>NZ_CM174430.1:4800000-7099297 GCF_057835695.1 Paenibacillus sp. GL_099_B
TCTATATAAAATGTAATAGTACGTGACCTCATCTTGCCCGGCCTCGATCCTGATTCTGCTTCCTTTTCCTGCATGTAGTAGATAAAACCGTTTAAATATATGTATATCTTCATCTAATGAAATGGAGCCTTGTCCTTGCACGATATATATAAAACCACTGACTGGGAGATGGTACTGCTGCTTCCCCCCGCTACTTATTACAATTTGGCGAATATCCACCAGCTGAATCGATGAATTGTCCCACATTTGAATATACTCTTCCCAGTTCACTATTTTTCTCCCCCGTTTGACCACATACTGAACCTAATATTCAGTAAGAAATCCCTTTATAATTCACTTTGACTATATTCGATAACGATAATCATTGTCAATTAGAGAGCGACTTAAAGGCAAGGAGAAAATCCCCGTAACTCCCTAAGAACCAACAGAACCCCGGCAGCACGTCTGCATTCAGCAGCGCACAACCGGGGTTCACCATTATTTTAATTATTACTTATAACTCTTAATCTAATCACCTTGTAAAATCATGCTGCCCAATCGTCAGCAACGTTGGTCTGCTCTTGCTCCACAACGAAGTTGCAATCTTCGGATTATAATAATAGAGCGCTCCGTGTGTTGGATCAGTGCCATTCAAAGCTTTACGAGCTGCCTGATAGGAAGTCTGGGTTGGCTTTGTATTAAACTGTCCATCGTCTATGGCCGTGAACTGCCCTTTTTGGAAAATCACTTTTGGAATTGATGACGGGAATGCATTTGAATGCACTCGGTTCAATACGACCGCGCCAACAGCAACCTGTCCTTCAAAGGATTCTCCGCGTGCTTCCCCATGGATCAGCTTCGCGAGCTGGCGCAGCGTATTACCTTGGGCTGCTGCCTTCTTGTTCAGTCTGTTCAGTGTTGCCGGGCCTGCAATTCCATCCGCACTCAACCCTTGAGCCTGCTGAAACTTACGGACAGCCCCTTTGGTAATAGAACCGTAATATCCGGTCAATCCAGCTTTAAAATACCCCAGTTCGCTTAGTTGCTCCTGCAATTGAAGAACATGTTCACCGCGAACGCCCTGCTCCAATTTCTGTGCTCCAGCAGACGGAGCTGCCATTGTCAGTCCCAGAGCCATCGCGAAGGCACCAAGAAGCACACTGACTCGTCCTGCTCTTTTGCCAGCCTTTCTTCCCCTGCGATGGGTGACTTTTCGGCTGACGTTAATAGGTTCCATGTGGTCAGTGCTTGTGTGCAAATCATGCAGATCAAGCCTCTCATCCCCGCTATCTAATCTAAACTCTTCATCAAGGCTGTAGATATAGCTCGTCATCTTCATCTGGTTCATTTCGTTCATCTCTCTAATAGGAGTAAGATCAATCACATCATATCTCCCGTTTATCTCACTCATCCTATCGTTGCCATTATAGCTGTACATCACATTCATCCCGACATTCTCAATCACACGTATCCGTTCGCACACGCTATTCTGTCCACTCATCATTTGCTTTTCATTCATTTTATTCTTCTCATTCATCATATTCTTTTCAATCATTTCACACGTCTGATCCATTTCATTACTGTTCTTCATGATTAGATTAACCTCCACTTTTCTGAATCCAGATCCCACTTCTTCCCCCTGAATCCTCACGGTTGGACATCCCGAGTGTCATTATAGGATATAGAAAAAGTAACGTCTATCGGACCGATGGCGCAGGCGAAAATCCACTCCACACACAGCAAAAAGAGGCATGAGCCCATGGTCACGCCATGGTCATGCCTCTTCTTGTATCAACCTTCTGCCGCTTATCCAGCCCGTTATAGGCGTAGGCAGGCAGACCCGCACAAAAGTTGCGTTGTATTTATTGACATTTATTCAGCCAGTTCCAGACCCTTAGTTTCCCGGCCCAGGAACAGCACAGCCGCTGCACCAATGAGGATGGTCACGAAGAAAATCGTGAAAATCAGGCTGATTGCAACCTCACGCTGAACCAACATACCAACCATTAATGGAGCAAGCACGCCCCCAATCCGGCCTACCGATGTGGCAAGACCCACACCTGTTGAACGAACGGAAGTGGGGTACAATTCCGGACTATACGCGTACAGACCGCCCCAAGCTCCCAGATTGAAGAAGGAAAGACAGATACCTGCGGTCAGAATCGTCGCTTCCGTTGTTGCCAGTCCAAAAGCAATCGCACTTACTGCTGTCAATGTAAGATAAACGACAAGTACAAATTTGCGGCCAAACCGCTCAATGAAGTACGCCGCTGTGAAGTAACCTGGCAGCTGTGCGATCGTCATGATCAGCACGTACTGGAAGCTTTTGACCAACGTAAAGCCTTTTGCCATAACAACCGAAGGCAGCCACAGGAACATGCCATAATAGGAGAAAATGACGGTAAACCACAAGATCCAGAGCATCAACGTTGTGCGGCGATGCGGTACCGACCAGACAGTCGCCACCTTCTCGCGGAACGTGATTTTCTTAATCTTGGTATTGTTCTTGTAACGAGGCGGGTCCTGAATGGCACGGCGCAGATACAGCGCATAGAACGCTGGAACGGCACCAATGGCAAAAGCAATTCTCCAGCCATATTCCGGGATAACAAAGTTGGCAATGAGTGCTGATACAATCCAGCCACCTGCCCAGAAACTCTCCAGCAGTACAACTGCACGTCCACGTTCTGCCGTAGGCATCGACTCCGATACCAACGTAGATGCAACGGGCAGCTCCCCGCCGAGGCCGATACCTGCAATTAGACGTAGTACACACAATACAGCGAATCCGGTCGCTAATGCTGACAGGCCACTAGCAATCGTAAATACCAGCAGGGTCCACATCAAAATAGCCTTTCGGCCGAAACGGTCCGCAAGTGCCCCCGCAAGCAATGCACCTAGCGCCATACCGATGGAGTTGATACTCGTAAGCACCCCGACTTGTCCGGGACTGAGACTCCATTCCTTGGCGAGTGCAGCCACGATGAAGGAAATCATGCCGACTTCCATTGCATCAAACAGCCAGCTCATGCCGGCACTGAACAGCAGCTTGCGTTGCTTGGGATTCCGCAATACTTCCAGTTTGCTCATGTCTTATAGCTCCCTTGATCTCTATGTAGTCATTCTGACACTAAACCATTATTATGCAGAATGATTCAGAAATCAATGTAAAATACGCATATCCGTTGATCTTCTTCCCATACCTTACCCCTTGAGTGAACCTGCTGTCAGACCTGCAACAAAATAACGCTGGAGCAGAATGAACAGCACGATCATCGGAATGGCTGTTACCAGCACACCGGTGAGCATCATCGGATAGTTCGTCACGTATTCTCCGCGGAACTGCATGAGTGCAAGTGGTAACGTTAGCTTGGACTTACTGCTGAGCATTAGCATCGGAATGAGCAAGTCATTCCAGACCATCACGAGCAGGAACGTGGCTGTAGCTGCCAGCGAAGGTGCAGCCAGCGGCAAAGCGATTCGTGTATAGAGCCTCCACTCGCTTGCCCCATCCATACTGCCCGCTTCCAGTATTTCCGCATTCAGCATACGCATAAAGCCCGTAAGCATAAATACGGAGACCGGCATTAACATCGCCGCTGATACTACAATGAGTCCTGTCAGACTGTCCGACCATCCAAGCGTACGTGTCAGGGAATAGATCGGCAGCATGCTCACTTGGGAAGGAACGATCAGACCTGCCACGAACAAGGCAAACACAATTTTGCCCACACTGCCGCCCCAGCGAACAATGGCATACGCAATCATGCTGCTGAGCAATAACTCAATCGCAACCGTACCCAGCGTTACGACCAGACTGTTCCCGAAATACTGCCACATCGGCTGATTGCGGAACATGCCAGTGAGATTGTCCCACGTAAACGGGTCCGGCCAGCTAAATGGACTGATGAAGAAGTTGCTGCTCGTTTTGAACGATGATACAAATACAAAGTACAACGGCACGATAATAAGCAGCGCGTACACCAATAAAATCAGGCGGTTGAACCACTTTAGAAACATGTGAACTCCCTTCTGCCTCTTGTGCAGGATAATTGCTCCAGCAACAATATCAATAGCTTACCCGGTCGGCACGCAGCGCCTTGAACTGCAATAACGCCAGCAAAGCGAGCAGAACCAGGAAGATCATTGAACCCGCAGAAGCGAGGCCAAATGAGTAGCTGCCAAAGGCGGTGTGATAGATATATGTCGTCAAAATTTCAGTTGCGTAGTTCGGGCCTCCGTCCGTCATTGTGAAAATGAGATCAAAAGCCTTGAAGGATTGAATCGTGGTATAGGCCACGACAATCGTTGCCGAAGGTGCAAGTAGCGGCCAGGTCACGGTACGGAATACCTGCCATTTGCTGCCGCCATCCATACGTGCTGCTTCATACAGCTCCGCTGGGATGCCTTGCAGACCTGCGATAAACACGATCATCATCTGCCCGGCATGTGCCCAGACCTGTACCGCGGCAATCGAGTAGATGGCGATCTTCGGATCACCAATCCAGTTGTGGGCAATGCTCCCCATACCTGCCTCGTTCAAACCATAGTTAATGAGTCCAATGGAAGGATCGTACATAAATGCCCAGATCAAACCCACCGATACAGAGGACAGAATCGCAGGCAGAAAATACAGCGCCCGGAGCGCGATGCGCGTCTTTGTGTTACGTACCAGGAGCAGCGCCAGAACAAGTGAAATAAAGGTTTGCGCAATAACAACCGTCAACATGAACTCAACGTTGTTGCCAAAGGCTTTGCGAAATACGATGCTGCTGAGACTGTCCTTGTAATTATCCAGCCCTACAAATGCATACGACGGGGATACCCCGTCCCAATCCGTAAAGGAGTAGAACAGCCCCGTCAATGTAGGAAATACGAACAGTGCAACGTACAGCAGCAACCCGGGTAACAAAAACAGGGATAGCTGAATACGATTTTTCATCGTTTATTTCCCGATATGCTGATCAATGATCGCCTGTGCCTGCTGCGCTGCCTCTTCAGGAGAAGTGCCGCTCAGTACAGCCTGAATAGAGTTGGTTACGGCCTTCTGATTATCTCCGTTCAGGATGGTGAACCGTGGCTGGAACACGGTCTTTTTGCTCGCCCAATCTCCGGCAACCTGAAGTTCAGGTGTATCGTACTTCACATCATTCACCGTTACATTCTGTCCCGTCTGGTTGGCATATTCGCCAGCCACTTCCGGATTGCTCAGGAATTCGATGAACTTCTTCGCTTCTTCCGGATGTTTGGACTTGCTGTTCACCGCAAGCATAAATGTCGTGGTATGAACACCTTCATACTTCGCTTGATCTGCACTTACGGTAATCGGTGCGAGCAGCTTCTGCTCCAGATTCGGATTTTGAAGCTTGTTCTGTGCCAGCTGATACGATCCGCTTGCCAGCATGGCTGCTTTCTCCTGGATAAAGAGTGCTCCCGCTGCCGGGTCTTTCGTTCCCAGTGCGTCCTGCTGGAAGTATCCTTTGTCGTTCAGTTCTTTGATCTGAGTTAATGTTTTCACCCAAAACTCATCCGTCAGTTTGGCCTCTCCGGCTTCCACTTTGGTAAAAATGTCGCCACTCGGTGCATTGTTCATCACCATCGTATTCATGAATTGGCCCGGACCAATGTCCGCTCCAGCAAATGCAATCGGAATAATGCCGTTGTCTTTCAGTGTCTGGCAAAGCGCCAGGAAGCCTTCCCAATCCGTCGGCGGGGTCAGTCCGTATTTTTCAAATAGCTTCACATTGTAGATTGGATCGTTGTATACGAGTTGATACGGAATTGCATATTGCGTGCCATCGTGCTGGCCTGCTTCAATCAGCTTTGGATTGTAGGCCGACAGAAACGACGATCCAGTCAGATCCGTAAACAATCCGGCTTTGGCGAAGGCTTCGAACTGTGCACCAGGGAAGGAAGCAAATACATCCCCTACCGAACCATCACTGATTTTGGATTGTACAGTGGATTGATATTGGTCCGAAGGAAGAGTCTGCATTTCCACATGGATGTTCGGATTTTCCTTTTCAAACGCATCAATCGTCTTGTTCAGTGCTTCCACATCCTCTCCACGCCAGTGCATGAAGCTGATTGTTACTTTGCCCGAACCAGAGGAATCGTCCCCTCCTGATGCCGCGTTATCCTCTCCGCCGCAGGCAGACAGCAGGATGGACATCACCAGCATACTGACAAGGGGCAGAATATATTTTTGTTTTTTTCTCATGAAAGAAGACCTCCTGAAGGATGATTAATGTTCTATAAGGTCAACTAAAGATTGTTTATACTGACCACTCCGATGACAGAATAACCTTCCGATCGCTGTTATCCCCAGATTTATTTGATTCCTTTTTTAAAAGGATAAATCCGGGGATAAAGGCGAACGCTTCGCTTCTTCACGTTATTTCTGTCCTCTCCGTTTTCGTATAAAAAGATTAGTTGAACTTATTTAGTTGGTAGTAACTGAATGCTTCTTCTGTCTTGTTTTCCACTTCTCACGAATAATGGGCATCACGGTCCGGCCGAAAATTTCGGCTTCTTCCAAATGAGGATATCCCGACAATATAAATGTGGTCACGCCCAGATCACCATATTCCATCAATCGTTCTGCAACCTGTTCCGCTGTACCGACAATGAGAATCGCTCCGCCGGAACGTACAACAGACAAACCTGTCCACAGGTTGGGACCTACGACGAACTGCTGCTTCTCGGATAATTCCCGCAGCTCATTCTGTCTGCGTTGGTTGGTCGCATCCGTCTCCGCAAAGATTGCCTTGGCTTTCTCGATTGCTTCAGGTGGTACTTTGCTAATAATCTCCCAAGCCGCCGACCATGCTTCTTCTTCCGTATCCCGAATGAGTACCTGTGCCCGCATGCCGTAACGCAACTGGCGATCTTGTCCCGTTTCCTCTTTGATCTGTTCGCGAATGACTTCAATTTCTTCGATCTGCTCCTGAATCCAGTCATGCGGCTCTCCCCACATGAGGAATGTATCTGCGTGTTCAACAGCTACCCGTTTTGCAATCGGTGAACTGCCACCCAAGTAGAACGGCGGATACGGATTTTGCACCGTTTCAGGCATACCTACCGGACCTTTGAAATTGTAATACTTACCGTTAAACTCCGAATTGTCTTCGGATGCTTCCTGATTCGACTGAGCACCGCTTCCGGCAAACTCGGTCAGATTAAGCACGGTCGATTGGGTCCATGAGCGTTTCATCACTTCCATGTACTCGCTCGCCCGTTCATAACGTTCATCATGGGCATGAGCCAGTGGATCTCCCAGTTCCTCCAAATCCCGAACCGAACTGCCTGTCACCACATTGATCATGGCACGACCGCCAGACAGTTGATCTAGTGCAGCTCCCATACGTGCCGCCAATACAGGGGTGACCAGACCTGGACGAATGGCTACAAGTGGACGCAGTGTTTTCGTGTGACTCATGACAGCCGAACCCACAACCCACGCATCCAGACAAGCTCCCCCTGTCGGAATCAATACAAATTCAAAACCTGCCGTCTCCGCTGTCTGCGCCACTTGAATCAAATAATCCAGGCTCGGTTCCCGCTCCGGGGCAACCCCTACATATTTTCCGTCTCCTGCTGTAGGCAAAAACCAACCAAACTTCATCTCTTCCTGTTCGCTCACGCAAATCATTCCCTTCTGGTCATAAATTGATCTAATGAATAGTTCCACTCAAGCACTTCGGTTACAAAAAACCTTTCGATCACTCTTGTCCCCAGATTTCTTTTAATTCCCTTTTCAAGGGAAAATCCGGTGACAAAGGCGCACGCTTCGCTTCTTCAGGTCTTTTCTGTCCCCTACGTTGCCGTGTAATTCTTAAAGTTGAATTTATAAGTATGAACACTTCCAAATGCCGATTAATTAACTTGGTTTAATAGGTATGGACATCATAACAATTGATTTGTCTGTGATCAATGTCATTTCGCGGCCATTTTATTTTGTCATTTTGTGGTGAATTCACAGGAATAGGTCTTCTCGATCTTGAATATTAACAAAACCCACCTGTATAATAGGTTATAAGAAAACTTTCAGAGATTACACACTATACTTATATTAAAGAGGTGTTCCTGATGATCGAGAGCATGAAGGAGGACCACCACGAGTTTTTGGATATTATTTTTTTCACTCCGTCTGAATTCGAGAAATCCGGTGGAGCATGGCCGATTCGAATTGGCCGTAATATAGCCAAGAGCAACTATCATATCGGCCCTCGAACTACGCCCTTTCATTATTTAATTTTTGTTCTGGAGGGCGAGGGAACTTTCATACAGAACGGTCATCGTTACTCCCTGCGTGCCCGTGATGCTTTCTGCCTGTATCCACAGGTTACCCATGAGTACTGGTCCGACCCGAAGGAGTCTTTGCACAAAATTTTCATTGCCTTTGATGGAAAACATGCAGCTGAACTTCTGGCACGAATCGGGCTTACCCCGGACGCGCCGCATCGTTCAGGTGTACTCACGCCGGAGACGGCAAGTGGCATGCGTGCTTTTATGGAAGAGGTTCGCAAACCTCAGGGAGGCGCAAGCGACCTGGGACGACTTACCCGTTTTCTCGGATTGTTTGACCGGATTGCCAAATCCCCCGCTACCCGAGTGCTTCAACCAGACTCTGCCACACCATGGCTGCAAAAGGGCAAGGAGTATATGGATATTCACTTTGCTGGCGGCATTACTGTGGAAGGTGTATCTTCACACGCAGGCGTGGATCGGACCCACTTTGCCAAACAATTCCGCAAAGCCTACGGCCTGTCTCCTGTTCAGTACATTCAACGTCTCAAAATGAATCAGGCCAAACGGCTGCTCGTTCAGACCCCGTTAACGTTAACTGAAGTAGCGCATTCCGTGGGTTACCCCGACCTGTTCTCCTTCTCCAAAGCGTTCAAAAAGCAGGTGGGTCTGCCACCCAACCGATATCGAACGGCCGAGAACAATAAAAGCTGATTTATCGCCAAGCTGCACGCTATGAATAGCAAAAAAGGCAAGTCTCCTTGACCGGAGACTTGCCTTTTCCTGCTTACAACTTACAACGATCTTTCTATAAACTACATACACCCGCTACTTCTTCTCCTCGCTCTTTCGAGCCAGCGGAATTCCGTTTTCCTTTGCATACCATGCTTCATAATGATGCACCGCGACACCTGCAAAAGAGGAATGAGAAGCGCCGAGATCAAACACCTTCTTCATTTCTTCGTCCATGTTAGTAATGGATTTGCTGAAAAAGGTTAGATGATCGCCCTCAAGCGTATCGGCCAGTTCGGCTCCAACCCATACCTTCTTGCCAAGCTCATCCGCTTCGTCCAGCTCTTCCTTGGACAGATCATACATCTGCTGACCACTATCCCGATAGGCCATAATGGCTACCGCATCAAAATGATCAATCACCCAGCGGCTGAATGTTCCTCCGCCTTCTGCCGACTCGCGTGCATCCAGCCAGAAAGGGATCGCGGCGCTCATGTAGAGTCCGGCATCATCACCAGCTTTGGTCCACGCCTTCATGTTGTCGCTCCACTCCGCAATAACGCTATTCTGCTCGTTCTCCCAGCGTTTTAGCTGATAAGGCTCAACATCCAGCTGAATTCCCTCAAAGCGTTCATTTTTGGCCGAAGCTGTATTATATGCTCGTACTTTTTCAATAAACGCAAGTCCCTCTTCCCGCTTCTCCGTATAGGCCCAGTCTGCATGACCGTTAAGGGCATGTACTTCGATCTCAGCCTGCCGCGCAGCCGCGATGAATTTGCGGTATGTCGCATCGGGTACCTCATCCTGAATTTGCAGGAAAATGGTATCCACGCCCTGTGCTTTGGAGAAGGAAATAATCTCAGGCGTCTGCTCTGCAATAATGGAAGCGTCCCACAGCCAGGTCGCTTTGTGTTCCTCATGTGAAAACCATTTGAGTAGCCAGGGCAGAAGAAGCAGGCAGAACAGCAGGGCCAAGATGGCCCATTTTGCCTTCACCGACAGTTTGCCCCACTTGTTCGTTATATTCCTCAGACGAGCAACGCTTCACTTGGCTCAAGCACAGGGTGCTGTACCGAATGACCAATCTTGTAAATATGCGGATGTTTATACGTTTTGAACGCATTACGTGTATCCAGAATCGGCACACCCATCTCGGCAATATCAAAGTAAGGCAAATCGCTGTGGTTGGTGATCAGCACGATGCAGTCGTACTTCTTGAACTGTTCCAAGTTGAACACTTCGCTATATACCGTCTCGCCATGCTTGTCCAGGAATGATTCAGCATGTGGATCATAATAGCTGACATTGGCTCCACCTTCCTTGAACTGTTCATAGATTTCCAGTCCTGGAGATTCACGTAAATCGGCAATATTTGGCTTGTACGACATACCAAGCAACAGAATGTTGGATTTACGTACCGATTTCGCGTACTCGTTCAGAATGGTTGATGTTTTGTTCAGTACATAATATGGCATATTGTCATTGGTAGATTGCGCCAGCTCAATGAACTTGCTGTAGAAACGGAATCCTTTAGCCTTCCAGGACAGGTACATCGGATCAAGCGGGATGCAGTGACCACCGATGCCAGGGCCCGGATAGAAAGGCATGAAGCCAAACGGCTTCGTCGCAGCTGCGTCGATAACTTCCCAGATATCGATGCCCATACGGTCACACATCATTGCCATTTCATTAACAAAGGCAATGTTTACGCTGCGGAACGTATTTTCCAGCAGTTTGGACATTTCAGCCACTTTTGGCGAAGATACAGGTACAACTGTTTCAACGTATTTGCTATACAACGCTGTTCCCAGTTTGAGGCAAGCTTCAGTTGTTCCCCCGATTACTTTTGGTGTATTAAAAGTAGTGAATCGTCCGTTGGAAGGGTCCACACGTTCAGGCGAGAAGCACAGGAAGTAGTCTTTGCCTGCTTCATGTCCGATCTTGTCCAACTCATCCTGGATCAGTTCTTCGGTTGTACCCGGATAAGTGGTGCTCTCCAGCGTAATCAGCATGCCTGGTTTCATGTGCAGTTTAATCTGATCCACAACCGTCTCGATATAAGACGTATCCGGGTCCTGATTTTCACTGAGCGGTGTAGGTACGCAGATGCTCAACGCGTCGATCACGCGCAGCATACTGTAATCCGTTGTAGGCTGGAAGCGGCCGCTTTGCATCACTTTTTTCAATTCCTCGGACGAAATATCGTGAATATAGGAATCTCCCTGATAAATGCTCTCCACTTTGGATGCATCCAGATCAATCCCGATTACCGTGAAACCCTGATTGACCATTTCCACCGCAAGTGGTAATCCTACGTAACCGAGCCCGACCACGCCGAGCACCGCTTCTTTATTTTCAATAGCATTCAGTAATGTGTGGAATTGTTGATTCTCCATGATATTCCCTCCAACAGTGTATTTGTTTGGTTGATTGACGAATCCATTTGATAGATGTTTGTCTGTAAATGTACTTGTTTGGCTGATAAAAATTAATGAAGTCTATCTGTTTCTCTTGGCTTTGCTATGTGGTTGCGTTTAATGCAGACAACGCCTGATTCGGGCATCCAGCTCCACAGGTGAGAACGGTTTGGTCATATAATCATCGACCCCGCTGCGGAAGCATTGGCTGATTGTCTGTTCCACACGCTGTTCCGTCAATACGACGATTTTGGGCGGTTGTGCCACATCCAGGTTCTGGATATGTTGAATGAACGGCAGGCCATCAATGCCATACAGATTCAATTCGGTCAGCACCAGGTCAGGTGTAATTTTCTCAATCAGTTCCAGTGCAGCCAGTCCATCCACCGCTTCATAGGTTTCGTACCCCTGCATCTTCAGACGCAATTGCAGAAACTCGCGTACCGTCGGATCGTTATCCACAATCAAAATTCGTTCCGGCTCGTCTGCCGTCTGGTCCAGCGTGTAGATATGAATTTCCGACGGGTCTACCAGCTTGGCGGACTCAGCCATATGTTGAATGGTTGCCTTTGAAGGACGCTCACCTGCCGGGAAACTTGCCAGCGTGATTTGTGGATCGGCACCAGGTACCGTCTCCTGCAATTCATGCTTGATGCGAAGCCCCTCATAATGAACCTCATCCAGTGTCAACCCTGGCAGCAGGACAGCAATTGCCTGTGTGGCTCCATCCTCCCAGACCTGGAAGGCAGACTCGCTGGTCTGCTCCAGATGTGTCCTGACCTGCTGCTCCGGCTGAGACTGCCCTGCACAATGGATGAACATTAAGCCGCATGTTTCGGCACCCGTTTCTTTCAATCCCTGTTCTACACTGCGGTACACATTAACGGCAGCCTCACGCTGCAATGTCGCCGTATTTGGCATGTTCTTTTCCACCCTTCTCCCTCGGTTATCTATATTGTTTCTGCTGTATTACTTTGATTACGCTGTGCTTAGGCCGCCTCGCTTGTCTTCTCTTCCTCGGACCAGCTCTGGCGTGTCATGGTACCCCATGAGTTGTTGTTTTGCATGAACTGGATATGCCCCTGCAATCTCCACAGCACGCCGAGCTGATGATAGCCGACGAATTTCAGAGCGGAGTAGAACAGCATTTTGACCAGATCGGACAGCTTGTTATACCGCTTAAATGCAATTTCCTCGAGCACAAGGGCTCCCACACTGAGCAGATAACCACTCACAATGTTGAGCGATCCAAAGAGCACAAGTATCGGCCACTGGGTCATATCCATCAGTACATATCCCGTGAGAGCGAGAAGTCCGGTAATTCGGAAATACGGGTTCAGCGCTTCAAAAAGGATGTTGTACGGCATGGTCAGCATGCCCATGACTTTATATTTCGGGTTGAACAACATGCCGCGGTTCTCGAGCATGTTCTTCAGATTTCCACGTCCCCAGCGCTTGCGCTGACTGGACAAGATCCGGTAGGAATCCGGCGCCTGTGTCCAGCACACAGCTTCAGGACAGAAGGCTACACGGTATTTCAATTTATTTTCCAGCATATAACGGTGAAGCTTGATAATAATGTTCATGTCTTCACCTGGATAACCGTCCCGGTATCCCCCAACCGCAATAACCGCATCCTTGCGGAACATGCCGAAGGCACCCGAAACGATGATCAGACCATTCATATGACTCCAACCGATCCGTCCGCCGAGAAAGGCTTTAAGATACTCGATGGACTGGAACATAGGCCAAATCTTGCGAGGCAGTGAAACGTCCTGCACTGCCCCATTCTCGATTTTGCAGCCGTTGGCTATCCGTACATCCCCACCAATAGCAACCGTCTCTTCCGGATTCTCCATATACATGCGAGCCATACGAATCAGGGCATCTTTCTCCAGCAAAGAGTCGGCATCAATGGAAGAAATCAACGGATAATGAGACAGGTTGATTCCGGCATTAAGGGAATCGGCCTTCCCACCGTTTTCCTTGTCAATGACATACAGGTCGGGGAATTCCGGATTGTGGTAGATCCCGCGAATTTTCTGACAGGAAATCTTGCCACGAATCTTCGTGTTGGGTACCAGCTTCAGACGATATTCTTTCAGCAACACCTTTAAGGTGGTATCGCTCGAACCATCATTCACCACGATGACTTCATACGTTGGATAATTCAACGTCATCAGGCAGTTCACATTTTCAATAATCGTCAGTTCCTCGTTATATGCGGGCACCAGCAAGGAAACCGATGGTACCAACTCCGAGCCTGACAACGTATTGTATTTGGAATAATGCGATCGCCTGAAGATCGTCCAAATGTTACGGAATGATAAGGCCAAAATGGAAAAGTAAAGCGTATTTACGGCGACGACATAATAGATTGCGACCATGCCGTAGATTAATAGTAGATCTCTAAGCAGTGTAATCCCCTCCTACCGCAGCCACACCTGTACGTTTCTTGCTTGTTGTCCGGTTCCCACGTACGGGACCGAAGTACCGATCATACAGCAGCCTTTTTTTGTTATGTGCAATCATCTGGTCAACGGCTTTGTGGTCTGTTCCTGAGTGCTGCATCGTACTCTCAATTTGCTGCATTGCAATTTCCCGTTCAGCACCTGTACCCTCCACAGCGGACTGACACAAGGCTTCAAATCCCGGTTCACCCAGCTTGCCCAGGCTCTCCGCACTGTTATAGCGTACTCCCCAATCTTCATCACGCAGCGCTTTGCGCAGCAGTGGAATGCTGCCTGCCGCATGTTTCGAACCGAGCGCCTGCACCACTTCGGCACGCACCTCCGGGTCCGAATCCTGCATGAGCTTCAGAATGGTCTCGTCCTGAAGTGCCGGACTTGCGCTAAGATACAGCTTCACCGCTTCTGCCCGTACACCCTGGTGTTCTGCGCCAACGAGTCTGTCGAGTGCAGGCATCACTTCTGGCACAGCCTGTCCCCACATCGCAACCAATCCCACTTTGACAAAGTCAGGATTGCGATCTTCCAGCAATTCAATCAGAATTCTGCTTGTATCCAGACTGGTTTCGAGCAAAATATCTGCTGCCAGATGATGAATCGATTTTCCTTTGGTTAACAGCAGCGCGAGCATGTCTTTCAGTTCACCCTGACGGGTGGTGCATCTTGCGATCGAACGACCAATCATGATCGCCATCGGGCCAGGCTTCTCATCCTTAAGCAATTCCATCAAGCCTGGAACGGCCTCTGGACAACGCATGCCGCCTAATCGATAAGCCGCATCAATCTGGCGTCCGTAACGAATACGACTCAGTTCCTTCAGATCATGCTCTACAAATCCGGCTTCACGGCAGAGTACAATCAATTTGTTGCGATACTCCCCCTTGAACTGATCAATCCATTCAATAAGCTTGCTCTGGATAACCCGACGCTCAAGTGGGGCCAGCTTCCCAGGTGGCAATCTCAGGGGACTGTCCTCGGTCAGTGCCGTCTGCAGATACGTAAAGTAATCACGCTGCTTTAACTTATAAAACTCAATCTTGCGCCGTTTGCCGTTGTGGGACATTTTCATGGCAAACAGCAGGATTACACCCACAGCGACGAGCGCCGTACAGATGTATAGAAATAGATAAGCCAAAGCCAAATTCGGAAACATGTGAAAAGGTCCTCCTTTATACTCATTTATTCGGTCTGAAAACTTGGAATTTGTTCATACCGTTTCTTCATTTCCTCGTAGCTCAGTTTCAGTCGTTCACTGTACTGTACCTGCTCCCAGGGCTGCCAGCTGTACATAGGCAATGTCTTCACATCCAGTGTCTTCTGTTCACCACCAGGCCAAGAGATATTTCCAGTAGAACGATCCATTAGCCACGGAACCAGGGTGACACCTTTGACTGCGACAGTTTCGAATTCCCGTCCACCTTTCAGCGCTCCATACTTGATCGCTTGCAGTGAACTTGGGTCACCGAATCCAAGCAGCATCCATGGAATACGCATCTCGACCTGATTACCGTTATATTGCCAGGCGGTTAACGAATCGGTATCGGACTTATCTGGAGCTGTCGTTCCCCGCTTCAATGTACCGACCTTCTCATTCATGAACGGTTGGGCGGACCGGGTATCCGGTGGGGTCATCCGCAGGCTGACAGCCAGATTCCATGGATGGAATGGATCTGCCGCATTCTCTTGCTCCTCGGGCAGCATCCCGTAACCTTCCTTGCCATAGAGGCGCTGGTTAAAGTCATAGTCTTTGGCGATCTCCACTTGTGATTCATCATCCTGCCCCAGTGTAATCACCGTTTCGAGCCCATCACTGAGCGTTCGATTTGGAAGTCTCGTGCCCGGCTGATTGCCACCATCCAGCGTATCCGTGCCGATGCGCAGCAAGGTCTGGTCCGGGTCAAAAGGTTGATCCAGCGTCATGCCAATGTACAGGTAGGCTTCATCATGGGTCATCTTCATTTCCTTGATGCCATCCACCTTGCCTTGCCAGACGGTGACCTCTTCCTTCTTCAGCGCATTCCAGTCATCCAGTTTCCCGTCGATGGTTAGCTGTTCCTGCTTACCGGGGTCCATGGCGAGCAGACCGAACATCTTCTCATTTGTCAGCACATTCAGCCAATAGGACCGCCGATCAGCTGGAATTTCCAACGGCATCGTGTTCCAGGTTTTCTTGAACCACTCATCCTGCCACATGAACAAAATCGCTCCCGCATACCCTTCATCATAAATATCCTGGGTCAGCGATGCGTCGATCTCGCCCTGCTCGGCCTCGTTATGTCCGCCCTGATCCCGACCTCCCATACCCAAATGGGAGATCCCAAGCGAAGACGGTACACCATACTCTGTAATCATTACAGGCATATCGGAAAACTCGGCTTTGAGCTTGCGCAGATAACTTTTGTACGTGTTGTACTCGCCGTTCTCATCCTTGATCGTCTGGAGTGTCTGGTCCGTATGGAACAAGTCCGGGTAATAAGGATACACATGGTACGCTGCAAAATATCCGCCCTGCCACCCTTCCGGTTGAATATGACGCGCATCCACACTGACCAAATCCTCTTCGAACAGCGGCTCGCCCGGATGATCCAACACATCGGTTGTTACCCAGTTGGTGAAGGTCATTGGATGCTCCCACCCGTATTTCTTCTCCAACACGGCGGTATAGTCCAGCAGCTCTGCCAGCCAATTCTCGAACGGTGATGCATCCTGCGTCCCGGAAAAATGAACGCCTTTGTACTGCGGCACATCGGGATGGCTCTCATTCGTGTTGTTCACCATCGAAGGGTCCCACTCCGTACCCACATGCCATGCCATCAGGTACTTCCCGGCATTCGTCTTGTATTTGCCGCTTGACTCTCCCGGTTTATCGGGAATGTCCGCATCCCCATATACAGCCGATACCGCCTTTTCAATCTCCTGCTTGAACGTCTGCTCAATATGGTCAGCATAGGCATCCTGCTTCTCGATCAACTCTTCTTCCGGCGACCATATGCCCTGTATAAAATATAACGGTTGCTCCCGGCCACGGTTATACTCAACCAATGCGGTGTAAAAAATCGGCTCATGTACCGTGTACACCCGGATGACATTGGCCCCCAGATCCTCAATCTGCTGGAACCACTTCAAGTAATCCTCTTCGGTCAACGGAAATTCACCCGGGTAATGTCCTGGTGATGTGGCGCCCAGGTTCACACCTTTCACGAACATCTCCCGCCATGTGCCATCAGGTCCATATTCCATGAACCGGTCTCCATCGGTCTTGAATTTCATCTCCGTGCCATTATCCGCTGTGTACGTAACGAGTTGGGGTTGCATATAATGCCAGCCGGCAAATATTCCGCCCGTCACTACGGCCGCTCCTGTCAGCATCGTTAGCAACCAGCGTCTTCGTCTTCGTCTGCTCATGGCTCTTGATTGCTCACCTCTCTAGTATGCATCCTGCTTCACCTGCGGATCTTAAACAACATGAAGGTCTGCGGGAAATCCCGCATCGGATGTCCGCTTTGGGTAGAGATGTCAGCGGTGTAGTTCTCACTATAGCTCTAAGCCTCTGCATTTGTAACTAGGCTGATGGAAGCAAACATGAACTGCAACATTCTGCCCATAATTCGTAAAATGCGCCATCAACTAGCATCCAGGAGTCCTTCTTGCTCTTATGTTCGATGGACACGAATATATGCCACTTTAACCGTCCGTTTGAGGTTCTTCCAGCCTGCACATCTCTACCCGTTATTGTTATATGCAACGCGGATTGCGAGATCTGTTTCCGCTTGAACGCTTACCCCATTAAACGCTAATGATATTTTAAAGTTGCGGACATTTTTACAGTATTAACCATAAAGATTACAAAATTGATACTATAGTCCGATAACGTATCCTTGAAAACCCGCGCCCTATCAAGGTTTTCTGAAAAGTGCAGAAAATGAAAAAAGGACATCAGTCCCCCCCTATAGGACTGTGCCCATTTATATAACTTTTACATAAAGCCGAATGAACACTCGGTCATCACCCGGAAGTCACGGATTCCTTACATGAAATGTAAAAAAATACATCTTATTTCCTAAATTTTGACTCTATTAGGTCCGTTCAATAATTGTGTCCAAATTGCAAAATAATTCCGGTTGCCGCATCTGACATTGTCGGATATGCTTATAAAACAGGAACACTTGTTCCATACTGTAAATAAACTGTAAAATAACGTTGGCTGAATGAACCCCATCGCTGTACAGAAGCAGCCGAATCATGAATAAAAGGAGAGAAGTACTATGCCCCGCAAAGACGGACGTGTCATTATGCTGGCCGATTGCCAGTCATTTTATGCCAGTGTGGAGAAGTCTGCACACCCCGAATACACAGACCGTCCGCTTGTTGTTGCGGGAGATCCTGCACGCCGTTCAGGCATTATTCTGGCAGCCTGCCCACTCGCCAAGTCCTATGGAATTACTACAGCAGAACGGCTGGGTGAGGCTCTTGCCAAATGCCCCGATGTTGTCGTCATTCGTCCCCGGATGGCCGAATATATTCGTGTTTCCCTACACATTACCCGTATCCTTCAGTCCTATACAGATCTGGTTGAACCGTATAGCATTGACGAACAGTTTCTGGATGTCACCGGAAGTTTGGACCTGTTCGGCAGTCCTGAAACGATTGCCCGTAGCATTCAGGACAGGGTCATGGAAGAGACTGGCGTCTATATCCGAGTCGGCATCAGCGACACCAAGGTTGTCAGCAAGATGGCCTGTGATCTGTATGCCAAAAAAGTCCCAGGAGGCATCTATACACTGCCCCGCAAGGACATGCAGAAAACGTTGTGGAATAAACCTGTTCGAGACATGTTTATGGTCGGTTCCCGGATGGGGCAGCATCTCTATAAGATGGGGATTCATACGATTGGGGATCTAGCGCAGACTCCATTGTCCCGATTGAGAGAGCGTTGGGGTGTAAATGGTGAGGTACTGTGGCGTATTGCCCGCGGAATCGATGATTCTCCGGTAAAACCCGGGACATATGCTCACCAGCAGCAGGGCATTGGACACCAGATGACATTGCCTCGGGACTATGAATCGTGGGAAGACATCAAAGTCGTGCTGCTCGAACTGGCAGAGCTGGTCAGCCGGCGTTCCCGGGACAAATCGCTCATGGGTAATGTCGTCTCTGTAGGATGTCGGGGGCAGGATTACGATCGTCCAACCGGCTTCTCCCGCCAGATGAAGGTGAATGAACCTACCAACATCACTGATGAAGTATACGATGCGGCAGCAGCTCTGTTTCTGCGCCATTGGGACGGATTACCCATTCGCCGCATCAGCGTGTCATTGACCGGACTCGTGCCCGATTCCGAAGTACAGCTGTCCTGGTTCGATGACCGTGAACGCAAAAGAGAACTGGAACGTGCCACGGATGACATCAAGCGCAAGTTCGGAGAAACCGCGATCATGCGGGCCTCCTCGCTCTGCTCGTCCGCGCAGGCACAGGACCGTTCTCATAAAATTGGAGGTCACTATAAATGAGTAAAAAATTGCAGCAAAACGGGATTTTTGAGTCGTCGCGCATGATGCTTCCCGAACACCGGGAAGCCTATATCATTCATCAGGAGCAGCTCGCTCCCCGTACCCGTCCATCCCTGGATGCCCAGGCAGCAGAAGAAATGTCCCGTTTGCTCAGTAACTCGATGGTGCTTGGGGATGCAGTCACCATCACCCTGTTCCATGAACATGACGATATCCGCTTTACCGGACAGGTGCTTCGACTAGACTCCCCTGCCCGTACCCTTAAGCTGCTGATGGAGAGTGGGACCCGGGACATTCAGATGAATCTCATTACGGATGTGGTACTGGCGAATGAATGATGCGGGCTGGCATTGCGGGTATACCGGAATAGATGAAGCATGGCCTTTGCTATGCAGGACCGTTTTCCTACAGTTCTGAACCAGACTGAAGCAGCCGACAAGCCACATTCATACCGGACCAATTCGTTCCAAAGAAGCAAAAGGACGAATTGGTGATTCATCGGCTACTCAGGAGGGTAAGGGGATGACTTCGTTAGAACAAACTCCAGTCAAATTCCTTGGAAAGACGCTCAAGCAGATGTACGCCTGCAATGCTGTTTCCTTTCCGATTCAGAGCCGGACCTACAAGACCGATGCCAAACTGGCCTGGAACCAGGGTCAGAATTCCACCCGACACTCCACTCTTGGCAGGCAGCCCGACCTGAATCGCAAATTCGCCTGATGCATTATACATGCCGCAGGTAGTCATGAACGTTTTGGCGATCTGTACATAACGACGAGGAATAAGCTCATTCCCGGTGATGGGATCTGTCCCGTCATAAGCAAGCACCAGTGCCATACGGGCCAGGTCCGCACAAGTCACCTCGATGGAGCAATGACGGAAATAGACGGCAAGCACATCTTCGACGTCATCCTTAAGTACACCATTGTGCTTCAGAAAATAACCAAGCGAGCGGTTCAGATGGCCTGTTTCCGATTCAGACCGATATACCGCCTCGTTATAGTCCAGCCGATCATTATTCGCCAGCTTGCGGAAAAATTCCAAAATGCGCCGTGACTTCTCCTCTTTACAATCTCCGGCAATCAGGGACGATACCGTAATCGCGCCCGCATTGATCAATGGATTAAACGGAATGCCCGGTTCGACCAGTTCGAGCTTGATCATGGAATCATAATCATCCCCGGTAGGTTCTTTTCCTACATTAAAAAAGACCGCTTCCTCCCCATGATCCATCAGGGCCAGAATGAGTGTAAATACCTTGGAGATACTTTGCATCGTAAACGGGACACCACAATCTCCGGCTGACACCTGATTGCCTTCGGCGTTCATGATATGTATACCCAGTTCGTCCTGTGAGGCCTTGAACAACTCGGGAATATAAGAAGCGACTTTCCCCTGTCCAGTGTGCAGACGGCTGGTCTCCAGCCATTCCGGTAACAACTGGTTCAGACGCTCCATTGCAGCATTGCTCATCTCCATCTCCTCCAAATCTCTGTATGAGCATTTCGCACGCATCCGAACGATAAGTTCCAATCGAAGTGATGCAAAATGCCCGGTATAGTATGTATTACCCGCGAGCCTGATCCCTTATCGCTTCACCTGAAGATTCAGCTCCAGAATCTCACCGGGTAACCCATGATAGTCCCCAACCCATGTGGATACAAAGTTCTGTCTGAGCAATATTCGACGGGATGCCGCATTGGACGGATCGATAACCGCATAGAGTACAGCAATTCCCGCAGCCTGTGCCTGAATAATCAGCCGAGCTGCGATGGAAGTTCCGTGTCCTCTCCCCCAATGCTCCGGCAGAATCATGTAACCCACTTCCGCTCGGGACGGATCGGATTCATCCGGGATCAGTTTGGCGTAGGCCATTCCTACCCCATCTTCACCAGATATCCGATAATAGCCACAATTGTTGCCGAGATTATAATTCAGCATGGATTCAAATTCCGCCGTAGCTTCATGCTCAGGCAGAGCACGTTCAGTAATCTGTTGCATGACTTCAATATTGGACACAAGAGCATAATAATCAGCAAAATCAGATGGTGCATATTTCAAGAAATTCATGACGTACATACCTCCTCCAATGGCTAATAAGGACTTACTCTTTTTATTTCACCTAGAGTATACCAGAAGCAAAGTATGCATTGCACACAACTGCTTCATGTACAGAAATCTCATTCCTCTCAGGTTGAGCCGATACCAAAAAAGCGGCCTCCGTAGAGACCGCCAGCTTGCTTTTTATAAAATAGAACTAATCCCCACTACGATCAGCTTGCCCGGGATGAAGGGTTAAGATTCATCTGCTGTTCACGTTGGCGTGTACGACGTCCTTGACCCGGAGGCGTAATAATCAACGCCAGCAAGAGCGAGACGGCACACAGTACAGCGATCACAATAAAGGTAAGATGGAATCCACCCAGCAGGGCGCTGATAAACGATCCAGCCAGGGCACCAAATCCAAATCCCTGATAGATCACGCCGTAGTTTTTGCTCTGATTTTTCAGTCCAAAGTAATCTGCCACAATCGCCGGGAAGACCGTGATATTCCCACCAAAGCAGAACGCGATAGCGGCCACACAGGCGAAGAAGATGCCAAAGCTCAGCGGTACCAGACTCAGCGTCATTACGGCAACAGCCGTAACCAGCAGAGCTCCGGCAATAACTTTCATCCGTCCTACTTTATCCGACAGCGCGCCCAGAATGATACGTCCAGCGGTATTAAAGATGGCAACCATCGCCACCGCATTCGCAGCCGTAGCCACGTTAAGTCCTGCCAGTTGCACACCAATATCTTTCACAATACCGATTAGATACAGTCCACTCATACATGCCGTGAAGAAAATAACGAACAGCATGTAAGCTTCTTTCGTGCGCAGCATTTCTTTGACCGTATAATCATGACGTGTTTCTTGTTGCTTCGCACCTTCGGTGCTGCTTGCTGGAGCCTGTTCGCGAACAACCGCTTCACGGATCAGGAACGAGCCGCCCACAATCAATACCAACACAATAATGCCCCAGTACATAAAGGCTTGAGCAGGACCAACAGCACTGATTAATGCCGAGTTCACGTATTTGAACAACAGACTGCCTGTACCAAAGGCCCCGACCGAAATACCTGAGATCAGACCTTTTCGCTCAGGGAACCACTTGATCAGGTTGGACAGGGAAGTAATATACGCCGTACCATCCGCGAATCCAACCACAAATCCGGCCAGAATGTAGAGCAGTGTCAACGAACTCACTTGAGAACTGAGCACGAGTCCCAGACCAAGCACCACACCGGCTACCCGAATCAGGCGACGAAGCCCCCACCGTTCTTGTAGTCGGCCTGCAAATAGTGTGGCAAATGCCAAAGCAAAGCTGGTAATCGAAAAAGTTATCGCGACCGAGCTGACGTCCCATCCGAAACGATCAGACAGCGGTTGGTTAAATAAACTCCAGGTGTAGATGGTTCCGAGACCCATTTGTACAATAATTGTTCCGAGTACAATAAGCCAGCGGTTCATTTTCATAGATGTAGATGCTGAATTAGGTGCGGATGAAATAGCTGCTTTCATCTTGATCTCCCCTTTGCCGATGTCATATATATGAATGCGTTCACAAGCTAATCATACATGAAAGGGGATTCATTACACCGATTTGAGCATGAGTTGCATCAGATGCGGAATGAAATGCCTCTAGATGCGCATGAGCTGCCTGAATTCTTTGACTTTGCCCCGGCTAACGGGCACTTCAGCCTCCAGATCACGTAAACGAAGCAGGTACGTATTGTTAAACCAGGGCACAATTTCACGAATTTGAGACAAATTCACCACGTAAGAACGATGGCAGCGGAAAAAGGTTTCCTGTGGCAATCGACCGTGAAAATCCGAAATGCTGACCGGCATCGTAAACTCACCGTTTTTGGTATACACCTTCGTTACTTTCTCTTGTGCTTCCGCATAATAAATATCGGCGGTATCTGTCACAATAATATTGTCATTGCGCAGCAGATTGATGCGTCGTCCCGTCTGGGCATTGGATTCCCGCGCCTGCATATTTGATGCAGACCATTCATCGTTTGCTTGAGCCGTATTGTGAACCTGTCCATCATCGCTGCCATGTTCACGTTTCTCCTGCTCATGATCCCGTCTGAATGCCGTTTCGAGTTTATTCAGCATCGTGGCAATTCGTTTCTCATCATAGGGCTTCAGAATATAGTCAAACGCCTCCAGCTCAAACGCTTCAGCGGCATGTTCCTTGTACGCCGTTGTGAATACGATATATGGCTTGCTCGCAAACTTCCCAATATGATGTGCCAGCATCATGCCATCCAGCGAAGGGATATTTATATCCAGAAAAATAACATCGACTTCCTGCTCCTGCAAAAACTTCAGCACATCCAGTCCATCTTCCAGACATTCTACCACTTCAATTTGGCTATGTTCCTGTATCAAGTAATTCAGTTCCTCACTTGCCGGAATTTCATCTTCAACAATAAGAGCTCTCATTAACCGTTCATCACCTTTGTCACTACATCTCCTTTGGGTACATCAAATAAAATATCGGTTCCTTGCTCCAGCCGTGTAATCGTTAACCCTTGTCCATAAATGAGCTTCACCCGACGATGCACGTTGTACAACCCGATCTGGTTGGCAGGCATCCGGTCATGGTATACACGCTCAATAATGTCGGCTCCAATGCCTGCTCCTGTGTCACTGACCCCAATTCGCACAAAGTCAGGATAGTCCTGTACCCGAATCCGTACCGTCCCGGGTCCTTTCACCTTGAGAATACCGTGGATAATGGCATTTTCCACAAGCGGCTGGATGACCAGACTTGGAATATGCACAGCCACCTCATCAATATCATAGATGACGTTAAGCCTGCTACCGAAGCGCGCCTTCTCGATTTCCACATAATTACGGACCTGCTCCAACTCCTTGTGAATATCAATAAGCTCATCCGACAGCTCCAGGTTATAGCGCATATATCCAGACAGATTCACAATCAGCTCACGCGCCCGATCCGGCTTGGTACGAATGGATGAAGCAATGGCGTTTAGCGCGTTGAATAGAAAATGAGGATGAATCGTGGTCTGCAATGCACGCAGCTCCGCCTTATTGGCCGCAGCCTTGATCTCCTCCACACGAGATACTTCCATCTGAGTTGAAATAATCTGGGACAGGCCCACAGCCATCGTTTGCAACGGATACGTAATCTTGTACGCTTTACGGTAATAGATTTTCAGGGCACCCGTCACTTCGCCCCGCTCTTTGAGCGGGATGATGAGGAGAGAGTGGATATCCGGCGTCTTTTCGTCAATTACATCATTGCTGATCGTAATCTCGCCGCTGGAGATCGTCTTCTTCGTCATCTCACTAATAATTTCATTCCCGATGTGATATCGTTCCTCACCAAATCCCACATAAGCCAGTACATTTCGGGTATCCGTAATCGCAACCGCATCAGCCTGAATATCCTCCTGAATAATACGGCAGATCTTCCGCAGAGAGTCTTCATCAATGGAACGGAAGTATGGCAAGGTCTTGTTGGCAATCTCCAGCGCCAGCTTCGCCTGACGAGCTGCAATCATTTCCTTTTCCCCTTCTACACTCTGCACCAGCAACACGATCAGTCCAATATTCACCTCACCCAATATCATCGGCAGCGCAATCTTCGAGACAATGTCGGCCCCCAGTGGATCGGGATAGGAATATAGCAGGATAAGCAGCATCGTAAGCGCCTCACAGATCATTCCGGCCGCAATACCGATCATCCAGCGCTTCGACTTAGGCGTATACTTATGTATATACCCGGAGACCAGACCTGCAAGGATACTCGTGATCAGGCACGGGATCGCCGTAACTCCATTCATATCGATCAAGTACCGATGCACCCCGGAGACAATTCCCGTAATGATGCCCACAGGCGCTCCAAACAGAATGCCACCAGACATGATCGCAATAATACGCACATTCACCAGCGAGCCTTCCACATTAATACCGGTATAAGTACCGAAGATAGCAAATGCACAGAATAACAACGTAACCGCAATGTACTCCTGCCATCTCAATTTTCCCTTTTGCAAGATCTGTCTAAACCGCGGTATCCTCGATAGAAAGAATAAAAATATAATCAGCAGTGCCGCCCGTTCAAACAACCCCAGCAGCATCGTAAACATCTCCGTCAACTTACTTCCTCCATATCCGTCAAAAATAAACGCCCATTATCGCAGCAGCGTTTTCCTCACTTTGAAATCCATGTATGCTCGTATGCAACAGTTTACCGCTCCCCCAGAAGGAAAGCAAAGTCAATCCTGTGAAATTGAGATGCACAAGGAAGTAGCCGAAAGTCCCTAACCTATTGAACAGACAATACGGAATTCATTTTGCTCCAAACCATTCTCTTCCCTACCAACAAAGCTTCACTTTCCTACACATTAAACTCCACTTCCAGAAATCCACTGTGTTATAATTATTTGGAACATTATGCTAATTGGTTCAACGTAATTTATTTAAGAAAGGTGTATTTAAATGTTTGTAATGCTACTGATAGGCTCACTCCTGCTTTTTAGTGGTTTGTGGTACATCATTTACTTTATCTCGAAACGTACCAAAAACCCCAAGCGCTCGTCTGCTCATGTGCTGAGAGTGATTTTAAGTATTTCGATCCTCGTACTAGTTGTTGAAAACTACATATACGAAACAGTACCGTCTAATACCATTTTAATTTTAGTATTTATTGCATCATTAATAGCTACGAGCCCTTTTTTTGTTAAGAATAAAGAGTGATGAGACTAATTTTCTGTTTAGCTATACTTGCGAAATTATAATGAACTTATCAAGAGTTCTCTCCTATTAGAACTGCCTTATAATCAACATGCTTCGTTTAACTCGTATTCCAAGGAGGAACTTCTTTAATGAAAAATCTCTCTTGTGGTATTTTATCTCTATGTTTAATTGGAGCCTTACTTCTTTCTGCATGCGGAAAATCAGACGACAATAACACCCTTTCCAATAGCGAAAAACCTAGCAATACAACAAGCGAAGCCCCTTCAACCAACATTACATCAACAAACATTGAAAGTCTGATTGGGCCAACAGAGATTGAAGCAATTAAAGACATCACAGCGGCCGAATTTAAGAAAGGCGTCAATATTAATTTCGACAAATATAAAAGCAGCTTCTTTGACGAAAAGATTATCTCCATGTTAAGTAACAATCTCGAATCAGTTGTAGAGAACAACGAAGAAAAGTTTAAACAGAATTTGAATAACAAGTCTTTGGAATCCATTAGAGAAGGCTTTTATTACAAAAACACAGCCGACCAATTCATGTTCTATGAGTTGGATCTTTTAGAAAAACTCGATCATCCAGAACAAATTAGAGTAGGCGTGCGCTTTGTAAGAAAGTCCTCTGACGGGAGTATTGAGAATCAAGGCATTACCTACTTCTTTACTAAAAACGAAAAAGGTGAGTGGGGTATTGAAAATATAGATTAAATCCCACTTTTTCTTGACTCAAACAACTAAAAGGGCGGTCCATAAGTCATCTTCCTGACTTATGGACCGCCCCATCCACTAAAATTACTTCATACACATTCGATGTAATTTGGTTTTTTATAAAGTGAACTCCCAGTTACACAGTAACGGAGAGGACAGAAAAAACCTGAAGAAGCGAAGCGTGCGCCTTTATCCCCGGATTTTACCCTTTGATAAAGGGAATTCAAAAAAATCCGGGGATAACAACGCTCGGAAGGTTGTTCTGTCATCGTAGTGCCCCGTGTAAATGAAACTGTTTCATTTTATACCACCCAACAGACATTGAATCCCTACCTAAACATGCCCCACAACTTAATCAAATGAAACGTATTGTTCGGATCGATCTTCTGCGCGAGAACAAAAGCAACGAATTGTTCCTCCTGAGCCGCAGAAAAATTCTCATTCAAAATGACCGACGACGACTTGACCAGCCTTCTCACCTTGGCCTTATCCTGCAAATCGGACTTGGTGACCCCATCTATCAACTTTTTGATACGCTCTTTGACAGCGGGATTTTTCATCTTCGTTTTGATCCGCTCCACCAGCTGCGGACTGATTCCATATTGTTGGTAACCCAAAACGTACAGCACCTCCTGAATAATGAACTCACTTCTTATTCATATGACAGGAGGGCCTGTACACTTGACATTTTCCCACGGAAAATGTGGAAAACTACACATCCACAGCCCCAATCAATCGATCAGATCACCCTGGAATACTTGCTGCTGCTGTAAAAAGTCACGTAAAGGAGCGTAGTCGACAGACGTCCAGAAGCTCGCATCCGCAATCAGGCTGGAGACGTCATCTCGCGCCTGCTCCAATATGGCAAAATCCGCAACCATGTCGGCAAGACGGAACTCGGGTAATCCACTTTGCTTGGTGCCAAAGAAATCTCCCGGTCCCCGCAGATCCAGGTCTCGACGGGATACTTCGAAACCATCTTCGGTTTCCGTCATGACCTTCATGCGCTCCTGCCCCACCTCTGTCTTGGGATCAGCAATCAGCACACAATAGGATGCATGAGCGCCTCGACCAACCCGGCCACGAAGCTGATGCAGTTGCGACAGACCGAAGCGGTCCGCATCCATAATGACCATCAGCGTTGCGTTAGGTACATCGACCCCGACCTCCACAACCGTTGTAGAGACCAGAAGCTGAATATCGTTGCTGTAAAAGTCACGCATCATCTCTTCCTTCTCGCCAGCCGTCATCCGTCCATGCAGCAGACCTACACGGTACTTCGGAAAGTTCTGCTGCATCTGGATATGCAGGTCAATTGCATTCTGTACATCCAGCTTCTCCGACTCTTCAATGAGCGGACAGATCAGATAGGCCTGGCGTCCCTGGTCCACTTCTCGCGAAATAAATCCAAGTACCCGGTCCATCATGTCATGCTTGACCCAGTACGTCGAGATTGGAATTCGTCCCTTTGGACGTTCCGAGATGGTCGATACTTCAATATCACCAAAAGCCGTAATAGCTAGTGTTCGTGGAATGGGTGTCGCCGTCATCGTTAACACGTCCGGGTTGTACCCTTTACGCCGCAAAATGCTGCGCTGATTCACACCGAAGCGATGCTGTTCATCCGTAACGACAAGACCCAGATCGCGGAAAAATACATCCTCCTGTATCAGAGCGTGTGTACCCACGACGATATCGATCATGCCCATCTGCAAGGATGCAATCAGATCTTTGCGCTTGCGTCCATTCACACTGCCCGTTAACAGCCCCAAAGTTACGCCAAAAGGTTCAAACAGCTTTTGCAGTGATCGCATATGCTGTTCTGCCAGAATCTCCGTAGGGACCATCAGAGCCCCCTGAAAACCGGAACGAATGGTCGTATACAGTGCAATCGCCGCGATAACCGTTTTACCTGAGCCTACATCTCCCTGCAGCAATCGATTCATCGAATACGGTGAACGCATATCATGCAGAATTTCAAGCTCTACTTTCTTCTGTGCATCCGTCAGTTCAAATGGCAAACTGCGAACAAACTCCCGAATCGTCGTATTATCCGTTGTGTGCACTACACCATCCATGCGATCCCGATTCAATGCTCGATAAGCCTGCATCTTGAGTTGAAACAAAAATAGTTCCTCATACACCATCCGCTGTCTGGCCTGCTGGCCTTCCCGGTTATCCTGCGGACGATGAATCCCGGCAATCGCCTGTTTGCGAGGCATGAATCCATATTTCTTCATTAGTGACTGAGGCAGAATTTCGGGGATCATTTCCCCGAATTGGACTAACCCCTGATTAATCGTTTTGCGCATCCAGGACTGCGTAAGCTTACCGGTTACCGAATACACAGGCTGCAGCGTGCCCGATCGTCCTTCCCCTTTATCCGGGAATTCCGAATCCGTTACGGTCATCTGCATACGTTTCTGTTCCCATTTCCCCGTAATGACAATCTCCCGGTTGGGCGTAAGCTGCTCCTTCAGAAAATGCCGATTGAACCAGGTAGCTGAAATCATCCATTCTTCCGTCATCACCTTACAGGTGAGGCGTGACTTTTTGCCATAACGCTGCAAAACCGGGATACCCATCACTTTACCCTGTACAGTGATTTTATCCCCATCCTTCACTTCGCTAAGCGAACGCAGGCGATAATCCTCGTAACGGAACGGATAGTATTCAAGCAGGTCTTTTACAGTAGAGATGCCAAAGGCGTGAAGCTCTCCCTCTTTGAGAGCACTCACGCCGCTAATTTGTTTAACCGATATTTCTTCCCATTTCATGTCTAATCCCTCATTCCGGAACAGGCCACATAAAGATGGCAATTACGCCAGGCCCAACATGGCTGCCAACGACGGCCCCAATATTGGTATATACCACTTCATTCAGTGTAAAATGCCCGCGTAATTGCTCTGCACAAGCGATCGCTGATCCGGGGTCTGCGGTATGACCTACCGCGAGATTAACACGTTGACCCGCCAGATCCTGCTGAAACAGCTCAATAATGCGTGCCATGGCTTTTTTGTGACCTCTGACTTTCTCCACTGCGTAAATAACACCTTCCTCATCAATGGACAAGATCGGTTTGATATTCAGCAGTGTCCCCAAAATGGCCGCAGCCTTGCCAATCCGACCGCCTTTCTGCAAATACTCCAATGTATCTACGAGAAAGAACAGCTTGCGGCTCTGCTGCATGGCTGCTACAGCCACAGCGATCTCCGCAGCGGATTTTCCTTGTTCGGCAAGCTCGGCAGCCTGTACGACCAATAAACCATATCCATAGGATGCAGACTTCGAATCCAGTACCGTTATATCACCCTCGCGTTCCAGCAACGATTTGCCGAGCAGTGCCGATTGATAGGTACCACTCATGCCGGAAGACAAATGAATCGATACAATGGGCCGTTCCGGGTCCTCATCCAACAGTTTGTTATAGATACTCATAAAATCGGTAGGAGAAGGCTGTGAGGTTGTAGGCAGCACAGATACCTTCTCCAATTTTGCATAGAACTGTTCCGAAGTCAGATCAACGCCGTCTGCATAAGCTTCTTCCCCGAACAAAACACGTAGTGGAACAACATGAATCCCGTATTTACGAATCAGTTCTTCCGGTATATCTGCCGTGCTATCGGTTACAATCGCAACCTTGTGGCTCATGAGATCCCCTCCTCTTTGCTTAAGTGCTTCAGGACTCTACAGAGAACAAATAATAATAAACCGGCTGTCCTCCAAGATGCACCTCTACCTCAGCATCAGGATATTGTTCTTCAAGCCATGCTACAAGCGCAGCGGTAATCTCAGGGGTAGCCTCGTCCCCTTCAAGGATGGTCACCACTTCATCTCCGCTCACCATCATCTGTTGCAGCAGGCCTTCACATGCGTGCAGCATGCTTTCGTCCGTTGCTACGATCTTGGAGTTGTGGATACCGATGTAGTGTCCCGCTTTGATATCAAGCTCATCATATTGTGTATCTCTGACCGCATGAGTCACTTGACCGGACTGTACCCGACTAATCGCTTCAAGCATATGGTCACGATTGGTTTCCGCAGACTCATCCTCCTGGAAAGCAAAAGCCGCTGCCATGCCCTGAGGGATCGTCTTGCTCGGAATCACAATAATTCGACGCTCATCTTCAAGCAGCTCCCGAGCCTGCTGCGCAGCAAGTACAATATTGGAGTTGTTCGGCAAAATAAATACCTGTTCTGCCGCGATCGAACGCACCGCTTTCACAAAATCTTCAGTGCTCGGATTCATCGTCTGTCCACCAGACAGAACAACATCCACGCCGAGACTCTGGAAAATCTCCGCAATTCCGTCACCGGAAGATACCGCGATAAAACCATATGGTGCCATCTCATCTGCTGGGAGCACAGCTTTTTCCACGCTACGCACCGCTTCAGGCGGAATCTCTGCGAACAGCTCAGGCGAAGGTGCAATGTCCATGCCTGCAGTCAGCAGATCACGATGCTGCTCACGCATATTCAGAATGTGAATTTGTGTAATTTCTCCATAACGGAGAGCCAGGTTTAATACATCCCCAGGTGTCTTGGAATGCACGTGAACCTTAATTACTTCATCATCAGCAATTATAATGATGGAGTCCCCGTTAACTGACAACGCTTTCCGGAATGCTTCATCATCAAATGCAACACCTGCGTTCTCTCCAAGCTCGCGGTTAATAAAGAACTCCATGTCATATAGAAACTCAATATCTTCCGTTTCCAATCGCGCTTGGGCAGACATTGGCATCTCCGGCACGATTACCTGCTGTGCAGGCTTCGCAGAAACCACTTCTGACGGTGCAGCCGGTTTCAATGCAGATGCCGCTACGGTTGGTTGTACGTCTCTCTGGAAGGATGTACGACTTGCCCCGTCCGTTTGCAACAGAACGTCCATAAAGCCTTCGTAAATATATACAAGCCCCTGACCGCCTGAATCCACAACACCGACCTGTTTCAATACAGGCAGCAATTCCGGAGTCATTGCCAGTGCTTCTTTTGCTTTTAACAATACTTCATTCATTAATTCAGTTATATCATTCGTCCGTCTTGCGTAGTAGCTGGCATGTTTCGCCGCTTCCTTGGCTACGGTAAGAATGGTCCCTTCAACGGGTTTCACTACGGCTTTATAAGCTGCGTCCACACCGTTCTGCAGGGCTGCGGCGAACTGGAGTGTATTCAGTTCCTCATAAGGAGCAGCTGAACGACTGAATCCGCGGAACAATTGCGATAATATTACTCCGGAATTCCCCCGTGCGCCCATAAGCAGGCCTTTTGATAAAATACCGGCAGCTTCTCCGATGGAGGCAGAACTCTTGCGTTTAATCTCTGCGACTCCTGCACTCATTGTCAAATTCATGTTCGTTCCCGTGTCGCCATCCGGCACAGGGAAAACATTCAGGGAATTGACGTGCTCTGCATGCTGTCCAAGTTGTTCCGCTCCGGCAAGTACCATTGCGGTGAAATCTGTTCCATTTAAAGAACGTATACTCAAGTGAGAATTCCCCTTCCTAGCTTGATACACGAACATCTTGCACCAAGATGTTATCTGGTCTGTTCATGCGCAAACGCTTATCGCGTTATTCTTCGTCCATACCTTGTCCGGCACAGGCATATAATACATAATGTCAGCCGGATTAACGGTCTGGGCGGCCGGGCAACCGATATCCTGCAATTGCTCTGTAACCCCTAATTCGGGGCATACGGATATGCACCGGTATCAAGAGCCGGCATGAATGCCGCATGGAGACTGGTGCCAATGATGGAATGCCGCAGCTCACAGCGTTGCCAAAAAAGCAGACCACCGACCTTTAAGGCCGGTTTTTTCTCCGGCTTCCCCGCGGCAACAGCCTGTTCACCACTGTATTATGGACTATTCAACATTGTACTATATTAGACAGGAGAAATAAATAAAGTTTTTGGATCAGTTGACGAAGCTTTTTTCAATATGATATTATATTCAAGTATTGTTTTATGCAGGTTTAGTAATGGAAATAATCCGGCTATGCCGGCTTGAACAACGCCATTAGCTACTGGAACCTGACCACAGCGGTCAGGAAGAACAATTTAGCCCGTCTGGAATGACATTCGTGTCTCCTTAGGGCAACTGGTTATTTTAGGATAGGAGGTGTAATCTATGTCTCGCAAATGTTATGTGACAGGTAAGAAACCGGGCACCGGTAACCACGTATCCCACGCTAACAACCGTAACCGTCGTTCTTGGGGCGTAAACGTTCAGAAGGTCCGCATTCTCGTGAACGGTAAACCAAAACGTGTATACGTAAGCACCCGTGCACTGAAAGCCGGTAAAGTGACTCGCGTATAATCACGCAAAGCTACTATAAATCGGGTAAGCAAAAAGCACCTTGTTCCTTGCAGGTGCTTTTTTGGTATTCAGAAAAAATCATGAATACACACATCAGCATGTGAATGGCCGCCGCATGGCGCTTCGCAGGTCCGAATTGCAGATGATCCTGTAGCCAAAGCGGCGGTATTCGCCAATGGAACCTTTTAATCATGTCAGTTCTTTTGAAACGTATTAAGAATCGCCTTTACAAACCCTCCCAAAAACTTCGGCAGTTTGAATGTGTAAAATTTCATACTTCACCCTCCCCATCATGCTCATGCATCCGCCGTATCCTATGCTCCAGGCCTTCCTTGCCTTAAACACGACAAAAAAGGCTACATGAGAAACCTGCTCATGTAACCATATTTATGCGGAACCCTTTGTCCCTATTCCACAATGACGAGCCTGGTTATCAGGTCATTTAGGTTTGGGCAGGAATATATTGATAGACAGCGATCATGAATACACTCAATAAGTAATACAGTATGCTGAATATCACAAAAGTAACCCGAAGTCCTGTACGGTCAAATTTGCGGAAGTACATAATGACAACACCAACCCCGATCAATGACGTAATCGCATTGTATGGGGATTGAATAACCGCAAACAAAGCAAGCACCAGTCCCGTAACGAGACTCGCAGCCATTGTCCACAGCGTTTCCTTGAGGCTCATGCTCAGCCTCCGTAACTACTGCGAATTTCGGCAATCGCGGCAGCGCGATCTTCACGTCCAAATACAGCACTTCCCGCAACGAGCACATCCGCTCCAGCTTCAACCACAAGCGGAGCCGTGTCGGCAGCAATACCGCCATCCACTTCAATATGCACGTCATGACGTCCTTTTTCGTTCAACCAGCTACGAATTTGCTTGATTTTGTTCATCGTGCCAGAGATGAAAGCCTGTCCACCAAAACCGGGATTTACGGTCATGACAAGCACCATATCCACATCGTCCAGCACTTCCTGAATAGCACTCGCGGGAGTTCCCGGATTAAGAGCAACCCCTGCCTTAACTCCCTGTTCCTTGATCAGATGAATAACCCGGTGCAGATGTACACAAGCTTCGGCATGAACCGTAATAACAGCCGCGCCAGCTTTCGCAAATTCCTCCACATAACGTTCTGGGTTCTCAATCATCAAATGCACATCAAGCGGCAAGCTTGTATGTGGAGCGATCGCTTTTACAATCGCAGGTCCAAGCGTAATATTAGGGACGAAATGACCGTCCATGACATCAACATGAATCCAGTCTCCGCCAGCAGCTTGGGCTTCCGCCACTTCCGCGCCGAGACGGGCAAAATCCGCAGATAAAATAGATGGGGCAATTTTAATCATATTAATACCTCCGCTTTTTGTCTTTCATTTCTGTAAGGAATTGTTCGTAATGCTTATAACGGCTTTCGGAGATCATTCCCTCCGCCTTGGCTGCAAGCACCCGGCAACCTGGTTCGTGCGTATGGGTACAGCCTCGGAACTTACACTGATCCGCATATTGAGCGAACTCCCGGAAACAAGTGGATAGTTCCTCCACACCAATCTCCAGAAAGTCCAGTTGGCTGAATCCCGGCGTATCGGCGACAAAGCCACCATTATCCAGCGGTATGAGCTCCACGTGCCTGGTGGTGTGTTTCCCTCGGCCAAGGCGCATGCTGATTGCACTGGTCTCCAGGGTCAGACCTGGCATCAAGGCATTCAGCATCGAAGATTTACCTACACCGGATTGCCCGGAGAATACGCTAATCTTGCCGGCAAGACGCTCCTTGAGCAGTTCATTACCTTCACCAGTTCGTGAACTGGTAGAGATAACTTCATATCCAATTTGCTCGTACAAAGCCTTTACTTCAGCCACTGTATCCCGGGCATCGTTTTCTGGATCAGCCAGGTCCTGCTTCGTGAGCACAATCAGTGCATCCAGTCCGGCTTGTTCGATATGTACCAGGAATTTGTCTAACAGATTGAGATTCATGTCCGGTTCCTTAACGGAAAATAACAGAACAGCCAGACTTACATTGGCAACAGGTGGACGAATTAACTCCGTCTCACGTTTTCGAATCTCATCTACTGTTCCTTCCCCGTTCTCTGTCAGCATATAGCCGACTCGGTCACCCACAAGCGGTGAGGTACCCCGTTTTCTGAAGATGCCTCTGGCCCGGCATTGAACGGCGGAGCCTTCAACCGAAGGCACCCCGCTGTCTTCCAGTGGCATGACATAATAGTAACCGCTTAGCGCTTTAACGATGATACCTTCTGGCATAGCTCCGTCGCCCTCCTTTAATTTACAGTACATTTACCTTGAACGTCGGCAATAAGCCGCCCTTATGGACGGCTTGATGCGTTAACGACTTCCTTTTTCTTATCTTTTCCCTTGGCGAGACCATTTCCGTTCTTCATCGCAGAAGTATCTGCCTCGCCATTTTCCCCTTCACCCTCAACAGGTGTATCCGGTTCACCTTCCTGTTGTGTATCCACGGTGCCTTCATCACCACCACCGCCTTGTTCAGGCTCCTCCGTTGTTGGAGGCGGCTCTGCACCCTTCTCGGGCTCAATGGTAGGCACAACTACCGTTCCATTTTTGGCATCACTGTAGGACACCAGATACGTATCCAGGAATTGTCCATCCCGGTAAACAGAGACAACACCATCGACGTTTGGAGCCAGAATAAGCGGAATCGTCAGCATTTGGGCAGACTTGATTGTCCGGGTTCCCCATTCCTGACTTTTGCCACGAGCATCCTCGAAAGTAATTCGAATTTTGCTGCTCTTTCCTTCTTCTTTTGGCGAAACGTTAATGTTATAGGCGTAGTTCAATGCCTCTGGCGGATATCCTGTACTAATGAAAATGGTAATTTTATCACCCGGATTCACGTCTGTACCGGCTTCCACAGGCCATTGCTGTGTCACTTTGCCTTTATCTACGGTGTAACTCGACTCTTCCTGAACCTGAGCAAGGATTAGCCCGGCGGATTTGAGCATACTCTCAGCCTCACTTCGAGTATGGTTTTTCAAGTCCGGCATTTTTACCGTTTCGGAGCCTTTGCTAACGATTAAAATAATCTGAACCTCTGTCGGATCGTATTCTTCATTTACCCCAGGAGTTTGGGATAGAACAGTACCCGATGACTTATCATTCGAGAACTCTTCCTTACGCTGAATCTGATCCTCTTTAATGCCCAGAGCCGTGAGTTTTTTGACCGCCTCATCATATGAAAGGTCTTTGAGATCAGTCATCTTCGACAGTGCTTTTTCCGCCCCAACACTCAGCTGGACCTCAGAGCCTTCTTTGACGATATCGCCTTCATTCCTGCTCTGATCGAACACAATACCCGGATCAACGCCTTCCTTGTACTCCCGGATGACATTATCACTGACAACAAGCCCGTTGTCCTGCAACATTTGACGTGCCTTTTCTTCGGTCTGACTCACAACATTGGGCACCTTCACATCAGGCACAACAAGCATGCCTTTCACGTACCACACAACTCCAACCATGGCGATAAGAATAAGCACTGTCAACGAGATCAGCAGCGCTGGCTTCTTCCAGTTCTTTGTTTTTGGTTTGCCATTGTTGTTATCTTCGTCAGACTCCATCACGGGTATAGCACCTGTGGATGTAACTCCACGTGGCTCCGGCTTAATCGCCGGCATAACACGGGTCTGATCGATATCATCCTCATCCGGAAAATCAATCTTCGATTCATTACGTCTTTCCGGCATCAGGCAGGTTTCCAGATCCGTCTGCATTTCTTTAGCGGATTGGTAACGCTCCTGTGGGTTTTTGCGCATGGATTTCAGAATAACGTTCTCCACGCTTTGCGGGATAAGCGGATTGAATTTGCGCGGTTCATCAAACTCTTCCTGCAAATGCTTCAAAGCAACGCTAATTGGACTCTCTCCCAGGAACGGAAGCTGCCCAGTCAGCATTTGATAGAGTACAATACCAAGAGAATATAAGTCCGACTTCTCGCCAGTCACGATGCCTTTGGCATGCTCAGGGGAGAAGTAATGTACGGAACCGACCACCGAGCCGGTCTGTGTAATCGTTGTGGACGTAACCGCACGGGCAATCCCGAAATCCGTTACTTTCACACGGCCATTACGACCAATCAATATATTATGGGGTTTGATATCCCGATGAATGATCTGATTATGATGTGCATGATCGAGAGCATCTGCAATCTGGGAGGCGATTCGAACGGCCTCGTCCACCTGCAGAGGCGCCCGTTCTTTAATAATTTCATTCAGGTTTTTGCCTTCAACATACTCCATGACAATATAATGAACTTCATCTTCCTGTCCTACATCATAAACACTAACTACGTTAGGATGTGACAGCGAAGCTGCTGATTGTGCTTCTCTGCGGAAACGGCGAATAAACTCTTCGTCATGCACAAATTGCTGCCGTAACACTTTGATGGCAACGTTCCGGTTGAGCAACAGATCCTGGGCCTTATACACAAGAGCCATGCCGCCACCGCCGACACGCTCGATCACTTCATAGCGTCCGCCTAGCTGGTGCCCAATCATGACTCACACCCCGTTTCCGTTATCACGGAACCTTCCTTTTGCAGTTCGAATAATGCCACCGTGATATTGTCATCTCCTCCAGCAAGCAAAGCCAGCTGAAGCAAGCGATCAGCCCGATCTTCCAATGCCAGTTCCAGATTACCTGCGACCTGAATGATCTGCTCATTGCTGACCAGATTACTAAGCCCATCACTGCACAGGAGAAGAACTTCGCCTTCTTCCAACTTGACGGTATCCAGATCGACCTTCACTTCAGCGTCTGTCCCAAGTGCACGTGTCAGCACATTGCGACGCGGATGATGAGAAACATCTTCTTTGCTGATCTGACCATTTTTGAACAATTCATTGACCAATGTATGGTCCTCGGTCAACTGGATGACATGTTTGTTTGCAATTTTGTATGCTCTGCTGTCACCGATGTGACCAATAACGCCTTCCGTATCATTCAATAATGCCGCAACCACGGTGGTCCCCATGTTGTGATAATTATCATCCGAGGAGGCAGTACGGAAGATCACTTCGTTGGCATGCAAAATAGCATCGCTCAATGCGGCTGACAAAGACGCATGTGAAAGACCCGGCTCAAGCGTTCCCAGATCCTGCACCAACGTCTCTACCGCCAGGCGGCTCGCTGTATCTCCTGCAAGATGTCCGCCCATACCATCGGCAACAATACCCAGAATATAACCTGTATCGAGATTTCGAATCCAGGCTGAATCTTCATTCACCGAACGCACCCGTCCGATATGGCTCACATGAACTGTTTTGATCAAAACGTTCTCACCTCAACTCCATATGCTTTGCACGAAGCTGACCGCAAGCGGCAGCAATATCATGTCCCTGTTCACGACGAATGGTTACATTAACACCCTGCTCCGAGAGAATCTTCTGAAAATTAAAAATGTCGCTTCTGGATGTTCTTACGTACTTGCGCTCAGGTACATGGTTGACCGGAATCAAGTTCACGTGGCACAGCATGTTCTTAAGCACGCCTGCCAGTTCTGCCGCATGTTCCGGCTGATCATTCACACCACCGATAAGTGCGTACTCAAACGTAATTCTGCGACCCGTTTTAGCCAAATAATAACGCAACGACTCCATTACATCCTCAAAAGGAAAACGGCGGTTTACCGGCATCAATTTGGAACGCAATGCATCATTTGGCGCATGGATGGAGATCGCCAGGTTAATCTGCGTATCTTCATCAGCAAACTTGTAGATGTTCGGTACGATTCCACTTGTGGACACCGTGATATGGCGCTGACCGATATTCAGCCCTTTTTCGTGAATCATAATACGCAGGAACGTCATTGTTGCTTCATAGTTCTCAAAAGGCTCACCTGAACCCATGATTACGATGCTGCTGACCCGCTCACCGCGTTCGTCCAAAATTTTCTGGGCTTGCACAACCTGAGCGACAATTTCGCCAGCTGTAAGGTTACGTTTGAGTCCACCAAGCGTGGATGCACAGAACGTGCAACCAATCCGGCATCCAACCTGTGTTGTTACACAGATGCTGTTACCATAGTTGTGCTTCATGATAACTGTTTCGATCGCATGATCATCATGCAGACCAAACAGAAATTTCACCGTTCCATCCTTGGATTCAAACTTCGTAATTTCAGTAAGTGTAACGAATTCAAATTGTTCAGTCAGCTTTTCACGCAGCGCTTTGGACAGGTTCGTCATTTCACTGAAATCATTCACACGTTTCACATAAATCCAGTCGAAGATCTGACCACCGCGAAAAGCCGGCTCCCCGTTCTCAACAGCCCACTGTTGCAGCTCCTCCAGGGAATAATCATATATAAAAGGTTTCATTTTGTTGTCAACACCTATTCCTTCTTTTCTTTTCATTCTTCCTATTCTATCACAAAGACCACTTTACATCCATGTATACCCTTGATGCCTGTACTTCATGCATTATAACACCTCAGTGCCTGCATCGCATCCTATCATCACTTTTTACTGATGTTTGACCTCGAGGCTAATCACAAAGAAATCCGCCGAAGTTCCCCTCGGCGGCTATCCTTCAGTGCTCTATTAAACTGTTAATCGGCTATCCTTGTCAACCTGGCAATGAAAAAGCCATCACTGTGAGCGTACTGTGGCAAGATCTGCACACCACCGTTCACAACCTTCCAATCGGCTGTTTCCATACCAGACCAGGCAGAGTCTTCAGCCGCCTTGTATTCGGGATGCCGATCCAAGAAGTCAGCGACCCTATGCTCGTTCTCCGCCGGCTCGATTGTACACGTACTATACACCAGAATACCACCCGGCTTTAATAACGGTGCAACCCGATCCAGCAGTTCACGTTGCAGATTGGAGATATCGTGGATATCTTCCGCAGTTTTGGTCCATTTGACATCCGGCTTGCGGCGAATAACACCTAGACCGGAACATGGCGCATCCAGCAGAATGCGGTCAAATGATGCCTCTGGATAACGCTCATCCAGATCAAGCGCATCACCTGTCACAGCATCAATGCAGCTGAGTCCCAGACGATCTGCCTGATCCATGATCAACTGACGTTTGTGAGCATGTACATCATTGGCCACAATCCGTCCACGGTCCTGCATTTTCTCCGCCATATGGGCTGTCTTTCCGCCGGGAGCTGCACAGCAGTCCAGTACAGTCTGACCTTCTTCAGGCCGAACTGCCTCGGCTACAAGCATGGAACTTTCATCTTGAACGGACAGCAGGCCATCCCGATACCAGGACGTAAGTGCCATGTTGCCACCACTGCGAACGAGAATACCGTCCGGACTAAGCCGGGAAGGTTCCACGATCGCCCCCGTGCTCTCCATCTCTTGCATCAGTTTCTCACGTGTAGTCATTGTCGTGTTCACACGAACACTAACCGCAGGCGGTTCATTATTTGCACGACAGATCGCTTCCGTTGTCTCTTCGCCATATTGGCTGATCCAGCGTTCGACCATCCACAGCGGGTGTGAATGCTCCAGTGAGATACGTTCAGCTGCAGGCAAATGTTCGGGAATGTGCAGTTCATCACGATTACGAATCATGTTTCGCAGAACGCCATTCACCATACCGGAGATGCCCTGATGACCCAATTTCTTAGCCAAATTAACGGCTTCACTCACCACCGCGTGTTCCGGAATACGGTCCAGATATAACATTTGGTACACGCTGATGCGCAGCAGGCTGCGAACCCAAGGTTGCAGCTTGGATACACCTTTGGCTACATAGCGTTCCAGAAAATAATCAAGGGTATTCCGTCTTGCGATCGTACCATAGACCAACTCTGTAGCTAGTCCAGCATCTGCCGGACTTAGTTCGGCCTCTTTCAGACGCCGGTTCAGCTCAAGGTTGCTGTATGCTCCTTCTTGCTCAACGGCGCTGAGTACTTTTACGGCGAGTGCACGAGCAGATGTTTTGGGCCGCTCCGAGCGTGATGCACCATTGCCCGAAGCTGGGGATGCAGATGAATTTCCTGCACGACCTGATTTTCCCGAGTTCGGACGACGTTGGTTTCCTCCGCGCCCGGAGGCATTTCCTGCGACTTTATGACCATTTCCTGATGGACGGCCCGGTGTATTTCCGCTCATTGCAGCACCGTTCCTGGTTTCAGGGTACCACCGCGAGCAAAGTCAGCAGCTTGCATTACTTTTTTGCCTGCGGGCTGAACCTCAGTAAGCCAGAGAGAACCGTCACCTGTGCGAACTTCAATGCCGTTTTTGCCCAATTGCAACACCGTTCCCGGCTCAGCTTGTCCAGCATCCGAAGACGTGAGCACATCCGACTGCTCCGGATTTGCTGCTGCCCAGACCTTGAAGACCTGCTCATCCCACATCGTAAATGCACCCGAAAATGGCACAAGACCGCGAATCTGATTGAACAATTCACGCGACGTGCGATTCCAGTCCATCTTCTCATCATCCCGAGTCAGATTGCGAGCATACGAAGCATCGGCTTCATCCTGTGGGACAGCCGTTGTTTCGCCTGCAACCAGCCGCGGCATTTCTTCCTGAAGCAATTTGGAACCCGCTTCACTGAGCTTTACAAACATGGACCCTGATGTATCCTCATCCGTAATCGCTACTTCCACACGTGAGATCATATCTCCCGTATCCAAGCCTTCCGCCATAAACATCAGTGTAACTCCCGTCACTAGCTCTCCATTAATAATGGAACGTTGAATCGGGGCACCACCGCGATATTTTGGCAAAAGAGAGCCATGCACGTTCACACAACCACGAACGGGCATATCCAGCACAGCTTTGGGCAGAATCTGCCCAAAAGCCGCAGTCACAATCAGATCCGGTTGCCATTCAGCCAATCGGGCCACCGCTTCCGGGGCACGCAGTTTCACTGGTTGAAATACAGGCAGGCCGTGGCGTTCTGCCGCAGCCTTGACTGGTGTTGGTGTAAGCACCTTTTTACGGCCCTGTGGTTTATCCGGCTGTGTCACTACCCCAACCACGTTATATCCCTCGGCTATAAGCATATCGAGAGACGGAACTGCAAATTCAGGCGTTCCCATAAAAACAATATTCAAATCAATCACTCCTTAGTTACGACGCGGCCCGGTTTGATCGGCTGCAATTTCGTACACCTTTTCAGCAATATCCGTAAAGAGTACGCCATCCAAATGGTCAATTTCATGTTGGAATGCGCGAGACAACAATCCGCTACCCGTAATAATCAGTTCCTTGCCTTCGCGGTCCAGCCCTTTGACTGTAACCGTCTCAAAACGATGCACATCACCGTTAATGCCAGGAATACTCAAGCATCCTTCGGGTCCAAATTGCTCTCCCTCGCTCGAAATAATCTCCGGATTGATCATCTTGATCAGGCCCTGCTCATCTCCGCAATCGATCACAATAAGGCGTTTTAAAATACCAACCTGTGGTGCAGCCAGACCTACGCCTTCTGCGTCATACATCGTATCTGCCATATCATCCAGCAGTTTCTGTACATTGGGTGTGACTTTAGTTACTTCTTTAGCTCTTTTGTGTAGTACCTCATCCGGTTCTTTCACGATAATACGAATCGACATGTTGTAAGCACCTTCCTAATCCTCATCATAATTTCAGGACATCAGGCTCATTTCAAAAATAGTACTGATTTTCTGCTATGTAGCAGGTATCAAAAACTGATTTTAAGATCGAGCCATCATTCATGTTGTTTTTAATCTATGTTTATACCGCTTGTTTACATCCGCATTTTACTACAAATGCTCACATTAACATTTGCGGGTCTACATCCAGACTAATTTGCAGTTTTTGCGCCTGAACGTCGTCGTCCATGCGCCGGGCCGTCGCGAGCGCCAGTCCAATGGCGTCGACATCCCCCCGCCATTTTATCATACATTGGAATCTGTATCTATTCTTGATCCGAGGAATCGGTGATGCTACCGGGCCAAGCACGTCAAAGGCATCATTGCTGAAACGATCCAAACTGCCTAACCAGCCAGCAGCATTTGCCTTTTCTTTCAGTATTCGTGTATAGTTCTCAGCCAGCCGGATCAGTACCGGAAGCTGCTCATGTGAGAAAGTAACCAAAATCAGGCGACAGTAAGGTGGGTACTGCAAATTGCGCCGATGCAATAATTCCTCACGGACAAACGAAACATAGTCATGCTGGCTCGCATGCCCAATCGAATAGTGCTCTGGTGTATAGGACTGAACGAACACCTCGCCTGGAAGTTGATGTCGACCTGCACGGCCCGCCACCTGGGTGAGCAGCTGAAATGTTTTTTCGGCAGCCCGGAAATCTGGCAAATTGAGTGCCGAGTCTGCTGTTATGACACCAACCAGGGTGACATCAGGAAAATCAAGCCCTTTAGCAACCATCTGGGTACCCAGTAAAACGTCTGCCTTTTTCTCGCGAAACTGCTTCAATAGCTTCTCATGCGAACCTTTTTCGCTCGTTGTATCCACGTCCATCCGAATGACGCGAATACCCGGAAACAGCTTCGCCAATTCTTCCTCTACCCGCTGCGTACCAGTACCGAAATATCGAATATGCTCACTGCCGCAATCCGGGCACACTTCTGGTGCTGCTTCCGCATATCCACAATAGTGACAACGAAGATTATTGGAGCGCTGATGATAGGTTAACGAAATATCACACTCGGGACAGCCTGCAACGTATCCACAACTGCGACACATCACAAAGGTGGAATAGCCACGTCGATTCAGCAGAAGCACGGTCTGTTCCCCGCGCTCCAACCGCTCTTCCAATCCTTTGTGCAAGGCGCGGCTGAACATCGAGCGATTTCCGTCCTTCAACTCTTCACGCATATCAACAATACGTACCTCCGGCAGCTTATTACCAAGTGCGCGGGTAGGCATCTCTAACAAAAGTGGTGCAAAATCATCATTGCTCTGTGAACGGGCAGCATAGTAACTTTCCAGCGAAGGTGTCGCTGAGCCTAGGACAACGACCGCCTGATGCTGCTGTGCTCTTTTTACCGCCACATCACGGGCATGATATTTCGGGGTTTCTTCTTGTTTATATGAAGTCTCGTGCTCCTCGTCCATAATGATCAGACCAAGACGACTAAACGGAGCAAAGACTGCTGAACGGGCGCCAATGGCAACTTTCACCTGACCTTCCCGAATTTTGCGCCACTCATCATAACGCTCTCCACCAGACAACCGACTGTGCATCACGGCAACCTGATCACCAAAACGTCCTTTAAAACGCTCAACCATCTGCGGTGTCAATGCAATCTCGGGTACAAGCACAATTGCCTGTCGATCCTGTTCAATACAGCGCTGAATGGTCTGGAGGTATACTTCCGTCTTGCCGCTGCCTGTTACACCATGAAGCAAAAAGACGCCATGGCGCCTTTCCTGTAATCGACCATTGATATTGTTATAGACAAGCTGCTGCTCGTCGGTCAGATTCAGTGGCTCGGTCGCACGAAACTTACGTCCCTGATAAGGGTCACGAAAGACTTCGACGTCCTCCGTCACAACCAACCCTTTCTCCTCAAGCCCTTTGACTGTAGCCGCTGATACCTGAAGTGTAGACAGCAATTCTTTCATCGCCATCGGCAACAGTTCTTTCATTTCCAGCAAGAAAGCCAAAACTTCCTTCTGCCGTTGTGCCTTTGCCGGGAATGAATTCAATGCCTCTTCCGCAGCCGTTACATCCACAGCTAGATCAATGGATTTCATCGTTTTTTTATTCAGCTTGTCCTTAATCGCCTGGCTTTCCAGCAAGATACCACTGAGCAACAACTTCTTGATCAGCGCAGCATGATTGGGGTATTTACGACTCAATTGTTGGAGGGGAACCTGCCCACGACTCTTCACAAAACGAATAATATCTTGCTGCACTTTTTCTGAAGTCGATTCTTCTCCCCACACAAAAAGAACTTCTTCACCTGATGTCGAACCTGCCATTTGTCCATCCAGGGCATCTCCAAGTGAGATATAACGTTCTGCTTTCCCTTTCAGCGCGGTCGGTATCATCACCTGCAAAGACAAAATACGGTTGCTGGCATATCGCTCACTCATCCATTCCGCTAATTCAACCAAATCTTCAGACAACGGTGGAACGATATCCAACAGCTCCTGAATCGGTTTGAGTTTGAAAGTCTCCGTACCCGTGCGAGGCACCAGATCAATCACGAATCCCTGCACCGTCCGATGACCAAAAGGTACACCTACCCTGCTGCCAATCTCAATCCATTCACGCATGGATTCCGGCACCAGATAATCAAAAGGCCGGTCCGTCTGCTTCACAGGAACATCGACAATAACCTTGGCGATCTCCATATTAATTCCTCCCGGCAATGCGCTCCGCCGCAATTGAAAGCAACCGGCGGGCCACCTCATCCTTGGCCACCACCTGAAGCTCTTCCACTAAACCTTCACGGTCATAGATGTGCACCGCGTTGGTATCTGTTCCAAATCCGGCACCCGCCTGGGTGACATCATTGGCTACGATCAGATCACAGTTTTTCCGTTCCAGTTTCTCACGTGCATACATTTCTAATGAATTTGTCTCGGCAGCAAAACCAATCAAAAATTGATGACTCTTCTGCTTACCCAGCGTTTCAAGAATATCTATATTTTTAATAAGTTCAAGCGATAATGTATCGCCTTTCTTCTTGATTTTCTCCGTGTACACTTCCTTGGGACGATAATCCGCAACAGCTGCGGCCTTAACAACGATATCTGCATCATCCCATTGGCCTGCTACCGCATCATACATATCCTGCGCAGACTGTACCGGGATCACATGTACATTGGCTGGTGGCTGAACCTGGGTATTTCCCATAACCAAAGTCACATCTGCCCCCAGATCACGCGCTGCCGCTGCAATGGCAAAACCCATTTTTCCTGAGGAATCATTGGTAATATATCTTACCGGATCAATGCGTTCAATGGTTCCTCCTGCAGTGACCACAACCTTCTTCCCGCTCAACAAAGAAAGCTGTTCATTACGTTCCCGTTTTGCAGACTCCTGCTGCTCAAAAAAGCGTTCCACCACATCGACAATCGTCTCTGGCTCTTCCAAACGCCCTTTGCCCACATACCCGCACGCCAGTTGTCCTTCACCCGGTTCAATCATCATGGTTCCGCGCTCAGTTAACAGGCACATATTATGTTTTACCGCCGGATGATCATACATATGTACATTCATCGCTGGCGCAATCATCACCGGAGCAGTGGTTGCAAGCAAGGTTGTTGAGAGCATATCATCTGCCATGCCATTTGCCATTTTGGCAATCACATTGGCTGTTGCCGGAGCAACCAACACAAGATCGGCCATATCAGCCAGATGGATATGCGAGACGACCGAAGGCTCCCGCTCATCAAATGTATCACTATATACCACATTTCGGGTCAAGGTTTGCAGCGTTAATTCGGTAATAAACTGTTTGGCGGAATCCGTCATAATGACATGAACGTCCGCTCCTTTTTGCACCAGCCTGCTGCATAATGTAGCCGCTTTGTATGCGGCTATGCCGCCAGTCACACCAAGCACGATTTTTTTACCGTTCAACATGGTTATCCCCCCGATATATACGACGTTTATAGAGGTTGTTCAAAAAGTCCGCTTTTGATTACGAATCATGCCTAGCGGCATCATCAGCATCGAATATGAAATTCAGCCGAAATGTCCGTTGCTCACGTAGTTTTCTCTACGCTCCGCTACTCCATTTCTAGCTTCATTCCATCTTCTCGGTTCTGAAAAACAGACTTTTTGAACACGCAATTAAAAGGATGAATAGAGAAAAAAATAACAACCTCGCGGTTGTCAAATAAATCCGGCTTGCGCCGTATGCAGTTGAAGAGCAGCCGCAGGCGGCTTACTCTTCTTCCTCTTCGTCCTGTCCTTTGATGACAACGAGCAGATCACCATAAATTTCTTCAAGTGCAACGCCAACCTGTTTATGGGATCTGGCATTTCTCAAATCCGTTTTCTCACCTTCACGAAGCTGTCTTGCCCGGCGGGAAGCGGCAACAACAAGGGAATACTTGCTGTCGACTTTGTTCATCATTTCATCAATAGAAGGATACAGCATATTTACAAAACACCTCTTTGCATTAGTATAATCACAATTTGCCGCCTGACGGAATCATGGTGCACCGCTGGATACGTTAACCAGACTGGAGCTACTCTCATATATCCTATGACAGCAGCTCCATTGATTATCGCATTTTGCGGCGGCAAATGGATTATTTATTGATCTTACAATGTTCGGCGATAATGATGCTTTCTATTCGTTTACACGCCAAATCAATTTCATCATTAACGACAGCGTAATCGTACTGCTCCAGCAGACTGATCTCATCTACCGCGACGGACATCCGATGATCAATCGTCGCCTGACTTTCCGTACCACGGCCCTGAATGCGATCTTTAAGCTCGTCCAATGAAGGAGGCAACAGAAATACAAAGATCCCTTCCGGGAACTTTTCTTTCACTTTCAACGCGCCTTGAACTTCAATCTCAAGAATGATGTCCCGGCCTTCGTTAATCGTTTTCTCTACAAAATCACGCGGTGTTCCGTAATAGTTCCCTACATATTCTGCGTGTTCCAACAATTGATCTTCAGCAATCATGTTCAGGAATTCATCATGGCTTCTGAAGAAATAATTGACGCCATGTTCCTCACCCAGACGTGGCTGACGAGTCGTTGCCGATACAGAATAAATCAATTCCGGCACCCGTTTGCGCAAAGCGCTGCATACTGTACCCTTCCCGACCCCTGATGGGCCAGACAACACTACCAGTAATCCCTTAGACATATTACACTCCATTTTATTCGTCGTTGTCATCATCTTTCGAAGAAAGACGATGGGCGACCGTTTCTGGCTGAACCGCAGACAGAATGACATGATCGCTATCCGTAATAATAACGGCACGAGTACGTCTTCCGTACGTTGCGTCTATCAGCATATGACGGTCTCTTGCCTCTTGTATAATTCTCTTGATCGGCGCCGATTCCGGACTCACGATGGATATAATCCGGTTCGCCGATACGATGTTACCGAATCCAATGTTAATGAGTTTGATTGCCATAATCAGGTTCTTCCCCCTATACATGCGACTCTTTTGCCGAAATATGACCGTTCATTCGATATTCGCCGTTTGCTCACGAATTTTCTCCAGTTCCGCCTTCATCTCGACAACACGGTTCACCAGAGCCAAATGGTTGGCTTTTGATCCAATCGTATTGACTTCCCTATTCATCTCCTGAATAAGAAAGTCCAACTTGCGGCCTACTGGCTCATCACTTTCCAGCAGTTCCCTGCTCTGTCCAAAGTGACTCAGTAGACGCGTAAGCTCTTCCTCTATGTTAGAACGATCGGCAAACATAGCAATTTCCATACCCAATTTATGCTCGTCAAAAGGGAAAGAGCCTTCTTCCTGCATTTCCGTAAGCCTTTGTCTTAACTTGTTGCGATGATCACTCACCACAGTCGGCGCAAGAGCAAGCATCTCGGTATGCAGTGATTCCAGACGACAGACACGTCGTTCCAGATCACTGGCCAAATGAAGACCCTCGCGGGCGCGCATCTGCTCCAGACCGGATAAAGCCTCTTCCAACCCCTGCTGCAGGACACGCTCCCATTCGTCCTTCTGCTCTTCCGGAAGCGAACTCGTCCCATCCGAATGAACCATGACCTCTGGAAGTGCCAGCATATCCATAATGCTCGGTTTGCCCTGCATACCATAGCGGCTCTCCAATTGCTCTGCGGCCTGAAGATAGGCCCTGACCGCCTGCTCATTCAGAACAGCGGGAAGAGCCTGGTCTTCATCTTTTTCTTTCATCACATAAACATCAATCCGCCCACGTTTTAAGCGGCTCTGTACCTTTTTCCTCAATCCGTCTTCATAACACGTCCACTCTCTCGGGAGACGCATCATCACTTCGCAATAACGATGATTGACAGACTTGATTTCCAATTGTACCTTATAGCCTCCAAAATGAAAGGCGGATTGACCGTATCCGGTCATACTGAATGACATCGGCATCACATCCGTTACACTATTGTAATTGATTATTAGGGTTGAAACAAGTAGGACATTGATGCTCCGACTTCTCCCACACATATTGGGTCAGTTCGGCCGTCATACTATAGAACATAAATGGAGTCATTAAATAGATTCCTTTGAAATGTTTTGTTGCTACATCCAGAAGCTCCTTGGCTATCTTCACACCCATTGCTCGACCTTCTTCGCCTTCGAGGCCAGCCATCCGGGAGCGCACTTCATCAGACAGCTGAATACCCGGAACCTCATTATGCAGATACTCTGCATTTCGGCCGCTCGCTAACGGCATCACCCCTACAAAGATCGGCACATCCAGATGTTTGGTCGCTTCATGCATGGCTACGATTAGTTCGGGATCGTATACCGGCTGCGTCATAATATAATCGGCCCCGGAAGCAATCTTTTTCTCAAGCCGCTGTACAGCTTTATCCAGATGTTTCACATTCGGGTTAAATGCGGCACCGATAACAAAACCCGCCTTCTGTTTGAGCGGTTTACCGGAGAAGGACACGCCGTCGTTCAACTGCTTGATCATACGTATAATTTCAAAAGAAGTCAGATCGTATACCGAGCTTGATCCGGGTAAGTCTCCAAATCGTGCAGGGTCACCTGTTACAGCAAGTACATGATTAATGCCTAGAGCATCAAATCCCATCATGTGCGACTGTGTCCCGATCAGATTCCGGTCACGACATGCAATATGCACCAGTGGGCGCAATCCTGTACGATCCTGAACAAGATGGCCGAGAGCCATATTACTCATCCGGGTAACCGCTAGAGAGTTATCAGCCAATGTTAACGCGTCTGCACCAGCCGCTTTCAATGTCTCGGCACCTTTCATGAACTTCGCAATGTCTAGATCACGCGGCGGGTCAAGTTCGACGATGACCGTATGGCGTTGTTTGACCAGATCCACAATCGTGGGCTGCCCACCCCGTCCAGACCGTTCATCTACATTCTCATGCAGAATAATACGCGGTTTCGACTCGGATGGATCAGGTTCCAGTATTGGAACAGGTGTGTATTCAACAAGAGCCTGAGCAATTGCCGCGATATGATCAGGTGTTGTACCACAGCAGCCTCCGATGATACGTGCGCCCAGATCAGCGAATTGCACTGCGGTCTGTCCGAAGTACTCCGGAGACGCTCCGTAACGGAACTGACCGTCGACGTAGTCAGCTGCACCCGCATTCGGGTAAACAGACATTGGGATACCGATACGACCTGATACCGTTTCCATCGCCCGCATAATTCCGTTTGGACCGGAACGGCAGTTGAAACCAATGACGTCAGCCCCTTGCTCACGCATGATTCGGAAAGCTTCAGGCATCGTATATCCATCCAGTGTGTGCCCTACATCCTCAACAGCGAACTGTCCAATTACCGGAAGATCACTCAGCTTGCGCGCCTGTAGAAGGGCGATATCCATCTCCTCGATATCATAGAAGGTTTCGAGCAGAATGCCGTCCACTCCTTCATCGAGCAGTGCAAAAATCTGTTGCTGATAGAAACGCTTCAACTCACTTGTTGATACGTTCGTCCGCTTACCTCCACGAATGGAGCCAACCGCGCCCAGAACATAACCATTTGCGCCAGCTACTTCTTTGGCGATACGCACACCGGCACGGTTGACATCCTCGACCTTGGACTCCAGACCAAACTTGGACAACTTATCGTAATTGGCAGAGTACGTATTGGTTTCATGAATTTCCGTACCCGCATCGCGATAACGACGATGCACATCTGCCACCACTTCAGGTGATATTAAGTTCAGCTCTTCATAAGAAATCCCTACCGGGAACCCCATCTGATACAGGAAAGTTCCCATCGCCCCATCCCCTATGAGGACCCGTTCCTGCATTACACTGCGTAAATCCGCCTTCATCCCTTTTCCCCCCGCCTGACTGATCATTTCATACTAATGTAACACAAAAAACATCTGAAAACGAAGAAAAACACAGGTTTTTCGTGAAATTCAGTCTCCATAACCATCTGTACAAGTATGAATTCATATAACTGCAAAAAAAGAGGCCCTAAGGCCTCCTCATTTAAACGTATTCTTTACGAAGCGACTCCCTTGAAAACAACTTCAGCAGGTCCAGTCATGTAGACGTGATTGTCTGCTTCGTTCCACTCAATATGAAGATCGCCACCCTTGAGGCTGATCACCGCTGTGCGATCTGTATGTCCGTTCAGAACAGATGATACCAGTGTTGCGCAAGCTCCGGTTCCACAGGCCAGTGTTGGTCCAGCACCGCGTTCCCACACACGCATGTCCACGTATCCGCGATCGCGAACTGTTGCGAACTCTACATTGATTTTTTTCGGGAACATGGGATGAACCTCAAGAAGTGGCCCCCATGTCGAGAGATCAAAATTCACAGCATCATCTACATAGATGACTGCATGAGGATTACCCATGGAGACAGCCGTAAATTTGAACTCTTGTCCATTTGCTTCAATGGAATGATCCACCACCGGATTAGCATCGACAGTGGTTGGAACCTGAAGTCCATTCAGGATAGGTTCTCCCATATCCACTCGAACGGTCTCCACTTTACCATCACGAATGTTCAAGCTTACTGGTTGTACACCCGCACCAATGGTTTCAATCGTAATCTGTTCTTGGGTCACATGACCGTGATCATATACATATTTGGATACACAGCGTATGGCATTGCCACATTGCTCTGCTTCCGAACCGTCCGAGTTCATGATGCGCATCTGAAAATCCGCCTTCTCTGAAGGCAGTATATAAACCAGGCCATCCGCGCCGATGCCGAAGAAACGGTTGCACCATTTCACAGCTAATTCTGCTGCATCAGCCGGAAGCTGTTGTTCTCCAAACACAACAATAAAATCGTTGCCGAGTCCATGCATTTTTGTAAATTCCATAAGCTTGCCCACTCCTTTTGGCAGTCTGCTGCCAAAGCGTTATTCTTGCTTCTCTACAGGATACCCTCGGAAATTCATATCCAACATTCCCAATAAAAAAAGCTATCCTGCAAAATGCCGAGGGATCTCGCCTCGAATCATTTTGAGGATAGCATAACGAAAACGATAAGCAATTGCTATTGATTTTATGCCGAAAACTTTGTACTTTTCGGTACGAAGCGCCCAGGGCCCATTCGGCGACGGTTGCGACGACCTCCCCACACGCTGCCCACTCCCATAAGGAAGGTTGGAATACCTGCGGCAACGATGGAAATGGCCCATTCGCGCATACCCAGTGGTACTGTTTTGAAAATAGGCTGCAACGCCTCTACATACATGACCGCCAGCATCAGCACGATGGATGAAATAACTGCAAACACCAGATACTTGTTCTGCAATGGATTCCGGTGGAAAATGGAGCGGGAACTACGGCAGTCAAATACATGAATGAGCTGTGCCAAAACGAGAGTAGCAAAGGCAACAGATTGAGCTTTAATGAGCTGACCCGGTTCATCTGGCGCGGCCTGTAGGGTAAGCCAGAACGCCCCGAGTGTACAAAGCCCGATCAATACACCCCGACTGACGATTTTCCAACCCAGTCGTCTGGCAAAAATATTTTCCTTGGCGCCACGCGGCTTGTGTTCCATCAGATCTTTTTCCGGCTGATCCACACCGAGCGCCATCGCTGGCAATCCATCCGTCACCAGGTTGACCCACAGAATCTGGATCGGCACGAGTGGCAAAGGCAAGCCCATCATCATCGCGAAAAACATCGTTAAAATCTCGCCAACATTGGATGCCAGCAAATAGCGGATAAACTTGCGGATGTTCTCATAAATATTACGCCCTTCTTCAATTGCAGATACTATAGTAGAAAAATTATCATCACTCAGGATTAACGCCGATGCTTCCTTCGTCACATCCGTGCCTGTAATTCCCATCGCAATACCGATATCTGCCGCTTTGATAGCCGGTGCGTCATTCACGCCATCTCCGGTCATCGCTACGACATGTCCTTTACGCTGCAATGATTTTACAATACGCAGTTTGTGCTCAGGCGATACTCGTGAGAACACGTAAATGCCCTCCACCTGTTTATCCAGTTGCTCGTCCGTCATGCCCGCCAATTGCTGGCCGCTAAGTGAAGCCCCACCCCGTGGAAGGATACTCAACTGCTGGGCGATAGCCTCTGCCGTCGTGCCATGATCGCCAGTGATCATAACGGTACGTATGCCTGCTCTGCGACAAGTCGCAATTGCATCCCGTGCTTCACGCCGCGGTGGATCAATCATACCTGCAAGTCCGACAAAGACGAGCTGGTTCTCGGCAGCATGTTCATTATCCACCTTTTCTTCCGGTCTTACTTCACGGTAAGCCATCCCGAGAACACGCAGTGCAGCCCCTGCCATACTCTCGTTCGCCGCCATAACTTTCTGCCGCAGAGTACCCGTGAATGGCACAACATTGCCTTCCCACAAAATGTAGCTGCATTGCCCGATCAGAACATCAGGTGCACCTTTGGTATAAATCATGCGCCCACCCTGATGGTGAATCAGGACCGACATCCGTTTCCGATCAGAATCGAACGGAAATTCCTGCTCACGTGCATATAACTCTTTGAGGCCAGCGGGGGTAAGCCCCATTTTGGAGGCCAGTGTTACGAGTGCGCCTTCCGTAGGGTCGCCTTTCAGCTCCCATACGACGCTGTCTTCCTTGACCGTTTCATTAACATGATCTTTCTTTGTACCTTTCTTCGCTTCTTTCTTACTATCCTTATTTGTCTCTTTGCCTTTCTTTTTATTCCGCATCTCATCCGCAACACTCTCGATAATACTGGCATTGTTACATAGTGCGCTAATCTGAAGCATTCTCCGCAATGTCTGGTCACTCTTCAGTTCCAAGGTACGACCATTCTCAATCATCTGTCCTTCCGGTGCATAACCATCCCCGGTGACCTTGATGCTGCGTCCCTCCAGCCACACGTCCGTAACCGTCATCTTGTTCTGGGTCAACGTACCCGTTTTATCCGAACAGATGACCGAGGCACAACCTAGGGTTTCGACGGAGGGAAGCTTGCGCACAATCGCTTTTCGTTTGATCATACGCTGTACGCCCAGAGCTAGCGCAATCGTTACAATCGCTGGCAACCCCTCTGGTATGGCGGCCACTGCGAGGCTGACCCCTGCCAGAAACATGCCTACTGCCGGTTGTCCATGTAGAATACCTGCAACAACAACCATGACGGTTAATCCGAGCGCCACAAAAATCAAAATTTTACCCAGCTGTTCCAGTCTGTGCTGCAGCGGTGTTTCCTGTTCCTCCGTATTCTGGATCAGATCGGCGATTTTGCCCATCTCGGTATCCATGCCCGTCCGAATCACAACAGCCTTGGCGGTACCACGTGTGACCATCGTTCCCATGAATCCAATGTTCTTCTGATCTCCGAGTGGCACGTCATCTGCAGCTATGGGAAGGCAATGTTTGCTTACAGGAACCGATTCCCCAGTAAGTGCTGATTCCTCCACATCGAGGCTGTTCGTGGACAGCCAGCGCACATCGGCAGGTATGCGATCACCGCTCTCCACAAGCACGATATCCCCCGGTACCAGAAGTTTGGCTGCAAGATGGACTTCCTGACCCGATCTGAGCACTTTGGCCAATGGAGCCGACAATTGTTTCAATGCACGAAGGGAACGCTCCGCCCGGAATTCCTGCACAAAACCAAGAATGGCATTAAGTACGATGATGGCAACAATCGTTACAGCATCCAAGTATTCTCCAAGCAATCCGGACACCAGCGTGGCTCCCATCAACACCAGAACCATGAAATCCTTAAATTGATTAAGCAATAATGTAATTGGAGATATGCGCTTTCCTTCGCTCAGCTCATTCGAACCGGCGGCCTTCCTCTTCTCTGTTGCAGTCTCTTCGGTTAATCCTTCCTCAAGACTGACGCCAAGAGTGTTACGAAGCTCTTCAACGCTTAGTTGGTGCCACTTGGTATGTTCCATGCTTCAAAATTCCCTCCCAGTCTGTATTTCCTCTGTAAAACGTCACACTTACTTCACCGGCTATGCTAATCAACAGGTTGTACGCGATGCCGGACAAACTACCTGCTCTATATGTATTCGGACAGGACCCTAATTAGCACCCGATGGCGAATCCTTTCCCTGATGGACAGAATAAGCTAAAATAAAGGTCTGCGGTCATACACGCAGTGGCAATCCGATTTTTTGCTATACAAACGAATACGAATCTGCAACGGGTTCTTTTTTACATATCCCGGTGTTCATTTCAGTTATAGATAGAGAGGACGTTGAAAAAAATGGCATTGGACGGCATCGTAACACGAGCTATTGTACATGAACTGCAAGGCTGCAAGGGCGGACGCATCAGCAAAATACATCAACCTAACGGCCATGATGTTGTACTGACCCTCCGTGCTCAGCGCGGAAATAGCAAATTGCTTATTTCGGCCAGCCCGACATATCCGCGTGTGCACTTTACCGAAAAAACGTTTGTTAACCCTACTGAAGCTCCCATGTTCTGCATGCTGCTGCGCAAGCACTGTGAGGGAGCGATCATCGAGGAGATTCGTCAGGTTGGCATGGAGCGGATTATTCATATCGACGTGCGTCAGCGCGATGAACTGGGTGATGTTTCGGTCAAACGGATCATCATTGAACTGATGGGGCGTCACAGTAATATTGTTTTGGTCGATCCGATTACGGGAACGATTCTGGATGGGATTCATCACGTAACGCCGTCCATCAGTAGTTACCGGGTCATTATGCCTGGCTTTTCGTACACCGAACCACCAGAGCAGCATAAAAGCAATCCGCTGGAAGTGAGCAGCACTGAATTCGAAAATAGCTGTACTGCTGCTGAAGAAGATGCCTCTCGCTGGCTGGTGAATTCATTCAGCGGTCTTAGTCCGCTGATCGCTGGAGAGATTACCTCTCGGGTATCTGCCGATCAAGGTGACAATCAAGCTGCAAGCGAAGGTGAAGCTCGAATCGAAGCCGATGCGCTGTGGAATGCTTTTGAGTCCGTCATGGGGCCAGTAAGAGATAATAGTTATACGCCTGTGACCGGGCTGAATGCCAAAGGCAAAATGATTTTCTCGGCCGTTCAGCTTCAGAGCATTCAGGACGCAGAGAAAACCTATGACACGATGAGCAAATGTATGGAGGATTATTACGGAGACAAGGCCGAGCGGGATACTGTCAAGCAAAGAGTGAGCGATCTTCTGCGTTTTCTGCAAAATGAGCGTAGCAAAAACATCAAAAAGCTGGACAACCTGAACAAGGATCTGCTGGAAGCTGACGATGCGGATAAATTCAGATTATGGGGTGAGCTGCTGTTTGCCTCCCTGCATCAGGTTAGTAAAGGGGACAAGAGTGTGGAGCTTGTGAACTTCTATGATGAAGATCAAGCCAACATTACCATTCAGCTTGACCCATTGCTTACGCCGTCTGACAACGCACAACGTTATTTCAAACGATATAACAAATATAAGAACAGTCTGGCTGTTATTCATGAGCAACTTGGAAAAACGAAAGACGAGATCGACTATCTCGACAATCTGCTCCAGCAACTGTCTATCGCATCCATGAACGACATTGAGGAAATTCGCGATGAGCTTGTGCAACAGGGTTATCTTCGCGACCGCAACAAAAAAGGCAAAAAGAAAAAGAAAAACGACCGCCCTACAGTGCATCAGTTTACTTCTTCGGAGGGAATTGAACTTCTCGTAGGCAAAAACAACCTGCAAAATGAGTACGTCACCAACCGTTTGGCTTCTTCCAATGACACTTGGTTGCATACCAAAGACATCCCGGGTTCACATGTCGTCATTCGCAGCACAGACTTTGGCGAAGCAACCCTAGAGGAAGCTGCACAACTCGCGGCTTACTTCAGTCAAGCCAAAGAATCCAGCAGCGTGCCGGTGGACTACACCTTTATCCGACATGTACGCAAGCCAAGTGGCTCCAAACCAGGTTTTGTCATTTATGACCATCAAAAGACCCTGTTTGTGACGCCGAACGAAGAACTGGTTAAAAGTTTGCCATCCACGATCAAAAATGGATAAGATGCTTGCTTTTCAATCTTGTTAGGCAACAAAAAATCCCCCGGAACAAAAGACTGTTCGGGGGATTTTTTGTTTCTCAAATAACCATGGACTTAAGTTGGTGATTCAGTTCATTGTTTTATTTTGAATATAAATCCATTTTAACGTATAATAATTCAATTGTGAGATCTATAAATAAACTTCAAAGGATGTGTCCATGACGCTAAATATCAGACCAACTCAGCTTAATGATTTGCTGCCGCTGAGTGCATTAATGCACGAGTATGTCGTCGGGTTTTATAATAACCCCTGGCCTGGTGATCAGGCAATCGAGCTTTTGATCAAAAACCTGCTTGATCAGCAGATAGGTGTTCAATTCGTTGCAGAGCAGGACGGTGAGCTCATCGGGTTCGCTACACTCTACTTTACCTATAGCACGATGAAGGCAAACCGCGTTTCCATTATGAATGACTTGTTTGTGACGGAAGCTTGGAGAGAAGGCGAAGCCGAGGCCAGACTGTTTGAACACTGTCAGCAGTATACACGTGAACACGGATGTGCTTACATGTCCTGGATCACAGCAGCAACCAACGAGCGGGCACAGCAATTATTTGAACGTCTTGGAGCCACTCAAAGCACTTGGGTGAATTATTCCATCACCTAGCCTAATTTATATGCAATTAAAAAGGACATAGAGACATGGCTAGCGACTAACACTCACCCTATCTCTATGTCCTTTCATTATTCCCCCGTTCCGTTTTGCACCGAATCAAGACTTTCCGGCTGCAGCCCGGAGTTTATCGAGTACATCAATGGTTACGGTTTTGCTACCCAGATCCCCGTGGAAAACTACCCCTTGTCTTACACCATGGTAATCCGAACCACCTGTTTGAATGAGCCCAAATTCCCGTGCCAACTCCGCATATCTGAGCTCTTCTTCTGGTCCATGATCCGAATGAACCACTTCAATACCGTCAGGATGGGAGTCCACCAGAATGCGACGAACCAATTCATCGTCTCCGTATAAACCAGGATGGGCAATAACAGCAGCACCACCCGCATCTTTAATCCACTGGCATGCATCTTCCGGTGCAACTCGGGGGACCGACACAAAGCCCGGTTGGCCTTCAGCCAGATAACGATTGAACGCATCCCTCATATCAGCAACATATCCTTTCCGTACCAACACATCGGCCATATGAGGTCTACCGATGCTTTCATCCGGTTCCAGCGGTCGGCCAAGGCCATCAATGACCTCCTGCCAGCTGATTTCAAGTCCAAGCTCCTGCAGCTTGGCAATGATCAGATGATTACGTTCTTCCCTCGCTTCCCGAAGCCCGCGCAGTCGCTCCAGAAATTGCTCATCTTCTGTATTCACAAAATACCCCAGCACATGAATATCCTTGCCACCCGCGCGGGTACTGATCTCTACCCCTGCCACAACGTCAATCCCATACTCACGGCCAGCCCGCTGTGCCTCGGCTACACCTGCTACTGTATCGTGATCTGTCAGCGCAACCGCAGACAGTCCTCTTTGTTTGGCGAGCTTCACATTCTCGGCAGGTGGCTGCATTCCGTCCGACGCTTGGCTATGGGTATGAAGATCACAACGTCCGTTAATTTGATGCATGAACAACAGCTCCTTTTTATATCAAATGATTAGCAGCACGGATTTAAAATGAATATGACTCTCTTATTCCGCTCGTCCTTCTGATGTTGTCTTCTCATGCTGACGTAAATAATTCAGGAAAGCTACTGCTGATAAGGGAAGCAATGAAGATTTCAGATGTATGGCATAGAACTGTCGTTTGAACTCAAGTCCACGAATATCCACGATATGGACCAGTCCAAGGGCCAGTTCATGCTGAACCGACGACGGCGATAACATCGTGATACCCACACCCGCTTCCACGGCGGATTTTACAGCCCCTGTACTGCCAAGTTCCATCACCACATTCATGTCCTGCGGATCAATATTTCTCTTCTGCAACTGATCTTCCATCACCTGACGGGTACCCGAGCCTTTTTCCCGCAACACAAACGCGTAGTTCAGCACATCTTCAAGCTCTACTTCCCCACGATCTGCCAGAGCATGCCCTGCCGGAACAATCAGCTTCAATTCATCCTGCATGACCGGCTCTACAATCATATCCGGGTGGTTTACTGGCGCTTCAATCAGTCCAAAGTTAAGCTGATGTTTCAAGATATCGTCCATAATTTGCGTAGTATTCATCACTTTCATAACGATCGAGATATCCGGGTATTGGCGAGCAAAAGGGCCCAGCATTCGTGGCAACACATACTCACCAATCGTCAAACTTGCCCCAAGCTGCAATCTGCCTTGCAGCATCTGTGTAAACGCGGACATCGCCTCATCTGTCTGTCTGACCAACTCTACACTGCGTTTGGCATGAGGCAGTAATGTCCGCCCCGCCTCGGATAATTCTATTTTCTTGGTAGAACGAAGCAGTAGCTTGGTCCCAAAATAATCCTCAAGTGATTGAATCTGCATCGTCACCGCAGGTTGTGTCATATGTAGTGCTTGCGCAGCCGCTGAAAAACTTCCCTTCTCTGCTACGGTATAAAAAATATGCAATTGATGAAAATTCATATCTTCGCCCCTCTTCTGTACGCTTTCCCCATTGTAGCCGATTTCCTGAATTCCAACAAAAAAAGCATGCAGCTTGTCTGCATGCGATGTAACCTGAATCTATCAATTCGAAAATATGGATTATTCCAAACTTACTTATGCTTGCGACTGTTCTTGACAAGAGTCATTCGTCTTGAATGTCTTAGCCAAGAATAATACGATTTTAAATCCCGCAGTTCAATCGTCTCGGACATTTTCCCCAGAAACGTAACAACAATCATCTTATGAAGCGGATTGCCAGCAATGTCATATTCCCCTTCAAGTTCGGAAAATTCAGCAACCACGACCAGATCTTCGTCGATCAGGTAAACATCCTGCTCATTACGGTAGTATGGTGTAATACGGTCCTGCTTCAGACACTCCCATAACCATGCCGCAATATGGTCATCATCATTACGTGCCGGCTCAATACGGTCTGCATACCGCATCTTGGCATGATTGGTAATGACGATGTCGGCCACTTTTTTGTCTCCAAGAGCCACGAAAAAAGGCTCGTACGTGCTCCAACGTTGCATCACCTTATCACGCATGGGAATCACTCTCCACCAGATAGGACTTTCTATCTATTTATTTACCCAATATATTACAACATAAGTCCCGCAACCTCAAGGCGTAAGTTCAGATTTTTTCACAAAATCCAGTTTATGCCTAATTCAATAAAAGAGCGGCCCCGAAGGGCCCCTCTGGTTAATCGTTTCGAAATGTTCAGTGGCAACAAGTTCACTGTACATTCCCAAACCATTTTTGTTATATCCCGTAAAAACTCGTTTTGTCCATCGTTTTGCTAGCATACTCTGTTTTAATCTCATTCCGGTAGGAACGTTCGACCTTGCGCACATAGGAAAGTCTATTCACATTTTTCATCGTATCTTCAGCCCGCTCTGCATTAACATACATGACGACATAATGCATACGGCGGGAGATGTAATGAACGGTACCATACTTTTCGAGATTACGAGCCGCTTTCAAATCACTGACCCATATAATGAATCCTGTCCTTTCCGCAAACATCATTTTCCCCGCCTTTCTATAATGGAGACCGGATCCTCGGAAAGGTCCGGTCTGTCATGAATTTATTTTCTTATCGAATCTTAGCTACAACCACACTTGCCTCCGCTACCGCAGCCGCCCTTTGGATTCGGATCATTGCTCGGTACCTTGATGGTCGTTGACACGGCGAATGCAATCGTCTCCGACATCTGGAACAACATATCGTCCAATGCCTTCTCCGCCTGTTTGAAGCGGGCTACCGCCTCGAAATGTTCCAATTCAAGCTCTAAAGCCTGAACCTGATCTTTTGCGGCGTGATAGTCCGGGTGAAAATGCCCAAAACGCTGGGTTTCTTCAAATAGTTCCTTTTTGGCGTCCAGCTTGCGTATTCCCGCCTGAATTTCAGGGTTCGTCTCCACTTGCTGCTTCCAATATAAATAATCCGATACTTCGGCTGATTGGTTAATCATGTCGCCCAGTTCATATGCGCCCGTTAACACTTGGGCCATATCGACCGTGTTCATTTCCGCTACGCTCATGAAATTCATCCTATCTATATATAAAGTTCTACTTAACGTAGACTACTTCATCATATCATATCCCCGAAAAGTTAAGAAGAGTTTTTCCTGCAAATAGAAATAAGGGGAACAAGGGATCTGCTTAAGGCAAAGTCGATCAAGTTTATGCATGGTCCGGAATAATCAGACGTATCTGGTTCCATTCGTTAGGCGAAAAAGTACGGCGTTCTGCGGGATCTGTTCCACTATCCGATATGGACCAGCCCGTTAGTGTCCAATCTTCATGACCCTGAATCTGATCGGGGATAACATAAACGATATTGTTGTCCAGCTTCAGACCCAGTTTTGTCTGCCATTCAATGGCTTTCGCAGCAATCTGACGAGCTGTGGATACATGATACCCTCGCCACTCGTTATGCCACATCTCAGGGATCTCTCCGTATCCGGGAAACAGACCCGACTGCTCCGTGATGGAATGATCCTGTTCATACGTGTGAAGTTTGGAGTCACCTTGAATGAGCCCTACCCTTCCACGAATATAAAAGAGTTCCTTCTGCACCTCAAGTCCGTCTTTGAACTCATCTGCTCCGACAATGGACTCATCTGCAATTGCCTTCGACTCTATCCCGTTCAACTCCTCAGGTAATTCACTTCTCGATTCATATATCCATATATCCTTTTTCTTAACTTTATCCACCGATTCATCCTGATCAACATTCTGCCCAGCATCCATGCCAAGTCTGTCTGCATCCTGCCCCCACTGCTGGATCGCTAGCTCCACATGTTCAGGCACTCCCGAACCGGCATACCGTCTAAGGAAGTTTATCATTACATCAGCTGTAAGACCGATCTCTGATGCAGCGATGATTCGTTCCTTTGTTATGCGATATATGGACATTCGATCTCGACTCACAAGCTCTGCACCAATGTCCAGATTCCAGCGGACTTGGGGAGTTACATCTGGCGGAACCATAATTTCAAAGTCAGGCTGTACAAAAATTGTATTCTTTCCCTCATGTTCTTCCTCATGATCCACAAAGTTCAATAAAACTCCCGGGTCAATCTGCCAGCGATATAGAAGCTCTCCCGCAACTGACTCACCAACCTCCCCATATCCCAAACCTGCCAGAACATCGAGCCAACCCCGGATATGTGTTAAGAAGGATGGTACTGAAGAACCTCCACTCTCTCTATTTTCAATTGCTTCTTCCGAACCGTCGCGGTCTACAGTTCCTGCTGGAATACTCAACCATTCATTTTCCCGTGAAGCAAACATCATCAATTGATAACGAAAATGCTGAAGTTTAGGCTCCGCTAAACCATATCGGTCCATACATACACTATAGATTTCTCGGTGCATTGAAGACCACGACAACGTTAACCAGTGATAAAGACGATCAAATGACACATGCATCCGATTATGCACCTTTTCACTCAAACCCAGACTGAGCAGCAAATCAATAACAAGTGCCACATGGACTGGATACACATCCGCATGATCGTAGCGAATACCTAGTTCGGTGAAGTCTTCAGGGCCCAAAACCGTCATCCGACTTAATCTCTGCATCATTTTCTTGTGGATAGTTCCTTTACTTGTTAATGGGAGTCCTCCTTGAGCTTGACTTTCTCTTACCATCCAAGCCAATACATGAAGAAGCTCTGCAGCAATATCCGGCTTTCCCTCTCTAACAATCTTCACTTTCTGGACTTCATTACTGGATATGGACTTATCTTGTGTCATTTCATCCTGTAATACATTCACCTTCTGCTGAGCGAACTGACCAACCCGTGCTGCATAAGCAATGGTTAACAAAGAAAGTAGTGTTTCTGGTATGTAATACAGACGTTCTCCCCAAGACTTGCGCACAGCTTTGATCCAGCCTTTATGCCGAAGCGCTATAAACGCCATCACCGCTTCAGCTCTGCTAAGACCATCCGTAGCCCACTCTGCTGATGTCAGCATGTTGGAAAAGGGTTGTCCGGCATATTTGCAAAAAATCACACCAAGTACCTTTCTTTCAACGCATGAAAGCTCTTTTAATGATTTCACATCCAGATTTCCTTGTGTATGCATTGCTTATCATGCCTTTCCCATTATTTTTAAGTAGCGATGTAAACAGCATTTTCATTGCAATTCATGAACAATTTTGTACTCATATCCTTGTTCGACCAGAAACATCTGACGACGTAATGCAAACTCCTGTTCCTTACTATCCTCGGATACAAGGGCATAGAAATAAGCTTTATTTTCTCCAGACTTCGGCCTTAAAATCCGACCCAATCGCTGGGCTTCTTCCTGTCTTGAACCGAAACTTCCGGATATCTCAAGTGCCACAGCAGCATCCGGCAAATCTACGGCAAAATTGGCAACCTTGGATACTACAATCGTTTTGATCTCACCACGCCGGAACGCTGCAAACCATTTCACTCGCTCTTGTTGAGACATCGAACCCGATATGAGCGGCGCTGCAATTTCCCGGGCAATGCTCTCAAGCTGATCCAAATACTGTCCGATGACAAGCGCTGGCATCCCCTCATGATGGTCCAATATCCGTCTGATCACAGCTAATTTGGCCGGATTTTCGGCTGCAAGGCGAAATTGATGCTTCACCTCCGCTTCCAAATAGTTTGATCGTAGTTCAGGAGTGAACGGGATGCGTATTTCCTGGCACTGTACATTAGCAATCCAGCCTTGCTGCTCTAATTCTTTCCACGGCATGTCATATAGTTTCGGACCAATTAGCGAAAATACATCCTGTTCACAACCATCCTCACGCACCAATGTTGCTGTCAATCCCAGTCTTCTTGTAGCCTGAATATCTGCAGTAGCCCGAAATACAGGTGCTGGCAGCAGATGGACCTCATCATAAATGATGAGTCCCCACTGACGTTCACTGAGCAATTTGATATGGGTAAAATCAGCATCTTTGGATTTTCTATGTGTAAGAATCTGATAAGTAGCCACGGTCACAGGTTTCACCTGTTTTTTCTGACCGGAATACTCACCAATCTGTTCACTCGTTATCGTTGTTTTGTCCTGCAATTCCTGAATCCATTGACGCACGGATGTGGTATTCGAGGTTAAAATAAGGCATTCACATTGCAGACGTTCCAATACGGCCATCCCAATAACCGTTTTGCCTGCACCGCAGGGAAGAACAAGCAGACCACTTCCTCCCATACCTTCGCTTCCTTCAAAAGCATCCACAGCATCTCGCTGGTAAGGGCGTAACCTGAATCCTTCTGAACTGTCACTTTGAGTATTCGCTTGCCATTCAAACGGAAGACTTGTTCCTTCTCGATATCCCGCGTAATCCAGCACCGGATAACCCAAACGAGTCAGTTCACGCTTCAGCAATCCGCGTTGCTCACCGCCAAGTATGAGCTCATGGGGATCGACACGTTCCATCCGAAAAGCCGAGATGGTCTTCATACTGCTTAATTCATCCAGCAATCGTTCATCTTCACTCACGAGACGCATTCTCCCATGATCTGCCTGTGGCTTCAATTGCAGCTTCCCATATTGATGGATAATTCTTTGGATATCTTGAATCAGGGCGGCAGGAACATTCCAACGAGACACTGATTCCAGACTTGCTATCACTTGATCAGCACTCCATCCGAGTGCAGCGGCATTCCACAGTGATAACGCAGTGATGCGATATGTATGAAAAGCTGCAGGTGTCTTCACCAGTTCGGCATACATTCCTAGTTGAGCTCTGGCCTGGTCAAATCCAGGATGCCCCACTTCAAGCAATACTGTAAAATCACGCTGGACAATACAGGCGTCCGTTTTCTCCATTCCGCTTCCTCCCTAATTTGAAAATGAGTTATATGTTTTTCCGAATAACAGGCATCACAAAAAGTCCAGTTCCGGTTTCTTCCGAAATTGAACCTGTATAATACAACAGTTCGACCTTAACTTAAGCTTTATAAAGACCTAACAAAAAAAGCACCCTGCTCATACCTTGGTATGAATAGGATGCCCAACTATACTCAGATCATTCGGCTGTATATCCTTTAGCCATTGCTATAAATAGTTTCACAGCATTTTGCATGGCATCCTCATCAAAGTCAAACTTGGGATGATGATGCGGATAGATGGCATTCTTCTCCGGGTTGCCTGCTCCGACAAACATAAAGCAGCCAGGAATCTGTTGTAGGTAATAAGCGAAATCTTCAGCTGGCATCAACATCGGTGACTTCTGTACATGTTCTGCACCAAATACATCTACCGCTTCCTTGAAGAATCGTTCCGTTTCCTGCTCATCATTCACGACAGGAGGATATCCCATAATATAGTTCAACTTCGTCTCGGCACCATAGATCTCTCCGGTCTGAGCCACGATCGTATGCACACGTTCCTTCATGATACTGCGCGTCTCTTCATCGAAGGTTCTCACTGTACCCGTCATTTTACATAACTCGGCAATGATATTCTGTGCTGAGCCCGCCTGCATTGTGCCAATCGTCAACACTGCGGGACGCAAAGGATCCACCGAGCGACTGACAACCGTCTGCAATTGCATCACAAGGGCTGAACCAGCCACGAGGCTGTCCACCGTGGATTGCGGCATGCCGCCATGTCCACCTTTTCCTTTGATCTCAATATAAAAGTCATCTGCCGCTGCCATCATCGGTCCTGGTGTGCTCGCAGCTACGCCTACTGGAAGCGGGGTCCATAGATGAATACCATAGATGACATCTACCCCTTCAAGACCGCCGTCAGCTATGACCTTGAGCGCACCACCTGGAAGCAACTCTTCTGCAGGTTGAAACAAAAAGCGAATCTCACCCTTGATTTCATGTTTATGGCGACTGAAATACAGTGCCGTACCTAGCAAAATGGACATGTGACCATCATGGCCGCAGGCATGCATGGCTCCTGCTTGTTGTGACGCATATTCAACGTCCTTCTCATCCTGGATCGGAAGTGCATCCATGTCTGCACGAAGCATTACGACAGGCCCTGGCTTGTCCCCACGAAGGGTACCTATAACCCCGTGTCCGCCTACGTGCCGTTTCACTTCAACGCCAAAGCTCTCCAGCATACCCGCTACAAAAGAGGATGTCTTCTCCTCATGAAAGGAAACCTCAGGATTCCGATGAAGATGACGACGCCATTCTACCATGTGGATTTGCAGGTCATTCCACCATATATTATTTGTCATGTCTCTCCATCCTTTCGCTCTCTATACGGGACTTTCATCAAGCCCGAACCTTCCTCTTGAAACCTATTGCTGTATATTGTAGCAGAATTGGAAGAAAACCGATACGAATGACCGCTTGAAAGCTTGCACGGGAAGGGGAAACATACTATCATAAACTAGAGAAAAGAACGAGATTTATACTCTCGGAAGCTTATGAGGAGGATCAGACGCTTATGATTTTTGAGAATACAGGCTTGGATGGCTTGAAGAGCGACTTGGCATACCTGGATGAGAGCGCCGAGAAAGTCGGATTTGTCCGGTGGCAATGGGAATATTATCGTGCTACATATGACTACAAAATTGAAGATGAACAAACCAAAGCGGAATACTTTGTACGTATTAATACCCGTGCGATAGATGGCAAACTCGAAAAACCGGATACGGTTCTCGCAGTTGAAGCTGTTTATCTTGGAAAAGCAACCTTTCCACATGGTCTGGATTATGACTCTACCGTACCGCAGCCAGTCGTGAAGCTGGCGGCCCAAAAACTACAGCAGCTAAAAGAACTGCTGGAAGCCTAGGCTGGGCCGAACCATGAAACAACAAACGGCCCAAACGAAAACGAAGAGAGGCACGCCGGATTTTCAACTGCTAATCCTCACTTTATTGTTGGTGGGCTTCGGACTGGTGATGGTGTTCAGCTCCAGTTCCAGCATTGCAATTGCAAACAAAAGTTTTAACAATGATGCCCTGTTCTTCACGAAAAAACAACTTATGTGGGCGGTTATCGGTTTAGTAGGCATGTTTTTTGCCATGAATATCCGATTTAACAAATACAAAAAACTTTATGCACCATTTTTCTTACTCACCACGGTACTGCTACTAATTGTATTGGTTGCAGGCAAGAAGGTAAACGGTGCCCGAAGCTGGATTGAAATTGTCGGCTTCAGTATTCAACCTGCAGAATTTGCCAAAATCGCCATTGTTTTGTACCTTGCAGCGCTGATCACCAAAAAAGGTGAACGGTTCAGGGATCTTAGGACAGGATATATTCCCGTGCTGGTCATTGTCGGGTTCATTGCAGGACTGATTATGCTGCAACCGGACTTTGGTACGTGCTTCATTCTCGTGGCTACTTGCGGTCTTGTCATCTACGCAGGTGGCGCTAGCATGAAACATATTCTGGCTTCCATCCTGTTGGTTGTGCTGGGAGCAGCATTGGCGATTGGAGCAAACGCCCTTTTTTCTTCCATGTCTTCTTCAGATACTACGGATAGCACCACAACTACGGAAGCTACGCAGAACTATAAAATCGGGCGCATTCAGGCATTCCTTGATCCATTATCCGATACGACAGGCGGAAGTCTTAACCTCTATCGCTCCCTTGTTGCCATCGGGGATGGAGGCATCACCGGCTCCGGGATCGGACAAGGTACAATGAAGCTGCATTACTTACCTAATGCCTATAACGACTTTATTTTCTCCGTAATTGGAGAAGAGCTCGGCTTTGTTGGAACTGCTCTGTTTCTGTTGGTCTACCTCTACTTCATCTGGCGAGGCATTATCGTCTCCCTTCGCTGTCCCGATCCATTTGGGACGCTGGTAGGTATCGGTATTATGGGATTAATTGCGATCCAGGCCTTTATTAACATTGGGGGCGTAACTCAGACCATTCCGGTGACAGGGGTTACCCTTCCGTTCATCAGTTATGGCGGTACCTCACTCTTTGTGATGATGGTGGCCATGGGAATCCTGCTCAGCATCTCGCGCACCAATAATTTGGACGTCATCAAGGAAGAGAAAACGAAGTCGGTGACGGTTCAGACATCCCGTACCTCTCCCGCACTTCGTTCACGTGAATCCATTCGCCGAATTCGGTAATGTATTGGAAACAGAAAAAGACTTCGCATCGAATTCGATGCGAAGTCTTTTTGGTGTTGTCTATCTAGATGAAGAACCAGGTCAATATACCGCTGTTCTTCCATCACGGATTGCTAAATTTTACAGATCGTCGCCTCTGAAAGATACGCCTTCTACCTTTACATTGACTTCAACAACACGTAACCCGGTCATGGTCTCTACCGCTTCTCTTACATTCTGCTGGAGCATGCGGGAAACTTCATGAATCGGTGTCTCGTACAGGACGATGATGCGCAGATCAATGGCTGCTTCCAGCTGGCCGACCTCCACGCCCACGCCTTTCTGTACGTTTTTACCGCTCAGGCGCTTGGCCCAGCCCTCTGACAATCCTCCAGACATTGCGGCAATTCCGGGTGTCTCCATCGCAGCCATTCCGGCAATTTTCGCCACTACGTCATCGGCAATCCGGATGTTTCCGCCCTCTAGTTGAAGTTGTTCTGCCATGCCACATCCTCCTTCACTTCGTTACTCGTATTTTAAATCCTTTCGACCCCAAAAAGCAAATTAAACTCAAAAAGATGCGTTTACAACCTACCATGATTTGGTTATATTGAAATATGAAAATAATCTCATAAGTGTTTAGTAATATCGTTTAAAACAAAATAATAAGTTACCGAGGTGTTTGTTGTGAGAAACCGAATTTCATCCATTTTGCTGATTGCCACCTTTGCACTCAGCGCCGTCGCCCACTACTTGAAATGGGATTCGATTCTGCAATTCGTCATTTCAGCCATTTCGGTTATTTTTGTGGCCGGTTTTTTAGGCAAAGCCACCGAAAATGTAGCCCATTATGCCGGACAGCGGTTAGGCGGATTTTTGAATGCTACATTCGGCAATGCCGCCGAATTGATCATCGCCATTTTCCTCGTCAAAGAAGGATTGTTCGACATGGTTAAGGCCAGTTTGACAGGCTCCATTATCGGTAACCTGCTGCTGGTGCTTGGTCTAAGTATCTTTGCTGGAGGACTCAAGTTCAAAATTCAGAATTATAATGTATCCCTTGCCGGTCTAAACGGCTCCCTGATGATTGTAGCCATCATTGCCCTGTTTATTCCAGCCGTCTTCCTGAATACCCATTCCATCACACAGAAGGATACGAATACACTCAGTCTCATTGTCGCAGGCTTGCTGATCCTTGCCTACATAGCGTGGTTAGTGTTCTCCATGGTTACACACAAGAACTATCTCGCAGATGTCACTGTAGATGAAGATGAAGAATTGCCGCATGAACATGCACCCGAGTGGTCTAAGAAAAAATCAATTCTCTATCTTGTTCTTGCAACCGTCATGGTTGCCTTCGTCAGTGAATGGCTCGTTGGCACCCTTGAGGTGTTTACAGAACAATTCGGACTCAGCGAACTGTTCGTCGGTGCGTTCCTCGTTGCCATTATCGGTAACGCCGCGGAACATAGTGCAGCCATCATGCTTGCCATGAAAAACAAAATTGGTGCCGCCGTGGAGATCGCAGTCGGCAGCAGTTTGCAAATCGCACTCTTCGTTGCCCCTGTGCTCGTTTTTGTCAGCTACTTTACAGGCAGAACGATGGACATTGTGTTTACAACAATTGAACTGGTCGCCATTGGTGTAGCCGTATTTATCGCCAAGTCCATCACCCAGGACGGTTCAACGAACTGGTACGAAGGTCTGCTCCTAATGGTTGTGTATGTTATTTTGGGTGTATCTTTCTTCCTGGTATAACGGTACTCCCATGATCCTAAATGATAGACAAAAAATAGCGCGTAAAAGGCAGCCTGGAAATCGCATTTCCAGGCTGTTTTTTCTTTTTTTCCTCTGCCTGAACCACATCAGACGAGCTGTTCCGATCCAGGCGCACAAAAAAAGCATGCAAACACCTGCATGCCTTCTATTCTGACCCACGCTATTGCAGGCTATTGCTCATTCTTCTTGTTCAAAGCTTCATATAGAATCGCCAGATTCCGCTCAAGCGCGCTTACCAGCTGCTTACCAGCACCTTCTGGAAGAAGCCCTGCACGAACAGCAAAATCGACTTCCTTGGAGAACCCATACATCTGTGTATCCAATACTTCCTCATAGAGAGGGCAGTAGCGGGTAGCCAGATTCTCCATCTGTACTTCAATAAGCTTCTGTATTTTATCTGCATCTTCTTGAAGAAGACTGATCGCTTTCAAGTGCAACTGGTCCTGCAGATCAGATGAAGTCATGCATTTTTCCCCCCTATGTCCCAAAAATCGCGTAAAGACGTTCTACCTCTAATATTAGACGAAATCAGGAGCTAATACAAGAACCTGACCAAAATAACCATAGATTATAAAGAGCTTTATTCCTGGCTAATCCCCCTATTTTACGGAGGTCTTGCCGTACACCTGAATTATCTCATGCAAAAAAAAGCACCTCTGCCATAATAGGCAGAGATGCTTCTTAGTGCCATTACTCGGATGCGATACTTACATTCAGTCCATGTTTGGCAAATACTTCTGACATAGCTGCTTTGGCTTCAGCTGCATCCGGGCCATGAACGTGCAGTTCATAGCTGTGCGTGCTGATCAGCGTTGTAAACAGTCCGAGAATACTTTTTACATCGATATACTTGTTCTCTGAATGAAGTACGATTGAAGAAGTAAATTTGCTCGCTGTTTGAGCAATTTCAACTACCGCTGCGTTATTACTCGACATAGGAATCCCTCCGTCTTTTCACTTTTGGTATCATCTATTAATTACCACTACATGATACCGTGAATCCGCTTTCCTAGCAACAGCAAAATACTGTTCCTACATCAGACGATCCGGATTGAGGCATTCCAGCTCAGGAATAACGAAAATCCCGTCTTTACGGATCAATACATCATCAAAATAAATTTCGCCACCACCGTAGTCTGGACGCTGGATCAACACCAGATCCCAGTGAATGGAGGAACGATTTCCGTTATCTGTTTCTTCATATGCTTGGCCTGGCGTAAAGTGCAAGCTGCCTGCAATTTTTTCATCAAACAGAATGTCCTTCATGGGGTGCAGGATATGTGGATTAAATCCAATTGCGAATTCACCGATATGACGCGCGCCATCATCTGAATTCAGAATTTCATTGATGCGGTCTGTATCGTTGCTTGTTGCTTCAACAATTTTACCTTCTTTGAAGGTGAATTTAATATTTTCAAAAGTAATGCCGTTATACAGCGTTGGCGCGTTATAACTAATCGTTCCGTTCACTGAATTACGTACAGGGGCACTGTACACTTCTCCATCCGGAATATTTTTTTGGCCAGAACATTTCTCTGCACCGATATCTTTAATGGAGAAGCTCAGGTCTGTTCCTGGTCCAGTGATACGCACTTTGTCCGTGCGTTTCATCAGATTAGCCAATGAATCTTGTGCTTTGTCCATTTTAGCGTAATCCAGGTTACAAACGTCGAAGTAGAAATCTTCAAACGCTTCTGTGCTTGTATTCGCCAGCTGTGCCATACTTGCATTCGGGTAACGAAGCACAACCCATTTTGTATGTTTTACCCGTTGCTCGCTATGTACCGGATGGGAATAAAGTGAATTGTACATTTTCATTTTCTCTTCCGGTACATCGGACAGATCATTCACATTCTCCCCTGCACGGATACCAATGTAACAATCCATTTGTTTCATCCGGTTCAGATCGATCTCTGCCCAGGTTTTCATCATTTCTTCTGTCGCATTTTTGAGCATGGCACGCTGTACTGTTTTGTCAGTCAGCTGTACAAAGACGTTACCGCCTTTTTTGCCTACTTCTTCAATAATTGCATTAATCAGATCACGCTCCGTGCCGATCATCTCAACCAGCACATTCTCGCCGGGCTGTACATCTACAGAGTAGCCCACCAGATTGGCTGCGAGCTTCTGAATTCTTGGATCCTTCATCGTGTAAACTCCTCCTGTCATCCGCTATTCCTGAATTGAACAACGGTAAATTACGATACTATTGTAGCACGCTACAACGATCCCGTCAGCAGGCAGCCCCGCAACTTATCTATTCATAAGCCCTGAAGTTTACATCCGTGACAAGAGCTTCTTTGTTCCTTTTGCTGTTCATGTCCTTATAGCTCACCTGGCTTTCCGAGGAAAGTCGCAAGGGCAAACTAGTTTTCCGATCTACAGTTAGATGATACACCGTCTGTACCTCGGCCTGTTTCATCATCTCTTGCATCGATGTTTCCCCTTGCTCCCACACTTTGTTCAAATCCTTCTCCAGCTTCTCCTGACTACCTCCCTTAACCGTAGTTGCCTTATGCATATACTCTGCCCGAATCGCATTCATCTCGTCGTCAAGCTGCGCGAGTGCCCACGTTTTGGCGTCTTTTGGTGCGAGTTCAATTCGCAGTATTTTCGTTCGACGGCCTGAACCGTACTCTGACTTTATCGTTTTGTTCATACGATCGATACTTTCCATTTGAGCGATGGGATTAAAACGGGACAGCGATCCGCGCAGGGGCTCATGTTGGGCAGTTAAAGCCATCCATTGTCCTTGTTTGCGTTCAAAAGTTGCACTGAATCCACTCGGTTGCCCGTTATTGTTAACAGCGGCGGCATTTACTCCTTTTACTCCCGTTCCGGCAGCAGTCACAGCTCCAGGCAGCCTCGTTTGCAAGGTCAAGCGGTCATGATCCTCCAGCTTGCCCTCAAATTTAAACTGATTTTCGAACAGCCCGTTGCTTTCGCGTCGTAATCCTGCTTCCCCATCAAAACTCAGCTTTTCTTTACCTGCAATTCCTGATAAAGCCAGTGAAAATAATTCCTCAGGAGTTCGATCTCGCTCTAACAATCCACAACCAGGAGCACACAACACAACAATGCTCAGAATCAACAATAGCCCACGTATATACCGACGGTTCAACATGTTCTATTCCACCTTTCCATCAAACTTTCTCCATAGCCTGCCCCTCCCTTATTTGCTTATACTTCCTTCCTTTGGCATCGCCTCTTCAAAAAAATAAAGAGAGGACGACTCCGCAATCGGAATAGTCCTCTCTTAACGTGTAACTTCCTGTTCTTCCATGACGATCCGATTTCGACCACCATGCTTCGCATCATACAAGGCCATATCAGCCCGGTAAAATAACGATTCCACACTAACCTTCTCATCCATCCAGTTCCATTCGGCAATACCGCTGGATACGGTTACGGAAGGCCTTGTTTCTTCAGCAACCCTGGTGCGAATGATTTCCGCATATTCCAGTGCCTGACGAGCACCAATCTGAGGCATATAGATGGCCAGCTCTTCCCCGCCCCATCTGGCGCAGATGTCCTCAGGCCGGACGGAACTTGTTACAATGTCGCTTACCTGTTTCAATACCTGATCACCTGTTTGGTGCCCAAACGTGTCATTCACCTGCTTAAACTGGTCAATATCCACAACAACCAGTGAGCCACAGAATTCATGAGCCTGACGTTCATGGATCACACTATCCAGGTAATGCCTCACATATAGTCCCGTCAGCATATCCAGGTTTGCCAAACGTCGTACCTCGGCGTGAAGCGTTGCATTGGAGAGAGCAAGTCCAATATGAATGGACAGCATCTGCAGCAAACGGTAATTATCGTACGAAAAATACTGCTTTTTCGGATGCCCCAGCAAAATGGCACCCTTCACTTCACCATTCACCCGAACAGGTGAAGCGATCAATGACATCGAGCCGGTAAGATCCATGAAGACCGATGACACTCTATCGTATTTCGCATAATTGGATAGGATGAGCGGTTCTTCGGTTTGATACAGCAACCCTGCTATTCCATAATCAATTGGAAACGATTTGCGACATATCTCATTCACATTGGATGACATCACTTCGAAGTGATCCGTACTGTCATTCAGTTGAAGAATACAACATGATTCAGCCTGAAAGATGTCCTTCAACTCCTGCTCGGAGAATTGATAGATCTCCATTAGCTGCAGGCTCTTGTTCAAACGTTGTGTCAGATCGTTGATTAGACGAAGTTCCTGGATCAACATATTCGATTGCTCGTGCAGCTTGGCATTTTCAAAAGCAGTTCCTGCTGTATCCGCCATCATCGTAATGAGTTGCAGATCGGAATCTTCCATTAACTCCTCATTCATCTCAATATGAAATACACCATAGATCCCTTGTTTACCTTTTAGAGGAAGGCCAACCTCCAGAATACGATGTTCACCTTCATCCGATCGAACAACAATGAGCTTTCCTTCCATAAACGATTGTACACAGATGTCTTCTCCACGTTCATGAACAAGCAACGGTTTAATGCGAGGGTTGAGACTGCTCTGATCCTGAGACATATACAATGTCATTCGGGTTGTTGGATATAAGTAGTCAATACTGTCAAACACTTCATCCAATATGGCGTCCACATCCATTTTGTCATGCATCCGTTGAACGATTTGGAACAGAATCGACCTTCGGTGCTCTTCACGGGCCGTTTGTTCATGAGCATGTAATAGATCCGTCATAAATATGTATTCAAATCTTCGGTAAAAGCAGGTACGATAATGCAATGCCTCCGATCGAACAACGGCTTCAGACGTGTCATCTCGATTTTGCTCGTAGGTTACAGCAGTGAAGACAGCAAACATATCCTTGTTTGTCCTGGAGAAGAGAGGTTCAGCCATTAGGTGGTACTCTCCATTTTCAGTGGTTCCACGTAACGACTGAGCCTGTCCCGTTTCAAGGCATTGCATCACAGTCGAATGTACATCGAGCAATGGAGCCCCTTCAATCCCTTGCCCCATACAGATCCCTTCTGTATTCCATACGTTGTATATTATCGATGATCTGTCTGAGTGTGGCCGCCGTTGGAAATGCCAGTCGGTGTATGCTTGTTGCAGCAGGCTTCCCAAATATGAAAAATCAAAAGGTGTGATGTCCATTTTTTGCATCCAGAATACATGCGCTTCGTGAGGAGCGGCAGAAGATGCGGAATCGCCCGAACTTCGCGAATTCAAGCTGGCTGGTTTACTTCTTAGATGTTCTAACATGTCAGGCGCTCCTTTGCACCGTTTTTGCATCCACTCGGATGCATTAATCTGCAGACGTTATCGCAAACCTGCAAATTCTATGCGATAACCTTAATGTACAAGATCATTTAAAGTTAAGATACAATCTATTTTACTCTCTTTAAAGCATTTTTGCATCCATATTTCAGAAAATTGTCCCATTATTTTAGGCCTAAGGACCTATCGACAAATTTAGACGTTTTTTTGCTTTTATCACAGGCTTGACTTTGGTTCTAGTAAACTGTAAAATAAATTGTTGATGAAGACTACTAATGGGTCTTTAAATTTGGGCATTACCGGTTGTGTCACCCTCATTCTTTTTGTTGCTTTCAGGACAGCGGCTGAACTTTCCTGATCGTTCTATGCGTGGCTTAGCCCGCATCAACAAATTGGAGCGCAAACAGAGCCCTATATGAACTTTAACTAAAAAGGAGCTACTTTAAACATGGCACGTTACACTGGTCCTAAATTTAAATTGAGCCGTCGCCTCGGCATTTCCCTGAGCGGAACAGGCAAAGAATTGAAACGTCCTTTCCCTCCAGGTCAGCACGGAGCTAACCAACGGAGAAAAATCAGCAACTACGGTATGCAATTGCAAGAAAAACAAAAACTGCGTCACATGTACGGTTTGGGCGAGAAGCAATTCCGCACTCTCTTTGCTAAAGCGCAAAAAATGCAAGGTATCGCAGGTGAAAACTTCATGTTCTTGCTTGAGAGCCGCCTTGATAACCTCGTATACCGCCTTGGATTCGCTAACTCCCGCGCTGGTTCGCGTCAGTTGGTATCCCACGGTCACGTAACTGTAAACGGCAAAAAAGTTGACATCGCTTCTTACCAAGTAAGCACTGGCGACGTTATCAGCCTGCGTGAAAAAAGCCGCGGTCTTTCTTCCGTTAAGGAAGCTATGGAAAACCGTTCGCATCTTCCGGCATACGTAGAATTCAACGATACTGCTCTGGAAGGTAAATTTATCCGTTTGCCTGAGCGTTCGGAATTGTCCCAAGACATCGACGAAAAACAAATCGTCGAATTCTACAACCGTTAATCGTTGGAATTTCATTAAGCTTCACACCAAACAGCTGTCCGAGATTTTCTCGGCAGCTGTTTTTTTATTTCAAGAGAAACAAAGAGCAAAAAAGGAGGTCGTACCTGCACCTAATGTATGGATATGGCCTCCTTCCTATACATAGTACATCTATTTACGTCCACTCTCGGACACTCAATGCTTCCACGTTTTACTGAAATTCTCCACGACTTCTCATGATATGTAATTCAATTCCGCATGATATATATTATAATCCAAGAAAGAATGGCAATTTTCGACCATTGCTTGTATTTCTCAGGCATGCAAACCAGCCTTTTTATGCTATAATAAGTGCTGTTAAAAGGAGGAAGACACTGAATGGTTGATGTTAATAAGAAAAAGCCCGATGAACAGCCTGCCCGCAAGCGCAGTTTTGCCCGCAGACTGGGTAGTTTCGTCAAATGGATGGTTGTCCTGGGATTCATGGGGGTACTATTTGTAGGCGGTGCTCTGATGGGATACGTCAGTTCCATTGTAAAAGACGAACCTGTCCGTTCAAGGGCGCTGATTGAACAAAAAGTCAGCGAAAACTCCATCACAGGCTTTGCTTACTTTGCCGACGGCAGCCCGATCGGTCAATTACGAACAGAAGAAGATAGGCGTCCGGTCACCTTTGACCAGATCCCGCAGAAGGTTATTGATGCAGTCATTTCGATTGAAGACAATCATTTTTACGAACATAAAGGTGTAGACATGAGCGGAACGCTCCGTGCTGTGAAACAGAAAGTGCTGAAAGAATCTGTTCAAACCGGCGGAAGCACACTGACTCAACAATTGGCTCGGCGTGTATTCCTCAATCTGGATCGAACCGAGGATCGGAAAGTGAAAGAAATATTACTTTCGCTCCGACTCGAACGTTTCCTGACCAAAGACGAAATTATGACAGCGTATCTGAACAAGGTTCCTTTTGGTAACGGCTCCAGTGGATATAATGTATATGGAGTCAAGGCAGCTGCCAAAGGACTGTTCAATATTAATGATTTGAGCAAATTAAACACAGCTCAGGCTGCTTATCTTGCAGGATTGCCTCAGCTCCCCTCCTCTTACTCTGCCTTTAATGGAAAAGGCGACTTTGTTGAGGATAATTTTGAGCGTGCAATCAATCGTCAGCATCTGGTCTTGCGCCGTATGCTGGAACTGGGCAAAATTAATCAATCCGAGTATGACGAAGCTCTTGCTTTTGACATCAAGAGTTCACTCGCACCCAAAACCATCAAAGCTTACAATACTTATCCATACCTTATGATGGAAACGGAACGACAAGCTGCACAGATTTTAATGAAGCAACTGAATTCGGATAAAGCTGACGGCACTGATGCCAATGCGGATACAGCCAAGGATACGGATGCCGATACACCGCAAAAAGAAAACAGTGCTCTGCTGGAAGAAGCTCAGCAGCAATTGCGTACAGGCGGATATCGTATCTACACGACTATCAACAAGAGTATCTACAAAACGATGCGTACCATTGCCGAAGATGACAGTAATTTCGCTGCTGACGATCCCGTGAAGGGAAAAGAACAGACTGCTGCCATGTTGATCAATCACAAAACAGGCGCCATTCTCGGCATGATTGAAGGCCGTGATTTCCAGGATGAACAGATGAACTATGCAACCCAGATGGTGCGTCAGCCTGGTTCAACTATGAAACCCATTGCTGCTTATCTGCCTGCACTGGATGAAGGACTGGTTCAACCGGCTTCCATTATTGATGATTCACCGATAATTCTGAAGGACGGCCAGACCGGATTCCATATTCCGAAAAATGCCAACAATCGCTACCAGGGACTTGTGACTGCCCGTAGAGCACTCAACTACTCACTGAATGTTCCTGCGCTGAAGCTGTTCAACGAAGATGTTGGTATCGACAAATCATGGGCTTTCGCCAAGAAGCTTGGGATTACCACCATCCAACCGATTGACTACCAAGCCCAGACTGGTGTTCTTGGAGGACTTCAGTACGGTGTTACCGTTGAAGAGCTTACCAATGCCTATGGAGCTATTGCCAACAATGGTGTGTACAATGATTCCTATATGATTAGCAAAATTGTAGACTCAAAAGGGAATATCGTATATAAACACGATGTAGAACCTGTTCAAGCTTTCTCAGAACAGACGGCATACCTGATGACAGATATGCTTCGCACCGTTATTACGGAAGGTACAGCAGATAAAGTTCGTGAAAATTACAAGTACTCCAAGAGTGTGCCTATTGTAGGCAAAACGGGTTCAACCCAAAACTATGCCGATGTCTGGTTTGAAGGCTATACGCCTGATGTCACATTGGGTGTATGGGTTGGATACAAACAGCCGATAAACACGCTAGAGACAAGATCACAGAAAAAACGTGCACAGCAGCTGTGGACCCAAATTATGAATCAAGTCATCGCTACAGATAAAGAAATGTTTGTAACCGATTCGTTCAAAAAACCATCCGGAATCGAGACACGAACCGTATCCGCTTATAGCGGCAAATTGCCAACATCTCTGACTGACAGATTTGTCACTGATATTTTCAATAGCAAGTTTGTGCCAAAGGATAGCGATGATGGCGTCGCAAAAGCCAAATATATCACTTACAATGGTGTGAACTACATTCCGCGTGATGAAACGCCTGGAGACATGACGAAAGAGAAAACCGTCGTCAAGCGTAAGAAACCGATCTCTGATCTCATCAAGGAACTGCAAAGTGCATTCTCACGTATGAGTCGTCACGAATCACTTGCGTATTACCTGCCGGAAGATGCCGATTCAGACATGCCGACACAGGTCGATCCAAGAACGGATAACGGCAAAGCACCAGATGCACCAGGCAATGTGAGAATTTCCGTCGCCAATGGGAACGCCGTGATTACGTTTAATGCAACACCGGAAAGTGACGTGGTTGGTTATCGCCTGTATCGCTCAGTAAATGGCGCCGGATTCCAGAATCAGGGGCAGGTTGTCCTGACAGGTGAGTCCAGATCATTTACTGCATATGCACAAGGTGGAAACTTTGCGTTCTACGTTACAGCAGTGGATGTAGCTGGTCGTGAGTCTGCTCCTAGCGCAGCAGTTAGCAGTGCAGGAATAGTAGAGCCTCCTTCAGATGAAGAAATAAATGAACCGATTAATGTTCCAGGTACAGTCGTTACACCGGAAGATTCCCAGAATGAGAACGCCGCAACTACGGCTCCGGCTACACCTAGCCAAGTGAGCGTGTCGGCGCTTTCCCAAGGACTGCGTATTCAGTGGGCCTCCAATCCGGAATCGGATGGCGTTCAAAGTTATGCTGTATATTTTAGTGAGACAGGGGCAGCCCCTTACACCAAAATTGGCACAACTTCAGGTACCTCCATGGACTACGGAGTACCTGCATCTACCAGTGGATGGTTCAAGGTATCTGCCAGCAACAGCATAGGCGAATCTGAGCCGTCAGGAGCCGTGCATTTCCAACCGTAATACAGAGTTATCATGACTCCACTCTTAACCCCATTCTCGCATCATGAGGATGGGGTTTTGTTATTCATTGATCCCAAAAGTAAAAGCCTGATCCGCAATGAGATACGGATCAGGCTTTGAATTGGAATCATGGGACATGCAGGCACGTTGTATCCGCTGGTTTACTCTTTAGTCTTCAATGGTCGATAGATCACCTGTCGGCAGATCCAACTCCCAAGCTTTCAACACACGGCGCATAATCTTGCCAGAGCGAGTCTTGGGCAGTTTATCCTTGAACTCAATCTCACGTGGAGCGGCGTGAGCAGACAAGCCTTCTTTTACAAATCGATAGATCTCTTCCTTCAGCTCCGGTGTCGGCTCATACCCCTCACGCAGTGCCACAAAGGCCTTAATGATCTCTCCGCGGGTTACATCCGGTTTGCCGATAACGCCCGCCTCTGCTACCGCAGGGTGCTCTACGAGCTTGCTCTCCACCTCAAAGGGGCCAATACGTTCGCCTGAAGAGTTAATGACATCATCAATCCGGCCCTGGAACCAAAAGTAGCCATCTTCGTCCATATAAGCGGAATCACCGGATACATACCAGCCAGAAAGTCGGAAGTACTCCTCGTATTTGGCCGGGTTATTCCAGATCTTCGCCATCATGGACGGCCAGGAAGTACGAATAGCCAGGTTACCCATACTGTATGGCGGCAGTTCCTGTCCTCGATCGTCAATAATGGCGGCTACAATTCCTGGTAATGGACGACCCATGGAACCTGGTTTGATTGGCATGCCCGGGTAGTTACAGATTAATTGTCCACCCGTCTCCGTCATCCACCAGGTATCATGAATTCGCTGTCCATAGGCTTTCCAGCCCCAACGTACAACTTCGGGATTAAGCGGCTCACCCACAGACATGACGTGATGGAGACTGCTCAGATCATGCTGGGCAATGGTCTCTTCGCCCGCTCCCATCAACATGCGGAAAGCCGTCGGCGCACTGTACCATACGCTGACTTTGTTTTTCTCAATGGTGCTGTACCAGTCTTGCGGACTGAAACGTCCTCCACGAATAACGTTGGTCACACCATTCAACCATGGTGCAAAAATCCCGTAGGAGGTACCTGTTACCCAACCCGGATCGGCTGTGCACCAGTATACGTCATCCTCGCGCAAATCGAGTACAACCTTGCCGGTGTAATAATGCTGAATCATCGCATTCTGCACATGATATACACCTTTCGGTTTGCCTGTAGAGCCGGAAGTATAGTGAATCAGCAGACCGTCTTCGCGAGTCAGCCACTCCACTTCCATATCATCCGAAGCTGCGGACATCTCTGCATCAAAGTCGATGAGTCCTTCTTCCGTCTGCGGACCGCCACCCACAACAAAAATATGCTTCAGTTCAGGCAATTCGGAACGTTTGATTCGTCCCAGCAATTGAGGGGTCGTCACCAGTGCCACAGCTCCGCTATCCTCCAGCCGGTCCTTCACCGCAGTTTCCATGAAGGCTTCAAATAGCGGACCTGCAACAGCCCCAACCTTCAATATGCCCAACAGACTAAAATAGAGCTCAGGACTGCGAGGCATAAAAATAAATACACGATCACTCTTAGCAATACCATATTTGCGCAGAACGTTACCGAAGCGACTCGACTGCTCACTCAAGTCAGCAAACGTGTATGCCTCTTCACGAGAAGCATCACTGTATAATAGCGCCGTTCTTCCGCCTCTTCCTTCCAGCACATGACGATCTATCGCTTCATGCGCCATGTTGACTTTCCCGCTGGCGTGCCACGTAAAGTGCCTTTCAACCGTTTCCCAATCAAACCGGCTTCGGGCCTCCGTGTAATCGCCCAGATTAGATTCAGACACAACCGTTTGCAGCATCTCACCATGTGCTTGACTCATGCTTGCCAGCCTCCTTCAACTCGACATTTCGATTCCCAATATGGGTCACTTCTGATTGCCTTTGTGTTGACTGAACTTCCAGTTAGCGCTTACATTAGTAGAGAGAACTTCTCATCATGTACTTGCCAGGCCAAACCGATGAACCCAAACTGCAGTTGAATTGTGAACATTTTTTGTCTACGCAATTATAGCAAATCTTTTCAATCATCGTCTATGGCTTTTCAAATTTTTGGTTTTTTGCTATAAGTAGGGGGAGAGAGGAGCATGAACTATGGAGCATATTAAGGAGCATCATATGCGTTCCATCTTCAAGTCCGGCCACCGAATCATCATTGAGGGACCAGTTCAGGCCGAGACGATTAAGCAACTTGAATTTCATTCCGATCTGGATGCCTTCCGGCGCCCTTTGGAACAACAGGAGGCATTGGCCGAAATTGCCGCTTTGCCTGAAGGTCGAATCATCATAGCACGGGAAAATGAGACCATTGTCGGTTATGTGACTTTCCATTATGCAGATGAATGCGAGCGTTGGTCGGAAGGCAATATGACCGATCTAATTGAGCTGGGCGCCATTGAGGTTGCTGATTCCTATCGTTCTCTCGGGATTGGGCGCGAAATGCTGCTCACCGCGTTTGAAAATGGACAGATGGAGAAATATATCATATTCACAACGGAATATTATTGGCACTGGGATTTGAAGGGCAGTGGCCTTTCCGTATGGGATTACCGCAAGATGATGGAAAAATTGATGCAAACCGTAGATATGACATGGTACGCCACCGATGATCCCGAGATTTGTTCACATCCGGCAAACTGCCTCATGGTCCGCATTGGCAGCCAAGTACCCCTGGAATCGGAAGAACAGTTCGACCGCGTGCGATTCCGCCATCGTTTTATGTACTAATCACGAATTCACATGGATGATTCCGAATACGTATACATAGAAAAACCGCCTCTTCGTGAACAGGTTCATCATGGATGATCTGCAACGAAGAAGCGGTTTTTTGTTGCTTTTTAACCCTTTATCATGCTCAACATGCGTATACCATATGGGGTTACATATGTTCCAGCATATGTTCTACAATACGGTGAGAGCGCTGGGAAGACTCCACAGTAAACTCGGCAAAGTTCACATGTGCTGATCCATCTGCTTTGTCAGACATTGCGCGAAGTATAACAAACGGAACACGGTTCATGAAGCTCACTTGCGCTACGGCAGCTCCCTCCATTTCCGCACATGCCCCATTCATTTCGGTATACAGCATTTTCACCGTATCCTTGCTTGCAATGAATTGATCTCCTGACAGCACTTTGCCGATCAGATAGTTCGCGTCCTGCGCTTTGCAGGCTTCTTCAGCTAACTCGATAAGTGATGCTTCCGCTGGAAAGGCGGACGTCTCCTGGTAAGGAATAACCCCGCGCTCAAATCCAAGTGGGGTTACATCCATATCATGCTGTACACATTCGGACGAGATGACCATATCTCCAATATTCAACTCTGGATTAACTGCACCCGCGACACCTGTGAAAATAATACGGTTAACCTGAAAACGATCAATCAAAATCTGTGTCGTCACAGCCGCATTTACTTTACCCACGCCTGATTTGCAGACCACAATCTGCTTACCCAGCCATTCGCCTGCAACATAGGTAATACCGGTTTGTTTTACAGTCTCTAGTTGCTTCATACCAGCCAAGAGAAGTTCTACTTCCTCATCCATTGCACCAATGATACCGATTGATTCTCGCATGTTCTAACCTCCTGTATACATTTTGCATATTAACCTGGACATGTTTCCCTCCAAGTATGTTTTTCCGTCTAGGTTCAGAGCCCCACTCAGCACAAAAGCTCCGTTTCCGGAGCTTCCGTAATTCCACTATGTAGAGAGAATGCCTTCTCCCTCTCTTAAAACCATTGCCATTTCAATCAGAAATGACGATGAACCATCCAAGCCTGTATTTAAACTACGTCTGCATGGCTTACAGACAGACGAAGAATCGTTTCATGCGGCAAAATAACCCGTGGGTTTTCCACATTTTCTTTCTTCATCAGCTTGGTCAGCAAACGCATCGCTACAGCGCCCAAGTCATACATCGGTTGAGCTACAGTAGTCAACTGAGGACGGACCATGGAAGCCATACGAATGTTATCCACACTGATGATGGAGAAGTCATCCGGTACTTTCAGACCTTCATCCTGAATGCTGTGAATAGCACCAATTGCCATCTCATCTGTTGCAGCGAAGATTGCCGATGGTTTTTTCTTCAATCCGAGGAAATACTTCATCGCTTCTACACCGGACTCATAACGATAGTTACCAATGCGTACGAGATCCTCCTGATATTCCATACCTGCTGCTTCAAGCGCTTTCTTGTACCCTTGGAAACGGGCATAACCGTTGGCAGGATCTTGCAGTGTACCACTGATCATTGCGATTTCCTTGTGTCCATGACGGATCAACGTATTTACAGCGTCAAATGCCGCTGCTTCATGATCGATATCTACAGAAGGGTACGTGCCCTTCTCGTCACTTGTTGCACAGAGAACAATCGGCACAGCCGCTGATTGGAACGCCTGAATATGCTCGTCCGTCACAGTTCCACCCATGAATAGCAGACCGTCCACTTGTTTCTCCAACAACGTGTTAATTACACGAATTTCTTTTTCTTTCTTCTTATCCGCGTTACACAAAATAATGTTGTAGTGATACATATTCGCAATATCTTCAATTCCGCGAGCAATCTCTGCAAAGGTTGAGTTCGAAATGTCCGGAATAACGACCCCGACCGTGGTTGTCTTCTTGCTCGCCAAGCCTCTGGCTACCGCATTCGGACGATATCCCAACCGATCGATGGCTTCATATACTTTTTTGCGTGTCTGTGGCTTAACATTAGGGTTATTATTAACAACCCGTGATACCGTTGCCATAGAGACACCGGCTTCACGTGCCACATCATAAATGGTTACCGTCACAGTACTTCTCTCCATTACCAGTAAATTTTCATACCATTTTCATTAAGATTTATATTACGACAAATTTATGCATTAATCAATTAAAATAGGCTTTAGGACTCACGCAGTGCTTTCGTGATTGTGGTTGAAGTAATATTCGAGTGGGAAGTATGCCATACAGGAATTCCCTTTTTGACTAGAATCGCCTGCGGAGATTCGTGCTTAACACCCAGCTTGTCCGCTGCTTCATTGGACACAGGGCGATCTTCCACTACATAAATGATACCGTATTTCACTTGTTCACTTGGACTATTTTGCAAATAATCGTTCATCTCCTGATAGGCGTTCGCGCTGATCGGGCAGCGTGTACTGTGCTTAAACAGAAGCAAGGGTTGATCCTCGGTAGCCTCCACTGCGGAGTTTAGCTGTTCAATACTTGTCATTTTAGTCATGTCAGCCATTTGATATACATCCCCCTTTACCAGGATTACCGCTATGTTGAGCGTTTTCACTCTACGATATCTTAACAAAAAGCGGGCGAAAAAGCCAATTTTCATGAAAACAAGCATTTTGCACGTCAAATTAGACAGCATTCGAGAAGTGCGCCTGCCATACAAAGCCGGATAATTGACCTAATCTGCGCTGTGTTATTTCGATCCATTCTTCATCATTAGACTCTTGGGCGTAACCCATAATATCCAGCAGCAGGTTAATTCTCTCCTCCACAGCATGTTGCATTCGATGCTCCATCTCACGATCCGTTGCATCCGGCCAAGCCAGCAGTTGTTCATGGAAGAGGTCCGCAAGTTCATTTCGCTCTCCAAACGATACATCCTGTTTTGTTGGCTGTTCACCGAGTGTACTGATGCACTCTTTCAAATCCGGCTTGACCGGTTGAAGCACTTCATAGGAAACGCAGTCTGTACAAGCAAATACAGGTACGTTACGAATCTCTACCTTTTTGGCATATACCACCGTTCTTAATTCCAGTTCCATTACATGTCCGCATCTGCACGTCTTACGCACAGTCATCACCTCATTCGTTCTATACTCTTATATAGATACCATTCGACCTATTTCCGCTCAAATCCTGCTATAAACCAGAGGTTGCACAAATTACCACTGTCTCCAGATGAAGGTTGTCGAATGTAGGCGTTCATTGAGTTGTAATCGCTTCCCCAATGGCGAGATTGCATGACGATGAAGTCACCATGAGAATCTGTTACAATAAAGACGCTATGTGCTAATTACCGCAAAAGGAGAGATGATGATGATGAGATTAACAGGCAAAAAAGTCATCGCCCTGGTCGATGAAGAATTCGAAGATCTGGAACTGTGGTATCCGGTACATCGTGTTCGTGAAGAAGGCGCTGAGGTGCATCTCGCCGGAGAGAAAAAAGGCAAAACCTACATTGGTAAATATGGTGTTCCCGCCGAGGCGGAATACAGTTTTGATGAACTGGATAGTTCACAATATGATGGTATTCTTGTACCCGGGGGCTGGGCACCGGACAAGCTTCGTCGCTATCCCAAAGTACTTGAGCTCGTCAAGGAAATGCATGCGGATCGTAAGCCGATTGGACAGATCTGTCACGCAGGTTGGGTACTGATATCCGCCAAAATACTGGACGGGGTTACGGTCACATCTACACCGGGTATCCGGGATGACATGGAAAATGCCGGAGCCATCTGGAAAGATGAAGCCGTTGTTGTGGATGGACACATCATTTCAGCTCGCCGTCCACCTGATCTTCCGCCGTATGGCAAAGCATTTTGCGATGCACTTGCTGAAAAATAAAACAAAGCCCCGCGCCATATGGCGTGGGGCTTTATCGTTAAAAAAAGACTATTTTACAAAATTGTACAAAAGTTAACATTTTCAATTAAAGGTATTTATTTGAAAATATCCCATTCAAGATGCATTCGATCCACTCTGTTCATCTGGACTGCCCATCGAATCATTGAAGACCTGTAGGCGCTCTTCGATGTCTGCACTTGTCCGCAGGCTGAAGCAATCATGGGCTGCCTCTTTGGCAACCGCAGCCGTCGTATTCAATACCCTGTGCTTCACACGCAGCAAGGATTGTGGAGACATACTCAGGTTGCTAATCCCCAGCTCCAGCCATAGGGGAATCGAACGCTCGTCTCCTGCCATCTCTCCGCAAACACTGACATCAATGCCTGCCGTATGAGCCGCATCGACTGTTGCGCGAAGCATACGAAGTACAGCCGGGTGATACGGATGGTACATATGTGCGATCTGCTCATTCATTCGGTCTACAGCCAGTACATATTGCACGAGATCATTGGTACCGATACTGAAGAAATCAGCTTCTTCGGCAAGCAAATCGGCGATCATCACCGCTGCCGGAACCTCAATCATGATGCCCACCTGAATATGCGGATCGTACAACAATTTGCGCTCGTCCAGATCAGACATCGCTTCACGCAGGATTTCATTGGCCTCCTGAAGTTCTTCTACCGAAGAGATCATCGGATACATAATTTTGACATTGCCCGCAGCACTGGCCCGAAGAATGGCCGTGAGCTGTGTTTTGAACAGATCTTTGCGGTCCAAACTGATCCGAATCGCACGATATCCGAGAAATGGATTATCTTCTTCTGGCAGTTCAAAGTAATCTAGCTGCTTGTCACCACCAATATCGAGCGTACGAATAACGACAGACTGTCCTGCAGTTTTCTCAGCGACAAGACGATAGACCTCATACTGTTCCTGCTCACCCGGGAACGTAGCACGGTCCATGTATAGGAACTCTGTCCGGAACAACCCCACGCCCTTCGCCCCATGTTTCAATGCCATATCCAGTTCCTTGACGGAACTGATGTTAGAAGCCAGATGCAGTACGGAGCCGTCTTTGGTTACGGCATCCACTGTTGCAAGTACCTGCAACTGCTCTTTTTTCTTCAATTGTTTGCTGCGAATCATCGTGTAGCGTTCAATTGTCTTGCGATCCGGCTCCGTAAATACGAGGCCATTATCTCCATCGACAACCAACATATCTCCGGTCTCCACCGGCATGCCAAGACTCGCTTCCAGACCGGAAACGAGAGGAATGCCAAGGGCACGAGCCATAATTGCCGAATGTGACGTTTTGCCTCCGATAAGTGTCACAATGCCCAGCACATGGCTTGGATTCAAATGCGCTAATTGAGAGGGAGACAGCTCTTTGGCCACGAGTATATAAGGCTGGGTATCCGATGGAAGCGTAATTTCCGGTGCGCCCAGCAGATGCTTTAACAAACGGTTACCCACGTCCTTGATGTCGATGGCCCGCTCCTTCATATACTCGTCTTCGAGCAGATCAAACATGGTGACAAAATGATCAATGGCCTCTTTGACGGCTACTTCTGCTGCTTTGTACTGCCGTTCAATAATGCCGCGAATTTCGTTCATGAACACCGGATCTTCCAGAATGGCCAGATGCGCATCAAAGATGCTGGACTCTTCAGGACCGACGACTTCCTTGAACTCGTTCTTGATATATTCAATCTCATCCTTCGATGTCCGTATGCCCTCGTACAGCCGTTCGAACTCTTGGGCGAGATCCACCGAATCCATCTTCTGATCCGGCAGATCCCATTCCCAACTGGGCAGGACAAATGCTTTGCCGATGGCTATGCCTGCAGCGCCGTTGATGCCTTGTATCTTCATTCTACCCCTCCAACGTTCCTGTCATAGAGCACCACGGACATAACGGATGCCTGACCTTTCTTAACTTGCTTAAATGGAGCAAAGCTCCATGATTTGACACGATCGGGATTCGTGATGACCATCGGTGTCGTCAGCGATGCCGCCTCGGCTCGCAATACAGCCAGGTCAAACTTGATTAACAACTGACCGGGCTCCACCGTATCCCCTTCCTGAACAAAGGCTTCAAAGTGGCCTTTCAGTTGGGATGTGTCAATACCGATATGCAACAGGACCTCAAGTCCTTCCCTGGTGGAGATGCCCAAGGCATGCATCGTTGGATACATGTGCATAATCGTTCCGTACACGGGTGAAACCAGCTCTCCCTTTTCCGGGACAAAGGCTACACCATCGCCCACAAGCTTGGCTGCAAAAATCTGATCCGGCACGTCTTCAATCGGCAGCATTTTGCCTTGCACAGGAGCACAGAACAGAACCTGTTGCAGATCCCGTTCGAGCAGCTTCGCAATCTCTTCCCGGATTAATTCCGAATAGGTGCCAAATACCACTTGTACGTTACCGCCACCCAGCTTGATGAGCCCTGCAGACCCCATACTCTTCATTGCACCTGTATCAATTAAGCGATCATTATGCACTGTGAGTCGAAGTCGTGTAATACATGCCTCTACCTGCACAATGTTTTCTTTCCCGCCCAATGCTTCCAAAATAAGAGGAGCTTGATAAGGAATGTTACCTACCCAATCTTCCAGCATGGACCCCTCTTCGCGTCCTGGAGTTGGAATCTTGAACGTGCGAATCGCCCACCTAAACAGGAAATAATAGACTAACCCATATAGTATGCCAATCGGTATGAGCTTCCAAGCATTCTCCGATAGATGGAAATTGAGTATGTAGTCAATAATGCCAGCCGAGTAGGAGAAACCATGGCGTATATCAAGCCAGTAACTGATCCACATTGCAAGTCCTGACATGACTGCATGCACGATGAACAGATAAGGTGCCGCAAACAAAAAGGCAAACTCAATCTGCTCCGAGACCCCTGTCAGAAAACAAACGAGTGCGGAAGTGAGAAAAGTTTTTTTGATTTTCGGCTTCAGGTCTTCCCTTGCCTCCTGAATAATCGCAAAGGCAATCGCTGGAATCGCAAACATCATGATCGGGAATAACCCGGCCATAAAATACCCTGCTGTTGGATCACCCGCAAAAAATCGCGGCAAATCCCCTTGTACAATATTGCCGTCTGCTGTTTCATACGTCCCCAGTTGGAACCAGAACACATTGTTAAGCAGATGATGCAGTCCGAAGGCCACCAGCACCCTGTACAAGACCCCATATATAAACAGCCCAAAACCGCCGAGACTGTATTCCCAGGTGGCGATGGCGTTCAATGCATGTTGCAGAATGGGTGCGATCCATAACATAAAGAAGGAGAACAGTGCCGAGCACAGCCCTACGATGAGCAAAACAAACCTCGAACCACCGAAAAATTGTAAGATCTCGGGTAGTTTAATACTTTTAAAGCGATTATGCGTCACCCCGGCAAGTGCGCCGAGAATAATTCCGATTAAGGAAGCAGGTTGAACGGTGCCATCCCCGAAATTGCGAGTCACCTGATCATATATCACAATACCAGCCAGAGCAGCGAGTCCCGCTTGTCCGGCCTGGTTGGAGAGTCCCAGCGCTACACCGACAGCGAACAAATACGGCAAAAAATAAAAAATACCGTGTCCGGCCACGGTAGACACTTCACCAACAACTTTCAATCCCCAGGCGTCCCAGGGCAAACTGCCAACACTCAGCAAAATTGCGGCGGCGGGCAGGACCATTGTAGGCAGCATTACCGCTCGTCCGAGCTGCTGCAAGGATCCGAGCCAATTCATGGCGACCTCTCCTTTCTATCCTAGATGGTAAGCTTTACGCAACGTTTTGTCAAAGCAAAACAGTAACCTGTTGGTAATTTGTATTTCTCTCCCGCCAGGCATGACAAAAAGGAGGGTATTTCTTTGGTCCTCCAATGATTAAATGGAGCGGAATACCGCTTAAATTTAACTTCATTCGATCCTCTAATCTGCAAAGTATATTTTATATTCCAATTATACAACAGAAAAAATCCCGTCAACTCGAGGTTAACGGGATTTTTAGTGATCGAGATTTAACCGCGTCCAGCACCGCGCAGAACGATGGAATCCTCTACCTTGATACAACGATTCGTTACCGCTGTCATACCGTTCTCAGCAGCAATCTGTACGGCTTCATCGCTGTGGATACCAAGCTGAAGCCACAATACATTTGCTTTGATCGCCGCAGCTTCACGAGCGACATCCGCGCAATATTCATCACGGCGGAATACGTTCACGATATCTACCGGCTCAGGGATATCCGCCAGGGTCGCATATACCGTCTCACCGAGAATCTCACCTTGTACCTGTGGATTTACCGGGATGATGCGATAACCTCTGCTTTGCATGGCTTCCGCTACCATATAGGAAGTGCGATCTGATTTGTCCGATAAGCCGACGACTGCGATGTTGCCTGCCTTGCGTAAAAGTTGTCCAATTTCTTCACGAGTAGGATTGTTAAATTCCATGTTCAAGCACCATCCTTTTCTGATTAAAGTGCGTGTTCAAAAGACAGGTTTTCAGTTATTTACTCTTTTACCCATTGAACCGAGGCGCCAAGCGCCTGCAAATGATCGAAATATTGCGGATAAGACTTGGCTACATGGTGTGCATCCCGAATACGAAGCGGTTCTTTGGTACGCAGACCGACAACGGTCAGTGCCATAATTACGCGATGATCGTAGTGAGCGTTAATTTCAACGCCGCCTTCGACGCCTTCCGGACGACCATGTACGATAATCTCGGCCTGACGTTCTTCTACGTTGGCTCCTGCCTTCCGCAGTTCGTTCAAATAATCTGTAATTCGGTCACATTCCTTGTAACGTAAGTTCTCTACATTATAGAACCGTGAGGTTCCTTCCGCAAACACTGCCGCCGCTACCATGGCCAAAACCGCGTCTGTCGCGGCATCTCCATCGAATTCCACGGCTTTCAATGTACCGTTACCTTGCACATGTACCACATCGTTCTCATGCGTCAACGGCACTTCCATCATACGCAGAACGTCAACAATAGCACGCTCACCTTGTTTGCTCTGTTCCATCAATCGCAAAATTTTAACATCTGATTGGGTGACAGCCGCGGCCGCGAGGACAGCTGCTGAACCCGGATAGTCTCCTTGAACCGTATATGTTTGCGGTTTATAGGCTTGGCCGCCAGGTACGCGGAAGGACATGTAATCATCACTTGCATGAATGACGATACCCGCCTGTTCCAGTACTTCCAGCGTCTGACCAATGACCACTTTAGATTTCAAGTCGTTCAATACTTCAATCGTGCTGTCTTCGGCCAGAAGCGGAGTTACAAACAGTAACGCGCTCAAATACTGGGAGCTGACGGAACCGGATACACGGATATGTCCACCCTTAGCCTGCCCCCCTTTGATCGTGATTGGCAAGCGCCCTTGTTCGTGCTGTACCTCAACACCGAGCTGACCAAGCGCATCGATCAGGTCATCATGTGGACGTTTACCAAGAGAATCCGGGTACGTATTTACAAACGTAACCTCAGGACAAAGTGCCGTTACCCCCATCAGGAAACGCAGCACTGCACCCGCATTGCCTACATTCAATTCACGCACATCACGTGGATGGCTGCCAAAGCCCTTAATGACGATTTTGCTGTCATCTTCTTCAAGCACCGCTCCAAGATCACGAATACATCTGCGCATAGCGTCACTATCTTCACTGTGAGCCGGGTAATGGATCGTACTCGTGCCTTCTGCCAGCGCAGCAGCTAGCAAGTAGCGTGTGGTGTAGTTTTTGGAAGACAAAGCTCCAATTTCCCCGTTCAGGGATGGTGTCGGTTTAACGATAACGTCCATGGATGAAATTCTCCTTCATTGATTATAATGTGCTTCGTTAGATGATCCTGTTACGTATTTGGTTCAGAGTACATACGGTGATGCTGTACTGCCAAATTGACATTCCATACATCGCTTGGGTATCATTATAGGCGTTAAGTCCATACAGAAAAGAGGACCTGAATATGACACAAATTGCTGAAATTGAAACTTCTGAGCTGCGCCGCCGTTTGCAGGCGGGAGAGAAGCTGCAGATGATAGACGTTCGTGAGGACGATGAAGTCGCACAAGGCATGATCGAGGGAGCGAAACACATCCCACTTGGACAGATTCCGGACAGACTGTCCGAAATCCAAAAGTCTGGTGAGATTGTTCTGATCTGCCGCAGTGGATACCGTAGCGAGCGTGCTTGTGAGTACTTGCAGCAGCTCGGATATGATGGCTGCACCAATATGGCTGGCGGCATGTTGCAATGGCAAGAGGAAGACTAAATAGCATCAGGATCGGGGGTAAAAGTTAGGATAACTGCAATCAGCAGTTCTCGGTAACCACTGTGCATCCTGATCCTTAAGTCAGTCAAACGGGCCAATCGGCCCGTTTTTCACATCGTTCTAACGCGATCACATGGCTTCATTCCCACTTTAAATCCTTCGGCATATCTTCTTCCGTATGCGAAATGTAAATGTATCCCTCTAATGCATCGACCTGCACTCATGTGTAGTGTCTATCCCTAAACTCACTGACGAGAAAATGAAATAATTACAAGCTTAGACGCGGTAATGCGCTAAAATTAAACGAGTCACTTCAGAAGCGGATAACTCGGTTGTATCCACCGTGTAATGCGCAAACCGGTATGCGTCCTTCCGTTCCTGCATAATGGTCTGAATGCGTTCCTCGGCATTACCTGCCAAGAGCGGACGGTTCTCGCAGCCGCTGACGCGTTCTACTATCACTGCCGGATCAGCAGTCAGGGCAACCACCCAGCCGTTCTTCGACATGACATCACAGTTGTCCGAACGCAGAACCACACCGCCTCCGGTTGCAATCACTTGCGCCTTTTTCTCTAACACCGAGCACAACATGCGACTCTCGGCGTCGCGGAAATACGTCTCTCCCTTGCCTGTGAACAACTCAGGAATCGTACAGCCTTCCTCTTTTTCCACCGCGGCGTCCACATCAATCAGTCGGTAACCCAGCTCGCGTGCGAGCATGTCAGCAACGGTTGATTTGCCAGTTCCCATCATGCCGATGAGAATAATATTGTTAGACTTGCTCAAGGTGTACACTCCTTTAATTCAAGCAATTCGTGAGCACTTTTGTCCTATCATAACACAGCCCTGCGGACGGGGGAAGGCCATAGTATGACGACTTCCCTCCAAGCATCCGCAAGCACTTCCAGAGCATATCGAAGCATGTCCATGTACTCCAAACGATTTTAACGAACTCAGATAAGTTTATTTTTAAATTATAGGCGATTTTAAAATTCTAACGAATCTCAGAAAACTTATTTCACAAGAACACCCTCAAAACAGCGCAATTTCGCTCTAAATGTTCTAAATAGGATCTTCTGAGTTCGTTAGAGAATAGAAAAGGTTAATATCCACGAAATAGAGCATCTCAGGTTCGTAAGATGTAGGACCAGCTTACACATACGGTAAAATAAAGAGACCTGGAGCTCATCGGTATGAACCGACTCTCCAAGTCCCCTTTTCAAGATTCTGTCCATGCCTTTCTTTCAGCCAAGGCTCCTGATTCAGGACACTTTAGCCAAATCTCACGGACTTGCGATATACGTTATTATTCCATCCAGTTGTGGTGGAAGCTACCTTCTTTATCCAGACGTTTGAACGTATGAGCACCAAAGTAGTCACGTTGTGCTTGCAACAGGTTCGCAGGCAAACGCTCTGTACGGTAGCTATCGTAGTAGGATAATGCACTGGAGAACCCAGGAACCGGAACGCCTTGAGTTACCGCAGCAGCTACAACTTCACGCCACGCACCTTGGTAGGATTCTACAATGTTTTGGAAGTATGGATCCAGAAGCAGGTTTTTCAATGCTGCATCTTTGTCATACGCTTCTTTAATGTTTTGCAGGAACTGCGAACGGATGATGCAACCACCACGGAAGATCATGGCGATGTTGCCGTATTTCAGATCCCAACCGTATTCGTCAGATGCTGCGCGCATTTGGGCAAAGCCTTGTGCGTAGGATACGATTTTACTTGCAAACAGCGCTTTGCGCACATTCTCGATGAACGCTTTTTTGTCACCGGAGAATGCTTCAACCGCAGGTCCGTTCAAGATTTTGCTCGCTGCCACACGCTCGTCTTTCATCGCAGACAGGAAGCGGGAGAATACGGATTCCGTAATCATGGACAATGGTACGCCGAGATCCAGCGCGCTTTGGCTTGTCCATTTTCCTGTTCCTTTTTGTCCAGCTGCATCCAGAATGACATCAACCATTGGTTTGCCTGTTTCCGGATCATATTTGGAGAAGATGTCTGCCGTGATTTCGATCAGGTAGCTATCCAGCTCTCCCTGATTCCATTCTGTAAAGATGGCATGAAGCTCCTCAACGGATACATCCAACACGGATTTGAGCAGATGGTAAGCTTCACCAATCAGCTGCATATCTCCGTATTCGATACCGTTATGCACCATTTTCACATAGTGTCCGGCACCATCTGGTCCGATATATGTACAACAAGGATCGTCACCGACTTTGGCCGAAATGGCTGTCAGGATCGGTTCAACCAGCTTGTACGCACTCTCTTGTCCACCTGGCATAATTGCTGGGCCTTTCAGAGCGCCTTCTTCCCCACCGGATACACCTGTACCGATGAAGCGAATGCCTTTGTCTTCCAGCTCTTTGCTGCGACGTTGGGTGTCAGGGAAGTATGCGTTACCGCCATCAATGATGATGTCGCCCTCATCCAAATGAGGAAGCAGTTGTTCGATGGTTGCGTCGGTTGCATAACCAGCTTGTACCATGATCAGGATTTTGCGCGGGGATTCCAGGGATGCCACAAACTCTTCAATGGAGAATGTGCCTGTCAGGTTTTTACCTTCGGCTTCTTTCAGAAGATCGTTGGTTTTCTCCGGGGAACGGTTAAATACCGACACCGTGAAACCTCTGCTTTCAATGTTAAGGGCCAAATTTTTGCCCATTACTGCAAGTCCAATGACACCGATCTGTTGTTTCGCCATCTGGTCCTCCATCCTTTGCTCCAATTAATTTTATTGAAATGAACTCTCAACAATACCCCCATTTTAACGGTTTTACGCATAGAAGTGAACCCCGGACCATGGTCGCACAGCGAGAAAACACCCCAATTACCTGAGGTGTTCATCGTATTTTCATAAATACAGCGTTATATTTCAGCCTTCCAGCATCAACATGTGCCGTGACAACTGCTTTAAGACTTTACGACAGGCATTTTCTTTTTCGATATTATCCATCTGAATGGCGGCATGCAGACGCTCCAGTTCATCGTCCACTTCCATTCGCAGCAGCATGAGTCGCTCCTCGCCTTCATGCGAGAGAAACATTTCTTCCATTTCTTCCGCCGTCGGCGCAGGTTCCTTTTGAAAAATAACTCGCTGTTTGAACCCGGATACTTCAACGAGACGAATGACTTCACCAAACAAAATATTCTCCACGGTCATCTGCTGATCCTTAAATCGTTTCACAACAGCATGCCCGCGTGTATCCCCAATCAGCTTCTCCAACCATTCCGCAAGCTTTGCGTCCTTGATAATATAATCTCCGGTCATCTTGTAATTCCCACTGCGCGTCTGTTGAAAACGGAGCTTTACCAGTTTGCGTCCGGTGCGGACTGACAGAATAAAAAAGGTTTCGTCCTCGCTCCAATATAGTGAATACCCCTCACGAATAAGGTCTTTGATCAAATTTTGGATATGCCGACGGTTGAACCGCAGCTCCAGATTGCAATATTCAACTTCATAACTCTTATTCACGGCACTCCCTCCATCTGTACCGGAGATGCTCCGGCCATCTTCTTCAATCGCTTCTACTCAATCGGCTTACCCTATTTTATACTTCATTTTATGTAAGGGTACTTGGTTATTTGACTATTTTTCACCGATTGATCCGGAGGATCGCAGCTTTCCGCAAATGCACAGGGGCAAGCTCCCGTTTTTCATGATATAATGGACGCGAAATGGAGGTATACAGTATGACTTTCTCAGGTTTTAACAGCAGCGATTTTGATGTATTTCAGATTCCTGGGCTGGAACCGCGTATGGAAATGCTGATTGAACTTGTTCGTCCGAAGCTGGAAGAGCTTGGTACTGAACTTACGCCTTACCTGACAGATTTATGCGGGGAAGAGATGTTTGTCCATGTCGCCAAACACGCACGGCGTACCGTCAATCCTCCAAAGGATACGTGGGTCGCCTGGGCATCTTCTAAACGTGGATACAAAGCACTGCCTCACTTTGAAGTGGGCATGTTCGATACACATGTTTTTGTCATTTTCGCCATCATCTACGAAAGTCCGAACAAGGCTGCATTCGCCGAAGGGCTCGAACGACAGTTGGATGAAGTGCGCAGCAATCTGCCTGATCAGTACTATTGGTCCATGGATCATATGGCTCCTCACGGTACACTGCAAAAGGACATGCAGGATGAAGATTATGACAAAATCATCACCAAGCTGAAGACAGTGAAAAAAGCAGAGGTCATGTGCGGTCTGCGAATTGATCGCGATGATCCGCTTGCTGCGGATGGAGAAAAGTTCCTGAAAACGGTTCGTTCAACGTTCAAAACGCTGCTGCCGCTCTACAAGATGTCTTTGTCTTAAGTAGACATGGAGTACGGTGAACGATTAGTTCCCGGAGTTGATCACTCCGGCGGGCAGAATAATCTTCCCGTCGTTAGCTGAATGGATGCAATGGATGCACCATGCTACATAAAAAGGGAGTTCCACAACCTCTACGGTTGTAAAATGTACCCCTTGTAAAGGACAATTTAAAAAGGTTAGGCAACTTCAAGCTGCTGTCTGTATCGTGCAGGCGGCAGCTTGTTTAAGTTCCATTGACCTCGATAATGATTGTAATAAATCATGTAGCTTTTCACTTCTTGCTTGACCTCTTCCAAGGTCATACACGTTTTAAAGTTCGTTTCATCTTTAAAATGCCCAAAAAATGATTCTTGTGGAGCGTTATCCCAACAGTTTCCTCGACGCGACATGGATTGTCCCAGCCCCATATTCTTCACAAGCTTTTGGAACTTTGGGTTCGTATAGTGAAAACCTTGATCTGAATGAATCAACGCATCTGAGGTGAGGTGACGATGCTTTTTGAGTTGATTCAACGTCTCAATCGCAATGTCCAAACCGAGTGAAGCAGAGACTTCATAAGCTAAAATCTCATTCGTTTCAGCATCTTTAATGGTCGATAAGTAGGCTCGCTTATTTTTCCCATAAGTTAAATACGTGATGTCCGTTAATAGTACCTTGCCTGCAATCCCTTGCTTAAAAGCTCGATTTAACGTGTTAGGACAGGTTCGATGCTCTTGGGTCGCTTTGGCCATACGACGTGCGGGATTAGCTTTTCGAATCGGACAAACGATGTTGTACTTTTGCATGACACGACGAATTCGCTTGAGATTGTATATGACTCCATATTGGTGCTCCAGCGTCATTTTAATTTGACGGGCGCCTTTCTTTCTTCCACGGTAATGGTAGGCTTTCAGAACGATGGCTTTCACTTTCTGATCGTCTTGTTCCTGATTTTGACGATGTAACCTGGCATCTTCGCTACAATATTGGTAATAGCCCGAACGTGAAACTCCAGCAATTTCACAAAGAACATGCACCTTGCGTTGGAAAGGGTATGTATGCATCATCTGTTGAATCAGTTCGAATTTTTGCCGCGTACTTAGTTGGATTTCTTTTTTCTCATCTGCCTTTCGAGTTGATCGAGCTTTTTTAAGAATTCATTCTCCGCTTCAAGCCATTTCATTTTCGCTTCCAAACGGGCATATTTTTCTTCAAGACTTAATTCACGGGTCAGAGGACGGCCTGAAGCGTGTATTCTACCGTCTGTTAATCCAGCAGGTCCTTGTTCTTGAAAAGCCGCACGCCATCGATTGGAAGCCTTTCGAATTCGGGTTGCACCCAAGACGTCAATGGGAAAGCCTGCTTCCTGAAAAATCTCACGGGGAAGCGTACCTTGACTGTATTCTTGAATAAATCGTTCTTTGAACGCATCCGTGTACGTAATAGCTTTAGCGCTGACATTTTTCACATAGGGATTTCTTCTTAACTGATCTTGCTCTTGAGTTGTAAAGCATTTCTTTGACATCCGCTTGACCACCGCTCGTTTTTTATTCATTGTACACAAAAAGACCCTACAAGATGACCTTTTTTAAAGTGTCCATCTTATAGGGTACATTTTATTGTTGGAACTCCCTTTTCTTATTGGATCAACCTTATCAGACTTCAATAGCATCATTTGGCAGGAGCTGTACGATACGGTTTACGGGATAACACATAGTGCACAACAGCAAGTCCAGCCATAACGACAGCACTTCCGATAAATGGAGCCGGATGACTAATGTGATCCCACAGCAGTCCGGATACAATCGGTCCTACGACCATGCCTGAACCCTGAAGAGTCAGGAAGAAACCCCAGATCGCTCCGCGTTCTCCTTTGGGAATCAATGTGGCTACAAACGCATTCCAAGCCGGGAGAATCATCGCATAGCTGACGCCAACCAGCATCACGATACCGAACACAACAGGAATAGACGTAATGGAAGAAAAAGCAAACAAGCTCACTGCTGCCATCAAAAAACCGATGTTCAGGAACGGTGCCGTTCCAAACCGGTCTACCATTTTCCCTACAGGCAACAGTGCAATGACCGTAATGCCACCACCCGCTATCAGCAACAAGCTGTACAGGTTGGGCGAGATGTGCAGGTCTGTGCGAGTGTATAGGGTAATCACGGGACTGAGAAGACCAATAACAAAGGACTGCATGAACAGTGCAGGATATACGAGCGGATTCACATTAAGGGTGCTGCGTACCCGTTGCAATGTGCCCTGGACACTGTTTTTGAGTCGGATGAAAGGCGTAAGAATATTCGGTTTAGCCGGATATTTCATATCTGCCCGCTTGGTTTCACTTTCCGCATGCTCCCCCTCAACAACGACACGTCCGGGTAGAATCAAGGCCACCAGAATGACTAGAATTGCAACACCCATCAACACCAGGAAAATGGTGCGATAATCGTGATGCGTCCGTTCCAATAACCAGTTCATTCCGATCGGCCCAAGTCCAGTCCCTCCAAGTGCCGCCATCTCCAGCGCACCCATGGCTGTACCGTTCTTGTTCTGCGGCCCCGACATCGCGGTCACGCCCGTCATGGCGCAAGGCCAAAGGGGTGACGTACCAACTCCAAGAATGAGACAAGCCATGGCAAGGCCAAATGCACTTTTGAAAAATATAATCATGATTACAGCAACTAATGTACAAATTAGCGCCGTCACCATTGTTGCCCGGAACCCGATTCGTTCTGCTGCCCAGCCAGAGGGAGCCCGGAACAGATTATCTCCCAAATATTGAAGGGCAAAGGCCACACCAATCACACCAGCGGACAGGCCCAGAATATTGTCCATATACACGGGCAAAATAGCGACCAGCAGGGCACCTTTAATAATTTCAACTAGAAAAAGCGTTAGCCACATGGCGATAAAGAAAGGTGATCGCAGGATTTTGGCTGGTTTTGTATTGGTTTGCATTCTTTTTCCCCTTTCGATGCTTGCTTGCCCATCTCCTATCCTTACTGTAACCCTCGGGGATGTGTCCAAATCTCAGCAATTCAGAAAATTGTCAAGCAATACTGCTTGCATTCGGTTCTTAATTTGCTATACTCAAATTTGTTTGAGATTACAAAATGATAAGTTTTCAGCGAAGCTGAACTAAATCCGTGATCGCAAGAAAAACATCCGCTACATGCGGTCTGTCTTCATAGAATTTACGTCGAAAGACGTTTTTCTTACAAATTATAATTAGGAAAGGTTGTGACAGCACTGATGGATCACCGCCGTACGCCGCTGTTTACCGCTTTAAAAAATCACGCGGCACTCAATCCGGTGCAATTTCATATTCCGGGACATAAAAAAGGATTGGGAACGGATACCGAATTTCGTGAATTTATCGGCGATAATGCCCTCTCCATAGATTTGATTAACATCGCACCGCTAGATGATTTGCATCAGCCAACCGGTGTCATTGAGGAAGCGCAGATTCTGGCAGCCGATGCCTTCGGAGCCGATTATACCTATTTTAGTGTACAAGGCACAAGCAGTGCCATCATGACCATGATTCTGTCGGTATGTGAACCGGGTGACAAGATTATTGTGCCCCGTAATGTGCATAAATCGGTCATGTCTGCCATCATTTTCTCAGGAGCGAAACCCGTGTTCGTCTCTCCTGCGCAGGATGCCAATCTAGGGATCGATCACGGTGTCACTACAGGCGCGATCCGACGTGCTCTTGAGCGTCATCCCGAAGCCAAGGCATTGCTCGTCATTAACCCAACGTACTTCGGCGTATGTACCGATCTAAAAGAAATTGTTGAACTGGCGCATAGCTATCAGGTTCCAGTACTTGTGGATGAAGCGCATGGCGTACTCATTCATTTCCATGAAGATCTGCCGCTCTCAGCCATGGCCGCCGGGGCTGATATGGCTGCAACGAGTGTACACAAGCTGGGTGGTTCGATGACCCAGAGTTCTGTACTTAACCTGAACACGAAGAATGGATATGTGAATCCGCAACGTGTACAAACCATTCTGAGTATGTTGACTTCAACGTCGACTTCATACATCCTGCTGGCTTCGCTCGACACGTCGAGACGTAATCTGGCTCTGAATGGCCATCAGATGGCACAGAAAGCCATTGATTTGGCTGAGTTTGCAAGACGCTCCATTAATGATATGGACGGACTATATTGCTTCGGCAGAGAGCTGCTGGGCACAGAGGCTACCTTTAATTACGACCCAACCAAAGTAACCATTCATGTTCGCCACCTTGGAATTACAGGCTACGAAACAGAGAACTGGCTACGTGAGCATTACAACATCGAGGTGGAGCTCAGTGATATGTATAATATTCTGTGCCTCATCACGCCGGGAGATACGGATGACTCCGTAGAAATCTTGCTGAACGCCCTGCAAGATCTATCCCGTACGTATTATCAAGTGAATCCAGCCCATGAGCTGGTGGTTAAGGTTCCAGATGTACCACAGCTGATGCTGACTCCACGTGATGCGTTCTATGGTGATACCGAAGTCATTCCTTTCAAGGAATCCGCAGGCCGGATTATTTCGGAATTCATCTACGTATATCCACCAGGAATTCCGATTTTGCTGCCAGGTGAGGTTATCACTCAGGAAAACATTGATTACATCATTGATCATGTTGAAGTTGGACTTCCTGTAAAAGGACCCGAAGACCGTAGCGTAACCAACGTGAAAGTCATCGTGGAAGCAGATGCAATATTCTAGAACATCCACCTCTGCATGAGGTTGATCGATCTCTAAGGACCAAGCGGGATGCTTGGTCCTTTTTATTTTTTCTCCACGCAGACTTGTCCTGCCTTGGGCTTATGATCTCTGTATCGTTTGCATTTTCCCACCTATTCCACTGTCTCTATCGCAAGAAAAAACAGCATATACACCTAATAAAAAGCAAACAAAAGGCCCCCTGTGATCAAGGAGCCTTCTTGCTTTATTCCAAAAGGATGACTATTCTTGGCTTGCAACGAGTTCGTTGTACGCCGCTTCAACACGGGTCCACTCTTCTTCGTCTTCAATATTGTAGAGCACCATTTCCTCGTCTTCTTCTTCCATACGCAGAATGATGCCGTCAGCTTCAGGATTGTTACGTTCCAGCAGGAGCGCATAAACATGCTTCTCCACGTCAAACGTCTCCACCAAAACCATCTCCACGTCATTTCCGTTCTCGTCTGTCAGTGTCAGAAGAACTTCTTCATGCTCGTGGTCGTGGTCGTGGTCTTGACCGCATCCGCAGGCATCGCCGTGTTCATGTGTGTGATCGCTCATTGATATACCTCGCTTTATAAATAGAAATTGTGTAACCTTGCATATCGTAACATGTTCAATGGTTCAGGTCAATTTAACCGCCAAGGTTATTTTTGCTTCAATCGTTCAGCGCGGTAATGATTTTCTCGGCTGCCAGCACATAATTACTATTTGCATTTTCTTTAATATAAAAACCGACTTGGTACTTGCCAGCACGGCTGAAATCATACGTAAAATCGTACGTCCGGAACCAGAAGTTATCCTTCTGTGTCTTAAGCTCCTGGGACTGAATATCCTTAACCTCACCACTTGGATTGGTAATCGTCACCTTCACGGCAGCTATATCCGTTGTCAAACTGTCGACTTGTGAGAACACATTAAATTTCAACTTACCCACGTTCACGTTGCCAAACACGGTATCTCCCTTGAAGAGAAAAATATGTACATTCGGTTTGATAACCGTTACTCTCTTGTTTGTGCTATCCCATCTGGCGATTCCGCCCGCTTCCCTTACAGGTACATAGGTCGTTCCGTCAATCAGATAACCACCGTCAGCTGCTTCCTTGCCGTTAATGAGAACCCGAATCTTCTCGTTCACTGAATCTGCAAACAATAAAGACCCGCCGAGCAAGGAGAATACCGTGACACACAGCAAAATTCTTTTCCATTTCATTCCGTCAATATTCCCTCCCCTGCTGCTAGCTGTTGTACATTTATACTGCAGGTTCATCCACAAAGTTGCGCTGTTTTTCATCATTTTTCATTTTTTATCCAGAATATTTTCCACCCCTTGGAACGATCAAAAAGAGGCGTTCCCTGTTAAAGGACGCCCCTATAGTATAGTTGTTGACAATACGTAATTATACGAACTTCTTGTAGGTCAAACTTATTATGCTGCTGACTACGAAGTATGACGAGTCAATATACAAGGTACACCCTTGCCTACAGCTCCATCGGTTCGCATCCGTGCTGCATAATCCATTCCTCGTGTACAGGGGGTCTTGCAACGCTCACATACATCCGAAGTAACCAATTTCATGGATACACGAAGTTTGTCACTCTTTAACGCGGGAGCCTTTTTTCCCTTTGCTTTTGCCATCCCGAATTCCCCATTTCCCCAATTGCTTGCTGATGTAATGCATCATATGGGGATTCGCCCGGTTGTGTGTCAAAAGCAATAAACTTCGTGCATGATATGGTTAAATGAAGCCGCCGTTTGCACGCAGCGTCTGTCCTGTAACCCATTGCGACTCTTCACTGACGAGGAAAGAGATTACATTTGCAATGTCTTCCGGTTCACCCAGACGACCAAAGGCATTCATTTTACGCAGCCCTTCGAGCTGTTGCTCCGTCTTTCCGACAGAAAACAATTCTGTATTCACCGGACCTGGTGCAACAGCATTAATAGTGATTTGTCTGGAGCCAAATTCTTTTGCAAGCTGACGAGTAATCTGTTCAACTGCTCCTTTGGTTCCCGCGTACACGCTGTATCCCGGAAACATCTGTCCAGTTACAGAAGTGGAGAAGTTAACGATTCGGCCCTGGGCCTCCATGTGTTTCAACGCTTGCTGACAAGCAAAAAATGTACCTTTTACATTAATCGCAAACTGCTGATCGAATTCTTCCTCAGTCACATCTGCCAAAGGCGTTGTCTTCATGATGCCTGCATTGTTGATCAGAATATCAACTTTTCCAAGCTGGCTAATCGTTTCGGAAAATAAACGCTCCACATCTTCCTTCCGGGCAAGGTCGGCCTGAACGGTAATGGCACGCACTCCTTTTTGGCGAGCAATATCTGCCACCTGTTCTGCTTGGTCGGGGCTGCTCGCATAGTTAATGACGACATCTGCGCCCAATTCAGCGAGTTGCTCTGCTATAGCACGTCCGATCCCCCTGGATGAGCCAGTTACAATGGCCACTTTACCTGTTAACTTTTTCATTTACGATTACTCCCTCTCTTGTTCCAAATGTAATAATCCCTTTTCTATTAACAACCATACCTGTGCAAATTCCGCATCAATTGTAGGACTCTGCCATTCATAGGCGTGTGCAGGATGATGAAAACGAGCTGTAGCTTGAAGGATCGCCGTTGCAACCACATCTGGGTTGTTAAATTGGAACTGGTTCTCCTGCTGGATGATCTCACTCAAATGACGTACAAGATGTTGCACATGTTTATCAATAATATCTGCGGATTCCTGGGTTACCCGTGCGTACATCTCAAACAACTCTGCATCGGATTCGGCATAATGACGTTTACGAGCGATTAATGCTTCTATATATACTTTCAGATGACTTGTTCCCTCTCCGTTGTAACTCTGATCCTTAGTTATTGCCGTCAAAGGCGCGATAATCTCATCTTCGAGCCATTGTGCGGTCACACCTTCAAGTAATTCTTTCTTGCTTTTATAGTGCCTGTAAATCGTACCGTGACTAACCCCAAGCAATTTAGCGACATCCGTAACAGATGTTTTGGCAACACCGAAGCGCCGGAGAGTTTCCTGCGTTGCTGCGATAATTTGTTCCTTGGTTAAAAATTCAGAAGTTTTGTCCTTATCCATATGATTAAGATGGTTACACCATCCTCAAGTCACCTCCGTTGAAATTAGATTAACACAGCGAATAACAAATGACAAATATTTATTTTTGTCATTTGTTATTCGCTTGATGATTTTATATGTACGAGCGTAAAAAAAAGAGCCCATTTAATATGGCCCTTATCCAAAGTTTTAATGTTTCTCTTTTTCTAAAAAACAAATTTAAACAATACGAAGATCACCGCAAGTATCCCACCGAGAATCAGCCAGTTGCTGATTTCCCACCAAATGCTTTTCCCTCCGGCTAAAAGCTGTTGTTCATTTTCTTCATGGCGCTGTTTGTGTGTATGTGATTCGGAGGCATGGAGCGGCTTGCTGAAGTCCATCATATACATTCCCCTTTCCAGCAGCTTTAATCTTATCGTTCCATTATAACCCATAAATGAGCAGAAATTTATTAATTCTCAAAAAAGAGGCTATTTCCATACAACAGGAGAGGAAGCGTGTCATTGATCCATTGTTCCATAGGCTCGTTCCGCCCCTGCAGGTTCCATTGATAAGCCGCGCCATACATCCCCCAGCTTAAAAGGACTGCTGCTGTCTCTTTACGTGAGTTTTGCTCCGGGTTGGAGGTTTTCTGACGGTTCAGCAGTTGCAAAATAATGATCTGGATTTTTTCTCTAATCTGAAGTTCCAGTACGGGTCCCAGTGACCTGTAACTTCGTTCGCAGCGAGTACTGACTTCAGCATGAAATTCACACAGAACTGTTAATATTTTTCTCAAGACTTCTTCATTAAATGTATCATCCTGATCCATTCGATCATTCAATTTCTCCATGAATGAATAAGTAACGGTCGAATCCAGAATGGCAAATTTATCGGTGAAGTGCGCATAAAATGTGGCTCGATTCACCGTAGCTTTTTCGGTAATATCCCCCACGGTCAGAGAATCAAAGTCCTGATGCTGCAGTAGGGATAGGAACGCATCCTGCAGTAGCTGACGTGTCCGTATGACACGAGGATCCTGGTTATTTTTGATCGCCATTCGAATGTCTCCTCGCTTTATTGCAAAATGTTCGCAACAAAAATATAGGAACTGTTGTCTACGCAACGATTCTGCATTTTTGCTGATTGTAAGCCTGATTGGATTAGTATAGCATACTTAACAACAATCGTTGTTTACATTACTCTAGTTGTCTAGTCTATTTACAATCATAGAATGAAAAGGAGAAACATGATATGAAAACCATCGTCATTGTTGGCGCAGGCCCCGGACTCGGATGGCTATAGGACAGAAATTTGGACAAAACGGATTTCAGGTAGCTCTGGTATCACGAAACCAAGACAAACTCGATAACCTGGCAGCCCAGTTAAAATCAGAAGGTATTGAAGCATCAGGCTTCGCAGCCGATTTATATAACCCGGAACAATTGACACAAGCTTTTGACCAAATCAAAGAGAAGTACGGTTTTATTGATGTGCTGGAATTCAGTCCTACCGTTGGACAGTTTCCTCCGACACCTGCCATGAATGTTACTGCGGATAATGCACTGGATCAGTTCCAGGGTCTGGTACTTGGTGCAATTCATAGTGTGCAACAGGTATTACCGGCTATGCTGGAACGTCAGACTGGAGCGATTCTGTTCACTACCGGACTTTCTGCTATATATCCAATTCAGATGATGGGTAACGTGGGAATCGCTTTGGGCGGATTACGAAACTATGCCAACAATCTGCATACGGACCTCGCTCCGAAGGGCATTTATGTGGGTCACCTCTCCCTGGGTGTATTCATCAAGCCGGATACACCAACAGATCCTAAATACATTGCTGACGCTTGGTATGAGATGTATGTGGAGAAAAATAAAGCTGAGGAAACATTCCCGGTTGGTGTTACTCCAGAAACGATTGTCTGGTAACTGGAGATTTTCAAAAGATAGTTTTGCGTTGATATATATAAAACCACCCTTTTCACTTAAAAAGTGAAAAGGGTGGTTTTGGTATTCACATAATGACTAACACAAGTTATACGCATGGATGTGAGGCTTAACAACTATTACTTCAGGCTATTACTTCAAGCTCTCTCATTTAGCAGACAATTCTTCTTCCGTGACCCATTTATGATTCTTCACCGGATCTCCGCCTGTGGTCGGGGTATAATCAACCATATATACCGTCGTTTGCTCAGCGGAGTCAATCGTTGCCTTAGCCCCTTTCATTCCTGGCATGTGGTCAGCGTTCAGCACAACCTCTGCTCCTGCTGCATACGGTTGATCCGTATGGTCCTGAATTTCCTCTTGGATGACCCATTTATGATTTTTCACAGTGTCTCCCCCTGTGGTTGGTGTATACGAGACTGCATACGCTGTCGTCTCATAGGCTCCCACAATGGTCGCTTCTGCACCCTTCATTCCAGCCATATGGTCCGTACTCAACACGACATGGCTGCCCACTGGATATGTAGGATTTTTCTTTTCTTGAAGCCCTTCCAGTAATTCTCCCGAATCCGAGTGGTGCATCTCTCCTGTGCTCGCTGTATGACTATCACTACTGCTATTATCCTGCTCAGCATTCTTGCCACATCCACTTAACATCAGACTGCCCGTGATCACCGTAGTCAGCAATACCATTGCATACTTTTTCATGAGTTGCACTCCTTTGGACTTTCGAGTTCTACTCTTATAATATACCCCGTACGGGTATATTTCAATCGTGATTTATTTCTTTATCTATTATTGATATCGCTAAAGAATTAAAAAACATATCAAAAAACCTCCGATTTCTCGGAGGCCTTCAGTATTTATGGTACATGCTTCAGACTTCAACAATGAAGTCCAAAACGAGACCGTTCAATCGACTTGGCTCAATGATTAGGCTAGCCCCACGGTAACATTAACGTTCCCTTTGATGCCTTTGGAATATGGGCAGTAGTCATGAGCAAGTTTGACAAATTTCTGTGCTGTCTCCTCATCCAGACCCTCAATTTTAACTTCAAGTTCCACTTCCAGCTTCACACCATTATCCGTAGGGTCCGTCACGAGCATAACCGTAGCCGATACTGTGCTTCTCTCAATTTCGACTTTGTGTTTCTTCAACTGAAACTCCAGCGCTGAATTAAAGCAAGCACTGTAGCCTGCTGCAAACAATTGCTCTGGATTCGTAGCTGTCGTCACTTTGCCTCCCAGTTCAGGTGGGGCAGCGACATCAAGCATAAATACGTTATCTGGCGATTGCACAATCCCTTGACGTCCACCTGTATTGATAACTGTAGTTTCATATAATGTTTTCATGAGTATTGGCTCCTCTGTATGTTTAGATTTTATTTTGTAAAGATGATACCTCTTTTATTTTACTAACAATTAAATTGTACACAATTCAATTGTGTTTGTAAATCATTATTATAAAATTAAAAACAACCATTTCCTCTTGTAATAGCAGGAAATGGTTGCTCCGTAATTGATAAATTTCTATTACTGATCCAAAAGTTGAATCTACCTAATATAGTTTAACTTTTACATTTTCTTCTCAAAGCCCTCCATCGGTGCAAGCGAATTCTGGTAGTCAGTCCCTTCCTGACTGTCGGTAGTAAAGTGCATGACCTCCCGAAACGAACCTTCCAGATAAGTCTGCATCGCCAATGGAATGCGCAATTCATCCATATCCGATGGGGATATTTGGTAACGAATGCTGCCAAGGTCACCTGCTTTCACTTTCTGTACCCATTTCGGTTCGCGAATCAATTCCCGTCCGAGTGCAGCCAAAGTTGCCCCGGCGTTGATAACTTCTTCTGCGTCCTCCGGCCGCTCAATCGATCCGATACCGATCAGAGGTTTTTTGTGATCCAAAACCCGGACGAATTTAGTTAAGATCGGCTCCTTGTCATCGGGTTGGTTTAAAGAGGTTCGTTTGTAACTTCCCATCGACAGATGAATGTAATCAACCCGAGTGTCTGTCAGAGCCTGGGCAAAAGCCAAGGAGTCTTCGAGCTGGATGCCCGGCATATGAATTTCTTCCGGTGAAATCCGGTAACCGAGGATAAAGGGTTTATCCGCATGGGCATCGATCACCGATGCAACCTCCTGAATGACTGCCAGCGGAAATCGCATACGATTTTCAAAACTGCCACCCCACTGATCTGACCGCTGATTGGAATTGACGGAGAAAAATTGCTGCAACAGATATGTGTTGGCCCCGTGAAGCTCTACCCCGTCAAAACCAGCTTGAATGGCTCGTAAGGTTGCTCTGCCGAAGTCCTTAATAATGTTTTCGATTTCCTCAGGAGTCAATTCACGCGGCGCCTCGGAGCCGATTGGATGTGCGGCTGCGATTGGACTCGCACTGGTGGGTTGAACACCTCTTAGCGTTTTGGAATTCGTTTTGCGCCCTGCATGAAAGATTTGCACAATGGCTTTCGTTCCGGCTTTCTGAATGGCCCTTGCAATTTTGGACAGTCCTTTGATTGTAGAATCACTTGCGATGGAAAGCTCACCTTCAAAGCCTTTTCCTCCATCGGTTACGTACGCGACACCTGTAATGATCATTCCAGGGCCACCAGCCCGTTCGGCATAATAATCGACTTCATCATTGGTGATGGAACCATCGAAGAAACTGGACATCGTTGTCATCGGCGCCATGACCACTCTATTTTTCAACGTAAAACCATTCGCAAATGTATAAGGCTGCAAGAAATTACGACTACTATTCTCCATATATATTCTCTCCTTTTATTAGGCTTGTTCGCCCTTGTCTCTGTTTCATGAGTTATTGTATAGTAGTGTGATATGTGAGTATAGTATGCACTTAAAAGGTAGATACTATCTAAAAGGAGAGTGGAATATGGAAACTGCGGAGGAAGTAAACGTTAAACCCTTTTCACATGCCATGTCGTTGATCGGTGGAAAATGGAAAATGCATATCTTGTTTTGGTTATGGAAAAAAGAAACATTGCGATATGGAGAATTGAAAAGAGCCTTGGGAGGGATTACGCATAAAATGCTAAGCTCTCAACTGAAGGAATTAGAGGCCGATCAATTAATTATCCGTACAGAGTACCTACAATTACCACCCAAAGTAGAATACTCTTTGTCTCGTGAAGGATTAACGCTGATGCCTGTGCTTGAGGTTCTCTGTAATTGGGGAAAGCAGAATCTTGCTGATTTGCAAAAGAATTAGTGATCTTATTGCATTGCTGCGAAGGATGTATTTCTTTTAATTTCCGTCCCCCAATTGTCCCCCAAGACTTTCATAATGCCTTGTTCTAAAACTAGACAAAAGAAAAAAGCCCTTGCTGCGCAAGGACTTTTTGTTATGATCTGTAGTGGGCTCGAACCACTGACCCCTACCCTGTCAAGATAGTGCTCTCCCAGCTGAGCTAACAGATCATGATATCTAATTGTTTTCCAATCAAGTAACAGTATCATATCAAGTAACCGTGTTCATTGTCAATCGTTTTATTGGTAATATTTTATTCGAATTGGTGCACAATAAAGGAATGATTACCATTTTGATGACGAGGTGACTTCCATATGAGGAACATGAAAGAACGTAAGCTGCGTTTATTTATCACAGCCAAAAACTTAGCCTGTTTGATTGCGCTTGTTGCATTAATATACGTTTCTGTCGGTTGTAGTTTGGAACGGGATGAACATACAGTACAATTCCAACAGTTAAAAGAGCCCAATGAGGTTAATGATGATCTGCCCGTTTGGCTGGATGTGTATTCCAAGTCTGTTGTGCATGACGTTTACTCCCCACAAGGCAATGTTGAAGTCTTACCCTGAGGAACATCAAATCGCATTTCACTCGTCTTCGTCCCACTTTTTGGAATACGCCTTCTTGGTCACATAATACAACAAAGCAATCATTCCGGCCGCCATCAAAAGGGTGATTGCCATCACTCCTGCCATGCCCATGGTTCGCACCTCCTCTCCCAGTATGTTCCAGACTTAACTATACAGGAAAAGCATTTTTTTGTATAATTCACTCTGATAGCGTAGAGCAGAAAGAAGGAATGGAATTGGCAGCTGAGATTAGTTATGTAACGACTGAAGAACAACTCCAGGAAGCACTGGATATTCGCAATAACGTTTTTGTAATCGAGCAGCAGGTGCCTGCTGACATTGAGATTGATCAATATGATACCATCAGTCCTGATGTGCATCACGTATTGTTGAGTAAAGATGGACAGGCTGTGGCCACGGGGCGCCTGATTTATTACACCAAGGATACCGCCAAAATGCAGCGTATCGCTGTACTCAAATCTCATCGTGCATTTGGGTACGGACGTGTGCTTCTGTTAGCCATGGAAGAACGGGCACGCGAATTGGGATTGGCCTACTCTGTTTTGGACGCACAATGCCAGGCGCAGAAGTTCTATGAGAAGCTCGGATATGAAGTAATCTCTGAAGAGCCTTTTTATGATGCAGACATTCTGCATGTTCGTATGCAAAAGAGTCTATAAATAAACCTCTGCGTGCGATATGAACCTATGTTGTGCATACTTTTTTTTGATCCGGACAGGCTAAAGAGGTAACCAGATTCCTATTTGGTCAGATAAGGAGAGTGTGACATCATGGATCAAACGACACGCGAAAGCTTCACAGCAGTACAAAAAAATGGTGACGGCGATCTGACGGCGTTTCAAACTTCATCCGGACGTGTGCTGGATTACCAACAAGCACTGGCAGAAGTAAAAGCAGGATCAATTGCAGGTGTGAACGTCTTTAAAGGCAAAGATGGCGAAATGTACATTCGCGGTGACGCAGACGGCGACCCCACCAATAACCTTGATCAACTTCCTATCTTCTAATAGATGTATGCTGCCTAACAAGGCGCCTATCCGGCTTTCCGGGTTGGCGTTTTTTGCGTTTTAATATTCGGTAAAATATTTCACGGCATCGCCAGCAGGCTGGCTTTTGCGAGTGGGTTGTGGTTCCTGCTCCCATGCTTGCAGAATTAGTATACCTTCCAGCGTAGACTTGTTCTCCCACACAATATGTTGCCTGCGCTCAAGCTCAAGCAGTGACTCATGAATGAACGCCTTGCTTCTTCCCGTCTTATTCTCCAGCTCATCCATTCGTGGCAATCGGCGGCGCTGGCCTGCATAATTAACAATAATACGCAAAATTTTGCGTTCAAAATCATTCAGCATATTTCTTCCTTCCCTTCCTTATGGAGTACGGGACGCCATGCCAGAATACCTTGTTCCAGAAATGTTCGGGGTGCCCCCTCTTTCCCTGCGGATGCTCTAATCTTCCCTTCCCGTACACTGTTGATTCGAATCTGCCGCTGTGTAATATGCCCTGCACGATCCATGTAGACGAGCTCCACCATCTGACCAATATATTTCCCTAGCATAATCATCCCTCCAATAAGAACATGCGTTTGTTTTATTATTATATGCGAACATAAGTTCTTTATTCAACAACTAAAAAAAGGATTTTTTTGAAATAAAAAAACCAGACTCACTCCCTTTCATAGGGAAGTCTGGTTCCTGTCCTGCCTTGCTGTCCAGTTCATGTTCAGTTCAACGTCGATCCGATTCCGTGAATTGTACTTTTTTCAGCTGCTGGGTCGACGGGTTAAAATCAACATTTACAAATACAGCAAATTGTTTACCGTCTTTGTTACGTACCCATAGCTTGAACTGTTCACGGGATTGGTCTGCTGTTAGTGAGGTGCGGCCGATGTGTTTGTAATCCAAAATGTCCACGTTGTACTTGGTTTGCGTTTCCTTCACTGCAATGATTCCCCACTTCGCATAATCCGGAATCGCAGTTGCTGAACTTGTTGCTAGTCCACTTAAACTTAGTATCACCGTCATCAGGACTACGATGAGCATTCTCATATCATTCACTCCTCGGGGCAATGTTTACGTTAGCCTGCCCTGTAGAAGTTTATTTTACACCAGTAGACGAATGATAAACGTAATCGGTTGCTGGAGCGATTGAACCGTACTTATCGCCATCTTATACCGTTCGATTGGTGAATTGATGCTTATCCCCCAGTCACCCTCCAATAAAAGATTTCGCGGTAGTTGATCTTCCGGCTTTTCCAAACCGTACTTTTCTATAAGCGCATCTCGTGTTTGTTGATCCAGCTCACTCGAATAATCTGCATATGCTGCCGTAACATCGCTACATCCAAAAACGACAAGCAGGAGGACACCCCATCCTACCATAATCCAACTTTTGCGCACTCTCAGTTTCTCCTTCATTTAAATCAGATAATGACAACCATACTTAACTTCATTCGTCCTGATTGTACATAAATAATACGGGATTGGAAATAACAAATGTAGACTCAACTACATACGCCTTAAGCCTCATTTGCATAATTATGGGTTTAGCGTATTCGATAAACGTGTAATAGGCCATGACAGCATCACTTCATTATTCTTAACACTCATTTCAAGGAGGTTACACCCGAATGTTCAAACGTATGGATGAAATCGCAATTGAAATCCCCAATGTCGAGAGACCGGACCCGAATGCAGCGGCAGCGATACAAGAATTGCTGGGTGGTAAATTCGGAGAGATGTCAACGTTGAACAATTACCTCTATCAATCCTTTAATTTTCGTTCCAAGGAAACATTGAAACCCTTCTACGATCTGGTGATGAGTATCACCGCCGAAGAATTAGGTCATGTAGAGCTTGTGTCTCATGGCATTAACAAATGCCTCAGAGGTTCCACCGAATACAAAGAGCCTGACGATACACCACTTGGTTCCGTGAAGGATGCGCGTCTGTCCTATCATTTCCTGGCTGGTGCACAGGGAGCAATGCCTTTCGACTCCATGGGTAATCCATGGACAGGCGCCCATGTTTTCAACAGTGGGAATCTGGTCGAAGATCTATTGCATAACTTTTTCCTCGAATGCGGAGCACGTACTCACAAAATGAAAGTTTACGAAATGACCGATCACCCCGCAGCCCGGGCAGTTGTTGGCTATTTGCTGGTACGCGGCGGCGTGCATGTGGTCGCTTATGCTAAAGCGCTTGAGATCGCAACCGGTGTGAATGTAACCAAATTGGTGCCGATTCCATCCCTGAGCAATAAATCCTTTAACGAGGCGTGGAAATACGAAGAAAAAGGCCTACACACAAAGCTGTATACCTATAGTGATAAAGACTTTAATGCGATCAGTCAGATCTGGAAAGGGACACACCCCGAAGATGGACAACCGCTAGAAGTCATTCAAGGCGTGCCTGAAGGTTTCCCGATCCCAGAAGCTCCTGCGGTGGAAGAAGAATTCGCACCAGGTATTTCGCAGGAAGACTTCCAGGAAATTGCACGACGTCTGAAGATGGCGGGAAATATTGCGGATTAAGGTAGCGTTATGTAGTGGAGGTATTAGTTGTTGTTGATATAGCATGAAATGGATTGAGCCCTCGGATCTTGCTGCTTCAGTGGCAGGATCGAGGGCTTTATCATTGATAATATTAAAACATGGATTTAATGCTGTTGATGAACTTTTGCCCTGTGTTTGCTTCCGTCAGTGTAATGTCCCACATCACTATATTTGTCATCAGATTTGAACTACCATTCATTACTTTTATAGTCAGTTCATTAACTCCCTTTAACGGAGTTTGAAAAGAGTCAAGCTGGTTCTCCCCGCTGTTCGCTGATACAACCAAAGAATAAATTTCTGTTCCATCGGCGATAAAGCTTACTGTAATACTCTCATTGCTTGTTGTGCGGACAACATCGTCCGGTATAGCGAAACAACCTGTCATATTTTTGTATTTTCTATTTAAGAGATATGAAAACTCATTCGTTTTTTGTTTTTTTCTACTGTACAGATTGATTTGAGGCTCAACATTTGTCTGGCCTACTGTAAAACCGGAGAGTTCTTCATCCCATACTACAGCCCCGTCACTCGAAACAAGTTCATTCAGTGCAACACTTTTTCCGTCAACGTTATCTAAATAATGATTGAGGCCTCCAACAATAGTGATCATTCCAATTGAAAAAATAATCGCTGTCAGGAAGATTCGAATAAATCCTTTTAATGTAGTCCGATGATGCTTTACTATCCGCTGTGCTCCATATCCCACGGCAGCCCCTAAAGTATTAATCAGGATATCGTCTATATCAAACGCACCTAAACGGGAGATCATTTGCAATGTCTCTAACATCGTAATACAGAGAATGAAAATGCTAATAAAGCGAATAAACCCACAGCGAAAGAGGAGCGGAATGATCACCCCGAAGGGGATGAAAGCTATAAAGTTCCCCATTTCAAAAAACCAAATCTTAAAATCTCTCCCCATTGGAAAATGTAAAGGAATTCCTTGAGGAGATAAGCTGTATCGCAAGCCCTGATCAAGACTGGACGAGCTTCTATCGAAGCCCAGGAATAAGAAATAAAATGTTAAACAAGTATATAACGATAACAATACAATAATGAATTTTCTTGACTTTCCTTGATACAAAATCAAAATCACACCTTCTTTTTTCAATAAACTTCTACATCATCAAATCATTCCTACACTATAATCTGCAGAAATTGCCTCGACTTGAATGAGCGTTCTGCACATGGTAGGATATTTATGCAGTCAGCTCATTCGTAGTGATTGCGGGATAGGAAGCAGCGCTGTTCTTCGAGGGACTCACGTTGCTCCTTGATTTCTTGGCAACCCTGAAAGGCTATGCCGTTCAAGGTTGTTTTGCACTGCTCCTTAGTATGAACTTTTCTGAATCACAAAATGAAAAATACGCTTCTTAAATTGCTTGTTATTGTATTTTATTCAGTAGTGGTACTATAACCTCATCCAATTCTTCAAGGATCTCACTTTTTGTAGGATTTTTCAAAATTATTTCCAAATCATCCTTCAATACTATTAGATATCGCGAAGGCAATCTACTAATTAGTCCCGTCAGCATAAAATATTCCCACTGTGAATCTTTTGTTTTAAATACATTTTGAATATAAGGAATAAGTTCTTCTCCGAATCTTAAAAGTAAATCTTCTACGGATCTGGCAATGGGCCAATTCCCATCTTGCAACCACTCCATAAGCTCAGGAATGATATCTCTCAACTCTTCATTACCTAATTCACTTAACTTACGCACCGCTTCAGTATCATGCTTGTCGCGGGGAAGCCATTCTCTAACATTCATACCTATCTCCTCTGTTCATCCAACAATGAAATTCTACATCCTTACTCCTGCTCCCCTACTGGCTCAATGTCTTCTACTTTCACTTCTATCTGATCCTGAGTATCCGTCGTTGACATTGCATCTCGTATATGAATGGTCCATGTTCCTATATCCTCATCGAAATCGACATTCTCAATTACAGGAATACGTACTTGCTCTCCGTCTGATGAGTACAATCCAGCCCGGATGGCATCCTCCTCACTCATATGAGCACCATCTGGAGTGGCCGGGCAAGCTACAGCAATCGTTTCCGCTCTGGCTTGTCCAGGGTAAGGCTCGTTTTCGGGGCTGCCATCCGTCCAGACTTCAACATAGGAGCCAACCTCTGGATTAGGCGCATTGGAGAACCATTTTGCCGGATAATACCGACTTTCTCCTCCGTTAGCACCGAAGTCTTCATATGCAGGATCAACCACTAGAATGGAATCGCCTTCGCGGTCAACCACATAACCAGTGAATCCATCTTCACTTGGTGTATTCGCTTGAGTTTGCACTGAATTACAATCGTTATATCCCGAACATCCGGTAAGGCATACGATCAGGATCGGGAGCGATATCAGAACTCGACGAAGATGGGACATATGTAAATCCCCCTTTATTAAAACCTATTTCTAATTTCAACGTTCCATATATGGTTATTGTTGCATGCAAACATATGTTTATCATAAACATGAGGGCAACAAAATCACTTCTTTCTGTAATGCGTATACCCATACCTTCCCCAGATCACTAATGCCACGCATAACAAGAGGGCACAGTATGCCCAGGTAAAAAACAAAGCCAGTCCCAATCCAATGTTGGCATCCAGCCGCTCCACACCCCACTCTGTATACAGCGCAAAGCCCAAAGGCACAGTCCCCACAACAAATAATCCGATCAATAATCCACCCCAACGTCTGAAGACGGATTTGGCTCCTGCCTTCGAATTCTTTCGAATACCTTGCACCAAGATGACCAGAATCAAAATCAATATCAGCCAGGTCATGAGAATTACCAGCATAATGTTCATAACGTTCGCCTCCTCCATTTAGAATTGTTTTATTTTTGTACAAAGGATTTCCGTCTGTTTGTCCATTGTACAACCTACCCCGCTTTCGATAAACTGATCACATTCGAACTAAATTGATAATGATTATCATTATCCAATAAGTAACCTATGCGGGAGGAACTATAACGATGAAAGCAACACGCAAGCTCGGTCCCCTTATACTCATGATTACCCTGATTGGCGCGTTGTTATCAGCCTGTGGCAGCAAAGCAGAACCATCCACAACGACCGCTGAAGTAGAATCAGGTGAATCCACCACCTCAACTCAAGCGGAGTCCGAACAAAGTGAAACTAAGAGATCGTTTGCTCAAGTCATGCCACGTATTTTAAAACATCCTCTGACTTAGATGCGTGATTCTCTTCTCTTGCCAACAGGCACAACTTGAAATTAAAAAGTAGAAAAAGACGCCTTCGCTTACTCAGGATAATGAGTAGACGAAGGCGTTATTTTTTAATTCTTATACAGTTTTCTTATATTACGTTCACAAACCCTAAGTTACGTTCAGGCACCAAACTGTGCATAATGCAGACGGCTGTATACTCCACCTGCTTCAAGCAATTCTTCGTGTCTTCCCTGCTCTGTAATCCCTTGCTCGGCAACAACAATAATGCGATCCGCATTTTTGATCGTAGCCAATCTGTGGGCAATGACTAATGTAGTCCGTCCTTCGGACAATTCCGCAAGGGATTGCTGGATTGCTGCTTCTGTCTCAGTATCCAGTGCAGATGTAGCTTCGTCCAAAATTAGAATTGGAGGATTCTTCAGGAACATACGCGCAATGGACAAGCGCTGTTTCTGTCCGCCGGACAGTTTCACACCGCGTTCACCAATTAACGTGTCCATTCCTTCCGGCATGGAAGTGATCAGTGTTTCCATCTGTGCACGACGAGCTGCCATCCAGATTTCTTCTTCTGTTGCATCCAGCTTGCCATACGCGATATTCTCACGAACTGTTCCATCGAACAGGAACACGTCCTGCTGAACAATTCCGATCTGACTGCGCAATGAATCCAGCGTCATGTCTTGAATCTCCTGACCATCGATCGTGATGCGACCTTCCAGCACATCATAGAAACGAGGCAGCAGACTGCACAACGTTGTTTTCCCTGCACCGGATGGTCCTACAAGGGCCACTGTTTCGCCGGCGTGAATATTCAGATCAATCCCTTTAAGAACAGGCTCCTGATCCGAATAGCCAAAAGTCACCTGCTCATATCGGATATCTCCACGCAGATGAGATACCGTAGTGGCACCCGGTCGATCTTCAACGTCCGGCTCCATATCGAGCAATTCCGTATAACGTTTGAAACCTGCAATCCCTTTTGGATACGTCTCAATAACGGAGTTGATCTTCTGAATGGGTGTAAGAAACACATTGGACAACATAATAAATGCAATAAATTGACCATAGCTCATACTGCCTTGAATAACAAACCATGTGCCGCATACCAGTACAAAGAGGGATACCAGCTTCATCAGCATGTAACTGATGGAAGAGTTCCAGGCCATAATTTTGTATGCGATCAGTTTGGTCTGACGGAAACGGCTGTTGTTTACAGCGAATTGTGCTTTTTCATGCTCTTCATTAGCAAAAGCCTGAACCACGCGAATACCACTTACATTGTTTTCTACACGTGCGTTGAAATCCGCTATATCCCCGAACATTCGGCTAAATGCCTTGGACATCTTGCTGCCAAAATACAAGGATAGATAAATAATGAGCGGCACGATGATAAATGTTAACACGGCCAGATTTCCGTTAATGCTCATCATGATGCTGAATGCACCAATCAACGTCATGACTGCGATAAATACATCCTCCGGACCATGATGGGCAATCTCGCCGATATCCATCAGATCATTGGTCATACGAGAGACCAGGTGTCCGGTTTTGGTATTGTCAAAGAAACGGAATGATAACTTCTGTACATGATTGAAAAGAGCTTTACGCATATCGGTCTCGATGTTAATGCCAAGCTTATGTCCCCAGTATGTAACAACAAAGTTGAGGAATGAGTTTAATAGATAGATCGCGAGCAGCGCAAGACATGCCCATAATATCCAGTCCCAGCGTCTCCCTGGCAAAAGGTCATCCACGACTCTATTGACTGCCAGCGGGAAGGCCAGTTCCAGCAGAGCTACGAAAATCGCGCAGCTAAAGTCCAGAATGAACAGCTTTTTGTAAGGCCTGTAATAGGCAAAGAAACGGCGAAGCATGGACTTAAGCCCTCCTTATAGCAACCATACAACATGATTGCCTTTCTATTTCGTTTTGCTCAAGAGATACAGGAAGTATGGGGCACCAATGATGGCAACCAGAATACCTGCTGGAATCTCTGAAGGCTGCAAAATTACACGTCCAAGCGTATCTGCAACAAGTACAAGCAATGATCCGACCAATGCGGATGCAGGCAAAAGGAACTGATGTTTTGGTCCCACGAGACGACGTGCCAAATGTGGACCGATTAGACCCACAAAACCAATGCCGCCACTGACGGATACGCATGATCCGGCTAGTCCCACGGCAGCAGCCAGCAGGATCAGTCTTTCGCGTTCTACCGGAGCGCCGAGACCACTTGCTGTTTGATCACCAAGGTTCAGTACATTGAGCACACGGGCTTTATACAGAACAAGCGGTACAAGGACTATGAGAAACGGCAGCAGCGCCGTTACGAATTTCCAATTGGAACCCCAGATGCTACCTGCCATCCAGGTCGCTACAAATTGATACTTCTCCGGACTGAGCCGAAGTGTTAGCACGATCATGGCTGAGCTGATCCCTGCTGCTACCCCAATCCCTGTAAGCAACATGCGAGTAGGCATGAGACCCTCTCCCTTTTTGTAAGAGAGCACATAAATCAGAAATGCAGCAAAAGTTGCACCGATCAGGGCCAGGATTGGCAGCAAAAATACTGGAGCAGCCGTCGTTGTCGGGAAGAAGGAAACAAACAACATAACAACCAATCCGGCTCCAGCGTTGATACCGAGAATCCCTGGATCAGCCAGAGGATTTCGGGATACCCCCTGCAAAATACAACCGGATAGTGCAAGTCCCGCACCGACCATAACCGAAATGACGATACGCGGCAAACGGAATTCAAACAGGATCAGTTCCTGCTTAGCTGTCCCACCGCCAAACAAGGTCCGCATAACCTCAAGTGGAGAAAGCCGAGTGAAGCCTGTATTCATACTGATAATAAAAGCCGTAATAATCAACGCACCAAGCACAATCATGACAATGGTGCTTTTTGTTCTCTTTTTGCGTTCTGCTCCAACCAGAGTTGAGGATTCCATCGTTACAGAGTCCTCCTTTCTTTACGCGCCAGATAGAGGAAGAAAGGTACCCCAATTAGGGCAACCAAGGCGCCAATTGGCGTCTCATATGGCGGGTTAATCATACGTGCAGCCAGATCCGCGAATACGAGCAGCAGACTGCCCATCACTGCGGAACATGGAATAATCCAGCGATAATCGACCCCAACTAATTTACGTGTGAGATGGGGGATGATAAGCCCTACAAAACCAACAGCACCAACCACGGATACCGCTGTACCTGCGAGGATCAGTACAACAATCAGACCAACCAGCTTAATCAAGCCAGTACGTTGACCCAATCCAACGGCGATGTCTTCTCCCAAGCTAAGCAGCGTAATGGAACGGGAGATAATAATCCCTGCAATAAGCGCAGCTAAAACCCAAGGGAACATGACTTCCAACTGCGACCACTTTGTCCCGGCTACACCGCCAGCTGTCCAGAAAGCGAGGTCTTGTCCAATTTTGAAATACAGTGCAATCCCTTCACTGAGTGCTGACAGCATCGCAGACACTGCCGCCCCCGCCAGAACGAGCCGGAGAGGTGTAAGTCCGGATTTGGACGCTGCACCGAAACCATAGACCAAAAGAACCCCAAGTCCTGCACCAACGAAGGAGTACAGAATGATATACATATATGGCATGCCCGGGAAAAAGGCAAAGCAGACAGCGAGCGCAAATCCTGCGCCAGCATTCAGTCCGAGCAACCCGGAATCTGCCAGCGGGTTACGGGTCATCCCCTGCATAATGGCACCGGCTACTGCGAAGCAGGCACCCACCATCGCACCGCCAAGAATACGCGGTAACCGAATCTCCCATATAATCTGATGCGGAGTCAGTTCAGGATTAAAGTTAAAAATCGCCTCCCATACAACGCCCAGCTTGATATCTGCGGCCCCAAACGAAATGGACAACGCCATACCCAGCGCGAGCAGCAGAATCCCCCCTGTCAGGATCAATGTGGCAGCCCAGGGACGAGTGTGTATTTTGGCTGTCGGTGATTCCGTAGGTTGACTTGCCGATGAAACTTTCGAACTCATATGCCCCCACCCTTGTTATGAGTGATGTAGACAGATCCTATGTACATAACATTCACCTCTCTATTAATACAAAACTGATATTGATATTGATTCTCATTCCCATAGACCATTGTATGTCAACTAACTGTCTCTGGCAATGGACAAATGGGACATGTTTATTGCATAAATGAATTTTTGTACTAAAAAAGCTGCATGGAGTATAAGAACTCCAATGCAGCACCTTGGTTTTAAATATGAATTAACGACTATGTACAGCAGTCAATGCTGCCAGTACATCAGGCACATCTGTAATGATTCCCTGCACACCCATGTCGATCAGTTCCTGCATTTCGGCAGGATCATTCACCGTGAACGGATGTGTTGCAATTCCCTGAGCCAGCGCAGCAGCAACTTCTTCTCGTGTTACAGCCAGCTTGTAGGGATGCAGAGCAGAAGCTTCCAGTTTGGCAGCATAATCATATGGGCGGTACAGCTTTTCCATATATAGAAGTGCTGTACGAATTTCCGGGGCAAGACGTTTGCACCTCACTAATGAGGCATGATTGAAGCTGGAAAGAATGACCTGTTGTTCCATGCCCCAATCCCGAATCGCTTGTAGCATCTTTTCTTCCATTCCCTTATAACTGATAATACCATTTTTCAATTCAAGGTTAAGTAAAATGTCTTTCCCCCGAACCAGATCGAATAATTCATCCAAAGATGGAATTCGTTCTCCAGCAAAATCGGCATGGAACCAAGTTCCTGCGTCAAGAATACGCAACTCCTCATATAATTTATCCTTGACCCAGCCTTCTGCTCCGGCAGTGCGGCTTAACGTCTCATCATGTATCAGTACAAGTCTACCATCACTGGACAGCTGCACATCCGTTTCAATGCCTGTCGCTCCAAGCTGCAAGCTGCGTTCAAATGCAACCATCGTATTCTCGGGACATACGGCGGATGCTCCCCTATGGGCAATATTTTCAATTTTTTTCATTCCAGCGCCTCCTGAGTTCAACATTAACTCTATGATTCTCACTATAAACGCAGTTTGTCATACCTGTATTAACAGAGCGTTTAATTGTATGCTTCGTCCGTGTATAGGGCAACATCTTGGAAGGCTGGGGATTCACTCATTTTGTGAACTCAATCTGTAAAGCAGACATAATATAGTATCAGTCATAGACAACTGCACTCCGCTGTAAGGAGGTCGCCCTTTGAAACCCCTAACGAAGAAGAAATCGGTATCTCCCAAATCTTCCTCCAAAAAAGCTCCCTTACCCAGAATTTCTGCAAAAAGCAGATCCAGCAAACCCAGCTGTAAAACCCGAACTCCACCCGGACCACGCCAACACATGAAAAAGGCATCCGTTCGGGGTCTGGCTGTTCCCGACAAAACGAGTAATCAATCATCTATTATTAATGAACAGAGTCAACTGGATAAGTTGGCTTTTATCGCTGCCATCCTTGCTCTTATTGCAGCCGCAATTGGACTATACATTGCCTGGAAAACACTCAGTTTGCCTGGTGATACTGTGGTAACGGTCTAACTCCCCTCGCCCCACTCTGTCTCTCTTTACCATGGAGGCGGAGTTCTTTTTTTTGCAGACAGAAAAAAAACCGTTCCCCTGAGACACCGGCCGTACCGGCGTCTCTTGGAAAGGCCATTTCTTCATCGGGCGTTGTCCCGGCGACTACGTCACCGTCCCGGAATGGCTGATCGATTTACAGAACGAATGTACGAGAGATGATAACGAGCAGGATGAATAACACCAGAATTGCGCCTGTTGATGTCCATGCTCCACCGCCAAAACCTCCGTAACCGTATCCTGTGCCTTTGATTTCGCTCATGAGTGACACTCCCCTCTTTTTAAGAAAGTACACTATAGACTATGTTTGGGGAGGGAACTTGCTTGGGCACATCGGAAAGTTTTCCGCTGGAGCGGGTAGTTATTTATCATGAAGCTGTGACCACTTCTGGGTCAACTGTGCCGGAATATAGGATGACATCCGGTTCAACAGTTCAGCCGGGTCAGACTCCAGACTCCATAGACTGAGATGTGAGGTATTGGAAAATCCTTCATGCACGCTGTGCTCAACCATTTTCATCAGCGGCTCGTAATATCCGTTTACATTTAACAAACCGACGGGTTTACGATGAATGCCAATTTGTGCCCAGCAAAGAACCTCGAATAATTCTTCGAATGTCCCCATACCACCAGGAAGCGCTACAAATCCGTCGGACAGCTCGGCCATCGTTGCCTTGCGTTCATGCATCGTTCCCACTTCAATCAGCTGCGTAAGACCACCATGTACGACCTCTCCGCGGAATAAACCAGTCGGCATGACACCAATCACTTCTCCACCCTGTTCCAGAGCAGCATCGGCGACCGCACCCATTAATCCCATACATGAACCGCCATAGACGAGTGCGTACCCGCTATCGGCGATCTGTTTACCCAATTTAATAGCCTGCTGTGTGTAATCGGGGTGATTTCCCGGGTTGGAGCCTGCAAAAACACATATACGTTTCAATGGGTTTCACTCCTTCTCATTATCTATTTCATTAGTGTATAACATGAGTGCAAATACTATGTTACATCACTCATCATACACAAGTGAATAAAAAAAACACCCGACCGTTTGCAGCCGGCCGGGCTCCCATAATTAGTACACATCTTTTAGAAGGGGTTGTTACTGTTTACTATAAAGGCCGAACATTAAATCCATATGATCTTTGCATGAAATGAATATTAAATATCATTGGACTTATCGTATTCCACGCCGTGAGCGTACCACAAACATATGCTTGTCCTTGCGAAGAATCCGGCCGTCTGCAAGCTCAACCTGATCATCATCATGACGTATAATCGTTGTGGATAATGCTACAATTTTGGCCCGACGCCAAATCATAACCTGTGATTTGAAATAGATGGCATTTTCAAATTGTACCGCCTTTTTCATCACATATCCAACCTTATGCACCTCGGAACGCGCTTTTTTCAAGGGAAGGCTTTCTTCAGGCAGAGGCCGGATCATTGCGATATTGTCGAACGATACCTTGATCCGCTTGGGTCCGATTCGTACACAATCCGCTTCTTCATCCCACTCGACCAGCGTTCCTTTCAGTGGCTCTCGTATGCCGGTTGCACGATATACGGCTACTTTCCGTCCTACCCAATGTCGCAATGCCTTCGCCCCCGTTTGTCTAGTTTTCCGGTATCGTCCAATCAATCGGTTCAATACCTTTGGAGGTCAAAAATTCATTGGCTTTGGAAAAAGGACGACTGCCCAGGAAGCCACGATGTGCTGCAAGCGGACTTGGATGCGTAGACTCCAACACCAGGTGTTTATCCCGGTTAATGAATGCCCCTTTCTTCTGGGCATGACTGCCCCAAAGCATAAATACCATCGGTTCTGAACGTTCATTCAATGCCCGGATGACAGCGTCTGTAAACGTCTGCCATCCCAGTCCCTGATGGGAGTTCGGCTGCCCTTCCCGTACCGTCAGAACCGCATTAAGCAACAGCACACCCTGCTCTGCCCAATGAACCAGCGATCCGTGATTCGGAATCGGCAGACCTAGATCCGCGTGAAGCTCCTTATATATATTTTTCAAAGAAGGAGGAATGCGCACCCCCGGTCTGACAGAGAAACTTAATCCTTGAGCCTGACCTGCTCCGTGATAAGGATCCTGACCGATAATAACAGCCTTGACCTTATGATACGGGGTCAGTTTAAGAGCCGAGAACAAATCTTCCTTGGGTGGAAAGATGGTCTGTGTTTTATACTCGGCGGCGAGTGCATAACGAATGTTGTTGAAATACTCGGCTTCAGTCTCTTCCTGAAGTACCGTGTCCCAATCATTTCCAAACATATGTAAAGGCTCCTTTCCCTGATGAATACATATCCGTGCAGTCCACATAACGAACTGCCACCTGCGTGAGCCGTATCCTACGACTCATAGACTATCCACCATTTTAACATAACCGGGGACAGCAGACCAGAAGTGTACATCAGGGGAATAGGTTGCCTGTATAACTAACGTTACTTCAGACTTACCACGGAATGGCTATCGCTGTGAATTGATGCTTTCTGAATCTGTACTTCAGCGTTAAAGCAATTCTGTACCTTGTTTATAGTTAATTGAATTCAGACTTGAACGGGTACACCCTCATCTTTATTGACCAACACAGTGCTTATTCTTCTGAGCCCCTCTTCAAGAACCGAACGCGGACATGCCAGGTTCAGACGGATACACCCGCCTCCATTAGCTACAAACATATGCCCATCTTCAAGTAATACCCCCGCTTGTTCAGCGAAAAATAAAGGCAGGTTTACATTTTGGGGGACGTATGCCGTAATATCAATCCATGCCAGATACGTAGATTCCGGAATATGAAAGATCGCCTGTGGCAGATAACGTTTCACATATTGATCCACAAAGGAAAAATTGTCATCGAGATACGTTTTCAACTGTTTCAGCCATTCGTCGCCATGTTCATAAGCAGCTTGAGTCGCAGCAATGCTCAGCGGATTTTTGAATCCATAATGCCGTGTTTGCCAGATCGTTCGGAGTCCTTCATTTGCAATAATCACGTTGGAGAACATCAGGCCCGCCATGTTGAACGTTTTGCTCGGCGACATACAGGTAACAATTCGATCCGTATCCGGGAACAGCTTGGCAAGAGGCGTATGCTTCTTTCCTGTACGCAGCAAATCACAGTGAATTTCATCCGAAATTACCCACACGTTATGGTTCAGACAAATCTCGCCCACACGTTGTAACTCTTCTGTTGACCATACCCGTCCGGACGGATTATGCGGATTGCAAAAAATACATAACGTGACTTGTTCATCGCTGGCTTTGGCTTCAAAATCTGCAAAGTCTATTGAATAATGTCCCTGCTCGTTGATCAGATCTGAGCAAACTAGTTCAAGATGATTATGCTCCACAGCCGATTTGAAAAAACCATAGGAGGGTGTCACAATCAGCACCTTTTCATTCGGTTTGCAAATATATTCAACTAATTCATATAGAGCAGGAATGATCCCATGCGATGTCTCCAGATGCTCCTTGGGAAAAGACCAGTCGTAGTATCTGTTCATCCAGTTGGAGACAGCTTCGTAGTATGCCGGATCGAACACCTGGGAGTACCCCATAATTTCCCGGTCCAAACGCTCCTTAACTGCTTCCCGTATTTCGGGAGGTGTGGCAAACTCCATATCTGCAATCCACATGCGAATAAATTCTTCATCCTTAAAGGGAAATTTCATATCTTCTGTTGCATTAAAAATATATTGACGGAAACCATCCGTATTCATGGCATTGGTCCCTGTGCGATCGATAATCTCATCAAAATCATACTTCATAGCCTTCTGCGCCTCTTTCTCTCTGTTCTCCATCCTGGGATGAGGTTCTGTTAGACACATTATTTCATGGCTTAGAAGTTACATCAAACGCAATACAATCTATTCAAAAGAAACAAATCCATCTTAATGTTTCTTCTGAATAGGTATTTTCATGAAAAAAGTGTTATATTTTTCGTATAGATTGATTTTACCAATGGGTTTCACCTTTTCTCATATTCTTAAGAAACTTAGCAGAAGGAGATCCGATATGAACACCATCAACAAAGAAGTCGGCAAGAAAATCCGTAATTTTCGCAAATGGAAAGGGTTAACGGTCCAGCAGCTGGCGGATCAGATTCACAAAAGCAAAGCTACTCTGTCCAAGTATGAGAGCGGAGATATTACACTTGATGTAGTCACGCTGCATCAAATTGCTGATTCATTGAACATTCAAGTGGAGCAGCTGCTGTATATCGAGCCCAAGCAAGCTTCTCCTCTTATGAATACGGTACCGTCCAGCTTTTTCAAAAATTCCACAAGATTTTATTCGTATTTTTATGACGGGCGAAACAATAGCCTCATCCGTTGTGTCATTGACATGATGGCACAGTCGGACGCGAATCGTTATCGAACCGTAATGTATATGAACGTCAAGAATTTTGAGAATTATCAAGAATGCGAAAATATGTATTGGGGCCACACCGAGCATTACGACACACTCACCACGCTGATTCTGAAAAATCAGGCTACACCGCTGGAGAATCTGTATATTAACATTTTAGCATCTTTTCAGGAGTCCGAGAAAAAGTGGGGATTGATGGCAGGTGTTTCCTTCCGCCCCTTTATGCCCATCGCTTTGAAAATGCTATTCTCTCGAACGCCCTTGCCTGAGAATCAGGAGTTATATAACGAGCTGAAAATTTCTAAGGAAGATCTGCGTACGTTAAAGATCTATAATATGCTCGCCGTCACCTAAACCTTCAACATAAGCTGCTGATTGATCAGATTAGATTGGAAAAGAAAAACCCGGTAACAAGAAAAGGGCGGCAGTTATAAGCTATTACAGCTCATAAAAGCGCCCTTTGGGATCAGATGTTTATTGCTTCATGCTTCGACTTGATGCATCATTCGATTAGTTCTTGATTAAATCAAGGGTTTCGTCAAATAATTGCTTCTGGTCCTCAATCTTGTTTTCATTACCGATAACACAGCGTTGCTGCTGCTCCAATATGGCGGATACCACTTCCGCAAAACCTATAATGTCACTTTCTGTTGTGCTTAGCACTTCATCCCGTTCTTTCTGAAGATCGGCTTCGGTGACATTAGACAGATAACATTCCAGAGAGAATGATCCTTCGCCATAAGGCGTTCTTGGTGTATCGAGGTCCTGGATGGCGCCAATGATATATCTCGTCATTTCCCGTGTATCTGCTTTGAAATCCTTCAGGTATTGCGGCATCTCTTCATAAACTTTGTATGTTTTTTCGAGATTCGGGTCGCGGTACGATGCTACATAGCTGTCTCCGTTACGTCTGAAACCTGACATGCAGCCGTATGCTCCGCCTTTGGCCCTGATATTGTTCCACAAGTAATCCAGAGATAGAATCCCCTGCAAGACACGGAGTGAGCCTGTGTACGAATACCCTTTATCAATAAAGTTACCTGTTTGAACAACATATTGGACTTCAGATGGTGATCTGAATCCTTCTTTGTGATGAACAGGTGTAAATGCCTCTTTTTCTTTGGCAACATCTTGGGTGAACAGCTTCGCTTTCAAATCGGATACCTGTTTCTCTAAGCCCGTATATCCCTGATCATCCGCAGTGTAACTTACCAGCAAGTTTTCTGGTCTGAAAATAAAGCTAGTCAACGATTGAAGGCTGGTCGACAGTTCTTCTTTTCTAGCCTCAAAGTTCGCCTGAAGCTCCTCAAGCCACTGGTAAAAGGCGATGCCGCTAACCGCTTCCCTGAAGTCTGCAACAGCCGAGTGTTTAGAGGTAGAACGGCCAATTCCCGCTGAATGCCCTCCGCTGATCAGATTGCGCTGCAAATTGCCTTTCAACTGAGCAATAATTTCGTATAAACGCTTCGAATCATCAAATTTGGACGTAAACACAATTTCCTTGATCATGTCAAAAGCAAATCCAAGCTTGTCATACAGCACTTTGGCGTTGAATTCATACGTAGCCTTGAAATCACGGTGCTCATGCGCGTTTGCATACGTACCGATGCCACTATGAATGCCCCCGGAATGAATGTGAATTTCATTCGACAATTCATTAAATGAGAAATTCTGAGTGTCGACGTAACCAAGCACACTTTTCAGCAATCCAACATACGGCAGCAAACGCCGTGGGACTTCCTTAATATCGAACAACAGTCTCAGATAACCGATCCCATTGGTATAGATGTTATGGTGCAGAACGGTTGTACCTTCGACCTGATTTACCGTCTGATACAGCGTCGATGCTTTCGGTTCAATATCCTCTATCGATAACGTTGGAATCACCTGTTGTTGTTCCTTGGTTGAAGGTGCATTCTGGTACTCGGCAAGAGCCTCAGTTCTCTGAATGAGTTGCTGAATCTCTTCCTGACTCAGTCCCGCCTGAACTGATTTCAGATGTGCTTTCAGCGCTTCCTCTTTGCGTGCGTTCAATCCTTTATCCGGGGTGACAGCAACGAAAGAAGTATGCGTATTTTTCAGTAAATACGTCTCAATCAACTTCTCGAAGTAACCCTCGGTCATCTTCGTTCTCAGCTCAGCAAATACGTCATTCGCTTCCAAATGAGTAAATGGAGCTTCGACATCATACAGCCAGCTTTGCAATGAGGAGAAACCATAGATTAATCCTTTGGGCATTCTTCCATAATCGGCTTCACGGTGGTTGAATTCATAGGAATTAATACCTGCGAGCAGCGCTTTTGGATCAAAGCCTTCTTTCACAACACGCTCCAGCACCTCTTTTACCGTCCCCAGAAAATCTTCTTTGCTTGCCAGATTACTCTTCTTCAATCCAACGGTGAACACAGGCTGATACAGGCTGTCATCATACGTACCATATACATCCTTCGCAATGCCCTTATCCAGCAAAGCCTGCTTCAGAACCGCTCCTGGAGCGTTAAGCAGTGCGTACAGCAAAATTTGAAACGAGATGTTTAATTCCTTGTCCAGACTTGTTCCAATGACCGCATTATAGGTCAAGAAGCTGTTATCCACTTCTGATTCGGTACTTCCGGCAGAATATGTCTTAACTGCGTCCACTCTTTGTCCGAATGCAGGCTGGAGCTGAATGGCAGAATCAATCTCGATTCGATCATACTCACTCAGATAGTTTTCATCTAACCACTGCAATTTCTCTTCCATATCCATATCCCCATACAAATAAATGAAGCTGTTGGACGGATGATAGTATCTGGAGTGGAAATCCAGCAAGCCTTGATAGGTCAGATCGGGAATTGCATCGGGAAATCCGCCTGATTCACAAGAATATGTATTATCCGGGAAAAGTGAATTCAGGACTTCTCTGCGCACAATCCGTTCCGGTGAAGAAAATGCGCCCTTCATCTCGTTATATACAACACCGTTATAAGTTAACTCATCTTCAGCTGAGGTCAGGTTGTAATTCCAACCCTCCTGCAGAAATATTTTTTCATTATCATAAATATTCGTGTGGAGTACCGCATCCAAATAAATATCCATCAGGTTATGGAAGTCATGATCATTCCGACTTGCAATTGGATAGATCGTTTTATCGGGATATGTCATCGCATTCAGAAATGTATTAAGAGAACCCTTCAGCAATTCAACAAAGGAATCCTTGGCCGGAAATTTCTTGGAGCCACACAGTACGGAATGTTCCAGAATGTGAGCTACACCTGTATTGTCTTCCGGAGGAGTACGGAAACCGATACTGAACACTTTATTATCATCCTGATTAGATAAGAGTACAATTTTGGCTCCGGATTTCTGATGTTCCAGGAGATACGCATCTGACTTCAACTCTTCGATTCTGCGTTCCTGCAGCACCTTATAGGGCTTAAGCTGTTTCAACATGGGTCGAGTCCTCCGTCCATAAAATTGTTTATTTTGTTATGCAACCTTGATTTCTTCAAGTTCAAAGATAAAGGTAATTTATGCCTACGGATAGTATACACCATCGATCCTGGTAATTCATAATGGGCAGCCCCACAGGCGTCATCTGATATGTATTATCATTTTTTAATGTTTATGAACCTGAATGGCACGGCAAAGAATAACAAAATTTTCAAACAAAAAAAGATCGCATGAACAACTTGTTTAACAAGCGTCATGCGATCTTTTCTTAGGATGCCGAGGACCGGGATCGAACCGGTACGGTAGTCACCTACCGCAGGATTTTAAGTCCTGTGCGTCTGCCAATTCCGCCACCCCGGCATATGTATGTATTGCTTCATCACTTCAGGCGACAAGAAATATCTTACCATAAAACTTATCACTTTGCAACACCTTATTATAAAATAATCCAAAAAAATGAAACAGGCACTGCCAGCGTTAGCGAGCAGTGCCTAGAAAGTTCGAGTTGCGGTCCCGAACTTTCTTTAAACCATCTATATTAAGGGAGGTGTGAAATAAGAATACCTCCCCAACATTAAAAAAACCTAAAATCAGGCTTAAATTAAACTAAAAAAGAAGAATAGGTGCAATTCGGGCCGCCTCTTCCTCGCTGCATTCCACAACCACCAAGATATGCCCCTGCACCAGCCAATCTTCATAATAATTAGCATCTTCTTCGGAGACCCCTGCTTCTGTCAAGGTAAGCACCAGATCATCCGTGTCATTTCCAATCTCGTTGCCTGCGAGTTTACGTACCGCTTTTCCGATGGACATCGTCTGATCCATCCGCTTGCCCAGACCAGCAAGCACCCCTTTAAGCACGCCTAGTGCACCGTCTGTTCCTGCGCCCTTCAGAGGCATAGGCAAACCAGTCTTCTCGCTTACCATTTCGAGATTAACCTGTTCTTTGGCTACCGCACCCAAATATTTATCTGCTATACCTTCCTCTTTCAATTTATTTAGCATGATAATGGCTTCATTCTCCGTGCCCACGAGTCCGATCAGCAATTGTGTCATTTATTCCCCCTCCTTTTACCCTTATATAACCCTTGTTGCTTCTTCAAAAACGGATCACATGTAATAAGTCCTTTCACCTATGTAAAATTTAATTTCTGATCTGGAAATCTATACCTAGTTCTGATAGACTAGATAAAGAAGACAAATTAACCATTGAAATTATTGACATATCGAATTACTATTCCATAACCAGGAGCAATGACATATGAAAAAAGAGGTAGAAATTGCCATTCGACGCAAACAACAAATCATCGTTCGTAATACAAGTGGACAAACGGTAGCTGGATTTCCGGAACGTACAGCCGATGCTTCCATTCTTTCCTTACGGACAGTCCATGGAAGCCTGTGGATTCCATTCGACGAAGTGGAACAAGTCACACGTCTGTTAAGCATTCGCTCTCATCATTTAAGTGGAATGCAGTTGTGTACGGCTGATCTGTAAACAGGGAACAAGTACTTCATGTATTTATACGTGAACTAGACGTGTTTATTTCGTCCTTCATAAAATAAACCAGACGCTTCGACGTCTGGTTTTATTTTTGCCTTTTACGCTATGCCACAATTTTTCAAAGCCAAGGCATTTCTGCATCAATTACTTTCTCATTCATAGTCCGTCGTTATTTCACCACAAACTTTACTCGTGTTCCATCCGGATATGTACTTAGTTGGTTTCCCACCCATGAGCCTGCACCACGATTATCTTTGGGACTAATATATTGGATATCCGCACCCGCACCGCCTTCCGCACACATCGCCATTGGCCATTCATCCCGGTCTTTCCCCTTTTTGACTGGAACACCTTTGAGGGACAAATCCCGATTACCTTCAGCTCCACTGCGATCAATGGTGCATACATCCGAATGTCCTGCCTTGATTGCCTTCTTGATATGATTGGCCGTTTCGGGATAGCGCTCGGCTGGGAATGTAATAGTATGATCTACGCCCCCCTTGCTTCCCCCAAATTGGGACGGTATATCCAGAGACCATTCTCCCCCAACCCATGCATAGAGAGCTACCATTAACATTGCCACCAGCGTCAATATCTGCTTTTTAAATCGTTGCTTGCCCTTGCTCTTTCTACTTCTGCGTCTTTTACTCATGCTGTTTCTCCCCCATTCAACACTTGCATTATACCAGAACGCCAGTTCGCTAAACAATATAAAAAAACATAAAAAAACAGCCGACATTTCCCGGCTGTTCTGCATAGACTACCCCACGTTAGGAATCGCCTGTTGTCGAAGTAAAGGCAAGGTAACCTGAAACTTCGTTCCTTTTCCCTCGATACTCTCCACCGAAATTTGACCATTCATCAATTCGAGCAACTCTTTGCAGATGGTGAGTCCAAGTCCGCTGCCGCCAAATTTGCGTGCGTGGGAGACGTCCGTCTGCGTGAATGCTTCAAACAATTGATTGATTTTATTATCTGGAATGCCAATTCCCGTGTCGTGTACAGTGAATACAAGGATAACGGTATTCCCTCGCTGCTCCTGAATATCCATCTGTAATTGCACTTCACCTTGTTCCGTGAATTTAATAGCGTTGCTGAGCAGGTTATCCAGCACTTGTCGGAGACGCAGAGGATCTCCCGTGAGTACATCAGGAGTAGCCAGATCCGCATGACAGAGCAAGCGAATTTGTTTATTCTGCGCCGCGAGTTCATGTGTCTTAATAATCTGTTGAATCAGCTTCAACGGCTGAAACTCAATTTGCTCCACTCTCATTTTCCCTCTGCCCAGCTTGGCCATATCAAGACTATTGTTGACAATATTCAGAAGAGCTTCCCCTGACTGGCGCGCAAGCTCCAAGTACTCTTTCTGCTCCTCACTGTTGTCACCCATGCCGACAAGTTCGATCATGCCCATAATCCCGTTCAGCGGAGTGCGAAGTTCATGGTTCAGCTTCCCAATGAACTCCAGCTCTCCCCTACTGTTCATTTCTGTTAGCGAAGCTGCCATCCGCAACTGCTGCTCACCATATTTCCGCTCCGAAATATCGTATTGAATCCCTACAAAAAACAGACATTCCCCTGAATCATCGAAAATAGGATCGATATTCAGTTCATTCCAGAATTTCTGTCCATGCTTCGTATAGTTCAGAATCTCTGTCTTGATCGACTGCTGCTTCTTCAACGCTTCGCGAATTTTCTGTACGGTTTCCGGGTCCGTATCCGGCCCTTGCAGGAACCGACAATTCTGTCCCATCGACTCTTCTGCACTATATCCGGTTAATTGAGTGAAATATTCATTTACATACATTAGCGGAAAATCAGGCAAGGTGGCATCAACTACGGTCACGGAAGATTTAATTTTAGAGATAATAAATTCCCATTGTATAGCGAGTTGATTGTATTTAGTCATGCTTCCTCCTTCATCTCACCAAACTTTGATGTATTCATACTCCTAATGAAGCTATCCATAACCCGATGGTATGTGATTATATAAAAACAATATAATTAATTGTAACATAGTTATTCAAGTCATGTGTTCCTTGGGTAATATCTGATAAATACATTCACAAAAACTTATCTTGTCATCAGGAGGATCACTCATGAAATTTTTATTAATCGTCATTATTATTATTTTGCTTGTTTTCTTCTTCTCCAGACGTAAACGTTAATTTTGAGCCGGTCATGTAAAATGAGGAAGGAAGATCGGGTATGAGAACCCTCTTTTTTATATTCATGACACTTTGTATCATTAATTTGTGCTTCCCGAAATTTGGCTGGTACTTGCGTTATGGCTGGATTTCCCGGGGAGAGGCTGAGCCCAGCAGACCTTATATGGCGATGACCAGAATGACCAGTCTGTTGATGCTGCTTATCGCTTTTTCGCTCGTTGTGGCTTGAATTATAGAAACCAGAAAGTCAGCTGTCCCTTGGGACAGCTGCTTTTTTGCTGCTTCAATGACGGGAAAATGACAACTTTGTTTGTGGTGCGTTTGCAACGATACCCGTAATATATAATTATCGTTGTGGAAAGGACACCTTAGCATGAACATCGCATTTTATCCATATTGGGCTGCCAAAACGCTGCTTTCTCTCATTAATGTTATATATATCATGGTTATTACGACGTTTATTTACGGTCAGACCGGGTCTGTCCTTTACGCTGCGCTGTTTCCATTCATTCATATGTCAGCGCGTATCGTCGCAGGCTTTACTGCACCATTGCTTGTGAACCGTTTCGCATTCTCCAGGCTGATTATTAGCATTCCTTTTGCCAAAACATTGATGATTACCGGAATCGCCATCGCATTTACCGATCTCACTGCTCACATTCCTCTTCTGCTTGTGGGAATAGCGATCCTCTCGTTCCTGGACGGATGGGAATCTCCATTAATAAACACATTAACTCCACGATTGGTTCAAGGAGAAGATCTGGTGAAGGCGAATAGTTTTCTCTCATTCTCTACTCAGACCATGACAATCATTGGATATGCGATGACAGGTTTCATCGTTATGCAATGGGGTGCTTCACAGACATTCTGGGCGGCTACAAGCTTATCCTGGGCTGTCCTGCTTCTAATGATTACGATCAGCTCACTTACCCGCGAAATGGAGGAAAAAGTCGAGAAATCCACTTCCAGATGGGATGTACTAAGGGAAGGTTGGCTTATCCTTTGGGAAAATCGGTCGTTGCGCCTGATAACGTTCATGGATCTGGTTGAAGGTCTTGCTGGCTCCATCTGGATCGGCGCTATCACGCTTGCTTTTGTGAAAGAAACTTTGGGCCAAGAGGAAGGTTGGTGGGGACTTATCAACTCCAGCTATTCTGCCGGCACCATTCTTGGGGGAATTCTAGCCATCGCTCTGGCCACTCGCATACAGAAGCACTTGATCTCCAGTATGGCAATAAGTTCTCTTCTCTTCAGCTTGCTGACCATCGCATACGGTTTAAACAGCCTCCCTTGGCTTGCTCTGGTATTGTGTATGCTTATGGGTCCTGCTTATCAGATCCGCGATATTGCTCAGCAAACGGCTTTTCAGAGCAGCGTGCCCATCGAATCCCTGTCCAAGGTATACGCAGCACATGGAATTATTCTCTCAGCTGCCATGAGCATATCTACGGTAATCTTCGGTCTGATTGCTGATCAAATGGGGGTTCGGCCGGTATATTTGATTGGCGGTGCCTTATTCATCATATCCTCCCTGTGCTCTTTCCGGTTAAATCGAATCAAAGAGTAAAATGATTGAATCAAAAAAGACGAGCACACATCTGCTCGTCTCCGCTGTTTCCGAACATCATCGGTGCAGCCATTTTATTCTCAATCTAATCGGTAATCTGTCAACGGCTTGCCTTGTTTATAATACAGCGCTGGTGACAGTATATTGAAGAAAATATGCACATCAGGCAAATCCGCTTCTTCCAAAATAACCTGCATTGAGGAAGCAATCCGATTATGAATCTCCTGATCACGTTGGAACATCAGGATCTCTACTGAAGCCGGAGAAGGAGTAAGGGCTTGTACGTCATGACGTTCTGCCTTCATTCTCTCCCGCGGAATATTGGTAATCAACGCAAATTGCTCCGTGATGCGGGGTACAACTTCCTCCAGTTGGGGTCCTGTGAATCCTTTAAAACGAATAAACGGCATTGCTATCCCTTCAATCTCTTTTATTAGTCTCTTATGTGATTTTAAGTACATTGTTTTCGGTTGTCAAATCTCTTTCATCATATCATTCTTTTATAGAAACGCAGAAAAGCCCCGCTGAAGTCTCAGCGGAGCATACATGTAACCAGGTCTAACCTTGTTCTACAGTGGCTTACAGCCAGAAAGATTTAGTGATGATTACGAGCAGGATGAAGAGTACGAGAATTGCGCTTGTGGAAGTCCATCCGCCAAATCCACCAACATTGCCGCCACAACCGTATCCAACTTCACTCATTTGATTGGCCTCCTTTGAATTTCAAGGTATGCCATAATATATGTCGATTCTAACATGAATGACCGGGCTATACGGCAAGCTAACGGGCCCAATCATTGTGTATTCTGTCAGTTGAATTATGCCGAAGGAATGACTTGGATGTTCACATCATTTCCTGGTACTCCACGATGGAGGTCTGCTGTATTTTGCTTGTCCAAGACAATCAAACGAGTACGCGTATCGTTTCTGGACGCCAAGACCACTCGCCCATCCGGGGCAATACAATAGGCGATTGGAATTGAAATTTCACTGTCACGATACGAACCGTCCGCATGGCTGGTCCCCATAACAATGCATTGATTTTGTATCGCCATCTGCCGTGCTTCTTCAATCCACTCTGTATACTGCTCTTCACTGAACATCCCCACACCTATGGAATGCATAATCATATCCACTGTGCCAATACTCTCGTTGCGAAAACCTTGCAGCACCAGCTCGTCACATAACAAGGTGCTTATGGTCCAACCCTGTTCCTTAACTACCTCAGCAGCGGTATACTTCGCTTTCTCCAATACAGTCTCTCCGGCCTTGTTAATGATGATCGAACGGTCCTTGGGACGTTCATACAACCTGCGATGACCTGACACAATCATCGTTCCATATACAGCCGCCAGACGGCCAGCCTCTTCCACGTTCTGATTCAGATAGCCTTCAGGAAAGAACAACACATCCGCTTCTGGATGTTGTTTCAATTCCGCTTCCAGCTGCAGCAATTGTTGTTCCAACCTGGGTTGTCCAATAATAATCTTCAACGTTTATCCTCCCTTCATGAATAAAAGCCGGTTCATACCTGTATTCAGGTACGAAACCGGCTTAAAGGTTGTACAGGCAGGATTCCTGCTCATTACACTTCGCTTCAAGAGTAATTGTCTTTGGAATATCGCTCCGTCTAACAATTACTTTTACAGTTTAAATGATATGTAGTTAGGAATTTCTGTGTTCAATTCTATCATAAATCTCCTGCCCGTTATAACCTCGATCTGTAGCTATATCTTTCGCAAAAGTACCATATCACCAGTCGCAGCTGAATTCGCGCCCAGCGCTCCCACAACCACCGCAAGTGGATAAAGCAAAATGGTCAGAACCTTCTTCATGTACTCATCTCCTCTTCCGTATACAGGAAATTTTTGTGTGATCATCCTAATAATACGATGAAGAGAAGTAAGTTTCAATCTTTATAGACACTCGAAGCTATTCAGCAAATCTATTGCTTCCTCATGATCAGGTTCCAAAGCCAGTACTTTCCGCGTGTAAGCCAGCGTTTCTTCTTCCAGTTCAAGTTCATAACAACACACAGCCAAGTCGTACAGCACAGCTGAGTTCTGTTTTCTCCAATCAGCATCTAACGACAGCTCCAGAAATCGCTTGGCGTCCTCATACATATACATCCCATATAACAGCTGACCTACAAGAAACGCCACATCTCCTAGCCGCTCCATTACATAATATGAAGACCACATGATGTGGATTCCAGACTGAATATCAAGCATTTCCTCATCGCTTGCATCCGGTAGAAGGTTCGAAATCCGGTTGGCACTAAGAATCAAAAACTCAGCATCATATCCACCCAGACGCCAGAACGGTATAATTTGCTTCAGTTCCATCCGCTCTACCTGATGATCCATCCATTCTTTCATACTAAAGAAATCATCGGGTCCAAAACGTTCAACAAATCGGTGATACGCAAGTCGAGTGTTTATGTACCCCAGTGGTTCGTCCACCATCAACATACATCCAACGTTCAGGTCTTTATAATGATGTGTTGTGAAACGAGTGTGGGCTCCTTGCTGTTCCAATACATATTGAATGGCATGATAATTTGCCGTTAAAGAAAAACTTCCATGAAGTACGAATTCAGGAGGCTCGGCAAACTTCCAGTTGTCCAGCCGATGGTCCCCTTTATCCGCAGTAATTAACACATATCCTGAATCTGATAACTTGTTCAATCGTTCGAGACAGGACAAACCGACTGCCGGGAACATAATGTGCGAATCCTCCAACTCTTCCTTGTACAGAGCGATAAGCTCTTGATACGGATAGTCCTCTGCACTGTACTCAGGTGCACGGCGGTATTCATAACTCAGTATCATGTTTTGCAGCAACTCGGCAGGCTCCGAATGAAGAGGAGATTTTGGAGATTGGACGAGTACGTCACACTCATATATCTCACCCTCACCGACATAAATTAATTCCTGTGGAATGCTGTCAAAAAAGTAATTGGCAATCAACAGCAAAGGTTGCTTCAGATCGCCTGGTCGAATAACTGTATCCGCCACTACCAGATTCAACTCGGTGTCCTGTATCGCGTCAAAACGTGCGAAATCCAGTATTCCTTGGTCAATAAAGGATTGCATGGACGGATGCTCTCTCCAGCCCAATACATTATCTTCGACCAGATCGGTCATTACATATCGAAAAGCTGGCAGCTCCACGCCTGCAAAATCTTTCAACTCTGTCAGTTTGAACAGAATTTGGTGCGCCAAGCGGCCTACGCCCGCTCCAAGTTCCAGAATGGTCACTGTCTCGGCCGTCTTTCCTTTGCTGGCGAGATCTTGAAGAAAACCAAAAATCATCTCGGCATACGCCATTGCAATCATGGGGTTACTCGTAATATATTGCGGAACCTGATTCTCGGTCCAAGCGTGCAGCCCTTTCTGTTCATAATATGCCCGCTGCCAGTCCCATACCGGAGCTTCACTGAAGCGGAATCGTTGTCCTTCGTTTTGCATCATTGGTTGAAAACCTGCTTTCCATTCATAATTTCATCGACTTCTCGGACTTTCAATTCCATGCTCTCATAGACCGTTCCCTTAATCTCTAACGCATTATATCATAAACGATGCCTGAGCAAATGAAGGCGCTCAACGTTAGTCCGAATATACCGCTCCATCAAAGTTCTCCTACACGGATCGTACCGAGCAAGTTAGAGCGCTGATAAATGCAGTGTACGTCATCTGAGTTGTTATTGATGGATTGAAACCATTCGCATAGAACGTAATAACCTAAGGAGCCAGAATGCTCAAGCTGAGCGTAGACGTCGCAGAATAGATAATGGATCCGTTGCCAAGGTTCCTCTGACAATTGTTATCGTTACACCTACGAGGGCTAATGGAAGCTACACTGAAACACTTCCTTTGAATTGAACCAGTGGGTTTGCTCCTGGCGGTTTGCAGGCCAATCTGACCAAACAGTTGAGGTGTATTGATTACGAGGAACGGGATAGCAATAGAGTTGGCCAAACTCGCATCAAGAAACTCATGGAATCTACCTACTATTAATAGGGATATGATAGTATATCTGAGATTTGAGATATGGCACAGACAGACAATGATTTTTGGAAAAAGGGCATATGAAAAGGACACTGCCCGTATTGCTACGGCAGTGCCTCTCTCGTTTAGCTTGCAAATTTGCAATTAAATATTGAATATTCTTCTTTTTAGAATGGCTTAATCGAGGTTATGTTCGTTTTTCTCCATTCTCTCTTTTAATAATCGAATCTCTTGCTTCAAACCTGAGATTTCCTCCCTTAAACCAGATCTTTTTATTGCCATTGAGAACACAGCATATAAAATCAGACCTACCAAACCAATGAAAATAAATATAGTTAAAATCCCTACAAAACCCACAGCACTAGCACCATTCATAACTTTAAATTGTCACCCTTCCCTCATGTTTTTTTATTATAATAACATAATATTAGCAATTATTGGAATTATTATAAATAACATAATCCTTACTCCTCTATCTACATTGCATATGTATGAAGACAGAAAAAAACCCTTGCTATGCAAGGGTTTTGAGAGAATGGGCCCTACAGGACTCGAACCTGTGACCAATCGGTTATGAGCCGACCGCTCTAACCAACTGAGCTAAGGGCCCTGAACAAAAGTGTATAACGTTCAGATGATGGCTGTGAATCATCCAGTAAAACTAAATTGCGGGGGCAGGATTTGAACCTGCGGCCTTCGGGTTATGAGCCCGACGAGCTACCGGGCTGCTCCACCCCGCGTCAGTAAGAAATATTAAAACAGCGACTTAATTAATATACACCATCCCTACCCCATATGTCAAGGGGTAATGTTAGGGAATGAAGCGAACGCCATACCGCCCCTTTTTTGAACGATATACTTCCACTTCTGCTGGCTCGTTATGACCGTAAATCCAACCATCCTGCTCCATCCGTTTTGCAAGACACCCTGCCTGAAATTTGGTTGCATACAATTTGCTGAAATATACCCAGTGCATTCCACTCGTCCTTTCTTGAAGTCATCATTTATCCCTGCTTTTGTAGAATACCCCAATTCCATAAAAATAGCCGCCGAAGATATAAATCTCCAGCGGCTACATCTATGATTTTATTACAAGATCATCTAACTTTTATTGAAACGTGGCTTTAGGGTTCTTTTTCAACTTCTCTAACATCTCGTTCCCTTTGGCTGCCCATTCACCAAGCGCTTCTTTTGGTGTTTTTTTGTTTTCAAGCACTTGATTGAAGAATTCCATGCCCTTATCATTTACTTGCCACAGATTCGGCATTTTTTGATACATTTTATCCAGGTTCGTATTGGTCGGAGGTACAGGTTTCAAAGTATAGAATGCCTGAATGTTGTAATCCAAACCATCCTTCGGTTTAATGAAGCTCTTCCGAGAAACCATCTCATAACTGCTGCGCGCTTTGATCTTCGCCCAATCTTCACTGTTCATATACTTGATCAATTCCCATGCATCATCAGGGTTCTGAGCTGAACTATTAATGGCCATGAGGTTACTAAGATAAATATTGCCTCCGATTTCAGGAGCCTCCGGATGAACCGGAGGTGTCACAACATCCCAGTCTACCTTCGTAAAGTCTTTCATTTTATCCGCATTTTTATTGGCATCGATCAATTGATTAATGTAACTGTAATCTCCGATTACCATCGCTGTTTTGCCATTCAGGAACATATCATTCTGAAGCGGATTATAACGTCCACTGTCATCCTGATCCTGCGGTTCGTCTCCTTTAGGGATGACTTTATCTAGGGCAAGCTTACTAATAGTACTCCATACTTTCTCCCATTGGGGAGAATCTACGGTCATTTTCTCTGCTTTGTCATCAAAAATTTTCAGCTGCAGAGCGTTATAATACTGCTGCATCGAATAGTAGGAAGAACCACCTTGGTAGGTGCTGAAAGAAAAACCAAACACGTGATCTTTGCCCTCACCTTTTGTAAGCCGCGTTCCAAGGTTGAAAATATCGTCCCAGGTCATATTGTCTGTTGGAGGCTCCACGCCTGCTTTCTCAAACATGCCTTTGTTATAAAACAAAGCAGAAGAGGAGAACGTTGGTGTCAATGCGTAGATGCTCTGATCTCCCAAATCCTTGATTCCTTCGAGAACACTTGGCACAATATCCGTAGTATCAAACTTATCTTCCTGCATCAGTGGGTCCAGTTGTTTCACCATGTTTTCCTGAATTAACGACTTGACTGTCGCCGTATCCGCCACGATGACGTCTACCGGGTTATCCCCTGTCATAATCTTCTTCAAGCTTTCCATCGTATCCGGAATGTCCTGCTGTTCTTCCTGGTTACCATACCCATACATGCTGCCCTGATCTACCGCAGGTACAACTTCAATCGTTATATTTGGATGTGTCAATTCAAAAGCATCGGTAAACTGCTGACGGAAATAACTGTCATCCTGTCCCCCCCATAACGTCGCTACACGCAGTACACGCTGCTCGTTATCCTTGGACTCACTCGCTGTACAACCCGCAAGCAGCGGCAAAGCCAGACTGGCTGTAGCCAGCACGGCTAGCACCCGTTTTCCCCAAAACCTGTTCTTCATCTCCCAATTCCCCCTCTAAAATTATCTTGGCGGTGTAATGACAATACGTTCACCGTCAAATTCCAATGTGGCACGATTATCAATGGACAGCGCCTCCAGATACTCCTTGGGCACCTGAAGTCGTCCCGCACGGTCAATAATGACAAAAGCTTCATGAATATCCGGGGCTCCTGCCTCCGATAAGCCATGTTCGTCATCCAGATTCGGATTGCGTTTCACAAACTCGGTGCTGGTCAAGCCGTCCCGAATCGCCACGATCCGGTCCACCTTACCAGCGAGGGTTAGATCATGAGTAACAATCACAATCGTGACCCCGAGCTCCTTGTTCATTTTGCGAAAAATGCCCATGATGGTATCACATGTCTCTGAATCCACCGAACCTGTTGGCTCATCGGCAAGCAGCAGCTTGGGGCGATTCGATAGCGAGATGGCAATCGCCACCCGCTGCTGCTCACCACCGGATAATTGATGCAGCTTGTTGTGCATGCGATCCTTCAGTCCAACCCACTCCAGCAGCTGCATGGCATAGGCGCGATCGCGCTTGCCTCCCAAAATCATGGGCGTTTCCACGTTTTCCAGTGCTGTAAGGTATGGCAGCAGGTTACGGCCGTTATTTTGCCAAATGAACCCTACGGTATGACGTTTGTACTCCACCAATTGGGCGTCTGTCATTTTCAGCAAATCCCAATCCCCGACAACGGCTGTACCGGCTGTTGGACGATCAAGTCCACCCAGAATGTTGAGCAATGTGGATTTACCACTACCACTGTTACCGATAATGGCCATCATTTCACCTTGATTGACAGTCAGATTGAGACCTTGAAGGGCAACGACTTCCACATCGCTAGATTTAAAAATTTTGACAAGTCCTTCGCATTGGATCACGTTTACCTCTCCTCTCCCATTTTGACTGCCTGGTGAACCCGCAGCCTGCGGATTTGCCACAGCAGCATCGTTGCTCCAATGACCAGCATGACCACGGTCACGCCGTACAGTTGCAGCATATCTTTCTCTTCAAATACGATTCGGAACGGAGGTACCTGAGCGGACACATTATCTGTGGTTTGCAGGAAGGGCAGGAACAGACGGCTGGATACCTGACCAATACCAATACCGAGAATGATGGATAGACCCGCCGTGAACACCTGCTCCAACAGCAACATACCACTCAATTGTGCCCGGGATAACCCCATCGCCCGCAGGACACCGAACTGTACTACACGCCCGGATAGATTGAAGAACCAGTACAGAATGTATCCGATCAGGGAAATAATCACCGACACAAGGAATCCGAGACTCAGTATGCCGAACACACCGCCGCGTGATGGATGTTTGCCCTGGGATACCAGCTCTGTACGCACATCGCGTACAGACGATAATTCAATGCCTTCTGCTGCAAGTTTCTCCATCAAAGGAGCGACTTTGGCATCCGGCTCCATCTTCAGCCAGACCTCATATGGAATCAGAGGCACCTGATCATAGATGTAATCCAGATTGGCGATGAAAAACGGCATTTGATCCGGATACTGGGCAGGCCAGTAAGGTATAATGCCAAAGACCACAAATTCAATCGCCTGGCCCTGTACACCAATGGAGACGAGGTCTCCGGTTTTGAGCTTGAATTTTTCTGCAAATTTGGAAGAGATCAATACGGACCCTTCATATTTTCCAAGCAAGTCAAGGTACTTATAAGGATGTGCCGGGAACAGATCGTTGCGGAACCACGCCACTTGGGCAAAATCCACATTGTCGATCCCCACCAGCATTCCCTGTCCACCTGATTTGCCAGAGACAATAATGTTGCCTTTCGTCTGCAGCACTCTCGCTGCATGTTCGACACCATTCAGGCTGCGGAACACTTCAAAAGGTGGCTCGGAATAGATCATCTTCGTGGGTTGTGAAGTACCACCACCCCCACCTGATCCACCTCCGCCGCCATTACCGCCGCCTCCAGAACCACCGCTACCGTTTCCTCCACCCTGTCCACCGCCTGAACCTCCGTTTTGTCCGGAACCCGTTGCCTTAACCTCAGGTGTGCCTTCCCATACCGTCTGCATAATAACATCCGAACCATAGCGATATAACGTGCGCTCGGTTGAGTTCAGATCAATGGTACGAGCCGCCGCCGAGTTATACACACCGAGTCCGAGTGTCAATACAAGCAGGATCATCAAAGGATAATAAGAAGATGATGAACGCGAAAGCTGCGTCAGTGTCAGATACAGCGGAACCGGGAGAAACTTACGCCCGATCAGCTGTATCAGCTTCAAAATCCACGGGAACAACCGTAAGAAGAACAGTCCCAGTGCAAAGATCGCGAGTGCCGGTACAAAGAACAGAAACGGCTGCACCTGAAGCTGATCTGTCGTCATTCCGGTCTGGAACGTCAACATTTGCCGTTCATAGAACAAGTAGTATCCATATCCGGCGAGCCCCAACAGCGCGATATCCAGGAACCAGCGCTGCCATACCGGCGCACGATCTGTACGTGCTTGCCGCCGCTTAGCCGACACAATCGTGGCCCGCGCATAGGTTACTGCCGGAATGAGCGAGGCTATAATTGCCACCAACACGGCGATAAGGCCAAGCAGGATAGCTTCTTTTGATATTCCAATTGGAATGGATTTACGATCCACGAACGACAGAAATCCGCTCGCTGAACCGATGCTTTTCGCCATAAACCATCCAAGAAACGGTCCGATGACAAGAGCAATCGCTCCCAGGAATATACCTTCAAACAGATAAAGAGAGAATATCTGCCGGGCAGAAGCTCCGCGACTGCGCAGAACCGCGATGTCACTTTCCTGCTTCTGTAACGACTGTCTGGCATTCATGGCAATAAAATAAAAGACCATTGCAATCATCGGTGCTGCCAGTGTGAACAGCATGGTCTGCAATTGCAGACTCTGACTGCGGAATTGTTTCAGCAGATCCCCGAAGGTGATGTCCACTTTCGTATCCTTCAACCGCTGATACAGATCGATATCCAGCCTTTCCAGCACAGAGGTCAGTCCCGAGAGCTGGCTTGTTTGAATCTCTTTCAGATCAAATGCATAATACCAACGTGAATTCTGAAGAGGGATACCTTTTTCCTTTAACAAAACATTATTAAATACCGATTCATCCACATATAGTCCGTTCATCATACCGTCAAATCCCTGTACCCAATACGGGCTGCTAGGATCATCCGCTTTGAAAGAACCTATAATCTTCACACGCAACGTAATATCGAGACCGCTGTAAATCGGATATTCCAGAACATCTCCGATATGCAGATCGTTACGATACATGCCCTCTTCCAGCATGACCGCTTCAATAGTATCGTCCTTGACCTGGTTGCCCGGCTTCACTCCCGCAGAATAATTAACCTGTGCATCCAGGCCTGTCATCGTACCCAGACTCATGCTGCGGACCCGGCTGGCATCCACTTTGGTTGGGTCTTCCGGGTTCACCTCTGTGCTGCGGATGGAACGGGAGTTCACATACGTATGAAAAGGAAAACCGATGTCACGGGGCACATCCTCACGAATATATCGATCCACCTCTTCCAGACCACGTGTGTCTGTCTTAACACCACCAGGTGCCTGGTAACTCATGAGCAACGAGCCGGCTGGCAGTCCCTCACTGTTATCCTGCAGCGTCTGGGCCACGACCCGCTTCAGCGCACCATCGGCATACATCGGAATACTAACGGTGAACGCTACCGCCACAATCAGTCCGATCAGTGTGCTGAACGTCATCCAGCGAGTGTTCCACATTTTGCGGAACAACAGTCGAAGCAATGGCAGCCCCATTAGCGGCCCACTACTTTCTGTCCAACGGTCAGACCTTTCAGAATCTCCACATCCGTGGATGTCTGCTGCCCGACTTCTACGTCCACTTCACGCTTGCTTCCATCACTCTCCACCACTTGCACGTACGTTCTTGAACCGATGGAGCGCAGAGCGGATACAGGAATGACAATCGCATTCTCTGTACGCTGCGTGACAATCGATACCGTTAGAGGTGTACCGCGTTCAACCCCTTTGGGCATTTTCGCCAGCGAGACGATAACATATTGATCCAGGCTTTCTTTCGCTGGAGGCGTTCCGCCTTCCCCCGAACCTCCGCCGTTACCACTTCCACTTCCCGACGCTTGGGCTACAGGCATCACTTTAACTTTGCCAGCCACTTTGCCTGCGCCATTAATGTCCACATCCGCCTTCATGCCAGCCGAGAACTTTTCCAGATCTTCCTTGGCAAACGTAGCTGCGACAACCAGGTTGGATGTATCTGCTATGGTCGCAATCGGGTCATAAGCTTTGACAGCCGCGCCCTTCTCCACCTGCACGGCAATGACTGTTCCACCGAATGGAGCGGTCAAAGTGGCTTTACCCAACTGATCCTCCAGATCAGCGAGTTCCTGACGAAGTTCTTCAAAGGCAATCGTGGACTCTTCAAACTCCACCGGGTCCATCTCATCCCGTTTGCGAAGCGTTTCCTTCATTTGCACTTCCGATTTGCGAATCTGCAGGTTTTTAGCCCGGATTTCCTTCTCTACGCTCTCTACATCAAGAACAGCGAGAAGTTGACCTTTTTTCACTTTATCTCCTGGTTTTACATTCAACTCTTTGATATGCATACCATCCAGCGTAAAATACACCTTTTCTTCCCGCTGGCTCATCATCTTGCCGCTTCCGCTTACTTTCTTCTCCAGCGTCTCTGTCCGAACTTCATATTCCGGCTTCTTGGAGATCGTTGGCGGTGTAATTGGCGGAAGTACTTCTTCCTCTGTTTCTGCCGGCAGCAAAGAGCAGCCGGACATCGTTGCAGCCACTATCGCACTAAGCACAAAAAGCGCTGCGCGTTTCCCCATCTTCGGAGCGGCCCCTTTACTTGATAAATCTGCCGTCCGCCATTTCATAAACATGGTCCGCAACCTCCAAAATCGTAGGATCGTGTGTAGTCATACAAATCGTTACTTGTTCAACTTCAATAATATTGCGAAATACAGCCATAACCTGTGCCCCCATTTTGGAATCAAGTTCAGCTGTCGGCTCATCCGCGAGCAATAATCTCGGTCTGTGGGCTATCGCCTTGGCGATAGCCACCCGCTGCTGCTCTCCCCCGGACATCTCGAATGGACGGTGCTTGACTCGTTTGGTTAGTCCAACCAGATCCAGACAATGACCTACCCGGTCCTTCCATTCCGAACGCGGCACGTCCGCCATGCGCAGCGACAGCTCTACATTTTCCCAGGCAGACAACAAAGGCATCAGCGCATACGCCTGAAAAATAAAACCGATTTCCCTGCGCCGCAAAGCGGTCCGCCGCCGGTCACCCCAATCCTGAAGAGGCTGGCCGGAGAACAGAATGTCTCCACTGGATGGCTGATCCAGCCCACCCAGCATATTGAGCAGCGTCGTTTTCCCTGAGCCTGAACGCCCTTTCAACATCACCAGCTGTTGCGGGTTCACTTCCATATCGATGCCTTTGAGCACATGAATAATACGGCTACCCGTCTGGAAACTGCGATGAACATTGCGAACCTCCAGCACAGGTCCGTCATATGGAGGCAACAGATCCTTCTTGGAGGACTTGGACTTCACTTCAGGTTCAGCTGCTGCAACCGCAACTTCCTCTTGGCTTGTTTCACTGGTTATGTCGTGCGGGTCGATGGATGTATTCTGCGGTTCACTTATGTATGCCGATTCCTCCTGCCCGACTGGTTCCTGCTGCTCCCTTTGTCCGACTGCACTGTCCTCGCCTGACTGGCTCTTGGCAGGTCTGATTTTGGAAAATAAATTCTTCATGCCAGCAATCACGCTCATCCTTTCTTCATATCCCGTTCACTTCATCAAGACACTAAAAATAGAAATCTATTCCATACTACACTGCATTATAAACGACGGATCACAACTAAAAGTTACAAGCTTTTTACAACGTTCCAGTGAAAAAGTTAATATTTTGATGAACAAACGAAAAAAGCACCCCAAAGTGCGGGATGCCTCTTGAATATTCGATGAATTTGCCTCTATGGCGGCAATCATTACAATTTTGATACCGTTCACAATCAAACTGTTCAGTCGGGTGTGAATGATATTATTTACCAAATGAAGAAGGATCTTCACGCCAGGATTTGAGCAATTCAAAATCACTCTCCTGGATTGTACCCTCAGCCAAAGCCACATCCATTAAAGCGGTGTAATTGGACAGAGTTTGCAGCGGAATTCCCGCTTCTTCAAAAGCCTTAATGCCTTTGTCCAGCTGATAGCTGAAAATCGCCAGTACAGCCAGTGGAGTCGCCCCGGCTACGCGTACGGCTTCAGCGGCTTTGATTGAACTGCCACCTGTCGAGATCAGGTCTTCAATGACAACAACCTTCTGCCCCTCAGTGATCAGTCCTTCAATCAGGTTCTCTTTGCCATGTCCTTTGGCTTTATCACGAATGTATGCCATCGGCAGATTCAGCTTTTGCGCCACCCAGGCAGCATGTGGGATACCCGCGGTTGCTGTACCTGCGATGACTTCTGCATCGGGATATTGATCACGAATGATCGCAGCAAAGGCTTCAGCAATGTCGTTACGAATCTCGGGATAAGACATCGTTAGACGGTTATCACAATAGATTGGTGATTTGATGCCGGATGTCCAGGTAAATGGCTGCTGCGGACGCAACGCCACCGCTTTAATTTTCAACAGTTGGGAAGCAATATGGTTAGGAATCTCAGTAAGTTCGATCATGCGTTCAACATCTCCTTCAAAATGGTTTCTGCCGCTTCACGTGGATTGGGAGCGCCCGTAATTGGTCTGCCTACAACAATGTAATGGCTGCCTCTGGCAATGGCTTCACCTGGCGTCAGGACACGAGTCTGGTCTCCGAGGCCACTTCCCGCTGGGCGGATGCCTGGTGTGACCGTGTGAAAATCACTGCCACAGGCTGCGCGGATCGCCGGTACTTCCAGCGGGGAAGCAACGACGCCATCGAGACCTGCCTCATGGGCCAGTCCTGCATAACGGACTACTGCTGCCTCAACGCTGCCCTGGATGCCGATCTCGGTATTCATCGTTTCCTGACTGGTACTGGTTAGCTGGGTAACCGCAATAATCTCAGGTCTGCGAAGAGAAGGATCAGTAGCCAGAGCTGCCTCTGCACCTTCACGGGCGGCACGCATCATGCTTGTACCTCCAGCTGCATGCACATTGAACATATCCACTCCCAGACGGGTGATGCTTTCAGCACCCCCACGAACCGTGTTTGGAATATCATGCATCTTCACGTCAAGGAATACCGAGTACCCCTTCGACTTCAGCTCCCGAATGAAGTCCGGGCCAGCGGCGTAAAAGAGCTGCATGCCCACCTTCAGATAACAGGGAATGCCTTCGAGGGCCTGTACCAATTCCTGTGCTTGCTCTGCTCCGGGATAATCGAGTGCCACCATCAGACGGCCAGCCATTTCGTTGAAATTCGGGTGATTCATATTCCAGCGCTCCTTCCAAAAGCTTGATTTTTCCGTTTTTGCCCGATATAAAGGACATCCCGCCAGCCCGAAGGCTGACTGATGTCCTTTATCAGTGACAAATCGTCTTATTTATTTTACAAGAGCTGGCATAGCCTCAGAGGAAAAGTTGATCGTTTGCAGCATGATCAACAGGGCACGGATCGTATCCAGTGAAGTCATACATACAATGCCGTTCTCTACCGCCTCACGACGAATACGGAATCCGTCACGCTGCGGGGTTTTGCCTTTGGTCAGCGTGTTGAACACAAAGTTTGCTTCGCCGCTGCGAATCATATCGAGAATGTTCGGCGAACCTTCACTTAATTTGTTCACCGTCGTCACCGGAATGTTCGCTGCTTCAAGCGCAGCTGCCGTGCCTCCGGTAGCCATGATTTTGTATCCCAGTCTATAGAAACCTTCAAGCAGTGGAACAGCTTCCTCTTTGTCTTTATCCGCTACCGTTACCACGATTGCTCCGGTGGCCGGGATCTTCATGCCTGCACCGATAAGACCTTTGAACAACGCTTTAGCGTAATTCGGGTCACGACCCATAACCTCACCTGTGGATTTCATCTCAGGTCCAAGCGTTGGTTCCACACGACGCAGCTTCGCGAAGGAGAAGACCGGAACTTTTACGGAAACATGATCCGACTCAGGCCATAGACCATCGACATAACCGAGGTCTTTCAGCTTCACGCCCAGAATGGCTTGTGTTGCCAGGTTCGCCATCGGAATGTTGGTTACTTTGCTCAGGAAAGGTACTGTACGGGATGAACGCGGGTTCACCTCGATGATGTACACTTGACCCTTATGGATAACAAACTGGATGTTAACCAAACCGATCGTTTTCAGTTCTTTTGCAATCTTGATTGTAATCTCTACAATTTTCTCTTTGAGATCCTGGGACAGGTGCTGTGGCGGATAGACCGCGATAGAGTCACCGGAGTGAACCCCTGCGCGCTCGATATGCTCCATGATACCCGGAATCAATACCGTTTCACCATCACAGATCGCGTCAACCTCAACCTCTTTACCCATCATGTAACGGTCGATCAGGACCGGATGCTCCGGATTGATTTTAACCGCCTGTTCCATATATGTCAGCAATTCAGCATCGGAGTATACAATCTCCATCGCACGACCGCCGAGTACATAGGAAGGACGAACCAGTACCGGGTAGCCCAGACTTTGAGCCGTTTCAACCGCATCATCTACCGAAATGACTGTTTTGCCTTTTGGTTGTGCAATTTCCAGACGGGAGAGCAAACGCTCGAACTTCTTGCGATCCTCTGCCTCATCAATGTTTTCCAGATCTGTTCCGAGAATCGTTACACCAGCGGCACGCAGTGGTGCTGCCAGGTTGATTGCTGTTTGACCACCAAACTGTACGATAACACCTACAGGCTGTTCCTGTTCGATAACGTTCATTACATCTTCGAAGAACAGGGGTTCAAAGTACAAGCGATCCGATGTATTAAAGTCCGTAGACACCGTCTCCGGGTTGTTATTGATGATAACTGCTTCATAGCCTGCTTTTTGCAGAGCCCATACCGCGTGTACTGTGGAGTAGTCAAACTCAATCCCTTGACCGATCCGGATTGGACCAGAACCCAGTACGACTACTTTTTTCTTATCTGAAGGAATGACTTCATTCTCAGTTTCGTAAGTAGAGTAGTAATATGGCGTTGTTGCTTCAAATTCAGCTGCGCACGTATCTACCATTTTGTAAACTGGACGAAGGTTTTCCTCTTCACGGCGTGCTCTGATTTCAGCTTCTTTCGTTAGCGTACCTCCTGGTTGACCTTCAGCACGCAGCTCAGCAATGGCACGGTCTGTGAAGCCAAGACGCTTCGCTTGATACAAGGTTTCGGAGGACAATTCGGATTCCTCGCGAATGCGATCTTCGAAGCTGATCAGCCCTTCGAGTTTATCTAGGAACCACCAGTCAATCTTCGTCAGATCTTGAAGCTGTTGCAGTGTATAACCTCTGCGGAATGCTTCAGCGATCAGGAAGATACGTTCATCGTCGGCTTTGATCAAACGCTCGTTCAGCGTTGCTTCATCAAGTATTTCGGCATCTTTCAGATACAGACGGTGTACGCCGATTTCCAGGGAACGAACAGCTTTATGAATCGACTCTTCGAATGTACGGCCAATCGCCATAACTTCGCCTGTCGCTTTCATCTGTGTACCCAGTTTGCGGTTCGCCGAGATGAACTTGTCGAACGGCCAGCGTGGGATTTTGCTCACGATATAGTCCAGTGTTGGCTCAAAGCATGCATATGTTTGGCCCGTTACCGGGTTCACGATTTCGTCCAGTGTGTAACCCATGGCAATTTTGGCAGCCATCTTAGCAATTGGATAGCCCGTTGCTTTGGAAGCTAGTGCCGAAGAGCGGCTTACCCGTGGGTTAACTTCGATAACATAGTACTGGAAGCTGTGCGGATCAAGCGCAAACTGTACGTTACATCCACCTTCGATGTTGAGGGCACGGATGATTTTCAGGGAAGCTGAGCGCAGCATTTGATATTCACGATCAGACAACGTCTGGCTTGGTGCCACAACGATACTGTCGCCTGTATGAATACCTACCGGGTCAAAGTTTTCCATGTTGCAGACTACGATACAGTTATCGTTTTTGTCACGCATAACCTCATACTCGACTTCTTTCATGCCTGCAATGCTCTTCTCGACCAAACATTGACCGATCGGGCTATAACGAATACCTGCTGCTACCGTTTCGCGTAGTTCTTCTTCATTCGCACAGATTCCGCCGCCTGTTCCGCCAAGTGTGTAGGCTGGACGAACGATGATTGGATAACCAATCTCATTCGCAAAATCAAGTGATTCCTCAAGTGTTGTTACGATTACACTCTCAGGCACAGGCTGCTCCAGTTCGCGCATCAGATCACGGAACAAATCACGGTCTTCCGCTTTCTCAATGGATGTGAGCTGTGTTCCGAGCAATTTGACATTCTCACGCTCAAGGACACCTGCGCGTGCCAGTTCCACAGCCATGTTCAGACCCGTTTGACCGCCAAGGGTTGGCAGCAAACCGTCTGGACGTTCCTGACGAATGATTTGCGTTACAAAATCCAGTGTAATCGGCTCAATGTACACTTTGTCAGCCATGTTGGTATCCGTCATAATCGTAGCCGGGTTGCTGTTGATGAGTACAACTTCCACGCCTTCTTCTTTCAGTGCCTGGCATGCTTGTGTACCGGCATAGTCGAACTCGGCCGCTTGACCGATGACGATTGGACCTGAACCAATCACCAGGATTTTTTTGAGATCTTTGTTAATCGGCATGTTATTGTGCTCCTTTCACTGCGGCTGCCAGTACGGCTTGACGCGGCTGTTGCGGGTGAGTAATCTTGTGCTCCCGAATCATCTCGATGAAGCGGTCGAACAGATAGCTGTTATCATACGGTCCTGGAGCTGCTTCCGGGTGATACTGAACGGAAAACGCCGGGAATGTTTTATGTTTTAGACCTTCAATGGTCTTATCGTTATTGTTGATATGTGTCACTTCAAGCTCTGTATTTTTCACGGATTCTTCGTTTACGGTGTAACCGTGGTTCTGAGATGTGATGAAGCAACGTCCGCTCTCCAGTTCTTTGACCGGGTGGTTTCCGCCGCGGTGTCCAAACTTGAGTTTCTCTGTATCGGCTCCTGCCGCAAGTGCAAACAGTTGGTGACCCAGGCAGATTCCGAAGATCGGATATTCGCCGAGCAGTTCACTGATCATTTTAACCGCGTGAGGTACGTCTTTCGGGTCCCCAGGGCCGTTGGACAGCTGAATGCCATCCGGGTTCATGCGGCGAATTTCGTCCGCTGTTACATCATGCGGAACTACAACAACGTCACAATGGCGTTTGCTGAGTTCACGCAAAATCCCTGTTTTTGCACCGTAGTCAACCAATACAATACGTTCAGCCGTTCCCGGGCTGTTGTAGACATGTTGAGTAGAAGTCATAGGAACCTGGTTACGCAGCTCAGCGATGCTGGTGTCTCCCATCATCTCCAGCAACTCTTCCACAGGTTTCGATCCTGTTGTGAGAATTCCTTTCATTGTGCCGTGGTGACGAATCCGGCGAGTCAGCATCCGTGTATCAATCTCGCTGATCCCAACGATGCCATACTCTTTAAGCAAATCGTCTACGCTGTATTCCGCACGCCAGTTACTTGGTGTCGGCTCATGACGGCGTACCACAAAACCGTGTACGAACGGACGAATCGACTCGAAGTCGTCACGCGTAATGCCGTAGTTACCAATCAGTGGGTACGTCATGGTTACGATTTGACCGCAATAAGAAGGATCCGAAAGCACCTCTTGATAGCCTGTAATTCCCGTATTAAAAACGACCTCACCAGTTGTTTCACCTTCAGCACCGAATGCTTTCCCGGTGAACAGTGTGCCGTCTTCCAACAATAATCTTGCCTGTGCCTGCATCCCATTTCACTCCTCTGTGTTTATCAAAGTTGAATACTTTGAGTTGAACATGGGGGACATTACGTTTGGTGCGGCTCCGTGGGCAGAAAACCCTTTGATCGCTGTTATCCCCGGATTACTTTGATCCATTCTTCAAATGGAGTAATCCGGTGATAAAGGCGAACGCTTTGCTTCTTCGGGTTCTTTCTGCCCACTCCGCAGTTACGTTGGTGTCCATGTTCAAAAGCATTATTCAACTTTTCTTTGTTTCGTATATTGGACTCTCGGCATTGGTCTGCCTCGAGTTAGTTGTAAAGATGTTATTGAATTAAAGAGTTAATGATTCATTTGTGTAGCGATTTATTGTTCTACCGTGTTGTTCCACACGCTTTTGCCGTCCACCCATGTCTGTACCGGCCATCCTTTTAGCTTCCAGCCTGTGAAAGGAGTGTTTCTTCCTTTGGTAGCGAAAGCTGCCGGGTCAACCGCTTGTTCCTGGTTCAGGTCAATCATCGTGATGTCCGCAGGTGCTCCCTCTTCCAGCTTGCCAGTATCCAGTCGGAATACCCGTGCCGGATCAGCTGTCATGCGTTTAACGAGGAAGTCCAGGCTCCAAAGCCCTGTTTCCACAAACTTCGTGTACAGCAGCGGGAAAGCTGTCTCGAATCCAACGATACCGAACGGTGCCAGCTCCATGCCTTTTGCTTTCTCTTCTTCGCTATGAGGCGCGTGATCGGTAACGATCATGTCCAGCGTTCCGTCCAGCAAACCTTCGATACAAGCTTGCACGTCGCGTGGTGAGCGAAGAGGCGGGTTCATCTTCCAGTTGGCATCCATGCCAGGGATATCTTCATCCGACAACACCAGATGGTGAGGACATACCTCGGCAGTTACTTTAATACCGATGGACTTCGCCAGGCGAATCAAGCGAACCGACTGCTCCGTACTTACGTGGCAGACGTGGTAGTGAACTCCCGTTGCTTCTGCAAGCAGGATATCCCGGCCTACGTGGATGGCCTCGGATTCATTAGGGATACCTTTGATACCGTGACGCTTCGAAAACTCGCCTTCTGTCACATATCCACCAACTACCAATGAGTCGTCTTCGCAGTGAGCGATGACTGGCATATCCATGCTTGCTGCGAGGCTCATAGCATCTTTCATCATTTGAGCGTTTTGTACGCCCACGCCATCATCCGTGAATCCAATCGCACCTGCTTCTTTCAAAGCAGCAAAATCCGTAAGTTCACGTCCAAGCTCGTTCTTCGTAATAGCTGCATAAGGCAGTACTTTAACCAGGTCGGCTTCTTTGGCTTTATCCAAAACCAACTTAACGACATCCGCGCTGTCTGTTACCGGTCTTGTGTTTGGCATACATGCAATCGTTGTAAAACCGCCTTGTGCTGCCGAACGGGCACCCGTCTCGATCGTCTCTTTATGCTCGAATCCAGGTTCACGCAGATGCACGTGCATATCAATCAAACCGGGAATGACCAGTTTGCCTGAAGCATCGGTTACGCTATGCGCTGATTGCTCTGCTTTCAATACCGCTTCGTCTTCCACTCCAGCGATCTTTTGAATTTTTCCTTCATCTATAATGATCGTTTTCCGTTCAAGTTCCCCTTGTTGATTCAAGATGTTCGCGTTCTTTATAATCTGTAGCATAATTGCCCTCCGCTTCGGTTCTGTCCGACTTGCCAGACAAGTCGGATGATTTTCTTTATCGTGTACCCTCACATTGCTCTATAAGAACTTCCGTCCCGTCAGCCTAAGACCCACAGCCAGACCCTGTTACAGTTTCATCGCACGTTCCATAACCGCCATGCGGATTGGAACACCGTTTGCCATCTGCGGGAAGATCCGTGATGCTGCGCTCTCCACTACCGCGTCATCTACCTCGACATTGCGGTTCACAGGAGCAGGGTGCATAATGATTGTGCTTGGTTTCAGGCGTGATGCCCGTTCTTCCGTCAATCCGTAGTGTTCGCGATAATCCTCAGCCGAAGTAATCAGGCCATGTTTATGACGTTCCAGTTGAACTCGGAGCATCATGACTACATCCGCATCGAGTGCTTCTTCCAGACCTACATAAGGCGCGTGTTCTGCGAGCTCCGGTGCCTGCATCGTTTGCGGTGCGCAGAAGCGCACATCCGCACCAAACTTTTGCAGTGCCCACAGATTGGAGCGAGCTACCCGGCTGTGCAGGATGTCTCCGATGATCGACACACGCAAACCTTTCAGCTCACCGAAAGCCTTCCGCATCGTGTAGAGATCCAGCAGCGCCTGGGTAGGGTGCTCGTTATTCCCGTCTCCGGCATTCACTAGTGGAACATTTACTTTCTGAGCCAGTTGTTGCAGAACACCCGAAGGTTTCAACCGGATCACTCCTGCGTCAATGCCCATGGACTCCAGTGTGCGTACCGTATCATAGATGGATTCACCTTTCTCCACGCTTGATGCAGCCGCCGTGAAGTTCAGTACTTGTGCACCCAGACGTTTTTCTGCCATCTCAAATGAGAAGCGAGTACGCGTGCTGTTCTCGAAGAACATGTTGGCTACGAAATGGGATTCCAGTACAGGAACCAGTTTCTCCTTCTGTGCTTCCCAGTGTGCTGCTCTGTTCAGAATGGATTCGATCTCATCGCGACTAAGGTCCTTAAGGCCAAGCAAGCTCCGATCCTTCAATGCTGGTTGTGTAATCATCATGCCTGTTCCCCCCGGTCCTGAATGATCTTGACTTCGTCCTGTCCGTCCGTTTCCATGAGCGCAACCTCGATCTCCTCTGATTTGGAAGTCGGCACATTCTTGCCGATAAAATCAGGTCGAATCGGAAGTTCCCGGTGTCCGCGATCTGCGAGAACCGCCAGCTGAATGTTCTGTGGTCTTCCACAGTCCATCAGGGCATCCATCGCTGCGCGAATCGTACGTCCGGTATAAAGCACATCATCGAACAAAATCACTTTTTTGTTATGAATCGAAAGTGATTCAGGTGTCATCGTCAACAGTTCCTTGCGATTCGCTTTATTCTCATCCAAGCGATCATCGCGATAAGGGGTCACATCGAGCTCTCCCCAAGGGATCGGTGTACCTTCGATTTCTTCAATCTTGGCGGCGATCCGTTCTGCGAGGTATACACCCCGTGTTCGAATTCCGATCAGTACACAGCCCTCAATACCTTTGTTTTTTTCCAAAATCTCATGGGCAATCCGTGTTAATGCGCGGCGGATCGCGGTTTCATCCATAATGACATGTGTCTCTGTGCTCATGCGTTCAGCCTCCTCAGGATTTACCTTTCAGATCATGGCCCCGTGACGAGGAGAACAAAAAAGACTCCTTGCCGTGTTTATTGGCAAGGAGTCTCCGAACTTCAGACCACTCTGAAGAAAGTTTACTCTCGGGATGCATCGCTTCATTTGCCGCAGCAAAAGAACGATGTATCGTTCACGTTACCTTGCCAGTCTCACGGGACTGATTTAAAGGTGCTATTCATGTCGTTCATATTGAAGGACCTCACAGGGTTCTATACTCAATATGTCCGTTTGTCTTCATGAATTATGACAGAAAGACAACCCTCTGTCAACACCTCAACATCACAGGCGAAATTCCTCTACTGTATTCCCCTTAGAATCAGCAGTTCGGCTGAAAAACATCCAAACACATCACATTTCATTCGTTATTCATAATTATACAATAATTCTGTATATTTATCCATAGGAAATTGCGGAGAAACTTACAGCCAAAATAATCCTCTGACTATATTCAACGTTGAGACAGAGCCCTTCCCCTTTGGAACATGCAGTGAGTTTCGTATTATCTGCCTTAAGTTTTGAAGGCATTTTTAATATGATCAATATCTTCTAATTTTAGAGTTCAACGTCCAGAAACACGGAATACATGAAGGCTCTGCATTAGTACCCAGTGAAATGGGTAAAGTTTATAAACATGAAACAATTCATTGATGCTTCAATAAAGCCGATATACATAAGGATTTACAAATACGCGACATAGAAATAAGATAAGACCTACATTTATTTACATTTAGGAGGAAGTTATGCGTCACATTTGGCATGTTTACAAAACAGACTGGTTGCATATTTTGAAGGTTCCCACAGGTATATTTCTAATTGTGGCTATTATTTTACTGCCCGGGGTGTATGACTGGGTCAACGTGAAATCCGTATGGGACCCATACAGTAACACCCAGGGGATCAAAATTGCGGTGACAACGCAAGACAAGGGTGCAACTGTTGCAGGAACTAACGTCAATATCGGAGACGAACTGGTAACCAGCCTGAAAGAGAACGAAAAATTGGGATGGACTTTTGTGGACCAGGCTGAGGCTGATCGTGGTGTGCAAACAGGAGAGTATTATGCAAGCCTACTCATTCCCGGGGACTTTTCATCCAAAATTACAGGCATCGTTGACGGGAAGCTGGAGCGCCCAGAGGTAATCTATACCGTTAATGAGAAGGTTAATGCCATTGCTCCAAAAATCACAGGTTCCGGTGTATCTGCGATAACAACACAAATCAATGAAAATTTCACTGAAGCCGTCAGTCAGGCTGTTCTAACCAAATTGAAGGAAGCCGGAGTTGAGATCAATGCCCAGCTCCCAACTTTGCGCAAGATGGAGAATGGCATTTTCACGCTGGAGAAAAATCTTCCGGCGATACAAGCTGCAGGTCAAAAGGTACTGGAAGTGGAAAAAGCCATGCCTGGTATTGTAAAAGATGCTCAAAAGATCGTCGAGATCGAAAAAAAACTGCCCGAAATCAATGAAGCCGCACAATATGTGCTCAAGGTACAGGAGTATTGGCCACAAATTAATGATGCGGCTTCCGAGGTGTTGGCTATTCAGGGGCGGATTCCCGATATTCAAAAAGCCGTAGAACGTATTCAAGAAGTGGATGCAAACTTTGGTCAGGTATCAGGTGTCATCCAAACGGCCCTCGATAAAACCGACAAGGCTCTGTCCATCGTAACGGCCGCAGAGCAAGATCTGGACAAAGTATCACAAATCGCTGGTAACGGGATTGAGCTGGCCGAAGGCTTGAATCAATTTGTAGATTCCAGTGAAGAAGCGTTTCAGGCTATAGGCCCGGCGATCCGGCAAAACCTGCTGCTGGTGCAACAAATCGCAAACGCTGCGTCAGACGTATTTGGGCAATTGCAAAATACGGATCTTAATACCCTGCCGACAGCAGAAGATCTGGACCGGATCGCTGCCCGCTTAGGGATTGCGGTAAAACTCGTCGACAGTATGGAAGAACTACTGGGCAAAATCGACAACTTGCTTCCAAGCCATCCACTTGCCGATAAAATTACGCAATTGAACACCATTTCAGATAAACTTCAGTTGCAAATCCGCCTGGCTGGGATTATCAGTGATGCTCTGCGTCGCAATACAACTCCGCCCGCAGACGTCATCGCCCAGTTAAATGCTCTGTCCAAGGACATTAGCAGCGGCATTGGTAATATCATGAACACCTACGAGAGCGAAATATCGCCGGCTCTTGCGGCTGGTGCGGATAAGCTGAGGTCTATCCTTTCCACTTCAGCAGATGCACTACAGGGAGCAAGGGATCGAATTCCGGATATTGCGGATATTCTTGCATCAGCCAAAGAAGGGATTACGTTTGGGCAGACTGAATTGACAAAAATCCAGAGCGAACTGCCTCAAATACAATCTAAGATCCATGAGATATCAGAGACACTCGCGAACAAAAGTGAAGGCTTTATCCAAGCTTTGAACACAGTGTCTTCATTAATTCGAAACGATCTGCCCAAGCTGGGGACCAAGTTGAACGAAGCAGCTGATTTTGTTCGGAACGATCTGCCTAGTGCCGAGAAACAGATAGGTAAGGCATCCGATTTTGTACAGAACCAGCTTCCGGAGGTCGAAAAAGGAGTACATCGTGTTGCCGCGCTTGTACGTGATGATCTGCCAGCATTGGAAAGTGCCATCAGCAAGGCTGCAGACAAACTTAGGGAAGTCGAAGGCAATAACCAGTTTGCCGAACTCGCCAAGCTTTTGCGCGGCGACATTGAAGAAGAAAGTGCTTTCCTTGCAAGTCCGGTGCAAATCAAGGAACAACAGCTTTACCCAATTCCGAATTATGGATCGGCAATGTCACCATTTTATGGCGTGCTGTCCTTGTGGGTCGGCTCAACGCTGCTGATTTCTCTGCTTCGTGCCGAAGCTGAGAATCCAGAGGGCAAGTTCAGGGGGTACGAGTTGTATCTTGGGCGTCTCGCCACTTTTCTGACCATTGGATTGCTTCAAGCGGTCTGTGTCAGCCTGGGAGATATCTTGATCCTCGGAACCTACGTCGCAGATAAACTGTGGTTTGTCCTGTTTGCCATGCTGGTGAGTGCCGTATTTGTTACCATAACGTACACCCTGCTGTCCGTTTTTGGGAATATCGGAAAAGGGATCGCGATCATCTTCATGGTGTTCCAGTTCTCCAGCTCCGGCGGTACGTTTCCGATCAGCATGACATCCCCCTTTTTCCAGGCATTGAATCCGTTCATGCCCTTCACGTATGCGATCAGTCTGCTGCGTGAGTCGGTCGGCGGCATCTTGTGGTCGACTGCCATCAAGGATATTCTATGGTTGTGCATGTTCATTGCGCTGAGTCTCATCGTTGCTCTCGCTTTGAAACGTCCACTCAGCAGTCTCACCAAACGTTCAGCCGAGAATGCCAAGAAGACCAAAATTATTGCTTAAATCATTTGTTTGACTCTAAACAAGACAAGGCCATTGGACTGTTAATCCAATGGCCTTGTCTCGTTGTATAGGATAATTAAAATGTCTGATTATTTCACTGTACGTTCCTGTTCCAACTGATTATAGGACTGTTTAATAGTTGTTAAAGTTTCTACATGACGATAGATGTTGTTCCCTGCAGTGACGAGAATACACAGCATGATCAAGCCTATTAGCACTTTTTTGCCCATCCCCGGACGAAGACCGATGACGAAGCCCCCACCGAGGAGGAAAAACGCAAACAGATAGTGTCCTGCATACAGGTACATATCGTATTGAAATACCGCCAGCCCGAAACCAACAACGATATGAAGTAAAAATGCAAACAGAATGTATGGCACAAGAGTCCACACTTCCCGTTCACGGATGCCCTTGATAAACCCAGTGAGCGCCAGCAGCAGAATAAAAATACCCGTGAGCTGAATATAGATCGGATTGGAACGGGACAGATCCGTTACAAACGCGACCATGCCCGGGTCCAGCAAATGTACTTTCGGTGACAGCATCGGATTAATCGTTAGCAAGCTTAGAGCTTTCCAATGAGCTGCGAACTGGAATGGAGTGGCATAGCTTGTTCCCCCATTTTGAATGCCGAGCAGCCAGTTGCTGACCCAACTGCGACCGCCAAACGCGATGTATTGGATCCCTGTCAACACTACGATGAATGCAACGGCCAGTGCCATAATCCCGATATACTTTTTCCAACCAGACTTGTTACGCCACGTACGCAAATTGAAAAACATGGCGGCCGCAAATGGTACAATGTTGGTCGACGTCAGTCCGAAGTTGATGGATGCCAGCAGCGCATTCGGGATGTAACGTACATCTTTCCGTTCACGGGTGTACTGCATATAGAGCACAGAGAACAGGATAACAAACTGCACGTACGGATACGAATCCGGAATCAACGCGGTAAACATCAGATAGGAGCTGAAACCGAACAATAAAGCGAAAAGTAACGGTGTGGTGATTTGTTTATCTTTTTGATTCAAAAACAGAAACACCAGCACAACCGAACCCGCATTCACAAGGGACTGCAGGACAAGAAAGAACCAATTCCCGCCCAGCAATTGAGCACCTGCTTCAAGCGTGACCGCTAGAAATGAAATTAACGGATGAATAACCGAAGAACTGTTGTCTCCATAATACATGGAAGGATCGAAGTTAAATAAATTAAGTGGAAACTGCGTCGTACTAAATGGCGTGTATGACCCAAGTAGCTCTGCGTGATTCGCAATGTACGTCACGTAAGGTCCATTCATGAGAGCGTAAAAAAGAGCAAAACCCGCAAACAGGCAAAATGCCGTCCAATTGGTCCTGCGATTATAAAATATGTAGTCCAAAAATTTCATGCATTCACATCCAGTTTCATTATTCTAGAAAACTAATAAACACAACCCGCCCATAATACAAGCGACACCGATCCAGCGCAAAGGACCCACTGCTTCCTTAAAGGCAAACCGCGCTATAATGAACGTCCACACATACGTTAACGCATTGGCTGGCAGCACAACCGTTAAGGGAAGAAATTTCAACAATACAATGTTCAGCAGCGCACCTGTACCATAGAATCCTAGCCCTATTAAAACATGCAGCTTTTTGCGGCTGGTGGCGTAGGCTTTCAAACCCGCTCCCCCCATCGCTCCACACAGGGTCATTGCAATTAATACGGCAATCATCCAGCTATCGATCAACACTGGTCAACGTCACCCCAATTCCAAGCAGCACAACAGCGGCCAGCTTCTGCACCGTAATTTCTTCTCCTAGCAAAAAGTATCCATAGATCAGCGCAAACACATAGCTGGCACACATCAAAGGATAGGCTACAGACAGTTTTTCCAAAGCAAAAGCCTTGATCATCAAAATGGCACCCAGTCCATAACAGAGAAAGCCGATGCCCAGATAGACCCACTCAGTTAGCCCCCACTTCCAGAACAGTTGGCCCGTCGCTGTAAGAAAAGCGGAGACCAGCATCAACAGCTTGCCTGTATGGCGCCCTTTTATCTCCCCCACGACAATGCCTCCATCTCTGGCACGCGCTTGTTAATAAAGTACCGCTGACTTACTAACTGCATCACAGGAAGATCGGATAAGGAGTCGGAATAAGAACAGGATTGATCATAATCAATCACCATCTTTTTCTCATCCAGATAGGCCTGAATTCGGCGAACCTTCTCATCTCCTTTGCAATTGCTGCCTTCGATCCTACAGGTATAGCCATTCGAGTGACGAACCAAATCGGTACCAATGACATGATCCACCCAGGGAAAGTTTTTAAAATATTTCATATAGGCATGCGGAGATGCGGTCACCAGCAATACATGATAGCCTGCTTCCTTACGGTGCTGCATCTCTACACTTGCCTCTGCAAAAATGGCAGTACGCAATCGTGTATCAAAAAAATGCTCCAGATCTTTTTCGGACATGCGCTCAATGCTCTTGAAATAGGAACGTTTGACACGCTCAACGGTCATCAGACCTGCCTTGAACAGCGCGGTATGATATGCAATTACAGGCAATCTCCATACCTGCCATGGGTAACGCCGAACGCCGTAATGTACAAACTGAAACATGGAATCTCTGCGTATAATCGTTTTATCAATATCAAAGATGGCGACTTTCGTGCTTTTCACCCTGATCCCCTCTACCTTCCAGACTCTAACTTTTATTCAAAAATAGCAAAAATCGAAATAACACTTATGACATACAAAATGACCGTAATCAAGATGGGCTTGTCCTCAAACAGAACTCGATCAGGCGAACCACCTTGGTTCTTCATATGAATCAGATACAAATAACGGAACATGCCGTATATGACCAAAGGAATCGTCCACATTAAATGAATGGTGCGATCGGATGTGAACGTAAAGAGCGAATAGCTGATAATGGTCGCCGTTGTGACAATGGTATTGAACTGATCCAATAACGTAATTGAATAGTTATCCAATACTTTACGATGCGAACCGGTATTTCCCTCAAGCAGGGTAAGTTCATTCCTCCGTTTGCCGATAGCCAGGAACAGGGACAGCAGCATCGTACAAATGAGAAACCACGGCGTAAATGGTACATGGATCAGCACACCGCCCGCAATCGCACGAAGCACAAATCCAGCCGCAATGGTCATCATATCCAAAATAACGAGATGTTTCAGTACAAATGAGTACGACACATTTAAAAGGAAATAAACAATACATAACACTCCGAATAACGGGTTCATCACGAAGGCTGTCCCGACGGAAAGAATCAGTAACAGAATTCCGAACAGCAACGCGTGAGCCGGGTTGACCTGTCCAGAAGCAAGGGGACGGAACATCTTCACCGGATGCTGACGATCTCTGTCGCGATCTACATAATCGTTTAAAATATAAACGCAGCCTGCAACCAGGCTAAATAAAATAAAACCTAGCAAAGTCGATAGTATGGTCTCCGTCCGAATTTCCTCAAAAGAAAAAAGCAGCGCGGCAAACAATAGCAAATTTTTGGTCCATTGTTTTGGTCTCAATAATTTAAGCAATCCTGAAATGGTATTACCTGTCCCTGCAGCAGGTGTAGACACGGTACTGGTACGTGATGATAACAATTTCCATAACTCCCTTCAAAAGCAACTTCTGACTTATATAAATAACGTAAAGATCTAATCATATGTTGCTAGTATAATTTTGTAAAGGGATTACAGGAAGAATTTATATTTTTTTGCATAAAAAAGAGACCGTTTCCGGTCTCTTTTTTCTCTACATCATTATGATTATGTGAACTCAATTAAAATTCGAATTGCACGTCGCTCAGGCGGCGTTTAATTTCAGCGATAACACGTTTCTCTTCCTCTTTCCCTTTAGCTTCAAAGGTAACGGAGAAACGAACAAAGTTACCGGCATCATCCCAAGGCACCGAAGAGATCAGTTTCTCACGGATCAGGAACTGGGAGAAGTCTTCACCTGATTCAAAGCGGCGGCCTCCAGCAATACCTTTTGGAGCTTCAACATAAAGGAAGAAGGAACCTTTAGGTTTCTCAGCCTGGAAGCCCAGCTCGTTCAGTGCAGCTACCAGCAGGTCGTGACGACGGGAATATTTCTCAGCGATTTTTTCCGTGATTTCCGGGTGGTTCAATCCATAAGCAGCAGCCTTTTGGATCGCGATGAACTGACCGGAGTCATTGTTGTCTTTTACGTCGCTGAATGCTTTGACAACAAGCGGGTTACCTGCAACAAAACCAATTCTCCAGCCTGTCATGTTGTAGGACTTGGACAGGGAGTGCAATTCCACGCCCACATCCTTCGCACCAGGTACAGACAGGAAGCTGAACGGTTTTTTGCCGTCATATGTCAGTGCTGCATATGGAGCATCATGTACAACGACTACGCTGTATTTCTTCGCCCATTTAACCACTTCCGTAAAGAACTCCACGGTAGCACTCGCGCCCGTCGGGTTATTCGGGTAGTTCAGATAGAGCAACTTCGCACGTTTCGCAATCTCTTCTGGAATAGCAGACAGATCTGGCAGGAAGTTGTTCTCCTTGGTCAACTGGATGTTGAACACTTCACCACCCAGGTATTTGGTGTGTGTACCCATAACCGGATACCCTGGCACCGTCATAATTGTTACATCACCTGGATTGATGAAGCAAGAAGGCATCATCGCCAAAGCTGGCTTGGAGCCGATGGAATGAACGATTTCAGTTGATGCATCGATACCTTCAACATTAAATACATTTTTCAGGTAAGCAGCTGCCGCTTCCTTGAATTCAGGAATACCGTTATCCGCGTATCCACGGTTTTCGGGTTTGGAGGCTTGCTCCGCCAATGCAGCTACGATGCCTGCATCTGCCATCTCGTCTGGTTCACCTACGCCGAGGTCAATCAATTCTACATTGGGAAAATCTTTTTTAGCCGAAGCTTTGGCACGTTTGATTTTCTCGAATTTATAGATGTTGGTGTCTTTACCATAGTTGGAGCCGCCAATACGGTCGGCAAAATTAGTCTGAATGTACGTTTCCTGATATTTATCGATACTCATGATTTTGTTCATCTCCTCATTTGACGCAAATTTCTACACTTTAATATGAAGCATTTGCGCGTTCAAAACCATGGACAAATTATCCGAACATTTGTACTTTCTCGAGCTGTCAGCGGCTACGCAGTGAGGCTAGAACATCTTCCATATCTTGCGGAAGCGGAGCTGTAAATTCAAGGTATTCTCCGGTCGTTGGATGTACAAAACCGAGAATTGCCGCATGAAGGGCTTGTCCCTGCATTTTGATCCCTTTGTTACGACCATACGTCGGATCTCCAACAAGCGGATGACCAATGAACTTCATGTGAACACGAATCTGGTGGGTACGTCCTGTCTCCAGTTTCAGTTCCAACAACGTGTAGTCATTGATACGCTCGGTGACGGTAAAATGCGTGACCGCATGTTTACTGTTACGCTCTGTAACGGTGTACATTTTGCGATCATTGGTATCTCGACCAATAGGTGCATCAATCGTACCCTGATCATGGCTAAGATGCCCATGAACGAGTGCAATATATCGTCTATTCACACTATGCTCTTTGAGCTGAGCGGCCAGCGAGGCGTGAGCACGATCATTTTTGGCAGCCATAATTAGACCTGATGTGTCCTTATCGATCCGATGCACAATACCGGGACGCAGCTCGCCGTTAATGCCTGAGAGATCTTTACAGTGATACATCAGTGCATTAACAAGTGTTCCTGACGTATGTCCTGGTGCTGGATGTACAACAAGGCCACGCTGTTTGTTGATAACAATCAAATCACTATCTTCATACACCACTTCAAGTGGAATATCTTCAGCAATAATCTCTACAGTCGTCGGTTCAGGGATCAGAAGCTCTACCAGATCGCCTTCAGATAATTTGGCGTTAGCTTTGACTTTAGCCCCGTTCACTGTTACGAATCCGTCTCCGATCCACAATTGAACTTGGGAGCGCGATACGTTATCCATGGATTCTGTAATATATTTGTCAATTCGTTCTTTATTATGTTCAGCGGCAACCGTCCATTCCATACGATCATTGCCATTCAAGAGTTCATCGTCATGCGTTGACGTGTCTCCGTTAGTCTGTTCTTCATTTTGCGATTTACTCATGATGTTCATTCCCTTCGACCTTTGCGGCTGCTTTCTCGCGCCGTCCTTCAAGCAACGTTTCCACAATAATCAATACCACACCGATACAGATCGCTGAGTCGGCTATGTTGAAAATGGGAAACGTATAGCTACCAAAATTAAGCTGGATAAAATCGACAACTTCTCCGGTCAAAGCCCGATCCAGGAAGTTACCAATAGCTCCCCCAAGCACCAAACTAAGCGCCACAGGCAGCAATTTGTGCGGAGTATCTTTTACCTTTTGCAAATACCAAACCAAAGCCACCACGACAACTAGTGTAACCACAATAAAGAACCAGCGTTGATCCTGTAGAATACCAAAAGCTGCACCTGAGTTACGATGTGATGTGATGACAAAGAAATTGCCAATCACCGGAATTTCATCTCTAAGTTCCATCCGGGTTGCAATTAGGAACTTCGTTCCCTGATCGACTAAAAATACGATAAAAGCGAGGATATAATACACCACGTTTGTTTGTCACTCCGTTCTTGTCTTTTCCAAACGATACCAGGCTTTACGCCAGACTTGTTCATTGTAGCACAGCTGTTTGGAAATCGTCCACGACGCGGTTAGCCGCAGCCTGGATGGCAAAAACGATAACATTTCCCTTCTGTAATTCAGCACCAAATGGTACATCCTACAACAGAGTTAAAATCCGGAGTTCATACGGAACAGAAAGGGGAAAATGATGTCACATTTCACTGCCAAACAACTGCAATCGTTACGTTCCCAACTGATAACCGAAAAGAGCGATATTGAACATAGACTGGAGCAGAACGAACATTATGGTCTTGGTGACTCCATGAAGCTGCAGACAGGTGAATTATCACCGATTGACAACCATCCGGGTGATGTAGCTACCGAGATGTATGAGCGCGAAAAGGATATTTCCCTACTGGAGCATGATGAATTTCAACTGGAGCGCATCGATTCTGCTCTGCATTCCATCGAAGAAGGGCATTATGGAACTTGCGCCGTGTGTCAGCAACCTATCCCATATGAACGCATGCAAGCTGTTCCTTACACCAAATACTGCAAAAAGCATCAACCGGAAACCGTTGTCTCCGAAAATCGCCCTGTCGAGGAAGAGTTCCTCGCTCCTGCCTTTGGCCGCACAAGCCTGGATGAACGTGATGACCAGAACGGCTTCGACGGCGAAGATGCATGGCAGATTGTTGAAAGTTGGGGCACCTCCAACACGCCGGCCATGGCTGAGGGACGCGACATCGACAGTTATGACGTTATGGCGATTGAAGCCACTGACGAAGTGGAGGGCTGCGTTGAGGCATATGAGAGCTTTGTCGCAACCGATATCTACGGTCATGACGTGTCCATCGTGCGCAATCGGCAATATCGACAGTATCTGGAGAACCGTGAAGGTGATGGTTTGTTAGAACCGGATATCGAGTCAGACGACTCGTATTAAACCTACAATTACCTAATAAGTGTTCAATTCCAGCTGTCGCTGCACAATCCGTACAATATCTGCGATGTAATCACCCACGATGGGGAGATTAAGCGCGCCTAGCACTTGTAACACGTAAATGATGGTTGCTGCAAAAAAAGTAAAACCGATGGCGATCCCCACGCCCCTTGCGGCGCCAGACAACAAATTAAGTCCGATCAGCTTCCACGGTCGGTTCAGCAATTCCGTATACTGTGCGATTCGTGAACGTTCGAGTTCATTCGCGAGCCGGTTAGTGAGCTTGTGAAGTTCTTCAATCTTGTCCTCCGCATTCTTGGAATGCGTGGTTTCTGAATTAGACGGCGATTGGGTATCCTGTTCGTTCATAATTTACTCAGTTCCTTTGATGTATATAGAATGTCTGCACAATAGAAATCATTGCCCATTTGCTGAAAAACCAAACGAGCCAGGACACAGGATTGTTCTCCTGCATCTGAGGCTCGTTGGCATTTCTGTCTCTATATACTGTCCTATTTGAAATAGAGTTACTCTGTCCACGTTAAAGTCTGACAAAGCTATCCTTTCTTCAGAACCGCCTTACGTGAAAACTACTGTTTTACCCCTCGATATATACACCGAAGGTTTTACCTCCGGCTTCAATGCGTTGCATCGACTCGTTCGTTCCGAAGGTAACTTCGGTTACGAGGACATTCTCACGCAGCACATGATCAAAGGCCTGGATCGCTTCTTGAAGAGCAGAGTCCACATCCAGCGTCAAACGTACTCTTTTCTCAATTGGCAGATCCAGCTTCTTCCGGGTGTCTTGTACTGCACGAATAACTTCACGAACCCAGCCTTCCTGTTCGAGTTCTGCTGTAATCTCCGTATTGAGAGCTACCGTCAAACCATAGCCGGATGCCGAGGCAAAACCGGACTTGGCTTGTTTCTCCACCAGCAGTTCCTCACCCGTCACTTGCAGCTCTTCACCTTCCGGAGAAACGACATTCAGAACATCTTCCGTCACCACTTTACGAGTCTCATCCGCTGACATTCCCTTAAAGAAGTTCTGCAGGAAGCCTACGTTTTTACCGTATTTTTTACCCGCTACTTTCAGGTTCAATTTCAAAGTGAAATCAACGAAATCCGCATCATCATGCTCGGTACGAATAGTTTTGACATTGATCTCATCCTTGATGATCTCTTCATAACTTGCCAGATCGAAGCCTTTATCCAGGGAAACGATCAGTTCAGACAACGGTTGACGTGTCTTGATACCTGTTTCGTTACGGACGTTACGTGCAAGTTCAACGATTCGGCGTGCTGTCTCCATATCCTGCTCCAGATCCAAGTCAATCAACGTTTCATTAGCAACCGGATAATCATCCATGTGCACACTCTCACCGGTAGTCAGGTTCAGATAGATATCTTCTGCAAGCATCGGTGTGAATGGAGCTACCAGCTTGGCTGTAGTCACCAGCACTTCGGTAAGTGTACGGTAAGCGTCCAGTTTATCTTCTGTCAATCCGCTACCCCAGAAACGGTCACGGGAACGACGGATGTACCAGTTACTGAGTTCATCTACAAACGCTTCAATGGCTTTGGAAGAGTTCAGATAGTCGTTAACAGCCAGCGCTTTTTCTACAACGAGAATCAGGCTGTTCAGTCTTGACAAAATCCAGCGGTCCAGGTTGTGTGAAGACAACTTGAACGGATGCTCCTGTGGATCAAATCCATCAATCGTAGCATACAGCGTCAGGAATGCATGGGTGTTGACCAGCGTATCCACCATTTTGGATTTCGCTTCGCCCACAATGCCTTTGGAGAAACGTTTGCTGTTCCACGGTGCGCTGTCAGACAGCAAAGCCCAGCGGAATGCATCTGTACCGTATTCTTCGATAACTTCCCAAGGATCGATAACGTTACCTTTCGATTTGGACATCTTTTGTCCGTTCTCATCGAGCACGTGGCCTGTTGCCATAACCGCTTTATAAGGCGCTTTGCCTGTCAAAAGTGTAGATACGGCCAGCAAGCTGTAGAACCAGCCGCGTGTTTGGTCAATTCCTTCACAGATCATGTCTGCCGGATATTGCTGTTCGAAGATTTCTTTATTTTCAAATGGATAGTGCTGCTGAGCAAACGGCATGGAGCCGCTGTCGAACCAGACATCGATCACTTCCGGTGTACGTTTCATTTCATATTTGCCACAAGAGCTCATGACTTTGACGTCATCTACATACGGCTTATGCAGCTCCAGATTCTCAGGCACGTCCCCAATGGCACGAGCACGCAGTTCAGCGATGCTATGCGGTGCGAATTGTTCACCCGTCTCTTCACATACCCAGATGTTCAGTGGCGTTCCCCAATAACGGTCACGGCTGATATTCCAGTCTACGAGATCTTCAAGGAACTTCCCGAAACGCCCGTCACGAACGTGGCCCGGGTACCAGTCTACTTCACTGTTATTGGCGATCAGCTGATCCTTGATTGCCGTTGTTTGGATAAACCAGCTGTCCATTGCATAGTACAGAAGTGGTGTATCACAACGCCAGCAGAACGGATAGCTGTGCTCATATTTTTCTTTGCTGAACAAACGTCCTTTTTCCGACAGGTATCTTACGATATCAATATCGCAATCCTTGACAAAACGTCCGGCAAAATCAGTTACCTGTGGCACAAACTTGCCTTCCAGGTCCACCATATTCACAAAACTGATGCCATTCTCACGACATACACGATAGTCATCTTCACCATGTGCAGGTGCCATGTGTACAATCCCTGTACCACTTGCATCGGTTACAAACCCTGCGCCCAGGATGATGTTTGCTTTCTCAGCCTGCACGTAGTTGAACGGAGGATCATACGTTTTGCCAACCAGGTCAGAACCTTTCAGGGCACCGATAACTTCATACTCACCTTTGGCATCCTTCATGACTTTCTCAACGAGATTGGTCGCCATGATGTACACTTCGTTGTCCTGACGAACACGGGAGTAGTCCATATCAGGGTTCACGGCAAGCGCAACGTGTGAAGGCAATGTCCAAGGGGTCGTTGTCCAGGCAAGCACGAATTCGCCGCTGTCCTCCAGCTTGAATTTGGCTGTAGCACTGAGGTCTTTCACGTCTTTATACCCTTGCGCTACCTCATGGGAGCTAAGTGTAGTCTGGCAAGACGGACAGTAAGGACTCACACGGTGACCACGGTACAGCAGGCCTTTTTCATGAATCGTCGCCAGAATGTTCCACACACTTTCGATGTAATTGTTGTCGAGTGTGATATATGGATTATTCATGTCTGTCCAGTAACCGATACCTTCCGTCAGATCGCGCCATTGTTGTTCGTATTCGAACACGCTAGCTTTACATTCGTTAATGAATTTTTCCACGCCATAATCTTCAATTTCCCACTTGTGAGAGATACCCAGCTTTTTCTGAACACCCAGTTCTACAGGCAGACCATGTGTATCCCAGCCTGCTTTACGAACGACGCGGTAACCCTTCATCGTGTTATAACGTCCCACGAAATCCTTGATTACTCGGCCCAGTACGTGACCGATATGTGGTTTACCATTGGCTGTAGGCGGTCCCTCATAAAATACGAAGTTCGGCTTGCCTTCCCGGTTTTCGATGGATCTTTTGAATGTATTCTCTGTTTTCCATTTGTTTAACACACGTAGTTCTCTGGCACGTGCTTTCTCTTTGACGTCAACTCGTTGCATGATAATCTTCCTTTCAAGTATGGATTGTGGACCGTCCACAAAAAGCGTTTCAATCCCCCTAAATCCCCCTTACCAAGGGGGACCCCATAGGCGCTCCGCCCTCTGGACACCCGGAATGGGTTGTCTTTGGCGGGAACTGCGGCGGCGTTGGCGAGGGTGTGTATGTTGGAGTCGGCCCTCTTGCGGCTGTCCCCTTCGGGAACGCCGCAGGGCCTTGCCGCGAGAAGGGAGTTGCCGGACGCTTCGCTCCTCCGGCGGTTGGCTCTCTCCTTGAGGTCCCTTCGGGCCTCATGCACGTTCGCCTTAGCGAACCCCAGTGCCGGACGCTTCGCTCCTCCGGCGCTGGCTCTCTTCTTGAGGTCCCTTCGGGCCTCATGTACGTTCGCTGCTTTTTTTGGACACAAAAAAACCTCATCCCTGGAAAGGGACGAGGTTATGCTCGCGTTACCACCCTAATTCTGTTCATCACAAACCACATCCAATATAATTGGGTATGCTCTGTCATCAACAGCGCTTATGCCCCGCTTAACTACAGCAGGGTGCCGATATAACGTTCGGCTCACGGTTTCGCTTACACACGGCCAATCCTTCACCGCTTCAGCGTCACTTCTCCGGGGAGATATTCGGCTATAACTCATCCATTGGCTTGCACCAAACGCCAACTCTCTGAGGGATGAGATCATAACGTACTGAACCCGTCATGGAATCACTATTCATTATGAATATAGTTATAGCCTCTTTACAGGCAAAAGTCAACCAGGCGGATAGACTAATAAATTTCCTTCATTTCCCGCTCACGGTCACGGACTTCCTGCTCCCGGCTCTCCAGCGCTTCCCAACCATCCTGAGTCAACAGTTCAAGCTGTGCTTCCACAAGTGTACGGAAACGGGCACGATAGATAGACGCCTGCTTTTTCAGCTCTTCGACTTCCAAAGCAATTTTGCGTGATTTTGACAAAGATTCGTTTACGATCCGGTCCGCATTTTTCTCGGCTTCCTTCACGATCAACTGTGCTTCTTTTTTCGCATTGTTCTTCACATCATCCGCAGCTTCCTGCGCAATGATGATCGTTTTACTCAGCGTCTCTTCAATCGTTGCAAAATGATCAAGCTTCTCCTGAACGGACAGCAACTGATTGCTCAGCTCTTTGTTTTCGCGAATGACGCCTTCGTAATCTTTGATGACTTGATCCAGGAATTCATTGACCTCATCCTCGTCATACCCGCGCAAGCGTCGGGAAAATTCCTTGTTGTGTATGTCCAGCGGCGTTAATGGCATGCTGTCCACCTCCTGTAAAAGTTCCTTCCCGGACTGAGAAGGTTTGCAGCATATGGGTTCCACCCAAGGGGCCGTATATGTGATGCCCAATCCTGGCACGAATACGGAATGCAGGATCAGACTCTGATCCTTTGGCGGTCATATCAACCTTTGCACTTTAATGTATATCGGAAACACCGAGTGTTTTTTGCACCTTTACCTTAAACATTTCGACAAGAAAGCGGGTTTTCCTGCAACCCACTTAGGCAAATTTGCCGATTTTTACGCGGCAGCGTCCCTTTTTGGTCATACCATCCTGTTCCATCACCTTGAATCGACCAAATCCTTGAATGGAGACTACATCCCCCGCCTTCAGCGCTTTGGATGGATCTTCCTCCACTTTCCAATTCACACGACAGCGGCCAGCCTTGATCGGAACCAGAACTTTACTGCGACTAAGCCGGTACACATCTGCACAGATGCCATCCAAACGCAGGGAAGCCACGGTAATGTCCATCGTCTCCAGTTTGCTCTCGGACCATTTCAGCTGATCCAGTGCCAACAACTCCGTAAACACATGTACCCGGTGCACCTGATTCAGTTGAAGCGATAAAAAAGCGCCGGTTTCCGACGCCACCACAGTATGGCACCCGTCCTCCAGCACTTGAATATCACCGATCTTGCCACGTTTCATGCCAAGCCCGAGCAGGGCACCCATATAGTCCCCATGCTCCAGCTCTTTGATTTTCTGATCGTCAGACGTAATGCTCATGACCTGCATACTCATATCTTCATCGTCCAGATACCGATAATCCGGTGCAATCAGCGCACGCTTACGTTCAGCTGTTTCATAACCACCATCCAGACGAATCTGTACATCATCTCGACGGTTCACAAGCGTTTGTAAAATAAAGGCCTGTCTGGGATCAAGAAAGTCAGTTAGCTTCAAGTCATGATACTTACCTGCGCGTTCAACCCAGTCTGAGGCTTTATCCACAAAATCCCGCTCGTCATGACTAAAATGCTCGTAAATTTCACCGCTCATCTATGTTCACCCTACCTTAATATACAAAGTATCGGAGGATGGAGATCAGCCCATTAAGCGCGAGTTGAAGAACGATCAACGCCACAATCGGTGAAATATCCAACACACCGAACAAAGGCGGAATAAATCGGCGGAAAGGTCTTAAATATGGTTCCACAAACTTACCTAGCCATTCACCGATGAAGCTCTCCCGTGCGTTGGGAAGCCATGACATCAATATGTAGACAATGACCATGTAAAAGTAAATCTGGTATAACGTGTACAACACGCTTTCAATCTGATACAAAAGTGGCTCACCTCATTCTGTTATAATCTTGCTCGCTGTCAGCCAGTATTTCCGTAATTGAACCCTGGATTTCAACCGTATCTGGCGTACAGAGAAAAATGTTGCCGCCAATTTTTGAAATACCGCCGCCCAGTGCATACACTGTGCCACTCAAGAAATCAATGACGCGCAGAGCCTGATCCTGACGCACCCGCTGCAGGTTAACTACAACTGTACGATGGGAGCGCAGATGGTCAGCAATCTCCTGTGCTTCGTCATAAGAACGCGGTTCATAAAGGACGACTTTAACATTTTTCTGGGAATGAATGCTCACCACATTATTACCCCTTTGGTTTCTACGTTTATCGAGACTTGAGGTTTCAGCTTCCTGTTGATCAGGATCATGTTCCTCTTGTGCCGCCATACGTTCACGTTCCACAATCTCTTCCTCTTCCTGAAGCCCGAGGAAATTCATAAACTTATTCATTACGCCCATTGCGAACCCTCCTCTTTTCCTACGAGAATCGATCCAAGCCGAACCCAGGTTGCCCCTTCTTCAATCGCCACTTCAAAATCATTGGACATGCCCATCGACAACTCGGTCAATGGCTCCGCTGTCAAAGCTTGTCCATTCAAATGGTCTCTAAGCTCACGCAGTCCGCGGAATACGGGACGTGTAAGCTCCGGATCTTCCTCATGGGGTGCCATGGTCATCAGGCCGATGACCTTCAGGTTGTTGAACGAACTGATTTCACGCAAAAAGGAACTCGCCTGTTCAGGCTGCAAGCCATACTTGCTTTCTTCACCCGAAATATTCACCTGCAATAGTGTTTCCACCTGGATGCCAAGAGACGCCGCCTTTTTATCCAACTCCTTGGCCAGGGACAAACGATCCAGTGAATGTATGTAACGGAATTTACCGATGACGTCCTTCACCTTATTCGTCTGTAAATGACCGATAAAATGCCAGGTTCCCTGCTGACCGAATGCTTCCCATTTCGCTTGTGCATCCTGCCAGCGGTTTTCGCCAATATGCTCAAGACCGTGGTCCAACACAGCTCCCGTTGTTTCAAGTGAGACATATTTCGTGACAGCAATCACATTCACATCTTCACGTTGACGGCCACTGCGCTGACACGCGGCTTCGATCTTCTGATTTACCAGTTGTATACGCTCCTCCAATGACACAGAGGGTCACCTCTCTTCCAGCCCAATCCAGCTCGCCATTCTCCCGGTAATGCCATTTTCTTTACGATACGAGAAAAATAGCTCGGGATTGCAGCTTGTACACCAAGTTGTACATTCGATATGATCCGGCAATATTCCTGCTTTCATCATAATGTGTCGATTGCATTCTTTCAAGTTTAACATCGTTTTGCCATTTTCGGCAGGCCGATATACTTGATTAGATGCAGAGTTCTTGTATTCATCATTACCCGAGGAGTGGTCAAGCCAAACCCGTACATGCTGCATAACCGCTTCATCCACTTCATAACAGCAATCCCCAATGGAGGGACCTATTGCAGCATGGATATCCTGTCTGCGACTTCCGTATTCCTGCTCCATCTTCTCGACCATTGACTCGGCTATACCGGCAACTGTACCTTTCCATCCGGCATGAGCAAGCCCCACCGCTTGTTGTACGGGGTCATAGAAATAAAGGGGTACACAATCTGCATAAAAGGAAGTCAGCAGCACACCAGGCACATTGGTGACCAACCCATCCGTATCCTGTAATGCAGACTGTCGATCCAGCAAACCTTTACCCCGCTCTTCAGCCGTGATTACAGCAACATGTTTATCATGTACCTGTTCTCCACAAGTCCAGGATTCCAAAGGAAAACCCAGCTTTTCAGCCACAAGTTTGCGATTATTCAGCACGTCAGCCGGATCATCACCCACATGATAGGCACAGTTGAGACTGGCATACGGTGTGCTTCCGACACCACCCTGCCTTGTCGTAAAACCGGCTTTCATATGCTTAAACTGCAATTTCCACGGCTCCACATATAGTAACAACGGGTCAGGACCCCAATTTGAGTTCTGGCTTCCCGACCGTATTTCCTTATCCAAAATAAACGGTTCCATCTTCTCACCTCACAACTTCCAGTGTACCAAATGAACCCCGTTCTGTCTCGGTTATATCGTTCGGCGCTGGTTCCGATCCAACCGTTCAATACGTTCCACCCGGTCCATCCGGCCGTTCTGCTCGTCATACAAGCGGGCTTCACGGTCGCGCTCATCGTAGTTATTTTCCTTAATTTCATCCATTTTAACCAAAATCACATCCGAACCGATCTTCACAATGTTTCTCCAGGGGATGATTAGATCCGTTCCCCCGCCGAATAGCCCCATAAAACGACTGTAACCTGGCACAACAATCGCTTCAATTCGTCCCTGCTTCAGATCCAGCTCCAAATCGCTAATCTGACCCAGACGTTTGCCATCCGTAATGTTAATAACATCTTTGGTTTGAAAATCCGAAATTTTCATCCCGCTACCCACCGGTTCACCTGTGTTCACTTTCATTTGGTCCCGCCCCCCGATTAATCCGCTTCTGCCCGTTCTCCGCTTCTATACAATATATGTTTCATACGCGAAAAATGTCCTCTTTTTCGAGGAAAGGCAATGGAACAATTCCAAATCCCTCTGATGTCGAAATCCAAAAAGCAAAAAGACGATCAAAGGAATATTTCATCCCTTTGATCGCCTTCTGGCTTACCCCTTGTTACGACTTCACATGTTTTTGCATTTGTTGTATCGCTGATTTCTCCAGACGGGATACCTGCGCCTGGGAAATGCCAATTTCATCAGCCACTTCCATCTGGGTTTTCCCTTCGAAAAACCGCATCGACAGAATCATTTTCTCCCTTTGACCGAGACGGTGCATCGCTTCACGCAGTGCAATTTCCTCAATCCAGGACACATCCTTGTTTTTGTCATCGCTGATCTGATCCATCACATAGATCGGATCTCCACCATCATGATAGATCGGTTCGAAGAGCGAAACCGGGTCCTGAATGGCATCCAATGCAAAAACCACATCTTCCTTCGGCACATTCAGTACCTCAGAAATTTCGAATATCGTCGGTTCACGGGAATTTTTATTCGTCAGGCTGTCACGCACCTGAAGTGCTTTATAAGCAATGTCCCGCAAGGAGCGAGATACCCGAATTGGGTTATTATCGCGCAGGTATCGACGGATTTCACCGATAATCATCGGCACCGCGTAGGTTGAAAATTTGACATTCTGGGATAAATCAAAATTATCAATGGCTTTCATCAGGCCAATACAACCAACCTGGAACAGATCATCGACAAACTCTCCCCGATTGTTAAAGCGCTGAATGACACTGAGCACAAGACGCAGGTTGCCATTCACTAATTTCTCCCTTGCTGAGCGATCATGGTGTTGCTGAAGGGAATGAAACAATTCCCGCATTTCTGTGTTGGTGAGGACAGGCAATTTTGCGGTGTCCACGCCACAAATCTCGACTTTGTTTCGGGTCATCGTGATTTACCTCCCAAGGAGAAACATTAATGTACATTATCTCCGGGGCAGGCTTTTTTATTCGCACTTGGCATCCTTCCCATTAATACCCATTATGAAAAATGCTCCTGTTCAGACCATCTTGTTGAACTCCTTGCGGAGTCTTTTAATGATTCTTTTTTCGAGACGAGAGATATAGGATTGGGAGATTCCAAGCAGATCGGCGACATCTTTTTGTGTCTTTTCCTCACCATCCGTCAAGCCAAAGCGAAGCTCCATAATCATTCGCTCTCGCTCGGTTAATTTTTCCAATGCTTTATGCAAAAGCTTCCGGTCTACCTGTTCTTCGATATTCCGATAGATTGTATCGTTCTCTGTACCGAGTACATCGGATAATAGTAGTTCATTTCCATCCCAATCAATATTGAGTGGTTCATCAAAAGAAACTTCTGTACGAATTTTACTGTTGCGTCTCAGGTACATCAATATTTCATTTTCGATACAACGGGAAGCATAGGTTGCCAGCTTAATTTTCTTTTCCGGGTCAAACGTATTAACGGCTTTAATCAAACCGATTGCACCGATGGAGACCAGGTCCTCGATATTGATACCTGTATTTTCGAATTTACGTGCGATGTATACCACCAGTCGCAGGTTCCGTTCAATCAGCATGGCACGGATCGCCGAATCCCCTGAAGACAACTTTTGCAACAAAAATTCTTCTTCTTCACGTGTTAATGGGGGCGGTAGCGCCTCACTGCCTCCGATATAATAAATCTCTTCACTTTTCAAACCAAGCAGAAATAATAAACGATAGTACTGTAGCTGCGCCACCAGTTTCCATTTTACAAGCATGTACGTTCCTCCTATACCACATTCAGCGGCTTTTCTGTTGCTCCCGCAGAGATAGCCGTAGACTGCGCAGAAGCAGCGTCTTGCACAAGCTCAGGGTGAATCACGGCCTGGTATTTTCCATCGGATGACAGTACGCCCCCGTCCAACCCTATTAATACCTTTGTCGTCTCATAACACATCTCATCCATCGTTACCTTCACCCGGTCTGGCTTCATCGCAAGCATAAACGCAGTTCCTTTGTTAATGCCTCGATAGGGTACAAGCCTTAAACGATCCTGCCAGTGGAAATCCACCTGATCGAGCTCCATGATAAGGTTGTCCGGCGCCTCATCCTTCAACCTGCCCTTCCATGCAGCAGGCAGCATGTCTTGCCATAACGACACCTCCATTACCATGACGGGCATACGTGAAAGGGGGTCTGTGAGTTGATTTCCTGTATCCAGAAGGCCTGTACAAGAAATAGTCACATCATCAATAAAAACCTCCACTTTACCCAAGTACGTTGTCATTCGGGCTGTTTTTCGTTTTGAGCTCTGCACGGCTTTGAATAGAAAAAGCACGGCAAAAAAGACGACAAACGTGAACCAGAAGGCAATTTTCAAATCAAAAGACATTCCACCTGATGCCGTAAACCAAATGCCGTTGAACAATTCCCCAGAGCTTTGCAGCATGTAGTGCACACCCAGAATTCCCCCTGCGGCGACAAAATTGATTACATAGAAGGTACCCAAGGTCCTCATAAATGCCTGAAGACCCTTAAACCCAAATGCAATACTCAGCATCACCAGAGACAATCCAAACTTGATCAAAAAGGTGAACATAAAATCAAACTCCGGTACAAACATCATGACCACGTACAGCGCACCCACGATCGCGGACAGCAACCATCTCCACCAGACCAGCTTCGTTTTGCGCATCCAGGCCGTCAGTCCGATGAGTGCACCGTCAATACACAGGTTCGTCAAAAAAATAAGATCCACATATACAACCACATTCTTCACCTGCCTGCGCGCAACATATCGAAATAACGTTATCCCGATATTCATGAGCATATTCACAAGTATAAGGAGCTCACTTTTCAAAGTCTGTCTAATCATGGGGGGATCGTTCCAACTTTTTTTGTCGGAATTGCTCAGACCCGTTGTTCAGAATTTGTTCAATACGATGTGATAGGATAATAAAAAAACAAAAAGACCCGGTTACTCCCATCAGGAGTACCGGGTCTTCATTGAAATCTATTGGAGTATTAATCGTTGTTATTATTGCGTGAACGATTGCGCAAAAATGTCGGAATATCCAGCTGATCATTGCTCGGCTGATTTCCGAACGGACGCAGGTTCGGAGAACGGTTATCCGCAGGCTCACTTGCTGGAGCAGGTTTACGTCCTGGTGGGGGTGGAGCAGGTTTATCTTCAAAGCCGGTTGCAATGACCGTCACTTTGATCTCCTCCTTCAAATCCTCATCAATGATGGCACCAAAGATCATGTTCACTTCCGGATCGGAAGCGGATGTAACGATCTCCGCTGCTTCATTGACTTCATACAGGGACAGGTTAATGCCACCCGTAATGTTCATGATAACCCCACGTGCACCTTCGATGGATGTTTCAAGCAAAGGACTCATGATGGCTTTGCGTGCCGCTTCTGCTGCACGGTTCTCGCCAGTCGATTCACCGATACCCATCAGCGCAGATCCACGCTCGTGCATAATCGTTTTGACGTCTGCAAAGTCAAGGTTGATCAGACCCGGTACTGCAATCAGATCGGAGATACCTTGTACCGCTTGACGAAGCACGTTATCCGCTTGGCGGAATGCTTCCAGCATCGGTGTCTTTTTGTCAACAATCTCAAGCAAACGGTCATTCGGGATCACAATCAGTGTATCCACTTTTTCCTTGAGTGCTTCGATCCCTTGTTCTGCATGGCTGGAACGCTTGCGCCCTTCAAACGTGAACGGGCGTGTTACAACACCCACGGTAAGTGCGCCGCACTCTTTGGCGATTTCGGCAATAACCGGAGCCGCACCTGTACCTGTACCGCCGCCCATACCCGCTGTAACAAATACCATGTCTGCACCTTTCAAGGTGTTCATGATCAAATCGCGGGATTCTTCCGCTGCTTTTTTACCTACATCCGGGTTGGCGCCAGCGCCAAGACCACGGGTTAATTTATCACCGATTTGCAATTTATGCTCGGATTTCGCGAGGTGCAACGCCTGAGCGTCCGTATTTACCGTAATAAATTCTACACCTTGTACACCGTTTTCGATCATACGGTTGACTGCATTGCTTCCGCCGCCGCCTACACCGATGACTTTAATTTGAGCCAAGCTCTCCATCTCGAAATCAAATTCCAACATATTATTCCATCTCCCCCTCAATGTGCATGGATGGCCCGTCCAATTTTTGATTGAACCGAATCAATTTCATATATCGACGAACGAAAGCGTTTATTTTAGAACCAGCGCATTCAAACGGCTTCAAGAATTGTATGAAATGGATTCAACCTGTTATATAAATTCGCTGAACATATTTTTCAGCCGTTCGAACAGACCTGGTTTTTGCTCCGATTCCTGGGCCGCATTCGGCTTAGGACGGTTGGTCGGTTTTTTGTTGTTATTATTGTTGTTGTTGTTTCCACCGCCGTTGTTGATCGAGGGACGAATACGCAAACTGCGGATTACACTGTGCAAAATGCCGACTCCGCTCGTGAAGCCAGGGTCACGCACACCGATATAATCCGGCACCGCAACTCGTACCGAAGCAGCAAGCTCATGCTGAGCTACCTGCAGAACACCCGGCATAGAGACCGTACCTCCCGTTAGTATATAACCTCCAGGAAGATCATTGTAACCAAGACGCTTCACTTCTTGAGAAATCATCTGGAATATTTCTTGAACCCTCGGTTCGATAATAGCCGCCAGATCCTCTTGAGAGAATTCCTTGTCTACGTTGCTGCCGATCCGTGTTACTTTGAACATGACATCCGCAGCAGCATCATCCAGCCATGCGCAGCCATATTTCAGTTTCACCTTTTCGGCTTGATCTGTTAATGTACGCAGACCATAGGCAATGTCATTAGTTACAAACTCCCCGCCGATAGGCAGCGTTGAAGTTGCGACGAGACTGTCTTCTTCAAAGATGGCAATGGTTGTAGCCCCTGCTCCGATATCAACAAGCACGGAACCCATCGTTTTTTCATCCTTGGACAATGCCAGCTGACCTGCTCCAAGTGACATGAGTACCAAATCACTTACTTTCAGACCCGCTTTTTCCACGCAGCGCAAAAGATTATGTATCGCGGTTTTTGCACCCGTAATGATGGTCGCCTCTACTTCCAGACGAACACCAATCATACCACGGGGGTCCTGTATGCCCTCCAAGCCATCTACAACATACTGCTTGGCTACAACATCAATAATTTCCCGTTCCGGTGGAACCGCAATCACTTCGGCTGCTTTCAACACCCGCTCCATGTCTTCTTCTCCGATTTCACGATCCTCGTTAGACACTGCCACGACGCCGTGACTGCTCATCAGTCCGATATGATTTCCCGAGATTCCAACATATACTTCGGATATTTGAATACCTACCATACGTTCTGCATGATCCACTGCATTACGGATCGATTGCACCGTTTGATCGATATCTACGATTACACCTTTGCGAATTCCCTCCGAGTCGGCAGATCCAACTCCAATAATATTAAAGGTTCCATTATTCATTTCCCCAATAATAGCGCGAATTTTGGATGTACCGATGTCCAAACTAACAATGATGTCATTGTTGCTCAAGTCTGTGGCACCTCCTGACTCCAAATAGTAAAATACGTTCGGGTTTAAACACTCTTAAAATATATTCAACACACTTTAGGCTTTCCCTCTTTTTTCTACAATTTTTTTGGGTGCCAAGATCTGGTTGCGAGACATAAAACCTTGAAGAAAAAAGAAGGAGGCAACTCAAGTGCCATAAGTTCAAGTGTATCATTTTTTCTTCGTCTCAGAAAGAACAACTTTCAGTGGATAAAAGGGGCTAAACCCCGATCCCGCCTGGTTTTGATTACTTCTCAACCGAATAAAGGTGGAAATCAGGGAGTTGCTCCTGGTTCAGCATCTTCTTCCGGGTTATCCGGAATGAAAGGCACGTACGTATCAGCCTCCAGCATGGTGATTTTCCCTGGCCGTTCCGTCTCAATGACCTGGTTGAGATACTCTACCTTATTGGACAATAGAGAAACGGTTGTAATCACTTCAAACTGTGACTTGGTATACATCCGAATCTGATCCGGGAATGAAGGTGTAGGATTCGGAATAATCTCTGAAATATCCGTCGTTAATTCATTCGGGATCTTGGCCAACGTTTCACTCAGCTTGGCCTTGAGCGGATCATCCGCCTTCCACTGGGTCAAAATCGGTTTCTCTACGGCAACTCCAATGGTGGCAGGAACCGTTAAGCTTGTCCCGCTTGCCAGTATGGCTTTTAGCGTACCGTCAGAACCAAGTTCATACGCAACCGTTGGATATTCCTGCACCTTGATAAGAATAGTCCCGGGGAATTGTTTATCCACAGTTACGGTTGATATAGCCTTGATCGTTTTCAGTCGCTCAATCACATCAGCAGAGGTTGTCCCAAAAAACTGTTCGCCCTCCTTCAGACCGCTTTTCTCCAGCAGTTCCGAAGTTGTTGTGTATACATTACCCGTAATCTCAATTGCCGAAATCCGACTCATCGAAGAACGAAAAAAAAGTACAGCAAGTAATACAATAAAAAGAAGTAAAAGAATAAAAACAATTTTACGGCTTGTGTTTCGTTTAGGCCGATTCTTCTTCAGAACCGGAATTTGACTTTTAGGCATAGGTCGCGCTCCACAAAGCCTCCGGCCCCCTTCCCTTAAGAAGGGGACTCAAAGGACGTTAATTGGCAAAATCCAGCTGCTTCGAAACGGGGGACTGTCGCTCAACCGAAGCTCCAAGGCTCTGAAAGAGCTTCTCGATACGATCGTACCCTCTATCAATATGATGTACTTGCTCCACAACCGTTTTTCCCTGGGCAGCAAGGCCAGCAATGACTAGTGCTGCACCTGCACGCAGATCGGTTGCTTCCACTGTAGCCCCGTACAAACGGGGAACGCCACGGATAAATGCTGCATTCAGGTCTACCGAAATGTCGGCTCCCATGACATTCAGCTCATCCACATGTTTGAACCGACCCTCGAATACCGTTTCCTTCATCACACTGAAGCCGTCTGCCAGACTGAGCAGCACCATAATTTGCGACTGCAGGTCTGTTGGAAATGAAGGATACGGAGAAGTCACAATGCGGTCAACTGATTTGGGACGGCTCATACAGCTCACCGTCATTATATCATTGCAGACTGTGATTTGAACACCAGTACGCTTCAACACATGTATAAGGGAAGTAAGATGGGCCGGATTGCAGTGTGTAAGCGTTACATTCCCTCTCGTTGCTGCGGCTGCAATCATCACCGTTCCTGCAACGATCCGATCAGGTATAATTTCGTAAGAACAAGGCTTGAGTTTCTCCACACCATTAATGGTAATCGTATCCGTTCCAGCACCGATAATCCGTGCACCCATTGCATTCAGAAAATGTTGCAAATCCTGTATCTCAGGTTCTCTGGCTGCATTAAATATCGTTGTTGTACCCTCAGCCGTAACAGCAGCCATCATAATATTTTCTGTGGCTCCTACACTGGGGAAATCCAGATGAATGTCTGTACCCACCAGCTTGCGCCCGCGGCATATGATCTGCTGATCCAACTCTTCAATCGAAGCTCCGAGCGTCTCAAGGCCCCGAAGGTGAAGATCAATTTTACGTTCCCCAATGGCACAGCCACCTGGCTGGTACACGGATACTTGCCCAAACTTAGCCAGCAATGGTCCCATCAAAAAAATGGAAGAACGCATCTGCTTCATGAGATCCTCAGGCACATCATATGACCGGATGGACGATGTATCTATCGTCACTGTTCCCTGTTCATGCCGACACGTGCATCCAAGTCGTTCCAGGATATACAGCATCACTTCAATGTCCAGCAAGTGTGGAACGTTGTGCAGCGTAACTTCTCCGTCTGCCAACAAACTTGCGGCCATGATCGGTAAAGCGGCATTTTTTGCTCCATGGATGCGTATGGATCCTGAGAGGGGTTTCCCGCCTTCAATCACCAATTTGTCCAATGTATCACCTCCGGGGTTTACCGTTCACCCACTACGAAGACTTCCGGTACCAGGTTAATACCGTTTTGAGATGATATAGTGTTCTGAATCTGCTGCAATAGGGTGATAACGTCCTCTGCTGTTGCTTGGCCTGTATTGACAATGAAATTGGCATGCATGGTGGATACCTGTGCGCCTCCTTGAGTCAAACCCTTTAGCCCCGCTGCTTCAATCAGGCGGGCGGCATGATCACCAGGAGGATTTCGGAACACGCTGCCAGCACACGCCATCTGCAGTGGCTGTGTACGGCGTCTACGGTCTTTATAAGCCGCCATCGATTCCGAAATGACTTTGCGTTCTCCCTGCTGGAGTGCAAATGTAGCCTCCAGCACGATGCCTCTCCGGTCATGCAGAACAGAGTGGCGATAGGCAAATTCCATGTCCTCCTTGCTGTAACGTACCAATTCCCCTGTCTCCAGTACAATCTCAGCGGATTGAAATATCCGTGACACATCCGATCCATGGGCACCAGCATTCATATATACGGCTCCGCCGACTGTTCCGGGGATGCCGCTGCCAAATTCCAAACCGGTCCACTCTTTCTTTGCAGCAACAACACTGAGTTTAACAAAGGAATGTGCCGCTCCGGCAGTTACCCCGCCCTCGTGAAACTCGGCATAATCAAAGCCTTCTCCCGGTTTCACGACAACTCCGCGTATTCCCTTGTCAGACACCAACATGTTTGAACCCCGTCCAAGCTGCATCCATGGGATCTGATGTTTGTGCAGCAATTGGATGAGATTGACCATCTGCTCCTTGTTTTCCGGTATGACCAGCGCATCTGCAGGACCACCGATCTTCCATGTGGTGTATTTGGCTAGCGGCTCGTTTTCAAGAACTTTGCCGACATTGTTCTGGGATAGTAACGATATCCACTGCTGCATATTAACATCCTCCTTTACTTCAAAACCGATGAGCACGGCAATTTTCGTTGCTGCAAGCCGTGTTGCGGCGCCATGGAACGATTGTCACGATTTATAGGGTATCTTATGTCAGTCCCGCCGTGTGTGTGACAATCGCCCAAAACGCACTTTAACGCCCTGCAGCAAGACGCCGAATCTCGCTCACAAGTACCTCGGCTGCATCAGGTTTCCCCAGTTCCCTGGAGGCTTCCGCCATCCTTTTGCGCGCCGCTTCGTCATTCATAATTCCAGCAATCGCTTTATATAGCGCCTGGCCTGTCAGATCCTTCTCCAGCATCGTAAGCGATGCACCGCCACCCTCAAGCGTACGAGCATTCGCCTCCTGATGATTATTCGTCACGTTAGGTGACGGAATCAGAATGGATGGAATACCTAGAGATGTAATCTCGGCAAGGAATGATGCCCCTGCACGATTTACGATTAGCGACGTGCATGCAAGAACCTCAGGCATGTTGTGTACATAAGGCAGCACATGCAGATGATTTGGCATCGTTCCAAGGGAACTCCGGATCGCTTCACGCGTTTCATCAAAATATGAATCACCAGTCACATAGACCACGTGCACATCTTCAAGCTTGGCCAGCATCGGTGCCATATCCACCATGGCTTTATTGATTGCTTTCGCACCACGGCTACCACCAACCACAAGAACAACTCGGCTGTCCATGGGTACACCCAATGTCGCAAATCCACGATCGCGGCTGGCTTGAGCTACCGTTGTAGCCCTTGGATTGCCGGTATACACAACCCTTTTGGCTCCAGAGAATGCTTTCTCCGAACCCTCAAAACTAACAGCTACCGTGTCCACATACCGAGTAAGGAACTTGTTAGTTAACCCGGGAATGGCATTCTGCTCGTGAATAACACTTGGAATACCAAGTTTGGCTGCTGCATAAACGACAGGCCCACACACATAGCCCCCCGTACCGATGACAACATCGGGTTTGAATTCCTTGAGCATTTTCTTGGCTTTGCGTACACCTTGCAGAAATCTCATCACAGTCTTCACGTTGTCAAAGGACAATTTCCGGCGAAAACCTGTAATATCAATCGATTGAAACGGAATATTCTCTTGTGGCACCAGTTTGCTTTCCAGTCCACGGGTACCACCGATATATAAAAATGTCGAGTCGGGATTCTCCGCCTCACATTGCCTTGCTATAGCAACGGCCGGATAGATATGCCCACCGGTACCGCCGCCACTTAGAACGACTCGCATCGTACATTCACCTCGCATAACGGGATAAGTTCAATAAAATGCCTAACGCTGTCAACATCAAAGTCAGAGATGAACCGCCATAACTGATGAGTGGGAGTGTAATCCCCGTAACCGGCATAAGCCCGATCACAACGCCAATGTTGATAATGACCTGCACGGCCACCATACCCACAATGCCTACGCCCAACAGACTGCCAAAAGCATCCGGTACCGTCATCGCTACGCGCATCCCTCTCCACACCAAGACCAGAAACAGCAATAATACAATCATTCCACCAATAAAGCCAAGCTCTTCTGCCAAAATGGAAAAAATAAAATCCGTTTGCGGCTCGGGTACGTAGCTGTATTTTTGTCGACTCATACCCAGCCCCAAGCCCGCAAGTCCTCCCGGGCCGATCGCATATAGAGATTGAATAATCTGATATCCGGCACCAAGTGGATCAGACCACGGGTCCAAAAAAGCCGTTATTCGCTGCAATCTGTAAGGAGCTGCCGCAATCAGTCCGGCAAACCCTGCTATACCGCCGAGGGCAAGCAGTGATAGATGTTTCATCCGTGCTCCTGCTGTGAAAATAATCAGCATCGATGCACCCATCATCACGGTGCCTGTCCCCAAATCGGGCTGAAGCATAATAATGCCAAAGGCCAAACCAATCAAGCCGAGCGGTGGCAGAAGCCCCGTCGTGAACGTTTTGATTTTGCCGGGTTCCTTGCTTAACCAGTGAGCCAGAAACAGGATCATACCCAGTTTCATGAATTCTGAAGGTTGTATGCCGAATGAGCCAATGCCCAACCAGCTTCGTGCCCCTCCCCGAACCACTCCGATGCCAGGAATCAGCACCCCAATCAGCATTATAAAACAGGCAATCAGTATAGGCTTTGCATACTTTCTCCAGACCCGGTAGTCCACATTTGCCGTAACAAACATGGCAGCAAGTCCAAGTCCGGCGAACAGCAGCTGTCTTTTGACAAAGTAAAATGAATCACCATAGTCATGAAAAGCAAGCACCGAGCCCGCACTGTATACCATAATAATGCCGATGGCAAGCAATGCCAGAATACAAATTAGGAGCCAGAAATCCGGCGCCGGTCGCGTCTGTTTCATCAGGAGGCCACCCCTTGCATGGAAGTAGGGGCTTTTCCACCCCCCTACTTACAAGTTATGCGCCGCCTCTTTAAAAATGCGTCCCCGCTCTTCATAGGAAGCAAACATGTCCCAGCTTGCACACGCCGGTGATAACAAGACCACATCACCTGGAGCTGCAAACTGTGAAGCTTCCTGCACGGCAGCGGTTAACGTCCGGGCAGCGTCCTCCTCATTATCGACGACCTTAATTTGCTTTAATCCCGCCAGTTCCGCGACCTTGGCAATTTTCTCTCGTGTCTCTCCAATAGCAACCACAGCTTTCACCCGCTCTTGGAACAATGGCAGCAATTCCATCATGTCTGATCCACGATCCAGTCCTCCGGCAATGAGCACAACCGGTTCCTTGAATGAGTTCAGCGCCATTACGGTTGCTTTGGAGTTAGTCGCTTTGGAATTGTTGTAATAGTTAGCTCCATTATGTTCAAGTACATACTCAAGACGGTGTTCAACCCCCTTGAAGTCAGCCAGAGGCGCAGCAAGCACAGATGGGTCGGCTCCAGCGGACACAGCAATAGCTACTGCTGCCAATGCATTTCCCACATTAAATCGTCCTGGGAGTCCAATGTCTTCCACATCAATAATGACGTGATGGTTGCCCTGACCGTCTGCGTAGATCACCTGACGCTTCACATCATCCTCTTCCCCATCCACGTATGGAGGATCAGCATATACCCCTGCTTCAAGCTTTTCTGTCAGCGAGAATGGGAGCAGTCTTGCTTTGATATAAGGAACCAGTCCGCGGCATACCGGATCATCCCAGTTCAGGATAGCTACATCCTCCGGTTGTTGGTTGGAGAATAATTTGGCTTTGGAAGCCACATAATCATCCATGTCCCCATGGTAATCCAAATGAGTCTCCGCCACGTTTAGCAAACTGGCAATGCGCGGACGGAAATCGGATGTGCCTTTCAGTTGGAAACTGCTAAGCTCCACCACCATCCAGTTATCCGCAGAAGCCTGCTCTGCCGCCTCACACAATGGCGTTCCAATATTACCGGCAACGATAGGTTTCAAACCGGCAAGCTCTAACATGTTGCCTACCCACGTTGTTGTGGTCGTTTTTCCGTTAGAGCCAGTGATCCCGATCATAGGCGCAGCACATAGATGGTAAGCTACCTCCACCTCAGTCACCACTTCTATGCCTAAGGCAAGTGCCTGTTGCACAGGAGGCGCCTGATAAGGAATGCCCGGATTTTTGACTACAAGCTTCACATCACTATGAATCAGATCGTCCGGATGTCCCCCGCATACAACAGAAATTCCCAAAGCCTCCAATTCGGATGCTTCGGGACACTGTTCTCTCTCTTTTTTATCATTAACTGTAACTATTGCGCCGGCACGATCCAGCACTTTGGCAACCTGCACGCCGCTTTTGGCCAGTCCAAGCACAACCACTTGTTGCCCACGATATGATTCAGGATGATTCATTGTTTACAACCCCTTGTTGAGATAAAGTCCAAGAGCGGCCAAAATGGCACCTACCGCCCAAAAAGTAATGACAACTCGCCATTCCGACCAGCCACTCAGTTCAAAGTGATGATGAATCGGGCTCATTTTGAATACGCGTTTGCCACGAGTTTTGAAAGATACTACTTGAATAATAACGGACAGGATTTCGATGACGAAAATACCGCCAATGATGACAAAAAGAAGTTCTGTCTTCGTCACAATCGCAACGGCACCAATCGCACCACCAATTCCGAGCGAACCTGTATCTCCCATAAACACTTTGGCCGGGTGTGCGTTATATACCAGGAAACCAAGCACCGCACCAATCATCGCCGCCGCACATACCGCTGCTGGCATGGATGTTGCCTGCATCGCCACAATGGCAAATGCCCCAAATGCGATGGCGCTCACGCCGGATAGCAAGCCGTCCAGACCATCGGTAAAGTTAACTGCATTCGTGATGGCAAGCATCATGAATACCACAAACGGATAGTAGAACCATCCCGTCCAGTCAAAGGAGACTGATGTACCTGGAATCGATATGGCTGTACTGTGTCCATTCTGGATCAGCAAGTAGCACATCACTGCACTGAAGAACAACTGACCAATCATCTTTTGTCTAGCCGTCAGCCCCAGTGAACGTTTAAATACAATCTTGATGTAGTCATCCAGGAAACCAATCAGACCGAAGCCGAGTGTAGCCACCAGTAGGACGTAAAAGTCCGTATTTTTGACCGCTGAAAATTTCAAAAAGGCCAATGTGAACGCGAGTAAAATAACTACTCCGCCCATTGTAGGTGTTCCGCTTTTTTTCAGATGGCTCTGTGGCCCATCTTCCCGAACCTGCTGTCCGAACTTCATTCGACGCAGCAATGGAATCAAGAGCGGTGCGGCAATCACCGCCAAAATAAATGAAACACCGATTGTTAACAGTAATACCTGAAAATCCATGGGTTCACCCCTCTAGTCTACTCTATTCTGTAATGGAGCTATTTTTAGCGCTTCGACCACATCTTCCAGCTTCATGCCCCGGGAGGCCTTAAACAAGACAACATCTCTGGATTGGAGATTCTCCAGCAGATATCGGGTCAATTCTTCCTTGCTCTCAAAAGTGTGTACGGCTTCTGCTGGCATGTTTTGTCTTGCTCCTTCTGCGATACTCGCAGATAAAGGGCCATAAGCCAGCACCATATTCATTTTGTCGGGTGTGATATATTCACCGATTCCCCTATGGAGCTCATGCTCCTGAGGCCCCAGTTCTAGCATATCACCGAGCACGGCTACTTTGATCCGATACCCCTTGAGGCCCTCCAGCACATCCACAGCGGCTTTCATGGAGGTTGGACTAGCGTTGTAAGCATCATTGAGCATGGTCAAACCACTGACACCGTTAATAATCTCGATACGCATGCCGGTTAATTTCAAACGTGACAGTCCTGCTACAATCTGTTCAGCAGCCACTCCAAAATGACGGGCAACCGCTAATGCAGCAAGAGAGTTGACCACATTATGTGTTCCCAATAATGGCAGTGTAAGAGCACCCTCTCCAGACTGCTTGGTTGTAAACGCGACCCCGCTCTGTGCATTCATAATGCCGGTAGGATAATCATCATTATCCGTCTGCAAGCCAAATGTATACCGCTGAAGTCCTTCAGGCAGCTTAGTGGCTGGCTCTGCCAGAACCTGCTCAATCAACGGTTCGTCTCCGTTGTAGATTAGTAACCCGCCTGGTTTCATGCCAGCAGCAATTTCAACTTTTGCCCGAGCAATCTCCAATCGAGATCCCAGTTGAAGTAGATGGGATTCTCCAATATTCGTGATGATTGCGACATCCGGCTGGGCAATTAAAGATAATTCTTCAATCTCCCCTCGGCCGCTCATGCCCATCTCCAGAATTACGATCTCAGTGTCCGGTTCCATACTAAGTACGGTAAGCGGCAAACCAATATGGTTATTGAAGTTGCCTTGGGTCTTATGCACTTTGAACGTTGTAGACAGAATGGCATCCACAATGTCCTTTGTTGTTGTTTTACCATTGCTGCCTGTAATGCCTACAACGGAAGCTTTGTTTTCTCTTAAATAGGAGGACGCAAGCTCCTGCAATGCAACCAGGGTATCCTCCACAATAATCACAGCACCTTGAGGTGCAGTTCCGTGATCCTTTTGCCATAATGCCCCGGCAGCGCCCTTCTCTACACAGGTTTGCACAAATTCATGTCCGTCAAACCTTTCGCCAACAAGCGGGATAAAGAGACTACCTCGAACGGGCTTACGCGAATCTGTAAATACACCTTCAACACCAACATCACCATAGGCAGCAACGTCAGTTAGTGTTCCTCCACACATCTCGGCCAATTGTGCCAATGTTCTTTTTATCAATTGGATTTGCCCCTTATCGCTTCTTTCGCTATGATCCGATCGTCAAAGTCCGTCTTGGTTGTGCCGATAATTTGATAGGTCTCATGCCCCTTGCCCGCAATCAATACTACATCGGCAGGGCTTGCCATTTCAATAGCTTCATGAATCGCCTGGCGCCGGTCCACAATCATCGTATAACGGTCCGATTGAATGGCATCTTCAATCAGGCCCTGTTCAATATCCTTGAGAATCAGATCGGGATCTTCTGTCCGCGGATTATCGGAAGTAACAAATACGATATCGCTATATTTCGCTGCAATTTTGCCCATTAGAGGCCGCTTCGTACGATCTCGGTCACCACCACATCCAAATACGCAGATCACACGGCCTTCAGCAAATTCCTTCACCGTCCGCAATACGTTCTCCAGGCCATCTGGGGTATGAGCGTAGTCAACAATGACAGCAAACGACTGTCCTTCGTCAACAGCCTCAACACGTCCATCTACGCCGGGTACCGTCTCCAAGCTACGTTTGATCTCCTCCAGCGGAATGTCTTCAACCAGAGCAGCAGCGATGGCAGCCATTGCGTTATACACATTGAATTTGCCTACCATGCGTAAACGAATATCAGCGCTGCCTCTGAATGTGTCTACATGGAAAAAAGTACCTTGCGAGGTGATTGAAATCTGGGATGCGCGTACATCCGCCTTTTCCTCCATGCCGTATGTAATTACTTCAGCTGCCGTTACAGATATAAAATAAGCTGCAGCGGGATCATCTGCGTTGATCACTGCAAATTTACGCTTGGAAGCATCCGTAGTATATCCGTTACCCAACCGTGCAAAGAACAGTCCTTTGGCTCCGCGATATTCTTCCATGGAATGATGGTAATCCAGATGATCCTGCGTCAGATTGGTAAATACCGCCGTACGGAATTCCGTCCCCTTCACCCGACCTTGCTCCAAAGCGTGGGAGGAAACTTCCATAACACAACAGTCCGTGCCCGCTTGGACCATATCATTCAGACTGCGCTGTAGATCAAGTGCTTCCGGTGTAGTACCTGACATCGGGTACGTGCGCCCGTCATAGCGCATTTGAATAGTCCCGATTAATCCTGTTTTTTGACCAAAGTCACTCATGATTTTTTCAATTAAATAGGTAGTCGTTGTTTTTCCGTTGGTTCCCGTTACACCAATCATATTCATCTTGCGGCTTGGTGAGTCAAAAAAGGAATCCGCCAGTACAGCCATAGCGAAACGACTGTCTTTTACGAGCAGCTGTGGAACAGGCACATCCAGCTCTCGTTCCACAACCAGAGCGACAGCTCCAGCATTTACTGCCTTCTCAGCATAGTCATGTCCGTCAACCGTATGTCCTGGAAGACAGATAAACAGATCTCCCGGTTGTACCTGGCGAGAATCTGTCTGTAGGTTTTGACATTCTGTATTTGGTTCGCCAATGACACGGGCGGTTGTCAGCATTGATGAAATTTGTTTTAAAAGCACATGAATAACCTCACTTTTTCCAAGTTTACTTCAATTTCAACATATCTCTGTATTCATTATTATCGTCAATACAGCCAATTAATGAAACGCAACTCAGTGCATTTTGTTGCGGTGGGGATCAAGAGCCCCATCAGGGCTCTTGTCCTTCCTCCTTGGTATGATCATGAATATCATTCAGAACATCACCCATATAGATGCGTATAGTAGAACCCTGATCAACCCGTGCTCCTGGCTTTGGAGCCTGGTTAATGACATATTTCCCACTGCCGGATTTGGCCAACATAAAGTTCATATTCAGATCCTCATACAGGTCTTCGACCGTAGCTCCAGTCAGATCGGGAACCGTCACGATTTTGGTTTCTCCATACTTGTATTCTTTGGCTACCTGATCCTTCCGAACCGGAACATTCATATAATGCAACGCATCCTCCAGAATGTTCTGTACGATCGGTGCGGCAACCACGCCGCCGAACTGAATCCCTTTCGGGTTATCCACCGCAGTATACACAACAATCTGCGGATCATCCGCAGGAGCAAAACCGATAAAGGATACAATATGCTCGGTAGAGGAATAACGTCCATTGATTACCTTCTGGGCTGTACCCGTTTTGCCGCCAACCCGGTATCCATCAATAAACGCCGGACGTCCCGTACCCTTGGCAACGACACTCTCTAGTGCTTCTCGCACTTGCTTGGACGTATCTTCCGAGATGACTTGACGAACTAGTTCCGGCTTGGCCTCTTCCATCACTTCACCCGTTTCCGGATGAACCCATGCCTTCGTAACATAAGGCTTGTATAGTTTACCACCATTAATAGCTGCCGACACAGCCGCTACTTGCTGAATCGGTGTAACGGATACCCCTTGACCAAAAGCAGTGGTCGCAAGCTCCACAGGTCCGACCCGTGACAGTTTGAACAGAATTCCGCTGGCCTCACCGCTCAGATCGATGCCTGTTTTGGTGCCGAATCCGAAGTCTTTAATATAGGAGAATAATGATTCTTTGCCCAGTCTCTGACCCAGTGCAACAAATCCAGGGTTGCAGGAGTTCTCCACAACTTGGAGGAAGGTCTGACTTCCATGGCCGCCCTTTTTCCAGCAACGCAGGCGTGCGCCTCCTACTTCAACAAATCCGGGATCATAGAACTGATCCTGCGTCAGATTTACTTTTTTCTCTTCAAGTGCTGCTGCGAGCGTAATAATTTTAAACGTTGAACCTGGTTCGTACGTCATCCAGATCGGTAAATTCCGGTTGTATACATCGGCCGGATATTGCTGATAATCGGCTGGTTCGTATCCGGGTCTACTGGCCATGCCAAGGATTTCACCCGTCTTAGGGTTCATTGCAATGGCAAGCGCCGAGTTAGCCTGGAACTTGACCATAGCCTGATCCAGCTCGCGTTCCATGATGGACTGAATCGATTTATCAATAGTCAGCTTCAGGTTCAGACCATCCTTTGGTTCCACATACTTCTCAGATGAGCCCGGCATAAGCCTTCCGGCCGCATCGGACAAGTAGGACACACTGCCATTCAAACCGTTCAGTTTATCATCATACTTTTTCTCTACACCCGTTAAGCCCTGATTATCAATGCCTGTAAAACCAAGAATATGAGCCGCCAGATCATCATAAGGATAAAAGCGTTTATTATCCTCAGCAACAACGATACCCGGAAGCCTCAAATCACGGATGTGCTGAGCCTTCTCCATCGTAATTTTGCGGCCACCGGGTTGTAGTCGTACAATTAGTTCTCTTTTCTTGATGGTTGCCAGCACTTTCTCTTCGGTCATACCCAGCAAAGGAGCCAGTGCTCTTGCTGTTGTCTCCGCTTCCTTCACCTGGGCAGGAATCGCCATAATGGTTGGTGTGGTTATATTGTAGGCGAGAGAGGTTCCATTTCGATCCAAGATCTCTCCCCGTTTGGCTGAATAAGGAATATTCCGCCGCCAAGACTCTTCCGCTTTCGCAGATAGTTCCGGTCCTTTCCCTAACTGTACATAAGCAAGCCTGATCACCAAGGCTGAGAATAACAGAACTAAAATCACTAAACTCCATAACAACCTGCGCCGCAGATTTACGCTTGACCCCTTCACGAAAAGATCCCCCCACTCGTCCCAAAATCATGATTGTGTTCAATTCATGAATATTCAGGACAACCGGGGGTTAGAACAAGCTGTCTGTGATCTCTATGGAAGCGAAGCCCCGTCCGATGTGTTATCAGACGATTTTGTCTCATTTGAAGGTGGATTTGTAGTATCCGTTTTGTCCGTTTCTTCGGTGTTCCCCGTTCCATCAGCTGCTCCCTGATTGTTAGTCTCGTCCCCTAATGCTGGATCAGAAGACTCGGGAGCTTCATCTGCTATACCGGTAACTGCCGCTTTGGCCGTTTGCAGCACAAGCTCAACCGTTCTCTGTTCGCCTGCCACCTGCTCCGTTTGCTTCACCACATATCCTTCACCTTTAACGGTCACGCCCACTTTCATGAGGGAGAGCACTTCAAGTGCATCTCGTAGAGATTCGCCAGTCAGATCAGGGATCTTCATTTTGCTGCTCTCTTCGGTCAACAGGTAGATTCGTTGGCCAGGATTCATGGCTGCACCCGCCACAGGATACTGGCGAATAACATTTTCACCCTGACCAAGCGTCTCATAGGCAATTCCTGCGTTCAATAGTTGGCTTCTAGCCTGTTTGGCTGTCTTACCTGACAGATCAGGAGCTTTAGCTTGAACGACCGGCGTTGTTTTTGACTTTTTGTCAGTGGTCTTTACTGTATCTTTGGGAACTCCCATGTACTGAAGTGTCTGGCTCACAATCTTCTTGAATACCGGAGCAGCTGCAGTACCTCCGCCAATATTGGAACCATCTGGCTGGTCAATTACAATCAACATCGCGATTTTGGGATTATTAACGGGTGCAAATCCAATAAACGAAACGACGTCTTTGGATTTACTGTATTCCCCGTTCACTACTTTTCTAGCAGTACCCGTTTTACCTGCCACACGGTATCCTTCGATATAAGCATTGCGCCCTGTACCAATCGTTTGGTCAGCTACAACCTGTTCCAGATACCCGCTCACCAGTTTGGAAGACTCCTTGGAAATGACCTGACGAACAACCTTCGGCTTGATTACTTCTGATGTACCGTCATTCGGATTAATAATTTCCTTAACCAGATGCGGTTCCATAAGTTTGCCGCCGTTGGCAATGGCCGAAATGGCTGCTACCTGCTGGATTGGCGTTACTTGTACAAGACCATGACCGTATGCTGCTGTGGCAATTTCCGATTTATAAACCAGCGGCTTGATTGGTGAAGCCGATTCACTCGGCAGATCAATGCCCGTCTTTTTACCAAAACCGAATTGGTCTATGTAATGACGCAAACGTTCACCGCCAAGCATGTTATATCCCAGATTAACAAACGCAATGTTACTTGAACGTTTGACACCTTCCAAGTAGGAGATCCGGCCATAGGCGTGACCGTTATCACTGATTGGATAGCCACCGATATAGATTCTCTTGGATTCAAACGTGGCATTCGGATCAAACAGCTTCTCTTCAACCGCACCTGCCAAAGTAACAATTTTAAAAGTAGACCCTGGTTCATAGATGGATTGTATCGCATGGTTGATAAAATTTTTCTGATCCGGCGTTTCCCCATACGTATTAGGATTAAAGGTCGGCCAATTGGCCATCCCTAAGATTTCCATCGTGTTAGGATCTGCTGCAATGACAGTCATGCTCAGTGGATTGTACTGGGCTACCGCTTCTTTCATTGCATCTTCGATGTAGTACTGAATTGTATCATCAATCGTCAGCTTCAGATTGTTCCCGTTTTGCGGAGGAAGATAATTATCCTGGGAGTCAGGAAGCTTAATGCCTTTTGCATCCTTCTGATAGTTCAGATAGCCATCTGTACCTGTAAGCTGTTCATCATAGGAGACTTCAAGTCCGTTAACAGCCTTGCCATCACGGCTCATGTATCCCAGCAAATGAGAGGCGAGCGTTTCTTCTGGATAAAATCGCTTCGACTCCTGTGTCATGACAATCGCGTTTTTAGCCTTGTAGTCATCCTGCAGTTTTTCGCGAAATTCGTCTACGTTAGCAGCGAGTTCAGGGCTAATTTTATACCCTTCACTGCGCACTTCACGTTGTTGATAGAATGTCCCATCTTTCTTTTTAGCAGTTACAAGTGCGCGCATTTCACTCTCGCTTTTCCCCAATAAACCAGATAATTTTTCAATAACCACATCTTCAATTCCAAGCTTGTTAATCATCTCTGGGTTTACAGACACCGTGTAAGCAGGCGCATCCGTGGCCAGAATGTTACCATTGCGGTCTGTGATTGTCCCGCGACTGGCCTTGATGGTTTGTTCGCGTTCGACCAAACCAGCCGCTCGCTCCTTCCAAATACCTCCATTAACAACCTGAATAAAAAATATGCGGGTTATCAATACAAGAAAAAAGAGGGTAATACATCCCCCTATAAGCAGCGTGCGCATCTTTATTCTTTTTACCATCGGTACACCTCTTTTGCTTCAGCATTTTGTATGGATTGATACAAAATGTTCTACTTATTTGCTGTATCCGAGGACGATTCAGTACCTGTCGAGTTCGTTGTACTTGTTGAGCGAGGTACAAAAATGACATCCTTGCCGGAAGCCTCAACGTAACCAAGTTTGCGAGCATTCTCGATGACCAGATTGTTCAGTTTTTCTTTTTCCACTTGCAAATCTGCAATGGTTTTCTCTGCTTCTCTCACGTCAGACAACGTCGTCTGTGCCTGCTTATTCAGATCATAGATGTGAGCGTAACGCGACATCATCATACCACCCACAACAATGACTGCGACCAGAGTAATCAAATACAAAAATTTCTCGCGTGCCGGAAGACCGGTACGACGGGTCACCACTTTGGTGGTTTCCTTGTACCGCTGCTGGGTCACACGTTCTTGGGACGCTTTTTCTTTCACTGCCAGATTACCACGTGTATATGCCATACTCCGACTCTCTCCTCCGCTCTTGATTTACAGTTTCTCGGCTACGCGCAGCTTCGCTGAACGAGCACGGGAGTTTTCGGCCAGTTCCGTTTCCGTTGGAATCAGCGGCTTTCTGTTCACTAAACGCATGACACCCGTACCTCCGCAAACACACAACGGGAAATCGGGAGGGCATGTACATTTCTCCAGATAACTGCTAAAAATCTGTTTGCAAATTCGGTCCTCAAGTGAGTGAAAAGTAATAACAGATACACGTCCGCCTGGTGCCAAGCACCGAACGGCCTGATGTAACGCTTCTTCGAACGCGCCCAGCTCATCATTAACCGCAATTCGCAATGCCTGAAAGCTGCGTTTTGCAGGATGTCCTCCGGTACGACGAGCCGCCGCTGGAATCCCTTCTTTGATCAACTCCACCAGTTCGCCCGTAGTCTCAATTGTGGACTGCTTTCGTTTTTCAACAATGACACGAGCAATTCTTCTTGAGAATTTCTCTTCACCATAGCGATACAAAATGCGGGCTATCTCCTCTTCCGGCCATTCGTTAACAATCTCTTTGGCGGTAAGGGATGCGTCCTGATCCATGCGCATATCGAGTGGAGCGTCGTGATTGTAGCTAAATCCACGTTCTCCTTCATCGAATTGCGGCGATGATACCCCCAAGTCGTACAAAATACCATCTACCTGCGGCACGCCATCTCTCATCGGAACATCCAGTTCTTTCAGTACCTGTTCCAGATCACGGAAATTGGTTTTGACCAATGTAATCCGCTCTCCATACGGAGCCAATTTTTCACGCGCGTTATCCAAAGCCCAATCATCCTGGTCAAGTGCGATCAGACGCCCCCCTGGACCGAGCTTGGATGCAATCACGGAGCTATGTCCGCCACCGCCTAAAGTGCAGTCCACGTATATACCGTCCTGCTTGATGTTTAAACCCTCTGTTGCCTCTTCTTTGAGTACGGTTATGTGGTGAAACAACCTGCACCCCTCCTGACTTTATAGATCAAAATTAAAATCGACCAGCTTTTCGGCAATGTCGTTGAATGCTTCTTCGGATTGATTGAAATAACTCTCCCATATGCCTTTGCTCCAAATCTCCACCCGGTTCGACACGCCAAGAACAACGCAATCCTTGTCCAGCTTGGCATACTCTCTAAGATTGCCCGGCAAATTTACCCTGCCCTGTTTGTCCAATTCACATTCGGTGGCACCCGAGAAAAAAAACCGGGTAAACGCACGTGCATCGGATTTCATCAATGGCAGTGCTTTGAGCTTCTGTTCCATGACCCCCCACTCCTCCATGGGGTACACGAAAAGACACTGGTCCAAACCCCGTGTGACAACGAAAGACGGTCCCAGAGATTCGCGGAATTTAGCCGGAATAATAACCCGACCCTTGTCATCAATGCTATGTTGGAACTCCCCCATAAACATTGGCCCACTCACTCCTCACCCGTTTCTCCCACTTTGCCCCACTTTCCACCACCTAAGCATAATAGATTCGCACAAAAAAATCAAAACCCTTCTTACTGGCTTTATTTTTTTTAATTTAATAATCGCAAAAAAACGTCTTTGATCCTGTCACTCAGGATCAAAGACGTTTCCCGTTTACGGGCAATCGCACGTACACCCGCATATGAGCCATATCATTAATAAACCATTTTAAACCCTTTGAAGCACTTAATCAGCTTGTAATTAATGGATGCCCCTTAGAATCTCCAGCTGTCCAGATATCTTTCCTGCTCGGCGGACAAGGAGTCGATGGCAATATTAAGGCTTTCCAGTTTGTAGCTGGCAACCTGTTGGTCAATGTCATAAGGTACATTAACAACGGTTTTACCCAGTTCCGCATAGTTCTCGCTCACATAACGCAGACCCAGCGCTTGCAATGCAAACGTTGTATCCATAATCTCGGCAGGGTGTCCATCGGCTGCACCCAGGTTTACGAGACGTCCTTCAGCCAGCAAATACATCTTACGGCCATCTTTGAAGCGATATTCTTCAATGTTGCGGCGTACGGTACGAATCGAATCGGAACGTTTAGCAAGTTCAGGTTTGTTTACTTCCACGTCAAAGTGACCCGCATTGCTAAGAATTGCTCCATCCTTCATCACATCGTAATGCTCTCCGGTGATCACATCTTTATTGCCGGTAACAGCGATGAAGAAATCACCCAATTTTGCAGCTTCCACCATCGTCATGACACGGAATCCGTCCATATGTGCTTCTACGGCTTTAATAGGATCAATTTCAGTTACGATAACATTTGCTCCGAGCCCTTTGGCACGCATCGCTACACCTTTACCACACCATCCATAACCCGCTACAACTACGTTCTTTCCTGCAACGACCAGATTGGTTGTACGGATGATACCATCAAATGCAGACTGACCTGTACCGTAACGGTTATCAAACAAGTATTTGCAATAAGCGTCATTGACTGCAACCATTGGGAAACGCAATTGTCCTTCTTTCGCCAAAGCTTTCAGACGAATGATGCCCGTTGTCGTTTCCTCTGCTCCGCCACGAATCGTGGCAGCTAGATCAGGACGTTCAGATGCAATAATAGTGGCAAAGTCTCCACCGTCATCAATAATCAGATCAGGTTTCACTTCAAGTGCACGGAGTTGCAGCTCTTTGAACTCTACAGGGTCCGGATTATGTTTGGCATACACGGTAACGCCGTCTTCCACTAGAGCAGCACAAACATCGTCCTGTGTTGACAATGGATTGCTGTGTGTAATCGTCACTTCTGCACCACCAGCTTGGATGACTTTCGCCAGATAAGCCGTTTTGGCCTCAAGATGAAGGCAAATAGCTACTTTCAAACCTTTAAACGGCAGATCCTGTTCAAATTGGCGACGAATGCGGTTCAACACCGGCATATGTGCTTCTACCCAATCAATTTTCAGATGCCCTTCCGAAGCGAGTCCCATATCCTTAACGATACTGTTTTGTAATGCAGGGGTAGTCATTCCTCATCCTCCTTGGTTATCTATTCCTTCTATTATAAAAGGTCACTACAATGTGATCACTTGGTGTTGTCCACGGAATTCGTTCTGACTTTCAATCAGTTGTTCAATCCACTCGGTTCCATAACGGTTCAGGTAAAAGAGCACGTTATGCACTCGTTCCTGCGGTTTGTTCATAGGAAAGAGTGAGTTTTGCATCCCGTTCCAGTGCCTTAGACTCACATTGTGTTTATCTTTGATGGCTTTGTGGGTCTGTTGTTGCAGATACTGCATCTGTTCGCTGATCTTGCCTACATTGGTATCTCCAATTCGGTCCAAACCAGGGTGGATCTCTGCGATCTGATCGAGCAATGGACGATATAGATCGGCAAATGCTTGCTGAACTCGCTCGAATTGTTCATCGACCTGGAAGGTCTCCTGCTGTGCCAGCCATTGTTTCCTCTTTTCATCCATATGATATTGAACGTCCTGGAAAGAAAGACCGTACTGTTTCATATGTTTGTGATGAACATCTTCCATAATGGTAAAGGACAGACGTGGAAGTAAGATAGGCATCTGCAACCCGAACCGGCCAAACGCTTCACGTGTCAATCCCCAATACGCGATCTCACCTTGACCCAAGATAACAGCCGCTACAGGTAAAATGGAATCTTGCATCAATGGCCTGGTCAATACATTGTTGCTAAACCGCTCGGGATGTTCAGCCAGTTCCTGAAGCAGTCGCTCTTCTGTAAATGAAACCAGACCTTTACGGTCGCTGTACAAGCCGTCTTTCAACATCAGAAGCAACCGCGCCCCTTCATGTATGTAAAACAGATTGGCCCCATCTTCCGCGACTTCAGCAGGCATGGCATATCCGGCTTGTTCCAATGCGGAGGCACCTTGTGCATATGCTTGGCGTAATGTCCCATTTTCACGAATCAAACGCTCAAATATAGGCTGCTCAAGTCTGCGCAAGTCTGGATCTGCAGCATCCATCAGAATAAGTCCACTGCTGCCAAACAACGCTGAGATTAACCGTGCAAACGCATCACTCAGGTTCGAACTAGACTGATGGATCTCCGTAAGTAGCCTCATTAATCCTGGTTTGTGCACCGTATCCGGTAACAGAAGCTCCACCTGCTCCAGCACGGTCATCCATTGTTCCGTTTCCACATGGACATAACTCACAGAATCCCTGCCTGCAAACCGCCCTTGTAACTTGATCTTCGTCATGTCCCCACTGGCGTCAGGCAAGTATGTGTGGTTGACTTCATCCCAGTCATGGTCTTCACCTGCAATCCAAAAAACGGGGACGACCGGCCGCTGTAGCCTGTTCTCCGCTTCCCTCGCAGCTGCAACTACACTTGCTGCTTTGTAAATTACAAACAACGGACCTGTAAGCAGGCCGCTTTGCTGCCCTCCCGTAACAACCAACGCATCTTGTTCCGCGAGACGTGTGATGGATTCATGGACTGCACCATGATCGTTCACCCGTTTATTATATATACGTAGATACTCTGCCAGACGTTGACGAGGAATACGTGTGTTCTCCGATTGGTCCAACCACTCGGCACGCGCATGAAGCCCCGATTCCCAGCGAATGTCATACTCGTAAAGGCCACGCGCAGCATCCCTTGAACAGACATAGTCTTCTGCAAGTCGCGTTCCGCTGCGGAGTGCCTCGGTAATACCTATCATGAGGTCTGCCTCCTATTCTGCTTCAAAGAGCCTTTCTTGATTGTACCGAATGAGAGCCCTCTTCGTCAAAAGAAAGTGCATCAAAAAAATAAAAAACCGCCGAACAAAGTCGGCGGTTTGATATTCATGGATAAGTCCAAATGAAAAATGTACTTTTTATACGTAAGGTTCTGCAACCCAGTGACCTTTGGATACCTCAATCAATTGAGCATTCTCCAGGTTGTATGGATCATTTGCAGGACCACCAGATCCATTCTTAAGCGCTTGTTCTTCCGGCAGCAAAATGCGACGTTTGCTCGCTTCTACTTCCGGATCAGGTACAGGGATCGCGGACAGCAATGTTTTGGTGTAAGGGTGAATAGGATTAGCATAAAGTTCTTCACTTTCTGCCAACTCAACCACTTTACCCATGTACATTACAGCTACACGGTCACTGATATGTTTAACCATGGACAAGTCATGCGCAATAAACAGATATGTCAAGCCGAGGCGTTGCTGAAGTTCTTCAAGCAAATTAACGACCTGAGCCTGAATGGACACGTCCAATGCTGACAATGGCTCATCACAGATGATGAATTTAGGGTCTACGGCCAATGCACGGGCAATCCCTATCCGTTGTCTTTGACCACCTGAGAATTCATGTGGATAACGGAGTGCATGGCTAGGATTCAGACCTACCAGGTCTAGTAGTTCTTCAACGCGTCTCTTCCGCTCTGTCCGACTTGATGCCAGACCATGAATATCAAGAGATTCACCGATGATATCCATAACGTTAAAACGTGGGTTCAAGGATGCATAAGGATCCTGGAAAATCATCTGCATATCTTTACGCATTTCTTTCATTTTGCGCGGGGACAGCTTGTAGATATCCGTTCCATTAAAGTTAACATTTCCGCCTGTTGGCTCATAAAGGCGCAGAATTGTACGGCCAGTTGTGGATTTACCACAGCCAGACTCCCCTACAACTCCAAGTGTTTCGCCTTCAAAAATATCAAAGCTAACATCATTAACCGCTTTTAGAATGTTCCCTTTGCCCAAATTGAAGTATTGTTTCAGGTTCTTCACTTGAACCAGCGGCTTGTTGGCACCTTTGATAATACCAACTGGAGTAGGCTTTTCTTTTTTAGGCTCGTCCAGACGAGGCAAAGCATTCAGCAATTTAATCGTGTATGGATGTTGAGGATTACTGAAGATTTCAGCAGTTGTTCCTGTTTCAACAACTTCGCCTTCCTTCATAACGACAACACGATCACACATTCCTGCGACTACTCCAAGGTCATGCGTGATAAGCATGATCGAAGTTCCAAGCTTTTGCTGCATGTCCTTCATAACATCCAAGATTTGTGCCTGAATCGTTACGTCGAGTGCAGTTGTTGGTTCATCCGCAATCAGAAGGGATGGACGGCATGCCAAGGCAATCGCAATCATAGCACGCTGGCGCATACCACCGGAAAATTGGTGTGGGTAATGGTTCATACGCACATCCGCATTTTTGATGCCTACAAGTTCGAGCATTTCCAATGCGCTTTTTTCCGCTTCTTTTTTGGACATATTCTGATGCTTGCGCAGCACCTCGGTAATTTGCTTACCAATTTTGATGGTAGGATTCAAAGAAGTCATTGGATCCTGGAAGATCATGCCGATATCTTTACCACGGATGGCTTCCATCTGTTTATCTGTCTTATTCAGCAGGTCCTGCCCGTGAAAAGTAATTTCTCCGCTTTTAACCTTCGAAGGCGGGGAGGGAATCAATTTCATGATGGTTTGGGCAGTAACACTTTTACCACTACCAGATTCACCTACGATCCCCAGCGTCTCTCCTTTGCCAAGTTCAAAACTCACATTTTTAACGGCATCAAACTCACCAGAACGCGTCGTAAATGACACACTCAGGTCTTTGACTGTTAAAATCGGCTCCATAATCCCACCTCCTATTTCTATTTACGTAATTTCGGATCAAGCGCGTCGCGCAAACCGTCACCAAGCAAGTTAAATGCGAGCATTGTCATAACCATCAAACCTGCAGGGAACCACATCCGCCAAGGATACAGCGTCCAGCCTGTAAGTGCATCATTGATCATAGATCCAAGAGAGGATTTAGGGGCAGATACACCCAATCCGAGGAAGCTCAAAAATGCTTCTGCGAAGATGGCATTTGGGATGGACAACGTCAATGTAACGAGAATTGGTCCGACAGCATTTGGCAACAAATGACGGAAGAGTTGACGTCCCGTGCTTGCGCCCATGGAACGAGCAGCAAGGATAAAGTCTCTGTTTTTGAGTTGCATAATCTCACCACGCACAATCCAAGACATACTGATCCAGCCTGTGATGGTAAGTGCAATGATAATCGTTGTCAGACTTGGCTCCAATACAACCAGCAACAAGATAACAACGAGCATGTAAGGCAGGGAGTACAGGATCTCGGAGAACTTGTTCATGATGCCGTCAACACGCCCACCGTAGAAGCCCATAATTGCTCCATAAATTACCCCAATGACAAGGTCAATTAAAGCAGCAGCTAAACCTACAGTAAGAGACACACGTGCACCTACCCAGGTTCTTACCCATACATCACGACCCAGTTCATCTGTTCCGAACCAGTGTGCTGCACTCGGTGCAGCATTGGCATTCAACAAATCATTGGAATAATAATTATAACTTGAGAACAAAGAAGTTGGACCAATCATAGAGAAAATGACAACAAGGACTAGAACAGCCAAACTAATCATAGCGGCCTTGTTGGTTGCAAGTCTATACATAGCGTCTTTGAATAGTGATACACTCTCTTGCGATTTCAACGCTGCCTGACTATCCAGGCCTGTGTTCACCGTTTCATTATTGTTGTTATTCGTGCCAGACAACGTTATGCCCCCTTCCGGCTTTCTAGCTTAATTCTAGGATCGATCAGCACGTAAGCAATATCCGTAAGGAAACGTGCAAGCATCAAGAGAATACCATAGAAGATTGTGATCCCCATAATCATCGTATAATCACGATTCGTAATACTTTCTACGAATACTTTACCAATCCCACCAATATTAAAGATCTGTTCAATAACAACGGAACCTGTAATAATGTTCGCTGTCATTGGACCAACATAAGTAACGACTGGCAGAATACCGTTCCGTAAAACGTGTCTAAACATAATAGCCGGCCATTTCAAGCCTTTGGCTTTGGCTGTCTTGATGTAATCTGCATGCAACACTTCCAACATGCTTGAACGCGTCAAACGAGCGATAAAGGCAATTGGAGATGCCGACAGTGCGGCAACCGGAAGCACATAGTCGAGCGGGCCATCGAAGCCCATAACATTAAACCAGCCGAGTTTGAATGCAAAAACATATTGCACCAGGGATGCGAGTAAGAAACTCGGTACAGCAATCCCGATAACAGCCAGAATCATTGTAATATCATCAATCAACTTGCGATGGTACACTGCGGCAATAAGCCCCAACAAGACACCCACAACAATTGAGATAATAATCGCAAAGATTCCTAGCTTCAGCGATGCTGTAAACGTTTGAGTGATCATACCAGTTACATCTTGATTCAGGTATTTCATAGAAACCCCGAAATCACCTTTGATGATTCCACCCATATACTTCAGGTATTGTTCATACATCGGTTTGTCCAAACCATACTTCACTTCCAAAAGTGCCCGGATTTCAGGTGATACTTTTTTCTCGGATGTAAAAGGGTCACCCGGAATGGCCTTCATCAGGAAGAAGGTTGCTGATGCGAGTATGAAAAGCGATAGCAGCATAAATAGCAGTTTTTTCAGCACGTACTTAACCAACCCTTGCACACCTCCACAAACAATATTTTGTATACAAATCGATTGTAGAATTAGACATGAATAATGTCCAATCCATTTATCGGAAATTTCAAGAATTATAAGGAAAATCGGTGCACATACAAAAAAATCGGGATATATATGGAATTCCACATATATATCCCGAAGTAATCATATAGACTTCAGAACAACTTATTTCTCTTCCAGATATGCACGAGTGAAGTCAATAGCTCCACTGAAATCAAGTTGTACGCCTTTCAGGTAAGGCTTAGTCAAAGATACGTTAGTGTAGTAATAGATCGGCAATACGCCCATTTCATCTTGAATCAGGATTTTCTCAGCGTCAGCAAAAGCAGCCATACGAGTAGCTGGATCTGCAGATTTTACAGTCTCTTTAACATCTTTGTCATACTGTTCGTTGCTGAATTTGGAATCATTGTTTGTGTTTCCAGTAGTCCACATTTCCAAGAAGTTGTACGGATCGTTGTAGTCAGCAGACCAGCCCGCACGAGCGATTTGGAAGTTTTGGTTTTGACGGTTCTCAAGGAATACGCCCCACTCTTGGTTTTCCGTTTTCACGTCAACACCAAGGTTTTTCTTCCACATATCAGCAACAGCAAGAGCGATTTTCGCGTGACCGTCACTAGTATTGTAGATCAAAGTTACTGCTGGCAATGTTGTGTAGCCTTCTTCTTTCATACCCTCAGCAAGCAATTTCTTAGCTTCTTCTACGTTTTCAGTGAAGAAGTCATCTTTGTGCTCATCACGGAATTCGCCGTTTTCACCGCGGATACCTGGAGGTACAAAGCCGAAAGCCGGAATTTGTCCACCTTGTGTTACTTTGTCAACGATCAATTGACGCTCAATTGACATTGCAAAAGCTTTACGGATTTTAACGTTGTTAAATGGAGCTTCATTAACGTTGAACTGGTAGTAGTACGTACTTGCAATACCAGTAGCTTTAAACTCGTCCGGCAATTCCGCTTTTACAGAAGGAATTTGGTCGGAAGGAATTTCACCGTTAGGTGCGCCTGTGTAGTCCAATTGTCCAGACTTGTAAGCTTGCAGTTCGGAAGCACTGCTGTTTGTCAGGGACATGTTAATTTCAGACAATTTGATGTCAGAAGCTGCATGGTAGCTTTCGTTTTTCTTCACGACGATTTTTTGACCTTTAGCGTATTGATCCATTGTGAATGGTCCGTTAACGATCATGTTTTTGTAGTCTGTGAAGAATTTGTCATTCGTGTCAGCAGACTTGTGTACTGGGTAGTACGTGTAGAATGCTGTCAGACCCAAGAAGTAAGGTGTTGGGTTTTCCAACGTTACTTCCAACGTGTGCTCATCAGTAGCTTTAACACCTACTTGAGAGAAGTCTGTGATTTTAGTACCTTTATATGTTTCGTCTTTGCTCAGGTTGTAACCCTCAGCACCTTTGATGTAATACAATTGGTAAGCATATGGAGAAGCTGTTTCCGGTTTCAAAGCGCGTTCCCAAGAACGTACAAAGTCTTCGGCAGTGATTGCATCACCGTTGCTCCATTTAGCATCCGGGTTCAGGTTGAAAACATATTTCAGACCATCTTCGGAAATTGTCCAGTCTTTAGCAACACCTGGAGCTTCTTTGCCATCAGGGTCGATACGCACAAGACCTTCATACAAGAATTTCAGTACAGTGTTGGTTTGGCTGTCTTTTGCTTGAGCCGGGTCTAACGTAGGAGGTTCAGCTGACAGGTTAATTTTCAGGACTTGATCTTTAGCAATACCATTTCCTTCGGTTGCAGAACCAGTATCGGTGTTACCTGTGCCTTCGTTTTTCGATCCGCACGCTGCAAGTACGGTACCGAACGCCAAAATCAGCGTCAAAAGGACTAATAGACTTTTCCTTTTCATCTAACACTTTCCCCCTAAATTGATGTGGTATATGTTTATAGATTATACAACCACCGGTCAAAAAAATCTACATTACTTTTTCAGAAAGTAATGTTTTTTTCAGTTTTCGACAAAATCGACACATTTTTTAGCCCTTTTGCGTTATGTATCCTCACATCTGTTTCATGAAGTATCTAAATAATCCAAATATAGTAAACAAAACATACCCAAAACTCATGATAACAAAAGCCATGCGCCAAACGGCCCGGAACATTCGACCCCCATCGACCTTACCTTTGAGCCGATTTTGTGCACCTCCGATGAATCCAAGCGCTATTAGTATGAGTATTAGTGTTAAATAAAATCCAAAATTCGAATCAAATGTTAAGTTGAATAACGCCGATACAGAGAATATAAGGAATAAGGTTGTTACATCCATTGCCGAGCGCAGCGCCACACGCTTATCTTTTTTCCATCCATAAATGATCCAATACACAAGAAAAAACGGAAAGAACGGCAGTATGCTCAGCATAATAAAAAATCCCATTAACTCACTCCTTCCGGTTGCATACCTTCAATCAGATGAAGCAGTACTTCATGCATCGGAGCAGACAGGCCACACCGACACGCCATGCTTACGATTTGCCCGTTAATGGATTGCACCTCCGTTTGTTGTCCATGCAGAACGTCCGACAGCATGGAAGATGTATTCGAGGCGGTGGAACGACAGACGGAGAGGATTTGTTCCCACACATCCACATCAAGAAGTATTCCGCTTGCTTTGTATACCGCCAATGCCTCGTCGTACAGCTGACGCATAAACATGATTCGCTCTTCCTTTGTAATTAATTCACCGTTAGGAATACGCCATATCGCGGTAAGAGGGTTAATGACAGCATTGATTAACAACTTCCTATAAATCAGCTTATCGATTTCATTCGACACTGTACAGCCAAATCCTGCCTGCTGCAAAAGTCCCTGTAACCGAATGGGTTCATTTGGATCCATTGGCGTTAGAGATGAGATACGTACATCTGCACTTTTGCCCAACCAGGTCTCTCCTATACCTGCACGGATGACTCCATCTTGCTGACGTTTCGCCCCTTCTGTGGTTATGACGCTGTATATATTGGAATGTGGCATATTGGATTGTACATCATCCAGATGTCCAACCCCGTTTTGGAAACATGCGATGTTCATCACTCGCGTCTTCAATGAATCAATTTCACGTATAACATCATGTATCGCTGTCTGCTTCACCATTAATAGTAGCCAATCTCCAGGTGATTGTTCCCATACTCGGGTTAAATCCGTAATCGGCTTGACCTGGATATGGTTAGGCGTAATCTGAATGGTTTTCTCCCTTTCAATGACCTTAAATCCTTCTATACTCAGTTTATTCGCCTGTTCAGCCGTTCTGGTCCAAAATCGAACCTCGTTGCCTGCGTCCTGAAGCTTTCCTCCATACAAAAGACCCAGTGACCCTGATCCTACAACGTCAATGATCATGCTGCATCCCTACCTCTACTCCAATAGTTACTTTTATCTATAATAGAACAAAAACAGCAAACAAAAAACCCATCATACCCGCCGTTATGTAACGGAGGTGTGACGGGCTCTAATCTAATGCTGATCATCAAACACATTTTGCTTTTATTCAATTCGTTCCAGATTCCCGTTGGCGTCCATTTTGAATCTCGTTTTGAGTTCTTCTTCTTCTTCTGTCAGAAATGCGAGTCTACGAGCACGATCCATAATCTGAATCAGTGCTTTATAATCGTCATTTACAACACGATAATCGGTCTGTACTTCATTCACTTCCTTAGAGAGACGATCATTCTCGCAACGCAGTTCATGAAGTTCATCCTCTTTTTCACGAAGCTCTTTCTCAAGCATCTTGAGCTGGCGACCGTTTTCCTGCACAGTTCCCTTCCATTGCCGCAGGAATCGTATAACTGCATCAATGGATAGAGAGTCTTCCGAAATACCATCCGCTTTGTACAGATTTTCTTCTGTATCGAGTGTGGACAAAGCTGCTACCTGTGGTCCAAGCAAAGCCGGTTGTTTGCGGAGATAACTTCGTTTTTGTCGTTGAGCCTTAGCATTGCTAATAGCAGACTCATACTTCTTACGCACACAGCTGTTCCAGCGAAAACCGCAAGCGGCAGAAGTTCTGCCTATTTTTTCGCCAACCTCTTCAAAAGCGGCCAATTGTGTACTTCCTTCCCGAATATGACGCAAAGTAACCTCAGCCAAAATCAAATCGTCCTCTGTACTCCAAGCATCCTGTCTCACTGCAGTCATGCTATAATACCCTCCTAACAACATCCTAAAATAACCGTCCCCATAACCGGATTTCCCGGCATGTGAATTAGGTATAAAAGCTGCTTCATTCATTCTTATGCCTCTCATAGAGTTCATAGAATTGATTTCATACTAAAATGTATTTCCACATTTATGTGTGCTCATACGTTACATATGCAAAACAAACCATACATTAACTCTTTTCGGCCAAAAAAGAATTCGCTTTCATATCCAATTTTGTTTACACCTTTTTCCTTTCCCGGTATAATGTTGTGTAGACAATCTATGAACGTACATAGGAGAGGAGGACTTACCGTGGCGCGCATGTTTCGGGTACTCGGGTTCTTCACGCTAGCGATTGGCCTGATGGCTTTTGCGGGAGACCTGGTCGAAATGGCTTTGCTTTTTTTCCTGCAGACTGCGTTTTTTGTCATTTTGGGATATTTGAAATTTACCGAACGTACGTACATATTGCTCTTCTGGGGTTATATGATCGTGACATTCACAGGGTTCAGCTACTGGACCGTATTCCAAATGGATTTGCCGCTCTAATCCGCCAGCAGCATCAAAGCGATCCGGCTACAGTCGGATTGCTTTTTTGTGGTTTTCAGATTAAATGACTATTCTTTGTGTTATGTAACCACTACGGATATTTCACGTATCTATTTCATATATTGTCTGGAAGAGATAAGCCAGTTCGCATCATATGTAGATATGGAAAGGAGAATGATGGGTGAAACGTCGATACGGCATTCCTGGCTTCATCGCATGTATTATATTTTTGATCCAGCTACCTTGGACTTATGCCTATGGAGAGCCTTCATCTGAGGATACACGCGAAATATTGCAACAAAGCCTATCCATCGTCGAAATCGATCATGAAATCGAACGTATTGCAACAAGACAAAAACAGCTGGACGAACAGCGTCAGACGTTATCCATTCAGCTTCAGGAACAGGAAGAACAGATACATACTCAGCAAGACCGTGCGGGTGCAGTTGTGAGATCCTACTATACCGGGGAGCGTGATAGTCTCTTGATGACGGTTCTGGGTGCAAGATCCATGAAAGACCTGTTCATTCTATACGATTACTATCAGATTATTATTGGCAGGGATCAGGCTGTTCTGGACAAGTATCAGGATCGATATCGCACTATGCAGCAAACGTCTGCCCAGATTAATCAGACCTCTGTAGAACTGTCTGAACTTAAAAACAATCTTCAAAATCAACGTGAACGAGTACTTGCATTACAGAAAGAAGTGGACGGAAAAGTAGCTGCCAGCGGGGATGCTGCAGCCATGCAGAAATTGATGGACGAGTTGACCATCTATTGGGAGAACATCGGCATTTACGAGGTCAAGCGATATTTCAAAGCATTGGCATCAGCCATGCAGAACCTGCCACAATTTATCCAGGAACAAAACGGAGGAATCTCCACTACCGGAACATCGTACACCATTCGAATCGGACAAGATGAGTTAAATACGTTTCTACGTTCGCAGAATCCGATCTTTGAAGACTTCGCCTTTCAGTTCGACAAAGATCGAATTACTGCTTCTGGGCAGCGTGATCAGTTGCAATTAAGCATTGAAGGACATTATACGGTTGAGAGTGAACCGCAGAATTCAATTCGTTTTCATGTCGATAAACTTGTGTTTAATCAGTTAGAACTACCTGATACCACACGTCGTATGCTGGAACGGGAATTCGATCTCGGATTTTACCCACAGAAAATTCTGTCGTTTGTCAAAGCCACAGAGGTATCCACAAGCGAAGGCATACTTGAAGTAAAGCTCGCCATTTCATTTTGACGAGCTTTGCAAGGCAATAATGCTTTTGACGTACTGATTAGCCGTGATCTCTCCCGCGAGAAGTTGTTGGATCTTCTTTTGAAAGGCAGAAGTTAATATAGGACTTTCCGTCATTACGGCCTGTGAAGATTCAGCTGGAAACCAGGATTTTACATCCGTCGTATCATACTTCTTTATTAGTTTCTGTGACTCAAGTTCTAGTTCCTGCTGCTTTGCTGGTAAATAGTTAGCCTGTTGGTACCACTCCGATTGCACGGCAGAGGAAGTCATTCCTTCAATCCAGCGGCTTGCCTCTTCCGCCTCAAGTGATCCAGCTGCGATAACAAGACTTCTTGATCTCAGCGGTTCTAACGCACTGAAAGCTATCTTCTCTGATGAACCCAGTTCGCCTGCCACGCCTTGATCTCCACTCAACAAACGTGATAGCAACGTTACTACCATAGGTGCCCCCGTTTGCTCACCAGAAGCAGAGATCGTCGGATTTATGGATTCGACCGTAATATGCGACTGAATCTGATCCAGCAGCTGTATGCTCTGTTGGTACGCCTCCGTTTGCGAGGAAGTTTGCGCTTTCTTAATTTTGTCGGGGGCCATGCCTGGCTCAAACTGATTCAACCACGCACTTACCGCGTGAAGGTCATTTAAGTTTACACTTATCAAATCCGTTTCATCTTGCGTTGCTTGTTGTACAAGTTTGTTCCACTGTTCCTTATTTTCGGGTAAACCTGCCAAACCGGCTTCGTCCAGGAATGAAGAGCGAGCTGCGAGTACATAGGCGTCAAAATCAAACGGCATCCCCCATTGGTAACCATTCCACTCTGTCATTTCCCGCAAGCCAACCACAGTTTCTCCCAAAGACTTGGACAGCGTTGTACCGTTTAACGGATACAGATGTCCTTTTTTGGCATGATATTGAACTTCCGCGCTATCCAGAAGAATAATATCTCCGCTCTCCCCTACCGAAAATTTATTATCAAGCACTCGCTTATATGTATCTGACTCCAAATTCCGAAGACTGATTTCCACATGTTGAGAAGTTGCTACTTCATTAGCCATTTTTTTAAACGACTTAAAGTCGGTCTTAGACATCGAGACTACAATCTCTAGTGGAGCATGTTGGTCTTCGCTGCGCGATGACGTGTTGGGAAATGCATCTTTTTCCTGATCTCGTTCCTGATTAAGCTGTGAACCTCTAAAATCAAAACTGGGAGACAGAATCGTTAACGAAAGCAGTAGCACTGCGAACAAAACAACCTGGTGTCCACGCTTCATTAACTTCCCCTCCTTGCTCACCTAATTTTTTCCTGCAACACTCATTGTAACAAATAAGTAGTGCTCTTGTCCTATCCTGCCAAAAAACAGTTTTCCGATATTTTGCATACCTCGAGCATATCGAGTTCTGTGCAATAACTGATTTTTATTTTTTCAGCAAAAAACCGGCCCTAAGAGCCGGTTCAATAGAAACATTTTCCGGGAAATAAACTTCCCGTTACCTTACAATAAATCCGCTGCAAGCTGAGCCAACTTGGAACGTTCTCCTTTTTCCAGCATAATGTGTCCGCTGATTCCCTCTTGTTTGAATCGCTCCACAATATACGTCAGACCATTACTTGCTGAATCCAGATAAGGATGATCTATTTGCTCAGGGTCACCCATCAAAATAATTTTACTGCCTTCGCCCACCCTTGATACTATGGTCTTCACTTCATGTCGAGACAGGTTCTGCGCTTCATCGATAATGATAAACTGTCCTGGTATAGACCGTCCACGAATATAAGTGAGTGCCTCAACCTGAATACTGCCAAGACCCATCAAAATTTTATCAATGTCGCCTGCTTTTTTGGTATCAAACAAAAACTCCAAGTTATCATAAATCGGTTGCATCCATGGTCTTAGTTTTTCTTCTTTCTCTCCAGGGAGATAACCGATATCTTTCCCCATCGGAACAACTGGACGGGCGATCAATAATTTTTTGTACTTATGATCATCCTCCACTTTAAGCAAACCTGCAGCAAGCGCCAACAAGGTTTTCCCCGTACCCGCCTTTCCTGTAATCGTGACAAGTGGAATGTCATCATTCAGGAGCAGTTCTAGGGCCATACGCTGTTGCGCGTTACGTGCACTGATGCCCCAAACATTATCATTACTCAGGAAAAGTGGTTCCAGCTTCGTTCCCTCTGTATTTACTTTGAGCAAAGCCGATTTATTGGTTCCCATCTCATCCTTGAGAATTACAAATTCATTCGGGTAAAGCGAATAAGACAATTGTAACGGTTTGATCGGTAGAAAGCGATATGTGTAAAACTCATCAATGACCGAAGGATGAACCTTCAGGGCAGTATACCCTGGATATAATTCACTAAGACCTGCCGTTCGATCTGATAAGTAATCCTGTGTGAAAAGACCGAGTACATCCGCTTTGATACGAACAAGCACATCCTTGCTGACCAGAACCACTTGTCGCTCAACGACCTCTTTCTCATTTTCCTCAATCTGATAATTCAGGGCGACGGCCAAAATCCGATTATCGTTGGACACTTCACCAAACATTTCCTGTACTTTCACAAAACTACGATGATTCAGTTCCACTTTCAGATTGCCTCCATTAGCCAAAGGGACGCCACTGTGCAGATGTCCCAATTCACGCAACCCATCAAGAAGTCTCGATACATTACGGGCATTACGCCCAATTTCATCGGCATTTCTTTTTTTGGAGTCGATCTCCTCCAGTACAACCGCGGGAATGATTACCTCATGTTCCTCAAAGGCAAATATGGCATTGGGGTCATGCAGAAGCACGTTCGTATCCAATACAAAAATCTTTTTCATTCAATCCCCTCCAAAGCGGCGTCGTTAAAGGCATGGTTAGTGTGATCTTTCAGCAGCGACATGGACAATCATGCTCCCATACATAAATGTATTCGACTAGGACAAAATAATTGTCAACCATTCTGAAAAACTCCAGGAAAGGATGAACATTTATGAAATATTGGGTTTGCACGCTGCTTCTGATCTTTATACTTACAGGCTGCAACAGTTCTACACGTAATGCCTCGCAGCAACAAGGTCAGCATGCCAAAGGTTACGGAGGAAATGTTACAACTCAGCAAGATCAACGAAAAGGATCTCACATGCTCAATACTCAGGAAGATCGATTGCACCCTTCAGCTGTAGACCATCTGACCGAAAATACAGGCGAGGTTCATGAGAAAAACGTCATGGACAACACCAAGGCCGATCGGATGCCAAACGAAAAAAGGGTCACCCACCTCAAAACACTTGCCAAGCAAGTGGAAGGTGTCAAAGATGCCAACTGTGTCATTCTTGGCAATACAGCCGTAGTTGGCATTGATGTTGACGGTGAACTGGAACGCGCACGAGTAGGTACAATTAAATACTCTGTTGCCGAAGCCCTTCGTAAAGATCCAGAAGGTGTGGATTCCATTGTTACAGCAGATGCTGATGTCACTGAACGCATTAAGGAAATTGGTGAGCATATTCGTCAAGGTCATCCAATATCCGGTTTCGCTTCAGAACTCGCTGACATGGTGGGCCGGATCATTCCCCAACTACCCAAAGATGTCAAAGTCCGTCAAAATCCGGATGAACATGTTGAACGTGAACAACAAATGCAGCAGCTGTATTCTTCTGACAAAAGACAACAAAAAGCCCAGTGATCTCTCACTAGGCTTTTTTCATTGCAGTAAAAACCTGCTCATCTAATTTCTCAGCAGCACGCTGATCATATATTTTGACATATTGAGGCACAGAGGACAGTTGGGCTCCATAAAAAAGGGCATTCCTTACCGCTTCAATGGAAATGTCGAAACAGCACATGTTAAACGGTACATCCTGTAACGGATTTTGTCGTACGGAAGCACGTCCGTTTACCGCATAGACCATCTCTTCTCCAAAAATAGTGACGGTAATGACCGGATTCTCGATCATATTGTTCACGAGACGTGAACGATGATCAATCGCCACACGAAGGGTAGAAGCATTCTCCGCATAAATCCAGGAAATTGCTGTTGATGTCGGACCTCCAGATTCAATGTCCACGGTGCTCAAGAGCACAAAGGTTTCGTTCTTGAATTGCTGTAAAAGAGATTCAGTCAATTGTGTGACGGCTTCGGACATCCAACCAGCCCCCTAATCTTCTTTATGCAATTCTTAATTCGTTGTTGATGATATTATAGCATACCATCAAACTCGCTTCCAATCCTAAAAGAATGAATGTTACTCGGCTGTTGGAGATGCTGTTACTTTACCTGAAAGTGTATCCTGCAACGCCTGTTTTGCATTAGCCAATTCAGTTTCGTTGATATATACATATGGACTTCTCCACTCTCCGGTTACAGGTGTGTAGTGCACATCCGATTTGGAAATATTCCAATAGGTTGAAATGAAGTTCTTCATTTGCTCCGATTCCACATCTGTTGTCATGTTATCGTCAACAGCGCCTATCACTTTACCAATCTTCGTTACGCCTCCCAGTGATTTCAACTGATCCAACATGGAATTCAACACTTGATTCTGACGTTTATTTCGGTCAAAGTCGTTGGATTCATCTGTCTTCGGCTTACAGTTCGATTTACGGTAACGAACAAAATCAAGTGCTTCTTTGCCATCCAAATGCTGTGCACCAGCTACCAGGTTAATATCCGTGCCATCGGCCGTATCTTTGTAACACATGTTTTTATCCACTGTCACATCCACGCCACCTACAGCATTAACCGCATCACGGAACGCTTGAAAATTCAGTACCGTTGTATAATTGATATCCACATTCAGATATTTGCCCATCATTTCTTTCATTTGATCCTCTGCATTTTTACCAGAGGTTTTTTCTTGCGCTTTAAATTTAGGATAATAGGAATTCAATTTATTCGCCTTATATCCATCCAACTGAATACGGGTGTCCCGAGGTAAAGATACAATGGTTGCCGTCTTGGTCTCCGGATTCAGAGAAGCTACCATAACCACATCCGAGAGATACGTACCTGTTTCGGGACGGTTATCCGTACCTAACAGCAACATCGTAATGGGTTTGGTTTTCGCTGACATTCCAGCTGGTACTGGCTTGTCAATGCCCGTATCAGCTACCTGATTGTATACCCAATACAGATATCCTCCGCCTACCACAATTGCAATAACCAATAAACTTAAAATCAGTCTGCCAAAGGTTCGCATCCGTTTCTTCTTCTTTGGTTGCTTGCCCTTGCCGTTCTTCGATCCAGAAGCGCCGGATTGAGTCGGTGCCTGTTTCCGTGGAGGCAGTCCGTTCGAATTCGAGTTCATATCTTCAACACCTTTATCACATCTGTTTTGGCCTATATATAAGACAACCGCTTTCCCTAAGGAAAACGGATGGTCTATACTATACAGAATTTATGAGTTTCGAGCGGCAGCTTCCGCTTTTTTCTTTTGACGACCTTCAATAAAATAGCGCACTCGCACTAACAGCATCAAACCAACAGCCACCAGCAAACATTGAATAATTGGCAACTTGTCGATTTGAAAAACAAGAAGCATGAATGTGCCCATCGCCATCAATATATAGAGAACGATTTCCTTACCAAGCGGTAATTTCTGACGTACCCGAAACACCTTGTTATATACGTAAGTAATCAATACAAAGATGACGATGTAGGCTACGATCGGGTTTGATGCGAACCATGCTTGCATACACAGCTAGCTCCTTTCGTGTTCATGCTAGATATAAGTCTATTGTTGATGATACCCTTTCGATAACTCAAGAGAAGTGCATCCGTAGTGACCGTTTCGGTTTCGGATCGTTCTTTCGATCGCTGTTGTCTCCAAATTTTCTTGAACGAATCTTCAAAGGTTAAAATTTGGAGACAAAGGCGAGCGCTTCGCTTCTTCAGAATCGATTCCGATCCCTTCACTACTTTTTCTGTACAAACCTTTCGTTACTTTCCGTGTACCCTCAAACATTAACTTATATCATTTATTTTAGTTGTAGTTAGGCGTTATTTTGTAGCCATTTTACGTTGTTTCTCTGCACGCTCACGCTCGGATTTATTCAGGATCTTCTTACGAAGACGAATAGATTTCGGTGTAATCTCACAATATTCATCTTCATTCAGATATTCAAGCGCCTGTTCCAACGAGAAGATAATCGGAGTTTTAATTTTAACCGTATCATCTTTACCTGAAGAACGAACGTTAGTCAGTTGTTTTTCTTTGCAGATGTTAACAACGATATCATTGTCACGTGTATGTTCACCAACAATCATACCTTCGTAGATTTCAGTACCTGGCTCCAAGAAGAGAGTACCGCGATCCTCAACGCCCATCATGCCATAGAACGTAGACGTACCATTTTCAGTTGAGATCAGTACACCCTGGTGACGTCCACCCACTTGACCGGATACTACTGGAGCGTAGCTGTCAAATGCATGGTTCATTACACCGTAACCACGAGTCAATGTCAGGAAGTTTGTGCTATATCCGATCAGACCCCGTGCTGGGATCAGGAACTCCAGACGTACTTGACCACTACCTGTGTTAATCATGTTAACCATCTCTGCTTTACGTGCGCCCAGGCTCTCCATTACGGAACCCATGCTCTCTTCAGGGATATCAATCAACAAGCGCTCAAGAGGTTCCATTTTCTTACCGTCAACTTCTTTAACGATAACTTCCGGTTTGGATACTTGAAGCTCATATCCTTCACGACGCATATTTTCAATCAGGATACCCAAGTGAAGCTCACCACGTCCGGAAACGATAAATGCATCTGGGCTCTCTGTTTCTTCAACACGAAGGGATACGTCAGTTTCCAACTCTTTGAACAAACGCTCACGAAGTTTACGGGAAGTTACCCATTTACCTTCACGACCTGCGAATGGACTGTTGTTCACGAGGAACGTCATTTGCAGTGTAGGCTCATCAATTTTCAAAACTGGAAGTGCTTCTGGGTTGTTCGGATCAGCAATGGTTTCACCAATGTTGATGTCCTTGATTCCTGCAATCGCAACGATGTCGCCTGCTCCTGCTTCTTCTGTCTCAACACGTTTGAGACCTTGGAAACCAAACAGTTTTTCGATACGTGCAGTTTTGCTCTTACCATCACGCATAATAACCGTTACAGTTTGTCCTTGACGGATCACACCGCGGTTAACACGACCAATGGCAATACGGCCAAGGTATTCATTGTAGTCCATCAAAGTTACGAGGAATTGAAGCGGCTCTTCAACATTCTCTGTTGGGTGAGGGATATGACTAACGATCGTATCGTAGATCGCCATCATGTTGTCATCCTGTTTAGCAGGATCATTTTCCATGCTGGATGTTCCGTTCAATGCGGAAGCATATACAACAGGGAATTCAAGTTGTTGATCATTGGCACCTAGTTCAATGAACAGGTCCAATACTTCATCAATTACCTCAGTCGGACGAGCCGCTGGACGGTCAATTTTGTTTACAACAACGATAGGTGTCAGGTTGTGCTCCAGTGCTTTACGCAATACGAATTTTGTTTGTGGCATGCAGCCTTCGTAAGCATCAACAACGAGCAATACGCCGTCAACCATTTTCATGATACGTTCCACTTCACCACCAAAGTCGGCGTGTCCTGGTGTATCCACAATATTGATCAAGTAATCTTTATAGGTAATAGCTGTGTTTTTGGCCAGAATCGTAATACCGCGTTCACGCTCCAAATCGTTGGAGTCCATTGCGCGCTCCTGTACCGTTTCGTGATCACGGAAAGTACCGGATTGCTGGAGCAACTTGTCGACGAGCGTTGTTTTCCCGTGGTCGACGTGGGCAATAATCGCAATATTGCGAATGTGTTCTCTTGAATGCATGGTTTGTATCCATATCCTTTCCAATTTCAATTCTTATCTACTAAACTTCCCGCAAATTCGCAGGTTACTCACCCAAAATAAGCGTCGGTGATATCCCGACGCATGCCTATATCCCTTATATTATAGTTGATCATAGGTAAAAATCAAGATATTTCGCTCGAAAGACCGCTGGGAATGTTACCAGCCTCTCCCTTGGCGTCCTCGGCCAAACAGTAACCACATCCCGCCTACAATTAAAAGTACCGCCAGAACGTAGATAATACCGGTGTGAAGCAGTGTAAATCCGAATAAAATAATTGAAAGGATGCCCACGCCCAATGCAACTGGTAGTACCATTGCAGGTCTTCGGTGATCGGCCAGTGCATATTCAAGCAAACCAACGGCAATCCCCAGCAAAAATGCAGGCCACAGGTTGCTCATCAATCCGCTGCCCCATGTATTCGTGATCCCGAACAACAGACCATAGACGGTTAACGTACCTGCTGGAACGAGTGACCAAGATGGTGTAAGCCTTGCATAATATAATGCATGAAGAGCAATACCAGGCAACAAGATGAGCAAAGGCCAGAAGTGCCGTCCAATAAAGCCAAACACACCAAATTTGCCGAGTAAAATAATTAAACCCGCAACCGCAATAAATAGTCCAATTGCTTTTTCATTTCTCATTCTCATCTACAATCACCTCTTATAACATTTGGCTATGTACCCCGTAAGATAAACTATAAGCATACCATGATGACTGACTGTTCCCAGCCTTCTTCTAGTGTAGCCGATGTGTATGCAAAAAACTACACTTTATGTCGTACTTCGCCTCTCTCCATTATCCTGTATTACCCTAAAATGATCGGTCTATGACTTATTCAAGTTCGCCCATTCCTTCAGAACAAATAAATATAGCAAAAAACCGCCCTAAAAAGGGCAGTTAGCCAGAAAAATTTACATTTCCTTTTGTTCAAAATCATTTTACACGTTTCGACGAACAAACTTGTGTGCTCCTCCAATCGCGATTACAAGACAAGCCATAGCTACAGGCAGTAGTGTATGCGCCTCAGCAGCCAAGCCACTGAGCCACTGTCCCAGCTTCGGATCATTCATCACCATCTCACCTGCTGTGAAGGCCAGAATACCTGAACCGGCAAACACCAGAATCGGAAATCGCTTCAACAATCCGACAATTAATCCGCTGCCCCACACCACAATCGGAATACTTATGGCAATCCCGATGACCGTGAGCGCCAAGTCCCCATCCGCCAGAGCAGCAATCGCTAGAACGTTATCCAGACTCATGACAAAGTCAGCAATCAAAATCGTTTGGATTGCTTTCCAGGTCGTCGACGCCTTACGAATATGTACTTCATCTTCATTCTGAAGCAGCAGCTTGACAGCAATCCAGAGCAACAGCAAACCGCCAGCCGCCTGAATAAAAGGAATGCCCAACAGCAGCACAGCTGCAAAGGTTAACAAACAGCGCAAAACAACAGCGCCGAAAGCCCCCCACCATACCGCCTGTTTGCGCTGTCTCGCCGGCAAATCCTTGCTTGCAAGTGCAATAACAACCGCATTATCTCCACTTAGAACCAGATTGATCATTAATATTTCGGTCAACAGCCATAGCGTATCCATGCTTCTCATCCCCCCACTCTAACTTGTATGTCAAAGTTGTCCATGCTATTCTTAAACGTTGAACAAGCTTTCTCAGGTTTGGATATATAGAAGGAGTGACATCGTATGGAGCTGTTTAGCCCCGCTTTTTGGCTAGCGTTGTTGAACGTTGTATTTATTGATCTAATTTTGGCTGGCGATAATGCCATCGTGATTGGTCTCGCAGCTCGAAATTTGCACCCTTCTGTGCAGAAAAGGGCGATTCTTTACGGAACAGGCGGCGCACTTTTGATTCGTATTGTAGCCACCGTGATTGTGCTCTGGCTGCTTAAAGTGCCATGGCTACTCCTTGTTGGGGGATTACTCCTGATCTGGATTGCGTACAAGCTATTAGCAGATCAAGGGGAAGAGCATTCGGATATCAAGGCCGGCAGTTCTCTCTGGGTAGCCGTGCGAACGATTGTCATCGCAGACGCTGCCATGGGACTGGATAACGTCATCGCTGTTGCTGGTGCAGCACAGCAGCACTTGGTACTTGTTATACTCGGACTACTGATCAGTGTACCTATTATCGTGTGGGGCAGTACGTTGTTTATCAAATTAATTAACCGTTTCCCTTGGATCATTTATCTTGGAGCCATCGTGCTGGGGTATACGGCTTCTAACATGATTACAGAGGAACAGCGTCTCGTGCCTTTCTTCACTGAGCATCCTGCACTTAGAATCTTATTTATCGTTATAGTCACTGCTGGTGTCGTGTTTGCCGGGTATCGCAAACGTGCAAGCAGCAATAAACCAGGTGGAGAGCGGCAGCATTCCTATTCCTAAGCTTTTAATAAATGATGCTCTCATCAACCACAGGCACATAAAAGAAGGACTGACCGATATCTAAAATGTACCCTATAAGATGGACACTTTAAAAAAGGTCATCTTGTAGGGTCTTTTTGTGTACAATGAATAAAAAACGAGCGGTGGTCAAGCGGATGTCAAAGAAATGCTTTACAACTCAAGAGCAAGATCAGTTAAGAAGAAATCCCTATGTGAAAAATGTCAGCGCTAAAGCTATTACGTACACGGATGCGTTCAAAGAACGATTTATTCAAGAATACAGTCAAGGTACGCTTCCCCGTGAGATTTTTCAGGAAGCAGGCTTTCCCATTGACGTCTTGGGTGCAACCCGAATTCGAAAGGCTTCCAATCGATGGCGTGCGGCTTTTCAAGAACAAGGACCTGCTGGATTAACAGACGGTAGAATACACGCTTCAGGCCGTCCTCTGACCCGTGAATTAAGTCTTGAAGAAAATATGCCCGTTTGGAAGCGAAAATGAAATGGCTTGAAGCGGAGAATGAATTCTTAAAAAAGCTCGATCAACTCGAAAGGCAGATGAGAAAAAAGAAATCCAACTAAGTACGCGGCAAAAATTCGAACTGATTCAACAGATGATGCATACATACCCTTTCCAACGCAAGGTGCATGTTCTTTGTGAAATTGCTGGAGTTTCACGTTCGGGCTATTACCAATATTGTAGCGAAGATGCCAGGTTACATCGTCAAAATCAGGAACAAGACGATCAGAAAGTGAAAGCCATCGTTCTGAAAGCCTACCATTACCGTGGAAGAAAGAAAGGCGCCCGTCAAATCAAAATGACGCTGGAGCACCAATATGGAGTCATATACAATCTCAAGCGAATTCGTCGTGTCATGCAAAAGTACAACATCGTTTGTCCGATTCGAAAAGCTAATCCCGCACGTCGTATGGCCAAAGCGACCCAAGAGCATCGAACCTGTCCTAACACGTTAAATCGAGCTTTTAAGCAAGGGATTGCAGGCAAGGTACTATTAACGGACATCACGTATTTAACTTATGGGAAAAATAAGCGAGCCTACTTATCGACCATTAAAGATGCTGAAACGAATGAGATTTTAGCTTATGAAGTCTCTGCTTCACTCGGTTTGGACATTGCGATTGAGACGTTGAATCAACTCAAAAAGCATCGTCACCTCACCTCAGATGCGTTGATTCATTCAGATCAAGGATTTCACTATACGAACCCAAAGTTCCAAAAGCTTGTGAAGAATATGGGGCTAGGACAATCCATGTCGCGTTGAGGAAACTGTTGGGATAACGCTCCACAAGAATCATTTTTTGGGCATTTTAAAGATGAAACGAACTTTAAAACGTGTATGACCTTGGAAGAGGTCAAGCAAGAAGTGAAAAGCTACATGATTTATTACAATCATTATCGAGGTCAATGGAACTTAAACAAGCTGCCGCCTGCACGATACAGACAGCAGCTTGAAGTTGCCTAACCTTTTTAATTGTCCTTTACAAGGGGTACATTTTAATCATCGGCCAGTCCTTTTTCTTTATGAAGATAACATAGTCCTTATTATGTCATTCAATACAGAATGAGGGTCCTCAGAACCACTCTTCTTTCATGTCATTAACTTCATCCTGCTGATTGGTTACCATAAAGTTTTCACCTGCATGTAGCGTAATTGTTTCTGTCTGCTGCACCGCCTGCTCCACCCATTCCGGCAGTTGACTCATGGTCGATTCAATCTTGTCCACAATTCGAAGATTCGGATTGGTGGATGGGGATTTTGGTACAAAAAGAGTACAACAATCCTCATAGGGCAGAATCGATATATCGTACGTTCCGATCTGTTTAGATAATGTAATAATTTCCTGTTTGTCCATCATGACAAGAGGTCGCAGCAACGGCAGATCCGTCGCACGCCCGATGACATTCATGCTTGGCAGGGTCTGGCTCGCTACCTGACCCAGACTATCTCCGGTAATCAGTGCAAGCGCACGTTCACGTTCAGCCAGCTTGGTTGCAATACGTAACATGGAGCGGCGCATCAGTGTGATGATCAAGTTATCCTGTCCCAGTTGGGTAAATGCAGTTTGAATTTCCGTAAAAGGAACCAGATGCAGCTTAATTGTACCTGCATGATCTGCAAGCGCACGCGCCAAATCAATGACCTTTTCTTTGGCACGCTGGCTTGTGAACGGATAACTGTAAAAGTGTACGCATTCCACTTCCAAGCCTCTGCGCATCGAAGACCATGCCGCTACAGGACTGTCTATGCCACCCGATAATAACAGCATCGCTTTTCCATTTGTACCCAAGGGGAATCCGCCTACGGCTGGAATCACCTCACTGAAGATATACGTGCCCTGATCCCGAATTTCCACGCGCAGTTCAATGTCAGGTTGACGCACGTCAACGCTTAACTGCTGGAATTTCCGAAGAATCGGAGAACCCACCAGATGGTTCATTTCATGCGAAGAATTGGGAAACTCTTTCCATACACGCCGTGCATTAACTTTGAATGTGGTACCGTCTTTGAATTCAGACTCTCTCTCATCCATAAAAGCAATGGCTGTCTCCACGATTTGGTCAGTTTCAGATGGGGTCACTTTAACGGGACTGATCGACATTACGCCGAATACTCGTTTCAGCACAGCAATCAGTTCTGTATGAGATTCTCCACCCAGATCGACATACAATCGTCCAAACTCCTTACGCAGACTTGCACCTGGATAAGGTTTGAGCAGGGAACGTACCTGGGTAATGATTGTTTTTTCGAACCGGGCACGGTTTTTTCCTTTTAACATAAACTCTCCGAAACGGAGAAGCAGCATATCATATTTCATCTAAATCACATCCGCCTTTCCAACGGGCGCAGCTGCGCCACCATCTGATGTAAAGCCTGCTCCAGCAGAGCCACATCTTCTTCTGTATGTTCATCTCCAAGACTAATACGCAATCCACCAGCAGCACAAGCATTATCCCTGCCCATGGCAAGCAATACCCTGCTGGGTTCAGCCGATCGCGAAGAGCAGGCAGATTGTGTAGAAACAGTTACTCCAAGTTGTTCAAGGGTATGCAGCGCCACTTCTGCCTTCATTCCAGGATAGGAAAAATGAACAATGTGCGGTGCACCCTCTTTACGACTATTTAGCACAAGTCCGGGAATCATATTTATGACCTCCATAATACGGTCTCGCAAAATGGTTGTACGCTGCGCAAAGTCAGCCTGACGTTCCGCAGCGAGACGCATCGCCTTCGCCATACCCACAAGCAAAGGTACATTTTCAGTACCCGCTCTTAGTCCCTGCTCTTGGGAACCCCCTGACAGTAAAGGCGTAAGCTCCACCCCACTTCGTACGTAGAGAAGACCAGCTCCTTTGGGACCACGAATCTTGTGAGCAGACAAACTGTACAGATCCGCGCCCCATGCCGCAGGTTTAGCTTCCATCTTGCCAAAACCCTGCACACCATCTACATGAAAAAGCACCTTTGGTGCTTCCTTTTTCAGTCGTGCACCGATTTCAGCAATTGGATGTATCGCTCCTGTTTCATTGTTCACATGCATCAGACTCACAAGCACCGTATCCGATCTTATGGCATCCATTACCTGCTGGGCGCTAACCAGACCATCGGAATCCACGGGAAGCCAAGTGACCTCCCATCCCCACTGCTGTAGCTGCACAAAACTCTCGTATACCGAAGCATGTTCCGTTGCAGTTGTAATGATGTGTTTGCCCCGAGACTGATACTGTAATGCCGCCCCTTTAATGGCAAGATTGTTGCTCTCGGTTGCGCCTGAGGTAAATACGATTTCTTCCGGTTTCACATCAATAGCGGCGGCACAACCAGATCGTGCTCGGCGCAACAGTTGATGGGCTCGCTCACCATATCCATGTATCGATGACGGATTCCCATATTGCGCCTCCATAATCTCGGCCATTGTCCGAACGACATCGGGATGAGGAGGCGTCGTTGCTGCATAATCAAAATATTTCAAATGAGGTTCCCCTCCTTGTCTCTTCGTTGTGGAATCTACAGTGAGCATTGTAACACGATCCCCGCTCAACACAAAAAGACCAAACAGGAACTAAGCACATTTAAGGCTGCTGATCCCGCGTTTGATCTCTTCCTGGACGTACTGTTGTGTTGCCATTTCTTTGGTCTATACCATTTATACCATATATTTCGACTGTGCTTTCTCCACTTTGGAGATATAAGCCTGTGTTTCCGAAGGGAGGCGGTTAAGTACACTCATCAGTTCAGCGTCACTCGATACACCCAGACTCGAAACCCGTCCCGGTCCGGCATTATATGCAGCAAGTGCCATCTTCACCTCGCCACCAAAACGCTGGAGCTGGAGAGACAGGTATTTGGTTCCACCATCTATATTCTGAGCGGGATCGTAAGCGTTGCTTACTCCCAACCCTGCTGCCGTCCCATCCATCAACTGCATTAGTCCTTTGGCACCTGCGGATGACACTACATTCGGATTGAAGCCGGATTCTGTATCAATGACCGCTTTGATCAAAGATTCAGGCACCCCATATTTGGCGCTTGCTGAAGCAATCAAAGATTCAAAATCTGTAGGTACTGATGCACCCGAATCGACTACTCCAGTATTTAACAGAGAAGATAAAGAAACCACATTATTGTTCGAGGAAGAAACGGAACTTGCATCCGGATTATACATGCTTCCAAGCTGCAGCCACAACAGGCCGTCATTGGATCGTTTGGAGATCGCAGCAGAATTCACGTCTTCGCCTACGGTACCAGTATTGTTCAAAGTATTTGAATTCGTCCCGAGCAGCCCGTCCATCATACTGGCAAAATCCACTGTTGAAGCGGAGTTTCCATCCGATGCATTTGTTTCGTTGAGACTATTGGACAATTGCAGTTCCAGCAACTGCCGCGACGCGCGCGGATCAATCTGCATGAGTTATATTCACTCCCGTATAATGTAAACGTAGATTATGACTTTATTCTACATTATTTTACAGGGAGGTTCCATTGTTTTCAAAAAAATAGACCGATTATACAACTTCATTACGCAAATGCGAAGAAACCTTCTGCAATCCCCCTTTAATAAGGTGGAAGCAGAAGGCTGCAAATAATCAGCTCATATCCTGTTCAGTTAAGCACTTGTGTATTGCTTATTAGATCATGTTTTTGCTTTATTAACGGGCGAATGGAATCATGAAGAAATAGCTGAGTGTTGCCACTGCGCCAAGTCCAATGGACCATGCCCCCGCCGTTTTCCGGCCATTGACGTAAGCATAATAACCAAGTACTGCTGCAGCCGGACCAAGGACAATGGACCACATAAATAAGGATGCGATACCAAAGGCCAGACCCATATATCCGGAGATACGGCCAGTAGATTTCATGACACCGTCATCTTCACGCTTCACTGGGGTATGATCTGTTCTTTCCGTAGGTTCTGTTCGAATAGAACCTGTTGGGGGCGCTACCTCTGCGCCATACTCTTCCCTGTGGCTACGTCTTGGATAGTCTACACGCTGACGCTGCTTTTCATCTAACGGAGTCGTTTCTGGACGTTGGAACGGGTGATCATCTCTACGGTCATTATTCAATGCAAAGCACCTCCATATAAATGGGAATGACTGCTCATTTCGGTTTGAATGTGTGGCAGCAAGTCGCAGATGAAGTACGGGCATGATCATGATGATCGGAATCAAAGGTCTCTCCGGCAAATTCCTCATGTAAGCGACGGGTGGCATGCTGGTCAATGTCAATCATGATGGCATCAGCCTGGCAGAAATTGTTTTCTCCCCAAAAGTGGCAGTTAGCAACACTGCATTTGACGATCGGCTTCTCTTGGCTCATTTTTATCACCTCGACATCTATTGTCTCCGCACCGTAAATCGGCTATTCTCCGACGAAATGCCAGATGATGACATGATCCTTTATCCGCAATGCTAGTTAAAAAAAACGCAAAAAAACCGCCACAAGGGCGGTTTTGTCCAATTCGTATATAAGTTGAAAATGTAATTACGCGTGATTGCGTTGGTTTTGCATCCGACGCTGCGTTAGGTAGTCACTTTCATAAAAGGCCAGATCATCGCGCAATTCTTCGTACGTTTTCGATATCTCAAGAATGACATCACGTACTGCACGAATTGGCTTATCACGGAAACGGATTGCATCCTGACCAGTGTAAGCATATCTTCCATCTTCGGAGTAACATTCATTTTTAGGATAAAAAAAGCTGTTTATGCTTTGATGGTATGTGTTATAGAGAGCCTTTTCGGCAAAATCGACATCAAAATTGGCACGACGCAGCACAACGCCAAGTTTTTCGTAAGAAACTTCAGAAAAAACGAGCAAATGACGGAGATCCGAAAGAAATCCTTTGTAGAAGGCTGATGACTCCTCCGTCTGATTCTGATCCAGTTCAGGCAAGGCATTTTCATTCAAAAATTTTTCGATCCGATCGATAGCCGGTTTTAACTTTTCCCTAGTTGACTCACATGTTTTCTGTACATTGGCTGCTGACATAAAGGTAGCTCCCCCTTAAATAAGTCCTTACATATAGATCGGCCAACGGGAGGTTCTCCCCTAGCCTTGAATTCTCAGGTACTATCCTACCATAAAAAGATGACGAGCGGTATCCCTTAATCAGGCTTTCCCTTTCTGTTCCTAAACATGCCCATTACACACAGCTGACCTGATGTTCACTTGCATAAAAATAACCGCTTTTCCTAACGATAGATATATCCAGTGACAACGATGAAATCAGAGCACTGTAAGATGATTGTCAAAATAAACGAGGAGGTTCCATCCCCTATGTCCAGACCGAAATGGGTTAACTGGGCCATTGCCGCGGGTGCGGGCGCACTTGCCTTGACGCTTTTGCTTCCGACGTCCAATCGCCCTGTTCCGGCTCCAAGTGCCATGCCCGATTCTCCACACGAGGAGCATGCGAGCAAACAACGTCTTAAAGTTCAGGATGTAAAGTCAACCGATCTGCTGACCCGTGCGGATGCCAAACAGCACCTTAACATCATGCTTGAGAAGACCTCCAAAATGAACGATGTGCAAATAAGTCAATACGTTAAAGAGCTACAACAAACACATGATCATATACGGTCTGTTGATGTAATGAATACCAAGGGATCTCGCAGTCGGCACTTTGACAAAACAGCAGCAAAAGGAAGCAAGATGGAACAGCAAAAGCTGGAACATTCCCTCGCCCTAGCCAAAAAAGCTGTGAGCAAACGTCAAAGCTTCGAATCTTCTTCCTTTCCTCTGGGCAAGGAAAAGTTTTTTGTTATGGCGCAACCCTCCAAGGATGGAGAACGTGCCGTCATCGCTCTTTTTAGCCAAAATGTACTGAATGCCGTGGAACAGCATCAGCGCAAAAATTTGCGCATGATCCCTTATCCGCGTGAAGGTAAATTCAAAATCGAGTCTGTGCACCCCGACACCCTTAAAGAAATCACTGTAAAAACAGGGCATGATAATGCCAATGCCAGCCATTTTTACGAAAATGAAATCGTCATCCGTTTCCGTCAGGATCCAGGTGAACGCGATATGCGCATCATTAAATCCGACCTGCGGACTCAATCGGCACGCAAGCTGGGTTACACGTATGTTTTTCGGTCAGAACATATGAATTATGAGCAATTACATGCTTATTTCGAACGTAAATGGAATCCGCTGTATATGGAACCCCACTACATGTATTTAACCAATGAAACCGTACCTGAACAAAAAGATGTAACCGTGCCCAATGATATTTTGTTCTCCGACTACCAGTGGAACCTGCCCGCCATTGAGACTAACCGTGGCTGGAATATTACGAAGGGAAACAAGGATGTTATCGTTGCCGTGGTAGATACGGGCGTCGATCTGACCCATCCCGATTTGAAGGGCAAGCTGCTGAAAGGTTATAACGTTGTTGATCCAGCGAGCAAACCTCTTGATGACGTAGGCCATGGTACACATGTAGCAGGTATCATAGGCGCTGTTGTGAATAACAACGAAGGTGTAGCAGGCATGAGCTGGTATAACAAGGTATTACCTGTTAAAGTGCTGGACAATTCGGGTTCAGGCACAACCTACGCTGTGGCCGAAGGCATCATTTGGGCAGCTGATCATGGAGCCAAGGTCATCAACATGAGTCTGGGTAACTACGCAGATGCTCAATTTCTTCATGATGCCATTAAATACGCTTTTGATCGCGACATCGTATTAATTGCAGCAACCGGTAACGACAATACGGAGCGTCCGGGATACCCTGCAGCCTATCCGGAAGTATTTGCGGTATCCGCTACGGATGCGGACATGAACAAAGCTTCCTATTCCAACTACGGGGATTACGTGGATGTGACGGCCCCAGGGTCCAGCATTGCAAGTACGTATCCGAACAACCAATATGCAGCCTTGTCCGGAACGTCCATGGCAAGCCCCCATGTAGCGGCACTTGCAGGCTTGATTCGCTCGCTGAATCCTGATCTGACCAACACAGAAGTCATGGATCTCATGCGTCAAAGCGTCATAGATCTCGGTGACCCAGGTCATGACAAGTATTTCGGTTATGGTCAAATCGATGTATTTAAAGCATTGGAGGCGGCCTCTGGCAACAGTGCCCCACTTCAGTTTTGGCCGCAACATGTGAGACAGCAAATGGACAATACAATGAAAAAGTACATCAAACAATAACCGTACACTGGATATAAAAAAAACAAAAGCAGCTGCGCCCCGGGGCGTATGCTGCTCTTTGGTATGTTCACCTATTCCCCCGGGGCACCCGCTGCGACTAGCGTTTGCGAGAAGTTGTGCGGGATTTGCCTGATTTTTTCACCGATTTTTTCTTGCCGTTGTGGCTTGAAACATAACAAGGATCTTCTTCTTTGACCACGACAGGATACATGTGATGATGGATTGGCACACAGTGATGTTTTTTGATGACTTCGATCGGATGAATTACGGGTACGATTTGTGGGATGTAGTAATCTTCAACAACCTGGATTGGGTCACATACAATCGGACAAAGCGGTGGACAGAAATGGTTCATTTCAAACCAACTCCCTTTCAAGTGATACTATAACGTATTGCACTGGGTCCAATCTGGATTGGATGTATGTCCGTGTTCGAAAAAATTAAATAAGCGGGAGCCTGTCCGCCGTTGCCCCCCCCCGTTGCGGTGTAATGTTCTTTATAACCCTGCATAATACCCGCAGCCCTTCACATAACAGCTCCTGATTCGTAACCGTGAAGCAGATCCGCAGACTCGCCGTATCCGTTTCCCCCACATAACAGGCTGAACCCGGCAAAAAGGAAACACCTGCTGCAAGCGACTGGCGGTGTAGCTCACGCATATCCAAACCATCAGGCAATTGCAGCCACAAGTTTAGTCCACCATCAGGCAAAGTCCAGTACATCCCGGGAGAACCATGTTCCTCCAGTACCGTTGATGCGGCAAGCAGCCGGGAATATAATTCATCCCTCAATCGCGCTGTATACGCACTGTATTGATGCTGTATGAACGATTGCAAGGCCTTTTGTGTAAGCAGCGGACTCCCGAGATCCGCAGTGGATTTGGCTGCAACAAGTCGTGTGAGCACACTTCCGTCTGCAACTGCACACGCCACACGACAGCCGGGGGATAATACTTTGCTGAAGCTTTTGATATATATCACATGGCCCGTCCCATCCATGGATTTAATGGAAGAAGGGGGCGGATCACGGAAATACAAATCGGCGAACGGATCATCCTCCAGGATGAGACAATGATAACTCTGAGCAAGATTAAGCAGTTGCGCACGCCGTTTAGCACTCATCGTAATGCCTGTAGGATTGTGAAACGTAGGAATGGTATATATCAACTTGGGCGGGTATGTATCACATAACCGGGTTAACAAATCAATACGCATACCATCGTCATCCATCGGCACCGTAATGATCTTCGCTCCTCTGCTTGTGAACACATCAATAGCTCCCGTATAGCTCGGTGCTTCCATGTATACGACGTCACTAGGACCAACAAACGTACGCGCGACAAGATCGATTCCCTGCTGGGTACCGCTCGTAATCAGCATCCGTTCGGGCATTACCCGCAATCCTCTTTCCGCAAAATGCCCGGAAAACGTCTGACGCAGTTCCCGATCTCCCTGAAAAGACCCGTAGGCAGCCATGCGCTCTGGATGATCCGAGGAAAGCCGGTATGCACTGTCGATAATCTCACGCGTTGGCAACAATTCAGGCTGGATTGCCGACATATGCAGCTCATATTTAACTTGTGGAGATGCATCAAAATGTCTCCAGAGCTGAGCTCGGGGCAAATAATCCACAAGGGCCATCTGCCAGTTCCATGGTGTGCTGGATTCATTCTTTGCTTGAGTACGGTGAGTCTTTTCCATATCCTCCGTTTTCTCCAGCTCTTGAGCCCCTCGTACATAACAACCCTTCCCCTGGGAACATGTAATTAGCTGTATGGCTTCGAGCTCGGCATAGGCTTTGGACACGGTGACCAGGCTGACGCCCAGATCTGTGGTCATTTTACGAACCGACGGCAGACGGGTTCCAGGCTCGATTAGTCCAGACCTTATTCGGTCAGCAAGTGTAAGGGCAATCTGAACATACAATTTGGTGCTGCTTCCCCGTTTCAATTCAATATGCACACATGCACTCTCCCAACTGTTATGATCAGCATTTTACTGTTATACTGCATTCCGTCTATTATAGTTTATAATATCAGTATAACAGTGAATAACAGGAGATGAGAATAATATGAATATCCCTTGGTCCAAAATGGCACAAAACACCCCGTCCTCTGTCGTTCGCGACATGTTACAGGCTGCCCAGGCACCTGGAATGATTTCTCTTGCCGGAGGTTTACCTGCCCAGACATCATTCCCGCTTGAAGCCATCCGTGACGCATACGAAAAGGTATTCATGGGTGGTTCAGCGGCTCTTCAATATGCAGAGACGGAAGGTTTCAGACCATTACGTGCCAAAATTGCCGAACGTCTTGAATCCAAGGGCATTCCCGCTTCACCTGATCATATGCTTCTGACTACCGGATCTCAGCAATCCATTGACCTGGTGTGCCGAATTTTGCTCGATCCAGGCGACAGCGTACTGGTTGAATCACCAACCTATCTGGCTGCCCTTCAAGTCATTCATTCCTATCAGGCTGAGGCGCACGGTGTTGCCTGTGACGATGACGGAATGTTGCCTGAATCACTGGAGGAACAGCTCCAATTGCATCGTCCCAAGCTCGTCTACATTAACCCTACGTTCTCCAACCCGTCGGGCAAAGTATGGAGTCGCGCCAGACGGCAACAAGCCGTGGATCTGTGCCGGAAATATGGCGTACTGATCTTAGAAGACGATCCCTATGGTGAAATCCGCTTTAAACCGGAACAACTGGATGCCCCTGCATTAGCGCAGCTGGATGCAGCATCCTATGAGGGTCCATCCAATGTCATCTACACCAGCACATTTTCCAAAACAGTAGCTCCAGGCCTCCGCACTGGCTGGATATTGGCTGCTCCGGATGTTATCCAAATAGCTGCCCGCGCCAAACAAGGTGCAGATTTGCATTCCAGCAGCATCGACCAAAGAGCACTTCACGCACTACTGGAGTCTTTCGATCTGGACGGGCATATTCGCAATATCTCACAGGATTATGAACAACGGATGAAAAAAATGACCACTCTCATGGCTGCAAAATCGTGGGAAGGTATCTCCTGGAACTCGCCGCAGGGCGGCATGTTCCTATGGCTGCAACTGCCTGAGGGTATGCTGGCCAGCAATCTGTTTACCTATGGAATTCAGGAGAAAGTATGCATTGTACCAGGAGATTCCTTCTATGCAGGTACACCGGAGCTGAACCGTATGCGGATCAACTTTACTCATACTGATCCAGATCTGCTTCCCGAGGCTGTAGAGCGTATGGATCGTGCCATTCAACGCTGGCATGCATCATTGCAGCAGTCGGACAGCGTAGTTACACTGTAACGAACTGTCATCAACTGTATCATTAGGAACAATTTCTCATTCCAACGAATAACAACAAAAATAAGGCGTCAGACCCGAGAAAGCTCGAAGTCTGACGCCTTATTTATATGACCTGCAAGAGCAGGATTCTTTTGAAGTTTAATCGCGTCCTTCTGATCAGTCAGGCACATCAGGTACAATCGTTCTGTTTGCCCTTGACTGATAGTGGACTGCACTTGTTACTGTTGTGTTGTAGTTAGGAAAGCTTACCGTAAGCCGGGTTCTGTGCTCTTCGTGGTTCAGACGGGAACTACCCTCCCACCACAAGCGACAATCATCTATCTAGGCCATACATTGCTGCACAGCTCAAGCGACCAACCTAGACACACCTCGGGCTAAGGCTGCCTTCTCCGAAGAGTCGACTGTGTCCCATTAGGTCTTGCTCCAGATGGGGTTTACCAGGAACGAAGTCACCAGCGTTCCTCGGGGTCTCTTACACCTCGGTTCCATCCTTGCCTGTGCCGGAAAATCCGGCCATCGGCGGTCCATTTCTGTGGCACTATCCTTCAACTCGCGCTGACTGGACGTTATCCAGCATCCTGCCCTGTGGAGCCCGGACTTTCCTCTCGTGGCAACGAAGGCCACCAGCGATTGTCTGTCAAACTTTCCGAACAACATTACATAGTATACAGGCATTTGAGTTTACAAACAAGCTTAATCTTACTGGAAGCAATGAGCCCGGGTGCTTTTAGATAAACTGGAATACTTCCGTGTTTACCTCGGATGCAGTTACTTGCGTGTCATAACGTTTGTCTTCTAAACGTGAACGAAGCCAATCCGCAGTTTTCGGTTTCATGATTTTTTCGGCATTATGCCCGGCGTCGATGATACACATACCTGCCATCAGCGCATCGTGAGCCGTATGATAATCAATGTCTCCAGTTACGATGACATCGGCACCTTTGAACCGTGCAGGAAGGGTATAACGGCTGCCTGAGCCGCCAAGTACTGCTGCTTTTTTGATCTGCCGATTGAGATCGCCTACTACCCTAACGTATGGCACATCCAGCTGGGCCTTCACGACCTCTACCAGCTCACCGAGTGTCTTTGGTTGTTTGAGTTGTCCCAAGCGCCCCAGACCCAGTGTACGGCCTTTTAAATCCATTGCATACAGGTCATAGGCAACTTCCTCATACGGATGAGCCTTAAGCATCGCTTGTACAACCTTGCTGCGCAGACTCTGCGGTACGATGGTCTCAATCCGCATTTCCTCTACACGCTCCATCTGTCCCTCTGTACCGATGAAAGGCTGTGTCCCCTCACCCGGTACAAAAGTACCTGTGCCTTCTGTATTGAAGCTGCACTTGTTGTACTGACCAATACTGCCAGCGCCGGCTTCGAGGATCGCCTGGAGCACCTGCTCATGATGGGTGCGGGGTACAAATACAGCCAGTTTGAACAAATGATCTGTATGTACATCCTCAAGTGATTCCTTGCTCTCAATTCCAATGGCCTCGGCCATCCAGTCATTCATGCCGCCTTCAGCCACATCCAGATTGGTATGACTAATGTACACCGCAATATCATGCTTGATCAGCTTCTCGTACAATTTCCCCATGGGTGTGTCCGTATTCAACGATTTGACCGGGCGGAAAATGATGGCATGGTGCGCAATAATCAGATTGGCTCCAATCTGAATGGCCTCGTCGACAACTTCGTTCGTAACATCAAGTGCGATAAGAACGTGCATAATTTCCTTTTGCAAACTGCCAAGTTGAAGACCGATCCGATCGTCCGGCACGGCTAGATGTTTGGGAGCAAGCTGCTCCATCAATTGAATTACAGTTTGACCTTTGGCAAACATGAAAGTACCTCCTTCAAGTTCACAATATGACTCTCCATCTCAGCCGCCTTGTCCCGTGAAGACTCCTGATCGGATTTGGAGATGGACTGCACTACACTTTGCAGCTTGACGATTTCACTCTCCCATTTGGCAAAAAACACATCCGTTGGACGGTCTGTTAAATAAGGCCCCATGCGCAGCAGCAAATCTGATGTCAATTCCACTCCCCCTTCAAGCGGACGTGCGCGATACACTTCCTCATTGGCGATCGGACTGAGTTCTTGCGGCATTGCTGTAATAATCTCGTACACTTTTCCATCTTCCTCAAACAGCTGTTCTGCAACCACCACCCAGTGATGCTCCAACAACCAACGTCTGAGAATATCCTCACCAACATTAGGCTGCAAAATGAGAAGCTTGACCTCCTCAAGTTTGGAGAGGCCACGATCCAGAATGGAGGCAATTAGTGCTCCTCCCATACCGGCAATTGTGATAACATCCACTTCTCCTGCAGAGATGACATCCAAGCCATCTCCACGACGTACTGTAATTCGTTCCTTCAGGCCTGCATCGCTGACTTGCTTGCGTGCAGCTTCATAAGGACCGGGGTTGACTTCTCCGGCTACTGCACCCGCTGCTTTCCCACTGCGTACTGCCGCTACCGGGAGCAAAGCGTGGTCTGAGCCAATGTCAGCCAAGCGGCTGCCTTCGGGAATTTGATCATGTATTCGCTGTAATCGATTCGAAAGTTTCATGAAGCACCTACACCATTCATTTAATTTATTGATTTGCATTGAACAACGAAAAGCGATAAAATGAAATCCAATAAAACATTTCAAGGATGATTTACCAAAACCAAGAAATTTAGATATTCAATTTAAAAATAAAGGAGACCCCGCCGCCGCTTAAGCGTCTTGCGGAAAGTCTCCCATAGTGATGTTATTCGAGGAAATCTTTAAGCCGCTTACTGCGGCTAGGGTGACGCAATTTACGAAGAGCCTTGGCTTCAATTTGACGAATACGCTCACGCGTAACACCAAATACCTTGCCCACTTCTTCCAGCGTTCTAGTACGTCCATCGTCCAGACCGAAACGCAGACGAAGCACGTTCTCTTCACGCTCAGTCAATGTATCCAGGACATCTTCGAGCTGTTCTTTCAGCAACTCATAAGCAGCAGCATCCGCCGGAGCCAATGCTTCCTGATCCTCGATGAAATCACCCAGATGGGAATCATCTTCTTCACCAATCGGTGTTTCCAAGGAAACCGGTTCCTGAGCAATCTTCGTAATCTCACGAACTTTCTCCACACTCAGGTCCATCTCGGCAGCGATTTCTTCCGGTGTCGGTTCACGCCCAAGTTCCTGCAACAGCTGACGGGATACCCGGATCAGCTTATTAATCGTCTCCACCATGTGCACAGGGATACGAATAGTACGCGCCTGGTCCGCAATCGCACGGGTGATCGCTTGGCGAATCCACCATGTCGCATACGTACTGAATTTATAACCCTTTTTGTGGTCGAATTTTTCAACCGCTTTGATCAGACCCATGTTACCCTCCTGAATCAGATCCAGGAACAACATTCCACGTCCAACATAACGCTTGGCGATACTTACCACGAGACGAAGGTTAGCTTCAGCCAAACGACGTTTCGCTTCCTCATCCCCGTTTTCAATCCGTTTAGCCAGTTGTACTTCGTCATCTGCAGACAACAAAGGTACACGACCGATTTCTTTGAGATACATCCGAACAGGGTCGTTGATTTTGATTCCTGGTGGAAGGCTCAGATCATCATCAAAGTGGAATTCATCTTCTCCCTCTCTGGTGTTGTTCTCGGAATCTTCACTAGGGCGAAGGGTTACCTCTTCATCATTTTCGTTCACAACATCAATACCTAGGTCACTCAGTTGTTCATAGAACTCATCCATCTGCTCTGCGTCTTGCTCAAATGGGGAGAGTTTTTCTATAATTTCCTTGTAGTTCAACGAAGCTCTTTTCTTACCTGATTCAATCAATTGATCTTTAACCTGATCCAGCGTCAATTCTGTTTCTAGTTCAGTATGCTGATCATTCGCCATAACTCGACTCCCTCCTCCCTAGAAACATCCAACATTCAGATGTTCACTGTCTCTCTAGGGCAATCATTTCAAGTACAATTTGTGCCGCGCGTACAGAATCACCTGCCCGCTCTGCAGCAATCATTTCTTCTTTTTTCAGATCGTACTCTTTCTTACGCGGATACTTCAGCACTTCCCTGATGCAATCATCAAGTGCTTGAATACTCCATTCACCTGGACCATCCATCATTGAGATTGAACTGACCGTCTTTTCCAGTCGGTCGTCATGAAGTGAAGACATAAAACGGCTTGTATCCGACGGTTTGCCTTGCGCATAATAGGCATATAGATAAGCAGCAATAGCTGCATGATCATCCAAGTTAAAAGCTTCACCAAGATGCTCATTCACGTACTGGGCAGCCTCATCATCTTGGAGCATCCAGGCAAGCAGCTTGCGTTCAGCAGCGTGATAAGCCGGCAACAGATTGGGTGTAGGCACCTGCCTATTTTGTTGCCTACCATTATTCCACCTTTTCGGGTTATTATCCCCATACTGGAGGTTATTTTTCATGGCCTCCCGTTCTTCATTACACTCCTGCTTCAGTGTTTCATATGATACGTCCACTTCCGCAGCTAGTTCCCGAAGATATACTTCCCGTTCTGTAGGAGAAGACAATGGAGCAATAAGTTTCACCGCTTCCTTGGAGTAAGCGATTTGTCCGCCGCCTTCTAGCAGTATATGGTTTTTTTTTAGGTTTATAAGCTTAAATTTTGTAGTCGTTACGGCGCCGTCCACAATCTGGTTTCGGAACCGTTCGCCACCATGCTTGCGGATAAAATCATCCGGGTCGAGTCCATCCGGAATCAGAGCAATTTTGACCTGCAACCCAGCTTCCTCGAGTATAGGAAAGTTTTTGAGCGCCGCAGCCTGTCCAGCTCGATCACCGTCATAACATACAATGACTTCATCACACATGCCTTTAAGCATTAGTGCCTGGTTTTCAGTGAGCGCGGTACCCATTGCCGCTACACCATTCTGGATATCCTGATCCCAAGCGGAGATAACATCGCCATACCCTTCGAACAATATGGCCTGCCTTTGTTTGCGAATTGCATTTTTGGCATGATGCAGATTGTAGAGAACGCGGCTTTTGTTAAATAACCGGGTTTCCGGTGAATTTAGGTACTTCGGTTGCCCGTCTCCCAAAATGCGACCTGCAAATGCAATCGGCTTTCCGCTCCTACCATTAATAGGAAACATGATCCTGTCTCGAAAACGGTCCACATACCCCTGACCTTCGTTTCGCGGTGACAGTAAACCACCCTTTTCCATCTCTTCAAGCGGAAATTCGCGCTTTTCCAGAAATTGTACCAAGGTATCCCAGCGATTAGGCGCATAACCAATCTGGAATTGGTCAATGAGTTTGTCGCTAAACCCCCGTGAGCGTAAATATTCCATAGCCACTTTACCGTGCTCTGTATTTTTCAATAAGAAATGATACAGCTTCGCGGTAAGCTCATATGCTTCCAATAAACGTTCAGTCTCTGGATTAACATGAGCCGATTCACGCCCTTGCCAGTCCCCCATTGAAATGTGGCTTTCTTCTGCCATCGTCTTGACAGCCTCGGGAAAGGATAACCCTTCGATTTCCATCCTGAATTTGATGGCATTTCCACCCGTGCCGCAACCGTAGCAATAGAAAATTTGTTTCTCAGGCGTAACTGTAAACGAAGGCGTCTTCTCAGAATGAAAAGGACAGAGGCCTTTCATATATTTCCCCTGTTTGGTCAGATGTACAAATCGGCTCACCGTATCGACGATATCATGCTGCTGTAACACCGATTCAATAATGCTTTCGGGTATACCGCCTTGTCCGGTACTCATCTTGGTCCACCTTCATCTCTTTAACACGTAAATATTATTCGATAAACTTACACATTCTCCTGCAAATCTTTCAAAAGTTTTGTCAGTTTATGTTGAAAAATTTCCCGATCCTGCTCTGTGAAAGGCTTTGGGCCTTTTCCATAATGCCCTCTTTTTCGTGCTTTAGCCGCAGTATGACGGGAATCCAGCATGAAATCAATGTCACGATCATTAAACTCACGACCACGAAATGATAAAACATAACAACGTTTGCCAAGTGCGAGCGCCGCCAGTCCATAATCCTGTGTAATGACCACATCGTATGGCTTGATGTGATTGGCAATGTACAGGTCTGCACTCTGATCACTTCGATCTACTTGAACGGTACGCACTCCTTCTCCGCCCTGAAGAAAATGATCAAAAGAAGAAACCATCAATACAGGAACTTTGAATCGGAGAGCTGTTTCTGCGATCTCAGCCTTGACCGGGCAAGCATCACCATCCACAACAATGTGGCGTACATTCAACTCACTCAAACCCAGACCACCCGGTTTCATAAAATAGCTGCTTATTGTAATATACGACCCCAGCCAGTCAAAATCCTTCTGACCGGTCTATGGAAATCAAAGGCTAAAATACGGAACGGCTGTAAATATAAATTTTTCACAATCCGTTCCGTATATTTATACCCTCATATATCCTTCTTTAATACTGAATTTATGCTTTGCCGCAGAACTGTCCTCCCGGAGCAAAAACGGACCCAACTACCAGACCAGTTTGGAGAAATCAGCAAAAGCTTTCAGATCACGGTCAATGGCTGCAAGCAGGGCCAGACGATTCGCCCGCACAGCTTCGTCTTCAGCCATAACCATAACCGAATCGAAGAACACGGTGATAGCTTCCTTCCAAGCCGATGCAATCGCGAGCGCTTCAGCAGCAGCATGCTGAGACAATACCTGACGATATTCTTCATTGGTCTTGCTCCATGCCTCATGCAGCTGACGCTCTCCTTCTTCTGTGAAAAGCTCTGAATGTACCGAAGCATTGGATGCTTTGGCAGCCAGATTACCTACACGGTTGAAGGATTCCACAGTTGTTTTGAAGGCACCTCCCGTTTGGACAGCTGCCATAAGTGCCTCACCTTTTGGGACTACCGCGCTGATATCATCAAATCCGGAAGAAATCACTGCGTCCACAACATCATAACGAACCGTTTCCGACAACAGTTTCTTCACACGAAGACCAAAGAAGTCCTGCAAATCTTTACGAACCTCTTCATCCGCACGTTTCAACAGGTTCATCTGAGCATGCACTTGAAGTGCAACTCCGAACACATCGGACAATGTCAACGGAAGATTGTGATCCAGCAAAATTTGTACGATACCTGCTGCCTGACGGCGCAGCGCGTACGGATCTTGAGATCCTGTTGGAATGATATTGATCGAGAAGCAGCCTACAATCGTATCCATTTTATCCGCAGCACTCACAATGGCACCAACGAGTGAAGCAGGAGATTGATCCCCAGCGAAGCGTGGCAGATAATGCTCAAATACCGCTTTGGCCACTTCTTCTTTTTCACCAGCTTTACGGGCATAATCTTCACCCATCACACCTTGCAGTTCAGGGAATTCTCCCACCATAAGTGTAACAAGGTCGAATTTGCAGATATCCGCAGAACGACTCACCGCTTCGGCTACATCAGCTGGTACTTGCAGCTTGCTGGCCAGACCATCCGCAATTTTGCGAATACGGCGAACTTTATCTCCAACCGTTCCCAGCTCTTCCTGGAAGACGATACTTTCCAGTTTCGATAATGCATCCTTAATCTCCAGCTTCTGGTCTTCTTCGTAGAAGAACTTAGCATCAGACAGACGTGCACGAAGTACCTTTTCGTTTCCTTTCGCAATGACATCCAGTGAATCGCTGCCGCCGTTACGAACCGTAACGAAGTATGGCAACAATTGTCCATCATTATCAAGCACCGGGAAATAACGTTGGTGCTCGCGCATCGAAGTAATCAGTACCTCTTGTGGAATATTCAAAAATGAAGATTCGAATGTTCCGAACAGCACCGTAGGTGTCTCAACCAGGAACAAGACCTCTTCCAGCAAATCTTCCTTGATCGCAATATCCCATTTCTTCTCGGCAGCCAGTGCCTGGATCTGGGATACAATAATCTGCTCACGTTCTTTGATATCCGCAATGACGTGCTCGGAACGAAGCACTTCCACATACGAAGCAGGATCCGAAATGACCGCCTCTTTTCCGAGGAAACGATGTCCACGTGTTACATTGCCAGATTTTACTCCTGCAACTTCCAACTCAATAACATCGCTGCCCAGCAGAGCAACAATCCAGCGAATCGGACGTACAAATTTGAAATCATACGAGGCCCAACGCATAAATTTCGGGAACGTCATGGCATGCAGTATGGCAAGCAAACCCTGACCGATTACAGAGGACGTTTCCACGCCTTTGCTGCTCTTGGTCGCGTAGATATATTCCACGCCGCTCAGTTCCTTGAATGTGAACTGATCCGGTTCAACACCCTGACTACGGGCAAATCCCAGAGCAGCTTTACTCCAGTTACCACTGTCGTCCAGTGCTATTTTACGGGATGGTCCTTTTACCTCTTCCTCCACGTCCTCCTGTTTCTCAGCAACATCCTTGATCAAAACAGCCAATCGGCGCGGTGTGGCATAGGCATTCACTTCACCATAAGCAATGCGGGATGCATCCAGCCATTTCACGACACGATCCTGCAGCTGTTCAATTGCTGCTCGCATGAAGCGTGCAGGCACTTCTTCCAGACCAATTTCAAACAACAGATCCTTAGACATGCTCAGCTCCCCCTTTCTTGATCAGCGGGAAGCCGAGCTTCTCACGCTCTTCCACATATGTTGCAGCCACTTGACGAGCCAGATTACGGACACGGGTGATGTACCCGGTACGCTCCGTTACACTGATTGCTCCGCGCGCATCCAACAGGTTGAACGTATGGGAACATTTCAACACATAGTCATATGCAGGAAAAACCAAATTCTGTGCCATCGCCTTGTTCGCTTCCTCTTCATGCATGTTGAAGAGCGTAAACAGCATTTTGACATCAGATACTTCAAACGTATATTTGGAGTGTTCGAATTCAGGCTGACGGAACACATCGCCGTATGTAATGCCGTCGACCCATTCAAGCTCAAACACATTTTCTTTTTCCTGGATGTATGAAGCAAGGCGCTCCATGCCATACGTAATTTCAACCGCTACCGGATTCGTCTCGATCCCACCAACTTGTTGGAAATACGTAAATTGGGTGATTTCCATACCGTCCAGCCATACTTCCCAGCCAAGACCAGCACAGCCGAGGGAAGGGTTCTCCCAGTTGTCTTCAACAAACCGAATATCGTGTTTGAGCGGATCAATACCCAACTGTTTCAAACTCTCCAGGTAAATCTCCTGAATATTGTCCGGAGAAGGCTTGATAATAACCTGGAATTGATGATGCTGATAGAGACGGTTTGGATTTTCTCCATAACGACCATCCGAAGGACGGCGGGAAGGCTCTACATAAGCTACTTTCCAAGGCTCGGGTCCAAGCGAGCGCAAAAAGGTCATCGGGTTCATCGTTCCTGCCCCTTTTTCCGTATCATATGGTTGAACAATAATACAGTTGTGCTCGGCCCAGAATTGTTGCAGCGTGAGGATCATCTGCTGAAAATTCATAATCATGCTCCTTTTCGATGGTTTGTGATGAACAAGCCTAGAACGGTACAGACAATAAATAGCCCTCGTCCTACGCCTGTTATACAGACATAGGGACGAGAGCTATTCCCGCGGTTCCACCCTACTTGGCTTAGATATAAACAGGAAATCCTGTTCATTCAAGCCCACTTTTCCGTGTCATTCATGCTCCCGAGTGCCATTTCACAGACCGATTCAACCCGGCTCCCACCATCCCCGGCTCGCTCACACAAGATTAGTAAGGTCAACCGACCTCTTCTGCTCCTGAATGTAATAAATCAAGTCTCCTACTTTCTCGTTCAATGCATGTCTCCAAAAGAGAAATTATAGTTCATAATATATAAAAATAAGTACGAAGTCAAGATATATTCCTTATTTCACATTAAGACGACTCAAATCCCGTACTTTTCCATTTGATCAAGAAAAGAACGGGATTTTAGATTCAAGCCAAGCTGATGATCCATAAAGGCCCGCATAATCTTTTTGATCTCATCGCGGGTACCTTCACTCACTGATATATTACCAAGCCTTTGCAGATCAAGCTGTGTAAACAGACGTAAGAGTTTCAACGCCTTCGGACTCACGGACATCGCCGGAGGATCAAAGTGTTTGCAAGCACGGCACAGGACGCCTCCAAGCCTTGGACTAACAAATAATTGTTCATCCGGACGCTCGTGACCACAAGAAATGCAATCATCAAGCTGAGGTCCGTACCCGGCTGCCTGTAATATTTTCATTTCATACAGGCTTGTGATGACGACCGGATCTTTCTCTTCCTTCAACGCCTGAAGACAGGCTTTCAACTGTTTGAACCAGAACGTACCTGTCTCTTCATCCTGCAACACACGATCCAACAGTTCACAAGCATAAGATGCATAGGAGGCCTTAATCAGATCTTCACGCAGCTCATGATAAGATTCGATGATCTCACCTGCGTTTAGGGTTCCCAGACCGGTGTTACGAAAATATACATATTGACCGTACGTAAATGGCTGCACCAGTGCAGCATGTCGGCTTTTGGGCTTTTTGGCACCGCGGACGAGTACCCCTACTTTCCCGCCGCTTTCGGTGCAAAGCGTAATGATTTTGTTCCCCTCGCCGTAGTCCATGCTGCGGATGACAATCCCTTCCACCCTGTATAGCATGCCTCGTCACCTAACCATTCCCGAATTAGCCAATTAACCTTCGGCTTCTTCATCTTCAATCACTTCCCTTGCAGGTTCCGACTCCTGTCCCACCGAGCTACATGCCTCGGCATACAACAGATAGGATTCCACATCCCCCGTCATCGCAAAAACCTTCCACGAAAAATCTCGCATCGGAATTTCATCCTCTCTTCGGAAATGACGTCTGCTTCTACCAGATAGGATGGAGTCTTGCAAGGTAAACTATGTGTTGCAATTATTGGATACAATTCCGACGATTAGTCGCGGCCAAAGCCAAGGTCACGCAGAACTCGATCCTGATTTCTCCAGTCTTTTTTCACTTTAACCCACAGATCCATGAAGATTTTGGAACCTAACAGGTTTTGAATATCATGGCGGGCACGTTTCCCCACTTCTTTAAGCAAGGCACCCTGTTTACCGATAATGATCCCTTTTTGCGAATCACGCTCCACAAAAATGACGGCAGAAATATAAACGACGCCGTTGTCCTGTACTTTCATATCCTCAATCGTTACCGCAATGGAGTGAGGCACTTCTTCACGCGTCATTTGCAAAATTTTCTCCCGAATCAACTCAGCACAAACGAATTGCTCCGGATGGTCTGTAACCTGGTCTTCCGGATAGTACTGTGGACCTTCTGGCAAATACTTGCCGAGCTGCTCCAGCAATGTGCTGACATTACTACCGAGCTTGGCTGATACCGGGACGATCTCGGCAAAATTGTGCAGCTTGCGATATTCTTCAATGAGTGGCAGCAGAGTTTCCGGCTCAATTTTATCAATTTTGTTCATAACAAGAATGACAGGCGTGCGAATATTTTTCAACTGCTCAGCAATATAACGGTCACCACCGCCCATGCCTTCAGAAGCATCGATCAGGAACAGAGCAGCTTCGACTTCTCCGAGCGTGTTCAAAGCGGTCTGGTTCATGTAATCGCCCAGCTTGGATTGACGTTTGTGAATACCCGGCGTGTCAAGGAAAACGATTTGCTGATGTTCGGATGTATATACACCATGAATCTTATTACGCGTCGTTTGTGGCTTGTCCGACATGATTGCAATCTTCTGTCCAATGACTTGGTTCATCAGTGTGGATTTACCTACATTGGGACGTCCGATAATGGCTACAAAGCCGGATTTGAATGCTTGTTTTTTCATATGTTCCTCCTCAGGCGCCTAGGCCTGGAATGTATTGGTTTTTACTTTTTAGCAGAGTTCAGATCAGATGGTCCAAAAGCCCATGGCAATAGTTCGGCAACTGTAGTCTCCTGCAGATCACCTTTCATGTTACCCAGAATAACTTTCATATCTGGTTCACACAGTTCATACATCACTTGACGACATACGCCGCATGGAGCAATCGGGCCGTCTGTATCTCCTACAATGGCAATGGCTTTGAAACTGCGTGGTTGCTTACCTCCTGCAATCGCACTGAACATGGCTGTACGCTCAGCACAGTTACCTGGCGTATAAGCAGCATTCTCAATATTACAACCATGATGCACATGTCCCTCACTGTCAAGCAAAGCTGCACCTACACCAAAATGAGAATAAGGGGTATACGCTTTCGTACGTGCCTTAATTGCTTCTTGCATCAACAAACCATTATCCATAATTAATCTCTCCCTTAGGGTGTACTATAAAGTTGCACTCAATGAGTTAAGTTCAACTTAAAAATATTTGCACTGGCCTCTCCGCTGTCAGAACAACCTTACGATCGCTGTTATCCCCGGATTTTATTAATTCCCTTTTCCAAAGTGAAAATCCGGTGATAAAGGCGAACGCTTCGCTTCTACAGGTTATTTCTGACATCTCCGTTATTGTGCAAACCAGAAGTTCAACTTAAAAATGAGTCCAACTTTACAATTAGTGTGTAATATTAAAATCAGAACAAACCCAGCCAGCTCATCACCGGCTTAATGAAAACGATACACCCGATGATGACGGCGAACACCGCAGCCAGCAAAACTGCACCGGCCGCGGTGTCCTTCGCCGCTTTTGCCAGCGGATGTATATGCGGATGCGCGAGATCTACCGCAGCTTCCACTGCTGTATTCATCAGCTCCGTCACAAGAACCAGAAAGACGGCTGTCAGTACAAACATCCAGTCCGTTCTGGAAATCCCGAAAAAAAAGCCGGCTGCACACATCAAAATGGCGACTCCTGTATGAACTCTTACATTCCGCTGAGTCCGCAGCCCGTATACGATTCCTTCCGCAGCATTGCGGAATACCATCCCCCAGGAGCGCCTTTTCATTATCGTGTCAACCCGGCTTGGGCGAGTACTGCTTCCTGTTTGCCCATCATTTCGGCTTCGCTGGCTTCATCCTGATGATCATAACCAAGCAGGTGCAAGAAGCCATGAACAAACAGGAACCCGAGCTCACGTTCAAATGAATGCCCATATTCTTCACTCTGCAGAATCGTCCGTGGAACAGAAATAATAATATCCCCCAGAACATCCGGCATTTCTTCCATTTCTTCATCTTCATCCAGTTCGTAGATGATATCCAGTTCTTCATCCACAGTCTCATTCATCGCAAACGATAGTACATCTGTTGGACGATCAATGCCGCGATAGTCACGGTTCAGCTCATGAATCTGCTCATCATCTACAAAAGTCAGGGCCACTTCCCCGTCCGCAACGCCCTCTGCTTCCCCTGCAAGGTTCAGCAGCTGCTCCAGCATTGCGATCATCGGTTCGGTGATTTCTTTATCCTGTTGTTCATTATTCCATGCTAGGTTAAGACTCATTCTTCCATACTCCTGTCTTGTCATATTAGCGAATCAACCCGCTTCAGGCGAGGTTGGCTTCGGTTTCTTCATTTCTTCCGGATATTCGATCCTGGAGTGGAATATGCCCATGACGGTTTCCTTAAGGGTCTTGGCGACGATATCCAGTTCCCGCATCGTCAGATCACAGTCGTTAAACTGATGATCGTCCAGCCGACCTTTAATAATTTTTTCGATCATGGACTCCACTTGTTCCACAGTAGGCTTCCGCAAGGAACGGACCGCAGCTTCCACGCTGTCAGCAATGCCAACAATCGCAGACTCTTTGGACTGAGCCTTGGGACCCGGATAACGGAAATCATCTTCCGTGAAATCAGGTTCCACTCCTGCTTCCTCAGCCTGACGCAGTGCTTTGTGATAGAAGTAATGCAGGAAGGTTGTTCCATGATGCTGCTCAGCAATGTCCCGAATCGGCCTCGGCAGCTTGTAGTCCTTCTGCATTTCCACACCATCCCGTGCGTGAGCAACGATAATGGACTTGCTCAGCTTTGGATCAATCGAATCATGCGGGTTTTCCATATTGTTTTGATTTTCAATAAAATAAATCGGTCTCTTGGTCTTGCCAATATCATGGTAATACGAGCCGACCCGACATAACAACCCGTTGGCACCGATCGCCTCCGCGGCGGCTTCTGACAGGTTTCCTACCATCACACTGTGGTGATACGTGCCTGGTGTCTCTGTTAGCAGTTTGCGCAATAGCGGATGATTGGGATTAGACAATTCAACCAGTTTCAACGCAGACAAGATGCCAAATGAGGTTTCGAAAAACGGCATCAGCCCAATGACCAATATGGCGGTCAGTACGCCTCCAGCAAACGCAAATCCAATGCCATACAGCGTTGTCGTCCGGTTCCAGTCACTTGAGTCAATCAGAGCCAGTGTGAAGACTGCGATCGATCCAAACAGACAGACCATAATGGCGCCTTTCAGGATCGTAGACCGCTGACTTGCCCGATGGGTGGCGAAGATCGCAACAAACGATACCAACACCGCGAAGAATCCAAGTTCAAAGTCAAAAATCTGACCCTGATGCGTATTCAAAATAATGCTCGACAGCATGCCGATAATAATCGAGCAGACAAAGGCAAGCGATGTATCCAGCAGCAACGCAATTAACATTGCTCCTACGGCAACAGGGGCAAGAAAGCCTACGTATGAATTCTCACTGGTCTGGAGTATCGCAGTAACATGCATAACCACAATCGTAATAATAAATATGAGAACAAGCATCAGCAGCTGAGCATTGTTATATTTGAAATGCGTTCCGCTGAATTGCTGAATATACATGAGAATCGCTGCAGACAACAGACAGGACAGCATAAGCAGTCCAAGCTGAGGCCAGTAGTTCACTTCGTTTTTCAGCAAATCGTTCTCGCCCAGAAGAGTGTACATCTCCGGGGTGATCATCTCACCCTTCGCAACAAGCGTATCTCCTTGCTTGATAAAGACCGTTTGAGTGTTCTCACGAGCCTGTACTTTAGCTTCTTTTGTACCCTCTTCATCGTAGAAGCGGTTCGACGTCACTACAAGACGAGCAAGCTCCTGTACAACTTCACGCTGCGTACGCTTGCTTAGAGAGCTCACACTCACCATCTCGGCCACTTTGGCACGAGCTGTTGTAGCCTCACTAATCTGGTCGGTCATTAATCTGGAGACGATATCCCGAGCAACGGCCTTCATCTCCTGAATATCATCCGAAGTCAGACGTGAAATTTTGATATATGTCTCTTCCGGGATGCGGTAGCTTTGCTCCTGTACCACATTTCTGATCTCTTCCAACAGAGTTTCGGAGTATGTACCCGCTTTCCGGTTGTTGTTGATAAAATTGGAAACAAAGTCTTTCTGACGCTGTGGTATTTCATCACGATAGATATCAATCTTGTCCTGACTGGAAATCTGATCATCCTGATTAAGTCGATCAATACGATCAAGCAGAGTCGTCATCAGATTTTCGTTCCGCATCTGCACGATCTGAAACATCGGCTGTACACGTTCAGCGGCTTCTTCTTGTGCTTTCAGTGTAGCCTTGGTATTCGGGATCTGCATGGGCGCAGCAATATTCACTTCACTTCGTGTGCCTTCCTGAATATCATACCGCTCTGGGAGCAGCTTGGAAGCAAGACTCACGTAGAAGAGGATCACCAGAAACAAAAACAGAAGATAGCGTGCCCACACGCTATACTTCCATCCTGTAGCTCTATTTTGAAAAGATTTGCCTTTTGACAGTTCCTTCGAGGTCATCGAGACAATCCCTTTCTATTCTTGATTTTCTGCGGCGTGGTTATAGGCGACGATGATTTTCTGGACGAGGGAGTGCCGTACAACGTCTTGCTCGGCAAAATAGACAAATCCAATCTCTTCCACTTGGCCCAGTATTGCATTTGCTTCCACAAGCCCCGACTTTTTGCCACGCGGTAAATCAATTTGTGTCACGTCACCGGTAATAACCATTTTGGAACCAAAACCGAGACGAGTCAGAAACATTTTCATCTGCTCCGGTGTCGTATTCTGAGCTTCATCCAGGATAATAAACGAATCATCCAGTGTACGTCCCCGCATATAGGCAAGAGGTGCAATTTCGATCAAACCGCGCTCCAGTGCCTTCGCAGTCTGCTCTTGTCCCATAACATCGTACAAAGCATCGTACAGCGGCCGTAAATAAGGATCAACTTTTTCCTGAAGATCACCAGGCAAGAAACCAAGACTCTCTCCCGCTTCAACAGCAGGTCTTGTGAGCACGATCCGCTTGACGCTTCCTTCCTTAATTGCTGCCACAGCCAGGACAACAGCAAGATACGTTTTACCTGTACCGGCGGGACCGATACCAAATACAACATCACGTTTTTTAATTGTAGTTACATAGTGTTTCTGTCCAATCGTTTTAACCCGGATCGGCTTACCACGGTACGTCGTTGTAATCTCGCCTTTGAACAGATCCAGAAGCTGGTCTGCACGCAGTTCCTTTGCAAGTTCAATGGCATACTGAACGTCCCTTTCGGTTAACACATATCCGTTACGTACCAATTGCAACAACACATCAAATAATTGTTCAAGCGATTCCACATTCTGAATGTTGCCATGGATCACAATCTCCGCTTCACGGGATGCGATCTGGGCAGGAATCTCGGATTCAATCAGTTTCAGAAAAATATCTTGGGGTCCAAAAAGAGATTGACCCTCTCCCGCACTTTGGAGGGAGATTCGTATGCTGCGTGTTTGCTCTGACAAATAGCCTCATTCTCCTTGACTATGGACTAACGGAAGTTCTTCCGCAATGCTTTCTTCCACTTCAAATAATACTTTCATATAAACTTTACCATTCTCTTTCTTCTCATGCAAAATTTTTTCACTTAAAATTTTCGTTCCTTTGCCGTTTTTGGCGATAATATCGTTTCTTGCTCCTTCCAATCCTTTCGTTCTAGCCCATTCAATCGTGTGCTGCTCCTCTTGTTCCCGAGTTTCCAGATCTTTCTCTGTCATCCATCCCATGGGAAGTGTGAAGGATCTCCAGGTCAGAGGCTTATGATCACTTTCGGTATCAAATGTGGTGAAAGGCGTATTCCCGTATCCCCAGAGTTGTACCGCCCATTTCCCCAGCACAATGTAAAAACGTTCCTTACTCTCTCCAGTCATCGTATTATGTTTCTGCACAAGAGGAACTTCGACCTGATATTCACGCCATACCAGTCCGCGCACTTCCCCTTTGGCTACAATGGTCTTTGTATTCTCTTCATCTCCCAAAATACCGGATATCAGTACCTGTCCCTTCTTGACACGCATGTCCTTCTGCACGACAGGGCGTCCCTGCTCCGCGTAAATTTGAGTGATTACAGCGTCTGTTTTACTGACCAGATGTCTCGGGTTCAGCAGTGGTTCACGCTTGGGCTGTGCTGACTCCACAACCTGGATGGTGATGGTTGTCCCTTCTTTGCTCACCCCAATCCAGGTTACATCTGGCAGAGCCAGCGCGAGCTGCCTGGAGAGCTTGTCCTGGCTTTGCAGCCGAAATCCCCACTGGAAGGGATAAATGCCTTCTTTCTTTGCTGCCGCGAGCACCTCATCCGTGGGAATCGTCACATTGCCTTTCACTTCTACATTCCAAACCATCGATGACAACGCAAACAGAGCTGCTACAAAAAACAGCATGCCACCCAGAAAGAACTTCCTTCTTAACAAACGGGCTGCAAAAAAAGGAAATCCACTCCGGTGTGTCACCTTTACCCGGCAGCCTGTCCGTTTCAGCAAAGGACGCAGCCTGAAAAAATGCGGTAGCAGAATATTCATCTCTGCCTTGCGTCCGTCATGGGCACGCAGGTCCCATACTTCCAGTCCCTGCTCTGCCACCGTATTGATTAATGCTTCAATATCCCCCCCAGTGACCGTGATTCGGACTGCTCCGCGCAGTTTGTACAGACTGGGCTGCTTCATCCGTTCCCCTCCGCTCCATTCATATGAATATCCAGAATTGTTCCTTCAACAGCCACTTCATCCGGCAAAATATTGCGAATCATCAGTTCAGTTCCTTTGATCTCCAGCTGACCCTGTGAGAGAGCAAGAACGATGCGATCCGGTGTAAAATGAATGACACCACGATGATTCTCTATATACAATTGCTTTGTGCCGATCAGGGTTAACCGTGGCATATCGTAAAGCACGTCCTGCGGCAGATCCAGAACTTCACTGGTCCATCTGCGCAGCTTGCGGCTGATCCGGGTCATTCGAAGGTCTTCCCCCTTCCTCTACAGTTCAACTTATGCGCAGATTCTTGAAATTATGAAAACTACGGACCGTGTTAGATGTGAAAATAAAAAGAGGCCGAGACAGAAAAAAGCCATCGTCTGGAATTATGCTCACCAGAGACGGCTTTTCAGTTATTAAAACAATATGAAGTTATAGTTTGCCTCGTGTTCCAAAGGGTTGTTTAGAGCGCGGAGAACCGAGAACTTCTGCCCACAACACACCAGTACGAATGTCTTCCCGGCGAAGCTGGGACGGTCCAGACTCACTGGATGGAACTTCATCCCAACTGGAGTCAGACACAACCGGTGTATTTGCAGTAGAAATACGATCTAGTCGCTCCCGAATTTCACGTTGTCGTTGCTCCATCACTTTCATTTGTTCTTCAAGCGAGTTTGCCATTCCACCCAGAGAACCCTGTCCTCCAAAGTCGTCATTCACGGGACGGGCAGATGTCGTTGCCGGCTGCGAATAGGTTTGATCATATCGATCATCATACTGATCGTCATCATACCGCTCATCGTATCTTTCGTCATACTGCTCATCATAGCGGGGATCTGAAGGACCCGATGACTGCTGCGGTGCGGTATTTCCCCGCGAGCGATCATTCCGGTCCGAATCACCACTCCCTCCAAACGTAGGCATCCCGTTATTTGCACGCTTTTTGTTCGGATCAGCCGACTTGGCTGCTTTTCCAAGGAAGGAAAAGAGTGCAAAAGCGATGACTGCTACAATATACAGATTGTTAAAAATCCATTCAAATAGGCCCATATGCACTCACCGCCTATCTTCCGTTTTTGGAATCACCATGATCGTTGGAGTTTGTATTTTCAACAGGTTTTCCTAATGTGTTGCGCATTTGAGTATCTGCTTCAATGTTTTTCAGGTTCATGTAGTCCATGACACCGATCTTACCACTACGCAGTGCTTCGGACATCGCCAAAGGTACTTGAGATTCGGACTCAACCACACGCGCTCTCATTTCCACTACGCGCGCTTTCATCTCTTGCTCTTGAGCTACGGCCATAGCGCGACGTTCTTCCGCTTTCGCCTGGGCAATACGTTTGTCAGCCTCTGCCTGCTCCGTTTGCAGGAAGGCACCAATGTTTTTACCTACATCCACGTCCGCGATATCAATAGACAGGATCTCAAAAGCGGTACCTGCATCCAGACCTTTGGACAATACGGTACGGGAGATCAGATCCGGATTTTCCAAGACGTCTTTATGGGAATTCGAGGAACCGTTCGTACTTACGATACCTTCGCCGACACGGGCAATAATCGTCTCTTCACCCGCACCACCGACGAGGCGGTCAATGTTGGCACGAACCGTAACCCGCGCTCTTACTTTAACTTCGATACCATCTTTGGCTACCGCAGAAACAATCGGCGTTTCAATAACACGTGGGTTTACACTCATCTGTACGGCTTGCAATACATCACGACCTGCAAGGTCGATCGCAGCAGCACGTTCAAATTCGAGTGGAATGTTCGCACGTTGTGCAGCAATCAGGGCGTTGACAACTCGGTCTACGTTACCACCGGCTAGGAAGTGGCTCTCCAGTTGATTCATTGTCAATTGAAGTCCAGCTTTGGTTGCTTTAATCAGTGGATTTACGATCCGGCTAGGTGTTACACGTCTTAGTCTCATCGCTACCAGCGTGATAATCCCCACGCGTACGCCCGATGCAAGGGCTGAGATCCAGAGCATAACCGGGAAAAAGCTGAAGAATACGCTCAATACGATAATCGCAACTACCGCAATGAGCAAAACCGTAATCAAGGTTGGTTCCATAGTCAAAATTCCTCCATTTGCAATTTTAATTTTTGTAAGAAACATGATAAAAACGGTGTGGAACTTTGCTGCTGTGCATTGATTTACACCACTCCACTAGCAGCCTCCGTAGAATGGTTATGTACACTGCCGAAGCTTTAATCAACTCCGGCAACAGAGCGGGTTACACCGGTAAAGCTTGTTGAACGACAATCCGGGTACCTTCCGCTTTGATCACAATAATTGGTGTATCAATCGGAATGAAATCTCCATCCGACACCACATCGACACGCTCTCCGTTAAATATCGCTGTTCCCGAGGGACGAAGTGGAGTCAAACTGATGCCCTGCAAACCGATCAACTCTTTGCGTTCTGTCGCCGAAGAGTATCCTTGATCAGCAGACAGCCTGTCACTTAATATGAATCGATTCCATATGCCTCGATCCTTAAACAGAATAACAACGATTGCAATGACTACCAGCGCTGCTCCAAAAGCAATACCTAACGATATAAATGCATCACTTGTATCATAGGCGGCTCGCACGACACCAGCGACAAGCGCAATCGATCCCAAAATGCCCAGAATACCGAAGCTTGGTATAAACATCTCCAGAATCATCATGATGAGTCCGACAGTGAATAACACCCATGTCTCCGCTCCGGCAAAACCGGCAATGTAGTTCCCTGAGAAATAAAGCACAAAGCACACGATACCAACAATACCAGGCACTCCGAACCCAGGTACAATCAACTCAATGATCACACCGGCTATTCCAAGGAATAGCAATACCGTCATGACGACAGGATTGGTAAGAAAAGTGGATATGTTCTCTGCGGCTGTTCTCTGAACGGTGAACACATCATCCTGACTGTAACCAAGCCAGGCTGCGGCTTCTTCCGGCGTGTTGCTGATATGGTCCGCATAACCCACTTTCAGCGCTTCTTCGGCCGAGAGAGCAATAATTTCACCTTTTTCCTTGGTTTTATTAATCTCAGGCATCTCCACGACCATGTTAACATCCGTCATTCCAGCTGCAATTTTGCCGTCACGGCCACTTTTCTCAGCCGCGCCCTGCATCTTGCTCTTCCAGAATGCAACCAGCTTCGGATCATCGACATGTTTACCTGTGCTGTCCACCATCGCTGCCGCACCTATCATGCTGCCTGGCGACATTACGATCTTATCTGCATTCAAAGCCAGAAAACTTCCGGCCGAGGCAGCATCTCCACGGACAAATGCAACGGTTTCAACTGGACTTTGCTTAATTAAGTTACCCAGTTCTTCTGCCGTGTCGACACGCCCTCCCGGCGTATTGATATCCAGAACGATCAGGCCAGCATTCATCTCTTCTGCTTCCTTGAACCCGCGTTCCATAAACTTGCCAAGTCCCTGCTCGATTGGTTTATCTACCGGAATGATATATACGGCGCCACTTTTCTCAGCTGCATGCGCTGACGGTGATCCAATCCAGACAGGAAGCAGCAGCGTCAGTAGCATCATGAGCATCAATGGCCCCGTAAGCTTCTTCCGGCGCTTTCCCTTCACAAATAGTCCCCCCTTTTCCATTAATGTTATACTGTCCAGCTTATGGTATTTATTACGTACAATGCAACATTTCGTTTCAAAATCTTAAAATTATATTTGAAACCGGAAGCAATTGCAACATTTCAAATCCATAATCATATATATTATCCATTTAAAAGCAATATTTGTGAATTTCCTTGAACAAATGAACGATTACTAATCACGTTTCATATTTCTTCTGGGAACTGAGTACCGTATCAATGATGTAAAACGGAAAAAACACCCCCTGACAAGTCAGGAGGTGTTTATTGATTTGCTTTATTGCAGAAATTGTTGAACTGCTTGATTTACCAGTTTGCCGTCCGCTTTGCCTTTGACTTTCGGCATAAGGGCAGACATGACTTTCCCCATCTCGGCTTTCGAAGAAGCACCGGTTTCCTGGATGGTCTGCTGTACAATAACTTTAATTTCTTCTTCGGTAAGCTGTGCGGGAAGGTACTGACTGAGTAATTCAATTTCCGCTTTTGCATTTGCCGCGAGGTCCTCACGGCCCGCTTTGTCAAATTCTTGGAGGGCATCTTTGCGCTGTTTGATTTCACGACTCAGAATATCAAGCACTTCGTTATCATCCAAATCTCTTTTCAAATCTATTTCAAGATTCTTGATCGTCGAACGAATCAACCGAATGTTGGAGAGCTTGAACTTGTCCTTGCTCTTCATCGCTTGCTTCATATCTTCGTTCAATCGTTCGCTAAGATTCATGTAGTTAAAATCCTCCTAAAACTTTCTCTTACGAGCAGCCTCGGACTTTTTCTTGCGCTTTACGCTTGGCTTCTCATAATGCTTACGTTTCTTCACCTCAGCCAATACGCCATCTTTTGCGATGGAACGTTTAAAGCGACGAAGTGCAGCATCAATAGTCTCGTTTTTGCGAACTTTAGTTTCAGACACCAGTTTTCCCTCCCTCCGACCAGACCGTCCAAGAGCAATAACACGGTTCATCACCTTTCATTATAGGCGAAAGGTAATAAAGGTGTCAACCTTAACGTAATGATCATTTATTTTATGTGAACTTCAGCTCCATATTCATGCCTTTTATGCATGTATGAATCAGTCCTGATTTAGAGTAACTTGGATCGTTTATTTGTGTGAGTCTGACAAACTTGTCAACACGCCAAGTCGGGTCCCACCAAGCAAATGATAGTGCAGATGATGAACGGTCTGTTCTCCATCCTTACCGCAGTTATTAATCAGTCGATAACCTGTTTCTTCCACGCCGAGGCGCTTGGCCGCTTCCTGCGCAGCCAAATGAATCTCACCGATCAACGGCAAGTCTTCCGCCGTTACTTCATTCATGGAAGCAATATGTTTCTTGGGAATAACGAGTACATGGGTCGGTGCAGCGGGCTGGATGTCATGAAAGACGATGACATGGTCATTCTCCAGTACCTTATTGGAGGGAATGCTGCCCTCTACAATTTTGCAAAACAAGCAATCCATTGTTCATACCCTCCTTCGATTTAAAAATTATGTATACCCTACTATCATACCGGAACTGAAAACTCACGTCCAATTTAGCCTGTTCAGCTATGTGACTAAGATCGGAATTTTCAACAAAAAAACCTTTCACATCTTAGTGGACTACTGAGCGTTCACCACAGATGAAAAAGGTCATTATTTGCATCACACGCATTACTCCATCACGCAACTCTATTAATAATAAGGCAATAAGGATAAGGCAGTGAGGCCAATCAGAGGAAGTACCAGCCTATTAAAACGTCTGCGACCATAACCATAGTAAGGGTATGGATAGCCATAGCCTGGGAAGAATCCCCGTGCATGAGCAGGATAAGTAACCGGCATCATATTGGGTCCCCAGTTTGCGTTCGCATGATTAACCACAGCTTCATGCCCCACGGGAACAGCCAAATAAATCATGTCATCATCCACATTTTCCACAATGCCATCATAATGGGCACCGTCATGCATTTGTACACACACATAGCGATGCATGTGTTCCTTACATAGTTTCTTCGCTTCTACCTTTTCCACGTTCGATCGCCTCCCGGATCTGTTCTGCTCTTCATCACCCTTTCATCGTATTCAGATCTGGGCGAAATGACACTGTGAATGACAAGAGTTTCAAGAAAGTGCCTATTAAAAAAAAGAAGCACCCCGTTGCAGTTTCCATGCGGAAGTCTGCTGTCGCGGACGTCTAACCAGGATTATTCCTGATCAGACGTCCGCCGGGGTGCTTAACATAAGTTTGTCGGCTTAACTGTAGTATAACAACAGGATGAACCTGTATCTGTGAGCTATCTCACTCAACTGTCACAACGAGTATACTAATGAGATTCAAACTTACAAACCTCAATCAATCAGGAGCTTCCCCTTAGCATCAAACTTTAAAAATTGGTTTATGAGAAGAATCAATCTCAATTTGGACTCATTCAAACGTATGTGTTCTGTGTTTAAGCCCCTATAATGTTTCCAATACTACACGAGAGCCTGCTCCGGCTTCACCTGCTGGAATCACCACCAGTTTGCGTGGCAAGCGTGCTCGAAGCTCCGGAACGTGGCTGATAATACCAACGGCAAGACGGTCATCATGCAGTTTTTCTAACGACGTAATCACAGTATCCAGCAGTTCAGGGTCCAATGTGCCAAACCCTTCATCTAGGAAGAAGAACTGCAGCGGGTACTGACCACGCAGCTGAATCTGGGCAGACAGAGCCAGGGCCAGTGACAATGAGGTCAGGAACGTCTCTCCACCGGACAAGGTGGACACCGGACGTTTAACTCCACCGTTTGCATCGTCACAGATGACAAAGCCGCCGCCTGAATCCACCTCAAGTGAATAACGTTGTTTGGTCAGAAAGCGCAGACGCTGTGAAGCAGCCTGACTAACCTGCATCAGCTGTTCTTCTGCAATATACTCGACAAACGCATTACCTCTGAAAGCTGCTTGCAGTTTGCTAAGCATTTCACCTTGTCGGCTCACTTCCACCCGTTTGTTCTCCAACTCGGTCCAGCGAACGTGTCGCTGCTGCACATCTTCCAGATCACGTTCTGCACGTGCCTTGGCTCTAAGAGCCGCTTCATCCTCTGCACGAGACAGTTGCAGTCGCTCTGTGCATGCCAACCATTGTTCCTCGGATACAACAGCTCCGCCCAGTTTTTGTTCCAGCTCACGCAATTGAGAAACAAGTTCACGATCACGCTCCCGATGCTGCTGAACTTCATCGGCAAGCCGCTCTGCTTCTTGGGAAGGGAGGGCTGCCTCCACAACAGCATTCTCCGAATCAAATGGCGATTGATCCAGCAATTGCTTCCAACGTTCCTGTGCCTGCTGCAAATGCTCTGCTGCCGAGGTTGCTGCTTGATGAGCCATGACATCCTTCTTGGCCGATTCCTGTTTCAACACATCCGCTTCCTTGAAACGCTGTGCTGAATCAGCAGCAATTTTCCGCAGCCCATCCAGTCGAGTCTGGGCCGCAGCAATCAAATCCTCAACCCGCTGCTCGCCAACCCATTGGCGCAGACGTTCTTCCTTCTCGGCAAGCTGTTTGCTGTTTCCTTGCCATTCCGTCTGCCACTGAATCAGCTGTTTGTCCAACTCAACCAGCTTCTGCTGGAGGGACTGTACCAGCTGTTCCTTTTCTTCAAGGAACGTCACGCTCTTGTTCAGCCGTTCCTTGATGTCTTCTGCGCGCGCGTCGCGCTCCTGCATCGCCTGGTGAAGGGCCATGGCCTCCTCTTGAGCGATGCCTGGCAATTCCGCGGCCCAGCGGCCGTGCAATGCGGCTGCGGCGGCTTCACTCTCGGCCAGCCGGCGCTCCGCCTGGGCGAGCCCGGCTTGGCCGGCCTCCTGCGCAGCAGCCGCTTCCATGCGGCGCTGCTGCGCGCCTACAGCCGCCTGCTGCAACGCGGCGGCTTCCGCTTGCAGCGGCGCTGAGGCTGCGGCCAGCGCCCGCGCGGCTTCGCGCAGTGCGGCGGCACGCTCCGCCCAGTCCGCCGGGGAGCGCCCGTGTACGGGCGAACCGGCGGGCTCCGGCTCCGCAGCCGCAGGCGCGGCCTCGGCTGTGGCCGGGGCTTCGCCGGCCGCAGCGCCAAGCTGCGTCAGCAGGCTGCGACGTTCGTGCAGCTGCTGGCGCAGCCCAAAGCGCAGCTCCTGCAGCTCCGCGTGCAGGCTGCGCAGCAGTTCCAGGTCCGCATCGCTTGCGAGCGGACCTTCTCCCGGCTGCGCAGCCGGGAGCGGGTGTTGTGCGGAGCCGCACACCGGGCATGGCTCGCCGTCGCGCAGCTCGGCGCGCAAGGCGGAGGAGAGCCGGTGCAGCTCCTGCTCGCGCATTGTTCCGCGCAGCTGCTCCTCCGCCCTGGCCAGCAGGCTCTGTTCGCGGCCAATGTCCTGCTCACAGGCAAGCAAGGCCTCAAGACCCGTTGCCGCCTGTTCGATCAGACGCTGACGCTGTTCACTCAGACGACTCTCTTCCTGGGCAGCCAGCTTCAGCCTTTCTGCCCCCTGTTCAGCCGACTGCTTATTGGCTTCCATCTCAGCCTTGTTCTGGCGCAATTGCTCCGCCGCAGTATCCAAACGATGCTTCAATTCCAGTGCAGCCTGCAGCTGTCTGCGTTCTTCGGACTTCACTTCATTCGGCTTCAGGCTTTCCTGTAATTCTTCCCGCCGTTTGCGGCCACGCTGCTGTAGTTCTTTTTCCTTCTCCAGCTGTTGTCCGATGACGCTCTGTTCAGCCTGTCCTTTGTCCAAAAGCTGCTTAAGACGGGTACGATCCTCTCGTAGCCCGTCCCGTTCCCGTTGCAACTCCTTGGCCTGTTCCAGCTGTTCCAATCGAAGCAGCAGCTTGGGTTCTTCCTCAGCCATCTGTACACGGGCCGTTTCGGCCTTCTCGGCTTCCAGTACAGACAGCCGTTCATGTTCCACCGCTTGCTGGTGAGCAATACCGGCTGCATTCTCACGTAACTTCTGCTGTGCTGCTGCGTCACGCATCGTCTGCAATGAAGGGAGTATCGCGTCTGCCGCCCCGGCCAGTTTCAGCCGTTGTTCCCCAGCTTCGATCTGTGGTGCACGTGCTTTCAGCTTTTCGTGTTCCTCCATACGAGCCTGACGTTCATGGCTTAACTCACGAACTTTGCCGAGCTGCTCGGCTTCCTTCATCGCTTCATCAAGCGTTTTGCGTGACAATTCAGACTGTTTCACAGCAGCTTGAAGAAGAAGCTCCGTTTCTGCCAACGTCTCTTTGCTGGCATTCCCAAGCCCCTGCTGCTCCGCGGCCAATGACTGATGAACCATATCATTGTCTTTCACCCGCCGGCTGAGCTTGATGGCAAGCTGATCTCCATACTTCTCCAGATGGAATAAACGTTGCAGCATCTGGCGTCTTTCACTGCCTTTCAGCGACAGAAACTCAGCGAATTTACCTTGTGGAAGCACAACGGCTCGCGTAAAATCATCCATTTTCAACCCAATGACATCTTCAACGCAGCGGTTCACGTCTGCCAGTTTATCAGCCAGCACCTGTTCCTCTCCGTTAACGGTCTCAATGAATTTGCTTATTGTGTTGCTTACCGATACCTCATTGTTTCGTTTGAAGCGTCGTTCCACCCGAAATCTTCTTGTGCCTTCTGCCGATACAAGTTCAAATGTAAAAGCAACGGACAACGAATCCTCAGCGTGGTTCATGATTCCCTGGGTACCATTAACAGCACGTTCCACTTTTCCGTACATCGCCAGCGTAATCGCGTCGAGCAAAGAAGATTTCCCGCTGCCTGTAGGACCAAAAATGCCGAACAGTCCCGTTTCCGTTAATACGGTAAAATCAATCTCCTGAGTCTCCCGATAACTTTGCAGACCTGCAACTTTCAATAAAATCGGCTTCAATTTCCCTCGACCTCCTCACGCACACCCGGCTCGTCCTCATCGACGAGTTCCAGGAACAGTTGAACCAGACTGTCTTCAGGTAATGCCCCACCTGTCTGACGCTGATAAAATTTGCGAAAAAGCTCATGTACCGGAAGCTCGGACCGTTGCTCCAAAAGCCCTGCCGCTGCCATCTCGGGATACACCGGACGGATATGAATGATCCCGTCATGCGACTTACGGAGCTGCTGAATTTCTTTCAGAGACATGGCTTCATCCAGCCATACTTCCATATCAATAAAAGCCTGAGGATCGCGCCCCTCGTCCAGCCACCGATAAACCTCAGCCAGACCGCCACGCGCCTTCCAGCGCACAAGTGGACGTCCGGAGGTCAACAGCACTTCTTCCACGTTTGCGGCTCCCCCTGGTGCCAGATCAACCATTGTGACGGACTTACTCTGTCCCGCTTCGGAGAAACTGTAGGCCAGTGGAGAGCCACTATACCGAATCACACCTTCTCCTTTAACTGCCTGCGCACGATGGAGATGCCCTAGTGCTGTATATTGCGCACCTGTCGCCAATGCAGAAGGGTCAACCGTATAGGCCCCCCCTACCTGAATGGGACGTTCCGAATCACTTTCCACTCCGCCCAGAACATAAATATGACTCATCGCCAAATTCACCGTATCTGGACGAAAAGAAGCAGCCAGACGCTGCATTAACATGCCAACACGGCGACTGTATGCCTGGCGAAGCACATTCTCGTCCCCATCCGTTGTCAGCAGTTCGTTCAGTCGCGCTTCCGAGGGATATGGCAATGCAGCAATCTGCGCAGTCTCTCCAGTTCGCTTTGCATGGATCGTAACTGCTTCTGAAGTAGGCATACCTACAAGTGTAATTCCCTGTCTGTTCACAAGCGGGGTCACTGAAGCCACTCGCTCCGGCTGATCATGGTTTCCGGCAATCACCACAAGTGGTCTCCCTTGTTCTGTCAGACGCGCCGCAGCCTCATAAAAAAGCTGTTCCGCCGATGCAGGCGGATTTACAGAATCGTACACGTCGCCAGCCATCAATATGACATCTGCTTGCTGCTCATCCGCGAGTTTAACAAGCTCATCTACAAAATCCTCCTGCTCTCGCAGCCGGCTCCGTCCCTCCAGCGTTTTCCCCAGATGCCAGTCCCCTGTGTGCAAAATACGCATCGTCCGTTCAACCCCTCTCTCATGCAAAATCCAATGATACGAATTTGAATCATCCGGTCGTTTTAAAATTTCACTTTATAGTTTCACAGCATGTCCGCCATCAAAAAAGTACAGCCACTTCCGATCGACTTTCCGACCCAGGATATCTTCAATGGCCCGGCCATAGAGCTCTAGCTGGAAACGATAGTTTTCCGTCAGTTTGTCCAGTCCGCCCCGATGCTCCAACACCCGATCTGTCTTGTAATCGAGCAAAACAAGTTCGCCATCCACCTCATACAGACAGTCAATAATCCCCTGTACCAGCACCGTTTCATTTTCTAGTGATGCCTGCATGTTACCGTCTTCCTCCAACGTTTGCATACCTGCATCTGTTGACAGATTTTGAAGCCATTCGGCAGGAGAATGATGTGCCGGAAGTCCATAAATAAATGGAATCTCCCGTTTCACCCACTCCGCACGCAACAATTCTGTACCAGGCTCTGTATTGAAAAATCCAGCCAGTTGATCAGACTCAATCACCTCTGCCTGATGGGGAAGCAAAATCTGGAGCTCAACTAACCGCAAAAGTGTCTGCTCAACGATTTGCGAATCAACGGGTGAGCCATCCACAGGAAGATGCTGCATCAACGTATGATACACCGTTCCCCGCTCGGCTCCAGTCAATTGTTTCTCCTCCATGAATTTGGGACGACGCAGATGCAATTTAAAGGACGATCCTCCATCCTTCACTCCACGTTTCTCAGAATCCACAGAAGCCTCAGATTGTTCTTCAATTTCCTCCATCATCTGTAACGACTGATGGTCTTGCATGGCTAGCAATGTTTTCAGCTCGGTAACCGATGTGCTGGCAGCCACTTGAGTTGCTGCTTGATGAGGGTATGTCCATGAGAGCCGTTTATCTACCTCGCGAAGCAGCTGTACACCCTCTTGCACACCTACTGTAAGTACATCTTCCTCTCTGATGTCTCGTGGGGTTGCATCTTGTGCATCCTCAACCGTCTCTTCTTTAGTTGAGGAAGAAAATAGCACCACAGGCTGAACTGCTTTCAGGGCAGCAATGCGATGTTTCCGAACTTCTGTCATACCGTCTTCTTCACCAAGTCTCTGATCCACAAATATTTCTCGGGATACTTGATCAGCAGAAATTACGGAAATGCCCCAACGTGATTCATCATCCACAAGGCAAGCAGCATATGAATCAGTACCTCCCGCAAGTTCACGCAGCAAAGCGGCGTCCGGATGTCTCATCAGGGATGGACCGATCCAATCCAGATAGCTCCGTCCGGCTGCAAGCAGATAGTCAGGCAGTACCCGTTTCGGACTGTCCTTAATCTGAGACCAGGCCACTGCCTTTTTAACAACATCTTTCACAGTACCGACCAAAATCATTTTCTCTTTTGGACGGGTCAGAGCCACATAGAGCACCCGCATCTCTTCCGCAAGCAGCTCAAACTGGGCCCGACGACGAATCGCCAGATTAGCCAAGGTTGGATAGGCAACCCGATTCTCACGATCTACAAACCTCGGGCCAAACCCCAACTCCTTATGCATCAGAAACGGCGAGTTCAGATCCTGCTGATTGAACATTTTGGATATGCCCCCGACAAAAACAATAGGGAATTCCAAGCCCTTACTCCGGTGAATCGTCATGATGCGTACTGCATTGTCCTGTTCACCAGAACCACCTGCTACGGTGCCGAGATCTCCCCCGTTCTCACGTAGTCTGGATACATAGGTCAGGAAGCGGAACAATCCACGATTGGCCGTTGCCTGCTCATATTGCCGAGCGCGATCATACAGAGCCTTCAAATTACTTTGACGCTGCATGCCTCCCGGTAGGCCGCCAACCCAGTCCAGATAACCCGTTTCCCGATACATGCGCCAAATGAGTTCACTCAGGCTGCCTTGTCTGGCTTCAAGCCGCCATTGTTCCAACTGACGCATAAAGCGAATTAACTTTTGTTGCAGCTCTGAGCTGGTACCGTTCTCCCTATTCGTATCTTCGCTTATACGTCCACCATTACTTGCATCTATACCAGCATTCATAACCTCATCTGTATCAGCATGTACATAGGATTCTTGTACGCCTTCCATAACGTCTGCCTCGGCGGATACAGCCGATTCCTGCTGCCCCTGTTCCATTTCCGACCAGGCTTCCGGCCATTGCAGCTGGATTGCAGATGAATTGGGATTCAAAGCTTGCACGCCATGCTGTTTCGAAACATTCGACGAACTAGTGAATGATCCTGTAGCAGATACAACAGCATCATAAAAAGACTGTCTCTTGTCCCCAAGACGAATCTGAGCCAATTCCTCTTCATCCAATCCGACAATCGGCGAACGAAGCACTGAAGCAAGTGGGATATCCTGCCTTGGATTATCCACAATCTGCAGCAAGGACAACATCACTTCCACTTCCGTCGCCTGAAAATAGCCTTTGCTTTGCTCCCCTCCGGCAGGAATACCCTGCTGTCTGAATTCTTCAATCATGAGTGGAGCCCACATCAGGGCAGAACGCAGCAAAATGACAATGTCTCCATAACGCGCAGGGCGCATGGATTGAAGGGCTTTATCATAAACATTCAGGGCTGGCTTATCCGTATCTCCGACCATTTCGCGAATACGGCGAGCCATGGCCCGAGCCTCCAGCTGGGCGGTTTCGAGCTCGGCACTCTCCAGCTCAGCAGAAGGTAGCGCATCCCCATTCTCGTCCGTGCTTTCCGTAAGATCTGGTCCTCCGCCTTGACGATCGATCAACATGAGTTCAGGTGTGTAAGCCTCATCTCCAAGCGTCTCTGCCGGGAAAGTAGCACCATAAGCTAGCTGCGCTCGTTCATCATAGGCAATCTCGGCTACCCCTTCGTTCATGAGCTGCTTGAATAACATGTTGACCGAATGGACAACTTCTGCACGACTGCGGAAGTTACGAGCAAGATCAATACGTCTTCCTGCATTCAATGAATCTCTCTCTCCGTCCACTTCCATATCCGAATTCGCTGCGTATTGACGGTACTTGTTCAGAAACAGACCGGGTTCAGCCAGACGAAAACGGTAAATACTCTGTTTTACATCACCAACCATGAATCGGTTTCCTGGATTTTCTCTGGAAATCAGTCTGACGATATCTTCCTGCACTGTATTGGTATCCTGATATTCATCCAGCAGCACTTCATCGAAACGTGCCCGATATTCCATTGCTGCATCCGAAGGCATGGACAGCTCAGGGGTTGAATCTTCATGGCGCAAAATATGAAGACAGTAATGCTCCAGGTCACTGAAATCGACCTGACCGCGCTCCTGTTTGGCCTGTCGATATCGCTCTCCAAATGTACTGACCAGGTTGGACAGTTCCTGCATTAGTGGTGCCGCCTGCTCCAGCTCCTGCCAGAAAGAAAATGCACTTCTTCCAAACAACGACCCTTTCAGGTCCGTCACGGCTTTTTTCGCAGCCTCACGCAGTTCTTTAACCTGTTCTTGTAACCCCGGGTCCGTCTGGTCCTTTTTGCAAGGCTTCAGCTTGCCAAAAGCTGCTGGCTGAAACACTTCAGGCAATCTCTCCCACGGCATGACCTCAACAGCTGACAGAAGCTCTTCGACCATTGCCAAATCTTCTTTTAATGTATCCGCATAAGGTTTCGGACCTTCCGGCTGTATCGATATACTGATCCCTTGGCGCAGCAGGCCAGCAGCACCACCCAAAGCAAGAGCGGCATCGCGCAAAATACTCTGAACCCATGCAGAATGCCCAAGTGCTTCGACACTTTCCACCTGAAAAGCAGATGCCATCTCCGCAAGCCAATGATCCGGCCAGGAATGACTGCGTGAGAAATCATACAAACGCTGCACAAGTCGATGCATGGCATCATCGTTTCGTTCCCCACTGAACCAATCCACCAATTCGCGGAATGTACTGCCTTCGTCTTCTTCCCCATACTTTTCTTCAAACAACTGCTCCAATAATTCCTGCCGCATGATTTCTGCTTCATTTTCATTCAGAATCCGGAAAGCCGGGTTTAGCGGTATTTGCTGATAATAGCGACGAATGACTTCCATACAGAATGAATGCAGTGTCGTAATGGATGCTCGCCCGAGCAATGACAGTTGTTTGCGCAGATGTTCTTCCGCAGGCTGCTCTTCAAGTGCACGTTCCAGTGCTTCACGTATCCGCTGCTTCATCTCGGCAGCAGCAGCTTTCGTAAATGTCGCAACCAGCAAACGATCTACGCTGAATCCGCGGGAAGGGTCTGCAATCTTGCGAATAATCCGTTCAACCAATACAGCCGTCTTCCCGGAACCCGCTGCAGCAGCAACCAGAATGTCTTCTCCACTCTGTGAGATGGCACTCCATTGGTCATCACTCCAGAAGCTTCCCTCCGGTTTTGGCATATTCGTCATGATGTTTCCCCTCCCTTGCCCTGAGACAGCATGTCCCAGATTTGCTGTTTGCCCGGTTTGGACAACAGATTATATTCATTACCTTCGATATTTTCATCAAATTGACAGACTGGCTTGTACGGACAAAAGGTGCATGCAACCTCCTGCTGGATACGGTAAGGTTCAATCGCGACATCCCCTTCCGTAATCCGGGTGCCAATCTCACGTATATTGCTGCGAACTGAAGCCAGCAAGGTATCCCATTGCTCTGGCGTAGCTACAGCAGCGCTACTATAAAAGCTGCCATCCGCCTTAAGTGCAACTGGAATAATAGCTGAATAGCCCTTGTCCAGGGTATTGTCCATTTGAGCGATCGCATCCCGATCCGCCAGCAGCAAGCCTTTCATTTTGAACCGTTTCAGCAGTTCTTGTCCTGCCTGCTCAGATGTCATGCCGTTCGCGGATTGAAGCAACGGGTTATGCACATGGAAATAGAGTGTTCCTCCAGGCATCGCCGATTCTCCAAGCCATTCCTCGGCAGCACTAAGCAGTACCTCCAGGTACGTAAGCATCTGTAATGACAGGCCATAATACACCTCATGCAGTTTAAGATCGGTCTGGCTGGATTTGTAATCAATGACTCGCAGCAGCAAGCCGTTTTCTCCTTCAGCCACATCCACGCGGTCGATCCGACCCACAATCTCCATCACACAGCCATTTTCCAATTCAAAACGAAGCGGCGGCAGGGGTTTACCTGGTCCAAAATCAAGCTCCAACCCAATCGGTTCAAAGCTTCCCCGTCTGGACTGTTCACCCAGAATAACCGACGCCCTGCTAACGATATCCTTCAGCTTGCGGAAGATGTAACCATACCGTTTCGTGCTTAGCAAAATCTCTCCCTGCAATTGTGGGGCAATCTGCTCCACGGTGTGCTCCGCTTCCTTCCGGCATTCTTCCGGAGACAGACTGCCCCAGCTGCGATTCTGCTCACGCAAACGTATTGCAAGCTGACTCAAGGCAGCATGGAACAATTGTCCAATATCAGGGGCTTGCAAGCGGTACAACTGGCGCTCTTTCAGCCGCAGCCCATGAGAAGCAAAATGGGAGAACGCACATGCCACAAAACGCTCCATTCGAGAGACACTCGTCCTTACCTCTGTACCATATAATCTGCGGCTGGTAGCCGTACGCAGAGGTAACGCCCGATTGCGATAAAAGACCGATCCAAGCAATTGTTTTAGCTGAGGTCTGCTCGTCTCCCTAGAGACATGCCAGTTATAGATCGCCCACCACATTTCAGGAATATCTTCTCCACGGCGCCATCTGCGCAATTGTCCGATGAGATAAGAGAGGCTCTGACCAGGATGGTTAACATAAGACCAGTGTATCTCTTCAGCATCGGTAACTGGCGGCTGGGCAAGCAATGGCTGCTCATGCAGACCGAACATCTTCCGTACATGTCGTACAATTTCCGAGGGCAGTAATGTCTTCCCTTCATCATCTGCAACGGGATAACTCAGCCATAACTGCTTGCTCGCCGCTGTCAGGGCTGTATAGATCAGAAAGCGTTCATCCAGCATTTGTCTTGTTGCTCCCGGCCCAAGCCCCAAACCTCTCTCTGTCAACAACAGCCGTTCCTGCTCGGTTAATACACCATCATCCTGAGGCACAGCAGGCAGTTCTCCGTCTACAGCACCCAGAATAAATACGTACTTAATATCCTGAAGACGTGTACGGTCCATCGATCCAACCAACACTTGATCAAGCGCTGGAGGAACAAGTCCCAGCTTCAGTTCGGTTAATCCGGTCTCCATCAGCCCGGCAAATAGATCGATATCCAGCCGTTCGGCACCCATCATATCAACCATCTGATCTAATAGATCAAGGACAGCCCCCCACATTTGACGATGTTCTCTCGAACGTTCCGGATCACCCTGGACCTTGGCTTCTGCTGACATCTGATCCAGCTTCCAAGGAATCTCGGCATCTTCCAGTAATCTGTAAAGCGCCGCACATTGGTCTTTAGCTGTCTTTGCCTTGCTCATTCGTTTCTCAAAAGCACCCAGTGGATCAACAATCACCGTACGGCATTTTTCCATTAAGGACAGCATTAGTTCCCGGCCCCGGCTGCGGACATCCTGATCGTTGTCTTCCAGGGACAGGCTGGGTACATACTTCCATGGCTTGCCATCTGTCCAGCGGTATCCGTGAATTCCGCAAGCTAATATATAATTTTCAAGCTGGTCCATATCTTCACGTGTGATGGAACCGTCCCGTGGAAGCAGCAGATCTGTTTTGACACAGCGAAACACATCCTCATAACGCCAGCGACGGCGAATGATATCGAGTGCTGAACGAATAAATTCCGATAATGGATGATGTAGTTCATTTCTTCTCCGATCCAGAAAGACAGGCACGCCATAGTCCCTGAATAGGGGCTCAGCAATGTCGGCATATGTATCCAACTGACGAACGAGCACTGCCATATCTCGGTAACGCGCACCTTCATCTTGCGCCAGACGACGCATCTCACGAAGTGCTCCTTCCATCTCAGCCCGGCGGTTCTCAGCGGCGTAAAGTCGGACACCCGCATCACGCCCCTCACTCTTCCAGCGAACTCTGCGATCAAAGCCAGCCTCCAAATGCGCCAGTCCAGGACTGCCTTCATATCTAGGCAAAACTTCCGGTTGAAGCAAGGTTGTCTCATTAAGGACACCCAGATCCTCAGCCATGCCTTTGAGGCGCGTGTAAGCACTCGCCGTGGGATGAAACAGCTCCAGTTCTCCAGGAAGTGCGCCGTGGTCGTAAACACGATCTAAAGTCAATGCAATTGTCACCGAAGAAGCTTGCAGCATAAGTCTTCCAATGACACTCATTTCCTGCGGGGTAAATCCCTGAAATCCATCGATCCAGATCTGTGCATCTTGCAGCAACGTGCTTTCTGGCAATCGCTCTGTCAGTTCAGTCAACGTGTCTTCATCATCGATATATAGTTCGGTTAACTCCTTTTCATAGTCACGGTATATAAGAAGCAAGTCATGCAGCTTGTCTCCCAAAATCGGTGCAGAAGAGGAAGTATTCCATGCGGAAAGTCCTTCTTCCAGTGATGTAGGGTCAAGTTCATAACGTTTAAACTCACTGTATAAATCATTTAAGTCTCCTATAAATCCCAGCTGACTGCCTGATGCTCCAAACAGCTTCAATTCTTCCTTACGACGCTGGAGCACTTTGTAGAGCAGCATTTTTTTTCCTTCAGCTCCAATGGGAATACGTGCAGAACCACCTGCCTCCTGCATTACCCGGTAGGCCAATCGGCGAAAACCAAGCACTTCAGCACGCATGGTACCTTTAATAGCCCCTGAAGATACCAGTGACTGTTCGGTTCGAAACGAACTTTGTTCCGGGACCAGCAGAATCAGTGGTTTACCTTGCGGTTCCTTTTGAAGCAGGGATGTGATTTCCCGGGTAATCAGCGCACTCTTGCCGCTGCCTGCCCGGCCAATAACAAAGCGTACGGACATGTTTAATCCTCCAAACCATCACGAACAGATTTTAATTCCCAGTATAACATATCTGACTTGGTTCGGAACATACGTTTGCCACTATCCGGCAATTCCAGAGAGCTTTTGCGCGAGCATAGCAAAAAGCCCGCAGCTTATGAAAACTGTGGACTCTTTGCGTAAATGTATGTTCGACTTAAATGAAAATCGCTCGATTAATTCTTTTTGCTGCGCACTTCGAAGATGGCAAATTTCAGGTAATGACCTTCGTCTACGCCCAAAATTTGCGGGTGATCCTTTCCGGCTGCTTTCCAGTCGATCAGACGCAGTACTTTGCCTGCATCTTCGGCTGCATCTGCAATGGTTTCCAGGAAGAGATCCGGACGCATGTGGTATGAACAGCTTGCGGTTACCAGATACCCGCCCTCATTCACCAGCTTCATTCCTTGCAAATTGATGTCCTTATATCCACGGCATGCGCCTTTAACTGCTGATTTCGTTTTGGCAAAGGCTGGCGGATCGAGGATAACTACATCAAATGTTTTACCACCGGATGCAAGTGCTTTGGAAGTATCCACTTTCTGTTCGCCAGCACGCGCGCGTACGTTACGCTCATCGAGGCCTTTCACCTGCTCACGCAAGTATTGGAATGCATCCGCAACGACAAATTCGACCCGTTCAGTGAAACCGTTCAGCTCTACGTTGGTTCGTGCACTTTCAATCGCATGCTCTGAGATATCAAGGCATGTTACTTTTTTGGCTCCATATTTGCAGGCGTTCAATGTGAAGCTGCCTGTATGGGAGAAACATTCCAGCACAGTGGCCCCATCCCAATAAGGGAACGTCACAACCTTGCCACTTTTATTCACAGGAAGCAACTGCTGCGTACCATCCTGTTCAGTCTGTTGGAGCGTAATACCACTCTTGTAACCCCAACCCTTCATAAGCGGTTCGATGGCTGCACGATTCTCGCGCTGGTCAAAGAAGTACCCTGTCTTCTGGCCTTCCACGATATCCACCTTAATGAGCAATCCGTTCTCCGTTACCGTGACATGACGCGGGCAATCCCCATACAATGGTCCTTTTGTCTGTTCCAAGCCTTCCAGTTCACGAATGGACACATCACTGCGTTCATAGATGCCTTCCGGCTGCATCACTTCAATTAGAGCTTGTACAATCGCTTCGCGGCAACGGTCCATGCCCAATGTGAGCAATTGAACAACAAGGATGCTGCCAAAACGGTCAACGATCAGTCCTGGCAGGAAATCAGCTTCCCCATAAACAAGACGGTATGCCTCTCCATCCTGAATAAAACGCTCCCGGTGGCGCAAGCAATCGCGGAATCGCGCTGCAAAAAACGCGGTGTCCATCTGTTCAAACTCCAAAGGTTGATATGCCACGACTCTAACTGTGATTTGAGATGCAGGATTATAGTAACCCGTCGCGAGATAGCGACCTTGGTGATTCAATACGTTGACCAGATCTCCCGGCTCGGGGTTTCCTTCAACAGAGGCAATTTCATTGTTATATATCCATGGATGTGCATGTTCAAGCCGCTTTTTGCGGCTGCGTTCCAGTGTAACTGATGGCAAGATAGATCCACTTCTTTCATAGTTAGTTGAAAAGATAGGCTTGGTGCAAAGGTGACCGCTTCGGGGATGGATTGGACTTTCGATCGCTGTTATCCCCAGATTTTTCTGATTCCCTTCTCAATAGGGAAAATCCGGGGATAAAGGCGAACGCTTCGCTTCTGCAGTTCCAATTCCATCCCCTCCGCTACGTTTGCAGAATCTCCGTATCTTTTGAATTGTGGGTGGTAATTTGGGTGACTACTGCGGTGATGGATCAGACTTTCGATCGCTGTTACGTCGTTGTACAGATGAATCTCAAATTCCACACTTGCCACTGCGATGACAGAACAACCTTCCGATCGCTGTTACCCTCAGATTTTTTTGATTCCTTTTTCACTATAGGAAAAATCCGAGGATAAAGGCGAGCGCTTCGCTTCTTCAGGTTTTTTCTGCCCTCTTCGTTATCGTGTGAATCTTTAGATCAACTCTATGACCGTAAACGCTTCGCTTCTTCAGTTCCAATTCCAATTCCATCCCCTCCGCTGCGTTTGCAGAATCTCCGTATCTTTTGAATTGGGGGCGATAATTTGGGTGACCGTTATGGTGACTTACCGATCTTTCAAATGCTATTGACTCCAGAATCCCGTTAGCCTGTCATGGTTGTCCTTATTTACTCATAGGATGAAAATAAGGATATGCACGGAAGGAATGATGTTAACTCATGTTCAGAGATGTTGTGCTGCCCCTATTATATGGGCTTCTTATCTTTTTTGGTGGGATGAAGCTGATGGAAACAGCCTTACAGCGGATGGCCGGGCCCATGCTGGCTGGATGGCTGAGCCGGGCTACCTCTGCTCCCTGGAAAGGCATGGCTTTCAGCGCGGGCGCTACAGCCCTGCTGCAAAGCAGTACCGCCGTTACCGTACTAACCATTGGACTGGCGAACGCCAGATTAATTACCTACGGACGCACACTTGGTATTATTCTCGGCACCAACATCGGGACGTGTCTAACCACCGAGCTGGTCGGGCTGCAGATCGGACGGGTTTCCCTGCCTCTGCTTGCCTTGTCCCTGACAGGCTGGGCCGTCTTTGTTGTGCTTGGTGAACGAAATCAGTTCGCTCCTGAACGCACACGCCGGACACTGTTTACCATACAATACAGCTTTCTCACGTCAGCCGGATTTGCACTCGTCATGACAGGCATTCAAGTGATGCAATCCATTGCCGTGCCCCTGCGTAGTATGGGCGTATTTCAGTGGTTTCTGGATCGATCAGCCGACAGCTTGTGGTGGGGCTTTCTGGCTGGTGCCTGTCTGACGGCTCTCATTCATAGTAGTGCAGCCGTCATCAGCATGGCGATTACGCTTGCAGCCACAGGAGTACTGCCTGTGGAGATCGGCATCGCCATTGTGATCGGATCAAACGTGGGGACCTGTATCACCGCCGTGATTGCAGCCGCTGGCGGAGCATCCGCAGGCAAATTTGTCGCAGCCTCCCATGTCGTATTAAACATTGCGGGAGCGCTGCTATTTATGCCGCTGATCAGCCAGCTGCATGCAGCTTCGGCCTGGCTGTCAGCGGATAACGGGGCACAGATTGCGCATGCCCAGACCCTTTTTAACGTCACCAGTTCACTGCTTGCCTTGCCATTCTGCTACTTGCCGATTTGGCACAAAAAACCACCGGTCTCCACCCCAGTGGCGAAGTCACCCGTGGCCTGATGTTCAGCACTCTTTCGACAAACAGTAGCGATACGTCACTCAAAAGAAAACAAAACAGCTATACGTTAATGCCTAATTTGTTCAGCGCCACACGTAAAATGTCATCGTTATTATCGTATCCACTATGCTGCTGTCTGGACCAAGCTTCTTCAGGAGCGTACCAATCCACACCTTTGATTTCTTCAATCTGAGGCTGCAGATCGCCGCTTTCCGCTTCAACGAGATAGTAATGAACTTCCTTGTCCACCGGACCAAACTCTGCATGCTGATACGTATAGGCGATGATATCGACGGGTTCTACAATTCGACCGACCATGCCTGTCTCTTCCAGAATCTCACGCAGTGCGGTCTGTTCCACCGTTTCTCCATCTTCCATTTTGCCCTTGGCGAGGGTCGTTTTGCCGTACCGATCTACAATCAGTTGAATTTGAAGCTTTCCGTCTTCTCCCGTGCGGTAGACGACTCCGCCTGCCGAAATTTCTTTTCTGTTCATGTTGCTCTCCCCCATTACGGAATTGTCTGCATCTTTTTTTGGAAAAAGAAGGACCTCATCTCCACGGGTACACTCCCCAAGGAAATGAAATCCTTGTTTCTGACGCCTCGATTACATCGCTGCGGACTTGAGATTTTCTTCCAACACACGAACCAGCGTAGCCTGGCTTTCATTCACACCCGCTTCGGTCACTTTGACACGGCATACTTTGCCGACCATATCCATGGAACCATCAAAGACCAGCTGAATGTAATTGTCACTGTAACCGTGCAGTTTACCACTGCCTGCACGGCCCTTGGCTTCACCTTCAGGAATGACATCCAGTACTTGCCCCACAAACTGCTTGGCGTATGCCAGTTGCATTTGCTCGGAAAGATCAATCAGTTCATGCACGCGTGCATTTTTGACTTCCTCATCCACCTGATCCTCCATACGTGCTGCCGGTGTTCCGGTCCGCTTGGAATATGGGAACACGTGCATTTCGGAAAAACCGATTTTCTTCATCAGCTCGTATCCGTTACGGAACATCTCATCGGTCTCACCCGGGAACCCTACAATAACGTCGGTTGTAATCGCTACATCCGGCATCGCTTCCCGAATGCGAAGCATTTTATTGTAAAACTCTTCGGTCGTATATTTACGGCGCATACGTTTCAGTACGGTATCATCGCCCGCTTGCAGCGGAATGTGGAAGTGGCGCACAAGTTTGTCTGAACGTTTGATCACATCCAGCATCCGGTCGTCAATCTGGCTCGCTTCAATCGAACTGATCCGAATACGCTCCAGGCCCTCTACTTTATCCAAGTCCCACAGCAGATCCGTCAGATCGTAATTCTCCATGTCATCCCCGTATCCACCGGTATGAATGCCTGTCAGGACAATTTCCTTGTATCCAGCGTGCACCAGTTGATGAGCCTGTTGGATGATGCTGTTTGCTTCCCGGCTGCGGGAAAGTCCACGCGACCACGGAATAATGCAGAACGTACAGAAGTTATTGCAGCCATCCTGAATTTTCAGAAATGCACGGGTACGATCGGCAAAATCCGGTACGTCCATCTCTTCAAATACCCGCGTTTTCATGATGTTTCGCACAGCATTGACGGGCTGACGTGATTCCTGAATTTCATTGACATATGGCAAGATTTTGTCCCGATCCTGTGTACCGATAACAAGATCCACACCAGGGATGTCCAGAATCTCTGCCGGAGAAGTTTGCGCATAACAGCCTGTAACGGCTACAATCGCATCCGGGTTGCGCCGAATGGCACGACGGATAATCTGGCGGCTCTTTTTGTCGCCGGTATTGGTTACTGTACAAGTATTAATCAAGTATACATCCGCTGTCTGTTCGTCAAAGTCTACCTGATCGTATCCTTCGTTTTTGAACAATTGCCAAATCGCCTCTGTATCATAAAAATTAACTTTGCAGCCTAAGGTGTAAAACGCCACGGATGGCATAATTACATTCCCCCCATTTCTCCGGATTCATATAAGACACAAGTTAGCGCCGCCATTCCTGCTGTCTCGGCCCGCAAGATGCGTTTGCCCAGTCCAACGGATACAGCACCCGCCTGATCGGCTTCAATCGTTTCCCTCTCCGAGAATCCGCCCTCAGGTCCAACAACGATCAACACTTCAGCACTCGCACCAGGTGCAAGCTGCTCCACAAACGGCTTCAATGCGTCTCTTAACTGCTTGCCGTTTTCCTTTTCATAACAATAACATACCAGACTGTAGCCCTCAAAAGAAGATAGCAGCCCTTTCCAGGAAAGTGGCTGCTCGACGGATGGAATGCGGTTCCGATGGCTTTGCTCAGCGGCTTCCTTGGCGATTTTCCGCCACCGCTCCAACCGTTTGCCTTCTTTTTTGGCATCATATTGCACAATCGTACGCTCAGACAGGAAAGGAACAAAGGAAACCGCTCCGATCTCTGTACATCTTTGGATGACCGTCTCCATCTTATCGCCTTTTGGCAAGCTTTGAGCCACGGTTACACGTATCCGTGCTTCATGGTCCATTTCGAGAGGTTCCACAATATTCGCTGTTACTTGCTGGGCTTCGATGCTTTCAATCTCCACCAAAGCTTCTTTGGAGTTTCCGTCACTGACAATCAGTTTATCTCCAGGTTTACCACGCATCACTTTGCCGATATGGCGCGCATCATCACCCGTGATGACCACGGAATGTTCATTAAACTGTTCTGCAGATACAAAATAACGCTGCATTAGTCTGTCCACCCATTCTATCCTGTTATGACTGGAATTCATCCCGCCTGATGGCAGGCATGAATCCAATCGCCACAGATGATCATACAACTTTTATGTCCTTCTGACCAGTATTCCAGTCCAAAAACGCTCCTAATTCTTCCTCTTAAAACAGTTTCAAAATCAAATATGAAAAATCTACATACATATCATACGCCAATTGGTATAAAGGCTGAATCGTTGCTCTTTGCAACGGTGGGATTACAAGAATCAGCAGGAAAATAAATACGGACCATTGCTCAACTCCCTGCAGCTTGCGGCTAATTGAAGGGGGCAGTAAATCCTCAAGAATTCGATAACCGTCCAGCGGCGGCAATGGAATAAGGTTAAACAAAAATAGGAAAAAGTTCGTCAGGTTAAACATGTAAAAGAAGGTCGAGATCGCCGTTAACAAACGCTCATTTTCAATACCACCCAGTGCTCCCGAACCAACCAAGGATGCATAGATGATCGTACCGATGATCGCGAGCAGCAAGTTGCTCAAAGGGCCTGCTACGGATACAATGACACCCATTAATCTCGGTTTGTCGAAATTTGCCCGATTCACTGGAACAGGACGTGCCCAACCAAAACCAGCTATAAGGAGCAACAACACACCAAACAAGTCAAAATGTACGACCGGATTCAGCGTAACCCGGCCCAGCAGCTTGGCTGTCGGATCGCCGAATTTGTTGGCAAAATACGCATGAGAAAATTCATGCACCGTAAAAGCAATCAGGATGGTCAACAGGAAAAACGGTAGTTGATCCAGTGGATAACGAAAGAACGAGTTTAAGTCCATCGGTTACCTCTTTCTGGCCACAAACGCGATCCAGTCCTCATCGCGATGAACCGAACTTATTTCGAATCCGGAAGCAACGAGCGCGTCATGGACGAGCTGCTCTTTATTTTTCCAAATGCCTGAAGTAATATAAACGCCACCAGACTCAAGCGCATGATAGACATCATCCACAAACAGCATAATAATCTCAGCTAAAATGTTGGCAACGATAACTTTCACTGGAAGCTTCACGCCCAGCGCAGGGTCCTGACTTCCCAGAACAGACAGCAAATCACTCTCTTTAACCGTAATTTGTTGTCCCAGCCCATTCAGTTCCACATTTTCTTTGGCACTTGCTACCGCAACCGGATCGAGGTCCAGCGCAAGCACATGTTTTGCTCCGAGATGGACAGCTCCAATGGCCAAAATACCAGAGCCTGTACCTACGTCAATGACTTCCTCGCCACCCTGAATTACCGATTCCAGTGTACGCAGACAAAGCGAAGTGGTTGGATGTGTTCCTGTACCAAACGCCATGCCTGGATCGAGCTCAATAATTTTCTCATTCGGGCCTTCCGGCGTATACTCTTCCCATGTCGGTTTAATGGTTAGACGTTCCGAGACACGTACTGGCTTGAAATATTGTTTCCAGGCATTCGCCCAGTCATTTTCATCCACTGTTCGAGTCTCAAAACGAACCTCACCCGTTTGGATATCGAATTCGGAAAGTTGCTCAATGCGTGGACTTACTTCAGATTGCAATGCATCCATGTCCGTACCTTCGGAGAAGTATCCTTTAATGACCGCAAAGCCTTCAGGAATATCATTCAAAGGAGACTCGTACAACTCGCCATACGTCGTATCCCGTTTTTTATTTAAAGTACCGGACTCTTCAATCGAGACCCCTCCAGCACCCGCTTCATGTAAAAAATTCGAAATCATCTCCACAGCTTCTTCTGTGGTATGTATTGTTAGTTCATGCCATAACATACTTCGTTTTTCCTCCTCATTTTTCAAACATCCCAACTATTGTACTACACAAGCGAGCAGGAGTACAAAACCGCGGCAGTAAAGAAACAACAAAAACAGGATACCCGCAGCCTGACTGCTCGAATACCCTGTTTTAATTATGTCTAAACTCGTTAACTTGTTAGCAAAAGCGTCCACCGTTCTGGGTAATCATCTCTGCAGCTTGCGGGAGAGAGTCACTGGATACGGATACGGTCAGCAAGATTTCTTGCTTGGACCTGCCTTCAGAGCCTGCATCCGGAGCGTCATACACTTGTCCACCCGACAACACCTCGGTCTCATCGCTAATGAGGGAAAGTACATTCAGCTCACCACTGAATCCCCCAATCACAGCCATATTCGAGTTATCCGTACCCTCAGGCACTCCAGAATCCACTGAAGATGATGAGTCATTCAGACTCTCGATACTCAACTGGTTTGGGTGCAACAATTCCAGAGCTCTGCGTGCAGATTCAGCCTCGGACCAGCTTGTAAACACCGCTTCGATAATCACTGCAGAGCGATCTTCAGTCATGAATCTCCCGGCCCTGACGACGATCGGCGGCTTCACTGCGGCGCAAAGCCTCTATATCTTCCTGATCCGCAGCTTCAGCACTGAATTCCACATCCTCATTTTTGGCGGACTGCATTCGCTTCATCTTTTCCGTTTTCGTCAAAATCTTGCCTGGACGTTCATGTTCTGCCATCGTTATGCTCCTCCTTCAAATTGTATAAGTTTAACTAAAGAGTATTTACACTGACACTCCGATGACAGAACAACCTTCCGATCGCTGTTATCCCCAGATTTTTTTGATTCCCTTTCTTAAAAGGGAAAATCCAGGGATAAAGGCGAACGCTTCGCTTCTCTAGGTTTTTTCTGTCCTCTCCGTTATCGTGTAAATGTTTAGGTTGGAACTTACTCAGTGTATAGAGTTTGAAAACCTAGATCATTCCGCCGGCTTGTTCGATAATGGATAGGGCACGATGATGTACTGCCTCGTCAACAACGACGGTCAGTAATACATCTCTGCCTGTCGGACCCTCTTGTCCGCCATCGCTCATACCGCTCGCAGAAGGATCTGCTGCAGCCATGATTCCCGCGCTGGCATTTGTGCCTAGAACACCCGGTACCCAGGAAGAAAAACTGCCTGATACGCCTGGCGTATAGGATGCTCCGCTTGGCCCGACACCCGCATAACGACTGAATCGATTGATAGACAGGTCTTCCACTCGTAATGCCTCCAGTTTTTTGGCTGCCCCTTCCGCTTGCTCCGGGCTATGGAAATAAGCCAAAATATTTTTTTCGGTCATCCGGTTCACCTGCTTCCCTAGTTTCGGCACATCAGTAAACCCCTGAATGCTCATGTCTGGTATCTTTCCGCAACAGCGCCCATATTATGCAAAAAAGGACACCCTGCGGAAAAACCGCTGTGGTGTCCTTTTTAAATTAATAATTAAGACTCAGTCTCCACGGAAAGCCCGTTTCACCCGGTCAAAGAAGGATTGCTCATGCTCATGAGTTTGTTCTCCATCCAGCGCAGCAATTTGGCGAAGCAGGTCTTTCTGCTCGTCATTCAGCTTGCTAGGCGTAACTACAACGACTTTCACATGCTGATCCCCTTGCCCCATACCGCGCAGGCGTGGTACGCCTTTGCCTTTGAGACGGAAATACGTTCCTGTCTGTGTACCGGCAGGTACTTTCAGCTTCACTTTCTCGGACAGCGTTGGAATTTCAATCTCATCTCCCAATGCTGCCTGAGCGAAGGTAAGCGGAATTTCGCAATAGATATCATCGCCTTCACGCTCGAAGAAATCATGTGATTTCACACGGATAACAATATACAGATCTCCTGCTGGTCCTCCGCGCAGACCACCTTCACCTTCACCAGTCATACGCAATTGAGCGCCGTCATCTACACCCGCTGGAATGCGAACATGAATTTTGCGTTGTTTGCGTACTTTACCGCTGCCGCTGCACGTTGTACATTTTTCCTTGATAATTTGTCCCGAACCGTTACAGTTCGAACAAGCACGACGATTGACCATACGGCCAAACGGTGTATTTTGAACCACTTCCTGTTGACCACTACCTTGGCAGACGGAACAGGTTTCTGGTTTGGTTCCTGGTTTCGCACCTGAGCCATGACAAGTATCACAGCCTTCTGTACGAGGAATGGTAATGTCAGTTTCCTTACCAAATACCGCTTCCTTGAACTCAATCGTCATGGTGTATTGCAGATCGTTCCCCCGTTGCGGAGCATTTGGATCACGTCGTCCACCGCCACCGCCAAAGAACATATCGAAGATGTCGCCAAAGCCGCCGCCGCCAAAATCGCCACCGCCGCCGAATCCGCCCTGATTTGGATCAATATGACCGTATTGATCATACTGTGCCCGCTTCTGGCCGTCACTGACTACATCATAAGCTTCTTTAACTTCCTTAAACTTGGCTTCCGCGTCAGCAGCCTTATTTACGTCAGGGTGATACTGACGGGCAAGCTTGCGGTATGCCTTTTTAATTTCCTCGTCGCTGGCATTTTTGCCGACGCCGAGTACCTCATAATAATCACGTTTTTCAGCCACTCTTCCACCCCCATATCATTCACCATATCGCACATCGTGACAAAAGGAAAGCCAAAGCACGGGAGCCCCGGCTATGACTTTCCCTTCGATCCGAACGTCACCGATGATTAGTTCACTAGAAATCGTGAATTAGTTTTGTTTTTTATCTTCATCCACAACTTCGTAATCAGCGTCTACGACGTTGTCACGTTTTGCAGAACCTTGTTGCTCTTCAGCACCTTGAGCTGCTTGCTCTTGAGCTTGTGCTTGCTCATACAGTTTTACGGACAGTTGTTGAACGATCTCTGTCAGTTCTTCTGTAGCGGCTTTGATGTCTTCCAGATTGTCGGAAGCCAGAACGCCTTGCAGTTTTTCTTTTGCAGCATTCGCTTTTTCAACTTCACCAGCGTCTGCTTTTTCGCCAAGATCTTTGATCGTTTTGTCAACAGAGTAGATCAGTTGATCTGCGCTGTTTTTCGCTTCAACGAGTTCTTTGCGTTTTTTATCTTCTTCAGCATGCAACTCAGCATCTTTCATCATTTGCTCAACTTCAGCATCGCTCAGACCGCTGGAAGAAGTGATGGTGATTTTTTGAGTTTTGTTTGTACCTTTGTCTGTTGCAGATACGTTAACGATACCATTGGCATCAATATCGAAGCTAACTTCGATTTGTGGAACGCCACGTGGAGCTGGAGGAATATCACCCAGCATGAAACGACCAAGGGATTTGTTACCCGCTGCCATTTCGCGCTCCCCTTGCAGGACGTGAATCTCAACGCTCGGTTGGTTGTCTGCGTAAGTGGAGAATACTTGGGATTTGCTTGTAGGGATCGTTGTATTGCGCTCGATCATCTTAGTGAATACGCCACCCGCAGTTTCAATACCCAGGGACAATGGAGTTACGTCAAGCAATACAACGTCTTTCACGTCACCTGTCAGTACGCCCGCTTGTACAGCAGCACCCAAAGCTACAACTTCATCCGGGTTAACACCTTTGTGTGGCTCTTTACCTGTCAGTTTTTTGATTGCTTCCTGTACTGCAGGAATACGAGTGGAACCACCAACCAATACGATTTTGTCGATATCGTTAGCCGTCATTCCAGCATCGCTCAGTGCACGACGAGTTGGTTCAAGCGTACGCTCAACCAGACCAGCAGAAATTTCTTCGAATTTCGCGCGGCTCAGGTTCAACTCCAAATGTTGAGGAACCCCATCAACCACAGTAATGAACGGCAGGGAAATGGTTGTAGTCAATACGCCGGAAAGTTCTTTTTTCGCTTTTTCCGCTGCATCTTTCAAACGTTGAACCGCTGCTTTATCTTTACTCAAGTCAATGCCTTGATCTTTTTTGAACTCACTAACGAGATAATCAATGATTACTTGGTCGAAGTCATCGCCACCCAGTTGGTTATCACCACTAGTCGCTTTAACTTCGAAGAAGCCGTCACCCAGTTCAAGGATGGATACGTCGAATGTACCGCCACCCAAGTCATATACGAGAATCGTTTGGTCTTCAGATTTCTCCATACCGTATGCCAAAGCTGCTGCTGTTGGCTCGTTGACGATACGCAGAACTTCCAGACCTGCGATTTTACCTGCATCCTTTGTTGCTTGACGCTGGCTGTCATTGAAGTAAGCTGGTACCGTGATAACCGCTTGAGTTACCGTTTGACCCAGATAAGCTTCAGCATCGGATTTCAGTTTTTGAAGGATGATTGCAGAGATCTCTTGTGGGGAGTAGTCTTTGCTATCGATTGTTTCTTTGTGGGATGTACCCATATGACGTTTAATCGACATGATCGTACGATCCGGATTCGTGATCGCTTGACGTTTAGCCGTTTCACCGACAACGCGTTCTCCATCTTTTTTGAAACCTACTACGGATGGGGTTGTACGTGCGCCTTCCGGATTTGGAATAACGACAGCCTCGCCGCCTTCCATAACCGCTACGCATGAGTTTGTTGTTCCTAAGTCAATACCGATTACTTTACTCATCGGAAAATTTCCTCCCTCGACAATTTAAATGGATCAGATTGATCCTAATTTGTATTTGTTATTCCTAATCGTGCTCTATGTGTGTACTAACCTTTATATTAAACTTCGGTGGCATCGTACAATCAAGAGTGAACTCACTTCATTTCTTTAATAGAAATTATGAGCTAACTTTAACCATAGCCGGACGAAGTACTTTATCCTTCAGCATATAGCCTTTTTGGACTTCCTCGACAACGGTACCTTCTTCATACTCGTCGCTCTCCACTGACATGATCGCCTGATGGAATTCGGGATTAAACGGTTGTCCTACCGTATCCATTGACGTCAGACCTTCATTGTTCAGCACAGTTTCCAGCTGACGGAAGATCATTTGGATGCCTTTGGAGAAGGACTCGACTTCAGTACCTTCCGGTACAGTAGCCATGGCACGCTCGAAGTTATCAATGACCGGCACCAGTTCGGTGACCAGCTTCATCGAAGCGTATTTCGCCAGTTCTTCTTTTTCCTTCTGTGTACGACGACGGAAGTTATCAAAATCAGCTTGCGCACGGACAAAACGTTGTTGATGTTCCTCAGCTTCCGCCTTCAAGCGAGCGATCTCATCTTGCTCCTGATCTGTCATCTCTTCCGCCTGTGCTTCTGCAGCTCCGGCTTCGTTGACAGGCTCCTGCTCCGCTGCTGTAGTTGCTTGCTGTTCCTGTTCTTCTGCTGCGAATGATTGCTCCTCTTTCAAGATGTTCACCTCCTTATAAGAATGAAATGGTTCATTCCCTTATTTGAAGCGATGCGTTAGCATGGCCGTCAAATCACGGGATAATGTATTTAAAATATGAATGACACGTGCGTAATCCATTCGCGTAGGTCCCAAAATTCCGATGGAGCCCAAAGCCTCTCCATCCAATGAATAGGATGCCGTTATCAGGCTGCAATTGGCGAAGGCTTCATGATCATTCTCAGTGCCTATTCGCACCTGAATACCAGATCCACCCTGCACGGGCATCATCAATTTCATGAGTGTTGGTGTCTCATCCAGCAGGTCAAGAATATCTTTTACCTTTTCAATATCTTTAAACTCTGGCTGGGTCAACATATTGGTGGCACCACTAAGGAACAGACGATTGTCATGCTCGTTGTCAAAGGCACTGTTCAGCACCTGCATGACTTCCTCATAACGTGTAATATGCCGTTCCATCTCTTGCCCAAGCTCGGTGTAGAGACGAGACTTTAATTTGTAAATCGGCACGCCGACCAGCTTGCTGTTTAATAAACGAACTACATTCTCCATCTCCGCTACCGAAATTTCAGGTGGAATCTGAACTGTCTTGTTCTCTACCTGACCCGTATTCGTTACGATGATGGCTACAGCCTCGTTTTCATTAAGTGGGAGCAGTTGAAAATGACGAAGTGACGTGTGAAAAACTTCCGGTCCGAGCAGGATCGAAGTATAATTCGTCATATGTGACAAAATGACTGAGGCATGCTGAATAACTTGTTCCATCACGTTCAGCTTTTCTGCGAAAAATGATTTCAGGTCGTCCAGCTCTTGCGGCTCCACCTGATTCCAGGGAACCAAATGATCGACATAATATCGATAGCCTTTGTGCGAAGGTATGCGACCAGCCGATGTATGCGGCTGTTCCAGAAAGCCCATATCTTCAAGGTCCGCCATTTCATTACGGATCGTCGCCGGACTGTATCCAACATCTCCCCTTTTGGAAATGCTCCGGGACCCTACGGGCTCAGCTGAACGGATATAGTCATCCACTATAGCGTTCAGAATCATTCGTTGACGCTCTGTTAACATGGTGAGTATTCCCTCCTTCTGACTGTACTGTCCCATGTCGTTAGCACTCCGGTTAGATGAGTGCTAAGCGGTAATACAAAAATACCAAAATGACGTGAGCATTGTCAAGTCAGTTTGATGAGTACGCTCATCTATTTATAGTATAGACCAATGTCTTCAAGACATAACAACTTTACTGTACATCTCATGAATTAAAAAGAACCGCAGGTGAGATAGAGTATACTCGGCTCAATCCATACGGTTCATCCATTTATCAGGCTGAAATATTCAACTCTTTCAATACAGCAATCTCATCACAGCAATCCTGTTTGCTGCAATGAACACAGTCGGTCCATACTTTCTCCGGGAAAATCTCCTTGTTCACAACGGCAAAACCGTTTTTGAGAAAAAAGGAAACCTCATATGTCAACGCCATGACCTTGGGAATTTGCTGTTTCTCCGCTTCCTCTACCAGCCGGTCCAGTAGCAGTGAGCCAATGCCCATGCCTTTGTGACCTTCGGAGATACCAAGCGATCTGACTTCCACCAGATCATTCCCCAAACGGCAGAGAGATCCACAGCCTACAACCTGACCATTCACTTCAGCTACAACAAAGTGCTCCAGCTGCCGTTGCAGTACTTCCCGTGAACGCGGAAGCATGATCCCACGCTCTGCATAGCCCTTAATCATTTCAAATAATGGTTCAACATCTTCCGGTACGGCTTTTCTGCATATGGCCGACATCCAGCTCTCCTCCTATAAGAAGCTTTCCAGAGGAAAGCCGACTTCGTAGTTGTATAAATTACACGCTCTGTAAAATCAATATGAATAAATATACAACAGAGCGTATAGAATTTCAAGCTACGAATTCAGCGATATGGACCCGATAAACTCGGCAAAAACGTCATTTCCGAACAGGATGCCCTGCTCACTAAGCCGGAAGCCGTCTGGCGTCTTCTCCAGCAGTCCTGCATTCAACATTTTGCCCAAAGGCTTCGCAAACACTTCCTCCATAGGCTCCCCGAACTGATCACTAAACCGTGAGGATGAAGCACCTTCCAGCATTCTCAACCCAACCATCAGATAATCTTCCATTGCCTCGGCGCGGCTGATCTCAAAATGGTCGAGACGCGGCAGACCTCCTTTGGAAGCTTCAACATACGGGTTTATACCTTTTATATTCATATGGCGTTCGCGGCCTACATATCCATGTGCACCTGCACCCAGACCGTAATAGTCCTCATTACGCCAGTACGTGATATTGTGACGGCTCTCGAAGCCGGGTTTGGCAAAGTTACTGATCTCGTATTGTCCGTAACCTGCTTCTTTCATACGCTTCATTAATAGAAGATACATTTCCAACTCGTCGTCTTCATGAGGAAGCGGTAGCTGGTTCTTCTGATACAACGTATGGAAAAGAGTATTCTCTTCCACCTTCAGGCTGTAAATGGAGTAATGCGGCAGATCCAGTTCCAGCGCTTTGTCGATACTCTCGTTCAGCATCTCGACGGTCTGGTTTGGTAAACCAAACATGAGGTCAATGGACAAGTTATGCAATCCAGCTGCTCGGGCATTTTCCAAACTGCGGTATACATCATCTGTATTATGAATACGGCCAATACCTGTCAACAGATCATTTTGAAAAGCCTGTACTCCAAAGCTGACGCGGTTCACTCCGCCTTCTTTCATAACTGCGAGCTTCTCTGCATCGGTCGTGCCCGGGTTAGCTTCCATTGAAAACTCAATATCATCTGCCCAGTTCGGGAAATAGGTCTTAACGGACTTCAGGAATACGGCCATTTCGTCCGGTTTCAGTGCAGTCGGCGTACCGCCGCCCACAAATATAGTTTTGATTTCTCCCGGCGGATTCGCTTTAACCGTATGTTCCATCTCCCGTTCCAGCGCTTCAAGGTATTGCATAACAGGCTGGTCCTTCAATACATAGGAGTTAAAATCGCAGTAAAAACATTTATTTGTGCAAAAGGGAATGTGAAGATACACCGCTTGGGGTGCACCTGTTTTCCGGCTGTGTGCTGCCAATGTCATGGCAAGTCCCCCTCTATTTGAAAAAAGGAAAGCCATCCGGCTTCCCTTTCAGCTTGGTTTATTGGTTATTCTGTGTTGTAACCATGTGTGCGAGCAAACGTCTTACAATTCAATTTTGATACACACACTCAGTGTTGTACCCAAAAATGAATTATTAATCTAATTTGAATACACACATTCTGTGTTGTACCCGAGACAAAATATCGTTTATCCCTTTCATACACAAATTATTGATGTACCGAAAGGGTTCACGTGACGTTTGCAAGCAAACGTCTTTAATCATCAATTTTCAGCACCGCCATGAATGCTTCTTGCGGCACCTCTACGTTACCAACCTGCTTCATCCGCTTCTTACCTTCCTTCTGCTTCTCAAGCAGTTTCCGTTTCCGCGAGATGTCACCGCCATAACACTTGGCAAGTACGTTTTTACGCATTGCTTTTACCGTTTCACGAGCTACAACCTTGGTACCCACAGATGCCTGGATCGGTACCTCGAACATTTGCCGTGGAATCAGCTCGCGCAGCTTCTCACAGATAATGCGTCCGCGGTTATACGCACGGTCACGGTGAACGATGAAGGACAGGGCATCGACCTGTTCGCCATTGAGCACAATGTCCATTTTCGCCAGATTGGACTGACGGTAACCAGACAACTCGTAATCCAAGGATGCATAACCTTTGGTGCTTGATTTCAACTGGTCGAAGAAGTCATATACAATCTCGGACAACGGGATCTCATACGTAATGGTAACCCGGGTTGTGTCCAAATATTCCATATTCACATATTCGCCGCGTTTATTCTGGCACAGCTCCATAATAGTACCTACATAATCATTCGGTACGATAATGGCTGCCTTAACGTACGGTTCTTCGACATAATCAATCCGCCCTACCTCAGGATAGTTGGATGGATTGTCAATTTTCATCACTTCACCATTCGTCAAGGTCACGTGGTAGATTACACTTGGTGCGGTTGTGATCAACGGAATGTTGAATTCACGCTCGATCCGCTCCTGGATAACATCCATGTGAAGCAATCCAAGGAATCCGCAACGGAATCCAAAACCGAGTGCACTGGAAGTCTCAGGCTCAAAGCTGAGCGACGCATCGTTCAACTGCAATTTCTCCAGTGCTTCACGCAGATCAATATAATCCGATGTTTCAATCGGATAGAGACCGCAGTAAACCATTGGATTAATTTTGCGGTAGCCGGGCAAAGGTTCAAGTGTTGGATTTTTGGCATCTGTTACCGTATCCCCGACTTGTGTATCGCCTACATGTCGAATACCTGCAACGATAAACCCTACATCGCCCACGTTCAGCTCGTCCACGATCGTCATACGCGGTTTGAACGCTCCAACTTCAATGACTTCAAACGTTTTGCCTGTTGCCATCATTTTAATTTTGGAACCTGATTTAATCTTGCCGTCCACTACACGTACGTAAACAATTACGCCCTTGTACGGGTCATAGTGAGAGTCAAAAATCAGCGCTTTCAAAGGCTGGTCAGGATCACCTTGTGGAGCTGGAACACTTTGCACCACTTGCTCCAGAATTTCTTTGATACCAATTCCCGCTTTGGCTGAAGCCAAAACCGCATTACTTGTATCCAATCCAATGACATCTTCCACTTCCTGTTTAACCCGATCCGGGTCAGCACTTGGAAGGTCAATTTTGTTGATTACCGGTAAAATTTCAAGATCATTATCCAAAGCTAGATATACGTTAGCCAGTGTCTGGGCTTCAATTCCTTGTGCCGCGTCCACAACCAGCAGAGCACCTTCACATGCAGCAAGGCTGCGTGAAACTTCATACGTGAAGTCTACGTGTCCCGGCGTATCAATCAGATTTAACAAATACTCTTCGCCGTCATCCGCTTTGTAAGTCAGCGCAACCGCCTGCAGCTTGATCGTAATTCCACGTTCCCGTTCAAGTTCCATTTGGTCCAATACTTGTTCTTGCATTTCACGTGTAGTTAGCGCACCTGTGTACTCCAAGATCCGGTCCGCAAGTGTTGATTTGCCGTGATCTATATGTGCAATAATTGAAAAGTTACGAATTTTACGTTGTCTTGCCCGAATATCAGTCATTCCTTACCCCCAGAAACAGCCTAGTGTCAATCACTTCATTATAACAGTTGATGCAGGGTGCATCAATCCCGCGTTGCCTCAACTTTATAATTATCGTCACAATTGCGAACTCCCAAGGGTATATTTTGCCTATATTTCATAACCTTTTATTCAGCGACTCCGCTAAATAAGGATACTACCCACTTCATTCCGTTATGGGACAGATTTTGAAGAAGACCTGCCGTTTTGTCAGCCAGCACGTCGACCGGTGCTTTGCTCTGCTCTGCGCCAAGCACCTGACTCGGTGACAGAACAGGTACCACTGGAGGTTCTTTGACCTCCTGTTGTACTGGCGCGGTCGGAACAGACTCGGCAGCCGGTGACACCGGCTCAGTTTTCACCACTGCAGGATTGCCGGTCGAATCATCGCCCCTATTAAAGCTGCTGCCTGCCAGCTGCATTCCAAACAGAACACCCAGCAACATTAATACACAGATGGAAAACAATCTTTTGCCGAATCTGGACACGTTCCTCGCCTCCTGTTTTATCTTCGATTCTTCTATTCTTCCATATCAGGAATACTAGCCACCTTGTGATGTCTTTTCCGCACTCGCTTTGTCCACCTTCTGATCATTCCAGTACACCTCTGCAATCATGTCGGCGAGTACTTTGGATGTCCGCTCCAGTTCAGCAGCCGTATTGTCAATGCCGCCAATCTCAATCAAAATGCTGTTGGGAGAAAGCGTCTGGTTGTATTCACCATTGTTGGCCCCGCCGCCGTCCTTGCCCCATACGCCCCGAGATACCCCTGGATATTTCGCTTCCAGCTTCTTATGAATTTTGGCCGCAAAGGCCTCATTCTGCTGCCAGTTTGGATTTTCATGTCCTATAATAAAATATACTTTGGCATAACCCAGATTATTAATGGTCGTCGTTGTTTTGTTATGACGCTGTGAGTCACGATGAATATCGATAAGATACGTAAGATCATCATTTTGAGCGAGTGCAGTTTTCACCGTCTGACGGGAGTATTTATAGGAATAATTCCAGTTGTAATCCTTGACCTTGGTTGGGTAATCCTCCTGCGCATGTTCCACCCCAATCCCCAGCTTCTCCAAGCTGTCGGACAAGTAGGTTCCCACTTGAAAAACATTACCAGTCGATTTACCAGAGGAAGGATTGTCACTCTTCGTGCCCAAGAGAGGATTGTATCCTTCACGTGGATGGGAATGGTAGACAAGAATCGCTTTTTTTCCTGTCGTTGGTTTGCTCGGTTCATCTTTACCTCCACTCTTCGGTGGGGGATCACCCTTTACTTCGCCATCACCCGAATCCTGCGGATCAGATGGATCTGGATTATCCTGACCTGGTGGGACATGCTGCTCGCCACCTGACTTTCCTCCGCCTGCTGATGCCGTATCGATGAGTCCAGGACCCGGCTGATAATCTTCTGGAGCTTCAGCTTTTTCATTTCCCGACCCTGGTCGCAGCAGTACGGGTTGATTGGAACCCATGCCAGGCATTTCTCTAGCGATTAGACTTTTGGGGTCTTGCGGATTCACATTCGTCAGCAGTTGGAATACAAACGAAGTCAGATTCTCACCAGAAAATGCTGAAGCCTGTTCCTTCTGAGTTAGATGCGGCATTTCCATGCCGAGCATGTCCACAAAAAAGCTACTTGATACGGCTCCCGCAAATCCTTTCATAGAAGAAACGGGTGAGCTATTCAAACGCTTTTCTGCCATGCCTCCCAGACCGAGTACAACAAAAAACAAAGCAGATATAATCATAAGCAACAACAACGTACGGCCCATGGCCAGCACGTGCAAACATCTCTTTTTCCATTTACCAATATTCCAGGCCAATATTTTGTTCATTGCTTCTGTCTCCTTCCCTGCTGGACAACGCTTATACTTCAACTCTATGAGCCTGCCAGATTTGATAGAACAGGAAAAAGAAGATTGCGCAAAAAAAGAAAGTCCGATAGATTCGGACCTTCTTCACAGGAGTCTCAAGCTTTAAATTTCAAATGTTAATTAATGAGTGTAGGCAGCTACATTCTCAGCATTTACCGCATCATGGAGCGCTGCATTTAGACCGGTTGCAATAATATTGGCAATATCTTCGACAAATTCATCGATTTCTTTGGGGGTAACGATCAGATCATGCCCTAGTGGCTCCAGTACCTCTTTTACCAAACTAAGACGGTCATTTTCGCCGATATCGTCCAGCATGCCCATAATCTGTTTCGTCTGATCGGTCTCTTGCCGAAAATGAGTACGCATCATTTCGATGACGTTATTCACGATGGTCGAAGCATAACATACGGTAGGTACACCGATGGCAATGCAGGGAACACCCAAAATTTCACGTGTCAATCCACGTCGTTTGTTCCCAATACCTGAGCCTGGATGAATGCCGATGTCTGCAACCTGAATCGTTGTATTAACACGTTCGAGCGAGCGTGAAGCCAGCGCATCAATCGCAATGATTGCATCCGGCTTCGTTCGATCCACGATTGCTTGTACGATGTCGCTGGATTCAATGCCTGTTGTACCCAGCACACCTGGCGCAATGGCACTGACTTCCCGATAACCGGGTGCAACCTGATCCGGCACCAGCTCAAAATACTGACGGGTAACCATCAGATTCTCCACTACCAGCGGACCAAGTGAATCAGGCGTGACGTTCAGGTTGCCCAAACCCACAATCAGCACCTTGGATGTCTTGTTAATTCCGGCCTTGGCCAAAAAACCTTCCATCTCCCGCGTGAATTCTGCCGCCACCCGCTCCTGAAGATCGGTATCCCCGTTACGAAGCGATGGAACCTCCAAAGTGACATAGTGCCCCTTCACACGCCCAATTGCTGTAGCGGCTGCATCATCAAGCACATCAATACGTGTGATAGTGATACCGTCTTTCTGATCGACATCTTCCCGCAACCCGGGAATCGTCTGTTTTTGCCCACCCTGAGCCATCTCCTTGGAGTCAATTGCCAAGTCGGTACGAACTGCATAATTTTGCAAATCCAGTGTCATCTGTCCCTGCCTCCCTTACCGCATTTGAGCATATTGTGTGGGAAAATGGTGTGCTTTATGCAGCACTATCGAACATCATAGGAAAATCTGTTGCAATTTGCATGCCAGCGTGCTAGAATATTTTAAGTTGTGAAACGTTTGTATTCATGCAAATGCCTTACAGGAGGTGAATGTAATGCCAAACATCAAATCCGCTGTTAAACGCGTAAAAACGAGCGACAAGCGCCGCGCACTCAACGCTTCCCAGAAATCTGCACTCCGTACAGCTGTTAAAGCTGCTGATGCTGCTCTGGTAAGTAACGAAGTTGATACTGCAAAAGCTGCGATTCAAGCTGCTTCCAAAAAGCTGGACAAGGCTGTAACTAAAGGTCTGGTTCATAAAAATGCTGCAGCCCGCAAAAAGTCTCGCTTGGCGAAAAAACTGAACGCTCTTTCCGCACAAGCGTAAGAAGCGTTACTTATACGATCTAATGGAAAAATCCTGAACAGCAAGAGCTTTCAGGATTTTTTAGTATCTGATTCTATAAGCACTCATTTAAACGAAGCGGCCTTTATTCCGATGATCTCACCATCAACGAAATAAAGGCCGCTTTGTGTTACAGTTTTATCTAAGTTTAAGCTCCGAGCCTTAACAAGAAAAGCTCCAGTCCGAGCACTTTATCCACTGCCCCGGTCTTCATCTGATAATCCAGTTCACTGAGATGACTCAGAATTAGCCTCAAACGTTCTGCCTGAAACTTGCGAGCCTGTTCACCAGCAATTTTGACAGCATACGGATGCAGACCAAGCTGGCTGGCAATCTGCTGTTGGGAGTAACTCTGCTGCCCTAACTCTTTTACCTGGATCATAATTCGGAATTGACGGGCAATCAACGCTGCAATTTTGATCGGTTCTTCACGCTGCTTCAGCAACTCATAAAAAAGACCCAACGCTTTCTCCAGCCGCAAGTTAGCAAGCTCCTCCACCAAAGCGAACACATTCTGCTCGGTGCTTCGCGCCACCAGTGATTCGATATCCGCGCGTTTGATCGTGCCTCCGTTACCAGCGAACAAACACAATTTGTCCACTTCCGCAGATAACGTCTGCAAGCCTGTTCCTGCATAACTCACAAGCGTGTCTGCTGCTCCAGTCTCAAAAGATACATCCCGTTGCTTCGCCAGCTTTACAATCCAACCCAGCAGCTCTTCACCGCTTAGCGGAGCAAATGCAAGGACTATGGCTTGTTTCTTGGCTGCCTTGACTAGTTTTTTACGCTCATCCAGCTTATCCCCTTGGGCCAGAAACACAATAGTACTATAATCTGCCGGATTGTCCATATATGTAAGCAGCCGATCAATCTGGTGATCAATTTTGGAATCCTTGCCTGCTGTAAACAAATTAGCATCGCGAACGATAATGAGTTTACGTGGAACAAGAAATGGAACCGTCTCCGCTTCTTCAATGACCACTTCCACAGGTGTTTCAGAGAGATCATATGGTATGATCGCAAATTCTCGGTGCTCTTCTTCAATTACCTGTTGTTTTAACATATCCGTAAATTGCTGTATCTGGTACTTCTCCGTTCCGTACAGCACATATACCGGAGCCGTTTCTCCATTACGTATTGCCTTTGTCGCACTCTTTACATCCATCACGGTGCCCCCTTATCCCTTTTATCCTACCAGAAAACGTGACAGACAACAAAGGGGCCTTGCATCCGGTTAACGGATGAAGGCCCCTGTCCTACATCTATATAAACGCTGACACCAACAATTCTAGAAAAGGCTGGTGCGCGGTCATACGACGTCAGTTATTCCAACTGAGATAGGACGTTGTTGTTACTTTCAATATATTCTTGATACAACAGAAATGTTCAGCAAGTCTTGAGGCCAAACGTGTAATTTACAGCCTATTTGGCAGAGGTTCCGCTTGAGGCAGTGGACACGTTAAATGATTTCTTCACTGTTGTCCCATCTTGATCTGTCTCGTAATTGAATATAGTGCTATCCTTGGACCAGCTCGCAGATTTTAGTGTACCCTCCACATTACGTTGCTCAACCAGATTAAGCACATCCGGGTCAGCGGCAGGTTTAGAGTAGATGCTGATCTGATCGCCGAGCAGCATGACCAGATAGGAGCCATCGGGTGACTTCCATTCTTTTGGAGTCGTGGTGGCAAGTGCACCTGAATCCGTGGCAACCAATCCTTTATTGCCTCCCAATGCATCCATGCCTGTCTCGGAATCAGGACTCGTAACGCCCTCTGTCGGCTCTTCTACCTTAACATCAGGCATATCTTGAGAAGTTAATGATTGCGCGTCCCCATTTTCAGGCTCCGTTGCTCCACTCTCAGTAGAGCCTGCCGAAGGTCCGGTAGCAGATCCTGAATCCTGACTTTTTTGCTGATCCATACTCTGGGTACTATCAGCAGGATTGGAACTGGAAGGGGTGTTTTTCGTTGCATCACTCTTGTTCAATTCTGACCCCGTATCCGGCTGTTTAGGAGTTTGGTCTTCCTTCAATTCAGGTTCCTGCACCTTCTCTGAACCGTCTTCTTTAGGACCAACCTCTTGAGCTTGTTTATCTTGAGCGGATGGCTGACTTTCCGAAGTGTCAACCCACACGCTGTTATCGCTCTGTAGAGAGGAGGATGAATCTTCATTATTGATCTCTCTGCTCATTGGATTTTGATCCTCATTCCCGCCTTCTTGAGTACTGCCAGTACTCATTATCATTTCTGCATTTTCAATCTTCTCTGGCTGATATCCGAAAATGGCAACGCCCAGTACAACAGCTGCTGCCGCGCCCATGGACATCCGGCCTGCCATAGAATTCAACCATTTTTGCTTCGGTTTCCGCTCACTTGAACGCTGTAAATTCTCAAATGCAGCAGGGACAGGACTCATTTCCTGTATTGTACTGCTTTGTTCCCTCTTCGCTTCGTCGATTGCATCCAGTTGCGGCATAATGGCATCAACCAGACTGAATCTCGGGGTTACCTGGGGCAAATATTCCAGTTCTCTGGAGAGAGCTCTGAGCAAACTAAAATTTTCGGCGCACTCCGCGCATTGGGCCACATGCTGTAGCATCTGCGCAGTTTCCGCCTCACCCAGATCATGATCCAGATACCGGTGCATCCATTCCACCACCTCTTCGCATTTCATCCTGTCACACCACCTTTCTGATACTCCTGTAGTAGATTCTGTAATTGCTGTCTGGCTCTAAATAAATAAGATTTAACCGTATTCAACGGAAGATCGAGGCAATCCGCAATTTCGTTATAGGATAAGTCCTGCAAATATCTTAGAACAATAACGGTACGATGATGCTCAGGTAGCTTGTTAATGGCATCCTGAATATCCTTTGCCACATATGTGGACATCACTTCGAATTCCACATCCTGATTGTCCTGAAAAACCATATCATGCTCGTCAATGGAGACGGAGGGCTTGGTTCTTCTGAATTTGTCAATACAGATATTCGTGACGATGCGCTGAACCCATGTCTTAAACTGGGCCTTTTCCTCATATGAATTAATCTTGGTGTAAATTCGGATCAACGCTTCCTGAGCAGCATCCAAAGCGTCCTGTTCATTATTTAGAATGTAATATGCGGTCCGATAAACATGCTGTTCAATGTCCCGCAATAGGGTAATTAGAGCGTCGCGATCGCCCGATTGAGCGGCTCTGATGAGTTCCGGCTCTACCACAAAGGATCCCCCTCTCCCTGCAACCTTACAGACGTGACCATCAATAAAATTGTTGCAAAGTTAAGTATTTTTTTATTGCCATAACAAAATAACGGCTTATGTATTGGGGCCGCTGAAATCTTCTCTTAGAATAACAGAAATTGCATAACGAGTCATCAAGCTAGCTCAAAAGTCATTCCAGTACTTACACGACTCAATTTAATTACAATGGCATACATTATAGCTAACCACACTTATAGCATTGAAAATAAAAAAGTTCAAATTTCGTACAAATTTAAGCTCATTTTAATGTAATTTTCATGAAAACAGTGTATTGTAAATTTACATTCATAACACGAGGTGATGAGCATGCCAGCTCTTGCAAAAATTCAAGCGTTAAAAGAACAAATGCCCAAAGAATATCAAAGCATATCCCATTTTGTGGAACATGCGTTGCAGTCTATTGATACCCTGGTTGAGGAACATCGGAAATACACCGCTGCACAGGCATTATACGGCGATAAAATCGTCGGATCGGAAGAACGCTTGTACAGAGAAACCGTGCTTGATGTACGAGCACAGCTCTTGCTGACGCTTGAGAAAACCGTAGAAGATCTGTTGCACAAAGGCGACAAACATTGGAGTAAACACTTCAAAGATGGCGTTGAATAATTCATTGTTATAAGTCATTCCAAAATTAGCCCGCTTTCCGGTATTCTCCCCGAGGAGTATACCGGAAAGCGGGCTTTTGGTTTCATTCTACGAGCAAATGATGTACTTCATACATAAAATTAATAAATAACAATCAGTTGTGGATTGGGACTGTGTGGATTTTATCTTTATAGAGCGAACATGATGAACACAGAAGTATTACGCATCTTTCACGAAATTTTACATTAGTTTCACATAAACAGCATAATTAATCCTACTTTATAACTTAAAATAGAAAATATAGGTACGTAGGGGAGCGAAATCAGACAACTAACGGAAAACCGGACACTATTTTTATAGTAATTCAAGCCGCACACACGAATTAGAACTCATAACGGCGCAACAAAATTTCTAAGCAGATATGAGACAGATTAAATGAATTTGAAAATCTTTTTAAAATACTTCCTAGGATTTTTTCTACTCTGTAGTCTATCATTTATTGTATTCAATATGATAATACGCCATAAAACTTGGGATGAAATCGATCACACGCTTAACTTATTCAGTGCGACTATAATTAGCTTAATAGTCGGTATTTCAAAAGCAAGAGAGTAATCCATTTTAGTCAAGTCCCACAAAAATTCATGAATCATCCATCGTCAACTTATAGCGCACATCAATCTCCCCATCTTTGATTCTCATCTGAATCTCCCCCATTTGATCTGTTCGATAGATGTCTGTACCCGAATCTACAAGACGATCAAGCACACCAGGATTGGGATGTCCATATGTATTGTTGGCCCCAGCCGATATCACGGATGCTGATGCATTCCAGTACTGTAACCAAGCTTCGGTTGACGATGTTTTACTACCGTGGTGTGCAACTTTTAATACATCTATGTTAACAGGAACCTCATGTTTCTCCCCCGAGTGACGTGTGAACATCTCCTGAACAGTACCATCTGCTAATATAGCATCCGCATCGTACTGTCCAAACGAGGCTGCAAGCGATCCATCCTGAATCATAAAGAGCAGATCCTGCTCGGCTGCAGCATCCATGTCTCCAGTGAACAATAATGAGGCGCCTGCCATTTCCAGCATAAAGACAACCGAATCATGATTCTGATGTTCTGAGAAGGGCAATCTTTCTCCTGTATCCATTGCTTTCTCCAGATCCGGATATATAAAATGTAGTCTGGTCTCCCCATCCGGAGCGTAGGACATCCCTTGGCGAATTGCATATAACGGAATCTGCTTGTCTATAACGGTATCCAGCAATTTCTCGAAATTGGCTGTACCGCTGGTTGTCCCATTGAACATGAATCGTTCCACTGGAATCTGTTCGAGCACGGCCTGTAATCCCCCAGCATGATCCTGATCGGCATGGGTTACGATTACGGCGTCCAGCCGATGAATGCCCCGCTTTTTCAATAAAGGAACGACCACCTTGGCCCCTACTTCGTATGGATCACGCCGTGTCTTCCAGGATTGTTCAGACTTCCCGAACTGGACCGTACCTCCACCATCGACCAATATATGTTTACCTTCAGGTGTTGTAATAAGTGTACTGTCCCCTTGTCCGATATCCAAAAACTGCACCACTCCGGTCCCCGCAGGTTGCGGTGTCTGGTACGCCCACCATAATCCCACCACAAAGCTGAGAGCCAGCAGCGCACACATCCATTTGTGGAAGACGTTCATCCGTTCACCAGAGTAAAAACCCGCCCCGCGCGCAGCAAATGCACTGGTATATTCCGGCCAGGCAATACTTGCACTTAATGTTGTCATCGAACCCGGGCTAGCCTCACGTCCACCTTTGTTTACTCCTTGTAATGATACATTAGACAACCCAGACAATCCTAGAGCCGCTTTAGGCATTCCCCCAACATATCGGCGATCAAGCGGAGCCGTATCCTCTTCTATACCCTGAACTACAGGCTGGTCACCTCGACCTCGATGAAGGACCCGCAAAAGCGAATAAAGAACAGCATAATATGCTGCAATCCACAGTAGCGATGGGGTAGCCCAGATCAGCACAAATCCAGGCAAACTGTTCATCCATTCCACACTTACAAAGGTCAATTTATTCAGCATAATAGCAATCCACGCCAATGGTTTAGCCAGAGGCATCCAAAGAAACGATAAAATCAGAGCGACCGTTCCAAGAGGAAGTACAATCGCACTGATCAAAGATACAAGCAGGAAGTTTGCGACAAATGAAAGCAGTGAAAACTGGTTGAAATACAGAATCGTGACCGGAAAAGAAATGAGCTGTGCTGTTACCGTCACAGAAGCTGTTGCTGCAAGGCCCTTGGGCCAACTGCTAAATATCCGATTAATCAGTGGCATGTAAATCATCAGTCCAGCTGTTACCAGAAAAGATAGCTGAAAGCTCACACTTAGTAAAAAATACGGGTTCCACCACATCATTAACAACGCAGCTGCACTGATCATCTGCAATCCATCCCTCGCAAGCCCACGCCGCGCCATATACAAACCAATCATGGACATGATCCCCGCACGAATGACCGATGGCGAACCGCCAGACAACAGTACATATGCAGGTATTAGCAGCAACACAATGGTGAGCGAGGTTTCTCGGGTTAACCTAAGCCAGGATAAAAGGAGCAGCAGCGATGCCACATACACCGCGACATGAGTTCCGGAGATCGCTAATATATGAGTTAAACCAAGCTGTGAAAACTGACCATAGGTATCCGGATCGATATCATTTGCCATTCCGATAATCAAGCCTTTCATATAGCCCGCATGAGGTTCGGGAAATATCTGTTCTACCGCTGCGCCAAGCTTATGCCTGACGATGTCATTCCACCGGAGGATATTGAGTTTCCCCAGCCCTTCGGGCGGAACGGTGGTTACCGAGCTGGCCCCCTTCACTTTAAACAACCAATGAATATGAAGAGTCCTTAGGTAATTTCGATAGTCAAACCCACCAAAATTTCTGGCTTCGCCGGGAAGCGCAAGCGAACCCGTCAACGTTATCGTATCCCCTCGCTGCCACCCTGCTGCTTCTTGCTGTTCTTCTTCCTCAGCCAGGCGAACTTGGACCATTAGACGTTCTCTCACGTTAGGCGCTGTTCGCGCTTCTGACACTACTGTCGAGAGTCCATCGGATAGTGAAAGCATCGACGTGACCTGCATTTCAAAATCGGCCCGATCCCCATCTATGCGTACATCAGACATAAGCTTACCTTCAAAGGTAGCTGCATAACCGTCCAAATCCTCCGCAGCCATATGTGTGATATCGGGCAGACTGCTCCGATTCCGCGCATCATTCCATTCCCAGTGCACAGCACCGCCAACGAGTGCTCCGATCAGTAACAAGATGGACCAACCACGTATATCAATCCATCGTAGTAAAAGTGGCAGACAAACGAATGCCCCGATCACTCCCACGATCAAGGACCAACCCGATAATGCACATGCCATCCCACTACCGCATAACCAGCAGACGGTAAATACCAGTAAAGGCCTGCCTTTCATTTTCTCCCCCTCCTTTGTGTCACCCGTATGAACGCAGAAAAACCCCCGGCAGCTGATACAGCAACCGGAGGTTCTTCCCCGCAAATTTGAATATTATATTGGTTCTAGTCACTTACTGTCATCATCGTCTCCCGTGGAGGCTGGTAATTTTCCAGCCGACGAAACGTAATGCCTTTTTGCTTCATCATGTTTGTCACCTTGCCTGTATCCTTGGGATATGAGCGATGAAACACGATTTCTGTAATACCGCTATTCGCGAGCATATTGGAGCAAGTCCAGCAAGGTTCATCCGTGACATATACAGAAGAGCCTTCACGGTCAATTCGATCGGTGAACAAAAGCAAATTCTGCTCCGCATGAATAGTACGAATGCAGCGCTGCTTTTTCACCATTTCCTCCTGACCGTCGGTTACCACCAGCTCATATTCTTCCGAGATCATGCATCCTGCTTCAGAGCAGTCCGGAACCCCCATGGGCGCACCGTTATAGGCTGTTCCAAGCAGTTTCTTCCCCTGCACAAGTACGGCGCCAACATGACGGCGTGAACAGCGGGAACGGGTAGAGACCATATATGCGATGTCCATGAAATACGTATCCCAGTCTTTGCGTACGTCTGCTGTGCTCATAACCGTTTCCCTCCCATCTGGTAAAAGTTAAACCCATACATCGTTCTTATGTCATTTCCAATTCAACTTATATCCTAATATTTAATATTGCGTGATTACCTGATCTGAACATAAGGAGCCATTTTCTCCAGCATCTTCATTCCGATTCCTTTCACTTTGGTCAGATCGCTGACTTTGGTAAAAGGACCATGGGAATTACGATAATCAATAATGGCTTGCGCCTTTTTCTCCCCAATTCCAGGAAGGTCCATAAGCTTCGCTGCCGGAGCTGTATTGACATCAATTTTGCCATTGTCGACAACTTCATTGCTCACCAATGCTTGGTTATTGTCTGGTGAAGCAACGGTTGCCTCGGATTTCGTTTGTGTCCCACCTGTAGAAGTATCCGTTTGCTTAACTGCAACTGTCTGATCAGCCACTTTCCCTGCTGTGGCATCAACCTGATTAGTCTCTGCAGGGGCCTCTGTTGTTGACGGTCTCTGTTCTGAATAGGAAGCCTTCGTTTGTTCCTGAACCAAAGTAGCCGACTGTACAGCAGGGGTTTCCTGCTCTATTGTCGGCTTCTCGGTGGCGAGCTGCATAGGTTCCCAGCCAGAAGGCGGCTGTTCACTTTTGCCCGACCATAATATCAGTATACATCCGACCACCGCAGCAGCAATGGTCATCCCCTTGTTCCATCTCATTTCTTCTACACCTCTCCCTGGATTCAAAATAAATCTATTCTGAACACGGGCGGTGCTTCCGAACCGTTGGACTTGCCTGGTAAACCAAGCTGTATTATTTTCATGTCATGTGAAGCAGGTCCTGACGCATACACTAGAGGGAAAGAACTGCGCCATTACCTTAAAGCATGAAAGGAGGCCTGAACAATGAAGGTTGGATTTATCGGAACCGGCAGCATGGGCAGCCTGCTGATCTATGCCTTGATTCAATCCGGTGCACTTGAGCCACGACAGATCGCCGCCAGCAATAGAACCCCTTCCAAAGTACGGCAGTTATCCCTCCGTTACCCCGGTCTGCATGAATCACAGAGCAACCGGGAAACCGTCATCCGCAGCAATATCATCTTTTTGTGCGTGAAGCCACTTGAATTCAAACATGTCATTGACGACATCCTGCCTGTCGTGAATCCCAATCATATAATCGTCTCGATCACCAGTCCCGTGCAGCTGCGCCATCTGGAATCTTCACTTCCTTGCAAAGTCTCCAAAGTTATCCCCAGCGTTACGCACCAGGTCGGCAGCGGAGCGTCCCTGTGTATACACGGTGAACGAATGACTACCGAAGACCGCGCTGTGCTGGAAGGGCTGCTCAGTCATATCGGCAGACCCTATCAAGTGGATGAAGCCTGCACCCGGATCACATCCGACTTCTCCAGCTGCGGACCTGCATTCATATCGTTCTTTCTGGAGCAATGGATCGAAAGTGCCGTCAAGCTTACAGGCATCAAACGAGCCGACGCCTGCGCTCTTGCCGGCGAGATGCTCCTGGGAACAGGCAAGCTGCTCACCGAAGGAGGATACACCCCGCAAGAACTTCAGGCTCGCGTGGCTGTACCTGGCGGCATCACCGCACAGGCACTTGCCCTGCTAAAGGTGAGTCTGAATGGTGTTTTTGACAGTCTGATCCAGACGACTCATGACAAATATGATGAAGATTTGTTGAAGCTGGATGAACTATTCAAAGCCGGTGAGATTAACCGGCAACAATATTAACGAGTTTGCCTGGAACGGCAATGACCTTGCGAATGGTCTTGCCTTCCAGTGCCTGTTTCACAGGTGCAAGTTCCATTGTAAAGTCCTGCATGCCCTGTGCGTCCAGATCCTTCGCGATCGTAGCACGGGTTACAATTTTGCCATTCACTTGAACAACAATCTCCACTTCGGCGTCCACCGTCATGGACTCATCATACTCAGGCCAAGCTACGTAAGAGATTCCACCTTCATGACCAAGACGGCTCCACAGCTCCTCTGCCATATGCGGTGCCAGCGGTGACAACAGCTGTACAAAGTTCTCCATTGCTTTACGCGGCAGCGTATCTGCTTTGTACGCATCGTTGATGAAAATCATCAACTGGCTGATTGCTGTGTTGAAACGCAGATGTTCCAGATCCTCTGTAACCTTTTTGATCGTCTTGTGTGCTGTCCGCTGGAACTCATCGGTTCCACCATCTGCTGTGATCTTGTCATGGATTGCACCTGTATCTTCATTGATGAACAAACGCCATACACGTGACAGGAAGCGGTGCATGCCCTCAACCCCGTTAGCGTTCCACGGTTTTGTCGCTTCCAAAGGCCCCATGAACATTTCATACAGACGCAATGTATCTGCACCGAATTCATTGACGATCTCATCCGGGTTAATAACATTACCACGAGATTTACTCATCTTCTCATTGTTGGTTCCCAGGATCATACCTTGGTTGACCAGTTTGTGGAACGGCTCTTTGGTATGCACCACACCCAGATCATACAGCACTTTATGCCAGAAACGAGCGTACAGCAAGTGAAGCACCGCGTGCTCTGCTCCCCCGATGTACAGATCAACAGGAAGCCACTGCTGCTGTTTCTCCTGAGAGATCAGTTCCTTGTCATTGTGCGGATCGATAAAGCGCAGGTAATACCAGCAGCTACCGGCCCATTGTGGCATCGTGTTCGTCTCGCGACGTGCTTTCATTCCTGTTTCCGGATCTACGGTGTTAACCCATTCCGTAACATTCGCCAGTGGTGATTCTCCAGTACCCGAAGGTTTGATCTGGTCAATATCTGGCAACAGCAAAGGCAGTTGATCTTCCGGCACCGTCTTCATCGTTCCATCTTCCAGATGCAGAATCGGGATTGGCTCACCCCAGTAACGCTGACGGCTGAACAACCAGTCACGCAGACGGTAGGTCGTTTTGCCTTGTCCCTTACCGTTCTCTTCCAACCAGGCAATCATCTTCGCAATCGCTTCTTCGTTGTTCAATCCGTTCAGGAAATCGGAGTTCACATGCGGTCCGTCTCCGGAATACGCTTCTTGTGTCACGTCGCCACCCTGTACAACCTCAATGATGTCCAGACCAAACTGTTTCGCAAACTCCCAGTCACGAGCGTCATGTCCCGGAACGGCCATGATTGCCCCTGTGCCATATCCAGCCAGAACATAATCGGCGATCCAGATTGGCACCTTCGCTCCGTTTACCGGATTGATTGCATAAGTTCCTGTGAACACACCGGTTTTGTCTTTAGCCAAATCGGTGCGTTCCAGATCGCTCTTGCGAGCAGCTTGTTCCTGATATGCCTTGATTGCTTCACGCTGTTCTGTCGTTGTAATGACTTCCACCAGTTCATGCTCAGGTGCCAATACAGCATAACTTGCGCCGAACAACGTATCTGCACGTGTCGTAAATACCTTAATGACTTCTTCATGACCCTCAATGGCAAAAGTAACTTCCGCCCCGGTCGATTTGCCGATCCAGTTGCGCTGCATATCCTTGATGCTTTCCGACCAGTCCAGCTCTTCCAGGTCTTCCAGCAAACGCTCTGCATATTCCGTAATTCTCAATACCCATTGGCGCATCGGTTTACGAACGACCGGATGTCCACCACGCTCACTCTTACCGTCGATAACCTCTTCGTTCGCCAGTACCGTACCCAAAGCTTCACACCAGTTTACTGCCACTTCATCGACATAAGCCAAGCCTTTATTGTACAACTGGATGAAAATCCATTGCGTCCATTTATAGTATTCAGGGTCTGTTGTGCTGATCTCCCGATCCCAGTCATATGAGAAACCGAGTGACTTGATCTGGCGACGGAAATTGTCAATATTGCGGAATGTAATATGCCGCGGATGTTCACCTGTATCCAATGCATGCTGCTCAGCAGGCAGACCAAAAGCGTCCCAACCCATTGGATGCAATACATTGTAACCGCGCATACGTTTGTAACGGGAAACAATATCCGTTGCCGTGTATCCTTCTGGGTGACCTACGTGCAGGCCCGAACCGGATGGATACGGGAACATATCCAATGCATAGAACTTCGGTTTAACCGGGTCTTCACCCGTTTTAAACGTTTTATTGTCATCCCAGTATTGCTGCCAACTTTTCTCCATGGCTTGTGGTTGGTAGCCGTGTTTCGGCTGTTGGTTCTCACTCATCTATTGTTCCTCCTCTTGGTTATTCGCTTTTATTGCAACAAAAAAACCTCAGCATCCCGTAGCGTTTGCAGCGCTAGGGACGAGAGGTTGAATTCCCGTGGTACCACCCTAGTTAGCGGACGAACGTGCTTCGTCATCCACTCCCTTTGGACCTGTAACGGCGGTTAACCGATGCGGATTTCCATTCCTGAGCCCGAGTGTTACTTCGGTCGTTTGCAAGATGGTGTAATCACCGCATTTCTCCAAGGCGAGTTCGTGAAATACTGTCAACCGGCTTGCACCAACCGCCGGCTCTCTGTCATGTACAGGACTCACTACTGATCCTTATCATCGAAATATGTATACGATATGATCCGCACCATTATATAAAAAAGTAACACTAAAGTCAATATAATACGATCTGTTGCCTATAAACGATGCTATGCATCAGCATGCACATCAGAACGACTGGAATCGCTTGATTCCTTCTTCTAGGTTATCAATCGTCCACTGAATATGTTCCTTGTTATCGTATTGACGATAAGTACACTCGATTCTCAGCGCCAGATCAAAGTACAGATCATATAAAATTCTTCTTTTTCGTTCACTATCTGTTGTAGCTGCTCTTCCATATCCTTTGAGGAATCCTGGTGTATTATTAAAATGACTGAAGTAGTGCTCCATTAGAGGATCTGCCCAGAGGGATCGTTCGAAATCGATAATGGCTGTGATTTCCCCCGCCTCCACAAATAAATTCCCATCCCATAAATCCCAATGCACAAGCACAGGCTCTTTGACGTCATCCAGCATATCCGATTTTTCTTGAATCAAACGCTCCAGTTCCTCATAACGGATCGAAAATTCCACTCCCGCTTCTTTGCCATCTGCGAGCATATCATCCATCAGGCTCAGGAAAGCTTCTTTCCACGTCGCATGATGCGGTTTCTTTGAGGAAAAGTAACCATATTTCTCCCCTTTAATTTCATTGATCCGACGATTGTATGCACCCAGTTGCTGCTCAATGGATTCCTGCTCTTCTGCACTGTACTGATCCTTGACTTTGTTATAAGGCGTCCCTGGCATATACTCCATAATAAAATATTCTGCCGGAACCAGGGTGAGCGATGGATCATAGGCCAATACCCGGGGAACGGGTACATCCTGAAGCTCTGCTGCGAGTCGTAGTGCCTCAACCTCAGCAACCATGACATGCTGTTCACAGCGCATCAGCTTAATTCCATTAGAAGGAGCTATTTTGAGTACAACCTTCTGTCCGTCGTCCTTAGTGATAAAGTAAGCGTGGTTTGCCCAGCCGTCGATCATCTCTTTGTATTCTTGGATACCTGTGTTAAAATGCTGCTGCACAATTCCGTCTAACTGTTTGGAAGTCAACCTTGTTTTGTATGTACTTTCCATTCTGCACCCACCCAGAATTTTAATTTTCAGGATTCTACTATTTAAGAAAACGGTTTCCATTCAACTAGTATGGCTTTCTCTAACCCCGCTGGCAATAGCTTTTATTACATATAAAAAAACATTCTTTTACATAAAAAACTGCCCTTATGCATCATAAGGACAGCTCTACATCATAATCCTATTTCACGGCTACATAAAACAGACGCTGTGCGCCTTCTCCCGCTTCTTTCCACTCAAAATCAGCATATACACGTACATCTCTGAAACCGGCCTTCGTCAGCTCCAGCTTCATCCAGTCCGGATCATACGCACGCTGAACATGAACCTCTTCAAACCGCTGGTACATATCCTTACCGCTCTCAGCCACACGCGAAAAGATACTCAGATGATGCTCAATCTCACACCGATCATGATCCATATCACAGGTCCAAATATACGATACGGAACGTTCGTCCAACACAAAAGGTTGCTCCTCTTCGTATCGAATAAGGGTATTCGGATGATGTACATCGAACAGGAACGTGCCCTCCGGCTTCAACATCTCATAAGTACGCTGAAATGTACGAACGACATCCTCTTTTTCAAGCAAATAATTCACGCAATCACAGAACGATATCACCGAGTCCACAGGATCCGGTACTCTCCAGTCTCGCATATCCTGCTGTACCCAACGGACACTGCCTTCCCGATATAAGCGGTGTCCTTGAGGCGTTGCCTCCATTTTACTGCGTGCAACAGACAACATGTCTGCCGACAGGTCAATACCTGTAACTTCAAAGCCGGAGTTCACCAGTGGAATCGTAATTGAGCCGGTTCCACAGCCCAGTTCAGCCACACTTTTCGGCATGCCATGCCGTTCCCAAGCCGTTCTCGCAAACCTTATCCAGTCCGGATAAGGCATATCCTCCATTAATTCATCGTACACATAGGCAAATTTCCGGTAAGACATGTCAGGCACCGCACTTTCAATTTCATTTTCGAATCTCTTTTGAACAAAAGAAAAAGCAGGGGCGTCCGGAGTTCACCCAGCCTTGCCCTGCCTTTACTTGTGGATTCAAGCGCATGCTTGATCCATGATACCCGTTTGTTACTTGTCCTCGTTCTGATCCTGGGGTGTAGACTCTGTCAGATAGGTCCAGTTTTCCCTTTGAGTTACCAGACCATCCTTCATCAGTTTGCCCAAAGCCCGCTTGAAAGCGGATTTACTAATACCAAAGCGCTGCTTAATGATGTCCGGCGGGGTTGCATCCGAATACGGCATACCGCCCGTAGGGCGCTCTTTCATGAAAGCGAGCAGTTTGTCTGCATCTTCATTGCGACCGACCTCTTTGAGAGGAGACATCGCCAGATTGACACGTCCATCTTCCCGTACCATGGTTACCCGGCATTTCACCTTTTCACCTAGACGCAGCATACGATTTCGTTCCGAGGAATGAATCATGCCAATAGCGCCAAAGCCCAGCACACCACCGTCAACAAGTACAAAAGTACCCATCTGAAGTGGCTTGTACACCGTTGCTTCAACCCATTCATTGACCCAAGAGGTTGGCGCATGGAAGGACAATGGTGCAAGTTCACGTTCCCCAGCTAATTTCGCTCGCAAACGTCCTTGCTTGTCATGCTCCATAAGGACAAATACTTCATCGCCTACATGGGGACGTAATTCTTCCAACTCAGGTAATTCACGAATCGGGAGCAGCAATTGCCGCCCAAGCCCCATCTCGAGGAAACAGCCGAGGCGTGGATGAATATCGGCCACAACCAGTCGTCCCATTTCACCGAGTGTGAGATATGGTTTTTTCATGGTTGCCGCCAGGCGATCTTCTGTATCAAAGAACAGAAAGACCTCCAGCGATTCTCCAATTTTAATGTCCCGTGTGAGTTCCGTATAGTGAAGCAGTACATCTTCCGATCCTGTCGTCAAAAAGTAGCCAAATGGAGACACTTCACGTGAAACCGGCAAGTTGACGACTGTTCCTGCGATCAAACTCATACCGTTTCCACCACTTTGGCATCAGACCACAGTCGTTCAATGTTGTAATACTCACGCTCGTCGCGGTGGAAGATATGAACAACCACATCACCCATATCCATCAATACCCAACGTGCTGAATCCATACCTTCAATGCCTTTGATGTTTACTCCGGCTGCATGCGCCTGTTTGCGAATCTCTGTTGCAATCGCTTGTACCTGAGTATCGGAATTCCCGTGACAGATAACAAAATAGTCCGCTACCAGCGAGATGTTAATCAGATCCAGTGCTACAATGTTGGATGCCTTTTTATCGTCAGCGGCAGCAACCGCCATATTCATAAGTTCTTTCGATGATACTGTCATGAACCAACCTCCATAATCTATAAATGTGCAATCAAGTCATTCCGCGACAACATGGTCAAAGGATAAATGACACGGCGCTGCGAGATCAACAAGCTGATCGTCGAGTCGAAACCGGCAATTAAACCTTCCTCCAGACTATGTCCAGCCTGTTCGCGAATATGATTTACTCCCGGGAAGTCTCTTCCCGGTTCAATATAATCCGCAAGACATACCACTTTATCCAGCAGGCTCATGCCCACTCGACCCGAGGTATGCCAGCGAATGGCATTAATAATTTCGGCATCATCGATGCCGTAGTCACGCTCGGCAACAAAAGCACCCACTTCGGAATGCCAGAGCTGCTTGTCATGCTGTAAAAGTTCTTGGTTCAATCCATTGTCACGGATGACCGCTTCCATCTCGGATACGGGCCAATACTTGGCCACATCATGCAATATGGCTGCCAAATCCGCTTTTACAGGATCAGCACCATATTTTTCAGCCAATAACACTGCCGACTCCATGACACCCAGCGTGTGTTTCCAACGCTTCTCTGGCATTTGACCGGAAACTGCGCGGATCAGTTCGTCACGGCTTAGTTCCATATAAACCGCTCCTTACAATGTATTGATGGACGGCATCAGGAATCATAAAACGCACGGAATGCCCTTTGGCAAAACGTCTGCGTACTGCCGTGGATGATATGTCCACCAGGGGCATCTCAGCCAACAATACCCGATCCTGTAACGCGTCTGGCAGGTCATCCAGATGTAACTGGAATCCCGGTCGCCCCACACCGATGAAGGTTAAACGTTCGGCGAGTTCTTCGATCTGTTCCCATTTGGGAAGATAGTTCACCATATCCGCTCCAACAATGAAATAAAATTCATGCTGCGGATAGCGGCGCCAAAGCTCCTTCATTGTATCAATGGTATAGGACACACCGCCAAGTTCCATCTCGATGCCAAGCACCTCATAATGCTGTACTTCTTTCACAGCCGCTTCCGTCATTTCGAGACGTTGCTGTCCCGACGCTCCGGCTCCGCGTTTATGAGGAGGGACATGGGAAGGCATGAACCAGATCTCATCCAGTGCATGCGAATCCCTGGCCGCTTCTGCTGCCAGGAGGTGTCCCATGTGGATCGGATCAAACGTACCACCCATGATACCGATCTTCACCCGCGTCACACTCCCTTATCTAGGTAGTTCGATTTGTTTGTTATCGCGCGATTCTTTGTACAGGATGATTGTGTTACCGATGACTTGTACAAGCTCACTACCCGTTTCACGGGCAACTTCTTCGGCCATCTCTTTTCTGTCCTCGTCATTGTTGTTGAGCACTTGCACTTTCATCAATTCGCGCTTCTCAATTGCATCTTCGATGTGACGGAACAGGTGCTCATTCGTTCCCCCTTTGCCGATTTGAAATACAGGGGTCAGATGATGTGCCTGTGAACGCAAAAAGCGCTTTTGTTTACCGTTTAACATGAATACTCCATACTCCTTATGGTGAGCAAGCCTCAGCAACAGCACAATATCTGTCCTAGGCTTGACCGTTCAATTATATTTTTGCATATTAAAAACTGTCTAACACAGCTCGCCGCATCTTCTCCACAGGAGCCGGGATGCCGAGCCAATGCTCGAATGCTACAGCGCCCTGGTATATAAACATACCAAGACCACCATGCACAGTACATCCACGCTGCCTTGACTCGCGAAGCAGGCGTGTTTCCAGCGGATTGTAGATAAGGTCGCTTACTGCTGCGCCTGCTCGAATGAGTGCAGGGTCAACAGGCACGTCATCTACATGCGGATGCATGCCTGCGGCTGTCGTGTTAATCACGATATCGGCCGAAGCCAGTACCGCAGCAGCCTCTTCCATTCCACTACCTGTGATGTCACCCAGTCCATGAGCGCGCAGATCGGAAGCAAGGGCAACGGCTCTGTCGGCTGTACGGTTAAGAATACTAATCCGTTCAGGCTTCTCCAAAGCAAGGGCGTATATCACACCTCTTGCTGCTCCGCCAGCCCCCAGAACAGCAATACGTTTACCTGCGAGTTCCGGAACAGCTTCTTCCTTCAATGAACGCACATAACCGATGCCATCCGTATTATACCCTGTCAGCTTGCCTTCTTCATTGACAATGGTGTTCACCGCGCCAATCAGGCGTGCACTTTCATCAATGACATCAAGATACTGCATGACCTGTTCTTTGTGCGGGATGGTTACATTCACACCGCGATACCCCAGCGCCACAATGCCTCGAATGGCTGATTCCAGCTGTTCGGGACGAACATGCAGTGGCATATACATTCCATTCACTCCTGCAGCCTGCAGAGCCGCATTATGCATGGCAGGCGATTTGGAATGTGCAATGGGATCACCCATAACGCCAAGTAGGACAGGGAGTGAAGGATTGGTTTTTTTCTGTTCCGACATACTTCCGCCTCCGATCTGATGAAAATGCTGCTGTTATTACATTAGATCAAGGATGGGCGGATCAGTACACGAATACCTTTTGGAGCATGAACAGCTACAAGCGCCCCATTCTCACCGTTAACCTTAATCCAGCCCAGTCCGGAAATGAATACATCCGACTGACTGCCACGTTTGATACGGAATTCATGTCTGGTCCATTCAGGCATGTCCGCTGCATCTTCACGCGTTGGTGGAGACAGCAACTCACCCAGATGGTCACGATACAAGTCGTCTGCACGTTCCAGCTTCGTCCGGTGAATATCAAGTGCAGTGCTGATAAAACAAGTGAAGGACTGACGATCTCCCTCTACAAAGTCAAAACGAGCCATGCCGCCGAAGAACAGCGTCTGACCAGAATTCAACTGATAAACAGCCGGTTTAAGCGGTTTTTCTGGCATAATGGCAGCCAGATCTTTACGGGACACAATCTCACTGAAACGCCAAGGGTATACAATTCCCGGTGTATCAATAATAGCTTTTCCATCGTCCAGTGGAATATTAACCATATCGAGCGTCGTCCCCGGATAACGAGATGTCGTAAGTTCCTGCTCGAGATCACTGTAATCACGAATCAGACGGTTAATCAGTGTGGATTTGCCCACATTAGTACCTCCAACCACATATACGTCACGATCTCCGCGATACGTCCCGACAAGCTCAAGCAGTCGGTCGAAGCCCTGATTTTGCTTCGCACTGCACAGAACGACATCCACGGTGCGCAAACCTTGTTCTTTGGCCTGTTTTTGCACCCAGTTGCGAACCTTGTTCCAGTTGGTTACTTTTGGAAGTAAGTCCGTTTTGTTCACGGCAAGCAATACCGGATTGTTGCCTACAAAACGCTGCAAACCAGAGATGATACTGCCATCAAAGTCAAACAGATCAACGATATGGATGACGAGTGCATCCTTATCCCCGATTTTGCTGAGCAGGGCCAAGAACTCGTCCTGATCCACTGTAACGGATGATGACTCATTGTAATTTTTGATACGGAAACAACGCTGGCAAATGACGGGTTCACGATCCAACGCTTTTTCGGGGATGAATCCTGGTAATTCCGGGTTTTCCGTTTGCAGATGCACTCCGCATCCGCTGCACCTTACGGCAATATTGCCGTTATGCGGTTCTGTCATTTCTTCTTTTCCTCCTCAAGCCATAAGCCTTTCTTGCGCAAACTCGTTAGAGCAATCCGTTCCACGCGCCGATTGAAGCGGGTCATGAAGCCTTCATCCCCAATGGAGATCGGCAATACCAGAACCGTATAGAGTCCCAGTCGATTCCCTCCATAGACATCTGTAAGCATCTGATCGCCTACCACAATCGTTTTTTCAGGAGTTAACTCCATCATCTTCATTGCTCTACGAAACGGAACATTCGATGGTTTGCGTGCACTATGCACAAACTGGATATCCAGTGGCGTCGCAAACAGGGATACACGATTCAAATTGTTATTGGACACAATCATGAGCTGGAAACCAGCCTCTTTGACACGTGCGAACCACTCAATCAGTTCGGGCGTGGCATCAGGAGCTTTCGCCCCAACGAGTGTATTGTCCAGATCAGTTATAATTCCACGGTAGCCTTGAGCGTATAGCTCTTCCAGATTAATGTCAAAAACCGTGTCTACACGCAGCTTGGGCATTAACATTTCAAACAAAGAAGTCACCTCAGTTTCATACGACACACTATATCACAAATCCGTCTTTCCTGAAAATGCATACAGCGCCTCACGGTATAGGAAAAAAGGAAAAACGGGACGGGCGACATTACGCCCGTTCCGCTTTAAGTTCCTTACGCAGCCTCGAAGCAGTCTGATAGACGGCCTTCCAATCGTCTGCAGTTACAGAAGCTGGACTATACCGAGTCTGTTCAAACTTCGCTAAGAGTTCATGCAATGTCGCTGCTGCAGCTGGTTTCAGCTGGCTCCAGCGGGTTACCGATTCACGAAGTGTCTCATCCCCACTCCGGGTCAAGCCTTTGCGCTTCGCATAACGTATCCAGCGTTCGGTCTCTGCCACTACCTTTTGTTCAGGGGTTAGCGGTCCACCTGTCCGGAGACGAAGCACGAAGAATCGAAGCGAGAGGCGATTTCGCCAGAACATATAAGCCACCCACAATACGATGATGGCTCCCGCAGCCCAGATTACAAAAGTCGGGATGCTGGATGAAGCCTGCTCAGGCGCAGGAGTCTGCTCTTCCTCTTTTACCGGTTCCTCTTCAGGTTGTTCTTCAGGCTCATCTACCGGCTGTACATCCGGTTGTTCCGTAAGCAACGGCATGTCAAAGCCCGGCGTCGCTTCAACCGGAATCCATCCATACTCGCCAAAATAAACTTCAGCCCAAGAATGCGCATCTGCATTCGTTACAGTGTAAGTTGTCTCGATCTCAGCTCCAGGTTGGCGCGGGGCCTGCATGTCTGAATTCAGCGACAGCTGTCCAGGTGCGTACCCTTTCACCCAACGAGCAGGAATCCCTTCGGATCGCGCCATCATAACCAACGCAGTTGAGAAATAATCACAATACCCTTCACGAATGTCAAATAAAAATCCTTCAACAAAGTCACTGCTTACTTTTCGGGATAAATCCGGATTGTTTGTGTAATCAAAATTTTGTTGTAAATAGTTTTGCAGTAATGCCACTTTTTCATACGGCGTATTTGCCGATGCTGTAATTTCAGTGGCCAGGTCCGTCACCCGATCTGGGAATCTGGATGGCAGCTGCAGGTACATATCATCTGCCGGATTGCTCGTATACAGATCATCAAAAGATTTGGTACGAAGTTCATCTTCCACAATAACTGGCGCTTCCGATACAATCGTATACGTCTTCGGATATTGCGGTTGCTGACGGTCTGTTACGACATGAAGTTCTGCCTGCTCTGGATTCCATAACATCCGGTCCGAATTCGCCTCACCATTGACAGATGTGACTTTCGAGATGGAATAGGCTCCAAAGAGGATCGGATACAGGTTGTCATTCAACATCGTCACTTTCTGAGTGACTTGCTTGGTGGTTACATTTCCGGGTTCATCATTCTCCAGTGCTTGTCCCGCCTCAACATCCTCTGTCGCACCTCGTCCGCGATCATCCCAGCCTGTTCCCGTATACTCTGCCCGCGTCTCACCACGCCAGTAACTGCGCTCATTGGTAGTGACAGACATGACAGGTGTATAGTCGAAGTTAAATCCTCCGCCAAGCTGGTTGTCTTCCCTGCTGTATCCTGACTCGGTAGCTGCCGGAATGTCCAGTGTGCCGTTGCCTGTCTGACTCCCCGAACTTCCGGTGTAGTTACGCCACGCGGTATAAGGATCCGTCAAGGTAGGAGGAACTTCCGGCATATTCACACTGGCTACGATAATCAAAGAGAATATGATTGCAATGTTGGCCAGAATTTTGTAGGGATGTCGGATAATTCGCTTCCACCCTTGTGGATATTGCAGTTGGAAATTACGGAAGTGCTGACATACCAGCCATCCCATTCCTGCAAACATAACCCAGGCGATTTCAATCCAGAGTGGAAACTGGGTAAAGGAGTCGAGAATTCCCATCGAGATAATGTTAATGCCCAGAAAAACGAGAATTCGGCGCGTTGTAGTCACCAGGCGCAGGGCAGCTTCAAGCATCACCCACGCGCACAGGGAGAACCAGATGTAAGGTGCCAGGTGCAGCACAAATTGCTCTGTACGCTCCATTAACGTGCCGTAAGGAATATAAACGGTGTAATCGATTAATGTCTTATGCAAAATATATACAAGGACAACCGCCTTGATTATGGTTCGAATCATTATTTTGAAAGGCAGAATCACTTCCAGAATACTGACCGCTGCGAGCGTCCACAGCACCAATGAAGTGGTCTCGGTATACCAGGATTCCTGTGTGAATGATATCCACTGCATGCCAATCAGGAAAATCCAGAGCAACGAAGCCGCATGATACCAGGATCTTCTCCCCACTGTCAGCTCTTTGCCTTTAGTACTCATACACTACCTCCCCCCATAACCGTTGGAAGCTCCTGCAAATGGGAAACGGTAAAGGATCTTTTGCCTCTTCCGCGCAGCATCGCATTCCACTCGGAACTCCGGCGGAAATCAGTGGGTTCAATCAGAATATGACAAGGGGTCATCCCCCGTGTGTCAGCCCATCGGAGCAGTTCGAGAACTTTTTCATCTTTCTGGGGAGAAATCACTACAAAATACGCGCCTTGAGGAAACTGACGTGACATATTCTCGACACCGGGCAGCAGCCGATTCTCTTGGCCGTCATATTGGATATCTACCAGATGATGAATCATCTTCTGCCGCTCCATCGGACTTTCGCTGGGAGCAAAAAATGATGTTTTCTCCGACAGTGTCAGCAGCCCCATACCCATTCGTTCTCTTGTGCCATACTCCAGCAGCGAGGCAGCCGTGGACACAGCCAGTTCAAAGGCCTCACCATGTTCATAGCTGCCTGACAGCGCATCCAGCACCAGAATCGTTTTCGGCACCGACTCATGTTCAAATTCCTTGGACTTCCACGTTCCCGTCTTAGCCGTTGCATTCCAGTGAATGCGGGAAAGGCGATCGCCATAAACGTAGTCACGCACGCCGTTAATCTGGGTCGTTTCCCTGCGTGAGCGGGTCAAGGCCGTCTGTGGACCGGATAACCGTGATTTGCGATCATACAGCTGCCAGTACGGTATAAATACCGTCCGCGGCAGCACTCGGAATTCCCCTTTAGCTTTGAATGTTCCCCGATGCTCGATGAGACCAAAGATGTCCTCGCTGGCACATTCCGTTTCTGAAAAGACATACTTTCCCCGCTCCAGCGGTGGGGTCTGAAATGACAACTCACCATACCCTCGCATGCTCGGAATGAGGCTTTCTTTGAAAGACCAGGATTCACCGTTATGCCGATGCAGCATTTCGCGCACAACCACATAAGGAAGCGGCAAAAATCCCGGGATGTTCAGACTTAACTGCACCTGTACCTGGTCACCGGCATGCAGCAGCTCTTCATGATCCAGACCGGAAGAAAGCTTGCGCACGCCATGAGTACGCCGTACACCGCTAAAACCAGCAATCGCAAGGTAAACACAAAGCAGAGTCACCATCGACAGCAACATCAGGGAGGTCTTCCCGCCCTGGAACAAAACATACGCCAAACAGCACATCCACACCGCCGCGATGCTCCATACGCGGGGGTGGCGTATTCCCCTTCTGACTGTACTCAAAAGCGGCTTCATCAATTATTGCCCCATGGAGACGGGCACACGAACCTGCTGAAGTACGGAATTCAATACAGCCTCGGAGCTCATGCTGTCCAGTCTCGATTCGGGACGCAGCACAATCCGATGGGAGATGACATAAGGCGCCATCGTTTTCACGTCATCCGGAAGCACGTAGTCACGTTCCTGCAAAAAGGCAAAAGCCTTCACGGCCATCATAAATGAAATAGCTGCCCGCGGGCTGGCGCCCAGCAATACGGATGGGTGGGAGCGAGTTTTGCGAACCACATCAAGCAGATAATCCATGACCGGATCACCGATGAATACTTCCTTGATTTCCTGCTGAATGGCTGATATCTGATCCATATGGGTTACGGATTCAAGCCGATCAACAGGCTGACCTGACTGATGCTGCTTCAGCAGCGTTTTCTCGATATCCTTGTCGGGATAACCCAGACTTATTTTCAACATAAACCGGTCCAGTTGCGCTTCCGGCAATGTGTACGTTCCTTCAAAATCGATTGGATTCTGGGTTGCACAGAGCATAAATGGATGAGGCAGATCATACGTATCGCCATCTACCGTCACACTGCGTTCTTCCATGACTTCCAGCAAAGCGGACTGCGTTTTCGTTGTTGCCCGGTTAATCTCGTCTGCCAGCAAAATGTTGGTCATGACCGGACCGGGACGGAAGTAAAAGCGCTCGTCACGTGGATGGAACACGGATACTCCCGTAATATCACTTGGTAAAATATCAGGATTACATTGAATGCGGCGGTACTCTCCGCGCATGGATTTCGATAACGCTTTAACCAACTGCGTCTTGCCTGTTCCTGGTACGTCTTCAATCAGAACGTGTCCGCCTGCAAGCAAAGCTGTGAGCAAAAGTTGAATTTCAAAGGATTTTCCCATTATGCATGATTCCAGATTAGAACGAACTGCTGATATGATTTGGATCGACTCTTTGCGCACAGGCATGTGGTCTAACCTCCTAAAAAAGCATACAGATTTCCTTTTATTGTACATGATCCAAGGGCGCGAGTACACTCGAAGGAACTCATAATTTGTTTCCAGCCGTCAGATTCACCGCAGTTATCGCATGATTACGACAAAAAGAGGCTCGGATAGAAGTTATCCGAAGCCTCTACTGATTCCATATATAATGGTTAGCTCTGCCATGCTCTGTTACCCTTTGGGCCGAACCACCAATGCCGCGAGAAAAGAAAAGATAATCGCTGAGGAAATACCCGCCGCGGTCAAATCAAATATCCCCGTAATGACACCGATCCATCCCTCTTTCTCCAGTTCCGTCAATGCCCCGTGCACGAGGGAGTTACCAAAACTGGTAATGGGGATGGAAGCTCCTGCCCCTGCAAATTTGACGAGTGGATCATACAGCCCAAACGCATCCGCAACCGCACCAGCCACAACAAGTGTACTCATCGTATGTGCAGGAGTCAGTTTGACACCATCCATCAGAAGTTGTCCCACGACACATATCAACCCACCAACAATAAATGCCCATAAAAACTGCATCCTTTTATCCCTCCTTTTCTATGGCTACGGCATGCGCAATACAAGGAATGCTCTCGCCCTGCTGGTATGAAAGTGGAGACAACAATGCACCGGTAGCGACCACCAATACCTTATTGAGTTCACCCTTTTGCATCCGGTTCAAAATGTGACCGTAAGTCACGGTCGCTGAACATCCACAGCCGCTTCCTCCAGCCACAACCTGAGGCTGCTTTTCCAGGTTATATATCATCAGGCCACAATCATTGAAGACAGTTTGTTCCATCGGAACACCCTCTTTATGCAAAAGCTCTTTAACGATGGGCAACCCAACCGAAGCCAAATCACCTGTAACGATCAGATCATAATAACCCGGTTCCAGGCCTGTATCCCGGAAATGCGAAACAATGGTATCCGCTGCCGCAGGAGCCATCGCAGCCCCCATGTTAAACGGATCTTTGATACCCAAATCCATAATTCGGCCAATGGTCGCTTTGGTGACTACCGGGCCCTCACCAGTACGGGAGATGACACCACAACCAGAACCGGTGACCGTATACTGTGCATATGGCGGCTTCTGGGAACCATACTCTGTTGGATAACGAAATTGCTTTTCCACCGTACAGTTGTGACTCACCGTACCTGCCAGTACATAATCCCCTGCACCCGAATCCACAATAAGTGAGGCTAAAGCCAACGTTTCCATAGAAGTTGAACAAGCACCAAATACACCCAGATAAGGTACACCCAGCTTACGGGCCGAAAAGGAACTACTGATAATCTGATTCATCAGATCCCCGCCAACAAAGAACTGCAGCTCTTCCTTCGTGATATTCGCATTGATTAATGCCATTTGAGAAGCCTGTTCGAGAAGCTTACGCTCTGCCTTTTCCCAAGTCTTCTCCCCAATCTCCAAATTGTCATATACATAATCGAAGTCAGATACCAGAGGCCCTTGGCCTTCATCTGGCCCAACGACTGCCGATTTGCCAATAATCCGTGGACGGTTCTCAAATTGCCAGGTTTGTTGGCCCAAGCGTTTCATAAATGTCCACCTCCGAAGCCGAGAATGGCGTATACGATTCCCACGATAAAGGCAGCCACGACACCAAACACGATGACCGAGCCTGCCAGTTTGAACATGTTGGCACCAACCCCAAGCACCAGTCCCTCGGCACGATGCTCCAGTGCTGCCGAACACATGGAGTTGGCAAACCCGGTGACAGGTACAGCCGTCCCTGCACCCGCCCATTGCGCCATTTTATCGTAGACACCGAGACAAGTCAGGATGACTGAAATGAGGATCATGACCGCAACGGTTGGACTGGCAGCTTCTTTCGAAGTCATGTCAAACCCGGCCATAAACGCTTCCTGGATAGCCTGTCCAATGACGCAGATGAATCCGCCGACGAAGAATGCCTTAATACAGTTCGTCCAGATTGGACGGGCAGGCTCATGTTTTTTGGCGACTTTTTTATATTCCTGTTCACTGATGGACAGGGATGATGATGATTTTTTACTACTACCCTTAGTTTGAGCTGGCAAGATACAGAACCTCCCTTGTAATGAAAATGAGTCAACAGATGTGACTGCATGTACTGTGTGTAATCCTGTATTCATTGTTTGTTAAGGTTGGGAAAGTTATGTATCCGGCGAAAGACAGCATATGTTTCCAGCACGATGAAGCTGCCGAATGAGATGAGTCGCTCAGCGCCGGATCAGAGGTCTGTGAAATTTATAAATAAAGCAGAATGATCACGAGCAAAATAAAAAGGACGATACAAAGGATGGTTTCATTGCCTTCATCGGGTGGCGTCATCTATTGTCGCAGCTCCTTCCTGTTGTCAGGCAAGTGAAATAAGTGGCTCATTGGATACCTTATGGAATACTGGTTAAGCAAAACGGTTCCTTACTATATGCATATTCAATGCAGCTGCCTGGCGACTGTGCTTGGTGCGGATTTAATGGCCCGATGAATCATCAAACGAGCAAGCATTTATGCCTGAGATACGTGACATAACCATGGACAATTACTTGCGCAAGGTTCATACTGTAGTGTGACCAGTGGTTAAATAAAACGTTCTTCTCTTCCGAAGAACAACAGTCCGGCAGCCGTTCTGCTGAGACCTGATCTACATACAAGCAGAGGAGTTGTCGACACATGAATCAAAAAACGTTGGAAATGTTTCGTACGTTAACGGAATTCCCTTCCGTTTCAGGGTTTGAGCGCGAGCTTCGCGGATGGATGAAAGAACAAATGTCTCCTTATACGGATGAATTTGTCCAGGATCGCCTGGGTAGCCTTTTTGGTGTATTGCGAGGAGAGGAGTCCGGACCCAAAGTCATGGTTGCAGGTCACTTCGACGAAGTTGGCTTCATGACCACAGGTATTACGGAAACAGGCATGATCAAATTCCGCCCACTAGGTGGATGGTGGAGTCAGGCTGTACTGTCCCAACGTCTGGAACTCATCACTCCGGATCGCCGGATTCCAGGGGTTGTCGGTTCAACACCTACTCATCTTCTCGATGAATCCCAGCGCAATAAACCGGTTGATCTTAACCATATGTACTTGGATATTGGTGCGGATAACCGTGCAGAAGCAGAGTCTTGGGGCATTCATCCAGGCATGCAGATCGTGCCGATCTGTGAGTTCACACCGATGGCCAATCCGAAGAAAATTATGGCAAAAGCATGGGATAACCGTTACGGTGTCGGACTTGCACTTGAGCTGGTTGAAGCATTGCATAAAGAAAAATTGCCAAACACCCTATATTGCGGTGCAACAGTCCAAGAGGAACTGGGACTTCGTGGTGCACGCACGGCTGCCAATCTGATTGAACCGGATATTTTCTTTGCACTGGACTGCAGTGCCGCGAATGATATGACAGGAGACAAACAGTCATTCGGACATATTGGGCAAGGCGCTTTACTGCGTATCTTCGACCCGGGCATGTTCACCCATCGCGGTATTGTTGAATATGTTCAGGACACAGCGTCATCCAATCAAATCAAAATGCAATATTTCATCTCTCCTGGTGGTACAGATGCGGGAGCGGTGCATTTGAGCGGTATCGGTGTACCTTCAACGGTAATTGGCATCTGCGCTCGTTACATTCATACCTCTTCTTCCATTATTCATACGGATGACTATGATGCGGCAAAAGAGTTGCTGGTGAAGCTGGTGAAGGGTTTGGATCAGACGACACTGAACACGATTATCGGAAACGCGTAACTTCTTCTATAAAGAGATGTCCTGATTTTCAGGGCATCTTTTTTGATGTTCAGAACACTGAAATTCGTCCTAAAGATAAAGGGAAATGGAGATGTAGTGATGAATTGCAAAATGCCAGCCTCTGCATGAGCAGAAGCTGGCATGATTTGATTTACAGAAATAAAGGGGAGAACGCAATCCAGGCCAAAATAAGAGCCAGCACAATGCACACATTTTCCACAACGGCCCCATGTTTCGTGCCCGTACTCATGAGATTGATCCTTATACGCCATTTGAGTGGCGGCAATGGACGAATGCCGCGATTCGTCAACGAATCTGCCAATAGATGCATGACATAGGCTGTACCTCCGGCTACCCAGATCTCTGGCCCCTGCGAATGAGTTGTACTGTAGAGCAACCCAGTCCATACGGCAGTTCCATATAATGTGTGTGTCAATCCCCTGTGGGTTAACGTGGTACACAGCATTAACAGACTGCCAGCAATTAGATTCCATGGTGCAAATGCATGCCCATAGAATACAAGTCCCAATCCGATCGCAAACATCAACACTTTGCGCAGGGAACGGGATGGTAGGAATGATACCATCGCAATCAGAATGGCGAGCAGCAGATTCCATGGTTTCGCCTGAACATAGAAGTACACAAATACGGCGACAGGCAGCAGGATTGTCTGTAATAGCCGAATGAGGCTGTTCGGCAATGCCTTGGATACCAATAGCGAATTCGGTTCATCAATGTCTGGCAGCAGCGAACCGATCAGGGCCACGGTAACCGCCGGTGCAGTCACGGGCATACCGGCCAATTGCAAAACAGAGAGTGATACAGTGGTCCCGATAATCAGGTGGGATCTTCCCATCATGGTGCAAAAACTTCCTTTCGAAGAAATAGGGAACATAAACCGTCCACTCCAGATTTTACAACGAAAACAATATAAGAACAATAGTTCGCATTTCTCATTTCATTTTATAATGCTTCTATAGTCATTAGTGAAATTAATCACATTTTATGTCAGCGTTGAACGTTATGATTCAAATATAAACCACTAAAAATGATTGTAATGTAAAGTGTCCATTAAAGGAGGCATACACACATGAACGGAAATAAGGAAAAACTGGTTATCGTCGGAAACGGTATGGCAGGCATCAGTACAGTTGAACAAATTTTAAAATTGAGTTCCCGGTTCGACATTACCGTCTTTGGCACAGAGCCCTATCCCAATTACAACAGGATTATGCTGTCCTATGTATTGGAAGGCAGCAAAACAGTTGATGATATTGTGCTCAATGATCTGCATTGGTATGAAGATTATGGTATCACCCTCCATAAGGGTACAACCGTAACACGGATTGATTCCAAGACCCATGAAGTCGTAACTGCGGAAGGTGCACGCTTCCCTTATGACAAAGCCATCATCGCAACCGGCTCCAGCTCTTTCATTCTTCCCGTACCGGGTCATGATAAACAAGGAGTCGTCGGCTTCAGGGATATAGCGGATTGTAACGTCATGCTGGAAGCCGCGAAACAATATAAAAAAGCCGCTGTCATTGGAGGAGGTCTTCTCGGCCTCGAAGCTGCCAAAGGTTTGGTACAACTCGGCATGGAAGTCACTGTCGTGCATCTGATGGAGGATCTGATGGAACGCCAGCTTGACCCTCAGGCGTCCGCGATGTTAAAAGCCGAACTTGAGCGACAGGGCATCCGGTTCAAGATGGGCGCACAAACCGTAGAGCTTCTCGGTGGCGAACGGGTAGAAGGTATTCGTTTTGCGGACGATTCCGTGCTGAACACCGATTTTATTGTCATGGCCGTAGGCATCAAACCCAATACGGGTGTAGCCCGGGAAAGTGGCATGGAAGTTAACCGGGGCATTGTAGTGGATGACTATATGCAGACGTCACTGGATAACGTGTATTCCGTCGGAGAATGTACCGAACATCGCGGTGTATGCTACGGCCAAGTTGCCCCACTATTTGAACAGGGCATGATTCTGGCCAAACATATATGCGGTGTTGAGACAGCTCCTTATGAAGGTTCTGTGGTATCCACGAAATTGAAAATTTCGGGCGTAGACGTCTTTTCGACCGGTGAGTTTATCGACAGTCCCGAACATACAGTCATTGCACATAAAGACGACTGGAAACGCACATACAAAAAAATTCTGCTTCGGGATAATATCATGGTAGGCGCAGTACTCTTTGGTGATATTACGGATTCTGCCGAATTACAGAAATTGATTAAACAACAGGCTGAGATGACAGATGAACTGTATGCTTCACTGATGGGTACAGGCTGCGGTGGGCACAAAAAAGCCACATCCGTGGAAACCATGGCAGAAGATGAAATTGTCTGTGGATGTAACGGGGTAACCAAAGGAACCATTGTCGATGCCATTACGAATGAGGGATTGACCAGCGTAGACGAAATCAAAGCCTGTACGGGTGCAACCCGCTCCTGCGGCGGCTGCAAACCGGTTGTTGAACAGATTTTGCAATATGTGCTTGGAGACAACTTTACAGCGGGTGCCAAACAGGGAATCTGCGGCTGCACCTCCCTCAACCGGGATGAAATCGTAGCCGAGATCAGACAAACAGGATTGCAAACGACCAAAGAGGTCATGCATGTTCTGGGTTGGAGTCAACCCGAAGGGTGTTCCAAATGCCGCCCGGCCATTAACTATTACCTTGGCATGATTGCACCAGATACCCATGTGGATGAAAAGGAATCTCGTTTTGTCAACGAACGTATGAACGCCAATATTCAAAAAGACGGCACGTATACGGTTGTACCGCGCATGTATGGCGGAGTCACAACTCCGGAAGACTTGAAACGCATTGCCGACATTTCGGTCAAATACGATGTAAAAGCCGTCAAAGTGACTGGAGGTCAGCGGCTGGACCTGATTGGAGTCAAAAAAGAAGATCTGCCCAAAGTTTGGGCTGAATTGGATATGCCTTCAGGCTATGCTTACGCCAAATCGCTGCGTACGGTCAAAACATGTGTCGGCTCACAATTTTGCCGCTTCGGCACGCAGGATTCCATGGCGATGGGCGCTCTGCTAGAGCGCAAGTTCGAACGTCTGGATCTGCCTGCCAAGTTCAAATATGCCGTGAACGGTTGCCCTCGTAACTGTGCGGAGTCGTGTACGAAAGATATAGGTATCGTGGGCAATGACGGCGGCTGGGAAATATTTATTGGAGGCAACGGTGGCATCAAGGCCAGACTGGCTGACTCCCTGTGTAAGGTCAAGACAGATGAAGAATTAGTTGAGCTTTGTGGAGCGATCATGCAGCATTATCGGGAGACAGCCAACTACCTGGAGCGGACTTCCGAATGGGTGGAACGTGTGGGCCTGGAGCACATTCGGGCCGTTGTTGTCGATGACGTGAAAGAGCGCAAGGCGCTTATGGAACGAATCGAATTCGCTCTTGAGAAAGTGGAGGATCCTTGGAAAAAAGCACTGCGTAACAAGGAAGGCCAGAACAAACTTTTCCATGGCATAGAAGTTTCTGCTCGCCCATAGTCCTCTGTCTCGGGCTTTATGATATATATTGATCCTGTAACGTAATCTGAAAATGAAGGAGATGTTCATATGACAACACAGCAATCTGCCATCTACTATCCTGCCGGAGAGATCGAAGAATTTCTGCCGCAGATTGGTAGAGTGGTTGAGATCAAAGACCATGAACTAGCTGTATTTCGCACCTCAGATGGCACCATCTTTGCTGCAGCAAATAGAAATCCTCATCCCAAGGGTGGACCGCTGGCAGAAGGGATTGTCTCCGGGTATTATCTATACGATCCACTGTATGATTGGAAAATCGACCTAAACACCGGTCTTGTGCAGGCCCCCGATCAGGGACAAGTGCAGATGTATCTCGTGAAGATCGAGAACGGGCAGGTCTGGGTCGCTTTATAGCTATATAAGATTTTCAATGTCAACGACAGATGCACCATAATGGGGGAAATCGTCATGTATATACAACAAATGTTGAAGGAATTATTGAAGCAGCGGTTAAAAAACGAGATCAAATGAACGCAAGCCTGCCACGTTACATGGTTGCCGCTTTGATGGCTGGCGCATATGTAGGCCTTGGCATCATTCTGATATTCAGTATCGGTGCCCCACTGCAGATGATGCTGATGGGCATGTCTTTTGGACTCGCCCTCACACTCGTCATCTTTGCCGGATCGGAGCTGTTTACAGGTAACAATATGTTCTTCACAATGAGTACACTAGCTGGCCGGACTACTGTTCGCGATACACTCAAAAACTGGGGACTTGTCTTCCTTGGCAACCTGATCGGTGCCGTTCTGCTCAGTCTGCTCATTGTGGGAAGCGGTCTCTTCAAGACGGCGACACCGGAACATCTGCTGTTTGTCGTTTCTGCCAAAAAGATGGCCGCTCCCGTTAGCGAACTTTTCTTCCGTGGCATTCTATGTAACTGGCTGGTCTGTCTGGCGATCTGGATGGCGGCCCGTTCAAAAGAAGATATTGCCAAACTCGTCCTCATCTGGTGGTGTCTGTACGCCTTTATCGCGAGTGGATATGAGCACAGCGTCGCCAACATGACCTTGCTCTCCTTGTCCTGGCTGTTGCCAAACCACCCAGATACGATTACTCTGGCAGGCTGGATGCATAACATGATTCCGGTCACACTCGGTAATATTATCGGCGGTGCGCTGTTTGTAGGTATGGCGTACTGGTTTGTTTCGCCCGTGAGGAAGAAAGGCTGACTCGGCTAATCATGTAGTTCACATGCCTTGAGGCATCATACAGCAGGTGTCCAGAATAACGCCATAGTTCATTTAGCTTCATCGGTGCGAATCAACTTTTTCAACGCATCTTCACCACCATTGTTCCTTCGGCTTATCTTCCGAAGGAAATGGTGGTTTTTGCTCCCCCCACTCCACACTCCCCAGACAGCTGCTCAGCATTTTTTTACATTCCATGCATACATCGTTAATCTACGGTTAATATAACTGGAGTATAGTCGGTTTATATATCCACCCAAACTTACAAAGGATGATCGCTTATATGGGAATTCACACGTACTTTAGGTCACTCAACGATCTCGAACGCATTATTCGTACCCCAGGAAAATTCAAGTTCGAGGAACACAGCGTATCCGCCCACTCTTGGAAAGTCGTGCAATATGCCAAAACACTTGCCGATATTGAGGAACAGCATGGCGTCGCCATCGATTGGAAGAAGCTATATGAAATCACCAGCAGTCATGATTATGGCGAAATCTTTATCGGTGATATCAAAACGCCAGTCAAACATTATTCACTAGAGCTTCGTTCGATGCTGCAGCAGGTGGAAGAAGGCATGGTTGAGCATTTTATTAACGAAAATATTCCTGAAGAGTTCCAGCCGATTTTCCGCAGACAGCTGCGTGAAGGTAAAGACAATTCTGTCGAAGGACTTATTCTGGAGGTGGCCGACAAAATGGATCAGGTGTACGAAGCGTTTGCTGAACTGCAACGTGGCAATACAGAAAAGGAATTTATCGTGATGTACCGATACGCCCTGATCAAAATCAAAAATATTGACCTCCACTGTGTACACTATTTCCTCGAGCATATCCTCCCCGACATTATTGAGGAAGGTAACCGCTCCCCATTTGATATCCGCCAAATCACGGAAGACGCTTTGTCACAATAATCAGCTCCAGTCATCGTGGTTCTTCAAAAACCATGGACAGGGCTTTTTTTCGTTATTGTAACCTTTGGCGATACTCGCTTGGATACAGTCCTGTCTTGTTTTTAAAGATACGGCTAAAATAATGGGAATCACTATATCCCACCGCTTTACCTACTGTCTTGATATCCATATCTTCAAAGGCCGCGAGCAAGCGTTTTGCTTCGTTGATTCGAAGCCCTGTCATGTATTTGAGCGGGGTTTCACCCGTCACCTTTTTGAAACACTTCCCGAGGTAATCTACACTAAAATGCATCTGTCCTGCCATGTCCTGCAACGTAATTTCATGCATATAGTTCTGTTTCAGATACAACTTAACTGCCTCTGCAATATCCTCCGGCTTCACCTGTTCATCCAGCATTGCACTGACATGTGCCAGCAAATCCTCTGCACTGCCAAGCTTTAATTCCATCGCATCCAGTAGCGACCGAAGCTGTTCTTCAGTGAGGGGTTTAAGCAGATAATCCTCCACTTTGTAACTGATCGCCTGACGTGCAAACTCAAACTCATGGTGGCCGCTCAGGATCACAATCTTGACATGGGGATAGGCAAAATACAGATGTTTCGCCAGTTCCAATCCATTCATGACGGGCATCTGAATATCGGTAACGACCAGATCAGGCACCGTATGTTCAATCAGTTCCAATGCTTCCTGTCCATTTCTAGCTTCACCTATAACCTCAAACCTTGTGCCCAGCTCGCTGAATTTCCGGGATACGTTGCGGCGAATTAACGCCTCATCTTCCACAATAATGGTTCTATATGTCATCACCATGAGTTTTAACTGTGCTCCTTTCGAATGGAACCGCCAATCGAAATACTGACGCCGCCAGAAGGTTTATTCGAAATATGCATATGTGCCGCGGAACCATACCATAATTTGAGTCTGATCCAGATGTTTTTCAAACCCATCCCGTTGATCTCAAGTTCTGGCATACGCTCCCATTCCTGTGATTGTTGTATGTACTGTTGGATGAGCGCGAGCGCCTCGGGTTCCATGCCAGGTCCGTTGTCTTCGACTGTCATTTCCCAGGTCTCCTGCAAGGTGTCCAGCTCTCCAATGATATGCAGCTTCCAGGGTGGTGTATCACGTAGTCCATATTTCATGACATTTTCCAGCAAAGGCTGAATTAGCAGCATGGGGACCTGAAGATTTTTCATCGAGTCAGGAACATGGAATTCATAAAGCAGATCATCTTCGAACCGAATTTTCATACAATCCAAATACCGCTCACAGTAGTCGATTTCTTTTTCCAATGGAACACCGCTTTTGTTCGGAGCCGAGATGTAACGCAGCATGGATGCAATGTGACCACAGAACGCAACGATCTGTTCATTCATGCCCTCCTCTGCCATAATGCTGATGTTCGTAATGTTGTTATAAAGAAAGTGAGGGTTCATCTGGGACTGCAAAGCCAACAACCTGGCATCCGTTTCCTGAGATTTGATCGCCAGCATGTCCTGGAAGGACTGAACTAGCTGTTGATTCAACTGGATAAAGGTATCATTCAACTCATCCATCTCACGGATGGAACCCGGATATTCCAACTTGAACAACTGACCAGAGTCCTGACCCGTAGTCAGATCGTGGACGCCAGTTTTCTGAATAATGCGCTGCAAACGATGGAGCGGTAAAGTAACACGTTTGGAGATCAGGTATGAGAGGAGCAGAATAAGAATCAAGGTAGCTAAAGTAGCCCCCATGAATAGAAGAGCCATGCGATTCAGATTCGCAAACAGAGATTGTTTCGACTGCATCACGATAACCGTCCATCCTGTCTCCTGCGAGCTCGTGTAGGTCATCATTTGCTTCGAATTTCCATCGGGATCTACAACTTCTTGCATCGTTCCTGGTGGATAGTGATCGTTTCGAATCAAGTTAACAACGTCAGAATTGATTGCTGTTAGCGGATGTTCATTGGACAAAAAAGGATATAAAAGCTCATTACGTTCATTCAATACATAGACGCTCAGATCTTCGTTCCCCGCTTGCACATCGTTCAAATGCTGGAACAGGGTTCCGGCATCCTGCAAAATTTCCACCACTCCTTGGGAGACATAATTTCCACCCTTATACACCCGGGTAAGGGAGAGATATTGTTGGCCTGATTCCCCCTGCCCTGTTGGCATCGGTAATGCCCCACCATCGAGTAAACTTATGACACGCCAGCCATTGCGCGCCCACGTTTCCTCGTACCACGGTCTTTGGGTCAGATCTACGGACAACTGGCCATTGAACGCACCGGCACCCAGCATTTTACCGTTCACATCATAGATATTGGCTTGTTTGGCTGTGTTGGAGCTGCTAATGATCGCCAGAATGACATCAATCAGCGTTGTTGTATCTTTGTAAAACGCCGGGTCACTCGCCAACGTCTGTTCATTGTCCTCCGCTGGAGATAAATAGTGACTGAAGTGCTCCTTGACCAGATTGGAATATACGATGTTCATGGAGAAATTATTCATTTTGACGATTTCCTGATCCAGATTGCTCACCATCGAGTTCCCCATCTGTTTCTGCTGTTCGGCACTTCGACTACGAATGTCATTGGCAAGAAAAACATACAAGAGGCTGGCCACAATCAATGAAAAAACAATAAATACCGCAGAGTAGTAGGCAAACAGGCTTTGCTGAAGCGTTCTGAATCGGTACTTAACCATCTCACACCTCGTTATCGGATGATGTCTTGCAACTTACTCGAAAATGTCCACCCAACAGAACGCTTTTGTCTATTGAGCGCATTCTTCGTTCCGCGTAAAGTTATCCACATAAGAATACGCTTACATGAAGCGTTTCGGCAAGAGCTATTATTCTTTATTCCATGGGAGGTTCATTGATGAGAAAACGATTTCTATTATCCTTCGTAGGTGGGCTGTTGCTGTCCAGCCTGCTTCTTGCCGGGTGCAACTCCGGTGAAAGTTCCAAAGGTTCAGGCAGGGTAACACTAACGTTCGGAACAAGCCAGAGCGGCATTCCACGTACGGGTATCATGCAAACGATGGCTAAAGAATATGAGCAGGAAACGGGTGTGAAAATTGACTTTCAGGTGGTCCCTGATGCCCAGTGGCGTGACTTGATTAAGGTGAAGCTCGCCTCCGGTGAGGCTCCTGATATTTTCAATGTCGATGTGGATCCACTTAGCATGCCTGCCAACGTAAGACCTGAGGAAAATGCAATTGATCTGACCAATGAGGAATTTACAGGACGCATGTCCGAAGAGATTTTACCAACGGTTAGCTATAAAGAGAAGGTGTATGGGGTTTCTTTTGCACCATCGAAAATATGGTATGTGTACTATAACAAAAGCATCTTTGAACAGCTCGGCATCCAGCCGCCAACGTCCTACGCCGAGTTCAAGGCGATCAGCCAGAAAATCAAGGATAAGGACATCATTCCGTTCTATCAGGCGCCTGCCAGCGGATGGTATCAGGTACTGCCTTTATTCGAAACTGGTCCAAACTATGAGCAAGCTACGCCGGGAACGTACGAGAAGCTGAACAACAATGAGATGAAGGTCGCGGATTTGACGCAGCTCAAGACGGTCATTGAACAATTGAAGGAATTTGCGGATCTTGGTTACTTCGGCAAGGATTTTCTGTCCAATACGGTCGAGGCTGGCATTGAAGCCTTTGGTCAGGAGAAAGCAGCGATGTTGCTTCGAGTCCCGGGCACCGAAAAGGAAGTGTCTGAGGCCTATCCGGACATGAAGGACAACATGGGATTTTTCGTGATGCCATGGGGCGATAACCAGACGATTGGTGTGAATCCGGGCGGTTCGGCTGCGATGTTTGGCAACAAAAACAGCAAGCACCCGGAAGAGGTACTGAATTTTTTCCGGTGGATTACGGAGCATGATCATCTGCAGCGTGTATTCGATGGTGGTGAAGGCAATCTGACCATCTGCTGGCCCGAAATCGAACCGAAGCTGACACAGGATTACATCGATTATGAGAAAAATCATGAGAAAGGCACGGTCATGCAGGCAGCTGTGAAGTACATTGATCCGCAATGGATGGATATCGGTAAAGATCTTTCCGGTATGTTCGCCGGAGCGATGACCCCTGATCAGATTCTGCAAAATATTGATAAACGCCGGGCTGAACAAGCCAAAGTGCTGAAGGATGAGGCGTGGCAATAATAGCGCAATATATCAGGTAAACTTAAACACTGAACAGCGTTACATGCAGCGGGCCTTGCCCGCTCATGTATTTTGGCAGGAAGGAAAGGTGTTACAAGTTATGAATGTGAACAAGATTTATCCTTGGTATTTCTCATCCGGAGCGATTGTGCTGTATCTGCTGTTCATCGTCGCTCCCGCCCTGCTGGGCATCTATTATTCCTTCACTGATTGGAACAGCTACAGTTCGGAGAAAAACTTTATTGGTCTGGAGCATTTCCGAACCATTCTGGCGGGTGATCCAACGTATTTACTTTTTATTAAGAATACAGTCCTTTTCACTCTGATTACTTCGTTTGCCAAGACGGTTCTGGGCCTATTCCTAGCTCTGTTACTCGTCAGCGGTGTGAAAGCCGCCAATCTGCATCGCATGATCATATTTTCACCCCAAGTACTTTCGTTCCTGATTGTCGGCCTGGTCTTCAAAAGCCTGCTCGATCCCAACAACGGCTTCGTTAACGTGACGCTGCGTTCGCTGGGTCTGGACGTTCTGGCCCAGAACTGGCTGGGCTCCCTGACCTGGGCGATGCCATCTATTATGGCGGTGGATACGTGGAAAGGCATGGGGTACATTATGGTGCTGTTCATTGCTGGACTGCTCGCAATTCCTCGGGATTATTATGAAGCGGCATCGATTGACGGTGCCGGCTTCTGGCAGAAGCTGTTTCGAATCACGATTCCGATGCTGATGCCCACGATCACCATCGCTACGGTGCTCAATATTACGTATGGGCTGCGGGTATTTGATGCGGTGTATGTACTGACCAATGGCGGACCGGGCAACGCGACTGATGTGATTAACACAGCGGTATATTCCTCTTTTGCTAAAGGCTATTGGGGACTTGGCAGTGCATTATCCACGATTCTGTTTGTCATTATGGCTGTCATCTCCTTCTTCATCATCCGCTTGATGAACCGAAAGGTGGAATACTAGATGCGTGTGAAAAAACGGCTGGTTTCAATCGGGTTAAATGTACTCGCTTGGCTTCTTAGCCTGGTGGTCCTGATTCCTTTTGTCGTCATTGTTCTGAATTCATTCAAGTCCGATGCCGAAGCCAAAGTATTGAAACTGACCCTACCCGAGAAGTTCATCTTTGAAAATTATAAAATCGTCTATGAGCAGGGACACTTGGGTGGTTCCTTTTTCAACAGTCTGCTGCATTCAACTACTTCTTCCCTACTGCTGGTGTTTGTTGTGGCGTTCTCTGCCTTCACGTTATCACGAAATTATTCGAAGTTAAGCAAGTTCCTATATTTCTTTCTCATTCTGGGCATTACGCTGCCATTAAACTACATTCCATTAATGGAGGTCATGAAGTCGCTGGGCATGATTAATTCGCATGTGGGCATGATTCTGCTCTATACCGCGATGGGTATTCCGATCTCGCTATTCATCACATATGCGTTTGTATCCAATATTCCAAAAGAACTGGATGAAGCAGCGATCATGGACGGATGCAACGGGATCAAGCTGTTTCTCCGAATTATTGTGCCTTTGTTAACCTCTGTACTGGTTACGGTATTTGTTCTTAATTTCCTGAGTGTCTGGAATGAGTTTACTGCCCCGCTCTACATGCTCAATACCGTCGAGATGTGGCCGATGACGCTCGCTGTCTATAACTTCTTCGGACAATTCAGTGCTCAGTGGAATCTGGTCAGTGCGGATATTGTACTTACGTCCCTACCTGTATTGATTGTGTTCCTGATTGGGCAAAAATATATTGTGGGTGGTCTGACTTCAGGGGCGGTTAAGGGTTGAGATGTATCCAAAATGATAATTCAATACACCGGGCTACTTTGAAATTCATCATTGACATCGCGTTTATTTGTAACTATTATAGTTACAACGGTGGTGATCATCCATGAAACAAATCAGCAGTCGCTTTTCCATTGCGGTTCATACGCTGTCCCTGGTCGCTGTTGTGCCCAATGAGTGCACGGGAGATTTTATCGCCAAAAGCGTGAATACCAATCCCGTCATTATTCGGCGCATTATGTCCAAGCTGAAACAGGCCGGCCTGATTGAGGTCAGACCCGGTGTCGGCGGTGCCTCTTTGTTAAAGGACCCTGCGGACATTACCCTTTTGGATATATATCATGCGCTTGAGGTTGTGGAGGATGGCGAGTTGTTTAACTTCCACAAGCATCCAAACCCCAATTGTCCGGTTGGCAGCATGATCGAACAAACCTTGCGTGCCGAACTTATTGAGGCTCAGCTAGCTATGGAGCAGCGTTTGAAACGTGTAACGATACAACAGATGATGGATCAGGTTCACGTCTCTGAATAAAAAAAGCTCATTACGAGCTTTTTTTAAACCTTTCGTTGTAATCACACCTGTTATAACACATACGATTACATCCATTCATGTAGATTGACATTTCACATTAGTGTCGACACAAAACATACCTTATAGGAGGAAAATACAATGAAAATTTTAGTTACTGGAGCAACAGGTCATTTGGGTTCACTAGTCGTAGAGGCTCTGTTACAAACGGTATCTGCTGGGGATTTGGCTGTAAGTGTACGCAACCCGGAGAAAGCGGAAGCATTGCGCGCTCAAGGTGTTGACGTTCGTCACGGTGATTTCGATCAGCCGGAAACGCTGGAAAAAGCATTTGCAGGGGTAGATCGGCTGCTGCTGATCTCCACAGACGGTGACAATGAAACCCGAATTCGCCAACATCAAGCTGCAGTAGACGCTGCCAAAAAGGCAAGCGTTGGATTCATCGCTTATACCAGCGTTGTGAATGCGGAGAAAAACACCCTTTCACTGGCTGAAGTGCATCGCGCCACAGAACAGGCTATCCGTGAATCTGGCATTCCTTATTCCTTCCTGCGCAACAACTGGTACCTGGAAAATGAAGCAGGCAGCGTTCAAGCAGCTTCCCAGGGCGCACCTTGGGTGCATGCAACTAACGCCAGCCAAGTGGGCTGGGCTACTCGCAGTGATTATGCGCATGCTGCCGCTGCAGTACTGACAGGTGAGGGACATGAGAATTCAGTATATGAGTTGTCTGGTAAACTTCGTACTCAAGCTGAGCTTGCAGCCATCGTTGGGGAAGTGCTTGGACAGGATATCAATGTGAAAAACGTAGACGATGCTGCTTACGCTGACATTATGAAAAGTGCAGGTCTGCCTGACTTTGTAGTCTCCATGCTCGTTGATATGCAAAGTGCTATCCGTGAAGGCGCATTGGCTGTAGAGAGCGATACATTAGAAAAATTGCTTGGCCGTCCGGCTCAACCATTGAGTGAGGGTGTTAAAGCGATTTTGGGCAAGTAATTTTAAATAGAAGATAATAGAATGTGAATTAAAAAGGGACACACCAGCGAATGTAAAATGTACCCCTTGTAAAGGACAATTTAAAAAGGTTAGGCAACTTCAAGCTGCTGTCTGTATCGTGCAGGCGGCAGCTTGTTTAAGTTCCATTGACCTCGATAATGATTGTAATAAATCATGTAGCTTTTCACTTCTTGCTTGACCTCTTCCAAGGTCATACACGTTTTAAAGTTCGTTTCATCTTTAAAATGCCCAAAAAATGATTCTTGTGGAGCGTTATCCCAACAGTTTCCTCGACGCGACATGGATTGTCCCAGCCCCATATTCTTCACAATCTTTTGGAACTTTGGGTTCGTATAGTGAAATCCTTGATCTGAATGAATCAACGCATCTGAGGTGAGGTGACGATGCTTTTTGAGTTGATTCAACGTCTCAATCGCAATGTCCAAACCGAGTGAAGCAGAGACTTCATAAGCTAAAATCTCATTCGTTTCAGCATCTTTAATGGTCGATAAGTAGGCTCGCTTATTTTTCCCATAAGTTAAATACGTGATGTCCGTTAATAGTACCTTGCCTGCAATCCCTTGCTTAAAAGCTCGATTTAACGTGTTAGGACAGGTTCGATGCTCTTGGGTCGCTTTGGCCATACGACGTGCGGGATTAGCTTTTCGAATCGGACAAACGATGTTGTACTTTTGCATGACACGACGAATTCGCTTGAGATTGTATATGACTCCATATTGGTGCTCCAGCGTCATTTTGATTTGACGGGCGCCTTTCTTTCTTCCACGGTAATGGTAGGCTTTCAGAACGATCGCTTTCACTTTCTGATCGTCTTGTTCCTGATTTTGACGATGTAACCTGGCATCTTCGCTACAATATTGGTAATAGCCCGAACGTGAAACTCCAGCAATTTCACAAAGAACATGCACCTTGCGTTGGAAAGGGTATGTATGCATCATCTGTTGAATCAGTTCGAATTTTTGCCGCGTACTTAGTTGGATTTCTTTTTTCTCATCTGCCTTTCGAGTTGATCGAGCTTTTTTAAGAATTCATTCTCCGCTTCAAGCCATTTCATTTTCGCTTCCAAACGGGCATATTTTTCTTCAAGACTTAATTCACGGGTCAGAGGACGGCCTGAAGCGTGTATTCTACCGTCTGTTAATCCAGCAGGTCCTTGTTCTTGAAAAGCCGCACGCCATCGATTGGAAGCCTTTCGAATTCGGGTTGCACCCAAGACGTCAATGGGAAAGCCTGCTTCCTGAAAAATCTCACGGGGAAGCGTACCTTGACTGTATTCTTGAATAAATCGTTCTTTGAACGCATCCGTGTACGTAATAGCTTTAGCGCTGACATTTTTCACATAGGGATTTCTTCTTAACTGATCTTGCTCTTGAGTTGTAAAGCATTTCTTTGACATCCGCTTGACCACCGCTCGTTTTTTATTCATTGTACACAAAAAGACCCTACAAGATGACCTTTTTTAAAGTGTCCATCTTATAGGGTACATTTTAATGTTGGATGTGTCCCTTTTGGTGTTATAAAACAATCTTTAAAACGATATAGCAGTTGATTGGATAACTGTACATTGAACCGGTCCGATTGGAATTAAATTCGATGTAAATATCGATTATCTACAATAACCGTTACATTGATCATTGCTCGATATACCGTGCCGGAATGTGATCGGCCAGCCAAATATTTTCGTTTCCATGATAGAAAAGAATACCTTCTTTGGCCGCTTGAGCTGCATTAATTTTCAGTATTACTGGCTGGTCATCACGTCTTCGTCCCACCTGATTGGCGGTATCCATATCTGCGGACAGATGAACATACTGCCTCTGCCGAGGCTGCAAACCTTGCTCCATAATGGAAGCAACCGACCGCAGTGGCGTGCCATGATAGAGTATCTCCGGTGGATCGGCAGGTGTTTTGGATATCTTTTGCGGAGTCGAATGACCATATAATGCGCGGATGCGGCCAGAACGGATCTCATGTCTCTTTTTCTCCGAGGCTTGGATCATCTGCTCCAGATCCGCTTCCGTGACGTCCTTCCACTGTGGACTCTCATGTAAAGCTACCAGCAATTGCGGAATCTCCACCCATCCCTCTTCGTCCAGCTCCAGCTCATACTCCCAAGGGGCGTGACGCAAGGCGTAGGAAAGCTCCTTGCTTAATTTCATCAGATCCATTGCGATCATCTCCCAAACAAGTTAAACAATTCATTAGACATATATACACTGTCTGTACCACTACGCAGTTAGAATAATCTTTCGATGGAATAACCATGAGATTCTAATGATCCCTCTATAGAGGGGAAAATCAAAAAATGTAAACTCTCTACTTCTTCAGTTTCTTTCCGGTTGTACCGCCGCCAGAATCTCCTGAATGTTACGGGCAAGCCCTTCATTGTCTTCCTGGTTAAATTGACGGTGCCCATCGATCCCACGATGAATAATCGTGTTCATCACGGGATGAACCTCACGGTCTGAAGCCACCCGGATCAGATCATCGGCAAAATCTACCGCCTGCTGCTCACTATAGTTAAACGGCTTAATGAGCATCCGGATGCTCATTGCATGAGCCTGTGACTCTGCCAATTGATCCCGATGGGTTATGCCATATACAGCGCCAAATCCAAAAGCAGCAATCACCTGACGCTCCAGTTCCGTTGTCTGTTCCAAAGGCGTGCCGATCAGTTCACATATTTTGCCCACCATCTGCTCCAACTCTGAAGCCGCCGCAGCCAAAATTACGTCGTTAATATCGTCAGCATTGATAAAATCAGTCATATTGTAATTCTCCATTTCTGCTCCGTATTTGATCCATTCTCTCAAACTCTATGAGAACATTGTATCGGAGATAGGGTGTTCCTTTCAAATTCATTTACGGTTAGACAAACAATGATTCAGCTTACTTGTAAATGAGAAGCTCTATTTGTGCGTAGTACAACTTGGTAAATGATCATACGCGTAACTATTAATCCCGGCGTGATTCATCGTTTGGCGCAGCTCTGAGACAAAGTCCATAAAGTACACTTCAGGACTACGACTTCCTGCATAATATTGCAGGTCATAATCGTAATTTAACCTCGAATACACATCATGCAGATCGTTAACTAGTACCTTTTTCATATCCTCTCTTGTAATTGCTGGGTCTATATTGCACTCGTTGACCAGAGTCTGTAGTGTCTCCTGCAGAGCCTGTTGATCGTATGACGGGTTAGACAACAGATGCTGCAAATCATACAAGTCTTTGAATCGGGGCCTCACTATCGTTTGATGTAGCTTCCAAGCGATTTGAATGGAGAGTGGCACGGTGTGAGGAACGACAAAAGCTTCTCCAACCATAGGTTGGTACGATAGAGCAATAGACTTCTCATTAAATTCGAGGTTAAAGGATATATCAAGATGCAGCTCATCCTCATCTTCATACTCATTTTCGCTCCTTGGTTCACTATCAATATAAAAGGCAAGCTCCGTGTTCACCGTTGGAAAATCATCCGCCATCGCGTAGTCTATTCTGCGCCAGAAGGCATTCTCACTAAAGCTTCGGAATACGATACCGTCATTCAGGTCCATCTCCGTTACCCGGATCATCCAGTCTGTAAATATTTCATTGGCTTGGTCTTCAGTCTCAATTCGACCTACATACAAAAAGTCGATGTCGTCCACGTAACGAATATTGGGATTCTCCAAATACTGTCTTGTTAGCAAACTTCCTTTTAATACAAATGGACTATTCACCAGAGAAGCTCGCTTCAGTAGAGCTTCTAATACAACAATGAATCTCTCATCCTCATTCAAGCTATGTAATTGTACGTTTTTTACAGACACCCGTTCTCCTCCTCTATTCATCATACTCAACATCCGGTTAGATCCATCCACGATCCAGTTCTTCCCGGCTGTCGTAGATGCAGAGTTCATATTGCTGTTTTAACAGTTCGATCTTGTTCTGCTGTAAGATATTATGTATCTTCTCTACTCTGCTGTAGAATTTTTCAGAACTATTGTATTCTCTGACCGTAACAAATCTAATTTTCCCATTCGCATTCAGCGAGTTCCTTGAAATATGCCCGCCTGAGTCGGCGCACAACTGCTTCAACCTGACTACATCATCAATATATACTTTACCGTGCCATTCAAAATAAGGCTTGGACTGCGCCAGCATTGGCTTATCAAAATACGTCTCTTCCTTTGCGGGAATTTCCACCTTCGTCCGAACAAGCATGAATCCGTTATCCCGAAACTTTGCGGCAACCTCTTCAATAACATTCTTCACTTCTTCATAATCCGCGCTATGTACAATGCCTGTAATCATTGGCTGATTGATGTATTCACCTTGGTCCAACACGATCAATACGGGCTTTACGTTCTCTTCATTACAGATGTTGATAAAGGTTTCCTTCTCATTCTGCTTCAGATCACTCATGGTTAAATGATATTCAAATTCCATCTGGCCACTTCCTTACTGATTTTTATCATCTGTCATTAGATAGATCTATCTTCTCATCTTCTGTTAATTATTCAGACACATCGTTTAAATTGAATTATTATAGATCTTATTTTAGTTCTACAATTCACGTTCAAACGCTCCACTATTTTCTCTAGAGGACACTGATAACTGGGTCACGTGCTAACATGAACTAGAACAACCTTATTCACTGAGCATTTCAAAAAATGCTGATATATTGGGAGCGACTTTTTGTGTCACTGGAGAGAACACCTCCGACTCTTCATGAAACCAAATAACTACAACAGGCTCTTTCTTCTCTCTATAGTCCAAACAAATAAAATCTCCTGAAAAAAGTGCCGCAATAGGAATTACATTTATCCCCACTATATCTTCATTATCAGTTAATCTATCACCTATTTGTGTAATAATAACTTCAACATCATACCATCCATTAATAGGATCAGACTCACTGTCTTTTAACATACAAAGAAATTTCTCAACTACATAATCTTGCTAATTCAAACTAAAAATATTTGTGATTGGTACAGCTCCATTATTTTGCTTAATAGAATTCCTATGAATTTCTGGAAATGAAACTGCCAAGCTTCTCAACTAAATCTAATAATTCGCCGGTTGGTAATGGAAAGACAATCGTATTAACATCCATTCTCATTGTTTTTCACTCTCTATTCTTATCTTTTAACATGCGCCACATCACCTGAAGCTCTACCACCCTTCAAATATCTCCCGTAGTCAATATCAACTATATCCTTAGGTCTGCCCTCAGATTTATCCTTCTTGGTATCTGATGTTGACGAATCTTTCGAATCGTCTCCAGTTTTCCCTTTGGATTTATTCGTTTCCTGATCTTTCGGCTTAGGTTTGTTTGGATCATCCTTGGTTTTGTCTTTATCTTTGTTACTCTTATCCTGTCCCCAGAGCTTTTATTGTTTGATGTGATCCCCTGATTCTGGTTTTTCTTATACTTACTATTCAACATACTTAAAAGAATCATAGCTTTGGTAATTTTATCCGAATCTACATATTGACTTAGTTGTTCCAAGCCATAACCTATCGCTTGATCAATCAGGAGATCCTGCAAAAATCCGGTGGCCATGCCCCTCGCTGTCTTTAGTCCATTCGCCAGCTTCGGCGACTTCATCATCAGATCGTTCAGCTTGCTCTTCAGCTTATTCGCTAGATCCATCGGACTGAAATTGCTCGCAAGTCCCTTCGCCTTGGTCATCACCTTGCCCAACGCACCAGAGATGGTATCCCCGGCTTTCTTTGCCAGGTCTCCCATGGCCTTCGCTACCTGCCCGGCCTTGTCCATGACCTTGTTGGCTACACCCATCACATCGTCAATAACTTTGCCTGCTTTGGATAGCAACTTCGAGCCCTTCACCGCGAACTTGGCTCCGGTCGCCGCCCAGATGCGGATGCAGTTGTCGTACTTAATACAAGCCGTCTCTGGCGGTCTGACATTGTGAAAGTTCTGGTTCATTGGGAGTTCAAAAAGCTTGGCGTTGATGTAAAGAGTATCGAACAGCCTACCTACAGCATCTATAAGAAAGACCCTTCCGACTTTCTGATTAACGTTTTGATGGAACTAGTCGATGCGTACCAACGCTTGGTAATCTCCATGAAGCTAAGTCGAGGGCACAACAAGAAGGCACAGCAAGGCGGATACGCCGGAGGTCGGACGGCGTTCGGATACAAAGCAATGAAAGATCAGAAGGCAATCGAAATCAATCTCGATGAAGCGTTCCCCCACCGTCATCTTGACCCCGTAGAAATGACGGATTCGTTTGTGGAACTCGTTGAAGAAGTCCCAATAGACATCTGTATAGTTGATGACAATACGGTCTATAGATACAGTGACCCCTTTTATGTGCCAACACCTCCCGAATTTTTCCATAAATTTCGGGCTTACTATAGGGCAGGTGGCTAGCCTTATATGTTCCCTGCCTGTTCTATGTCAACTGGTCGTCACCAGATTGTTGCGGACAATTTTGCAGATAAGTCCTGACAATATGAATGGTCGTGCTATCCATCCTAGAAGGTGCGATGGTTTAGACAGCTTATCTATCGGGGCGGCGTATCTTACAGTTGCGTGGCATTTTCAAAATCCTGTGAGAAAGCGAACATAACAAAAAACAGGTCAATCATGGTAGTATCTGACCATAATCGACCTGCTTCGTATAACCGAATAGCAATATTTAGGTTATAGTTGTCAAGCATTATTGTGCGTACAAACGAAATAACTAAATCTTTATACGAGTATTACATGGGTTAAGTGTGTTATTGATTGAATAAAGAGTTCATTCGGCACTGGGTAGCCCACCTCAAAAATATTACTTGATGTAAGTTATAGCTTTCCTCCCATTTCTAAAAACCACTCGTCAAAAATGTGACCTGCTGTTTTTACTGGATCATTTGTATATTTTATCTCGTAACTGTATTGAGCCTCTAAATTATTTTGGGGTACATCATAAATCAATTTCATCTCGGTAGGCATTTCTCTGTTATTTTCTTGACACAAATCTTTAATTTTACGTAAATTATCATTACAAATATTTAGTACTGCAACCTGTCTCTCTTTTGAGACATTATAAATATGTTGACTATCCTCATTTTGAACTGCACTATTCAACCTGTGTTTTTCGACCACACAATTGTTTATTTTATAGAAAACATCTGAAGTAAATTGTCCAAACTCATTTGAAGCATATATAAATATCTTATCTGCTTTGTTATTCACATACTCCAGACAAATTGAAACCATATCCGCTTGCAATTCAGAGAAATAATCTTCAAACACTTTTGTCATGTTCTTACCTCCTTAGTTTACCAAATCAACAACTTTAATCCTTCCATCTATTTCATACGTAACTTTAAAGCCAGAAGGACGAAGTGAATCCCCATCATAGTTTACTTTAACATCGACAGACACATGCTTTGGTGGGTCTGCACTTAAGGCTCTTGCCCATTCATTTTCATTTTTTTTGTACTCACTTAGATTCACCTTACTTGACTGGGATACAAGGTTATCAATTTCCGGTGAGCCACCGAACCTATCTCCTGCCAAATGACCTGCATGGTCACCTGACTCTTTGCCAGGCGTCTTGGGATCATGCGGTAATCGGTCGTCTCTCGCAGTTAATTTTAAATCATCCGCACTAAATTTTTCAATCCTGCCAAGATGATCTGTCTCATAATCATATTGGTGCTCACCAGTTTTATATTTCACATCCGGTTTAAGTTTCCCCGTTTCATCAAATGGATCATCGACAAATGATTTTTTACCACCATTATCCGTCCCCTCAGTACCGTCCTTATCCTTCTTGGTATCTGATGTTGACGAATCTTTTGAATCATCACCAGTCTTCACTTTAGATTTGTCCGTTTCCTTTTCTTTCGGTTCAGGTTTGTTTGGATCAGTCCTCGTTTTGTCTTTTTCTTTCGTCTTATCCTTAGGCACATCCTTATCCTTGTTGCCCGTATCCTTGTCTTTCTTGCTCTTGTCCTTATCCCCTTAAGGTTTGGAACTTCCTGAATCCCCAGAGCTTTTATTGTTTGATGTGATTCCCTGATTCTGGTTCTTCTTCGACTTACTATTCAACATACTCAAAAGAATCATCGCTTTGGTAATTGTATCCGAATCCACATATTGGCTTAATTGCTCCAAGCCATAATTCATCGCCTCACTGATCAGCAAGTTCTGCATGAATCCGGTCGCCATGCCGCCCGCCGTCTTGAGTCCGTTCTCCAGCTTCGGCTACTTCATCAGCAGATCATTCAGCTTGCTCTTCAGTTTATTTGCCAAATCCGCCGGACTGAAATTGCTCGTAAGTCCCTTCGCCTTGGTCATGACCTTGCCCAGCACTGTTGCTATGTAAATCCATTCCTTACTTGCCAATCAAAATAGGCAGGCTCCCGTAATCTAACCAGAACCTGCCTAACCTCTTTTTTCAATCGCTATTAAATATAATACTGAATATATCGCTCTTTTTCAGGAATCTCCTCATCTCCTAACAAATCCACCTGCGTTAAATCATCCTTGTGCTCAAGTTCCGCAATGAATAGAGCGTAGAAATCACCAGTTGTGGGATAGGTAAATAATGCATACCCTTTCGGAGAGATCAATTTATTGACTACTTTGATCTTTTCAGGAAGATACTTATAGTCGAACTCTCCCAACTCTTCTAGCTCATCTGGGGTTCCCAGTTCAATGTCGTGATTGAACTCATAGTCCAAGATATAGTTCACGATTTCATGACTCTCTTCTCCTTTATAATCCAGAAACAAAAACCTCTTCGTCGCCAAACCGTGGTTCAACATACTGAAATACGCCAGTGACTCGTCCGGGTCATTCAAGATATGTTCAACGTCCTCCTGATCCTTGAAAATCAAAGGCACCAAATCTTCCTCTTCCATATCATTGCCCTCCTCTCTTATTGAAATAGGTCTCCATGTTGATTAGGAATATATTCAGGATAATTTTTGCGGTAAAAGTCATCGATCATTCTCAGTAGTGGATCTAACTCTGGATATGGTTCAGGGTCTTGTATATCAATTGTAGCTTCAGGTGTATTCATCAAGAAATCATCAAAATGGTTCGGATTGGGCAAGCCTTGTTTTTTTCGTACATGAAGCAAGAAGAGAATTTCGTATGGATAAAAAGCGTAATCGAAATCACCAAACTCCAGTGAATTTCCTAAATCCGAAGCCAAGGTAGAATGATGATCTGACATCTTAGCGATTAACTCTGTGATCTCGTCTAGATCAGGTGTATTCCAACGATCTAGCACTTCTCTATAGATACCAAGTTCCTCTGGAATCAAGTCACAACGCTTATCTCTATCCTCTAATGTTGATCTGACAGCCGAATGAACATGATCATTGGTTCCTAAAATCGTTTTGTTTGTATATTGCAGATATAACTCTATCAAAAACCAAATATGTTGTTTCCAATCATTTGCCTCCATGATGTTTTCTCCAAGATGATCGGCGATAAAATCAAAGAATATTCCCTCCTCCTTCGACCACCCAAACATATTTAAATGAATTAAGCCTATCATATTGGATTCAAAAGAGTAATCAATCAACTTCATTTTTGGATAACGCTCTTTATAAATATGCCTACACATGCATTGATAAAATACAACTTGCTGTATCTGTTTTAATCCCTTTGTACTGTTCTTACCGTTGATTAATACATCATTTTTCCACACCTCTAACCAATAGGAAGATATTATATACATTCTAATTAATAATTTATGATCTTGTGACATGTCGTCACTTTCTACTACATCAGCAATCTCACGCTTAGCCTCTTCATATCTTTCGTGAGCACCATCCATACCTTGCACGAAATTTTTTATATACCTTTTGTATGCAAGTTGTACTTTTTTGGAATTTACCATTTGTTCCTCCTTATTTGTTAATTGAGTGACTTATTCCAGTCTTTAACTTTAACAACCTCTACTCCGAAGCCAACTTTAGTTTTCGAAATATCGGTTTCTACTCTAACATAATCAAATTCTAACCCAGGATTTTCATCTAATAACTTTTGAAATTTCACCTTAAAGTCAGCATATCGTTTATCTGTACTTTTTAACATATTTTCAAAGTAACCTTCTCCTCCTAATTTTTGATTTGTAGAGTATGAGAAATTTCCCCATTCCGATGTCTTGGCCTCAATCATTGTTAATTTAGGTGGTGGGCCTTTGGATAAAAACGTTCCATCTACACCATTTCGACCAACTTGGAATAAATCTGAAATATCCTTGCCTAAGTTGTTATCCTTAGCAATTTGTTTGGCTACTTCCTCTCCAAAGTCACCTTTATCATGATGATAATATTTTGAATTATCTATTTTCCGCTCATACCCTTCTACATTGGATACATCATAATTATGACTAATATCATCTGCTGTATCCAGCTTATTGGCCAGCTTACTCCGTTCACGCCTTAATTTCTTAAGTTCTTCTTTACTTGCCCCTTCTTTTTTCGCGTTTCTTAAGACCTTGCTAGTGCACCAGAGATGGCATCTCTGGCATTTTCCAATAACCGGAATGAAACTAGCCTTATCCAGCACATTTTTGAGTGATACCCATCACTTTGCTCTAGAAGCCATTTTCTCTTCCGGTTCCTCTTCTCTCTCACCTGACCACTGACTAAAAACATCTTTTCTGGCTATTGTAGTCAAAAGAAAAACACTCTCCAATTATTATAAATAACGAGAGAATGTTGATTTCATTTTTCCAATATATTCCGTATCATAGAACAAAATAACGAAGTGTTGAATACGTCTTTTTCGAGTATTTCTTCATCTATAAAAGAGATTCTTTTTTTTGCAGGCTGTTCCAAACCCCAGACTTGTTATAGGCATCAAATTAGTCTTTCTACTTGTTCTCTTATCTCCTCATCGAATTTGCATCCCTCTACTTTAGCTCCTTTCCAAATTACATTTTGAAGATTCGCTCCAGTAAAATCGGCACCACTGAAGTCTCCATTACGAAGATCAGCTCCATTGAAGTTACTACTTATAAATATTGCATTTAGAGCAATAACATCCGACAGGTTTGCTCCGATAAAGTCTGCTTCTTTAAAATTACCATTTGTAAGGTTTGCTCCGCATAAATCGCATTCATCGAAAATAGAAACTTCACCATTTATCCCTGTCATATTGGAAAAGCGAAATGTTGCCTTTTGAAGTGCTGATCCGTACAAACTGCCATTAGTGAAATCAGTATAATCAAAGCATGTATCTGTACATGTACTTATTTTAATTTCTGTATTCTTCATTTGAGCCTTAAAAAAGTTTGCCTTACTCAGAACACAATCAGCTATATCAGCGTATTCAAGATTACAACTATCAAAATCGGTAGAAATAAATTCACAGTCACGAAATGAAACTTCAACAAAAGATGTCGCCCTAAAATTTATTTCGTTTGCATATAAGCGTTTAGCAATAATTTCAGATAGGTCTAAGAATGAGAGATCTGCCTCTGATATTCTCAAGTCATCAATCAATTCCTTGTTTAATTTGTAATTATTTATAAATTCAGAAGCTTCATCTCTGTCTTTTATATGTCTCACAGTTACACTCCTTCGAAAATATTTTAGTTTCTCATGTAATCCTTCCATTTGTTATTTGGGTTAAATGTAACCCCCATGTTGTCTTCAAAGTTTGGAACAGCAATGACCTCAACTTGATTCAAATATTCCATGACTTCCACCCATCGTTCTAACAGATGTTCTAAATCAGATTCCCAAGGATTTTCCACAAGATCAATTCGTATTCCTCCCCAGCTTAAATCTTTAATAACAGCGGGGCTTTTCACTATTACATCTCTACCAAACATTTCTAAAATATCTCCACTCAAGTACGTTCTCATTCCGATACCCAAAGGCCCATTAGGAAAAAACTTTACCGGAACAGGATATGAACTTAAGTTCATCCATTTATGATTTCTTTCTTTTTCAGTCTGCCACGGCGTTACAGCAGGCCAAGAAATATGAGTTACTCCGTAACGTGGCTTAACCGTTTCAGCGATCTGATCGGACAACTCAAAAAAATCTTTCCTATACTTACCATTCATAGATTTATCGAAAGAAAACTTAAGAAAAGATCGTAAGTTAGAATTCAAATCAAAGTAACCTGAATATTTGACAATTTTATCTCGTCGGAGATGTACTTCTGATATTTGCGGAATATCATAGAAAGATTTTGCTATAATTTCATTGCGATTGTAGCTTACACTGGTTGTTTCACTATTCCCCCATGTAGTGGGAGTAAATTTATCATTTGATTCAAAATTATCCAATAAACGATTCAAAGCCTGTTTTTCTCCTAACTTGACTGTCGGATACATTAATATATTAAATAAATTCGGTTTCACTTCTGACATCCTTCCTACCTCCTCTTAATGTGTTCTTTAAAGCTTTTTCCAGTAACCTCCCCCTGGTAAGTCAGGGTCAGCTATCCATTGATGCGTTGTTTTACCGTTAGCAGGGTCAACATAGTAAATATCGCTTTGTTCCCCTAGCGGCCCACTGGGTCTTGGTTTTGGAGGAACTCCTTTCAAATCTGGCAAATCACTAGATATTGTTACAACATGACGACCATTTACTTTGTCTTCAATCATTTCACGTTGAGCACGCATTTGATCGTCATTATATACAACCTGATCCTCTCCACCAGTTTTATGCTTATGATCGTGTACTAGCTCTATCTTCCCTTCTTTATTTCGACCTATGCTGTCTGGTCGTGTTTCTACTCCTTCGGATGATTTATATTTAATAACTGGTGCTTCGTTGTTATTTTCTATTTTGCGACCTAATTGGCCTTCTAAAGCCTGTCTACCTTTGCCTTCTTCTGTTGCACCACGTTGACTACTGTTTTTCAACCTATCATTGACTACGTCCCATTTATCTCGGGACAATGGCTGCTTACCAAGATTTTGTTGTTTCTGTACGTAACGTTCATATCTTGCATCATCAGCTGCTTTGTTGTTACCACGTTTTTCAGCTTCATCAATTTTGTTACGGTAGTGCTTCTCTTGCTCACTTGTTAATTCATTCTTATTTAACTTACCAGGTTCATTTTTTGAAGATTCTCCATCTTTTGTATCCTTCTTACTATCTTTATTATCCCCAGAGGATTTAGAACTTCCTGAATCCCCAGAGCTTTTATTGTTTGATGTGATCCCCTGATTCTGATTCTTCTTGGACTTACTATTCAGCATACTCAAAAGAATCATCGCTTTGGTAATTGTATCTGAATCCACATATTGACTTAGTTGTTCTAAGCCATAATTCATTGCCTCGCTGATCAGCAAGTTCTGCATGAATCCAGTTGCCATGCCGCCCGCCGTCTTGAGTCCGTTCGCCAGCTTCGGCGACTTCATCAGCAGATCGTTAAGCTTACCTTTTAGCTTGTTCGCTAGATCCATTGGACTGAAATTGCTCGTAAGTCCATTCGCCTTGGTCATGACCTTGCCCAGCACTGTTGCACAAAAAAGTGTTTCTCTTATCTATGTAGATCCATTCTTTACTTGCCAATCAAAATAGGCAGGCTCCCGTAATCTAACCAGAACCTGCCTAACCTCTTTTTTCAATCGCTATTAAATATAATACTGAATATATCGCTCTTTTTCAGGAATATCCTCATCTCCTAACAAATCCACCTGCGTTAAAGCATCCTTGTACTCAAGTTCCGCAATGAATAGAGCATAGAAATCACCAGTTGTGGGATAGGTAAATAATGCATACCCTTTCGGAGAGATCAATTTATTGACTACTCTGATCTTTTCAGGAAGATACTTATAGTCGAACTCTCCCAACTCTTCTAGCTCATCTGGGGTTCCCAGTTCAATGTCGTGATTGAACTCATAGTCCAAGATATAGTTCACGATTTCATGACTCTCTTCTCCTTTATAATCCAGAAACAAAAACCTCTTCGTCGCCAAACCGTGGTTCAACATACTGAAATACGCCAGTGACTCGTCCGGGTCATTCAAGATATGTTCAACGTCCTCCTGATCCTTGAAAATCAAAGGCACCAAATCTTCCTCTTCCATATCATTGCCCTCCTCTCTTATTGAAATAGGTCTCCATGTTGATTAGGAATATATTCAGGATAATTTTTGCGGTAAAAGTCATCGATCATTCTCAGCATAGGGTCCCATTCTGGGTATGTTTCAGGATCTTGAATCGACATTTTAGCTTCTGCCGTGTTCATGAGAAAATCATCAAAATGGTCTGGATTGGGCAGCCCTTGTTTTTTTCGCATATGAAGTAAGAACAATATCTCGTAAGGGTAAAATGCATACTTAAAGTCCCCAAACTCTCCTAACTGTCCAACCTCTGCTGCTAAATTCGAGTGATGTAAAGACATTTCAGAAATCATTGTAATTAATTCTTGAACATTTACTGTTCTCCATTTTCCCAACACCTTTTCATACACTTCAAGATCTTCAGGAATTAAAGCGTTCTTCATCCCTAATTCATTCAAATTTTTCTTCAAGTTTCTTGATAATTCTTGATTCGTTCCTGATATAGTCTCATCTCTAAACTGTAAATATAGCTCAAGTAAAAACCACAAATGTTTATTCCAATCGTTCGCATCCATAAATTTAGTTCCGAGTTTCGTCACTAGAAAATTGAATAGAATTTTCTCTTCTTTCTCCCAACCAAACATAGTGAAGTGAATCAATGCTATAACAACTTTTTTGAATGAATATTCCAGTATCATGTCAGGATAACGTTCCTTATACAAATCTTGTACCATACATTGATAAAAAACAACTTTTTGTATAGTTTTAAGATTTTCGACACTATCTCCTTTATTAATTAGTACATCATTTTTCCATCTTGAGAGATAGTAAGATGATATTGTATCTAAATTTATTAATAAAACATGATCCATATCAGTTTCATTTGACTCAACAATATCAATACTTTCATTAAGGTTTTCATTATATTCTTTTTGCACGTCTTCAAGCTTAATTCCATCAATAAAGTTTCTGCTATATCTTTTAAAAGCCATTTCCAACTTTTTTTGGTTTATCATAATAGGCCTCCTTTGATATCAATCTATTTCACTGTTCCAATCTTTCACTTTCAAAACATCTACACCAAAACCAGTTTTAGTTATCTTTACGTCAGTTTCAACCCTAATATAGTCATATTGCAATCCAGGATTTTGTTTTTTAAGCTTTTTTATTTCTTCTTTGAACTTAGCATATCTTGGATCTGTACTCTCAAGCATCTGTTCGAAATAATTTTTACCGCCTGATTTTTGCGCCTTAGAATAGGAAAAACTTCCCCACATTGATGCCTTAGATTCAATTATGGTCAACTTAGGTGGTGGTCCTTTGGATAAGAAAGTCCCATCTATACCATTCCTTCCAACTTGGAACAAATCGGAAATGTCCTTTCCTAATTTGTTATCCTTAGCTATTTGTTTAGCTACTTCTTCTCCAAAATCACCTTTATCATGGTCGAAATGCTTTTTATTATCGATTTTCCGTTCATACCTTTCTGCATTTGATATATCATACTTATGGCTTATATCATCTGGTGTATCCAACTTATTTGCCAACTTGTTTCGTTCACGCTCTAATTTTCTTATGTCTTCTTTGCTTGCGCCTTCTTTTTTTCTCTTTTTAATTTCTCTATCTAAATCTTCAACTTCTTTTTTGATTTGTTTCTGAGTTTTCCCTTGTGGTTTCTTTTTCTTCCCGCCTCCGGAGTTGCTCATAATCAACATTGCGGACATTAAAATATTCGAATCCGCATAATTACTGAGCATATCCATTGCGGCAGTGAACATCGCATCGGACATCAAATCAGCCATCAGGCCATGTGTGAAATCAGTTGCTTTGTTAAGGGCATTCGCCATCTTCGGTGACTTCATCAGCAGATCGTTCAGCTTACCTTTTAGCTTGTTCGCCAGATCCGCTGGACTGAAATTGCTCGCGAGTCCCTTCGCCTTGGTCATGACCTTGCCCAGCGCACCAGAGATAGCGTCTCCGGCTTTGTTCGCCAGATCGCCGATCGCCTTCGCTACCTGACCCGCTTTATCCGCAATCTTTGTTGCTATACCCGCGACACTGTCGATCACTTTGCCGGCTTTCTTGATCAACTTGGCGCCTTTCATCGCGAGCTTAGCTCCTCCTGCCGCCCAACCAACAAACGGAATCGCAGCAGCAGCGGACAAGGCCGCGTTCGTATAATCTCCCCGAGCGGCATAAATGCCCGCATTCGCCAAATCGGCGACTTCACCAATGACAGGGATCATACCGGCCACATCCAGCACGGTCTGAGTCACATCCAGCACTTTACCCCAGAAGCCTTTTTTCTCCTCTTCCGGTTCCTCTTCCACCTGTACCTCGGACACAAACGGTGCTTCTGGCACCGGCTCCAGATCCTCCACGGTTACGGGCATTTTGATTAATCCGTCCAGTAGCACTTCGCTGCCCTTCAGATCCGTCATGCCGTCCAGAATCATACTGCTGTCTCCGCACTGAAGGAAGATCGTCTCCTGAGCCTCGATCCCTATCTTTTTCTCGCTCGCGAGTGTAATCTCCTGCCCGCCGGATGCTACAATTCCGCTATCGCTCTGAATCATGACCCCGCCGCCGTCCAGCGTGATGAACAGACTTCCTTCCGTCGCGATCAGGGACATTTCTGAATCGGTCATCTTCATTTCTTTGCCGTAGTTGGTTCCCCAGCTCTTGGTGGCTGGATCAGCGGTCTTCGGGGAAGGCTGACTACCACGACGGACGGAGCCCATCGCAAATGCATCACTCTCTTGCCCACTGGAGAAATACACCTGAACAGCGGAGCCCGCTTCCGGCATACTGTAAAACCCGCCGCCATCTCCGGCATATACCGCAGAATACGGCATCCAGCTTGCTTCCGATTCGGATTGGTCAGCATCCACATCCAGATGAACTTTCACCGTATCTTTGGTAACCCCGATGATCTTCCCTTCCAGTGCGGCCCCTGCAATGTCATCGTTCCGAATTTCATTTTGCCGAATGCCACTTTCCGGACTAAGTGTGACGGTATGCCGAAGCATGCCCCTTACCGTTCGACTGGTACAAGCGGCGACCTTCAGTTCTTCTTCGTGGAAGAGAACGGTATCTCCGAGCGCCAACCAGCGATGGGTATCCAGCACGTAACTCGTAAAGTCTTTCTCCGATACATCAGAGGCTCCCACAGACCAGGCTTCTTTTAAAGCTCTCATATCCCGTCTTAGCGTATATGCCTGATCAGGCAGTTCCGTATACCGACCATCTGGCACCCCAATATATAATTTAGGAGAATCAGCCGATATTTCGGGAATGATCGCTGCGCCGAACCGGGATGCTAATCGGCGTAGAAATTGCCAATCCGTCTCCCGATATTGGAGGGTCAAAGCCCCAAGCTTCGAACTTCCACTCACATAATCAATGACATCCGATTTCGGGTAAGCTTTCAGTACCTGGCGAATGACGTCTTCGCAGTCCTGATCCTTGTTCTGGAACGAACGAATACGAGGTTCAATGTCCAGCAAATAGGAATAGGACACGGCCTCCAGTTCCAATATGTATATCCCCTGAACTCGGCGGATGCTGACATCTTGCACGAGTCCCTGGAATAGTTTGCGTACTTCCTGCCCCTGATCCCCAATCTCCACCAGGGACACTGTCTCATCCTGAGCTAGTATGTTCAGATCCCGATCTTGATGTTCTTCCGGGATGATGCCTTGTAGATACAGGCGGGCATGATCCCCTGCTTTGCGCTCGATACGCAAATCTTGTATATGCTGCAGCGTGTATGGAGATATACATCGGATATTCCCCATACCCACAGCCGCTTCCACTACACTCATTGTCTCACTTCTTTCCTCTAGCAATGTCAGCACACGGAAGAAAGGACTCAGCTATATTCTAAGATGTACGTTACCTGATGTTACCGCCGAACCCGGTTGTGCCGCCTATGGAAGATCCGCCAAGCTCTTGACCATCATCTTCAATCTGGATGTAGCCTCCATAGAGGCACATATTCATGCAGGTGCTTAATAAGGCAGGTTCATTTTCGATGAGCACATCGGTTTTGCCATCCATCCACGGTGTAGACACGGACGGAATACAGGGTGCTTTCTGAACGCCCTCAATGTCGAATTCGCCGGTCTGCACGACAGGATTCAACTGACTTGTGCAATTTCCAAAAGGCATGATGTGGATCATGGGTGTTGCATCGGCCACATTCAGTTGTGCTTTTTCCTTCAAATGAACGCCGTGGCTGTAAGGGATTTTCAATCGATTTAACTGCGTACCGCAAGAACAGCTTAATATCGCTCCTGCCACAACATACGTTGGGCCCCCGGCACCTTCATCCACAACATCAGGTCTTGTAGCACCAATAGCTTCAGCCATTGTTTTTTCCTCCTCTTTGGCCTTTCGCCCAGATTATTTTTAATAGTTCCGTTAACGGTTCTGCCTCTAAACCTGATCCACGCGTTGCAGGCGCAGTCCGGTATAGTCCCGGCGTAAAATCGCTTCAGCCAATGCCAAATTCACCAAGATCACGGTTTCCTTCAATCGTTCGTCCGTCAACTGAATAATTGGCCAGTTTGTGCTGCTCAATCGTTCGCCATCGACCTGAAGTACGTTCAACTTGCCACTGCTGTCAAATGTACTGTCCATGGATAGTGCTGCCAGCTGTGGCGGCACCATGAACCAGTAAGGGTGTAACTGCTGTCTCTCCATATCCATCAGCCCAGCCAACCTGAACATCAGGCGTGGAGCGAATGTACTCAGCAAACGTTTAAGCTCATCAGACCATAACGGATACGGCCGCTCGATCAGATCTACGGGAACAGGATTTCGATTAGGGCGAATCGTAAACTGCAAATTTGCTTGTTCCAGTTCATTCAAGTGATCGCCTCTCATCCACTCGGGCTGAATAATTCCTTTGACACCAATCGGTTCATGAGCCCCTGTTACACGCATATCCTGCATGATCCGGAACCAATCGTTTCTCATGCCATCCGCCCCTTCTGCTGTAAGTTCCGCTCCATAAAGTAGGCTAACTGGTCCTCGATCGTCCCATCGATATGCTCCAGGCCCTCTCGTTTCCGGGCTGCGGGACGACCCTGGATGGGACAGGAAGCTCCGGTATCCATCTGCGCCCCCTCCAAATGCGAACCTGTAAAATCGACCCTGGACACATCCGTTCCACGGAAATCCGCATCTGCTAAGTTGCATACGCCAAACACAGTGCCTTCCAGCAACGCTCCCGTAAAATCCGCTCCTTGAAGATCCGCGAGTACAAAATCTGCCTCTCTCAGATCCGCCCCTGCAAACGAAACCCGATGAAATCCCGGGATCTCCCAGATCTCAGGATCAGCCAACCCCTGCCTCGCCTCTATGCCATGAAATATGGCACCTACCATCCTGCATTTTCGGAAACGAGCACCATACATCTGACTTCTATTCCATCGGGTATCCGTCAAGTCACATTGCTCCCAGACGGTATTCAACAGATTGCTGGCTTCGAATTGACTCCCTCCAAACGCCACATTGCGAAAAGCTGAGTAACGGAAATCCATCCCGCTATAATCTCCTCCAGCCAGATCCAGATGTTCCAAAGCCGCATATCCGTAGGCTCCCTCGATTCTTTCAGCAAGCCATTTTCGCATCTCTGATTCATCGCCTGGATCACTATTCGTTTTGTACACGGATTCGCTCACATCCAGATATTCACCTACCCGAACTTCAAAGGACGGGCACTTCTCCAGATGGATAAACGATTCACATTGCACAGCCTCCGGCATTGCCAGATGAATCAGATTCGTCACATAGGCGTGTCCGTGTTCAGCTTCCTTCAGGAGTATATGTTCCAGATCTGGTCGTGAAATGGAGCCTGCATAGAGCGAACCGGGCCGATGCAATTCTTCTTCCCAACTAGCCAGCATCACATCCAGATAACCAAATGCCCAGGAAGCATCATATTCTCCTTCAATGGGAGAGGGATCAAATAACCACGTTTCGTCAGCCATTTCGGTCAAATACAGGGCCTGGCCGTCCATTAGTCGTGTTCGAAGCATTGAATATGTAACATGTCCCACCGCTCCATGTTCACCGATCTTCTGCGCATTTAGAACGATTTGACATTTCTTGGCAAAATGACGGAGAAACTCTTCTTTCAAACGTTCGCGATTCTGCTGATACATCTGCTCGAAGCGGAGCATCACTTGGTTGCGTAGTGGAATTACGATCTCTTGCTTGAATTGCACAAGCGCAGTAGTCACGAGCATTCCTCCTTTCTCCTTTTTAAAGATCACCAATACATTGTTATAAGAACATTCCAGAAGTTGATTTGTAGTAGAACTCTAGTCACTTTTAATTGGTTTTCAGTTCTGTGCCCACCAATGAGGTTGTTCCGTCCATTTTGATGTTGCTCTCTTTACAGGTCAGGCTGATTTCTTCTTTTGCAGAAAACACAATACTTTTCTCAGCATTCATCATGATATCTTCCTTGGCGGAAATCGTGATCTGCTGACTGCTAATAATTTCGATACCTCCGCCTTCACTCAGCCGAATAAAAATCTCCCCGTCTTTGCCCGTAACAATCACCTCTTCGGGTGTCATCTTCAATTCCTTACCAGCGGCGGTACGGAAGTATTTATGATCCGGGTTACTCAGTTTGTTGCTCTCGCCTTCGTCCGAGTTCTGCCGTACAGAGCTCGTAGCCACGCCTTCTTCTTCCTTGTTACCGGGAAAATAAACCCGCACATGATCCCCTTTTTCGGGCATTACGTACCAACCACTGTTTCCTTCCGCCGTATACACGGACTGATAGGGAAAAGCATGCGCCTCACCCTCGTTTTGCGCTGGATCAATGTGCAGATGCACTTTCAATCGATCCTTGTCGATGCCAATGACGACACCTTGCAGCGAAACTCCGATAATTTTATCGTTATGGAATGTATTTTGCCGGAGTCCCCGATGTGTACTTAGTGTATAACGATGCTTGAGCAGACCATTTTTCATTTCGGTGAATGCCTCATATACATACAGAAGCTTGCCCTTGAATTCGATGGCATTCCCCAGATCCAGTACGCGATTTGTCTCCACTTCGTAATACACGTAATCCTCTTCGCCAACCTCAACCTTGGTGTTCTGCGAGGTGTAACGGAACTTATCCATCCGTTTGCGGACTCTGTAATTGAAATCCTCCAGCTTCCCCTTGGATGACGTATCAAACACACCGAAATAGAATTTGGGAGTATCAAATACGGATGCAGGCATCAAACCCGTTCGAAGACGGGATGCAATACGCTTCAGAAACTGCCAGTCCGTTTCCTCATATTGAAGGGTGAACTTTCCAATGGCTGCCCCATCTGTTGCAGCATCCATGATATCGATGTTTGGATAGTCAGCCGCAACTTGGTCTAACAACTGTGGATACGTCATGCCATGATTTTGGAACGAACGGCTTTTCTTACGGATATCCAGTTCATGGGTATGAGAGATGCCCTCCACTTCGAGCATATAGACGCCACCGGTCACCATTACCCCAACATTTAGAATCAAGCCGCTGAACAGTACAGATGTACTGCCTTCCTCATCGATCTGACTGATCTCGACTAGCGTATCCGAACCGCTTAGACGCACGTATGTATCCTTTTTTTCTTCATCTACAATTCCCGTGAACTTCACACATGCGTGCTCATTCATTTGTTTGGTAATAACCAGTTCATGCAGACTGACCAGTTCGAACGGGCTTACTCTCACATTTTTGTAAGACAAGGCTTCAATACTCACATTACATCGCCCCTTTCCTCATCGACCTCAAAACGGATGGAGTTCATCATCGCGGAAGCCACACGTTTCCAATCGTCCAGTTCCAGATCTGTGCAGTTGAAGGTAAAGATCAGTGCCCGTTCATCCAACGAAGTGAACAGCATGAGATGATACAGATTCGCATTCACGACAGGAGTCAAAAATTCGCAAGTTGCCGCAGCACGTTCTCCCACGGTGCGATCACCGTCCCCGTACCACTTGGTAAGCTTCTGCGTTCGCCGCAAAATCTGAATCATGCTCTGTTTAAACAAGGGCAGATCCTCCCCTGGCAGTGGGTTAACCGTGTGATTCACGGCGATATTAATCGTGCCTTCTGCATTCGTGTAAATCGTACCGGGTCTGTGCTGTGAAGGATACTTTAGATTCATCATGTGCTCAGACATAGGCTTGAAGGTCCGTGGCAGCATCATCCGGGCCTTTCCTTCAAGCAGCTCCGTTTCTTGAAATGAATAGGGCTCACCACCAATTTGTAAAAAAGCAGCCGTTAAGTCCAGGTCTGGTTCTTCCGGAATTTGTCCATATCCATCATCAGGGGCATCCGTTGTCATGCCGTTCATCATTGCAACAATTTTTTCATCCCAATGCTTCATCGTTTACATCCTCCCATTCTCTTGAAAATTTCAATCCACAATCATACGATGTGGTCCGCCCACCGGCATACCCGAACGTCCCGTTCCCCGACCTGCATTCGCCAGTATACGATCCAGATATCGATGAATTTGCGCATTGTCGTATTCTCTGTACTCCAGCCCCAATCGACTGGCAATGTGATGCAAAATGACGCTGCGCGCAACCGTTCCTTCATTAAGACACATCATGGCGAAGACCAGATCCTGGGGATCAGAGGCACCCGTTCGAAGCAATCTCTCGGCATAATCCTTCATGACAACAGGGGATAAGGTGCTTGCACCCTCGGCTGCATAAGGGACATGAATGACATGCAGCGTGTTGAACTCCGTTGCCAAATCGGCAAAGGTCTGGTAGTCCCGCCGCAGCCGGGCCCCTTCCTTCAGCTTGAATCGAGCCAGCTCCAAGTCACTCGATGTGCACGTTGTCTCTTCATCCAGAAGCAGTTCCGAATGGCTTATCGTCATGTCACTCACGGTCTCCTCCGCAGTAAACCGAAGCTTCAGCACATTGACCCGGCCCGTAGCATGGTATGCCAATTCCATAGGCTCTGTCAGCATGTAAAGCCTTCCTTTATGCAGCACCATCCCAGGATCAACAATCAGCTTGTCCGGAAACACTTCCACCTCTGCACCTGCAAGAATGCCATCTGCATAACCGCGATAGTACAGTTCGATGTAGTCTCTGGGGAAATCGCGTAGCCCCTCCAACATGGATGTTTTCAGGATTCTTCCCTTGTTAAAATGCGGATACGAATATGTGAACATGAGCGGTGTCCCTCCTTTCTGCTCTTGGTCCTCACTTCATTCCGTCAAAGAAGTCGAGTTCCGACAAGTCTGTTTCAAATGGAAGCAGCTTCTGCGGCCCCAGATACAATCGTTCATTCCTGCGGGCAACCGGCAATACATGAAACCCCCAATGACGGTCATCCGGAAAAACAAAAAACTTCGTCTCTCCATTCACGATGGAGTCCGTATCATCCTGCGGGATTTTATCTCCGTACTGATCCCGGATGTCTTCGTAGAGCACCTCTTTATAGGCATCCGGACGGTTGGCATAGACGAATTTCTGTCTCAGTTGACCATCACTTCCGCTCAGGTACAACTCCACTTCTGCCGTCTCGAATGGACGGGAAATGCTGCCCGGAATGCCGTCACTCCGATCCAGACTGCTGATCAGCATTTTTTCACGTCCATTATGCGTGTAGGCACTTACGGTATAAGGAATTACTGCGGCATCATGCGTGATGTCGGCTTGAACGCTTCCTGTTTTGCGGGCACTCAGATAACGAATTGCCCCTCGAAGGCAGGCAAGTTTAAGATCAGGCACACGCCCTTCCGCAGGTTTTTGCCGAAACTCAATGCTTCTGCCTGGAACGAACTCTTTCAGTGCTTCCCGAAATACATCAATGCGGCAGGACTGACCTGTCAACTTGATAATCGAATATTGGCTCATCCGCCCTTGCCGATAGAAATCATCCAAAAACTTGCGGACCACCTCATAGATATCAGCCTTGATCAGCTGGGTAATTTCCTTGATATTAAACACCACATCGGGGAACTCATATTCATCCTTCAGTTCACCACTACGTTCCACGGACAGAAACCAACGTTCCATGGTCGTGATCTGCAGGTCACTATCCCCATCGTCCTCCATCTCCGAGTGGAATCGGTTACGCAAGATGCCGGTTTTGCGGAAAAATTGCTGCTTCATCTCTTCTGCGATTTCCCACAGAAAGTAGAAGTTGCCTCTCACCCGAAGATACTCATCTCGTGAACGATTCTCTCGACGCGCAAACGCAGTCGGGATGATATGTTCTGCCTCCTCATAGCGTTGTTCCAGCTTCTGATAGACGGATTTCACACCTTCTTCGTCCACTTGACGGAACACATCCGCACCCGGTGCCTCGATCAGGCTATCGATATCCGTCACCTGACGTCGTCCGCTATAGTAGTCGGCGAATACGATCTTCATGAACTGCATAATACGATAGGTAATGTTGTGACCTCCGAAGTTGGTATCCCCATTTTCGTAAGTGGTATGGATATCCAGCTTGTACGCCATATGTCCGTCCTCGATCGTAAATGCACAAGATGACAAGTCAGTTGTTCCACCGCCACAATCAATCACGAGCGCATGATACGTCTGCCCTTCCATGAAAGCACCGCGTTCCATCCCGTCAGCAAGGGTGTTATAGAGCACAGCCATTCCCTCATCCAGCGCATATGTCTGCTCAATCCGATAATCCGGAAGCATCTCTCCGAACATCTGCAAAAATTGTGTTTTCATCTTCACGGGACTGGTAAAATGCACATGGCGAAACTTGCACTTGAACTGATGCTCTGCCGTTCGGATGATGTAATTCATGTACGCACGCAGCAGATCCATACGAGAAACCATGGCCGCATTGCCATGAACATCGACGATCTCTTCCATTTTGTTGTAGTTGTTCACCCAGCGCTTCATGCTGCGGAAGACACTCGCCCGGCTGCTGTACCCTCCCCGACGCATGCTTCGCAGCGCTTCATAGCCGAACTCGTAACGAATGTTCGCTGGATCCGAGCACTCCGCCACACCGATGGCCGTAGGTAGGACCTCGATCCAGTCCGTGTCTTTGTATGTAGGGTCGGGAAAAGCCACATAGTTAATGGCATCCATACGAACCCGCCCATTCAGCAAATCCTGACTGCTTGGTGCCTGAATATAACCATTATGCAAATAGGCGCCTGCCGTCGTGTTGGAGGTGCCAAAGTCAATTGCAAGTACAGCGTCTGTCGGTTCGAGTTCCCGGATGTTCAGATCGGCCAGTGGAATTTGAGTATATTGAATATGAACCGGAGGAAGAGGCCTGCTAGAGTAATAGGTCTGATATAGATATTCCGAATCGCGTTTACGGAAAAAGAGAAGACTGTACTGTCTGTTACCCGATCGTTTCCAGGTCGATCCACTTCCTGCCGTCAAATAAAAGGTTCCGGATATGGACTCGTCCTTAACCAGATTAAAGATGCCGCACAGCTCCATACTCTCATTGACCAAAAGTACGTTGGATTCGGTTAAACCACCCGGTGCCGTGACTACGTACTGATCCAGCTTGTCCACTTTCAATCCTTCGTACAGAATCAGCCGCGCGGGCACACTAATACCTCCATCACTGCTCATAGGAGCCGTCATATGACGAGAAATGGCCTTTTGTATGCGCTCGAATCCGCCTTCCAAAGACTGATCGATCCACAATACATCGTCCGCTCCCAAAAATTTCAGAATAATCCGAATCAGTTCTTCACGCTCCGTGCGGGGCCCCAATCCCTCAACCAGTCGCTCCTTGTAACAAATATTCCGTAATTGAAATGTGGTCATGTCCATCAACTCTTCGCGCGTATAACGCATGGTTCCTCTGGCCCGTTCCCTGCCCGTGGCATCGGGATACAATCGGTATGAATAGCCGTTCATCTATACTTCCTCCTTACAACTGCTGATGCTGCTTAATATAGGGCAATACCGTCCTGTATCATCGTATAGTCCACATCCAGAATGCCAAAATGATGCCCCCAGTATATTTCCGTGTCAAAACGAACCGGCAGGAAGAGTTCAAGAATCAATTCCAGCTTCTCCTTCGCTTCCGTCCGTTCTACCTGACCAATATATAAGAGCAATTCATCCTTCTCCTCACAATTGGCATAAAGGGTTGAACGCGGGAACATCCGGACAAGAGTATCCCTCAGCAGATGAACGGCCTCTCCCGTATCGTACAGACGGAGCATATTGCAGGCGATCACTTCCTGTTCCTCCCGTCCGAACAACTCCAGTCGCCGCCGTATCCGTTTCCCGTATACACCCGAATGCATATCATTCAAAATGAAGCGAATGTAATACTCCCTTTTATTCATCCCCTGCATCAAATCCATATGCGCCAGAAAATGAATGACCAAATCAAAGAGCGTCTCCCGCAATTCCACCTGCTCTTCGTTATTGATATCGAACAAATCCCTGAAAATATCAAAAAAACGATAATACGGATTGACTTCAATCGTACGTTCCACGTCTGAAGCATTCAGGTTCGTATGACTTAATTCCATGTATGGCGAATATACACGTGCAGGAACAAAAGTTACGTCTCTCAGATCAGTTCCATTACGCTTGGCGCGAATAATCAGATCCCATATATAATTCATGTTGAGCTCACATCCATTCCCCTTCGCAGCGATATTCAGGGAAAGCCAACTGGATCTCGGATACCAGAAAGCTCAGCAAATCATCCAGAAAAATAGCCTGCTCTGGCTGAATTCCGTGTTTGCTGAACCTTAAAATCATTCGATGTTTATCTGTCTCAACACGGACATGATCGCTAACAAATCCATTAAGCGGGTACGTGATGCCCAGGGTAGGCCCAGGTGCCACCACTTTCACATCTTCCAGTTCCAATCCCTCCGCTGCCTGGAAAGCATGAACCATGCGGGCAATCTCCCCTTTGGATCGTACAGAGCGTCCTTCCTGACGCGCATATTTACCGGCAAACCCTTCCCGTTTGTTGTTGGAAAACAGCGGAAAGTCCATCCTCCCAATGCGGGTTGCGACGGGACCGGCTATTTTCAACACCGTCCATGAATCGGATTTCTCCAGCGGAGATACGATGGTGATATCTTCTTCCGATCTTTTGATATATCGAATATGCGATTCGTCTCCATCCACTAAATATCCGTGCTCAGTCCCTGTTTTGCGGAGCGGTAACACATGTTCATAATTGATGCGGTCCGAAGCCGGGACAGGGAATCCACCTGTTTTCATATCAAGCTGCTGAATATTCCAAAGGGGGATCATGTTCGTTCTTTTATATGACTCAAACTCCTCCAAATGGATTGAAAGTTCTTTGACCACATGCTGTTTGTCCCATGCATCTCCATCGTCCGAACCCACTAGAACACAATCAACGAATTTGAACACATAGGGTGCATTAATCGATTTCCATGGTAGGCTGTTTTTACGAAAGACCCGGTACAGTTCTTCAATTTTGTAGATATACGCTGTACTTGATTTCAACCGAACCGTTATGGCATGTCTGCCTTCACTCGTTACAATCTCCCCGCGGAATGTCCGATTACTTTTCAGCAGGGATTGGAGCTCCTGTTGCCCACATTCCATGTAGAACGTGAATAAATTCATCTCTTCCTTACGTGCCAGCGCATCTGAAGCCTCGCTCAAATAAACAGTCTGCGGTGCAACATCCTCCGGAAGAATCGGATACAGAAATTCATGAATGGGGTCCAAATCTTCCCGCGGACATAATGTGACATATACATCGTGGCGTTCCTCCAGCGGTACCACCTCGTCAAACACACGTTGCTCGATCTGTTTGTTTAGCGTCTCCTGATACTCCACCAGATTAAGAAAAACACCTGTCATGAGGTCTTTGAGTATGCGACGTTGTTCCAGATCCTCCATCTTGTTTAGACGGTCACGAATAATATCTTTCATCACGAATCTCCTCCTTCCGTTGCTTCCTGTTCATTCGCTTCTGCCTCGGTGGTGTCGGTGCTTCCTTTAGCCTTTGAAGCGGAATTAATGCTAGCATTGCTTGTCGTTTTCCCTGAAGAAGACCCGGAGCCAGAAGCATCCGCAGTCCCACTTCCGGCCGAAGAGGCATTACCCGCAGAAGAAGTACTTCCCACTGAATTGCCTGCGCTCATTCCTCCCGCATTCCCGGTCCAATCCGAGTTCAAACCAGACGTATCTGTTGTTCCTAACCCTGCCGCATCCTGAGTAAGATCAACCGCCGGTACAGGTGGATTCAGTTTCTCATCCAGCTTATTTATTTTCCGCTCCATAGCCAGCACCCGTTCCAGCATATCGATCTCCTGATAAATTTCCTGTGCCGATGCATAGGCATCCATGGCACCGCTATAATCTCCGGCTTCATTGAAGCGGTCACCCTTCTGTTCCAGCGTATCAGCTTGAAGCTGTCTGGATTGGCGCTTGATATCCGCCCGTTTGGTTTCGGCCGTCTCCAGTTTGGTGGCAACTTCCTTCAGCGCTTCCTTATATGCTGTTTCCGTAGCCGCTGTTCTGGCCCTTTTATACAAAATGATCGCTCCACTGTAGTCTCCGTTCTGGAGTTTCAGATCTCCCTCCGTGATCCAGTCTTGTACTTGCTGAAAGGTGGTCATCTGTTCCAAACGTTCCTGAATGACTTCACGGTTGAACATATTGTAGGACTCAGACAATTCCAGTGCTTTGGTGTAACTGGCGGTTGCTTTGGGAATATCCCCTTCTTTCAGATGAGCCTCGCCGTCAACCAATGTCTGAGCAGCAGCCATCTTCGAAGTCAGCAACTTTTTGTGCACAGGGTCCTTTACTTTGATCGAATTGTTGCGAGCAAGACTGTAATCTGAGACGGCCTTGGCGTACTCCTGTTCCTTCACGTACTGGTCAGCGTTCTGTTCGTATTGCAGCATATCTACGACAAGCTCGGCTTTTTTGGCTGCGCTTTTCACCGCGTAGAATATGCCGGCTCCGCCAAAAATCAGGAGCATAATCAACATGATGGCAATCCGTTTAATCCACTTCTTACGGTTCTTGGGTTCTTCATGAAAAATCTTGTTCACATAGATGGCTGCCGCACTATAATTCTCGATTCGTGAACGTTGCTTGCTGAGCATCACTTCTTCCAACGTGTCGGCCAGCGCCTGCGGGTCATTGGCACCTTCCACCGCATCAATCATCTCGGCATCCTGCACGCCTTCCCATAATCCAGGGGTGCATAGAACAAGCACATCACCATCGGCAAGCTTGACCTTATCGGATACATACGGTTTGATCATGCCAGGTTTGCCCGCGTATTCATTCAGATTGCCGCGTTCATCATGCTGATCCACACGATCCTCTGCAATCTGGCCTTCCGCTGCCAGTTGGGCAGCTACACTATGATCCTTGCTTTTTAGTGCAAGCCTATTTCCCCGGAAATGATACAAGCGGCTATGTCCGGCCGATGCCCACACCATGCGTGTATAATCCGTTACAACAATAACGAATCCCGCTTTGAGTCTGACCCGGCGGCTTTCATACTGCAACCATTCATGTGCGATCTTGATATATTCCGTCAGTCTGCGTTTGGACATGGTTGGCTTTTCCAAAAAGGATTCCAGAATGGTCTGTACTGTGATTTGTGCACTATTCACTTCCGTATCGGTATCCAGACCATCTGCAATGACATAACAAGCCCAGTCTTCCAGTTCAACGCAGCCGTAGAAATCCCGATTTTTCAGGAAAGACCCCGCCTCTGAGACAAAAGCCGTCTTGAATTCACTGTTCTCCTTCCTCATCCGTCTCCCCATTTCCCGTCCCTGTGCGTTGCCCGATCCGTTACCATCCTTGCTCCAAAATGATAATCGTGGCGTTATCCTGATGCACGAGCTGTTTTTCTTCAATTAAATCAATGATGGCCTGGGCTGCATCAAATGGCGGAATATCTTGCGCCAGAATGGTCTCCAGTTCCATCTCCGTGAGGGAGTTGTATACCCCGTCACTGCATAACACAATCTTGTCCGCCGGCTGCAGTGCAAACGGCTCGTCCGCGATTTCCATTTGTTTAAAATGGTCGTACCCCAAATAGTTGACCAGCCTTTTGCGCTGCGGATTGTCAAGTGCCTCCTGCTCCGAGATCTCTCCAGACATATACTGTTCTTCAAGTTGACTTTCCAGTGTATGCTTATGATTGATGGCAAGCAGCTCTCCATTGCGAAACACGGCCAAGATGCTGTCTCCTACCGCACCCCAATACAGATCCTTTCCCTTGATCATGGCAGACACCAATGTTGTCCCTCCGGGAACGCCCAGCAAATTCCGAAGGATGGCCTGATTTGCCGCATGGGAACAAGCATCCCAGAACTCTTCCGGATCAGGAAACCGCTCCAACTCTTCAAACTCCCGGATAAATGTTTCCACGGCAGTCGTACTCGCCACTTTTCCACCGGACAATCCACTGATCCCATCGGCAAGTACAGCAAGTACACCATGTGGCTGCACGGCACAGGCAAAATAATCGTCCTGTTCATTGCGAGCACCAATGGTCTGTCCATTGCCAATCTGAACTCCAACCGGTCTATCGTCACGCTGCCTTACCGGAATCCGGCTTCGTGCGAATAACAGCAACCAAATCAACAAACAGCCACCCGCAAGAACCCAGTAGGGCGTTAGCTCCTTGTCGTTCCACAAAATCATGAAGGTGTTCACTGTTGCTCCCATTCAAAGTGCACACCGCACAATGGAATGAAAATGAATTTGCTGCGTCCCAATTGAATAACATCGTAGGCAGCCAGTTCCACCGGAGAATAGACTGCTTCATTATTGTGATATGCGAGGCCAGAAGCATCGCCGGGCAGCAAATAGAAATTCCGCTTTTTGGGATCGTACACAATCACCGCGTGATTACGCCGAGAAATGGTGTTATCCCCGAGGATGCGAACATGCATCTCTTCTGAACGTCCAATAAAGTTCTTTTCAGCCATTATTCGATAATCCTGGCCCATCTGCGGACCCTCGATGCACACCATCCATCCCGTTACCGGCTCAATTCCTGTCGTTTCGCCCAGGTATGGCATCGTTCTGTCATCCTCTGCCGTACGAGGTGCGCGTGGGATTGCACCCGCTGCCTCAACATTACTGGTAGCTGGCGATTCAACGGCCAGATTGCAATATGGACACGTATTGCCGTGTCGTCTCGTGCTGAACATATGTCCGTTTCCACATCTAGTCAGACTCATTTCGTTTCATTCCCCCGTAAGCTTGTATGATGTACGCCAACGTTATTTCACCAAAATGCGGGTATTGGCAATATAAATTAAGTCTCCTGCCTCAATCAGGCTGGGTTCTTCGATTTCCAATTTGGATGCTCTGCTTTGATTTCCTTTACGTACACCTACCCCACTGGCCGAGTCGATATCCTCGATAAACCATTGACCCGAGGCTTTGTTCAATACGGCGTGTTGCGAGCTAATGAGAGACGCATAGGGTGTATCGGACAGATCAATGTCAGCCTCGCTGTTCTTCGAACTTTTCCCGATCAAAACACTCGTTTCGCCCTGAATATACCATTCCTTCACACTTGTGCCGTCGTCGTCCAGGAGGACTAGCTTCACGACACGCGAAGACAATTTCTTCTTTTCCACCTTGGTGGCTGGCATGTATTTAAAAAACAGGTATGCTCCTCCAGAGAGGACCACGATAATTCCAGTTACCCATTGGGCACTCATATCCCGGTTGATGATAAATATGTAATACAGCACGGCTAACGAAATCATGGCGACGCAAGCGTCAAGCCCCATCGTCAATACCGACCTTCCTCGTTTCACTTCCATAACCTCCGCCTGAACCGGCTTGATCCATAACGAGCTACCGGTCTACTTTTTTCGAATTCCGAAATATCGGTCAAACATGGCGGACATATCCATTCCTTTATTGGGACCGGCTTTGCCACCGTTTGGACTTTCCTTGCCTTTGGGGTGATAGCCAAAAAATTGTTCGAACTGTTCCTGCATCCGCGATGGATCCGACCACACCTTCTCGGCATTTGCACTCCCGGACTTCGCATTGCCTTTACTGGATCTGGCTGTATCGGATGCTGAACCCTTCGCTTGACCTGTATTACGTCCAGTGTGAAGCTGCTGATCATATGCTGCTCTAAGCTCGGAATTTCCGAGTGTACTGTATGCCTCATGTACTTGCTTGAAACGCGCTTCTGCCTGTGCATCTCCCCCATTGACATCCGGGTGAAATTTCTTCGCCAATTGACGATAAGCCTTCTTGATCTGCTCCGGAGAAGCTTCACGTTCTACACCAAGCACGGCATAATAATCTTTCATGGTATTCTTTCCTGCCTCCCTGCCGTATTCGGGCGTAAATAAAGATTAAGGGGCACCAGGGCCCCTTAACTTGACAGCGTTGTTCTGGACCAAAACGAACTGGCCCAAGACAACAGTTGTTCCCTTTTATACAGGGAAGCCGCCCTCAATTTTAGTGAATTCAGTTTTATCTTTTTTCTGTTTGATGAACAGGCTGAATTCACCTACGCCTTCGGTATCACCGAAGCGCTCTGTGTAATCCACAACAAATGCGTTAGGCAAGTAAATTTTGCGTACCACTTGATCTGCTGCAACCACTTCCAGGGTTACTTTGCGGTAGCAATCCGCTTTTTCAGCAGGCACGAGGGACCACAAAGCAAGTTTCATCGTGTCATCTGCATTGTCACCGTCGGTTGCAGTGATAATTTTGCCGCTGATGCGAAGTGTTGCGCCTACATCTGTGGATCTAGCGTTGGAATCATCTGGTGTATCCGTGTCATACACAACTGTACGGATATTATCCATTCCCAATTCGATTGTTTCTGCGCCTTCTACTTTCAATACAAAACCCATTAATAAAAACCTCCTTAAGATTAGGAAAAAATGTGCCCGGTATGCTCCCCATCTCGGGAGAGGTACCGGAATATATGTATAAAGGCAAGACGATGAAGTCTGCCTCTAACACCAAAATAAATGTCTATAATACGTTGTTTGATGAATCATATTTAATAATCAGACTTGTTCCAATGGTTTTCTTACACTTTCATCGCACTGGTGCCTTTGGTAATCATGACCTCCAGGTTCTTCACGTTGCCGTTAAATACCAGGTCAATATGGCACATGTTGCTCTTTTCATCGATGATAAAGCTCATATCGTCGCCTTCCTGAATGATCGAATTGATCGACCCTCGAGTTCCCAGCCACCGGCTCTTCTGACTGCTCGGATTGTTGCTGAAGAATTTGACGATATTTTCATGCTTGAAATCACCGGTTTGGAAACGGAGCAAGCGCTCAATGTAAGTACTAACAAGTGTTTTGTACAAGGAATCAAAACCATCTTCGGACATCGCCATGCTTCTCGCTTTATAGACCGTGATCCGTTTGATGTCGCTATCCTGGATTTGGGCATTTTCCGATGAGAAAATAAATCCAAAGTTTTTGCGGTTAATCAAATCCTTGATCGTATTTGTAAATCCGGAAATTTCTTTGGTCATCGTTGTTACAACACGCAAGCTGTTGTCCCCTGCCTCAATGTCAAAACGCACACCTGGATAATCACGGTTGACGTTCTTGAAAGCCCCTTTCAGGTATTCCGGACACTGATACGCAGCAACAATCCCTGCAGATACATAGGACGCTCCAACATACACGCCTTCAATCCACAGTTTCAGTATGTCTTCCTTCTCCTTGGAAAGTTCCACACCATTCTCCGTCTGAAGCATGCGACTGTCGATAACGACACCCGACTTCTCCTTGGGAATAATCGTGAAGTTTGGAGCACTCGGAATGGCAAACTCGCTGTATTCCTTACGGGTCAACACCGAACATTTATCGATATACTTATCAATACCTGCGGTAGCCATGCTGCTGAACGTGGTTTCTTCCCCGGATTCAAAGCTGAAGAACACCTGCACCTTGTAATCCTTAACGACCTGAAGAAGCATTGCCAGAGATTCCATGCTGTTTCCGTCTTGTTTAACCACTTTCTCGTTACCACGGAAACGGGCACGGCTGACTTTGACTTGGCCTGTATTTTCCAGTTCTACGGAAGGAACGATACCGAACCAGATCGTATCGGTAAAATCATTCTTCGCGTTGACAGTGTTGAGATATGTCTCAAGCCGCGGAATATTACTGCTCTTGACGAGCATATCCAGTTTGGCATTTGAGATCAGCATGGAAGGAAGCATGCCTTTGTTCTTAATCGCATATTGGTCAAAGAACATTTTGACACCCAATATTTTCTCGACCAACGGTTTTACCGTTTTCACAAAATCATCCTTGGCGTTTTTGTAAAACTCCAGGTATGTATTGTAATTCTGCACTTCAACAGCAGTATCCACTTCAGACTGTACCGCAGGAAGCGGGCAGAATGTGCGGACCACCAGATCCTGTACATACGGCGAAGGTGTCTCGGAAAGTGAATCGTAATCTTCGGCAAATACTTGCGTCAAATCAGTGCTTGTCGCTTCATCAAGAAGCATCAGCTCGTTGTTATCACTCTTCGGAGCTTCGATAATTTTCAATTCTCCGCTCTCACCAATCGTAAGTTGCCCTACCTGAATCGCTTCTGAAGAAGTTTCTTCTTGTGCACGGCCCAGCAACAAACGGGTCTTAATATCTTCAATGGCGAGTGGAAGCATGGCCATGACATTGTTATAGTTCCGGCTTGCATCTTCAAACATGACGTTCAGCTTATCCCCGATATCCAGCTTCTTCGGATCGCCGTCATCCAGCTTCTCATGCTGACCATACATGTAATGGATTTCCTTCCGGACCTGACGAATGTCATCCATAACTTTTTTCGGTGAGATCATATCGAGCAGATTTTCAAACTTGAAATCAACGTTCGTAATACCTTGACTGCGCTTGGTATCAATCAGGGTGAACAGCATTCTCAGAAAGTCGTTACTATGGTCGATCTTGATCTCCGAGATAGCTTCGTCCGGGATACCTTCCGGCTTTTTAAGCGTATACATGACTTTCTGGTTTACCGCATTGAAAAAGGAGTACACGCTAGGTGAGAACTTGTCCAGGAACTCATCGAAGCTACGAACAAGCAAATGTTCGTTAATCTCCTTGATCTTATCATCACTCAGACTGTCGATGCCCTTAACATCACCGACAATGGTGATCAAGTCCAACTTCTCGGGATTAATTTCTTCAAAAAGCATCGTTCGGTTCGTTTGATTAATAATGTCCATTCAGGCAACATCCGCCAAGATGATGATCCATTCGGGCGAATGCTTCCCCCCTCCATCAATTTTTGACACTCCGCACGTCTCTATCGGCCTTCGGTCATGATTCAGGAGAATCAATGCTCCCAGCAAACACAAGACCAATAGAACGAGCTGTCAACATACGACTGGAACTTATGTACCAGATTATGCCGTTTGCTTTGGAGATTTATGGAATTCATCTTAATCATCAGCGATATGTTTTGTCAATATTACCCACTATAGGTCTAAAAGCTCATTTCATAACCTTCGATATACCTATAGAACTAATTTTTGGAATTCGCTTCACTTCCTTACGAATCATGCCGATGATATAGAATATCCTATAATTTGGATTAAGTTGAATGATTTAAGACTAGTGGGGTTTTCCCCCTAATCAAGAGTAAAAAGACTGAAAGTATGCGCTGTTGCATTATTCTCAATTAATGAAAACTACGCATAACGGCGTTATATCGTGATTAAGAAAAAGTTTTTCAAAAAAATTTAATATTCCCAACAAGTGAACCGAAGTTTTTCAAACCAGAAAGGAGATTCGAAGCCTCACATGATATTAATTAAATACAAAAACATACTGCTCTCCCTATTGGTGATTAGCGTTTTAATTCCAGCATGGAACATGGGGAGCGTGTACGCGGAATCATCTGTCAAGACCCACGCGTATGAAGGGCTCGATGCCATGTTTGTCCTGGATGTTAGCTACTCCATGAATGAGACCGACAAAGATCGCATCGCCGAAGAAGTTATACATATGTTTATGGATATGAGTAGTGGACCTAAGACCCGATTGGGATTCGTAGCTTATAATGATCAAATCACTTCATCCGTACCTCTAACGGATATATCATCCTCTGGGGCACGCAATAACCTTCGTAGTCGTGTTGATGGCTTAAAACGCTCAGGTTATACAGATCTTGGACTTGGCTTGCGCCGAGGTGCGAGCTTGCTTGAACAGTCCCAGACGGACAAACGAAAGCCATTTATGATTTTGCTTTCTGACGGGGAAACGGATTTGCGTGGTTCGTCGAGCAGAACACCAGCTGATTCATCCAAAGATGTGGACAAGGTGATTGAGATGGCACAAAAAGCTGATTATCCCATTTATACCGTTGGACTAAACCACGATGGTACGGTTAACCCCGCTGAACTGGAGCGGATAGCTCAGGAGACGGGTGGATCTTCCTTTATCACAGGAAGTGCAGACGACTTGCCTGAAATTTTTAACCGGATTTTTGCAGATCAGATTCAATCTGTTCTTGTATCTGTAGCCGCTGTAACAGCAACAGGGGCAATGCAGGAGGTAACTGTGGACATCCCCAATTCAAGCATGGCGGATGCCAACATTATCATGCTCTCTGATCATGCTGTCTCTGAAGCTCAGCTGTATTATCAGTCTAGCAATGTCAGCTTCATCCGATCTGATAAATATGCTCTAATGAAGATCATTCGTCCGGTTAAAGGACAGTTCAAGCTGAAATTCAAGGGGCGCAGCGGAGATTTAGTGAAGATCAACCTACTTGGCAACTACAACGTATCTGCGGTTGCACATATGGCAACGGAACAGCCAGTAAAGGGGAAAAGCATCACATTTGAAGCCTCTCTCTACGATCAGGCTGTGGACCCTAAACCCATTCAGGATTTGAATGTTTACAAGGGACTTGAAGCAGAACTCATTGTGACCCCGTCTGATGGGAAAACAGAACGTATCCCTTTGACCAATACAGGCAGCGGATTTACGGGAAAATACACTTTTCCAAAATCGGATCTATACACATGGGGTCTTCGAATTGATGGTCCTGACTTTTATCGGGAGATCACTCCCGTTGAAGTAGATATTACGAATCAGGCCCCCGTAGCAACTGGGGAGTCCATGGTGTTATCCAAAGACGATAGCAATACAGAGGTTGACCTAAGCAACTATTTTAAGGATGCCAATAATGATCCATTAACGTATGCCCTCGCAGAAGGTGGGAGTGAGCGCAAACTCGGAGACGCTGTCATTGAAGGTAATATACTGCGTTGGTCTTCGCTCCACACCGGTAGTTCATCCATCAAGGTGACCGCCACGGATTCTGAAGGCGCGAGTGTAACCGCAGACATCCAGTTGAAAATTCATTCTTTACGTGAAAAGATACTTCTATATACGGGACTCGGCCTCCTCGCAGCTGGTGGTATCTTCGCACTGTATTGGTTTGTGCTGAAACCAAAACCTGTATTTCGCGGAAGACTGGAAGGATACTTCTTGGCCACTGCGAACGGAGAAGATATCCCCGTAACGAATTGGCCACTGACTTCATTGGAGCGACGGAAAGTAAGTCTCAGTGAACTATTTGATCGTATGGACATTGGGGTTAAGGTACCAGAGTCAGGACGAATCTGGCTGGAGGCTGGTAAAAAAGAAACGTTATTGGTACGACATGACACGAACTGCACAGTCGTCCGGGGACGAACACCAGTGAAACCCAGACATACAGAAGCTCTGGAGTATAATGAAAAGTTGTATATTACGTTTGAAGATGGTGTCACGGAGATTGAAATTCGATACAAAGCCATCAAACCAAGTACTAATATCTATGTAGGACAAAAGAAAGATCCACAGCAGGCCATGGGATAATCATCGCAGTGTTGATGAGAACGATCATCTGCAATGACACTATTGTAAAAACAGATGCACAAAGAGAGTTAATCGACTTATAGAAAATGATTCCTGTTCAGAACAGGAATCATTTTTTTATCCCTTTGGTATCTCTAGTGCTTATGTGTTGTGAAGATAGCAACGTTCTCTTAAAAGTCTATCTAACACTCCCCTGCCAGCTCCGCATCTGTCCAATGAAGCTGAACACCCTGGCGATTCAGCTGTTCCTGATAGGCGTGAAGATGCTTCGCCGAAGCCCTCACCTCTGAGGGCTCTACTTGCTGTGCAATGGCATAAGCGGCAAGGGTTCCGGCAGCCTCGCCAATATTCCATTCGGTGGGATGCAGACGGTAACAACCGTTCGCAATCTGGGTCATGGAGATATTTTTGCAAGCTGGGAGCAAGTTCTTGACTCGCACCGGGATGAGTGCACCCAGCGGAATCTCATAGGGATGGTTCGGTATATAAAAAGTCCGCTGACTCACGGTTGTTGGATGGAGATCCAGATGATAACTGCCGACCCCCACACTGTCCTCGTAACGTTTGGCTCCCTCTGCTCCGCGCAATTCCTTGCTCACATCCTGCTCGGTAATGGTATATACGCCTCGGATTCGCCGTGATTCCCGAATATACGGTGCTTTTGCGAGACCGTCTTCCGTACCGAGCATATCTCCACGCAGCCTTATGCCCGGATAACCCTGTCCGCCGTCCAGGCGGGGAGCTGCCGTCTGAAGCCAGTATACCAAGGAAAGGGTTAGTTGCCTCGCCCCTTCCAGATGCCGCTCTCGTTCCTCCGGCGATACGCCAATGATTGGCCCGGCGTAATAATCGTTCAGTGCCCAGTTGAGCAGCGTGACTTCACCATCATTCAGTGACTCTGTCCATATAGCCGGGTCAACGATCCGCCGATAATCCCACAGGGAGGTGATGCCCTGATCATTCGGGAACATCGTGAACTCTTTCAGCTTGGATGTATCATTGGCATCCGAAGCGTACCAGCTCAGGATCGGATACAGTGAGAACGAGGGAACATACTGACGCCAGTAATCATAGTCCCTCGGACGATGGATCGTGAAGTCTCCACCCGCCACATAATCTACTGCCGCCACATGGGTAATCGACTGCATGTCTAGCGGGTCCGCTTCATCCAGGGCATGTGGTTCACCCGTTTCCCGCCGAGATTCCGCTCCACTTACATGCTCTACTCCGGCGAGGGGAAGCAGATCGCTGCATTCTGTGGCATCCAGATAATAGGCACCCCGGAGTTTAATTAATCCCCCACTTGGCTCTTCACGCACAGTCACGCCAGTCACCCGGTCACCTGCTGTATCTACCTGAACTGGCACGGTATGATAGAGCACCTCGATTCGACCGGTGTTCACGTAAGGCGCAAGCATCTCATGCAAAACGGCAAGCGCGACCTTCGGCTCATGCGCCAAGCGACTCACCCAGCCATTACCGGGGTTAAGAATAGGATCGCTCTTGGCGACATCCGTAAGCGGGTAGTTCCGTCTGTAGTAATCTCTGACTCGGCTGCGGAACTCACGATACGATGCTGTACTACCAGATTGTTCAATCCAGCGGTGCTCATCTGGCGGTACTGCCTGTGAGGTCAATTGACCGCCAAGCCAGTCCGTCTCTTCCGTCAAAAGTACCCGTAGCCCTGCGTTGGCTGCAGCCAGCGCAGCTGCAGTCCCGCCAAGACCACCGCCAATAACTACGATATCACTGTGTTTCTCCTGTTCAATCCCCATGCTTTGTCTCCTCCCTGTCACTGCCTTCAGGCCAGCCAACGCCGTCCTTACGCAGGCGTTCCAAGGCCAGCTGCGCCGCCCCGATACAGCCTGCCCAGTTACCGAGTTCAGCCACTGCAACCCGGTCTGCCAACCCGACACTGGATAACTTAGCGGTAAGCATCGGCCACCATATAGCCTGATCATGGGTTACACCGCCACCAAGAATAATCAATTCCGGATCTATCGAGGCAGATATATTCGCAATAACCGAGGCTAAATCAGATATGTAACGCTCTAGAATGTACAACGCTATTGCTTCTCCCTGGCTTGCAGCGGTCATAATCTCTCGGCCGTAAGTATACGTGTTGCCCTTCTGTTCCCGCGCCAGCCGCATCAGTGCACTACCGGAAATGTATTGCTCCACGCAGCCGCGTTTGCCACAATTGCAAGGCCGACCGTCAGGCACCAGCACACAGTGCCCCCAGTCCCCACCGCGCCAGTCTACTCCCCGTAACATCCTGCCAAATGCCATATTGGCCCCACCGACCCCAGTTCCGAGTGTCAGCATAACCAGGTTCTGCTTACCGGGGCCAGTACCAAGCCACGCCTCGCCGAGCAGTGCAGCATTGGCGTCGTTATCGGCAGTTGAAGGCAGGCCAAATTCCGCAGTTGCCCACTGTGTCAGTGGCATTCCCTGCCAGCCAGGTAAATTATTCGTTGCGTGGATCACTTCACCCGTTTCCACATTCACCCTTCCTGCCGAGGCAATACCCAGTGCCTTAACATCTCCACATCTAGACAACAGTTCACTTATTAACCCGCGCAGCTGGCCAAGTATGGCCTTCCGACCCAACCGGGCCTCTGTTGCACACTTAGCCTCCACCAGAACGACTCCGGCTTCATTGACTACAAGCCCTTTAATGCCTGTGCCACCTACATCCACGCCAATGACCTGTGGCATTTGCTTTCCCCCTATTCACACAAGCCCTTCAATAAATACGGTCGATAACGGCCCTGGCCGTTAATTCCTTCATCTTTTTAGTCTCTTCGCCATGCTCGCGCTCCAGTCCCTGGCAGAGCAAGTCGATAATAAACAGCTGAGAGATTTTAGCTCCTACAGAACCGCCTTCAAGGGGAGACTCCTTCCCCGCGGTCAAGAGCAAGATATCCGCAATAGAAGCAATGGGGGATTTGGCATAGTTAGTCATGGCAATCACATTAGCCCCGTTTTGTTTGGCCTTCATCAGCATATCGTTGGTATCCAACGTACTGCCGGATACGCTGATGCCAAAAGCCACATCACCTTCTCCCATCGTTACCGCCATCATGGACTGGATATGACTGTCGGAATTCGCTTCCGCACGCCGCCCGATACGCAGAAATCGGTTCTTGGCATCCATAGCGGTAATGCCTGACGAGCCCACGCCGAAGAATTGCACATGTCGTGCGCCGTCCAGACACTTCACCGCCTGCTCCAACTGGCTGCGATCCAGCATACCCAAGCTGGATTGCAGCACCCCCACCATCGAGGCATATAAATGGTCGGCGTAATCGTCCTCTCCCTGCTCGCTGTCTGGCTGGTTCTGCCGTTTCGGCAGCCCTTGAGCCAGCATCAGCTTGAAATCCTGATAGCCTTTAAACCCGATTTTACGGCAGAATCGCATCACCGTGGTCTCTCCAGTACCAGCAAAATCAGCCAGCTCTGTCACAGAAAAATAGATTATATTATCCGGATTGTCCCGCACGCACCGGGCCACCTTCTGCTCCGACTTGGTCATGGAAGGATAATACGTATTAATTCGGTCATTCATCTCCATTACTCTTCATCCTCGCTTTTTTGGTCACTGCTGCGAACTGTCGGGTAATTAGCTGTGGCCGAGTTATCGCGGAGCCCACCACAACAGCGTAAGCCCCCAGATCAAGCGCCTCTTCTACCTGAGAGGGCTTACTAATCCTGCCTTCGGCAATGACCGGAATCTTCAACCGCTGTGCGGACATCCCCAGCAGTTCCAAATTTGGCCCTTCCTGCTGCCGGGAATACGGTGTATAACCCGATAGGGTAGTCGAAACACAGCTGACTCCAAGTGACTCAGCATATAAAGCTTCCTCCAGAATGGAGATGTCCGCCATGGAAGCCACCCCACTTTCGTTCAGATAGGAGGTGATTTGCTCCAATGTATGATTTCCCGGCCTACTCTGGCGAGTCGCATCAAATGCAATGATATCCGCTCCGGCCTCCAGCAGCTCGTCAATTTCTCTGAGGGTTGGCGTGATATATACAGCAGAATCCGGGTAATTGCGCTTCACGATGCCAATAACCGGCAATGAGACGGTCTGCTTGATCGCGCGCACATCTGCTGACCCATTCGCCCGAATACCCGCGGCTCCTCCTTCCTCCGCAGCCGCCGCCATGCGGGCCATCATCGCCACGCCATGCAGCGGTTCGTCAGCCAGCGCCTGGCAGGACACAATCAGCCCCAAATGCAGTTTCTCCAGCACTACCTTTGTCAGGGTTCTCACCCTCTCTCTTATATTCTGCTTTCCTTACCAGGGTTGGATGGTACGAATCGTACAGACAAGCCCACTTCAAACATCCGGTTCCACGGCATATAACAATCGGTAATCTGGATACTCCCCGCTGCATTATCGATCCGCATAGTAAGCTCTTGACGCAGCCTTTCCTCTACTCGGGCGGCAACACGACCGCGAGACCCATCCAGCAAATATTTTCCATAGCCCATCTCCTGCACCGGGCCATTGCTAAGTTCTCCCCGGACGACTGAACAATAGCAGACATCCTCAGCATACCGAAGGGCCAGGAAATCAAGATGCGACTGTGTACGACCATAGAGCAGATAGATCATGGCCTGCGAAATAACGGTGCCAAGTGAGTTGGAACTGGTATTCCAGGCCGCATATCCAGCCAGATCAAATAACATGTCTTTTTGCCGCAGCATCTTGACCAACTTCTGGTCCCCACCATTGGCATATCCCACATCCGCTACAGCCACCGGCTTCTTCTTGCTCCTAAGTAGAAAGTGCCCATATTCCACCAGTTCCATCAGATTTCGGTATACATCATAGCTGTAAAAAGAATGCTGCTGCGACACCGCTTCCGCCATCGTCTCCCCGGGTGTGCTAATCAACAGCACCAGATCTGCTTCAGTCTCACTGGATGCAATCAACCCACCTGCAGCCAAAATCTGATATTTGAGCGTCTCATAGAAAAATCGATCCTCGAATAGCGGGGTAACAAACGCCCCCTGAACAGATGATAATCGCGGATACACCAGCGGCATCCGTCCGCGAGCCTTGTTCATCATTCTGGTGAGTAGTACACAACCAACTTCGTCCGCACCAGGATACATGTAGACTTTAAGTTCCAGATCAAGGTCCGTAATACTTGCTCGGACTTTCTCCTGATCCTTGGCTGTATGTCCATAAGGTGCCGAATCATCCTGCGGCACAATCATGAACTCGATAATTCCTTCCTTGGCCAGGGCCATCACTTGCTTGTTTGCTTCAATATTTACGGCCCTGCGTCCCAGGTAATCTTCCAGCACTTCAATTGGTAGACGGTTATCGATATCGGCCAGCTCGCGGATCTCCTCGTCAGTCGCAATCCCCAGCTCCAGCCGATGGCTGATGAAACCTTTGCGAAAAATCTCCCGCCCCCAGTCGGCGTAATAATCCGGCTCCTCATCGGACAGGGAATATTGCGGGCAGCGCATAATCAGTTGAAACGCATACAGGGTTAGCTGCGGGTACCGCTGCTTGATCCCCCGAAGGCGCTCCAGACGGGCCGCCAGTTCCTCCGGCTCCAACTGATGTAGCCGGGAAGGAATAATCCCGCCATAGAGCAGTGTATCCAAGGCAACGACTGCTCCATCTGCCCCTGCACAGCTCTCCTCAAACCAGGTCCATAACTGTTCCACATTGCCCGGACGCTTTTTCAGGCCCATGATTTCAAGTGGCGGACGCTCCACTGTGAATTCCGTTCCCTGTGCCAACAAATAAGGAAACTCATAATTGCAAGGCCGTTCATCTAACGGAACAAAGGTTAGCTTATACTGCTTCGGCATGAATGCGTTCACCCTTTCTGTGTTTTTTTATCCTTTAATCGCTCCGGCGATGCCTTCCATATAGTATTTTTGGGTGAAAAGGAACACAATGATAATCGGCAGCACCGAGATCATGGTGCCGGCGGCAATCCAGCCGAAGTTATACGAGAACTGACCGTTCAGATATGTCAGGGCCGCAGCCAGTGGATATTTCTGCGGATCATCCAGCACCACAATCGGCCACAGGAAATTGTTCCAGAATGCCATAACTTCAAGCAAGCCAATGACGGCAACCCCTGGTTTCACCAATGGCATGACAAGCTGCACGAAGATACGGAATTCGGAGGCTCCATCCATTTTGCCAGAATCCCGAATATCTGTCGGTATGCCCAGAAACGTTTGTCGCATCAGAAAGATGTTAAATACCGACACCGCGGCCGGAAGCACAACACCAAGAAACGTATTGCCCAAGTGAAAGGCCTGAATGGTTAAATAATGCACAATCATCGCCGTTGCCGAAGGAATAATCATGGTCGAGATCAGCAGCGTGAACACCAGATTACGTCCCCTGAACCGAAAGGTCGCGAGTGGATACGCCGTTAGGCAGGACAAGAAGATGTTAAACACTACCCCAAGGAGCGTAATCACCACCGTATTTATGATGTAGCGTGGAAAATCCATGAACTCCCACACCTGCACGTAGTTATCGAAAGCGATGAAGGTAGGTAGAATTGCTGGTGGATTCGCAAACACATTACGACCAGGCATCAGCGATACGCTGAGCAGCCACAGAAAAGGACCCATCATAAACAGGGCGAGCAAAATCAACAGTACATAAATGATCAAATGACGAAGGGCTTTTTTCATTTTTTTAGACGAAAGCGTATGCCGAATCAATAGGTATTCACCCCGCCTCTCCGGTTCAGCCGGAACACCAACACACTGAGCGCCGCTACCATCACACTGACGATAAGCCCAAGCGCCGAGGCATACCCGAAATTGAATTGCTCCAGCCCTTTTTGAAAAATATATACGCTCGAGGTCAGCGTCGACGTTCCCGGCCCGCCCTTGGTGAGAATATAGACCTCATCGAATACACGAACGGCACCCATCACCGAAATTACGGTGCAAAAGAGAATATGCGGCCGCAGCAACGGAAGCGTCACATGAATAATCAGTCTCAGTGGTCCTGCTCCATCCACTCTGGCGGCTTCGTATAGATCTGCCGGAATTCCCTGAAGCCCAGCCAGATAGAGCATCATATAATAGCCGAGACCCTTCCACATGGTGATGAACATCAGCACATACAGCGCCGTACTGCTCGTGGAAAGCCAGGAGACCTGCTCACTAAGAATGCCAACCTTCAGCAGCAGGTAATTGACCACGCCGTTATTGCCCAACAGCCAGCTCCAGATCAGTGCCACCGCGACCATGGAAGTTACAACCGGTATGTAGTAGGCAGCCCTGAACATTTTGACACCTGGAATTCGGCTGTTAACCAGAATGGCCATGAGGATCGAGATGATTTGAATCACCGGTACAACCAGCACATACATCAACGAATTCCACAGCGAAATCAGAAAATTGTGATCTTGAAAGGCCCGGGTAAAGTTATCCAAACCAACGAAATGTGTCTCTGTAATGACAGAATAATCGGTTAATGAGAGGGGTATCCCGTAAATAATCGGCCAAAAGGTGAAAACCGCCAGAAACAACAATCCCGGTGCCATAAACGCCCATGCAGCAAAAGATTCGGATCGAATCGCCTTGTACACGGCTACGCCTCCCTCTCTTCTAGGATTGAGGGGGAGTACTCCCCCCTCATCAGACTGTACCGCTTAAGTTCAGGAATCTTGGTTAAGAATTTGGTTAACTTCCTTCTCCACTGCGTTCAAGGTTTCTTTAATATCTGCTCCGTTCATCAAAATTTCCTGCAAGCCCCGTGCCAATGCGGAGTTGATATCTCCTGCATTCGGTACGCCGACCATGTAATCAGTTGCTTTATCTAGACTTTGAGAGGAGGCTACCTTGGCTTCGGCTTCCAGCGATCCGTCGGATTGCGTAAAGAACGGATCTTCAATGGAGGCTTTGCTCGACGGCAGCGTGTTGGCTACCTTGGAGAAGGCAGTCTGGTTCTCTGCATTGGTAATAAAGGCGGCAAATTCCACCGCTTGCTCAGGGTTTTTGGATTTCTGTGGCACGACGAGATCCATGGAATTGGAGAGCCGCAGGTTCGCTTTGCCCGTTGGGAGCGTTACTGCAATCGTATTCTTGTAAACATCCGGTGCAGATTTCTTGATAAAGTTAATAAAGGTTGGACCCGACAATTGAAAAGCGACCTGCTCCCCGGAAAAATACTGGATCTGCTTGCTGAATTCCGCATCCTCCTTCAGCACCACGCCTTCGGCCATCAGATCACGCATTTGAGCGATCATCGCCTCTGCTTCCGGCGTATTGAAAGCGGCGGCCGTTTTGTCCTCATTTAAAATCGGAATGCCGTCGATTGGAAATAGCTTGGAAATAAGCTGCTGCGCATAACCGGCCACTCCGGTCTTTTCATGGACCTGACGGGCCCACTCCACAAGTTCCTCTCGGGTCTGCGGCGGATTTGCCGGATCAAGGCCTGCCTCCTTCACCAGCTTGGTATTCATGAACAGCACTTCGGTACCTGTGTACCAAGGAAGCGCGTAAGCTTTGCCATCCAAAACAGTAGAATTATAAATGCCTTCAAAGTAACTCTTCGCTTCCTCATCTGTCAGGTATTCATTCAGATTCAGCAGCGCTCCCTTACTTCCCAATTGACTGGAAAATTCGGTATTGAGGTTCACCACATCAGGGCTTTTGCCACTGGCCGTACTGGTCAATAAACGCTGTGAAATGGCATCATATGGATAGTCCTTCCACTCGACTTTCACGCCAGGATGACTGCTCTCATACTTGGCAATCAATTCATTGAAGTAATCGTTGAACGTTGGCTGTAAAGCAATCGTCCAAAACTCCAGCGTCACCGGCTTTCCAGCTTCCGTACCCGTCTCCCCAGTGCTTCCCGGACTCGGCGTACCAGCCGTATTGTCATTTCCTCCGCAGGCGGCAAGCAGCATAGACATCATAACGACTAGCAGCAAAGATACTGTGAAGCCCTTTCTGTTGGTGGTCACACAACATTCCCCCTCAGTTTGGTATAAGACGGGAGCCGGCGCTTACGTCAGATTTCCTGGCTAATTACTCCATCTTTCCAATGGAGTATATGCAGACCCTGGAGTTAGAATGAAGTATTCTTCCAGAAATAAATTAAAAAAAGAAATAATTTTTCTTTTAGGCTAAAAAACACAAAAAACAAGCCAGTTCGATCCGTGAAAGGACCAAACTGGCTTATTTGTTACGACTATATGTATAAGACAAGGCTGCAATCAAGCCGTCTCATGCTGTTTCTTCGGCTCTGCTTCGTAGACTTGGGTATGTTCATTTTCAGCCAAAACCCATTCTACCGTGCCAGGTTTGCGTATTTTCCACATCCAGGCCTGTACTTGAAGTGATCTCTTAACCCAAGCGAGGGACGCACAACGTTGCTCGGAACGAACCGATAATCCCCAGTGAATAACGCGTGCGAGCCACCGGTTCACATACTCATTATGAGAACGCACAGATGGCAATTCATCGCGGAACAGTCGCTGTTTTACATCCATAGGGGGCTGCCCGCATGTCCAATAATGAAGCAAAGCTGCCAGGCTATATATGTCTGACATCGGTCCCTGACTGGATTTCTCCGAGTAGAACTCAAGCGGCGAATACCCGGCCGATGTAAAGATCGCCTGTTTTTCCCCGGATTGTACAGGCCAACGAGCTGCTGAACCGAAGTCCAGTAGTTTAGGCGTGCCGTCTTCCATCACCATAATATTGGATGGCTTCACATCACGATGAAGAATTCCCTGCTTATGAATATAGTCCAGTGTATCTACCAGCGGAAGCAATGTCTCCGTAATAAATGCCGCATCCAGCGCATGATTTCGCTCAATCAAATATTCGGTCAAGGTTACCCCTGTGCAGTATTCCATAACTAGATACCCTGTGTCATTTTCTTCGAAATGATCCACATACGGAACAATATGAGGATGATTTAACGTGGATAACAGCTCTCCTTCTACCAAAAATGCAGCAAGAAGTTCCTGATACTGACCACTGAACCCCCGTGAAGAACAGAACACTCCCCGTTTGTCAGCCTGACGTGCTGCCAGCCTCTGCGGGAAAAACTCCTTGATCGCTACCTTCGCACCTGTATTCCGATCTCTTCCTGCATATACAATAGCCAGCTCACTGCTAGCCATGAGATGTCTTACCTGATATGTATCATTTAAAATTACATTGCGTTGCAATGCCATTTTGCAATTGTCCTTTTTCATAACAGACCCTCTTTTCAACCTTGTCGATCGGGAGACTTGCCGCATGTTGCATCATTCAGTCCAACCAGACAGGCGTTTCATCGCCAACCCTCTATATAAACCAAATGATGCAATTTGAATCACAACCATGCGGAAATATTGAAAAATTTCTAAATTTAATAATTCTTCTGTAGGAAATGCTGAATTTCTTGGTTCATCTGGATCAACACGTCTTGAGATGGGAAATGACCTGTGTCGTATTTGATTGCTTTGACGTTCGAAATAATCTTCTGAGCTCTTTCAATGACCTTATCTGCCGGGAAAAAGACATCCTTTTCTCCCACCAGCAGCAGTGTTGGCGATGTATAATTCACCAATTCCTCCTGCTCCGTAAGCTTGGGCATATCCTGCTCCAGACTGACGTATTTGAAAATTTTCCCGATTATATTTTTATCTATTTCTTTCATACAACTGCATGACATGATATCCGCGATCTTTTGCAAAGAAGTTGGAGAAGAAGTCATTTTGTACGTTACGAGTGGCAACACGATATCCTGAGCCATCTTAATTTTGGATCCCACGGCCAGTCCAGCGGGTGCTACCAGAACAGAACATGCAATTCGGTCCGGAATGTAAGTTGCCAGTCTTAGGATAATTCCGCCTCCAAAGGAAGGACCGATAAACGCACTTTTTTCGATCTTGTAGTGATCCAGCAAATCAGAAATCCACAAAGCCAAACTATCAAACCTTGCCGAAATTCGTGTTTCTTCACTGTAGCCTGGATGACCGATCGTATCCGGCGCGATAATCCGGTAATCTTTGAAAAGAGAAGAGAACCATGACAACGTCATCGGATTCACACAATTTCCGCCCTGGAGAATAAATAGCGGCTTACCGTCTTCTGGACCTGTTAATAAAACATGCGTTTGTCCAAAACGTGTCTCGACGTACTCTCGTGTAAAACCTTCGCCCAATTGCTCAACATACGCTTCGTATTCCTCAAGTATGCTGCTCTTGCCTTCTTCACTTCTATAAATGGAACTCATGTCTGCCTCCTGCAAAGTATACTCTTTCAACATTTTATGGATTTTAAGGTCCATAAATATAAAAGAGCCCGCTGATGACAGGCTCCTTCATATGTGTAACTTATCATAATGAACTGATTATAGAATGGAAACTGGAAATTGTAAACATCGTTTCTCATAGAAAATTAATAATACAGAAATTGTAGAGAAATAGGGCTATTTTCGGCCGTAATCCGCCTTGATTTCGCCCCACTGCTTGGTCTGCCATTTTAGCACTTTATTGCTGTACGTATTCGTACGCAGCCACTGCTCTGCACGGTCAATCATCAGCCAGATCTCTTCGGTGGAAGCATCCCTTGCGAGTGTGGTGGACACCGCTTTTTGCTTCAACCATTTCATCGCATTGACGGAGTCCGTGTAAACCGTCTTGCTACTGCCCTCTTTTTTGAGATACGCCAAGGCATGTACAATTGCCAGAAATTCCCCGAGGTTGTTTGTACCTTTGGAGATTGGCCCAACGGAGAAAATAATCTCACCCGTGCGGGTATCTACGCCTTTATATTCCACCGGCCCTGGATTCCCACGCGTACCAACATCAACCGAGATGCTGTCATAGTCAATTTCTGCCGAGGTCTCCATGCCCGCGCTTCTTCCGCTACTGCCAGACTTCGTCTTCGAAGAAGCGCCTGAACTACTGGCACCAGTACCCCAGTTTCCTTTCCATCCTGCACGATATGCCTCTTCGGCGGCAGCTTTCGATTCATACGATTTATATTTTGCTCCGGTAAAATGATCCGTCTGTGCTTTGCATTCCGCCCATGTGCTGTATACGCCAGGCTGCTTTCCTGCCCAGACAACATAGTATTTCTGCTTTGCCAATATTACCCGCTCCTTCGTTTGCTGCATTCAATTCCTTATTGTAAACGATAGGGACGTCAGATTGAAAGAAGCGTGTTTATCTCATTCCTACAGTTGATACCTCCATTTCTTCAACATGTCTAATGCTACTTCCAGAAGCTTGCTTTGGTTATGTGAGATTTGCATTTCAATAATTTGTTGACACCTAAGGTTTTGTAAATCCGATAACTTATCCATCATTTGCTCTAGCAACATGAATGACTGCGCGCTCACTTCCAGACTGGAATCGCCGATAAATGGAATAATGTTCTCTATATGTACTATGTAATTCAAGTTTTCAAGAGCGTATAGCAACGTGCCTCTGCTTCCTGATGTCTTGGAGTCTGTAATGACTTCAATTAACGGTTCGACTGCTCGATCATCTCCAATGTCAGATAAAGCGATAGCAATTGTGTTGCGTAGTATGGCGTTGTCAGTAGATTTTAGGAGTTCAATCAAGAAAACGAATTGAGTTGTATCCTTTTTTTCACCAATATATGCTACTTGTTTAACAACGCCTTCAATATCTCCTTGGGAAAGATGCTTTTGTATCATGTTTGTATACATTGTCCGTAGTATCACTCCTCATTTTGTTAGAAGAAAGCTCTCCATAATAATATCGGTCATTTCCTTATTTTAGGATGTAGTATAATGGTCCTTATAATGTCGGGACTATTTTCCTTATCCACATCTCTTGTCCTAAGCAATTGTATATTTCAACCAGATCAAGAACAGGCTAAGAAATACGAAACATGATTTGGTACAGAAAGGAATAAAACCAATGGACTGGATATGGAAATCCATCTTGCTTGTACTGATTGCCATGATTCTGCTGCGGATTGCTGGACGTAAATCCATTTCGCAAATGAGCGTAGCCACGACGGTCATTATTATCTCAATCGGAACAACGATCGTGCAGCCAATTGCAAATCATGAGTTAGGTAAAGCGATCGGGTCAGCGGCGGTATTTATCCTCACACTTCTGTTTGTTGAACAATTGCAATTGAAGTTTAATTGGTTTGAAAAACTGATGAGCGGAAAATCGAAGGTTGTTGTGGAAGATGGGAAGTTGAATCTGCCGAATTTGAAACGCATGCGCTTTTCCGTGGACCAATTGGAGATGCAGTTGCGGGAAAAAGGGATTACAAGCATTGCCGATCTGGAAACGGCTACGATGGAACCAAACGGGCAACTCGGTTACGTGCTCAAACGGCACGCACGCCCAGTAACCATAGGCGATTTGGAAGCACTCCTGAAGCAAGGTACGTGGCCCACGGAATCCAAAGAACTTTTCCAAGAGGTCATCCAGGATGGACACTCGCGTCCAATTGACTCCAAGATACAGTAAATGAAATAGTTGAACAGATATAGAGATGGCTGGCCGCAGGTGGCCCCTTTCTACAGCATGTAAAAAAGACACCCGAAGGATTCATTCGGGTGTCTTTCAGTTGCCTTAATCCGCAATCCGTTATGAAATTAGGACTTGGAGGAAACTTCTGTTTTGACCATGCGGTCCGGAATGTTGTTATTGGCAATAATTTCTCCAAATGGACCGACAAAGGAATGATCGCCGCTTTCTCCATGTTGCGAGTACTGCAGCTTTGGAAATAACAGCTCCGCGGTACGATAACATTCTTCCAGATGCGGATAACCTGATAAAATGAAGGTCTCGATCCCCAGTTCTTCATACTCTCTGATTCTGGCTGCCACCTGATCGGGATCACCGACAAGTGCGGTTCCGGCACCACCTCTAACCAAGCCGATGCCCGCCCACAGATTGGGGCTAATCTCTAGGTTGGAACGATCACCATTATGCAGCTTGGCCATTCTCTGCTGTCCTACGGAATCCATGCGAGCATAGATCTTCTGGGCAGCGGCTATCGTCTCCTCATCCAGGTGGGAGATCAGCTCATTAGCGGCCTTCCATGCTTCGTCTGCTGTCGGACGTACAATAACATGCATACGTATACCAAAACGAATGCTTCTTCCTTTTTTTGCAGACAGCTCCCGCATTTGATGAATTTTGGCTTGCACCTGAGCCGGAGGCTCACCCCACGTTAAATACACATCGACATGGTCTGCTGCCACTTCCATTGCGGCTTCTGAGGAACCTCCAAAATAGAGTGGGGGATGTGGCTTTTGGATGGTCGGATACAGCACGGAACCACCCTTAACCTTCAGATATTTGCCCTCATAGTCAACCGCCTCTCCCTCCAATTCCTTGCGCCAGATGGTCAGAAATTCATCGGCTAACGCATAGCGCTCATCGTGGTCCAGGAACAGCCCTTCTCCTTCAAGCTCAATCGGATCTCCACCAGCCACCACATTGATCAGCAGTCTTCCTTTGGAGAAACGATCCAGGGTTGCGGCCATGCGTGCAGCTGTGGTTGGCATCATCAGACCTGGACGCGCAGCGACAAGAAACTTGAGCTTGTCCGTGGAGGAAATCAGCGATGAAGCAACAATCCAGGCATCTTCACACGACTTTCCCGTAGGTAACAAAACACCGGCATATCCAAGTTCATCCGCTGCTTGTGCCACCTGCTTGCAGTAATGATAACTGACCGCCCGCGCCCCTTCTTTTGTTCCAAGATACCTGCCATCACCGTGTGTGGGAATAAACCAAAACAGTTCCATAGGTATGACCTCATTCCTATCTTTATATTTTATTTTTCCGATTGATTTGGTATGTTTTATTTATTATGATAGCTATTATCCGTTTGATATCAACAATCAATTAGGCAGAATTTGACGGTTAAGCAACGCAATTGACCGATGTGTTGCGAAATGTCTTGTTATTCTACATTCCCAAACCATTTGAAGGCTCAACAAAGTTGATCAATCCGTTGTTTTCGAGGTGATGAGAAGTGAATGAATCCCGTGGAGTGGATCGAAGAATTTTACGGACCCGTGTGATGATTTCCGAAGCTTTCCTGAAAATTCTGCCACAGAAATCCTTCACCGAAATTAGTGTAGTGGACATCGCCGAACAAGCGAATATCAATCGATCTACCTTTTACGCCCACTTTTTGGACAAGGATGATTTATTGGATAGCATGGCGAATGAGAAATTTCAACTGCTTGAGCAGCTACTCACGGAACAGAATAACCACCTTGGGAACCTACCTTCATTTAATGAGCCAGATCCCATTTTTGCAGTATTGTTCGAGCATATATTGGAGCATGATGAATTCTATCAGGTGATGGTACTGATCAATCCTGCAGGGAATTTCAACAGCCGGTTGAATGAAGTGATTAGAGAGATGTTTTTGGATCGGATTTCCCAATTAGGCATGGTGCAAAAAGAAGTGCCTCTGGATATTTTACTGGATCATATCAGCTTCTCCACCATTGGAATTATTCACAAATGGCTTGCTGACAGTAAGGTAAACTCACCTCATCATATGGCTCTTCAATTAACCCGCATTGCCCTGTTAGGAACATATAAAGCGATGGGAGCATTGGTTTAGAGGGAGTAGCCCCACCTTCAAAAAAGGTGATGCACAGCATCTGAATACACGTGACATGTGATACTTGACGCTAGAACAAAAAGAACTGTCATTTAAGCATATATTCCGCTTAAAGACAGTTCTTCTTATCACCGTGTACTCAAATAGGCAATACCCAAGCCACCGGTAACAGGATTTTCGTAGATTTCACATTCCACGTCGAATACTTCACCAATCATTTCACGGGTCAGGATATCGGCGGGTTTGCCATGAACCACAATCTGTCCCTGCTTGACGACATAGAGGTAATCGCAATACTCTGCGGCGAGTTCGAGATCATGGAGCGCAGCCAATATGCCGATGTCCAAACTCCGCACAATGTTGAGAATCTGAAGCTGATATTTGATATCCAGATGATTGGTAGGCTCGTCCAATATCAGAAATTCCGGCTGCTGCGCAAGCACTCGGGCGAGGACCACACGCTGCTTCTCCCCTCCGGACAGGGACACGTAATTGCGGTCCGCATGTCCGGTCAGATGTACCTTTTCCAACGCCTGCTCCACGATTTCATAATCCCGTTCATTATCCGTCTCCAGCAGCTTCTTGTGAGGAGTGCGACCCATCATGACCATTTCACGCACAGTAAAATCAAAGCTCAATTCGTTAAACTGACCCACAACGCCCATATGGCGGGACACGACCTTGGGACTGGATTTCAGAATGTCCGTATCATCGAGAAATACTTTGCCTTGCTGTGGTTTGATCACTTTATAGATGCTCTTGAGCAGCGTTGATTTGCCACAACCATTCGGGCCAATCAGCCCGACGAATTGCTTGCCTTTTACCTGTAAAGAAATGTCCCGGATAATATCCGTGTTCAGCACCGATATGGATACATTTTCTACATTCAGTTTCATGTTTATTTTCCTCCAAAACCGTAGCCTTTTTTGACTAACATATACATAAACATCGGCGCACCAATCATCGCTGTAATGATCCCGATCGGCAATTCAACGCTGGAAATCAGTGATCGTGCAATAACATCCGTCCAGATCAGGAAGATCGCACCGAATAGTACGGATACAGGCATGACTTTACGATGGTCCGATCCAACCAGCCCTCTCACGATATGCGGAATAATCAACCCGACAAAACCGATCATACCGCAGCTTGCTACCATTACGCCGGTTACGAGAGCCGTTAACAGCATATACAATCTGCGATATACACTGAGATTAATCCCGAGTGTAACCGCGGCTTCGTCACCCAGCAGCATCGTGTTGAGAACACGGGACTGCAACAGGAAGAACAAAATGGCTACGAGCACAACGATGCTAATCAGCGGAAGCTTGTTCCATCCTGATGAGGCAAGACTGCCCATGGTCCAGAATGTTACCGTCTTGATGCCTTCGGCATTGTTGGCAAAATAAATGATAAAGTTTGAAAAGGCACTGCACAGTGCATTAATGACCATCCCGGCAAGCACCAGCTTGACCGATGTCATTTTCCCCCGAATACCTGCGAGAGCCAGGACCAGCAAGGACGCCCCCATCGCACCGGCAAATGCCCAGAAGGCCACCCCGGTCTGACCAAGCCAGCCAATCGCGCCGAATCCGATCAGAATGGCAAACGTGGCCCCGAGCGAAGCTCCTGAGGAAATACCCAGTATATACGGATCTGCAAGTGGATTCTGCACGGCAGCCTGCATAACTGCACCACACAAAGCTAACCCGGCACCGATAAACATGGCCATCAGTACACGAGGAAAGCGAATCTGCCAGATGATATCCGTAAAAGACCCCGCCTTAATCGGCGTAGAGCCGAATTGAAATCCGGTTAATTTGTACAATAGAATACGATAAGACTCGGCGAGAGGAATGCTCACCTGTCCAATGGATATGGCAATCCCAACCGAAACAACCATGACGATGATTAAAGCGGCAATCAATACTGCAAAACCGGATTTGCTGTGAATCAGGGACTCCCTTTTTCCCATGCGCTGCTTCTGAATCTGAGCCGTCTGTGCCATCTCTTCCCCCATCAATTTCACTTGAATTTGAATAATAAAAATGTAGCTATTTACAAAGCATTTTCTCGGATTATAATTGAGAATGATTATCTTTGTCAATTTAAGTATACGACGGATTGTCAAACCAAGTGCGACAGTTCCTTTATGAAAGATTCGTGAGCGGTTTTCCAGCCCAGACATTTTCGGGGGCGATGGTTGATTAAGTGAAGCGAACGCTCCAATGTTGCATCTGATATTTGCATAAAGTCCGTGCCCTTGGGAAAGAACTCTCGAAGTAAGCCGTTCGCATTCTCATTCGAACCGCGTTGCCAGGAAGAGTAAGGGTCAGCAAAATAAATCTGTACGTCGTGTGTTTGTTCCAGGTTCGCGTAGCAGGCGAACTCCTTGCCACGGTCTGCCGTAGCGGTTCGAAAAGCCTTAGTAGGATACTGAGCAGCGGCTACGCCAAAGGCGATCTCCATCGACAAAGCCGTCCGATCGGGCATTTGAATCGCGGTGTACAGACGTGTTTTCCGTTCAATGAAGGTTGCTACACAACCCTTGCTCTTTCCACGTCCCGAAACCACCGTGTCCAGTTCCCAATGCCCAAATGTTTCCCGAGAGCGAACGTCCTTCGGACGCTGGGAAATGGGTCTGCCTACAGCAAACTTACCGCGTGTTTCCGCAGGTTTCTGACGTTTACCTTTGTGCCGGAGTACATGTAAAGCACCTTTGGTTAGACGACCTGTATAGATCCAGCGGTAGATCGTTTTAAAACATACGGTGGGTCGATTTTCAGTTTTAAAGCGCTCCACGATCTGTTCAGGGGACCATGTGGCGTGCAACTTCTCTTCCAGCTCTTCAGCATGTGCTTTCGTCCATCTACCCTTGGATACGGAAGCTTTGCGGCGCTGCACATAAGCTTGTTGTGAGCTTTCTGCCTGATAAGATTGTAATTGAACATTCCGGCTGATCTCCCGGCAAATGGTCGTATGATGCCGACCAAGTTCCTCGGCGATGGCTCTTGCACTTTTCCCTTGTCGATGTAGGATTTCTAGCTTGCTGCGTTCGATTATGCTAAGATGTGAATAACTCATGGACTGATTCTCCTTGTGTGAATGCTGGTGTGGTAACTTTCATTCTACACGAATCAGGCTATGAGCCATTTTTTACTTCCAGTAGGTGTCGCACTTCATATTACAATCCGTCATACAAAAAAAGGGACATTCGAATAAAACCAATATTGAAATCCGGGCTTGACATTAGTTTGACGACAAACTATATTACACATATGAAAACGACAGACGCCATATCACTCATATCCAAAATTAAAGAGAAGGTCTACCGCTTTATTTTATCCGAGATGGCTGAGCAGGGAATCCAAGATCTGGCTACATCCCATGGGGATATTATCTACGCCCTGTACAACAATTCCCGAATGACTATGGCTGAAATCGCCAAAAAAATTGGCAAGGATAAATCCACGGTCACAGCGCTTGTCAACAAATTGGTGCGCAACGGTTATGTCGCCAAAGAGCGTAATGCAACAGATTCACGGATTATCCATGTGACATTGACTGCAAAAGGAGAACAACTTAAACCGGTCTTCGAAGATATTTCACAGCGTATGCTGGACGCATTTTATGCGGATGTTACTGAAGCGGAGAAAAAGGAACTGCTTCGAATTTTGATGAAAATTCACGGCAACTTCTAATTTTTTTCGGATTAATAGTTTGATATAAAACTAATTTTGGAGGTATGTCCTAATGATTGATTTTACTCAATTGCTACCTGAACATGAAGTCAAAACGATAGGAAAACATGATTTGTACCTTGAAATATATGATGCTGAAACGGCTCCACTTACGGTAAATTCAGTAAAAAGGCCGCCCCTCTTGTTTGTTCATGGCGCATATACAGGCAGCTGGATGTGGAGCAAATATATCCCCCTCTTCGTTGAACAAGGCTGGACCTGCTACGTTATGAACCTCAGAAGTCATTACAAAAGCCGGGTAATGGACATGACGAAAATTACGTTTGAGGATTATTTGGAGGATATCCACGAAGTTCTGGCACAGTGCGACGAGCCCCCTGTTCTCATCGGCTTCAGCATGGGCGGAATACTCAGTCAGAAGATTGCCGAGTTGATTGCTTTAGCTGGATTGGTCGTGATCGATTCCAGTCTAAGCCAAGAAGTTCATCAACTGATGCCGTATCCTCAGGGTGATCGAATTACACCTGACATTGTCCTCCCTCCCCCGGCCCGTGAAGAGCATAGCAGTATTGACGAATCTCCGGAGGATATTGCATTTCAGCGTAAATATCTGCAGATGGAGTCATCGAAGGCATTTCTCACGTTCTCGGCGGCATTCGGGTCAAGCGGCGGTGTATCCATCAACGGCAATTTAATTACATGTCCGAGTCTGGTCATCAAAGCCATAGAATCCGATGATGAAGAGCGAAGAGGTCAACTGACTGCAGAACAGCTAGGCGCTGAATATGCAGGGCTGTGGGATACAACCCATACCGGATTGCTCGTCGGCCAGCGGTATATGGAAGTAGTCGAGCGAATCCTTCATTGGCTGAAGAGTTAACGTAACTTCGAAAAGCAATACCGGTAAATATCTTGGACAAATGACAACTGCAATGCAGCTTAAAGCTTACATGAAGTGGTTCGGGTGCCCATGATAACTGCCATAATTGCCATTAATCCATACCTGCGTTTAGCTGGTCTTTAGCCAAAGAAGCTTCCCTTGGACAAGATTGTCCAGGAAAGCTTCTTATTTTTTAATTGGCTCTATTGTAGAATAAAGCTGGATACATTTCCGGGTTAATGAGAGTTCTAGATTTCTAGCTCTTTTGCTTATAAAATTCATGGTACAGCTTCATTAGCGCCCGCTTCTCAATCCGTGATACATAGGAGCGTGAGATGCCAAGTTCCTTGGCTATCTCGCGTTGGGTGCGCTCTTCCCCGCCTGCCTCCAAGCCGAATCGGCCAATAACAACTTCCTTCTCCCGATCATCCAAGATGTCGAGATTGCGGTAAATCTTACTTTTTTCAATCTTGAGTTGCACCTTATCTACAACGTCGTCGGCTTCTGTTCCGAGAATATCGATTAATGTAATTTCATTGCCCTCTTTGTCCGTTCCGATTGGATCATGAAGGGAAACGTCTTTGCGTGTTTTCTTCAGGGAGCGCAAATGCATAAGTATTTCGTTTTCGATACAACGGGCTGCAAACGTAGCCAGTTTGGTCCCTTTGCCTTGTTGAAAACTTTCGATCGCCTTAATCAAACCAATCGTTCCAATCGAAATCAAGTCTTCTTGGTCTTCGCCAGTATTGTCAAATTTCTTGACGATATGCGCGACGAGGCGCAGATTGTGTTCGATAAGCAAATTACGCGAATGTGCGTTGCCTTCAGCCATAAGGCGTAAATGTTTGGCTTCATCATCCTCAGCCAGTGGCTGGGGAAATGCATTATTTTTGACATACGAGACGAGTAACGTTAACTCTTTAATGAACAGGGCAATTGCGGTAAACAATCCGGGCACAGATGACACCTCCTGCAGTTTTACAACGATCTGGCCTGAGCACATGTGGGAACAGGGTCGATTTATTGTATGTAGGCGTGTGCCCAGAAGTGCACGTACACTTGAAAAAGGAAATGTTTCCGCGAAGATTTCATACACTCACTGAGACAATAGAGCCCACCTTCTGAAGGATGAGGAATTCTTTCTCGACACTTTCGATAAAATACTTCTTCTCGCCAAATATCACGACATCATTCTCAGCTAATTGAACATCGCTTTTGAAATAGATAAAATTGTCCGTTTCTCTGAACGCACCTTTGTAGTAGTACAAATTGTCACCTTCTCCTTGGAAAAACGAATGACATTTATCCAGATAGCTTCGTATACGAAGGCTATTGCTGTGCTCCAAAAAAGTATACCAATAAATTGTCTACATCCCAAGAGCTAAAGCCTGACAAGTATTAACTGGCTTTTATTTATTCCAGGAGGTGTCGCACTTCATATTACAATCCGTCAAACTTAAAACCTAAAATCCAAGCTGTTTTGGTCTTTCGTTTTAGCAATTATAGTTTTGTATTTATCTATCCTTACGAAAAGCAGAACAAGCAACTTAGCGGTAATAATTGTTTACATACTTCCTTTAGTCTATATTTTCTTTAAATCTTTGAGAAATTAACGTTGCCTGGGCATTAAAATAAACTGGAGATTTTCAGCATCTGTTGTTGGCATAGTGGACGGTGCGCTGTTTCTGCGGTAAAGCTCCCGATTAATGGTGGCATACGATGCGCACTTATTTCCCTTTGACGCCCACTTCCTAAGCATTTCTCGTTCTTGTCTGACCAATAGTGCTTACCGAAATATGTTCTTTTTGCTGTGTTGTTCGACATATAAGCAAAAGTATTGTTCCCGGAAATATAAGTGTTGTCTTTTACTAACCAATTACTAGAGTTAACATCCAATTCACCTTCTAGATAATAAAACGATTGTGGATTGGTAAACATATTTGCTTCTAATCATTATAACTTTTTTTTGTTTCCTGTTTCCTCTGTTCTAACCAATTCATTTGCCTGTATAAACAGTTATGGCAACATAAGAATAAAAATAAGGAGCATCCGGCTCTGGCTACTCCTCAGTACAGAGTTTGTGGTGGGTAATCCTCCAAGTGTCACTTAGAAGAAATAAACCGTTAGGCTTCAACCTGTAGGGGGTATTTCTTTATCTAAAGGTTTAGCAATCAGTAAATACTCAACTTTTGCTTAACTATTGACTAAACAGTCAACGATTCGTATAATAAAAAGTAACAGATCTCGCCCGCACCTCTGCATTATGCATGTGGAACAGGGCGGGACATTTTTGCGTTATGGGGGTATTTTACGTGAATGGAGAGATTGAACAACGAGAATTGAAAGCGCCTACTACATACGAGCAACAGATCCAAAAGTTTAAAGATCGAGAGATGGAAATAGAAAGTGAATCCGAAGCAATTATCATTCTGAAGCGAATTCATTATTATCGTTTTACTGCTTATGCACTTACATTCAAACAAGACACTTCTGATAAATACATTGAAGGGACAACTTTCAATAAAGTGTACAAGCATTATTTATTTGATGCAGCCCTTAGAAATCATTTTATGGAGATTGTAGAGTACATCGAGATCGCCGTACGCTCACAAATTTCATACAAACTCGCCCACAATTATGGCGTTATTGGCTACATGGATGCTTCCAATTTTGCTAACCCCATATTTCATCAACGCTTTATTGAAGATTTGCAAAAAAGTATTCAAAAACAACGTAGAGAAGTTTTTATCGTCCATCATAGAGAGAATTACCAAGATCGATACCCTGTTTGGGCAGCATTTGAAGTCAGTACAATCTCAATGATGTCTTCTTTATATAAGAATTTGAAAATCTCTGATAAAAAAGCGATCGCCCGAGAATATTACCCATCACGTCACGTGAGCTATAAAGAACTTGATAACTGGTTCCACGTATTGACGGTATTCAGAAACAGATGCGCTCATTACAGTAGGTTATTCAATTATCGAATCCCTATCACTATACGATATACAAGGAATGACGAGTCCCTTAAGTTAGATAAAGCCTTCCTTTTCGGAGCTATCCTCAATTCAAAATACCTCATCGGCGATAGATTAATGTGGACTAGCTGGGTCACCGGACTTTCTTCATTGATTGAAGCGTACCCTGAAGTGGATATATCCCTTTTGGGCTTCCCAAACAATTGGGAGAATTTATTGAGAAACCAATAACAGGCACCCTTCGGGGTGCTTTTGTATTCCAACTCATTGTTATTAGTATTTCGTTTTCGATACAACAGGCTGCAAACATAGTGAGTTTGATCCCTCGCCTTGTTGAAAACAAAAACAACACATGTTGTCACCTTCTCCTTGGAAAAATGAATGAATTTAACCTACTGTAACTACTATTCTTTTCGTTTAAAACACATCTTGTAAAGCATAAGCCCCATACCAGATGAACAAATAAGATATCCAAAGAACAAGAAAAGTAAATAAATACCATGAAGATCTTCAGGAATCTGATTTACACCTTCAAACCATGCAGAACGAATAGGATATAGTAGCGCTACCCAAATGATCAGCAAGATCAGAATATAATTAATTATTTTTCTCACAGTAACGATCCTTTCAAGTCCGAGTGGAAACAGGAAATAATAAATAGCAGCTCTTACAACGAAAGTAAAAAAGCCGCTAGATTAGCGACTTTCTATGGTACAATGTTTCCGCCCCGACACTTGGAAATTACAAAGTCAGCATCTTTTTCTAGTAATGTGAGATTGTAATGCCATGGATAAGTCCCTCGGTTGAATTGGAAGCGAAATGGACTCGGGTATCCCCAAAACGATAGGAAAGTAAATATTCTCCTTGAATATCAGGGTTCTCACCCTTTTGACCTTTTCCCAATATCTTCTCAATGTCACTGAAGGTTTTCATAGGGAGAGTTTTCCAACTCATATAAATATGGTCAAGACGGTCAGTGTCTCCCTCCCCAAAATTAAAGGAAGCATACTCTACCCCTTCAAATATCCAGAAAAGTCCTCCCATTTCCGGTTCATAATAGGGTTCACTATTTGAACTTTTCAGCGCTTTTGATACTTCTGCTTTCGTTTGTCCAAAGCTTATATTTTCAAACCCCGGTATTCTCCCACTCTTCAACTCTTGAATGGAGTTTTTATTTAAATCAAAAAATGGCCTGCTCAGTTCAGACTGAATTTTGGAGAAAGGAACTTTCACCTCTATAAATCCCGCCGCATAAGGCCCAACTTCGTATGGATTAAATACCAAGACAATTCCTGTGTTTTGGTAGTAAAAGCTAGATGTATTCGACAAGGGAAAGTTATAAAAACTGTCCGGGAAAACATTCTCATTACTCTTTAGGTCTGATTCAATACCCTCAGCTAGATTAACAGCTTGTTTATTGGTTTGAATCACCTGGTTCAAGTAGAGGCGTTTTCCTGTTGTTAGATCATAATTATAAGTCGTTACTTCTTCATACCCGTGCGCGCCGCCTCTGAAATTATAATCTGTATATACAATAGATAGTAGGTTGTTTTGATTGTATTTAGTCTGTGCAGTTGTATTCCAGTAAAAGTAATCTTGCTGTTTTTTTAGATATGTATTCTGTATAGCGGCATTTACGGCATGGATTTTGAGTGTTTTATTTATTTTATCCCTGACCTTTTGTTCGCCGCCAATTATTTGAACATACTTTTGCCCTTTATACGAGTAAATTTTTGTCGTTACTGTGCTCGACCCGGCTGCATTCGCATCACTTATTGGGATTATAAATAGAAACACTAATAAGAAGCTTATTAACATAGCAAATGTTTTATTCAAATTGAAATCCATCCTTTCTAATTATTATGATATACCAATAATACTGTAACTTGGCTGGTTTGTCTTTTTCTAGTTGAAACTGTAATCTTTCCATAGAACAGCCTCCATCCCACACGTTAATGCGGAGTGAAGGCTGCATCTACCTGTCTATATTTAATTCACTGGTGCCGGCTCTACAGCATCGGAGATTTCCGGTACCCTCGTTTTGCGTTCCATTGTCACGCTAACGAATAATCCCACAAGTCCAAGTGCTGCAATAACTGATGCATACAACGGTACCGAGATAAGCCCCGTATGCGTAATTGCAAACCCGCCCAAATAGGCACCACCTGCGTTGCCCAGATTAAAGGCCGAGTGACTCGACGTTGTCGCCAGCAGCGGTGCTTCGCGAGTCATATTCATAATTCGAATTTGCAATCCTGGCATAATCCCAAAAGCCGCAACGCCCCAGCAGAAGATGGTCATTACCGCGAGATACGGATTGTCCAGCGTCAACGTTAAGGCCGCCAACAGAACTGCCAGTATACCAAAGTTAACCATCAGGGAAGGCATCAGCTTCCAGTCTGCCAGACGACCACCAAGCATATTACCCAATGTAACGCCGACACCGAACAGCACCAGAATCCAGGTCACGCTCTGCTCAGCAAAACCACTAATATCGACAAGCATTGGTGTTATATAGGTGAACACAGCGAACAGACTTCCACAGCCCAGCGCACCAATCAGCAATATTAATAACACTTGGGGGCGAACCAGATTCCGGAATTGCTGACCAAGGTTTGCTGGCGGTCCCTGCTGAATCACCGGAATGAAACGAATGATACCAATCAATGAGATGATGCCCAGAATAGTAATGGCTCCAAACGATGACCGCCATCCTAGCTGCTGCCCAATGAAGGTACCAAACGGCACACCGATAATGTTGGCAATCGTTAATCCAGCCAGGACTACGGATACTGCCCCTGCCCTTCTCTCCGGTGCAACCAATCGTGTTGCCATCAGCGAGCCTACACCCAGAAACGTACCGTGGGCAAATGCCGTTAGAATACGTGCCGAGATGAGCAACCCGTAAGTTGGTGCAATAACAGACAATGCATTACCGATGATAAAAATACACATCAGCAGTACCAGCAGTTTTTTCTGCGGTATCTTGTGCGTGAACACGGTTAGTATAGGCGCACCCACCGCCACACCAAGCGCGTAACCCGTAATTAACTGCCCTGCTTGGGGGATACTCACATTCAGATCCGTCGCTACATTGGGCAGAAGGCCCATAATAATAAACTCTGTCATGCCAATGGCAAAAGCTCCTACCGTCAGGCATAAAAGGGATAAAGGAAACGCCCCTCGTTTAGCAGATTTCGTAACTTGCGATTCCGTTTGAGATGGCTCTGTCTTACGCATATGATGTTCTCTTCTCCTGTCTCTTCTATCTAACTTCCGCCTTTGACCACAATGCCTCTGACAATTCGCTCAGCGTATCCTGCATGGCCAGCTTCTCTCGCCAGTGTGCCGGAATGCCCCTTAATCCATAGTACGCCCCGGCAATTTGCCCATATACCGCTCCCGTGGTGTCCGCATCATCACCCAGATTCACTGCCAGCAGCGCCCCCTCTTCGAAGGTCGATGATTGATGGAATGCCCATAACGCTGCTTCAAGTGAACGAACAACATAGCCGCTCCCCTGAATATCAGGCGGTGCTTTATCCCGGTATGATCCCTGGACTATTTCTTCAATCGCTGGTGAAAAAGATTTCTCTTCCCTCCACTGACGGCAGGTAGCAGGCCGTAATATGACATCCATGTCCGCTCCGCGCAGTCCTGCAACCAACATTGCTGCCAGCACTTCACATGCTTCCACACTTTCAACAGCAGCATGTGTCGTTCTGGAACTCAACCCAGCATACCGCACTGCTTGATCCGGCTGGTTGGCATATGCCATGGCTACAGGTGCGAGCCGCATAATTGATCCATTCCCAGCAGTCATCGGGTTGGTTGAACCACTATACGCTTCACCGGTTGCTGCAAACCGTTCAAGGGCACTGCGAGTAGCCCCGCCAATATCAAAGCAGGTTCCTGTACTGCTCATATAACCCACCTGATACCAATTCGTATATCTGCGCATCTGATCCCCGGGATCAAAGTTCTCTTTTCTCACCAAGCTTTCTGCCAGACACAGGGCCATCGACGTATCATCCGTCCACTGTCCAGGTGCCAAATCGAATCCCCCCCCGCCCACAATATCGGTAACAGGCTTAAATGTGCCGGGACTGCTGAATTCCACTGTGGTTCCCAGTGCATCTCCCGCGGCAAGCCCAATCAAACAACCTTGGAAACGATCCTTATACAGCATCTTCGATCCCTCCTCCGCGATTTAACTCTCAAATGACTTCTTCCATTCTCCCACATGGCTTGATATGGCGTAAAGAATTTTAATAGGTTAGTTCGATTGCAAATTTATTTTAACCCTATGCTGAGTTGCCTTTCTTCTATTATAAAAGGTGTCGAAAGCTGTTGAACGGTTGAATTATCCAAAATTTCTTAAAAAAAGTTTGATACGTTTAAACTGAAAATACAGGTTTTCCAGTACACCGCTTACACGCAAAGGGTATAACGTTTTTCCACTTTTACAATTTTCTAAAAACACATCATCCATGTGCAAGTTTTACATGTAAACAATCATAACGCGCTTGACCCTTCCGTTTGTCCTATGTTACGGTTTTATTAGCTTATACACCTGTTTTTTCCCAAATTAATATTTATAACTAAGCTTTCGCGTCAACTAATGTACCGCAAGTCAAAAGATTACGGAGTGTATTTGCAGAGAAATTCATTTAGCTTTATCCCAAAACTAATTCTGAAACAGGAGGAACAAATTTATGATTAAGGCACTGGTTTTTGATTTCGATGGAACGATTATTGATACGGAGACAGCATGGTATGTTGCTTTTCGTGATGCCTACAAGGAACACGGCGTAGACTTAACCCTGGAGATGTACTCGCAATGCATCGGTACCAGTCTGAAAACATTTAATCCTTATGAGTACCTCATCACAGATTTGAATCTTCCGATCGATCGGGAAGCGTTCAGGGAATCCGTTCAGTTGCATCATGCAGCATTAATGAACAAAGAACAGGTAAGACCCGGTATCCAGAACTACCTGGAAGCTGCACGCAAAGCTGGATTGAAACTTGCTGTCGCTTCAAGCTCCAAACGAGAGTGGGTTGAACAGCATCTGGAGCAGCTCAAGCTGAAGGATTACTTTGAAGTCATTCGCACCGCAGATGATGTTGCCCATGTGAAGCCTGATCCTGCATTGTACAATCAAGCACTTGAAGCCCTTGGAGTAACTGCAGACGAAGCCGTAGCGATTGAGGATTCACCTAACGGCGCGCGTGCAGCTGCTGCGGCTGGTATTCACTGCGTTGTCATCTCGAATACCATTACCGTGACACTTGATTTCGATATGCCTCACCAACGGCTGTCATGCCTGACCGACCTCGAATTTAACGATTTGATTTCGAAACCACTCGTCACTACGGTCTAAGGACGGAACGAATTTCGCATTTCAAACTTTAAAGGGGGAGTTCACACATGAAAGCTGTACATTTTGGTGCGGGCAATATTGGCCGCGGATTTATCGGTCATATGTTGTCCGCTTCCGATTACGAAGTCTGCTTTGTCGCACGTAACCCGAAGAAAATCGCCATGCTTCAAAAGAGGCAGGAATATCCCATTACTCTCGCAAATGCGGATCAGGATACAACGATTGTGAATAACGTAACCGCCATTAGTGTCGGGGAACAGGATCGCGTTGCTGAAGTGATTGCTTCAGCAGATCTGATCACAACAGCCGTCGGTGTATCGGCGCTGGAAGATATCGCTGAACCGATCGCCAAAGGCATCTATCTGCGTATGAAAAATAATAATTCTGCACCACTTCACATTATCGCTTGCGAAAATGCCATCGGAGGCAGCACTCGGCTGAAAAAACGGGTATATCCGTTTCTGGATGTAGAAACCCGTGAAAAAGCAGAACGTTATGTCTCATTCCCCAATGCAGCGGTTGATCGCATCGTCCCCGCTCAGAATCATAAAGACCCGCTACAAGTTACCGTTGAACCTTTCTATGAATGGGTGGTTCATCGCCCTGCACTGCTGGAAGGATTTAAGGAAATTGAAGGTGTGCACTACGTGGACTCTCTTGAACCTTATATTGAGCGCAAAATGTTTACGGTAAATACCGGTCACTGCGTTGCCGCATACTTCGGATATCTTGAAGGATTTAAGACGATCCGGCAAGCTATGAGTCATGCACCTCTTCGTGCCAAGGTACGCAAAGTGATGGAAGAAACCGGAGCCATGCTCATCGCCAAGCACGGTTTTAATCCACAGAAACACAGCAAATATATCGATACGATTCTCGAACGTTTTGCCAATCCGAACCTGACGGATCAGGTAACACGGGTCGGACGTTCGCCCCTTCGCAAGTTATCGCCTTACGACCGGCTTGTTCGCCCAGCGATGCAGGCCTGCGAATTCGGAATTGAAATTCCTCATTTAACTTCCGCTATGGCAGCCGCGATGCTGTTCAATCATGAACATGACGAGGAAGCCATAAAGCTCCAACACCTGATTCGCGAAGATGGCGTCTCTGCCTTCATTCGTGAGCGCATGGGAATTCCCGACGAACATCCCGTCCATCAGCATGCCGTTGCCCGTTATGAAGAGCTCAAAGGGCGACAGGAATCAACCATTTTAACCTGATTAACAATAGGTCAAAGAGTTTGATCCCGCAAACTGAATAGACATACGAACAAAAAGCCGGGAGGAACCTATGCTTATCGCATCGTTCCTTCCGGCTTTTCAAACTCACGGCATACATATTTATTATCGAAGCACGCTTACTCGTTCATGATGGAATTGATGGAGGCATAAACCATAGGCAGGAAGCCCTCTGAAGGTTCGCCAACCGGTGCATGGATATGGAAAGCGAAGCCATTGCCATCCAGCTCTTTCACGATGAAATACTCCGTTTTCTTATTGTTTTGAGACATCATGAACAATTTTGCCTCTTTCATCGGACCATTGCTAAGCTTTTCCTCACTTAATTGCTTGACCGCTCCGGTTTCTGACAGATCTTTCTTCGCATCCACTTTCAGTTCATTTAGGTTATAATCCGAAGGCAGTTTTTCAATCTCGACCTCGTAATCCGGATCAATCTTCATGGTCAATTCATGATCATCCGCATCGTAAACCATTGGTTCAAACACATATAATGAATACCCTTTGCCTTGAGCCAGTGTAACCGGGCGCTTTTCGGTCATGCCTTCCACGGTCACTTCCAGCTCGGATGTTTTGGCACGATCAGATGTAACATTACCACCTGCATTCGTACCGTTACCATTATTGGACTCGACCTTGGCGATTTCCGTAAGCACCAGCTGTTTGATCGTTGTATCGCCTTCAATGGCTTTCTCTACATATTTGAATTGAACGGAATCTTCGTCGTCAATGTCATCCAAAGATTTCTGCAGATCTTCACCCACCTGGAAAGACATCGGTTCCTCTTTCACACGAATTTCAACCGTGTGCGGGTCTGCCCATCCGGTCAAAATGCCTTCCGCTTCAATCACAGCACTTTCCTCTGGCTGCTTCCCTGGTGCCGGTGTCTGTTCTTCTGTATTATTCGCGGGTGGCTGAGCAGTAGGGCTACTATTGCCGCAGGCCACAAGCGAGAATCCCATAACCAAAACAAGTAATGATGCACTAATATTCATAGTATTTCGCATATGAACACCTCCGTTAGCTTATACGCAATGATGTTTGTCCATGTTGCCTGACTTGTTAACTTGACAGCTTAGTATTACTTACACGGCTGACCCGTCGCTCAATCATAGAAAGTGTTCAATGCTTCTTTGACACCATGAATACTCAGCCGGCTTGCTCCATTTGCACAAGTTTCGCGTTGGCTCCGTTAAAAGCTTTTGTCTGCTTGTTAAACTGCTGTCTTAACTCGGCAACTTTGGCATATTGGCTGTTCCGTTCCCGAATCGCACGTTTGATTTTAACCAAATTGGGCTCCACATTGCCTCTCATCAATGCATATAACTGCTCGTCCGCATCAAGGCTCTGCCTATAGGAGGCAACAAACGCTTCAAATGACGCAGCTCTTTGCTCATACTGATCCAATACCGTGTGGGCTTGAGCCAGGTTCTCTTCTTTTTCAAAGGATAACTGATCCAACGAAGTTCGCAGCTCTTCCATCTGTTCTTTAGTCCGGCTCATCACTGCTTCAGCTTGTTCCAGCAATGTTCTTCGCTCGGCAATATGTCCGTTTGCCTGATCGAGCAAGGCCTCCAGATTACTGTTTTTTTTCTTTCCTTTACTCAGTATCGATCCGTATAATTCCATGTCTTCCCGTTCATGATGAACAAGTTCCTTCAGGCTCTGGTTCATCTCCTGATCGGTAAGAATTAATTGATTGACTTGATTTGCCGCAGGTTCCTGTGGCTGACCGCAAGCACTGACAAGCAGAGCCAGCAATATGCTGACCCCGGCCAAAGCTATCTTTTTTCTTTTAAGCACCTCGGGGTGCCTCCTCTCTTGCAACTGCTATGTTGTTATTCTTACAGGCGGGTGTCTGCGCTAAAATTGGATACCCAATGTGCATTCGGATCGTAGACCTCAAACTCATAACCCCGATCTTCGAGCAGTTTCAAAATGCGTGGCAGTGCCTGTACCGTTTGCTCGCGCTCATGCATCAGAATCACTTCCTTATCCCGATGTACACTGCTGCTAACCCGTTCCACGATTTTGTCCGGCTGACCGGGAAGATTCCAGTCGAGGGAGTCGGTGGTCCAATCCCACATTTTAAATCCAGCCGCAGCAATGTCGCCCCTGAAGTCTTCTCCGATCTGGGGACTACTGCCGTATGGAGCACGAATCAGATGCGGCGTAAAACCGATCAGATCCTTGACCATCTTCTGCTCCTTTTTGAACTCCTTCACAAAATTAGAGGAGCTTCCGCTCTTATACAATTTGTTATAGTTATGTGTCATGCTGTGAAGCCCCGGATAACTACCCTCTTTGACAAGCCGCTCCACTGCTTCCTTGTGTTGATTCAACTGACGTCCAATCATGAAAAAGGTTGCCTTTGCCTCATGCTGTTTCAAAATATCCAACAGTTGATCGGTATATACACTTGGTCCATCATCAAACGTTATGTATGCCAGCTTGCGCACCTGACCCTGGAACCGCGCAGGTTCCTCTTTGGACTCCGGTGTCATCTCAATCATGCCAAGCTTGGTTGGCTGTTCAATCGCAGCGACTGGCGGAGGTGCTACATAATCCTTGATCCAGTGCGTCATGCCAATGAATGCATATGTTAAACCGATAATGAGCAGTGCCAGAAGCGCCAGCGCAGCACTCAGTCTCCCATACCGGATTTTTCTTCTTCCATGCGTCTTGGTTCGGCTTGTTCTATGCGGAATGCCGCCACTCTCTCCCGCTCTCTGTTGTTGAACTCTCACTTCCAGGCCACTTCCTTACTTTCATTTTTTCCCGATTATTGGTACATTATATCGTTTCATGTCTCTATATAGAAGATTAATAGAAAAATGGTCCTGGAGAATGACAGAATAGTTACAAGCCCGGTTACAATCTACTTATCTATTTCTTTTCTTATGCTTTTCCTGCGGATACAATCTCCTGTATAATAAATTGATTTACGCCATTTGACTTCAAGAAGGAGCTACATCCATGACTAGCTTGAACCGTGCCGGCAGATCGATCTTTCTGCTATTCTTTGTCGGCATTATTGCCATTTCGTTTTCTTCCATCTTTGTACGCTGGTCCACAGCCGACGTCGCCGTCATTGCGATGTACCGACTGTTCCTCACCAATCTGCTGATGCTGCCTTTTGTGTGGAAATACCGGCACGAGATGATGCGTTTAAACTTCAGACAGTGGACTTTACTGCTCGCATCCGGCGTGATGCTTGCACTGCACTTCCTGCTCTGGATGGGATCGCTTCGGCTTACGAGTGTAGCCAGTTCAACGGTCATTCTCGCTTTGGAGCCTATATTAATTCTCGCCGGTTCCGTCTGGCTGTTCAAAGCCAAAATCAATCGCATGATGATCATCGGTATGGGCGTTGCCCTGCTTGGATCGATCGCTATTGGAGCTGGAGATTTCCAGTTGGCAGGCACAGCGCTACGGGGGGATATTCTTTCTTTGCTCGGAACGATCGCTGTGGCGGTACACATGCTGCTTGGACAGTTTTTGCGTGCCGGACTAAGTGCCTTTTCGTATAACTTCTGGGTATTTTTCGTAGCTGCCTGTACGCTTGCAGTATATAATTTGGTAAATGGTCACCCGTTTGGCGGTTATGCGGCTTCTGAGTGGGGAATTTTCCTGTTGCTCGCCATCGTGCCAACGATCTTTGGACATTATCTCTTCAACTGGCTGCTTCAATATATGAATGCCACGACAGTATCGATGGGGGTACTGGGGGAACCTGTATTTTCCTCTCTGCTGGCCTGGATGCTACTCGGTGAATCCCTCAACGGGCTTCAGATGTCTGCCGGGGTTGTCATTTTTTTCGGGGTATGGATCTTCATTCGGTATGGCAAAACCAAACCACAGCCCATTCCCTCAGATGCTCCTGTAGCTGGAAAAGGACCAGTCGAACCTACAGCGGTGTAACTTGCGTTTGTATTAGGATTTTTGTAAAAAACAACTGGGACCTGCACCACGCAGATTCCGGTTGAATCCATCCCACTACATATAAGGCGGTGTGTTTTCATGAAAAATATTGTATCCATGCGCTGGCTGCTCGCCAGAATGTATGAACCAGATGTCGTCATTGCTGATTGCCGATTCCTGCTCGGTCAACCAGATGCCGGAAGACAAGCTTACGAGGCTGGACATATTCCAGGTGCTGTCTATCTCGATCTGGAAAAGGATCTTTCCTCTCCTGTATCTACCCATGGAGGACGTCACCCGCTACCAGATCCGGCTGAACTTGCAAGTCGTCTCTCCAAAGCTGGCATCGGCTCGAATGCACGCATTATTGCCTACGATGACCAAGGTGGTATGAACGCATCGCGGTTGTGGTGGTTACTTCGTTATCTGGGACATGAACAGGTGTATGTCATGGACGAAGGGTTCTCCGCCTGGCAGAATGCCAAGTTTCCAGTGACTATGGATGTGCCGGTTCAGATCCCGGCTTCGTTTGAGGTGAACGCGCAGCCAGCCATGCTGGCAAGTGTAGAGGAAGTACAGCAGGCTTCGGCAAGTGGCAGTACAGTGCTAATTGACTCCCGTGATGCTCGCCGCTATGCGGGTCTGGAGGAACCGATTGATGCCAAGGCCGGACATATTCCGGGTGCGGTGAATTATTTTTGGAAAAATGTGTTGGATTGGGATGGACGTTGGACAGGTACTGGGGTGTTAGAAGAGCATTTCAGTAAGCTGGACAAGGATGGTGCAATTATCGTGTATTGCGGTTCCGGTGTCTCCGCTTGCCCGAACGTGATTGCGCTTGAAGAAGCGGGATACACGAATGTGAAGTTGTATTCCGGAAGCTGGAGCGACTGGATTAGTTATGAGGAGAATCCGGTAGCGGTGGGGACTGAGTAAAGACAAAAAGACGTATAATAGTGGTTTATCGATGGATACATCGCCATGTAGGCTCAGTGCCTTGGGCGATGTATTTTTTATGTCCGAAATCAACACGGAACCAACACTCAATCTCTGTAAACACTTTCAGTTCACCCCACACTGAGCTCTTAATTGTACGCTTACTCATGTATCGTACAGGGTCACACGTGCGTGCGTCCTCACCCCTATACTTACACAGAAAAGGCCGGTCAGCCCTCCTCTCTCGAGTGGATGACTGGCCGATTTTGCTTAGAATGTTTAAACGGATCAACAAATTTATCGGCTGTGACGGTTTAATCAACATCATGTCAACTTTTATTTGGACCCTCCGCCTGATCGCTGAAATCCCTGCAACTCGCCTGGTACGAAGTTGTGAACCGACACGCGCCAACCGTACGCTTCCTGAGGACGTGTCTTGTTGGTTAGTGATGACACGAAGAAGTCCAAAGAAGCTAAGTTCATGTTGGGTGTGAAAAAACACATCAGGAATCCGAAATTCCGCGTAAGGCGAATACATTTTGGTCACTTCTTTGGCGCGATTGATATTCTGGCCAGTACGGCGGAAAAATGGTTTTGCTTCCCCTTGTTACTCAACCGGCAGGACGGCGTTAAAGCGATCGGATTCTGGAGTTCTGCTATGCCGAAACTGAATCGCTATCGCCGGAAAGGTAAACGGGATCCGCTGGAGCGCGTGACAGACAAGCAACTGCGGACACGGATTCGTTTGACATTGCAAGCCATCTAAGGGTTTGTCATATGCAGTGTTATCGCAACGGGACTGGTCCATTTAATCGTTATGCTCTTTTCCGGGCAGAAGCTCTGGCTTGTTTTTACGCTATCTCCGCACCCCCTCCAAGCCCATCTCGGAGGCAACGGTTGTGGCCTATTTTGGTAAATCCATTTTTCGCCCGGTTGACCAAAATATACATATTTCTCTAACCGAAATTATTCGTTTCAAGCAAAAACGACCTAACTGGACGCTGAAATGCTTGCTTCTTAAAGATATAAAAACTTTTCACTGTCCAGTTAGAATAACGTAGGTTATAATTTCAGGAGAAAAGATATGGGAAACGAAGGAAAACTTAAAGAATTTGAAGAAATTAAGATATTTTCTGATAAAGCTGTAGACCCCTAAAAATTAAAATTCCCCATTATATTACAACAAAGGATATAGACACAACCTGCAATTGAATATGACCTAAAATAGCACTATGGTTCTTCGTAATCGTTAAATAACAGATTATATTAAAGGAGGTTAGCTGTATGAGTTTTAAAGATAAAGTTGATGAATTGCGTAATCAGGCGCAAACAACACAAGCTGCAAACAAAATTATTGATCAGCTCAAAAAGTTAGAAAATAGTAATAATGAAGATACTTCTTATCGTTGGATTTGGGAGCTTATTCAGAATGCAAAAGATGTAGTTAACTCCACTGGAAAAGTTGATATTCTTGTTAATTTTGATGAATACAGAAAAATTATAGAGTTTAAGCATAATGGAAAGTTATTCTTGACAAAAAATATTGTTTTTCTTATTGAACAAGTTTCTACAAAAGAGCGAAATGAACTTGATAGGAAAGAAAAGAAAATAACAGGAAAGTTTGGAACAGGGTTTCTAACAACTCATTTACTTTCAAAAAAAGTAAATGTAACTGGGTATTTGTGCGATGAAGATGAGCCTGTACACCAATTCAGTGTTGATATTGACCGTTCAAGCGATGATCAGACAAAAATTATCAAGTCAATTGAAGATAGCTGCGAGCAACTTAACGAAAATGCAGTAAAAGTTATAAATGAAATAAATGAAAGTGATTTTAATACTTGTTTTACATACGAATTAGATGTTCTTGGAATTAAGACAGCAAAGGCAGGTTTGAATAATTTTATTGCGTCAATTGCATATGTTTTTGCTTTTGTCTCAGAAATAGAATCAATTACTATTCATGCTAATACTCTGAAAGGCACTTATGAGCAGGTGCTTTCTCGTGGTAATGATGTTGATATTAATTTGAGTAATGCACAGGTTATTACTGTATGTGATACTAGAAGCAAGAATCCAAGGTATATTTTTTCTTTAAAAGACGAAGTATTAACAAATTTATCAATCGCAGTTGAATTAGTGAGTATTGGTGAAAAATCAAAAATTAAATATATAAATGAAAATTTACCTAAACTATTTTGTGATTTTCCATTGCTCGGCACAAGTGAATTTGCTTTTCCAGTAGTTATAAATAACCCATATTTTGAACCTACAGAACCTCGTGATGGAATTGAATTAGAGAGTAGAGCCGAAGAAAAGCAATATATTAAAGACAATAAAGCAGCATTAGAATCTGCTGTCGAACTTTATAAAATTGCATTGAATTTTTTTACAGAAAAGAATTATAAAGGTGTATATAACATTGTAAAAATAACAGAGCAACCACATAAAACGTGGCTAAATGTAGATTGGTTTGAAAGTAAAATACTTGAACCTATAAAAGCAGAAATAAAATATTTAAACCTAATTACTACAAATACTGGTGATAAAAAACCGTTGTTTGATGTATGGGATAATCCTGTTGTTTTAATTCCTAAAAATCAAGAAAACAGAGACAACATGCTTAAACTTTGGTCGTTGTCAAATGCTTTGTTTCCAAAGTTCCTTCCAAAGCAAGATGAGTTAGAAGCATGGTGCTGTTCGCTTTGGGATGAATGTAAAAACTTAGGCATCGACAACATAGTGCAAGCAATTCAAAGTTCCGAAAACATATCTTCTTTAGAAAATAAATTAAGTGGAAAAGATGTATTTGTCTGGTTGAATGAATTCTACACATTACTTTTAACAAACGAAGATGAGAGCTGTAAAAGAGCAATAGAACAATCCGAAGTCTTCCTCAATCAAAATGGTAAGTTCTGCTGCTTTAATAAAGTTTTTCTTGACAAGGAAATTGATAATGTATACAAGGAAGTTTTATCAATATTAGATATAGATGTTAAGGATAAATTGCTTCATAAAATGGTTTCAAGAGAGATTTCAAATCATATTGAATTAACAGCATATGGATATTCAGAACTGCTTTCTGAGACTACACGATGCTTACAAAACGAACATCAAAATCGTGAATATTTCTTTCAAAGAATACTATGCATACAAACAAATGAGAAGCCGAAACAAGATGATTTTTTGAACATCGCTAAAGAGTTTTATAACAATACTGCATGGGAGACTGTTGGTGCAAAAAAGTATTTGAAACCCATTTTTGAACAGGCACTGAATTATTGGGTTGTAAAGTTATGTGTTGATATACAGCAAAGTAAAACGTTGGATGTTTTCACCGAAAAACACTTTGCAGACAACGTAGAAAGTGCGATTCTGTTTATAAATCAATTGGTGTTGTTTTTAGAAAAAAATGATTATATACATTTGGCAGACAAGTATTCCGTTCTCCCAAACCAAAATGGAGTGTTTAAAAGAAGTACTGAATTACAGCTCGATACAGGAGAGGTTGACGAAGTGGTGAAAGATGCTTACTGTTTTACAGGAGCAGACATCAGAATAAAACTGCTTATGAGTAGTATATATTTTCCGTTGTCTGAAAACACAGCAACAAATCTTTACCCATTAGCAGATGCAATAACAAATTATATTGAAAATCATAAGAATAAGCTTGGTGAAGATAATGATCAAGAGAAATTGGTTTTTCAAAATTTCTTTTCATACTTAAAGAGCACAGATGATAAAGCAATTAAAAATGCTTTTAAAACCCTATACAGCAATTTATATTGGTTTTATAATGACGACATAATTTCTGACAACATGCAAAAGGCCGAGAGGTATGAACAGTTACTATCTAGACATAATGTTAGTGATTTCCAAGAGCTAGAAGAACTATTAAAACAAGCTACAAGCAATTTGCAATCAGCAGAAACAATTAATATTTCAAAAGAACAACTTACACAAATCGGGATTAATACTGAAGAAGAGTTGTTGCAAGTTTTAAATGTGTTATTAGGAGAAGGAGAAATAACTGATTCTCAATTAAGCGAACTGCCAAGTGGTTTGTCCGTAGAGGAAATTTCCAAGAAATTCCTACACAGTTCAAAAAACAATAAGTTTTCACGTGAATATTATAAAAAAATAATGAATAATGCTATAGAAAACGTTTTTTATTACTTGAAAGGAACTACAAGATATGTAATGTCTGAAAAATTGGAAGATTGGGAAAAAACAAGCTATTCAGAAACCGTTTTTCGGGCAAAGAAAAATGGTACTGATATTCGCATTGTTGTAAGGCCGAGCGATGACGATAAAATTATTTTCTTTTATGAGCAAGAAGTTGCTGCAATGGACGATACCAACTATGAACTCTGGACTAGCAATAATGATGGAGATACACGCATGATTACATTAGGCGACATTATTAGGACCACGGGAATATCAGTCATTCCGCTTAAAAATCTTAATCCAAAATAATAGGAAGTGGGGCTACCTTCTTGACACCAAATGAAGTATTAAGTTTAATAGCAAATAATAATCGTGATAATATTTATTGTGTTTATCCTGTTACACCTGATGAAACTATTGGAAGATTAATCTCTGCGCTTTCAAATTGTGGTGGAGGATTAATTGTTTTTGGTGTGCAAGATGATGGAAAAAAACTAAGGGTTAAAGGATACAAATTTAACGTAGATATTGATTCGATAAAAGCGAAACTTAGTGACAACGTTAATTTAACATTTTTTGATTTGCCACACGAAACTGCGGCGCTTAAATGTATTAATGTGGACAAATGTGAAAATGTGGTGGTGTTTAGTGGAACACCTTACACACTTGACCATAATAAGAACGTTGCAGAGCTTCATATAAAAAAAGTGTTTCTATCGTATTCACATAATGATACTTGTATTGCCGATTTAGTCGATGAAAAGCTAAACTTTTTTGGAAAAGGTAGATTGGTTATTACAAGGGATAAAAGAACGTTAGAATATAAAAGTGATATTGATAAATTCATGCAGACAGTTTCTACTCATGATTATATGGTATCTATTATATCTGATAGCTATTTAAAATCTCGAGGATGTATGTATGAAATTTCGGAATTAATGCGAAATAGAGCGTTTAATGATAAGCTGTTGACAATTATTTTATCTGAAACAGATGAAAATTTTTATCCTAAAGATAAGAAACCAAAACAGGTAAAAGCAGATGTATATTCACTAAATCGCTTCGAGTATTTAAAATATTGGGAAACCGAAAAAGGAAAAGTAAATAAACTGAATTCAGAAATAAGCGATTTAGCTCTTAAACAAGGATTAGTTGATGAAATTAAACAGATAAACACTATTTCAACAAATATTTCAGAACTAATTGAAATTTTCAAAAAGAGTTTAGGAAAAGACTTCACTGAAATCAATCAAAATGAGTTCTCGGATTTATTATCAATTTTACTTTCATGGAATGAAAATAATATATTCGGGGCTATAAATGGGTAAGTTGATACGTTAACTCATGATTGATAATAATCTATGTGGAAACAATGGAAATATTACAATTAGAGCAAGAGCGATTTCGGTAACTTTGAGTAAGAGTATATCTCTATTGATTCTTTGCACATAATGAAGCAATAATATTGAAAGCAAACTCCTTACTCTCGATCATGTATCTGTAATCGCCATAACCCGCCATGCTTGAAACCATTTGCTTGCAATAACCGGAAGCTGGAGCGACTGGATTAGTTATGAGGGGAATCCGGTGGCTATAGGTAATGCGGAAATGCACAAAGACATATAGAAGTGTATCAAGGTTGAGTACATCGCCGGGGCAGATAAGCCACCTGGCGATGTATTTTTCTATGTTCGGAGACAACATCGAGTCAACAACACAACCCTGCAAGAATTTACAAGCATACACAAGTAGACATCCAGTGGCTGCTTTTTTTGATTCATGATAATAAAAAAACGTGATGGACATCTGTCCACCACGGATGAATCATGAAATCTATTATTGCTTTTTACTTAAAGATACATTTGCTGTTAACGTCTTGTCGATCGTCGTCCAGTTTACATAAGCACCTAGTATTTCATTAATAACCGAAACCGGAACTACGGTTTCCCCATTTAACAGCTTTGGTACTTTACTATTAAACACTAGTTTATCGTTAATTGAATACACATCTGAACCAATTTGAGCACTAATATTTTTCGTGCCTAATTTGATTTGCGTTGTACGCGTCTTATGATCCCATCCTACTGTGCCGCCCAATAGCTCCGAAATGGTTCGAATCGGTACGTAGAACTCATCGTTATGAACAACCGGTTTGATTGTCGTACCACCTACATTCATAACAACATCAACATATTCAAGGAAATCGGTCTTTCGAATGAGTCCATGAACGCCTTTTGTTCGGTCCACGACCTGAGATACTTCGTAATCCGTTGCGGCCGATAGGTACGCATAAGCTACACTTCTATCCATATCAAGCTTATCGGATAAAAATTGAATCGATTCACGTACTGATTCTTTCATTGCTTCATCCAAATCAGGGTCCAGTCCAATTGGAATCCAATAATCCTCTGTTTCAGCAAAGGGTTGCGTGAATTCTCCACTATGTGGGAGTGATGGATCACCTTTCTTTAACACCGTTAACTGAACTGTCCCCCTTAAGGAAGCTTCCAATGCAGTTAACGCCACTTCTCCATCTCCTTGAGCAAAGTGTGGATCTCCAGTATAGAATAGCCCACCTTTAACTTGAATCGGATAATAAATAGTTGCACCAACACCCAACTCATTAATATCCATATTCCCTCCTGTTTCAATAGGTGGGATGGAACTCACAACCTCGCTGGTATTTGGCGCAACCCCCATAACACCTAGAAACGGGTTAATTGGGAAACGTACATTTTTGCCAGCTTTTGTTGGTAATACCCCATACCAGTTGCCGTTGATTTCTTCAATGGGCGTAAATATAGAGACATTATTATATAATTTCGGTTTTGTTGCGCTGGCTTCCTCTTGTGGGCCTGTATTTTCTGGAAATTCGTTTGGAAGGGCACCTTTACCATGGCGGTTAGAAATGACACCATATGGAACTCGAGTTTGCAACGAAAGCACTTCTACTTTAAGAACATCTCCTGGCTCCGCTCCCTCAACCGCTACTGGCCCAGTGATAATATGAGGTCCGTCTTTTACAAAATCATGCTTAATCCCAGAAGCTGTAATTGCCTTCGCATCATCCAACACTCCATCGGATGAGATACCGAATTTGCCGAAGTACTCCACTGGATTTCTCCCTTGATCCTCCATCAGTCCCTCATGCGATACCGTGTCAAATGTTACAGCACTTCCTGATGGTACAGTAAGAATCGGAGAGCTGTCTCGATTAGGCAGGGATCCCCAGCGAATGTTCTCAATCGCAGACGTTACATAATAATCACCTTCAACCTTCTCAAGGGTTGTTGGTTGCAGTGGCATACTAAAGCCCACTGAAGGTAGAGCACATGTAAACATACCTATAATTCCTAGTGAAACCCCAAATTTTCTAATGGTTCGGTTAATAAACATAACGTTCCCCCTCTATACTATGTAATATTACCTAACATAAATACACATTAACATATAAATACATTTACAACAATATTTTTTTGTTAGAAAAATTAACATTATATAGCTGTATATCAAGAGTGATATTATAAACACAAATAACATGTCAGTATACTTATCATATGAAAGCCGTTTGAACATACAAAATTAAGTTGCAGAAAAATGATGTATTTCTTTCATGTATCTGATCCCGCCACAGGCATACTCCTGCACTTCGGTTAAGGCTTAAGCACTTGTACGCATGTGATTGCGCTGGAAGAAGCGGGATATACGAATGTGAAGTTGTATTCCGGAAGTTGGTCGGATTGGATTAGTTATGAGGAGAATCTGGTGGCGACGGGGGAAGAATAAGAACTAAGAGCCCGCGTTTGACGCGGGCTTTTTTTGTGCTTTCATTATATCCATGTAGAATTTTAGATGCTTAAATTTCCGACTTCTGTAACGCTCAGATTCAGCTTATGTTTTCGGCATACCTCGTAAAAATCTTTTGAAATAATGGGTTTGAAGATATTTATATAATCCAACATAAAAAATTCATGCTCGCCAATTCGCTCTTCATGAAGGCAAATTTGAGATACAACTTTGACGATCTTACGTGGAGGCTGTTGTACAGATGCAGCAATGACCGCTTTGCGCCCATATTCCGAATTTTCATAATCGAAAACATCCAAGCGATCAAGTTGATGTACCGTCCAATAGGTTTTTTCAACCGAACGACCGTCGTGGTAACACACAGTTGTCGGAATAAACTGTATGTTTGTTTTAGTTTCCTCCAACAGCGCTTTAAAACGATCTGATACGTGTCTCGTTCCTGTAATCGTCTCAAAATAATCTACTTTCAGGTTGCGCACCGTAGACAGTAACTCAACCTCTGCCGTTGTCCCCTCTGGCAGCGGATTCTCTATCGCCACATAATTCATACCTAATTCGGGAGTGAAGGTCGTTCCGCCACTAATAAACCCTCTACGTGGATATTGAGATTCCAGAAAATAATAGTTCATAGAATGAAGTCTCCTTTCCGAATTAAGTGCTTTTCAATCAATTATGCGGGGCAAAAGAATTAAGCAGCTATGCACTATGTAATATGGAGTACATCTGTCATGTGGCGATGTACTCTTTTGTCGTTTTCGTATGGTCCTAAAATCGGGAGAGTCGACAAGGTTCTAATTCAATTCTTGATTCCCGATTGATTATTTCACTTGCAGCCAGACGTGCAATCAGCGGCGCCAGCGTAATTGCAGAATGCATCACGGTTAGATAAAGTCCTTTTACGTGATCTTGGAAACCCACAATCGGATAGCCGTCTTCAGGCATAGGTCTCAACCCGACCTTTATGCTTTCCAGTTCCAGGTGATTACCATCTTTCAGACTGCGACGCAACGTGTCGAACGCTCGCTTACCAACCGCCTCTGGTCCGTTTTCCTCCGACTCGTCGATATAATCTTCCGCAGCCAGCAGCGTATAATCTGTCAGTTGACGCGCTTCAAATTGCGCATTTGAGATTAATGTATGTATCAGTTTATTTGCAGTTTTCATCTGAATCAGAATGGAAGGTGACGACGTTACCGGCACGTGACAACCTAACGGGTTACAAAGTTCGGGTGTACCTGTTCCTGCGGCCAATACCACGACATCAGACTCCACAAAACCCTTGGACGTATGAACGCCAACCAGGCGGGAACCCTCTTGCTGTAGCTGTGTAACGTTGGTGCCAAACTGAATTTTTGCTCCGTACGATTGCGCTTTGCTCAACAACAGCTCCGTTACCGCTATAGGGTCCACCGCACCTTCTTCGCTAACAAATATCGCTTCATCCAGATATTCCTTCAGATTCGGCTCCAATGCCTCAAGCTGCTCTCGGTTTAATTTTTGAAAGTGGGGTTGCTCCCTGAGGGGTGGAGTGTCCCAAGTTAGCGCTCCATGCCAATGAATTTTCAGTTCGGGTAACTCTTGCTGAAGCGTATGATATTCTTCCAAAACTGCATCGTACAAATGCCAGTAATCGGGAGCCACCCTATGAGTCGTATGTATCCAGGCAAACGATTTTTCCGTGACTTCACGCGCCGCTGCAGGATGTCGTTCAATGACGGTTACATCTTGATTTCGTTTGGCCAGATGATAGGCCATGGATGCCCCGACAATCCCTGCGCCAACAATCACAATTTTTTGTTTAATCAATAATGACTCCTCCGTTTTCACCCTATTGTAACATAGGCGTTATGATACTTAGGTGTTATAACATATGAGCGGAGCTGGAGCGACTCAAATAGTTGTACAGAAAATCCGGGTATTGTTGAAGAGGACTAACTGGAGGTAAAGCAAGTACGCTAGCCAATAATGTTGCAATTTCAATCCACTGTCGTATCCTTCCAATTGACTGCAATACGAATTAGGATGGACAGGATGCACACCGTATACCAGACGGAGCCTGCAATCTGAACTAATGTACTATACTCTACTGATGCGCTCACATTTAGACAGGGACCTCTCCGCCATGATCGGCAAGGGGTCCCTGTTCCTGGACTTGATATAAAGCAAAATTAAGTGATGGTAAGACTTCCGCTTGCATATCCAGCTATGGTTGAAGCCACATCAATTCCGGCTGTTACTGATGCTGAGAAGACCAAAAGCAGGCGGTCACCGGCGGCTACCGGAATACTCAGTCCAGTAGTCAAACCGCTAGATATTGTACCCAGTGACAAAATGCCGGTCAGTGGAGGCGCCAAGGTTACCACTGCACCCGGTACAACCGTAAAGGAGTTATTAGGTGTAGTGGAATGGTATAATTGTGCAGTTATGGTTACTGTAGATCCAACCAAGCTAAGTCCAGCTGTTGTACTGAAATAAGCGGCCAGTGAAGTAATCGTTCCTGCACGCGATGCCGAGAAAGCAAAGTTAAGCAAGGTTCCTGCAGCGCCTGTGAGATCAATTATCCCTCCGTTAACACTTACTCCTGTAGCACTGCTGCCAAAACCAACTAAACTGGAGGTATTTAAAAGTCCACCTAATACCGTAGTCAACGCAACTGGAAGTCCTGATGCGTAAGGTATGATCGCTCCAGAACCTGCTGCCCCTGTTGCTCCCGTAGCTCCGGTTGTACCTGCTGTTCCTGTCGCTCCCGTTACTCCCGTTGTCCCTGGTGTGCCTGTTCCCCCCGTTACTCCGGTTGTCCCCGCTGTTCCTGTTGCCCCCGTAGCCCCGGTTGTACCTGCTGTGCCTGTTGCTCCCGTGACTCCGGTCGTTCCTGCTATGCCTGTCGCTCCCGTTACTCCGGTTGCACCTGGTGTACCTGTCGCTCCCGTAGCTCCGGTTGTACCTGCTGTTCCTGTCGCTCCCGTTACTCCGGTTGCACCTGGTGTACCTGTCGCTCCCGTTACTCCGGTTGTACCTGCTGTTCCTGTCGCTCCCGTTACTCCGGTTGCACCTGGTGTACCTGTCGCTCCCGTTACTCCGGTTGTGCCTGGTATACCTGTCGCACCCGTAGCCCCAGTTGCACCTGTGGCTCCAGTGCTGCTTGGGATTTCACCCAGTAATTCTGAAGAAACTAAACGATGGGCTGTTACCAAAGAGCCTGTGCTGCTCTTACCCCATACTGATACTTGAACAGGATCATCAACCATCGTTGTTGTTGTGAAAGTAAACTCGAAGGCATCAAAATTGGCATAATAGTTGTTGGTTATTACTTGATTTGGTGCGATGTCAAGAGACTCACTGACATACAGAATCCTCAATCCACCACTCATGTAATACCCTTGTAGCTGTATGGTTGAGGCTGTCACATCGCTGCGGTTATCCATTCTGACGGTAACTGACTGAGTCGGTCTAATACCACTAACAGAATTATTTTCTATCGGCCCTGTTGATAAAAAGCTCATCGTTACTCTCCCCTTTCTTTTGAGTAGATTTTATCTGCTAGATGTTTTTAACTGTTTTTTCGTGTTCCACCACCCGGTGTGCATCTACCAATTGTCCCGACGCTTGTTTGCCCCATACTGAAATTCCTACTTCTTCCGCACCTTCCGTACTGGTTTCAAAAACAAACTCAAAAGCATCTAAGTCTGCAAAATAATTTCTGGTCAGTGCTTCGTTAGGTGCAATACTGATCATTTCGCTCACATACAGCGTTCTTGTTGTGCTTAGCACATACCCCTGAACGGATACTGTTACAGAGTCTACAGCAGTTCGACTTACCAATCTAATCGTTACCTGTTGTGTCGGTCTAACACCAGAAACCGGATTGTTTTCGATCGGCCCAGTTGATAAAATAACCATCTTCCCCATCCCACCTTTTTATGAACCTCTTACTCTCTTAAGCTCACATGAATAGTAATATTCAAACATTAAACCAACGGTGTGGACAAAAGACAGGCGTCAATTCACCATTATTCATAAGACATATAAGGTTACCGCAAGAAGCAATATATGAATTTCTTAATGTTGCGTTTAAACATTTAAAAACATAGAAATACATTTTAAACTTGATAATACAGCTTCTATGAAAGCAGTTGAAAATGCTGGAATTCAAATGTATTCGCAAGGGGTTATATACGAATAGGAAAAAGGCTGTCCCATAAGTCATGCTCATGACTTTTGGAACAGCACTTTTCATGATTATTTTGGTCTAATGAAGCTGGCACACGTTATTCGTTCCCATGTGCAACGTTCCGAAATGTAACAATTCACAACGACGTGATTTCATCGACTGTATCGTTTTTCAGGCTCTGATACTCATAGATATACCGGATATAGTCTTGTGCGCTTTGGTTAATTTCTTCATCAGTAGCTTGAAATGAGGCACCAAAGACTGCGAAATACGGTAACGCTACAGCGCCAACATGATTTATGCTGGCTTTGAAAGGCGTAACCACCTCATCTACGGTAAAGGACACGGAGCCACCCCTTGTGTAATTTTCCTTCTTATCACCAATGGATATAGCCAAGCCCATCTTTTTCCCATGCAGTTTGTTACCTGTTGATCCGTACGCCCATCCGTAAGTAAAAACATCATTTAACCACTTTTTCAACAAAGGTGGATAGCTGTACCAATATAACGGAAACTGCAAAATAATATGATCATATGCTTCGAGTAACTTCTGTTCTCTGGACACATCGATGTTCCAATCAGGATAGGCTTTATAAATCTCATGAATTGTAATATCAGAGTGTTGCAGCAGCTCCTTTTTCCAGCGCTGATTTACTCTTGAAACCTCTATATTGGGATGCGCCAGAATGACGAGTGTTTTCATGATTAACATTCCTTTCTATATAAATTGAACTAAAGAATATTTACACTTGCCACTCCGATGACAGAACAACCTTCCGATCACTGTTATCCCCAGATTTTTTTGATTCCCTTTTCAAAAGGGAAAAATCCGGGGATAAAGGCGAACGCTCCGCTTCTTCAGGTTATTTCTGTCCTCTCCGTTCTCGTGTAAATGTTTTGTTCAATTTATAAGGTTCAGTTTCAGACTTCTTTTTCGAATATGGCCATTATCATATAAGCCTGAAAAAAAAGAAAATACACACCCGAAAGTAAGATGGTTACTTCAAAGTGTGTATGGACTTCATCAGCCATATTGTGAGAAAATGAGTAGTTATACCACATCAACAAGATGTAACATGAACGAGGTGATATGTCATGAAGCAGTATAACCTGGGAATCGAAGGACACTCGAAATTATTGGCGGCAAATGGAAAGCGCTAATCATATGTTTATTAATGTCTGGCGTGAAAAGGACAGGCGAATTACAGCGCAGTATAGACGGTATCTCGCAAAAGGTCCTGATCCAGCAATTACGCGAGCTTGAGAGGGATGGCCTTGTCAAGAGACATGTTTACCAACAGATGCCGCCCAAAGTCGAATACAGCCTCACAGCGTATGGAGTCACCGCCAACAAGATCGTGGATGTGATGTGTACATGGGGACGGGAAAATATAGCATTAAGGCAACAACAAGGAGAAGACATTATACTATTGGAAAATAAAGAGCCTGCTTTTCGGGCTGGTATCTTTAGCCGACACTTTGAGAAGAAGGAGCACTTAAATTGAAAAACTATCTTGTATTCGGTGCTAGCAAAGGATTAGGAGATGCATTTGTCAGGGGTGTACCTGAGCAAGGTGATAAAGTCTGGGTCGTGTCTCGCACGAAACCTGATAACTTGAAACTGGACGATGGGGTAGAACGCATATGGATACAGGCAGATCTGTCTGAGCTCCATGCATCAGAACAGATCTGCGATGCGCTTCAGAACGAGACTTTGGATGTTCTCATTTACAATGTGGGCATTTGGGAAAAAGAGGGGTTCGAGGACCATTATACGTTCGATAAGGACACTCCCGCCGACATCAGTAATCTGATTCATGTGAATATAACATCCTCTATTGTATGCATTCAGGCATTATTGCCCCACCTCAGGCAATCAACAGCAGGCAAAATCATTCTTATTGGCTCGACTGCGGGTCTGAGCAATGCAAACAGTACTCAGGTATCTTTTGTGGCCTCCAAATTTGCCATTCGTGGGGTTACAGAAGCCTTGAGAGAACATACAAGAAAAGACCGGATCGCGGTTACGTGTATCAACCCGGGAGAACTCGCAGCTGAAGTTCCTTATACAGATGGCATTGACCGCGCTCTTTCCGAATATAATGGTACACGCATCCCTCTTCAGGATATGGTTTCTATCGTAAAATGCATCGTCAGCCTGTCCAATGCAGCCTGTGTAAAAGAAATTAATATGCCGGCAATTACGGATATAAACGCTTAATTAAGATTCAAAACGGATTAATAAATCTCCGTGACAACCAGAGAAAAACAAACATTAAGAGCGCGTTTGAAACGTGCTCTTTGTGCTGCAATAAGGTAGTTAACATTTTATAAAATGGACTAAAAGATGGCTTAAATTCACTTCATTTTAAAAAAACGTCACTATACTTTAGTCCTGTACTTACTGGGCTAGGGTCTTGGACAAAGACTGGGCTTGAGTTTGTTCTGATTATGGTAAATCCACTGCTATACTGCAAAGCGATATACATATTTTGATAAAAGGAGCTATCACAATGAGAACAAATTTCAGCACCATGCCCAGCACGAGTTCAGAGGAGGAAAAAGTCCAAAAAGCCAGGCGAGGACTGCTCGTTTTCTTTGCCATGCTCATCCCGCTCTCCATCCTTAGTTATGTACTGATCATGAAAGCACCGATTTTCGGTCTGCTCCTCATGTGGACACCTGGCTTGTCCTCCATCTTCGCCCGTATAGTGCTGCGTGAAGGCATCTCGGATATTTCCCTGCGGATTGGTGGGAAGCAGACACTGAAATCGTTGCCCTTTATCTTGCTGTTTCCAGTCGTCATTGGTTTATTTGCTTATGGAATCGCATGGATTACGGGTCTGGTTCAGTATGTTACACCGGACTCATTCATTGAAGGCCCATCTGGTGTTATCCTTGCAGGAACGATACTTTTTCAAATGTTTGCGGGTACTGCAATCGGTATAATCAGCAGTTCAGGAGAGGAGCTCGGCTGGAGGGGCTATATGCTGACTCGACTGATTAACGCCCGTGTACCTAGACCCGTGCTGACGAGCGGAATTATTTGGGGTGTATGGCACCTTCCCGTAATGCTTTTTGCAAATTATTATTCCGGTCCATATCCTGCCTTATCGGTTATCCTATTTATGATTTCAGTGACCTCTTTCAGTTATCTGATCAGCCGCTTGCGCTTAACAACGGGCAGTATATGGCCTGCGATTCTCCTCCATGCATGTTGGAATGCCGTGATCCAGGATGCCTTTGATATATCTTCCAGTGGCAAGAACGTTCTGCTATGGACTGGAGAATCCGGAATATTAGTGGCTCTCGCCTTGCTGATTGCAGCATGGATGATGTCGAGAAAGCCTCTTGTCATAAGACAGCTATAAACTATTGCTGTAGGTGAGGATATATAAAACTTTTTTTGAGAAGACGACGTTGTTGTATTAGAGTCTAGTTAGCCACCGGGTTATGGCCAATTATCCTAATAACGTCTTTGCACAAGAAGCGAGTGACGGAATTCGGAGCAATGATGAAAATGTATGTGTTCTCAGGGAAGAGCATCAAAGTCTTAAGATTGACAAAAGCCCGCAAAGTAGCGGGCTTATCGGTTTTTTCATCCTCTATCTCTGGCTTTCTGGCTAGATCGCTTTGAAGGTTGGCAAATGCATGCGAACTTTTGAGCTTTTGGATATATTCATTGTCCTATTGAACAGCTCATCACTGACAAGTCACGTTGATGCTGTCATGCACTCCACCAGTGCCCGCAGTGAATAATCGGAGGTTGAACATAACAGAATGCATCCGGCTGTCTGTGGCAGTGCGGCGTCATCGTAGGGATTGCGCAGCACCAGATTCAGAAGAGGCTTAACCGCAGCCAAGGCCTCCGCCAGTTCCACCTGACCTGTTAATAGATGGGCATTAAGGGTGCCCTGGATAACGACATCCGCATCAGCAGCTTGCTGTTCCAGGGACTCTATCTCCTCCGCATCAGGCTTCATTGCGCAGTAGCGGGTCCCAACAGCCAAGCCTTCATCCTTCAATTGGGAGGCTAACCTGATTTCCGCAGAACCGCTATTATCGGCCTGGGTCAGCTGCTCCTGCTGCGGCAGTATCAGCAAATATTTCAGCGAATCCTTGAGTGGCAGCAGACCCTGCGGATCCCGGCTAACTTTCACAGTCATACGAGCCAACTTCAGTGCCACCTCTCCCCACTGCTCTCTGGGAATCGGCTGTGCAGACGCTTGGTACTGCCGGAATTGGTCATGCAGCTGCCGAATACGAAGAACCGACTCGTCGATTTGCTCCTCATTGATTCGCCCATCCCGTACAGCTGCCAGAATACCCGCGATGACCCGACTCTGAAACTCCGGCGTATGGCACATCAGGATCATATCGTTCCCCGCCTGAACGGCCAGAACCCCCACCTCTTCCGGGCTGAAGTTTTTGCGAATGGCCCCCATTTCTATATCATCGGTGCAGATCACCCCTGTAAAGCCCAACTGCTTCCGCAGCAATTCCGTGGCAAAAAAAGGACTGAGTGAGGCTGGAAGTCCGCCAGATTCTGGAATGTTGGGAAACACCAGATGCCCCATCATGATTGAATCCGCCCCGGCTTCAATCGCCTCAATAAAGGGAAGCAATGGCCCCTCCATCAACTGTTCAATCGTTAGCTCACATTCGGGCAGAACAATATGCGAGTCTCCGCTCACTTGCCCATGGCCGGGAAAGTGCTTTGCCGTCACGGCTACACCCGCTTCATGCATCCCCTGAATATAAGCGCGGCCGAATTGGGCCACCAGCTGTGGGTCCTCTCCAAAGGAGCGAACACCCACAACCGGATTATCTATATTCGTGTTCACATCCAGCACTGGTGCCCAGTTCATGGGGATGCCAAGGTAGTGCAGCTCACTGCCGATGATTTTACCGAGCAAACGGGCGGCTTCCGGATCTTCACTTAAGCCCACTGCCCGGTTGCCAGGGACATAGGGAAAAAAGGACTTAAACTTGGACAAGGTGCCGCCCTCTTCATCTACCGAAACATAATAAGGCAGAGGGCTGCCGCTATCTCCGGCTATGTTCTTTACTTCTGCAAGTAGCGCATGTGTCTGCTGCTCGCTCTCAATATTATGGGGAAAGATGCCGATCCCCCCGAATCGGTTCTGTGCCATTCTGCCGCTAAACTCCGGCTCGGCCCGAGTCGATGGTGTGCCTACTACGCACATCAGGGCTATTTTGTCTTCAAGGCTCATTACCGTCAGATCAGTTTGTGTATGGATTGCGTTCAGACCCAGTTCTTGATAGAGCGTGCGCTCCAGATAATCATGCAGATAGAACCTCGATTTCACAAAGTGCTCCGCCATATCAGAGGGCTGGTAACGCTCCAGCGCAGCCTTCATCCGAGGCAAGACCCCCTCACGTCCACGGCGGTTTCTCGTATAATTGTTATGGAGTGAGCTCCACTCCGCATCGTCTCCGGGATACAGCTCCCAGCGGTAAGCATACTTATGGATTGCCCGTGAACGATCTGTCGCCACCTCAAAATCATGCATGATCGCAATCAGTTCCGCTTCTTCCTTGTGCTCGCGCACTTCGTCCATCAGCTTCCATATCACATCATAATAATCCTCTACTCTGTAATTGCCGAGAAGATTGTGTCCGGTCACTGGATCAATGCCATGAAACCGTTCCAGAAACCGATCGATGAAGGTGGCGGTATCCGCTTTGCGGTTCCAGGCCAAATCCGAATGCAGCAGCATGGGATACCAGGTAGTTTCAAAAATACCATATGGAACACCGAGGCTGAAAGGCCCCGTCCAGTTGGTAGCAACTACACAGCCAAGATTCAGTTTGTCAGCCGTCTCTGCCCACTGAAGCAAGTTGTCTGTCCGGTTCAGCAGCACCGGATAATTCTGATGCTCAGCCCAATCAAAGCTGCGGACTGCTGGCGCTCCCATAACTTCAATGCCGAGCGCCCTAAATTTATTGGCATGTGAAGTAACCTCCGCTTCGATATTGCGACCGTTGTAGATCCAGATCATGGCGACACTTCGCTGATCCAGCTTAGCAAGTTCCTCTGGCGGGCATTTATCCAGCATGTCATGCCAGAAAATCGGCTGTTTCCCCCGTTCTGCCGTAAATGCAATCAGACGGTTCAAAAAAGCGATAAAAGCTCGTTCACGCACGCCTCCAAACTCAATTTTGCAGCGTTCGCATTCGCATAGGCTATAGACCTCGTCACAGCCGAGATGGATATAACGCGAATCTGGATGAGCCTCGATCATCTCCTCAAGTAAGGTGGTTATCAATCCAAAGGTTTCCGGATGCGATGGGCAGATCTCCCCGGTGGACTGCTCTGTTTCGCGAAGATGCCGCCAACCTTCGTGGCGTAATACATATTCCAGATGTCCAAAGCTCTGCTGGAGCGGAATAATCTCTATAAAGTGCTCGTGGGCGTTCCGCTTTAGTTCTTCCAGCTGTGAACGACTTAACGCATGCTGTGGATGTGCGAACTCGGGATGCGACTGAAATGGGAACTTATCCTCGTATTCAATCAAAATTGCGTTCGTCTTATAACGGGCGAATTCAGCTAAATAATCCGTCAACAGTTCCGGCTTCGAGAACGTCTGACGCAGGTCCAAGTTCATTGCCCGCATAGGTGTATCCGGCCAGTCGGTTATGGACACCGCCGGGATGCACCCATCCGGTCCAAGCAGTTGTACCAATGTCTGCAATCCATAAAATAGACCCGCCGCATCCAGTGCGTATACTTCAGCCCTTTCGGTCGACACCTCCAGCTTATACCCTTGTGGACGTCCGTCCAGCCCAGTCAGATCCGTTCTGTCTTGTTGAGTGAACGAACTAAGACCAGGGATGACCGGGCTCTTCTGTAGTGCTCCCGTGACTTCATAAACTGCATGGGGTCCGTGGTCCCCATCAACTACCTGCTGCGTTTCCTGCCCTGAGAGACGTTCGATTACTAACAAATAACCCTTTTCTATTCTGGAGCATGTATATTCCATCCCCGGAAATGCCCGGCGGCAATGAATATCCAATCTGGGATCATCCTGTTCCATGAAAAGACTCAATCTTTCCTCGCCATTTAGCCGCAAGGCTTCTCCCTTTGTCGCTGCAATCTGCTTCGGTTGCGGTATCAAGCTCTGCATCGCTCTCCCCCTATTCTCGGCTCTGTGGACTGATCTGGCCATTCTTCCAGCACTGCAAGACACTTAACTTTCCACCATCCGTGTTGAAGCTAACGATATCTGCGGGCGCTCCGACCTCAAGTCCAGCAGCCTGTTCAAGCCCAAGCAGCCGGGCCGGATGCACCGCTGCACAGTCCCAGGCATCGGGAATCCCGGACAACCCCGCTTCCACAAGATACCCCACCTGATCCGGCAGCATCATCACCGAGCCAGCCAACAGCTCAGGCTGGCCGGCAAGGTGCAGCCGACCTTCCGCCGTCAATACCACATCACCACCAATATGCAGGTGGTAGGAACTTGGTGGCATACCGCTCAGCGAGACGGCATCGCTGACCAGAATGGCGCGGTTCCGTTTCATCCGGAGAATTACGGACAGCACGGACAGCGGAAGATGATGAGCATCCGCTATCATGCACCCATACAACTCATCGGCCGCCAGCTGTTCCCACAGGTAGTTCGGATGACGAGGAAGCATCAGGTGTGCACCGTTGCCAAGATGTGTAGACATCACAGCTCCTGCGGAGACCGCTTCCCTAATCTGCTCTGGCGTTGCTGCCGTATGTCCAATCGAGACAAGAATGCCGGATTCGCAGCACCGGGCAATAAATGAAGCTGAACCAGGCCACTCGGGTGAAAGGGTAATAATGCGAATTAATCCATCGGCGGCATCCTGCCAACGGCTGAGCGCCTCCCAATCAGGGGGAACAATATGCTGCTTTGGGTGGGCGCCGCGTGGGCCATCCTCCGGCGAGAGGAATGGACCTTCCAGATGAATGCCCACAATTCCCTCGGCCGCATCCCGGTTCAGCCGAACGGCTTTTGCAATGACGGAGGCCGCCTCAGCCAACCTTACGGAACTGTTCGTAATCAACGTCGGGCAAAAGCTTGTAACACCTTGACTTTTCAGCTTCCGGGTCAGCTGCACTACCGTATCTGGACATAGCGGGGCTGTGTTCAGATCCAGCCCCCATCCGCCGTTCACCTGTAAATCCACCAGTCCAGGCGCAAGCCAGGGCAGGCAATCTCCGGGAGGCGACATTTCAAGTTCAGTAACAGCAGTGATACGTCCCTCTCTGACCTTCACCTCAATGGGCAACCCTGTTCTGTAGTGCTTCCCGATCATTGGCATGCTCACAGGCCGCAGGCTTCCCGGTCTGTGAACATCGTGATTCCGGGATGTGTACGCAGGATAGTGGCAGGACATGCCGTGCTGATCGGATCATGTAAAGCTGCCGCAAGTGCACGCCGCTTGGATGCTCCCGGTACAATTGCGAACAGCTCCCTTCCAGCCATCAACGTTGGCACAGTCAGGGTCAACGCCTCCGCAGGCACATCATCCAGATGGGCAAAGCACCCATCGTTCACCTGCTGACGGCGACAAGCTTCGTCCAGTTTTACCGCTTTGACGATCCTCGAATCTTCAAAATCGGCAACAGGCGGATCATTGAAGGCGATATGCCCATTCTCTCCGATCCCGAGGCAGACAATATCAATAGGAGCCGCACGCAGCAGGTCTCCATATCTCTGACACTCCTGCTCCACATCTTGTAGCCCATCCAACAGCTCCACCCGCCCAGGCTGCACCCGACTGAACAGCCGATCCGTTAAATATTGACCAAATCGCTGGGGAGCCGTATCCGCCAGCCCCATATATTCATCCATATGAAAGGTACAGACCCTTGACCAATCGATACCTTGCTCCCGTACCAGACCTTCATACAATTCGTTTTGAGAAGGAGCAGCAGCGAACACCATGCGTACCTGACGCTCCGAATCCTGAAGCAGCTGTCTTAATCTGGCCCCAACCGCAGCCGCTGCCGCTGCCCCCATCTGATTCCGATTAGCATAAACCTGCACAGACATATGTTCAACGATATGAGTCTGGAGCGGTTCCACCAAGTCATTCACATTCATGTGCTTCCTCCTCCTTCAAGCCACTTCTCGTCTGCTTGTTCAATTGCCGGCATTCAACATCAGCAGCGTTGTATGCGGCGAATCATGACCTGCTGCGTAGTAATAGCCGTTGTAACGGATTCTCCGCGGTTCAAAACCAACCTGTCTGCCGGTTCCCACCGTTTCCGAGACAAGCGTCACGCTCCCATCCATTCCTGTTGTCCCGCTGGTGTAACGCCCCGCCGAATAAGTAAATCTCCCCTCGACTTTCGCCCCCGAAATTATTGCGCCTGTATCATAATCTCTGACCTTCATGGTGACGGATACCCCTGATCCCCCATAGACCAGATTCATGTCCGTTACAATCAATGGCTTCAATGTGGTGCTGCCAGTGGTCACCGACACTTCATCGGTGAGAGGCCCGATATTACCACGCAAATCACGGGCCGCAATACGATAGTAGTATGTCGTATCCGGCAGCAGTCCCTTGTCCTGGTAATTCAGGGCGCGGGCGAGTCCAACGATATCCGCAGCGACAGGCGTGAACCCCTGCACGGTACTTCGGTATATCACATAGCGTTCCACTTCCATGTTATCCGAAGCCATTCCATAATTCAGATGTACAGTCTGATAATCAGTGGCCTCAATGGAAGGAACCCCTGAAAGGGCGGAAGGAGCTTCCTGGTCATCCGGCGCTGTCCAAACTACACCGCCCGGCCCCCAATAAGAAGGAAGTGCCCGGTAGGAATCATAGTGATGGACGGCAATGCCGCCAAAGGCGCTGCTCTGCCCGTAAGCTGCATATACCTTATCCAGCTCGGCTTCCATGTGGATACGCCCCTCCTCCCAGAAGGTAATGGTCTCCGGGTCTCCGCTATTGGCGATATCCAGCGTTTCCACACCAATCACCACGGAATTCGGCTTGCCGATCTGATCCGCATAAGCCAGCTCCCCAGCAGCCCCGGCAATAATGCCAGCGGAGCCATCCGCCGTATCCCGGTAATCCATAATGGAGATATAATCTGATATATCCTGAACATGCTCAGACAGCCATTTGCTGGAGCCATTCCATGAAATATTCGCTGCTTGATCCGATGTGTCATACCACTTGGGCACAGCAGGACCGAACGGAAGCCAAATACCTGCGGTATCCCGGCGATCAATCATCTTTTGCAAGCCATCCAGGTATTCCTTCTGCAGGAAATGACTTGGGTCTTTAAAGTCGGGAGAGATATAAGGCTCAATATCCACATTGATGCCGTCAAACTTCTCCGTATCCCCCGCTGCAAGATTGTAATTGATCACCTGCTCCATTTCCTGCACAGCATGATGGTGATATTTCTCGTAAGCGCCCATATAGGCCGGCGTAGTGCCACCTGCAATTAACGCATGCACCTGCAAATTTTTGCTGTGCGCCCAACTCACGAAAGAACGCAACTCCACTTCCTGCGCTTCCAGTGCATCGTATCCGGCATAACCGCCTACTGCAAGATAAAGCGTCTGGACCGGTGTTTGGCCAAATGTCTGCGTATCGGTGATGAATGACTCCAGCACCTGTCGCGATCCAGGGTTCAGCAGCAGTTTATAACTCTCCGGTTCCCAGATCCACATGGCCCGCTCCTGTACAGGAAGAGGAACGACAGTCTCATGCGTCCCGGTTCCAACCTGAGCATACACCGTCGGGCTATAACCATAACGCTCCGGTGTGCTGGCCGCTCTGGCCTCCAGACTGACCGTGCGATCGCCAAGCCCCGCCGTGTCCCAGGAGTATACATATGCAGGGCCTTGCTGAACAGCTTCCTCCCATGGCCCGCGGTTTACCCGAACCTCTACCAGCATGATCGGAAGTGGAGAGCTGGTCTCGACAGAGATCTCCACCTGGCCGCTAAGAGACACGCCCTCAGATGGTCCCGTGATGGTTACTACAGGAACAGCACCTGCCGGGTTATCAACAGTAAGGATGGCAGGCGCTCCCCATACCCCGTAACGGGTGGACGTATCCAGTCCACGAACCACCAGTTCCACAGTCCCGTTATAGGCTGAGGTATCCAGCATATAAGACCATGTGCCGCTGTCATCCCCATCCGGATCATTTAATACCACTTCGAATTGAGCCGTTCCGTCCACAAACAGTCGAATGTCATACAAGTCGGTATAACTGCCCCCAATTTCGACCAGCCCTCCATCCGACACATATCCGCCCGCAGGCGCGTCCAGTGAAATTGAACCCGCCGCTTCTGCCTTGCCAGGGACAGCTATTCCAATCGTCACCATACAGATCAACAGAAACAATCCCAGTTTGAATCCGGAGTACACACGCAGATGCTGCTTTTTCATAAGCGAAGCCTCCTTTTGCCATTCTGTAATGGTCTAGGATTCCTGTGCCGTACATTCGCTCATTTCGCGCTCAGCTGAACATTCTGAACACGGTCATACGCTTCCTTATAGGTGTTCAGCAGCTTATCTACCCCAAGATTGTTGATTTCCTCTACATACTTCTCCCAATCCGCCAGACTCCGGGAACCCGTTACAAATTTGGCGAAGCTCTCGTCACGGTGCTTCTTGATCGCCTGACCGGTAATGGATATGACCTCATTTTCCACTTCTGTAAAAGCAGGTCTTGGCTGCATTGCGGGAGGATCATATTTGACCGCTTCTTCATAGGCATGCTTCAGATCGTCCGAGAACAGCGACAAGTGCGCGTTGAAATCAATCCAGGTATAGGTCCCACTGGTCTGAAGCCCTGTCTGCTTGCGCATTTCAATGACATCGTTATACTCCGGCTTGAACTTGATCGTATTGCCTTCCTTTATAAAGGTCTCGCCCTCTACACCCCAGCTGCTCAGCGTACGTCCTTCCTCAGAATAGAAAAAGTCCATGTACTTCATCACATCATCAATGTTATTGGAGGTCGAGGCCACCGTCAATCCGCCTTCCATATAATGAAAATACGGATTCAGCTGTGTGCCCCCTGAAATGCCTGCCGGAGGGGCCAGAAACTGCATGTTGAACTCTGGATTCTCCTGCTGCATGGCATTATTGAAAAAATCAATCCGACTGATATAATCAATGGTTACAAATGATTTTCCGGTCGAGACCATATCCTGCCACTGCTTGGTTTGCAATGATAAGAAATCGGGTGGGACCAACCCTTCATCATAAAAACTTTTCCACATCCCTACCATGGCCTTGTAGTTGTCTTCAGTCGGTCCATAACGCCATTCCTTCTGGTCAAAATCATAGTAGGCACCCTCACCGGTTCCGTAGTTCACCGTCATATTGGCATTCATCTCATCCGGGATCTGACCGTAACGGATGGAGAGAGGGTAACTGTCCGGGTATTTCTCCTTCAGCGTCTTCAGCGCCGCATGCAACTCTTCATAGGTTGTTGGAACCTGAATGCCTTCCTTGTCAAAAACATCCTTGCGGTACATCCAGATCATACGATTCGTCTCGCCGAAGCCCTGATTCGGGAACATATACATTTTGCCGTCGGCGGACAGGGCAGCCTTCGCTTCCTCGGGATACTGCTTCATCCATGCCTTCAGGTTCGGCATATTGTCCATATACTCCATCAGGTCCACCAGCGCGCCCTGTTGACCAAACTTGTTCGAATCCTTGCGATTAGGCATATACATCAGATCAGGCAGCGCTTTGGAGGCAATTGCAAGGTTCAGGCTCTCATCCAGCTTGCCGGAAGGTGTCTGAACTTCCAGCGTGACACCGGTCTTTTCCTTCAACCAGCCCCAGATGGGCCAACTCTTGGAATAGGGGAACGTGGCATTGTTGTCCAGCAGGGCCGTGAAGGTCTTTCCCGCCCCGGTTGAGTTATCGGTTATTCCAGTACTGTTCCCCTTGGTATCTGTTTGCGGGTCGGAACCATTGCCACCACTGCACCCTGCCACCATCGTTACTGCAATCAGCAGGGGAAGTATTACCGATTTCCATTTGCCCATAAGCTTCTCTCCCTTAATCTGAATTCGCGGTGCATTTCTTGCCTTACTTTAACCTTTGACCGCACCAACCATGGCTCCCTTGACGAAATACTTCTGTACAAACGGATAGATGACCAGAATTGGCAGGGTTGAGACCATGATGGTCGCATACTTGAGCGATTCCTCCACCACCAGGTTATCTCCCCCAATGGATGTTACGTCGCCTGAGCTTGCGCTGCCGGCCAACACGAGATTACGCAGCAGCACCTGGAGCGGAAACAAATCGGGAGACCGTAGATAGAGCAGCGGAAAGATAAAATTGTTCCACATACCCACAGCATAGAACAGGGCAATCGTCGCAAAGGATGCCTTGGACAGCGGTACAATAATACGTATGAAGATTCCAATATCGTTCAAACCGTCCATCCGGCCCGATTCCTCCAGCTCTTTGGGGATGCCTGAGAAGAATGTGCGCATCAGAATGAGGTTCCAGGTGCTGACTGCCCCCGGAAGAACCATACCCCACACGGTGTCCACCAGATTCAGGGAACGGACCACCAGGAAGGTTGGAATCATCCCGCCGCTGAAAAACATCGTAATTACAATCAAGACGGTGAAGCTATTACGCAGTGCCATGTCTTTTCTGGACAATGCGTAAGCTCCGGTGGAGGTGACCACCAGCGAGATTAGTGTGCCAAGCACGGTGTAAATGATCGTATTTCGGTAAGCCGTCCAGATTTGCGGATCGCCCAGCACCAATTTGTACATGCTCAGATTAAAACCCTTGGGCCAGAAGGAAATATTGTTTTGGATGACGTTTACGTTGCTGCTGAGGGAAACCGCCAGCATATGAAGGAACGGATAGAGTGTAACCACCACAACGAACAGCAGGATCAGCGATGCCACAACGTTAAACCAGGAAAATCGGAGTGAGTTCACGCCACACCTCTTTCTACCATAGACTGGTCTCACTTAATCGGCGGCTGAGCCAGTTGGCCGTATAGATGAAAATCAGACTGATGACTCCCATGAACAAATCAATGGACGCACCATAGCTGAAATTCCCCTGTACCATACCCACCCTGTAAACATACGTGCTGATAATATCCGCTGTATCGTAGATCGCCGGATTCTGCATCAGGAAGACTTTCTCGAAGCCGATCTCCAGCACTTTGCCGATATTTAGAATCAATGTAATGACGATCGCGGGAGATATGCCGGGCAGTGTAACATGCCAGATTTTGCGCAATCGGCTTGCTCCGTCCATATCCGCGGCTTCATACAACTGCGGGTCGATGGCCGTCAGCGCAGCCAGATAAATAATGGTCTCCCAGCCGATGTGCTGCCAAATTTCTGACAGGACGTAGATGCCCCGGAACAGCCCGGGCTCATTCATGAAATTAATCGGTCCAATGCCGATGCCTGCCAGCAAATTGTTAATTAGCCCTCCCGTTGGGGACAGAAACATAATCACCATACTCGCCACGATTACATTCGAGATGAAATGCGGCAGATAGCTGACCGTCTGTACAAAACGCTTGAATGCTGCCCTTCGCACCTCATTCAGCAGAATGGCCAGCAAGATTGGGGCTGGAAAGCCGAACACCAGCTTATACAGTCCCAGCAGAAACGTATTCTTCATCAGCGGCCAAAAATCGGGATTCTCCAGAAACATCCGGTAATATTTGAATCCCACCCAATCACTCGCCCAAATTCCTTTAAACAGATTGTAATCCTTGAACGTGATGACCAGACCAAACATCGGCGCATAGCGGAAGATCAAATAATACAGGAGGCATGGCAGGAATAGCAGCCATAGCGCCTTGTTCCTGTTCCAGGTTCTGATCAAACGCGATTTCCGCCGAGGCGGCCGGTGCGCTTCTTTTTGCGGTTTGCTTTGCATTACGCTAGCATCAGCCATCGGCATGCCCCCTCTTGCTTAGATGAGTTAATTCGACTTGTATGTCAGCTAACTTACCCTGGAATTCCGGGGTTCGTAATCGAATTATAGCTATATTTCTTTAGAAAGCGCTATCTACATGTTATATAACTTTTCGCCTTTACTCCTTTTTTCCAGATATCCGCGTATAATTCAGTAAAAGTGTATATTGTTTGTGTCAGCTTTATGCCGCTATGATAGGATTAACTACTCGATCCGAGGCTGTACTCAAGGGGGAATGTCATAATGAAGGGACTGTCCCAAGACACAATTCTAGCCTCACTCAATCGGATACTGGACAGCCAGCATGAGCATTATGTACAGTACCGATTACAACGAAAAATCGAAGAAGTGGAGGCGTGACATCAGCAAGATCAATAATTGGATTTAAGAGGAAGATGGCGGTACGTGGCAAATGCCCGGCGGTCAGGATGCTTACGTTACTCATATGAGAGCAAACCAACCACCGAAGTCGTTTATGAAACGAAACTCCATCACTACAAATGCGCAGACTGCACGGATTGTCCGCTGAAAAGGCAGTGTAAGAAGGCCGTATCTCATCCGTTCACCGGATGTAGAGCCGGGAAGTGGGTTTGTCGCAACTGAAAAACGTGAAACGGGACAGTGGGTACCACTTGTACATGCGAGCCATGCCCTTTCGTTGACGACATATTAATATATGTGCCCGTTAAACCATTGAGGACAACAATCCAATTGCTACGGGGAAACGAGTAAGAGCGATAATGCCGTATCGGAAGGGGTTGGAGGTTGGTTACGGTTTTGCCTGTACAAAGCAAAAAAAAAAGCAGAAAAAGAGCCGTAATGGGCTCTTATATGTAAATTCAATCAGTTAATTTTTCTCACCCATTCACTGTTATTCCAGATATCAGGATTGTTAATAGTTTGAATTTTTCCACGTACAGTGGAATCATAACTATCCTTACTACTAGTATACCAATCAACAATAACTAACTTTCCATTCAAACTTTGCACAAGAAATTCAGTTGGTTCAGCGAAGTTACCTATATCCTTATGAACACGTGCATCTAATTTCAAATAAAAAAAGCTCTTATCCCCTCCAACATACTCTACTTGTCTAGCACCAATATCAACGCTTGTCACCTGATTATAAGTGAGCTTGTTCTTAAGGAATAAATCATATTGAGATGAAACTTTTTTTTGCGTATATTGTTTAAGGTTTTCGTTATCGATATAAGTGTCCAAATCAATGTCCGAGCCGCTCCAAATCGCTTTATAATATCCAGACAGAGCTTCTGCACACATTTTATAAGCCGTTTCAAAATCCCAAGCAGATAGATCACTTTCGTTCTGAGCTAAAAATTCTGGGGAGCCTTTTGATAAATCCCCTTTCGTACTCGGCGAAATTTCAGTGTTATTAGCATCCTTCACATTAATATCTCCTACAACAACAGAAATGTTATCTTCGTTGGTACTAGTATTAGCCTGTTCGCATGCACTAAGGGTAAATAAAATCACTAATAACAGGTAAGCACGTTTCATTGCATTTCCTCCAGTGAAAATATTGTTCAACTCCTGTAATTGAGCAGGGGAAGTTCTTTTTGAAACACAACACTTCAAACAAAGATTGGAGAGGAGCACCCTCTCTTGCTTAGAAGATTGTAAATTGACTTGAATGTGAGGTAACTTCCCTTATAAATCTGGTGTCCATCTCCACATTATACCAGTTTTCATAAGGAAAGCGCTATCTACATGTTATATAACTTTTCGCCTTTACTCCTTTTTTCCAGATATCCGCGTATAATTCAGTAAAAGTGTATATTGTTTGTGTCAGCTTTATGCCGCTATGATAAGATTAACCACTCGATCCGGGGCTGTACTCAAGGGGGAATGTCATAATGAAGGGACTGCTTACAAGCAAATTTGCGCTGAATGGACTGTTTGTCAAGCTAATGCTGAGCTTCCTCAGTGTCATCCTGATTTTGGCTTCATTTAATCTGTTCTCCCATCTGTACTTAAGCAACAAAGTCTATCAGGAGATGGTCAGACAAAATGAACTGGGCCTTGCACAGACCGTTGAAGGGTATGAGAATCACTTCCGCCTGACCCAGAACATGATTCTGGCCCTCACTCAATCGGATACCTGGACAGCCAACCTGGGCATTTTGAGCCACATTAAGGAGAACCGCCGTTACGATATTCCCGCAGAGGTGAAGTCGGACCTCTCCACGCTATACGCCAATCCTTTTCTGCATATCGACAATTTCATTCTCTATTTCAAGCAAGAAGACTATGTATTGGAGAAGGAAGGTCTTAGCAGTGCCAGCGATATGTTCGGTAAATATTATTATAGTAAAGAATATCCTCCGGATTACTGGAAAACGCAAACGATGAACAACCAGTTCCTGAAAGTAATGCCTGCCGCAGCTTTTACGGAAAATACCCTTCACTCATCCCGCTCCCTCGGTCAACTGATGCCGGTCATGATGAAAGCCATTCCTTACGAAGATGTGTACGGCATCGTTATGCTGGATCCACAGCGTATGCAGGACACATATGGCGATGCCGCTAATAATCCGTTCTTCATTCTGGACAACGAGGGACGCCTGCTTTTTACCACGATGGAGGGGGAACTGCAGAATCCGCAGCTACCTTCAGATGGAAGCAAACACGAACGCATTGGGGATCAGTATTACTTCTATGAAAAAGGTAAACAAACCGGGTTTACTTATGTCCGGGTCACCCAGGCCGCGGTAATCGCTGCGGAAATGCGCGGCATGCAGCTGCTGCTGGCTTTCCTGCTTGGCGCTGCTGTACTGATTAGCGTGATCTCCTCCCTGTTTTTCAGTATAAGATTAAACCAGCCGCTCCAACGTCTTATTGCCGCTCTGGACCGAAATCCGGACAGCGGACCAGACAAATGGAGCAGTGTAAAAGAATTCGCCATGATCGGCGACCGCCTGAGCTCTATTCTGGAGAATAACCGTTATATTCAAAGCGACCTTGCGCAGAAGAACTCTCTCGTACGCCAGTACGCTTATATCCATAAAGTAAAGAATATACCGCTCAGCTCCTATTTGGCGGAGCTTGAGGATGCCCAGCATTCCGAGCAGCCTTATGTCTCCATTCTGTTCAAGGTGGGCTTTAAATCCCAGCCAGATGAATTCGGGCAGCATACCCTGTTATTATGGAAGCTAATTCAGAGCCTGTTCACTAACAGCAAAACCAATAGCGTTGCCATTCAGCCCGAGCAGGACCAACTGCTCTTGCTACTGTTCGACCCAGGTCCACAGAGTGGTATTCTTCAAGCGCTTGATACACTGAAGGAGTTGCTGGCTGTCGAGGAAACCCTTTACCTCACCATCGCGGTAAGTCCGGTGTATTCCGGAGAAATTCCGTTTACCGATGCGTACAGCAATCTGTCCATGTTGTTAAAAGAGCGCAGGCTGAATGGGGAGACACAAGTTATTGTGGAGCCGCGCGCTTCTTCGTCAAATGCCTTCCATCTAAAGGTCACCTATGGGGAGGAACTGCACAACCTGCTGCAATCCGGCAATGAAGAGGCCGTATTCGCTTGGCTGGATCGCCAGCTGGAGCAACTGCAGCACAAGGATGCGGCCGCAGAAGACTTCCGCACATTTGCAATCGGCGCAGTAGAACAGATCAGCAAGACGGTGATGAAGCTGAATTTGACACACATCGAATCCGAGCTTCGCTCTTCTCCTCCGGGAGAGGCATTTGCTGGTTTTCATTCCATGCAGCAGTACAGGGAATGGCTTCAGGCGTTGGCTCAACCGGTACTTGCGGCAGTACGCAGCCAGCTGGAAACGCGTGATCCGGTTATCACCTTTGTACTGGACTATCTGGATCATAATTATGGGGAAGATATTAATTTGAATATTGTCGCCGACAAGTTGAATTTAACATCGGGGTACCTCTCCAGTATTTTCAAGGAAAAGACTAACATCAACTTCAGCGAATATCTGAACAATCTGCGGGTTGAGCGGGCCAAGGAACTGCTTGTCAATGTAGATCTGCGAATTCAGGACATTGCGACACAGGTCGGCTATCAAAATGTGAACTCTTTCATCCGCATGTTCAAGCGTCGGTACGGGCAAACCCCCGGAGAATACCGCAAGCGTCATGCGGGTGATGAGCCATTCATCTCCTCCAGCCATGGTTAGCCAGGCGTGAGCGGGCAAGGACCGAGGATTGTAAATACACAAACGCCCGCTTCGGAGGCGGGCATTTGTGTATTGTTACATTAGAATTTTGGACAGGTGCACAAGAGCCATCGAAGGAATTCGCTGTTCTTCAGGAATCTGCTCATAGATCAGGTGCTCCTTCCCCGATTCAATCAATTGTTTGCGCATAGCAGCAATACGACCTTTGCTGTGATCGATAAAGCGAAAATCCACCTGTCGCAAACTTTGCATTTCAGTCAAACGCTCGAAAGCCTCTGCCTTGATCCCCTTATGTATCTCTTTCAGTTCCAGCACCTCCAATTGATCCGCAGTCCACAGGTTCTCAATCTCTTGCAGGGACTTCATGAAATCCAGTTCAAGCTGCCGCAGATTCTTCATGTGCGAGAAGTCGCACAGCCGCTCGATTTTGGGCAGTGACAGGTGCAGAAAGACCAGATGATGTAATGCCCCCACTACAGCGATCTCGGTCAGATTCTTTACGGACGATAATCTCAGCATACGGATATTCGATTCAGCCAGTACTTCGAGTGAGCCAGCCAATGTACAATGATCGATAGCCAAATACTCAATAAATGGCAAGTCTACAACAAAATCAAGCTGATCAATGTCACAGTTGAGGACGAGGGTACTCAACCGAATGCAGTCCTCAATCGGCGAGAGATCAGAAAATTTCCCGCTAAGTGCGAGGTAATTTAAGTATTTGTAATTTCGGATGAAGTCCAAATTTTGCTTTTTAGGTGAGCGAATGTTCAGAAACTCCATCTTATGTAGCACACTCAGTACATTCAAATCCTGTGGTTGCTTGATATCCAGCTGCAAAGCGGTGACATACTTTAAACCGGCGAGTGTCTCCAGAAACTCTTCTGAATACCGCCCCTTCACATCTACGTTGGATACATTTAAAATCAAATCTGGTCGTTTGGCAAACACATGTTCATCCAGTTTTCGCAGATCATGCATCTCGTCTAGCCCTACAACAAAGCTTATCGTAGCCCTATTCCGCAGTTGTACGATAGCCTTGTCCATTTTATCCTCGTTCCAGGGAACTCCACTCATTGAAGCGGCCCACGGTTCCTTCATTATTGGTCACCCTCCAATTCTCTGATACTTATCCATGTCTATCTTTCCTTTAATTGTAAATCAAGAAGAGTGTATTGAGAAGTCGGATACTCATTTCGTGGTTACTTATCACCTGAAAACTCTGCTATAATACCTCCAAGTGTTATTCCCCTAGGGGAGATCAGGATGGAGGATAATCATCATGAAGTTTGCTAAACGTATGGAACACTTCAGTGAAGGGATATTCACCCGTTTGCTGGAAATCAAGAGGCAACGACTGGAGAATGGAGAACCTGTCATCGATTTAAGTGTAGGCACACCCAATATTCCCCCTGCCCAACATATCATGACGGCTTTATGCGAGGCAGCAGCAGATGCTTCAAACTATACATATGCTGTAAATGATCAGAGCGAATTGCTGCAAGCAGTCAGTGAATGGTACAAGCGCCGTTACCATGTTGAACTGAACCCGAAAACCCAAATTTGCTCCTTACTTGGATCACAGGAAGGTCTCGCCCACATCTCTTTGGCAATCGTTGATGAAGGAGATCTGGTTCTTGTACCCGATCCTTGTTATCCGGTCTTTGCTGATGGACCTCTACTTGCAGGAGCCGAACTGTATTATATGCCCCAAAAAGAAGAACATGGATATGTTATTCAACTTCAGGACATTCCTGAAGCTGTTGCGCGCAAAGCAAAATTCATGCTTGTATCCTATCCCAACAATCCGACGACAGCAATGGCACCCGATCAGTTCTATCTCGATCTGATTGAGTTTGCCAAGAAATATGACATTATCGTTCTTCATGACAATGCATACAGCGAGCTGGTGTTCGATGGGAAAACGTGCGGAAGTTTCCTTGCTTATCCCGGGGCGATGGATGTTGGCATTGAATTCAACTCGTTATCCAAAACCTATGGATTGGCTGGGGCACGAATCGGCTTTTGTGTGGGGAACCCGGATGTGGTATCTGTGCTTAAAAAGCTGAAATCCAACATGGATTACGGCATGTTTCTTCCGATTCAGAAGGCAGCCATTGCTGCAATCACAGGGGATCAGAGCGAAGTTGAGCGGGTCAGAGATATCTACGAGGAGCGCAGAGACGTTCTGTGCGAAGGATTCACCAACCTCGGTTGGCATATCGCCAAACCCGAAGCCACCATGTTCATCTGGAGTCGGATACCAGACCATTATAATACCTCAGAACAGTTTGCCATGGATCTGATTACACGAGCGGGTGTAATCGTAACGCCCGGGAGTGCCTTCGGCCCTTCGGGTCAAGGATATGTGAGACTCGCTTTGGTTCAGGATAAAGAGACGTTGCAGCAAGCGATCATATCGGTAGATGACAGTGGGATTTTAAGAAAAAACAACTAATTTATAACACAAACGAAAAAAGCACTTTATAAGAAAATATCCCCTCTAGGTAAGCAGTGAGAAAAGAGAACATGTCTACATGAACTCAACACTGAAAACCAGAGGGGATTTTTTTATTTAGGATCGAATGTTTAGGCCGATTTGCGCCAGTTGGAGCGATACATTAAATAGAGGAAATACGGCGTTCCAATGATCGCAATCAACAACCCAGATGGAATCTCGGTTGGTGCCATAACGGTCCTTCCGATCGTATCCGCTAGCACCAGCATCACTGCACCGACCAAAGCCGACAGAAACATCGACCGTCTTAATTTGTTTCCCGTCAACAGACGGACCATATGTGGAGCGATTAGCCCGATAAAACCAACCGTTCCCACACAAGCCACTGCACCTGCAGCAAGCAGAACTCCAACGGTCATAGCCAGCAGACGCGTCCGACGAACGCTCAAGCCAAGGCCTGACGCACTATTATCGTCGAATACCAACAGTTCGAATCTTCGCGCCAGCCACCACGCAAGTGGGATCAAAATCAACAGGAATACCCCAATGATCTTCACTTGATCCCACGTGCGTGCATAGGTACTCCCTGTCAGCCAGATAAAGCCGCTACTGCCGTATACAGCGCCGCGAACGATGAGAACCTGAATGCCTGCGCCTGCAATTGCAGACATGGCGATACCCAGCAATACAACTGCAGAAGGATTGAGACCCTTCTTCCAGGACAAGGAGAATACGATTGTTGCAGCGATCCCTGCGCCGACAATCGCCGCTATAGGCAGCAAGAACACCGGAAGACCAGGCCATAGGATGATGACCATCATGGCACCCAATCCTGCGCCTGACGACACGCCCACGATGGACGCGTCAGCCAGCGGGTTGCGAACGGCCATCTGAATAAGTACACCGCTGATCGCCAGCGCAGCACCTGCACCTGCGGCGACAAGGGTACGCGGAATGCGAAGCTGAATAATGGCCGAGTATATCCCATCCGATTGAAACAGGCTTGGCAGAAGATCAGCCATTGGAATACGCATTCCGCCAAACATCGTGCTGAGCAGGACCAATGCTAACGTTAGTACAGTAAAAATAATAGCGATAGGGCCGAATGCCCAGCGACGCGAACGTGCTCCTGTGCTCATTGAGGTAGACATGCCTGACCCATTCGCTGCCTTCATGCGTGTAAGTACAAGCCAGATCAGCCATGGTGCACCAATGATCGCCATCACTGCCCCCGTCGGCAACTCCAAACTGGAATTATGAACCATCTTGGCAAGTACGTCTGCACCGACCAGCAGTGCTGCACCCCACAAGAAAACACCAGGCAATAGCAATCGGTTGGAACGAATTCCACTCAATCGAACCAGATGAGGTGCCACCAAACCCACAAATCCAATTGGCCCAATTACACTGACAATTACCGCAGCCAGCAACACAGCAATAATCAACCCAGTGGCACGGGCCATGCCTACTTTTTGCCCGAGTGAGGAAGCAGTTGATTCATCCAGTTCCAACATATCCCACTGCCGGGACAAAACCAGAGCAACAATCGTAATTCCAATGACCCAAGGCCATGCGTAAATTACACCGCTCCAGTCATTCTGAACAAGCGTTCCGGAACCCCATAGAAATAATGCCTGAGTCTCCTGAGAGAAGAAAATATGCAGCGCGCTTGTAAAAGAACCAAGCACCATCGATACAATCATGCCGGACAGTGCAAGTCGCACCGGACTTGACGTTCTCCCCCCGCCCATGAAGTACGCTGCAGCAGCTGCCAGTAATCCACCGAGTACGGCGAAAAGGAAAGGCGATTGCTGCATCAAGCCTGGGAAAAAAATCGTTCCCAACACCACGACAAAATAGGCCCCCGCATTGATGCCGAGTGTGTCCGACGCCGCCAACGGATTGCGTGTAATGGTTTGTAACAACGAACCGGCAACAGCAAGCGCCCCTCCGGCGAGTATACCGATTACCGTTCGCGGCATGCGCAGATCCCAGATCATATTATGTTCCAGTGTGTCCTGCCTGCCCATAAGTGAATCCACAACCGTATGGAGTGGAATTGAAGCTTCTCCATAACACAGGCTTACAAAAAAAAGCACGATGAGAGCGGTTAGACCGCCCCCATAAATGCTTATTGTGCGCCAGTTAAACACTGGTCGGGAATGTTGGACCGAACTCATTGGGTAATCGCTCCCACAACCCCGTCAACCAGAGCTTTGGACGAGATAGGTCCACCGAACGTCCATGTTGTGCTATCCAGTTGATAGGTGCGTTTATCTTTGACAAAATTCAGGCCTTTCCATACCGAATTGTCCTTCATCGCTGTGCCAAAAACGTCATCATCCGGTTGCGTGATGTAGATGAAGTTACTGTCCTGAACAGCAGGCAGGGATTCAATACCCACCGTTGAGAAGCCATATCCTTCAAGCTTGTCCGGCTGCCAGTCGTTAATCAGCCCAACCTTCGCCAACGTGCCAATTACGACAGCGTTATCGGTAAACATGCGAAGACTTGCTGCATTTTGATACGTAAATGCTTGTGTCAGTACATAATGGAATTCCGATTTGTCCGCAGCAGCGAGTTTTTCTTTGGCTTCTGCATAATGCTGATCGAGTTCATCGAGTACCTTCTTCGCTTGGTCTTCTTTCCCAAGAGCAACCGCGATATTGTTGAACGTTTCCGTCATTTTGTCATAATTGTACCCGTCACCCGTATACAGATCATATTCAAGCGTTGGTGCAATGGCATTGAGCTGATCATAGATATTCGAATCTGAATTGGCGATAATCAGATCCGGCTTCAAAGCTGCAATCGCCTCCAGATTAGGTTCGTCACGTGTTCCAACATCTGTTACCGTATCATCCAGAGCTGCTTCGGGAGTCACATAAACTTTATAGTTGGCGTTGTCTGCACTACCTACCGGCTGAACACCCAGTGCAACTACATCTTCTGTATATGTCCATTCTAGCGTAACAACTCTCTTAGCTGGTTTATCCAGTTTGAGCTCTCCACCACTATGCTTAACTGTAACAGGACCTGCTGTCTCTTCAGTCGGCGTGCTGCCGGAAGAGGCATTTTCATTTGTATCTGTTGTGCTGCTGGCCTTACCGCAACCTGTCAGAGCAAGCGCCAAAACCGTCAGCAGTAAAAATCCGTTTAAGCTTTTTTTCATATCCTACTTCTCCCCTATTTATATGTATTTATATGATAACAATTATCATTATCACTAATGGATTATCCCGTAGGATTGCAATTTTGTCAATTCAAAAGAGTTATTATTTTCATTTGCAATATCTTCCCTATCACAGCATATACAGAAAAAAATGAAAGAACCCGCATTCAAGGCGGGCCTGGATCACATCGAGTCTTTTGAAATGATGTTAGAATGCACCGTACGACGATTTAACTCAACTGCATCGTTGTGATGCACGTATTATCTTCTTCATATGTAGAGAGCTGTGTCTCTGCGACCTTTCCATCATGCACCACACGAATGAGGTATGACTTATCTCTGGCTAACCAAAAATCCATAAAACCGTTGGAGCCGGCCTTCATCTCAGTATCTTTCATGAGCGTATTCCCTTCGGAGTCATGGATCGTCACAATGAACTTCTTATTTTTCATTTCGCCCTGACATCCGGTCAGGCTATGAATTGCACATGGATGAGTCTGTTCCACATAGGGTGCAATGGAAAGGAAAAACTCCTTTTCAGGTAAGTCGTAGGTTGTCGTTTGGTTACCTTTATCCGTGACGATTAACTGGGTGGCATTAATGGAGGCCGATTCCGGTGTCTCCTTGCCTGTACTGATATCTTCTACCAATTTTTTGATATTGGGTGCTTCGGCGTTATCTGCTTCTTCTGTCCCCACATTGTTTGCAATAAGGAAGGCCCCCAACACAATTACAACCACTAAGCCAGCAATGATCCACATTTGTTTTTTCATCTGGAGTTCATCTCCTCGTCCGTTTTGGTTTATTATAAAGGAGAACGAACCATCATGGACTGAAAGCGTATGTAATTCACCATTTATTCACATATTTGTATGCTTCATTCGCATCATGTTAGATGTATCATTGATCAGCAAAGGAGGATGTGTATAGTGCATAAATCCCTATCTATACCCGACATGGACCGCAGAGTCCACAGATCCAAACAGGCCCTGAAAGCCTCACTGTTAGAATGGATGTCGCGCAAGCCGTTCGAGAGTATTACCATCACCGATATCGTGAAATTGGCCGATGTGAACCGCAGTACCTTTTACAAACATTATGTATACAGAGAAGACTTGCTCAATGAAATTTTGAAAGACGTGATGGCAGATCTGATCTTCGCCTACCGTGCTCCTTACCAGCACTACCGGGATTTCGGAATCATGGACCTGAGCGCTTCTGCTATCAAAATTTTCGACCATGTTCTTGGCCATGCCACCTTCTATGCCTTGCTGGTTAACACAAACATGCTTTCGGGTTTTCGGGATACACTCTATGAGACGCTCAAAACTCTGTATCTGGAGGATGTAACCGATATGTCGCCAGACCCCCGAGTGAACAAGGAGCTCCTTGCCTGTTATCAGGCCAATGCAGTTCTTGGTTTAATTACAGGATGGGTGCAAAGCAACTTCAAATACAGTGCCTCCTATATGGCGGAGCAGCTGCTGGAATTTACACGCATGAATCGGTCCAATGAAGTTTACCGTTCGAATCTGAATCCATCATTGGATGAAATGGAAAGAGGCACCGTCTCTCATGACAACTGAGAAACCAGTACCTCTTTGAATGCTTCGATCAATCTGCTGTTAGTTGCTGATCCAGCCACCATCCACCGGCAGCTCCACACCCGTGATGAATTTGGATTCATCAGAAGCTAAGAACAGGTAGGCATAGGCGATATCCATGGACTCTCCGGCATGCGGAGGCAGTGGGGCGAGATTTTTGTAATGCTCTCCCATCTCCACTTGGGACTTGATGCCCGCTTTTTCCACCATGCCGGTAAACACAGCCCCTGGATGTACAGAGTTCACACGGATGTTATCTTTGGCGAACCACTGTGCACCATGTTTGGTCAATGAACGCACAGATCCCTTGGAAGCACTGTATGCTGCGCCCTGAGCATCGGCAATTCCGCCAATGATGGCAGCGATGGAGGACGTATTTACGATGGAGCCTTGTCCATTTTGCTGCATATAGGGGATAACCGCCTTCATTCCCAGCCATACACCTGTACCGTTAATGGACATGACCTTGTCCCAATCTTCCAATTCTGCTTCCAGAATGCCTTTGGCGATGTGAATGCCGGCATTGTTGACCAGAATATCAATTTTGCCATAGTTTGCGATGGTTTCTTCCACAACTGCATTCCATGATTCCGGACTGGATACATCCAGCTTTAATGCAATCGCTTCGTCGCCGTCAGCTACGATCTGTTTCACTTGTTCCTGCAAAGCGTCAATCGCTACATCGGTAGCAACTACCTTCGCTCCTTCTCCGGCAAACAATTGAGCCCCAGCCAATCCCATACCGCTTGCCGCTCCAGTTATAATTGCAACTTTTCCAGTTAATCTGCCCATGTCCAATCATCCTTTCCAAATGAAGATGGATGCTCCATTAAGACACATCCGACCTTGTTGACACCTTTAGTATACGGATGAAATGAAAGCTCTTTCAATCAGCAAACGAGCAGGCTTTTGTAGGATAACCGATAGTCGAGTACGGCTTTGTTCATTCCCTGTAAGTTATCCCACAGATGAAGGGTTATTTGTTGTTTTAACATCGAGGTGCTCCTTCTGCATCTTGGTGACATGGTAAACCTATCATGGCTTGTCCCTGTGCAATTCTATATAATAACCATAAATTATGGAAATCATTTTGATCATTTGAATCCATTATTCGTGTCTAACCCATTCTAGCTTGAGCAGGAGGAGTTTCCATTGAAGTGGCACCGTGTACATAAAGAAAAACCTAATACTATACATTCCATCGACTGGAACGGATTGGTCCCGAAACATATCGCAATTATGATGGATGGAAATGGAAGATGGGCGACGAGAAGAGGGTTACCTCGAAGTGCCGGGCACTATGCAGGAATGCAGACGATGCGGGAAACGATAAGCATGTGCCACAAAAACGGGATTGCTTCGCTCACTCTTTACGCCTTCTCTACGGAAAACTGGAAAAGACCTAAGGAAGAGGTCGACTACATCATTTGTCTGGTGGTCGAATTTGTACAGGATACAACCGTTCAGGAACTGAATCAGAATAATATCAAAGTTAATTTTATTGGTGATATCTCAAAATTCCCAGAAGAAACACAGGAAGCGATGCACAAAGTGGTGGAACTAACCCAAACGAACAGCGGGATGGCTGTGTATTTTGCGATGAATTATGGAGGTGAAAACGATATTGTACAAGCGATCAAAACGTACATTGTAGAAAACAATGAAGAAAACAAAGAAACCTCGGAAATCTCCGGGAATTCGAAAAGTTTTTGTATACCGGACTCAATCCTGCCCCCGATCTGCTGATCCGAACCAGTGGGAGAAACGGTTAAGCAATTTTCTATTATGGCAAGCCGCTTATTCCGAGCTCTGGTTTACGGATGTGATGTGGCCGGATTTCAACGAACAATTGTTATATGAATCCATCTTGGATTATCAGCAGCGCAAGCAAAGAGCATTAGACGATGTAACGCAGTAATCCAACATTGTTCCTGCCGACCCTCAGCTTAAATGAGCTTTTAACCAGGGATGGATAATAGGGAGAACGGTGCTGGGCTGCATGGCTTTGGTGTGATCCATATCTGCTCCCTTGATGATTTCGACGGTCCAGCCGAGGTTTTCAAGAACGGGTTTATGCTTTTGCAATCGTCCAGCGATATCCACCGTCACATTGCCAAATTTCTCACCGTACACAATCGTATCTTTCTCTCCTGCAAAAGCCAATCTGGGGATATTCAACTGAGTTTGAATACGTTGGTCATCGAAATCAATTAAACCTTGATACAAGGTCGCAAATTGTTTCGTTTGAGCCGGATCGATCTTTAACTCTATGTTTTCCCAATCCAATTGATCCGGACTCAATTCTTCTGCTTTCATTAGAGCTTCTGCTGAGTGTATTTCTCCCGATTCTTTATGCCGCCTCAAAGCTCCCTCATATGTCTTGGTGGTCACTACTCGCATTTCCTCATACGGCCCCTCGTATGGCGGGAATCCTCCCATAATGAGACTTTCCATTCGGTCAGTCCGCAGGGCTAACTGCAGCCCGGCGAGAGCCAGCCAGGAGTATCCATAATAACTAAATCGATTCACATTCATCTGATCCGCAATTCGTAACAAATCCTGAGCGATATATTCGGGCGTAAAATGTTCCGGATGGGGATGTGCCATATAGTGGCCTTCATAATCAAAATGCAGGATCTGAAATTCATCGGAAAGTCCGTCGATAAACTTTGCACCTAATTCAGGATCAACACCCCATAACTTTAGGGTTTCAGCTTCTTGTCCGGTTACGGACTTTTTGGCTATGGGCAGCATAATGACGCTACGATCTTGCGCTCCCCTCAGACCTACTTCAAGCTGCGAGCCATTTAACAATGTAATCATTTTCTGCAATTGAACCAGTCCTTTACTATTGATATCCTCAGTGTATAACATGGATGCAATCTTTCGGTTTTCATTATAAAATGTGGATAAAATATGGACTTTGGCGAGTTGTATGTTAGTGTAGCACTTGAAGGTTTTACTTGAAGCATGAGGAGAAGAAACATGAACCGAGCATATACACCTGGGCAGATTGCCATAATGCTGAATGTAAGTTCAACTACACTGCGACGTTATGAAAAGGAGAACCTGATTCCCGACGTTCAACGGACCGCCAGCAATCACAGGTACTATACCCCTGTTCATCTTCAGGCGTTTGTTGCCATTCGTTTATTATTGAAAGGGTACGAGATTCCCGTTGTATACGAGGTTATGAGAAAAGTAAAACAGGGCGATACGATGGATGCCCTCTGGCTCGTGAACCAGCAGTTGTATAACAGCCAACTGGAGAAGCAACGAATGGAAGACATATGGAAGATGGTGCAACAGGTGGATTTTGCTAACGATCGAAAGGTTGGAACGACAGAGGCGATGACGATTGGAAAAGTCGCTGAAGCAGCCGGGGTCAACACTTCTGCTATCAGGCATTGGGAAACCGAAGGCTTAATTTTCTCGGAAAGAGACCCTAACAACGGTTATCGTATGTATACCCGATCCGAATTAAGAAAGATATTGGTCATTAGCAGTTTAAGAAAATCCGTCTACTACATTGAACATATGAAAGAGCTTCTGAACACTGTCGGCACGCAGGATTATACACAGATTAATAAAGCCTTCCAGCTGGCCCTGCAGAAGCTTACCAGCCAACTGACCCTGCAATTTGCAGGCGTGAAGGAACTTATGACATATATTGAGTTACTTCAGGAACCACAAGGGTAACGTATTGGTTAGTTGACTTCCATTGAGCCATCTACTCTATGTTGTTGGGCATTTTTGTTATCCTTTCTGTGGCTGTCGTGTTATTAACTCTACAATACACGAAAACCCGCACCATCAGGTACGGGCTTTTTTTAATTTATACGTGTTTCCGTTCCTTTCCTATCATCCAATAGGTGAGCACACCTGACACACAGAAGGAAATAATCAAACCAACGCAGGCATGTAACAGATTCAGGCTCCCTGCTTCCATAAATAGCGGAATTTCCAGTAGACTTCCGGACCCACCCAATGCAACTGCTTTGACGGACATCAGCCCGAAATACAGTCCTCCTGCAGCACCACCCAGCAATGCTGAATAAAAAGAGGCCCTCTTTCTCATATTGACCGCATACATCGCAGGCTCTGGAGTACCTAATAAAGCAGTTCCTGTTGCCCAGAAAGCCAGCTTCCTGAATTCCCGCTGTTTGCTTCTTAGCCCAGTAGCGAGTGAAGCTCCTGCTTGTGCAACGAAGGCAACCAACATGACAGGGATAATGAGGGAGAAACCATTCACCATCAATTCATTGATTATCATAGGTAAAAGCCAGTAATGTAATCCAGCGATCATCATTAGGGAATAAACCGCTCCCAGCAGCATAATTGCTACAATCGGGGCATCATTCAGTAGTGAATCCACCACATCTGGTAACTGCTGATCAATCCAAGTACCAATTGGACCAAGTATCATTAGAACCAGTGGAACGAGAATCAGAAACGTCAACAATGGAGCAAGAATTCCTTTGAAGACTCTTGGGCTTATTTGCTCAACGACTTTTTCCAGATAGGACGCCGCATATATCATCAAAATCACCCAAATGGAAGCTGAAAAAAAGATCGCTTGTGACACAATGGGTACTCCCATAAAGTGAACATCCTCTTCACCTGACAGTAAAGCGGTCATTTGTGGGTAGAACATTAGTCCGCCAATCGCTACGGCAACATAAACATTGCTTTTTAACCGATAGGCTGTACTGATGGCTACCAGGATTGGCAACAGATAATACACACTATCTCCAATAGATTTAAATATCAGGAATGTCTGACTGTCCATCAACGAAGAGAAATCTGTAGAACTGTAAACGTTAAATAACGTAATGATAGCTAGCACAATCTTGAGCACTGCAGCTCCCAGGATGGCGGGCATCAGAGGCATGAATACATCAGAAATAAAATATAATAATGATTTTTTACTTGTACGCCTTGTTTCTGGCAGTGTGTCGCCTTCTTCTTTCCCTACTCCCATGGCCAGTAGCGTATGGTATAGTTGGGAAAATTCGTCCTCAAGTGTTATGTAGCATTGATCACCTGTTATACGAATATCTGCGTCAAGATTTGATACAACAGGCAGGGACAAATTTACACCTGTACGGTTACGCAATGTCAGCGTAGTGGTATTCTCGTCATGCTGCACAAGACGAATATTTTCCTGTCCCCCTGCGAGATTCATGAGTTGTTCGATGCTACTGTCATTCATATGTACCTTCTCCTTATGCTGCGGTAATCCCGAGTTTTATGATGTGCTCCTATCTATATACACATTTCCATGAAAAAACTTCAATAGGATAAAAAAACTAATTCACCTTATATTTCATGATTTTTGCGCAAGGTATAATGACCTAATTCAAGCAAAGAGCTACTTACTATGTAGGCTCACGTTCAACTTGTTTTATGAATCATTTTCCCCGTACTCACCACTGACATCTAATGTTTCAGATAGCCGTACTCGTCATCACTCATCGCAACTTTGGACAACCTGAGCATAGCGTTATGTCTATGTTGCCTTTCAAATGAATATTTCTTCAGGGCCGGCCTGGTATCTTTTAGATAATCTGTTTATGAGCTTCACAACTATATTAACCTTCTAATTTATCTTCCAAGACTATCATCCAAGCCATCACTTGATCCTCAGCATATCCTGTCGAATAGCGCATTCTGTCATGGACAGTTTGTGTGAAATCAGAGGAGGAATCATTATATGGTCAAACAAGTTTCTATCTCACAAATTCACCCTCGATTAACCGTGTACAGTGAAGAGAATTTCAGAGGTCTTCGAAGAGTGTATCGTGGCAACCTCGGAATTGCCGATATTGACGCCGTTCTGACAGGGATCGAAAGTTTGAAATTTTTCTCAACAAATCCAAACGCCACACTCGTGTTATTTGATCGTTCACGTTTTCGTGACAATTTCGTTGTATTGCGGGGCAATCGAATCATTCGCGAACTGGATGACTTCTTGCGCAGAGGTGATGTGGAATCTCTCATCGCTTCCAATCAGCGGTTAACACTAGCACAGATTCGCCAAATTAGAAGAACCGGTGAGCTTCCTCCCGGATACCGATTAATCTAATTTTAGATTCACCGACGTTATTCCGTTCAACAATTCAGTGATGCATGTCTTGTATGTGCATCACTGAAAATAAAAAAATTAAAAACAGGCATATCTGGACTCCTTATGAAAAATACTGTGTACATAAAAAATAATGAAATGGAACGATTCTATATTTTGCTCGTAAGGGTAATACAAGTGAAGCACATTGAAATCTATGATCCAAGGAGCTGGTCATTTGCAATATTACAGACACAGTGCAGAGGAGACACTTCAGGACGTTCAGAGTTCCACGGATGGACTCACAACCTCCGAGGCTGCGAAGAGACTAGAGACGGAAGGCTATAACGAGATAAAAGGAAAAGCTGCAACACCCATCTGGAAGTTATTTATTGAAAATTTTAAAGATCCCATGGTTATCGTGCTGCTGATCGCAGCAGCTGTTCAGATCGTCCTTGGACACCTGATCGAATCGCTAATCATTTTTCTGGTCATTCTGTTAAATGCGGTAATCAGCGTTGTGCAGACCAAAAAGGCCGAAAGTTCTCTGGACGCACTCCGGCAAATGTCTGCTCCCGAAGCCAAAGTCATTCGTGACGGGCAGAAAAAAACGATTCCCGCGCGGGAACTTGTTCCCGGCGATATTGTCTTGCTGGATGCAGGGGATTATGTTCCGGCAGACGGTCGCATTTTGGAATCAGGCAGTCTGAAAATCAACGAAGGCATGCTGACAGGAGAATCCGAAGCGGCCGAGAAACATGCCAAAGCCATACCAGAAGAAGCTCCGATCGGGGATCGTCGCAATATGGCCTTTAGTGGTTCACTGGTCGTCTATGGACGCGGCACACTGGTCATTACAGGCACTGCACTGAAAACGGAAATCGGCAAGATTGCCGAATTAATTGAAAATGCAGAAGCGAAGGAAACCCCGTTACAACGCAAATTGGAATCGTTTAGTAAGAAGCTAGGCTTCTTTATCTTGGGCTTGTCGATTCTTATTTTTGCCATCGAAGCTGGACGTGTCTGGTTAACCGAAGGAACGGATAATATCGGCCCATCCATTGTGAATGCCCTAATGTTCGCAGTTGCCGTCGCTGTTGCCGCCATCCCTGAAGCCCTTTCCTCCATTGTGACGATTGTATTGTCTCTGGGAACGAATAAAATGGCCAAGCAGCACGCCATCATTAGACGTCTTCCTGCCGTGGAAGCCTTGGGTTCTGCCAGCATTATCTGTACCGATAAAACAGGAACGCTTACTCAAAACAAGATGACTGTGGTGGACTATTATATTCCCCATGGCACGAAAGACAAATTCCCCGATGATCCCAAACAGTGGTCTGCAGAGGAACGGCGCTTGTTACATATTGCAGTACTCTGCAATGATTCAAATATTAACCAGGAAGGCAAGGAACTCGGTGATCCCACCGAGGTGGCACTCATTGCCTTCAGTAACCGTGTGAACAAGGATTACAATGAAATTCGTGACCAGTTTCCGCGTGAAGCCGAGCTTCCTTTTGACTCGGATCGGAAACTGATGAGTACAGTGCACACATTTGAAGGACAGACGGCTCTGCTGACCAAAGGTGGCCCGGATGTGCTGTTCAGTCGCTGTAGTCATGTATTTATGAACGGAGAAGTTCAGCCACTGACGCCTGAGATTCGCACGCAGTTTGAAGAAAAAAACGAAGCGTTCTCCAAACGTGCCTTCCGTGTGCTGGCTTACGCCTACAAAAAGTTTGATGACAAAAATCAGGTCACGGTAGAGGACGAACACGATCTAACGCTTGTTGGTCTGACGGCCATGATCGATCCACCGCGTGAAGCGGTATATGGTTCCATCGAAGAGTCCAAGAAGGCGGGCATTCGCACCATCATGATCACCGGAGATCACAAAACAACAGCCCAAGCGATCGGTATTGATATCGGACTTGCAGGCCCGGACGACCTGGCCCTCACTGGGGCAGAGCTGGACAAACTGTCGGATGAAGAACTCGATCAGCAGCTCGAACATATTTCGGTGTATGCAAGGGTATCTCCTGAAAATAAAATCCGTATTGTCCGCGCGTGGCAGCGCAAAGGTAAAGTTGCAGCTATGACCGGAGATGGTGTCAACGACGCACCTGCACTGAAACAGGCCGACATTGGCGTAGCGATGGGCAGCGGGACGGATGTGGCGAAAGATGCGGCAGCCATGATTTTGACGGATGATAACTTTGTCTCCATCGTGAATGCAGTCAGTGTCGGGCGTATGGTATTTGATAATATCAAAAAAGCCATTGCGTACCTGTTTGCAGGAAACCTCGGGGCGATTATCTCCATTTTGTTTGCACTTGTAGTCGGTTGGGTGAACCCATTCACGGCCCTCCAGCTGCTCTTCATCAATCTGGTGAATGACTCCCTGCCTGCCATTGCACTGGGTACTGAAAAAGCTGAACCGGACGTCATGCGGCGGAAACCGCGGGATATCAACGAAGGTATCTTTGCCGGCGGAACGTTGCAGGCTGTCATTACACGTGGTGTTCTGATCGGGGTGGCTGTTATCGTGTCCCAATATATTGGACTTGGGATCTCGGAGGAAATGAGTGTGGCAATGGCCTTCACAACCCTGATTCTGGCACGGAGTCTGCAAACTTTTGCAGCGCGCTCCAACACACAGACGATTTTCCAGGTCGGCTTCACCACCAACAAATATGTTCTTGGCTCCATCCTGGTTTGTCTCTGCCTGTATGGAATCACGCTGATTCCAGGGGTTCGCAGCATCTTCGCTATCCCGGCAGCCTTTAGCTGGAATGAGTTTTTCATCGCAGGAGGACTCGCTCTCGCCGCTGTCATTCTGATGGATATCATCAAGTGGATTCGCAATCGTGGCACACCAGCTACTGCGTCCTAAAAATGAATAAATGAAAATGCTCATGTGCAAAAGCGACGTCCTGGGTCAGGACGCCGTTTTTGTTTAACCACCCAATGAATCCGTATGACATTATTGCCATATACATAGATTGAGCGTAAAATAGTTTATTGATTTTGGGTGCCTATTGCGATTAACGCGAAACAGGTATATGAATGATGAATCCCATTGAATTTATAGACAGGAATGGTTACATGAAAGATAAAATTGTAATGCCTCTCTGGACTTGCTGCCTATTCATCGTTGTGATGAATACCACCATGTTTAACGTCTCTTTACCCGTTATTATTCATGATCTTCAGATTACATCAGACCTGGGGTCCTGGGTCATTTCAAGCTACTCCATTGGTTATGCCTTGTCGACGGTGATTTACAGTCGATTGTCTGACCGTATTCCGGTACGCAAACTGCTGACGGTGGGCTTGCTTATTTTGGGCTTATCTTCATTACTCGGATTATTTGCACACAGCTTTGCGATCCTTTTGCTGACACGTATTTTGCAATCTGCGGGTGCAGGGGTCATGGCCGGGCTTGGGCTTGTCATCGCAAGCCGTTATATCCCAGTGGAGCGACGCGGAGCTGCCATCGCACTGATCTCATCAGGCAGTGCCATGGCATTTGGGCTTGGCCCCATTGTGGGCGGAGTCATTAGTGAGTACTGGGGTTGGAATGGACTTTTCGCCATTACGGTGCTTGTCCTGCTTGCGCTGCCCGTATTGCTCTATTTTCTCCCGCGTGAGACAGCCAAGCCGGAAAATCCTTTTGACATGATCGGTGCTGCATTAACCGTGATTAATGCAACTACCCTTCTGGTTGCCATCACTCAGCAGTCTTGGTTATGGCTGGCCATCGGTGTCATTTCACTTGTTGTGCACATCGTGTATATTCGCAGGGCGAGCCTTCCTTTTGTGAATCCACATGTATTCCGAACACCCGGGTTTACCCGGCTACTGATCATCGGCTTCTGTGTTCTGGTCGTAAATCTGGGCAATTTGTTCCTGATGCCGCTAGTGCTCGCTGATCTGTTTGGACGCTCGTCACTGGCTATTGGTCTGCTGATTGCTCCTGGAGCCATCGTCTCGGCATTCTGTACCCGTTTCGTAGGTCGCTGGATCGATCGTTATGGCAATATACGTTTTCTGATGATTGGGCACATTTTGCTAGCCGCAGTACTTGCTCTGTTCATGCTGGGTCTGAATCAGTCTGCCCTGATCATCACCGGAGGATATCTCTTCTTCTCTCCGGCACTCTCCGCCTCGATAGCTTCGCTGAATAACGAAGCGTCTCGGGTGCTGCCCAAAGCGCAAATCGGTTCCGGTATGGGCTTGCTGCAGTTGATCCAGTTTTTTGGCGGTTCGGTATCCGTAGCTGTCTGCGGGCTGATGTTGCACGGCATTCCGGGTGTTCCGGTAGAGGAAGCCTATCATTATGTATATGGATGTCTGCTCTTGGTCTGTCTGGCCTCGCTTGTAATCGTGGTCTGGCATAACAAAGCTGCACGATCAGCTTCTACGGTTACGATGACTGAGACTGGATAGGTTACAAGTTAGAATGTGAGCTACGTCGTTCAAAAAAGCACTTATGTATTCGTTTGAGTAAAAGGCCCGCGCATGGCGCGAGCCTTTTTTTTATTCACCAGGATGTTCAAAAGGTGGATCACTCTCCTTGATCACTCGGTCTGGCTTTCAAACAGGCTATGAATGCATTAAAATTGGCAGCGATCTCTCGTACATTTTCCTCCAGCAGTCGCTGTGCTTCCTCCGGCATCTCTGATTCACTCTCGGCATCTTCGCGTACCATCGCCTCTTCATGGTCTATAACCAGTACGGCAGGAGATACTGAATTCTTTCGGTAATCCAATAAATAGTTGTTGCCGCTGCTGACACTCCAAGCAAACGGAATAATCCGGCGTGGATCAGGATTCACATCGTCTACCAGATTGATGTTATTCGCAATGAACTGATTATCGAGAGCAGAAAAACGAATCTCCCAATCGATGACCTCTCCATTTTCAATCATATCAAATGCTTGACCGTCGGCCTCCCGTTGAAACTCCAGATATTCCTGCGGAAACACAATGCCGTAATGCTTCTGAATGTTATCGATATTCAAGTTATTCATACACTCCCTCCCATACAGTCCTGTCACAGCGCATTATTTCCCAGCCAATGCTGCCTTCCAGGCTTCCTCCACCGCTACAGGAGCTTTGCTGCTGCTCTCGCCGCCGCCCTCCTCCGTCCAAAGGGGTGGATAATACGCAAATACTTGTCCTGTCTGAAGCTGTACCATGTCATTCTGCCAGCCTTTCCAGCGAAAGGTCTGATAGTACTGCTCCAGATCACCATTGGCCAACCAGTTGATGAAACCCGAATAAGCCAGTTCTGTTGATTCCCATTCCAGCGTGTCGGGGGCAAAATAGTATACATGTCCTGTACGGCCATACTTGCCCATATCCATTCCGAAAAATCCACCCGCCGCATCGTAGGCGACGACCATCATTCCTTCCAGTGCGGGTACACACGGCTTGTCTCCAACACCATTCCAACCGGTCAGACTCCCGAAGATGCGGTCACCACCCGATCCAAGCAACGTAATCCAGCCATCATCCATCAGGATGCCCGCCGTCTCATAGGCAACGGTTCCTAAATAGGATTTTGTGCTGATCTGAAGATGATAGAGCGCATCCTCTCCGACCTCCCGTTGTGCAGGAATATATGTGTATTTATTTTGTCCATGGTCCAACAGTTCCTTGAGCTCCTCCCAAGCGTGATGTTCCCGATCCACTAATTCGTGTGTGGATAATTTATGCATGATCATTGCTCCTTTCGATCTACCTTAATCCAAACTCCGTAACTGCCCCATACGTTCACACTCTTCCTTTTATGTTTCAAGCTTCACCCAGATATGTTTGTAATCGATTTTCCCCCATGCATTTAAGGCAATGCCTTCAAGCATGGGGTGATGCTGGGCTCTCTGAAGACTGTGATACAGAAAGATGACATTTGATGAACTTTTGAGCTTTTCCTGAATGCCCAAAAGCAGCTTCATTCGCTCATCCGAGCTTGGTTCTCCCATGCATACTGTTAACTTGTCATCCACATATGCGGTCAATTCCGGGCTGAGGTGATTACGCAGGAAACTGAAACGGGATTGATACAGCTCAAGCAGGGTCAAGTCTGCCTGCTCGCCAAGCACTTCTCCGGCCATGACCAGATCCGCCTGTGCCAGCACTTGGGGATCTGCCAGATGCTCAATCGGGAGCTTCACCACATTCAGTTGAACCCCCATCTCCTTGCATTGCTTGCTAATCCATGCTGCCGTTTTTTCATTCTCCAACCATTCATACGTGTACAGGTTCAGAGACTGTCCCTCATAACCGGATGCCTGAATCCGTTTTTTTGCTTCATCCAGATCAGAACCCGGTGTGTAATCCTGCTGCACTTCACTGAGCACAAATCCTTCCGATGCACACTGCCTGAGACCACCCAGTTCCTTAATCATTCGTTCTCGATCCAATCCCAGATCCATGGCCCGACGAAATAGAACATTCTGATGAATCCCTGCTTTGTTCAGATTAAAGGTCAGATAGGTGCTGCCATTCTCCAACTGGCTGAGAGATGGTTGACTCGTTGACCCCTTGCTCGCACCCGAATATAACAGCTGCATATCCCTGCCTGTCCTGTGTGATCCAGGCTGTCCTTCATAGTCCGGCCACACCCACATCTCAATCCGATCCAGATGAGGACGCCCTTCAAAATAATGATCATTCGCTTCCAGAACAAGCAGGGATTCATTATTATTGATCATGCGGAAAGGGCCCGTGCCAATTGGCAGTGCTGAGAAACATGCAGCTTTGTCGGGACCTCCCAAATCTTCAGGCACGATCGAACAGCGATCTGTACAGAGAAAAGCAGGAAATACCGCATTAGGCTGGGCAAAATAAAAATCAATGCAATATCTCCCGGGAGTCTGTACATCTGTGATTAAAGAAAACATCCATTCCGAGGATGTCCTTCCTGACATACGTGCAAATGTAAATCTCACATCCTGTGCAGTCATTTCCTGACCATGGTGGAACCGTACTCCCTTACGTAAGTAAAATCGCCAGCGGGATGATGATTCGTCCCATTCCCAATGATGGGCTAGTCCAGGAAGAATACGTTTTTCCTCCGGATCAAATATGAGGAGTGTATCAAAGATCTGCCTTACCCAATGCGATTCAGTACGCCGCTGAACCCACGCCGGGTCCAGATGAGGAACTGGCCGATAAAAGGGGAAACGCAGCACCTCCCGTTCCTCTCCATCTGTGCGCAAGATGCCCAACTGCCGTTCCAGCCAATCGGCGAAATCATCCTTCATTCGCTGCGTACCGGAAGAATCAATTAGACGCCATGCTTCATTCAACTGCTCATTCTCCACAAGCTGCTTCGCTTTGGCTGCAAGTAGATCCGACACCGATACGTGAAAAGACATTCGGGATACATTGCCTCGTCCACGACCGGGTATCCATGTCAAATAACCGGATTCCGTCAATTTGTTCAGTACAAGCTGTGCATTGCGCCTCGAACAATTCAGCAGTTCAGTGACCTGATCCATCGTAACTTCAATCATTTCCTGCTCAGGCACGGCCTCAAAGTGGGTGCGCAAGATCAGATAATGCTCTTCAGCGTCCATCTTCACTCTCCTAAAAGGCGAAGTTGAATTATTGAATGCTTCGCTTTTTCTTCCTCTTTTCCAAAAGTATAATGGACCTCATTACCACACGTAAAGAGGAGATTGTTATCCATGTCTGAAATCAACGTACACTCCACACCTGTCACCACGTCCGCCCCATCCGTATGGAGAAATCCAAGCTTTATCATTCTGTTTGCTGCCAGCGGCATCATTGCTCTGGGCAATCAAATCTATGAATTGGCTCTACCCCTCATCTTATATGAACTCACCAAGTCTCCTGTAGCGATGTCCACCATGCGTGGCATTGAATTTCTGCCGAACCTGTTTCTCGCCATGTTCATTGGTGTACTGATGGACCGGGTGCATAAGAAATGGTGGTCTATTGGCTCCATCGTGTTACAGATTATCCTTCTGCTCGTGCTGTTTCTGTCTTTTCAATATGGTCAACCTTCCATTTATGTACTCTACGGATGCGGTTTTATTCTGATGACACTGAGTTATGCTTTTCGCAATGCATCAGCAGGCATGATCAAACAATCGGTGCCCACACCACTGCTAACGTCAGCCAATGCGGCTCTGGGTTTCACCACAACGTTAATCACCATTATGGGTGCCGCCCTGTCCGGAATGCTGTTGATGTTATCCAACCTGTATACGGGTCTGTTAATTACGGCCATTCTGCTTGCGGTATCCTGTATCATTCTATTACCACTGCACTCCGCACCTGTGCCCAGAGGAACATCTCCTCAGGGCTTCTGGGTTGACTTTAAAGAAGGCTGGATCGAGCTACGTCGCAACCATATGTTACTGGTAATCAGCATTACGGTCATTTTTCTCAATGCCACCTATGGTATGGTGGATGCAACCGTCATCTTTTATGCCAAAGACACATTACAACTGCGTAATCTGGAGCTTGGACTTGTATTATCTGCTGCCGGAGTAGGTGGTTTAATCGGCAGTCTGGTAGTAAGCTCCCTGCGCAGCAAATATTCGGCTGGCATGCTAATTGTGGTGACCACACTGCTTCAAGGCTTCGCCTTTCTGATTCTTTATTTGTTCCACTCCACCTACGGACTTGCAGTGGGTCTATTTCTATCTGGTATTTTCCAAACTATCAGCACGATCTGCATCTGGACATTCCGCCAGGAGTCCACACCACATCACATGATTGGTCGGATCAGCGGGATTACCGGATCTCTGTTCAAGCTCGGCATGCCCTTGGCTATATGGGGGAGCGGCTGGATCTCCGAGCTATCCAATCCTGCGTTGGTGTTCGGCATAGCCGCAGCAGCGAATGTCATCATTTTTATCTGCTGCCGCTACAGTGTACTCTGGGACCGAAAACAAAAATAACTAGCAGCATCTACAAACAGGTGGCGAGATCACACTCGCCACCTGTTTCGCTGTTTCTGAGCACCTCTCCCCATTCTGAAATTCTATGAGCATCTTACGCCCTATTTCACCATTCAAATCTGCTATAATCGAACTTCATAGCTATTTATTAAGGAGGAATCATCTTGTATCGTATAACTACAATTGCACTCCTGGCCCTAATTCTGTTCGCAACCGGTTGTCAGAAGGATGAGGCTTCATCCGTCCCTTCTCCCGATGCTGTGCAGATACCGGATACCCAGAAGATGTATTACATATCACCACAAGGAAACGATTTGAACAAAGGAACCATTCAATCTCCCTGGAAAACGTTGCAGCACGCTGCCGACCATGCTACCGCGGGAAGCACCGTTTATTTGAGGGAAGGTGTCTATCACCAAAAGGTCAAAATCACTCGAAGCGGTAATTCCTCCGGCAATCCAACCCTGTTTTCCAGCTATCCACAGGAGAAGGCCATCATTGAGGGTGAAGGTCTATCGGTACGCGGCATAGAGGGTTTGATTGAAGTCGAAAATGCCAGCTATATTACGATTCAAAATCTCGAAATTCGCAACTTTACAACCTCACTTCGAGGACAAGTGCCTACTGGCATATACGTTCACGGGGCAGGAGAACACATTCAACTCCTGGGCAACACCGTTCATTCCATTGCCAATGATGCTAAACCTTCAGGACCGGATTTACAGGGCAGGGATGCCCATGGAATCGCGATTTATGGTACGGAGCATCCCCAAGCATTGCGGGATATTATCATCAAGGATAATGAATTGTATGATCTCGTGCTCGGTTCAAGTGAGTCACTCGCAGTCAACGGGAATGTGGATACGTTTGCCATACTGGACAATACGATCCATGATACCGACAACATCGGTATTGATCTGATTGGGTATGAAGGAACTTCGGAGGACGACACTTACGATCAGGCGCGAAACGGGATTGTACGGGGAAACGAGGTCTATAATGTTTCTTCCAATCTTAATCCGTCTTATGGAACAAACCTCCCCAATGACAGCAATTCTGCCGGTGGAATCTATGTAGATGGAGGCAAAAATCATATCATCGACCACAATCGGGTATACCGTAACGATATCGGAATTGAGATTGCTTCGGAGCATGCCGGGCGTTCAACCAGCAACATTACGTTACAGGATAATCTGATTTTTCATAACAGGCTTACAGGCATCGCCATGGGCGGCTATGATGAGGAACGCGGTTCTACTGAGGACAGTACGATTATGTACAATACGTTAGTGGATAACGACCTGCTGGATGCAGGCAATGGGCAGTTATTCTTGCAAGCCCGGACGAAGAACAATACGTTCAAACGAAACATTCTCGTATCGGGCAGCTCTGACGTGCTCATTTACAATGAATACACCAGTAATTCGGGGAATGTGTTTGATCACAATGTGTACTACTCCTCTGCACCACAAGAAGAGGCGCTGTGGGTATGGAAAAACACGGAGTATTCCGGCTTCACCTCCTACATGGAGGGATCAGGAAATGACGCACATTCATTGTATGTAAACCCCGAATTTATAGATGACGCCAACGAAGACTTCACTCTCCAAGCCAATTCACCTGCCCAGGGATATGGATATATGAGCCATGAGTAACCGGATAATGCCGGTGAATTAATTCTACGATTCGTTGTCAAAATACGTTCTAATCGGCTGAGGCATGGCGGAAAAAATTAATTCGCCCAGTTCGGCGGGTGTTTCCCTCATGCCATTTTCAAGCCAGTCTTTGGTGACATTGACTCCTCCGTAAGCGTTGAACTGGATCGCAAAAACAATATCCCGAGGCAACGAGGCGAGACCCATTTTTTTCTGAATATGCTTGGTGTGACACTCTACCGTATATTGAAAAATAATATTATAGAATGACACATGTGTATCGTCGTCAAATACTTTTTTGAAATAGAGATAATCCTCTTGGATAAACGCTACGATTCTTCCGGCTACTCGTCCCCAGGGCTCCTTCTCAATATATTGATTAATGATTTTATCGGCTTTGTCACTATAGATCCAGGCAATCAGGTCGTACTTACTCGAAAAATGATAATAGAACATCTGTCTGCTTACCTGACAATGATCCGTTATGTTCGTAACGGTGATGGATTGAATCGGATTCCGTTTGGCCAAATCAATCAGGGATTCAGCCAGAAGTTCTTTGGGAGTGATTCTTCTAAGCATATGTATCTTCCTCCTGAGGTTCTAACGATGCCATGAAAAACATGGCTGTATTCTTTACATATCGACGCATTTGTCCAGTTTTTTTACACTCTATCAAAACAGTCTATTATTATTTAAGATTCTTTAATTTATACTTTGATGTGAAAGGGGAGTGGGGATATATGGATTCCAAAACAATCAAAAATGTAACCGTTAATGCCTCAATGACCACCGCCAATGAAGACGCCCGTAAAAACATGGATGTCATTATAGAATTTTTCTCGCTATATCTGGGAGATACAGACCGATTTTACTCACTGTGGGTTGAAGACAATCCGGCAGTTATCACGCCATTCACCACAGAAGATGTAGCTGTTCTGCACGACTCTGTGCAGGAAGGATGGGATGCAGTAAAAAGCTTCTTTAACCCGATCTTCAACGATATGAAAGGTACGTTTGAATGGACTATCGATGAGTTCATGGTCGGTGAAAATCCGAATACGATCATCACCAAAACACGCAGCAACATTGATATCACTGCCAACGGCCCATGGGGTAAGGATAAAAAAATCAAGTATAACGGTATTTACGTGCAAATCTTCAAATTCGAACATAACAAGATCAAATCGTTTGAAGAATACTACGATACCGCTTTGTTAAATAAACAGTACTCCTAAAAGAGATTTAGGTTGATATCGATTCATATCGTTGAAACTCTAATCAAACCGAAAAACGCTCAGCCACGATTGTGGTTGAGCGTTTTTCGGGCTTTAGGTTTTGGTCCAAAGGCATAACGATGCAAATCATTATTCAGCGTCGTCGGTTATTTTTTCGACCAGTTTCCGCAAGCCATGATTGGTTTCATTCAATTGATCGATCACATTCATAAACTCTGTGACCAGTTTGGCCTGCTCTTGTGAAGAAACTGAAATCTGGGCAATCTCCTGCTCCATGCTCAGCACGGATTTTTTTACAGCGTCAAGAGACTGCTCAATCCGTCCCGTGGCTTCTTTGGTCCCTGTGGACATTTTACGGATTTCCGTGGCAACAACCCCGAACCCTGCCCCAGCCTCGCCGACTCGTGCTGCTTCAATTGCCGCATTCAAGCCGAGCAGATTGGTCTGCTCTGAGATCTCTTTAATGTAAAGAACAACCTCATTAACGTTGCCAGAGTCTTCAACGGCCCGTTTTGTATTGCTCAAAATCTCTTCGGATGTCGCACTTAATTCCTCGGAATGAGCAGCTACATGCTGGATTCCCTCAATAAGTCTGCCTGTAACTTCGTCTGCCTGATTCATCAGTTTCTTCAATTGATCCTGGGTATCCATACTATATGTAATACATATGACTGCTTCTATCTCGTTCTGTTCGTTCTTAATCGGATGAAAATAGGAATCCGCAGCGATACCAAATAGTTCGGCTGGGTAGTGCTCCCTTGTTTTCGACTCATTCTGTAACATCTTAAAATCCCTGTGAATATCAGGAAGTGAATCCCCTGCCTTGAATTCATATTTCAAAGCATTGCCGGATTCGAAAAACAGGAACTTCTCCCGATCCATGACCGATATGGAAACATCTTGACGTGCAGCTTCGCGAATAAATGGCATAGCAGCCAAAACAGCTTCAACCTGATTCATAATGATGTTCTCACTTCCTCTAATATAGATAATAGTCCTAAATATTATATCGACAGTTATCAATCAATTATGAAGGTTCAATACCATTAATCGCTGCTTCGGCCGCATGGGTCACCCGATTTCGCCCACCCGTTTTGGAGGCATAGAGCGCCTTGTCCGCTTTTTGAAACAAAGACTGATCTGTATCTTCCTGCGAAACCGTAGCTGCGCCAATACTCACTGTAATGTTATACTCGCCCCAATCGGCGGAATCTACCTGTGAACGATATCTCTCCGCTGTAACCACAGCTTGCTCTCGATCACAATCCGCAAGAATAATAACAAATTCCTCTCCGCCATAACGCGCCACCACGTCCGTGCTCCGTGACACCGATTGCAGCAGGCCTGCCAGATTGCCCAGCACCAGATCTCCAATTGGATGTCCATACGTATCGTTGATACTCTTGAAATGATCAATATCAACGACCAGAAGGGAGAAAAGACACTGAGTTTCCCGGAAGAGTGCCAGGCTTTCCATCATTTTATCCTGAAAAAATCTGCGGTTCCTGAGTCCGGTGAGCAGATCCGTCGAAGCCATCGTCTCCAACTGATCATTCACTTTGATTAACGCCTGCTGCTTCACCTTGTATTCTTCGTGCAGTCGTTCAAGCTCCTGGTTCGCCTCATTTGTGGCTTGATACAGTTCCTGAAGCTTCGTTTTGGTGTTCATTATATCCTTCTCATGTTCAATTCGCTTACGCATCACCACAACCACACAATCCACTACGCTTTCCCCATCACGAGTTTGGCGAATCCCGTTAAGCAAAACTGGAACATCCTGCTGATCACTGGTGCGAAACGTAAAGTACATCTCGTTCACATGTCCATATAACTGGATGTAGGGATAGAAATACGTATGAAAAAAAAGCTTGTTGGTCACCGACATGGTGGACTCGATATGCCGTCCCATCAGCTCATTGCGTTCATATCCCAGCATGGTCAGCAGGGTTTGATTAACCGTTCTTATGATGCCCGAGTCAGAAATGGAGAAGTATCCACAGGGTGCCATATCTAATTGTATATCCATGGATTAACTGCCTTTCTTCCGAGTTTTATGCAATCGTTACATAATCCTTGATTAATCGAATCGTTTCTTCCGGTTGACTGAGATGCGGGTAATGCCCCTTGGCCGTCATCTGCTGAAGCCTGCTGTTTTTCAGATGAGCATGTAGGTAATTCCCTACTTCAACAGGAGCAATGCTATCATCGGAGCACTGCAGAATTAATGTAGGTACCGAGGCCTGATCCAGATCGACACGACAGTCGGATAAAAACGTCACCTCCGCAAATTGTCTCGCAATATGCGGATCTCTTGAACAGAAGCTTTTTTCCAACTCTTCCGCCAGATCTTTCCGTTCCGGATTCTGCATAACAATTGGAGCAAGATAACTCGCCCAACCAATAAAGTTCATCTGCATCATCTCCAGCAACTCATCAATGTCACGTCGATCGAAACCGCCATAATAACCCGGAAGATCATTTACATAACGCGGGGAAGGCCCCAGCATGACGATTTGCTTGAAGTATTTAGGTTCGTGAATGGAAGCAAGCATGCCAATCATGCTGCTAACTGAGTGTCCAACAAATATGACATCTCTTAAGTCGAGCGCTTCCATAATCTCCAGCACATCCTGGGCATATCCTTGAAGATTGCTGTATTTGTCTGCATCATAATAGTTAATTATGGATTCACCTGAGCCTACATAATCAAATAAAACAACTCGGTAGTTCTCCGTAAAACTTGGAACAATATAGCGCCACATATCCTGATCACACCCAAACCCATGTGCAAACATAATCGTTTGGCTGCCTGTTCCCAACACTTTCACATTGTTACGCACAGGGACGTCAATCGTCATCCAAATCACCTCTCTGAGGTAGTATCCTTTTGCTTTGATCTATCTGGTTATTATATCGGAAAATGTTGGGTTATGGATAAGATATATTAATTTTCATGACTTTGGATACATAAAGAACAATCCACTCTGTATGCCAAAAGGCGCTCTCACCATAGGCATCAATCATATCGTACACCCACTGTGTACCTGCCTTCGGAAAGGTTTGATTGCTGCTTCTTCATCGCCATGTTCACAGATTAATGTAAACGTATTCACCATTAACTAACTACAGGGTGTAAGCTTTTCCCATTTTGATATATGATTATGCTTATGACTATGAATGAATGTAACTGTTTGAAAATAATCCTAACACCAGGAGGGATCAGACACCAATGGAACAGCTGAATGCCGCCCTAATCCGTTTTGTGGAACAGCAAGATTTATATAATGAAGCTTATGGACTTTTCAAAAATCATGATCTGCGTCCTCGTGAACAACAACACCAGCCGGAAGTGGACGAACGAATCCCGCTCTCTCCAGAGCTCCAATATCTGTACAGCTACTACGAGATGATGGATGAGCAGGCCAATGGCACACTCAAAATGAAAAATGCAGCCGTCGAGATCGGTGATGCAGCTCTGATCTCCTTTGTTGCACCTGAACATCTCCATCATCAGCAACTAGGTCACCGCTGGATCGGCATGAACGAACCTTATGAGGAGTCAGCCTCTTGGCAAAAAAATCATGTCGTCATCGCGAATTTTAATGATGATCCATTAATCGTTGATACAGCAGCACCGAACTCGCCTGTATATGCTGCTTTTGCAGGTGAAGAACCTCAGCTTATTGCCGATTCATTAACAGACTTTTTCAATGCACTGGTCGTCCTGATTGAAGCTGCACGGGCCTATGCCGGAGAATTAAAGGACGACGAAACTTATGAAACCAAACCCGAGTATCTGGAGCATGTCGATCCTATATTGAATGATTTACTGGGAGAAGAGCATACTGCACATTTATTCGAGTATTTGTCATTTCGTTAAAAGTAAAAATCAAAGAATACGGAGGGTTGAATCATGATCTATGTTGCTTTGCTTCGGGGCATTAATGTGGGCGGGAATAACAAAATCAATATGAAGCAGTTAAAAGAAACGTTTGAGCAAGCTGGCTTGCTGGATGTGGTGACATATATCAACTCAGGCAATATTATCTTTGCCGATCATCAGGAACGCGTGGATGCGAATACGGAATTATCCCAGATTCTTGAACAAGTCATAGCTGTCGATTTTGGCTTACAGATCAAGGTTATGGTACGTAATCTGGATGAAATCCGAACTGTTATTCAGGCACTACCGGAGGACTGGACGAATGATGCCATGGCCAAAAGTGATGTCATGTTCCTCTGGGATGAAGTGAATGATGCTTCAGTTCTGGACAAACTGCCCATTAAACCGGAAATCGGCACATTGCTATATGTTCCCGGAGCCCTTTTATATTCCGTGAGTAAAGAACTTGTCACCAAAAGTGGTATGAGCAAGCTTATAGGCTCCAAGGTCTACAAATATATGACGGTCCGGAACGTGAACACGACCCGCCAGATTTACAAGCTGATGCAGGCTGTGGCTGAGAGATGATCAAGGCCAAGTGAAGTGTCTTACCAGTTTTCAAAGCTTATGTATATCGGAGGTGGATTGCATGAATGATGAGCGGACATGGATCGTTAGCATAAAATCTGTGGGGCAGGAGGAATTTTATTTTGCCCCGCATACGGCTTGGCAGGTGCAAGCACAGGGTTTTCGAGTGCACTTCGAATCAGATCACGGAGTCAAGCTGCGTGCTCAAGATCAGATTTTGATAACGGTTGGTGAGGTTGGAACAGCAGGATGGGCCGCATTTATTGGAACGGTAATAGAATTCGGACCTGATTCGATCCTGCTGTACACAAGCCCCCAGTATGAATCACGATTGATGGAAGCCTGGCAGTTTGAAATGATCTTCTCACCACTCAATTCCATTGAAGGTGCCCAGAACGTGATCGATACGTTGGGGTTCTTCCCACCCTTTCACTACGATGAACTAACAAATGTGAAGCTGGAAAACGCGGATCAAGGCGATTGGTCTGAAAATCTGTCCTTGACGATTACGCATACTTCCACAGACGGGTTGGAACAGCCCCTCTACTTTAATTTTGAAGACGTCCAGTTTAAGAACATCTCTCCCGCCGAGGAAAGCAATGTCTGCTTGCAGCTCAGCTTCGCTTACGAGGGTGAACAGATTGGCGTGCAACTGGACGCGATAGCCGGATTCGCAGCGACATTCCTCTGCAGCAAAGTCGTGGTTCAGTTAGGCTAATAACCTTACCCGGCTACGGAACTGGTTTGATTTTTCCTTACCCCCAACATGACTGCACCCATGACTAGAACCAACAGGGCTACCAGCATGAACGGAATATGTTTATCCACCTGGTACAGCGTTGTTGTCAGTAAAGGGGTGATCACGGCAGATATGCCTTGAATCGCTGCAACCAATCCGGCTGCGCCACCCTGCTGTTCTTTGCTGACCGAAAGAGAAGCTCCCGCCATGAAACCAGGCATCATCAGACCCGAGCCCATGCCGAACAGGAAGAATGAGAGATAATAGACAACCAATTGACTGGAGATCAGAAACAAAACCATGCTTGCGAGCAGAAAAAGGGACCCGAGCAAAATCATCGGCCGCGGCTGCCATTTCAACCACTTCATCTGGATCACCTGCATGATCAGCATCGCAGCCCCGGAGAACATCAGTCCGAATGAGACCATTCTGGCTGTAGCCCCTGGAGATAATGAGAGCTGATCCTGAAAATAAAATCCGCCGACAACCTGTAACGTCATAATGCCAATCATCGTAACCAACCCGGCAGCAAGATACATACGCAAACCGCGTTGGAGCGGGTTAACCTTGGGCGCTTTCTCTTGAATGACCGGCTTGGCAGCAGGAATGAGTAACAAAGCAATGATAAACGCCGCTATCGCAATAAAAATACCAAAGTAAAGCGGCCACAGCAGACCGATAATGGTAAAAGCACCTGCAATCGCAGGGCCAAATACAAGTCCCAGCCCATTGGCGGCACTAATAATCGCCATCCCGCTTCCCCGCTCTTCCCCTTCCGTTACATCCCCCATATATGCCTGAGAAGAGGATAAAACTGCTGGAATGAACATACCGATCAAGCTCCGCGTTACAATCAGAAGGGTTAACAGAAGGCCTCCTCCGATCCACGCATTTAATCCACTATACATCGCCAATGCAAACAACGCACAGCTTATGGACATACCTATGAATCCAATCAATATGATTGGTTTTCTGCCTTTCAGATCACTGAATCTGCCCCATACCGGACCCATCACAGCCATGGCTATGGACCCGAGTGAAATAATTAGCCCGGAATGACTTTCTTTCATCCCCAGCTCACGAATAAGCGGCGGCATAATGGGAGCAATAAGCATAAGACCCAACATGGCTGCAAATACGCTAAAAAAGATACTTCCTCTGATTCTGTTCACGCTCATACACTCCTTTATTTTTCAGTACAGTATCCACTGTACCTGGAGTATACAAGGCTGAGAGAATCTCGACTGCCTCCATACGGAACAATTAACGGTTAGACGGATTATTAATATATTTTTTTCATTTCCGATGGCTTCACACCGAATTTGCGATAGAATTGCTGGGAAAAGGCACTGATGTTACTGTAACCAACCGCTATCGCTGCCTCAGTGACGTTGTTCTCTTGGCTGCGCAGCAATTTCATGGCGTTATCAAGACGAATCTGGCGCAAATATTCAAATACGGTAGTGCCGAACAGCGCCTTGAAGCCTTTTTTCAATTTAAAATCGTTTAGACCCACCTGTTTGGACAACGCCAGCAGGGATGGAGGATCCACCATGCAAGCCTCCATTATCTCCCGAGCGATATGTAACTTCCGTATATCCTCTCTGGAAAATCCCGCAGGAATTGGCGCCAGATCAAACAGCTGAATCATAAACCGATTCAATATCTCCAATGCGGTCGCTTCCATCATTAAGGAAGATCTATAGGGGTTGTTCAATTCCCCAATCAGACTGTCAATCATCGTTCGAATTCTGTAATCCAGCTGAAATATGATCGGTTTGAACACACAATGTCCCAAAATGTCCTGAAAACGAATGGACTGGCTGGTTGCTAATTGTGCACCCGCATAATTGAACAACGAGATCGGAATCCCGATGGCAAAAGAAGTATAGTTCTCCTGCGCAGGCGGATGAAACCAGGCTTCAAAATCACGCATCATGATGAGTGCTCCCTGTCCAGTGGGCAGAGTATATTGCTGACCGGATATGTCTACATAGCGCGCACCTGACAAGGCAAATTGCAGCTCAATGATGGGAATATTCGATGCAAAGAACGTAGAGCACGGTTCACTATAATTAATCTGAGAATACACAATTTCGATACCACTATACGTGGTTACTCTTTTTATATTGCCACTGCCCGCTTTAGCAGAGAGCAGGTACGTATTTTCATCTTGCTGACTGAATGGTTCCTGCGTTAAATAATGTTGATATACAACGGCTAACGAATCGAAACCCATGTGTTCTCACCTCGTCTATAACTTGATCATGACTCTCACAAAGAGATTTGTTTAATTGAGAATAATTCTCAATAATTCTACCTCAATTTCTCCTTTTAGACCAGCCCCATGACGAAACCACTACACTTCATACCGAAAAAAATCCAGAAACCGCCTATAGAAATGGAATCTTCACATTGAAGAATGAGGAGATACGCCCGCAACTAAAAAAGGACACGAGAGATCATTCTCTCGTGTCCTTTCGCATGACTTATTCCCAGAAAAAGCGTCCGGCAAATACCTTCTCCGTCAGCAACTTGTATGTCTCGTCTGGCAATTCTTTTTTCATTTTCGCCATTACGGCATCCTTGCCTTCATTATATTGCGTGGACATGCCGATCTCGGATGTAGTATTGGTTGCGTCCAGATGCATAATTGGTGCTTTTGCATTTTTTGTCCAAGGAGTCCATTCGGCCAATTCCGATGATCCACCACGATCTGGACTGCCTGTATAGAGGAACTGCTTCAGATAAGCTGCCATCGCTGCAGACAATGCCTCACGGCCGGGTTTATTCTGTTCACTAAAATAACCTTCAGGGAAAAGGTCGGCAACGCCGTCTGTGTGTCCTGTGTAAAAGTCCATATCCGCGCCATGCGGTGCGCCCAGCAACGTTTGCAGTCTTTCGGAAATGACCCCAGGCTGTGTTCCCCATGCAAAACGATAGGCGTATACAGGTGGCTGTCCCGCTTCACTCGTCAGGCGTTCAGCTACGCGCTCTGCATTGAAGCCTGCATAAGCCTCACTGCCATATTTCAGAGCTGCGGCATACAGTTCCGCCTTGGTTTCATCTGTAAACAGAGTTTCATCATGAAATGAGGGTACAAAGTATGGATCACCGAAAGCAAAGCTGGAAAACTCGGTTTCCAAACTGCCCAGCAGAACAGGAACTTGTGCATAATTACCGCTGTTGATAGCATCGAAACCCTCTTTCGGAATAACTGTGCCTTCACGGAACAGATGTGGGAATGGCTGCATACGAATCGCCGTTGAACCATACACAGTGACCAGTTTGTCCGCAGGCAACTCACGCAAATAGCTGGACAGCTGTGCCTGAGACTGCTTGCCGATCCATGTTCTCGCATGTTCAATAGAGGTCACTTTACCCTCTTGCACGAGCAATTTCACAAGTGCATCCTCGGATTTTTGCTCGCCTTCCTCCGGTGCAGCCGTTGTCAGGCCACCACTGAAAGCAGCTGCCTTCTGAAACAAACCTTTGCTCAGTGGCGAGATTAACGCTGCCAGAACATTACGTGCTCCTGCCGACTGCCCGGCCAACGTAACATTGCCTGTATCTCCGCCAAAGCCTTCGATATTATCCTGTACCCACTGCAGTGCACGGAATGCATCAAGCAAGCCATAGTTGCCCGAATCATCAAGAGCATTTCCGGTTTTTAATGCAGCATTTTGAAAGAACCCAAGAGCTCCCAAACGATAGTTCACCGATATGATAATGCTGTTCGTGTTACACGCAAGCTGTTCACATTGAAAATCCTTGCCTGATCCGGTCATATTCCCGCCGCCGTGCAGAAACACCATAACCGGAAGCTTCGAACTGGTTGTATTTGGACGCCAAATATTGAGATACAGTGAGTCTTCACTTCCTGCTGTAGTTTCGCCGGATAACTGCAAGCTGCTCGCAGCAAATTCCTTGGCTGTTCGAGTTCCTGTCCATACATCCGGTTCACGCGGCGCTTTCCAGCGTAGTTCACCTACCGGAGGTGCTGCATAAGGAACGCCTAGCCAACCGAGCGTACCGTATTGTTCATAGGTTTTTCCGTCAATGGCTCCATATTTCGTCTGCTGCAATGTTTGAGGTTTGAACCCCTGATCTTGTTTATGTTTCATCCAACTCTGCTCCAAGGTTCCGCCGCCATTTTTGAGCTGTTCCTGCAACGCTTGTGCAGTCGTCTCAGCCAACTGGCGATTGGTGCGTTCGCTCGTGCTCTTGCCCTGAAGCAGTTCACCCCCTTAACCGATGCGTAAGTGGAAGCCTATCCTTGATTGTAGTTATATCTTTCTAGAGCGTTCGTGCCAATCTCTCCAGCAGTTCCACCGCAGGAGCTAAAACTGCTTCATCAATATCGAATTCCGGATGGTGATGCGGAGCAGGTAGCTCGCTGCCAATGATCATATACGTTGCTTTCCCACCTTGTTCCTGTACACGCCGAATCATGTAACTGGCATCCTCACTTCCGAGTGAAGCACCATCCGAAATAGCCTCCGCATGGGTAAATCCTGCGATGCCTTCACTTTGCTGCACAGCAAGCTCTGCAAGCTCCATATCACAGCGAATAGGGACTGCACCGCCGATGACTTCAACCGTGGAGCTTAATTCATGCATCGCCGCGCTGTGCTCGATGATCTGATGGACCCGTCGCTCCAGCTCACGATTCGTTTCTTCACTCGTTGAACGGGTTTCAATCACCATCCGTGCGTGCTCGGGTATAATATTAGACCCCGTTCCGCCTTCAAGAATACCCACATTAATGCGGGTATCCGCCGTGCTAAACCGAGGCAACGCATGAATATTAAGAAGTGCCGTAGAGGCTCCCAGCAAAGCATTCCGTCCTTCCTCCGGTGTGGCTCCGGCATGAGAAGACACACCTGTAAAATGGGCTTCCAGCTTGGTCGTTGCCAGGAATCCGGCAGACGCCCCTCTCACATGACCGGATGGCACACCTGTACCCAGATGTATGCAGAACAGACGATCTACCTGTTCCAGCATGCCTTTTTCGACCATGGCATACGCACCACGCACACCTTCCTCAGCAGGTTGGAACAACAGACGGATCTTCCCGGCAAACTTTCGATTACTCAAACGTTCTGCAAGTGCAAGCCCAATAGCTGTATGTCCATCGTGTGCGCAAGCGTGCATAATGCCTTCATGATTGGAGCGAAATTGCCTCGATTGTGGTATATGCTTATTTGACTTGCTCTCACGGATCGGAAGTGCATCCATATCGAAACGGAACGCCGTAGTTGGTCCCTCCTGTTCTCCTTGTAACTCAGCGACAACCGCCGTGAACCCACCCCGCATCTGCTGCACAATCGCTGGATCTGCCCCTTCATCGATGGCACGTTGATAAGCATCTTCCAACACTTCAGGCTTTGGCAGACCTCGCCGCGATGTGTCATCAATTGCATCTTTTCCATAGGTCACACGGTAACCCAGTTCCGTTAACATCTGCACGACTTTGGTAGCCGTACGGAATTCAGTGAATCCCAGCTCGGGATGTTCGTGAAGATCTCGCCGAAGCGCAATAATATCAATCATGGTCACTCACCTCTCTCATCCAGCTCTCTATTTCATCATACATACACCTTTACACTACGAATTCTATACCACAGCTCGCTAATCCTGTTTCGCGATTCTTCTACACACGTGCTTCACGCCCATATTGAGAGAAAGCTTCTTGCTGCATATCCGCTACCCCTTTGCCCGTCCCGTCAACAAAAAAGCGCCGGCTGATTGAAACACCTGATCCCCTCCATAATGAGATGACAAATATCCAAAACCTATCCAGACGTGCTTCTCTAATCGTAAAATTTACATTTAGTTAATCGAGTACATGCGCTCATTTATCATTGATTGTATACACTGGTTTTGGATACCAAACTATACATATCATTAGGAGGATTTGTTCATGTTAAATCGATTCAATACCCGTGCTGCCAAAATGATGCTCGCGGTTACGACCATTGTTACAGCTACGCTGGGAGGCAGTAGTGCAGCTTGGGCTGTGGAAAACACCACCTCATCTGCTTCACCGATCAAAAATGTAATCATCCTGATCCCGGACGGTATGGCGAACGACGCAACAGCTTTGGCTCGCTGGTACAAAGGTTCCTCTCTTACACTGGACTCCATGGCTAGTGGCATGGTTCGTACACACTCTGCGGATGCGCCGATTGCGGACTCGGCCCCTGCGGGAACAGCTTTTGCTACAGGTCACAAATCACATACAGGGTATGTCGGAGTACTGCCTGATAAAGCAACGATGCCTGGACAAAAAGCCATCGCACCGGGAGATGCGAAAAAACCGGTTGCTTCTATCCTGGAAGCATCCAGACTGGCAGGCAAAGCAACTGGCATTATTGCGACATCTGAAATTATGCACGCCACACCAGCTGACTTCTCCGCCCACTATCCGGATCGCAAAAACTATGATGCATTGAGCAAACAGCAGGTCTATAACGGTATGGACGTTGTTCTCGGTGGAGGAAGCAGTTATTTGGAGCCTGCGGGACGCAAAGATGGCGAAAATCTGGTCTCATCCATCAAAGCACTGGGCTACGATTATGTGACTACTCCGGTAGCGATGAAAGCTTCCACTTCAGGCAAGCTGTGGGGGATGTTTGCCCCGGCAGGCATGGCTTATAATATGGATCGTGATCCAGCTAAACAGCCAAGTCTCGCCGAGATGACAACTAAAGCGATCGAAGTTCTTTCCAAAGATGAAGATGGCTTCTTCCTGATGGTTGAAGGCAGCAAGGTCGACTGGGCAGCACATGCCAACGATCCAATCGGCATTATCAGTGATGTACTGGCATTCGATGATGCCGTCAAAGTAGCCATGGATTTTGCCAAAAAAGATCAAGAAACTGTCGTTGTCGCTGTCACGGATCACCAGAACGGTGGATTGACCATCGGTAATGCTTCAACGACAGGCACCTATGATAAAGAGCCGTTGTCCACATTTATCGGACCTCTGAAAAAGGCCAAGCTAACAGGCGAAGGTTTGGAATCCAAGCTGGATGCCAAACGCACTAATATCAAAGCTGTGATGAAGCAATACTATGGCATTACCGACCTGACTTCCGAGGAAATCGCTGCAATTAAAGCGGCCAGTCCCGGCAGCCTCAATTATACGGTTGGACCGATGATCAGCAAACGTTCCGGCATCGGCTGGACCACTGGTGGTCATACGGGCGGAGATGTTGTGCTGTATACGTACGCTCCGAATAATGATCGACCTTTCGGTGTTATCGACAACACGGATGTAGCCAAATACATGGCACGTGTGCTGGACCTTGACCTCGACAGCGTGAGCAAACAATTGTTTGTGCCCGCGAAACAGGCTTTTACTGCCAAAGGAGCAACGTACAAGCTGGATCTGACGGATGCCAAAAATCCGAAGATCCTCGTAACAAAAGGTAGCACCAAGCTTGAACTGCAAATCTACAAAAATATCGCGCTCGTTAATGGCAAAAAGACAACACTGGATGGCGTGATTGTCTACAATGGCGTAGAAGCCTTTGTGTCACAGGATGCGATTGATCTGATTCAATAAAAAAAGTGCCCGCTCATTGAACGACACTCTTAGCCAAACTGCCCAAGAATATTCTTGGGCAGTTTTTCGAATTCACTTTTAAATCCAACTTCTATATGTAAAGGTAGCGTAGTATGGTAGGCCCACGCACAAGCTTATCGTATAATAAGCATAACGTTGATAAATATGACGTAAAAAAGGAGAGACTCATGATGTTGATCAGATTAAACTGGATCACACTGCGGGTACGCGACCTGGAAGCATCGCTCCGTTTCTACCACGACATGCTAGGGCTGCCGATTCAGCGCAGATTCGAAAGCCGCGGACGGCAGATTGCCATGCTCGGCCCTGAAAATGAAACAAAGTTGGAACTGATTGAAGGTAGCGAAACCACTCTCAAGCCAGAGGCCGGTGTTTCGATCGGCTATGAGGTAAGGTCGCTGGACGAAGCCATGGAGCAGCTCGCTTCATTAGGCATCCCGATCGCACGAGGCCCCGTCCAGCCCAATCCGCATCTGCGGTTTATTTATATTGCCGACCCAGATGGCTTCGAAGTGCAGTTGGCCGAACATGCATAATTAAGGCGCGAACATATTTGAGGCTAATCTAAATAAGTGTATGTTTCACGATGACTGACCTGTTGTGTGTGGATCCAAACCTGCACGCGCACCCCACATAGGACGGCGTCAGCGCACTGTTGTGCATGTTTACAGCTTCATCCGACGCATCAGCGGCACACCTACGCGATTCAAAATCCGTTCAAGCAGCAGCCAGCACCGGCGTCTGCTCATTGGCAGATGGCGCTCATACACGGCAGAATACTCGAAATCCGACACAGCGCCACGGTTGCGTTTGAACTGCGCAGCACCAGCACTCTCATGCAACAGATGGCCGTTCTCACGGGCCTGTCCAATCAGGCAAGCTGACAGCATGCGGTACAGCCCGATGGACTGGGGTAGCGCCGTATCGTAACCGAACAACGGCGTTGTCATCACCCCATTTCGACAGAAGTATCCCATAATCGCATCTATGCGCCCTTCCTTCCGCAGACCATACAAGGTCAGCGCTCCCGAAGCTTTTGCTGTCGCAATGAACTGTTCACTGAATTGCGGATTATCATAAGAGTATTTTTCAAGGTATAGCAGCCTATACAACTCCGCGATTCGCGGAGTATCTTCCTCCGTCAGATTCGCTCCGGAAACGAATTCATATCCATGTTTGGTCAACAATTCGTAATCCCGCTTCAGTAGCCAGCGCGACTTCGCATTGCCGAAATTTGGATCATTCGCCCGGTACAGATAGATTTGCCGGCTCGGAATTAGTTGACAGCCTACTTGCTTCAGCTCTCCCGTCAGATCAGAGTGAAGCCCTGTGCACAAGGAACGAAATACGACGGCATGCTCAGGATAACGTTCCCTTACTGCTGCAAGCAGACAAACCGCCTGCTCTCCTGACATGGCAGGATACAGGTTTGTTGATAACAGCCAGTTGTTGATATGTACAACTTTGTTTATTTGTGATTGCCGCATCCCCCACCCCACCACACTGAGCAGCGCGAAAAGCCCTTTTTCCAGCAACGGTTTCCGAAGCAGCATCAACTCCTGCTTGGCATACCGCACATAATGCGTATAAGGCGAACAAACGTAAGAATTTTCATACTCTGCATCATTTACCGTCAACGGAAGCACTAGATCGTCAATTCGAGCAATGAGTAAGGTTGTGTTAACATTTATAATGAAGTCCCGTGTCCCTTGTAACATCATAGGTTCCAAATACGCTCTTGCATCTCTAGCATCCTCGGTGTTAGGCCAGTCCATATCTTCGAGCGAATTCCGATCATAGAAACGAACGCGACTATCGCTTCTTTCATTCTTCGCTGGATCTGTACGATCGTGGCTATCCGACCTTTTTTCCTTTACTGCATTCTTCACGTTCTGCTCCCCCAATTGCCCAAACTTCCTGCATCAATCGTTTTTCCACAAATTCTTCTTCCCATTATAGTGGGCCTGGATGAACATCCACAATTGTTTCGTTTTCAACAGCCAGAGAGATCATCCCATCCAAAAAACAACCAAGCCTGCCCCCACATCATGCTTGGAGACAGGCTTAGTAACTGAACTTCGAATATAAATTGGTGTGATTAGGTGATTCCGATGCAGTAAGCCAGCTTCAGCCTGCTTTATTTTACAGCGTATCAGTAGTAGAACGTACCTCGTTCTTGTCCGATACCAACTCGTTCAGGTCCACAATCAATTGCTCCAGTTCTCCGAAGCTGTCAACCATCTTCTGGGTCAGATTGCGCTGTTCTTCCATACTGGCAAGAATTTCTTCCGCAGCGGCACTCGATTGCTGGGTCACACTTGAAATCTCCGAAACCTCATTAACCACTCTTGTAGAGGATTCCCTCATGGTGACTGAACTGATCTCAATATCTGCGGCCTGATTCAATACTTGCTGAGAATTGCTGTTGATCGTACGGAAAACTTCTTCTGCCGTTTGCACACTGTCTTTTCCTGCTTCCAAAGCGAGTCGAATACGCCCAAATCGATCCATCAACGCCTGTGTCTGTCCTCTCAAACGGGACAAAATAGCAGCAATATCACTAGCCGAATGGCCGGAGTGTTCTGCCAGCTTACGAACTTCCTCCGACACGACTGCAAACCCGCGTCCATGTTCACCTGCACGGGCTGCTTCGATCGCTGCATTGAGCGCAAGCAGATTCGTCTGGTTCGCAATATCCGAGATGCTGTTAAGCATTAGAGACATGGACTCACTTTCCTCGTTAAACTTGCTCATATCATCGGCTGTGGTATTAATCGTTTCATACAGCTCCTGCATCTGAACATTCAGTTGATCCATCTGTGCACTGCCTGTTTCCGTGCTCGTTGCCATGCTGGCTGACAGTTCTTTCATCTGAAGTGAATAGGAAGCAACATCGCGAATATGCTGATCCGACAAGGACAAGGACTCTGAAATTTCTGCTACACTAGTAGCCTGGAATTCAACGCCTTTGGCCACTTCACTGAATCCCAGCGTCACTTCATGGGTAATGGAGCCGGTGTCGGTTACTTTTTGCTTCAGTTGGTCCGTATAACGAGATAGGCCCTCTACAGATTCTTTGACCCTAACAAGCATTGTTTCCACTCTCAATTTGGAATGCTCCACCTCTTGCCAACGGGCCTCGCTATCCCAAAAGAGTCTTTGATTCAACTGGGAAACCATCATCAGAATAGCTCCGGTAAGTGCAAACAATCCTACATCAACAATATGGCCAATAAACTCCTCGGAGCTCTTTGTTTGCACCAGAACAACCTGAAGAATACTAATAGCAAGCAACACGAGAAATCCGGTTGTGAACAGTTTTTTGTCGGGATAGAGCAATAACACTGAAGTGATAACCAGACTTAAAGTGATGTTAACACTTCCCCAGCCTGCATAGACGCCACAGATTGTAATCAGGAGTGTACAGAGCCACGGGATCACATGAATATACTTCTTTTTGATATTGGCGTACGTTACCCAACCGGTGAATAAAATAGCTACCCCACTCGAAACAAGCAGCTTGGGTTCCAGAAAGGCCATACCAAAACCGATGGCAACAATAACCCACAGGATGATACAAATCAGCTTGTTCCTTTTCCAGATGATTTCATCATAACGATTCATGAATTTCCCGTCCTTTTTATCAATTAAATACGATGGTGAAACATTTCTGTACTATTTTTTATCAGTCTATGGTCCTTGCTTATAGTTAAATCGCAAAATCCTAGGGCTTTGTTATAGTACATTAGGTCTTCATAAACATGAAAACACACTTAATATATATCGGATTTTTATTATAAATTTTTAATATATGAAGGAATATAATATGTACTAATATTTCAGATATTTTATTTGGTTTTCTTCATAGTAAAAATCCGGCCGCTTGCCTACCAACGTTATGTTGAATCCTGATCGTTCAGATTGCAAATTCAACCTTTTTTTGCAACAGGAGTCCCGGTATAAGATAAATGAAAAGACGACACAAAGTCATCTGCAAAAACCATGACTTTGTATCGCCCTTCTTCTGAATCCTATTTGATTTTCAATTCCAGCTTGTGTTTCTCAGCTTCCTGCAAATCATCGTAAACTTTGCCCGGTTCAGTTGGTATTTTCAATATAAGCGATTGAGGATCGTCCAACATATTGCTGCTGTAGTATAAAATCATCCCGTCTTCTGTTCCGCTACCTTGATACATTAAAAGCTTGGTCTGCTTACCATTCTTGGTTATAGATACAATCTCGTAAGGATGTACTGATTCACTTATAGATTGTTTGGTTTGGAAATCAATCTTTTTATTGGGTTCATAGACAAGTTTGGCTCGTATAATGAGTGGAGACATCTCGACTTGGGATAACATCACCTCATGGCCGTCAATCGTAAATAACTGATTAAGTTTTATAATTTCCGTCTTGGGAACCGAAAATTTGGGGTCTAAGTCAAAAGAGATATTCATCAGATCTGAATATCGCATTTCAGGTCGCTTTGTCCCTGTTTTTGGGTCTGCAATCTTCCCTGGATCGAGGGAGACGATTTGAAAGTCGAGCATTAACTTTTCAGGAAATGCATCAGTTTGTTTGAGGTTAATCGCAGTTCGACCATATATGATATGGTTTCCTTTGGGTGCTTGCACTCCCCCCGCATTACTATCCTCAAATTTATGATTGGTCAGCATGTCAGTTGCCCTGGAACGGTTCACCGAATATATCTCCTGGGAAGCATCCGTCTGGGCTGTGTACAATACGATCATCTTGTTTTCATCCGCCATCACTGCATTGACGGTTAACTGATATATTCCTGATTTCACAGAACGATTCACGAGCTGCACATAACCATTGTTAATTGCGGATGAAATCGTGTTGCCGTCTCCATCTTTTCCAGCCAACTCCCGAAAAGGTTCAAGAACTCCCCAATTCTGTGCAGGCGGGCTGTACATTGCCTGTTGTGGTGTAGAAGCGCCAAGTGGACCCATCAGCAGCCAACCGGCTGCCAGAGCTGTTACGAGCACCGCCGTGATCCACTTTAATTGCACATGACCTGTCATTCGCCGAGTTCTTGCCTTTGCCAGACCTCGCTGAATGGCAAAGGCCGTGTCCGCCGGATTTAATTGCTGTCTCTCCAGCTTAACCTGGGAAGCATCTGCGAAAAGTGCCTGTTCCTCCGGACTAGTTGTCATGCCAATCCCCCCTGTTCTTCATCTGTTTCCGTAACAGTTCCAACCCTTTATGCTGCCAGGTTTTGATGGTGCCCTCCGGTTTGCCGAGAATGGAGGCAATCTCAATCGACGTCATGTCATTATAGTATTTCAGCAGTAGTACATGGCGATATTTGGGTTTGATTTTCTCAAGCATGGACCACATCGCAAGTCTATTGTCGCTGCATCCTGCACTGCCAGACTCGGATATCGCCTCCTCCAACCCTTCGCTCGGCAGTGGTGTTGCCCGTTTGCGACGCCTTTGTTCATCAATGCACACATAGATCAGAATACGTATAATCCATGATTTGAACGCCTTCTCATTTTTCAGTGAGCGACGCTTGATCCAGGCCCGGCATGTCATCTCCTGTACGGCTTCGAGCGAATCATGACGATTACGCAGGTAACTGTAAGCTATGGAGATCAGCGTTTCCTGATGCTCCATAATGGATTGGACAAATGCCGTCTCATCTTCGCTCTGTATAAACAGCATCTTTTTCATCTCGGCTTTGGTTTCCACCCCGCAATCCCCTCCTTCTCTCTCTTTCTGTGGTTTAAGACGGATGAACAAGCCAAACCGTTTTTTATTTATTTTCCATCACAAAAAAAGCCCCGCCTAATCCTTGAGGAGGAAGCTCTTGTATTAATTTCCGCATCATTATTTAAAGTTCAAACCATTCCAGCTCATTATCATCCTGATTCGCAGCTGCTTCCATCTGCCTTAGCCAGTTTGCTGCGATGTCACCCCACGTATGGAACAGACAATAGATGTACAACTCTCCCTCCACAATATCATCCATTCCCGATGCCACTTCAATCGAGACTTGTAGAGCTTCAGGCCAGGGCGAACCCTCCTGAAGCACCGCAAACCCATCTTCATCATGCTCCAGCTTATACAGATCAGAGAAGGTTAAGGAATCCGCCAGTCGCTTCACAATCCGAGGTAAAATGATAGAATTTGTTGTTCTAATGCCATATTCCCAGCCCACATGGTACCTCCTTTAATCTAAAAGTTGCTAAAAGCTACTACTCTTGCTCATTCAATTCATTGATCGAGCGGTCCAGCCACAATTCATACCAGTCCAGAAAACTCAGCCGCTCCGTGTTGCCCATATAATAATCCGGATAAATTCCATTACTGTTCGCTCGATCATCGGTCCAGATCTCTCCGTAGGACAATCCCTTCACAATCAAATTAAGCGACACGCCGCAGCCAAAATCGCTGATTCGCAGCATCCCTGCCGACCATTTCGGATCATAATACTCATGTTCAAGCGCTGCCCACTCGTCCTCTTCTTTGCTGTCGTCGTACCATTCCACATCCCAATTCCAGGATTCCACATGTGGAAACGGCTCAGAAATTGCATTCAACTCATCATCATAATCCATCACCAAATATATGCCGTTCTCAGGTTTTTCCAGCCCATAATAAGGACCTGCACCACCACTTCCAATCACAAGCAAAAAAGCTTGATACTCTTCGGGCAGCTCTATCTTCCATTTCTGTTCAAAAGCTTTAATTTCGTCCAATGTCCATACCGGAGCCATCTCATATTGATGATTCTCTGCCCCAAACAGATTCCGCTTCGGGTCAAGAGTCTGGAGTTTGTTCAACTTTCCCTGTATGCGTTCCAACTGTACCTTGTACATGTACGTAAGCCTCCTTCCATCGCGTTGTACCTATAACGTCAGATTCGGATCAAGTCATTCAAACTATTTTTGCTTTGCAGACTGGGTTTGATGTTAATCCATATTCGGTAGTTGTTCCTTGATATCGCGCACGCATAATTTCCAGGTTCCATCTGGAGCAACACGCCGCCGCATGATTCATCGGGCTCCAACTCACCCCCACTGACATCATCGGCAGCTCCCAGATACACTTTACCGGAAGGGACACGTAGATGGTATACCTGTGCATTCTCCGGTTCCTTCCCCGCATCATCCAGACTCCATGTCACCTCATACTGTCCATCTTCACCCAGATTCAGAAACAAACAGTTGCCTGCATTTACCTCAATCAGTTCATCTTCCGCAATAGACCACCAGTCCGGTGTATCTTCAACACGATGTTTTAGCGCCGCCAGATCATACAGGCACAGTGCTGCCGTATCCGTGAAGAACTGAAACTTCCCGTTCATTCTATCTCTCCTTTCTAATTCAAAATAAACACCTTGACCCTAGGTCAGACCTAAGGTTTATAGTGGAACTATTCCATTCAAGCAGACAGGAGCCAGCATAATGAACAAATACATTACGATTAGCGAATTATCCAAATTAATGCATGTTTCAATCCATCAAATTCGATACTTTGAGGAAAAAGAAATACTTTTCCCGGCATATGTGGATACCAACCACTACCGTATGTATGGAATGGATGAGATCTACCAACTTTCTCACATTCTTTTATTGCGCAAGCTGAATGTCCCTGTTCAGCAAATCAAAGAGTGCATGCTCTCCTATTCCGCAGATGACTATAACCGATTATTAACCGATTCACTTCAAGCTGTACAATCACAGATTGATTCGTTAATGCATATGAAACAATTCATTCAAGGCATATTGCAGGAACAGCAGGAATGGATCAGCCAATCACAGCAGGATCAGTGTATACCCACATATGAGATAAAGGAAATTCCTGTTCGGCATTTCACCACTTGGATCACCATCCAACCAAACGAATCTTTGCATGCCCGTGTACTTTATCAGCATCGTACGGATCAACCTGCATTGTTTGAAATTGATTTACACTACTTGTATACCTTAGATAAGGTTGCAGTCTGTGTTCCGTCTTCTAATGCTACCAGCGATTCTTTTGTTGAAAAAGGGTTGTATCTAACCAGATCATTCACAGTGACATCCGAAGAAAATATTGCCCAGGAAATTCATCACCTTAAGGAATATGCATTTCAAGCCACTTACGTGCTGGTAGACCCTATAATTTTGATTGAAAAGTCCTATCTCTCCATGTTAGGAACTGATCAATTACACTATGAGATTCAGGCCAGAATTGAGGTCACTCCTCCTAAAGTGAAAGAAAGGAACCCATTATGAACCTCACGACTCCAATTCAAATTGTGGACTATGATGATCAAAGTCAACATCAACTGGCTGTCCGAAAGTTAATAGTCCATTCTTTTACAACCAAGTTTGAGGCTCTTGTTCGGCTCGCCCCAACGGAAATAGTTGGCTTGCTTGGCGCTATATGGGTTGAGCAGGGAAACTCACCCTCCGGTAGACAGTTCATTGCTATGGATGGAAACCAGGTTGTCGGGGTTCTATGCCTGAAATGGTGCCTCAAAAACCCCCTACTGAGAAAAAAGGATATCCATCACATTCCACTCCGTAAGCTTTGCAAGCAATACGGACTACGTAATGTCTGCATGTTTATGGTCGGAATGATTGCCCTGGAATATAAGCCAAGTCCACACGAATGTTATATTGAGCATTTGGCTGTAGCTTCAAGTCACCGAAAGCGTGGGATTGCCAGACAGTTGCTGATTACAGCTCAGCAGTTTGCAAACCAACATCTCCATTGTAAATATATATCTTTGCACGTATCCAGCAGCAACACACAAGCCATTCGTCTTTACCAACAATTGAACTTCAGAGTGGAATCATCACACAACAGCATTTCCCGAAAATTCCTGTTCCGTGAACCTGAATGGATTTTCATGATGATCCCTATCTCTAACATACAGGAGGCATTTCAGTGTTTAAACAACAACCCCCTAGACTAAGATTATTTACGACCCCAGTTTTCAAATGGCTGATCGGTGTAACAATCATCATTCTGGCTATTGTGTCTTGGCTGCTCATTCAGAACACATTCAACATGAAAGAAACACGCATCTCCATTCCAACCTCATATGGACAATTAACGGGTATACTCACACTACCCAAACAGCATTCAGATAAGGTTGGCCTTGTCGTTTTTGTACATGGTGATGGTCCGATTAATGCCAGTTATGACGGTGGATACCGACCTTTGTGGGAAAAGCTTGCCATGGCGGGGTATGCCTCCCTCTCGTTGGATAAACCTGGTGTTGGCGGTTCCTCGGGAAACTGGCTTGACCAGACCATGGAGGATCGTGCACAGGATGTCTTAACCGCCATTGAATGGGCCAGAAAAGAACCCTCTATTGATCAAGATCAAATTGGTTTGTGGGGTGCCAGCCAGGCTGGATGGGTCATTCCAAACGTCGTGAAACAAGATCCGGATATTGCATTTAGCATTTTGGTTTCCCCCGCCATCAACTGGATTACACAGGGCAGATACAACACCCGGCAGGAAATGCTCCAGAAGGGATATACCGAGGAAGAGATCACTGCAAGGCAGCTCTATAATGACCAGGTTCTGCAGCTGATTCGAAACAAGGCCACCTATGATGAATATATACTCATAGCTAATAAGGACCAACTCATTTCCAAGGAGCGCTGGACGTTTATCGTCAACAATGTGGAATCGGATGCCACAGATGGGCTCGTTTCGTTTCATAGCCCTGTTCATCTCGTGCTTGGAGGTCAAGATATAAATGTCGATGTTCAAGAGACAGAGCGCGTGTATCGTCAGATGATTCCACAATCACTGCTCAGTGTAACCAAACTACCGGATGCTGATCATTCGATGCTGCCCTCTTCACTGGTGCATTCTACGTTCAAAACCTATGCAACCGCCTTGTTCTCGCCACGAAAACTAATGGACGCACAGTATTTGGATGATATTGTTCAATTTTTGAACTCTATTAAGGATAAATCTTAAAGATTGATTACATTCATTGTATAAGCCACTCCAGCCGACGGATCAGGTCGTTGTCCAGTTCAGATCGACACCATTCCAAATATTGATGAAGGCGCTCCAGCTGTACAATGGTCAATCTAATGCCATAACTGCGATTTGGGAATTCAACCCAGTTGTGTAATTGACGAAGAAGCGTGTGCTTCACCCATTCAGGTTGGGCTGTTGGTAGCAGTCGAAGTAGGAGACCGAGTTGAGTCCATCTATCCATAACAGACATGATACGTAGCACATTTCGGATTACATGAGGCTTGGCAGCTTTATCTGCCAACAGCTCTGCGACTTCATCTGGAGGAATGAGATGAGGATGACGCATCAATGCTCGGCAGGCTTCACGCGAAATACCTGGTTGAGGATCTTGCAGCATATTTATAAAATAAGGACCGTAGGAAGAAGGGTTTAGCCGCGTCAGTCCTCTTATGACAGCCTTCCTTACAGTAACTACTGAGTGCTGCGCATAATCAAACACAACCTCAGCGTCTGCCTTTTCCCCTGTCTCTCCAAGACCGGCAATAGCAGCAGCGAGGTGGCCTCGCTCCTCACTCCAGATCATATCAAGGTACCACTCCGCATAACTCCCCTTCATCCATTGCTTCCCGTGCCTTCGAGCTGTATCCCTTACCGAGAGGTCCGGGTCCAACAGCCGATCCGCTATAATCTCTTTAGCATCCTCAGGAAACATGGTAGCCAAAGACGCCAGACTTTCCCGGCGGATTGAAGGTATACTGTCCTGTTGCATGCGAAGAAGCGCTTCTTTCAGATTCTGTCCTGACAATATGCCATCCACCCGCCACGCCGCCCACCTACGGATGGATGGATCGTCGTCACGCAGTGCCTGCTCTATAATCATGCCGTTATCTGTTCCATTTTCTTCAACCGATATGCGAAACGCCAGGCGACGAATATAGGCATCCGGTGATACCCTTGCCGAATGAATGACATACCTGCATTCCTTTTGACGCAGCAAGTTATGAATAGATTCAATCCACTCCTCGAACAAATCCCGGCCACAGATTCGAAGTCGTTCCACCAATATGATATTTTCCATCCATAGCTTAGCATATTCGGGCTTGCGCTTGCGCTCGAGTGCCAATTTGGCCAAATCACGGATTTCGGGCACCCAATCATTTAAACGAAGCAGCAAATAAGGAAAGGTATACGGTTGATCGTTCTCGATCATTTTTCGAACCGCTGCCTCTCTGATGTATCCACTCCAATGCATCGTCAACACAGAAAGTCGGGTAGCACTCGCTAGATCCATGGTACACATTTCTCGTTCGACAGACTTCTTCCATTCCAGAGGAGACGGACGCCATTCCCTTACATGTTCATTCAACCAAACCAGTTCCGTAAGAGGACACACCGCAAGCAAAGTGGCGACCGCCTGCTCCGCTGCTTGACTAATGGCTGAATGACGATTATCCATCATCCGTAGTATGGCCGGAATTGCTGCATAGACCCTGGACAGGCCCACTTCACGCAGTTGTTCAACTGTTTGTTGAACATTCCGGTTCCCAATCGATTAATTTTTTCCTGAAATTCCGAAGAAAATTGACGCAACCTAATCCGCTCCTTCCCATTCTGATCCAGGTGAAAAATCAGAACCATATCCAACCATTATATCAAGCCGTACACAAGGGTTAAAGGAACCTCGGGGCTATCCTTGATCCTGCTGCACTTTAGAAAATTGAAGGTGTTAGCAAACAAGGTTAATCTCTTCATTTTTTTAGCAAAAATGACGATATAATCATAACTGACTTTTTTTGATTTTGTGGAGGAAACCATGGCTATCAACCTTAGAAGAGAACCTTTTCGCTATACTTTAAAGGAACCGATAATGTTCGAAATTTTTATTCTCAGCATTAACGGCGCCTCTGCACCACCCAAACCCATTCAAGCGGAATTATGCGATATCAGTCGATCCGGCTGTCAGCTTTCATTTCCGTTAAATCTACATGTGGAGTCCAATAACATCCGAATCGGCATGAACTTGCTGCTTTTTGAAGACCCCTTGTATTTGGAAGGAACGCTGCGCTGGGGCAAAGAAGAGAATAACCGATGGCACTACGGCGTACAGCTGGAGATCAAGCAAGGCAATCATGAGCGTTTATCCAGAGAAATGAGAATGCTTGCGGGGCAAGGCAAAATTATGGTGAAGTAGTAACCCGGGAAGCACCAACCTAACAAAAAAACAGCCCGGTGAACCGGACTGTTTCAATAATTTTAGTTATTCAGGCTGCTTTGGTCGCAGTCGTAGTATTGTCCATCTTGGACCAATCCACTGTGGTTTCGAGCAAAAGTGACACCACAACTCCAATGACAAGCCCATTGCTAATGATCGGAATGAGATACATGGGTAGAGCCTGAAAAGCTTCAGCAGGGATGTTCATTACAGCAACACCTGTAAGAACCGGAAGTGCCACACGATAGATTGTTTTGGAATTAAAGGTGGTGCCTTCAAGTGTTCTTAGAGCTGTACCAAACATTTGCAAATAGGCAACAAATAGCACGGCACTCCCTACACTGGGAGGAATTTGTGCGAAAAAGGCTGTCACAGAAGGCGTCAGTCCTAATATACATAACATGCCTGCTCCAACAACAAACGCAGCCCGTTTCAGAATACGGGTGCTCTCCAGAAAACCAATCGAAGAGGCAAATAATCCGAACGGCAGCACACCTACACACGCAGATAACATGGTGAACAATCCCGTAAGCATGTATGATCGTTTATATTGTTGGCTGGACGTTTGCACTCCATATATTTTTTCGACAGAGCTTAACGTGGTTATGGAGTTTGTCATATTCACCAGCCCGACAAAAAAAGCTGTGATGACAATACCCGGTTCCCACTTCGGCGTCCCCCACGGAAACCAGGAAAACAGGTTTAAATTCTGATGACCGGATGCTCCTGCATGCTGTCCAGGGAATACAAAACTGTAGGCAATCCACCCCGTCACGATGCCAATCAGGATGGAGTAGTTACCGAGCTTGCCTTTTCCCTTAAGCTGGATTAAGGCCACTAGAAACGCTATGGCAACGGACAACGCCGCTACAGGCAGGTTAAAATTGCCGAACTCGGTATATCCTATCATGCCTTTGAAGAAATTCATGGTCAATTGAATCGTCATCAGAAATAACATCGCACTCTTGACCATTGGTGTGAACAGCTTCTGAAGCACATGCGCTGCTCCAAGTCCGCCCAGGATCATCATCGTCAGACCCGCTAACAGAAAACCCGCAGCCAATCCTCCCCCGATACGTTCCAAACTCATGCCGGCTGATGAAGCCGAGGCCGTTAAGCTTAGTGTCAGCCCCCACCATAATCCCGAGGGACCATCCATCACGGCATAACGATGTCCAAAGAACGCCTGTAATATACACACAGCCCCAGTAAGCAAAAAGGCATGCTGCATCGACGCAGCAATGGCCTCCTGTGAAAGCTGAAAATTATGTCCGATGGATAACGGCACCACCACAGTGTTGGTAAACAGGAAGAAGAACCACTGAATGCCTGCCAATGCAAGCGATGACGCACCCTTTATATTATTTTGCAAAGATTGCTCTTGATGTCTGTTCATGATTGAGTTAACATTCGCTCCATTTCTTTATAATGATGCCTCCGGGCATGCGCAAGTGCTGTAACTCCGTCCCGGTCAGCAATGAAAGGATCAGCACCATATTGCAAAAGCAATGCTACGATCTGCTGATGACGAGTGCCGCCATCCCCCAGAATGACCGCTTCCAGCAAAGCTGTCCAGCCCAGATTGTTGATATGGTTCACATCCACATCCGTGCATTTCAGAAGGATCTCCACAATATCGACATGACCTCGATCTGAAGCAGGAATCAGAGCTGTGCCACCAAACCGATTCGTAATCCGGGTATCAGCACCTGCTTTTATAGCCAGTTCGACCATTTTACGCAAACCTTCCGCACTGGCATACAGCAGCATGTTATCCAGTCGTTGATCCTGGATGTTCACATCCGCCCCCGCTTCAATAAGTGTGCTTGCCGTCTCTGGCTTGTTGCCATGTACCGCGGCCATCAGAGGTGTCCGTCCTCGCGCATCGCGGTCATCCACTCTGGTTCCTTGTGCGATAAACCGCAGCACATCATCCGTATGTCCAGCTTCAGCAGCTGCATGTATTGTTTTCAGCATCGCACCTTCACCCTCCAATTTGTCGTCATCCTCACGGCATATATTCAATACATCATAATCTACATGTGTGATTAGAAGTGTTTAAACCTTATGTATGTTAACATAGGATAATAGTATATTAAAAATACATGTTTTGTTGGTTTCCCATATGAAAAACATATCGCTGCAAATAAGGAGAACACACGTGGATATCAAACAATGTCGCTATTTCATCGCGATTGCCGAGGAGAGACAGATCACGGCGGCAGCGCGCAGATTACACATGGCTCAGCCTCCTTTAAGCCAGCAGCTCAAGCTGATGGAAGACGAACTCGGCGTAGCTTTATTTGAACGCAAAGGACGCAGCATGGAGCTGACACAGGCCGGTCGAAGCTTCTATGATTATGCGGTTACGATGACCAAATACATGGAAGAAGCTGTCATGGAGATGCAGAGCTTCCGCTATGGTATTCGGGGCAAGTTGTCGCTTGGCATTAATACCATTTCAGATCGTTTGATCCCGCAGGCGCTCCAGCAGTTTCGGACAACACACCCTCAGGTGACCTATAAAATTCAGCAAAATGAATCTGCACAGCTCTGCCAGCTCTTGGGTGAAGGCAAAATCGAGCTTGCCTGTGTGCGGATGCCTGTCAAAACAGAGCAATATGAAGTGCTGCATCTACCGCAGGAAGCTCTCTTCTATATTTCCTCCACACCGCTGAAGTCAGCGGATGAGCGTGGGATTTATTTTCAAAAGCTGGCCGATATCCCTCTCTTGCTTCCTAGCACTGAAGGACTCGGGATGTTCGAACTGATATTACAGAAATTCCGTGAGCATCACGTGAATCCTTCCATTGCTGGCGAATGCTCGGATATTAACATGTTGTTGGAACTTGTACGACTCGGTTTTGCAAGCTCCATCGTGCCTCATACGGTTCTTCAGCTTTATCATGAGCATCCGTTTCATATCTATCGTATTCAAGACGCGCAATCTGCCGTAGATTCTGCCCTTGTGTGGCATCGCAATCGTCATCTTTCCAAGCCCGCGCAGCACTTTGTGCAATTGGTTCAGGAGCTGCTACCTTCACGCTCGGTATAGTGTCCAGCAGACATCGGCCATCAAGAATATCGGCCATATACTAAAAAGCAGCAGCCTTGCCGGAATAATTCCATCCGGAAAGACTGCTGCTTTTTGATGTTCGTTAAGCTTTTGCCGTGAACAACAATTCTTTTTCCTTAATCGTTGTACGTCCGGCAGACTCAATTGAATTATATTGATGCATGTTCGTAATGATGACTGGCGTAATCGTTGTGTAACCAGCTTTTTCGATTTCTTCCCGGTCGAATTCCATCAGCACATCACCAACGGCAACCTTCGCTCCTGCTTGAACTTTAGGCGAGAAGAATTGACCTTTCAGTTTCACGGTATCAATCCCGATGTGAATCAACATTTCAGCGCCGTCATCACTAACGAGACCAATGGCATGTCCACTCTTCGACAACGAGAATACTGTACCGTTAATTGGAGAAACCACACGGCCTTCCGACGGCTGGATGGCAAAACCTTTACCCATAATCTCTTCCGAGAATGCAGGATCTGGAACTTCACTTAGTGATTTAACTTCACCAGTAATTGGGCTAAATACGTCTTGATCCAGTGCTTTAGTTTCTTCAACAGCAGTTACTGTGGAAGCAGAAGTCGTTGCTGCTGGTGTTGTAGGCTCAGCAGCTGGTACTGCTTCAGGAACATCTTCAAATCCAATGATATACGTCAGAACCGCTGAAACTACAACAGCAACGATAATTCCGATCAGAGCGTATACAAATGTCGGACCAATAATCATCGGAATCCCGGAAAGACCTGCCAGACCACCGATGACATAAGCTTTGGTTTGGAAGAAACTAACGAACGCTCCACTAATTGCTGCACCGATCAGGGCTGCGACAAATGGTTTCTTGAAGCGCATGTTAACCCCGTACATTGCCGGTTCTGTAATTCCCATAAGCGCAGTAACACCCGTTGATGCAGACAGGGACTTGATTTGTTTGTTCTTGGATTTTAAAGAAACACCCAGAGCACTACCTGCTTGTGCAAAGTTTGCCATCATCATAAGTGGAATCAGGTAATCATATCCCAATGTTGCAATAGAACCGATCATGATTGGAACCAGTGCATAGTGCATACCTGTAATAATCAGGAGTGAGAATGCACCGCCCACAAGCAATCCTGCAAATAAACCTGCGTTGTTGAATAACCAGTTAATTCCGTCTGTCAAACCATTACCGATAATAACGCCAAGTGGTCCTACAGCGATCATCATCACAGGAACAATAATAAGCAAAGTAACTGTAGGTACAACAATTAACTTAAGAGATGCATGTGTAACTTTATCAATGGCTTTCTCTACATAAGAAGCCAGCCAGATCGCAATCAGAATCGGAATAACCGATGATGCATATGTCGCTGCTACAACTGGCAAACCGATGAATGATACATTTTCTCCTGGTGCAAGCAAAGCTGTAATGGTCGGGTGCATAACCGATGCACCAATGGCCGCACCGATGTACATGTTGCTGCCGAGTTTACGAGCGGTACTAATCCCGAGAATGATCGGCAGGAAGTAAAACGCACCGTCACCGATTGCCGACAGAATGATATACGTAGAACTTGTAGCATCGATCCAGCCAAAGGTCAGGAGCAATGCCACAATACCTTTGAGCATCCCCGCACCGGTGATCGCTGGTAGGATTGGTGTAAACACGCCTGAGATGAAGTCAAATACAGCACTCAGCGGATTTTTCTTTTTACTTGTTCCACTTGAAGCAGCTGGTTTGGCATCAGGGGATTTGGACATGTTGCCTACAAGTGCATTATACACAACAGGCACATCGTTCCCGATAATGACCTGGAACTGTCCACCATTCTCCATAACGCCCATAACGCCAGGTGTATTTTTCAGCGTCGCTTTGTCCGCTTTTTTGTTGTCATTCAGGTTAAACCGGAGTCTTGTCATACAGTGTGTGACTTGATCGATGTTCTCTTCGCCACCGACAAGCTTCAGAATATCCTTGGACAATTGTTGTTTATCCATTGTGTTTTGCTCCTTTTATGTGTAATGAAGGTTAAAAAAAAACCTAAACACTGAATAATGACAAAGCAGTTTCAGCTTATCATTATTCAACGTTTAGGTTTTGCCTTTTTTGCAGTAACAATCCCAATTATTCAATTGTTTGTTCAGTTCTGACAACTCGCTCAATATGAATGGTCAAATATAGGATTTCTTCCTTGGATAAGACCCGGCTATAGATCTTCCGAGTATAGTCGTTAATCTTACAAGCACAAGCATGTGCCTCAGGATATTGTTTGCTCACCAGGTCATGAAGCGGATTATCTGCTTCCTTATCTTCAATCGCTGTACCGTGTAGTACGCGCTGAGCAAAGAACTTCAAATGTGTCAGGAATCGATAATAACTCAGCGAATCCTCATCCAGCTCAATGACAAAGCTGCGTCGTACAATGTTGAGTATATCTTTTACGATATTCGTAATGCTGATGGTTTCTCTCATCTCACCGTTCATCTGGGCATTGACCAGATGCATTGCGATGAATGCGCATTCGTCTTCAGGAAGCAGGACACCCAATGTTTCTTCAATAATCTGAAGTGCCTTGAGCCCAATGGCATATTCCTTGCGGTACATGCGCTTGATCTCCCAGAATAATGCATTACGAATCTGCAAGCCTTGACGATGCCGGTCAATGGCAAAATGAATATGATCCGTAAGTGAAATGTAGATGCTCTCATGAAGCTTCTCACCCAACACGGTCTCTGCATAACGGATAATTTCATCCGAGCATTCAACATATTCAACTGGAATATCTGACAGAAGCGTTTTCAGTTTCTGCGATACTTCCTTGCTTTCCAATGAGAATATTTTTTCGACCAGACTGTCGTCTATCGTTTCACCAGTATGCTTTTTGAAGGCTATGCCCCGTCCCATGACGACCAGTTCGTTTCCTCCTGGATCAATCACAGTAACTACATTGTTGTTCAGCACCTTCTCAATTTTCATTTCTTCACATCACCTTGCACCGTCAAAGTAGTAAAAGGCAAAACCAAAGCTGGTCATGATACACATGCCCCGCTTCTGGTTTTGCCTGATTGAACAGTAACAATCCAGTATTCATTAGCCTTAGGCCCATCTTACCATATAATTATCCATCTGACAATGTTTTTGTGAAAGCGGTTAATGTGCTTGAATATGACACAAGAAGATGCTGCCCACATATGTCTTTGGAACTAGAAATTAATGGTTTTCGGATTTTAGACTTGCGCCGTTTGTACCAATAACTTCTTTGTACCAATGGAATGATTTTTTCTTGTAACGATCAAGGGTACCTGATCCATCATTGTTACGGTCCACATAGATGAAGCCATAGCGTTTCTTCATTTCTGCTGTGGATGCACTCACCAGATCGATGCAGCCCCATGAGGTATAACCCATGACTTCAACGCCGTCTTCAATCGCTTCACCTACTTGCACCAAGTGATCATTCAGGTATTGAATCCGGTAATCATCATTCACTGTTTTATTGCCATTTGCGTCTGTGATCAGCTCATCGACTGCACCCAAACCATTTTCGACAATAAACAATGGTTTTTGATAACGATCCCAGTATTTATTCAGCGTTACGCGCAGGCCTTGCGGGTCAATCTGCCATCCCCATTCACTTGCTTTGAGGTAAGGGTTCTGTACACCTGCAAACAGGTTTCCTTTGCCTTCAACACGTTTCTGTGGGTCACCTGTCTCACAAATACTTACATAGTAACTGAACGAGATGAAGTCCACCGTATGTTTCAAAATTTCAGCATCGCCATCTTCAAACTTGATGTTGATATTATTCGCTTTGAAGTAACGATTGATGTATTTCGGATAATAGCCACGTGCATGAATATCGGCAAAGATGTCATTCCGCTGTTCTGCATGCATTGCAGCTACCACATCATCCGGATTTGGTGTCAATGGATAGGTTGGCATACTGAGTACCATACAGCCAATTTTCGCTTCAGGCATAATCTCATGACCCAGTTTTACTGCCAGCGCACTTGCCACCAGCTCATGGTGGATTGCTTGGTACAGATCCTGTTTGGACAGTTCCGCTTTTGGTGTAAAGATGCCGCCACTCATGAATGGTTCTTCCAGAATGGAGTTAATTTCATTAAACGTCAGCCAGTATTTTACTTTGCCTTTGAAACGGTTAAACAAGACGGTTACATAACGCTCGTAGAAATCAATCATTTTCCGGTTAACCCAGCCGTCATACGTTTTGGACAAATGCAGCGGTGTCTCATAATGAGAAATCGTTACGAGGGGTTCAATCCCGTATTTGTGGCACTCGTCAAACAGGTCATCATAGAACTGCAGACCTTTTTCGTTTGGCTCCAATTCATCACCTTTAGGGAAAATACGGGACCAGGCAATGGATGTACGGAATACTTTGAAGCCCATTTCAGCAAACAACTTAACATCCTCTTTGTAACGGTTGTAGAAATCGATACCGATCAATTTCAGGTTATCCTCTGTCGGTCCTTCCGTTCTTGGCGTCGTAATCCCATGGGGCATTACATCCTGAACAGACAGGCCTTTGCCATCTGTATTGTAGGCTCCTTCGAGCTGATTGGCTGCGACTGCGCCGCCCCATAGAAAATCCTTCGGAAATGGTGTTGTCATATCTGTCATTCCTCTCTGGTTACGTTGTACTCATTCTTTGTTAAAACTGTTGACCCTATGCCCGTGAACACATCAAAAAGCGGACATTGCGCAACTAAAAGGGCTTCAGATCAGCCTGCTTTCTGTTGGGTTTTGCCCGCTTTATGCGGTAACAATCCTCGAATAGCCTAATTACTTACAGCGATCCGGGTTTAAGATACAGGAATCAGATCAAATTATAGTTGCTCACCATTGCTGGCAATTACGTTTTTGTACCAGTCAAATGAATCTTTCTTCGAACGTTTGAGTGTTCCGTTACCTTCGTCGTCCAAATCCACGTAGATGAAACCATAACGTTTGGACATTTCAGACGTGGACATGCTCACGAGGTCAATCGGGCCCCATGCTGTAAATCCAATCAGATCCACACCGTCTTTGATCGCTTCTTTCATTTGTTCGATGTGTTTCTTCAGGTAATCCACACGATAGGAGTCATGAATTGAACCGTCTTCTTCAACACGGTCATATGCACCCAGGCCATTTTCTACGATGAACAATGGTTTCTGGTAGCGATCCCAGAAGTTATTCAACGTTACGCGCAGACCGATCGGATCGATCTCCCAGCCCCAGTCGGAAGCTTCCAGATAAGGGTTTTTCACACCGCCAGTCAGGTTACCTGTTGTTTCTTCTTTGTCTGCGGATGCAGATTTGGTTACGGACATGTAGTAACTGAAGGAAATGAAATCAACGGTATTATTGAGCAAGATCTCATCATCGCCTGCTTCTTTCTGAATCACAATGTTGTTTTCTTCAAAATAACGAGCCATGTAGTTCGGGTATTGACCACGAGCATGCATATCCGTAAAGAAGAGGTTAATCTGATTCTCATGTTGCGCCAGACGAACATCTACCGGATTACAAGTCGCCGGGTACGTTTCCATACGAGCAAGCATACAGCCCACTTGGGAACCAGGAATAATCTCATGTGCAAGCTTGGTTACCAGTGCACTTGCTATAAATTGGTGATGCAGCGCTTGATATGTCGTTTGCAGTTGGTTGTCTACTTTATCGATCAGGATACCGCCGCCTGTGTACGGGCTAAACAGCATCACGTTGATTTCGTTAAACGTCAACCAGTATTTCACTTTATTTTTATAACGGTTGAACACAGTCTCTGCATATCTCACATAGTGCCCAATCAGTTCACGACCTGCCCAACCATTGTATTTCTGTGTCAGACCCAGCGGAGTTTCATAGTGAGACAAGGTTACCAGCGGTTCAATGCCGTATTTCAACAGTTCGTCGAAGACATCGTCATAGAATTTCAAGCCAGCTTCGTTCGGCTCTTGGTCGTAACCATTCGGGAAAATACGTGCCCAGTGAATGGACAAACGGAACACTTTGAAGCCCATTTCAGCAAATAATGCGATATCTTCTTTATAGTGATGATAGAAATCAATACCAAAACGTTTAGGGAAACGTTCTTCAATTTTGCCGGAAAGAATCTCTTCAATTCGTGTAGAGGAGATTTCCATGGCATGTCCGCCTGTACGCTTCTCTTTGGGAACATGCGCAATCATATCCGCAGTAGAGAGACCTTTGCCGTCCTTATCGAATGCACCTTCTAATTGGTTGGCAGCTGTAGCGCCTCCCCACAGGAAGTTTTCGGGGAATCCTTTTTTTGCCGTGGTCATAACGAACAACCTCTTTTCGAATTTTATTTGGGTTTTTCCCGAATACAGCGGCTGTATTTCAGGCCAAAAAACAAGAAAAACCTAAACTCAAGGTAAAATAGCTCGCAAAAAAAGAGCCTTCATTTCACCATCAGTTTAGGTTTTGCCTGTCTGCACAGTTACAATCCATCAAAAGATGTTATTGCGTATTCGGTTGTTTTTCTCTTGTAATGTAAGCGTAACATATCTTTTTTGCAAAATCAACTTTCCGCTTAATGCACTCGCTGACCACCTTTGGACGTTATCGAGGCATTCGCATAATTGCTGCTCTTAGGGCATTTGTATCCCCGCTTTCGAGGTAGCTGGCAGGACTTTCGTCTCCCAATGCAGGAACTTTCATGTCTATCCATCTTAGCGTATATTCACCCATTTCACATAATATAACCTTGCCTAATATCTGCCGGAATCCCCCGCTGCTCTGCACATTCAGCCCATTTTGGTTCCACATGTAAATATGATTTTTCAAAGAGTTGCACAAATGAGTCCCAACTGCCTTGATTGAACTCCGCCAGATATAAATCTTTCATACTCATGTAAATTTCCTCCCTGAAATAGACATCGTAACCCCCAAGTCCTACGAAAAGCAATTCATCCTTAAGCCGCTTGAAACCGATTTTGAAAAAGGTAGACTTAATTTTAAATGTTTTTCGGGAAGATGGATAGCCAAGGAGGAACACAACAATGACTGAAGAAGCAAACACATCCGGTTGGGATGCCATTGATACAGCAGTTGGCAAGTTATATGGAGATCAGGAACCACTTCACTATGGTACAGCCATTCCTTATATGCTCGGTGGGCCTGATCCACTGAATGGAATTAGCGTATACAAAATGGATGCCCCCATTCCTCACTGGCATTTCATTACCTATGGTTTTTCAGAACTGTATGAGAAGGAATCGGACGATCTCGAGCATAGCGGTTATGGATTTGAAATGACGTTTCGGCTTACCCGGAGTGAGGGTGAGTCCACACCCCCGTCTTGGGCTCTGAATCTATTACAGAACGTTGGACGATACGTTTTTACTAGTGGGAACGTATTTCATGCGGGAGATTACATGGATGCAAATGGCCCTATCTGTCTCGGCTCAGATACGTTACTTACCGCACTATCTTTTATAGAAGATCCTGATCTGACTGAGATCTCCACACCCAATGGAACGGTAAAATTCATTCAGATGGTGGGAATCACCGGTCTGGAACTCGAAACGATGCAAACATGGAATACCCGCGGGTTGTTAGCAGCCTTTGTTGAATTCATGCCAAAATACGTTACGGATCTTATGAGAAATTCATATTTGGATATCCCCTCAGTGATACAGGCTGTTGAGCGCGGGATTGAAGAGGAAGGTTCCAGTACAGCATTTTTATTCATACAACAACTGGCCTGGACATCTCCACGCAAGAGAATACTGCAAAAAAGTGTACCCGCTGAACTCCAGATCGGAGCAAAACAGGCTCAAATTATCGGAAAAATACTACGCAGCCGCTTTTCAAAAGGCGCTCCACTGTCCCTAATCGGATCAGGAGTGAACATTACGTTCGAAGCCGGAGGGACACCTTCATTTTCTGAGGATGGCAACCAGATTAAGGTAATTGTGAATGAACAAGCCGTAATGGATTTGTTAGCCAACCTTCGCCCTGTCGAGCAAACATTTGAAATTGCTTCACTACCCGGCGTTCTCTTTCGAATTGCCCGCACTGAAATTACCGATCAGGATGGTCATGTGATCGAAACCATCGGTTGATCACAAGGAGGTAACCATATGTCAAGCACATCTTCCTTACGGAAGAGCTGGTCCGAGAACGAAATTTACGCTCCCGGTATGGCACATATTCAATATTTAACGAAAACCAATCTGGACAGAATTCGCAAAATTAATCATTTCCTGATTAACGCCTTCCAGCAGAGTCTCTCGGATATCAAAGAAAACCTATCCAGCACGTATCTCTTCCTGCTCACCGACGCGCATGGAGTTCTGCTTGCCATGGATCACAGCCCTGATTTGGAAAAGGTGGTGAAACAGTCACCCATCCGTCCGGGTATGATCTTTACAGCAAGAAGCTGTGGCGTCAATGCCATATCCGAATCAATGGACAAACAAGGGGCTGTTCAGCTGTCCCCTGAGCAGCATGAAAACCCGCTTTTTCAGAGCTGGCATTGCTACGCTGCACCTTTGTCTGTAGGTCTTCAACATGTTGGCTACCTAGACGTCTCCACCATTAATGCAGACATCCAGAGTGAGCTGATTGCAATCGCCAAGCTGATCCCGGCCCACATGCAAAATCGGTATCAATCTAACCTTGCCTCATCGGTAACGGAGCAGCCATCGATTGAATTCACCAAGCGACAGTTAACCATTCTGAAAATGATCTCTAGCGGACTGACGGTTAAAGCAATTGCTTTGAAATTAAAAATAAAGGAATGCACCGTAAATCATCATAAAAAAGTGATTTTTAACAAATTAGGTGTACAATCCAGCACGGAAGCTGTTTCAATTGCCAGCCGTCTGTCTTATTTATAAAGGTACCCCTATAGATTCCTATAGGTGGTCAACACGAACATCTGTGCTAAGATTTTTAGGTACACATGAATTAGAGAGAGAAAAGAACACACACACATTTTCAGGAGGGTAATATGTCTAATCCAAAAAAAGCTTCATTGTTTGCCATGTTAATTATGATTCTGTTGGTTGCTGCAGCCTGCGGCGACAAAGCGGATAACAACGCCAAATCGAAGGAATCCACTGCAACAGAAACCACTGCCAGCACAGATACAGACACAGCCAAGACAGAAGATACGGAGAACACGGAGAGCTCCGAAGCATCCACTTCCGAGTCCAAGGAAACAGATAACTCCAAAGACGTTGAATTGGGAACTACGGAAAAAGGCTCTTACAACAATGACTATTTCGGTGTTTCGTTGAAATTCCCCGAAGCTTGGGAGTTCCAGGATGCCGCAGGCATGAACGAGCTGACTAACGCTTCCTCCGAAGTTATTGCTGGAGACGATGAAACGAAGAAAAAACAAATTGAACTATCTCAGGCCAAAACACTGAACCTGTTGATGGCTTCACAATATCCATTGGACGGAAGTCAAGTTGGCCCTTCCGCCATGGCGATTGCTGAAAAAGTAAGCCTGCTGCAAGGAATTCGCACCGGTAAAGATTATCTGAAAGCAACGAAGAAATTCATGGAGGACAGCCAGTTCCCTTATGAATACAAGGAATTCACAACCGAAACCATCGGTGGCAAAGAGATGGATCTGATGCAAATTACGATGGATGCGGGCAATGGTTCAACCATTACACAAGATTACTACAGCACCATTATTGAAGGTTATGCATTCAACTTCATCTTCACCTATTTGGATGATACTACAAAGGCCGAGATCGACAACATCAAGAAATCGGTTCAGTTCAAATAATACACTCACTGTCACAGTACCTACTGTGCATGAATAGAACCCCGCGCGATGACCTTCTACAGATCATTGCCGGGGTTCTTTTTCGAATAAAAATGAATGTTTCACCTTATCCGGAAATGGCCACCCAATGTCCCTCTTTTACTTCCACCCACCGGGACTGTTCCAGATTATAGCGATCTTCCACTTCCACCGTCTCTCTTGGGGCTTCGTTTACAGCATGACGTTTTTTCTTCGCTTCCACAGCCGGGTCCGGAACCGGAATAGCCGATAACAAGGCCTTTGTGTACGCATGCTGAGGGTTCGAATATAGTTCTTCACTTTCTGCTAACTCCACAATCTTCCCGTTATACATGACAGCTACACGATCACTGATATGTTTAACCATGGACAAGTCATGTGCAATGAACAGATATGTCAGACCGAGTCGCTGCTGCAATTCTTCAAGCAGCTGTACGATCTGAGCCTGAATGGACACATCCAACGCAGACAAAGGCTCGTCACATACAATAAATTCAGGTTCCACAGCCAGCGCACGAGCGATTCCGATCCGCTGTCGTTGACCACCCGAAAATTCATGAGGGTATCGCTGGGCATGAGCCGGATCGAGCCCCACCATCTCCAGCAATTCCTCCACACGCTTTTCCCGCTCAGCAGGGCTGCCGGCAAGATGGTGTATATCCAAGGCTTCCCCAATAATGTCCATAATTCTAAATTTCGGATTAAGCGAGGCATACGGGTCCTGGAAAATAATTTGCATATGCCGCCTCATCGTTTTCATCTCTGAGGCAGAGAGGCGGTTGAGCGGCACTCCCTTAAACAGCACATCCCCACCTGTAGGTTCATGCAGTCGTAGAATCGCTCGGCCTGTAGTCGATTTCCCACTGCCTGATTCGCCTACGACCCCCAGTGTCTCCCCCTGGCGAATCTCGAAACTGATATCGTTCACAGCTTTTAAAGTGTTGCCTTTACCCAAATTAAAATGCTGTCTGAGGGACTTCACTTCCAGTAAAGGCTGATCATCTTTCAGATCGCGTGGCACCAACGAGACGAGTTTTGGCTTTTTCTTCTCATCCAGTCGAGGTAATGCATTCAACAGCCTGGACGTGTACGGATGCTTCGGATTTGCAAAAATCTCTGTAGTTGTGCCGGATTCCACAATCTGCCCGTCTTTCATGACCACGACCCGATCACACATGCCTGCCACTACTCCGAGATCATGGGTAATCAGAATAATAGAAGTTCCCAGCTGTGCCTGCATATCTTTCATCAAATTTAGGATTTGGGCCTGGATAGTAACATCAAGCGCAGTTGTAGGTTCATCCGCAATCAGCAATTCAGGACGGCAAGCAAGAGCAATAGCGATCATCACCCGCTGACGCATACCTCCGGAGAATTCATGTGGGTACTGGTTGAAACGTATTTCACTCCGGGTAATACCAACGAGCTCCAGCATGGCAATCGCCTGCTTCTTCGCTTCTCCTCTGGAAAGCTTCTGATGTTTAATCAGACTTTCGGTGATCTGTTTTCCGATTTTCACGGTCGGATTAAGAGAGCTCATAGGGTCCTGAAAGATCATGCCGATGTCACGGCCACGGATACTCTCCATCTCTTTTTGCGTTTTATGGACCAGGTCTACCCCTTTAAACAGGATCTCACCCTTTTTCATCTGCGAAGGAGGAGAGGCAAGCAGCCGCATAATGGAACGTGCCGTAACACTCTTCCCACTGCCGGATTCCCCTACAATGCCAAGCGTTTCCCCTTTCCGCACTTCAAAACTGACTTCTTTCACCGCCTGAAATTCACTCTCTCCGGAATGAAAAGAAACGGACAACTCATTTACTTTCAACAAAGGTTGCATGTGATCACCAGCCCTCATCCATATTTTCACATGTGCTCATATGTATACTCTTCCATACCTTGACAATTAAATAGACTCTAAATAATATATACTATATCAATCGGAATAATGCAATTTAAAATGAGATGAAAGGAGGCTCGCATGGTTTGAATCTTGCAAAAGGCAGCAAAATGTCACAGCTTGTTTACACCCTGGGATTTAATTATGGCAAAATGCTGCTTCATCCCTCCTATCGATATGTTCTATTTATTCTCGGACTGCCCGTTAATTTGGTTGTGCTTCTGCTCTGGCAATCCAGACGAAAAAGGGATGGCTGGGCCGTGGTTCAACAAGCTGTTGAGCGCGATATGCTCTCCACTTCTTACCGGGATAAACTTCGAATGGACGTTGAAGAACAGTTGAGGCGTAAACACCGTTTCTTTCGGCAGCAAGTTAGTGAGGCAGAGTTTAAGCGTCAGACCGAGGAGTGGCTGGAGGAATCCGTTCAGAAGGAGTTAAAGGAACGAACGTTCAGCAAGCTTCAGGAACAGGGAAAACAGCGACTGACGATGGCTGATACATTCCAATCGATGATTGATAAACCTTGGTTCCTTGCGATATCAGTTATTCCGGGCTGTCTGATGTACGCCATGATGTTTTTGTATGGCAATCCTTATCTAAAGTACATATTCGAAAGAATTCTGATGACGGTATTCGTCATTCTGGGCGTAGCTACACTTGTATTCACCATCTTGTACCTGTCCCCATTCAATCCGGCGGCCAACATTCTCGGAGAGACAGCGACACAGGAACAGATTGCAGCTTTTAACCATGTCTATGGCCTGGATCAGCCCTATCTTGTCCAGCTCTGGAACAATATCAAGGGCATAGCGCTATTTGATCTCGGCAAGTCTTTTTCAGGGAATGAAGATGTCACGGCTACAATCACCAGAAAGTTTCCAATCACGTTAACACTGGCCGTTATCTCCTTGCTGCTTGCCCTTGTCATTGCATTGCCAATCGGCATCATCTCGGCGATCAAGCCCAATTCACTGTTTGATTACACATTCATGTTTATTGCATTGATTGGATTATCGATTCCGAATTTCTGGCAAGGACTGATTTTCATCCTGAATTTTTCGATCAAGCTGCAGTGGCTTCCCGCTACCTTCAATCCACAGAACTGGCTATCTATTATTATGCCAACGATTGTTCTGGGAACCGGATTAACCGCTGCGGTGGCCCGTATGACTCGGTCTTCCACACTGGAAGTTATTCATGAGGATTACGTGATGACTGCTCGTGCCAAAGGATTAAGTGAACGACAGGTTCTGCTGAAACATGCTGTGCGCAATGCGCTAATTCCAATCGTAACCGTTGTAGGTCTTCAATTCGGAGGCATGCTTGGCGGGGCGGCTGTAACGGAGAAAGTATTTAATATCAGCGGACTTGGCAGCTACATTGTGGATAAACAGTTTATCCCTGATATTCCGAGCATTATGGGCGGGGTCATATACACAGCGATTACAATCTCCATCATCAATGTTGTGGTAGATCTGTTGTACGCTTTTGTCGATCCCAGGGTTCGTTCCAAGATGAAACAATATTAAAGCAGGTGCACTATGACAAAATCGGGTTCACTTACACAAGAAATGCGTTTTCGGCTTAAGTCTTCACAGGAGTACAGTCAGGCAAGCTTCGCCTGGGTCACTTCCCTTCTCTTGTCAGTGTTACTGTTGTTCAACAGTTATGACTGGGGCCTTCAGGAGTTCAGACCATTTCTGCTGACTGCGCTCGGAATCTACCTATTTTTCACGCTAGTCCAGACTGTGCTGACGCTCCGGATTCGGAGAGACCTAATTCAGAAGGGGACAATCTCTGTCCTGACTCGCCGACTCGCTTGGGTCCAACTGTTGGGTATCATTTCAGGCAATATCTTTATCGTGACGGCCGCCTTTCATCTGATCAAGAAAACAAAGAGCATTGAGTATACATTTGCGGTGTATATGCTGCTGACCCAGCTGTTCGTTATTGGGGTCTCGGCACTCAATATGTTTAAACCATATGTTGCGGATACGTTTTTGCCAGCCATGGCTGTGCTCATACTTGTGCTTGTCATTGATCTAGTGGTGCTGTTTATCGTATCCCGGTATACCTCAGCCTCGATCATCCCACGCTGGATGCTGGGCGTGAGTGTGATCCTGATTCTGACTTCGGTCACAGGGAATGTGTTCGCACTGCTGCTGGGTATTTCCATCATTGGACGAATCCGCAGACAGGGTAAACAGAAATCCAACTTCTGGAATGATCTGTGGGAGCGTCTTGCTCCGAATGTCACCGCAATGTCCGGTTTGTTTTTTATCATTTTCCTGTTCTCGATATCGATTTGCAGCTTCTTTACTTTTGATTACAGCATGGCTGTAGAAAATAACTACTCGGCCTTACTTCAGTCTCCATCGCTCGCTTATCCCTTGGGAACAGATGACTTTGGACGATGTTTATTTTCCCGGATTGTATTCGGTGCCCGTATATCATTAATCGTTGGCTTCATGTCAACCCTGATTCCGGTACTGATAGGCGGTATTCTCGGAGCCTTCTCGGGATTCTATGGAAGACACACGGACAATATCATCATGCGACTGCTGGATATTCTCTATGCTATTCCGGGTATTCTGCTCGCTATCGCCATCATTGCGGCGTTCGGGGCCAATACGGTCAATCTTATTCTCGCACTCAGCTTGGGTTCGATCCCAACTTATGCACGAACCATGAGGGCTAGTGTGCTCTATGTATCTACTTTTGAATTTGTTGAAGCTGCACGTGCACTGGGTTACAACAATCGCTCCATTATTTTCAAACATATTATTCCGAACTCGCTCGCACCCATGATTATCAAGTCTACACTTACGATTGGCGGAGCGGTCATTGCCACCAGCAGTCTGAGTTATTTGGGGCTCGGCGTGGAGCCGCATATTCCCGAGTGGGGCAACATTCTCAAGCTGGGGAGCACTTATCTGGAAACCCATTCGTATCTGGCCATCTATCCAGGTCTTGCGATCATTCTGCTCGTACTCTCGTTCAACTTTCTTGGTGACGGACTACGTGATGCGCTTGATCCGAAGCTGGAAAAGGCTTAACCGATTCTACAATATTCAACTCAATTTGAATTCCATTGATTATGAACTTATCTGGAGGTATTTTCATGAAAAAACGCATGCTGATAGCAATACTATTAACTTTTGTCCTTGTGGTCTCTGGTTGCAATGTGAAGACCAAGACGGAATCCCAGTCAGAAACCGCACCGTCCGATACAACAGAAAACACGCAAAACCAAAAACCGGTAGACATCGAATTACTGGCTCAGAGCTCTTCCGAAAATGACGTGAACATTATCCGCGACCAACTTACCAAGAATGGCTTCAATGTCAAGCTGAACTTACAGCCGGATTACGGCAGCTACAAATCCCAGCAGGATGCAGGCAATTATGACATTGCGCTGTCCAGTTGGACAACGGTAACCGGGAATCCGGATTATGCAGTTCGTTCACTCTTCAAAACAGGCGGAGACTACAGCATTCTGGCTGATGAGGAAATCGATAAACTTATTGACCAGGCCGCTACCCAGACTCCAGACGAGTACAAGGATACGTATAAACAATTGGAGGACCGCTTGGTAACCGATCAAGCCTATATCGCTCCGCTGTACATTTCCCTGAAAAGTCAGGCTGTGAACAAAGACATTCTGAATGCAGACACCGTTCGCTTGTCCAAATCCCGCGCCATGGCATGGGAACCTATTGAATTCAAAGACAGCTCCAAAAATACAAAAGAACCATTAATTCTGACACAAAGCGCCTCCGTCCTGACTTCCCTTGACCCGATCAAAGGAAATGACGGTTCCATCAACCAACTGAACACCAACATGTATGTACGTCTCGTTAACCTGACAGATGACGATCAGCTTACAGCAGAGGGTTCCCTCTCTCACAATTTCAGCATTGCTGAGGGGAACTCGGAGTATTACTTCATTCTCAGAGACGATATCAACTTTGCCAAGATTGATAATAAAAAAGCGGTAGATACGGGAGAACGTGTCGGTGCAGATGACGTCATCTTCTCTCTCGATCGTGCCAAAAACAAAGATTCCGTACCGGATCACCGGACATACAGCCTGCACGAACATATCAAGGAAGCCGAGTTGGTAACAGACTTGAGCACCTTGGAATCCATTCAGCAATCCAGTGGCAGCGGTACGATTAAAGAAGCATTGGAACAAGGGCTTGGCACCAAAATTACGGAACTGGTCACGGACAAAAACAAAGCCGATAACGCTGCCGGGAAGTATCAGGTTGTGAAACTCACAACCACGGAACCTTTCCCGCAAGTATTGAACTATCTGGCTCACCAATCTGCTGGCATTGTGTCCAAAAAGCAGGTGGAGAGCATTAATACGTATGATGTAGCTTCGTTTGATGTGAATAAAGACATTCCTTACGGAGATCAGAATACCGTGACTGAAGGTGCTGCGTACAACAACACCCTGTATGCCAGCGGCCCATATATCTTGGCATATAAAAATGATTACGAAGGTGTATTCTATCAGAATCCCGGATACCGTAAAGGCTCTGAGTATGCACCCAAAATCTCTCAGGTGAATGTTCGATTCATCTCTGATGCCGACAGTGCGTTGTCTGCTCTTCGCAGCAGTGAAATCCACCTGTACTACGGAGTATCCGAAACAAAGTATGACATCATCAAAAATGACAGCAAGTTGCAATTGCAGAGCATTCCGAGCAATGCGGTCTCCTATCTGCTGTTCAACACAGCCAATCGGGAAGTTGCCAAGAGCAGTGACCTGAGAAAATCCGTGCTGTACTCCATCAATCAGGATGACATTTTGCAGTTCTACAAAAACAACAAACTTAAGGCATACTCTACAGTAAGTCCACTTGTGCAGACCGGGAATGAATTGAAGTCCGATCCGGCAAAAGTGAAAGAATTCTTGAGCGCCTACCAGGCTTCCAAGTAACAATAAAGATAAACGGCTGTCACCCGGATCACTCCAAGATCCGGATGACAGCCGTTTTATTTTATAGAAAGAATATATTATGATGAGCAGTCTGCCTGATACCTTCGCTGTACGCCAGGCAACAGAGTGACGATCTGGATCCCCACTCCCCAAGCAAAATAGACCAGATGGATAACAGATACATGCTGGATCCAGTATACCTGTACCATAATCCAGATGATCAGAGCAAATCCCGTATATAAGGAGAACGTCCATCCCCAGTATTGATTCGAGTAAAGATTTAGTTTTTCACCTATTTCCCAGTGAGTGCGACGAATGAGTGAAATGGCAACGATCATCGGCATAACACCAAGAACCAACAATAGTATAATTCCCGGGATCAGAAAACTGCCAAACGGGGAATGTTCCAACAATGAATCCGGCATTTTGACAAGGTTTCCCGATGGATCGATAATGAGTGCTCCCCCTCCAATGATCGCACCAATGGCCAGTAACCCCTGCACAATAATGAGCGCCCACGATCTTTCAGGTCCACATTCACGCTTCATTCCATCATCACTAGTCCTCATCCCTCACCCTCCAGACATGTTATACAGATTTCACTGAAAGTTCTATTCCATTTTCACATATGGAGAGGGCTGATTCCTGTGCTCTTTCTCACTAAAATCGTCCAAAAAATTCGATTATGGTAAAACTTGATAAAAGAACGTACGTTCGGTATAATAGAGATATACTTAATGAGCGAGAGGCAGATATGGACGACAAATTTATTAAGGAACTACGCGAGATTAGTCGGGATGACAGACGAAGGTCCGAATTTATGATCCAAGGCATGAAGGAAACACTGCAGGGAAGAAAAGATGAAAGTATATTCAAGCGCTGGATTCGGCGTAAGAAGACAGAGAAGAAAATTTCACAACGATTCAATCAGGATCCCTCTTCGGATCAAAAGTAACCACATAAAAAGGAGGCGGAATACGCCTCCTTTATTATTTATATGAATGCCTATTCGTCTAGACGTTGTATTGATCAGGATGCTTCTTCCTGTCAATATTCTCTACCCTGGAGCAAGAAACTGGAATTATGCAAAATAAAAATGATACTCTATTTCGCACCAGCCCGGACCAAAATCTCTTCGATTTCCTTGAAGCCTTTATTCTTAGCATGAATAAGCGGTGATACACCATCACGATCTGAAAGGTTTACGTCTGCTCCATGATCAATGAGTAATTTAATCGTCTCCTGCTGTCCTTTATTGCCATCGTTTAAAATGATCGCTTCCAACAGTGCTGTCCATCCCAATTGATTAACATAGTCCACATTCACTGAAGTTTGGGTCAGCAGTTCTCGTACCACATCCACGTATCCGTGCTCCGAAGCTGGAATAAGTGCAGTTCCTCCATATCGATTCGTTATCGCTGGGTCGGCTCCCGCTCCAATCGTCAGCTTCAAAATATCCAAGTATCCTTCAGCGCCAGCGTACAAAAACGGGCTATTCTTCATATCATCCTGTACATTAACATCTGCACCCGCTTCAATCAACATTGTGGCTGATGCCAGATCATTGTTGTATGTTGCAATCATAACAGCTGTTCTTCCACTCTGATCCTGAGCATTGATATTGGCGCCCTCTTGAATCCATGTTTCAATACTTTCGGTGTCTCTTCCCTCGGCTGCCTTCAACAACAGCTCATCCGGTGAAATCAATAACTTCTCCTCCACCTTCGAGTCGTTTCTCACTTCAGGCACGCAGCCTTGAACGACGAACATACTGCTTATTAGGATAATCATCATCAGCGACTTATTCATACTGCCTCCCTTACTACAGTGCCACTGTTACCGAAGAAGCGACACTCCAATCCCCAACTGGACTTATCGTATAGGTAGTGCCTGGGATTAACTTGCCATCATTAACAAGGTCGAATACGCCCGTGGCGCCTTTCCGACTTGAATATTTATATGTCGCTGTCAGAACGTCACCGTTAGGGGATGTTAATGTTACACTTCGACCGGAGAACAGTTCATCCCCAGGATCTTGTGCCAGCGTAACTTCAATTGAAGTTTCACTCACAGCTTGGGCACTTGCAATCTCCAGCGAATCAAACGATCTTGCGGTGAATGAAGCGTTATTGATGTTCGCCCAGTCAGAAGAAACCGTATATGTCACACCGGATTGCAATGTTTGTCCTTCGGGCAAACGGAACTTCGGTTCTTGTTTGCCATCTGTCGATTGCGTGAACGGAACATATTTGGCAACGATTGGCTCGCCGCCTTCTGGCGTAATCACGACTTGTCTTGCCTGCATGGAGGAGATAATTTGATACGTTTTGCCTCCTGCTTGTTCTTGGTCATTCAACACAAACGCATTAGCCCCTCGACCACCACTGTATGCTGAAATGATATAGCCGTAATCCACTACACCGTTCTCTTGCAGTGCTTCAATCTCGAACGTATCATTCGTTATTTGACTAGCCGTCGTCATGTTTAATTTCGTGCCACTGCCTTCAAAGGAACCAGCATCTTGGCCTTTATAAGTGAGACTGTATACTTCATCTGCATGTTGAACAGACGTTGGAACGATGTAGGTCGCGATGGACCCTGTTTTCAGACGAGGCATGTTGGTCAATGTCAACCCACCACTGAGCGCAAAATCGGTTTGTGCCTTAGCAAATACTTCATCCGCTGCTGTCAGAGGCTTGTCGAACGTCACAATTAACGTAATGGCATTGAGCGATCTAACGCTCTGGATTTGAGCCTGCTCCGAAGGAATAGCCTGGTGGGCCGTTTGCAACAGTACCGCTGCTTCCCCGCGTGTGGTCGAACCGTTCTCGGAATAGAACGTGCTCATCCAATGGTGAACGGATTTCACGTCACGCTGCATCGCTTTGGATACGACCTGTTCGAGTTCTGCATCCGTCACTTGACTGTGTGGATTGAATTGTCCGTTATTCGCCTGCATGATGCCAAGTTCAACGAGGTTTGATGCATACGGTGCATACCACGCGTCAGGATTAACGTCCGTTAATTCAACGCTTTCTCCTTTCTTCTCCTCCAGATTAAACGTTTTGAATACCAGTGATGCTATTTCCGCGCGGGTAATAGCTCTATGCTCACCCATGGATTGATCGGCATAACCGTTCATGATCCCCAAGCTGTTCAGTTCCTTGATGGCGACCTCAATCTGCTGATTGGTAAGCTGTGTCGCTGTAGCTGCAACGTTAGTAACGTATGTAGCTGCATGTGCTTGATTGGTAGTTAGCGGGAATACTGCTGTGCCTAATGCAGTTATCGTTAAAAATGTAGCCATTTTTCGGGTTATAGGATTCATATTTGAATTCCTCCTCTATAGGTTGAAGTTGCCTGTATCTATAGAATAGAGGACAAAAAGAAACTCCCAAGGACAAAAATATTAACAAACTATAAACTGAATCTAATTTTTCTCGAAACTTATACGGTGAACCGGTAGCCCGCACCCCAGACGGTCTCAATATATTCCGGATTTTTGGGATCTGCCTCCAGCTTCCCACGCAGTTTACGAATATGGACGGTAACCGTCGCAATATCTCCGCTGGAATCCATGCTCCAGATCCGCTCGAACAGATCGGATTTGCTGAATACACGGTTCGGATGACTCGCAAGAAATACGAGTAGATCGAATTCCTTGGTTGTGATTGCTACCTCTTCGCCATTAGCAAAAACGCGGCGCGCTCCCTTGTCGATATGAAGCCCACGAATGTGGATTTCATCTTGTACGACTGGTTTGTTTTTGCCAAGCAATCTCTCATATCGGGTCAAATGAGCCTTCGCTCTTGCAACCAACTCACTTGGACTAAATGGTTTTGTAATAAAATCATCAACACCCAAATTGAACGTTCTAATCTTATCGATCTCCTCCTTCTTCGCGGAGACGACAAGGATCGGCACCTCTTTCACCTCACGAATGCGCCTGCAACATTCGAAGCCATCCAGGCCAGGAAGCATCAGATCAACAATAATTAGATTGTAACTCCCCTCCAGAGCCAACTTAAGCCCTTCATCTCCGTTATGGCAGAGCTCTACAGAAAACCCGTTGAGTTCGAAATAGTCCCGTTCCAATTCCGCAATCGTTGTTTCGTCCTCAATAATCAAAATGTTTGTCATTACCGATAAGCTCCTCCTCTTCATTCAACCGTTTTAGTTTGATATAAATGACCGTGCCGTCATTGGGTTTGCTTTTCGCCCAGATAAAGCCTCCGTGTCCATCAATGATTTGGCGGGCAATCGCCAGCCCCAATCCACTTCCGCCTGTTGACGAATTGCGAGATTGCTCTGCCCGATAAAAACGTTCAAATATATAAGGCAGCGCCTCTTCCGGTATTCCTCTGCCATTATCCTTAAAGGATATCGTAGTCCATTCGTCATCTGCTTGAAGTGTAATCCCGAATCGTTTTTGTTCATTCTCCATATATTTGAGGGCATTATCCACTACATTGACAACGGTGCGTTTTAATTTATCCAGATCTACAGACGCCATGACTGGTCCAGATGCCCGATTCTCCCGATCCAAAGCCACCCCTTTGTCCTCCAGATCGTATCTGAGTTCTTCAATGCTGTCTTCCAGGAAATCGACAAGGTCTACCACTTTAAACAGGAAAGGTTCCTGATTCAAGTCGAGCTTTGAATACAGAAACAGTTCATCCACCAGCTTATCCATGCTAACTGCTTTGGAGTGAATAATATTGACGTATGATTCCATTTTTTCCGGAGTGTTGGCCACTCCATCACGAATCCCCTCAATATAACCTTTAATATTGGTGATTGGTGTGCGAAGGTCATGCGAAATATTGGAGATGAGCTCTCTGCGATTCGCCTCGTCCTGCTGTCGCAACTCATTGGAGCGCTGCAATTGATTCCGCATGCTCTCAAACGCTTCGCTAAGCTGTCCAACCTCATCATTGGAGTTAAGCTGAAGCTTGAAGGACAGATTCCCATCTTTAATATGTTCGGCTGAGCTCCGCAGTTGATTCAATGGCTTAATGAAGCTGCGAGTGATCCAGCGGAATAAGAGCAGGTTCGCGATGATGAGAACGCCGATGAGCAGAAGAGACATCACAGGTAGCAGCTTGCGAGTAAGCTCTGCAAATGGGCTTCTCTCACGAATAACGAAGATACTTCCTCTTTCTCCATCTGAATATTGAAAATCAAATTTCGCATATGCATAGAATCGCTCACTAATGTTAAAGGTGCTGCGAATTTGATAATTGTTGAGATCATAGGCAGGCAGTGCTTGCTTCAGTTCTGGCTGGTTGAAGGTCAGCGATTCGAAAATCTGGCTATTCTCCCGTCTGACGTATAGCCCAGACTTCTCGGCTCGAAGCTTCATGTCGTACTCGCGCAGCAAAACCTTGTTCTGCAGCTCGTCCGGATCATTTTTGGCCAGAAACTTCATCTCTTGAAAGATCGTTTCTCCCTGTTCCGTGAGTGGATTCACCTGATAATGTACTTTGTAAATATCGCGAAAACCCTGCAGATCGCCTGTTGCAGCAATCGTATACAGACTAGCTGTAAGCAGGATGAACAGCAGACTTATGACGAGCATACCCGTAAAGGACAGCAACATTTTTATTCGAATGGACATGGTATCCCCTTCTTAATCATGCTATTGGGTTAGTTAGTGCACATGTTAACACAAGATTGATCCAAATGCCCATAGGAGTATTCCATATCAACAGTGCTGCCTGAACAGAAGAAAAACCCAAGGTCGTAAAAAAAATGACCTGGGTTTCTCAACAATCAGAGGAGGAATACACCTCCCTAGTTATTTACTTATGCGAATCATTCGGAAAGAACTGTGTGTGAGTCCTTTGCATTATACCTATGTTCAACTTTGTTTTAAGGTAAAATGGCAAACGAGCGTACTGGAAAGCCGGACGCCTTTTCGGCCTTAGGTACGATATTGAAGATCACCGCACCTTTGGCTGGTACCTGATCCAGATTCGTTAACAGCTCTACCTGATATGTATCCTGAGCAAGTACATAATACTCTGCCAGAAGTGCTCCGTTCTTTTGATAGTCTACAGCTGAATCGGTGTCGAAGGTCTCATGGCCGATCGCCTGTATTTTTCTTTCCTCGAATAAAAACATTAGCGCACTGACTGACCATCCGGGTGCATGACTGTTTCCCTCTGCATCCTTGTTGTCGAATGCTTCATGACTGGGCCAGCGTTGCTCCAATCAGTACGTAGTGCTACAAAGCTGCCAGCTTCAATAACGCCATGCTCTTTTTCAAACTCAAGAATATGATCGACATCCAGCGTGAAATCCGGATTGCTCTCTACAGCCACAGATTGATCAATGACCACCAGCGGTAGCACAAGTTCCTTCAACCCCAATTCATCGAGATAACGGGTATCACGCACAAAATGGATCGGTGCATCGAGATGCGTACCATATTGACCGGGAAACCTGAAACTTTGGGCAAAGAAACCTTGATCGTGATTAAACAACGTATCGAATTGTGCTGCATCAAAAGCTGAGAAATGTGGAGATTCCGGCCCAAACGTATGGGTCAGATCCACCCACTTCTTTTCTTTTAATAATTGAATCGCTTGAATGAGCTCATTGGAGATCCGAATCACCTCATACATAGAATGGAATAAATTGTTACTATTATATCTTATTCCACTCCATGCGAAAATATCGAAATGTCAGCTATTTGATAGAATTCATTAACTCGAAGAAGTATTTTGGTTCATGAGTCTGATATAGATTGAACCATGAATCTAAAGTCTCCGGTGTAAATACATCTAGCACCTTCAATACATGCATCGCAAACTCCAACGGAGCTATGCCCGATGCTGTAACTAAATTATCATCCGTTACGGCCGATACCATTTCATAGTATTTCTCTCCAATATAATGAGGACAAATCATTTTCAAATATTCCAGATCGTTGCTTGTATGCCTTCTGGAGTCTAGCAATCCCATCCTCGCAAGTCCAACGGTTGCACCACATATTGCCGCAACAACATGACCTTTTTCCAAAGATGTTGAAGCTTTTTTCAATATGGGCTCATGAATGGATTCCATCCAAGTATTTCCCCCTGGAAGAATCAACACATCCTTACTTTCCAACATACAATCATCAACAGAAATGCGAGGTAGTATTTCCAATCCCCCCATGGTAGTTACCGGACTTTTATCAACGCCAACAGCAACCACCTCTATCGCCGCCAGCCCTTTCTTAAAATACCTTCCCGAGTTTAGTTCAGCAATTAAATAACCTACCTCCCAGTCTGACATCGTATCAAATACATAAAGATATGCTTTTTTTGTATGCATAGTGCACTTCCCTTCTAGTGGATACCCCTAGTATAAAAAAACTTCACTGACATCTTCCGTCAGTAAAGTTTTTAAATTTGATAATAATCAATTAGCTCATATCGTGGGTTTAATGACTGGAACAGATTTGCCGTATGGTAAAAGGTAAATAGGCTACATAAGAATAAATTGCTTCTTTTAGCAGAAATATCACTTTCATCGAAGTCTCTTATGCTATATAAGAGACCCCTTTTAGAGGATCATGTTCTGAGAGTTACATTTGAAAATGAACATCAACAAATCGGAGCCTCAACTAAAGAAATCATTCCGCCTACATCCCGGCTCAGAGTTAAATTTTTCGTTTACCGTTATTCGAAAAAAGGCTACCACTAGGGTAGCCTACTCTCATATCTTCATTTTCGAGTATTCACTTTTAGTCATACCATAGAGATACTCATCGTAATGCTGTCCATTAGTGAATAACATATCTCTGAGTTTCCCTTCTTGGACAAATCCAAGACGCTCATGAAGTTCTAATGAACCTTCATTAAAAGCATAAACATGTGCGGTAACTTTCTGATAGCGTAATTCCTCAAAGTAATATCGCAACAATATCTTTATAGCTTCTGAAGCATAACCATTGCGCCAGAATTCTCTAAAGATAGCAACACCGTACGTAAAAGTTCCATTGCGGGTATCACAGTTATTCGAACTTATACTTCCCACTAATACTCCATCTAAAGTCTCGACCGCGAGCATAATTTTATCCCCATCAGGACCACGGGATGCCTGGTGTTCAGCCCAAGCTTTTGTACCATCTTCCGATCTTGGGAAATTTATTACATCGCAAAGTCTAGCACAGTCAGAATCAGAATCATTATTGTGGAACTTATCCCAATCAGTTGGGAGAATTGCACGTAATCTAACTTTATGACCTGTCCAAATATTATTTTTCATTATAGATCCTCCTAAGGTTTATTTACTCCTACCTCACTCATATCTGAATTAAGGCGGAGATCTGGCCTTAGGATCTAAGTCTTCATAGACTACATCGTTCTCATTCCTTTCAACACTTAAATCAAGTATATACCGTAATATTCCATTCTTTCAAATTATATTATTCGGTGCTCTTTTTCCGCATAAAAAATACACCTCCTAAAATATCACCGGCTCCCCATAAGGTTATGTCCAATGTCAATTTTAGGAGGTGTACGCAAACAAAAATCTAATTTAAAGAACTAACGTTAATCCTCACCTATTCTACTCGAATGACCAGTTTCCCGCGTGTATGATGGGTTTCGCTTTTTTCGTGCGCTTCACGCAGCCCTTGTTCACTCAAGGGGTATGTCTCATCAATGATAGGTCTCAGCTTGCCCTCAGCAGCGAGCTCAGCCAACTGATCGAGTTGGTCCCCTTTGGGTTCCATCATGAACACGTTGGCCGCTACACCTGCTTCCTTAGCCAGCGTTTCATCCGGCTGTTCCACAAGCGATACCAGATGTCCACCGGCCTTCAATACCTTGAAGCTATCACGCTGAATGTCGCCACCCATCGTGTCCAGCACGACATCATACCCGGAGAGAATCTCCGAGAAGTCTTCTTTTTTATAATTGATAAAATGGTCCACTCCCAGCGAACGAAGCAATTCCTCATTCGATTCACTCGCCGTGGAAGCCACTTCAGCGCCAAGATATTTGGCAATCTGAATAGCAAAGGTTCCTACACCACCTGCTCCGGCGTGAATGAGAACCTTCTGCCCTTTGGCAAGCCGTCCATGGTCAACAAGTGCCTGCCAGGCCGTCATGGCGGCTAGAGGTATGGCAGCTGCTTCCTCAAAGCTCAGATTTTCCGGGATACGGGCAATGATGTCCGCATCCACGGCCACATATTCTGCATAGGTCCCGAAATGACGAGGACGGGCAAATACGCGATCTCCCGCTCTGAACCTTGCCACATTCGAACCCGCTTCAGTCACCGTACCGGCAACATCCCCGCCCAATATTAGTGGGAAAGAATCCGCTGCCTCTTTCATATGGCCTTGTCTGACTTTAAAATCCACCGGGTTCACAGAAGTAGCATGAATGCGGATTAGCACCTGATTCACTCCACATGCCGGCTTGGGCATTTCCTTTTCCTTCAATTGTTCTGCTCCGCCGAACTTTTCAATCACAATTGCTTTCATTAGAGATCCCAGCCTTTCCATAGCATTATCGTTATACTCTCCTTCTTCATTACCCTTCCCGGACGTTCATTTGACCTATATTCATGAATTCGCAGCAGGTTTGGGTTCACAAGCCCGATTAGGAATCGTGATATAATGTAGAACAGTTGAACCTAAATAACTGAACAAGCGAGGTAGAAATGTGGAAATTGAAGTAAGTACGTTACATGCATTTTCGGATAAGCCTTTAGGCGGAAATCCCGCAGGAGTTGTTTTACAAGCAGGACACTTGTCCGACTCCCAGATGCAGGAGATTGCCAGACAAGTTGGATTCTCAGAGACCGCGTTTGTTATGCCATCGGACCAGGCTGATTTCAAAGTTCGTTACTTCACCCCTAGTGATGAAGTTGATCTATGCGGACATGCAACGATTGCCTTATTTTATTTAATGAAAGCACAGCATATCGTTGATGTAGGTGTATACACGCTGGAGACGTTAGCCGGAATACTTGAAGTAGTTGTCCAGAATAATGGTGAAGTCTATCTGTCTCAGACGCTTCCGGAGTTTGGAGAGATCGTTGACCGACAAGACATTGCAGATTCTCTGGGTATTTCTACACATGATTTACACGCTGAATTACCTGTACAGATCGTATCTACCGGATTGCGCGATATCTTGATTGCGGTTAACCATGTTGATGTTCTGTCAAAAATCATTCCTGATTTTAAGCTTATCGCTGAAATTAGCAAAGCTAACCATGTCGTAGGTTATCACGTATTTGCACTCGAACCAGATAAAGAGAGCACTCTGGCAGAATGCCGGAACTTTGCTCCCCTTTACGATATCCCGGAAGAGAGCGCAACTGGTACATCTAACGGTGCTTTACTCTGTTATTTACATAAAAACAACCAAATTTCATATCCCCACGATACAACCTATACGATTAGACAAGGATACACCATGAACCGCCCCTCGGAGATTCGTGCCAGATTAACGCTGGGCATTTCCAATGAAATCACAAAGATTCAAGTGGGCGGGGTCGCGGTTCATATAGAGAACATTCGAATCCAACTTTCATGAATGTTGCGCTTCAATTTGATGTAAAAATCGTAACACGGCTTCTTCCAATTGTTTCAGCCCTGGCTGTTCTATAGGGAAGTGGCCCGCTCCTTCCAACACTACGCATTCCTTTTCCACCTTCAATCGATCAAAAAAAGATTGGCTGAACCGTAATGGTGTCATCGGGTCCAGTTCGGGGTGAACCAGCAATACAGGACATTGGTCAAACTGTTCCGGGTCTACCTCCGGCTTCTTATTCAGGAATGTTCTTAATAGTTCCAACGGGACACGTGTCGCTGCCGCCTGTGGATCATTCATAATAAGTCGAGTTAACTCCGAATTATTGGTAATCAGCTGCATACGCGATACTTGCTTCACAGAGATACGTATATGATCCAGTAAAGCCGGAAACCGATCCATCATACGTTTGCCCCATCGGCTCACCAGACGGTTTGGTGCAAGCTGGTCACGCATATCCGCATCACTCGTGTCCACAAATGTCGTTACGATCAAGCCTTGTACGTGCTCACTGCGTGCACTCGTGTGATAAGCCAGCATACCTCCGATGCTGCTTCCCAATGCCACGATCGGCTTGCCGTCTTTCCTAAATTCCCAATCAGCGAGTGAAACAAGCAGCTTGATCCATAGTTCATAATTGAGACGTGTCCCAGGCAACGGATAGCTCAGTCCATACGGTGGAAGATCTGGCGATACTACCTCATAGCCTCGGAGCTGCAACATTCGAGCATAAGGCGCGAGCAACCTGCCATTGCCTCCAGCTCCGTGAATGAACAGAATTTTGATCGGCGAATCGGGCGCGGTCAGACGATCGATGTGCAGATGAACCCCGTTTGATTCCCACCACTCCTCTTCAGGATTCGCATGGTCCCCTAGCCTGAATTGTTCCGGGAAAAAGGCTTGATACTGTTTCCAATAATGATGTGATGAATGATATGAAAGCAGATTATCCATGCTGTTCATTCTCCTCTTGTCATAGATCAGTCTCATTCAGATTGAATGAGACTGATCCTATATAGCCAAAAAAGGCCGTGCATTGCACGACCTTACATTAAGCCTACTCCATAAGTATACTTCTTTGTATAACAGCCTTCATACATCTGTCAATAAAGGGATGGTACATTCCCCGATACAATAAACGCCACACCAAGGAGAGATATACTCCAAGCAGTGTGGCGTTTACGGTTAAACAATGGATTAGATTCAATGCGTGTTTGCATCTGTGTATTAACCTACGCTGTAAAGACGTGGCAAACAGATGCACAATTCATCCCGTCTCTTTCCCCCTCATTCTTTTTCTCAAGCGAGCGTATTGACTGTAGATCCAAGGTGATTCTTTCGTCAGGATCGGACCAAGCACTGCCAGAATCAACACATATAACACGGCAAAAGACTGAATGGATGCCATCAGGCCTCCTGCCTTGCCGATGTTCGCCATAATGATAGAGAACTCTCCACGGGATACGAGCGTGAATCCCACATTGAGAGAAGCCTTGGGAGTCATCCCAGAGAGTCTGCCAGCGATCATGCCCGCACCATAGTTGCTGGCAATGGTCAGAATAACGGCAATCACGGTCATTCCAACGGCCCCGCCAAGGGTCGAGGGTTCAATAGTCAGGCCAAAGCTGAAAAAGAAGATGGCCCCAAAGAAATCTTTGAACGGCATAATCTGATGCTCAATTCGGCTGGCATGTCTGGATTCCCCCAGAACAAGCCCCATCATCAGAGCTCCAATCGCCTCGGCTACATGCAACGTTTCCGAGAAACCTGCCACCAAAAAGAGCAGCGTCATAACCGTAAGCAGAAATAACTCCGATGACTTGATGTTGAGTGCCTTATCAATATATTTGATGCATTTCCTGCCTATGATCAGAAATAGCACAATAAAGAGCAGCGCAGACAGGGATACGAGCAAGACGCTGAGGAATGATGTAGCCCCACTAAGTACAAGCCCCGTCAGAATCGATATATGGATGGCGATGAACAGATCATCAAACATGATCATGCCCATAATAATCTCCGTCTCCGGGTTCGCCGTGCGCTTCAGATCCACGAGTACTTTAGCCACAATAGCTGTGGAAGAACTCGTCATAATACCACAGACAACTAATGTTTCTTTGAGTGGCAGTTCCATGAACCATCCCAGCAGCAGACCGGAAGCAAAGTTAAGGCCAACGTAGAACATACCTCCGGTCAGAATGGCTTTGCCTGACTTCATCAGGCGGGAGACCGAAAATTCCAATCCCAGATAAAAGAGCAAAAACAGAATACCCAGCCTGCCCATAAATTCAATAAATTCCGAGCTTTCGATAAAACGCAAATCTACAATGCCGATCTGTAGTGCATGCGGTCCAACAGCCATACCAATCAGAATATAGAAAGGAATGACCGAAAATCGTAATCTTGCAGATATTAGCCCCGTAAGTGTAATCAGCGCAACGGCAATTCCCACTTCGAATATGAGCATATCCATAGGCTAGAGCCGTCCATTGGATAACAACTGTTTTAACAGTTTGATCTGATCCCGTTCACCAGCGACAACAACCGTAGCCCCCGCGGTAAAGATATAGTCCGGACCCGGATTAAACTGCTTCGTCCTGTTCTTCTCCACCACAGCCAGAATAACTGCTCCTGTTGCCTGGCGAATATTCAGTTCTCCGATCGTTCTTCCTATGCTCTCTGAATGCGGCTCAATACGGAGCCACTCAATTAACAGTCCCTCCAGCATAACTTCACGCTCATCCTGAAAGGTTGGTTTGTACGTCATGCCACCGACAATAGCCGCAACCGCACGTGCCTCATCATCATCCAGTGTGACCAGTGACACCATATCTCCCAGTTCTTCAGGTGAATCGCCTGATTCCATGTGAAACAGGTCACGTCGCTCATCATTATGGATGACAATGACCAGATGCTCACCGCTTCGTGTGTGCAGCCAATACTTGCGTCCAATTCCTGGCAAATCCGTCTCTTTAAAGTGCATGATCTGCACCCCCAGTGGACATCCGATTCAAGGACTCATTGTTTAACGTAATATCCGTAATGCGTACTCGCATGGAGCCAGCCGGTATATTAATCGACCTCACTTCTCCCTTGAGCCCAAGCAATAATTGCCGCCCCACAGGGGAGAGGAAGGAAATATGCCCCGCATCCGGGTCCGCGTCATCCGGCATAACAATGGTGAATGAATCAGATGTATGGAAGTCAACGTACTCAAAACGGATCAAACTACCGATAAGTACCACAGATTCCAGAGCTTCATCCGAACCAAGGAGCAGCTTCTCCACACCCGTCGTATAGTTTGCGAGCAGCCGTTCCATCTGCGAACGTTCCGGATCACGCACGTCAAAATAGGCGTCGAGAAATGTTCTTTTCTCTTCACCGAATATAATGAGCTGGTTCACCAGCATTTCTCTGCAATTTTGAAAGGAGGTCCTATGGTTCATAATAAATCTCACCTCCTATACAAGCCCTGTTCTCCATGTTGATTCGCATGTTTTTCTTCATCATGTTGTTCTCCTCCTTCATATAGATAAAAAAACCACGGATACCGCGGCCTTACTACCATCTTACCAAAACAAATTTTTTAATCCAGCTATTCTGTTAACTTTGCGTTGTATAATGATAAAAAGGGCGTCAATCCGGCTTCCAAACTTAACCTTTACATCATATGACAGATCCATAGAAGATTTTAATAACGTCATAAAAAACATTTTATGGGTTTTCATCTCGTATTTTTATTTTGTTTCCTGTATATTTAACTACAAACTTTTATGCAATTTATACAAATAGCCATCCCAAGACTTTAACACAATAAAGGAGTGCATTGAAAAAGTGTCGACTATAACTAAAGATTCAACTCAAGTAACTGCCGCAGAGTATGTTCATTCCGTTTACGAATCGGTTATCGCCAGAAATCCACAGGAAAGTGAATTCCATCAGGCTGTCAAAGAGATCCTGGACTCGCTTATTCCTGTCATTGCAGCTCACCCGAAATATCGGGAGAATGGCTTGCTTGAACAGCTTGTTGAGCCAGAACGTGTCATTACGTTCCGCGTGCCTTGGGTAGATGATCAAGGCAAGGTACAAGTAAACCGTGGATTCCGTGTTCAGTTCAACAGCGCAATTGGGCCTTACAAAGGTGGACTTCGTTTCCATCCTTCCGTTTATTCGGGAATCGTTAAATTCCTTGGGTTCGAACAAATTTTCAAAAATGCCCTGACTGGCCTGCCAATCGGCGGTGGTAAAGGTGGTTCCGACTTCGATCCAAAAGGAAAATCGGATCTGGAAGTCATGCGTTTCACTCAAAGCTTCATGACTGAGCTGTACAAATATATCGGTTCCGATGCGGACGTACCTGCCGGCGACATCGGTGTAGGTGCACGGGAAATCGGTTATATGTTCGGACAGTACAAACGCATCAGCGGTGGACATGAAGCTGGCGTACTCACAGGTAAAGGCTTGCTGTACGGAGGAAGTCTTGCACGTAAGGAAGCTACAGGATTCGGATGCGTGTACTTTGTGAAGGAGATGCTGGCATCCAAAGGACTGAGCTTCAAAGACAGCACGGTGGTTGTCTCCGGTTCGGGTAATGTATCCATCTATGCCATTCAGAAGGCTCAGGAGCTTGGAGCTCATGTTGTGGCGTGTAGTGACTCTGGTGGTTATATCTATGACGCTCAAGGAATCAATCTGGATACCGTAAAAAGATTAAAAGAGGTTGATCGTCTGCGGATCAGCGAATATGTCAAAGAGCATCCACATGCCGTGTATACCGAAGGCTGTGAAGGCATCTGGTCTATCCCTTGTGATATCGCGCTGCCTTGTGCAACGCAAAATGAAATCGACGAACAGGCTGCTGCATTGCTTGTGCAAGGCGGAGTTAAAGCGATCGGTGAAGGAGCGAATATGCCTTCCACTCTGGCTGCGATTGACGTTTTCCATAAAGAAGGCGTTCTGTTTGGACCAGCCAAAGCGGCTAATGCTGGCGGAGTTGCCGTGTCCGCACTTGAAATGTCGCAGAACAGCATGCGGTTGTCCTGGTCATTTGAAGAAGTGGACGCCAAGCTGCATGACATTATGTCTAACATCTACACTAGCTGTGTTCAGGCAGCGGATGAGTACGGCTGTGCAGGTAACCTGCTTGCCGGAGCGAACATCGCTGGCTTCCTGAAGGTTGCAGACGCCATGCTTGCGCAAGGCATCGTCTAATTGCATTACAGTTGCTAACTAAATAAATAAACCGCCTTCCATCACGGGAGGCGGTTATTTTACATTCCTAATGTCATTTATGGAGTTTAATCCGGTATCAGAATCGCCATATGATCCATATCGGAATTGATCAAAATCCAGTGTAATGGTAAAGTTGTACTGACCTTAAAATAGCATTCTTTTTAATAAAAGGAAGTGTACAAATGACTAACCAAGCATTCAGTAGCAATCAGGCTACTCTGCATTTAAGCGCAGACTGCGAGCAATGTTTTGGGCTATGCTGTGTCGCCTTGCCGTATGGCAAATCCTCAGACTTTGCTTTTGATAAATCCAGTGGCACCCCCTGTTCCAATCTCCGTACCGATAACCGTTGTGGCATCCATACACAGCTGCGACAGAAAGGGTTCAAGGGCTGCACAGTCTACGATTGTTTCGGGGCTGGTCAGAAACTATCACAGATTACATATGCGGGCAAGGATTGGCGTAATCATCCGGAATCAGCTGCTGAGATGTTCGATTGCTTGCCTGTCATGAAGCAGCTTCATGAAATGATGAGCTATATCAATGAAATGCTACAGCCGCCGGAAACATCATCCATCCATGCCGCGTTGAAGGACGTATATCGGGAAACGGAACGACTGACCGAACTGAAGCCATCTGCCATATTACGTCTCGATATTCCCGCACATCGGGCGGTGGTGAACGAACTGCTTGTACAGGCCAGCGAGATGGTGCGGGCAAAGGTCCCAACTTCGGATAAGGGTCCTTCCAAATCGAAGACCAAAAAGCGCACCGGAAGAGACTTTCTGGGTGCCAATCTAAAAGGAGCTGACCTTCGGGGAGCGAGCTTCAGAGGTGCATTAATGATAGCGGCTGATTTACGAAACGCAGATATGAGAAACACCGATCTAATCGGGGCCGACTTGCGGGATGCGAATCTGGGCGGAGCGGATCTGAGAGGCAGCATCTTTCTGACACAATCCCAGCTCAACTCGGCAAAAGGCAGTGCAGATACCAAGTTGCCGGATCATTTAAACATTCCCTCACACTGGCTGTAGGGAAGACTGTCCCCACATGAGTTACGAGTTTGAATGACTATGAACAGCTCATGGATAAGTACTAATTCGTTTGTACAACAAATAGCTCGTCCCTCTTTTTAGAAGGACGAGCTATTTGTGTTGTATCACATTTTAGATATAAATAATCAGGACTTACAACTGCGGTAATGAATTAACGGACTACAGCAAGTCGCGGCGAAGGTCCTCAGCCGATTTAGGAGACAGGTGACCGAGTGGGATATCAAATACCGTCTTAGCCCCTTTGTGTCCTTCCAGACTCAAACGTTGTGCGGCTCTTGCATAAGCCACCAGTACACTTGCGGTAAATTCAGGATTGCTGTCGAGCTTCAGACCAAATTCAATAATTTGTTTCTGGCCTGCGCCTGTAACTCCACTACGAATGACAAACCCACCGTGCGGCATGCCTTCATGTTCAGCCTTCAATTGCTCTTCAGTAATGAACGTCACGGTTGTATCGTAATCCGAGAAATAGTTCGGCATGGATACAATCGTTTCACGAATCTCGTCCTGATTTGCACCAGCTTCTGCAACTACATAGCATTGACGCAGATGCTTCTCACGTGTGGTCAATTCTGGGGTCTCCCCAGCACGAATGCTGTTGATTACTTCTTCAACAGGTACAGTGTATTGCACACCAGCCTTAACGCCAGGAACACGACGGATGGCATCGGAGTGACCTTGGCTTACTCCTTTGCCCCAGAACGTGTACTCTTTACCTTCTGGCAGGATCGATTGGGCAAGCAGTCGGTTCATTGAGAACAAGCCTGGGTCCCAACCTGTGGAAATGACGCTCACATGGCCACCTTGCTCTGCCGCAGCGTTAACTTCTTTATAGAATTCAGGGATTTTGGCATGTGTATCGAAGCTATCCACCGTATTGAACAATTTTGCAATTGCAGGTGTCTGCTCCGGAAGATCGGTTGCCGAACCTCCACACAGAATCATCACATCGATTTTGCCTATGTATTGCTCAGCAGCAGAGATGTGCTCGAAACGAACCTCCGTACCTTCTGCAACCATCTGCTCCGGGTTACGACGTGTAAATACAGCAACAAGCTCCATATCCGGGTTTTGAGTAATAGCTTTCTCTACACCTTTGCCCAGATTTCCGTAACCTACGATACCAACTTTGACCATGTTCAATCCTCTCCTGTCTTCATCTATAGTTGCCTACTTTATCTAGTATAATGATATAACATAACATGTAAATTGTCAGGTTTCCAGTTTGAAATAAAAATACCTTGCATGCAGAGCAGCAAGGACTGATATATTCCTTTTATTCTACTCACGTCCAACCGAATGGATAAAAGGTATGGCATCCACGGAAGAAGTAGCAAACAAGACGGAAACAGACAACACCGTTAGAGACAACAGACAACTTGCCAGGAGTAAGGAAAGGAATCTTGATGCGGTTCTGATCTTTTTCATCCATCCTACCTCCTCATCCTGTTTGCTATATTTTGGCTGGATTATGTTCTTCATAGTTCACCGGACCGCTTCACCAACTCCAAAATTTCACTAGCGACAATATCCGGCTGACTGTTATGAATATCGTGTTTGGCGTGTGCCACAGTGACCTGTGTTCCTTGACTGGACCATGAAGCAAAATCGGCTTGATCTGCCTGCCATGCCCGGCTGCCTTCGCTTGGTTTCTCTGAACCGGCCGTCAGAATGGTTAACGGGAAGGAGAATTCCTTTTTATGCTCCAGGATATGGGCTGCGTTCTTCTTGGAGTTACGCATCTCTCCAATCACGTTGTCATTGTAAGCATGCTTGAGTGTGGATATGGTTGCTGCCTTTCTCATTGACTCCGTAACGAGATCCGGGTTAACGACCAAAGATTCCGTTATCCGATCCGAATGCAGCAATGTACGCACAATTCCTGTTTTCACCAGAAGACGGGCTGAATCGAAATACCAATCCGATTGCTCCATAGCCACAGTGCTGTAATATTCGGGACTTCCTCCATCAATCATGACCATGCCAGCTACCTCATCGGGGTACATTTGTGCGAATCGCACGGTCTCCAGCGATCCGAGAGAATGACCTACCATGATATATGGCGGACGTTGGCCGGATACTCGCAGCAATTGATGGATCTCCTCCGTAATGGTATCGATATCACGTGGCCGATCCGTATAATCGCTATACCCGTAACCGAACCGATCATACACCGCAATTTTCACCTGGGATTTCAACTTGTTATATAGCGGGCTGAAATCAACATATGGATTGGGCGTACCCCAGCCTGAAGCGAGAACAACTGTCGCATTTCCTCTTCCCGTTGTATAGAGATGCATGTTACGTCCGCTCACCTCATACATCTTGCCTGGTGCAGTATAAGATTTCATGTCCTGTGTCGACTGATACGCCTCGTACGCGGTTCCTGCCAGCAGCAGAAGTCCTGTTGCCAGCATCAGGCCACCCAGCCCCTTCAAACCTCTCCGTAACCCCTTCTTCATCGTTCTCTACCCCTTACCCGAATCATCTTCTATATGTATTCTTCAATCTTACCCAAGTACGGATGGAAACGGAACGATCCCGGGTCCAGTTCTTTCCCCAACCTAAGTCTAGTTCCACCCCCTACCCGCAGGATGAAAAATACCATTGAGACCTGTACCAAAGGGAAGATACTCATATAGACAACGTAAAATAACCGCAAATTCCCGATAACGGAAACCTGCGGTTTGGATGATATTCATTTTGTAAAAAGGCAAATACACCCTCTGCAATCTACAGTTGCAACGTGAGGCCCACCGGGCAATGATCACTGCCCATGACATGGCAATCAATATGCGCCTCTGACACCTTCGGAGCCAGCTGATTGGACACCAGAAAATAATCGATCCGCCATCCAACATTACGCTCTCTTACCTTGGGCATGTACGACCACCAACTGTACACATCCGTTCGATCCGGGTACAAATGGCGGAAGCTATCCACATATCCGGCAGCCAGCAGGTCGGTCATCTTGCCTCGCTCTTCCAGCGTGAATCCCGAGTTGCCCAGATTCGGCTTCGGATTCTTCAGGTCGATCTCCTGATGGGCTACATTCAGGTCACCACATACGATAACCGGCTTGGTCTGCTCCAATTGCAGCACGTACCCTCTGAACCGATCCTCCCATTCCAAACGGTAAGGAAGTCTGGTCAGATCCCGCTTCGCATTGGGGGTATATACGTTGATTAGATAGAAATGATCAAACTCCAGCGTAATCATTCGGCCTTCCGGTTCGTTATCTTCCTCGATCCCATACCAGACAGATAGCGGCTTGATCCGGGTAAATACGGCTGTGCCGGAGTATCCTTTTTTGACAGCATAATTCCAGTATTGATATATGTCTTCTCCCAGATCCATTTCGATCTGTCCTGCCTGCAGCTTGGTCTCCTGCACACAGAAAATATCGGCCTGACTCTCGTTATAATAATCCATGAATCCTTTGGTAACACATGCCCGCAATCCATTTACATTCCAGGACACCAGCTTCATATCCTCATCTCCTCACATCTCCCCAATATAGCATGGGCGAATTCGGAAGGACAAGCTGAGGTGTGACGATATCCAAACAGAATGAGCGCTGCCTAAGCCCTATGCTCACTGAAACAACCAGGTTAATGCTTCGGGCAGATGCTTGGCAAAAAACAAAAGATCATGCGTCCCGCCCTCTTCCTCCACGTAATTCAGCCGCTCGGCAGGATAGCCCTGGGCCAAAATCATGCGACACGCAGAACGTGTATTTTCCAGCATTTGTGCTTGGGCATTAGCCTTGTACACACCTTCCAGACTCCCAACGTACATATACAACTTCAACCCGCGGCGTTCAGCCCAGGAATAGTCACTCATATAATCGAGGAATCCTTCATACCACATAGAGGCCGATAACGCCCCAACCTTTCCAAAGATATGAGGGAATTCCATCGCCGCAAACAGAGAGATCAGCCCACCGAGCGAACAGCCAAGTATACCTGTATTCTCTGAATCTGCAAGAGTACGGTAAGACGAGTCCACATACGGTTTTAGCTGCTCAGTTATCGCCTTCAGATATATGCTTCCCTGACCGCCAAAGGCCGAAAAGGATGCATGCAGCGCTGATACAGGCCATGGCGTGTAGTCATCGTTGCGATTATGAGGTTCAATACCGACCAAAATCAATTCAGGCAGTTTTCCGGAGCGAAAAGAATGATCCAGCAGATTGCTGCAGGCTTTGGCTACCGCACCTCCATCCTGAATATAAACAACCGGGTAATGACGATCTCCCTTTGTGTAAGATGGCGGAAGCAGCAGATGGAGCGTCCAGCCATTAACCGACTCCTGTACCCATTTACTCATGTATGGAACCCTTCCCTCCTGTTTCAAATCTGGCTTGTTACATCCGGTTTTTGAGCAGTAAAAAGATGAAATAAGGAACTCCAATAATGGAGATAACGATGCCCACAGGCAGTTCAGCCGGGGCAAATACCGTTTTGCCAATCAAATCACCTACAACAACCATTGCCATGCCAACCAACCCGGATATCGGAATGACCCGTTTATGGTGAAGCCCCACCAGCCGCCGTGCAATATGAGGAGCGATTAATCCAACAAATCCGATACTCCCGGATACCGCAACGCAGGCACTGACGAGTCCCACGCTGCCCAGCAACAATATCTTTCTCTCCCGATGAACATCCACACCGAGTCCCATGCTGCTTGCCTCCTGCAGCTGCATTACATCCAGCACACGGGATTTGGCCCAAAGCAAAGGAATCAGCAGAACCAGCCATGGAATCATCGCCGATATGTATCGCCAGTTGGCATTATAAATGCTGCCTGTCAGCCAGACGGTAGCCATCTCAAAATCGGACGGGTTCATCTTTAGGGAAAGATAAAGCGTAATTGCACTAAAACCTGAACCGATGGCAATCCCGACCAGAATAAGCCTTTGGGAATCCAACTGACCACGCTCCTGTGCAAACCACAAGATGAGAATAACTGCCGTTAATCCACCTACCAGGCCAAACAGTGGCATCGCCATAATGGACAACCATCCTGTACCCGTTATGGACCCGTGAAACAGAAGCATAAAGAGCACCATTGCTGTTCCGGCACCTGCGTTAATACCCAGCATGCCGGGGTCAGCCAGCGGATTGCGCGCGATGCCCTGAATAACAGCTCCGGCAATCCCGAGTCCCAGGCCAAGTAGTAATGCAATGACAATACGCGGCAGCCTGAAATCAAAAATAACGAGATCATGCTCATGGACAGGGTCCAGCCGCAATAACGTTTTGACGACATCCATCACCGATATGTCAAACGCACCGTTAGTCAAACTGATATAAACGGCAGTTGCAATGATTATTGAACTTATGAAAATGACGGCCCATAATCTTCCCCGCTGCGGTTCAGGCATGTTTTCCCCCTCCTTTGGTTTTGATCAGATAAAGGAAGAAGGGAACGCCGAATAATGCGGTGACGACTCCAATTGGTGTTTCAAACGGAGAGTTAATGAAACGACTCAAGATGTCACACCAGGCCAAAAAGAACCCGCCCAGCAGAGCGGAGCACGGAATAATCCAGCGGTAATCCACCCCGAAGAGAAATCGGGTAATATGCGGAACCAACAAACCGACAAAAGCGATTTTGCCCGCCAAAGCCACAGATATTCCAGTCAGGATAACTACACTCAGTATCGATAAAGCCTTAACCCATCCGGTACGCTGCCCCAGGCTTGTTGCCACATCATCGCCCATCGACAGAATGGTAATAGACTTGGAAAGAATGATGGCTAACGCCAGTCCCACCACAGCAAATGGAATAATCAGCTTGATCATGCCCGGGTCCATCTGATGCAATCTGGCGTTATACCAGAAACTGATCGTTTGAGACACCTGATAATAGGTAGCCACGGCCTGAGATACACCACCGAGGAATGTACCAATAATCGTGCCCAGAATGGCAAGCCGAACAGGCGACATGCCGCTTGGCAGTAACCAGGCTATGAAAAATACCAGTCCTGCTCCAAGTGCCGATCCCGCCAAAGAGTAAAATATAAGACCAAGAGATGACGTGTTCGGCATAAATACCATACATAAGGTGATGACCACTACCGATCCATCGGATACCCCCATAATGGAAGGGGATGCAAGATAGTTTCTTGTCATCCCCTGCATGAGCGCACCTGACACCGCCAGAAAAGCCCCGATCAATAAAGCACCAATAACACGCGGGAGCCGTGATGACACGATGATCTGGTGATCGATGCTGTCTGTATCAAAATGGAAAATTGCTGCTGTTATGGTCGAAACGTCAATGCTTTTGGCTCCGTACATGACGGACGCCAAGATGGTAACTGCAATGAACAGAGGTGCTGCTGTGAACAGCACCACCGGATTCAATCTTCTTTTTTGCATAGGAGTATACACGCCTTGCTCTAATTATTTGGATAACTGCTCAACTGCTGCTTTTAGGAATTCAATACGACTCCAGGCCGGACCACCTTCAGCCAATGGATCAATGACATTGACAAAAGCATGATTTTCCTTCAGCGCGGTTGTCTTCTGGATAATCGGGTTGTTCTGCAGATCTGTCAGAGCATTCGGGGTGTCGGAGTTCTCGGATGTCTCAAATTGTACAAACACATAATCCGGGTTCATCTCTGCAAACTTCTCTACCGAAAGTGCTTCCTGTGCTTTGGCTGCCTGAATCTCGGCCGGAACCTGGAATCCAAGGTCTCCATACAGAATCGGATTCACAAAGACAGACTCAGGATACATATACATTTGTCCGTTACGAATACGCACTGCCAGCACTTTTTTGTTTTCCAGTTTGTCGCCTAATTCAGCCTGGGCGGTAGTCAGAGCAGCCTTATACTGTTCAATTTCCTGTTTGGCCTGTTCCTGCTTGCCTGTCAGCTCAGCCAGCAGATTCAGGTTCGACTCCCAATCCGTAGCAATATGGGACACCTGAATAAATGGCGCAATTTTGCTTAACTGCTCGGCCACTTCAGGCTTAAACTTGGTGGAACCCAGGATAATATCCGGTTTCAGGGACAGAATGGTTTCAAAGTTAGGCTCAATCTTCTGCCCAATGGACTCAGCTTGATCCGTGATAGAAGCATACATCTCCGGGAATTCGCCGCCAAAAGTAATAGCCCCTACCGGATGTACATCAAGAACCAGTGCATCCTCCATCGCTTCCATGGAACCAGTAATAACAATACGATTAACCTCTGTCGGAACCGTGTACTCCTGATCTAAGTATTTAATAGTTCTTGTGCCTTCAGCTGCCTCAGCTGTATCCGTTTCATTGGTCGTCGCCGTTGTTCCAGTCGAAGCCGAGTTCTCTGCAGTCCCTGACGCGTCCTCTTTATTGCCGCACGCTCCCAATACAGCGAGCATACATATCATTACCAGCCATAACCCCAATTTCTTTTTCATCTCTGGTGATCCCCCTTCAATTTCGATTATTCTAATTGAGAATAATAATCATTATTGAATGATAAACAAGAATGACGGACAGAACCATGGACTCTGTCCTGAATCTCTATGGATTTTTCACCGATAGCGATCCATCAGATCGTCCAGGATGCGCTCATTGGCGAGGGGCGAGTTCTCAAGCCAGGGATCAGCCGGGATGATGAACAACCGGTTATTCTGAACGGATTTTATATTTTGCCATAAGGAGGTTTTCTGCACATCCTCCCAGAAGGATAACGTCTCACTCTCCTGACATACCATCAGAAATATCCAATCGGTCTGCATTTCATCCAGCTGTTCCAGCGTAATCGGCTCGTTATATATTTCCCCTTCTTCACTGATATGGGCTGGTTTGACTGCCAAATCTCCATATAACACTTCCAACATGGAAGGTGAACAATAACGTGTAAACTGATGTTTTAACAAACGGACAACGACTACCTTCTCGTTGCCAAGCTTTTGCTGCATCATCGTTTTGACCTGTTCCGCCTTATGATCATAAGTTTCCAGCCAACTCTTGGCATCCTGCTGTGTCCCCAGATGTTCAGCCAGAATCTGAAGCTGTGATCGCCAGTTGTGATCGGAAACCGTGAGGTAATGAACCGGCGCAATACCTTCAAGCTGTGCTTTCTCCTCAGGTCGCAAGTGGTCGTAACTGATAATCAGGTCGGGCTGATGCTCCTGCAGAGCCTGAATTTTGGATTGCCATTCCATGTCAATCCGATAGGCACTAAGATGTACAGGGATGTCCTTGCCATACATTCGATAATAATACGACGTCCATTTCGGGTGCAGCGGTGCCGCATAGGGAATCATGTTCAGGGCCAGCAAATGTCCTGTAATCGCAATGTGATAAGCGGCGATTTTACGGCGGCGGCTGTTCATATATACCGAAGGGGATATTCCCATCGCTTTTTTAAATTTGCGACTGAAGTAAAATTCGTCCTGATATCCAACCTGATGAGCAATATCCCGCAGACGCATTTCAGTACCGGCCATCAGTTGTTTTGCCCGGTTAATGCGGAGTGAAGAAATATAATCAGTTGTACTCATTCCATATCTTCGCTTGAACAGGTCCACATAATATTTCGGACTCAGCCCGGCCATGCCTGCCAGATATTCCACGGTTAGATTCTCATTGGAATGCTCATCGATATAATCTTTGGTACGCTGGATCATCGTCTGGGAATCTTCCTTGAGCGGAGGTGATGCTTCTGTAAGGCTTGCGAGCAATTGGAGAAACTGCACATGTGCCTGATATTGCCCCATGGCCCTGCCACTATGCCACAGGTTGTGTATTTCTTCGCACATAAATGAGAGCTGAACAGTGGGTGACACTGCCAGCTCCTTGCCAGATCTGAACATCGGGGTATCTTTAACCACATGCAAGGTGTCAGGATCATCATGCAGCTCTTGATAAAGGTCAAACCGCATGATCGTTACTTCGGCTCCTTCATCTCCGAAAGAAGTCAGTCCAAAAGTGGATTCGGGTACACAGGAATATACTCCTTGTGCATGGATATGGATAGACCCCCGATCCAGTGTCAGTAAGGCTTCACCACCTGTGACCATTACAAGCACATATGAAGAGGTATGCTGCTGGGGAATGTTCCAGTCTGAAGTGGATTTCATTTTCTCCATGTCACGCAATTTTATAGTCAATCTGTCGAGTGCATACGTAGAATCCACCTCTTGATTAGGGTATAAGTTAGGGGAAATCATCTATTTATAGGCCTCCATTTGATAACCATTCTCAATAACTATCATCAGTATATCAAATTTTCGGAGGCCCCCGCATCTACTAGTTCTTTCATGATGGTGCTCAACCCGTTCAATCTCTGGATGCAAATCGCAGTGCCCTGCTAATCAACACAGGCAATATAGAGATGTGACCTTCATCTTCGAAACAGATAAAATCAGCACTGACTCCACTTGCATCGGCATGGTTCAACCATTCGGTAAATGCTCGGGAACGTTCAATCACCCCGCTGGGATGACTCCCCTCCAGTTCTCCTGCTGCAAGTAAAACGTGAATTTCCATACGATTATCCAGCATACGGGAAGCAAACGTCTCTTGCTGCCGGGCGATCCAGGCCGAGTTCCAATGAAGAGACGGACTACCTGCAATGTAATTTCGGTATGTTCCCGGACGTTTCAGTAACAACTGCAAAACAAATAAGCCGCCCAGCGAGTGCCCCACAACGGATTGTCTGCTCCGATCAATGGCATAGCGTCGTTCAATGTCCGGCTTCAATTGTTCCTCGATAAACAGGGTGAATGCTTCAGCGCCGCCATGCTCCGGCCAAGTTGCTCCATCCGGTCTTTGAGGTAACTCCCCTTCAGGAACCGACATCATAAAATCATAGTGCCTGTCCGGTGGAAAGGCTTCCTGGGCTTTATACCCCACGCCAACAATAACTGCCGGCACAACCCCGGTCTTCTCCGGGCGTAAAGATTGTATACGCATGGCCTCAACCATCGTACCAAACACCGCATTGGCATCCAGCAGATAGATCACGGGATATCCTGAAGCTGGCGGGGCGCTCTCCGGCACCCAAACTCTGATCTCGTACTCTCTTTCGGTCTGTTCTGCACGCATGCGGTAAAAAGCTGTTCCCGGCAAAGTTACCTCCGGTTCTGTTGCGTCATGTCTCATCACTTGTTTCAATAAAGTATTCCTCCTGGTTGCTACGGCTTTAATCTCCGATTATATCCAAGGTCGGTCCGGCCTTCCATGGACGAATCACCCATTTCCATATGGAAAATGCACCGCTTCATTGCATACAAGGCTTTTTCATTTTTATGTAATAGAACAAACCGGCCCCCTTGACGGGGTAACCGGCTTTGTTTGTATTGTAGTGTTCTGTTCTGTTTTTCTATAAAACATGTCCGACGCTTTAATGTTATTTGAGACCTGTTGTAGCAATGCCACGAATGATCTGCTTCTGAAAACACAGAAAGAGAATGATCAATGGCAGAACCGAAAGTGTTGCTCCAGTCATAATCTGCACCCAGTTGCTGCTGTCCTTGGCCTCGCTGGAGAAGAAAGCCATCCCAACCGGAATCGTAAACATCTCTTCACTCTGCGTAATAATGAGCGGCCAGATGAATGAATTCCAACTGCCCAGGAATGTCAGAATGCAGAGGGTGGCAAACGCTGGCCTAACCAGCGGAACAGCGATCCGAAGGAAAATGCCCCATTCTCCCATGCCATCAATTCGTGCTGCGTCCAATAATTCCGAAGGAAGGGATTCCATGAATTGCTTCATCAGAAAAATGCCAAACCCGGATATTAAACCCGGAAACAGAATCCCCCAGTAGGTATCCATGCCGTTAAAACTGCTGGATACAAGATACCATGGAATAATTAGCATTTCAGTCGGCACCATTAATGTACTCAGAATGAGCACAAAAATAACCTGTTTCCCCCAGAACGAAAATTTGGCGAGAATATATCCCGTAATGGAATCAAATACGCAGACGCTCACGGTGGCAATGACGGCCACATATAGGCTGTTCAACATCCAACGAGGAAATGGGGTTCCCTGAAAAATAGCTACATAATTGTCCCATGTGAACCTGGAAGGGATGAGGCTCAGAGAGTAGATTTCGTCCAGCGTCTTGAACGACGTCGATATCATCCATAGAAACGGAAACACCATCAAACCAAGTCCGAGCGTAAGTAAAACATAACTGATCAGTGACCCGGAACGTTTCCAGCGTAGTGTCGTTCGGGTATCAGCCAATGCGGCAGATCTGCTCATGCTTGAAGAGCACCGTCCTTTCCTTTTACTCCTGTTGAAAACGGCTGCCCAGCACTTTAAGCTGAATCAGTGTCAGTATGAATATGATGGCAAACAGAATAACAGTCGCTGCCGAGGCCAAGCCCATATCAAAACTTTTGAAAGCCAGATTGTATATATGAAGCACGACAGATATGGTGGAGTCCAACGGTCCGCCGCCAGTCATATTCAGCACCTGAGTGAAGGATTGCAGAAACCCGATGCTTGCCATGACGACAGATAGAAGCATGACTGGGTTCAACAGAGGGATCGTAATATGCACAAAGCGCTGCCAACCCGTGGCTCCGTCTATGGCTGCCGCCTCATAATACAATTTGGGGATGTTTTGCAGACCCGCCAGGAAAATGAGCATCTGAAAGCCGATATTCTGCCATACCATCACCGCAATAATCCAGAAGATGGCCTGTGTGGGCGAATACAGGAAAGATTGCGGCCCAAGGCCCAACTCAATAAATAGAGCATTTACAATCCCGTTCTTCATCAGCAGCCACCGGAATATCCAGCTTACCGCCACTACACTGGTTACATAAGGGATAAAGTAGGCCGTCCTGAACAATCCGCGCAGCTTCACCACTTGCTGGAGAAGAAGAGCCACGATTAATCCGGCAATCAACTGTGCAGGTACACCAACAACGACGTAGATTCCTGTGTTCACCAGGGACTTGAGAAATAGAGAGTCACTTAGCAACGTCGCATAATTATCAAAGCCCACAAAGGGTTTATCCGGTGACAGCATGCCCCATTCGCGAAAGCTTACGTTAAAGGAATACAAAATCGGTAAGATGCGGATGACTACAAAATAGAGCAGCGGAATCAACAAACCGCCATAAATGAATAACCGCTGTTTATGTCTGTAATTGAGTCTTCCTATTCCCGATCCGAACCATAAACGCCGTTTCGGCCGCGAAGGGATCACCCCGGTAGTCCTCATAGCTGCGCAGCCTCCTTGAATGAGAGCTTATTTTTTCTTATCCTGTTTCGCCCAGTAGTCGTCATAGAGCTTCTGGGTTTTGGCCACCAGATCATTGAAGGCCTGTTCTTCCGGCACATGATTAAGAAGCACCTCATCCACAGCGTTCACAAACAATGTACGCTCCTGCGTCTCATCAATGAAGAAGTGGGCGTTGGCATCGTTTAGTTGGGAGATGAACGGACCAAGCAGCGGGTCATTCACATACTTATCCTGAAGAGCCACTTCTTTCTGTGCGGGAAGTTCACCGACCTTCTCCACCCATTGTTCCTGAACACCCTTGCTGATCAAAAACTGTAAAAAGGCCGTAGCTGCTTCCAACTTCTCTCCGGTAACATTGGCTGGAATCGCATTGGCCCAGAATGAAGCCTGTGTGGATTTTCCTTTATAACCGGGCAGCGGTGCGACAGCAAAGTTCAAATCGGGAGCGTCTTTTTTGATAGATCCCAATCGATATGAACCATCCACGTTAATTGCGGCATGGCCCGTTTTGAATGCATTCGCATCATCGGTGTAAAAGCCGTTAATGCCCACCTTATGCACGGTTGCAAAATCAACCAGATACTTGAATGCTTCAAGCCCTGCGGGGGTATCATTCCACAGGATTTTCCGACGATCCTCGCTCGTATCTTTGCCTCCCGCTTGATATAACAATCCGTCTCGGAACCAGTGATGAAGCTGGGAACCCGGTTCCCACGCGAAACCCTCTGTCACCAACTGCCCATTTTTGTCCGTTTCCGTTAATGCCTTGGCATCCGAAACAAGCTCTTCCCAAGTCGTCGGCGGTTTATCGGGATCAAGTCCAGCCTTGGTGAACAAGTCCTTGTTATAAAATAACCCCAGCGTTCTCACGCCTGTAGGCAGAGCATAATAGCTTCCATTTAATTTCGCTGTATCCACAAAAGGGAAAAATGCCTCGGCGATGCCCGGAAAACTGCTTTCAGGCAACGGCTGTAAATAACCGGATTGCACATATTTGGGCAGCCAGCCGTAATACAGATTGATGACATCCGGTCCTTTTCCGGCAGGAACTAGTGTAGCTACCTTTTGATTGTACTGGTCGTACGGAAAATTGGTTTGTTTGACTTTGATGTTGGGATGTTCAGTCTCAAATTCCTGGATTAAGGTATTGATCAGTTCAACCTTGGCTGGAAATTCGTACTGCCAGTACTCAATCGTGATGGGCTCCGTCTGATCACCCGAAGCTGCAATAGCTGCCGAACCAGACTCTTCGGATGGCTTGGTTGAACAAGCCGTAATGCTCAATAAGAGTAAACCTGCAATCAATAATTGCAGGGCCTTGCTTGGCCTGAATGAAAAATAACCGGATTCCGTCAAGTGAAGCCACTCTCCCCTCTTTTTCCAACAAAAGTGTTATAACTTCTTTAATTCATTGACTGACTTACGCGTTGGTGGAACCGACGGCTTTGCCAACAGGCAGTTTCAACAAACGTCTTGCGTTATTTCCAAAGATGAGTTCGATGTCCGCTTCAGGGAAGCGAAGTTCACGGCATACACGCACCTGATCCTGCAAATAACGATAGGGATAACCACGCGGAAATCCGCTTGCATCCGTTCCAAAGATAATTCGCTCCGGACCCAACAGTTCGTAGGTTTTGCGGAATAACGTCTCCAAGTTCAGCTCGTATGGCATCCAGCGCACCCACTGATTGGAACCCGATGTGTCGATGTATACATTAGGGCAGCTCCAGCTTAGATGCAGAAGCTCCTGGAAATAGCCTGCGCCAAAATGAGGGATGATGAACGGAATATCCGGATAGGCACGGGCCGTATTAAAGATGGCAAGCGGATTGATGTTGGGATGATGAACGATGCCTCCGGCATGACCAAGCATGCCAAAATGAATCAGGACAGGCAGGCGCCTCTCTGCAAGAAACGCCCACACCGGATCGAGCGAAGGAGAGTCAAAGGGAATCTGGGTGAGGGGACCAAACAACTTATATCCTCGCAATCCGAGCTCATCGACCGCCCGACGCAGTTCGATGGATGCATCTTCATTCTCAATGGGATGATAGGCGAATCCGGTAAACCGATCCGGGTATATGGATATTTGTTCAGCCAAGTTGTCATTATCCAGAGCCGTCAGAAAGTTAAGTCCAGCAATATTGTATTTGTCCAATTCATCTACCCACCGTTCGATTAACGGCCGCGCTGTTTCCTCTCCCTGCTCCTCCACCGCTGGGAAATCCCAGGTTAGTCGCATTCGCTCACTGCGTTCCTTGCCATATCGTGTCACCAGTTCGTGGTTCTTATATGTGGAAAGCAAAAGTTTATAAGGCAGATGGGCATGGATATCAAAAACTCGAAAGTCGGGATTGGAGAACATTGATTTTGCTCCTTCCATTTAGATTCTGTTAAGCCAGCCATTCAGAATTAAATCCAGTTTTGCATCTACGGAACGGAGTTTATTGGTGGTGCCGAGACTCCATTGTTCCTGTGTGTCAAGACGGAGCGCTTGAGCCACCAATGCTCTTGCCACTTCTTCCGGATTCGGTCCACCACGCACATGCCGAATGTGTACAAAATGCTCAGGGGATATTGCTTCCACTAATTGCTCATAGGTTAGGGCAAGCGGCTTGGCGGCAATTTCCTGCACCGCTGTATTCACAACATCCCAGTTCAATCCCGAAATGGAAGTACCGGATTTAGTCAGCTGTGTTACAATGCGGCTTACGACGGAATGAGCTTGTCGAAACGACAATCCTTCTGTGCGTACCAGCGTATCTGCAAGTTCGGTAACCGTGGCGAAGCTATGCTCTGCCCGTTCCCGCAGCAATGACACATTGACTTTAAGGGTATCCATCACTTCGGACAGCAAGCGATATACGGATTCAAGCGTATTCAGACTTCTCCATACATAGGGCTGCATATCATCTTCGGTATCTACAATGTCACCAAAGGGCGTGTTATGCATCATGTTAAGCGCAGTTGCTGCATCCCCTTTGGCACTTGAAAGGAGTGAACGGGCGTGTTCAATCGATACCGGATTCCGTTTTTGCGGCATGATGGAACTAACCTGAACGTAAGGGGCAGCTACAATTAATGCACCATATTCCTGTGTGCACCATAACAGCAGATCCTGAACGAAACGCCCCAGATTGATAGCTGCCAGTTGGGCTACAGAGGCGGCTTCACCTGCATAATCTGCACCGCTGACGGCATCATAGGCATTCTCAATCATGCCATCAAAGCCAAGCAGTTCTGCGGTCCGGTCTCGACAGACTGGAAATCCAGAAGTGGTGAGAGCAGCCGCACCAAGACTGCAGCGATTGCAGCCTGTATAGGCCGATCTCAATCGATTAATATCCCGTTCAAGGGAATCGCTAACGGCACAGATGTAGTGGGCAAGTGTGGTCGGCTGGGCTTGTTGGGTGTGCGTGTGAGCAATCATGAGGGTATCGATATGACGTAATGCAAATTCTCTTAGGCTTCGGTGTAATGACAACCCTGAGGAAATCGTTGAGTTCAGCTTCTCCCTCAGCACCATACGATAAATGGCGATCCCCATATCGTTTCTGCTTCTGGCTAAATGCAGATTCCCGACAGAGGGTCCGCCAAGCTTCTCTAGTTCAACTTCGACTTGGTAGAACAAATCTTCAACGTGGAAGGAATATTCGCTACTTCGGAGCCCATTTACATCCAGACTCTGTATAGCGGAAGCGATGTGGCACGCCTCTTGCTCCGAAATGATGTGTTGTTCACGGAGCATAATCAGATGTGCTTTGTTTACGGCCATCATGGGATTCAGCAGATGCTGTGTGGCCTGGTTATAGGCGGGTTCAAGTACAATTTCGGCATAGGTTTGACTGGGAAAACCAGAAGTTTGTGTTGGATTCGTTGACGTTGACTTCACCTTCCTTGTTCTTCATCTGAATACAGAGATCTTAAATACCGACTAATCAGGTCGGAATGTTTAGTTCAAAACTCTACCACTATTTTGGTATACATACAACTTTATCCTTAATCAAAATTTTCTATTGTCGTATCGGCTTTCTCTATAACCTGTTCTATTGACTGCCGTAGATTTGAAGATTAGATTATCCTGTATAAGATTGGTCTCTGAAAAATAAGCGGAAGGAGGGATGGTTATATCACATTCCTATGATGTCATTATCGTTGGAGCCGGATCGATGGGCATGAGTGCAGGTTATTATCTTGCACGCAGTGGATTGAAAACATTGCTAATTGATGCCTTTGATCCTCCGCATACGGAAGGCAGCCACCACGGAGAATCACGGCTTATCCGCCACGTGTATAGCGGGGGACCTGACTATATAGCGATGGCACTTCTGGCTCAGGAACTGTGGGAAGAACTGGAGGATACTACCGGGGCCAAATTGCTTGTACCTTCGGGCGTCTTGAATATAGTTGACCCCGATATCCATTCTTTTCATAATCGTTTAACCCATGCTGACGATGCGGGGATTCGGTATGAAACCTTGCGCGCAGCCGAAATCATGAAACGCTGGCCAGGCATTGAAATCCCCGAACATTATGAGGGAATGTATGAGCCTGATGCAGGATATTTGTTCAGTGAACGCTGCGTGCTCGCCTTCCGTCAGGCAGCCGAAGCATCGGGTGCTACTCTCTTAACGCATACACGTGTTGAACATATCGAGTGCAGCGCAGATTCTGTTGGAGTCATCACATCTGCTGGTGAGACGTATTATGCGAACCAGGTCATTCTCAGTGCCGGAGCATGGTTTCAGACGCTGAAACCGTTCGTGAACCTCCCCATTCGAGCTGTACGCAAAACCGTGGGATGGTTCGATGCACCGGAGGCATTGTTCGCCGAGAATCACTTTCCCGGTTTTACGCTGGCTGGAAAAGAAGGTGGATATTATGGATTTCCGAGCATTGGCGGTTCGGGTCTGAAGATTGGGCGTCACGATACGGGGCAGGAGTGGACACCAGGCGGTACACTGGCTTCATTTGGCTCTGATGAAACGGATGAGGGTGATCTGCGGAGATTGCTTGAACTTCGGATGCCTCTGGCATCGGGAAAGCTGAAACGTGGTGCGGTATGTAAATACGAGTTCACACCGGATGAAGATTTTATTGTCGACCGTCACCCTGCCCATAACCATGTATGGCTGGCAGGTGGATTTTCCGGTCATGGCTTCAAATTCGCAAGTGCAGTGGGCAAAATATTGTCTGACTTGGTGCAAACAGGCCATACAGATCAGGATATTGGACGATTTGCCCTTTCCCGATTTGGTAGCCATATATCAGGGTGAACTTCTTTCTTGAACCGTGCTGTGTGGTATAGCGCACCATGTTTCAAGAAAGGAGTACAACTAACCAAGTCTAATCCAGATAAACAGGCCGCACAGTCATTTCTAATTCACTTTAACCAAGCTCCATTGCTGATTGGCCCCACCATTGTCTGCCCATTGAATGGTCGAGGCACCTGCGGTTGTGGAACTCTGGTTGATATCAACGGTTAAGCCGCTATTGCGGTTTACGAGCACAAGATATCCTCCGACATCCACCGGTAACCATTGTTGATTGTTGCCCCCGTTATCCTGCCACTGAATCAAGACTGCTCCTCCTTGAGTAGAGCTCTGATTCACATCCAGCAGCAGACCACTGCCTACGTTACGGATCTTATAATAACCGTTGCACCCCCGGCAGTAGAGGCTCCATTCACATCCAAAGCATGACCACTGTTCCGATTGATCAGCTTATAGATCGCCCCGGATTCATATCCTGTGCTGCCATTATACGTCGCGCCGGATATGACATAGGTCGTAACCGAACCCGCTTTGGCGGTCGCTGTAAACTTTTTATTCTGAATGTTGATGTTGGTCAACTGCTGCAACTTCTCCGTAGAGGAGGTCCGGTGTACTTGAGCAGACTATCCAACACTTGTAAACTGACTCAAATCATACGTCACCGCTGTATCACTCGAATCCGAATTGGTAGTCACCAGTATCACTTATCGATTGGGTGATCCACCAAAGTTGTAATTTTCATCGGATTCAGCCTGCTTTCCCTTCTATTTCACACCTTTGTTCCATATATTAGATTGTAAGCGAATTCATAAGGTGATTAGAGGAGTGTGAACGACGTTATGATCATTCAGGTCAGTCCGCTGGCAGAATCAAGACTTAACGCGATGCTGGGAGATCGGCCGGGCTATTTCAAGCTGTTTTATGACACCGATGGATGCGGATGTGATGGTACTGCTGTGCTTCTGATCGTTAACGAGCCGGACAGTGATGACATTCGGATTGAATCCGATTCGCTTCCTTTCCTCATCAACAAACAGCAACAGATCTATTTCGAACCTTGCCTTCGCCTGCAATCAGAGAACAGTTTCCCTTCCTACCGATTGAGCAGTGATTCCATGATCTACGGTAATCATGTCAAGGCCCATGATCTTCGGGATACCGCAGACACTTCGCCGCAGCCGCTCAGTTGGTTCGTACGATAAAAGTTGGAAAATATGGACCTACGAAAAAACCTCCCAACCCTTGAAAATTAACGGGCTGGGAGGTTTTTCTTTGTTTGTTTTTGTATGGCCTGCACCAGTTGTGCGACTGGAAAGTTATCTCTTGGCCCAATCGCAGCATACCGGATCTCGTCAATGACATCATGCGCTTATTTCTACTTTGTTTTGAACCGGGATGATGCTTCGGCAAGCTGTTTGGTCAATCCATCGATGGTCTGTACCATCTCTGACAGATGCTCGGTCATACCTGACTGTTCCTCCATCGTCGCGGTTACTTCCTCCACGGATGCGGACACTTCTTCACCCGAAGCAGACAAGTTCTGTGCAGCTCCAATGACGTCATCCTTATCGCGTTCAATGGATTCAATCTCAGAGGCAATGGCCTGAACCTGGTCCATCATTTCATTCATATTTTGGGTGACAAAATTGAACGTTTCCTTGGTCTGGCCTACACTGCTCTTATGCTGCTCTGCAATCGCCTCAATGGCGTGTACACTCCGGTTATTCTGCTCGACATGATCAATCGTCTGCATCACAATCCGGCTGATATCCTCCGATTGGGCTGTGGTCTGCTCCGCCAGTTTGCGGATCTCCGATGCAACTACGGCGAAGCCACGCCCATGCTCGCCTGCCCTAGCGGCTTCAATGGAGGCATTGAGTGCAAGCAGCTTCGTCTGATTCGCAATTTCGGTTATCGTACCTGTAATTTGGTGAATGCCAGAGGAGCTTTCAGCGAGCTGAACTGTAATCTTGGAAATATTGTTCACTTCAGCCTCGTTCTGTCCATTCACCGCAATCAATGCGTCAATGACCTCATGGTTGTTCTTGAATGCATCCGTAATCTCGTCTGCCTTGAGCTTCACTGACTGCGACATCTCATTAACGTTCGCAATTTTATTGCCCACGTTCATGAACTTATCCACGATCGCTTCCGTATCATTGGCCTGAGACTCCATGGCTCGTGAAATTTCAAACGCCGTTGTCGTGGTTTCGGCAATGGAGGTCGAGGTCTGCTGGGTGGACAGATCCAGTTCGGTTGTACTTGTTTTCAGTACGCTGATGGAATGATTCATGCTGGAAATTAGCTGTTGGTTGCCCGCTGCCATCGTGTTAAAGCTGTCCACCAGTTGTTTGAATTCTCCGCTATATTTGCCTTTAGCCTGCACCGTTAGATCACCGTCTGCAAGTTGTCTGAACAATACTGTTAGCCTTGTAATGGGTTTGGTAACCAGTAAGGAGATCAGTATTCCTGCGATGACAGACACCGCAATTGCGCTGAACAGGACGATATACATCTGTTTCGCCATTTTCCCTAATGGCTTCTGCACATCACTTAGTTTATCTTCAACAATGATGGTCCAATCCGATCTTGGAATTTTGGAATAAAAGATTACTTTATCCTTTGTGCTAATATCGCCTTGTTGCAGCTGCTCGTTAGAAGGCAGATCAATCAGTGACTGATATTCACCAGACTCAAGCTTCTGCCCCGCCATCTTCTCATCCGCCGAATTGAACATTACCGTGCCCACGCGGTCCAGAATAATGACTTTTCCCTCTTCATTAATGTTGATGTTCTGAAGCTGATCAACGAAGAACGAGGTTGATGCGGTAGATACGAGTACGCCCTCCACTTGTTTGTTTTCATCGTAGATCGGCATTGCAAAAGCAGTACCCAGCGTACCCAGTGACTTGGAGATAACCCCTTCACTAATTACATTCTGGCCTTGAACCGCCTGTTGAAAATACGCACGATCTGCACGTTCTCCCCCGAGGGCTTCAGGATCGTTCGCTGCAACGACGATGCCTTTCCGGTCCAGCAATATGATATTGCTGTTGCCTTCCATCCCTGCGAGGCTGTCCGCCAATATACCATTGGACTTATCCACGAGTTCACTATTTTCCGAGAAAAAGACATCATCATTCTGTCCTTCGCTATTTCGAATCTCCAGCAATTCCTGAAATGTGCCATGTGTTGTAATCAGGAACGTGGACTGTTCTTCCAACGTTAATGAGGTGAGCAAGCCCGCACCAATCCGGTCAGAGGTTGCTTTAATCTCATCCTTGCTTTTGTCGAGGGTAATCACTGCTGCTACAGTGTAAGATAATACCGCAGTTACCGCCAATACGAGGGTTACCAGTAAACTGATCATTAGCGGCAATTTGACTCTGAACGACATGTTGATCATGCGTTCTCTCGCCTTCGCGAATACCAAATGAATCCACCTTCCATTTCATCCTTGATTGTGTCCAATATTGTATGGGTTAACTTTATATCGGTAGATATCAATCAATTGTTCAGCATGAAAAACGTTTGCACTGAAAATGTTTTTTTTAAAACTCATATCATCTATATAAAAATAGAACTATATGTAACTAGTATTATATTTTTTTCATTTACTCCATTTGTAAAATAAAGGTATAATTCTCTTTGAATTCATCTATCGTTTCTTTTAGTGAAAAGGGTGCAAAAATAATGAAAAGAAAGGTTTTAGCCAACCAATTTATTGCAGTCGTAATAACTTTACTTCTCTTCATTGCGGGATGTAGCTCAGAAAAAGAAGCCCATGAATATCTTTCAATTACAAACACGGAATATGTTAATGGAACAGATACCGAAGATGGAATGATCATGAGAGTATACACATACGACATCCAAACGAAAGCTCTAACTAAACTAGCTGATTTACCTTATAGCTCACAATATCCCTTAACTGTAGCTTCCTTAGCAAATGACACCATCTATTATTCAGGAGTTGGAAAAGATAAGGGTGACGAGTTGTTTTCCTATGACATTCAGGCACAAAAGACTCAACAATTAAGCTCAGACTTATTTGCAATTAATTCAATTATTCCGGATACCGTTGATCATACTTTGGTTATGGCTGCTGTTAAAAAGGGAGAGCGTCCTGTCAAAGTCATTTTCTTTGATCAGAAAACGCAAGAGATGAACATCTTGAATGACGATGATTTGGATACAACTACATGGGATATTTCGTTTAACCCGGAAACGAGTAAAACCTATGCCATCCAATATTCCGAAGAAGAGCAGTATATTCATATGGAGCAGTCCAATAAGGCGCAAACACCGATGGTTCCTCCAAACCATACCATCATTGAGATAGATCCAATCTCTAAACAGACACGCAAGGTTATTGAACTAGAGGAGGAACAAATTTTAACTTTATCAACAAGGGGAGACCAAATTCTTATTGCCACTGCAAAACATATCAACAAGAATCCAATTAAATATAGTATGGTTAATATTAAAACAGGAGAAAGAAACGAAATTGATCTTCCCATTAAAGCGAGGAGTGGATTGTTTTTGTCCAAAGACGGGCAGGGTTTCTATTTCCTCGGAGAAAATACAAAAGCAAACGTGAATCAGGAACGAGGAATTTATTTCTATGATTTGAAAACGCAACAAGTGGAAGCCATATTTCTTCAAAAAGAAGGATTCATCAATAATTTTATGCTTCTATCAAATCCATAATAGGGTTCCTGAAAACACAGGAACCCCCTTGTTGAGTGGCTCACCAAGGTGAATGTTCCATTTGTAATTACAGCGAAGCTTGGGAAGCTACTCCACTAATAGGCATGAAGGAGATAACAGATAAGTATGGAATCTATCACAGTGCAAGCATTAATAGAACAAACCATTAATCAGTATGTATCCTCGGATGCTCACATCCTAAGCATGGAAAGTAACCCTATCCAATTGGGACTTCAGGCCGTGGAATTGCTTCGACATCATATTGAATTCCTAGTCAATGGAGTGCAAAAGGACATTTCTCTCATTACGAAGAAGGCCACGTTCATAGAACGCTCTGCATTGACCAGATTATTTTCACAAGGCGCGAATGTGCCATTTAGTCTAACAAGTGAACCTCATACTGAAGATCGCAGCTTGATCTGCATTCAGGATGTGGACTACCAAACCGATTATAGACATCTGGATATGGATCTGCTTCAGAATAAAGAATTACGAGCGCTGGCTTACATACATGGAACGAATATGGGGTTAAAAAAAGAAATGCCCTGGATACCCACTGTGGATCGAAATCATATCATCGACATGATGGAAAAGCGTTGGAGACCTTCGTGGAACGCCGCCATAGAAAACCCAGCATTCATTGCGGAATTTGGATTACCAATCATATCGGAAATTGAAGCTGTAGCCAGTAGCATCGTAGATGATCTTAAAGTTTTAATCAGAGATGAACATATGCATACGATGATCCATAATGATCTGAATCCCGGAAACGTACTGGTACATAACAATGAGGATGTCTATTTTATTGATTGGGAGGAAGCACGGTACGGTTCCTTGTTCTTCGATATTCCTCTACGCTGTAACCATATGAGACAAGTAGACATCTATCGGGAGGCCCTAAGTTCCCACGGATACGATATTACACAAGATCAATTCGAAAAGTATTTCTCCCTGGCATCCCGATACCTTGGCATCCGCTATATGAGTTGGAACCTTGGAGTATGGGAACAACACTCATATGCAAAAGACGACTTAAAAAAGTATATGAAGATGGTAACTCAACCTTTGCTCTCCTAATCCCCTCCTCATTCCAGGTTAAGCATAAGATGAATTCACTGTTTTGCCGGACAAAAAAGCTCCTGCCACCAGAAGTGACAGGAGCTTACATGATAAGGATTCAGCATAAACATCGTATGCTTCCATGACCTACATGGCATACATTTTGCACAGATAATAATAAACTGGTGCTTAACCCAGATCTGCAATTCGCTGTTTAATGCGTGGAAATAAACCAAAAGCATTCTCGTAGAATACCTTCTCATGATGCTGCTCCGGCACAAGTCGACGGACGAATTCTGCATACAGATCGATCGGCGCGAGCGGCCAGTCGGTTCCGAACAGCATTTTCTCGTAATGATCCGAATAGACCAGCGCCCGGCGGAAATGATCCATGAACAAGGGTTCGCTCATAAACCGTTCAAAATGGGGCCGATCACCGACAACAAGGCCTGACAAATCTGCGTAAACGTTCGGATTCTTCGCCACGACTTCAGCGGCATCCATCACCCAAGGATCACCCAAATGACAGATCATAAAATTCACACCGCGCTGTTGAAAAGCTAATTCGTCCACGGTCAGCGGATGTGCATACTTGAGCAATCCATTCATGGAGTATGTATCCCCCGTATGAATGACCACCGGCACGTTATACTTTGCTGCGAGTTCATAGACCGGTGTGTAGATTTTGTCATACACGTAGTGATGATAGTACCCCGCATATAGTTTGATTCCGGCTACCTCAGGAGCTTGTAATCGTGCTTCAATCCGGTCCAGCTCGTCCTGAGCGTGTTCACCACCAAGATGGTTTGGATTGATGCCGACGCATTCCATGAGGAATGACGGAACCGTTTCTTCCAAATCAAGTCCCATCGGGTTGGGAGAGCTGGAATCCGGAAATGCTCCCTTCGTCTGCTCCGTAACCCCCATTCCGATACCAAGAATAACGTCGTTCTTATCAAACTCCGCCTTGAGGCCAGCGGCAGAGTAATCCACTTTCGATAAATCGATCGCCGTTCTATGAAAGCTGTCGATGTCCGACAGATGAATATGAATATCAATAATCGGCATGTTAAGCCTCCTTTTCACCTTTTGAAGTTGCAAAGTCTAGCTGCAGAAGGCCACGTACATCCTCTGGATTCAGAGGAATTTGCCCCAAGATCAGATAGGTCGGCTCTGTCCAGACCGTTTCCCCGTTCAGCAGTGGCAGATTGTGATACACACTGTGACCAAGCACCACATTGTTCACAAACCCCGCAGCGTTCTGATTAGGGTAACGATTCACTGCATGCAGCATGTCTTTACGCGAAACTGCACCCATTCGCAAGAAACCCTTGGACTGAAGATATCCGTCTACCTTTCCGAGAGGGTACCGCCCTTGCTCGGGGTGTTCCAGCCAACCATCAGCAAAGACAGGCGAAGGTTTGAAGAAATGTTCCTCCGATAGCGAGTAATCCAGCGTCAAGCCGCTATCGTTTGTAACTGAATGCATCTCACAGAGAACAGGAACGCCGGGCAGCATGAGATAATGCTGCTGTACCGTGATTCCCCGATTCGCTTCATGTTTCTCGATGCGGGTCGTGATCTGAATTCCTTTCCAGACGTTACCGTAGTCATCTTTACGCTCCGTCCAAGCCGCGTTTCTTTGTTCCAACTGTCGGCTGAAACCGTTCATACCAGGGATACCCACACCAAGTCCGCCGTACCATGGATTCCACCAGGAACGCGGGGCTGCTTCCGGATACGTGCTGTCCAGCCATTCTTCACCCTGGTACTTCAGGGAATGCACGACACTTCCGAAACCAGGGGCAGCTGCCATCGAAAGAACTCCGTTGCTCACCGTGTACACAGGACCTGCTGGACCTTCTTCAATCACGCAATCAACGGCTGTTCCTGTCTGCGGATACCAGAGGGCGGTCCGTTCATGAATCCGATCCTCGCCTCGATATACGGCCCGAACCTTCCAGCCAAATTCGCTTTCTCCTGTCTCATCCTTTCCCTCAGGGGAGAATTCCAATTTAGTGGAGCGCAGATCCTGCTCTCGATTTAATTCCATATCAGCAGCTAAATGCTCTGGTGTGCCACCATTCTGCACGTACAGTTCCAGGTTTCCAGCGAGCGGGACCATCTTCCGTTCGATCAGTTCCGCTGTCAGTACATCCTGGGCGAACGGATTGCCACCACCCAATGCCAGCTCAAGATGGTTGTCCAGCTTCGGTAGAACCGGGCTCCGCCGTTTTTGGGCGAAAGATCGGAAATCCAGCCATTTGGCAAAGGTGTTCAGAGCAAATACGGTCGCCTTCGTTTGCACAACGGCTCCTGCTGGAATCCGGCCAAGCTCATGCTGTAACCCTAGTGTGTGTTCCGGACGAAGCAGCTTCAGGGAAGGGTCCCAATAGATACCGCAAGCACCGTACTCTTCCTTACAGAACAGCCAGTTCTCTGTAATTTGCGAGCTGTCCCAATGGCTCGGATCGCCAGAGTACGCATCACCCATATCCACATAACGGCCTTGGTACGGGAGAATAAGCCGATTACCGAAGAAACCGAAGTTCGTCATCAAGAACATATCTTCTTCCAGCTCTGCGCTGCGAGTATTCCCAATCTCGTGGTGAAATTCAGCGATTCCATTAGCAGACAGCTTGGCGACGGACTTGATCTCCAAACCAGGAAAGTCTTCCGATTCATACAGTGCTTCGAGAACCTGATTTTCTCCCTCCGGATAGATGTTCACTTCCTTGGCTTGTTTCTTGGAAAACTCTTCTGCAAATGGCTTACCGAGCTTCGGATAGGTCCACCAGAACGTGTGGACGGAGCCAGGGTATTCAATCCACATGTTGTTTTCTTGCTTGCTCATATGGAGGGAGAATGCACCGTTCACGGCCACCCACTGATCTCCGTTTTCCCCACCGTAACGTCCTTGTGTACCTTTCATCAGAACAGACAGCTTGGTTGTGAAAGAGACCGCCTGTCTATCCGTCGGAACGGCCGTTACCTCAACTTCTCTCGAATAGAGACCATACGAACGCAAAATGAAGGTTACCGGTACAGATGCTTTGCCTTTTGCAGGAACTGTGAAGCGCACCGAAGGTTCTGTCCATTCTAGAAATGCATCCTCCGGCAGGTCAAAAGTGAACTCCGCTTCGGAATCAAAATTATTCTCCACGTTCAGGTACAAATCGGCCGGGATGCCTGTATAGAGCTCTTTTACGGGCAACGCCGTGTTGATCTTGGCCGGGAATTTCGGTGCAACGCCCATACGAAACTCGGCCTTTTTGCCACCGATCAGCCATGTGCTTGTGACAACGGGATGGGTCTTATTCTGACTTTGCTCCTCTTGAACAGGATCAAGTTGGAATTCGCCCTCCACGATTACCGTTTCTCCCGGAGCAACTGCTCTTGCAACGTCCAGCGCAAAACGAATATTTTTGTTGTTCTGACCCTTGATCTCGAACTTCAGCTCGGATGCTGAGCGGTTCGTGATCCGGTAGCGAACCTTGTATGCGGAACCAAATACGAGATCATGATCGTCGATCTCTGTGGTAATTTCGTAATCTGGTGTTTCGAGAGCCGTCAGCCCGCGACCAGACTTCTCGAATTCGGCTCGCAAGGAGATATCTCCCTTTTTCCAGGAATAATCAAAGAAATCGAAACCACGCTCCCGTCGGCCATCCGGCTCAATGACGAGTTCACGCGTGCTGTCTGCGTACCAATCCAGCTCCTCAAAATAAGGAGCAAGTGCTTCCGTCTGCAAGATGGTCGGGATGAAGTTCATGAGATGCACGTTATCATCTTTTTTCTCCCAGAAGAATCCGCATTTCTTATACATCGGGACAGCCTTGGTGTTACCTGCCCATGTGAACAGATCCAGGCGAGGCCATCCCGCTTCCACAGTCTTGCGAACGGCGTTCAGGATCAGATTACGTCCGACCTTGTAGCCGTGATAATCGGGGCGCACATTCAATAGCGGTACATACAGGGCATTCTCGTCATAACGGTAGTGGGCAAAGCTGCAGAAGCCAACAACCTCTGTCTCATGAACAGCAAGAAATACATGAAGATTGGACGAAGTCTCCATCTCCCGGCGAACGGTATCCTCCGTTCTCTGGTTGGTGCCACCTCCCCAACTTTCGTTGCTGCGGTTCCACATATCAGCGACTGCGGCAGCGTAGGAGGGATCGTATTCGATAATACGGATTTGTTCGATAATCGAAGTTACGGTCATATTTGGATCTCCTTATCTTTATCTATAGGATGGTCTTCGTGATCATTCGATATGGCCTTTGCCCGATAGCCGCAGAGATAATACAGGCCATGTTTGAAGAAGCTAGCGATAGTCTTATCATACTATAAATGGAAACATTTTCAGAGGATTAAAAATCTTTCTTATCAACTTATAGGTGCCTTTCGACTCTTGTTCGAAGCGTCAGATAACACCACAAACAAAAAATGGCTCTTTCCGCCTTATTGGACGGAAAGAGCCATTTTGATAATACCGGGGTCCTGTGCCATCAGCTCGCCTTCGCGAGTTTCGTGCCGCGAATCGATGCTGTAGCGTATACGACGAGCGCTGTCCAGATAAGCGCAAAGCCAACGAGCAGAACCGGCGAGACCGATTCCTTGAATACGAATATGCTCAGTAACAGCATGATCGTCGGCCCGATGTATTGAACGAAGCCGAGCGTAGACAACGACATCCGGGCGGCTGCTCGCGCAAAAAAGAGCAGCGGCAGCGCCGTGACTACGCCGGAAAGGAGCAATTCGATGAACGTCGGCGCAGGCAGCGTCCATGCCGTCGTTTTCCCCACAACGGCCAAATAGATCCAGTAGCCGAGCGCGACAGGCAGGACTACAGCTGTCTCCGAGAATAAGCCTATAGAAGCGTCTTGCTTGATCTTCTTCTTCGCCAGGCCGTACAAACCAAATGACGCAGCCAGCGAGATCGCGACCCACGGAAACCGTCCATAGTCAATCGCGATGATAAGCACCGCTGCGCCAGCGATGGCAATCGCGAGCCATTGACCGCGGTTTGGCTTCTCACGAAGGAAGAGAACCGCTAACAAGACGTTCAGCAACGGATTCAAATAATAGCCAAGGCTTGTCTCTACGACATGGCCGTTGTTGACCGCCCAGATGAAGATAAGCCAATTAACTGCAATCAGCATTCCACTGGCGGTGAGGGACAGAAGAAGCGAGCGGTTAGTTGCAATCCGCTTTATGTCACCCCAGCGCCGCTGGGCGGCGACCAGAATACCCATAAAAACGAACGACCAGACAACCCGATGCGACAAAATCTCACCTGCCGGAACTTCGCTAAACAACTTCCAATAAAGCGGGAGAATCCCCCACATGATATAAGCGATAATAGCGTTGACCAACCCGTTATTCATAACCCTTTTTCCCCTCTTCTTGCTCTGATGTCTGAACGGATTATACGTCTCAATCCCCTCTCAAGTAAAGGAAATAATTGATTAGTTGGATTTAATTATTATTTATTAGTCAAGGTTAATAACCTTATCAAAGCAATATGAATCTTTGTCATAGCCATTATGCTCATAGAAAGCATGAGCGTCAGTTCGCTTAAATCCGCTGCATAAAATAATACTAGATATTCCGAGTTCTTTAGCATAGTTTTCAGTGTGCCTTAATAGTTTTGTACCTACCCCACGATGCTGAAATTCCTTTTTAACGGCCAGAGCTTGTATATGTAAATAACCAATCGTAATCCCTATGGATAATGCCTGAACTATAGTTACAAAACCAACCACATCATTTTCAAATAATGCAACAAAGGTTTTGTAATTCCCGTCCTCATTCATTTTTTCTGTTGTAACTCGAAAGTTTTCATCATTAACATTGCGAATCTCAAGCACATCGTTCCATAAAAAAACAACTTCAGCATAATCATTCGTTACAATTTCTCGTATCTTAATTTCCATGCCTAACCTCCCTTTTCATACAAATAGATTTTAAAGGAAACCTTTTCCTGGCTTGTAGCGTTTATGTTACGTGAATAACAATACTTAAGGAGGACTCAAGATGAAGCGATTAGTTTCTCTATTGTTGATGTTAAGTTTAGTTGTAGGTGTAGGATCCGTTGCATCTGCTTTGGATCAATCCTTATTGGATCTACCTTTTAAGGAACGTGCGGCGAATGTGTATAATCCTTCACTAAAAAAGATAGAACTAAATATCACAAAGGACCACAAGTTGACTACAACGACGTATAACTCCACTTATGTTCCAGTGAAGGATGTCTTTAAAGCATCCGGAGCAACCATTAAATGGGATGGAAAGAACAAACTGACTACGATTAAAAATCAAGGACAGGAATTGATTCTTAATTTCTCTGGTAAGAGCATCGAAGTGGGTAAGAACCAAGTAGTACTTCCGCAAGAGTGGGTACAATTGAAAAACGGAGTCTCGAGTATCGATGCATTTGTCTTAGCATATATTTTTGAAGTATCTACAGATGACTCCGATCAAGAAAGAGTGGACTGGAAAGAAAAACTGAATTTCTTAGATATTAAAGGTACAGCCGGTTTGCCAGGATTAGATAAGTATATGCACGTAAATGTTCAGTTTAATGATTGAATGAAATCTATATTTTCTTAATTTTCTTTCGGTTATCCCCGGGATAGGTTTCTTTTCCTCTTATTAAGAAACCTATCTATGAATATCCGATCCTCCATACACCACGCTATCCCCCCGTTAGAGCCTCGCGAACGTGATGTAGTCGACTTGGACAGGCTCTGCCGATTCGATCCGAAGTGCCCGGTTGATCTGTCCCCGGTGATATTGCCCATGTAAGAGAACCTGCAGCAGGATGTCCCGGACGGACGTACGGAACGGAACTCCGCTCTGATTCGCATAGTCTATCATCACGTCCATCTCGGTTTCCTCGAGCCCTTCGATATAGACGCGATATTGCTCTGCATTTTCTTCGAACATCGTCCGGAGCGCCGTCAGGTCTTCCGCTTCTTCCCATAACGAATATTGCGCGCTGCCCTTGCCCTGCAATCGGGACAGCCAGACTCGTTCTGCGACCGCAACATGCCGAACCAGTTTCAGAAGGTCCTTGTTCTTCGTCCCACTCTCTTCGAGCGCGTCCAGGATACGTCCGTCTGCCCAGTACAGGTGGTCCATCATACACTTGATCGTCTTCATTTCGAATTCCCCTCCTGGTCTCATCGATTACTTAAACCTGTTGTCTTCCGCTCGTTTCATCAATGAAGCTTTTCATTCGATTTAACTGATCTCTGTCTGGATGCCATAGCGTCTTGGTTGATTGCCATCTTTTAGCGCAGATCGATAAGGAGTTGTTTTGCATAAGCATCCCAGTCTGTTCCATCTGTGTCAATCCCCCTTTACTTCATTATCGTTCGGAATTATTCATCACGTTGACTTACCAACGATTCCTCTTTATAATTCGGACATCTAGAGCCAAGACGATCCCTAGTCGTTTGTTTGAAACTAAAGAAAAACAGTAGAAAAGATTTCTGCAGTTTTCGAAGAATGGATCTTTGGTCTTTTTACAAACTCAAAAGTGAAAGATGTGAAGAAGTTATGAGTAAAGAGAAAGTATACTACGGTAAAAATATCGAGGTAATGTTTAATTCAGAGGTATGCATTCATTCCGGTATTTGCGTAAAGGGCCTCCCTGAAGTCTTTGATTTAAGCAAGCGTCCTTGGGTTAATCCCGATGCTGACACTACAGAAGCAATTACCCGACATATTGACACATGTCCAAGCGGAGCACTGACGTATAAACGTCTGGACGGTGAATATTCAACAGAGAAAGAGGGATAAACATGCATATTGCAGAACATGATACCGACAACAAAAGATTTCTTATTCAAGATGATGGCGGAATTGCTGCGGTGATGACCTATGTAATCTCTAACCCGGAGCTTTACATCATTGATCACACCTTTGTGGAAAATGCTTACCGGGGACAAGGGCTTGGCGATAAGCTTATCCAAGCTATGGTGGAATACGCGCGGGAAAATGGTATTAAGATTTTACCCTTATGCCCGTTTGCCAAGGGACGATTCGAACGGATCTCCGAATACGCGGATGTCCTCCATAAATAACCCCTATTAATATAATTATGACAATAATAACAGAGAAGAGCCTGCAGGGACGAAATTTCTTCGTCCTCCTCAGGCTCTTTTTCTATCTGTGAATATCCCCGTATTCATAAAAATAGGTCAACATTTTCTGATTTTGATACATGAAGAACTCCCACTCTCTATAGAGGGGGGAGTTCTATTCATATTAAACAACTAACTGTATAGATTAAGAATCGCGAGTACATGAATCTATCCATCCGTTAGGCCTTCTGAACAGAGGACGCGTAAAATACGTCACTATGCATATGTTTGATTTTATCCCAGTTACCGGGATTGGTTGTGTCTGGAGAGCGGTGCTCCATGATTGCTTGATATAAAGCAGTCTTTTGTTCCAAATGAGCGATGTGCTGTTTGGCTTCTTCGAGCTTATTAAGTGCCGCTTCTTTATGCTCCATCATAAGTTTGTAGCGTTGCGGAATGGTCGAATCCCCTTCAAGACAGAAATCAACGTACATTTTAATGACTTCAATAGACATCCCGGATTGCTTGAGGCATTTGATGCCATGCAGCCAGTTGATCGATTCTTCGTCGAACATCCGAATATTGTTTTGATTGCGCTGTACACTTGGCACCAGTCCTTTATCCGTATAGAAGCGTACAGCATGCTCGGTAAGTCCCGTGATCAGCGCCGCTTCTTTGACCGTATGCATATAAAACCCTCCTTGAAAAATAAATGTTGGATGACGGCTTGCCTTCGTGTAACACGAAGGTGATAGGCTTATTGTAATGCAAATCTACCGTATGCGGAAGCGCTGCTCTGAGGAGCCTGATTTTCCGAGTATCGAGGCCATTTGCATCTTACATTTAAACACTGGGAGGAATTACAATGCAAACCGTAACATTAAACAATGGAGTGAAAATGCCGATCATTGGCTTTGGTGTCTACCAAGTTCCAGATGCTGAAGAATGCGAGAACGCCGTATATGAAGCACTGATGGCTGGTTACCGCCTGATCGACACCGCTTCAGGTTATCTGAACGAGGAAGCGGTCGGTCGTGCGATTAAGCGCAGTGGCGTACCACGTGAGGAACTGTTCATCACGACCAAACTCTGGGTTCAAGATGCCAACTACGAGAGAGCCAAGCTGTCTTTTGCTAAATCCTTGAAAAAGTTAGAGCTGGACTATCTCGATCTATACCTTATACACCAGCCGTTCGGCGATTACTACGGTGCTTGGCGTGCAATGGAAGAATTATACCGCGAGGGTAAGATCAAGGCGATCGGTGTCAGCAACTTCCTGCCTGACCGTCTGATGGACCTCATCATGCATAATGACATCGTTCCAGCTGTTAACCAGATTGAAACGCATCCGTTCTACCAGCAGACAGAGAGCGCCGCTTTTATGAAAGAGCAGGGAGTGCAGCATCAGTCGTGGGCCCCGTTCGCTGAGGGACTTAATAACATGTTCAGCAACGAAGTGCTAGTCTCCATCGCAGAAAAACACAACAAATCCGTCGCTCAGGTCGTGTTGCGTTGGCTTGTTCAGCGTCAAATCGTTGTCATTCCAAAATCGACGAAAAAAGAACGGATCATCGAAAACTTTGACATTTTCGATTTTGAGCTGAGTACGGCTGATATCGAACAAATCTCAGCTCTCGATACGCGGGAAAGTCTCTTCTTATCCTACCACGATCCCGAAGTCGCCGAGAGAATGGGCAACTGGAAATTCGATCTGTAACCATGATCGAATCTTAAACTCATCACACGTTTATCCCTGTCTATAGAAGGGATAGGCCGGTGGTATTATCCCCTCATGGTAGACAGTGAAAAAGAGGACAGGTTACTTGGCATGGGAACTGTATTGCGTGTTACATCATGGAACGTTTCCAAAACAAACTGGGCGACCTTTCCCCGATTGATTCCGGGAGAGAGTCACCTTAATAAAATCTCTTTTTTATTGTCTACTTGACGGGGCTATGACCACATTTCATTCTTCACTTTTTTCGATTTCTTTTTCTTTTTTCTAAAGAAATCGAACTTGATCACATAATCAAAAAGCGACGTAATTACAACAGCGCCAAGTGGAATCAATGAATATACCCATCGCGGATTATTTGGAGCTTCACCAGGGGAGCATCAGTTAAAAAAACATAAAGGACAACACAATAAATTACTGCCACTACAATACCTGTTATGTTTCTATTTTTCATAGCTGTTTTCCACCTCTTGTTCATAGAGATTCAAAGTATTGTATTCCTCGCCTAAGAATATTGATACATATTTGGAATAATTTCTCTCACCCTATTTAATACTCCGTAATATCGATTGTAAGAATACTAGATTCTGTGAACCCAGATATCCTCACAGAGAAATAGTCTATTTCCCACTGTGAGCGCCTTCGTTTAACGTAAATCCATAAGGACTCGTTTCGCATAAACTTCCCAGTCTGCTTCATCTGTGTTAATCTCTAAAGTTGGAATCAATGACTGTTTCGTAGCCATTCGAAGTTTTTCTTGATTATCTAAAAACGTTTCACATACTTGGGGAGTAGTAGACTTTCCCATCACATATGACTTCCACGCTTCACCGCGACTTTCAATAAACCTAGACTCAACAGCATCCGGGGTCAAGGTTAAGAGTACACAATGTGCATTCATCCTGGATAGACGTTTCTCAAGCAACTCAATCTCAGGAGAGGCTTTAAATGCGGCTCTATGATTTACATGAAACCTCTCTAAAAGAAAAAATATACCTTTTGATGGTTTTGAATGACCAAGAGAGTTAATCCAATCGTATTGTTGTTCCAGATAATCAACATGTCGCTTTAGAAGTGAAATATGTTCATCCTTATCCATTGATCTTAAAACACCTTGGTATGAATGCAATACTTGTGAATAGTGTTCACTTATTGCAATTATAGTTTTTTCACTATTCTGTGTTTGACTATGTAATCTCTTTATTGCAGAAAATAATGATGTTTTCCCTACAGTAGACATCCCTTCGATAATTACACCCCGAATCATCTTCCTACTCCTCCTAAGCTTCTTGGTATTCTGCCCTTTAGTATAACTTAGCCCCCGCTCAAATAGTTTGTTCTACGTAGGAATTAAACTAAACTGCCCGTTAGCTTAGTGACTAATCGTTAATCGAACCATGTTTGTCCATTTCGGCAACAGGTACAAGTTCTTATCTTGACTCGAGACAAGAACTTAAACCAATAAAACAAAAAAAGCCGCTAAATTAGCGACTTTAACGTCTATTGAAGAATAATGACAAAAGTAACGCTATTCCGATTTTGTATCTTCATTTTCCGCTTTTTTGAGCTGCTTTCTCTCGATATGGGCCTTCCCCCATTGATGTAAAATTTCCAAAATCGGAGAAAGGCTCATGCCGTATTCCGTGATCGAGTACTCCACTTTCGGAGGGACTTGAGGATAAATGACTCGCTTCACGATCTCTTCCTCCTCCAACTCGCGCAGATGGAGCGTAAGCATCCTTTGCGTGATATCAGGCAGCAATCTTTTTAATTCATTGAACCTCAAAGGTTCACCTTGAAACAAATGATAAAGAATCATCGGCTTCCACTTGCCGACAATTGAATCCAGCGCAACAACGAATTGACATTGGACAGGGTCCTTTTGCATGTGTTCTCCTCCGTTACAGTACCTTTTTTAATACTATACCACATGATTGTGCGTACTTCACAAATAGTATATATGCGATATGATTAATTCAGAAAGTGTATTTAATTTAATTACAGAAGGGAAGTTTTAATTCATGTCAACCGTACTATACATCACCGCACATCCTCTTGATCCTCAGTCATCTTATAGCCTCGCAGTTGGAAATGAATTTATTGAAGCATACCGTGAGGCAAATCCAACAGATGAAGTTGCTTATTTAGACCTGTACCAAGAGAACATTCCGCAAATCGATGCTGATGTCTTACGCGGTTGGGGAAAGATGCGATCAGGTTCGTCTTTCGATCAACTGACTGATGCTGAGAAATCAAAAGTGGCTCGTCATGAGACGATTATAGACCAATTCGTGGCTGCCGATAAGTATGTGTATGTTTCACCTATGTGGAATTTCTCGATCCCACCGGTTCTGAAAGCATACACGGATGTGACTTCAGTTCCGGGTAAGACTTTCAAATATACCAAGGATGGACCTGTGGGTCTGTTGTCCGGCAAAAAAGCATTACACATTCAAGCTTCCGGATCCGTTTATTCGGAAGGTCCACTTGCTCCGATTGAAATGGGATACAGCTATCTACAAAAGATATTACATTTCTATGGTATTCAATCTATTGAGGCAATTTTTGTGGAGGGAACGGCATCATTAGAGCAAGCACCAATTATTAAGGAAAAAGCAATTGCAAAAGCAAAGGAAGTTGCCAAACGTTTCTGATCTCACGTTAATTAAACAAAACAGCCGATCATGTTGGTCGGCTGTCTTCTTAGTTTATTGAGTTATCGTTTTCCGTTTTAACAAGAAAGCAGCCGGTTACATAAATCGGCTGCCTTCTTGTTTTATTTAACCAACCTTTCCCATTAAAGTAATAACTTATTAGTTACATCATTCGGAATTGAACCATCATTATAACGATAAGAGAAGAAATACAGCTTAGTATTGCAATCAAAATATGAAGACAACTGAATGAGATTTTTTCTAGAAAAATTCTTTCTTTTTTTTGAATGAAACACGAGTAAATTAACACAGTGATCACAATGGGCAGATAATGATAAAGATCCGGTCCATCCTTACTGGGTAATACTTTATTAATATAGCCACCTATTGTTTCATCAATGATCATAAATGTATATATAACTCCGATTAACGCTGAAATAAAAAACTGAAATGCTAACTGAAATAGATTTTTCTTTAGTAAGAAGGGACCAATTTTTCGGTATAGGTCATTGACCATTATATCTTTGTTGCCTCCTCATTTTTTTTGAATAACACCCCTATATTTTACCATACAGCTTGTTCTAGTGATTTAGCGCAGTGACACCACAAATTAAAACTAATCTGCCCGTTAGTTCAATAAGATAGAGGAGCAGTATCGTCCGGGTCTGAACCAGCTGCTCCCCATACTTCCCCATCAACGTTATAACCGCCACCGCTCCATTGAAGCAAGTAGCCTCCAGTACGCATGCCTTGCGTGAAACCTTGATTAATATTTATCCAATCCGAAGATTCCCCGGCAGCAATCGTTATAGCGAAATATACTTTACTAGTTTCTAAGTGTGTTAAACTAACATTGACTTCGTGTCTACTATTGTTCTTCATTAAAAGTTTTATATGTACATATTCAGGATTTATTGAAAAGGGTTGCTGTACCGTTGCGCCCCCAGAAGCAATATAGTGCGAGGGTTTATCCTCTTCTTCACTTAAAGAATTAGTAAGGGTTGTACTTGTTGACTTGCTTGATAATACACCAGACTTTGGAGTAGAGGTATTCTCTTGAGTTGGACTGGTTGAATCACAGGCAGTTAAGGTCGCTGTTGTTAAAGATAATAATAAAACAGCAAAAAAAAGTCCCTTTTTTTTCACAACTTTATCCCTCGTATTCATTTATTAGTTATTCTAGAACCTATCAGACGTTCCTCGTTATTAATAACGCTATCAAATCAATGAAAGTTACATCTGTAATTCACAAAATGGCTACCCGAAAAGAAAAAACGAATGATTGGTTCTCCATGGGAAACTTCAATGGATTTAATACCCGTATATTTAAGAGTCCCTTTTACTTTTATTGCTTCACCAGTAACTATAATAGTTGGCGTTGTTACTTCGAGAACAAAATCAGATGCTACTACACTTTGAGTCACAGTATCTTCATTTTTTTCTGTTGATGAACACCCAGCAAATATCATGGATACCACTAATACCAACATTAAGATCCAACTATTCATTTTTGTCACATCATATCACCTCTCTCATACTACAACGGATTTATATCGAATTTGTTGTTTAATTTCAAGGATACAAGTCATTCCGCTTTCATAGTCTACTTAAAGTCAAATATTAAAAAGGCTCCCATGTAAGCTGGCAGCCTTAATTGCTTTCGTTTTCCATTAGTTTGAATTACCGAATCATCTCATTGATTTTGCTAACGCGATCATTTCCTCTCTAGTTAATTCTCCGCTGTCCATTTCAATGAAAGTATCATTTTGTACCCATCGTAGGTATCCTCCTGGTATATGGTTAGCCCATGGTTCAAATCGCCCTTGGATTCCATTTATGTTAATTTTCTCTCCATGTTCATTTAATTTAAAATCCTCGACTATAGTTCTTGTTGTACTTGTTCGATTACGAACATCGACGTTAGTGACAACTCGGTTTATTTTATATCCACCAGCTTTATGTTCTTCAATTCCAAACAAATATGTCTGTCCTGATTCATCAAAAAAATGAAGTCTAACTTTTGAAACGGATGGACTAGGAACAAAAACAAACGGGTAAGGTTCCTTAATTTCTAATTTATAGCTTTGATCCGAGCAAGACGGCGTAAAGAGTTTGAAATCCGCAGCAGTTTGCAGCTTGTCCAAATCAACATTTGAAAAAGCTAGCGTAGGTTTAGCTGATGCGATGAGTAGGTCATTGTTGATTCCAACAGAAAGCGTAAAGATAAAAATCAATGAAACAATTCGTTTAAGCAATGGCATTCCCTCCATATTTTTTGGTAATATTATGCCATTGTTTAATTCAATTATTCTTCCCCTTAATTTAAACACAAAAAATCCCAGAGTCTGTTACTCTGAGATTTCCGCCATTATTCGTGTGGACCAGCTTATATTTAATGAAGGGCAAATGATTTTCAGTTGATAATCTTAAATGTTATTCTCTAACTCTCTCCAGCGTCATCATCTACTCTGAGATATACTGATCCAATCCAAAACATAGGAATCATCAATTGTTTAGTCTTATCGTTGACTTGATTTAATTCACGGGCTATTTCGGATTCGTTGAAAATTGTCTGTTTTTCTGCCCATGCAAAAGTACCATGTTCTGTAGATATCTGACCATTGAATCTGAATTTATCCTGATCTAAGTGTGGACTTAGATCAGGATCTTGTACTGGTTTGCTAGAACATGTTGATTTTAGTTCCAAGTCATTGTTACTCTCTGTAGGTTTAAATACCGGAGTTAATTGATGAGATTGAACATGATGTTCTTCAAATAAATTCGTAGACTGCGTTATTCCTGAGATCAGCATTATTACAGAAACATTTAAAAGTATTTTTCGTAACATACTTATTCACCTCCAGGTGAGTAAGGTAGAGTTGTCCATACCGAGCTTCACAACCTATGTCCATTACAGAACATGATAGATTATTGATACTGCTATCTCCTCCAGATCTCCACTTTCCGATATACTGTATATCATGACAAGCCTTTATGAAGTGCAGTAATATCCAAACATCTGGCTTCAGAGTCTACAATGTAGATTTGGCCATTTAACGTTTACTTTGTACATATCATCAGGGATACTTGAATGTACGTATGCTGCATCGCTTGCAAATACAAATACTTATCTAATCGATAATCGGTACAATTTCTTGTCCTTTCCGACTTTTCCAGTAAAAAATTAAGATATGATGTGACGCAACACTTTTATGATTCTGTAATTAGAAAAGCCATTGTCTGTAAAAGACAATGGCTTTTCTAGCATATTGCTTTTGAGCGGATTCAAAAGTAACCATTTGACCCTCGTTAGATGGTTGCTTTTTGTAATTATAATCAGCATAGATTCGTGAGCGTTAATGAGCGTTAATCAAACCCAGACCAGACCTTTTCGGAGGCGATGGAGTTACTTGTGATCGTTATATCCCTAAATGATGCTTTCACCGTATTGTTCTCATTATGCGAAGTGACAGCTAACCCTAAATAGACAGTTCGATCGATTTTCATTTCATGAATCGAATATAATATCCAGGTCTCACCGTCTGTGCTATAGAATCCGTAAAAAACATTACCAGACCTCTTTAGCCTTAACCAAGTATTTGGATAATTAATTGGGAACTCTGCTGGTTCTGAGCTATAATCCTTAGGATATATTGCTAAAGAATCACCGCCAGACTTTTCCCGATATTGAAATTCATAACCACCATTATTTTTATTTCGTGAGCTATTATCAGGAAAAACCATAAAGAATACATGCTCACTATCAGCAACTAATGATTTACGAGCCATTAGGCCCGCTTTCGTATAGAGATCAGCCATACTAAGTGATTCTAACCTTACTGCCATATCGAAATCATCATGAATCGTTACATAGCTAAAATGGAATTGATCTGACGTCCCCCAGATGTCTTGCCCGCCTGCAATTACATCGTACCCTGTATCAACCTTTTCAATAGAACCTTTTAAATCAACGTTTCCGATATCTTCACTTATAAAATTCACCTGATTCATAGATACCTCCAGCAACTCTATCGTGAGAATTATTGATCTAAATTATCATCGTATATTGTATACGGATAACAACACATTTTTCCTATGGTAGTCGTCTGCCTCTTGAACTTACAAATAGAGAATACCACTCTTCTCTCGTCATAGTTAGATTCATTGCCTCCCCGCATTTTTGAATACGGTCTGGTCTAGTAGTACCTAAAATAGGTTGAATCCCTGCGGGATGTCTCAATAGCCATGCTAATAGAATTGCCTCGGGTGATGTTTCTTTTTGATCAGCCATATCTTTAACTAGTAATGCTGTTTCTTTTATAGATTCGGTTTGACCCTCTAAATTTCTTCCTGAAAACAGCCCTTGTGCTAAAGATCCCCAGGCTTGAATTTGTATATTTTCAAGACGACAGTATTCTAAAGTTTCTTCAGGGAAATGAGCATTTATACGTTCATTATGGTTTACAAGTACTCCCATTTCTAACCAATCAAGTTTAGCCAGACTCATCTCCAGTTGGTTGATGATTAATGGTTCATTAGAATAGGATTGTAGCAGTTTGATTTGTGCTGCACTCATATTCGAGACACCAAAGTGTCTTACTTTACCGGATTCTTTTAATTCATGAATTACTTCAGCAACTTCTTCCGGTTCCATCAGTGGATCTGGACGATGTAGTAGTAAAGAATCAATATACTCAACCCCAAGTCTTTTTAGGATTCCGTCGACACTGTTGCGAATATAGTCAGAAGAAAAATCATATCTTCCGGGCCTTCCTGGACCGTCTTCAAAGCGAATACCACATTTAGATTGAATTAGTATTTTTTCTCTCAGATCTTTACGTTCCTTTAAAACTTGCCCAAATACAATTTCTGCTTTTCCAAAGGTATAAATATCCGCATGATCAAAAAAATTAATACCAATTGAGAGTGCTGCATCAACTGCCTGATGGGCCTGCTTTATATCTTCTTCTGTGATTGGATTTTGATTCCAGCCACCGCCCAATCCCATACATCCCATCACCATACGACTTGTGGATATTCCTCGTTTTTCCAATTGCAATGGTTTCATTCTCCATCCTCCATATCATGATTTTTTGTCATTCTTACATGCTTTTCTTACACCCGATATACAATAGCCTCGTAAGGTAGGAAATCGATCACCACATCCTGATTGGTTCGTTCAGGGTTATTGCCGATGACGATGTCGCCCAGCTTCCCTACGCCGAGGTCGGAGACGCTGCAAGTCGCTGGTTGCTCCGAGATGTTCAGCAGCACCAACCATGACTCCTCTCCGAGCTTTCTCGTATAAGCGTAAATCTGCTCATGCTGATCCAGATATGTCTCGAAGTCGCCATAAACCATGACCTCGTTACTCTTTCTTAAAGCGATGAGCTGCTTGTAGTAATAGAAAACAGAATTCTCGTCCGCCAGAGCTTGTTCGACATTGATGTCCTTGTAATTAGGATTGACGCCGATCCACGATTGTCCTTCTGTGAAGCCGGCTTGTGATCCGTCATTCCACTGCATAGGAGTGCGGGAATTATCGCGGGATAGATGCTGAAGCTCCTTTAGTACTGCCTCCGAATCGCGGCCTTTTCCGACCTCTTCCTTATACTTATTCTTCATTGCAATATCGTTATATTCGTCGATAGAATCGAACCGGATACCCGTCATCCCAATTTCTTCGCCTTGATATATATAAGGCATGCCCGGTAGGGTGTGAATGAGGGTGGCGAAGCATTTGGCCGATTGTTCTCGATATACGGTATCGTTGCCGAAACGCGATACAACCCGCGTATGGTCATGATTGTTCAAAAATTGGGAGTTCCACCCCTTCCCCCACAAGCACTTGTACCAGTGATCCTGGATTTTTTTGAAGCGCGGCAAATCCCAATGGGCCATATAATCGCACACTTCAAAGTGGAAAAGCGTGTTTAACTCTCCACGGTCCTCGCCGACGTAGAGCACGCCGTCCTCGGGGTTCACGAACGGAATTTCGCCGACTGTAAACACATCATAATGCTTTAACACTTTGTCATGCATTTCCTGCAAATACTCGTGAATTCCGGGGTTATTGCCCAAATACGAAATATCCTCGGGCCGCTCGGCGTCCGGGAAGCCCGGGATTTTGGCAAGCAAATTGATGACGTCCATCCGGAAGCCGTCGATCCCTTTATCCAGCCAAAAACGCATAAAATCATATACTTCCTCCCGTACCATCTCGTTCTCCCAATTCAAATCCGGCTGCTCGTCAGAGAAGGAATGGAAGTAATACTCACCCGTTGTTTCGTCGTATGTCCAAGCGGAGGGGGCGAAGTAGGAACGCCAATTATTCGGTTGCTTGCGCCAAATGTAATAATCGCGCTTTGGAGATTCGATGCTGGATCGCGATTCCTGAAACCAGGCATGCTGATTGGAGGTGTGATTGACGACTAAATCCATAATAAGCCTCATTCCGCGGTCATGGACGGCAGCCAGCAACTTCTCGTATGTGGCCATCGTGCCCGCCTTTGGCATAACCGAACGGTAATCCGCAATATCGTAGCCGTTGTCGACGTCAGGCGAATCGTAGCATGGATTTAGCCAGATGACGTCCACACCTAGGCTTTGAATATAATCCAGCTTGCTATATACCCCCTCAAGATCCCCATATCCATCGCCGTTGCTGTCATAAAAGCTGCGCCAATACACCTGATAGACAACCGCTTCTTTCCACCATGTTTTGTTCATTTATGCTCTCCCCCTTGCAATTCATCTGGCTTGTACAAATGATAAATTTCACTTTACTGCCCCTGCTGCAATCCCTTTAATAATATATTTTTGAGCTATAGCATAAAAAATAACAATAGGGATAATGGTTAATGTCAAGCCTGCCATCGCTTGATTCCAAACAATTGTAAACTCGCCGAAGAAATAGAACGTTGATAATTGAATAGTTCGCAAACCTTTTTCAGATAGCACCAGTGACGGAAGCAAGTAATCATTCCATGAAGCAATAACATCGAGAATCGCTACTGTTACTGATATGCTTTTTAGTAAAGGAAATACAATTCTCCAGAATACGCCTAATGTACTGCAACCATCAAGAACAGCCGCTTCCTCTAGAGCTACAGGGATAGATTTAATAAAACCGTGATATAGAAATACAGCTATGCCAGCGTGGAAGCCAATATTCATAAAGATCAATCCTCCATGCGTATTAAGAACTGGCAAATGTAAATAAGTACGTATCCAATCCATCACTTGCATAAGTGGCATCATTAATGTTTGAAATGGAATAAGCATCGTCGCTACAAACAAGAAGAAAATGATTTTACTCATGACATTGTCGCGACGTACAAGCATCCATGCCGTCATTGAAGCAAGCACAATGACAAAAATAACAGTTACAATCGTCACATATAGTGAATTTCCAAGTGCAACTAGGAAGTTCATTTTCTTAATTGCTGTTATATAATATTCGAAGCTGAAGGTGCCTGGTAAAGATAGTACATTTTCATATAATTCGGCCCGTGTTTTAAATGAATTAACAATTACAATGTAAATTGGTGATAAAAACACCAGTGAGATAATTACGATTAACAAAGAGAGTATTCCATTTTTAGTCTTACTCATTACATCTGCACCTCTCTTCGCTTAGTAATGATGACTTGAGTAATCGTTACAAGCGCAATAATGATAAAGAACAGAATTGCTTTTGCTTGACCAAGCCCATAATTACCATATCCAAATATCTCATTAAATACATTCATAGCAAACAACTCGGTATGGTGAATTGGGCCGCCATTAGTTAATGACAAGTTAACATCGTAGATTTTGAACGCACCCGACAAAGTTAAAAATAAGCAAACTGTGAACGATGGCATTAATAACGGAAATACGATTTTGGTCATGCGATGCCATATATTTGCTCCGTCAACTTTAGCTGCCTCCATTACTTCATCAGAAATCCCTTGAATACCAGCAATATAGATAACCATCGTATAGCCTGCCATCTGCCAAGTGAAGACAACTACCAATGCAAGCAAAGCATAATTTGGATCTATAAGCCAATTAAAGAATATATTATCCAATCCAGTTAATAACCCTATTTGGTTACCTCCATCTGTAAAAATGAAGCGCCAGATGTATCCAAGAATCAAGCCACCAATAAGATTCGGCATAAACAATAGCGTGCGAACAAGATTACTTGTTTTGAATCCAGAAGTAACCAGCAAAGCAAAAACTAAACCCAATAAATTAACGCTAACTAGTGCAAATATAGTGAATTTTATTGTATTCCACGAAGATGTAAGAAAACGCTTATCCTGCAACAAGGCAGTATAATTATCAAAACCAACAAATACTTTAGGGGTACCCTCAATTCCCCCCCAATCAATGAAGGAATAGTAAATTCCAATCAAAAACGGAACAAGAACAACAATAAAAAAAACCAAAAACAGCGGCATAGTGAATATGAAATACCATAGTTTTTTATTTGGCATACGAAACTCCCTTTTATCAAGTTTGACTTAGAAGAAAATAGGAACATCTAACACCTTTTATAAGGGTTTAGGCTTTCAAAATGTATGCATTGTATTAATTAGCAGCTTTTACCCAAACATCACGAAGTTTATCAAGGAATTGTTCTGGTGTCATTGAAGGATTAAGGAAAAATTCAGATGCTAGCGGTGTAAGATCATTAATGATAATTCCTTGTGGGAAATAATTCAAAGCCCGAGGAATTGTATTTCCAGATTGTGCTGCTTCATAAACTTGCTGCGATAATGGATCTAAGCCAATTGGTTCAATCGTTGTAACCGCTGGAACAAAACCAAAATCATTAAGAATTGTATTTTTACCTGTCTCGCTAGTATACAACCACTCCAAGAACGCATTAGCTGCTGTAATTTGCTCTTGAGATGCTTTATTATTGATAACCCAACCAGCTGGGATGCCCACTTCCAATTTATCATTTCCAACGATCGGAACAGGAGCCATACCAATATTAATATCCTCATAGTCAGCAAGCATACTGTAACTCCAGTTACCTTGGTGCACAATTGCTGTTTTACCTGTTGCCAGATCACCCATTTGTCTATCATAAGTTACTTCAAGTGGATTAACAGTATAAGCACGAATAGCTGCCATCAATTCGGAGAACTCCTGGAATTCTGGTATTTCCTTCAAATCAACTTCACCTTTGTTTACTTTCTTAATGAAAGCTACAGGATCTTCTTGCAATGCAAATGGCGCGTTAATAATATGTCCAATCAAGAAATACGCTGTTTGAGACAGACCCAAACCATTGATACCATCAGCATTGAATTTTTCAAGAGCTTGTATTAATGACTTTGTGTCTTTAACAGTTGAAGGATCATATAAGTTTTTATTGTAAACGAGCCCAAACCCCTCTATTCCAATTGGAACACCTACAATTTTACCGTCTATTTCCAATTCCATATTTGGAACGATATACTTAGTATAAGATTCATTCGTCATGTCATAGAAATATGATGCAAATTTTTCAGCTTCAACACCTTGTTGCACAGAAAAAATGGTTGGACCTTCATTAGCAGCTAACTTTGTTTGTAACTGTGTAATGTAGGAATCACCTGCGGAACCCCAGACCTCAACTTCATTTCCTGTTTCTTTTTTATACTTAGATGCCAAGTTCTCAAGTGACTCAGCAATTTCAACTTTACTTTGAAATAAAGTAATTTTAGCAAGCTTCTCAACATTATTTCTGCCATCACCTGTTCCTTCATCCGTATTGTTACTACATGCTGTTAAAAAAATAAAAAGCATAGTAGTAAGTAATACAAGACCCCATCTTCTCTTCATTATTTCTTCCCCCTATCACGTATTTGGAATTTATTTCACAACATAAGCTTGATTATAACTATAAAAAATTACCGATTACAGGTGTAATATTCGCCTAAATGAGTAAATTATGAACCTGAATTGCTTAATAAAGTATTAATAATAAAACACATTCATTTCCAACAACTGCCGTCAATATTTTCGACAGAAGTAATCTGGAAACGAATGTGTTCTATGTTACATTTTTAATTTTTTCGATAAGCGCTTGGTGTGATACCAGTATGTTTTTTAAATACTTTACTGAAATAATTTAAATTTTCAAAGCCACTTTCACTCGCAACCTCTTGAATGGATAACTCGGTATGACCAAGCAATGAGAATGCTTTTTCTATCCTTAACTGAGTAAGATAATTCATAATCGTTGTGCCATACTCTTCTTTAAACTTTTTCGCCAGATATTGCGGTGAAAAATGAAATATTTCTGCCAAACCCGATAATGTAACCTCTTCCTTCATATGATCGTTAATGTAATTTCTTACCGCAGCGATAGACTGAACATGAGTTATTTCCAGCCTACTGTAGTTGATTGATTCTAGCATATCACTAAAAATTTGTTTAAGTTTTGAGGACCATTCTTCCAGTTGTGATATCCAAAGCGGCATCGTCTCATGAAAGTTATCACTGTTAATTTGACTATAAATTCGCACGAGCAGAAGGTTGATTTCTACGGTATAGTGCTGGAGCTCTCTTATGCTTACAAACTCATACGATGCCAACTCCATTTTAAAAGACTCAACCAATTCATGAAGATATTGTTTGTTTTTTGCGAGAATTGCTTCTAAAATAACTCGTTCCTTATCTATAAAAAAGTTAATGGCTGATGACTTTCGGCCACTCTTAATATGATCAAAAATATTGCAATTAAGAATCATTGATTTTTCCTCAAACAAAGCTAATTGAAGTCTACTAGCGGTCAGGCTCATTTTATAGAAACCAGAAAATGAAGATAGGCGCAAAGTTCTTTTCCATGCATCCTGTATTTTTTTTACTGATATCTCTATATCTGCAAGTAAATAATTAGAACTTATAAACACAATGATAAATTCTTCATGTTGAAGCACATACCAACTCCCCAGCGATTCAACCAGCTCTTTAACAATATTTTTCATCGAATAATTAAACAGTTGCTCGTCTCGAGCGAAATGTTTCTTTACAATCGCATCTTTATTTCTGGGTAAAAAAGAAACTACATAAAAATAATCAGGGTTGATTCCAATGGTAGTAAGAAAAGTATTAAGCTCTTCTTTAGAAACCTGTTCTTCCTCAATTAAGCGAGAAAACCTCTGCTCCATAACAAGATTATTCACTTCATTTAAACGAAAATTAGTGCTAAGTTCCTTTAACCTTACTTCCTGCTCTTGTTTTATTTGATTGCATGCTTTTTGAATAGCCTTTTCCAGATCACGAATTTTAAATGGTTTTAGTAAGTAATCCACACCGTTAGCTAGCAGAGCCGCCCTAGTGTAATGGAACTTTTGATAACCGCTTAGCACAATAACTTTGGAGCCCCAGCCTTCCTCCCGAAGCTTCTCTAAAAACTCTGTGCCATCCATAAGGTGCATGCTCATATCGCAAATTATTAACTCGGGAATATGCTTCCGTACAAGTTCCAATGCCTCTAATCCATTTTCAGCCATCAAGATTTGATTGATTTTATACTGTTGCCAATCAATCGATAGCTCAACACCTTCACGTACATGCTCTTCATCATCTACGATTAATAACTTCATCTGCTTGTCCCTCTCTTGATGATTCAATTGGCAAGGATAATGCTACTATGGTTTTTTTATAGGGCTTACTAGAAATCGACCAAGTGAATCCGTTTCCATAATAAAGCATTAATCGCTTCAATACATTGGACAAGCCAATTCCACGCTTCTCCGATACAACAACTTGCTCAAGGTAACCAGCTTTGACCTGTTCAATTTGCTGATCTGTAAAGCCTTTTCCGTTATCAATTACCTCAATCAACAATGAATGTTTGGTCAAAACAATGTTTATCACTATATGAATTTGACCATTTCCTCGTTCTAAACCATGTATAATACTATTCTCAACAAGCGGCTGCAAAGTCATTTTGGGTACAAGAACACAACTCGCTTCATTTGGATATTCTAACTCAAATTGAAGCCTTTGCTTATAACGACCTTGCTGAAGTACCATGTAATGCTGTATATGTTCGATTTCTTCTTCTAGCGAAACATCCTCGTTCTCAATATCCATAGAATAGCGAAACATAGCTGCAAAGTCAGCAAGTCGATCACTGACGTCATGAGCTTTAGATTTAATTGCTAAAGTTGCAATCGATTGCAACGTGTTATATAAGAAATGAGGATTGATTTGAGCTTGCAGCATTTTCAAACGAGCTTGCGATAACTCAAGCTGATGACGATATTGCTTATTCCATAGCTCGTCTAGCTCACCAGCCATTTCATGCAATCTAATTTCCAACAAATCTAACTCATCCGGTGTTTTCTGTACAGGCTTGCGCTTTAATTGGAAGTTACCCATTTGCAATTGCTTAATGTGCTGAAACATTATTTTAATCCTACGCAACATGTAATAAGAGATTAAAGTCGCCAAAATGGAAATAAAAATAATTGAAACTGCTTGAATTAACAAAGTTTTACCAAGTGCAGAATTACGTGCCTTATTAATAAGTGTGCGAGGTATAAACTTAACTATTGTCATGATTAAACCATTTTCATCTGTCTTGGTAAAATAGACATAACTGCCTTCAGTAGTTTGTAGTTCCCCTTTATCTGTAGATAGTTGGGGTGTATGAAGCCTTTGATAAAGTTCTACCTGCCATGGTTCTCTAGTTTTTTGTGCAGTCTCCTGTTGCGTGGGTTGTTTAACTCCTTTTGAGAGTGATAGCTCGGATGTCGAATCCATCTCATCTGCAGTTGTATAGAGTAGTTCGAGATTATTTCCGATAAATAAGTATACCGGTCCTTGCTCACTTGTTGTTAAGGAAGTAAGAAAATTTTTGATTTGTAATGGTTTAACATCAAAGGTAGTCAAACCGATTACTTCTCGAGTATAAATATCTATGAATGGCTTATTGACACGCAATCTTGGCTCTCTATTATTAAGTGTAACTTGAAACGGTTGCTTCAGCTCACTATGTGCATCCGACATCTCATGATCTTTAAAGTCAGGAATGATCACTATTTCATTATAATGATTTCGAATATTAAACTGCTTGTTTGTTAGCGCGCTCTTGTAAGAAACTGCACCTATCTCGCTATAATTCGCATATATTTTTTCAAGCCTTTGCTCAATATAGACACTTTCAGCAGGATTTTGAGGTTTTTTTTCCGACAACAGTCTAACAAGCTCAGGATCAGAAAAGTACGTCAAGCCTAGTAGTGACAATTCATGTAAATAAGACTGCAATGCTGACATCGTAATTGACATAGAATTTTGATTCAGCTCAACTAGCTGGCGTTTGATTGAGTTGCCTGTAATCTGATACGACAAATAATTTGAAATAATGAATGGGACAGTTGTCGCTACGATCAAGCTAACAATAATTTTTGTTATAATACTCACTTTGACAAGCTTCATCTAGGCACCCTCCACTCATTCCCCCGTACATTGTAGCACAGCAATAAGGAAACTTGTAAATACCTGAGATCATCCATCAGCACGGCGAAGAAGCTTCTAAAGCGAAGATACTGTTGTCTGGAGTTTCTCGATAAGGCTGATTTATAGCTCATTTAGCTCTAGTAGTGCTACAATATAAATCTTTAATGCAGTGATCAGATTAGGAATAGACTGCACCTCATCTGGGCCGTGAATTTGACCATGACCAGGAGGCAAGTCAAGCTCTGACACATCAGTCGGCAAACCAGGGCCAAAGCCTACCGCATAAGGCAGCTTTCTGGCATAAGTACCTCCACCCATTACAAATGGCTCCGCTTGCTCTCCTGTTACGACTTGATATACTTGCATGAGACACTTAACCTCTGGCGTATCAGGATTATAATAACTCGGCTCACTGTCATGAACATTAGTCAGGGTAAAGCCGCTTTCCTGCAACTGCTGCAGCAGCATCTTGGATGACTGATGAATAGGGTAGCGAATATTCAACTCTATCTCCAGTCTTCCATCCCGCCCTTGTAACAAAGTTCCGACACATGTTAAAGCTCCAGATAGCTTATCCTCACAATGTATCCCTAATGCCCGCCCATCATAATGCTTGCAAATATCATAAATTTTCTCAAGCTGGTAGTGTGTAGACTCCTCAAACCATGTACTCTGCAACAATGGCTCAAGAAGGATCGCTATCGCATTACTAGTACCTTGAGGAAACGCGGCATGCCCGGACTTGCCGACTGCGAATAATGTAATCTCTTCATCCGTCTGACTATACTGAATATGAGATGGCAGGAGGCATAGCTTGGCGGTCGCTGCTTCATCACGTCGTATAATAAGCTCAGCATAACCAGGTACACTATTAGAAGCCACTCCCCCCTGTATGCGAAGGATTGACGAATCAGCAATATCACAGCATAAGGTAACAGAGAGCATTCCCTTCTCTCCATAACAGACCGGAAATCCGCTATCCGCCACAATATTGAAATCAGGGGCATGATAATGCTTACGATAATACGCAACATCAAACATCCCTATTTCCTCACCACTACCGATAATATGCTGAAGCTGATAGTTTAAGGGGATACCCCGTTCCTGAATAAATCTAAGTGCATAAAGAACAGCAATGACTGCACCTTTATTATCTTGCACTCCTCTGCCTATGAGAAAATTGCCCTTTTGTGTACAAAAAAAAGGGGGGTAGCTCCACCCCTCCCCTGCAGGAACAACATCGACATGCCCCCAAATTCCAATAGACCGATTTGCCTCATCCCCCATACGAATTTCTGCACAATAATACTCCCGATTAAACGTTTGCAATCCATATCGTTGACCTAAATCCAATATATACTGAATAGCCTCTGCACATTTCCCCCCAAAAGGATGAGGAGAGGATGGATCATAGCTTGCCACACTTGGAATACTTACTAATCCAGCAATGTCTTCTAATAGCTCTGTCTTATGCTTCTCCATCCATTGTTCAATCTGTTCTTCAATAACAAAACCTCTCATTTACTTCCCCCCAATCTTGGATTATCTTGTTCATTATCCTTTAATTGCACCTTCAGTTAGCCCGGCGATTATGTACTTCTGGCCGGCTGCATAGATCACAATAATAGGCAACATCGCCATTAAATAAGAAGTGAAGGCCATTGTATAGTTAAAGGAATATTCAGTCTTGAAGTTGTATTGATATAAGGGGAGTGTCCAAAATTCCTTCGCTTTATTCAAAATTAGTAGTGGAAGCATAAAATCATTCCAGAACCATAATGAATCCATAATGACAAGCGTAACTAGCATCGGCATAATTAAACGTAAAGTAATAAGATAATAGATTTTAAAAGTGCTGCAGCCATCAATTCTTGCCGCCTCTTCAATTTCAGTTGGCATTCCTTCAATATAGTTGACGAGTAGGAATACCCCTCTTGTTAAGCTAAGCGCTCCATATAATAAAATGAGTCCAAAAGGATTTAATAGATTAATATTGGTCATAATTTTTGTTAAAGGAAGCATAATCACTTGAAATGGTACAAACAAGCCTAACAGGATATAGAGATATAAAAATTTATAATATTTCTTATGTCGATTACGAGCAATAGCATAAGCAACGGTAGGATTAATAATAAGAACTATGATTACAGATCCAATTGTAATCAAGGTCGTATTCCATACAACTCTCCAGTAATTCCCCTTAGAAAGTAGTTCTCCGTAATTAGAAAAATTCAGTGCTTTGGGAAAACTGAAAAAACCTTTGCCTGCCTCCTCTAATGTCTTAAAGGAATTAACTATGACAAGATATATTGGCCCCATTATAATGATGATTCCAATAAGTAAAATGATATTTCGGAGAATACGCCAGCCAAGCCCTTCTTTTCGTATCGCTAAATTCATACTTAATGGACACCACCTTTACGTGTTAATTTAATTTGGATAAAGGATAGCACTGCAATAATAATAAACAATATAACTGATTCCGCATTAGCCATCGCAAACTTTAGATTCTGAAATGCATCATTGTATATCATGATCCCAATAACATTAGTAGATTTCACAGGACCTCCACCTGTCAGCGTATAGGCATAATCAAAGGAAGTGATACCTGATTTAATCGCAAGGACCATATTTACGGTAATCGTAGGAATTAGAAATGGAAATGTGATATAACGAAAACGATTAAAGGTACTGGCCCCATCGATTCTACCCGCTTCATACAGCTCAGAGGGAACCGATTGTAAGCCTGCAATAAAGATAAGGGTTGGCAAGGCTACAGCCTGCCAAATGTTAACAATCACAACAGCCATTAAAGCATACTTGGGATGGGCTAAAGGACTTTGATATAATTCCATAATATTCAAGCTCTGACCAATCGGAGGAATGACTCGAACAAATACCTGGTCCCAAATTAACGAAATGGTTACAGCACTAATGATGGCCGGTAGGAAATATATCGACTTTGTAAAGGTTTGAAGCTTCTTAAGAGAGTTTAAGCTTAAAGCTAGAATTAATGACAGACTCATTACTCCTGCTACAAGCATCACCGCATACTTTCCAGTAACTAATAATGATTGCCTAAAATTCGGGTTGTTCCATAGCTCCGTATAGTTACTAAACCCTACATAATTATAGCTAGAACTAATCCCATTCCAATCCGTAAAGCTATATTGAATACCTACAATAACTGCATAAGCGAAAAATAGTGTATACAGAATGATAGCCGGAACCGTGAATAAGAAATAAGTTGAGCGTTCTAGAAATTTGCCTATCATGCTGCACCTTCCTCATCTCAATGTAACGTAGAGCTAGTAAATAGGGAGCGACAATTTGAATTCTCAAATTGTCGCTCAGATCAAAGCTATTATATTTATTTAACAGCGTTAAGCTTGATTGTTTCATCAATGTTCTTCAGGTACTGTTCAGGCGTCTCGTTATTAATGAGATAACCTTGAGTTGTACTATATAATTCCGTTACAATCGCACTTTCAAGCGTTGAAGACATCCAGTCATGAACTCTACCATTGTCGATAAAATCAAGTATAGGCTGTAAATATTGATCGCCATAGGTTGTACCCTTAATAATGGAAGGTTCGCCAGAGAGATCAGACCATTTCTGAGCAACCTCTGGTCGAGCTATATATTTTAAGAAGGTAAGCGCAGCTTCTTTTTCCTCAGGCTTAGCTTTTGCAGAGATGGACAGGGAAGCATTGACACCTGATAAGGCTGTCGTTGTATCAACAGTATCATTCGGAAGCGGGAACGCACCGAATTTCATATTAGGGTTAGCAACCTTAATATTCCCACGGCCGTATGAGCCAGAAATGATCATAGCGGCTTGACCATTAGCAAATGCTTCTTGCATCATTTGAGCGCTCACACCAAAAGCATCCTTATTAGCATATTGCGTTAACTCTCTTAGCTTCTTGGCAAATTCCAAGAATACCGGATTGCCTTCCACTTGACCTTCACCCTTAGCCACTTTAACCATTTCTTCAACGCCACCAGGTGCAAAAGCAATGTTCGTAGCTTGGAAGATGTGTCCTACATCCTTCAATGGAAGATAAAGCGGTGTAATACCTTTGCTTTGAAACAATTTACATGCTTCGACAAATTCAGCATAGGTGGTTGGGATTTTCACGTTATTTTGTTCAAATAGATTGATATTATAGTATACTGCCATATAATTTCGAGCGTACGGCAAAGAGTAGTATCCACCGTCATCTGCTACAGTCATATCCAAATATTTTTCGTTAACATCTTTAATAAAGGGTTGATCGCTTAAGTTTTCGATATAGCCATTTTTTACTTTTTCCTTAAATTGAAGCTGTGTAGGAAAATCAGTAAATAGGGGTGGAATATCATTTGTTGCAAACCGAGACGTTAATACTTTAACTGGGTCAGGCACGGTATTCATATTAATCGCAATATTCGGGTATTCCTTTGTAAAATCAGCAATAATTTCGTGATAGGCATTTTGAATGGCTTCCTCACCCTGCTGCTGGAAAAACTCGATTTTAACAACATCGCTCTTGCTTGAATTTCCGTTATCTGCTACGTTTTCCTTCCCGCATGCCGTCAGAATTATGGACATTAATAACATAGCTGTAACAGCTAGCTTTGCACTTCTTTTCATCTCTTTCTCCCCTAACTACTTCTTTTTATGTACCATATAGAGATTATTTCCCTAATGCGCGATTAGCCAGATTCGTAATGACAACATCGTCCATTGGCGGATTATGAAGCCCTGCACGAACATCGCGATACATACGCTCAAGCGGGAAAGCCTTAGAAAGGCTCAAGCCGCCTACAATTCTCATCGCGTGATCAACAACACGTAGTGCCGCATTGGTAGCAAGATGCTTGGCAACACCTAGCTCAATCTTCAAATTTTCGCGATTACCCGTTTCCTTATCCCAACGATCTGCAGTATCATAAAGGAAGGTTCTTGCTGTAATTAAATCAAGTTCAATTTCTCCAATTAATCGCTTAATATTTGGCAAGTCAGCAATTGGAACTTGTAATGAATTAGGCTGATGTTTAGCAGCAAATGAAAGGGCAAAATCCCTGGCACCATGTGCAATTCCAAGATAACACGCAGGAATATGAAGCATATTACCGTCTGTGGGGACTGGCTTGCGCAGCTGGTCACTTGCTTTACCACGGATGTGATATCGATCTGGAACAAACACCTCATTCATGGCAATATCATGACTGCCTGTTGAACGCATTCCCATCGTATTCCATGTCTCCAGCACTTTGACGCCATCGCCAGCTTCTACGATAAATGATCCTACAGTATCGGTATCCGACATCGTAGCCGCAACAATAAACTTGTTAAGAATCGGACTTAACGTACAGTACGATTTCTGACCCGTTATCAGCCAGCCACCCTCAACCTTAACTGCTTTTGTTTCAGGTTTTCCACCACGAGTCGGGCTACCCATTGCTCGCTCACTTACCAGTTCGTTCAATACTAGCCCATCATGTACAACCTCAAGACATAGCTCACTAAAAAGTTCTTCTGGAATTGCTCCTGATAGATGAAGCTGCTTCAATAAACCAATATGCCACCCGATTGCTAGTGCAGTGGAGCCGTCTCCTCTTGCCAGTCGCTCTTGAGAAAGAACCAGTTCATAAATTGATGCTTCCTCTCCTCCATGTTGCTTTGGTACGGTAAGAGCAAGGTATCCGCTACCTCTTAACTCATTAAAATTCTCAAAGGGAAATGTTCCTTCAAGATCATGCTTAGGAGCTCGCTCTGCAAAAATCCTTGCTAGCTGATCTGCTCTTGCTGCAATTTTCGCTTCCCGCTCATTTCGTATAAAACGATCTGAAGAATCAGAGTATGTCATCATTAACAACTGCCTTTCTAATAATTCTCATTGGTTTACTTTGTTTAATAGTAATGTTATTCCCTTGAAATTTGAATATAAAAAATCCGAGTTTTTTATTGTAAAAAACCGTACTAGTTAGTTGTTCTCCAAATGCTGTTTACGATATTCATTAGGTGTAAACCCATAAAATTTCTTGAATACATTGGAAAAATACTGTGGATCTTGCTCAAATCCACACTGTTCAGCTACTTCATAAATTTTCATTGTAGGATGTGAAAGCAATAGCTCCTTCGCTTTTTTCATGCGAACAGAGGTCAAGAACTGGGTATACTTCTCTCCTGTGTCTTGTCGAAACAGCTTGCCTAAATATTCGGAGTTAAGAAATAAATAATGCTGAGCTAGCCATTGCAAAGAAAGCCGTCTACTCTGAATATGCTGGATGGTTAATTGCTTTATTTTTATAACCAGCATCGCCTTCTTATCAATCTTACGATAATGATAGCTTGTATACAGCTCTCCTAACTCCTTCTGGAACGCTTGTATATCTTGACTCTCTACAACTGCAGGTGCTGTACTAATGCCACATTCTGATTTCAACTGATTGCGGATATAGGATAGGACATGATTATTGTTGTCTTGGATGGCTTGTAATGATACCCCCTCGCTTAATAATTGCTCGATCCATAATCGCGATATCCTCATTAATTGGGCTTCATCAGCATCAACAATCGCCTGCAGCAAATCGCTAGGTATAGAGGAAGAAATGATCCCTTGACTTTGGGGCGTAATCGAAGCAATGGGCTGTCTATTTTTCGCAAAATTACTGCGAATTGCATCTACCTCACCCTTAGACCAATGCAAAGCTTCAGTAATCTCATGCTCATCACTTGGCTTTAATAAATACCGTCGCACCCCAAAACGCATCGCCTGAGTAGCTAGCTCAAATTCTCCAAATCCTGATAATACAATAAATATTATCTCAGAAGAAATCTTTGAGCCCTGCTCAATTAATTGAAGACCGTCAATAATAGGCATTTTAATATCCGTAATGACTACATCCGGCTGGAGCTCTTGAATCTTCTCTAATGCCTGCTGTCCATTGATAGCTGTCCCTACCAACTCCATACCAAGGGTAATCCAGTCTATGGCTTCTGCAATACCTTCTCTTGCCATTCGTTCATCATCGACGATTAATACCCGATAACTAGACATAACTTACTCCCTCTTTCAATAAAACAGGAATTCGAATCCGAATAATGGTTCCTTGATCTATGCCTTCCAAAATTCCAATACCATATGGCTCTCCATACAGTAATCGCAAACGTTCATGAATGCTTCTTAGTCCAATTCCATCTCCTGAGTCTTGCTCTAAATAATGTGTGTCCATCCCTGGACCTTGATCCGCAATCCAAATATCTAATTGCTCGCCAAAACGTTCTCCACTAATCGTAATGTGACATTCCCCTGTCAATTCATCAATACCGTACTTAATAGCATTTTCAACAATAGGCTGGAGGATGATTGCAGGAATATAACATCTGTTTAATTCATCAGGGATATTGATTTCACATTGCAGCCGTTCTTCAAATCGATATTTCTGAATGAGTAAATAGTTATTTACATGCTGTATTTCTTCCTGTAACATGGTCATTTCCTTTCTACTTGTTGTACTTCGCAACATATCACCCAAAGCTTTGACCATACTAGAGATGCGCTCTTGTCCCTGTCTGCGTGCTAGCCAGTTAATAGAATCAAGCGTATTGTAGAGAAAATGAGGATTCAGCTTCGCCTTCAGCGCTTCATACTGAGACTCCTTGATATGGATTTGCTTGATGTAGTTATCCTTAATTAAGCGGTCTAATGAGACTGTCATTTTATCAAAGCTATTCGTTAACCATCCGATCTCATCCCCATTTCTCACAGGCTCTTCTCGATAAGTGACAAAATCTCCTTGCTCTACCTTGCTCATCCGAAAAGCCAGCGTCTCCAAAGGACGTGTAATGCTTCTAGCAAATATTAAGCCTATCCACACAAGTGAGACTAGAATAAAAGTATATAAAAGCAGTAGGATTTTCTTCATCAGAATGGCTTGCTGAAATAACGATTCGTATGGTACAAGGTTCACTAATGTCCAACCTGTAAAGCTCATTGTAGATAAGGTACTCAAGTACTTGTGATGATTTAACGTGATCATCTCATAGCGTTCACCTGATCGTTCATTCTGTATTAAAGAGCTTGGCATAGGCTTATCTTTCCACTGCTCATCATTCCAATAGATTGGAGTATGATCTTCATAGATGAGCAATTTATTATTGGAAGATGAGTGATTAGAGCCTATGGATTCAATCAAATCACTCGCATTCACTCGAACAATTAACGTCCCTAATGATGGAAAATCCATACTCTTCACTGCTCTTATTTCCCTTAGGGAAGTAAAAATCTTGGAATCTCTTTCCCCACCCTTCCACAGGCTTCCCCCTTCTTTCTGAGCGGCCATTGCAATAAATTGCTTACTATAAGCTGGTGCAGTCTCATCCTTAGTTGTGCCCAGCCAGTAATCATTGCCCCAATAATCAATAATCGCTACAGAGCGAATCGGATAATTAAAAAAACGGTACGATAACAGCTTCTCTTCCATTGCATGAATCGCATAATAGGTTTCGCGACTATTCTTGTTCTGCTTTATCTTCTCTAACCCATGTTGAATGTCAGCGTCACTTGCTATCGATTGTGTCATACGATCAATGGCTGCTAGCTTGTCCTCAATTCGCTCTGAATACAAGTACAGCTTCTCACTTGTTTGTTCATAGACAATCTGTTCATATAACTTATGCATATTTTGTACGTATAAAAGGCTGATGCCACTCGTCAGTAGAACACCGATCAATACAAACAACACTAGCTTATGTCTTATTCTTATTTTCATTCTGAATTCTCCCCTTACCGCATAACCACTTCCAGCATATTAGAACCGATCCATAAAGAAGTACTAATATAAACATTTAAGGTAATACCCTATTAAAAAATACTTTATATTCCCTAGTAAAACAATAAGAAAATAAGAATTTAACTGTTCTTTAGGTAGCTGAGTCCGTGAAAAGGTTGCATACCAGCCCGTTAGCTTTATGAAATAGTGGACTAAAATTAATTAGATACTTGCCTAAACGATAATCGGTACAAGCCTTTCCCTCGGCATAACCTGTTTCAAGGCTCGGGATACGAACTTGTACCGATAAAATAAAAAAAGCCGCTAAAATAGCGACTTCAATGGGAGTATGTTCTTGTCCCTCGACAATTGGTGGTAGAAAAAGTGCTAATCCTTACTCAGGATAAGAACTTTTTTTATATTTGTTTGAGGATGATTTAAAAGGAACCTTATTTACGATTATATATCGATTGCGGTTCCAATTTTTCAAGTCGCCCTAGTTACGCTATCCTGCCCGTTAGCTTAATGAATCAACATGTGTAGCCTTAATTGAACCTACCACTTATTCCACTTATTCCATTAATCTCCCATTACTTCATAATCATTTGGAATTAACTCATACAAGGCACGAACATCACAACCGACGGAATCAGCGATCGATATGGCAATTTTGAGTGGCATCACTCTTTTGTTTTCAATAAAGTCGTAAACTCGTTCCGGTTTAAAAAGCAATTCTTTTGCCAGCCATTCCGCTGATTTTCCGGATTCCATCAATCGTTCATTCAGTAAGCAACGTCCTAGTTCAAATTTCAAAAAGCGATGCCCTCCTTCATAAGATCACATTTAACCTTAAGCGTAGTCCATTAACAGCATTTCTATACAAAAACCAATAAACCAACACGAAATCCTAGTCGTAATGTTATTAGTAGGTCAAGTGGATTTAGATAAGAGGAAAGGCATAGATCAAGGACTTCATTTTACAGTATATTTTTTCGATATATTATGTACAGACTTTTATTTTAAATTTTAACTATTAAAGTTATGGGAGCTGTAAATTGATGTGTTGAGGGGGAAATGCAGTGAAAACAAAGATTATATCAATACTAAAAATGAGATCTTTGAGAACAAAGTTAGTCACTCTATGCTTGGCTATACTAATTGTGCCCACGATCGTGATAGGGTTCACTTCGTATACGGTTTCGAAAAATGAAATGAATGAATCAGGCAAGGCAGCACTTGAAAATAGTGTGAATATGGTTATTGGCATGATTAGCCTCCTCAATGAGCAAGTAGAGAGCGGAGATTTAACATTGGAGCAAGCACAGGAAAAACTCCGCGTCGAACTGCTCGGTGAAAAAAATGCAGATAATAAGCGGCCTGTAAAAAGTGAATATACTGTAGGGGAAACAGGATATCCATGGGCAGTTGATAAGGGTGCTCATTCCGTGATGAATCCTTCAAATGAAGGTCAGGATTTGACAGATGTCGTAACGGAAGATGGCGTGTATTTGGGGAAAGAGCTTGTTAAGGTTGGATCAGCAGGAGGGGGATTTGTCACCTACAAGTGGGCTCTACCTGATACAGGTGAAATAGAAACGAAAGTTTCATATGTTGAAATGGATCCACATTGGGGCTGGATAATTGGTTCAGGTGCATATTTAAGTGAGTTCAACAGCGGTGCAACGCAAGTTCTTTATCTTGTAATAATGGTTACGGCAGTTGCAGTAGTTCTCGGATCAGTTATCGTCAGCATCGTCTCAGGGCGTCTAACGAAGCCTATCCTTAAGATCGCCAAACGACTGAAGTCAGTTGCGGACGGTGATCTAACCGTTGAAGAAGTCAAAATGAAGTCCAAAGATGAAATAGGCGAGCTGTCTAAAGACTTTAATGAAATGATTAAAAACATGAGACATCTTATTAGACAAGTCGATCTCTCCACAAAGCAGGTAGCTTCATCCTCCAAAGAATTGACCCTTGGGGCAGAGCACACCAGTCAAGCAACTGAGAATATCACCATTTCGATCCAAGAATCCGCAGTCGGCGCACAAGAGCAACAAATGATGCTTCAAAGGACAACCAACTCACTCGAGGAAATATCAATTGGTATCCAGCGAATAGCGGAAAGCTCATCAACTATTGCTGATTCTTCTGTTGATGCGATGGAATTAGCGAATATAGGTAGTACTGCCATAGAGCACACGACGAAGCAAATGAACCTGATTAACCATTCCGTTAATGAAACCGATGTAGTAATGAGGATGCTTGATGAACGCAGCCAGCAGATCGGTACGATGCTACATGCCATTACGGATATCGCAAAGCAGACTAACCTTCTGGCTTTAAATGCTTCGATTGAGGCTGCCCGTGCAGGAGAAGAAGGCCGCGGTTTCTCCGTAGTTGCTGCTGAAGTGAGAAAACTTGCTGAACAATCGAATCAGTCATCCGGGCAGATTTCCACGTTGATTCATGATATGCGTACAGACATAGAGCAATCTCTTAAAACGTTGGAACGAGTTAAACAGGACGTTGACTCCGGTATACAGATTGCTAGTGAGACAGAACAACAGTTCAACAAAATTGTGGGGTCCACAAACTTTATCGCGCAACAAACGGAAGAACTCGCCAGTGTTACACAGCAGATAACTGCAAGTGTCCAGGAAATAACAGCGGGTCAAGAGCAGGTCTCCAATCTTGCGCTTCAAGCTGCAGACAACTCACAAAATATAGCTGCATCTTCAGAAGAACAACTGGCTTCAATGGAGCAAATTACGAGCTTAGCCACAACCTTGTCGGATATGTCACAGCAGTTAGAGCGTTTGACAATTCAATTTAAGTATTAATCTCTAAAAATTTGTGACTGCACTTGCAGTTATGAACTAACCTAAGTTAATTGAACAAAGGCAGCCGATCACGTTGATCGGCTGCCTCCTTGTTTTTATTGAGTTATCGTATCCCGTTAGCTTAAAGAAACGTCGTCAATCAACACTTTATTTCCTTTCTACATCAAATCTACATATCTAAATCAGTTCCTGCTTCCGCTTCAGATACCCGTACAACACTATTCCAGATGCCGCACAGATCACAGCACATAGTCCGATGAATCCGTACCCCGCCTGAAGTCCGCGCAGCAGCCCCAACTGAGTCGTTGGACCGTACATATTCTTCACACCTTCAATCACCCAACCAATCACATAGTTACCGATGACACTACCAATCCCCATCAGGGTAACTGTGAACGTAATCGCAGTGTCACTGCCGTTTGGATATCTGCGTGCGATAAATGCCATGACTGTTGGATAGATCATCGCAATACCCGCTCCCGATACGGCAAAGAAGAATGCCAGCCCCTCTCCGCCTGCAATGGCGACGAACGTACATACCGCCGAGAAAGCAGAAAATAGAATCAACGACAATACGAATCCGATCCGGTCCGTAAGCGGCCCTAGCAGCAGGCGTCCCAACGAGAAGCTGAGGAAGAACGCAGACAGCAGGCCAGATGCTTTGACCGTGTCCCACGTATAGGCTTTCTCCAGAAAGTTAACGAGCCAACCCCCAACCGCCAGTTCAGATACCACGCCAAAAGAAAGAATGAGCACCATCAGCCAGATGGCTGGATCACGTGTTAACGTCTTGAGTGAAGTCCGATCTTCATGAGGAAGATCATCCCCCGGAAACTTGCTGCGCAGCGCCGCAATAATCGGCAGCAGGCAGAGCGACAACATCACCAGATACATACCGCGCCAGTCCAGTTCGTGACCAAACACATGCAACGACATCACACCTGTCGCCAGCAAAGGAGCTACCGTTGAACTCAACCCATAAAAGAAATGGGAAAGGTTCATCATCGTACCTGTGTTTTTCACAAAGATCCGCGCACCTAGGATTGCCAAAGCAATCTCCAGCATGCCGTTTCCGATGTACATGAAGAAGTATGATGAAGCAAAGAGTGGATATGTATGAGATACGTAAATGAACACACCCGAGAGAATCATCGATGCAAACGAAATGATGCTAACCGCCTTAATGCCCCATTTGCGTACCAGGATGGCGGTGAAGGAGCAGGCGATCAGGTACCCCAGTGCATTCAGGGACAATAACGTCCCAAGCTGTTTCTCATCCAGATTGAAGTCGAATTGAATGCGTGGGATGGCTGGTCCCTTAATATTTTCCGATATACCAAATACGATAAATCCCAGAAAAATTGTTGCCAGTTGCATGGCATACAATTTGTTGAACTTTCGTTTGTTCCCTTGCGTACCTGCTTGCTGATTCAAAATAAGTTCCTCCATTGTGTCTATATAAGTTGAACTTAAAGGTAATTAACACGGACACTACGATGACAGAACAACCTTCCAATCGCTCTTATCCCCAGATTTCTTCGATTTCTTTTTCTCAAAGGGAAAATCCGGAGATAAGCGTATGCTTCCGATGTAGCTTTCTTTCAGAAAGCTTTTAGGCGACCGCTTCGCTTTTTCAGGTTTTTTCTGTCCTCTCCGTTACTGTTTAATTGATTAGTTCAATGAATATAGAAGGATTGTTACACTTCACTACTCGGATAAAAATAACCATCTTAAACTTCATTGTTCGTTTACCACTGCTTCTCAATCACCTGGATGCGGTAGGTCAGGCTCTCCAGTGTAACAGCGACCAGCCCAGTCACATATTCGCGCCGAGTGTCTCTCTGAATAATCAACTCCGGCATATGCTCCAGTGGAATCATTCGATCCAGACAGCCTTGCGTCAGGCCATCCCTCATCGCCGGGTCCATCGTATCACCTGTGACTACAATCGTAGCCGGGTTAATGATCGCGATAATGGATACCAGCGTTTGTACCACAAGTTCCTGCAACCCTTCAGTAGTTTTCAACATTCTCAGCTGTTCTTCCCGTGACACGCCAAATGGCAGAAAAGATACCTCGCCCCCAAATTGCGTGTTCCCTGTGAGCGGACGACCGTCAATAATAAAACCCGCACCTGGAAAATGGTTTTCAGGAAACGTAACCACCGCGAAGTTCTTCTCTTCCTCAAATTGCTGCTGGTTATACAGTCCGTACACCGTGAGATTCATGTCGTTGCCAATGACTACTTCCACATCATCGTACTGCTCCTTGAGCCTTGGCCCAAGTGGCTGATACATCAGCTCCGGTACGTCGCAAATCCCAATAACCCCGTTGTGCGCCACCCCAGGTATGCCGATACCAATAGCCTGCACATTGTGGTGTTGTTCGATCAGATTTGCAATCAGATCCTCTACCACCGTGACATTAATCTCTTCCAAAATGAGCGTCTGTTCGTCCGCCATCTCTCCGTTCAGATTGGCATATGTATGTGTGATTGAGTGAATGCCGCCTTCTGTTCGAATAATCAGACACAGTACACTGGCGTAGTCCGCATTGAATTGATACCGACTGGCAGGTCTTCCCCCACTCGATTCATCTGGACCCAGATCGATAATCTCACCCGTCTGAAGCAACTCGTTCAGGATCGTGCCGCATGTCGCCACGCTCAGTTTTGTCAGATTCGCAATGGAAGCCTTCGTTCCTACGCCCATGGATCGGAGCGTATTCTTTACCAATTCAACGTTGATCCGCTTCACCTGCTGGGTGTTGTGTGATGTGGGTAACATGGTAAGTTATATACCTCCTTTCGTTCATTTCAAACCATTCAATGAATGTTTTTAAAAGTATTTTAATAATTGAAGTGTAGGGGGATTTGGGAGGAAAGTCAATGCTAAATTAGGAGCGATAAACGTTTGGATGGAAAGAAAAAAGACAGTTCAAGATCATCTTATATGATCCTGCGCTGTCCTTTAGTTAAGGTGGTTTTATGTAGACTGACTCATTTGATTTGCCAAGATGCTCTTCTCCAGTCGGACTTTAAATAACTTTCGGTTTAGGTCCTGTTCCATGGAATGAAGATGATATGCAGCCCGTTTCACAGTATCCATCTCAAGCACACCTGCCTGCTTTGCGATGATGTCCATGGCGTCTAGGATAAGTTTGTTGCAAGTGACCAGTTGGTCGACGTAATCATCTTCCTGTTGGACGAGTTGTGTGTACTGCAAAGCGAGGTCATCGCTGTTGGTACTTGTCATGTCACCACTCCTTTGTTAAGGAGAGATTATCATATCGACAGAGTGGATGTGGTACTTAAAGACGTACCACTAAGTAATAAGAAAAAAATGGCTGTTACTCTCAGTTTCATTTTAATTAATTTTATTTATTTGTTTTCTTATTTTTTGCATATGTCTTCTCTTCACTGTTCCAATGTTTTTCTCATCTTTAAAGATTTTTTCAGCTCTTTTTACATATGATATAAAATTCCCTTTTTCAATTTCAGAACCCTTAATTGAATATATTTTATATAAATTTTCGAAACTCACTTTATTTCCTTTTTTGGTTAAACCACTATTAGCAATGATATTATTTAACTTTTTATACATTCTATAATAATATTTAGAGATCGTCTTGTCTTTTAAAGCAACATTATTGCCATCAAAAGAAAAGCCCAAATAATTCATAATATTGCTTCCATTCTTAACATTGTCCAATACTTTTTCATTAGAGCTTATCAATTTACCTTTATCAAATTCAAAGATTTGTGTTTTATCTGGTTCTAAGTCAACATTAGGAGTATTAATAATAATTGAATTAATAAATTGGAATTTCTTTTGAAATCCATTCAAATCTTCTTTAGGAAGTATAACTATAAAATCATCGCTATACCTCATGTATAACCCCTTATTATTTTTGACAAAATCATTAATTGCTTTATCAAAATCTAACATATATATATTTGAAAGAACTGCACTTATTGCAGATCCCTGTGGTATTCCATAATCATTGGGATTAGCTTCTGCATATTTTTTTACTAACTTTTTAAATTCGTTTGGTGGGATAGCATACTCCAATTTATTGAAGGCACTCATGTCATTTTCCAAACCGTTTAGTTCAAGGAGGATTTTAAGATCCCACTTTGAGTATTTTGTTATATTCTTATAAACCGCAAAATAATCTTCTGGCAATCTCTCTACTTCTAATAAACTACATATCATTTGTTTTAAATATAAGTGATCTAAGCTGTCAAAAAATTTAGTGAAATCACCTATAATTACATAACATTCTTTTTGGCTTTTGATAAAATCAATAGCTCTCTTAGCAAAGTGAATATTATTTTTATGCATGTTATTCCTATAAGCTATTGCCACATCATCAGTATTATCAAGTTTTACTCTTGCATTATATAACTGGTTTAATTTAAATCCGTAGTATTGATATATGTATCGATCCCTATGTCCGGAGTAATAAATTTCACGATATTTTTTTAACTTACCTTTCCTTTTATTAAATTTATGAAAGATAATCGTATAGTGTATAAATGGATAAAATCCATGTTTCGCTACTTTTTCAGGATTACTTATATAGCTCCAAACTCTGTTTAAAGAAATCTTTGAATCAAAATGTGCATAATTTCTTCTATGCTTATTTTTTTCCTTCCATTCCCGAAGTTCCACTCAAATTCTCCTTAAAAAGCGTAATACCTGCCAACACGGGGGGTAGTATCCCTTAGATGGCAGGTATAGCTTAAAAACTTGTATTTAGTTGCGATAATTAAATGAGTGCACGCTAAATCCAACTACCCAAATTTTCCCGAATTAGCAACTATGATATAATAGTTAAGGAGGGATGCTCAGTGACCAAGATTGTACTCTGGTTAATTACATTCATGATTACCGATCAGCTATCAACTGAGAACAGATTCTTATTATACTTTCAAGAATTGTTCATAAACAGATTGACAACAATCTCCAACCTTCATATCTAAAATATGAAGTAAAGAAATTATAGCATATTTTGATATATTTTCAAGCTATATGTTGAAATTTGTAAAACACAAAATTTTAGTTATATGTAGCAATTACTTATACTAGTTGTCCCTAGCACTAGAAGTAGTCATCAATATTACTTAAGCTATAATATTCTTTGGTTAACCTTGCTCTAATTGTTGAAGCGGATAAGTTGTTTTGTATAATTTCCCTTTCAAATGTTTCAAGCCATCCAATTTTCATTCTTTTTGAGAATATTACGAATAAAAATTGAATCATAAAAGTAATCAACACTAAAATGAAGCCATATAAATTCAGCTTGAGATCTAAATCAGTAAGATTATCCATTAAGAATCGGTACAGAAAAGGAATTATCGATAAAAGTAATAATACAATTTTATTTTTTGAATACTTCCTCACATCAACATATTCTAACTGTTCTTTCTCTTCACTCATACGCTTTGCTTCTTCCTCAGAAATGGAAGCTTTTTCGTTAAAGAATTTTATCAATTTATTCCAAACTTTTGGTAACCATTCAGATGAAGTGTATATTATCCCGAATAGATTCCAAAAATGTCTATGTATAAATGGTATTATTAAAATAATATAAATTGGATACATAATTGAAACAACTACGTTCATTAAAAGACTCATTACTACTAATATAAACTCAAAATCCCGCAGAATTATTTGACTATCAACCATGGTTCTTCTTCCAGACAATTCTCTAAAAGCTCCGATCTTTGTTTGTCTAAACCTAGAATTAAATATATCAAACAGAGCAATGGCAAGATTTAAAAAAAGTACATAACTAAGAAGTGTATATGACAAGTTAGCTCGTATTAAATTTATACCAGGGAAAAGAAAATAACTTAATGTTGCAATAGTTACGAAAAGCACCCAATTACTAAGCCCCATTGATGCTATCTTCTGTCTTTCTCTATCCTGCAGTTTTCCTATATGATCCAACATTTCCTTTTGTGTAAAATACTCTCTCATTCCTCTCACCTCTGCTTTTCTTAAATCAAAAGCTTAAACACATGAATCTAATCCAACGAAATATAAATAACGATTTTCGGTGAGTTATTATTCTATCTTTCGGACACGTTCGCACAGTATTCTTCATTCACAGCATAACATATATCCTCTAAAGCTTTGTAGTCTATTAACTGCAATTCATCAACCATTTGACACCCCCTTAAAAAGGGTCTATCCTAATAACGAACCAGCCATTCACTATTAAGGAGTCGTTCCCGATGGTGCAAGCCAAGAAAGACGAAGTCAGGAAAGAGATTGAATATGCGGCGCTCAAGGTCTTTTTCGAAAAAGGCTATGTGGATGCCAAGATGAGCGATATCGCGGATGAGATCAATATTTCCGTGGGCAATATCTATACTTATTTTAAGAACAAGAAAGAACTATTCTACGCCGTTGTGCCGCCGGATCTGGTGGATTATTTGAAAAATGTGCTGGTTGAGACGATTCACTTCGATAACCAGACCTTGTTCGAGGAAACGCATAGCGAGCGAAAGTCTGCGCTGTTGCAGGAACAGGTGGACGTATTACGGAAATACCGGAATCAGATTGTCATCATCTTCGAAAAGAATAAAGGCACGATCTACACCAACGCCAAGAACGAGCTTGTTGAGCTGATGATCGAAACCAAGAAGGCCTATCTCAAGAACCAATATAAACGGTATGAAATTGGCACCGAGGAGAATTTGATCTTGCTGAATATTCTCGCACACAATGTGATCGACATGAATTTAGATCTATTGAAGCGGGATATGAGTGAAGACAGCCGGAAGCAAATATTCGAAGCTTTGTATGTATACAGACTGTACGGTATGAAGAGTCTCAACGAATAACGCTCCATCTCATCACTTAATGCCGGGTAGACAAAGCGTGCAGATCATATCAACTCCACTTGATTTGCACGCAAAAAAACTTCATCACAGATCAGCCTATTTTTTTGATTTAAAAATGAATTAATTATTCATTTTTGAGAGAGTATCTAGCATTCCCCTAACCACTCACCTCACCCACATTCTAAGGAGGAACACAACATGAACACCGCTTACGCATTGAAAAACGTCCATCTGATCCACGGTGACTCAAGCCGCAATCTGCAAAAAAACATGACGATTCTCATCAATGAACAAGGACTTATTACGGATATCGGTCAAGATAACGAACCGCTTACCCCAGGTCACTACACAACGATCGACCTCTCAGGGAAATACGTAATGCCAGGACTGATCAACGCCCACGTACATCTCTTTGCAGATGGTAAACCGTTCAGTCTCTCGGTCAGTGAAGGATTATTGCTGTTTGCCTATGATCGGATATTGAACACGAAGTTTGGCCGGAACGTTTTGAAAAAACGCATGAAACGCAATGCACTGACCGCACTCCATGCGGGTGTGACGACGATGCGTAGTGTGGGGGAATTCTTTTGCACGGACGTCCAGCTGCGGGATGAGATTAATAACGGCGACTTTGTCGGCCCTAATCTACTTATCTCCGGGTTTTTCCTAAGTGTAACGGGCGGACATGGTGCTCCATTCCTCGCTCTGGTGGGCGACTCTCCGTGGGAAGCACGAAAGAATGTGCGCATTAATGTGAAACACGGCGTGGATCTGATCAAAATCTGTGTGACGGGTGGCGTGACAGATGCGAAAATGGTGGGCGAAGCTGGACGTTTACAGATGACGGTGGACGAAGTTGCGGCGATCTGCGATGAAGCGCATAAGATTGGTTTGCGGGTGGCAGCGCATGTCGAGAGCACGGAAGGCGTACGGGTTGCGTTACAAGGTGGCGTCGATACCATCGAACACGGTTCGGAGATGGACGACGAAATCATTCGTTTGTACAAAAATAATCCCAATGCCCTGAATGGCTACACCGCACTCATCCCTACTCTGCAAGCTGCTTATCCATCCGCTTCACTGGATACCAACGTAACAAAGGTAAGTGCTACGGTAAAAGAGAACTCCAGACTCGTTTATGACTCCATGCTCAAAGGTGTGAAACAAGCGATCGAAAACGACATCATCATTGGTATCGGTACTGATGCCGCCATGCCTTACGTGACTCACTACGATATGTGGAGAGAGATGGACCACTACATGAGACAGGCCAACCTGAACAACAAACAGGTCATCGACATGGTGACCCGAACCAATGCGAAGATCCTCGGCGTTGATGATGTTACAGGGACGGTCGATATCGGGAAACATGCCGATCTGATTATTATGGAGCAAAATCCGCTGGAACATATCGAGGCCTTGTCAGACATCTCTATGGTCATGCTCAAAGGAAATCTAATTCAAACACCATCTGTCACAAGAATCAAAGAAGTCGACGATGTTCTAAACTCAGTTTGGTGAATTCAGGAGTGAAATCATGCTTGGGATATTGATCAATTGTTTTTCCATTATATGCGGGAGTACTCTTGGAGCCATCTCCAAAAGGTTCATTAACGACGGTTATAAGTCCATACTCAATCAAGTGATTGGGATCAGCGCGCTCATCATAGGCATAAGTACAACCATTAGCAGCATCTCCACCAGTCAATATCAGATTATGTTTATCATCTTCCTTACCTTAGGCGGAATCATTGGGCAACTGATTAATTTCGAGCATATCTTGTCCAACATTATGACCAAATTCTCGTCCAATGGTTTAAACGAAGGGTTAACGGTTGCCATCTCATTGTTGTTCGTGGGATCGATCCCGATCCTGGGGCCACTGCAGAGTGCATTACAGGGGGATAACACCTTTTTGCAAATCAATACGATCTTCTCTGGTATTACATCATTGATTCTGGCATCCACCTTTGGGATCGGCATCATCTTTTCAGCTTTCATTCTTTTGGTGATCGAAATTCTGGTCTTCTTCTCCGCTGATTTCTTATCCGTCTTCATGACGACGAACATCATGAATGAAATTACTCTCATTGGTGGCATCCTGGCGATTTGTACGGGGTTAAACATATTGAAGATTACGAAGATCAAAGTGTTGAATCTGCTACCTGCCTTATTTATCCCGATCTTTCTGCTGTAGCTTCAGTATGCTGAGGTCTTTTCATAAACATAAAAAGATAGTTAAGCGGCGGCCTTGGTCCTGAATTCATCAGGACTGAGGTCTTTTATGCCCAACCTAAGACTGAGAACAAATTCAATCTGGCGTACGATTTGAATCAATGACGAGTCAAGTAAGATAGAGTTATGTGTTCATGAACAATAATCACAATCACTTCAAGACATTGAACCAGAGGAGACATATCCTATGAACAAAATGAAAAAAACAGGTTTGTGGCTCGGCATTACGACTCTAACGCTATCACTCGCAGTTCTTTATTTTCCAACATGGACGCCAAAAATAAAAGGTTCAAACCCTATTCATGTATTGGAACAAGTTAAAATCAACGGTACAGGACATGAAATCATGATCAGAGGACAGGATCTGGACAACCCAGTTATCCTTTATTTACACGGGGGACCGGGTGCATCTGAACTTCCGTACGCGAAAAAGTACCAAGATTTATTAGAATCGCAGTTTACGATTGTGAACTATGATCAGAGAGCAAGCGGCAAATCCTATCATTTTTTCGAGGACTATTCCAATCTCTCAGCTGATTTGCTAGTTGAGGATGCACTGGCCGTCACGGATTATATTGCTCAACGTCTGGGGAAGAAAAAGGTGATCCTGATTGGTCATTCTTACGGAACATACATAGGAACTTTTGCTGCGCATCGAGCACCCGATAAATATGAAGCCTACATTGGAATCGGGCAGATGGCAGATACACAACAGAGCGAGATGGACGGATGGAATTACGTTATGGAGCAAGCCCAGCTGGCTGATAATGATGAAGACGTAAACCAGTTGAAGCAGATCTATGAACCGATCAAACAAGGACAGGCATTCACGCCGCGAGATATCGTTAAACGTTATGGGGGCACATCAAGGTTGATGGACAGCCCTGACACCAGCTTCCTGGGAATGACGTTCAGCCATGAATACAATATGCTTGATACCATTCGTTATAATAAAGGAATCATTTATTCGCAAGAAATACTGATAAGTGAAGCCATGAGCCGTCCTTTGCCTTCCTTGATTACGAAGCTGGACCTACCCTTTTATTTTGTCATGGGAGATTACGACTTTATGACTTCAACCCATGCCGCCAAGGTGTTTTTTGACCAGATTGAAGGAAACCAAAAGGAATTCATTGCCTATAATAACTCGGCCCATTACCCACATTATGAAGAGAAGCAAAGATTCTTTGATTGGATGGTAGATGCCTTTATCAAGCACAAACCTTAATCATTCAATCCTTTACCCTCCAGGATCAGCTGCATGTATTTCTCTATTCGTGAAACTTTCGTTTTGGATTGCTTTTTTCATCGAACTGCTGCTGAAGTTGCTCTGGAACGCTATATTCTGCAGTATTTTTCATTCTCACTTTTAGTCCGGCCTGTTCCACTTCAATCGCTTCACATTGCGTTTGTGGGACTTGCGCACTTGAACCCCATCCGTATACGTGCAGACGTTCCTTTCATCACTGGATTATTATCATAACGTACAACTTCAGGTAAAGCACCGCTTTTTCTATCAGTTACCACTTGGTTCCCCCATCTAAACATACAGCAACAAGTCTTTCAGATCATATCCGAAAGACTTGTTTTTGCCACCTTATTTATTCATATCGCTAATCCCTCTCAAGATATAACCCTTGCCTCAATCCACTTTCTCCATCCGCCCGAGTCACTGATGTTCTCGGCACCTTCCGCAGCATAGGCCTCACAGACAAATCCGCTCACACTTCTGCCATCGATCATCTCGACTTGACCGATGCCAAGCGGGGCGGGGATCGACGCGGTGAAGGCTCCAAACGAAGCGCGCGGCATATCCCACAGCTCGACTTCAATGGATGAGCCGCCTGTTACTGTGCGCACAAGACCAGGCTTGGCTGGCGTGGTGGGCAGTGCATACATCTCATACACAGGCGCCGTCAGCGACTCTTCCCGGAATACGGCACCGAGTCCAGTCATCTGGGGTTCCAGTGGCATTCCGCGCAGGTGAAGTCCACACACGGCAACCGTAATGACATCTTCCTGCTGAAGCAGAAGTTCAGATGCCAAGATGATATTTGCTTCTTCTTCCGGACGGGCAAACAGTGTTATGCCAAAAGGAAGCCCTTCCTCTGCCCAGCCTGCGGGAATCGCCACGGCACTCAGATCAAGCAGATTGCAATGGTTGGTGTATAGCCCCATCTTGCTGTTCGTTTCGATCGGATTCGCAATCACCTGCTCGCGGGTCCAGGTTCCCCCGCATGTCGGCAGAATCAGCACGGCATCCTCCAGCAAAGTCGCGGTGTGCCGCCGAATCTCTGCCAAGCGATGCTGAGCCTTGAACAAGGCTGAAGCGGTAAAGGCTTCTTTTTTCCCAGACTCCAGTACCGTCTTCGTAACCGGAAAGACCGCTTCCCCATGTGCCTCCACATATTCATCCAGATCAGACCAGCGCTCCGCAACCAAAGGACCTTCGTATAGAAGCGCCGCCGCTTCCTGTAGCATAGCAATATCGATCTCTTTCACAGCTACGCCGGATGCAAGAATGGCTTCCTTCTTCCGGTACCATGCCTCTTCATACGCTATAGCATAAGGACCATAGAATTCCAGTACATTGGACGGCAGCAAAAAGGTACGCGGCATCTCCCCTCGACTCAACGGGCGATGCACAGAATACGGGTCTTGCACATCGACACCCCGCACCACCTCGTCCACGCGCTGTGTATCGACCAGCTCATGAGCGAATACAGTGACGCAATCGATGCTGCGACAAGCGGGAATGACCCCAGCCGAAGACCATGCACCCACCGCCGGCTTATAGCCAACAAGATTATTTAGCGCTGCTGGCACACGTCCTGATCCGGCGGTATCCGTTCCGAGAGCAAACGCCGCCTGACCAGACGCTACCGCTATGGCCGATCCCGAACTGGAGCCTCCGCTGATCAGCTCGGGACGAAGCGCATTATGTGTATCGCCATACGGACTTCGTGTGCCCACAAGTCCGGTGGCGAACTGATCCAGATTGCATTTCCCCACCGGAATGGCACCTGCAGCAATAAGTCTTTCTACCACGGTCGCATGGCGATCCGGGACATAAGCGTAGTCAGGACAAGCCGCCGTAACCGTCCACGCGGCTACCTCAATATTGTCTTTGATGGCAAACGGAATGCCCCATAACGCGCAATCCTCCGGTTTCATCTGCGCCAGTCGATCCAGGAACGGCTGTATCCGTTCAAGGGTCGGCGGCAGAATCCAGATGTTACGATCCCGGGCATGCTCTGCCCGCTGGATAATAACCTCGATCACATCCTGAGGGGTGAAGTGGCGATGGCGATAAGCTTTTTGCAAGTTAGCTACGGTGAATTGCCCTGGTACAGATGATTGGCTCATGACGCGTTCACCTCTTCTACAGGATATATAGCTGCAATGCAGTCCCCGGCACGAACCTGATCCCCCGATGAGACATAGATGGAAGCGACAATTCCGTCATACGGTGCCTTTTGCGGGAACTCCATTTTCATACTTTCTTCTATTATAATGTCTTCGCCTTGGAGTACCTTCTGACCCACTTCCACAAGCACCTTCCATACACTGCCGGACATCGAACTGTTCACTTCCAGACTGCCTTCGGGCAAAGCCTCATGCTCCGCCGCACTCGCAACTTCCGGTTCGGACACATGTTCTGCGATGCCAAGCTCCTTCCAATACTCCCGCTCCTGCTGGAATGCAGCCTGCTGTGAATCCCGGAAACGTGCGGAAGGCTCCTGAATCTCTTCCAGCCAGCTGAGATATTCACCCAGATTGAACGTTGTCTCTTCCACGTCAACCACCATCTGCCCACGCGGGAAGTCCTCTCTCATCTGCAACAGCTCCTCCTTGGATACCGGATAGAACTGAATCTGATCAAAGAAACGCAGCAACCACGGTTTGCCCTGCTGGAAGTTGGCTGTCTCTCTGAATTTGTTCCACATCTGGATCGTACGACCGACAAATTGATATCCACCCGGCCCCTCCATGCCATAAATGCACAGGTACGCGCCGCCAATGCCAACCGCATTCTCCGGTGTCCATGTGCGTGCAGGATTATATTTGGTCGTCACCAGACGATGACGCGGATCAAGCGGTACAGCTACAGGCGCTCCGAGATATACGTCGCCAAGTCCCATCACCAGATAAGAGGCATTAAATACCACCTCAGCGACTTCTTCCAACGAGCCGAGTCCGTTCATGCGGCGAATGAATTCCAGATTACTGGGGCACCAAGGCGCATCCGGGCGTACATTTTGCTGGTAACGTTCAATCGCCAGTTGGGTGGCCGGATCATCCCAGGACAGCGGCAGCTTCACAATCCGGGATGGCACTTCAATCGAATCCAGCGACGGCAACTGCAGATCCAGTTCCATAATGATTGCCGCGGCTTCCTTCACCGTCATTCGGTTGCTGTCCAGATGAATCTGCAAGGAGCGAATGCCCGGTGTCATCTCGATGAACGGTATCAGTCCACTGTCACGCACCGTTTGCATTAACACATAGACCTGAAAGCGATACAGAAGATCCAGTTCCCGATCTCCATATTCAATCAGAATATTCTCGTCACCAGAGCAACGAATACCGATCTTGAACCGACGTCCCTGCTCCTCATAAGCGAGAATTGGCATATAGGCGCCAGAAGAAATATCCAACAGTTTCGGCAAAGAAAGACGTTCGCCCCCCTCGATCAATGAATCGAGATAGGTATGCTGTGCATCCCGGAGCTGCTCGGCTTCCTCCACTGTGATCAGCTTAAACTTTATTTTGTCGCCCGGAGACAGCTGTCCGACTTTCCAGAACTCCGCTGACGCCGTTGTCACCGGACATACAAATCCTCCCAGACTCGGTCCATCCGGCCCCAAAAGAATTGGCATATCTCCGGTCAGATCAAGTGCCCCAACCGCATAGGCATTATCATGAATGTTGGATGGATGAAGCCCGGCGTCTCCGCCATCTTCTCTTGCCCACAGCGGCTTAGGTCCAATCAATCGCACGCCTGTACGTGAGCTGTTAAAATGAACTTCCCACTCCGTCTCCGTCAACTGCTCCAAATACTCCTGTAACAGATATTCCTGCGTGCAGTGAGGCCCCGGAATAACACCAATCATCCAGTTATGGGTTAATTCCGGTTGTTGATGAAGAGAGAGCGGCTGCAAAACAGTTTTCCGTTGCTGGTCTTGCCGCACTTGTTGCTGCATTCCCTCTTGCTTAGACTGCTGCACTTGCTCTTGTTCCTGATTCCACTGCTGACTTACCTGTTTCTCCTGCTGCCGCTTTGGATGAACTCGCAATACCGCACCCGTTCGCAGTGCACTGCCCGTATGCCCGCCGAACTCCCCCAGAGTAAAGGTTGACGCACTGCCCAGCGTCAGCGGCATATCCAGTCCCCCGAAGACAAGTAGGTAACCCCGCATGCCGACCACAGCTTCACCCAGAACTAAAGTAGAACCCTGAGCCGCAAGTGTGGGTGTGTAGAGCGGAATCGGTATTCCATCCAGCGTTGCAGACATTTCCGCACCTGTCAGACAGAATGTCATTTCATCACGGAAGCGGTACGAGCCTCCGCGCAAAGTCATTTCCAGCCCCGCCACACCTTCATCATTACCTAGCAGACGATTGCCGATTCGAAACGCAAGCGAATCCATCGGACCCGAAGGCGGTACACCGATATCCCAATACCCTTTACGGCCCGGATAATCCTGTACCGTAGTCTGAATCCCACCGTCCAGCACTTCAATGGCATGCTCTGCCGGACTGAATCCAGCGAGCATGTTCGTATATACCAACCCTTCCCGAAAAGGCTCCGTATCCAGAAACGCCTGAATGTAAGTCTGGTTGGTCGTTATACCGTATACTCGCAATGCAGCGAGTGCTTCAATCATGCTCTCTATGGCGACCTGTCTGGATTCGGCATGCACGATTACTTTGGCCAGCATCGGATCATACAGGGTGGTCACCTGTACACCGCTGCGAATCCACGTTTCCACCCGAACATGTTCTGGCCACACGACAGCATCGATCCGGCCATCACTCGGGCGAAAATCATGCAAACAATCCTCGGCATACAGGCGCACCTGCAAGCTGTGACCTTGCGGCTGACGAACCCGTGCCGCCAGACTTTCCATCTCTCCGGCTGCTTCCCGAACCATCCATTCAACCAGATCGACGCCAAGCACCTCTTCCGTTACCCCATGCTCCACCTGTAACCGGGTGTTGACCTCCAGGAAATAAAACTGTGTTGTCTCCGGGTCATACAGGAATTCGACCGTACCCGCACTACGATATCCCGCTGTCGCAGCAAGCCTTCTGGCGCTTTCATGCATGGCGCTTCGCGTTGCTTCCGGCAGGTTAGGTGCCGGGGTCTCTTCAATAATCTTCTGATTCCGACGTTGTACGGAACAATCCCGTTCACCCAGTGCCACCGCTTCTCCAAAAGCATTACCGAAAACTTGCACCTCGACATGTCTTGCTCTTGCGATATATTTCTCCAGAAACACGCCGCCATCGTTAAAATTCGCGACAGCCAGTCGGGTTACCGAATCGTATGCCTCTTGCAACGCTTGTTCATCCGTGCAGATGCGCATCCCGATCCCGCCGCCACCTGCGGTGCTCTTGAGCATAACCGGATAACCAATCGCAGCGGCCTGTTCCATCGCCACATCCAGCGATGGTACCAGCCCTGTACCCGGAAGTAACGGTACAGACGCCTGTTCCGCAATGGAACGCGCCGTATGTTTCAGGCCAAACAGTTCAATATGCTCCGCAGTTGGTCCAATAAACGTAATTCCCTGCTCTCCGCACGCTCTCGCAAAGGTCGCATTCTCACTTAGAAATCCGTACCCCGGATGAATTGCATCTGCACCAGCCGCCAAGGCCGTGTTCAGGATAAGCTCGGCATTCACATAACTCTCCTTCGCCGGGCCATCACCGATCAGGATGGATTCATCTGCCAGTTCAACATGCAGACTATCGCGATCTGCTTGGGTGTAGACGGCCACAGAAGCAATGCCCATCTGACGCAACGTACGAATGATTCTGACGGCAATCGCTCCGCGATTGGCAATGAGTACTTTTTTAAACATGAGAATCGCTCCCTTCAGCTTCCCAGATCAGCACCTGAGCAGGTGTCGGATTGTATGCATTGCATGGATTGTTAAGCTGTGGGCAGTTGCTGATCAACACCGTGACAGGAGCGAGAGCCACCAGTTCCACATACCGGCCTGGCCCCGATACCCCATCTGCAAATGTAAGCTTGCCTTCGGGTGTAACCGGCACATTCATGAAGAAATTGACATTGGGGGCCAGATCCCGTTTGGAGAACTCCGGGCGACTCGACAGCATGAGCATGAACGTATCCCGGCAGTTATGCATCGGCAGCGTGTCATGGGAGTACCGAACGGTATTGCTCTGTGCCGAGCAAGCTCCACCAATCGTATCGTGTCTGCCACAGGTATCCGCGGTAATCTGAAGCAGTTCCCGCCCCGACTCGGCAACCAGCACTGATCCGGTCGTCAGATACAGGTTCTGCTGTCCGGTAATCGTTTGAATAGCGCTGTAATGATCCCCCGGATCTTCCGTAGCATAAAAGAGTGTATCCACCGCCTGATTCCCTTCCAGATCGACAATGCGGAGTACCTGGCCTGCGGCCAGATCATGGATCCATCCATCCCCTGCCGGGATGATGTGGTCGTAGATCGCTTTGACGGGTTCCCGTGTGCTCGTGGTCGCTACAAATGTTGTTGTGCTCATATTAATAGGCCCCTTTCAGTAACGATTGTGCTTGCCAGGTATTTTCAAATGCTCTCCGATTCTCCTCACAATGAACAAGGCAGCGATCATCTTGCTTCACAGGTTCGGCATCACTGAACGTCAGCTCTATAATTGAATCTGGATAACGCCCTTCCGGGTCCAGCGGATTCGGTGTATTGGATACGACGAGAAGAAGTTCCATTTCCGTGCGGAGCGTTACCGAAGTACCTGCAGTCGGTTGAGATTCGTATTGCATCGTGCCATTCAGTTCACAGACCACTTTGGAAAAAAAGTTAATCGGCGTACTAAGATCACGCGGCGTCAGGCGATGTCGATACATCTCTACCACCAGATTCTCATATCCGCTGCGGTACCAATCATTTCGCTCTTTCTGATAGGTCGTGACTCCATATTTGCGATCCGTACTTCGACGTGTTGTGTATCCCGATAACGTATCATGCCAACCCGTCGTGTCATCAATGATGGATGCAAGGACACGGCCCTGATCACTCATCAACACATGACCTGATGTCAGGTATGCGGTGTGTTGCGCTTTGAGTGAATCCGGCATGTTGTAACGTTCGGAAGGATCGGAAGCCTGAAACAGAAGTGTTGTCAGGTTAGCGCGATCCCCCAGCGCTGTCATTCGAATGTTCTTGCCCCGACTAATGTAACTTGACCACTTGCCACCTGCTTGGATGCGAATTGAAGTCATATCAGTACCTCCTGTGTAGTAGAAAAAAATATAAAAAAGCCCGGGAGAAATACCAAAAATGAATTTGGTACATTCTCCCGGGCTTTTTTCCCGCCGTGTACATGGAAGTGAGCCAGATCAGCTGCTTCCATGCGTTTTCTCTCGGACCAGGCAACAGTGTGAGCCACCGTTCGGAACCCTAGAAAACATTTTGTATTCGGTTGTTGTTCATGTGAACAATCCTAACACACAACAAAAAAAGTGACAAGAATATTTTTATTTCAATTATTTTCTTCAATATAGCGATCGGATTCATGTTATATTTTCAGGCGTTTTCACCTCGTTTTACGAAAAAAAAGCTTGTGATTTACAAAAAATATTGGTTAAATGTGAGGTGTCATGACAAACACTATTGCAAAAAATCGATACATTCCGAAATCAGGGGGAGATACTATGTCAGATAAACTAACTTTGAAAAGAGACTTATCGTTGTCTCATGTCGTGACCATGGGTCTGTCCTGGATGTCACCCATGATCTTTTTCACCAGTTTCGGTGTGTTACATGAAGGTTCCAAAGGCATGCTACTGGCAGCTTACTTGCTTGCATTTATAGCCATCTTGTTCACCGCGCTAAGTTATGGTCAGATGGCCAAGGCGTTCCCCGTGTCGGGATCAGCGTATACCTATGTGACCAAATCCATGAACCCGTTTATCGGCTTCCTTGTCGGGTGGGCCATCCTGCTCGATTATCTCTTCTCCTGTATTATCGCCGTGCTCATGTTCGGTATTAATCTTCACGCACAATTCACCTCGATCCCTTCCTTTGTCTGGATTCTGTTATGTACCCTTGTGGTCATGATCATTAATATTATCGGGATCAAAACATCAGCCAATGTCAGCAAAATCTTCGTATCCATGCAGATCCTGTTCATTGCAGGTTTTTGCTCCTTACTTGTATACAGAGCCTTTCAAGGCGGAATCACCGCAGGCTGGAATCCGCTTAATACTCAAGATGGTGTCCCCATTTCCACTATTCTTGCCGGAGCTTCGCTCGTATGCTTCTCGTTCCTTGGTTTTGATTCCATTACGACCATGACCGAAGAAACGAAAAACCCAAGGAAAACTATCCCTCGGGCCATTATTATCATCGTTTTATTGGCAGGACTAATGTATTTCGTCACAGCTTTCCTGATTCAGCAGATGTACCCTTCATTCACGTTTAATCATGTCGATTCCGCAGGTTTTGAACTCATGCAATCGATCGGTGGTCCTTTACTTGCCTCGATCTTCACCTTTGTCATTATATTCTCTGTACTATCTCAGGGAATGTCCTCCATGACGACCGTAACACGTCTTATGTTCGTGATGGGAAAAACGTCCTTGTTGCCACGAGCATTCGCATCACTCCACCCTACACTTCGAACTCCAGTGTTCAACATTGTTCTCATGAGTGTCATCTCGTTATCGGCTATGTTTATCAGCCTGGAGACAGCGATCATGTTTGTTAGTTTTGGTGCATTAACCGCATTTCTGTTCGTCAATCTATCCGTTATATTCCACTATATTATTCGTGAAAAGCAGCGTTCTCCCCGTGATATGTTCGTACGTTTCCTATGTCCGCTACTCGGTGCCGGATTTGTATTTTATCTTATCACGCTACTCGATGTTTCCTCGTTGATGCTTGGCTCCGGATGGCTCGTAGCTGGACTCATATACTACCTTGTTAAACGTTTGAAGCCCGCAACCATGAGCATATCCAAAGTGGATGAAGCCTTGTAAACAAAGGTGATTTTGTTCAATGGTACTTTGATTGTTCAGTTGTTCGTTTGATCATGTCAGTTAGTGAGGGCACACGAGATTTGGCGGGTAGTGCTTAACCCACTGACGGATTGATAGAACACAGCATGTAGAGCCAACAGATAGAGTAATAGAATAGCGCGTAACGGGAGGGATTGCTGTGACGTTGGAACGAATCAAACAAGCTTCCCTGATGTTATTTTCCATCCACGGCTTTGACGGCACTTCGTTACAAACCATTGCACAACAAGTCGGTATACAGAAGCCTTCTATTTACACGTATTTCACAAATAAAGATGCGTTGTATCTCGAATTACTGCATGATTCACTTACACAGGAGTTGGACTTCGCCCGTCAGTTAACGAAAATTCGTTCTGACGGAGCTTTCAAAGAAGTGCTCTTTCAATTCTTGTCCAGCTTCATTGATCGTTACGAGAGCGAACCGAGTGTTTCTTATATGCTCAAAACATTCCTTTATCCTCCGCAGCACCTGCAAGCTCCAATTCAGGACTTGCGTAATCATTATATCGATGAATTGGAGCGGATTTTGTTCACTGTGTTCAGTAAGGAGCCGGCGGATCAGGAATTCTACATATCCCTTGCTAACTCTGGACAATATCAGGTTGCTGTTCCCTTGCAAAGAACGAAACCTTATCCCGCTGCGGAAAGCTCCTTCGCCTTTTTCATGGTGCATCTGCAAGGGTTGTGGGTTGAGTTGCTACGCAGCGGTGCGGAGCGTGCCTACGTCAGATTGCAGAGAACATGGCCTCTGGTTAGTGCTTCAGTATAATCAGTAGCTCAGCATAGAAGGACTCTAGCTAAAAATCATAATAAAAAAGGCATTCCCTGTCATACGTCATACGGAAGACAGGGAATGCCCTTTTGGGGTTTGCTCTGTGGCTTTGCTCGATGCCTTTTCTCTATCGCCTTGTTCTGGAATTCGCTTCATTCTAACGAATTGTGGATACGCTAATTCCCTCTTTTTTGTACAATTCCGAATTGTAACGAATCACAGAGATGTTATCTCGACAATATGGGCCGTTTTTTAGGCTGACGCTCCCCTTCGGGCAGGAATAACGTTTCTCAGGTTCGTTATCGCTTGGAACAGCATCGCTAGTCATCACTCATCTATTAATCATTCAATCCTTTGCCTTCCAGAATCGGCTGCATGTACTTCTCTATTCGTGACACTTTTGTTTTGGATTGCTTTGGTTGTGAGAAATAATAGAGATATGCCCGCTGCCGTCCGGGTGTCAGTGCTTCAAATGCATCTCGGAAGGCAGGATTCTCATCGAATTGCTGCTGAAGTTCCTCGGGAACGCTATATTCGGCAGTTTTTTTCATTTCCACTTGCAATCCAGCCTGTTCCACTTCAATTGCTTGTTGGATATAGGCTTTGATCATAGCCTCCTGCTCCACAATCTGCTCAAGACTGGTGAAACGAAGCTGGCGTTCTGCTTGTACATTCTCCGTTTGCTGGACCAAAATGCCGTGTGTATCCTTCAGCAGAGCACCTTTGAAGAATAGAATGGCCACGTATTCTTTGAATCCATGAATTAGTACGATGTTTTTCCCATCCAGCATGTAACAAGGATGCATCCATTTCATATCCTCTGTCAGTTCAAAATTCCGAATAATCTCTCTCAGCTTTGTGGACTCTTCCTTCCACGTTTTGAGTTTCTTTAGATAGCCGTCAACCTTGCGATTCCCACTTGTATCCGTCATGGAGAAATACCTCTCTTTATCTCATGTTCTTATAGGATCAATTGTACTGGTTTTCAGTGGATTGTACAGCGTTGCTTACAGAGCTTTTATTGACTTTTCCAAATGAATTTAAACCTCAACGAAACAAGACCAGCATCTTCGTAAATGTAATATCAACGGTGGCGGATTTGATTATCCATAAAGCAAAAAGGCCCATAGACAATCTATGGGCTTTTGGTTTGGTTAACATTTCTGGATTAAGCCGATATCTAGTAGTGACTGTGTCTCATCTTCTAACATGGAGGAAGCTATTATCATGAAGTCTTCAGCCCCAATCTCAAAATGGCCTTTACGAAATGGAAACCCCCAATTGCGATTTTCGCGTGTGAAACTGAGTTTGTCTAACAACGTTGCGATCTTTACTTCTCGACACGGAAGATAACGGAGATCTCGGCGAAAGGGTACAAATGATTCCGACATCTGGTATTGGTATATCCTATCGTCGGTAATTTGACCAATAGCGGTAAACGCCTGAAGTGGTTTCCCTGTTGAGATGTCTGTACGTGGAGAGTAGTATATCATCCAATCATCCTGGGACATTTGTCGCAAAAGTGCTGCCTTGCCATGGCACAGCTGCGCAAATCCTCCCTCTACGGCTACACTTAGATGAGAAGCAGATACAACACCAATCCAATATCTGCTGTCTGTCGTTTCCAATGATTTCAATGCTTCCGTTGCACTTCTCATCCTGCAACCAACTCCAATTCCTCTTGATCTGTGATATGTCAAAGTATAAAAAAACACTACTGACAGGTGTATGTCAGTAGTGTTTTAAGACGTTTTTGGCTACTTCCTGCATTCGGAAGCGTAAAGACTCCGGCTCTAAAACCTCGATATCTCCACCCCAGCCAAGTAAATAATGCAATATTTCCTCTGGATAACGGACACGAAAATGAAAAATGACACCTTCCTCCCGCTCCTCAAATGCATCCATATAAAAATGAATTGCCTCCATAATTTTGTCAGCAATTTCAGGTTTAGCCCGAATTAATATTTGTTCGTTACGGTCGTCGTCAGGAGGTCGATAACTGTTTAGATCAAAGCCAGACGGTAAAAGGAACTGATCCTCCAGCACGGAAAGTTCAGTCATGCGTGACAAACGAAAATGACGAATGTCTTGTCGCATATCACAACGTGCGATCAATACCCAATTCTCCTGAACCAGTGAGAGTCCATATGGAGAAACCTCACGCATGTTATACCGATTCCCATCCGTTCCCGGCATTTTTTTCAGGTACATAAAGCTGATTTTACGTTTGTTCATTTTCTAGCCCCTACCGTTTGATCATCCAAACTAACTCATTCTATCACAGTAACTTGTAATAGCACCCGAAGATGAGAATGTTTTAACCAAAAAAACTGATACCCAAAAGGATATCAGTTTTTTTATCTACTTTATATCTGCTGCTTTATATGCGATTAATTCTCTTCTTCACTACTTATACGTACATTGCCAGCAACAAGTTATAGATCATCGTCGCAGCTTCCGCACGGGTCGTCATATTTCCTGCACGAACCGTATTGTCCGTATATCCGTTCACAATTTTGGCCTGAACGGCTGTATTGAGTGCATCTTGTGCCCAAGCCGGAGTTTGCGACTCGTCAGTGAAGCTTGGTTTTACAGCATCATTGCTCGTTCCCGACTGTGCATCTGCACTTAACTTCAATGCATTCGCCATCATCACAGCCATCTCCGCACGAGTAATCGTCTGATTAGGCTTGAACGTATTGTCTCCATAGCCCTTCACGATTCCGGCTTGCATGGCTGCGGCTATATCGCTCTTCGCCCAGTCTGGCAGACTGCCTTGATCTGCAAACGTCGTATCCGACTGCACGGACTTCAAAGCCAGTGCCTTACTGATCAATGTAACAAACTCTGCCCGTGTAATCTTCTTGGATGGTTGGAATGTACCATCTGTGTAGCCCTGGATAACGTCCATGCCTATCAAGCGGTCTGCATAGTCGGATGCCCAGTGTCCGTTCAGATCGGACAGATTAGCAGCTGTGTAACTGGACACAACAAAGGTACCCAGATGATTCACATTAGCCGATATTGTTCCTGCTGCATTCATCTTTCCACCGATGAATACCCAGCTCTGACGTGCTTCATTATAATAGTAGATCGCTGGCTGTGTTCCTTGAGGCAGCTTGGAAGCATCATATTGCAGACTCAATGCTGCCTGATCGTTCAATGTCCGTCCTCCACTGCGAGTAATCTGTACTGCTTGGCCCAGTACATTCAGCGAAGCTGCATTCTGCAATTGGTCCTGGGATACAACGGACAGCTGCAACGTATCTTTTTCCCCAATAGCTCCAGCCGGAGCGTTGAATTGCACGATGTCTTTCAGACCCGTTTGTACTGGCTGATTCGCTTCGACCTCTACCTTCACTTCAGTAGTTGAATCTGATCCCGGATCCGGGTTGATTGGCGTGGTTGGTACGGTAGGTGTTGTAGGTACGCTAGGTGTTGTAGGTACGCTAGGTGTACTTCCACCGGAATTCCCTCCAGCGTTGCCTCCATCACTACCTGAACCCCCGCCTCCATTACCCGAACGGGCTTGTACGATAATCGTACGTGTGACTTCCTGTGCAGCATTGCCGGCAATATCTTTCACGTTATAACGAAGGGTGTAGATCCCCGCCACTTGTGTGTTCACTGTGCCGTCAATCTGCACGGAACCACGGATGCCCACATTATCGGTAGCCTGTGCTCCAGGATCGTTATACGTATCTCCCACAGTTAATGTCATCTGGCTGCTGCCTTGCAGGGTGATGACAGGAATTTCGCGGTCTATTTTAATGACCAGAGGTAAGGTATACGTTTCGTTCAGATCGTCCGTCGCTCTGAATAACAGCTTATGCTCTCCAGGCTCGGTTACCTCCAAAGGTGTATTCTCCGTATATGGTTCGTACGTCTGTCCTCCATCACGGGATAACTCAATAGTCGCCGAAGTGGCTGGCGCGTATACTGCGCTGGTTACACTAACCGTTACGGCCTGGTTTGTCCATGTATCCGTATGATATTGCTGGCCGTCAGCGGTGGTCATGTTGCCTTTTAACACCAATACCTGATTATTTGATCCCTCCACAATGACAGTGAACGTTCTGGTATCCGTTTCGCTGCCACGTTGTACCGTTGCTGTCAATTCCAGTCGCTCATTATTCTCAGGCTGTGTAAGAAGTTTCCCCTGTGCATCCATCAATTCCGGGTTGGAGCTGGACCAGTTAATCGTGGCTCCATGTTTTCCTTCAACAGGAAGGGTAAGGTCGGAAGTGACCGCGTTCAGATCGCCCAGATCAATCGCTTGAAGCGTATCCGTTACCGCCTGTGCATCACTATAAGGTGTAGCACTCACGAAGATCGGATTGGAGTAGAACCACAGATCGTGATAGTTCTGATCATTAATCTCGTTGAAACGAGTCTCTGCATCCGCTGTTGTGATCTTCGGATCAAGTTGCGGTTCACCATCTACAGTCTCACCAGTAACATTCATACCCAGATTTGTACCGCGCAGGCGATAATATTTATCCTGGTCTGTAGCTTTGATCTTGTACGTGATGACATTGTAACCTTCGGCATCTGTTGTCCAATCGTTGGACGTGAAGGTAGCCAGTACTTTGGTGGAGTCGTTCGTGTCTTTGGAATATGCGGGTGTGCCCTTCTCAGCCTTGCCCGTCACATCTCCCGCGATGAGATCTACGTGATCTACCACCGGTACTTGTCCAGCGGACGTACCGCTGTTGATAGGTTTTTCATAGTTGTTGCTCGTGGTTGGACTCTTGAAACGGATTTTCAGTTCCACTTCGTCACCTTGGGTCACACCCAGGTCTCCGCCCATTTCAGCCTGAGTACCCGCGCCGGAAGCCGTGAAGTCCAGTGCGTTGATCAGATCACCGAATACGGAAAATGATTTCCCCGAACGCAGTCCTTCCAGCACGGCTTGCATACCTATACCATCAACCCACGAATAGGTCTTGGCATATTCTCCCGGAAAATAACCGCTGGAATTCGTGTCAATTGTCTTGAAATGGTAATCCGAATTGCCATAGTTCCAGAAGTGACGTCCTTCTCCCAACAATGCATCCCACAGACCGCCCACCTTGGCGACCATATAGTCTACACCGCCGTATGTACGGTATTTGTATCCATCATCTGCTGTCGGATTAGCTACATTGTATGTTGTGTTGTACCCACCGCGATCCGGTTCCATCTGGTTGCCCAGCATACCTTCGATACCAAAAACGACTTGCGGAGCCAGATCGTTGAACTCACGGAAGTCCGCGATGGTATATTTGTTTTTGCCCCGTGAAGGGTGATTGATCATTGCATAACTCGTCGTTGGATACTTGGTTGCCAGCCAATTGATAGCAGCTAGTGCATCCTGATGAGTCGTATAGGCACGTCCCCCCGTCAGATCCCAATTCGCTACGTCAGCCGCATCAAACAGATTCGCATCCCGATTGGTAAAACGATACTCAAATTCGTTCGCAGCTTCCAGCGCTTCGGTCGAATTTGGTTCATCCGTAAGAATCCCCACCCCAACATGTTCATGTGTCGGCATGTCCCATTCGAAACCGGAGAAGATCGTTTTGCCTGCGTATTTGCCTGCTTCCTGAAGTGCTTTGATCTGTGGCACCTGGTACTCGTTCATCCCTTTGGACATCGGAATCGGTCCACCTGGAATGTCTACTCCATTCTGATCCCGCTTGGATAACCGCAAATGATCCGTAAGCGCGATCCAGTCCAGACCATACTTCGTCAGTCCCGCGTCGAGTACATTTTCTAGCGAATTCTGTGCATCATCGGACTCAAAGGTATGTACGTGCAAATCCCCCGTTTGCCATGAACCTGTTGCCGAGCTGTTGGTTGGTGTGTTATCTCCCGCATCTGCATAGGTTACCGCAGCAGGAAAAGCCCCCATTACAAGGCCCGTAGCCAGTGGTATAAGCGTAAGCCTAGCGAGCATTTTCTTTCCCTTATTGTGAACAAAGTCATCCCACCACCGTTCTGAGTTGTTGTGTCGGGAGTAAATATAAGTGACTTTGAGGGAAGGGTCAACGCAATGAAAGCGCCTATTAAAAATTTGACATATATCTGCATTGCTTTACATTTCATTAACAATTTCTCTTACTTTGTATATGAAGATCGTGCTCAGTCTTACTCCATATTAAGGTCTTGAAATGTGCTAGAAAGAAGTTGCAAGAGGGTGAATAAAAATTCATATTTTGTTCACCATTCAGGGAATTTCCACCACTACTAGTGGTCTATTAGGAATATGGCTGGCTTCCGTTCTGGCGTATTATTACATACTCAATTTATGACATATTTATCATTGAACTTGAGTTGTCATCGATGATGCCCAGCTCCATTTCGATGTGCCAGTACACCAGATTAACAGGTCTTTAAGCAGCATTGCTGCAAATAGGACGAGAAGATTTTTTTATTCATGAGCATGTGCTTGTTATCCCCATCCAACTTGCTGAGTAAAATCCCTCCCTCCAACAAGGAAAATGCAAATGATGCTAGCGCATCCACATCCAGATCCTCCCTAAACTCCCCAGCTTGAATGCCGTCACGAATAATACGTTTCATCATATCCAAAAAGCTATGCAGCCCTTGCCTTGCCTGACCACAAAGCTCCAAGTGAGTATCGTCACTTTCTACAGCTGTATTCTGCATGGGACACCCGCCAATAAATGGTGGATCGTTGACGACATTCTCATAGACACGAAAAAAAGCAACCAACTTTCCTGACGCAGACTGCTCTTGATCGACCGCATCAGAAAATTTTCTGGCGACCATACTGGCAGCATAATTGTAGGCTTCAAGCGCTATCTCGTCTTTACTGGCAAAATGTCGATAGATGCCCCCCTTCTTAATTCCTGTGTCGGCAATAATATCGTTTAGCGATGTACCGGCATATCCTCTCTGGTTAAAAATTTCAGCCGATTTCATAATGATATGTTCCCGTGTTCTGTCCCCTTTTTTCATGAGTTCCTCCGTATGAACCTTTTTTTTATTTCATTTGTTTTAAATGAATTACTCAATTCGTCTTGCAATTCATTAATATCATGCTAATATGAAGATACCGATCGGTCTCTTTTAACATTATACAATAGGCCATTCTAGAATGAAATAGCGCTGGCCCATTTTATTTCATCACTGGCATTCGCTTATTGGAATAAATAAAACTTTATAGGGGGATTTTTCAATGACTGTAAAAGTAGGTATAAACGGTTTTGGACGAATCGGACGACTAGCTTTTCGCCGAATTCAAGATGTGGAAGGCGTCGAGGTTGTAGCGATTAACGACCTTACGAACGCTAAAATGTTAGCTCATCTGCTCAAATATGATACGACACAAGGCACTTTTCACGGTGACATTGAAGTTCATGACGGAACCTTCAAAGTAAACGGCAAAGAGGTTAAGGTTTTGGCTAAGCGGAATCCTGAAGAGCTTCCTTGGGGAGAGCTTGGCGTTGATATTGTTCTCGAATGTACAGGCTTCTTCACCACGAAAGAAAAGGCCGAGCTTCACCTGAAAGGCGGAGCGAAGAAAGTCGTCATTTCCGCCCCTGCTACAGGCGACATGAAAACGATCGTATACAACGTGAACCATGACACACTGGACGGAACGGAAACCGTCATTTCCGGCGCTTCCTGCACAACCAACTGCCTGGCCCCTATGGCTAAAGCTCTGCACGACAAGTTTGGTATCCAATCCGGGCTGATGACGACCGTTCACGCTTACACGGGTAACCAAAACACGCTTGACGCTCCGGATCCAAAAGGCGATTTCCGAGCTGCGCGCGCCTCAGCGGAGAACATCGTTCCCTACTCCACTGGTGCCGCAAAAGCCATTGGTCTGGTTCTTCCGGAACTGAAGGGCAAACTGGATGGGGCATCTCAACGTGTACCTGTTCCAACAGGTTCCGTGACAGAACTCGTTGCCGTTTTGAATACCAAGGTAACGGTTGAACAAGTTAACGCTGCTATGAAAGAAGCTTCCGATCCAGAAACTTTCGGCTACACGGAAGACGAAATTGTATCTTCCGATATCAAAGGTATCACATTCGGTTCGCTCTTCGACGCCACGCAGACGAAAGTTCTGACAGTCGGTGACCAGCAATTGGTGAAAACCGCAGCTTGGTACGATAACGAAATGTCTTATACAGCCCAATTGGTTCGTACGCTGGAGCACTTCGCTAAGATCGCTAGATAAATAATCAAAGGATGGAGAGAAGGAAAATCCCATGAAGGATGAACTCCACTTACGATGATCGATTGTTTGGCATTAGTCTGGTTTTGACGGGAGGCGAATCTGTTGACGCTAGTGGGCGTCTGCGAATGCTGCATCCCTGCTTTCACGTCACAGATCGGCTACGCAAGGTGGAACCACCCACTTCTGCAGTTCTTGAGTAAAACCGCGGCGGCGCCATGCGGACTATCCTGGATTCCGAACCGAAAGGATGATCACATTGAAAATTCTCGTCACGGGAGGCACTGGCATGCTCGGCGGCCGCCTGATCCCGAAGCTCGTGGAGGATGGTCACCAGATTTTCGCCCTCACACGCTCTGTATCATCTCACGCCAAACTCAGGGCCAAGGGTGCGACGCCGGTTGATGCCGATCTCGAAAGCAGCACGCCAATCGTGTTACCGACGATCGATGCAGTTGTGCATGCGGCCGCCCTTTTCCGCTTTTCAGGGCCACGGGAGCCCTTCTTCCGAACCAACGTCGATGGCACCGCAGCATTGCTGAAGGCAGCCGAGTCCGCCCGTGCGAAAACATTCGTCTACATCAGCGCGGCGGGGATCCACATGGATAACGGCGGTACGCTCATCCGCAACGCCGATGAAAGCGCGCCGACTTTCCCGAACCACTTCTCCGCCTACCTGGCGAGCAAGGCACGGGCCGATTCATTAGTTCTGGCAGCCAACAAACCCGGCTTTCGCACGATCGCGCTTCGCCCACCGGCTATCTGGGGGCCGGGTGATCCGTTTAGCCGAGCGCTTCCCGAAGCAGTCAAATCTGGACAGTTCGCGTTCATCGACCGTGGAGATTACCCTTTTTCAACCTGCCATGTGGACAATGTAGTTGAAGCCATACAATGCGCTCTTGAACGCGGAGAAGGCGGCCATGCTTTCTTCATCAAAGACCTGGATGGGCAGACTTTCCGTGAGTTCGTCGCCTCGCTTGCGAACTTGCAGGACCTGTCCATCGATAAACTGCGTTCGATACCCTACTGGCTCGCCTCTGCCATTGGCCGGCTGTTCGACACGATCTGGGGCGTCACGCGGAAAGACAGCGATCCGCCGATCTCACGCTCGATGATACGCATGATTGGGCGTGAGTTCACCGTTAACGATGCCGCTGCACGTCGGGAGTTGGGCTATGTCGGAAGAACTTTGCGCGAGGCCGGCTTGCAAAGCTATGAGGAACCATCTGCTCGACGATAATGCTTTGGAGGGTAAACGACGGCAATCGCGATGGTAAGTTGTTCTCTGGACTGGCTCTTTTGGCCAATTTGGTGGGCATGAGCACTACAAAATCATCAAAAGCCTATTAGCGTAATAAAAAAATGGAGCAGTCGCCACCGGCGATACTGCTCCTTAATTTGTTGAACTAAAGTGCTCTGTTAGTTTAGTGATTACTTCATTAAGTATGAGATAATTGAATCAATCTGTATCGTGGTCTGTTGAAATAATCAAAAACAAAAAAGCCTTTCAGATCATATCTGAAAGACTTCCACCTCTTGCCGATTCAGAATCAACCAAAACGACCACTAATATAGTCCTGTGTACGCGAATCGACGGGCTCGGCGAACATGTCTTGGGTAGCGGAGTATTCCACGACCTCTCCATTCAGGAAGAACACCGTCTGCTGAGAAACCCGAGCTGCTTGCTGCATATTGTGTGTGACCATCACGATGGTATAACGTTCCTTCAACTCATGAGCCAACTCCTCGATCTTGAAGGTCGAGACGGGATCAAGCGATGCCGTAGCCTCATCCATAAGCAGAATGTCCGGCTCCACTGCCAGTGCACGTGCGATGCATAGGCGCTGCTGTTGTCCTCCGGATAGACTTAACGCGGAACGCTTCAAGTTATCCTTTACTTCATCCCACAGGACAGCAGAACGCAGGCTCTGTTCCACGATTTCATCCAGCTTCTTTTTGCCATGAATGCCGTGTTGTCGTGGGCCGAAGGCCACATTATCGTAGATGGATTTCGGAAAGGGATTTGGCTGCTGAAAAACGATACCGATCTTCTTGCGAATGGTTTCCACATGCACCTCGCCGCTGTAAATGTCCGTTCCACCTACGGCCACTTTACCATCAATACGTGTTCCGGGTATCCGGTCATTCATGCGGTTGAGGGTCCGCAGCAGCGTGGATTTGCCACAGCCGGACGGCCCGATAAAAGCGGTAATGGCCCGCTCCGGAATTCCAATGGAGACATCCTTAAGCGCCTGAAACTGACCGTAATATAAATTCAATTTGTTGATCTCAATGATTGGCTGCACAATAGTTCCTCCCGGTGTTGAAATTGATCTTGTTAATGGAAGTTGAACTAAACATATTTACACTTGCCACTCCCACAGAACAAAGAGGTGAAAATCCGGGTATAAAGGCGAACGCTCCGCTTCTCCAGCTTATTTCTGTCCTCTACGTCTCGTGTAAATGCATAGTTCAACTAATTGCCATCATTCTGATCTATCAGGCTTGATTTTTGCGTGCATTCAGCCACAGCGGCACACGGAACAGAATATTAATGAGCAAAGCCACAAAGATCAGTACAGCCGTTGTCTTTTGCGCAATTTCCTCGGCATCCGGCACAATGGCTTCGGATTGAATGTACCACAGATGTACAGCAAGGGTTCCTCCTGGCGATAGCAAATTGAAGTCCCACATTTCCCCGGATGTAGACACCCCTGCGGTCAGAATAATGACGGCACTCTCACCGAATGCCCGACCTGCCGTGAGGCAAATACCTGTCATGATTCCGTTTATAGCCACCGGCAGCAATACATTACGGATCGTTTGCAAATGGGTAGAACCAAGTGCAAAGGACGCATTACGAAGTTCAACCGGGACCGCCCGGACCGATTCCTCGGTTACTCTGGTGAGCACAGGCAGATTCAGAAAGGCAAGGCTGACGGCGGCGCCCAGAATCGTAAGACCAATTTCGAAGAACTCCACAAACAGGGCAATACCAAACAATCCAAAGATGATGGATGGAACAGATGACAGTCCCTCCACGCAAATCCGCACGATCTCCATGAGTTTGTTGTTTGGGGCAAATTCCGCTAGGTAAATTCCGGCAGCCATGCCGATGGGAATAGAAATCAGGAGGGATAGAATCAGCACATAGAACGAGTTGAACAGCGCCGGTCCAATCCCACCTCCTTCTTCAATCTCGCTTGGAACACCATATAGAAAGTCCCAGCTCAGCAAGGGCAACCCTTTTTCCAGAAGAAGAAATAACAGTCCAACAATGAATAAAATGACGACAATCCCTACACCCCATACCATGCCCGTAAAAATCCGGTCCATCAGCGTGGATGCACCTCTGCGTTTGCCGAACGAATAGGCGGGGACAGCGTTCGCCTGTTTCTTCATACTCATGAGTAGCGTCCCCCTTTCTTCTGAAGCATTCTTACGGCTACAATCATCAAGATGGAAATGGCAAGCAGGATAAAGCCCATCATGTATAGCCCATGATTCCAGGTAGAATCGAATTCAACGCTTGAGATTTGCATGACGATATTACTTGTCAGCACCGCTGTTGGTGTGAACAGACTGTTAGCGAGCTGCGCCGTATTGCCGATGACCATCACCACCGCCATCGTTTCTCCAATGGCACGAGTCATCCCGAGAATGACGGCGTACATGATTCCGCCTCTTGCAGCAGGCAAGACCACACGAGTTATGGTTTGGAATCGGTTTGTACCAAGTGCATAAGCTGCATCCCGGTATTTGTTCGGTACAGCAGATATGGCATCATCACTGATCCGGCTGATGGTAGGCAGCACCATAATCGTCAGAACGATGGACGCTGCGAGCAAACCGTCCGCCAGATCATGTCCACTGATATCCCTAAGCCAAGGGATGAGAATCGTCAGTCCCAAGAAACCGTACACCACAGAAGGAATACCCACCAACAGATCCAATACGGGTCGCAGAATATGGCGAAGCCATTTGGGCGTCATTTCGGCCAGAAACACAGCAATGATGACGGAGATCGGAATGGCAAACAGCATCGTGAGCCCCGTGAGTGCCAGCGTTCCCAGAATAAAGGTCAGCGCACCGTAATGCTCATTTTCCGGGTCCCAGTTGGTAGAGAAAAAGAATTCGCTGAGCGAAACATCCGCAAAGGTCAGAACGCCCGTACGAAGCATAAGGACCAGAATGCATAACAGAACCAGACAAACGAAAAGTGTACTGCCAATACAGATCATGCGAAACAGTTTATTGGACCATCTTAAACGCGCCTTACGGTCAAACCAGGTTCCCGATCCGGGAGCCTTGCCGATGCTTGAACCAAGCTCACTCGGAGCAGGGCTGTTCGTGGATGGATTTAAATCGATCATGAAGGGCTCTTCCTTTCACATAGAGAAGCCAGCTTGGCGACCGTGCGCAGAAGCTGGCTATCCCTTTCCTTATGAAATGCGAGAATGATGGACGTTCGCAGCTTTCGTTATTTAACGGCAGCAAGCGGGATGAATTTCAGTTTTTTCAGGGAACCGTTCTGGAACTTGCTGCTTTGGATATACTCGATGAACGCTTTGGTTGCTCCCGTAGGTTGACCTTTGGTCATGTAATATCCAATGCCCCATACTTTGTATGTTTTGTTCAGGACGTTTTTCTCTGTTGGTGCTACGCCATTGATGGATACAGCCTTCATTTTGCTAGTCACATACGGAAGGTCAATATACCCGATTGCATTTGGTGTCGTTTCAATCGTTGTTTTCATATCGCCGCTGGAGCCAACCTCTTTGTAGTTATCCCCTTTGCTCATGAAATCCTTGCCATCCAGAGCTTTTTGTTGGAAGTTAACCCGTGTACCGGAACCAAACTTGCGGTTAACCACAACGATGTTGGCATCCGATCCGCCAACTTCCTTCCAGTTTGTCACTTTGCCGGAGAAGATGTCTTGCAGTTGTTTTGTTGTCAGATTGCTTACACCCACATTGGTATTAACGACAGCCGTGAACACTGTTACAGCTACCGGATTGGCTACCAAGCCATCAAATTTCTTGAAGCCAGGTACATCTTTGGATGCATCCCAGTCTACAGCCCCAATGTCCGCGATCCCTTTACGAACGGATTGAGGACCTGTGATGGAACCTGCTGCGGAAGCCGAGATTTTAACTTTTGGATTATCTTTTTTGAATTCGCTGGCAGCTTGAAGTGTCAGTGGAAGTAATGCGGAGGAACCGTTAATGACAATTTTACCTTTCTCTGTGCTCTTGGCAGCTGATGCTGTCGTTGCGCCACCCAGTCCACCAATCAGAGATACAGCCATAAGCATTGCTGTGAAGGGTTTGATCCATTTTTTCATGTTAATTAAACTCCTCTCGAATTAAAAAGCTTGTGATCATATTTGATATAAAACATTACTTCGTAACGGCTCTCCAGCTTCCGCCAGCTTGCACCAGAACTCGGCCGTTCTCAACCACAGAGATTTGTGTTCCGGCAACCGCGATGGATGATACATCGGAAGATACGGTGTACAGCTTGGTTTGTTTTCCAGTTACCGGGTCGATCGAAAGGATCACGCTGTTGTTGTCATCCTGGGCCGCCAGTACATACAAGATGCCACCCGACAGAATAGCTTGTTCTACATCGTACTCGGTGTACACCGGCGTAGACTTTTGAGATGAATCCACAGACAGCAATGATGCTTTACCGTCTTCGGAAGGTACACTCACGTAGTAGGCTTTTTGTCCGTCAGCAGACCATACAAATACCTTGTCGTCGGTTGATGTTGTGAGCTTCACAGCCTCTGGTTTTGTATTTCCTGTGTTATACGAAAATATTTGCTGTTGATTGGATGAGAAATCAATGGAGACATTGTCTTCATCCACATTGGTTGTATCCGAAGTTACGGTACCAAGTGTTGTTACGGTATAGATGAATTTCTTACCGTCAGCAGAAACATTCAGGTTTTCCTTATAGTCCACCTTGTCTTCGACCACTTTCGTAATCGCGCCATCCGCCAGATTCAGCTTGGCAATCACGGACCCTTTATCCCCTTGCAGGAAGTAGATTGTATTCCCGTCAGCAGACCATACCAACTCAGGCTTGATGCTGTTGTCGCTCGTGATCAGTTTCGAAGCCTTGGTCTTCAGATCAATAACATAAACGGCTCCTTCGGCATTCGTATACGCCGCTTGATCACCACTTGGCGAAATCACGAGATCCGATCCACCGTCTGTCGTTAACAACAACTCAAATTTGCCGCTTGTTGTATTGACGAGATAATCGTTTCTGCCATTGTTATCGCTCTTGGAGACAATCAGCTTATCCGCTCCGGCAAAACGAGGATTCTCGACTTCATCGATCAAGGATACCGTACTGATCTCAAGCAGTCCGTTTCGCTTGACAATCGTACCGCCAACGCCCGACACCAGTGGACGAAGAGCGATGTAACTTGTACCACCGATGATAGTAACTGGTTGATTCAGATTCACTTTGACGTCATCTACCACGATTTGTTTGCTATTGTTTTGGAGCGTCACGCTGTGATCATTCAGCTTGATCACCGTCGTTCCGCTATGTACTTCGGCTTGTGCGCCGATGGCTTTGATCACATCACGAAGTGACACAAGTGTCTCGCCATTTTTAACGATGGAACGAACGATGACGCTGTTACCGTTTATTGTAAGCGTGGAATTTTGCACCTGAGCTGCATTAGCCACAGGTTTTACTGCAGGAGCAGCCGATACTGCACTAACCACAGAAGTACCTAACACTGTTGCTACCATGGACACTACTAACACTTTTTTCATTGACATTGGCTCTTGTCACCCTTCTCTATTCCATTTAATTTGCCTTGTTTTGTCATGCCCTGCTGTCTGGTATTCTGCATATATCGTCTTTATGAGAGCTTGTCCGGCTCATCCCCCCAAACTTCCACGTTCATAGTAAAAATGACCTATCACGATTGTAATTATAGGAGAGATTTGTAAACGGTAAATCCTGGAATTGTTAACGAATTGTCAATGTTTTCATAACACACAAAAAAGAGTCATTGGAATATGACCCACGACTCTTTTTTCGACTTATTTTCCTAGATAAAAAGTTTCATCAATGTATTAAAAATCGGATTCACAATATAACCTGTCGGATGGATAGAATACCTCTTACCCGAGTTCAGACGGCTGATCTTCTCCATTTCTTCAGTGGAAAGCTCAAAATCAAAGATTTCACTATTTTCTCTGATCCGCTTTGGATTGGATGATTTGGGAATCAGGATGACGCCCCGTTCCAGATGCCAACGCAAAATCACTTGAGCCACCGTCTTATCGTGATGATCAGCGATTTCCTTCAATACGGGATGCTGCAATAACACTTTATTCCCCTGCCCCAGTGGACCCCACGCCTCATGTAAAATTTGATGTTTGTCCATATAGGCACGCAGTTCGTTCTGTGGAAATTCCGGGTGCGTCTCGATCTGGTTGATCATCGGCAAGATTTTCGCGTGCTTCCTTAATTCTTCCAGATGCTGAATCTCAAAGTTCGCGACCCCAATGACTCTGATCTTGCCTTCCTCGTATAATTCCTCCATCGCTTTCCACGTTTCGATATACTTTGGCGAGGCAAAATGGATTAAATACATGTCGAGGTAATCGACACCCAGCTTGTTTATCGTTTTCTGGAAAGCTTTCTTGGTCGCTTCATAGCCATGATCCGTATTCCAGACTTTCGACGTGATGAAGAATTGCTCGCGCGGAATCTGACTATGCCGGATCTCTGCTCCCAGCGCTTTCTCATTCCCATAGATTCTGGCAGTATCAAAATGTCGGTACCCGACCTGAATGGCCTCGCGAGTCGCTGTTGTAAATTCTGCTTCTTTCGTTATTTTGTAAACCCCAAAACCCAGTTGAGGAATGGGAACTCCGTTTCTTGCTTCAATCACTTTGGTATGCAAATTCATTTTGACTGCTCCTCTCAAAACGGAATATACTTGATATATATTATATCTAGTTAAAGCCAAAAAAAGAGGTTAACCCTTTTTTTCTTCATGAAACAGATCGGTTAACCGGATGTCTTTTAAATAATTCTGCATTGCGATCTCTGCGCCTTCAAGATGATGAATGACCTTTTCTTTCACGTCATCCACGTCTTGTCCCTGGAGTGTTACATCGGTATGAATTTTAAACAAATCTTTGCCGGGTTCAACCGCCAGGAATACGTCCAACATCGTGATTTCAGATAAAGGCTGAGCAAGCAATATGCCGCCCTTGGCCCCTTCTTTTGCCATCGTCAGTTTGGCGTTATTCAGGTTGCGAATGACTTTTACCGTCGTAGGTACCGGAATATTTAGCTGCTCCGATATCACTTTGGTCGATAGATAGTTATGACAGTTCTTCTCCGTGTATACGTGAACGTAGAGCAGAATCGAGATTCCCTGTGATAAGGCTGTAGAGTATGCCATTGCATCCATCCTAACTATTTCTTTTCTAAATATACTATATATCTTTTATGTTTAGTTAGCAACTATCAGCCTATTCCCACTCTACCCTCGATTTCATCGCTGCATATTTACTGGGAGTGATACCTACAGCAGTCTTGAAAGACCGACTGAACAGATGAATACTCGAAAAGCCTACCTCCTCGGCAATCCGGGTTAAATTATGTTTTCCTTCTATAATTCTTTTCTGGGACTGCTCTATTCTGATATGTGTCACATATTTGTGAAGGGTAATCCCCAGCTTGCTTTTGAACAAATGCGATAAATGGTTCGTCGATACACCGACATGTCTACTGATGGCAACATTATTTAATTGAGGGTCGGCGTAGCATTCATGAATATAACGAATCGACTTTTCAATGAATGCCCACCCCTTGGTCATGTTCCCCTCTTGGTCCTGATCTTCGGATTGATTTTTGATAAACAGATGCAGCAACTCCAAACATATGGATTTCGTGATTAACGAAGATCCTCCCCGCTGCTCCTGAAACTCCTTATGCATAAGCGCAAATCTCTTTTTCCATTCGATTCGATCGGCTAGCTGCAAATGAGAGATTGGGCGTATGGAAGCCAGCTTCATTTCCCTATCCGCCAGATCAGGTCGTTCACTATGAGCTGCACTCGTATTCTTCAATAAACTACGCTCTTCCTCATAATACAGATCAAAATGAAAAATATACTGAATCAATGGCTGCGTGGAGGTGGACCGAATGATATGAGACATGAATGGATGCATCAGCACAATGTCGCCTTCTTTGACCAGGTATTTCACACCACTCAAGAAGAACTCTGCTTCCCCTTGTTCGATGTATGTATACACATGATCGTGGTCTATCCATTCCCCTGCCAAAGAAAATGATTCCGTCACTCTTGCCGCTCTTACGAATGGCGAAATGCTATTCATCCATGGCTCATACACATGTATTCCTCCCAACTGCCTTCTCACTGATCCGGTTATATTTTCGCAAACACTTTATCGAAGCCTGCTTTGGACTTGGCAAACAATTCACTTGAATCGAGGGTTGGCGTTGGTGCCAGCACCTCTTGAGATACAACGCCAGTGTATCCAATGGTCTTCAGATTCTTCAAGAACCCCTGCAGATCGATTACTCCCTCGCCAGGGTATAAACGCTCATGATCCAGCAATTCTTCAATGGGCAGATCATAAGCATCATTGATATGAACATGGACAATCTGTTCCTTCTTAAGATCCAACACCTCTTCGATCTTTAATCCATTTGTATGCCAATGATAGGAATCCACCAATAAACCAACATTCGGAGCATGAATTGTTTCGATCCAGTCAAGCGTATCCTCCACACTCCAAATGAATGGATTCTTCCATTGAGTGCGCAGATGATGACAACCCACAAACTCCAGGCCCAGTCGAATTCCATATGCGTCCAGAATATCTGCACATAATCTCAATCGTTTGGTAGCTGCCGCCATAAATGATGCTGCTGGCTGGTCTGTGGAAGGTAAAATATAGGTACAACAGCTATAACAGTTCAATGCAGCAGAAGCTTCTGCCATTTGAACCAGCGATTGAAGTCCTTCACGAAACTGTTCATCTGTGGTTCTCCAGTCTACGGTCAGATCGGATGAACCGATGATCACCTGATTGCTTTCCAACAGATGTTTGGCCTGTTCCTTGCCAACCTCTTCAATGAATGAGAGCGGATTCAAATCTACAGACTGAAATCCGTATGTTGCAGCATTCGTAATATATTGTTCATTGGACTCGATGTTCCCTAAGCCTGCTCTTGTTAACCCTCTAATCATTCCAATCTCCTCCTAGGACCAGTCAAACAGTACACCGTTATACTGGTCTTTATTCATTCTCAGGCCCTCGTATGCTTCTTGCGCTTGATCCGGCTTCATCACATGACTGATCAATGGTTCGATATGCAGCTTGTTCTTTAACATCAGTTCAAATACAATGTTCGAATTTCTCACCAGGGAATGCTTAACGAATTCGTTCGGCTCAACCGGGAAGCGCCATTCATGTGCCCCCTTAAACGTAATGCAGCCTCGTCCATACAGGTGGCAGTAGTTCAATATATCGGTGACATCCGTGTTATATTCGCCTCGTGGACTGCCCAGGAAAATAATCTCTCCTAGCTTCCCGATCCACTCCAGACTTTGAACACCTACACTGGGTACACCCGTCGCCTCAATATGAGTGGATACACCTACTCCATTTGTTATGGCATGTATCTTTTCTTTTACTTTATCTTCTCCGCCATGAAGCGTATAGTCAACCCCACATGTCTGGGCAGTCCGAATTCGTTCTGGTGACAGGTCCACGCCAATCACAGTTGCACCTTGAAGGCGTGCCAATTGAGCAGCCAAATTCCCTACCAATCCAAGCCCCGTCACGCCAACAACGTCCCCAAGTTCAATATTGGATACACGAACTGAGGTGAATGCCACGGTTGCCATACGGGTGAAGGGAACCCACTTCAAATCCAAATGCTCAGGTACCTTGATGAAAACATGATCTGTGGATACCACTTGATATTCAGCATGTTGACCATAATGGAACACAGCGTCGCCGGGCTGAACATGGTGTACACCCTGTCCCACCTCGATCACTTCACTTACACTCGCATACCCCGGACATACGGGAAGCTTGGCCCATTCTTCTTTTCCCGATAACATGGCCAGCTCCGTTCCCGGACTGATGAGGGAATAGATCAATTTCACCAATACTTCCTTCTCACCTAGAGCTGGCAAAATAAAATCCTCTTCTACCGTCTCCACTTGCAGCGGACGAGCAAACATGATCTTTCTATTCTTCATCACCTTCACTCCTTTCTTATCTTTTTAACTACAATATAAGACTTTTCATTCGCATTGTCTTTGATTGCAAAACCGATTTTTTATCTAAAACAACGATTTTAAAACCTTTGCAAGCGAATCCAACATAAACGTAAAAAGACTCACAAGATCCAATGATCTGTGAGCCTCAAATTCAGTCATATTCAGACGTAGTCTGACGCAGTGCGGTACACCCGTTAGACGACCGGCTACTTCAAGGATATCCAGCCGTCATTGAAACCGGATTGGCCGCATGGTTCCTTTTTTGCTAATTTCACAGCTACACTTGTCACTTCTCAATCGCCAACTACGGCTGCAACCCATGAACCTCAAACTCATAGATTCGGGCTGCCGTATCGCCGCCCTGCGTAGGTTTCAGCACATTCAGCTTCACATAACGAGCCTTGACCAGTGCAATTGCATCCGAGGTTTCGGCTGCGGTATTCCCCTGTACATGAACTACATCTGACCAATTCACGCCATCAGCACTGACCTGGATCGAATAGTCGCTCGTATTAAAACCTGCCCACTCCCCACCACTCTCCGCATGTTTGATGACAAAACCACTGATCTGATGTTCTTTGCCAAGATCAACTTGCAGCCAATGCGGCTGGTTACCCAGTGCGCACCACTTGCTGTTGTCCGTCACCTTGCCGTCAATTGCCTTTCCCGCACCTTCAGCAGGTCCGCAGGCATGGTCGGCAGTGGCCGTTTTGCCAAGTGCGACATTTTTGATCCCGGAAGCACCCTTACTTACGGTGATCAAAGCTTGCTTCGTTACCGTATCCTGCCCCGAGCTGTTGGTAGCTGTAAGCGTCACATTGTACGTGCCTTCCTTGTCATACGTTACCACTGGATTCTGCTCCGTGCTGACAGCCGGGCTGCCATTCTCAAAAGTCCATGACCAGCCTTCCGTCACCTCGGAAGAGAGATTAGTGAAATGCACCTGCTGACCCGGTGTGATCAGCGTTGCATCGGCCTTGAATCCTGCTTCCGGCTTCGGATACGCTGGCCACTGGATGGTCACGCTGGCAGCTTGGCCGCGCTCATATTTTGCATTCACTGCCACGACTTTCAGTACAGTTCCCTGCTCAGCGTTGATTCTCTTCATCTCAGGCACATAGAAGACGTTATTCGTGGTCGCACCCACCCAAGTCTCTTTGCCGTCGGGTAGTACACGGTAAATCTCATATTGTTGAACTTCCTCGTCCAACGCTTTCCACTGCAATCTGGCATCACCGTAAATACCCCCGCGGAAATCGGATTGGATGACATTCAATGCTTGAACTGCTTCAAGTGGCTTCACTGGATTAGCATTGTTCTGAATGGATATCTGACCAATATGGATGTCATAATCCGATATGATTTCCTTGCTGTCAAAATACAAAGACAATGCCACAATCCGCTTTCCTTTGTAAGGCGTCAGATTCAAGATGTCCGTCGTCCAACCCAATGCCTTTTTGTCTTTTACATCCAAAAAGACGAACTGGTCAGGACGGTCTGCAAAAGCCAGGCCAACCTTCATGCTTGGCTTGTTCTGCGTTTTGTACGTGATCGACAGCTTGGTAGCTGGCTCAATCTTCAGATCGGTTTGATACAGCTTCAGATGGGTGGCATTTGCCGAACTTAGCGTACCCGCTACCTTAAGGGAACTGCCCCCATAGTAGGCATCCGACCAATCCAGGGACGGCGTAAGTGCTTTACCCTTACTCTCTGTCAGCCAGCGCCATGTCGGAAGTACGTCCTGCAAACTGCGGTTATTCCATCCAGTCTCCCGCACCTGCGTGCCATCAACATAGAATTTCTCGCCACTGCCCGTGTTGAAGTTGGTCGTAAATGGAAGTTGGTTCACCGGCGATGACTCAACCACATTGTTCGCAATCCCTTTCCAGGCCTGGCTTGTCGCCGTATTGGCCGGGTTGCCGTTCTGCCCTACCCAGAACTTATTTTCACGGGCAAAGAAATCGGTCATGCTGTCCGCGCTGTTGAACGACCAATCCGGCCGGTAAATGCCGAGGGAAGTCACCGCCGGTTTCCCCTCAGGAAACAGCAGATTCCATTTCAGACTGGTATCGTATCCTTTAGCTTCGACATCGATACCTGCGAACAGTTCGAATGGCGATCTGCCCAGGCTTTTGGCTTTGGCCGCAGAACTACCAAGATCATTCCACCAGAAATTCAGGAACATGCTGTTTGATACCTTGTTCCCGTTATCCTGCAGGAACATCGCATTCCGGTCCGTCAGCGCATTTTGCCATGAAATATTGCCTTCCTTCGTCATGGAATCATACCAGATGATCTCCATACCCGCGGGCTTATGATCCTGAAGATAACGGAGGAATGTCTTCATTAACTGTGCGTCAGTGGCTGTTCCTCCCTCGGTCTCCTGGTTGATAAACCAGCCGTCAAAACCGTAGTACTCCGCCACCTCAATCAGTTTATCCGCAGCCGGGAAGGAGCCGTCGCTGTTCTGCTGAAGCATTTGCTTCACCCACTCATATTTGCCACCGTATACGGATGGCGGGAAGAACACTGTGCCCATGATTGGCACTCCGTTCCGGTGTGCCGCATCAATCGTGTCGGCGCTTGGCGGCACAATAATGCCTTCTCCCGCCGAGCCACCCCAATATACGAGCTTGTCGACATACTGCCAGTAAGAGAACGTATTTGCAGAAAATGTATCCGAGCCCTGTGATGGAACGCCGCTGGTTCCCTGATTCAACGCAGACAAGGCCATGACTTTGGGATCTTTCGTTGCGTTCGGGTTAACTGCCTCTCCTGTGAATCGACTCTGGAGCGGAATGGTGCTCCGGTTAAAGGCCGCATCCGGGTCGGAAGCTGGATTCCAGTTAAGCAATTGTTCAGGCAGCCAATAGGATGAATAAGGTTGCTTCGCCAAGGCCGCTGAGGAAAGAACAGCGCATAACAATATTACAAATAGGAGACTCGCACCAAGCTTTTTCATGCCATACCCTCCAATCCAATTTTGGCAATCCACTCAGGGTAAAAAAAGAAACGCCCGTCAAACCGGACAGACGTTTCCATGTCTACTTTATGATTCAGGTTATTTTTGATTTGCAGCTTTCCATTCGTCGTACTGCTTTTGCGCTTCTGCAATCACTTTATCCAAACCTGCCGCTTTCAACTTCTCGATCGCTTTCGGCAGATGCTCATCCGGGTCAACAGCCCCCGTCATGATGGATGGGTAGAATTCTTTCACGATGGCGGAGATGGAAGCCACTTCCGTCTTCACCGGATCAGGATTGAAGTTGAAGCCAAAGCTCGGAGCAACCTTCGCGGAATTGTTGAATTCCTTGAACGCTTCCCACTTATCGGCTGGATCTTCCTTGTGCATGTAAGTCAAGAACAGGTTACCCAGGGCAAAACCAGGCATCTGGAATCCGTCCTTCATTGCTGGCAGATCCTCAATGACATTATCCGAAATCTTTTTGTAATGTGTACCTTCAATGCCGTAGTTGATCAGGTTACGCAGATATGGATCGGTATTCAGCAAGTTCAGGAACATCATGGCCCGTTCCGGGTTCTTGGAGTTCGCCGAGATTGCATGCATAGCGCCTGTTGCCGAGCCAGTGAAAATAACCGGATCCTGCATCGGTGTAGTCACGATATCATAGCCCGCACTTCTGGACCATCCCAGTTCGGCGTACGGCTGTGTCTGTTCACGGTCAACAAACCATTTGCCTGTCTTGATGTTGTCGATGCCTTCCAGTGTTGCTACATCCTTGCGCAGATAACCAGCCTGATAGTATTTACGGATGGTTTTCAACGAGCTTTTCAGCTCTTCGGATTCCAGCACATTAACGTATTTACTGGTGTCACCATTCATGTTGATGCCAACCGGGAATTCGTCACCCAGCAGGAAGTCGAACGCCAGATAAGGCTTAAAGCCCTTCGGAACAGCCAGCGGAGTAATGTCGGCTGGTTCATTGTCCTTAATTTGCTGCAGGTAAGGCTCCAGATCCTCTAATGTGCGAATCTTGGTGATGTCCATGTTGTATTTATCAACGTACTGCTTGTTGAAGCGCCATACCCATTGCGAAGCCAACTCTTTGTTAACTGGCACGGCATAGTTTTGGCCACCGATCTGCGATCCGGTAAGGAACCGTGGATCAAGCTGCTCTTTAATGTCTTGACCATATTTATCCAACAGATCATTGATTGGCAGGAATGCTCCTCTAGTGGCATTTGGCAGATAGTCATAAGCCCAGGAAGAGGTGAAAGCGATATCATAATTTTCGCCCGAAGCGGTAATGACTGGCATACGTTTGGAATAATCACCCCAGTCAATCATCGTGATGTCGACGGTTGTATTTATTTTCTCCATTAAGTATTTGTTCATTTCTTCCTGTACCATTGGCAGATCGCGCTGTGGACCACCAATCAGATATACCTTGAGCTTCACTGTGTCCTTATCGCCGGATTCTCCCCCGGATGCCGCATTCCCGCTTGTATCATTGGTATTACTGCCACCGCAGCCTGCTAGAACAGTAGAAAAAGCAAGCAGTAAAGTAACCATGAGCAGAGCGATTTTTCTTGTCTTCATGTGTATCCCCCTTATCAATGTTATTGTTACTGCCCTTTGAGGGCAGGCACAACCAGACTTATTCTTTGACCGAACCAATGGTCAGGCCTTGTATAAAATACTTTTGGAAAAAAGGATACGCCAGCGCTACCGGCAGTGTAGCCAGGACAACCATCGCCATGCGGACGGTCTCCGTCGGCAGTGTCGAGGCAATGTCGTAGGAAACGACCCGGCTGCTGTTTTGCACAACAAAATCCATATTGTTCTGTATTCGAATCAGCAATGTCTGGAGCGGAATCAAATTCGCATTGTCGATATAGAGCAGCGCATTGAACCAGTCATTCCAGAACCCTAACGTACTGAATAATCCAATAGTCGCAATGCCCGGCAACGAAATCGGCAGTACGATGCGCGTATAGATACCGAATTCAGTAGCTCCGTCGATTTTGGCCGACTCAATAACCGCATCCGGCACGGTGGTCGTGAAAAATGTACGCATGACGATAATGTAAAAAGCATTCATGATCGACGGCAGGATCAGCGCCCATATCGAATCCCGCAAGTGCAGCACCTGCGTAACCACAATGTAACTGGGAACGAGACCGCCGGAAAATAGCATGGTGAAGAAGGCCAAAAAGCTGAAAAACCGACGCTGCGCAAAATTTTTGCGCGAGATGGCATACGCATACGTGGTGACCAAATACAGTGTTAGCGCGGTTCCGACAACCGTCACCGTTAAGGTAACCCCAAACGATTGGGCCATCTGCTGCCCGGATTCCATAAGGAATCGGTAGGCATCCAGCGTCCAGACTTCAGGGAATAACTTAAATCCATTGATCGCCAGCGCCTTCTCATCCGTAAATGAGATGATAACGATGAACAGAAACGGAAAGATACATGATAAGGCAAACAGACCGATAGCTATATTAAAAATCACATTGGATAATGGCGAAATGGCATTCAGATCTCTCGATTTCTTTCTGGTCCTCTTCGCATGGGCAGATGCCCGCTTTACCGGTTCGCTTAAATTACTCATGGACAGCACCCCCTTGCCGCAAACCTAAAATACGGCATAATCCTTTTCAATTTTACGCACAGCATAGTTTGCCAGCAGGACAAGAATCAAACCGACAACCGATTGATACAATCCTGTAGCTGTACTCATTCCTGTATCACCCATAATGGTCAAGCCGCGGTATACAAACGTGTCGATGACATTGGTGACCGGATACAGCGCACCAGAGTCCCGCGGAACCTGATAGAATAGTCCAAAGTCGGAACGGAAGATCCCGCCGATCGCCAGAATGGTGAGGATGATCATTAGTGGCCTGAGCAGTGGCAGCGTAATGTACCTGATCTGTTTCCACTTGGTGGCGCCGTCGATCATCGCTGCCTCATAATAAGAACGGTCGATACCTGCGATTGCTGCCAGATACACTACACTTCCATAACCTGCACCTTTCCACAGGCCGAGCAGAATGAGAAAATACGGCCAATACCCTGTCTCACTGTACCAACTGACCGGATCTCCACCGAAATAGGTAATGATCTGGTTGAACACACCTTTTTCCACACTCAGAAACGAGAAGACGAAATAACTGATAATAACCCAGGACAGGAAATAAGGCATAAACATCGCGGTCTGGTAGATCTTCGCCAGTCGTTTGTTCAGCAGTTCGTTCATGATGATCGCAAGCGTCACCGCGAGTACCAACCCGAGAAAGATCAGCCCCAGGTTATACAGAATGGTATTACGTGTGATGATATAGGCGTCACTGGTTGAGAACAGAAACTCAAAGTTCTTGAACCCGACCCATTCGCTTTTTAGAACGCTTTCAAGAAATCCGCCCGGATGAATCCGGAAGTCCTTAAAAGCAATAATCGTTCCGAACATTGGCAAATAGGCAAAAATGATAAACCACGCTGCTCCCGGCAGTACCAGCAGAAGAAACGCCTTGTTCTTCATCAGACTTTTGAAGATGCCCAGCACGGCTGTCCCTCCTTATAATCGCGTTCACTATCGCTTTAGCTGCATCCAGCATTAATCCCCTATAATCAACACTGGACCTAAGCTCTTTTGTTGCTTTGGATTTCCTCGTTCACTCCTACTCTCATTATGCAAGCGCTACCAATTTTGAGATAGTTGAAAAACCCAATAAATTGATGGATTAATTAAAGATCGTATAGTCATTCCATAACAAAAAAGACACCCCCCACATGGGGAGTGTCTTATTCAGCCGGAGCCCCGGCTTATTTTTTCATGTAGATAGAACGCAGCTCCGTAGGAGAAACGCCAGCATATTTCTTAAACTGTCTGTAAAAATATGTGGAGTCCCAATAGCCCACCTCGCCCGCTATTTCTGCCGTTTTTTTGTCCGAATATAACAGCAAATGAGTCGCACGCTCAATTCGGTACTGGTTCACATAATCAGAAAAAGTGGTACCGACCTCTTGCTGGAACAATTGGCCGAGGTAGTTCGGATGAAGCTCCAGCCTCTGACTGAGCGTCTTAAGTGAAAGCTCATCCTGATAGTGATTTTTCACCACCTCCAGCACAGCCATGATATGCGGGCTGTACGTTTTCTCGGCGGTATGATATGTATCCAGCGTGCGATGAACAACCTTTCTGACCAATTGTTTCAATTTGCTGAGCGTATGAATTCTGGACAGGGGCCCGAAGATGTCCCCGTAGTCAGGCGTTTTCTCCAGTTCCTTGGCGGCCAGCATAAGCTGGATCGCAGAATTGAAGAACGGTGTTCTCGGGAGGCAGGGTTCCTTACCCTCAACAATGAAGAATTCGTCGATGAACCGATCCACCTCAGGACCTTCCCCATCCCGCAGCAGCTTGTGGAACTGCTCCATCGCTGGCCCAGGCTTCTCTTGATGCTGATTGGTATCTTCGTTCTCCACTTGCATGATGAAGGTATCACAATCCATAAATAAATGATTCTGAAGCCACAGCTTTACGGACTTGCAGCTCTTCGGAAAACCCAAATAGGTCGACTCGGATTGACCAATGATCCCCCATACACGTGCACCTGTGTCCTCGGCGACCGCTTGCTTCATCCTGTTAAGTGCCTGAATCTGCCATTCATCACTACCTTCCATACCGACTGAAACGAACAACAGCATGATGTCTCCGTCCTGATCGGGAAAACAGATGATACCACAGCCATCCGGGAGGCCTTTGTTCCCGAGCAGCTCGCATTTCTCAGCAATTCCCGGCAGATACATCTGGGGATCATCCCCTTTGTCATCGCCTACAATCCGCAGAGAAGCCGCACAATATGTGGACTTGTTCATGGGGATCTCAAGCAGCTGCGCACGCTCACGGAATTCTTTGGCGTCAATGGTCTCGTTCGCCCACCGCTGCAAAATATTGTTGCGCAGAATCCTCCAGCTCTGATCCATTTGAATCTGGCGCATCTCTTCGTGCTCCCAATCCCGCTGCATATGCTTGATGGTCGCTTCCAGTTCATCCATATTGACTGGCTTGAGCAGGTAGTTCTCGACCCCCAGCGAGATGCCCTCCCGCACATATTTGAATTCTTCGTAACCACTCAAAATAATGAATTTAGTATATGGATTGCGCGCTTTAGTCTCCCGGATCAGTTCAAGTCCGGTCATTTGCGGCATCATGATATCCGTAATAATCAGATCGACAGGACCCTCGTCCATCATTGCTAGCGCTTCCAACCCATTGCAGGCCGTTCCGGCAATCTGCATGTTATTCTGATCCCAATCAATAATAGCTTGCATTCCTTTGACAATAAGCGGCTCATCATCGACCAACATTACACTTCTCATCCCGTTTCCTCCCTTGTAACTGGAATGCTGATTGTCACCTCACATCCTTCGCCCTCCACACTGTTCAGGTGCAGACCATAATCATTGCCATAATTCAGACGTATGCGGTCGTGCACGTTCTTAAGACCTAAAGATCGGTCAGATGTCTCAGCAGCTTCATCGCTCTTATGCAACCCATGTTGCAGTTCAAGTAATCTCTCCGCGGAAATCCCCTTTCCGTTATCCTTCACACGGATACAAATCACGCCGTTCTCTTCTTCAGCTGTGATGGAGATCCGGTTATCATCATCATTCGTACGAAAACCATGCACAATGTAATTCTCAATAATCGGCTGGACCAGCAACTTGACGACCATGCTTCCCGCCGCTGCATTCTCAATATAGGTCTCCACGTGCAGCTTGTCCTCATACCGATATTGGACCAAAGCCAGGTACATACCGCACAGCTCTATTTCCTCCGCCAAGGTTACATGTGTCTGCTTTTTGATCAAATGACGGAACATCGTGGCGAGAATGTAGATCATCTGCCCAACATCCCTGGCTCCCAAACTGATGGCTTTCATGCGGATGCTTTCCAGCGTATTGTACAGAAAATGGGGATTGATCTGGGCTTGTAAAGCCACAAGCTGCGCGTTCTTTTGTTTGATCTCCGACACATATACCGTTTCTATGTAAGACTCCAGCCGATCACACATATGATTAAATCTCTGCGAAATCTGCTGCAGCTCATCTTCCCCCTCCATCTCGATACGTTTACTCAGATCACCCTCCTGCCAGCGCCGCATGTAAAGCACGAGTCTGTGAATTTTTTTGGAATAACGGCGGATGATGGTGAACGTCACCGCGATGCTAATCATGATGCACAGAATCACAATCCCAATGAGGCTGAAACGAATCGCCTGAAGGCTCTGTTTGATTTGCGATTCCGGAATAATAGAAGCCACAACCATTCCCGTATTCCCGATATTCAGCAGCTGCACCTTGGAGCGCTCCTCCAGATCTACCCAATCCTCCGGCAAATTCATCTTCCCCCAGTACGGGTAGACGGTGTTGTCATACTTGCCCTGCGAATCGAAAATCACTTCACCTTCCCCTGTCATCAGCAAGATCCGACTATCCTTGCCGTCGAGTCTGTCTCGAAGAAGCCCTTTGATACGGTCTGTATTCAGCTCAAACATAATTGCACCGTACTGCTTCAATGTCACGGAATCTTTGAGCACATTCGCGTAGCTATAGGGGGTAGGCTCTTCAGCCATTTTCCCTTCGAAAAGCGGTTCGCTGCCCATGTATTGCCAAGGTGCACTCCTCAGCCGCTGGAACCAGTCCTGATGCCCTGCAGAAAGCTTGGGGTGATAGTAAAAGTGCTGGGTCTCCCGGTTAAGAACATAGAAGAAATCCTGATCCGTGCTGTATAAGACTACATTTGCAATCGAAGCCTCATCCTTTAACAGCAGACGTAATTGATAATCAAAGTTCCCTCGCTCCGTACGATAGCTGTAAGCATATTGGTTCAGACGCCAATTGAGAAAATCCTCGTATTCATGAGTCAAAAAATACTTCAGATCATCGCCGATCATAGCGTCGGTATAAATCTGCTGCACGGCATTATACAGCCGTTCGTACTGCTGATTCAGGTTGATACTGACAATATCCAGCTCCTGCAAACTCGCATCCATTTGTTCCTGTACCACTCGCTGTTCATAGTAGCGGTAGGCCAGCACCGAGATGCTGATGAACAACAGGACCATGACCATGGAATAAAACAGGAGGATTTTGTTGAACATTTTTTTCTTCAAGTAGTTCTTATAGATGGTTCGTATCCTGGACATTCGCGCCTGAACACCTCCTCCAGACCCATTTCCAACTCAGTGTATCACCGTTTGGTTAAATTCGACAATCACCAGCGCTCAGAATCAGTAATCCATATTTTAATTTGTCAAAAGCGAATGGAAGCGCTATAATGGGCGCATTCCCCTATAAAAGTTATGTAATACATACTCGCTTTGGATGCTCTCTATATATGAATCACTCCCCGATAAAATGAACTGGGGGTTTTTAACGATGTTTCTTACTGAAAACAAACTACAAGCACGTATTCATGAATTATCCGCGCTCCGTTACCGGGATCGTTTGCCTTTAAATCATTTTCTTGCATGCGAAGACCACAGGGAAGAGATCAACCCGGTCCTGCCGGGAGACGATGGCCATTGGAAGCCTATGCATACAGGAGAAAGTTGGTCCGGTCGAGATCTCTATTTGTGGCTGCGTACAAAAGTCGAGTTCCCTGCCTCCTGGGAAGATAAACGGATTGTCGGACTGTTTGATTTCGGCGATACCGGGGGTGGTAACAATTCCGGCTTTGAATCACTGTTCTACTGGGATGGCAAGCCGTTTCAAGGCGTAGATTCCAACCACAAGGAAGTGTTCTTTCCAGCTTCTGCCGCAGGCAGTACCAACGAGTTGGTCTTCCGCTTATGGTCCGGTCTGGAAGGTGGCGGTCAGCCCCGCAACCAGACGCATACTTTCAGACAAGCAGAACTGTGTTGGTTGGATGAAGCTGTTGACGATCTTGTATTTACAGGGTCGGCGATTCTGGAAACGGTCAACATTCTGGATGCACATGCACCGGAACGCACAAAACTGCTTCATGCGCTTCAGCGGTCCTTCCGCCTGATCGATTGGTCGCAGCCTAAGTCTGATGTCTTCTATACCTCTGTGCATGAGGCAAGAGATGACCTGAGCGTCCGACTGAGTGCGATGGACAAAGCCTCTGATGTGACCGTTACTTGTATCGGCCATACTCATATTGACGTTGCCTGGCTGTGGCGGTTGAAGCATACGCGCGAGAAATGCGCACGCTCCTTCTCTACTGTCATGCGCCTGATGGAGATGTTCCCGGAGTATGTTTTCCTTCAGACACAGCCCCAATTGTACGAATATGTGAAAGAGGACTACCCGGAACTGTACGAATCCATCAAGGAACGTGTCGCTGAAGGTCGCTGGGAAGCGGGCGGCGGCATGTGGCTGGAGGCTGACTGCAACCTGACCTCGGGCGAATCCCTGGTCCGGCAATTGCTGATCGGCACTCGTTTTCTCAAAGAAGAATTTGGGACGGAATGCCGATATCTCTGGTTGCCCGATGTATTCGGCTACAGTTGGTCCCTGCCGCAAATTCTGAAAAAATCCGGCATTCATACGTTCATGACTACCAAAATCAGCTGGAACCAATACAACCGCATGCCATTCGATACATTTCACTGGCGCGGAATTGACGGCTCAGAAGTGCTGACCCACTTCATTACTACACCCGAGCCTTGGTCCGAGCCGGGTTCATGGTTCTATACCTATAACGGAAAAATCATTCCGAAGACGGTCAAGGGCATCTGGGATGCCTACCGCGATAAGGAGATGAACCAGGATCTGCTGCTGTCGTACGGATACGGGGACGGCGGAGGCGGAGTTAACCGCGAAATGCTGGAGATGAGACGACGGCTGGATCAACTGCCCGGATTGCCCAAGGTCAAGACAGGACGCGCAGATGATTATTTTGAAAAGCTGCAGGAGACGGTCGAGAAAACCGATTCGTACATCCATACATGGGATGGCGAACTGTATCTGGAGTATCATCGTGGAACGTATACCAGTCAGGCGTACAACAAACGGATGAACCGCAAGCTTGAGCTGGCTTACCGCGAAGCGGAATGGCTGAATGCATTGCAAAGTATTGTGCACAATGACTGGAATCTATATCAAGCGAAGTCTCTGACTGCGGGTTGGAAAATCATTTTGCGCAACCAGTTCCATGACATTATTCCCGGTTCCTCCATCACGGAGGTGTATGAGGATAGCAGAATTGAATATGCAGAAGCCGAGCAGATTGGCAGTCACGTAGACACGCAGGCTCGGATGGCTATCGCTGGCAGCGGAGAATCTCCGTATACGTACACCATTTGGAATTCCTCCCCATGGGTCGTTACAGAAATTGTGAGCATTCCTGTGGCATCAGGCGAATTGGAAACAGGGACGTGGCTGAGCGATTCCGGTGAGATCCTGAACGCTCAATACCAGGATGCACGTTGGTCCGTCGAGGTGAAGGATATTCCTTCGCTGGGGTATACCACAGTTCACTTCCAGAGCAGTACGGTAAACGATAGCCCTGGGCATTCGTCGTTCATCCACACAGCCAATGGGATCGAAACACCGTTCTATCAGCTCGAATGGAATGAGAACGGGCAGTTGACACGCCTTTACGATAAAGAGTCACACCGTGAGGTGCTTGCCAAAGGTGCAAGAGGCAACGTGCTTCAGGTATTCGAGGACAAACCGCTTGCCCATGAGGCCTGGGATATTGATATCTTCTATCAGGAGGATATGCGAGAGATTACGAAATGCACCAGCATTGAAGTCGTAGAGACTGGGCCGCTTCAGGCCGTGATTCGCTTCGCTTGGGAATACCTTGGCTCCACCATTACGCAGAACATGACTGTATATACTGGGCATCGGCGAATCGATTACGCCACTGAGGTGGATTGGCATGAACAGCAACAATTGCTGAAGGTTGCCTTTCCTGTTGGCATCCGCTCCACTGAAGCCACCTATGATATTCAGTTCGGTAACGTTAAACGGCCAACGCACTGGAACACAAGTTGGGACTGGGCGCGTTTCGAATCCGTTGGCCATCAATGGGCTGATCTATCCGACAGAGGTTATGGCGTCAGTTTGCTGAATGATTCCAAATATGGGTATGACATTAAAGATAACGTCATGCGTCTGACCCTGATCAAGAGCGCTACGCATCCTGATCCACATGCCGATCAGGGACTGCACAGCTTCACCTATGCTCTTCTTCCGCACCAGGGAGATTGGCTGGTTGGCGGAACCGTGCAGCAGGCCTGGCTTCTGAATGCTCCGGCTCGATATACACAGGGCCAATCAGAGCAGCCAAGTCGATCCATGTTCACCTTGTCCGGCAGCACAGCCATGATCTCGGCAGTCAAGAAAGCCGAGGATTCCGATCATGTCATCGTACGCGTTCATGATTATTCCGGCAGCATGAATACGCTTGAACTGACAAGCGATCTACGGATTCACGCGTGGAGAGAATGCAATCTTATGGAAGTACCGGAGGGCGAACTCCTGTATGATACACCGATAACCTTTGCTCTTGAACCTTATGAAATCAAGACGTTTGAGATTGATCTGAGGGTATAATCCTATAAATGCAGCAGCTTAACCAAAGAAACCAGCCAGTCCCCAGATGATGGCGACTGGCTGGTTTCTTCTGTTGTCGTTATTCGGTCGTGATTCAGGCAGTAACAGTTCGCAACCCGTTCCTCGCAATGGCGTAATATAGAACAAAGTGGAAAGGATGGCGTTTATATGGCAGTGTTACTCAAAAAAATTAAATCACCCACCTTCATTTTCTTTTCATGCGTTCTGGTTGTGTCTGTAATCGTCGCAATCCAGTCCAAACCTTATTTCACAGAGCCGATTTTCCATGTTGAGAACAACAAGTACACACTCGATAGTGAACAAGGTGTTCTAACGACTTATCGCAGCGGAACGGCAGATCCTATTCAAGTACGCCTTGATCATCAGGAGCGGACTGTTTACATCAATCATCAGCAATATCTCATTACGAAAATTGATTCTACGTTCAGCACAACGTATAACTTGATATATCCTAACGGAAACAAATATGAAGTCCAAGATCATTCCGGACAATTAATAAGTTTTGATGCAAAAGGCAATAGCGTTTCCGAGGTCTTCTTTTACGTTGGCAGCCAAAGAGTACTTCAGGATGGGGAAGAACAATTCTCTCCTGCAACGCTTGTAACAGCAGCTTACCCAGAATATCATTACACACGTGGTGCTCCAGGTTTTCTGTTTCTCGCATTAGCCGCAGTGATTTTCGGATGGTGCAGCTTCCGTTATCAAAAATTTCAAGACTTCCTTTTCTACCTCTCGCTTCGTTCGTTCTGGGCGAACGATGCCGAACCTAGCGACTTTGATTACTTTTTGAGCAAGGTATGCGGGATTGTTGTTATGATAGGGGCTTTCTGGATCGCTTTTATAGCATTTTGAACTGGAAGCCAGTTCCGATATAACATCATTGTGATTTTATTTATTTTACCGTCTCCAATGTATATCGATTGCGTGGAATCTCAAGACCCAGATTACCCCGCAGTGTTTCATGCTCATACTCGGTACGGAACAGGCCGCGCTCTTGTAAGACAGGTACGACCAGATCCACGAAGTCTGCCAATCCATTTGGCACGACTGTGCGAATATTGAAACCGTCCGCAGCTTCGCCTTCGAACCACTCCTGAATCTGATCAGCGATCTGATCCGGTGTACCGATGAAAGATGTGCGAGGTGTCGATGCAAGCAATGCCACTTGGCGGAGGGTCAGTCCCTGTTCTCGTGCCTGCTGCTTGATCTTATCCGTTGTACTGCGGAAGCTGTTACTGCCCAAATCACCAATCTCCGGGAAGGGCTCATCCAATGGGAACTGGGCGAAGTCATAATGATCGAAGTAACGGCCCAAATAATTCAGTGCCTGGTCAATACTGACCAACTCCGCGATCTCCTGATACTTGCGCTCCGCTTCTTCCTCCGTTCTACCCACAATGGGACCGATGCCAGGGAAGATCAGGATATCTTCTGGCTTACGTCCATAAGCCACCGCTCTTGCTTTCACATCCGAATAGAACTCCTGAGCTTCCTCCAGGGTCTCATGCCCCGTATATACAGCATCGGCCGATCGGGCCGCCAGATCCTTGCCGGATTCGGAAGAACCTGCCTGGAAAACGACCGGATGTCCCTGCTCCGAGCGCGCAACATTGAGTGGCCCTTGAACGGAGAAGTGATCTCCCTTGTGGTTCAGCGTATGCAATTTGGATGGGTCGAAGAAAACACCATTCTCTTTATCCCCGATAAACGCATCATCCTCCCAGGAATCCCATAGGCCTCTGACCACATTCAGATGTTCTTCTGCAATTTCGTAGCGCAGCGCGTGGTTCGGATGTTCACCTTTGCCAAAATTCAGAGCCGAGCCTTCCAGTGGTGAAGTGACTACGTTCCATCCGGCTCGTCCTCCACTAATATGGTCCAGGGAAGCAAACTGTCTTGCAACTGTGAACGGTTCACTATATGAGGTGGACAACGTCGCAACTAGCCCGATATGTGAAGTTGCTCCCGCAAGAACGGAGAGCAGGGTTAATGGTTCAAAACGATTCAGGAAATGCGGGTTGGATTTCTCGTTAATAAAGAGGCCGTCCGCAATAAAGAGCAAATCGAACTTCCCTTCCTCCGCCTTAATCGCCTGCTTCTTGTAGAAATCCAGATTTACGCTGGCATTGATCGGAATATCCGGGTGTCGCCAAAAAGAAATGCTATTTCCCACTCCATTCAAGTTTGCTCCCAATCTCAATCGTCGTTGTGACATATTAATTCCTCCCTATGTTGTAGTGATGACCATTTAATTCAGTCCAAGTACCTTTTTTTCTCTGAGGATCATTTCATCATTTCTTTATGCTGTTTCCGCCTGCTTCTGCTGCTGCCATGCCCAATCCCGGTTTATTCGCCTCGTTCCTTTCGCTTAACCGGACTGTCCAGGCTGCTCCCAGAAGTACAATGCCTGTTAGGAGAAAAATAAAAGGAATCCCCGTCCATCCGCCAAGAAAACCACCGAGTAAAGGGCCGAGTACAATACCGAATTGATTGGCGGTCTGACTCAGACTGACAGCCCTTCCCCGGAAATCCCGGTCAGCATATTTGATGATTAACGCATTCAAGGCTGGATACACCGCAGCGAAGAACAGGCCATAGACAAATCGCAGACTTCCAAAATAAATGAGGTTATACGCCGTCAGTTGCAGTAAACTGCCAATGCCGCCACCCAGCAGACCGATAAATAGCGTTTTCTCGTATCCGATCTTCCCTCCAATCCGTCCCCAACGCGGCCCCATAATTACCGTTGCCACGCCGATGGCCGAGAAGACGATTCCTGCACTAAGTGTTGCACTACTGACGTCTCCACCAATCTGGACAACATAAAGCGTCAGTACAGGTTCGATAATGAGCACGGAAGTCGAAACGAGCAAAATCAAACCATAGATCCGCATTAATCCCGGAGTGGAGGCAGCTTTTTTCAGATCACCCAGAATACTTGTGCGAACCACAGTGCGGGGACCGCGGGCTTCTTTTACCCATATCACCATCACGGCCGAGAGCAGCGTAATGATTCCCGAGGCGATAAAGCAACCGCGCAGTCCGATCCAATGGCTTAGTACTCCACCCATAAGCGGTCCCAGAATTCCTCCGGCAGCCGTGGATGTGGAGATGACACCAAGCGCATAACCTACATGCTTCTCCGGTGTATTGGTGCCGACCAACGTAATGGATGCAGGATTGAAGCCGGCCATAAGTCCCTGAAATATCCGCACAGCGATAAACGTGTAAGGATCATAAACGAAATAGTTAGCCAGGTGAGCAATGGCGAGACCAACGCCCGAACGAATCAGCATCAGTTTGCTGCCGTATCTGTCAGCCAGCGATCCCCAGAAGGGAGCACATAGTCCACTGATCAGAAAGCTGATCGAGATCGAAATGCCGGACCAGACTTCCAGCCCACTCAGAATACCGAGATCATTTTGCAGAAACAGCGGAAAGAACGGAACAGACAAGGTGTAAGCCATATGATTGAAAAACAGGCCAAACCACAGAATATACAGATTTCGCTTCCAATGCGGCATCTTGGTATTCTCCATACTATATAATTCCTATATAAAAAGTAGGTTATTATCCATATTAGGATACCGTCACTGGAAAGTATAATAGAAAAGTTCAATAGACCCATTCAAGAATTAAATGAATGGATCTGTTAGATGCTTCTATTTTGACCGTAACGATTACTGCACTTGAACGGACATGAACACATCCACCTCATCTTCACTGTCCAAAACAAACCCAAAACGTTCATACAAACGCCGAGCCGGACTGCCCTGCAATACATTTAAAATAACACGTTTGCCCTTAACCTCATCCCGTTTCAGCAGCATGTTCAGCACTTGAGTTCCTATTTGCTTACCCTGATAGTCGGGATGGATATAGAAATGTTCCAGTAGTATCTCCTCCAACTTGGGTTTCATCGCTACACACCCCACCCATGCACCCTCGACCTCAATAATCCATGTGTGGACAGGGTCGAATGTATTACGGAAACGTTCACGAACCTTCACCTCATCGTACCTTCCCAACCTATGTAGGTCATCATATAGAACCAGGGCTCGCAATTCTGCAAGGTGCTCCTGATCTGTCTGCTTGGATTGACGCATGGTTATTTGGATCATTGGAAGACTCCTTCTTTTCCGATTATTTTATTCTTCATTCGAGCTATTAATATTGTCTATATAGGATTCGATGGATCATTGGTCCGTGGGGGATTTGATAAATTCATCTGACCCCAATTATACAGGAAAAAGCAAGCCATTTTTAGGTTCTGAGAGTTATCCAAGGTGACAAACCTAACAACCTAATGTTGACAATATATACAAACCACTTTAATATACCTAGTATTCTTATCAGCTTTTAATAGTTTCTCGCATTCCACTTCGAATGTGTGCATATCTGTGCAAAGATTAATTGAACAGTAGTAGATTAAATGGGAAGAGTGCCTAGAGAAACAGAACAGGAGATTTGCATCATGTATATTGTTAAACGCTTTTTCACCATGCTTTTGACGCTCTGGATCATTGTGACGCTGACCTTTTTAATCATGCACATGATCCCTGGCGACCCTTTTTCCAACGATTCCAAAACGATACCTGAAGCTGTCCTGCAAAATATGCGTGCAAGATACCATCTGTATGAACCACTTGCTGTCCAGTATGCGCTGTATTTGAAAAATTTGCTGGTGCTGGACCTGGGACCCTCCATCCAGTCCAAAACGACCGATGTCAACACGTTGATCGCAAGAGGGTTTCCGCCCTCCGCCCTTCTTGGCATCCAGTCCATTGTCATTGCACTGATTGCAGGCATTGCACTGGGGACGGTCGCCGCCCTATTCCACAAAAGGCCCTTGGACTACATATCCATGTTCATTGCCATCATCGGGATATCCGTCCCGAGCTTCATTCTTGCACCGCTGCTCATTAAATATGCGGCTGTCCAATGGAGGCTCTTCCCCGTTGCATCCTGGGGAACCTGGCAGCATACGATACTGCCCTCGCTGGCTTTGTCGGTAACGCCACTGGCTGTCATCGCCCGCTTCATGCGGACCAGCATGCTGGATGTGTTGCAGCAGGAATACATAAGAACAGCAGAAGCCAAAGGATTGTCTACCTGGTCAGTCGTCATCCGGCACGGACTGCGAAACGCACTCATTCCGGTATTATCTTTTATCGGGCCGCTCTTCGCCTCCGTAATCACCGGCACCTTCGTGATTGAAAAGATATTTGCCATTCCGGGAATCGGCAAATATTTTGTGGACAGCATCTTCAATCGTGATTACCCGGTCATCATGGGAACGACGATCTTTTACAGTGTCATTCTGGTGGTTACCCTCTTCCTGATCGACCTGTCGTACCGGATCGTCGATCCGAGAATCAAGCTGTCCAGCAAAGGAGATTAGCATGAAAGCTACAACTACAGACCCCATTACATCGGACCCTCGCTTCACACCGGCAGATCGAAGCCAGTTGACTGCGAACCGTATAGCCAGCCCGGGTCTTTCCTTATGGAAACAACGTACATACAGTATTTTTCGCCATCGATTATCTTTACTTGGCTTGTTGTTGCTCGTTGTAATTATTGCGCTGGCTCTGGTAGGTCCGTTACTGGTTCCCTACTCGCCAAGCTCACAGTCCCTACTCAAGACCAATCTGCCACCCTCGGCTGATCACTGGTTTGGCACGGATGATCTCGGACGGGATATATGGGCCCGTACCTGGTCAGGAGCTCGTATATCGCTGCTGATTGGCTTTACTGCTGCAGCCATAGACCTCGTGCTTGGTGTCCTGATTGGCGGAATCGCCGGCTACTGCGCCGGACAAGGACGGACAGGCGATCGAATCGACAGCCTTTTGATGCGAATCATTGAAATTTTGTACAGTATCCCGTATTTGCTGGTTATCATTCTACTTCTTGTCGTTATGAAACCGGGATTGTTAACGATGATTATTGCCCTGTCCATTACGGGTTGGGTTGGTATGGCCCGCGTCGTCCGAGGTCAGATCCTGCAATTGAAACAACAGGAATACGTGCTCGCAGCGCAGAAGCTCGGCACATCCCATGCCAAGATTATTTTCAGGCACCTGCTGCCTAACGCGGCTGGAATCATTATCGTCAACCTGACCTTCACGATTCCCTCCGCTATTTTCTCCGAATCCTTTCTGAGCTTTTTGGGACTCGGTATCCAGTCACCCATCGCCAGCTTGGGGACGATGGCCAACGATTCGCTTGGGGTCATTCTGAGCGGACAATGGTGGAGACTGTTATTTCCCGGTCTAATGATCTCGCTCACCATGTTTGCATTTAACGCTTTCGGTGATGGGCTGCAGGATGCTTTTGATCCGCGCTCCAACCGTTAAGGAGGTTCACACCATGAGTCATTTACTGGAGGTCAATCATTTAAAGGTCTCTTTTGCCACACGTGACAAAGAACTTGAAGCTGTAAGAGATGTTTCTTTTCACGTCGATGAAGGAGAGACACTTGCCATCGTCGGCGAAAGTGGGAGTGGAAAAAGCGTGACCGCCCGTTCCCTGATGGGTATGTTTTCGTCACCGAACGGCCGCATTCGCAGCGGCGAAATTCGCTTTGAGGGGCGAGTTATCAGCGGATTATCCGCTAAAGCCATGCGCCGAATCCGAGGCTCCGAGATCAGCATGGTATTCCAGGACCCCATGTCTTCTCTGAATCCAACGATGAAGGTCGGTATTCAGATCGGCGAGGGACTTCGCAAGCACCGCAAACTATCGCCCAAAGATGCTCGGGCCAGATCTGTAGAACTGCTAAACCTCGTGGGTATTCCTGATGCACAAAGCCGCTATCATCAATATCCTCATGAATTCAGCGGCGGAATGCGTCAGCGGGTTGCCATTGCGATGGCGCTTGCCTGTGATCCCAAGCTGCTGATAGCCGATGAGCCAACGACCGCTCTCGACGTTACTATTCAGGCGCAAATTCTGGATATTCTAAGCAGCTTGCAGCAGCAAACGGGCAGTTCAATTTTGCTGATTACCCATGACCTGGGCGTTGTCGCCGAAGTGGCTCACCGCGTTGCTGTCATGTATGCAGGCACCATTGTGGAGACCGGCACGGTAGAGGATATCTTTGATCGGCCACGCCATCCATATACGTGGGGACTGCTCCAGTCCACCCCGCGACTGGATGATACAGAACATGACAGGCTAATTCCTATTGAGGGCTCGCCCCCGGATATTGCTGCGCTCCCGCCTGGCTGTCCGTTCGCAGACCGATGTCCGCACACGATGGATATCTGTTTGACGGAAATGCCTGATGCAACCATATTTTCATCAAAACACAGTGCTAGATGCTGGCTAAACGATCCTCGAGCTCCTCAAGTCGATGATCGTATCCCGGCAGAAAGGAATGAGTATGACCGAATCTATAATTGAAATTCGCAATGTGAAGAAGCATTTTCACGGCCCGTCCAATCTGACCGTCAAATCCGTTGACGGCATCAGCCTGAACATCCGTCGGGGAGAAACACTCGGACTTGTCGGCGAGAGCGGCAGCGGCAAATCTACACTAGGTCGAACCATCGTGGGGCTGCTAAAAGCTACGGAAGGACAGATTTTGTTTAACGGACAAGATATCGGACAGGCCAAGCCGCGTGAGAAGCGGGAGTTGAACCGCCATCTGCAGATGATCTTTCAGGACCCGCACGCTTCGCTTAACCCGCGGCTTCGCATCGGGGATATTATCGCTGAGGGGCTGGACGCTTACAAGTTGGCACGAGGAGCAGCTCGAAAAGACATCATCGCGGACTTGTTGCTGCGCGTCGGGCTTCACCCGGATCACGCTCACCGCTTCCCGCATGAATTCAGCGGAGGACAGCGCCAGCGCATAGGGATAGCCCGGGCACTTGCCGTCAAGCCGCGTTTCATCGTAGCGGATGAACCCATTTCCGCGCTGGATGTGTCCATTCAGGCACAGATCGTCAATTTGCTGAAGGATCTGCAGCGTGAAGAAGAACTGACGTATCTATTTATCGCGCATGATCTGGCTATGGTGAAGCACATCAGCGACCGGATCGGAGTCATGTATCTAGGTAAAATGATGGAACTGTCCGGACGGGACGATCTCTTTGCCAATCCGCTCCACCCCTACACTCAGGCGCTGCTGTCGGCCATTCCCGCCGCACATCCCCGTTTAAAAGGGCAAAGGGAGCGTATTCGCCTCCAAGGAAATCCGCCCAGTCCCATTCATCCCCCGGCGGGCTGTCCGTTTCATCAACGATGTTTCGCCGCGATGGATGTTTGCGCAAACCGCATGCCTGCCGGAAGGGAGGTCGAAACAGGACACTGGGTAGCATGTCATCTTTACGAATAACACGAATTAATCATTAATGGAGGAATGAACAATGAACAAAACAAAAACGAACTGGGCCGTCTCTCTCTTGCTGGCAGCATCCGTTGCCTTGAGTGCCTGCTCCAGTTCTACAACCGACAATGGTGAAACTGCTTCAAAACCGGACAATCAGGCAGCAGCGGCAAACGTTGAGCAAGTACTGAACACCAATCTGGCCGGTGGAGAACCATACACACTAGACCCTGCACTGGCATCCGACACGACATCCTACTGGGTGATTGATAATCTGTATGAGGGACTGTATACATACGACAAATCAGGCAAAATCGTTGAAGGCGCAGCCAGCAAAGTCGATGTATCGCCGGACGGTAAAACCTACACGTTTACCATTCGCGACGATGCAAAATGGTCGAATAATGAACCTGTAACTGCCAAGGATTTTGAATACTCTTGGAAACGTGTATTGAACCCTGCGACTGCTGCTTATGACCCTTCTTCTCTGTATTACATTAAAGGTGCAGAAGCTTATAACACGGGAAAAGGAAAAGCTGAGGATGTCGGCGTGACCGCCAAAGATGATCATACACTGGTGGTTGAGCTGAAATCTCCGTTGGCCTTCTTCCCAACCATTGTCGTTGGCCATGCTTATCTGCCGGTTCAAGCTTCCGTTGTGGACAATAATGAGAAGTGGGCAGCAGAAGCCGATACGATCGTAGGTAACGGTCCTTACATTGCTAAGGAATGGAAACATAATGAGCAAATTACGCTGGCTAAAAATGATCAATACTGGGATAAATCCAACATCACGATGGATACCATCCATTTCAAAATGGTTCAGGACTCCAACACGTACTATCAACTGTTCAAAACGGGTGAGCTTGACCTGATCCTCTCCCTGCCAGTGGATACGCTTGATCAGGAGCGGAACAATGCGGAATTCCTGTCACATCCTTCGTTCAGCGTATATACCTACTCCTTCAATGTGGAGGAAAAACCTTTCACGAACAAAAAGATCAGACAGGCCCTCGCTTATGCACTCGATCGTGAAGCGTTGACGACAAGTGTAACCAAGGGCGGTGAAACACCAGCTTTCGGATATGTCCCTTACGGCGTAACAGCACCATCCGGCAAAGATTTCCGGGAAGAGGCGCCAACCCAATATTATGCGTACGATCCGGCAAAAGCCAAAGAATTGCTGGCGGAAGGATTGAAAGAAGAAGGCTTGTCTGCACTCCCGACTGTTACCTTCAAATACAATACATCCGACAAACACAAAAAAGTAGCCGAAGCCATTCAGGAAATGCTCAAAACCAATCTGGGTATTGAAGTCAACTTGGAGAATCAGGAATGGAAAACATACATCGATACCTTCAAGCAAAAGAATTTCCAAGTCGCACGTATGGGCTGGGAAGGAAACTTCCTCGACCCGCTGGGTGTGCTGGAACACTACACATCGAAGAACTCCAACAACTTCACCAACTGGAGCAATCCTGAATACGACAAGTTGATTAGCGAATCCACGTTTGAGCTTGATCCAGTTAAACGGTTTGAAGAGCTGCATCAGGCGGAGGCCATTCTAATGGACGAACTGCCAATTATACCGATCCTCTTCTCTGCCGACACTGCATTGATTAGTCCAAGTATTGAGGGCGTTATCTTTGATACTCGTTCCAACCCGGATCTCCGCTTCACCAAGCGGGTATCCGAGTAATGTTTATCCGTTACGCTCTGTCCGGTCTGATAGCGGCCCTGGCCGCCTATCTGCTGGACTTCTGCGGAATACTAGGTGGCTCCGGTGGCCTACATGAAGGTTCAGACCAGCTGTTTGTCGCCGGCCTGATATGTCTCTTGGCCGGAACAGCAATCCATGTGCTGCAAAGTGGGTTCATGAACCCCTTTCTGCAAGGGTTCAGCGATCTCAAGCGCATGTTTGTCAGAGAATCCAACGCCCTGCAACGGGAAAATGAACGGATTCGCACCCAGACAGCTCTGCCGTTCTGGAAAAAGTCCTTACTCCGCCAGCTCACGGTCTATACCTTGGGCGGCGGTTCAGGTCTGATTCTATGTTCACTATTGCTTCTCTGGCCCGCATCCTATTAAATCCAACATAAAAGAATCGCTCCCTGGTGCGGCTTGATGCCTGCACTCCAGGGAGCGATTCTTTTGTTTTTCATTAAACATAAAAAGAGTGTATCTCCCTAGAAAGCTAAATAAAAATATCATAGAATTAATGCGTGTCTGAAAGAAGCCTTCCTAATATAGTGCATCAATATTTTTAAACTTGCTCACTCTCCTTTTGCTCTACAATGATGCTATTTAGATTGAAAATACCCTGGTCTAGGGCCAGGGTAACTCCGTTCACTTTATTCTCCCACATTTTTTTGGTTTATGTACTTCATCTCAAGCTCTTACATTATTTCGTTATTAATTCTCTTGGCTTGTACAATCTCCTTGATAATCTTAGAGCGATTCCAGACAACAAACTTGAAGACATGTCCACTGTCCAATGTAATGGTAATTCCATTAGGGATTAGTCCCCATGTTGCACTTTTCTCAATCTTAGTCATAGCCCAGATCTCGATTTGAACCCATTCCGTCTGAAAATTCAGGCCATGAGGAATAAAAACTAATCGTTCATTAGTAAGGAAAAGCTTCCCTCCTACTCCTTCAAAACCTCTTAACCAGTTTGCTTGAATCCTTTCAAAAATGACGTACTCAGTAGGGCCCAATTCTTCCATTTCTATCAGTCTCCTTTTTCAGCCTAAAGCCGATCCTTTTTGCTTCAATCTTTATTATTATAGGTCGTTTTGACCGATATAGGAATATTTTTGCACATGTTCATCTTGTAAAAAAAGCACTGCCCAACGGAATCACTCCGTCTTGGACAATGCTTAATATTAGTGCTTTGAAAGGAAACATCCTTCTCGATTACAGATTACATCTCTTTCAGAATACCTTCAACCAGTCCGATGAAGGTAGTTTTCACTTTTGCCGCAACTTCAATCACTTCATCATGACTTAACGGCTGATCCAGAATGCCGCAGGCCATATTGGTCAGGCAAGAAATGCCCAGTACCTTCATCCCGCCATGAATAGCTACAATCGCTTCAGGTACCGTCGACATACCCACAGCATCCGCGCCCATCGTACGAATCATGCGAATCTCGGCTGGAGTCTCATACGCAGGACCGCTCCACCATGCATATACTCCTTGCTGCAAACCAACATTCTGCTCCTCCGCTACCTTCATGGCAATACTGCGCAATTCACGATTATATACCTGTGACACATCCGGGAAACGCACGCCCAGCTCGGCATTATTCGGCCCCATCAGCGGATTATTGCCTACCAGATTGATATGATCGGTAATCAGCATAAGCTGTCCAGGTTCGAAGCTGGTATTGATCGCCCCACAGGCATTGGTGATGATCAACTGCTCGACACCCAGTGCTTTCATAATCCGAACCGGGAACGTGACTTCACCCAGTGTAAATCCTTCATAATAATGAAGGCGTCCTTTCATCGCTATGACTGTCTTGCCCATCAGTTCTCCGATGACCAATTCGTTGGCATGACCAATAGCCTCGGATTGAGCGAAATAGGGAATGTCCGTATATGGAATGACGGTAGCATTCTCGATCTCGTCGGCGAGCGCTCCTAGCCCTGATCCCAGAATCATGCCCACAACAGGCTTATCATTAATACGGTTTAATATGTAGTCTCTGGATTCCTGAATATGTGCGGATTGATGCATAAATATATTCCTCCTGATCATCTGAGTTTGGATTTAAGTAGGTACTATAAACCAAGTGTAATGAACAATAGTGGACATGTAAATGGGAGCCGGATAAAGAAGGACTCTGCTTCTCTTCCCGAAGGGGTTAAGGTTTCGATTCAGGAAAAAATGAGCTATCTTCGCATTGTAGAAAAAAGGGCCCGCTCGCTCCACCGTCTCATATCGGATTTCTATGATTTGTTCCGCTTGGAGTGGAGTCTGGCTACATCATAATGTCCTTTTCAAAATGGCGTTCCTGTGATTGAATATCTAGGGGATAACTTTTGACTTCATAATCATACCATTTTGGCTCTTGCTGTCTTGGTTCTTACGGTGTCAGATGTCCTATTAGGGTTAAATCATCTCAAAGATTGGGGCGCAAAAATCGGTACCTTTCTGTGCTTTGGCACAACGATCAATGTTGTCATTACTATAATTACTAGCTTTTATAAATAGATGATGGATTCTTTATTATGCAAAAGAGGAGCGGATGTATTATCCACTCCTCTTTCTTTCAATTTAATCTGCGCTTGCTGTAATGTGTTCCCACTTGTCATATTCCTCAAGCATGCCATTCAGCTGCGTACGCGCCATCACCAGTCCCATGCTTCCGAGAGCCAGTCTTCTTGGAGGATTGTCTGTGCCGGCAATATCAGCAACCGCTGACATGGCTTTTTCAACATCGCCATAAGGCGCGGTCTCAGCAAGATCATTATACCAATCATACAGCGGTTGATAGTCCGGGATATCGCTTGTAATTTCTTGTGTATTTCCTTGGAAACCTGTCTTGAATCCTGCAGGCTCTACAAGGGTAAGGTTTACGCCCAAGCCCTTAACCTCAGCTGCCAGACCTTCACTCAGGCTTTCAAGCGCTGCTTTAGAGCTACAGTAGATAGACAGCGTTGGCAAGCTTTGTACGCCACCCATAGATGAGATATTGATAATGTGACCCGAGCGATTTTCCCGCATCTGTGGAAGAACGGCTTGAATGGTGGTCATTACACCAAACACATTCGTTTCATATTGCTGACGTGCTTGGTCAACGGATACTTCTTCAAAAATACCTGCTTGAGCATATCCGGCATTATTGAGCAGCACATCAATTCGTCCATATTGGCGCGTTACCGCATCCACAACCTCGTGGGTCATTTCCTGATTAGTAATATCCAGGGCCAGGACTTGTACATTACTATATTGGCTAAATTCAGCGGCAGCTTTCGATGTATCCCGCATGGTAGCGACGACATTCCATTCACGCTTCGCAAATTGAAGAACCAATTCTTTGCCGAAGCCTGTTGATGTGCCTGTGATTAAAATGGTTTTACTCAAGTGTATTCCCTCCAGATCACGAATTGAGCTTGGCTCGTGAGTTATCGTAACCCTTAAAGTTCACTTTAAGGCAAGCATTATTTTTTAATGGACTCCCACCAGTACAGCTCTTTAATCTGGCTTGAATCTACGCCCCATTTTGTCAAATGTCCAGCGACCCCTAACGGAACGATAAATTGTTTGACCTTTCCTTTTAGCTTGCGGATAGACTCATAGTCCAGATGATCATAATGGTCATGCGATATCAAGACTACATCGATGTCAGGCAAATCCTCAATCTGTGCTAGCGGCTTATTGCTATATCTCTTCTCTTTGGCCCCGCGAAAGCAACGGGGGAGGCGTATTTACTGAATACTGGATCTAGCAGAAGCTTCACTCCACTGACCTTCATCAATAGGGTCGAATGACCAAACCACATGACTTGATCCTCGGTACTGTCTGAAAATGCTTTTGCATCAAAGATCTCCATTGGAAGAGTTACCTTGGGTTGGCCATTTGGGTTTCCTTTTATCGTATCGTATAGGGCTCCAGCGGTATCTTTTAAACTATAATCCATCGATGTCGGTATTTGATTGCGAAACTTCCCATCGATAAAGTTAGCGGATTTCTCTCCTGCTTTCTTATTCCGATGAAAATTTTTTAACCATGCTAGTATATACCTTAAAGTTCACTTTAAGGTAAGTTTTTGGTTACAGCAAAAGCCACCCTATTCTTACACAGAGTGACTTGTCACAATCTCGACTTATATGGTCGTATCTAATTCCCCGATGTACGTGAGAAAACGTTCCTCAGGATTTCCCTTTTCTATATCGTTATACACTTCAAGCTTCTGACTAACGGCTTCAAAAGCCTCATTTAGCACTTGCTGCTTCCTCTTGATCTCCGCTTGATGGGCTTCTAGTATGGCTCTGCGCTGTCCGATCGTTTCATCTCCCTGCAAGGCGAGGTCAACGATTTTTTTCAAATCCGCTACGCTCATTCCTGTGGCACGAAAACATGTTATTAAGCGAATCCAGTCTATATCTCTTTTTTCAAAAAGGCGGTTGCCGTGATCATCCCTACGAATATCGGGTAAAAGCCCTTCTTTATCATAAAATCGGATCGTATGAGCAGGGCAATTTAATTTTTCTGATACTTCCTTGATTGTAAACAAATTACTCTCCCCCAAGTCCAGTTCATAAGATGTTTCAGCTTGCTCTATTATAAGCGTTAAACTGAACTTTAAGTCAAATGCTTATAACCCCAGACTGTAGGTCTGGGGTTACTGAAACTAAGGGTGTGGACATCCACCACTGTAATCTAGTTAGGATATCTACTCTTTACTCTATTCGCAGTTCGGAATCCAATCTGTAGCTGCGCCCTGCTTCATAGCTGAACGGTAGATTCTGTTCACCATAGCGGAGCGTGGTGTTTCCTGTAGCTAATGCGCGGACTGACACCTCATCCAATCGTCCCTCCGACCAGATGACGTCTATCTCCAAGGCTCCTCTTGCCCGAAGTCCTTGATATTGCCCTGAAGACCATAATGACGGTAGGGCTGGCAGCAAATGAAGCTCCCCTGCATGACTCTGTAGCAGCATGTCCGCGATCGCGGCCGTTCCACCAAAATTGCCATCCGCCACATAGATAGGACTCTCCGCTCCGCCAATACCAGGCTTCGAGAAGGTCATCAAGTTATCAAAGCACAAGTTTCCAACCAGATGTGAAATCTGCTCATAAGCACTTTCTGCATCATGTAGACGAGAATAGCAGCCTGCAAAGGCAGCTACCGTAAACTCCACATCCTCATGATTGTTGGTCGATTTACGAGACTCCAAGGTAACACGCGCAGCCTCACTAAGCTCAGGAGTATGCTGCGGTGTAATGCGATAAGCTGGAAATAGACTGTGTAAATGGGACAGATGACGGTGCTCAGGCTGTGCCTCAACGTAATCCTCCAACCATTCCTGAAGCTGCCCTTTCTGGCCGATCTGAAGGGGTGGCAGCAATGCAATGGCTTTTTTCAAATCCGCTTGAAGCTGCTCATCTACCCCAAACTTCTCTGCAGCCTCCAAGACAAATTCGAACAGATCGCTTACCAATACCTGATCCAGCGTTGTCCCCATGGACAGATAGTGATGCTTCTGCGTGCCATTGGCATGGAAGGTATTTTCCGGGGAGATCGAAGGTCCCGTAACAAGCCAGCCATTTTTCGGATGCACAACCATATAATCTAGGAAGAATACAGCGGATTCTTTTAGAATAGGGTAGGCTGTTTGACTTAGGAATTGCTCGTTCAACGTATATTCGTAATGATCACGCAGCTGCATGGCAATCCACAGGCCTCCTGTGACATTAAGCCCCCAGGAATTCTGCCAAGCCGGGGCTGTAAATCCCCAAGCATTGGATACAGTATGTGCAACCCAGCCATTAGAACCATAGAAATCTCGAGCCGCTGCTTTTCCACTCTCCGCTAGCTGTTCAATGTAACGAATTAACGGCTGATGAGACTCAGACAAATGAGTTGTTTCCGTTGGATAGTAGTTCATTTGCGTGTTGATATCAATGTGGTAATCACAGGTCCAGCCCATCCGGCAAGCCTGATCATCGTTCCAAATCCCCTGTAAATGCAGCGGCAAAGGCGAATCCTCCCTTGCGCCACAGAGGGTTAAATACCGGCCATATTGGAAAAACAACGCGAATAAAGCAGGGTCCTCGCCTTTGCCCTGTGATAAATTGCGGATTCTTTCGTCCGTAGGTAATAGCGTTAGTTCAGATGTCCCAAGCTCTAAGTTGACTCGGCCATACAGACTGTTATAGTCCGCAATATGATCCAATTTAAGAGACTCATATCCCTTGGCTTTCGCCAGTAGGTTCCTTTTGTCTCCCACACTCAGCCAGTCGTCGCCGGTCACGCCATAGTCTGTATTTATTGCAAAATAAATAATAGCTTCCTTCGCATTCGAAACCTCAACCCGCCCGGCGTCTCCGCCAATAATTCCATCCCGGGTTTCAACGTGTACGCTTCCCTGGCAACGAACTCCACATTTACCATCGCTATGCAACTGCTCAAGAGCTTGCCCCTTAAAGGACAGTCTGCCTTCAACCTGTGGCTCGTTCCAACTTTCGAATAGATCTGTCTTGCCTTCCAAATGGATAATGAATGAAACACCATCCGGCGATTCGCTCCACAGCTTGCACACGATTAGTCCATCTGCATGAGAAACAAACAATTCACGGTGTATCTTGGCACCCTCAATTTCATAAGTTGTCTTCGTGATTGCGTTTTCAAGATTAAGCTCGCGAGTAACATTTTGTCCGCCAGCTTTAAACTTCAAAATCACATCACATACAGGAAGATTGGTGCCAAAATTCGCTTTGCTTGGCTCTAGAAGTTGGCTCGCTAACCGCTCGCCGCCTTCGTAATCTCCATCGAAAAAGTGCTGTCGTAATCGTGCCAAATCATCCTTGCCAGAGGAATGACTCGTAATAGGTTCTCTTTTTCCAGACCAATAGGTCGATTCAGTAATGTTCCAAACTTCTTGTTCTGCTCCGCCATACACGATTGCAGCTAATCTTCCATTTCCGACCGGAAAGCCTTCGGACCATGAAGTCGCTGGTTTGTCATACCACAATTTCTGTGTACTCATCACATGCTGCCTCCATAAGTATCTTCATTTGATAGTAATTATATTAATGGTTTTCTCCTTAAAAATCTTTGCACGAAACTATTATTTTTTATCTGAAAAGAAGATATGATCGCTGTGTTTCTCATAGAAATATAAGGATAATTTATAGCGTGGAACATATAAATTCTTATAGTTGGACAATAAAACAGCTAGAGCATATAAAAATTTGCCCTAGCTATCCAAATAGTTCCATGAAGAATTCAACTTATAGACTTAATTAGTAACCTGTTTTCCTTTCAGCATTGACCGGAAAGCCAGCTTGAGCAATGGCGGAACAGCAAAAAAGATAAAAAATGTTCGGAATAGCTGATAACACGTAACAATCGACAGATCGCCGTTCACTTCCTTGGCGATGAGGGCCATTTGGTCCATACCACCTGGCGACAAGCCGAGAAATGCTGTGACGATTGTGATGTCATGCATTCGCGTCAGCAGTAGACTTAGCCCCATGGAGACCCCGATCAGCAGCACTCCGCTTAGTACTGCAAGCAGAATGATTTTCGTCTTGTTCTTCAGACTTTCCAGATCCAAAAGCAGACCAATGTAGCCCCCGATCATCAGCTGTGAAAGACTGAGCACAAAAGGTGGCAGTGCATGACCTTCATATCCGGTCAAATTAATCAGGATCGTGCCAATCATCGGTCCAAGCAGAAATGCCGTTGGGAGCTTGATCTTTTTAGCAACGAACGCACTCAGTACGCATACTGCGGCAAAGACCCAAATATGCGGTGATAATGTAACAAATCCAGTAGATCCGCTCGCAACAGCAGCTACAGCGCTATGGTTGTCACTCACATGAAACAATGGGCTGAAGATCAGCAGCGGTACACAGAAAATAATCATCATTAGCCGGGACACCTGCAAAAAGGTGACGACAGTGATATCAATGCCCTTCACTTCTTCGGCCAACGTAATCATCTGACTGAGGCCTCCGGGAATGCTACCCATGAGCACCGTTGGGAAAGGAATACCGGACAATTTCGAAATTAAAAACGCGATGGCCCCGGCACATAACAGCAACAAAGCTGTAAATAGAACCATAGTTGGTAGCTGAAGTCCGATCTGCGTTAAGGTCGACAAGGTGAACGAAAGCCCCAGGGTATAGCCGATGATAATCATGCCGGTATCGCGGACTTGTCCAGGCCAGTATAAGGTGATTCCTTTAAATAATCTGGAGCCGATCACGAGGAACACCATGGAGCCGAGTAGCCAGGGAATTGGCATATGGATCAGTTGAAAAACAAATCCACCAAGGACAGCAATGGCAAAGGTCATCACAAAACGGACCCACTTACTCTTTTTCCACAACGCAGCCCGGGCTTCGCCGGTAGCGTCCATTACAGGTTCTCCGTTATTTTATCTAGGGCCTGTTGAACATCGCCTTTAAAAATGCCTCCATGGTAGCAAATTACAGTCTCTATTGGATAAGCCTTCAGCGTGCGGAGTGATTCCAGCGCCAGTGGCATATCTGGCGTAACTGCCGGATTAGGACCTATCAGCTTACCGTCTTCAACATTTAATGCATCACCTGCAATGAGTGTCTTACTAGGCTCATGGTACAAGCTGATATGACCTGGCGTATGCCCTGGTGTATAGATTACTGTCAGTCCGCCTCCGAATGGCAGCTTTTCCCCATCTGTCAGCAAGTCGGTTACATTCTTTTCTTTTCCCGAAAAAGTAGCTTCAAACGCAGATGCAAGATCCTGCGGAAGAGAGGCGATAAGTCCCTCCTTACGTTCCCCGCTGAACTTAATCATCGGCTTAAGTCCATCGATATAAGGCTGGTCATCCACATGGGCATATACCTTAACACCTTCACCCTTAAACTGTGGTAGGCTACCTACATGATCGACATCCTGATGGGTTAGAATAATGGAATGAGAGGCCGCAGGGTCAATTCCCGCTTGGGTCAAAAGCTCCGTAATTTGGCCGTAAGAACCAGGCATTCCGGTATCCACCAATACATAAGATTGCTCGTCACGGATTGCCACCGGGTTAATAACAAAATCATGCTCGCCCATCTTAAGTGTAAGCACCAGCATTTCAATCTGTTCGTTAATTTTCATATTGCGCCAAAGCGAATGCTCTGGCTCACCTCCCTAGAAATAAAATAAAAAAACTCACAGGTTCATTATATGACTTTGGGGTTTTTGCGTCAATTTCCTTTATTGACCACAATAAGAGGACATGTCAGAATGTGTAGGGGTGGTTAAAATGGAACAATTCAAAAGACAACTAATCGTCGATACAGCAATGCGCATTTTTAGAGAAAAAGGATATTTCTCTGCCTCCATGCAGGACATCGCAGAAGCTTGTAGCATGGCCAAGGCGAGCATCTATAAAGTATTTTCCTCTAAGGAAGATTTATTTACCGGGGTATTTGTCGAGGTACACAGAATCCTGTTCGAAAAGGCAAGGGAGCTTGATCGGAGACTTCGGCTCGAGGGGCTTCCACCAAAGGAAGTGCTGCGCCAGAAGATCGAATTTCAGCTGCAATATATGCTTGAAAATTATTTTTTCACCAGTGAGTTTAAAGAGCTTCCGGTCACAAGCAACGAGAACTTTCTAATCGAATGGAGAAAAAAACGTGCCTCTCTGCTGACCTTACATCAGGATTGCTTCTATGAAACATACGGCGAGCCTATTCTCCCATATCTCGGGGATGTTGTCGCTATCTTCCGCGGCATGGTCAAAGAATATTTGTCTCACACTTTTCAAGCGGTGATTGCTGTTCCCATGGCTAAATTGGCCGGATTTATTGTGGATCGGCTGGATGTTGTTATCGGAGATTTGATCGCCAGCAAACCCCAACCTGTGCTCAAGGCATCAAGTGCTTTTTTCAACGAAATCAATCCACCAGATGACCAGACCCGGCAGGACAATCTAGATGAGCTTCTGAAGTTTTTTGCCGATAAAATCCGCGAGCTACCACGGCCAGAGCCCATTCAGAATGAACTGCTTGAGGTTATCGAATGGCTAAAGTTAGAGTTAGGACAACCAAAGCCTAATGGTACTCTTCTACGGGTATATATAAACTTTTTGGATTCAGTTAGCGAGTTAGCACCTTATGTACGACAGCTTAGTCTCGTACTGAAACGTTAGGCAGTAGAATAAGATCCATTACAAAGAAAAGCAACTGAACTTAATCAGTTGCTTTTCTTCATATAAATATAATTACTCCCTTATTAACTATTGTCGAGATTAATTCCCCGCAGCATCACTTCAAGTCCCCACCGGAACCGATCCATGATGACAGCTTCTCCTGAGAACAATTCCTCATCGTGCTGCCAATCTTCAGGGAGAAAGAGGGACCTACATTCGAACCGCTCACGGTACGGATCGCTTGATCCCATTTCACTTGGACGCCCAGCTTCTCCAGAAGGGACCGAAATGGGACGAGTGTCACACCTTTTTCGATGATCGATGCGGAATTACTGAACTGGATTTGCTTTCCGTTTGCTTTTCATGAAATCCATCCCCATGCTCAGCAACAGCATCAGTGCAGCAAACATCACGGATTTACCAATGGTTCTTTCAGGAAAGATCATATAGGCAGCTAGAAAATTGCCTGCGAAAACAAACAGGTAATTGCGGATGCGATCCATCTTCTCATCTCATTTCGGAATCAAATTTAGATTTCACTGTAATCTGCTGCTCTACCTTCTCATGATTTTCCATATAAATCCATAACACAACTTATCTCTTTCGCTCAATCCCCTCATAGACCGCCTCGCAAAGTTCAGTTGTGAATCTGCCGGACATGCCCTCCAGAGCCGTATTCGTAAAAGCGACAACGCTCAGTTCTTCTGTTGGATCAACAAACCACGAGTGACCATAGGTTCCACCCATGCGCCACGTTCCAGTAGATTCCAAAGTACCCGCCTCAACCGGATCTTTCAGCACCGTGAATCCCAGGCCAAATCCTCTGCCTGGCCAATAAGGCATGTCCAGATCGCTAATCTGATTAGTCGTCATTTCGGCGACCATCGCTTTAGGAAGAAGCGAACCTCCACCTTGACGCAGCGTTTCAAGCAATATAAGAAAGTCTCCTGCACTTCCTATCATGCCCGCACCACCCGAAAGATAAGACGATGGATCAAGGTATCTTTCGGGTGCGAGTTGGAAGCCCCCCGTTCCTTCAATAAAAGGTACATGGTCCTCATCGCGCAAGCGACGAGGTTGCCCCGCACTGTTGGAACTGTCCGCATAGGCAGCGGTTATTCTCTCCGAGTCCACAGCGACAAAATCCGTATCCTTCATGCCCAGTGGATGAGTCACGAGCAGTTCTACGGCCTCTCGCAGTGTCAGCCCTGTCACTTTCTCAATAACTGCACCGAGTACATCTGTTGCAATCGAATATCTCCACATCTTCCCGGGCTCATATAGCAGTGGAGCAGAAGCAATCCTCTGCAAATTTTCTTCCAGCGTAATGCCAGCGATATCCATCCCATCCGATACTCCGGCAAGTTCGTACGTTCCCCCGTTTTCCTGAAAAAAACGATACGTTAACCCCGCCGTATGTGTCATCAGATGATGAACCGTCATGGAGGCAACTTCTCCATTTGGCTGTTTGGGACGGAATTCAGGCAGCCATTTCATAACCGGGTCATCCAGCTTTAATTCACCTTGGGATATCAATACCATGGCGGCGGTGGATACAATCGGTTTGGTTACAGAAGCATACCTGAACAGCGCATTTTCTTGCATGCGTCTGTTCTGTTCTCGATCGGCGAGGCCATCCGCGCTGTTATAGACCACTTCCCCTTTCCAGGCAATCTGAACAACGGAACCCACAATTCTTTTTTCTGCCAACGTACGGTTAATCACTTCTTCTACAAATGCAGGATTAAACTTCATATTTCTGTCTCCCATCTCACTCTTCCCCTCCATGTGCCACGTGCTTGATTATTTAAAGTAAGTGTGCTTATTATATAAATGATCTCATCCATATTACATAAGACAACCAAGTTATCTGCTTTAATCTGCGATAAATATAAAGGCATTTACAAAACATTTCCTATAATTTAAAAGGAGGCCATCTCATGGACCAAATCGATACTAATATCCTCTTTCATTTGCAAAACCAGGCAAGGCTATCCATGACGGAACTGGGCAAGCTGGTAGGTTTATCTCAACCGGCCGTAACGGAACGCGTGAAGCGTCTAGAAGAAAGCGGTGTAATTGAGGAGTACCGAACTATCATTTCCCCGCAGAAAATAGGGAGATCGAGTACTTCCTACCTTCTTTTTCGCACACGGGATTGTCATGCCTTTCTTGATTTCTGCCGTTCGTCACCCGAAGTGGTCGAATGTCATCGCGTGAGCGGAGAACACAATTACCTGTTGAAAATCATGACGGATTCGATTGCTGGTCTTGAAGCGTTCGGAGACCGATGCGATCAATACGGTACTTACACCACCCTCATCGCGATGTCTTCACCTATTGCAACCAAAAATCTCATCGAAGGAACGAATCCGGTGTAAATATTTCATCGATATAAGTTGAACAAATGATTTTACACTGGATCACTGCGCGGTCAGAACCATCTTTCGATCGCTGTTATCCCCAGATTTTTTTGATCCCTTATACATAAGGGAAAATCAGGGGATAAAGGCGAACGCTCCGCTTCTCCAGACTTGTTCTGACCTCTCCGTTTTCGTGTAAATGTTCTGTTCAATAACCTATCTTGGGAAACCATGTTTACTGGCGGACCAGGCGACGAGTAAGGCCATAACGATCAACAGGATCAGGGAAATCGGTAGGAAACGAGCCCCCATCTGGTCCAGAAGGATGGCTCCGACGATCCCTCCTCCTCCGATCCCCAGGTTCCATGCTGTCACCAGCATGGATTGGGCAATATCGGCACTTTTGCCTCCAGCCTGCGCAATTGCAGTTTGTAATAACGTAGCCGCCCCTCCAAATGTAAGCCCCCAGGCGACTACTCCTAAAATGATCATCATCGGTTGATGGATAAAGATCCCCATCGCCAGCGAGGCCAGCGCAAATAGAACAAGGCTAACCAGAATCAATAATCTCATGTAACGGTCAATCAACAGCCCAACAATCCATATACCGATCACCGAAGTCACTCCAAAGATCATCAGAACCAGGTCCACCCGTTCGGACAGCATCGTCTCGCTCAGATAAGGTGAGATATACGTGTACAGAATGTTATGGGCCAGTACCCAGGTCAGAACAACAAACAATATGGGACGAACCCCCGGTATAACAAAAATCCGATGAAGCGCAAGCTGATGACGGGCAGGTTCCCCTTCATAATCAGGTACTTTCCAGAGCACCCACAATACAAGTGCAACCGTCAATAAGGAGACTGTTCCAAAAATAAGGCGCCATCCTACGTAATTTCCCAAAAAGGTTCCCAAGGGAACGCCCAGCGCAAGCGCGAGCGGTGTGCCCACCATGGCGACAGCCATCGCTTTTCCCTTTAACGAGCTTGAAACCATCCGGCGTGCGTAACCCGCAGTCATCCCCCACAATACTCCAGCAGATACACCCGCCATGAAGCGTGCAGCAAGGGTCAAACCATATACCGAAGATACGGCCGTAATCGTGTTGAAAACCAGAAAACCGAAGATGCATAATAGCAGCAGCGGCCTGCGTCTCCATCCACGAGTTGCTGTCGTCAGCGGAATTGCCGCCATAAGAGATCCCACCGCATACAAAGTGACGAGCTGTCCAGCCAAACCTTCCCTGATCTCCAGATCTTGTGCTATTTGCGGCAGCAGCCCCGCCGGCAGGCTTTCTGTAAGAATGCATATAAATCCAGCCATGGCCAAAGCGAGCAGAGCTGACCAGGGGAGGCGTTCTTTTGCCATTGAGTTCGGGTTCACAAAGACTCTCCTTTATCCTTTATTTTGTATAGTCCAAAAGCCCTTTGGCCTACAGAATAAGCTTATAAAATCGGACCAACATTTGGCATACTTAATCAACGGCAGATCGATCGTTTTAGGAGGATAATCCATTTAATTACGGTGTTTCACTTCGAATTTCAATGTAAACGCTATTAAACAGTAATCATCGCATGCTGGATCATTACAGAGGATAGAAGATTATCGAAGGCAACATCGAAGATGATTGATAGCGCTCCTGTTACTCGCTAGAATAATAAGATAATACACAGGATTTGATTCCAGTACCTATAAAAACACACTGAACTCGACTTCATAGAGGGGGACATCCCGATGTACAATCTTACATCCATTGAGCACCATACCAGGCTGCCCTCTAACGGCAACCCGTTTACACATGGAAGCCCTTCTGGACACAGAGTCGGATCTCATTCTGTCCAATGAAGTACTTGTTGATGAATACGACGCGATCAGCGCGATTGGACCTGTCTATATGAGCAGCTACTTCAGCAATTCGCTTGAGTGGTTCAAGGATACAGCCAAAGTATTGGGCAAAGAAAAAGAGGCAGACGAAATCGTGGATCAGTTGTATCAAAAGGCGAAGGATCTTGGCACCAAAGTTGCTGCCAGCGATGCCGCGGATGACACCATTCTGATTTTTCGTTTGACCGATAAGCAGATTCAGGTGTTTGCCCCAAGTGACAAATCACCCGACGCCTTCTATTCTCCGAACCTGCTGTACGATATAGCCGGACTCCATGCACCTGATCTTGCCAAAGCAGGCATTGTCATGAATGAAGTTATTGAGAATGTGTCGCTCGAATTGTTGCCTGAATTGAATCCGGATCGTATTTTCATGATCATCTCCGGTAGTGAAGCAGATAACGAACAAGCACTCACCAAGCTGCGTGACAATGCAGTCTGGAAAGGCATGAAGGCTGTGAAGAACGACCAGGTTTACCTGGTGGACAACACGGTCTGGGTAGCTGGATTTGGACCGATTGCCTATGGTCAGGTTCTGGATGAAGTAGAAAAAGCTTTGCTTGGAAACTGAACACAAGATTACTAGAGATTTGAAACATAAATAAAAAAAACAGGTATGTCGTTTACATGAAGGGAGAAGGCCCTCAAGGTAAATGCATGCCTGTTTATGTTTATGTTTATGATTTCTCATTTTAATGTAAAGCCCCCGAGTAGGTTTCCATCAGTTCATTAGAGAGCTGAATGGCTTCGGAACGATTCGTTGCAGGCATGGAAAGCATGAGCCCATCTTCGGAGCTCCAGCTTTTACTGTTCTGCTCTCCGTTCGAATCCTCCTCCGAAATGGCGATGGTGAGTTTGCTGAATGCACGATCAACAAATAGTGTGCCGTATAAGAAGATATCCGTTTTCCCATTTTCAAAAATGATGTATTCTATCACTCCGTATCCTTTATGAAAACGAATTTCGAGCCTCTTTTGATCTTCGGGTACAGGGAAAGGTTCGCCTTCAATATCAATGGTTCCTCTGAATATGTAATCACCCGAGGTCGTTAGATAACGCTTGCCATCCATGTTGATATGAACCGTTTGCTCTGGTTCCCTGTTGTCTTCTCCCCCCAGCCGGTATTTTACACCCACACCATCAAGATGGATCGTTCTGGGCAGAAACAGAAGAACCACACTGATCACAATCATCAATACCCAGATGGCAAGCACGATCGAAATTATTTTTTTCCTCATGGTCCATCTCCTCAACTCATCGGTCTACAACTTTTGAAGATATACTGTCTCTTCCTGATCTTCATTCCATTGAATATGGACAGGGATGGGAAAGTCTTCATTCTCCAAATATTTCGGACCCGAGGCCTGCTTAATATCCCGGAAAGGTGTACCCAGATTTTCTTCCAATCCGCTTGCCGTTAGATCTTTACCGCCAAATTGATAACCAACATCTTTCACCATATTTTCGTCCCCGATATATCGAATCGTAAATTCAACCATACCGGTTTAAAACCTGTTGGTGACCACAACTTTCCAATGCTCGCTTTCCCCCATTCAGGGATATTATCCTGTCAGAACATCCTACGAGAATAAACAAGAGCACAACAATAGCCCAGTACTTAATCTTCATTTTCTCCCTCCTAATCAAAGATGGCATATGAATTAATTACAAATTATAACATATAAACTGCTCGCATAACTGTTTAAAGCAATCCGCTTAATTTCATTCCGGCACTGAATCAGGCCTATGCTTACAGATGACTTAAAACGCACGGCTGAAATGGGCACACAATTTTACATACAACAAAAAAACCGGCCACCTCGTGACCGATTCAATCAGCTCCTCGGGGAGCGTTTGCATATATGTGCGAATGACAAAGAGCCTATGATCGCTACTTTTTAATAATGCGCCAAAACGATTATTTCGGTTGTAACTGCTGATCGAATACCAAAGGCCAACTTTTGCTTCCACGCAAAACAAAAACACCTCCGTATTCCGTCGATGATGGCAACAGAGCAATATGCCGTGGAAGGTGCTTTGTGATGGCGATTATAGAATAGTTAATATATAATGGCGTGCGAAGGGTTACAACTTGTCCACCTGTAATAATGTTACCGGCTTCACCGTACAAGCTGGACTAATCTGCTCCTCAGTGAGTATGTTCAGCTTGATCAGGCTTTTCAGCTTATGACTGTCCACCTTGGATAGCAGTCGCCAGATGTCCGGATCAGGAAGGGATGCGTACAGCTTCTGATCATCATATTCCTTACGGTGCTGAAGCACCGTTTTCACAGTGTATCCGCCAACTTGCGTCTCATAGACGCCCTGCTCCTCACAATACCCGACAATCTCATCTCGCAACACAGATAGTCGTTGTTCAATTTCTTTTTGCTGCTGCTTTAATTCAAAATAGGTTTGCACCTTCTGTTCCATACCCATCACGCTCCTCTATACCATAGGTATGCAACGAAGGAGAGTTTAGGACAGAACTACAGCAGTTCATCATTTAAATATGAATTATTGCCAATAATCTTTTTAATCCGCTGTATCACACCCGGGCCCATAGGAACATTAGACACTCGCTTTAATAGAATCCAGCGCAAACAAGCCATAGCTTCAAAAATCTCCGCATCGTCCGGTGTGTATTCCGATAGACTCTTGAATAGAGCACTATAGATCTTACCGTTTCGTTCCCCCGCATAGATCGTCATCAAAAAAATGGACCACGCCATATCGTACCTGGGATCACCGCGCTGCCCATTCGTCCAATCGATAATGGTGTATTGGTCATCTGCCTCCAGAACATTTCCCAGGTTATAATCACCATGGATCAAATGATCCTGCCTAAACTCAGTCCTTTGAAGAAGGCTGGCCAGAATCTGATGCATATCCTCATGCAGTTCAATGGAGGGAAAAAAATATCCTACGAAATCATATTGTGGTATGAAATTTGCATCCGCGTTACCCGTATCTTTTATATCATAACCATGGACTTGAATTAACTTTTGAGCCAATTGCTCCAGCTTGGTTTTGCTTAACTTGGCTATAGGCTCCCCGTCATAACTCATTAACAGGACTTGATTAGAATCCATATCCATGCCCCAACCGTACGGTTTGGAGACTTGTATTCCACTCTCGTATAGTTCAGATAATAGTTCATACTGGTTGCGAATATTAGGTTTGGAGTCCTTGTTCCATATCTTTAACACATAAGATTGATCACCGCATTCTATCTTCACAACGTCTGCTTCCAGCCCTGGTGATAGGTGAAGCATGTTATATGGTTTTCCAAGCAGGCAGCGAATTTCTTCGCTCAACTCCACCCAACGTATACTTTCCAGAGTTAACCTCATTTTGCTCGACCCTTCACTGTGAAATTAGAAATAACGTTATCTGATACTCCATTAATCTTTATAATGATTTATCAAAAACCTTCTGCCACTTCTTCTCTTCATATTCGATGGCAATATAGAACTGATGCGCATCTTCCCTTATCCCGTTTGATCGCACCCTGATTTTGTTAAACCCGTTTATCCGTGCCCATTTCTCACATTCGCTCATGATCTTTTTACCGATTCCCGCACCTCTATGATGCTCATCGACAACCAAGCCACCAATCTCGGCAAAAGGGGCACTCTCGATAGAATGTCTTCCCTGCACGTGACCCCAACCCACAACAACGGAATCAATCTCGGCTACACAAATATAATGATCGGTCAATGAGCTTAGTCGATTCAATCTTTCGCTGATTTCTGCTGTTGTACTGGTGTAACCCAGTTGACGGGATAATTGGCTCATCACCTCTCCATCCCCAATTCTAGCTTCTCTGCAATGAATCATAAACTCTCCTTTTCTCCCTAGTTATCAGGAGCAATAAGTCCTTTACCAATGAAATTGGCAGACACGGGCTTCTTGTCTAGTTCTCTGGACCATACCGATAATTGCCCCATATGGTGAATCTCATGAGCAATCACGTGACGCATCACTTCTCCCCACGATTCCTTGACGACGGTGCTATCCAATTCAGGATCGATGTAGGGTCTCTTTTCCATGCTGGAATCCCAGGATAGAACAAATGCCTCCACTTCGGGTCGCAGTTTGCGCTCAAACTGTCGTATAGCTTCCAGTGTTTTATAGTCTTCAAAGTTCTCTATACCATCCGGTTTGCCCTGCAATACTTGGAGCCAGCTCCACTCTACATCAATGATATGAAAAAACGTTTGTAATATATTGCCTACTCCACCTGTTCGAGGCTGAAGCAGCTCTTCCAGCGGTACATCCTCACACCACTGAAACCATTGCTCACGCACGATCCAGTTATAACGAAAGAAAGATTCCATTTAGCCATTCTCCTTTTCTATATCATGCGTTTTAAGTGTTTTGATCAGTTCCATGTTGGCAAAAGTCTTGCCCGAATGCTCAAGGTGTTTTCCAAAATCCAATGTCATGCTTCCAAAAACTTATAGAAACTTATGCATCCATTACGTAATCACAGCGCTAAACGGGCAAAATCATTATACTTACTTATCTGCCGGATAGTTCAACGGAAAGAAACAGCCTGTACAACCTGCAGGCTGCTTCATACTCATTTGAACTAACGTTACCCGTTAGCTTAAAAAACGTGTGGTGTATTCAACTGTAATCTTCAATCAAAGAAATTTTTCCTTCATTAATCTCGAATGTTATCTTTCCTTTTAATTGCAGCTTATCCCCACTCTTTAATGCATTAGGAAAATCCACGGCAAGAATACCTTCATAATCTATTCCTACCTCTACTTTATCATTTATAACACTGTAATTGGTAATTGTCTGGCGACGGCTAGAGAACATCGTTGACGACTGTTCTGCCAACTCCCTAAATGCTTGTATTCCTCTGGTCTCCGTTGTAGTTTCTCCATTGGAAATATTACTGAATATTATGTCATTATGTAAGAGTTCGACCATTCTTTCAATTTCAAATGAATTGTATGCTTCAAGATAATTTTCAATTATGTCCCTTATCTCTTTACTAACCATAACCGTACTCCTCTCCTTTACATAAAAGATAATACCCTTGTTTACCTGGGCAACTTATTCTCAATGTAATATTACCATATATTTCTACATTTAAAATATCACGAAAACACCAAAATTCTAAGAATTTTCTGACATACTTATGGGTAAATATCTGACCTCTTTATGGGTTAAGTCTAAAATTTTTCCAGTTGTTAAACTTATGCTTCCACTACTTGATGAGCACTTCAGTATAACCTCGGTATTTTCACTAACAAATGGATAGCAAAGTAACGATATGGTTATTGCTTATAATTATGAAACACAAAATTGTATAAGGGAGGGAGTCTGTCAGTTTCAAATCCAAGGTGAGAACAAATAAAACCGGCAAAGTACGTTCATTTCAAACTAAGCAGCGCATTCACTGTAATTCCTCACTTCTTCAACAAAAGAAAAAGAACTAACTAATGATAGTCCGTTGAAATTTTTTTGAGTTGAAGACCATTCTGACGATATGTGACAGGCATTTCACTGATTTGTAGCAGAAATAACTATCGTGTGTATTTCAATTCCCACCTATTAATTGCGCTCGGTGAAACACTCATTTGTATTAGTGACTATTCTCTGCATCTGTTTAACTAACCTGCCCGATAGCTTATATAAGGCGTCATCACTCGTTTTCTCGTCCTCTACCGTCCCTAACGGTATACAAAAAAGGATCGTCAGCATATCTGCAACGATCCTTTTTTGTCAGCCTGCTAGTTGAAAACAACATCTGACGCCGGTAAATACCGAATTCAGTTTACAGCCTAAGATTTCTATTTTATTTCGTATTAAAGCTCTTCCTTCGTATTTGCAAGTTTAACAGAAAGCAATCCTGACATGTTGCCACCGTTTTTAGTGCTGATGCTAACCCAGTGGGTACCTGTTGCCCATGGTTTTGTTCCATATTCAGACCAAGTTGCACCAGGAGCTACAGAGAATAACATTTTTTGAGTACCAGACAGAGTACTTTGAGTAACTCGGACAGTGAGGGTTTCCTTAGATGTATTTTGAACCCAAACTTTGACCCATCCATAATTTGCTTGGATATTAAAACTCTTCGTGTAGCTACTTCCGGAAATCTGTGAATTCACAATCTCATTATCAACTGCCATTGGGGTAATGATTCCTTCGCCTTGTGTAGATGCAGTAGTTGCTGATGAGTCCCCTACATTATTTGTTGGTGCTGCAGATGCAACCGTGACAGCTGCTACCAAGGATAATGCCGACAAACCTACGAACAAAGTGCTTTTCTTCATAATTAAAAACCCCTCTTATTCAAAAATATACATAAAAATAGCTTTGCAAATTTACCATAAGTTACATGTATATACAAGAATAAAATAATTCCAATTTCAAAATTTTATGGGCGGCTAGCTCAAAAACATTACAGATGATACAAAAAAGTCACTTGCTTTCGCAAGTAGCCTTTAACCGCTAAGCCTAGTAAGATGATAATAAATAGAGAGGGGTATTCTCCCAAATCAAGAGCGCCTAATCAAAGGAGAGTTTATGAAAATCTCGATGCCTTTTTTGATAAAGGTGTGCTGAATAAAGTTGCCAGCGTATATCGCAATCATGATACCGACATACCTGCCGTTATTATCCCAAAAACGGGCACTGTACAAACAAGCGGGAATTTAGAAATTAGACTGCAAACCCCTGCGGGTGGATGGTGGTTCAGTGAAATCGTCCCCCTCAGTCTGCGAGGAATTCGCGACGACCTAATACTTGTCGGACCCAGCATACTGCTCCTAACGAGCGGTATGTTGTTGTTTTTTCGTTAGAGGGACGCTTGAAGCTACTCCAATTAAAAAAGAAGTGTTATACAATTGTGAAATCATGTGCAAAAAAATACCCGAACAAAGAAGCTTGGGTTTTCTGAATCTGATGAAACTTTCTTGTATACCTTTGCGGACGGTAGAGAACAGGGGAATTATATTAGACTAATAATATCCCATTAAGCTTCATGTCCAAGGTATACAAAAAGGATCGTCAGCATTTCTGCAACGATCCCTACTGTCAGTCCGCTAGCTGGCTGTATACCCGAATTATCATAAGCCTTCTATTGGGAACTCACGGCAACTTTTGATATGGTAAAAACAAAAGAGCCGCGATCGTCGCAGCTCCCTACTCTTTTGGTGTCGTTATTCTCTTCTTTACATAGAGTAAAACATGAATTCCAGCGTATATAAACAGGACATTAAATAAATACAGAAGAGCATTCACATATACAGTGGAAAGGAACCAGATCGTATCATCAGGTTTCTTATAGTGATAATCAGTAAAGAACCGCAATGGAAAACCATACTCTGTTCGTAAAGGCCCCTCTGTATAGGCTGTTCCTGGAATAAAGATCACAGCTAACACGGCAATCCAAGCCGAAAGATTAAATATTCTTTTATTAAACGTCAATTCATCTCATCCATTCATTACATTTTCGGTATCCACCACATTCGCAAACATGCTCAGAACCGTATTGTGATGTTCTATAATCTGCTCAGCTTGAAGAATATTGGAATTCCATGTGCTGTGAGCATCACGAACCAAGGTTAGTGCATAGCCAAGGCTACTTGCTCTGCGACAAGTCGTATCCACGCATATTTCCGTCTGCATGCCAGTCAGAATAAGATCCGTCACTCCGTTTTCTTGCAATTTCAGATTAAGATCTGTTTCGTGAAACGAATCAGGGGTTTGCTTTTCAATAACAAGGTCACCAGTGATCGGCGCAATGGACGGGTGAATCGACCAACCTGCCGTTCCACGTTCAAGGGGACTCCCTGCTCCTTCACTGTGCTGAATGTAGATGACGGAGTGACCTTTTTGCCGAGCCTTGGAAATTAAATGTTGTATTCTCTGAAGCAATACGTCCCCCTGATATACGGGATCTGATTCATCGAACATGGCTACCTGAACATCGATAACAAGAAGTGCACAGTGGGTTGGCATCTTATATTCCTCCTGAAAAATAGTATTAAATCAGCAATTGTTATGACTACGTCTTGCGTTTTCGCACCGTTAACAAACCTTCCAAACCCAGATCGATCAACACAAATAGTATAGCAGCTAGAACGCCAAATAAGGTTAAAACTATCGACTCTTTAAAATTCAAAATTTCTTCTCCAGCGCCCATGAGCAAATAATAGATATACATTCCTAAGACTCCAGCACATGCGTAGCCCAGTATTCTCAAACTTAGATAAATTACATAATTTGCGAAACGAGATCTACTCAACAGATAATCCAGCAATAAAGATAAAGGTAGCCCGATCAATGTGATCAGGGGAGTCGCATATACAAGATAAACAAGAATATAAAAATCAAAGTTGTAGGATTCATTCATGGATATTATACTTGCAATTAAAGTAAAACTAATGATGGTTAGAACGGTCGTTAGCAGCTTTCTTCCAATGTTCATCTCACCACTCCCATAGGATTATTCACATGCAATAGATGTTCTTATGCGTCAGATTCTCCCGGTTGCCAACCGATTTCTTGGGACCATATATGAGCTTTCTCTAATATGCTCCACACCATCGGTCCTTTGCCTTCCACGTACTTGGGTCGCTGGTCCTTGTATAATGCCATAAGTCTGTGCTTCTCTTCCGCATATTTCAATCGATCCGCTGGATGTTCCCTCAAATAATCTCTAAAAAGCAAGTTCATCTGCTCAGAGAAACTCCCTGCTTGTCTTACGTGTACATGTGTTCTCCTGCTTCCGGGTATTTCGCGAAAATATCGCTTGGTTTTATCCGGATTATCTTCTCTGAATATGAAGCCGACCGCTTCGATTTCATGCTTGTAGTTAAGATAACCATCATAATTAGATATGGAAATTTGTATATCTATGACGGGTTTAGCATCTATTCCGACGATGGAAGTTGATCCGACATGGTCGATCCGCACAGCCTTTTCTCCCAAGGCTTCTCTTAATCTCATCCCGGTTTCGAGGAACATTTGCCTCCAGGTAGCATCATACGTTGCAATTCTCCATTGATCTTCCATGTAGTCCTCCCTTCAATTTCATTAAGTATAGTTTCTATCATCATTTCTCTACACGACTCTATAAACCAAGTGAGATGCTTCCTCTCCTGAAAGAAAACCTAATTTGGTATATAAATAGTCAGCCTTATTTCCTATAGTAACGAACAAACGAATGGTTGGAGAGAAGTCTTCCAGAAGAGAAATCGCCTTGTATAACATATATCTTCCCAAACCCTGATTACTATAGCCCGGCTTAACCGATATATCATACACAAGAGGCATATCCTCCCACATCGAAATCAAACAAAATCCAACGACCTCGTTCGTCTTTTTATCTACTAAAACCGATGATGCATTCAATAGCTCATCCTGGCGGTTATGTTCAAAATAATAACTCACGTCATTCCGATATGTATCCAGATTTCCTTCATCCATTCCCCCAAGATATGATTCGTTCATGACTTGAACAATGCTTGGCAAATGCTCCAATTGGGGTTTGATAGAAATATAATCAGGATGGAGGTCATTTTCAATCTTCTCTGTAGGTCTAACCATACATTTTCTTGTGTTTAAAACTTCGAAACCCGCTGACTTCAACACATCAATATGTTCAGCCAGAACATTGTAAGCATCTACCTTTGACTGACCCCCTGAATTTTGAATGGCATAATTCTTTAAGAAATGAACCAGATCTACAGTCAACGTGGACGGAGGAATCATAAAGAAAGATCCAAGTTCATTACTTGTCAAAGAAATCCCGCCCACTCGTTGATTGTCTTGATAGATCCAATAACAATCACTTGCGTCTAGCATCATTTCTTGAAGAGATGCCCAGCTCGGTCTAAACCAGATATTCTTTCTATACGTCGCAAAGTACTTGGCATAGCTAGTTTGATTCGCAACGACTAAAGAATATGAAGTACTATCATTCATCGCCTTTTCCCCTCTCTACTACAGCTTATTCCTGGGTGGTAATCCGAATATGGTGTACTATGTATTCTATTCTCTCAGCATACAACTCGTTATTTGCTTGCGGCATATAATACATAAACACGCGCTATTACACTTTTGTTTGAGAAATCACGAGAATTCAAAAAAAAGAGAAGGAACAAAAGTCCCTCCCCTTACCTTTTCAAATATAATCACATTTAAATTTAGAAAACTCAGCTACAGAACCTTCGCCACTCGCGTATAGACCAATGAGCACCCCTGTAAAGCCCCCGGCAACTTCTGAGGAAAGGTATTTCGTCTGTGCTGTACCTAAGAGGATGTCCTTGCCATCTGCATGAATAAGGAAGCTGTAGCGTTCATGGCTTGCCTGTATAACCAATGTGGCATGATGATCACTTCCCAGTTCAACTTCATTTTCGACTGATTTGATATCCCCAATATTCAGACGCTCAATTACCTTATACTCGCTCTGCTCTTTGCGAATAGCCAAGTCATAATGGTGCTGTTCATCCATATAGATGGTGATGCCTGCCTCTCCATTCGTAAGACTAACGTCAACGGAGATGGTCGCGCCAAAGTCTTTTTGACGTAGGCCAATGAATGTCGGGGATGCTGGAACATCCAGTGTCACTTCGGTTCCTTTTAACTTTATGTTGCCTTGCTCTAACAAGTAATTTTCTGTATTGGGATGACGAAGATAACACCAGTCCAGATTCCAATCCGTGTTCTCAAACGTATAGCTTTTCTTCTCTTGTTGAATGACTGTGTCGGAAATACGATCAGTGTCAAAACTTATAAGAGTCGTACCTTTATGTCCTGCCGTAAACCAGCCTTCCTCGTCGAAGGTAACTGGCGTAAGGAATACTTCCCGGCCCAGATGATGATAAGTAAGCCATTGTCCACTCTGACGGAATCCCAAATGCAAGATCCACCAATTGCCTTCCTCGTCCTGAATCAGGTCGCCATGGCCAACCCCCTGCAGTTCATAACCTCCCAAATTACGGTTGGTCAGAACAGGATTCTTGGCATAGGGCTCGAAAGGACCGGAAGGAGAATCTCCCCGCGCATACGTGACCATATGACCGTATTCGGTTCCGCCTTCAGATGCCATGAGGTAATAGTATCCATTGATTTTATACAAATGTGGGCTTTCCAGATAACGTCCGCCTGATCCTTGCCATACTGAACGGCTCGGGGTCTTTTTGCCACCTGTTTCAATGTCAATTTCACACTGAACGATTCCCCCAATCCCTTCATCGTCGGTACCATTGCTCATAAAGAAGGCCTTACCGTCTTCAAAATACAAATCCGGATCGATTCCCCCTTGATCCACAATAATCGGTTCTGACCACTCCCCGTATATATCGTCAGTCCATATGTAGAAATTCTGACGCGTGGTGTCGTTCGTCGTGGTCATATAGAATCGCCCGTTGTTGTATCGAATTGTTGGGGCGAAGACACCTCCCGAGCTGCTCACCGTCTCTAGGCGAATCTGGCTTTTTCGGGTTAAACAATGACCGATTTGGGTCCAATTCAATAAATCTTTGCTTTCAAAAAGCGGGACACCCGGAAAGTATTGAAAGGAACTGCACACCAAATAATAAGTGTCATCCACCTTGCAGATGCTTGGATCTGGATAGAACCCTTTAATGACGGGATTATTGTATTTCATTTGAGCCACCTCTTTTTCCATAATTCATATATTTAAGAATCCAACTTCATAAGCAGATAAAAAAATTAAACACTATCGCAAACATACTTTCAATGCATTAGAGTTGAAGAGTCATGTTAAATCCATTAAATTAATATATATATGATTTCAATAGATCTGGTTAGGAGATTGTTAAAGGTGATCAAAGCGAACGGAGATCCAAAATTCATACCGTTATACGAAGCCCTGGCAAGCGAGGTTAGATGGAGGATCATGGATTTGATTGCAGATAGCGAAATGAATGTGAAGGATATTGCGGCTGCGTTAGAACTTAGCCCCTCCATCGTCACGATGCATATACGAAAGCTTGAGCAAGCCGGACTGATCGATAGCCGTAGGAAACGCCTAAATGGAGGCACGCACAAATTGTGTTTCCTCAAACAAAATAACATCGAGATTGAACTACCATCCCCCAGCCGGACAGCAAGGGTTAGAGAGCAGACAATTTCTGTGGGGCACTATACTGCATTTGAAGTTCATCCTACCTGCGGTCTTGGCACGCACGAGAAAGAAATTGGAGTCTGGGACGACCCACGCTACTTTCTTGATCCCGAGCGGGTTCACGCTGCCATCCTCTGGTTCGGAAGGGGTTATGTAGAATATAAAACGCCTAACTATTTACTTCCCGATGAAACTGCTAGCGCCATTGAAATTTCAGTGGAAATGGCCTCAGAAGCCCCGGGTTTACGAGATCATTGGCCATCGGATATCCGATTTACGTTTAACGGCATTTCGCTTGGAACCTGGACAAGCCCCGCTGACTTCGGAAGAGCAGCTCGAGGTAAATATACGCCGACATGGTGGCATCGCAATGTAAATCAATATGGATTATTAAAGACGATTCGTGTTGATGACTCGGGTACGTATATGGATGGAGAGCGGATGTCGGACGTGACTATAGAGGATATCAAACTGGAGGAACCATTTTGGACACTTCGTTTCACAGTTGACGAGGAGGGGGCTAACGTCGGGGGATTAACACTCTATGGTTCCGGGTTCGGCAATCATGACCAGGATATTGTCATACGCGTACAACGTTAAACTTCTTTATGTGGTAACGAATAATCCCGTTCTTCTCTTCAAACGCATTCCCTTATTTGAATGAACGGGATACTGCTTTATGCAGTTAAGAAGCCTTCTATATTCAACCCCATGAACATGAATAAGCACATTCTGGGCTGCCAACCTTTCGAAAAAATCCAACATATCCCCAAATGGATTTTCAAAATAAACGATCAGGTGTTCAAAATTTGCAGTGGATTTCAAAAAGTTATAAAAAAAATAAGGGTCCATGTTTCCCACATCATCTTTACTGCCAAGAGAAACCTCCAACGTTTGGCCTGTTTCTGCATTCTCGAACATGCAATGCTCTCCATGAACATCGAAATGCCAGTTTCCACTCAAATACTCTTCACCGTTTAATACTTCTTCATTGGAAAGCAAGTAGTACGCTCCATTGATAATCTCTTCCTTTTCAGCCTGGCTAGTTTCCGAGATCAATTTGTCGATCAGTTCTTGTGCAATTCTTTTGTACGTATCCATCGCTTCCAATAATGTATCCGATGTTTCTTTGGTTAAAGCGTGCATCTCTTACCTCCAGCCTTCTTTTCACCATTTATTAGTTCTTATATGCCTTACCATAGACCCATTTTCCAGTTCTTTTTCCAATAACAAATCCAGCAATCCATCAGGTACCAGCTTTACATCATCCATTGTTGTTGAAAAATAAGTGATTGGTTTCCAACATGCCTTATAGCGGATAGAACCTTCTAATCCAACAAATTCTTCCTGAGTGTATTGAGATTTATCTATAAATGATGCTTCATAGATAAAATCAATTTCATGACCTAATTCATCTTCTATTCCAAAATATTTTCAATAACGGAAATTAATCGAGGCTCTTCGATCTCTTGATCCAACTCTTCTTTGAGCTCCCTGATCAGAGTTTTCTTACTGTTCTCACCGAACTCTATCGTTCCACCAATAGGTCTGTAGAAAGTAGTTGAAATATCCGGGAAGTTAATTTCCTGAACCAAAATGCGATCTTCTTTCCTCAAAATAGCTAGTGAGACAGAACGAATTTTCATTTTTTTCTCCTTAACCTATGTTTGTTTTTATTCCTTCATACTAAATGTCTGAATATACTTTCTGGTATCATCTCTGAATGTTTCCGTATAATGATCATCTGTGAAATTTTTTAATACCTTTCGCCAGAACGCTATTGCAGGAGTGTTACTCTCCATCTGGGCGAGTGCCCAATCTGCCTTGTATAACTCAAATGTCTGCATCGCAGCAGCATATCCAACTCCACTTCTTCTAAACTTCTTTAGGATCATAAAATCATAGATCACATGTGTAGGATCTGGATCGGTATCTAAATTTTCAAGGAGTACAATCACAAAGCCAGCTATAATGCCAGAAATCTTAATGAAATATGGCCTCCATCTGTCATCACCTTCCCAAATAAAGTCAATATTCACATCGTACTTGCCTTCTTTGTTTATATCCTGGCTTGTAAATTCGCTGAAATCATAATGGTACAGTTGATATAGATTCGATAACATATTTTTCTCTGCAAACTTCACTGGAATAAGGTCTACTATCATAATGCCTCCCTAAAGTTCTCTTTTAATTTCTCACTACTAATTGTTAAACAATAGAGCTATTGACGGTTCGAACGCATCGCCTTTACATGTTTTAAACTGCTGTCATTTAAGAACTCTTTATATTCTTCGGATTCAACAGCGTAGATCGCTACTTTCCCTTGTGAATTATGATGAATACCCCAACCGTAACGCTTACCCAAGGAAGAAGTGTGAAGACAGGGTTGTCCCTTGGAGAAAAACTTGGTTCTTTCTATGGATCTTTGTTCATCGGGAATATCATTGCGCTGCGCGAACACTTCAAACATGACATCCTCTTGCGTATATTGATAAGGATGGTTTGTTATCATTTCATACTGTAGAGCTGGAACGGTCTTGGAGCCATTTTTGGTTTTGGGGATCTCTGCCACTTTAACAGGACAGTCTTCTGCAACTGCAACAAAAGTTTCATAATAGTTCTTGTCTTTCATCTATATATCCTCCCATCTATTCAGAAAAATATGGATATGAATATACAATCAAGTTTGAGCTCGTTTTATAAATATTTCTTAAAAGCCTTGCTGGATTCCCCATCGTACCCTAACTTCGTGTAGAAGCCGTGTGCTTCGTACCTGGATGAACCGCTGGTGAGAAACACCTTTATACAATTTTTCTGTATGCATACATCCTCTATATACTTCATAAGTTCAGATCCATGACCCTTGCTCTGCACATGCTCCGTAATGATAACCCGCTCAACCACGCCAAACGGTCTATTTTCCACTAATGTGTCCAGACAAATATGTAAATGCGCAGTCCCAATAACCTGATCACCGACTTCGTAAACAAATAAGAAACTATTGGGATTATTCCTTACTTCTTCAATCCGCTCTGCCAGTACCTTCGTATTCAGGTTGTTTGGTAATAATTCTTTGTACAACCTTTCAATAACCTCGACATCCCTAGCTTCAGCCTCTCTGATCATCAGGTACCACTCCTCAACTTAAATAGTAAATTAAATGACAACTACGTCCATCATAACCTAAAAAGTGGTATATGCGAACAGTTCCTTCCTCTTTTCTCACCTGCTGATTAGCAGTTCTTTCCTTACAGATCCAGAACAAAAAACCACGGTTTCCCGTGGTCCATCCATTCCATTATATTCTATCCTACACCGACCCACTTACCAGTCTTCCTTCAAACCATACCGCTTGACGCGCAGACCTTCTGGCAACCGCCTTTGCCGAGCAGCTTGCTTCTACCAGTACAAAACTAGCTGTGTCCCCTACCTTCGGCCATACCTGTTGTCCCTCTGAATCCAGTGGAGTGATGCCACTTGTGACAAATGCAAGAGACTGAGCCAAGGAGCGCTCATCGTTATACCCGTACAGTTCGGCGAAGCGGCCCGCTTTCTCCAGTTGATCTCCATTGCCAAACGGAGACCAATGATCAGTCAAACTATCAGTCGCCAGCTTCACGTTCACCCCATGTTGATGGAGCATCGGAAGTGGCATCATCATTTTACCGATAGGCACGGTCGAAGCAACGCTCATACCAAGGGAGGCCATTCGCTTGGCCATATCTTCCGTTTCTTGCTGCTCCGCACGGGCGAACCAGAACGCATGGCTTACGGTAACTTTACCCTGAAGTCCCGCTTCTTCGGTCAGATCAGCCAATTGCAGCAACGTTTGTTTACCCGGTTCTCCAGAATCATGCAAATGAATATCGATGCCTGCCTGATACTGAACAGCCAGTTCGACCATTACATTTAGCGATTTCTCAATATGCTCGTCCACAGTGTGAGGATCAAGTCCACCTACATGAGTGGCCCCTTCCGCCATGGATTGACGCATGAGTTCAACCGAATTAGAGCGGAGAAGTCCATGCTGCGGGAAAGCGACGATTTCAGAGGATATTTTGCCCGAAAATGTCTCCAAAGCCTGCTTTGTCGCTTCAAGCCGTTTCAACCCGCTGACCGGTTCAATATTGCAATGACTGCGCACATGGGTAGACCCATATCCCTGAATCAGGCTCAGAATGCTCTCCGCCTGACGCTTCGCATCGGGTAATAGCTTGGGCAGCAACACTTTCTCTTCTTCGATACGTTCGAAAATACTGGAGATGCGTCGAACCGCTTTCCATGGTGCATCATAATACGTTTTATCCAAATGAATATGGGCTTCCTCGAAAGAAGGCAACAGCAGCAATCCTTTACCATCAACCTTTGGCAACTGGCTTGTTAATTCCGTATCCCCACCCACGATGGCTGCAATGACTCCATCTTCAATCCGCAGATGACCAAGGCTCGTCCGGGTGCCGGTTACCTGCCCGTCTTCCATTACATAACTTTGCTCCAATGATACGTTGGTTAACCAGTATTCCTGCTTCAACATAGTCACTCCCTCTTTCCACTCGGTCTATCTAGCATCGAGTACCGATTCATCTTCTGTGGTCAATGGTACCATAGGACTTTATTCAGCAAAAATAGTTAAAACGTTGGTGTTCCATACGATTATCGTCTAGATATTATTGGACTTCCCCATTAGTATACGAAGTGTAATATATCCCAAAACTTGAATCACAAATATCATAGCCACAAATTCAACCAGAATGCTGTTGCCTGCACTTAAATCAGTCATGATATCCTTCAAAATGAGGCCAGGCTGCTTCAAGACATCCCAACTATTCCACCGATTAAATCTCCCGATGTATACCCCTAGACTGCTCAGAAGTAAAACAACGCCTACAACTACCATACCGCTAAATGGGTTTAATCGTTTATTTAACAATTTGTGAATTTGATGTATCGAGCAAATGGACAGAAGTAAACCCAGTATGGCTAAGACAAATGTTAGGCTGAGGCTATACCAAAAATCAATATTAACCCAGAATTTAGTTTCCCCTTGAGGATCAAAGTATCTGAATGCATGCAAAATTTCTGTGAAAAGATATGCCGAATTCGGTAGAAAGAACAGCCAGCATGCACACATCACCCCGATTAGTGCGATGCTCGTTCTTGTAAGTTTCCTATTGCTTACATAACTAATCGTTGATGAAATGATGAATGGAACCCATGCTAAAAAAATGTCCCACGTTAAAAATTGATACATGTTCGTGTTTGATTTGGTACGTAAGTAAACAGCAACAAGTAGACAACCTATAGTAGCAACGATTAAAACACTACTCATTTTTAAATAAATTGTATTTTTAATATTGTTCATTTCTTCGCTTCGATTTCCCTTTCCTTCATGGTATGCCTGAGCAATCCCGATCACCTGATCATTGATTTCATAAACAGCCGTGACTCCGCCTTCCTAGTAATCCACGTCCATCATAACCCAAAATGTGGTATATGCGAACATAGCGGAATAAACCCAGAAGGAAGACAAAAACTTTCGCGATATTTTCGTTCATTTCTCACATCCTCACAACAAAAAAACCACGGTAGCCCGTGGTTCCGTCTCTTATAACGAAGGTACTCTCTCTAAAAATTAAACCGCGCATGCCCGCCATCCGTCACGCCTTCGATCTGTTCAATATCCAGCAGTCTTCGCTTCATCTCCAGTCCTCCGCGAAAACCGGTCAGCTTGCGGTTGGCACCGATAATGCGATGACACGGCAGCAGTACCGGAATAGGGTTGGCTCCATTGGCTGCCCCAACAGCTCGCACCGCTGAAGGTCTTCCCACCGCAGCAGCAATGTCGCCATAGGTTCTTGTCTCACCATAAGGAACATTCCCCAACTCCGTCCATACCTGCTGTTGGAATGCCGTACCGATCAAATCGAGTGGAATTTCGTCTGTGAAAGCCACCTTATCTCCGGCAAAATAGGATTGCAGCCAATCCAACATGCCTGTATGCTTCAACGCTGCTTCATTTTCTTCGAGCTCCACTCCAGGAGCAATTCTGCCAATCCAACTACTCCAATCTTCCAGCGTTTCATTGGGCATGATGACCCGGCATAACCCTTTTTCGGTGGCAAGCAATACCCACGGACGACCGTCTAGTTCCATTTTAGTCCACATGATGCTCTTTCTCATACGTCAATCGCCCTTTCCCCTCGTAGATTTATCTGGTTTCTTTTCTCGTTATGCACACATACTACACACGAACCGTTTTTTTCACTTTTCGTTTCATGCTGCGGATGATCTGCTTCGTCTCCGGATCAACACGATAGGACTCCGTTATTTTCTGAAGAGCCTTATTATACGTAAAGTCGTCCAAGGTATTGTCCCCCAAATAACGCAGCGTCGCTTCAGGCTGTTTCACATAAGCGATGGAAATCGCCCAGGCCACTGCCATTTTCACATAGTACCCTTCGTGATGAATGGTATCTAATGAAGCAAGCACTCTGCTGATATATTTTTCTTCCATATAAAAGTTCAACAGCATCACAACCCCGAAGCGAATGTCATACTCCTGGTTGGATACCAGATAGGGCTGCAAGAACTGCCACACCTGATCCAGATGTGCCTTTGTATATTTCAAACCACCGCAGAAGCTGTCGCATACTGACCAGTTATCTATTTTGGGAACAAACCAGGCAATATGCTGCAGAAGTTCCTCAATATCTGCTTGGGCATGACCGATGACCATCGCTTGCAGCATCACTTCTTCAAAATAATCATCATCAGCGGTTTTCAGATAGGCACACCAGTCCTCTTTGACGATTTGTTTCGCCATCTTGCGTATTTCAGGCAGTCTCACACCTAACAGATTCGTGATATTCGGAATGAGCGCAGCCGAGAATTTCTGATATTCCGGTTCGACCAGAGATAACAATCGTGTTCTTACTACCGATTCCACATGTCTCCTCCTCATCGGGTTTTCTACAACAAGTATATCCCGGCAGCATCCATTTGTAAGCCCATATCGAATGTTTTAGCAAGATTACAATATCCATTTCCCGTGGTCGCTGTTTAACTTCCATTCCTTTTCGTTTAAGAATACGGAGTTGAATCCATTTAGAAAGGAGACTACATATGAATCGAACCCATTCCAAAAAAGATTTTTCGGTTGAAGAGATTACGGAGCTCCTTGTGCAATTCGTGCAAACCCAAAACCTGACCGAGTTTTATAAATGGGCCAAAGAACTACATCCCTACGACCTTTCTCTCGTATATAAAAAGTTCCCTGAACAAGAGACGAAACGCTTCTTGCTCTTATTCAAGCCTGACGTTCTCGCCGACATGGCAGAAGCGCTCACGCTTCACGAACAAGTGCATCTATTCGAACAGTTAGGCCCGGAGCGCACTCTTGAAGTCATGCAGCAAATGGACAAAAGTGATCTGATTCGCTTCATGCATGATCTGCCCCTCAAACGCAGAGAAGAATTGTTGTCCAATATGAATCTCGACCATTCAGCCATTATTCGCTCCGTGCTGAACTACCCACCGGAAACGGCTGGACGTATCATGACCGATCGTTACCGTACCCTGTTATCGCATGAAACCGCAAAGGAAGCACTGAGAGAATCGCAGGCTACGCTGCACATTCCTGCGACCAGTTATCTGTATGTCACCGATGATGAAGGCAAACTGGTTGGAGTTGTGAGCTATCAATCCCTTGCTCAGGCAGGTGACAACACCAAAGTGGATGAGCTGATGACCCGGCGTGTCATCCATGCAACAGTCGATATGGACCAGGAAGAAGCTGCACAGCTGTTGCAGCGTTATGAATTTATGGCTCTGCCTGTCGTGGATGAGAACCGCAGATTATGCGGCGTTATCCAAATGGATGATGTCATTGATATTATTATGGACGAAGCCAGTGAAGACATCGCCAAGATGGGTGGCGGCAGTAAAGACATCGATTTTGATACCAAACCGCTGGTTGCCGTCAGACGTCGCCTTCCTTGGCTGATTTTATTGTTATTTATCGGACTGATCTCGGGCAGCATCGTGGATTTTTTCGAGGACACGCTGAATCAGGTTGTGGCGTTGGCGTTCTTCATGCCCATGATAGCCGGTATGACGGGGAATACGGGTACACAATCCCTTGCTGTCGTTGTGCGCGGACTGATTGGACGCAAGCTGGACAAGGCTACAGTGCTCGCACTAATTGGCCGAGAGATTAAAGTAGGCATAATGATTGGGCTTGTATGCGGTTTGCTGATTACGGTCATCGCCTATTTCTGGCAAGGTGACTGGCTGCTCGGAGCCATTATTGGAGTATCACTATTCTTCACTCTGGTTATCGGAACTCTGACCGGCACTTGCATTCCGCTTCTGCTCAGTCGTTTCAAAGTAGACCCTGCGGTCGCCTCCGGCCCATTAATCACAACGCTGAATGATATTTTGTCGTTGTTTATCTATTTTGGGATCGCAACCCGTTTTCTGGATGCCTTAATGTAAAATTCATTGAACAGGTGCTTTAATACAGTAACCAAAAGACTCAACTTCCTCTGTACATATAGAGAAGTTGGGTCTTTTGGTTTTGTTTTTAATCTAAAAGAGATCTGCCTTATGCGAAAAGGTAGTTAATTAAACTATCGTGCCCCGTTACCGTAAAGATTTAGCTTACCAAAATCATTTTAATGTATTTGCAATTTCAAGTAATGTTTGGTAATCGTATAACGGTTCAAGATTGTTATTTTTTCCTGAAATAAGAGAGTAAGTCAAACCCTCGTTTCTCCAATAGATGGCACTTACATGTCCGTCTCCTTGGTCCCACGTTTGCGAACCATTAGATAATTTTAGACCTTTCTTCCCATTCGGAGGCGTATCCACCTTTGAGTTTGTAATCATAGTGATCAGGTTCAATCCTTCATCGGTATTTACATACGTAATTTCTACTGCTTCAAATTTACCATTGGTATCTAAAATCCTTGCTGATTTTTGAGTAACTTGGAAAGGAACTGACGGTTGTTTGATTTCAAACGGGGTCCTAGCTTCCGCTTCTTCAAATGAAATTTCAACTGGAGGACTCAGATCCAAATTATTGGTCGGCTGTTTACTTTCCGCGTTTTGTAAGCAGGCAGACAATAAAAGAGGTATCATACATAGGAACAGCAACTTACTTACAGCTTTCATTTAATCACCTCGATATCAGAGTAGTTACTTCTATGACGTTTCTATTAGCTGGAAAGTTATAATTTTTTTCCCGCTCATGTGCATTCTGCTGCAATAATGTACTATAAGCCAATGCCTCCCCGGAGTATGATCATGTAACTACAACTCGGGGAGGCACTATGAATCTTACATCTTTTTTCATCTATTGTATTGTCGTTACCTTTACACCTGGCCCCAGCAATATTGTGATTCTCACTTCCGTCGGGCAGGTTGGTCCCCGGAAAACGATGGAGTATGTGTGGGGTGCCACAGTTGCATTTGGCTTATTACTAGCTGCTTCTGCTCTTCTTAATCATCTTCTCGCTGAGATATTGCCTGGCATTCTCCATGTGATGCAGATCGTGGGTAGTGTCTATATGATATATCTGGCTTATCAAGTCTATAAAATGGGTTCCACCGAGACGGCATCGAAGCAAGTTACGGGGTTTCTGAATGGTTTAATCATGCAGTTTGTGAATCCAAAAGTGGTTCTGTTCACGTTCACTGTCATTCCCAGCTATGTGCTGCCGTACTACGATAGCACCATGACAACGTTTCTGTTCGTGATCATCATTACCATCATCGGCTTCTTCGCCTATTCCAGTTGGGTCGTTTTTGGCTCCGTCTTCAGAACGTTACTCAATCGTCATCAAAAAGCAGTGAGTATGCTTATGGCTCTTTTTTTGTTATACTCAGCCATTATGGTATCGGGAATCATCTAACGCGCGGGAGGTGTGTGCAGCATGGAATTGTTTAATTATAAGAAATCACAGGACGTACTGGCTTTATCCGCCAGCTTTACGGATTTCACCTATAAAAAGCATTGCCACGAGGAATATGCAGTAGGAGTAACGCTTCGCGGTATTCAGCAATACCATCTGGACGGACATTATCAGGCCTCCCACAAAAACGGCGTGATGTTATTCAACCGGGAACAGTCCCACGATGGAAGTTCCTATGACAAAGCCGGCATAGACTATGTCATGCTATATCTGAAGCCGGATTTGGTCGAAGAGGTTCTAGGGAAAAAGGAATTGCGTTTTAATAGCCCCATCGTCTATGACCCTGTGCTTGCACGAAGCATCCTGATGCTGAATGATGCTGTTCAAAACGGACAGGATGAAGCGAAATGCAATGAACTGCTCTTGGGCCTGTTGCAATTACTCTCCCAGTCGGAAATGGACACCAAGTTGTGGCGGCCTCAGGACAATCTGGTTCGAAAAGCGAAAGAAATGATGTTTTGCAGTATTGAAGATGTTCTGAAACTGGACGACCTGAGTGCGGAATTCAACATGTCCAAGTTTCAATTTATCCGCGAGTTCAAGTCCCATGCCGGCATATCTCCTTACCAATTTTTTCTAAATTGCAAGGTGGAGCGTGCCAGACAGTCCATTGAAACGCATAAGGATGTTTACTCCGCTGTAGCCGAATGTGGTTTTGTCGACCTGACTCATCTGAACAGACACTTTAAACGAGTATTCGGTATCACGGCTTATGAATATATGCTGCAGTTAAACTAATTGAATCGGTACGATTATCCGACCAAATATATAAAATCCCCGCACGGAACGCGAGTTTACCTCGATATTCCATGCGGGGATTTATATTTTCCTTCGTTGCCCGTAATACCATTTTCCCTTGAATCAGATCCTAACATCAGACGCGCTTCTTCCTTCTCCAGATCCAGCTACTTACCAATACAAGCAATAAAATAAGTCCACCATACATAATGAGATAAAATGACCAACTTCGTCCTTGATCGGTTATTTCAAAATCATCCTGGCTCACTACTTTTCCTGCTCCCAGCAGCTTTAATGCGTCTCCAGCTTGATCAATGGAAACATTGCCACTGCAAAGATTCGTATGCAACTTATCGTCCATTTTATTCTGATAAGCAAAGATCAGATAGGATTGGTTCTTCTCCAATTGAATCCCACAAGATTCCGAACCGGCATCATTACCCATGACAGTCATTCGTTTAGAAGAAACACCCTTCCATGCGGTATCCACTTCAAAGGTATATGCTCTCAATCGGTCAGGGCTGAATATTTGCATCCCACCCCTTTTCACCACTTTACCTGTAAAAACCGATGTGGACGTCTTCAGTTTCTCTTGAGCATTCGATTCTACACAGCTGCAAGCATAAGCTTTTTCCCCAGGAAATACCGTGTAACCCAATCCAACCAACAACAAAATCAATGCAAACCATACTAAGCGCTTCATCCTTTCACCCCCGGCTCAGATTGCCACACTCATCTTGTAATCGTTCACATTTTGTTTGAAGCTATATTTATTGTAAGATTATAGCATAATACGAATATTGTATTGAGCATCATCAGAATTCAGACACCTTGGAGGAAACCGTCACTTGAATCAGACTTTAAAAAAGAATATCTCCATCCCGCTGCTCGTTGCAGCGTTATGCCTTATTGCATTTGTAAGCATCGCCCTGTCCATCAGCGACAACCAGATCCACGTCTTTGACGATACTTTGATTGGTTGGATTCAGGGCATGGAATCACCCGGAATGACACGATTGATGCAGCTCTTTACCTGGATTGGCAGCGAGGTGCCTGTGGTTGTCATTACCATTCTCGCCATGCTTGTGCTGTATATCTACCTCAGGCACAAACGCGAGCTGCTCTTCCTCGCCTGTGTTATTGCGGGCTCGACTCTGCTCAATGCATTGATTAAGCTGGTATTCCAGCGCGCCAGACCTACGATTAACCGGATTATTGAGGTGAGTGGTTACAGCTTCCCGAGTGGCCATTCCATGGCAGCGTTCAGCTTGTATGGCGGCCTGGCCTTCTTAATCTGGAAGCATGTACCGACAGCGACTGGACGCGTACTCATGATTATCGTGAGTGCGATCTTCATCCTGACGATTGGAATGAGCCGAATTTATTTGGGGGTGCACTATCCCAGTGATGTCGTGGGTGGGTACTTTCTGAGTGGATGCTGGCTTGCCGTATGCATATGGTTCTATCAGCGACATCTGGAACGCCTTTCCCTGTTACAGTCCAAACCTCTCGCTTAGGCTTTTTCGATCACCATGCAATGATCCAACCCATGCTTGAAAACAAACCAAACGTAAAGAACCTCATGGTTGCATCAAGCACCAATGAGGTTCTTTTACGTCATTATGAATCTATTTTACAGTGGCAACTTAGAGCTCCTCGCCATTGGATTCAATGACTTTTTTGTACCAGTGGAAGCTCTTCTTGGGTGTTCTACTCAAATCACCATTGCCATCATTGTCCTTGTTCACATGAATGAAACCATAGCGCTTCTTCATCTCGCCTGTGGATGCGCTGACCAAATCGATACATCCCCACATCGTGTAAGCGATAAGCTCCACACCGTCGGCAACGGCTTCTTTCATTTGTTCGATGTGACCTCTCAAATAATCAATGCGATAGTCATCCTGAATGGAGCCATCTTCCTCTACTACATCCACTGCACCCAATCCGTTCTCCACAACCATCAATGGAATCTGATAACGGTCATACAGGTGATTCAGCGTGTAACGCAATCCTTTAGGATCGATCTGCCAGCCCCAGTCGGAAGCTTCCAGATACGGATTTTTGATGCCGCCCAGCAGATTTCCCTCTGCTCTATCCAACGACTCATCCGCACTCTCGACCAAGGACATGTAATAGCTAAAGGAATAGAAGTCCACGCAGCCTTCACGCAGAGTCTGTGCATCTTCCGGCTGCATCTCGATCTGGATGCCTTCTTCGGCGAAGAAACGTTTGGCGAATCCAGGGTATGCTCCACGAACCTGTACGTCTCCACAGATCATGTTGGACAGCTGGTCCTTCTTCTGCGCGAGCAAAATATCGTCCGGGTTGCATGTATTCGGATATGTTGTCATGAAAGCGACCATACAGCCGATTTGGAAATCAGGATTGATTTCATGTCCCAGCTTCACCGCTTTTGCACTTGCAACAAATTGGTGATGCAGCGCCTGGAAGCGGGTCTGTGGATCATCAACACCATCGATCAATGTCTCTTTGCCTTCAAACAGGATACCTGCAGCCATATAAGCCCCCATTGGCATCGTCAGACAGTTGATCTCGTTGAAGGTCAGCCAGTATTTCACCTGATCTTTGTATCGGTTGAAGAGGGTTGTACAATATCGGGTATAACAATCAATCACTTCGCGGGAAGCCCAGCCGTTATATTTCTGGGTCAGACCAAATGGTGTCTCGTAGTGAGAAATGGTCACGAGCGGCTCAATGTTGTACTTTTTCAACTCAGCAAAGACGTTGTCATAGAACTGCAATCCCTCTTCGTTTGGCTCCAGATCATAACCGTTCGGGTAGATTCTGGACCAGTTAATAGACATGCGGAACATTTTGAAACCCATTTCGGCCATCAGGGCAATATCCTCTTTGTAATGACCATAAAAATCAACCGCTTCATGGCTCGGATAATACGTACCCTCTTCCAGTACAGGCGTAATTCGCCGTGGTGTTGTGTGCGTTCCACCTGTCATCATATCGGAAGTACTTGGGCCTTTACCACCCTTGTCCCATCCACCTTCAAACTGATTGGCAGCCGTTGCGCCACCCCAGAAAAATCCGTCTTTCATCGACATCATCAATTCCTCCTTCATTTTTAACTCATTTCTAAATTAAGTGCTTGATGTTATGCAAGTAGCCGTTTCGGTCACGAATCGTTCTTCTGATCGCTGTTATCCTCGGATTTCTTTTATTCCCCTTTCTAAGTGGAAAAATCCGATGATAGCGTATGCTTCCGAAGTAGCTTTCTTACAGAAAGCTTTTAGGCGAACACTTCGTTTCTTCAGAATCGATTTCGTCCCCTTCACTACTTTGCAATAAATCAAAAACTAATTATAAGACTGAGCTAAAATGTCTTGGTGAGACTCTAACACAAGTGTACCACCCATACCCTGACACCTATTGTCATGGTATAATGTCGACATGGAAAATAACCGATTATTCAAAATGCTATTGCTGTTATTGGAGAAAAAGAAAGCTACCGCCCCCGAGCTCGCGCGTTTATTCGAGATATCCGTGCGCACGGTGTACCGTGATATCGATAGACTGAGTGCAGCGGGTATTCCCGTATACACGACAACCGGAAAGCATGGCGGCATCCATCTCATGGACAACTTTGTCATGGACAAATCTCTGTTGTCCGAAGATGATCAGAATGAAATTTTGCTTGGATTATATAGCGTCAGCGCTATCCCTCACCTTAACACTGCCCATATGCTCAAACGTTTAACCGCCCTGTTTGATCACAAGCTGGATTGGATCGAGTTCGATTTTTCACCATGGGGCAGCATTCCACTGCAGGAGAGGGAACTGTTCAATCAGGTCAAACAGGCGATCTTCACGAATCAATGGATTACGTTTCACTATGTCAATTCGGATGGAGAGAAGAGTGTCCCGACTGTTGAGCCTCTCAAACTTTTGTTCAAGAACAGTACTTGGTATTTCAAGGGATACATCCACGACGAGCATGATCGAAACGAATTTCAGACGTTCAAAATGAAACGCATTACCCAGCTGAAATTTCTGCCGAGGGTTCCCCGAAACAACATGAACATCGGATCACCGGAAAATGAGACACAAGTCTCTATCAACCAAATCGCTTTGGAACTGTCGTTCTCCAACTCTATTGCGTATAGGGTATATGATTTTTTTGAACCGTCACGCGTTGAAAAAGAGCCCGACGGCAGGCTGCGCGTTGCCCTTGAACTCAATGAGGGGGAATGGCTGTACTCCTTCCTGATGTCGTTTGGATCTGACCTGACCGTAGTCAAGCCTCCACACGTTGGACAGGAACTGCTTAGGCGACATATCAAAGCGGTAGAGCATTTGCAACAGGTCGTTAACAACAGGTTGGAAAATGAATGATATAATGAAGCTCTGATCATCTGTTGATTCTTTTACTTTTTTGCTATCTATTTCATTTCCTGAAGGAGGTTTGTCCATGCAAGACATTAGACGTAACAATGTGGAACGATTCAAAGGTTTCGGTACGTTATATGACCAGAACCGGCCTGCTGCGCCCACCGAGGTCGTAGATATTCTGACGAATTATTTGGACAGCAAACCTCGCTTGGTCGCGGATGTTGGCTGCGGTACGGGCTTATCGTCATGGATTTGGCTAAATGAGGCAGAACGTGTTATTGGAGTCGAGCCAAGCGATGATATGAGAGCTGTCGCAGAGTCCAAATGGGAAGCGGCAGGCAAACCGGACCATCTTCGCTTTGTCTCCGGCCTGTCCCACGAACTGGGACTACCTGATGGCAGTGTGGATATCGTGACCTGCTCACAGTCGTTCCACTGGATGGAGCCCCAATCCACACTACGCGAATTTGCGCGTGTACTACGTCCAGGAGGCATATTTGCTGCCTACGACTGTGACTGGCCACCAGTGGTCGATTGGCAGCTGGAACAAGCCTATCTGCAGTTGAATACGGAGGCAGATCATCGAGCTGCCAGTCTGGCTCCTCAGGAAAATCAAGCACATAAATGGAGTAAAGACGGACATTTGCAGCAGATTCAGCAGTCCGGCTTGTTCCGTTATTCACGTGAAATTGTGTTTCATCATCGGGAAACATTCGATGCGGACCGATACGTCAATCTGGCACTAAGCCAAGGAGGCCTGCAAACGGCAGTGAAACTCGGAGCCACTGATCTGCTCGAGGTAGCAGACGAATTTAGACAGCTGGCTACACGCATATTTGATGGAGAATCGAGACAAGTCCTATTCTCATATCGGATGCGCTTGGGCATCGTCTGATCTTAAGCAAGTTCATCCAGATTCTCCCCAAAACAAAATACAAAAAGAAACCTGCCCATCACGAATACAGTGATGTTGCAGGTTTTTTGTTTATACAGCATCAGGATGAGAAAAGGTCACTTAACTGTCCCTCCTGTACATTCAGTGCCAGCACCAACTTTGACGGGTCCTGCTTCGAGTAGATCACGTTAATAATATGGCCTTGCTGAACCTGAGGTAGGGCAGATGGATAAATTTCCTTTGGTGTGGTCACCTTAAACGTCTCTCCATTTGACTTCGTTACACTAAGCGTAAGCTGCAGTTTGATTTTGCCATTACCTCCGCTTCCAAGTGGAGTAACATCCAAAATTTTGGCCATCGCTTTCTCGCCCGTTCGTGCAATATCCATCATCTCAGGTGCCACGCCATGCTGCACCATCTTCTCATCCAGCAATTGCTGCATATCTTCCTGAGACAGTCTTCCTTTCAGATCAAGCCCTACCTTGCGTTCATCCTTCACGGAGACCACTAACGGAATGAAGCTACCCGGCTGGAACTGAGCCATAGACGTCAATGGTATAATCGTTCTCAACTCGGTATCGTATTTCTCACGCCCTTTAAGCGAGACGGTCAGGCCCAGTCGAACTTCCGGCTGCTCATTAATATACGTACCCGTCTGCTGGATACTATTAATGACACCAACCGCTGGTAATCCTGACTTCACCCTCCCAACGCCGAAGATATTAGCCAAAATGGAGGGAATAAAGATCAGCCCAAATCCGGCAATAATGGCTGGTGTATACCACCATGCCTGTATAATAATAAAAGAATCATTCCACAACTGCTCTAACAGAAATGGGGAGAACCCTACCCCAAATACAGTCAACACACCGACCAATCTCAGGAAACCTACCACCTGCCCCACCCTCTCTATATCTCTATTATTCGTTGTTAATTGTATTTATTAAATGATAGCTGCCCTTTTGCAGTTCAAACACCTTCTAGACGGACAACAGCCCCATGTAAATTAGCTCGGACGGATTCGCCGGATTTTGACCCAATCCCACCCGATCTCCCACGCGCGGAATCTGCATCTTAGACACCAGTGTTTCCAATGTTCGCTGATACTGATTGCCATTCGTCTCTGTTACATCCAGCACAAGCACAACAATCGGATCAAAATTGATTAGCTTGCCCGTATCGGTAATCGTGATTACCGTGGCTGTTGCGGTTAAGGGAAGGGAACCACTTGCCGCCAGTTGTGCCTGCTTCGCCGAATCCAGACTCTGGTTGATGGCTTCCCGATGCTCCTTCGATACAAAACCTTTCATCATCATTCCGGTAAGTCCTTTATTCATCATTTTATCTGCCTTCGCAATCGCATCTTCCTGCTTGTTCTTTTTACCAAACCATCCCATAATGAACACCTCGTTTTTTTGTTTTTGGTTATAGTTAAAGTATAAACAGGACGGCTTGTCCTTGAATACCCTTTTGACTGCATACAAAAGAAACGAAAAATCCGGTGATTAAACCACTGGATTTTCGTTTTTTTAACATGCATTTCGGTTGATTCCGCAAAAAAAGAGCCGTAAAACGACTCTTGAATGAAAGGTTGGGAGGCATATTTTGTGCCTATTGCAGTGGTATTGAACAAAATCATGCAAAAAAAACGGCTGTTCCAAGCCGATTTTCGATCTATTTTTTGCGTAACAGGTAGACCAGCTTCCGATAATACATGGCGGCTTCCTTATATTTTCGCTGATCCTCGGACACCACGGCCATTCCCTCATATAAAGGTTCAAGACGCATGACATGCTGCACGGACTCAAAATAAGGCAGGCAAGCGAGCGCACGCTCCATAAACACTTCACGATCTCCATGCGCAAGAGCCAGATGGCTCTGGTAGAAAGTTGCACTCATCTGCTGATCCTGAGTTGTTGCACATTGGAGCAGTTGATCCACACTCTGCGCAAGTACACCCCAGTTCTTTCGTGCCAGTGCCACTTCACACCGATACACACTCACTAACGGCTTCATGGCCTGCTGTGTTTCTTCCGGTTCCTGCTGCAACAGGGATTCGAATCGCTCAATCTCCGACTGCGCCTGATCCAGTTCCCCCGTCATAGTTAACATAACAATCCGATTATTCGCAATGGCGGTGACCAGATCGCCCTGATTACCGGCATACACCAGATTCGCCTCTGCCATGGTCAATGCCGAGAGCGCCTCCTGTACCAGTCCCATCGCAAAGCAATATCCGCTGTATGCCACATATAATCCGGACAAGCGATGAAACAGCCGCTGATCATAGACATGTCTCATGGTGAGATCGAATACCTGCTTGGCCTCTTCGTACTGTTTGACCTGAATGTAGGCTTCCATCTTTATATTTTGCACAGACAGCCAGAATTCACTTCCAGGAAGGGCTAATTCACTGAGCCTGGTTGCATGTGTTAACACATCCACAGAGGCAAGCTTGGAACGATAGTACTGGACTTTGTAATATAATAACGCCTTGGCTAACGGACGCGGCAGATCCACATCGTCAGGACGGCCGTATTTCTCCAGATAAAAATTCAGATAGGATGTATGTATATATTCATGAGCCGATGCATCATTTAATTGTTGATAGTAGACCGCCTTCATTAAGGCCGTGGTCAGTTCTACTGTCAGCGCATCATCCCGATCCTCAAGTGCGTGCACGATATCTTCTGCTATCACGGAAGCTGGAACTGACATTTGTTCAAAAATAGCCTCTGCCCGCGCCAGTGTTTCTTCATCCTGTGCAGAAGCGTTTAACAGATAGGAAGTCGTAACGCCAAGACGTGACGCAATAGCCTCTGCTAGATCTTCAGGGAGTGGATAACGATCGGCCAGAATATTGGCAAAGTGAGCCTGCGTAACCAGACCTTCCACGAGGTCTTTGCGGGAGATTTGCTTTCTTTTGCTCAGAAATTCAATCCGTTCCTTCAGCATGGCTAGTCTTCCTTTCGTTTCGATCCTGTGAATCTATTATATAATATCATCCAGGATGCGAAGCCGGATACCGTCTTTTAGCCAAATCCATCGAAACGGTTTCCGTTTCGGAGGCAATTGTTTTACAATAAGAAGGTATGTACAAGAGCATTATCCAATAATGAAGAACAAGAGTTGAATATGAAAGGATGCAAATGAATGATTATTAAACCAAGAACACGTGGTTTTATTTGTACAACTTCCCATCCTGTAGGCTGTGCTGCACAAGTGCAGGAACAAATTGATTATGTAAAATCCCAACCGCAATTGAACGGACCGCGTAATGTACTCGTCATCGGAGCCTCCACTGGATATGGGCTTGCTTCGCGCGTCGTATCCGCATTTGGTGCCGGAGCCAACACCATCGGTATTTACCGCCCAAGCAGCTCCACTGAAAAACGTACGGCATCAGCAGGCTGGTACAATTCCGCTGCATTTGAGAAAGCTGCGGAAGAAGCAGGACTGAAATCATACAGCATCACAGGTGATGCCTTTGCCAACGAAACAAGAGAAAAGACCGTTGAACTGATTCGCAGTGAACTCGGTCAGGTTGATTTGGTTGTCTACAGCGTAGCGTCGGCACGCCGTACCGATCCGAATACCGGTGAAGTATTCAACTCCGTGCTCAAACCGATTGGACAATCGTACACAAACAAAACAGTCAATTTCCATACGGGAGAAGTGACGTCCGTTACGATTGATCCGGCATCCGATGAAGAAATTCGCCAGACCGTGGCCGTGATGGGCGGAGATGATTGGGAACTGTGGATGGATGCCTTGCAACAAGGTGGTGTACTCGCCGACAATGCAACAACCATTGCCTTTTCTTACATCGGTCCTGAACTTACGCATGCGATCTATCGTGATGGTTCCATCGGTCAGGCCAAAAACCATCTGGAAGCGACAGCCCACAAGCTGAATGATCGTCTAAGTGCAAAGGGCGGACGTGCTTACCTAACCGTAGCCAAAGCGCTGGTAACCCAATCAAGCTCCGCAATTCCAGTGGTGCCGTTGTATATCTCTGCATTGTACAAAGTCATGAAGGAAAAAGGCTTGCATGAAGGCTGCATCGAGCAATTGCAACGTTTGTTCGCTGATCGCCTCTATGCGGGAGGAGAAGTTCCGACCGATGAAGCAGGGCGTATTCGTATTGATGATTGGGAGATGAGAGCAGACGTTCAGGAAGAAGTGGCGAAGCTCTGGAACGAGCTGACCACCGAAAATATCTACGATCTATCCGATTTGGTAGGATACCGTCAGGAATTCTTCCAACTGTTTGGTTTCGAAACCGACGGCGTGGATTATGAAGCAGATGTTGATCCAAATGTTGAAGTACCACATCTGCGTTAATTGAAAACTAATTTGGCTGTGAGGCTGGAGAACAAACTTATTACAGGTCCAGATTCAGCCTTAGGGGAGCGAGCTTTCGCTCCCTTTTTGACGTCTACCGATCCTATAAGATCGACTTGAGCTGTTTTTTCAGTTCTTTCGGCACTGTCTTCTCTACCGTGATGGATCGCGCTCCATGCATCCTTGCAAAGAACTGGAGTCCCTCCCTAAAATCCGCGATCCATTTCTCCACAGGCGGAGCAGTCTCTTCCATTGATAACAACCGAACCGTTAGCACGCCCGTTTTGCGATCGAGTCGCGGGTCCATGCGTCCAATCAGCCGATCTCCGTGGAGAATAGGCATGGCGTAATATCCGTAAGTTCGTTTCACCTCTGGTGTGTAAATCTCCCACTTATAATGGAAATCAAATAAATCCACAATCCGTTCCCGTCTCCACAGCAGGTTGTCCAGCGGAGGCAAGAATCGTACCGGACCTGATGGATCATAATGCGGCTCTTCCCTTTCCATCTCACGCAACAAACCTTCATCTTCTGCACGGATGTAATAAGGCGTCGCAACGTCCTCTACCTCCAGTGGGATCATGCGACCATCTGCGACACGTGCAGCCATATCATTCCGACGTTCAGCAGCGGTGGATTTCATCCAGCCCAATCGTGGATCTCGCACGTCCACGACCCGATATGCATGAATGTACTTGTCCATCAGAGCCTGCCTTTGAGTCAAAAGATCGATCTCCGCTGTCATGGATTGGCCCTGCTCCAGCAGACCGGTTTCAGTAATATGAAAATAACGTTCATTGCCCTGCCTTGCTACGACACGAATGGCAGCCGAATCCAGCAGCAAGTTTAATGCTAGCGAGGTATCCTTCGTTTTCTGCACATCCGCATTGTCCCAATATCCGCTTACCCGTTCGACGGCACGAAAAGCTCTTGAAGGGAGTGGTCCCTCTTCTTCCAAACGCTTCAGCACATGCTGCACCGTATTTTCCAGCCCTTGCAGGGAAGGCGCCAGGCGATCGCGTAATCGGACACGTACAGGTTCGAACATCGCATAATCTTCGATCGGAATAACACATGCAGCATTGGCAAAATATTCGAACACTTTATGATCACTCAACAAAGTATGTAAATATTCGGAGGTATAGCCCGGATCACGAGCGCCCAGCACCAAATGCTGATTTCCGGTTACGGCAGCGACAGGATCAATCTGCACGCAGCCAAGGGAGCGAATCAGCTGCATCACCTGTTCAGGACTTGAAGGCAAGGAAGCGGCAGGCCAACGTCCCAATAAAGATTGCGTTTGCAGCAAAAAACGCCTAACGATTTTCTTATTCATGCGAAGCGCTGTTGTCATATGTAGAATTCTTCCCTTCATCGAAGATAGGAGGATGTATAGCTATAATGATCCAATTCAAAAGAGATACTTTGATTTTAACAGTCCAAGGGATGTCATTCCAACTAAGATGAAGAGCTTTTTTCTATTTGATGCTCACACAGCACTCCGCACACCATAGACAAAATAAAAAGAAGCACCACCATCCTGGGTCCGCTTCTTGTGTTTGACCTTTTGCAATTTTTCCTGTTTCGTGGGCATGAGTCGGACATGCTGGGATAACGCTCCATAATCTCCGTTTACTCTCCGACTTTGCTCCGGACACCATTGTCCTGACCGCTCTGCTTTGCGCAATGCTTTTTGCGTTTGTGTACGTGCCATAATAATTGAACACACTCCCTTGGTTGGTATGCACTCAATATATCATGTGCAGGCAGACAAGTGAAGGTGATTAACGTGGAACTCTTTTCCGCCGTGATTGCCATGTTTCCACAGGTTCCTGATCGTCTTCCTCAATCAATTCCAGTGCTTCTTCCATTCTTCTGGATTTAAACAGCATGATCAGCTCCAGCAGATCTTCCCGGTCCAGCAGCTTCACCCCGTTGACCGCTGCCAGCATCCGGCATGCTTCCGTATATCTGGCTGAGGTGAGCACGATGGATCGATCTGCCTCATAATAACGCATGGACGTGTATATCTCTTGTACTGCGCTGAGTCCAACCGGATGATTCGCTCCGTAACGTTTGGCCTGAATGACATTAGTTCTGCCTGCTCTATCCACAAATACAAGGTCCGCACCAAAATCTCGGCTGCTTGTGGTCTTATGTACTTCGGCATAACCGAGTTGTTGGAATAAATGATACAGGTACAGTTCAAATTCCGATCCATCCTGCATTTTATCGATATCCTTAATCGTAATCTTACGCGGATTGGCCTCACTTCTTATACGCTGCCCTCGCCGAATTATACGGCGAATGATCCAGGCAATGATCAGTAGAAGGACAATAACACCTATACCCACCGTGGTCATATTTTCATTCCAGTTCATGTCTGTTCTCCTTGTCGTTCCTCTAATCTGGCAGGCTAGAACCCCTCTTAGCCCTCGTCACCCGACTAAATATAGCAGACTTCTCTCGTAACAGAAAGAAGATGAATTCCCTGTAACCCTCGAACTTCTCGAAACAACAATAATTTTATACCTCTATCATAAAAGGTTACAGACACTCAGGTTGAATTTCACATGTATGAAATGGTAGAATTCAACAATCGGTTCTATTTTGAATCGAAGAAAGGTGGTTTATAACTTGCATTCATCCAACAAACGAAAGTCCAAAACATGGGCTGCGCTTCTTCTCAGTGGCACGCTCCTCTTCAGCCTGCATACACCAAGCTACGCGGCCGCAGAACAAAATGTACCATTGCCCAAGCCTGCATGGACATCATCTTCTCTGGCACTTACGCAAGTGAATACGGAGAAAGACGTTATCGTCAACGAATTGAACGCAGTACCTGCGAAAAACCTGGTGTACGTGCATTCCTCCCAGCCCGTGACCAAAACAAGCAGCAATACCAAGCTGGATTGGCAGCTGGATTCACTTCAGGCGCTGGATGCTACGACCGGACAATTGAAATGGAACGTTATTTTCCATGAGAAAAGCGGGCCTTATACAACCTACTCCAATTCACTATATACCAGCAACGGCACAGCCTATGTATATATGGAATATTCGGATGGAACCAAAAAGGTATACTCGTTCAATACTTCCGGCAAAACCAACTGGGTCAAAAACGTGAGTAATTCATCATCCATGTACCTTCTGGACGACGATACGTTATTGATCGCTTCGAGCCCTGGTGTTCAATCGAACGGATCTGTTCGTTCAGCCATCTCGCTGTATGACAAAAAGGGAAAACTGATTACGGAAAAAACAATCAACGGAGCTGTGCTCAAAGCAGGCAGTGACCGAATCGTAGTCGATGCCAGCAAACAAACCAAAGTGGGCAGCTTCTGGCAGCCTGCCGCTAATCCCAAAGTGGAGATTTACGATCGTACGCTGAATCGTCTTTCCTTCTATCAGTTCCCGAGCAATGCCAACACCCTGGGAGACGGTGGCGGTGAATCACTGGCCATTCTGGAAGATGGCTCCGTGATCATGCGTGCCAATTTTGCGAACACGGGTAACAAGCTGATGGGCTTTGGCACCGATGGCAAACTCGCCTGGGGCCGTGCCATTGCCGGTGATGCCTATGTTCAGACCGCAGGCAATGGTTATACCTTGTTTACAGGCCAAAAACTGGAACTGTACACCATGAAAGGCCAAGTGACCGAACGTACTTTCAAGGAAGAGCAGCCTATACTTATGCAGGTTGATCGTACACAGGACGGACAGTACAAACTTGATTTCGCCAAAAAAGGTTATATTCTCGATCCGCAAACATTGGATACCGTACATGAATATTCGTTTGCATCCTCTCCTGGATTGCTCGATGGATATTCAACGTACAACGATCATATTATCTATCAGATCAATGACGATGCATTATCCAAGTATGTATTGAAGACAGCCTCAGCAAAATAGTAAATGGAGCGCTCTGGTTGACCGACTAACGGTTAACAGGGCGCTCTGTTATTTCACACAACTATGTAGGGTCCCCTTCCGTTTATCCTCTCTGCGCAAACTGGTATAATAGTATCGTTCACTTTTTCACCCTACTCTTGATTGGCAAAGGAGCGTAGCCCTCCCATGATTATTCAATTCATTCGATACAGATAACTTGGGGCATAACATAACCTCTTTTTTTAAAATGTACGATAGAGGTTTATTTGTTATGCCCTTTTCTTCAGTTATCCAGATCTGAATGAATGGGGTGCTATTCCATGTCAATCCATCGCAGAGAACGTAGTGCTGCGCTTATTTATCCATACATCCATATGCTTAAATGTCCCATCTGTCATCGCACAATGACAACGATTAGTCGGGACAATATTAAATGTAGTTCCAGGCATACCTTTGATTTGGCAAGACAAGGCTATATCAATTTCATGACACGTTTTTTCAAGAGCAACTATGACAAACGTTTATTTACGGCCAAAAGGAATATTTTATCTCAAACTGCTATCTATACGCCTCTGACCGATATCATTCGCCATTGGATTGAAGGTTACTCCAATGGCAGCAGTCAACCCTTGCATATTCTGGACGCAGGTGCAGGAGAAGGATCTCTTTTGCAGCAGATTACACAGGATACTCCAGCTGTGGGCTGGGGGATCGACATCTCCAAAGAGGGTATTGCCATGGCTTCTTCTACCTACGATCAGCAAGTCTGGTTTGTTGGTGATCTTGCTTATAGCCCCTTTGCAGAGGGGCAACTGGACGTGATCCTGAATATCCTCTCCCCTTCGAATTATGAAGAGTTCGGGCGAGTGATGAAGAAGGATGGCTGGATCATCAAAGTGATTCCCCGTGACCGATATCTTATGGAAATGAGAGAGCTTTTGTTTCCGGACCGATCTCATCAACTAGACGGCAGAGAGTATGTATTGGACCGATTTACCAAGCATCATATCTCATAGACAGCATTCCGGTAACATACACTCTGCCCGTATCGGAAATCATGATGAATTCACTCATTCATATGACACCACTCTCCTGGCATGGGACGGAATCAGCCATAGCCAGTGTTAAAGAATCCTTATCGCAGATTACGATTGATTTAGAAATACTGGTGGGAAAACGGAGATAAGTTCTTTAGCCATTGAGATAACATTCTCTTAGTCATTGAATAATCAAAAAAACCGGGGAAGTTCCTGTTGGAACTTCCCCGGTTTTTTCAATAAGATCTGATGCAAATTGGTCTAATGAAATAGAATTAATTATTCCAGTTTTCTTCAATAAATTCATCCCGTCCGGATACCGCACGGTCTTCTTTATAATGCTTCTCATTTTTCTTATGGTAATCCTGGTGGTAATCTTCTGCCGGATAGAATACAACTGCATCCCGAATCTCCGTCACAATCGGTTGATTGAATCGCCCGCTTGCTGCCAGCTTCTGCTTGGACTGCTCTGCGAGCTCACGTTGACGCTCATTATGGACAAAGATCGCTGTCCGGTACTGACTCCCACGATCCTGAAATTGCCCTCCGTCATCGGTTGGGTCCGTCTGGGGCCAGTATAGCTCCAACAGACGTTCATACGGAAATACCTCTGGATCAAATGTAATTTCAACGACCTCGACATGACCGGTCTCCCCGGTTTTGACCTGCTCATATGTTGGATTATCGACGTGACCGCCGGAATAGCCAGATACAATACCATGAATGCCTGGTTGCTCCTCAAATGGTGTAACCATACACCAGAAACATCCGCCGGCAAATGTAGCTTTTTCCATTCACACTCATCCCTTTCTATTGTACCTATATCTTAAAACAAAAAGAGGTTGATGGAAAGCCACGTCTGTGGACTTCCATCAACCTCTTCAGAAGCATCTGTTATATTTCAAACTGCTTGTTGCCGACTTACTGTAAATTCAAGAGATCTTGAATTCGTTACCCGCGGCTTCGACCCATAGAACGGAAGATCAAGCTCACAATCGCTACAAGTACGATGGCACCAATTAATGCCGGTACTATGTAGAATCCGCCCATTTCTGGACCCATGTCTCCCAGAATCACTCCACCTAACCATCCGCCAATAAAACCGGCAATGATGTTACCGATAACGCCGCCGGGAATGTCACGACCAACAATCAGACCTGCCAACCATCCAATGATACCACCGATAATTAATGACCATAACCAACCCATATCATTCACCTCTAATTAAAGTTTTTGTTGTTGTCTGTCTACTATTAACCGCTACAGAAGCATTTAAACAACTGGCATGAAAATTGTTGTATATTACCTATTGTTCATATGCCCTCTTATCTGCACAACAAGTTCTAACCCAGCATGGAAACAGATCGAGTCACTCTCGGCAGCTTACACAGCTCAAGACTGTGTTATGTACCTCCCGAAAGTCATTGTATGTTGGTTCAGACAGCCTTAGTATAACCAATTGAGGTGAGAATATTTTAACGGTTATATTCGATTAATAAAAACCTGCACGGCCTTTACCTGGCTGGGTCAGCCAGTTATGCTTATGACTCTTGTCCAGCTCTCCTCGCATCGACTGAATGATCTGCACAATGTCCGTCTGGCCATTCTGGTGCCATTCCAGCGCTGCACTGACATACAGCTCTCCAAGCTGGGCAAGAGAAAAGGTATCTGTCAATCGCGCTGCTTCGAGAGTAGCCTCTTCCCCCGCGAAGGTTCTGAAGCCGCGCTGGTGCAAATACTGCAGGCGCAGCCCTTCATCCGGTAGCGGTATTTCATAAGCCCGATCGAACCGTCCGGCACGGTTCATGAGCCCCGGGTCTATTTTCTCCGGATAATTCGTTGTACCAATTAGAAAAATCCCCTCTTTGGACGTTGCCCCATCCAGTGTATTCAGGAAAAAGGACCGGACTTCATCCGGCATGGAATCAATATCCTCAATAATCAACACCATTGGCGCCAGACGTTTGGCTGCTTCGAACACTTCACGTACCGATTCACTGTTTGTGTATTCGGTAATTTGCCAGTATGCAGCAGGCCCCGGTATGCTTCCCGCAATGGATTTTACGAGGGTTGTTTTCCCGTTTCCAGGATGACCATACAGCAGGATGCCACGTTTGTAAGGAATATCATAGTCTCGATAAAAGGAGCGATCCGCCTCGAAAAACTGGTCCAACGAACGGAAAATATCCTGTTTAATTTGCGGAGAAAGCACGACCTCATCTCTCCCCACAGAGCGGGTAATGGATTCGACATGCCGGTCACTGCCATTGCGGGCATCCGTGTATACCGTGACCTTTTTCATATTTTGCTGCCGTTCCCGTTCCCGTACACTGCCCAGAAATCGCTTCAATTCCTCTTCTCCTGTAGCAAAAACAAAATCTTCATTGTAGATCCCGTTCTCCCGGAAGAATGGAATGCGGACGAGAGCTACGCCCCACTGGGGATAGGCAAATACATTGTTGCGAATCGAATAATGCACACCATATGTTGGTGCATCTCCATCATCCTCATAGTGCAGTGTACGTAGCTCCAGATCTTCGAAAATCCGGGCAACCAATTCCACGTCCGTACTGTTGCTTTGCAGATCTTCTTTTAGCAGATCCCAGTATTCACTGTTTGGATCATCGCTGGCATAGAGTTCATAACGAACTCCGTATCGATTGCCAAGCGCTTCAATGATGCCTCGAATCAAGCGGGCATATATGGCATAGCCTTCGTTTCGGATTTGACTGTCTTGTTGCTCCTCATAGGAATAGATGACTCTATTATGATTCAATTGTTCTTTATCTATGTTCATTACTTAGCTCCCTTCACAGCGGCAAGTGGTTTACATTTGGCTACAACTTGAGCCAGACCTGCGCCGGTAACACTATCAATTATTTCATCGACATTTTTATACGCTTGCGGCGATTCATCAATAATCGATTCAAGTGAACGCTGGTTCACCACAATCTCATCTGCAGTTCCCACGCCCAGCGCTGAGGCAAAATCCTCTACGGTAACCAGGCGCTTCGTTGCTGTCCGCGAACGAATGCGTCCTGCCCCATGACAGATCGAATAATAGTTATCCTTCCCCTCAGGTTGACCTACCATGATATACGAAGCAGTCCCCATTGAACCGGGAATAAGCGCAGGATGACCTGTTGCCAGATATGGCTTCGGATTATCCGGATGACCTGCAGGCAATGCACGTGTAGCTCCTTTGCGGTGTACAAAGACCGAGCCTTGATCCGCGTGCGATTCCTCCCATGCATAGTTGTGCATCAGATCATAGAGGGTACGGAATTCGCATTTTGGACCAAACACATCCCGAAAAGCTTCGCGAATTGCATAAGCAATCAGGTGGCGGTTCACCACAGCATAATTCAGCGCAGAATACATCATATCAACGTAATGGCGACCTTCCGCATGTTCAAGCGGAGCAAAAACCAGTCTTGGATCGGATGTCCCCAGACCATTTCGCTGCATCATTTTCGCAATCGCTGATGAACTGGTTTGGCTTACATACCCGCCCCAGGCCCGGGAACCGGAATGAATCATGACAACAATTTGTCCATCGTACAGACCCCAGGTTTCCGCAATCTCCCGATTTTCCTCAGCAATCTCAATCGCTTGAATCTCGGCAAAATGATTGCCTCCACCCAAAGTTCCTAACTGGCGATGAGCCCGATGCCAAGTCATATCTGGTACCGGATTCAACACTTCCTCATCAAAGGCAAATTTGCTGCTCTCCACATGAGTGATGGAAGTTGATTTTTTCGGTGTATAGCTGTCCGGGATATATTTTTTGGGTAAGCCATGCAAGCCCTTGCGCACAATATGCTCCAAACGAATGTCCGAGTAATGACCGCGCTGATTTGCCTCCATCGGCAGCACCTTCTCAATGGCTTTCACGAGTTTACGGCGCAGCTTCACGTCTTTCAGGTCATCCTTATGCAAATTGGTCATATGCACCCGCATGCCACAGCCGATATCACTGCCTACGATGGATGGAGATACATAGCCACTATTGGCATCCCATACCGCCGTTGTGCCGATGCAGGTACCTACACCGACATGCACGTCAGGCGTATAGCTCATATAGGAAATACCCGGAATTTGAAGATTGTTGTTCGCCATCTCGAACACCTTATAGTCCAATGAGGAGAATAGTTGTTGAGCCGCATATACCGTTAAGTCCCCAGCAGGCAATTTGACTTCATGTCGGTAGCCATCTGTGAGTTCGTTTTGACTTGTAAATAAATTAGATTGTGTATTCATAAATGTTTATTATTCCTTCCTGTACGTTCAGCTAGTTCGGTTCATTTCAAAAATTGAACCTAACGTTATTCCGAATTCATATCCATGTTCTGTACAACAAAAAAGAAGCCACGGACAGTTCGCCCGTGACTTCTTCATGACAATAACGGAAAACAAAAGCAGCATGAACATGCAGGTTCTGTTCTCCATTGCTATATACGCCGAGAGTAGCATATCGATTAATAACGTTCCAAGGATAAACGATATGCATCTTCCCCTATGTCGCCCGTATGAGGCCAAAGAGACGATGAACTGGATATACAATTGTGTCTGTGCTTCGTAGTGTCTTTGTGAATTTCAAATCATAACCAACCATCATATCTCTCGGCCTCCCTTCATCAATATTATGTTTATATTAAGCGGACTCGTTTCGATGTGTCAACCCTTTTCTTGGAAAATTCCCTATTTGCATATGCATTAGATTTAACTTCGTGCTAATAACTTATATAAAAAAAGCAGAGTCTGTAAGGAACAGACCCTGCTTACTCAAGCATATTATGAGATTAGATATCGATTATTGATGGTACATGTTTTGACAGATTTGACTTTGCATCTTATCATTTCCCTGCTTGTTTTTCCAATTCTTCCACAGGATTTTCATCTTCTTTTTCAGGCACTTTGGAGGACAGGAACCAACCACATACTGCAATCGTAATCAGCACAATGTAGAAACCAAATTTCCAAATTTTATTTTCCGGGAAATGCTCATCCAGAACGCCCAGTGAAGGATGTGCAAGTGTAATCACAGCCAACTTAACCCCAACCCAGCCAACGATAACGAAGGCTGCAACTTCAAGCCCTGGACGGGAATGAAGCAGTTTAACGAAGAAAGAAGCCGCAAATCTCATGATTACAAGGCCGATAAATCCGCCGAGGAAGATGACGATAAACTGTCCGCCGTCAAGTCCGCCGATCGGAGGCAGACCACTTGGTGGCAATGCAACAGCCAGCGCCACAGCTGCGAGAATAGAATCGACCGCGAACGCGATATCTGCCACTTCCACCTTGAATACAGTCATCCAGAAGCCAGATTGTTTTTTTGGTTTTTTTGGAGCGGAGTCAGCCGCTTCATCTGTTTTGTTTCGGCTACCCAATACCTTTTTGACAATGTGGTTAATGGAGATGTACAACAGGTACAGGGCACCAATCGCTTGGACCTGCCATACGTCCACGAGGAACGAGATCAGGAACAGTGACCCCAATCGGAAAATGAACGCCCCCATCAGACCATAAAACAACGCCTTTTTGCGTTTATCATCAGGTAAATGCTTAACCATAATGGCAAGAACCAATGCATTATCCGCGGCAAGTAACCCCTCCAGGACTACTAAGACGACTAGAACCCACCCATACTCCAATAATAATGACAAATCCAAAATTGACTCCTCCTTAGTATCCTTATGATGTACAAAAAAAAGGACCTTTACCATTACTGGTAAGGTCCTTTTTATTCACAAAAAGAGACCTTTACCCAGTATGAAAACTTGGTAAAGGTCTCGCTAACAACAAAATTGCTGCCAATAAAGCCGGGGATGTAATCCCGAACTGACGACTTTACTGTGAAAGCTACTCCCCTTTAACATCAGGAATATTTAGTTTTAAGTTGAAACAGGTTCAATAATCTGTTCTCATCATATTCATAACGATAAGCAAAGTCAAGCTTTATTTGACTGACCTCGGTCCAGCTTGCGAAAGACCAGCAAATCATAGATGAAATTACCCAGTGGGATAAACGAGACAAAAAATAAAGCAATTGGACGACGCAAACGCCATTTTTGCGTGGTATACAGACTCACCATAAATAATAAATACATCAGAAATAAAAAGCCATAGATGTTGCCAAACCACGTGACTGCCTTTGGCATGATCCCAGATTCCCTTAATGGAAAAGCAACAAATAACAAAAGCACATATGAAAGCCCCTGCAACCACAACAGCAGTCGAAAGCGGCTGAGTGTTGAATGTAACATTTTTTTCCTCCTGCTTCTAAATACGCGCAACGATTTCATTGCATCCCGTACAGTATATCACAAAAACGAAATTTACCCTCACGCGCAGTTCTACAGGAGCCAAATCCATCCGATGCACATAGGATATATGACCAAGATAGATTGTTGCGAATATGGACAAGGAGGAACCTGTTGATGAAGATAGCCCTGATAGCGCCTGAAAAATTGCCAGTCCCAGGTAACGGATCAGTCGAAATCTGCATCCTCGGCATTGCTCGTGAACTTGCTCTCCGTCACCAGGTAACGATCATAAGCCGTCAGATGCCCGGCCTTGCCATTACAGAGCAAATAGATGGCATAGCGATCCGTCGTGTACCAGCAACCAGCCCCAGCGAGTATACAAGGGCAGTGATCCGTTTTCTGAAAATCCAACCCTTCGATCTTATTCAGGTAGACAACAGACCTCATAGTATGGCTGCAATTAAACGCGCTTTCCCTACGTTGCCTGTGGTGCTCTATCTTCACTCGTTAACCTTTGCACAACCAGGACCTGCAAGATTAGCGCTGTTAAAAAAAGCGAACTGGATTGCCGTCAATAGTCAATCCCTCAGACAAAGGCTGGGTCTCCGATTCCCATCCTTAAAACGACGGATGGGTGTTGTACCACTTGGCGTGGACCTAAGCCGTTTTTTGCCTGCAGCTAAAGAAGAGCAGCGGCTTCTGCGGAAGCAGTTCGGTATTACAGGGCCATTCTCCATTCTGTATGTAGGCCGACTAATTCCCGGCAAAGGTGTGGATGTACTGATTCGTGCCGTAGCTCTTATTCAGCAGCAGGTAGCCGTGCAACTGATCATTGCAGGTAAAGGACCTCCAGTTTACGTCCGCAAGCTGCGACAGCTTGCCCGAAAATTAAAGGTTGATGCCACCTTCCGAGGTCAGATCGCCCATGAACGTATTGACCGTTTGTACAGTGCTGTGGACTGCCTAGTGTGTCCTTCCCAACAACATGAGGCCTTCGGGCTGGTTAATGTTGAAGCTATGGCTTCGGGACTACCCGTCATTGCTTCAGACAATGGAGGCATTCGTGAAATCATTACATCTGGAAGTAACGGATACCTGGTGAGACATTATAACCAACCCCAAAGTTTCGCTGCTTACCTGTATAAACTGGCAGACAACCCCGCTCTTGCTCATTTTCTTGGAGATGCCGGGCGTGCCAGTGCAGTTGAACATTTCAGTTGGGCCCGAACAGCCATGCATCTTGAAGCAGCCTATACAAGACTCATCCGCTGATAAATCTTGTTACGCCGTGCTTTTCGTTAGGCTTTTTCACGCGACTGCCAATCTGCAATAAAGCTATCCATATGCGGAAGAGGGACATACATCATTTCAATTAACTCCACAATAATCATATCTTTCATGGCAAACCTCACTTTAGCACAGGTCTGTTGACGGAAAGCATCATAGATTCCCGAGCCTGTCCAGCAGCCGTGAGGAGCGAGCAGGGGATTATTAACAATATATCCAACCGTCCCAATGGGAGGAACCACTACCTTGATGGCTCGAGGGTCCACCCGATTGTCGGGGTCTTTGACCAGAAACAGGATATCGCCTACATTTAAAGCTTCTACACCATGATAATGTTCCATTCCATACATGGCTGCAAATAATTTGGTAATCATCGAAAAAGCTCCTTTTACACATTTTTTTAAAATTTAGAAGGGTTGAAATTATTGATCTTCCTCATAATGCTTCATCCACTCTATGAGTTGTTCACGAATTTCTTTACGATATTCGCGAGGTTCAAGGACCTCCGCTTCGGGGCCAAATTGATATAACCATTTCAGGAATTCACGACTACTGTTCAGCGTTACTTCAAATAACAATCCGCCATCAGGCAAATCTGTCATTCGTGGACGAACAAACATCTCTTCTTCTTTTATGTAGGGGGCCACTTTCTCAGTGAATCTTACTTTGAAATGGATAAGTTTATCCCCACGATCAATGGACCATGTGTTTTTCATGAACTGCGTTATGTTGAAATCACCCATAATAAAATGGGTATTGGTCTGTATAACGTCCAGAAAGCGACTGATCCGAAACAAACGGACTTTCTTCAGCAAGTGGCAATAACCAATCAAGTAGAAACGCTGATCGCGCGGAATGAGGTAATAGGGGTCAATGTCGCGGACCGTTATTTCATTTTTCGTAAGCGTGTGATATTGGGTTCGAATCGTTTGTTGATCCAGAATGGCTTCAATGACTGGAATAAGCAAGTTGGGATACTTCCCTTCTTCCCGGTATGCAGGTGTGCCCATACGAATAATGCCTGCAATATTTTCTACAATGTCACTGTTTCTCGATTTCATTTTGGTATGGGCTGTCATCACCTTGTCAAAGGCTGAATCAAATTCAGCCGGGAGTTGCGAAGTATCCACCACGGATGGAAGCATGGAGAACACCATCGCTTCCTGTTCGGTAAAATCCAGAGGATACATGGCAAATTCACCAATGAACCGATACCCCTTGCCATAACCTTCATTCATGATAGGGGCAACCCTGTCCAAAATTCGGAGATCGCGATAAATCGTGCGCACAGTTGTACCGCATTTCAACGCCAATTCTTTGGCGGAAATTCCGGGGTTCGCTTGTATAGCCTGAAGTATACGCAGAAGACGAATTAATTTCTCTGTCATGTAGTTTCTCCCCTTCGATATTTTATCGGCAAGGAAAACTAGTTCCTTTAGTCCGGTACTAAATCTTTAGTCCCAAACTCATTTTCGCAATTTCACCTTATGTATATAGTTCAATCGCACTTATTCGGCTTATTAAATATACATTCTCTTACTTGCTTGCGTAAAATATTACCTCAAGTCCTTATACCTACGCCTGATAGCCTATTTGGCATTCAAAAAAATAAAAAAAGGTCTTGTCTCTTTTACCAGAGACAAGACATTTTCGCTTGTTTATTTGTGCAATTGCAATAATTTAGTCAGCACATTGACCATATGGTCGCACAGATCAGGGATATCTCCCATCTGATCTTCATTCACACTGCGGTCAAAATGTACTTCAGCTGTGACAGCGTAAGTTGCTGGCTGATCTTCAAATATATACTGAATATGCTGCAATTTTCGTTGTTCCGGCCAGCTCTCTTGTAATATGGAACTAATCGCTGGACATTGAGTCTCAGGCTCCTTAACAACCATTCTGAACCGCAGTCGCAAACGGCAACCTGATGGACCACCTGGTGTCTCCAGAATCTCAGCCGCGAGATCCTCAAGCGATGTGCTCAGTACCACTTCGCCTGTTACATCAGGGCAATCTCTCAGGCAGAATTGCAGTACGAACTCTCTGGACATACGCGCCATCTCAAGCTGATCCTTCCGATTCGTTATGGAAATAAGTTCATCCAAATTATCAAGATCATACAGGTGATTTTCGAAACCTACTTTTAAATTGTCATAAATCGTCGGATCAAACATCATGTGAGACCTGCCTTCTTGTGCAAATTATACCCGATTACTTGGCTTTTCCATGGCAAATCAGGCTGCCATTTCAAACGAAGTTAATTGTTGCTCCGAATCATAGTATACTGTAACGCAATTTCACGCAAACAGACCACCGTCATCATACCAAATAACGACTATGTGGCAATCTGTCATAAGTCAAAACATCATTCGTTATTGCGCATCTCCTGCGACTCCACTTGGTCCCTTTCCAACATAAAAAAAACCCGGTCATCACGACCGGGCTTGATTGAGATATAGAATATTGTATATTCTGATCCCTTATTCTTCTTTAGCTGGTTCTTCTGGTGCTGCCGGTTCCGCTTCATCAGCAGAAGCCGTAGGCTCTTCCTCAGCCGCTTGTGGCGGCATCACAGAAGCGATGATAGAATCACCTGACGTCACCAGAGTCAGACCTTTATCGAGCTTGATATCCGCAGCCGTCAAACGATCACCAATTTCCAGTCCGCTAACATCCACCTCAATGGAGGTTGGCAGATCAGCCGGAAGTCCTTCGACCTCCAGTTGAGTTTCCTGTGTCTGGAACACACCGCCTGCTTTAGAGCCGGCTGCGGTGCCTTGGAAGTCGATCGATACACTAACACTGATCGGCTTGTTCTTCGAAATCTGCAGGAAGTCCACGTGCAGCAGACGTCCGTTGCGTTCCTGCTGATCTTTGATCAGCACTGGTACCGTTTTGCCACCCTCAAGATTGAGGTTGAACATCTCGGAGCGACCTGTACGTGCTACTTTCAGCATTTCTTTTTCATCTACATGTATCGCGGCACCTTCTAATCCCGGGCCATAAACCACAGCCGGAACACGTCCGCCTTGTCTTAACAGGCGCAATGCTGCACCTTTCTTTTCAGTTCTTGGTGTTGCCGTAAGTTGAGCCATTTTTCCGTTGGATTTCATGATTGAACATCCTCCTTCAAGGGATCCTTACTTCATATTTGTTAGGAAGCCATAAGCTTCTCTCTTAGACCAGAACGGCCTTTTCATGCGTGGCCGAATCTGGGGCCATATCTATATTTACCCCAATGAAAGACCATCTCAAACACTGACTTGTACAGTTTTTTTATTTTTCGGGTGAAAATGTATCTTTTTGATGAACAAAAAAGCAGCCGGAGACCTTCCGACCGCTTGTTAAGCTTATACTTTTCAACCATTTGTATGAAGTTATAACCTAGCCAACTATGCGCTGTGACGATCATCCTCTTCATCACTTTCACGGATAACCTGCATCTGATCCGACCCACTGTGAACGTGAATCTGCACATCTCCGTCTTCAGGACCGATATCAACATAACGATCTCCGCAGGTATCTTTGGCTTCCCATTCATTCAGCCGAATGATTAAACCCAGATGATGTAATCCTGGAGCCACCCGAAAACGGGCTTCTGCTGCATTGCCCACTCGCTCAAGCGGGATAGCTCCATCCTCCATGCCTGTGCCCCATACCCAAACATCCCATCCCTCATAACGCTGATCCTCTCGTTCATATCGGAGAGTGACAATTCGCGAAATTGATTTGTGGATTTTGACATTCAGAGATGCCTGAATCCCTCCAGCCTCTGCGATAATCTGGGCAGACCCTGGTGTTAAAGCACGCACAATTCCTGCTGTACTAACCACTGCATGATCCACCTTAGACGAGCTCCACCGTATATTCATACCTTGCAGAGGCTGGCCGAATTGATCCAGAACCAAGGCGCGGAATCGACTGACACGTGTCGTGTACATTACAGATTCCCCAATAATTTCAATTCGTTCCGGATGGAGGTGATCAACCTGCAGCGTACACTCTGTGGTAATCGTGCCACATTGGACGCTGATCGTGGCTTCCCCAATCTCCCCCATATGAATTGTCCCATCGGATTGAATCGCAATAATCTGTGGGTTCGAAGAGCTCCAGGTCACAGATGCATTTTCCACCACATTACCAAAACGGTCTCTGACTGAAGCTCGCAAACCAGCAATCTCTCCGGCACTGTACACAAGACGCGGCGAATGAATCTCAATCACAGCCGGTTCAGTACCACCAGCATATTCCGTGTCGTACAGTACCATCAATGACCACCGTTCTACCATTGCGTTCCCGCTCACCGTCTCAATGAGGTCTGTACCTGCTTGGTGATCATTCACAACAATATGCCAATCACCCTCCGGCAGACTCACTTGCTGCTGCTGACCCGTTCCGTTGTAGATTACCACGATCTGATTCCAGGTATCCTGATTCGCTCCGTGATCAAGTGTAAATGCAACCACATTTCCTTCTGCACGCATCATGCGAAGATGATTCCTTACTTGCTCGGCGTTAATCATGCGAAAGGCCGGATGTGTGCGCCGCAGATGAATCAAGCCGCGATAATAGTCAAAAACAGGTCTGAATCGAGCTTTGTCAGCCCAAGTGATCGTATTCACGGCGTCCCCGCTGCGATAACTATTGTGATCTCCTGCTTTGGATCTCAGCATCTCATCTCCTGCATGAAGAAATGGAATACCCTGTGAGGTAAGCAAAATCCCTGTTGAGAGCAAGGAACGTCGAACCATCTCATGATCAAGTACATCATCCGCATCGACATAACGATAAGGGTCCGCCGCTTTAACCGCCGACTCCGCACTGCCTCCTTCTACGGGCTGCCCGTCTCTCCATACCGGGTAACCGAGATCATGCCTGAGGTACATCGTTGTTGCGATTTTGTCCCATAAGTTGAGATTATCATGTGCCGTCACATAATTAACGGATTCCACCGGTGAAGATGTGAAATCATCCAGCGCTCCGGCTACACCCATGGCAATTTCGTACTCCCTACCGTCTGCTCCGGTAACAAAACCTTTGCCGATCCCATCACTATCCCCTTTGATGGCACTGCGGAAATGATCGTTAAATACAGCAAATCCCTGACCGCGTTGTGTTCCTTTTAACGTTTTCCGATCCAGAGGTGAATCTCCGCCTGTCCACGGCTCCCCGTAGATCAGAAAAGCCGGATCAATCTGTTCTCTTAGCTCGCGGGTCACTTCGTTCATCGTGTCTGTATCAATCAGACCCATGAGGTCGAAGCGAAACCCGTCCACATGATATTCCTCTGCCCAATACAGGAGAGAGTCCAAAATATATTTTCGCACCATGGGGCGCTCCGTAGCCAGTTCATTGCCTACACCCGAACCATTGCTCAATGTGCCGTCCTCACGGTAACGATAATAATAATTTGGTACAATCCGTTCAAAAGGTCCATCATCCACGCTGTACGTATGGTTATAAACCACATCAAGCACAACACGAATGCCTTGTCGGTGCAAGGAATGAATGAGAGCCTTGAATTCCCTGATTCGAACCGCAGGATCACGTGGATTGGTCGCATAGGAACCTTCCGGCACGTTATAGTGCTGTGGATCATAACCCCAGTTGTATGGCAATTTGGCATTCGAACCGACGTCTGCTGTCACTGCCAATTCATCAACCGTCTGGTAATCCGCTACAGGCAGAAGATGCACATGTGTGATGCCGAGTTCGACAAGATGGTCTACTCCGATGGAGTTGCCACCTCTGTCGGTCAACCCGGAAGCCGTAAATGCCAAATATTTGCCCTTATACGGAATATCGGCATGGGGGTCGGAGGAGAAGTCTCGCACATGTAATTCATATAGCACTGCATCTGCCGGACGCAGGAATACGGGCTTCACATCCTCTTCCCAATCCACTGGATTGGTTGTATCCAGGTCAATGATGGCTGTTCGCTGACCATTCGCCGATACAGCACGAGCGTAAGGATCGGGTGCCACTGCAATATGCTGATCATCATGCGTAATGTGATACATATAATAATGTCCGGCCCAATCCCCTTCAAGCTGTACACTCCATATTCCATCCGGGTCACGGGTCATCGACCGTTTCTGTCCGTCATCATGTTCGGTTACTTTACCAGTTGCATCGTAATGTCCCTCATTATCAAAAATGAGTAACGAAACCTGCTGAGCTGTAGGTGCCCACAGCTTGAATGTGCTTGCTGTACGCGTATATGTTAAGCCAAGATCGTTGCCTTCATAACGAAAAGATGTCCATTCCGGCATCGTTCCCACCGCCTTTATATCCATTGATTTCGTGTTGTCCCGATGTTACGGAGCGAGACGTCATTTGTCAACCCGGGGTTGTCTGTACTCAACATATCGGTTGAGCAGAGGCTTTCAATTAGCATATTGAATGTGAAGCAAATCCTCACAGCAATCGCTTTCAAGATACAGCATATGTAAACAAGCGCCATAGATTGACAGCATTTGTACCTGTCCTGATGAAAAAAAGACGGGAACACACCAAATACCCTCTCTCCAAATTGGAGAAAGGGTATAATATGGAGGAGCTTGCAGTGGCAGCTCTGAACCAACTTCGGATCATGGGTAAAAGGTTCACTCACTTGAATATATAACCGTCATGGATATAGCGGGAACACTGACCTGACCGTCCTTGGCTGTACGCAGCGTCTCGGTGCCAGCTTGCCCCTGCTCTACAACCACACTCCATGTACCTGAAGGGACGGAGATTGTACGGGTTTCTTTGGAAGCATTGTAGATAATTATTATCCGTCCCCATGAATCTCCGACAGCTGTTCCTGCCAGTTCATAGGCCAACAACCCTTTTCCTTTTTCAAGCAATCGAACATGCTCCTCAATCTCTTCCCGGGTGCGAATACGAAAGGCAGGATGCTCACGCCGAAGACAGATCAGGCCACGATAATAATCATAAACAGGCTTAAACGTCTGCTTTTGCTGCCACCGAATGGCATTGACTGAATCTCCACTCTCATGACTATTCGAATCTCCATATTTACTTCGCAGAAATTCATCTCCAGCCGCAATCAAAGGAACCCCCTGGGAAGTCAGCACGATGCCACTAGCAAGCAGGCAGCGCCGGACCGTTTCGTTCTCCAGTATGCGAACCGGGTCAACGTGCAAATATGGCTTCGCCTGCTGTACAGCCTCTTCCACGTTGGCGCTGCCTTTCACACGACCATCCTCGTTATATGTGATAAATCCCAGTGCATCGTGCAATCCTTGTATCTGGGCGACTTTGTCCCATAGGTTGAGATTATCATGTACGGTTACATAATTAATCGTTTCAGATGGGTTATCCGTAAAATCAGTAATGGCTCCCCGTACACCTGTCCATATATCGTCTTCTTTTCCTTCCGCTCCTGTAGCAAATCCGGTTCCCGTTCCATCACTATCGCCTTTGATCGTTCCACGGAAGTTATCGTTAAATACAGCAAACCCGGTTTCGCGCTGTGCTCCCTTAAGGGTCATTTGATCCCCAAGTGGTGATTCCAGAGCTCCCCAGGGTTCACCGTATAAGAGGATGGACGAAGAAACCTCGGCATGCAGTTCTGCTGTGAGCTCTTTCATCGTTGCCGTGTCAATCAGACCCATCAGGTCAAAACGAAACCCGTCCACATGGTACTCCTCTGCCCAGTAACGTACAGAGTCGATGATGAACTTGCGCACCATGGGGCGCTCGGTAGCCACTTCATTGCCTGTACCTGATCCATTGCTGTATGTGCCATCCGGATTCTGACGGTAGTAATACCCTGGGACAAGCTTCTCAAAAGAACTGCGTGCGGTATCAAACGTATGATTGAACACCACATCCATAATGACTCCGATACCTTTTTCATGAAGGGCGAGTACCATCGATTTGAACTCTCGAATTCTTGTCTCCGGCTCATCTGCACGTGAAGCATAGGAACCTTCTGGAACATTGTAGTGGAGCGGATCATAGCCCCAGTTATAACGTGAGCAATTGGAAGTCCCGTCATCTGCCTTCGATTCGTCCACTGTCGCAAAATCAAATACCGGTAGCAGATGTACATGAGTGACTCCCAGCTCAGCCAAATGTTCAATCCCCAGCGTATTCCCGCTTGAATCGCGTAGACCTGTCTCGGTAAAAGCCAGATACTTTCCTTTGTGCCTCATGCCGGATGACTCATGGATCGAGAAATCGCGCACATGCAGCTCATATAAGACCGCATCTACTGGGCTTGCCAGTTCTGGACGAATATCCTCATTCCAGCCATTCGGGTGAGTCTGATCCAGCCTGACGATGACACCCATTTCTCCATTCATGGTCACAGCCCGTGCATATGGATCAACCGCAATCTCCTGTCGTCCGCCCTCAAAGGTCACCCTGTACATATAACGATAACCGTTCCACTCGCCTTCCAGCTTCAGGGACCAGATGCCCTGGTCCTGCTTATGCATAGGTATTTCTTTCTGTACGTCCTGATTCTTATGTTCATTGGGACTTCCCCCTGTTGAAGGCGGGTATAACAGCACATCCACCTGCTTTGCGGCAGGCGTCCACACTTTGAAACTACAGGCTTGTAGGTCCATTGTGACACCCAGATCTCTTCCTTGGTATGTATCCACTACATTCATTACGTCTAGCTTGTGATGATCATCAATCATGCTGTATATTCCCCTCTCGATGAGCAATAAAATGGATGTGAACAAATGCTCCTTACCTTTTATACCCCTTCTGCCACCTAACCATAATCTCGGGTTGAAAAAGACCATAAAAAAACAAGCCATGCTTCACGTCATTTCACGTAAAACATAGCTTGTTGAGGGATTAGCCTTTTTTCTCTAATGCGGTACCTGGGACTGAAAGTCGTTCCGGCTGGACTGATCCGCATGGTAAAACACAACATCACCATCCTTCAGCGGCCAGTTACTACCTTGGCTGTTTGCCGGACTCCGGTTAAAGCCCTCCATCTGCCACTGATTCATCAATGGGGCATGAATATATTGCAAGTGCGGGGCATCCGTATTACCACCTTGCAAACTCTCAATATTGAAGTTGACCACGATATACCCAGCCTTCAGGAAGATCGCCGACTTCTCGTCGAGAGGATGTTGCCTGGCAAGCGCTTCAAGATCGGCTCCCTTCTGTACAGCGTACACATCGGCCGGCAGACTGTACTCCCCATACCAGCGCTGGATGGCTGCATTAGCCCTGTCCACATTGACGCCAGGTGGGATGTCCGTCTTTGATCCAATCAGTGTGCGGATCGGCGAGGACAGGATCAGCCAGTCATAACGGCCGACCCACGTTTTCTGGTGAGAAGTCTGATCCACGAAACGAACCATGTATTCCGCAAGGGTGCTCTGGCTTTGCTCCTGCGATGTCAGCTCGTAGGTATACCGATACCTAGCTGCATCCCCCAGCTCCGTACTGGGTACATTCCGCAGCCGCGCGTTCAGAACAACAAAGAGTTTCTCCAAATCCTGCGCCGATCCGATGCGAATGAGACGCTCCTGGCCCCGGTGATAGTACAGATCCACTTCCTGACGGGAAGAACCATCCCGACTCACAAAATGGAAACTCGGTGTAATTCGCACACCATCCTGCTTGCCAAACATATTACCCTTTGTTTTGAGGTCAAACTTGATATGGTATCCTGTTTTGACTGACACATTTTTGAACCCCTGCACCGGATGACTACCTGGTCGAATCGGAAGAATGAACGGAGCTAAATTCCCTCTAGGGTCCCCATCTATACTGTTAAGGCCCGTCCAGTAGCCGACTCCCGTAGGCTCTGGACGACCTATCTGCTCACGAAATACATTCTCCCAGTTATAGTCGGAAATATCGGTAACGCGAAAATCATACAACCGTCCGATGACTTCCACAGGTACCGTATCTGCCGCTACATGATGCGCCAGATTCGTATTGGCCTCCTGCTGTTCAGTGAAGTTCGCTGGTGCATTTTCAGCGATATTGCGGAACTCGACTTCATAGTCCCCCTCGTCCACCCAAACCGGAAGATAAAAGGGGGTATCCAGCTGATTCACCGGAATATCCACCCACGTCTTGGCAGGGATGAACTGGTTGCGGCCTTCGTTATAGACATCAAACGGGAACCGCACCTGCTTGATGCGAAAATACTTGGCGTAGTCCCGGTTGCCATAACCGGGGTAACTCGCAGCATCAAAATGCTGCCCTGAGGTCGGGATTCTTACGATAAACGGACGCTCCAGAATGAGCGCTGCCCGGTTTGCATTTGGCATCGTCTTCTGGTTATGCGGCTGGTCATCCGATACCCAAGCGTAGTTCACGACAGGCGTATGTACCGTGACCGTATTTATGCCGTTGATTGGAAAAACTTTGTTGATTCCCCCATTTACATTACCCGGCAACAATTCATAATAAATTTCGCCGGAACTCGTGGTATTTGCCTTATTCATGAGCGTATTGCTGATCATGTTATTAGGCTTATACAGTACATCACGGTTAATAGTAGTCGGGTTAGGAATATTAGACGGGATTGGCCCATCCTTCGTCGTTTCCGAAGAGCTCATGATCGTTGAGCCATTAAAATTGACCATATCGTTACTCACTTTACTTTGAGGCGTATTGCTTTCAGCCATCCCTTTAAGCGTGGATGTGTGATCCGGAAGAGATGGCGGAGAGTTCAATCCCCCTGTTAGAAGTGGTGGAGAAAAAGTGATTGATGATGTATTGGCTGGTCTAACGTGACTATTAACATCCGTATCATTACTCGAATCAAGTGATGGTGGCGTATACCCTAAAGGTGTCATGGTGACCTTCCCGCCGGGCAAGGCATAGTTACTCATTTCAGCCTGATTGATCTTGTATACTTCCAAATTATTAATTTGCCAGTACGAGTAATCCCTGAATAATTGGAATGTATAGGTTTTGGACTGAGTATCCGTTTTTGTCACCGGAGGTCCTGGAGTACAACCAGTTTCAGTACATACTTGAGGACCGGGTACTGTCCATTGACGTGCATACGTAACTTCAACAGTACAGTCATATGTGGTCTTTCCAGACATTTTTCCCCAATCCTGTTTGAACAAATATTCATCAGCTAATGCGTTGGCATAAAGAGATTCAGATGTTGGAATGCCTTTAAAAACATCGAATTTTTCGGAATCCCTATCGTCAGCCCGAATAACCCCATTGGCACCTGGGTCCATGTCACTTTGCTTCATAACTGTTCCTGGAGAAGGACTTCCAATCGTCCAACTGCATTGTCCCGATCCATTACCTTCAGGAATTTCAGGTTGATTGCCTCCTCCGCCACTGTCGGTGCATGAGGCCCCCGAACCAACTGTCATCTCAAAGGTATCCTTTTCATCAAGCGCTTGGGTAGCGTCAACAAAGTTTGCAGTAATCGTTGCTGTGCCCGTTGGGGCAACCGCTGTTACTAATCCAGAACTATTGACTGTCATTGCAGATATGTTAGAACTTGACCACGTGAGCTTGGCATGGGTCAGAAGGGGCCAAACACTTCCATCTACCTTTGTCAAAGTTGCTGTTAACTGAGTTGTTCCGTTTGGAGCAACGCAAGTGTTACCGCTGATTTCGAGTCCGGATGTCCCATCTGCATACGTAACTTTCAAATTCTTATCCTTGTAAACGTAGGTGTAGGAATCAAAGTCAGCTATGAATTTCGAAAAGTACCATACTTGTTTTGCTCCTGGATTGGCCCAGTATTTCCTATAAGTATCATTGTTAAATGTTTGTTTAAAGCTGATCGTAATCAAGTTCAAGTTTGGTACGTCGATTACTTGGCCTGCGACTGTACTTGGATCAGTATAACCCTGAGACCCATGCACATCGTCGATTCGAGTGGTTGAATCAATTTCAGTTCTTGATGCTTTTACATCAGTCTTAGAAATCCCTCCATCTTTAATCCATAAACCATGAAGAGAATCTCCATTAGCGACAATATAGTATGCTTCTGTTCGTGGAATATTGGCCGCCAAGTTGGGGTCCGTACATCCAGGATAACGTGGCAGATTCCCGTTAAAACTCTGCCACGTGTTAGGGTTTTTGTTTTCGGTTGGTACACCACCTGGACAGTTTGGGCCGGGTTCACTGGTATAAACACTTACCTGTCCGCCCCCGGCGCGCCAATACTTACCATTAAAGTTTCCAGAATCACCAGCTGTCCATCTGTCCCAATAGTAAATTCCACCGTAATTAGAATTATTTTCAGAACGCACAGTATACCTCGTGCCGTTTAAAGTATCTTTCAAATTATCAGATGCTTTAAATTCCGCTTTACCTGTAGGAATGGAAAGTGAACGAAGTACCTTACCGTCCTTGTCTGTCCACTCCATCTTTTTAATGATTTTGCCAGGCTTTGAGGGCACCACGATTGGAACGGTTGGTAAGGTAGGCTTGTCCGAGAAATAAAGCCCTCCATAAAGATAATCGTCAGCGTCCCCTTTCATCTCATACGCTATAATCTCTGTAATTTCTCCTGCAGCTGATACAGTATTCAAAAAAATGCTAGTTGGTAGCAACTGAGAAAGGAGAACCATTAACAACACAATGGGAAGAATTCTGTTCTTCAAAGAACCACTTCCTAACTTCTTAAAGCTCAGATACTGCTAATCTTTTTTGGTAGACAGGAGCTCCAGCAGTAATTGTTTCTACACGAACTTGCAACGAACCATTATAATAAAGAGCTTTTTTCGGGATCACTAAGCCGTATACTTCTTTTTTGGGATCGATAGAGAGAATAGGCATTGCTTGATTAATTTTATCTTTACTTGGTGCTCCGTCATATCCTCGAACAGAAAGGGCAAGTCGGTTCGTTCTATATCCTTGTGGATTCTTATTAACTGTAAGTTCGGAGTCAAGTAGCAAGATATAACACTCAGCATTGTCAGCGAATTTCATTTCTTGTCCCCCGTAGAGCCAGAAGAACTTATCTTTGGATGGGAGCAGTTTTCGATTAGGGTCTTTCGGATCATTCCAATCAATTGCAATCAAACTGTTTACGCGACCCTGAACAGAACCGTTAGGGGCTGAAACGGTAAGGTTGGACTGTTTCCATGATTTAATACCAAATCTGTGATTGGAGTTTTTCGGACCATTAAAGATTTCTTCTGCAACAGTGAAAATATTGGTCTTGTGCCAGTACAGTTCCGCAGCCGCGACAGCATACTTATCGGATGCCAATGTTTTACCATCCTTTATCAACAAAACCCGTTCAATAACAGCAATTGCTTGAGCGCGAGTTGTAGTTCCCTCTGGCGAGATTTCACCTGGCGCCGTGCCTGTGATAATACCGTTCTTGGTGGCCAAGTACATCCATTGTTTGTCTTCTACGTCGGAAACTCCAAGTGCTCGGACAGCTACTTTTGACATTTCCTCTCGAGACATCGGCTTTGTCCAATCCGAATTTGAAAAGTCACCTGCTTTATAGATCTCTGCTGTTTGGGCTGCGTTGACGTACGAGGTATACCAACTCCCGGATGTAGAGCCGACCTCCAGATCTAAAGCAGATACCGTCATTTTCACGAATTCTGCCCTAGTAACAATATTGTTGGGAAGGAATTTCCCATCTGGGAAACCATCCACATAGCCTCGCTGAATAGCCTGAAGGATACTGGATTCTGCCCAATGGCCAGTAATGTCTTTGAATTTTTGTACAACCTTGATGTCGTCGGTAATTGCAGCTTTTACGGGTTGTGGGCCGATAGATGCTTGTGCGGAAAGTAGAGTTAGTGCAGCCACACCTGTTAATATTACTTTTTTCATTTTCTTTCCTCCTATGTACCTTAATATGGGGTAAACTTCTGCTTAATGCTGCTTGTTCAACACTTTCGTATTTCCTTTCAATCCAAAACCTAAATTTGTCATAATAATCAATATTCTACCATGTCAATCTAGGTGATTGGTATTGTTTTTTCAAGGGACACCTCCTCCCTAAGAACTAATTCACCTCTTAATGCACAAAAAAAGGCCACGAATCCGCAGATTCATAGCCTTATTCTTTAAGGTGTAATTACTGTTTAATTTTGTAAAAACATCACTCTTTCATAGAATAAACGATTCCATTCCATTTGACCACTCTTTTTTTAACCAGTTCTATTACTTCCCGTTTAGCTGGGCATAAGACGCTTCAAATTCGGAAATGAGCTGATCGCCACCGAATTTTCTCCAGTTCGCCACTTCCTGCTCCCATCCAGCATCATCGATTTTGCCCATAATGTATTTGGTCTGTGCATCCCAGATCATCTGGTCCAGCTCCTGGCCGCGCTCAGTATAGATGGCAGAAGACAAGGTCAGCGCCGGATTTGGAATAGCATACTGCTCATTTTCACGTGCCATCTTCGTGCCCTTCATACCAATCGGTACATCGACAAGCTCAGACACGTTATAACCTTCAACGCTTAGCAGGTTGTCACGATAAGGCTTCACTTCACGCTGATATCCGTCGAAGTCCTTGAACTCGGTTTTGCCATCCGAAGTCTTCGTATAGTGTACATCTTCCAGACCTCGCAGCTGAAGCGTACTCAGCGGTTCATCCATCAGCTGGTCCAGGAACGTTAGCACCTGTTTTAACTGTTCTTCGTCTGGTACGGAAGCTTTGGGAATGACGAGCATGCCATAGTTCCCCGGTTCCCCGGCAATTCGAATGCCATCAGGTCCCTGGAACGGGGCCACATCAATCTCGCCATCCGCTACATTCGGTGTCAGCCGCTGCTGGAACGACTTTCCGTTCTGAGCCACACCGTTTAGCTTCATAGCTACGAGACCGGAGTCGATTTTTTTGTCCGCATCGGAAGGGTCCAGGGCAGGAAAGTCACTGTTAATCAATCCCTCACTGAACAGACGCTTGAACAGCTTCATCGTATCCACATATTCTGTTGTCAGGAACTCAGGGGTAAGTTTGCCCGCATCGTCCACACCCCACTTGTTTACCCCACCAATACTTACAGCGATCCGTGTCAGCGGAGAGGAAACACCTTCGTTGTACTTTTTGAACAGTACCGTTCCATACGTATCTTCCTTGCCGTTACCATCAGGATCATCCTTGCGAATGGAACGCATCACTTCGTACCATTCATCCAGCGTTTTCGGTACATCCAGTTTCAATTTGTCGAACCAGTCCTTGCGGTACACCATGGCTGTACGCCCGATATCGCGGAAATTGGGTACCCCGTAGACCTTTCCTTCGATCTTGATATTGTCAAAATAAGCCTCGGATTGGGCAGACAGGTTTTTATAATCCTTCAGGTAGGGTCCAATTTCCCAGAATAGTCCCGTTTTGGCTGCATTAAATGTTGTGGGTACATAATTCACGCGCATGATGGTCGGCATCTCGCCCGAAGCAACCATGACATTCACTTTATCATCAAAAGCAGACTGCGGAATCCACTGTACACTGACATCCGTATTGGTATATTCCTCAATCTTTTGTTCAATCCCGTTCTCCTTGGCTGGCACATCACCAACCTGCATCAAAGAAATCGAAATGGGAAGCTTGCCTTCCCCTGCCGCAGGCGCTGTTTCTTCCCCACAGCCTGCAAGCAGTCCGGCGGACATTGCACCAACCACGACCAATCCGCCTAAACGGGACATCCGACCTTTTGGACTCATGAACCATCTCTCCTTTGGATAACCAAATTGTTCAGGACACACTCCATGAATACGCTATCATAAATGAGTCTGAAGAAAAGAACTAGCGTGTCGCCAGTTCCATCTCCACTCCTGCCAAAATAAACGGAGCTACCGATTTCGGATCATTGATCCGAATGGATTCAGTCACATAATACTCGTATGACCCGTCACGATACGGGGTACCGCCCAGACCTGCCCCGCCGTTACACTGCGTCAGGGACAATACACCTTCACGATCCGTTTGCAGCAGATGCAGCAGCAGACCCTGATAACCCTTTTCTGCGATCGCTTTGAACTTGCCACTCAGATAACCCTTACGTACGCCCTTCGCCAGTGCATACACAAACATTGAGGTTCCCGATGCCTCCAAATAATTACGCTCACGCCCTGGCTGATCGAGCAAATGAGGCCATAGACCCGACTGTTGGTCCTGTACATGTACAAGTGCATTCGCTACACGTTCGAAAATACCCACAATCTGACCGCGCTGCTCATGATCTACAGGCAGATGATCCAGTGTATCCACTACCGCCATCACATACCAGCCCATCGCCCGGCTCCATACATGCGGAGAACATCCCGTTTCTCCCGAGCTCCAGCGCTGTTCCCTGCTCTCATCCCAGGCATGGTACAGCAGACCGCTGCGTGGATCACGTGTACGTTTCTCCACCAGCAGCAGTTGCAACGCCGCCTTGTCAAACCACTTCTCCTCGCCTGTAACCGCACCATACTGCGTTAGGAACGGCGTGGCCATATACAGCCCATCCAACCACATCTGGAACGGATAGATTTTCTTGTGCCAGAATCCGCCTTCACTCGTTCGGGGCTGTCCCTTAAGCTGTACCATGAGCAAATCCGCGGCTTTACGGTATTTCTCTTCACCCGTTTTGTCCAGCAATAGGAACAGCGATTTCCCCTGGTTAATCTGGTCCAGGTTATATTCCTCGACTACATAGGAGCGAATTGAGCCATCTTCTTGAATAAAGTTATCCATCAGTTCACGGATGTAATCAAAATATTTCTGTTCTCCGGTATGGGTGTACAGCTCTTCCAGCGCTTTCAGCAGACAACCATTTTCATAATGCCAAGTAGGATACAACTCATGATTGCGATAACTTTCCATGAACTGTTCGGCCATCCGTACCGGTGTGAATTGCAGTGTTTCTTTCATGGAGTTCCTCCGCTTCCAGCTTTTTATTTAGCCTGTTTTTTGTAGTCTTCGGCATATTCCTCACGAATTTTGGTACCGCCCGCATTGCCCCAATTCTCGATCTCCTGTTTCCACCCATTTTCATCGATTTTGCCCATAATATATTTGGTCTGCGCATCTGCTATCATCTGATCCAGATCTGCCCCACGGTCGCCATAAGTAGACGAATACAAAGTTAATGCAGGGTTGGGTACAGCATGTTCCGCCAGCTCTTTGGCAAGTTCCGTACCCTTCTCACCGAGTTCGGTATCTTTCAATTTCGGCACATTATATCCTTCCACGTAAGGCAAGTTATCACGATATGGCTTCACTTCACGCTGGAATGCATCGAAGTCGCTCATCTCCACCTGGTCTTCGCTAGCCTTCTTGTAATGTTTGTCTTCAATACCACGCATCAGCAGCGTCGCCATCTCCGGGTCCATCAGTTTATCCAGGAAAGACAACAGGTTTTTCAGCTCATCTTCGGATTTAACCGTCGCTTTTGGGAAGGCCAGAATACCGGAGTTACCCGTCTGCCCCGCTACTCGGTCACCACTCACACCAAGTAAACCGGCAATGTCTACTACGCCATCCGGGTCATTCTTGGACAGACGCTCTTGTTGGCTCTTTCCGTTCTGGGCGACACCGATACGCATGCCGACAACGCCTGTATCATATTTCTTCTCCGCTTCTGTGGAGTCGAATACAGCAAAGTCCTGATTCAGCAGTTTCTCGCTATACAAACGTTTCAGCAAATCCAGCACCTGCATATATTCCGGTGTCATGAATTCCGGCGTAAAACTGCCGTCATCCTCTACTTTCCACTTGTTTGGTGCACCAAAGCTTACGCCAAGGCGTGTAGTGAAGGAGTATTGATCCTCGTTATACTTTTTGAAAAGCATCAGTCCAAACGTATTATCCTGACCGTCCCCATCCGGATCGGAGGTCGCCAGCGTCTTGATCGTTTCATACCATTCATCCGGTGTCGTTGGTACCTTGAGATTCAACTTATCAAACCAGTCTTTACGGTAAATCACCGTTGCACGGGCAATATCAGAGAATACGGGTACCCCGTAGATTTTGCCTTCCACCTTGATATTGTCAAAGAAACGCTCGTTCTGTGCAGACAGATTTTTATAATCCTTCAGCAAAGGTCCAACTTCCCAGAATACATCGTTACGCATCGCACTCGTCACGGTTGGGTTATACTGTACTTTCACAATTTTGGGCATATCGCTGGATGCAATCATGACATTAATTTTGTCATTGTAAGCCGAAGCCGGAATCCACTGAATGTCCATTTTGGTGTTCGTATACGCCTCAATCTTTTTCTGGACCTCATTGCCTTTGCTCGGTACGTCACCCACCTGTGCTATTGCAATGGACACGTTCTGTACGCCGCCCTCGGCAGCCTGACCTTCATCCGATCCGCATCCTGCCAGCAGGCCTGTTACCAGTGCCAGTGTGCTCAAGACAGCTACGGCTTTCTTTTTTGTTGCTTTCATCAAACGAAAACCTCCCCTTTTTATACAGTCATGAACCAGTTCTGATATTCGAACGTGTGCAACTTCAACCTTTTACCGATCCCAGCATCACTCCTTTGGCAAAGTGTTTTTGCAGGAACGGATACACCAGCATGATTGGAATCGTGGAGAACACGATAACGGCCATACGAATGGTGAGCGGCTGAATCTCAGTCTCTTCGATACTGGTATCCCCGATCCGGCTCTGAGCCAGGATGACAATTTCCCGCAACCATACCTGTACGGGCCATTTTTCACTATCGTTGATATAAATGACAGCGTTGAAGAAGCTGTTCCAGTGAGCCACCGCGTAAAAGAGAGAGAATGTAGCCATTGCTGGCATCGACAAAGGCAGAACAATACGGAACAATACGCCCACATCGTTACATCCATCGATTTTGGCGGCATCCTCCAGTTCGTCCGGAATGGCTTGGAAGAAGTTCTTAAGTACGATCAGGTTGAACGCACTAATCGCGGTTGGCAGCATCAAAGACCATAATGTATCGGTCAGGTGCAGTGATTTTACGACAAAGTAGGTTGGAATCATCCCACCGCTGAACAGCATGGTGAACAGTACACCCAGCAAGATCGGCTGACGTCCACGCAAGTATCTTCTGGAGAGCGGATACGCCATAAGCGACGTGAACAACAGGTTAAGCAGTGTTCCGATTACGGTGATATAGATCGATACACCCAGACTGCGAATCAATGTGTCTGTAGAGAAGATGTAACGGTAAGCGGCGAGGGAGAATTCTTTCGGAAAAAGAATGAATCCTCCCTTGGCCACTTCATGCGGACTGGTAAACGAGACGGCCAAAATATAAATGAACGGGATAACGGTCACGATTCCGATCAAAAGCAGAAAGCCATGATTGAGGATATCAAAGATCCGGTTGCCCCACGTTTTATCCTGTTGCATCTTAATGTTCACTCCTGTCTGGTGAAGAACGTCTGCTTCCAAGCGTTAGTAGACGCCTTCCTCCCCGAATTTTTTGGCCATCGTGTTGGCACCCAGTACAAGCGCCAGTCCGACCACCGACTTGAACAAACCGACAGCAGCACTATAACTGTACTGTGCCTGTGTGAGACCTTTGGTGTAGACGTAGGTATCAAATACCTCACCCACATCCCTGTTCGTCGGCGTGAGCATCAGGAAGATCTGTTCAAAGCCTGTATCCAGGAAGTTACCCAGACGCAGAATGAGCAAAATTATGATCGTACTGCGGATCGCAGGCAACGTAATATGCCATGTCTGACGCCAGCGATTGGCACCATCCATCCGTGCAGCTTCATAGAGCTGTGTATCTACACCGGAAAGTGCCGCCAGGAAAATAATCGTGCCCCAGCCTACCTCTTTCCAGATGGATTGTCCAACAATCATCGTTCGAAACCAGCCAGGCTCAAGCAGGAAAGCCACTTTTTGCCCCGTCAGGTTATAAAGTAATTCGTTAATAGCGCCACCCTCGGTTGTGAACAGCATATAGAACACACCAACCACAACAACCCAGGAAACAAAGTGCGGAACATATACCAGCGTCTGTACAAATCGTTTGAACCGTTCACGACGAACTTCATTCATCATGAGCGCCAATACAATGGGCAGTGGGAAGAAGAACACCATATTATAAATCGCTAGCAAAAACGTATTCCGGAACAAGGTCCAGAACTGCGGTTCCCCAAAGAAACGCTGGAAGTGCTTGAACCCTACCCAGTCACTGCCCAGAATGCCCTTGTAAGGCGTGTAATCCTGAAATGCCATCGTAATGCCATACATGGGTATGTATTTGAAAATAACAAAGTAGAGCACGCCCGGTATCAACATAATATAGAGCCACCGGTTTTTGATGATGTCCCTCCACAGCAGGTTTTTGTCACTGCGGGTAGCGGGTCGTGTCCGAGCCGCCGTTTCGGCTTTCATAGTGTCTTCCTCCCCACATTGGAAACGATTACAAAATATCACTTCCTGAATTCATGTCTTCATTGTGGAGGATAAACGGGTAACTGGCTATCGTCTCGTTTTAGCTTCTTGTATTTCCTTATGCAGCAAGGGTTTAAGGCATTTGTAACTCTGAGCTTCTCCCCTCAATGAACCACATTTAACCTCCGATATTCCCGTCTTAACTCTGCTCCAACAAGGAACAAAGGTTGACCCTGAAACAAAGAAAAACCTGCCTGCCATGGCAGGCAGAGCAGGTTGCTTTTATCGCTGCTGCTCCCGGTATTTTCCGGGGGTGGTTCCAGTAATTTTACGAAACGTGCGAATAAAAGCGGTAGGGTTGGTGTAATTGAGTTTCTCAGCAATCTCCGATATTTTCAGGTTGGTCGTCTGCAGCCAGGTCTTGGCTTTTTCCATCCGGTATTCGGCAAGGTATTCCGTAAAGTTCACTCCGGCCTCCTTCTTGAACACACGGCTCAGATAGACTGGATGAAAATTCAGTTCTTCTGCGCAAGCTTCCAGCGACAATTCGCGATCATATCGCTCCTCGATCAGCCGAATCATGCGCCGGGCAATATTCAGATATTGAGATTCTTCCTGTTCGCGCCAGAATCGAATTACAGGTTGGAATAAACATTTGCGGAACCAGTTCGTCATTTCATCTAATGTGGACAACTTGAGTAGTCGAGCCATGGAGGCCTTTTCACCCAACACTTCCGCAACATTCCCACCCTGCTCCTGTACAAGCTGATACACACGGGACAACAGTTGAACCATGATAACAGGGTATTCACTGAAGTGCAGCTTCTTGTCTGCAAGCAGACTGAGGTATTGCTTAAAGTACGAATCGGTTTTCGCCTGGTCTCCTTGCTTGAGTGCAGAAGCCAACTGCTCTTCAATCATTCTGAGCTGTGTATATAACGCTGCCTCCGTCTGACCGCGAGGCTGAATATCCTCGTAATGCAAAATAATACGGCTCCCCAGACTTACCCTGCCCTGAAGGGCCTCCCGGCTCTCCTGATAAGCTCTTGGTGAATCTCCTATCTCAGCATAGGAGCGACTAATACCGATACTCACAGGCAGATTGAGATAGGTTACGACCCGCTCACGGATCAATTCGGCTTGGGTATGCATCCATTCTTTTAGCTGTACTTCGTCATCCAGCACCGATGCAAGCACCGTAACCTGGGCATCATCAAGCATAACAGGGGAAAAACGAATCTCCGATGACAGCAGTTCACCCACCATGTTGTTCAATGCAAACAACAGCAGATCCCGGTCCTGCTCTTCATACCTTGTCCCTTCAAGCGTATCGATTTGAAGTGTTAGCACCCCCAGCCTGGACCATGATGTCGGAAAATCATACAGCTCACCCTGATACCTGAAGTCATCTTCCGATATTTTGCCTGTAAGCAATTTGGTCATAAAAAATTCCTGTAAATGAACATGCTGGCCCTTCATCTGCTCACGCATCGTTTTCTCCGAACTGAACAAGGTAGACAATCGCTCTTCGATGTATATAAATTCATCCTGACGGCGTCCCGACGGAGCCAACGGAGAATCCAGTCCTTTTGTAAACTGCAGAAGTCTGGAAATGGGAGAATACATCTTGCGACTGCCGTAGAAGGCTACTAGTCCCGTCAAACATAACATGACTAGTGTAGCCACTCCCGTAACCAATGCAATTTTCTGCGACTGGGCGGTTATCTGACCTAGCGATACAACGGACACATACAACCAGCCATTGAGTGGGGACTGCCTGTAGCTAACCGCCACCTGGCTTCCTTCCACCTCTGCACTGAAGAAACCCTCCGACTGTCCCGTCTTTTGTACCTTTTCGTGGATTTCCTGATTCAGCGTGTCGTATTTCCCGTCTTGTTCTGTATCGTTGAGAAAATATTTCTGCTCCCGATCAAGGACGTACATATCCCCAGAATTCGGATTTCTGCTTAGAAACGTACTTAGCTCTGTATCAGCTATGTCTATAACCAGAAATCCTTTTGGTTTCACATTCGTTGGTATCATCGGAATTTTGAACACCATGCTAACTACATTGTCCGATGATATAAGGGTAGGCGCGGGTTCCTGTGTTGCTTCACCGACTCCGGCCGATACCGGTATACTTTCTTTGGTTGAACTCACATTTTGCGTCACCCAGAACAGGCTGTTTGCATATTTCAAATAGGAACCAATCCGGTCACGAATACTGAAATCATCCAATTTTCCAAAGGATCGCATCGAAACGACCCAGTCTTCATCCAGATTCACGAGATAGGCCTGATCAATATTTGTAACCGATTGCAGATTATTAAATCCGGAAGTCAGATCACGAATTTCCTGAAATTCGCTGCTGTCCAGCGGTTTTTTCATCGCTTGTAATACCAGTGGAGAATTCACATATTGGATGGATGATAATTGCAGGCTGCGCAATACTTGCTCTACCCGCATTTGGGTCTGATGCAGAATCTGCAAATTACTCTCCCGCACCTTCTGCTCAATGTCACGTGAAGCAATCGAATAGGAGACTGAACCAATAACAATGACTGGAAGGGCTCCGAGAATCATGGTAAAACAGAGCAAACGCAGCAGGTATTTAGGCAAAAAGAGCATCCTCCTTTGTGCATTTTGCGTTATTTGAACGAGAACGATTTCGGAATCACTTCTCGATCTAATGCAAAACGTATGTATAATATCGCTTTCATTGGATTAATTTACTATTGTTATTTTAAAACCCATTCTTATTCAAGTCCACTATTTATTCTTGAAGGTTGACTTCAAGGTAATTTCCAGTTTATATTAGTTGCATATTCCTCAATCAAAGGAGAGATTTTGATGTCGGTGAGCGTTCTTAACTAACCAAGTTTCATATTCAGGAGTTTGGCCTTCGATTCACTTGTGCCTTGTGGCATACGTGTATTTCATGATGCGCCATTACCCTGTACTTAGTTAAGAACAGCGGATATCATAAATCGCCTCCGGGATTGTACGTGTCCGGGTCTATTTCCGCGCTGTGTTCAGCGTGGATTTTTTTGTATAGACCTATAACGGGCCCTGCTTTCCCTTACGTTAAGGGCGGAGAATGACGTTTGTTCATTCTGCGCCCTTTTTGCGTTTTCCGGGAATATGCTCCATCGCTTAAACCGAATTCCATTTTATAACCAAGGAGAGATTAAGCATGAATGAAAACACATTAAACAGTCTGGGTTATCACCAAATTCAAAAAAACGTTGCAGCCTGTGCCCTATCCTATTTGGGCAAACGTTATGCAAGAGACATGAAGCCAATGGTGGACGCTTCTGTGATTCAAATGCGGCTGGAAGAGACCGCTGAAGCGGCTGCTTTGATTCGTAACGGCGCCAGTGTGCCTATTCCTTCACTAGATGGTATGGAGACCATTATGGATCTGCTAGGCACCGGTTATTTATTTACGGAACGAGATTTCAGCCATCTCGCCCAGTTTCTGCGCAGCTGTGCACAGCTTATGAAATACATGGAGGGCAAAGCCGAAGTTGCCCCCACAGTTAGTCGCTACGCTTCATCCATGATATGGATGGAATCCCTGCTGAGTGAGATTGAACGCTGTATCCATAGTGGACGCATTCAGGATCAGGCGAGCAAGGAGCTGATACGTATTCGTAAAAAAATGACAGTGAATGAGGAACGCATGAAGCGCAAGCTGGATTCTCTTATAAGCAAACACCGCTCCATCATGCAGGAAAATGTGATTAGTCAGCGTGGTGGAAGAACAGTGCTGCCCATTAAGAAAGAATTCCGCAAACACGTTAAAGGCAGTGTGCTGGATGAATCGGGAAGCGGTCAAACCGTATATATCGAGCCTGCTGAATTAGTAGGTCTGCAAATGGAGCTGACTTCACTGCAAGCGGAGGAATCACGGGAAGAAATGAAAATTCTTGGTGACTTAACCTCCTTGGCAGAGTCTTATAATCGTGAAATTGCGCTAAATACGGAAACAGTAGGGATTCTGGATTTCCTGTTCGCCAAAGCGAAATATGCGGCGACCATGGACGGACGGACTGTACGTGTCAATGCCAATGGACGGGTTCAACTTCATAATGCCCGCCATCCGTTTATGGGTGCATCCATGGTTCCGCTTGATTTTGCAATTGGTCAAACGTATTCCTCACTAATCATTACAGGGCCGAATACGGGTGGTAAAACGGTTGCGCTCAAAACATTGGGCCTGCTCACATTGATGATGCAATCCGGCCTGCTTGTCCCTGTCGCTGAAGATGGCGAGATGGCCGTATATCATGAAGTCGCTGTTGATATCGGCGATGGACAGAGCCTGGAGCAAGCACTTAGTACCTTTTCTGCACATATTCGCAACATGATTGGCATTCTGGAGCAAGCCGATTCATCGACACTTGTGCTTATTGATGAGATGGCCTCTGGTACCGACCCCGGTGAGGGAGTGGGACTCTCCATCGCCATGCTGGAGGAGCTACACAGCCGCGGAGCTACCGTTATCGCCACCACCCATTTTGGGGAAATCAAACATTTTGCAGCAGCCACGCCTGGCTTTGAGAATGCACGAATGGAATTCGATACGGTCTCTCTTCAACCTCTTTATCGATTGCGGATCGGAGAAGCCGGGGACAGCTATGCCTATTCCATTGCACTGAAACTTGGTATGCCACAACGCATTATTGAGCGATCCAAGCTCATTTCAGATCAGGGTGTCTCGCAAAGTGTCTCTTCCAGCTTTAGTCCATCCGTGCCCAATGTGAATTCGTCGTCATCGCAAACAAACAGCATGGCTGAACAAAAACACTTGTATAAAGCAAGGAAGACAGTTCAACCTGTCAGCCCGTCCATACAAACTGGAACAAGAAAGCAATCTGATCGGCCTGTAACATTAGAACCCACTTCCCCTGCCAAAGTATTCCGAAAAGGGGATCGCGTCTATGCAGCCTATCTGAACCAGTCAGGCATTGTGTGTGATCTGGAGGACAGTCGCGGAAATATCGGAGTCATGCTGCGCGGACGTAAAGTCAAAATTCACAAGAAACGTCTAACTCTGCACATCTCCGCAGATGAACTATATCCGGGTGACTATGACCTCGACATTGTGCTGGAGACCAAAGAGAACCGTAAGAAACGCAAACTGATGAGTCGCAAGCATGTGGAAGGACTGAAGATTGAATTGCCCCCTGAAGAATAACCACAGGATTGATATAATGGGTTGAGTTGCTACACTTTAATAAACCTATCGATCGTTCGTGGTTTGAAATTCATGGGGGAAGGAAGACTCGTATGTCTGTTGAGCAAGATACAAACAAAGTCACTCCAGAAGTTCTTGTATGTCCTTTGTGTGGGGAGGCCAATGGCTGCTCCTATGCCGCTGGTCGTCCTCATTCAGAATGCTGGTGTAACCGGGCTGTGTTCCCAGAAGGGGTATTTGACCCCATTCCGGCAGAACAGCGAAGGAAGTCCTGCATCTGCGAGGCATGTCTGGATACGTATAAAAAGAAGACAGAGCAAAATAAAGAGCCCCACAGTTAACCCTGTGAGGCTCTTCTTCTATCGATATGATGTTGTATTGAAATACAGACCGTTACTTCTGCAGTTGTTGATAATGCGCTACAGCCTGCTTCAGTACAGGATGACTCTCATCCATGGACGTATACTGGCTGAGTGCTGCTTCAATCCCTTTTTGCTGGATCGTAGTCTGGAGTTCTACCGCTTCCGGGTCTTCGGAAATGTCGAACTTGCAGGCAGCGGCCATGCCCATTGCCAAATGTGTTGTCTCCGTTCCATACTCGTAAGCCTGGAGAGCTGGGCGAACCAGACGGTCATTCGGGGACAGTTTCCGCAGTGGAGAACGTCCTACACGTGTTACCTCATCCGTCAGGTGCGGGTTAACGAACCGTTCCAATATTTTGGCAATGTACAACTGATGATCATCGGCATTGAATCCAAAACGCTTCACCAAAACTGCTCCGGTTTCCTGCAAGGCACCGTATACGATGGATTTGACTTTTTCATCGGCAATAGCCTTCTGAATTGTATCAAACCCGTTCACATATCCAATATAAGCGGCAATACAGTGTCCAGTATTTACGGTAAACAGCTTCCGTTCGATATAAGGCTCCAGATCATCCACATACATTATACCCTCAACCGGTTTGAAAGCAGGAGCCATTTGTGAACGGTCAACAACCCATTCATAGAAAGGCTCTACCTGTACATGCAATGGATCTTCATGATGCTGAATCGGCACAATCCGATCTACGGCAGAGTCCGGGAAATACACGTACTGATCCGCAAGCAGGCGAGTACGCTCATCAAGCAGACCATATACATGTTCTTTCAGCTGAGTGCTGGCTCCAATTGCATTTTCACAGGCAATAATGTGAAGGGGCTGGAAGACATCACCCGTTCCAAGTCTGGACGTAAGTCCTTTGGCAATACCGGGAGCAATATGTTTCAAAATCCCCACACCTACTGCGGTTGTGATCAGTTCAGCTTCTGCAACGTTCTGGGCTACGGTATCCAGATTAGTGCCATCGATCGCACTCACACCGGTAACTGTCTCCAGATCCTTGGCCTCGTTAGCCAGTTCAACCGTGTACTCTCCACGCTGCTCTAGAGCCTTAACCAGCTCCTGGTTAACGTCCGAGAAAACGACATTGTAGCCTGCACGGGACAGAATCAATCCGATAAAGCCACGTCCAATATTACCTGCTCCAAAGTGAAGGGCCTTCATAGTTCCATTTCACTTTCCAAAATAGTGATGACTTCTTCAGCAGTTTGAGCATGACGCAAAGCTTCCATGTTTTCTTCCTCGGCGCAGATGACTGCGATGCTGGTCAGGATCTCCATATGTTCTCCGCCCTGAGCAGCGATACCAATTACCATATACGCTTTCTCTTCCCCAAAATCAACACCTTGCGGGAACTGAATGACCGATATACCTGTGGACAAAATGAATGATTTGGATTCCTTCGTGCCATGTGGAATCGCAAGTCCGTTGCCGACGTACGTGGAGACAATCTCTTCACGCTCCAGCATTTTGTCAATGTATTCAGCGGTGATATGTCCCGCATCTTTCAAAATTTGACCTGCCATACGAATTGCTTCGTATTTGTCCTGAGCCGTTGCATTCATGATGACTTTATCTTTAGTTAACACACTCATGTTTGAATACCTCCAATTTCGGTTTTGCTGCGGTAAAATCCCGCAAGCTCTTGGGATAAGTAATGAATAAGATCATCCCGGTTGCCTTTTTCAAGTAATGCAATCATTTCTTCCTGCAATAATAGTGCACTGATCTCACTCAGTACCTCCAAACTTTCCTTCGATAACTGTCTGGGTCCAAGCATCAAGAGCACATGGCTGACACCTGCCGGGTCTTCCGAAGTGCGTAGAAGCGGCTCTGTCAATTGGAACAGCGTAATTGAAGGACTGTGAATGCCATCACTGCGTGTATGAAACAAAGCGAGGGAAGTCCCGGGAATTTTCTGGCTTCCAACCGCTTCACGCTCCTCCAGCAGCCTGGCAATCTCTTCTGGATTATTCAACACACCGGATTGATGCAAAACGTTGCACATGGCGTAGGCCGTTTCCAAAAATCCGATATCCTGATTATCCAGCGGGAACACCTGAAACTTGCCAATAATCTGTACGATTTCAATCAGTGTGGCTTCCAATCCAACTGGATCGGAAACCCGTCCTGTTGTCCTTGAACCTGCTTCAGGTGGGGGACTATGTTCCCGCTGAAGCGTCGTTGTCCTGATGAAGTGCCTTAAACGTTCACTTTCTTCTGCCGTCAGCAGTGGGCTCACCTTGTAGTATTGATGTTTATCCATTGGCAGATCCACGGTAGAGAGAACCAGATCATATTCCGTCTTCGGAATACGTGCGGCTTCATACCAGGACACGCTGTCCACAATCCGAATTTCGGGAATTTCCTTGGACAAACGGCTCGATAACATCCGTGAAGATCCGATCCCGCTCGTACAGACGACGACAGCCCTGATTTCACGCTTCAACACCCGCAGCCGTTCAATGGAAGCACCGAAGTGCATTACCAAAAACCCGATTTCCTCATCCGGCACATCCGTATTGGACCAAGCCTCTCGCACTGCTTTCTTTACATCCTCAAACAGTGATTCATAATCCTTGCGAATCTGCTGAAGTAACGGATTACGGATGAGCTGCCGCCCATCCATTCGTTCCAGCACCGGCTCCATATGGGCAATCAGACCTTCACGGAGCAGGCGATCCTCATGGAACGAATAATGAGTTTTCTCCTGCATTCGATCTGTGAGAGAACGCACCATGTCGAGTAAGACCAGATCGTCTATGGGCAGCAAACGCGAGGAATGAATCGATTGCTCGATTTCAATCAGCAGCCTGTGAAAATAAGCCTGCTCCTGGCCCACAAACTCCAGCCCAAGCTGGGCAGATAGAACACCGCACAGTCTGGAAGCTAAATATTCCGGCACCTTCCGCTCACCTTGCAGAGGCATTCCAACGTCTTTATTGTCCTGTTGTGTGCCCCGACCTATTCCAAAGCCTTTGCGAATCCGCACAACCGCTACAGACAATTGGATCAACAGCTTCATGTATTGACGTTCCGGGATATTTTCCAACCACTCAATATCCGGCTGCCATAATGCATTTTCGACCGTAAGTACATCTTCATGCCCTATCATTTCCAGAAGTTTGCTGTTTACTTTGGAAACTCCCTGCTCCGCTTGTCTACCGAACAAATCGGATTCATCCAGATATTCAAGAGCGAGCGTGGAAATAGCCATGCGATGAGCCAGCTCGCTTCCATTGATCTTGACCCCATATCCGCGCCTGCGAACCAGTTTCAATCCTGCCAGCTGAATGCGTGGCTCCAGATCGTCCAGATCATTGCTTGCCGTAGACACGGTTACCTTCAAATCTGAGGCCAATGCAAGCAGCTTCACAGGCTCGGATTCATCCAGCAAAATACAAAGCATGAAGAGTTTACGCTCTTCGGGCGTAAACTCCACATATTCGTTAAGCTCAAGTTGTTGACGCAATACGGCCAAATCATCGGAACCGGGATCAATTCGAACCCCGGTTCCCGATTTTTTTTCCAATCTCATGCCAAGGGGCTCAAGCCATTGTTCAATCATCTGCAACTCTCGATGTACGGTACGAGTGCTTACTTTGACCGCAACAGCTATATCGCCAGCAGTTACCTCATGAGGATGCTCCAGCAGGAACTCCACGATCTCACGCTGTCTCCTTGTAATATTACTCATCAGGAGTCGGATTTGAGGCGCTCCACCAGTGCCTCATATTCAGGACTCTTCAGGAAGTTATCGATGGAAATATGCTCTGCATTTGGAGCCACGGATTTGGCCCGGTCAGTTAATGTTTTCTGTGTGATGACGATGTCGGCATCTTGTGGAATCTCACTGATCGCCGTGTTGGTTACAGCGATATCCACACCGGCTGCCTTCATTTTCTTCCGCAGAATCGAGGCCCCCATGGCACTCGAACCCATACCTGCATCACAGGAGAATACAATTTTATTGATATCCGTTTTTACTGCCGAAGAAGCAATATCGGCTGCACGGTCAGCTTCACGATTGTCTTTATCAACGGTGAGGTTGCCCGTTTTGCCCTGATTTTTCATATCTTTCATGCGGTTGGAAGCACTATCCAGATCTTCCTCGTCCTTCTGTTTACCTGTTTTGAGCAGTATGGATGCTACGAGGAACGAGATGATCGCAGCTACGGCTACCCCTGCAAACATGCCAAGGTATCCACCCCTAGGTGTTAACAACGAGTAAGCAATGATACTTCCCGGTGACGGTGCTGAAACCAAACCAGCTCCAGTTAGCATAAAGGTCAATGTACCCGCTACACCACCAGCCATCGCAGCCAGAATCAGTATCGGTCTCATCAGAATGTAAGGGAAATAAATCTCGTGAATCCCGCCAAAGAAATGGATGATTACAGCACCTGGAGCGGAAGACTTGGCAGATCCGCGACCGAAGAAGCAGTATGCCAGCAAAATGCCGAGTCCAGGTCCTGGATTGGATTCAAGCATAAATAATACGGATTGACCCAATTCTCTTGCTTGATCCGTAGCAATTGGTGTCAGAATCCCATGGTTGATCGCATTGTTCAGGAATAATACTTTTCCTGGCTCAATGATCAGATTGACCAGCGGGAGAAGACCAGCATTCATCAAAGCTTCTACCCCGGCTGACAACACCTTGCTAATCGCTTCAACGAAAGGCCCGATGCCTTTAAGGGCTAGAAGGGCCAAAATCCCACCAATAATACCAGCGGAGAAGTTGTTAACCAGCATCTCAAACCCTGATTTAATTTTGCCATCGACAGCTTTGTCAAATTTCTTAATGACCCAGGCACCCAATGGTCCGGCTATCATAGCACCAAGAAACATTGGAATGTCACTGCCGACAATAACCCCGATGGTCATGATCGCACCGACTACACCACCACGTTGGCCGTGTACCATGGTACCGCCTGTGTAACCGATAAGCAAAGGCAGCAAATATTTGATCATTGGATCAACCAGCAATGCAAAATCTGCGTTAGGGAACCATCCTTTTGGAATGAACAATGCCGTAATCAGACCCCAGGCGATAAATGCACCCATGTTCGGCATAACCATACCGCTTAGGAAACGTCCAAACTTCTGAACGCCGACCCGTATTCCTCCGCTTTTTTCGGACTTTGCGTCCACTGAACTCATATTGAAAACCTCCTCAACATATTAAACCTTGATTCCACTGAATTTTGACAACGATGATCCAGACGAACGAAGGTACAAATCTGCAATAAATCTTTAATTTACAACCATATCGTAAATGAAAACGGTATCTTCTACAACGAAATGAAAACCTACTTCCGTCATGAACGTTGATGACAAGATTTAAATTTAAAGGATTGTTCCTTATTTACACCTGTATATGGATTGGAACCTGTTATTCCCTTTCATGTATCATACCCACGAAATGCCCCATTTTAATGACAAATGAAATTGTAAATTTATTCTATTTAAATGAGCTGTTTCTATCTCAATTAGAAATAATGATGAAACACGTTAGATTGATATTCATTCCATCCCATTCATCAGTTAACAACGAAAAAAAGCGCAATTACCTCACCCTGTCCCAGGTGAGGCAATTGCGCCTAAGTATTCTCCGAATGAGCTGTATCACCATCCGGATCTATAATCAATCGATTCATTTTTATTACGTTAAACGGACTTTTCCATCAAGCTGAAACTCCGTATCTAGCGGAAATTTGCACCTTAATATTATTCCGTATGTTTACGATACGCATCCGCATTCATCAATGTGGAAAGTGCTGCTGTCAGGTCGCCCTCAACACGAATTTCAATCATCCAGCCTTCCTTATATGGGGAGTTGTTAACCAGCTCCGGGGAATCCTGCAATGCATCATTCACAGCAATAATCGTTCCACTGACAGGAGAAAACAAATCCGAAACGGTTTTGACGGATTCAATCGTTCCAATGCCGTCTTCCGCTTTTACATCCGATTCAAGGTCAGGCAATTCCACAAACACAATGTCACCCAGCTGATGCTGCGCGAACTCGGTAATACCAATACGTACGGTATCCTCCCCTACGGTCTGCACCCATTCGTGCTCTTCACTGTACAGGAAATCACTTTTCAATTCGCTCATCGATATCCGCCTCGCTTTTCATTAATGAGTGCATGCGTTTCTTTGACCTTAACCTTTTTCCCAGAACATAGCGTATGATATTTTCGATTCAAATGTCAAGATACCTCACAATTTATTTGTTTTTCTTCCTTATATGCCTGTAACTCAAATGGACCCTCCCTACATATAATGGTGAATATTAGAAAAGTAAGCGCACTCTTTATAAATAGACGAACGTTGTGAAGTGAATTGAAAATATCATTCGGATTTTTTATTCATTTCTATGATATCGTTCTTGACATCAATAGACGATTCAGGCTTTAATGAGAGTAGTAAATGTGTTTAATTGGTCTATGCAATACCCGCGGATGAATGTAAAGGGAGAGATTACCCTTGACACCCGAATCAGGGTGTACATGCGGTAACGCCGAAGGAGTAAACCACCGACAAGCGGAGGTGAATCTCTCAGGCAAAAGGACTTTTACGGGACGCAACTCTGGAGAGCATCTATTCGCCCTGTGTGGGCGTTATGATCACCCAAGGGGAAACTTGCTGCATCAGGCGGCGGGGTAACTCTCAGGTACCAAGGACAGAGCCTAAGAATACAGCGTGCTTCTGGCATGCCGATTCTTTGGCCTGTCCTTTTCCTTTTTCCCAAAAAAACGAAAACAGGTTATAGAGCGGCGCTGCCTTATAGCGTCCTTACCTTCTTTTATAAAATATGATGCCAAATTCATTGATCCATGGTTATACACTCGGCCGGTTGACGGCCCATGACGAGGTGATTGGATGTCCGATTTGCTTAGAACCCCACTCTTTCCACTCTATCAGCAATATGAAGGCGTACGATGCATTGATTTTGGCGGCTGGGAGCTGCCTGTGCAATTCAGCGGAATTCAGAAAGAGCATGAAGCGGTGCGAGAACGTGCCGGATTATTTGATGTATCCCACATGGGCGAATTCACCGTACAAGGTGAACACGCAGAAGCTTTTTTACAGCACATGACCACCAATGATGTAACAACAATCGTTCCCGGTCAGGCCCAATACACGTTAATGTGTTATCCGGATGGCGGCGTGGTCGATGATCTGCTGATCTATAAATTGAAAGACCAGCATTATATGCTGGTAGTTAACGCCTCCAACATCGACAAGGACTGGGCATGGCTGCAACAGCATATGACGCCAGGCGTAACAATGACCAATGATTCGGATCAAACGGCGCTGCTCGCCCTCCAAGGTCCTCTGGCTGTAGATATTCTCAGAACGGTGACAGACACCGATGTGTCTTCCATTGAGCCTTTCCGCTTTGTGGCAAATGCGAAGGTATGTGGTGTTACATTGTTGTTATCCCGCACCGGATATACGGGTGAAGATGGCTTTGAGCTCTATGTTCCTGCGGAACAAGCTGCTGAGGTCTGGAACGGATTGATGCAAGCGGGAGAAGGTCACGGACTCGTTCCGACAGGACTGGGTGCCCGGGATACCCTGCGTTTTGAAGCTAAGCTTCCCCTGTATGGACAGGAATTGTCTTCAACCATCTCACCGCTGGAGGCTGGCGTTGGCATGTTTGTGAAGCTAAATGCCGGACCGTTTATCGGACATGAAGCCTTGTTGCAGCAAAAAAATGATGGGCCTGCCCGCAAGCTGGTCGGCATCGAAGTGCTGGAACGGGGCATTCCCCGCCCCCATTATCCGATTTACGCCGAAGGCGTGCAGATTGGTGAAGTGACCACAGGCACCCAATCGCCTACATTGAAACGCAATCTGGGGCTGGCCTTGATTGACAGTAAATATGCTGCACTGGGTACCCCGCTGGAGATTGAGATTCGTGGCAAGAAACTGAAAGCCGAGGTCGTGAAGACCCCATTTCATAAACGGACACGTGCGCCAAAGACACCTACTCAAGGAGCTGATCAAGCATGAGCAAGCATCGCTACATTCCCATGACCGAGCAGGATCAGAGTGCCATGCTGGCAACCATCGGTGTGGAAACGATTGAGGATCTGTTCCATGACATTCCACAGGAGATTCGCTATCAGGGCGAACTGCCTATTTCCTCCAAACTGGATGAATACGCACTGACACGTCATATGTCGAAGCTAGCGGGAGCGAATGCCAACTTCGAGACACACGCCAGTTTCCTGGGTGCAGGCATTTATGATCACCACGTTCCCTCCGTCATTAATCATGTCATCTCCCGTTCCGAGTTCTATACAGCCTATACACCTTATCAACCCGAGATCAGCCAAGGAGAATTGCAGGCGATTTTCGAGTTTCAATCCTACATCTGTGAGTTAACAGGCATGGCTGTAGCCAATGCCAGCATGTACGATGGTGCGACAGCATTTGCGGAAGCAGGCAATCTGGCCGCAGCGGCAACCCGCCGCAAACAGCTGATTGTGTCACGTACCGTGCACCCCGAATCCCGTCAGGTATTGCAAGCTTATGCTCACGGCCTCAATCTGGAGATTGTTGAGATTGGATATCAAAATGGTGTAACAGACTGGGATGCCCTGCAAGCCGCCGTGTCCGATGACACCGCAGCCGTCATGATCCAAAGCCCGAACTTCTTCGGCGCCGTGGAAAATGTAAAACAGGCCGCAGATCTTGCGCATGCGCACAAGAGTCTGCTCGTGGTCAGCGCCAACCCGCTATCGCTGGGTCTGCTGGAAGCCCCAGGCAAGCTGGGTGCTGACATCGTCGTTGGCGACGCGCAGCCCCTTGGCATCGCCGCTTCACTCGGCGGCCCAACATGCGGATACTTCGCCGTATCCCAGGCTCATATGCGCCGGATTCCTGGCCGAATTGTAGGCCAGACAACGGACCGCAACGGCAAGCGTGGTTTTGTACTCACGCTGCAAGCACGGGAACAGCATATTCGCCGGGAAAAGGCGACGTCCAACATCTGTTCCAACCAGGCGTTACTCGCGCTAAGCGCCTCTGTCTATATGTCTATTATGGGTAAACAAGGCATGATCGACGTCGCTGATTTGAATTTGCAAAAGAGCCATTATGCCCTTAACACGTTTACCGCAATTCCAGGCGTCTCTCTTACGTTTACCGCACCTACTTTCAATGAGTTTGTTATCCAACTGCCTGAAGGAACAAATGTGGAACCACTACAACTGAAATTACTCGATGCAGGTTTCATTGGCGGCTATGAGCTTGGACGTGATTATCCCGAGCTCGCCGGACATATGCTGATTGCGGTTACTGAACGACGCAGCAAGGAAGAGATCGACGAATTCGCACGTGTATTGGAGGGATCGCTGTGACTCAAGAAACGACAACAAAGACAACTACGACGACATCAGCTCAAGGACAATCGGAAACGGTAACCTCTATCTCCACTTCGGGCCAACCTGAAACCAGCACAACAGACACTAACCAGGCTGCCTCTCCAGCACCGGAGCAATCGTTGATTTTTGAACTTAGCAGTCCGGGTCGGGTCGCTTATTCCTTGCCTGAATGCGACGTTCCCCGTCAAGCTGTGGATTCCCTGATTCCCCGGGAAATGCTTCGGTCGGAAGCAGCAGCATTGCCTGAGGTTTTTGAAGTTGACGTCATTCGCCATTACACTGCCCTGTCTCGTCGTAATTTCGGGATAGATAACGGATTCTATCCGCTGGGCTCTTGTACGATGAAATATAATCCGAAGATTAATGAGGATGTGGCCCGTTACAACGGGTTCGCCAAAATTCATCCATATCAGCATGAATCCAGCATTCAAGGTGCACTTGAACTGCTTTACACGTTGCAAAATGACCTTGCCGGACTAACCGGTATGGACGCCGTTACGCTGCAACCGGCCGCTGGAGCACATGGCGAATGGACCGGGCTCATGATGATCCGTGCCTACCACGAAGGTCGTGGTGAACAGCGCACGAAAGTTATCGTACCGGACTCTTCTCACGGGACCAACCCGGCAAGTGCAACCGTAGCAGGTTTCGAAACGGTAACGATCCCTTCCCGCGCAGATGGTCTGGTAGATCTGGACGCACTTCGCGCAGCAGTTGGTTCGGATACCGCAGCGCTGATGCTGACCAACCCGAACACACTCGGACTTTTTGAAAAAGACATTCAGGAGATTGCCTCCATTGTGCACCAGGCAGGTGGCCTGCTGTACTACGATGGTGCCAACTCCAATGCCATTATGGGCATCACCCGACCTGGCGATATGGGCTTCGACGTGGTGCATCTGAATTTGCATAAAACGATGAGTACTCCGCACGGCGGAGGTGGACCTGGTGCCGGCCCGGTTGGCGTGAAGAGCCGCTTGATTCCGTTTCTGCCGAAACCGATGGTCATTAAAAATGATGAGGGTATATATGAATTGGATCGCGAAGGCGATCAATCCATTGGCCGGGTCAAAGCGTATTATGGTAACTTCGGCATTCTGGTCCGTGCCTATGCCTACATTCGTACCTATGGACCTGAAGGCTTGCGCCGGGTATCTGAATGTGCGGTGCTCAACGCCAACTACATGATGGCCCGTCTCGCACCTTACTACGAGATTCCATATCCAGGCGTGTGTAAACATGAATTCGTTATGTCTGGTCGGGGGTTGAAGCAGTATGGTGTACGTACACTAGATGTTGCCAAACGATTGCTTGATTTTGGGTATCACCCGCCAACCGTGTACTTCCCGCTGAACGTTGAGGAGTGCATCATGATCGAACCAACGGAAACCGAGAGCAAAGAAACACTTGATGGGTTCATCGATACGATGATTCGCATTGCCAAGGAAGCAGAAGAGACACCTGAATTAGTACTCAATGCCCCTTATGGCACACCGGTTACCCGTCTGGATGAAACAACAGCGGCCCGTAAACCTGTACTGAACTGTGCTTGCAGTTAATGATGTAATAATTTTAGTCACACTGAGCTCTTGCTGATGTTTCCAAGTCAGCAAGAGCTTTATTTTTATTTTGATTTACATACGATCCCTCTCCCTTCAATATGTTTCACTCGATATTCCTATCCTAGCTCTTATATCAACACACAAAAAAAGCCGGTATCTGCTGTAACAACAGATACCGGCAAAATCGCTGCAAGACTGCAGCTTTTTTATCGGAAAAAGAACCCTTAAAATCGGGTGGAAACCCCGTAAAATTACGCTTGAATGCTTTGAACCAATTCAACGACTTGTTCAGCCGTTTGCATATCCAGTGCTTTGGCAGCAAGCTCTTGCATGTCTGCACGGGACAGCTTGGTGATCTGACTACGAGCTGGCAGAATGGATGTTGCACTCATGCTGAACTCATCCAGTCCGAGACCGAGCAGCAATGGAATTGCTGTTTCGTCTCCGGCCATCTCTCCACACATGCCAACCCATTTGCCTTCACGGTGTGCTGCATCGATTACCATTTTAACCAAACGCAAGATGGCAGGGTTGTATGGTTGATACAGATAAGCCACACGCTCGTTCATACGGTCAGCAGCCATTGTGTATTGAATCAGATCGTTCGTTCCGATACTGAAGAAATCCACTTCTTTGGCAAATTGATCCGCCAGAACTGCAGTCGAAGGAATTTCGACCATGATTCCGAGTTGAATGCTGTCAGAAACAGCAATACCTTCAGCAACCAGCTTCTCTTTCTCTTCGAGCAAGACAGCTTTCGCTTCACGGAATTCACCAAGTGTTGCGATCATAGGGAACATGACACGCAGGTTACCATGTACGCTTGCACGCAGCAATGCACGCAATTGAGTACGGAAAATGTCCAGACGGTCCAGACACAGACGAACTGCGCGGAAACCGAGGAATGGATTCATTTCTTTTGGCAGGTCCAGATATGGAAGCTCTTTATCTCCACCGATGTCGAGTGTACGAACAACAACAGGTTTGCCTTCCATTTTTTCCAGTACAGCCTTGTAAGCATTATACTGAATGTCTTCGGAAGGAAGCTTGTCTCTGCCCATGTACAGGAACTCGGTACGGTACAGGCCTACAGCCTCGCCGCCATTCTCCAGAACACCAGCAACATCATTCGGTGTACCAATGTTGGCTGCCAGTTCCACATGAACGTTGTCCACCGTTACCGTTGGCTCATCACGCAGTTTTCTCCACTCCGCACGTTGTGCATCGTATTGCTCCTGTTTGGAACGATACTCAGCAATAACATCATCCGTTGGATTAACCAGTACGTGACCGTCCAAACCGTCAACGATAATCATATCGCCTTGTTTCGCTTGAGCCAGAATGTCTTTGGTTCCAACGACAGCCGGGATTTCAAGGGAACGAGCCATGATCGCGGAGTGAGAAGTACGTCCACCAATATTGGTTGCAAAACCTTTTACATATTGACGGTTCAGTTGAGCCGTGTCGGAAGGCGTAAGATCCTCCGCAAGCACGATCACTTCTTCACTGATCTCAGCCGGACTCATGAATTCGATACCAAGCAAGTGATTTAGCACACGTTTGGTTACATCACGCATATCCGCAGCACGTTCCTGCAGGTAAGCACTCTTCATGTTTTCGAACATTTCGATAAATTGCGTTGCTGTTTCGTTCAATGCGAATTCCGCATTAATCTTATCATCTGCAATTTTCGCTTTAACCGGATCAATCAGTTCCGGGTCATTCAGAATGAGCAAATGCGAAGCAAAAATCTCAGCTTTTTTCTCGCCAAGCTCTTGTAAAGTACGCTCTTTGATCGCCTCAAGCTCAGCCTGGGACTTGCCCAGAGCCGAGTCGAGTTTCGCGATCTCTGCGTCAACGTCGTTGATTTCGCGTTTTTCTACAGAGTAGTTGGGATGCTCCAAGATAAACGCCTTGGCGATAGCAATACCCGCCGAAGCCGCGATCCCAGAAACATTAAGCATTAATTTCGCCCAGCCCTTCGTTAACCATAACGTCTGTCAGAGCTTGAAGAGCTTCAGCTTCTCCTTCGCCTTCAACGATGATGTTGATGGTGTCGCCTTGTTCCAAACCAAGGGAAAGTACACCCAGGATGGATTTCAAAGTTACTTTTTTACCGTTAGCTTCTGCAAAGGATTCTGCACCTTTGAATTTGTTTGCTGTATTAACCAGGGCTGTCGCCGGACGTGCGTGGATACCATCTTCGTCTGTAATTCTGAATGTTTGTTGCATTACAATCATCTCACTTTCAATAATTTAATTTAGGCATTGCATATATTTATCACTTGCTTGCCATCGTCGTAACACTTCTTATTTTATCTCAATGATTGGCTGATCGCCAATTTTCAGTACTCCACTCTTCTTGAGCGTAACTGTTGAGCCTTCCGGCAGATTGGTGAAAATGACCGGAGAGATGATCGACGGAGCATTAGCTTTCACATACTCCAGATCCACTTCCATAATCGGCTGTCCTGCAGATACCAGGTCTCCTTCCTGCACGAGCACGTTAAAGCCCTGACCTTTCAGCTTCACCGTGTTGACACCTATATGAACAAGCACTTCCTTGCCTCCGTCAGACATAATGCCCACGGCATGTTTGCTTGGAAACACGTTAAACACCTTACCATATACAGGAGAAGTAATCTTGCCATCATGAGGCAGAACAGCAAAGCCGTCACCTGTCATTTTCTCGGCAAAGACCGGATCAGGAACGTTTGTGATGTCCATCAACTCGCCGTTTACAGGCATTACGATGTCCTCTGCAATAATACGTTCGCCTTCTTCACCTTGCGCCTTCTCCTGTTCAGGAGCTGGCTTATCCACAGCTGCTGGAGCTGGTGCCGGTGTCCGTCCTGCAATGATATCCTGCATTTGGGATTTAATCGTATCTGAACGTGTACCGAAGATGGCCTGTACATTATTACCCACTTCAAGTACGCCAGATGCACCCAATTGTTTCAAACGATCTTTATTTACGCTAGATTTCTCATTTACTTCAATCCGCAAACGAGTAATGCAGGCATCCAGATGTTTGATATTCTCTTGGCCGCCGAATGCTGCAAGAATGTTATGAGGCAGATCATCCGTTGAACCTGAACCTCCGCCGCCGGAAGCTGTATCAGGAGTTGCCTCTTCACGTCCTGGTGTTTTCAGATTGAATTTGCGAATGATGAATCGGAAACCGAAATAGTAAATCACTGCAAGAATCAAACCTACGATAATAACATCCCACCAAGGCGTACGATTCGGAATGATCCCGAAGATCAAGAAGTCAATGAATCCACCGGAGAACGTCATCCCAATTTTGACTCCAAGAATTTGCATCGTCATGAAAGACAAACCTGCAAAGATACAGTGTACTGCAAACAGGATTGGCGCTACAAACAGGAATGAGAACTCAAGCGGCTCTGTAATCCCTGTAAGGAACGAAGTCAGCGCAGCTGATCCCATGATCCCTGCAACATACTTTTTGTGCTCCGGTCTTGCTTCATGGTACATCGCAAGCGCCGCAGCTGGCAAACCGAACATCATGAACGGGAATTTACCGACTTGGAACGTCCCCGCTGTAAGGTTCACACCATCACGCAGTTGATTGAAGAAGATTTGCTGGTCTCCACGAATGACATCTCCAGCTTTGTTCACATATTCACCGAACTCAAACCAGAACGGTGAGTAGAAAATGTGATGCAGACCGAACGGAATAAGTGACCGTTCTACCACTCCGAAAATGAACGCCGATAACGTCGGACTTGTATCTACCATGAAGTGAGATACAGCATTCAGCCCATTTTGAATTGGAGGCCAGATGATCACCAGAAGTAACCCGATTAAGAGGGAAACGACTGAAGTGATAATCGGGACAAAGCGTTTACCTGCAAAGAAACCGAGGTAAGACGGCAGTTCGATTTTGAAAAATCGATTGTAACATAGCGCGGCGGTAATACCTATGATAATACCTCCGAACACGCCCGTACTCAATGTAGGGATACCCAAGATGCTGGCATAACCTGGTACTTCACCGATCATGGCTGGCGTAACACCAACAGCTGTACCCAGAGTCACGTTCATGACCAAGTAACCGATGATGGCCGCAAGACCTGCGACACCTTCGCCTCCGGCTAGCCCTACGGCTACACCGACTGCGAACAGCAATGCCAGATTATCAAATACGATCTGACCCGCATTCATCATAATCGTCGCGATTGAGCTCACCCATGGGGTATCTAGCACTGTAGCATATTGCAGAAAATCCGGATTCACAAGCATGTTACCGATCCCTAGCAATAAACCTGCCGCTGGCAAGATTGCTACAGGTAGCATAAGAGCTTTACCTACTCTTTGCAATACACCAAAAAGCTTTTTAAACATTGCGTCATATCCACCCTTTCATTTAAATTGTTATGTTGTGATGCAAGCAAGGGAAAACAAAAAAGGCACGAGTTAATAAAGCAAATTGGTCAAACCTTCGGGTATAGCATACCCGGTAAAGGTAAGAACAATCACGCTCTAGATAACTCATGCCTGATCGAATCAGTAACACGTCGTTTGTGTTTATTCAGTTGCTTGATTACGGAAATCATTGTAGCACCACTTCATAATCAGTGCAAGCCTTTACAAGAAAATTTTCAAATTGAAATTCCACCTGTGGAAAAATTTCACTTGTTCTCTTCTTCTTTCCTTTGATTCAGGCGCTGCAAATGAATGGTCAGATACCCTACTTCAGCAGGATATACAGGAAGATTCAATCTTTTTTCCATCACCTTGGTCAGCTTCCATGCAAGCGAGTACATTTCAGGATACTCCAACTTCAACAGCGAATCCAATTTATGGAGTTCTTCCACCTTGTCTCCCCGACGGACGCGCTCCAAGGCAAATCGAAGATGGGTCAGTAACCGGGAATAATCCAGTGACTCCGTCTCAAACGAATAATCCAGTTGGGTGGACACCAGGCTCACCAAATCGGTAATCAGTTGGGAATGCTCGCGAACTTGAGAAATATTTTGGTTGGTCATGGCACTGTAGATGTGTAGCGCAATAAAACCGATTTCATCCATTCCCAGATCGACACCCAATTTTTCTTTAATCAAACGAACCGCATATTCACCCATGCGATATTCGTCAGGATAAATTTCACGGGTTTCATATAGAAAAGGATTCTGTATGACAATCCCTTGTTCTTTCCGTTTTAACGCAAAAGCAATATGATCGGTCAATGCGATATGAATATGTTCGTTTAAAGGAACGTCCGTATGATCTGCGATATACGTAATGACTTCGTTAATAATTTCGATCAATGCTTCATCCACTTGTGGAAGAAGCTGTTTATACTGCTCTTGCTCCTGTTGGTTTCTCAAAATGAACATCTTCTCCACAGCCATCAGTGGAATAATATCATTCGTTTTCCGATTGAAGCCGATGCCTTTACCAATCACGACAACTTCTCCATGTTCAGGATGCTGTGCAATAATTACATTATTATTTAGCGCTTTGGCTACTTGCAGGCTACTCAATGTTTGCACCTCTTTTTCACACCATCTTAGGTGTGATTCAGTCACACCCTAGTAAGAAAGAAAAGACATCCGGGAGCGGGAAATCCGCGCCGGACGTCTTGCTTAAAAAGTAACAAAAATTCGCCTTAAGGTCAATAGAGCATGAATGCTTTATAATTCGTTGTCTTACTCGTCAACTCCAGCTTTTTGCACAATCTTGTCGATTATAGATGGGGTAGTTACAGGCTCGCTCTGTTGAATAGCAACCGGTGCTGGTGTTTTAGACTTGGTGAGACCTTTAATTAACTGCTCCACATCAATGCCGGAGACGCTCTTGAGCATCTCAGGAGCCGTCGCCATGAGCTCAGTTACATAATTGCTTACACGAGTGGCGCCTTCACCTTTACCTGTGTCCACAACGGTCAACTTATCAATCGCAGAGATAGGCTCCGCAATTTTACCAGCAAGTTCAGGCAGCATTTTGACGATGATATCGAGCACAGCAGCTTCGCCGAACTTTTGGAACGCCTCGGCCAGTTTTTCCTTTGCTTCTGCTTCCGCCAGACCCCGGAGACGAATAACCTCTGCATCCGCTGTACCTTTGGCGCGTTCAGCATCCGCCATCGCTTGACCTTCAAGACGCTTCTGCTCGGCAGTAGCTTTCGCATGCGTTTCGATGGAGTACTGTACCGCATCGGCTTCACGCATTCTTTTGGCTTTATCCGCTTCGGCAGCCTGCTCCACCGCATAACGATCCGCTTCTGCCTTTTTCTTCACTTCAGCATCATACTGCTTCTCACGTACGATAATTTCTTTCTCTTGCAGATCAATCTCACGTTCTTTCCGAACAAGTTCAACCTTCATCTCTTCTTCCACCACGGTTTGTCTCGCACGCGCTTCGTGGATGTGGTATGCCTGATCGGCTTCCGCTTTAGCTGTATCTTGATCACGCTTAAACGTCGCTACTTTCAGTTCCTTCTCTTTTGCAGCTTCAGCGATATTCGTATCACGCAGCAGCTCGGCTTTTTGCCCTTGCTCTTCTGCATTGGCCTTCTGAATACGTGCATCCCGCATCGCTTCCGCTTCCGCAATTTCGGCGTCCCGCTTGACGGCTGCTATCCTCGGTTTACCGAGGGCATCCAGATAGCCTTGTTTGTCACGAACATCTTTGATCGTAAAGGAGACAATTTGCAGTCCCATTTTTTTCAGATCCCTGGCAGCTACACCTTGAACCTCTTGCGCGAAGCGATCGCGGTTACGGTATACTTCTTCCACCGTCATCGTTCCGAGGATGGCCCGCAAATGCCCTTCCAGAACTTCCTGTGCTTCGCTTCTTAACGATTCTACTGGCTTACCGATAAATTGCTCGGCTGCAGTAGCTACGTCTTCTATTGAGCTTCCGACCTTGATAATGGCGACACCATCGGCAATGACCGGTACGCCTTGTTCCGTGTATACTTCCGGTGTGGAAACGTCCAGCTTATGGGACAACAGCGAGATAAACTCTGACTGCTGGAATACTGGTAAGATAAATGCGCCGCCTCCACGAACAATTTTAATTTTGCGTCCGGAGTCATCGTCGGAAATATTTTTACTTCCAAGGAATGAACCCGTAACGATCATGGCTTCATCCGGCCCAACCGTCTTGTACCTCGCCCAGAACGCCAAACCAAGAATCAGAATAACACCGACAACTATTGCAGGAACTAACAACACATCCATATCCAGATTATTCATTCCACATCTCTCCCCTTATTCATACATGAGTGCTTACACTGCTAACGGTTAAACTTCCTTAAACATCTTTAAATATATCTTCATCCCATTCCGACACACGCAGCACACCTTCGGTTACATCCACAACTACAACACGCGCTCCCGCCGCAATGGGACGATGTTCAAAGCTGGATGCCGTGTGCACCGTATTACCGGCAGCAATCTTGATCATGACTTCACCAAAACCTTTTTCCGGTACCGGAATGGTGATTTCTCCAATTTTCCCGGATAGCTCTTTCATGGAAAACGCAATGGAAACGTCACTGTTACGCATTGGTTTGATATATGCAAAGAATACCAGCATGGCTGCAGCAATACCTATAAGCAGGGATAGTATCAGTGCCGACATTGCACTCACAGAGCTATAACGTGTTAGCATAATGCCAGCCCCGCCAAAGGTTGTAATGGAACCTGCCAGCACAACAGGTTTGAAAAAATCAAGGCCAGGCAATTCAAAGGCCCCGTCTAACAAGCCGTCAATCAAGTCACCTAGCACAAGGCTGACGACCGCAAATATGGCTCCTCCGATTAGACACCCCCAATAGATTGACTCCATTCCCCGTTCCTCCTCTCTTCTGCCGCAATTCCATCCTAACTGGGCATTCCTCATGTAAATAAATACGTAGCAAATGGCAAAATGTTTCAAAATCTTTCCTCATTTGTATTCAAGACCCGATAATGGTTATTCTCATCGCAATATGGTCTAGTTCCTGGAACATTCTCCGATTCGCTCTTATTCACAACAAAAAACCGCAAATCTCCGTTATAAGGAGACTTGCGGTGCCAGAACACATTGCTGTGTCTTTATGTTTTGTTTTTACAGAGAAGCCTTGTAGATAGATACAACGTCTTCACGTTGCAATTTTTTGAAGTTACCAAATGGGCCGAAGAGCATGGCTTTGTCAGCCATAACTTCGATCTGGCTGTCATCGATATCATAATCAGCCAGACGATTAGGCGCACCAATGGATGTCCAGAATTGGCTCAAAGCTTCGATGCCTTCTTCAGCAATCTGTTTGTCCGATTTACCTTCAGGGTTAACTTCGAACACATTGATCGCCAGACGTTTGAAACGATCCACATTTACGTCCACATTATGCTTCATCCAATGCGGGAAGAGAATCGCGAGCCCTCCCCCATGCGGAATATCATACACTGCGGATACCGCGTGTTCGATATTGTGAGTAGCCCAGTCACCAGCGAGACCCATGTTCAGTACGCCGTTCAATGCCATCGTTCCGCAATACAGAATAGTTTCACGCAGTTCATAGTTCTCCAGGTCATCAACCAGACGAGGGGCTGCATCCATAACTGTGCGCAGAATCGTCTCACAGAATCCGAGTTGAACCGGTGTGTTGGCATCCAGATGGAAGTAATGCTCCAGTACATGGGACATCATATCAACCATGCCATAAACCGTTTGGTCCAGAGGAACGGTATATGTATTTACCGGATCAAGGATCGAGAACGCAGGGAACGAATACGCGCTGCCCCAGCCCAACTTCTCCTGTGTATCCTGATTGGTGATAACCGAACCGGCGTTCATTTCCGAGCCAGTTGCAGCCATTGTCAGCACGGTACCGAGTGGAAGAGCATCTTGTGCAACGGCTTTGCGCTGAGCAAAGTCCCACATGTCGCCATCATACTTGGCACCTACCGCAATCGCTTTGGCACAGTCCAGTACACTGCCGCCGCCTACAGCGAGGATCAGGTCAACGTTGTTCGTTTTGCAAAGGTCTACCCCTTTGTGCACAGTCGAAAGACGCGGGTTCGGTTCTACACCAGCCAGCTCCGTAACTTCAGCTCCAACTTCCTTCAGCAATCCGATCACCTGATCGTACAAACCGCTGCGTTTAATACTACCGCCACCATATACAAGCAGAACCCGTTTGCCGTATTTCGGCACTTCGGTTTTCAGCGCTTCAAGCTGACCCTTACCGAAAATCAATCGGGTTGGATTATAAAATTGAAAAGATCTCATATCTATGTCGCCTCCAATGGAGATTCATATTTTAGTGCAACTCCCATTATAGTACCCCGATTATACAAAAACAAATCGATAGCCACTCACTTTATATCAACCCGTTGATTTGCAAGTATGCACGGAACATTTCACTGTTTGGGAACCAAACCAACGTCTTCCATATCAGTCCGTCTTAAGCAGCATCGCTTTGGCTCTGGAATGGACGCCAAGCTTACTATATATGTTCGATAAATATACCCGGATAGTTCCTGCGGACAGATGTAACTGTTCCGCGATTTCACGATTCGATTTTCCCTCTTTCAACAGATCAAACACTTCTTGTTCACGGGAGGTAAGCAAAGAATTCGATTTAGGGTATGTCTCAAGACATCTCCACAGATACTCAAAATAATCGACAGGTATAGATTTCCACTTCGCCATGAATGGACTAGATTTAAAATAGCTTCGCGCTAAAGAAACCATCCCTATTTCATCCAGAATCGTACGAATATAATAATACTCGCTGCCTAACACCAACGCTTCGTGGAATATATTCAATGCAATCTCTGACTGACCTGCCTGATACTGCACAAGGGACTCAAGGACCATTGCCTCCATCATAGTCGCTATTTGTTCATCCTGACTAGCCTTCATTTTCACATGCACCAATATGGTCAGTGCTTCATCATACTGCTTCAATGACAATAACAGACGTGCTTTGGTAAGCATCCACAGCGGTTGCTTGGATACGGTAGCATCAAGCTCGCGTTCCGCCAATGCATAATCACCAGCCACGATATGGCAGTGAGCTTTCATTATCCGAAGGATCGTTAACCAATGTTTTCCTTCTACCTTCTCCATGACTTGTTCCAGCATCGCAAGCGCTGAAATGGTCTGATCACGCAAAATGTGCAGTTTGGCCTTTAATAGATACATGGGGATAAACAAACCCGGTTCGTTATATTGATGACCATAATCCAGAGCCTGATCCAGCTCTTTCTCAACGTACTCGATCAAATTACGCTCGTACAATGACTCGGCAGCGACGCCGTAGCTGAACGTTGTCGCGTTGGCCGATTGCAGCGCCGTCTCCCGAAACAGCTTGATAACCGCCCCACCAGCCTGCATCTTCGGCAACTTCCCCTTCGACCCGATGCTGGTTCGCATGAGTCGGTACTCATAGACGTTATAGGGCAGAGCTACGTTATCCCAGCGGGAAGGTGTATGTCCCTTGGCCAACTGCTTTCGCATGATCTCCTCTACCTGTCCCAAGTCTCCGCCCACCGCCACAATCGCATACGCCTTGGCACTCTCGTAGATGTGAGCAATAGCTGCATACTGCTCCTGATCCAGCCATGCCTCTGCCTGCTCACGAACCTCAAGCTCAATCATCAGGGACGTGGCAAGCCTTTCATCTGAAGCGGAGATTGCTGCCAGAAAGCCCATAACGAGCATCTCGTGCGGAGCTTGGTAATGTTGGCTGCGAAGCTGGCTGAGCCAGCGCATAAACGTAAAAGTTTGGCCTGAAACATGTAGCTCCACCAGCTGCTCCATCATCCAAAGATCTGCTTTTTCACACAACCCATGCTCCAGAGCAAGGTCAATCGCATATATGTAGTCGCCTACATCGTACCTGTATTCAGCCGTCTCCCGCACAATGCTCATAAACTCCTCCTCGGAGCACCGTTTGACAAGTTCTGCACGCAACGTTTGTATAAACAGTTGATGATATCGGTATAGAGGTTTCGAGAAATGAAGTCGTGTGGTGAACAGCCCCTTGCGTTCCAACTCTTCCAGCAACTTATAGCTGTCCGATCGCTGTGTCAGCTGGTTACAAAACGACGGCTCTAGTTCATTCAGCAACGACGTTCGTAGGAGAAATGTCTGCGTTTCCACAGGGAGATTCTGAATCAATTCCTCCCACAGAAATTCGTGAACCAGTGGCTGGACCGTGTGTTCTCCTGTCAGATTTTCTTTTTCCAACGCCAGGCTGGACAGGATCAGTCCCGCTACCCAACCTTCGTTCTGATCAATGATAAACTCCAGCCGCTCATCCAGAGGAAGCGATCCATGTTTCATAGCAAACAATTGCCGCGCTTCCTCTGGTGTAAAACGCAAATAATCCGCATCGTATTCCCGTACCCATTGCTTGACATGCCACTTCGCCACTGGCAAAGGAACTGTGCTACGGGTGGTGAGATAGAGATGAACATGCTCTGGAAGGTTCTCGATCCATTGGATCATCATCCGGTGAATGGCAGGATTGTCGATACAATGATAATCATCAATGGCAATATGTACAGGACTTACGAGGCATTGAAGCTCCTCTATAAAAGCATCGATCCAAAACGGTTGCATTGAGCCGTCCTGACTGTGGAACAGGGGAGGAAGCGTGTCAAATGCAGCTGTATCACAAGCAATGGAGACAGCCTGCAACATGTACGTCCAGTAACGGATTGGATCATTATCAAGCGTATCTACGCTTAACCAGGCCACTTGCCCTTGGCTCTGCCGGAGCCACTGGGTTAACGCTGTCGTTTTGCCATAACCCGCGGGCGCACGAACTATGGTCACCCTAGCCCCCGGAAGATGTTTCAGAAATATCTGATCCAATCTGTCTCTTTCCACGGCTCCTGCCGTTTGGCGAGGAAGCTGGATTTTGGGAATCATTCGTATGTCCAACACAGATGTCCATCCTCTCTAAGCTATTATTTCCCCATATTACGTGCTTCCTTCCATCATTATAATAGAGTCATGCGTGCTTCAACAGATATAACTTCCTGATGTTATTCTGTAATACAGTAAGCAGTAAAACTAAGGTCTCGCCCACGACACCGTTACAGTTCATATGCCAAAAACACCAGCCCATGTATGGGCTGGTGTTCCTCGTTATACATGTTTATTCGGTGTATCCCATGCTGCTTACAAAACGACGGAAAGCTTGGCGCCCTGCTTCATCATATTTGTAGACACCTGCATGCTCCAGAATCTCGGCAAATTTCAAGCCCACTTCCTGCTGTACAATGGCAACGGCTTGTTCTTTGTCCAGGTTAGGACCAAAACGTTCGATCAATTCCTCCGCCCAACCCAGATGTTTGTTCAACACATGTTCGGAAGCTTTGGCCGCCTCGGCAAGTTTGGTATCCCCAACGAGAATATCCGCGATGCTGTCCAGCTCTTCTTTCAAACGACCTGGCAGGATTGCAAGCCCCATCACTTCGATGAGTCCAATGTTCTCCTTCTTCAGATGATGCATTTCGCGGTGCGGGTGGAAAATCCCTTCGGGATGTTCATCATTCGTACGATTGTTCCGCAGGACGAGGTCCATCTCATATCCTCCGTCTGCACTGCGACGAACGATTGGAGTCACTGTATTGTGTGGAATTTGTTCTCCGTCAACCTCACTGAATGCCTCGATCTCCACCGTAGAATCGCTGTACACCTTCCACGCTTCATAAACGGCATTCCCTGCTTCGAGCAACTCAGCCGGATCTTGTGATGCCAAGCGCAATACGGACATTGGCCATTTCACAAGACTGAGCGTAAGTCCTGGTGAACCAGCGTGGCGGAATACCGCCTCTGGCTTCGCATTTTGAATGGCAAAGGTATGACGTCCACCCTGAAAATGGTCATGAGTCAGGATGGAGCCGCCAACGATGGGCAGATCGGCATTGGAACCGATAAAGTAATGCGGATACTCCCCCACGAAGGCCAGCAGCCTGCGCAGCGTATCTTTGGTCAATTTCATCGGCACATGATCGTGATGGAAAATAATGCAGTGCTCGTTGTAGTACACGTATGGCGAGTATTGGAAGAACCAAGGTTCGCCGTTCAATTCCAATGGAATGACACGCAGGTTTTGACGAGCCGGGTGGTTGACCCGACCGGCATAGCCCACATTTTCACGACAGAGTTGGCATTTCGGATACACCGGAGGCGGAAGCAGCTTTGCCATCGCGATTTCCTTCGGACTCTTCTCCGGCTTGGACAGGTTGATAGTAATCTCCATGTCTCCATAAGCTGTATCCTGTGTCCAATACACATTCTTGGAGATGCGGTCCATCCGAATGTAGTTGGAATGAATCGAAAGTTCATAAAATTTGGAGGTAGCCGCTTCAATGCCTTCGGTCTGCTCTGTATGACGGAATGCGCGCACCACCTCGGATGGACGGGCCATTAATTGACCCATAATTTTCGCATCGAGCAAATCACGGTACGTATCGGTATTTTCAGGGATAAGTCCAATCTCAAATCCGTAATCAATCAGCGTATCCAACAATGGTTGGGGTCCGTCCAACACCGTCTCGTTCAAAACTCCAGCATACGGCTCGGAGAACCCGAACTGTTCCAGCAGCAGATTACGGCTGTAATCCCGATCCGCTTCTTCAATCAGTTTGTTCTGCAAGGAAAATGCTACCAGACGTTCAATGGCATGCAGTGCTTCCTGCTGCTCCGGTGTCCGCTCTGTGGCATCTGCTGCAATATGAGTCTGTGACATATCGATGTTCGCCTCCTAGTTTTTTCCGTAGCCGTCAGGGTGAGACTGATGCCAGCTCCATGCGCTTTGAATGACATCTTCTAGATTCGTCCATTTCGGGTTCCAGCCCAGTACGGATCTTGCTTTGGCAGACGATGCCACCAGCACAGCCGGATCACCCGCACGACGTGGTTCCTGTACAACCGGAATTTCCAGTCCGGTTACTTTCTTAGCCGTCTCAATAACCTGTTTAACAGAGAAGCCCTGACCGTTGCCCAGGTTGAACACGTTGCTGTTCTCACCTTTACGGAGATAGTCTACAGCCCGCAGATGCGCATCCGCCAGATCACTTACGTGGATGTAATCACGTACACAGGTTCCGTCTTCCGTCGCGTAGTCGTCACCGAACACGGCGATGTGTGGACGTTGTTTTAACGCCGTTTGCAGTACGAGTGGAATAAGATGGCTCTCCGGTTGGTGATCTTCACCAATTTTGCCGCTATCATGGGCTCCGGCTGCATTGAAGTAACGCAGGGAGACGTATTTGACTTCCTGTACTTTATCGAACCAGGACATCATGCGTTCCATCATCAGCTTGGTTTCACCATATACGTTCGTAGGCTCTGTGCGGTCGCTCTCTTCAATCGGCACTTTCTCCGGCTCGCCGTAAGTAGCAGCCGTGGAAGAGAAGACGATGCGACGTACATTCGCTGCATTCATCGCTTCCAGCAGACACAATGTGCCAAACACATTGTTGTCATAGTATTTAACGGGGTCTTTCATACTCTCGCCAACTAGTGAGTTAGCTGCAAAGTGGATGACTGCATCAATGGAATTCTCAGCGAACAGCTTCGCCAGAAGTTCCTTGTCACGCAGATCACCTTCATACAATTTTCCGCCCAGCAGAGCTTCACGATGCCCTGTCTGCAAATTATCCAGTACAACTACCTCTTCGCCACGCTCCAACAAAGCCGCTACCGTATGAGAACCAATATATCCTGCTCCACCTGTCACCAAAATCGCCATCTTACTTCGCCTCCTTCAATTCTTTAACGCCGTCGCCTACTCCGCATACATAGAACTCGCCTTTGAGACTGGTACGTGCTTCATATGCAACTCCAACTTCGCTTACAAAACGCTCTACATCGTCTTCATGCACAAGAGATACCGTACATCCACCGAATCCCGCACCAGTCATCCGAGCACCCAGAGTGCCTGGAATACGTTGAGCCTCTTCAACCATCACGTCCAGTTCTTCGCAGCTCACTTCATATAGATAACGAAGCGATTCATGAGAAGCATTCATGAGCTTGCCGAAGGTTTCCAGATCGTTATCACGCAGTGCATCCACCGATGCAAGTACACGTGCATTCTCCTCCACGACGTGCTGGGCACGCTGTCTTACCTTCTCATCCTTGATGTGATCCTGCAGTGTAACGAATTGTTCAGGTGTAAGTTGCGCCAGATAGTTCAGCGCAGGCAGTTGTTCTTTCAAAATGGCAAGTGCCTGCTCACACTGAGAGCGACGTTCGTTGTAAGCTGAGTCCACCAACCCCCGACGTTTGTTCGTGTTACCAATAACCAGCTTGTAGGCGCCGGTACGGAATGGTACTTTTTCATATTCAAGAGTGTCACACATCAGCAGGATCGCATGATCCTCTGCACCATTGGCTACAGCGAACTGATCCATGATGCCGCAGTTGACGCCGACGAATTCGTTCTCTGCCTTTTGGGACAGCAGCGCCAGTTGAACCGTATCAATATCATTCACACCTTCGAGCGACTGGATGGCAAACCCGGTAAGAACCTCCAGTGATGCGGAAGAGGAAAGTCCTGCGCCGTTCGGAATTTCTCCATGATAGAGGAAGTCATACCCTTTAGTTACTTTTACGCCTTTGCCTTGCAGTTCAACCATGACGCCTACCGGGTAATCCGTCCATTCCCCTGTTTTCTCCTTGCCAATCGAGGACGTATCCAGCGTTCCTTCATAGGACATATTCGTGGAAGCCAACTGCAACTTGTTGTCCTCACGCTCACGGATAATCAAAGTGGTACCGAATTCAAGCGCTGCCGGAAGCACGTATCCACCGTTATAGTCAATGTGCTCACCGATCAGATTCACCCGCCCAGGGGCATGGAACACACGGATGTCCGCTCCACTCTCTCCGTACTTGTCAATAAACTTTTGTTTCAATTCATTTATGTTCATTGCTGCTGCACCTCATCTCAATGTTGTTGGTTTCCTTAATGTTATTATACAAGAAAGCGGTCCCCCTTGAAATGAAACCATGTGTGTTCCATATGGATAAATGTGACCTTTCGACGTATAATGAATGGAACATCAAGGAAGGAAAGGAATGTCATCATGACTGAACAACGTATGGAAGGTCCAGCAGATCAACCGATAAAACACAATCCGGAAACCTCGGGCAAAAGCGGAGCACTCAGTTACTCGGTTTCCTCCAATCCCGTTTATTATGAAAAAGGGGCATTGCATGTCCTCTTTGCAGGGGCAAGCCAGACCCTTCCCGGTCACGCCCTTGGACCGAAGCTATACGATTATTATCTATTGCACTATGTAGAAAAAGGGGCCGGTACGTTCCGCACCGAACTACATACCTACGAACTATCCGCAGGTGATTGTTTCCTCATTCATCCGGGGCAGCTGGTGAGCTACCAATCCCATGCCCGGCATCCCTGGCAATACCGCTGGATAGCCTTTACCGGCAGCCAGGCTGCGAAGCATACAGAGGAAGCAGGCTTCCGTCCGGAGAAATCCGTCTTTCATGCCGGACCTTCCTGTGGTATTTCCGACTGGTTATCCGTGATGCAGACGGCTTTTGCCGAGCGGAAAGAAAGCTCTCATTTTACATCGCTGGGTACGTTATATATGATTCTAGCCGAGGCACAAAATCACCTCTCTCAGGGTCAAACCTTAATACCAGGTGAATCTTCAATACGACGAACTGTAAAACAGATGATTCAATTCATGTCTACCCAATATGCCTACCCTGTCTCGATTGAGCAAATGTCGGCCAGTCTTGGCTATAACCGTGCGTACCTGTCCCGCATTTTCAAACAGGAAACCGGACTATCACCAGTTACCTACCTACTTAAACTGCGGATCGACAAATCGCGCCAGCTGCTGCGGGAACGTCCGGATCTGTCCATCGAACAGGTATCGGCCTCCGTGGGCTTGCCAGATGCGCTGTATTTCTCCAAACAGTTCAAGCGATTCCATGGGGAAGCCCCTAGTCTGTACCGGGAGAACATTCTTAACAGGCCCTTGCATCAAGCGACACGCCAAGTACCACCGAACCAGCGATAACCCTGTAATCAAAAGTAGGATCTTCTATCCCGTAGGTCTGCATAAATAATAAAAGACAAAAAAGGTGCATCCCGCCATTATGGCTAAGATGCACCTTTTGAACTTTATTTATGATCCTGTTCCGGACGAAGAATCGATTCAATACGCTCCAATTCCTCTGAGGAGAATTCCAACTGGCTGAGAGCAGCCACATTCTCTTCAATCTGCGAAGGACGACTTGCACCAATCAGTGCAGAAGTTACCTTGCCATCACGCAATACCCAAGCGAGCGCAAACTGGGCCAGACTCTGACCACGTGATGCTGCAATCTGGTTCAGCGCACGCACTTTGCGCAATGTCTCTGGAGAGATGTTGTTTTCATTCAGAAATACAGACGGGCCTTTGGCACGTGAATCTTCAGGAATACCGTTCAGATATTTGTTGGTGAGCACACCTTGTGCCAATGGACAAAAAGCGATGCTGCCTGTTCCATAGTCATCAAGCACATCCTGCAGCCCATCCTCAATCCAGCGATCCAACATTGAATATTTGGGTTGATGAATCAACAGAGGTGTACCCAGGCCTTTGAGAATCTCGGCCGCCTGCTTCGTCTGTTCTGCAGGATAATTGGAGATGCCGACATACAATGCTTTGCCGGAACGAACAATATGGTCCAGCGCCATCATCGTTTCTTCCAAAGGTGTTTCGGGATCATAACGATGAGAATAAAAGATGTCTACGTAATCGAGACCCATGCGCTTCAAGCTCTGATTGAGACTGGAAACCAGGTTTTTACGAGAACCCCATTCACCGTAAGGTCCAGGCCACATATAGTACCCGGCTTTGGTGGAGATGACGAGTTCATCTCGATATGGCTTCAGATCCTGTGCCAGTACCTGACCGAATAACTGCTCTGCCGAACCTGCCGGCGGACCATAATTGTTGGCAAGGTCAAAATGCGTAATGCCCAGATCAAACGAACGGGTAATCATATTTCGGCCGTTCTCCGCATTATTAATGCCACCAAAATTATGCCATAACCCAAGTGAAATCGCTGGCAGTTTCAAACCTGAACGTCCAACGCGGTTGTATTTCATTGTTTCGTAGCGTGCATCGCTGGCTACGTAGACCATCATGAATCCCTTCTTTCCCCAGGTTCCGCCTCTTGTACCCGGTCCGTATGCCGGAGAATGCGGTTATTCGGACAATGTTGACTTACGTTTAACCAAGAAGCTGGTCCACCTTATTCATTACCTCACCAATAGGGTCAGTAATCAGCAAATCAGCCTGCCTGTCGTAAGCCGTAGGTGTAGCGTTAAGCAAGACCGTGTGTTTCCCTTGAAAATACGTAATCAATTGTGCGGCAGGATACACGGTTAGTGAAGTTCCACCTACCAGCAACAAATCCGCCGAAGACAGTGCGTCAACCGAACGATATAATATCGTCTGGTCCAGCTCCTCTTCATACAGCACGACATCCGGCTTGATCACGCCACCACAGGCAGTGCAACGAGGAACCGTATCTTTTGCCGTAATAATATCATCCAACCCATAAAACCTCTTGCAATCCATACAAGCATTTCGATGGATCGAACCATGAAGCTCCAGAACATTGCTGCTGCCAGCCTTCTGGTGCAACCCGTCGATATTTTGCGTGATAACCGCCTGAAGTTTTCCTTCCTGCTCCAATCTGGCGAGCAGTCGATGGCAGCCGTTGGGCACCGCATCGGGATGAAGCATTTTGCCTCGATAAAAATCATAAAAAATATCAGCATGCTGATCAAAAAAATGCCTGCTCAGCAGCTCTTCCGGGGGATAAGGTGAATGCTGTTCTGTCTGGTACAAACCAGCGGCAGAGCGGAAGTCGGGAATCCCGCTTTCCGTTGAAGTTCCGGCCCCTCCGAAAAAAACAATATTTGAACTTTCCTTAATCCAGGCAGCCAGTTGTTCCGTTGCGTTCATCCTCTCTCCTCCTTTACGAGATCACCCTGTGAGGAACGTTCAGAGATGATTTTTAACTCATCATAATTTTGGATAATGACATCGGCGTCATATAAATAGTGGCTTCCCTCGACTTCTGGACAGAAACCAATCCTACAGGACACTCCTGCGTTACGTCCCATCTGCATATCCCCATTGCTGTCACCGATCACAACAGCTTCCTCAGGAAGAATATGTAACTCCCGGCAAGCCAGAACCGCAGCCTCTCCATCCGGTTTGCCCCGAGTCACCCGGTCACTGCCAACAATCGATGTAAAATACGACCGTATTCCCATCCACTCCATATGTTCCTCGGAAGCAGCTGTGCTGTCCGAAGTGACAACTGCCATGGGAATAGATGCTTCCTGGCAACGCTGCAAAAATGCATTTAATCCAGGTAGCGGTTCAGCCCTTTTTCTCTGCCTTACCTCACCCATGGCGACACTGGAAAAACGGCGGATCGTAGTGATTGCTTCATTCCATGGCATGCCTGCTGCATACAACTGCCCAGCAAGCAAACCGTTGCTCTCGTCCACCGTGGCAATAGCCAATGGCCCTTGAAGATCATATCCGATCAGTTGACCTTCACGGTTGCGGACCGTACCTAGAACTTGCTCACGCTCCACCGTGAACGAGGCCCCAAGCTCTGACAGTTGTGATTCCAACTGATTCAGCAAAGACTCTGCCCACGGCCCCCATAGCTGTAAGAAATCCAACAGCGTTCCATCCTTATCAAATAGAATGCCTCGGCAGGTAACTTGCTTACCACGGATTTGAAGCATGGACATACGTATCACCTCCAGTTCCCGTCTGCTATGGATTGGTACCATTCACCGTTGAACTGGCAGCTTACTTGATTGTATCCAGCCAGCCCACAGTCGTTTTAACCGTTTGGGACAGTTGTTCCTCTTCACTGACCCCAGCTTCGCCGTCACCGCTCTGGTGGCCATAGTCACCAAACTGCGAATGGTTACCACCTTCAATGGTGTAATACACCGTATCTTCTGGCAAATATGCCCGACCATTCTGATACTTTGTGGCATTCACCACTTCATCATTAGTACCCAGTATGGATAACGCTGGTATTCCCAGTGACTTCACACTGCCTTTTTCATCCGGATAGGATGCGAGGAAAAAGATGCCCTGAAGTGCATCTGGATGGGAAGCCGCATAACGTGCCGCCATCGACCCACCAAGAGAATGCCCTCCCATAACAAATTGTTCATCCGGATAGGCTTTAATAATATCATCTGCGAGATTCTGCTTAATTACCGCCAGATTAACCGGCATTTTCGCAATAATGGTATGATGTCCTGCTGCCGCAAGTTCATGGGCAAGAGGTGCATAACTTTCCGGTTTAACCAATCCACCTGGATAAAAAATAACACTCACCCCAGCAGATTTTTCCGGCACAAAATCAATCCAGTTGTCTTTTTCAGTTACAGTCACCTGATTTGCAGTTTCCATGGCTGTCTGAGCCATCTCCTGTGGTCCATAAGGCGTAAACAGCTTCCAGGCCACAAACCCACATCCAATGACAATGAGCGCCAGAAGAACGAGCAGGAATTTCCCGATGCCCCTCTTCTTGCGCCCTGTATTATATCGGTTTCTCAACGTTCATCACCTTTCTGCACTTCCGCAGGTGCCGCGGCTTGCAGAACGGGAGCCTTCATTCCTGAGGCTCCCCTTCTCCATCATTCATCGCTATTCAGCCTTGGCCTTGCGGTAAGCATCCATATATTGTTCCGCTTTGCGGCGAACATGACTCAAGTCCCCCGTCTTCACTGCTTCCGCTGTAAGGTCCGAGCCAATACCTACAGCAACGGCGCCTCCCTTGATCCAGTCACCCAGATTGGACAAGGAAACCCCACCGGTCGGCATGAAATTCGCTTGTGGCATAGGTCCCTTCATCGTTTTGATGATGGACGGATCGTAGAGATTACCCGGGAACAACTTCACAATATCCACGCCAAGTTCCAATGCACGTTGTACATCCGCAATGGTCATCACCCCTGGAAGAATCGGAATCCGGTACAGGTTGCAGATTTTCACAGTGTCCGGGTTCAGGGAAGGACCCACAACAAACTCGGCACCTGACATAATCGCGGCACGCGCTGTCTGGGGTTCAAGCACTGTTCCAGCTCCAATAATGGCAAATTTCTCTGGATCTTGTGTGTTCCAATGGTATACACGGCTTAATTTCTCGATGGCTTTGAGGGCACTAGGCACCGTCATCGTAATCTCGATAATCTTGATACCACCCGCGATGGCTTGCTCGGCCATGGCGATAACCTGATCAGCAGAATCTGCACGCAGAACCGCAACAACCCCACTGTCCGTTATTTTTTGCAGTAGCTGAAGCTTCTTCATTTCATTCTCTCCCTTGTCAATGTGGTTGTCTATTACAAGCCTTACATTAATGAACGAAGATGAGACATATATGATATCAGCAGCGACTAGCGCTCAACATGAGCTACATTGTTCAGCTTGGCCTCGACCTGCTCCCACGTCGGGAGCGCCTCCCAATCGCCAACAGCCTGTATAACCATGGAACCGGTCAAGTTCCCGAGACGGGTCGCCTCCTGTGGAGAATATCCTTTAATAAGGCCGGACAAAAAGCCCGCACAGAATCCATCTCCTGCCCCGACCGTATCCAGGACATGATCTGCCTTGAAGTACGGAACTTCCGTTAGGGTACCATTCACCAATACGTAGGTCAAATCAGGACCGCCCTTCACGATACAGACTGCATTCATGGCGGACAAACGCTCAAGTACTTTTTGATCATCTTCTTCGTTATACAGAAGTTTCATCTCATCCAGACCCGGCAAGAAATAATCCGCTTGCTCAGCCAGACGAAGCAGTACAGGACGCGCTTCTTCAGCTGACCACAGTTTAAGACGCAAATTCGGATCAAAACTCACTTTCACACCAGCCTGCTTGGCTATATGTATAGCAGCTTCAACAGTAGCAAGTCCCGACGCGCTTATTGCTGCGGTGATGCCTGTAACGTGAAGGATTTGCGCACCCGCAATATAATCGGTGTCCAGGTCTTCAGGAGTAATCGCACTTGCAGCGGATAGCTTCCTATAATAGTGCACCGAAGCTTTCCCGGAAGCGTTCTCACGAATCATCAAACCGGTTGGCTCTTTGTCGCTCATCCTTGCTCTGGATACATCCACACCTTCACCACGAATAGCCTTCATGATCATGTTACCCATCGGATCATTACCCAGGCGGCCAAACCAGCCGCTGGTATGCCCTAGTCGGGATACACCAATCGCCAGATTACTCTCTGCGCCGCCAAATGATTTGTCTAATGTCGCTGCATATTCGAGACCTCTTGTATCCTTTGCTGTCAGCAAACCCATGCTTTCGCCAAACGTAACAATTTCAGGGCTAGGGCGGGTATTCGTCGACATGAATTCTCCCCTCCTTATATTTACAATTTCTCATCTTCTTTCCCCATTGTCAGCCTCTATGCAACCGTTGTCAATCCCGGAGCGTTCATTTTGTTGTCACAGCTTTGAGAAAGGATAACGCTTACCAATGTGAAATATATCACAATGAATGTTGCACATCCATATTACCCTTATTACAGAGCCAGATTGCAATCGCCAAGAGTTATCAGGGGGGCTACAACATGAACAAACCGACCATCATTCACGACGATCAGGATTCCTTTTTTTACAACTTGCGCTTTATGCTCATTGTCTGTGTACTAGCGGGCAATGCTCTCGAGCCAATCATTACGCGTTTTGCTGGAGCAGAGGCTCTGTTTCAGTGGATATATACGTTTCACATGCCGCTGTTTGTATGGGTAACCGGCTACTTTGCCAGACATTCACTCAAAGGTACATCTGGCCGTAATGTGCTTAAACAGATTGCATTACAATACCTTCTGTTTCAGTCTTTGTATGCATTAATGGATTTCACCGTATTCCACACACCGCATATGCGTTTGTCTTTCTTTGCACCTTATTTATTGCTCTGGTTTCTGGCAAGTCATTTCTGCTGGCGGCTATTGATTCGTCTTACACTCTCCTGGAAACCGATACACAGACTACTCGGTGCCGTCATGCTGGGAGTATGTGCCGGATATTTACCCATTGACGGTTTCTGGCTGAGCTTCAGCAGAACGTTTGTATTTCTACCTTTCTTTGTTATTGGGTATGACTACGGAGCGTCTATCCGCTCCCGTTTGCGATCCGGCTGGGGTCGTAGAATTGCCGCTATGTTGTCTGCTGCTCTTCTTGGTTGGATCGGACTGGGCGGACTCAACATTGCATCAGGCTGGTTACTGGGTAGCATGACTTACGCAGAGCTTGGACATCATGAGTGGTTTGCAGGAATTTATCGACTCGGAATCTATGTACTTGAAATCGGATCGGGAGCATTATTTCTCGCCTGGGTCCCTTCATTAACATCCAGATTGACTGATCTGGGACGACGTACTCTTTATGTGTTCCTTTTACATGGATTTCTCGTTCGCCTGGCGATCTGGTCCGGGGTTTACAATTATATGGAGACCAGCTTGTACATTCCGGTGATTATCTCCATTGCGTTACTGTTCGCTATAACGCTGGCTCATCCAGCCGTCCGTCATGCCTTTCGGCCTCTTATTGAGCCCGATATTTCCCGCGTTCACTTCAATCGTCAAGGGGTATTAAAACGTTCAGCATCCTGGTTCAGATGAACTAAAATCCTGCTCCTTTCCATTGAAATCGACTTGTTTCAGGCTGGAAATGTTGTGGTAAGTAGGAATACGCGCTACAACAATCTACTTATGATATAAGGAGTGATTTGTAATGGCACGTCCACAGACGTCTGAACACAAAATGAGTCGCGAGGAAGCGGGTAGATTAGGTGGCAAGGCCACCTCCAAAAAGCATGATCGGAGCTTCTACCAAATGATAGGTAAAAAAGGTGGAGAAGCGACTTCAGATGCGCACGATTCTCAGTTCTATAAGGAAATTGGACGCAAGGGTGGAGAAGCAACTTCCGAAACTCATAATAAAGAATTCTATCGGGAGATTGGTCGCAAAGGCGGGAGCAGTTAGCCGCTACCCATGGGTAGCGGTAAAAGATCACCTGATGCAGTGCATCAAATCAAGAAAGCTTCATTCCACTAATGGATTGAAGCTTCTTTCTATTGAATTGTAGAAATATGACGACGGTTGTGATAGACTCTATAGAAAAACCGGGTTGTTCACGGGTTTAAAGCAGCAAAGAACTTCACAAACTACGGGAAGCTCGAAACCAGTATCACTGGTCTATTTTTTTAGAGTACGGATGAAATTAAACGACAGATGCACTGCCATTTATATTTCCATTCATGTTGCTCAATATTATAAATTTGGGGGGAAATACACCATGTCAGCCAAGAAGATGCGTTCCGATATGATCAAAAAAGGTTTTGACCGTGCACCGCACCGCAGTTTGCTCCGCGCAGCGGGCGTTAAAGAAGAGGACTTTGGCAAACCATTTATTGCCGTATGTAACTCTTACATCGATATCGTGCCCGGCCATGTTCACCTGCAGGAATTCGGTAAAATTGTAAAGGAAGCTATTCGTGAAGCCGGTGGCGTTCCATTCGAATTCAACACCATCGGAGTTGACGACGGAATTGCCATGGGACACATTGGTATGCGTTACTCGCTGCCAAGCCGTGACATTATCGCGGATTCCGTGGAAACTGTTGTATCTGCACACTGGTTCGACGGCATGGTATGTATCCCGAACTGCGATAAAATCACACCCGGTATGATGATGGGTGCACTTCGCTGTAATATCCCTACCGTGTTTGTCAGCGGCGGTCCAATGATGGCAGGTCGTGACAGCAATGGTAAAGCTCTGTCCCTGACCTCCGTATTTGAAGGCGTAGGTGCTTATCAAGCTGGTAAAATCGATGATAAGAGCTTGCTTGAACTTGAACAGTTCGGCTGTCCAACATGTGGATCATGCTCCGGTATGTTCACTGCGAACTCCATGAACTGTCTGGCTGAAGCGATGGGACTGGCTATGCCAGGCAACGGAACCATCCTGGCTGTTGCTCCTGAGCGTCGTGAATTTGTTAAACAATCCGCAAAACAACTGATGGAACTCATCAAAATGGATCTGAAACCACGCGATATCGTTACTGTAGAAGCCATCGACAATGCTTTTGCACTGGATATGGCTATGGGCGGATCTACAAATACCGTACTTCATACGTTGGCACTGGCTCATGAAGCAGGCATCGAGTATCCAATCGAGCGTATCAATGAAGTTGCTAACCGCGTTCCTCATTTGGCGAAACTTGCACCTGCTTCCGATCTTCATATCGAAGACGTACACAATGCTGGTGGCGTAAGTGCAGTTCTGAACGAATTGCTCAAGAAACCAGGTGCAATTCACGGTGACTGTATTACTGTAACGGGTAAAACGATCCGTGAGAACGTTGAAGGACAAGAAATCCAGGATACCAATGTCATTCACCATCTGGATAATCCTCATTCGGAAAAAGGCGGACTGGCTGTATTGTTTGGTAACCTTGCACCGCAAGGCGCCATCATCAAGGTTGGTGCTGTTGACGCTTCGGTTGGTGGATACCACAAAGGTCCTGCTATTTGCTTTGACTCCCAGGAGCAAGCGCTCGAAGGCATCGCTAACGGCAAAGTAAAAGAAGGACATGTTGTCGTTATCCGTTATGAAGGACCAAAAGGCGGACCAGGTATGCCTGAGATGCTGGCTCCTACTTCCCAGATCGTAGGTATGGGTCTGGGTGCCAAAGTCGGACTGATCACCGATGGACGTTTCTCTGGCGCATCCCGCGGAATCAGTATCGGACATATCTCTCCAGAAGCTGCTGAAGGCGGTCCAATCGCTTTTGTTGAAGAAGGAGACATCATTGAACTTGATCTGAACAACCGCATCATCGAATTGCATATCAGTGACGAAGAATTCGAACGTCGTCGCGCAGGTTGGAAAGGCTTTGAACCGAAAGTAAAAACCGGTTACCTCGCTCGTTATTCCAAACTCGTAACGAATGCAAGCAACGGCGGCGTACTGAGTATCTAATTCAAGTGTAAGATATCTGGTGAATTTCTTTATCGGAAACATAAATAAAGGGTTGCTCTTCAGCCGACTTCGGCGAAGGGCAACCCTTTTCTTTATTCATTTCGTGATTAGTTTCGTTCAGGTACAAGATCCTGTTCAGGAACCAACAATTCCTCAGAGGACTGTTCCGCCGTTGCAGCTACCAGTGCGTGCTGACCATATCGATCCAGCAACACGTCAAGCGGCATGGCAATCATTTTTGGAACCAATTGTTCCGATCGCTGCTTCAGACGTTTCGTTCCTGCCGGATGAATTACGCTTAGCAGAAGTTTCAGATACACTTTGGATGCAGAACTGAACGGCCCAGGAGCCAACTCCCGAACCGTAAACCCGAATTTCTCCGGTCCTCGGTTAATCATGCTCACACCGTATAGAGCCTTGGCTGAACGAAGTTCAGGTTCAAGTGCGACCTGCCGCGCCAAATCAGGAAGTTGCTGTTCCATGGCCCGAATCATGCGAATGGCCAGATGCATACTTGAGCGTGAAGTCATACCTAGATCGAAAAGTTTTTTATTATCAAAATGAAGTTCAATAACCGGATCTCCGTTACGAATCACATGACCGTCATTCATTTCAACCAATGCTCCATGATATACGCGGGAGCGGTAATGCAGCAATGGGTCCTCCGGTGACGCTGTATGCAAATGGTATACCCAATGAAACAACTTCTCCCAGCCTAGCCATAACACAACAACCATCCGTTTCCAAGGTGATAAATGTGTTTGTGGTTGACTTGTACTTTTAGGTTCGCTCACCGTAACGCCTCCCATCAACGTATCGATGCGTACACTGTGCAACTGCTGCCTGTTTGCCTCCTGCAATACGACTTCGAGCGCCTGGAGCATCTGCTCCGGCGCGTGTGCATCAGCGCCGAGGGTAGTCCCTCGATCATGCAGTAACATGACCTCTCCGCCCCTTAGCTCCTTCAACATTCGTTCTGTCAATTTCTCAACGCCCACACTACTTCTCCAGTCCTCAAACATGGACGACCAAAGAATAATCCGGCGATCTTTTTTACTGAAAAAATCAAACAGATTCATAATGCCCCATGGTGGACGATAATAACAAGTTCTTACCCCCGTAACCTCCTGAATAATCTGACCTGTTCGTTGAATCTGATCCTTAACTGTACGCGGCCGCATTAGCCAATTGGTTTTGTGAATATAATTATGAATACCGATGAGATGACCTTCCTCATGTATGCGCTGAATGAGCTCGGGATGACGGGCTGCGTGCTCCCCGACTACAAAGAACGTTGCCTTCGCATCATGCTGACGTAGTAAATCAAGTAACCTGGGCGTATATTCCGGATCTGGCCCATCATCGAAGGTTAGGGAAAATTCCGTCTCACTTCTCCCGCGCCTGAACACACGAAAACCAAAAAGTCTGCTAACTAAACTCGGAATAAAGGCGTAAAACGATGAAATGTACAATAACCACAGTAATACGCTCTGAAGTAAATTTGTCATGCTACAAACTCCCCGCTTCTCTTGCTGAATTACCGTGCCATAATATAGAACTAACCAAAATAAACCGCCTTTAATTTTATCATAATTCAGCCTTTTCTTGAATCCTCTTTTCCCAAAAAGATAGCTATCGTGTACAATAAATGCATCCTAATTTTTACCTTAATGACGTACAAAGGAGTCCTGCCCATGCTGCCGCTTTACAAAAAATACGGGCGCACCGTCTTTGACATTGCGCTGCTCGTATTAACCGTGTACTTTATCATGTACGGTTTCAGTCGATTATATCAATTGGCTGCGCCAGTTTTTCTTTCATTTATAGTGTATTGGATGATCGAACCTCTGGCAAGATTTCTGCATCGCAAAGGATTACCCAAAACCCTAGGCGCCGCCATTTCGGTTTTATTGTTTCTTGCGGTTATTGTTGCTGCCTTTTTTGGATTGGGATTAATTATCGTATCCCAAATTTCTAATTTGCAGGATAATTTCCCTTATTATATCGAGATGGTCCAGCGTGAATTCACCAATCTGGTTTATTTCATTCAGGACAAGTCTGATGCTTTACCTGACGGAATAACCGATAAGGTTAATGACTATTTTGCAACACTGACCGGATTCCTGTCCAAATGGGTGACCAGCGGTGCACAAATCGTCATCGGTTTTCTGAGTTCATTTTCTTCCTTTATTACCAACTTCGGGATTGCCATTATCCTCGCGTTCTTTCTCAGTATCGAGATTGAATCCTGGAGGAAATTTGCCCGAGCCAAAACGCCAAAAACGTTGAAGCTGGCTCTTGAATTTATGCGTAATCATGTGTTCAAGACGATTCGTTCGTATTTGAAGGCCCAGATGATTATGATGCTGATTACTTTTGTATTGATTTATGCAGGCTTGTTGATTCTGGGAACTGCCAATGCCTTTACCATCGCAGCTATCTGCGCCGTTTTTGACCTTGTGCCTTTGCTGGGAGTTCCAGTTATATTCATTCCGTGGATTGTTTATCTGTTCATTGTGGGGAATAGCAGCCTTGCGATTGGCTTAATTGTAGTCCTTGCTGTAACCATGCTGACACGCCAACTGCTGGAGCCGAAAATATCGGGTAATTCGATCGGGGTCTCTTCCGCTTACTTGATGCTTTCTTTTATGCTAATCTCGCTCTCTGTCTTTGGTCTGGCCGGTGTGGTATTGTCTCCCGTGCTGCTGATTCTGCTCAAAGAACTGTTGCAACAAGGCTATCTCCAGCAATGGATCCATTTGCCGAAGGATGAATTCGAATCTTCCCCATTAGTGATGGACACACCGGGTAGCACCGCCCCAGGTATGAATACTGAGCCTTCGGTGCAAGAACCTGCTCCTCCAGGTAATCATGAGGATTCTGCCAAATAGTCCATCACTTTTCTGAACATCGCCGTTGCTTGATGACGGCTGCTTGGGGCAACGTTTTGGACAAGGACAGCTACAGCATATTTGGGTTGTTCCGTAGGCCCATATCCAATAAACCATTGATGGTTACGTTTCTCTCCGTGCTGCTGTACCTGTGCTGTGCCTGACTTCCCTGCCACTTGCCACCGTGCATGTTGCAGGGATTTTCCCGTTCCGTCACTGACTACCTTCTTCATCCAGGACAACAGCTGATGCGCCGTAGCTGGAGAGATCCGTCCTGCTGAAGAAGGTGAATCATGCATCGGCATGTCCAGCATCGTATCGCCATCGGCATATCGGATACGCTGAACGAGGCGTGGAGCGCTCACCTTGCCATCATGCAAGAGCGTAACGATCAGATTCGCCGCTTGCAACGGGGTCACCAGAACGTCCCGCTGACCGATAGCCGTCTGTACCTTTGCTCCTTCATCCTGAGGAGAGACGGATAGCAGTCTCACTCGTCCTGCGTCCTCGTGATCGAAATGATGCAGCACCGGCATTCCTGCGACCTGCTTTCCCTCCCAGCCAACTGGACGTGCCAATCCCAAAGCATCTGCCGTAAGTTCCAACTGCTCCATACTAAGCCGACGGGCAGTTTCAGCAAATACAATATTGCAGGACTCGGCAAACCCTTGCTCCAGATTCAATGTCCCATGCCCATGCTCCTTCCAGCAGGACATACCATATTTCCCCCACTCGCCACCACAATGGAAAGTCTCCCCTTTGGATACAGCGTGATATTCCAAAGCGGCCGCTGCTGTAACGATTTTGAATATAGAACCTGGTACAGCCCCCTGCACGGCACGATTCCCCCAAGCCGTTTGTTTGGGGTCTACATGCTGCGGATTATAGAACGGCGCCGAAACCATCGCACGAACGTCTGCATTGGCCGCATCCAACACAACGACAGCCCCTTCCTTCATTCCGGACTTCTTCACAATCTGCTCTATCCCTTGCTGCAAATCAATATTGATTGTCGTCTCCGCACGCAATGGATAGTGTGTATTGGAGGGTGCAATGACGCGCGGCTGGATATCCGGAATAACCTCTCCTGAACCTGTAACCATACGTGTTATCAGGGTAGGCCCAATCCCCATCAATAAAGGTTCCATTGTTCTTTCCAGCCCAGCTGCTCCAGATTTCATGGCAAAAGGCTGCTTCACCTCATTCTTATGACCCGACTGAGCATTCGGGAATCCAGGCTGTTCAGCAAGATAACCCAACCATTGCATACCCGTAGTCGCATGTCCATAACGTGTCATGAGAGGATATACACTTGCGCCGTCTGCCTTCAATTTACGTAGTCGGGCAACCTGGGATTCGGTCAACGTAATCGGCTGGTTGGCACCTGCTGTCCAGAAATGGGGTGCGTTCCCTTGATTCCATTCCTTTTGTAACGACTTCGTATCGGTATGTAATAGAGCTGCCAATTCCTTAAATTCCGAATTCGCTATTGTGGATGGATATGAATGACTTGTTTGATCTGGATGCGGAAAAAGGACCAAGCCCCATTCCAGTTTGCCTGTTAGGGGCTGCCCCTTATAATCAGTAAATTGTCCTCTTCCCGTATCCAGTACAACCCCTCGCTCTCGCTGCAATACGGACATTTCACGAACAGTACGTTGAAATCCTGGCATCGTGCGGTTGATTTGAACGCCCTGAACCCAAGCCAAACGAACCATAAGCAGAATAAATAAACCAGTGAGAAAAATACATGCAATATAAATGCGCCGCTTCAGTTGTACAGGCATCAGGCCACCCCGTTCAGCGTTTTGGCATAGTATTCTACATTCAGAATGGAATTATCCGGTAACAAAAAGAAAACCTGTCCTTTACAAAGGACAGGCTTCTCGAATGAATCAAATAGGTTCGAATTAGACTGTAAAGCGAGACAATGTATCTTTCAATTCTGTCGATACATTCTCCAGTTTTGCAGACAAATTCACCAGTTGGTTACTGATATTTTGTTGTTCACTGCTCAAGGAGGCAACTTCCTGGGACGTTGCAGAAGATTGTTCAGCTACTGCGCTGACATTACTCATCGCTTCGGACAACGTACCTTGAGATTGATTCAAATCTCCGATTGAGCCAGTGACCATGCTCAGACTCTCAACAAACGCACCCATTTGTTGCTGTACTGAAGCAAATATTACATTGGTATCTTTAACAGCATCCATCTGTTCCTTGAATAACGGATAAGCTGCAGACAATTGATCCACCGTCTCATTCATTTCGGTCATAATCTTGTCGGTAATGTCGCCGACCATATCAATGGATTGTCTGGATTGTTCAGCCAACTGGCGAACCTCATTCGCTACCACCATGAATCCGCGTCCAGCTGTACCGGCACGAGCGGCTTCAATTGTTGCATTCAAGGAGAGAATGTTCGTTTGCTTGGTAATATTCTGCATGACGTCAAGCACCTTCAGAACAGAGGACGTGCTCTCTTTTAAGGAATCCACCTTGTTTACCAGCGCACCGATCATTTCTTCTGTCTTCTGCGTTTTGGTCATCAACTGATTCAGATGCTGTGTACCTGTCTGACTGGATTTCTCTACATGGCGGGCTGAATCACCCATTTGTTCGTTGGCTGTAACCACACTCTCCATCTGACGGGAGATATTGTCGGTCAATTCATTTCCACGCTCCGCTTCTGTTGCCAGACTACTTGCTCCACCTGCAATTTCTTCTGTAGCCACGGCAATCTCGGAAGCAGAGACTGCTGTTTTCTTGGAAGCACTACTCAGCTCAGAAGCGGTATCGAGCACTTCTTGCGCAGAACGGTTTGTTTGTTCGACCAAATTCGTGATCTGTTCCATCATGAGATTGAATGCCGCTGATAATTGACCAATCTCATCCTTGGAGGTAAATGGTGTACGTACTTTAAGATTACCTTTTGCTCCTTCTTGCATCAGATCTTTCAATTTGCCCATTGGGCGGGCAATTATGCGAACCATCCAAATACCGATCAGTATGGCAATAGCGGCAACTACGAGTGCCACCCACAATGTCAGTGTCAGAATGCCTTTGGCATCTTTCACCAGCATAGAAGTTGGGACCATTCCGATCAATTTCCAAGCGGATGAATCCATAGTACTGTACACTGCCAGCATATCGGTCGAATTTCCATCCACGGTATACTCTGTATTGGTGCTGCCGGATTTTTCTGTTAGCTCTTTAACAAAGGTCAAATCCGTATCTTTCCCTGCACGATCAGCAATCGTTGATGCTACAACTTTATCGTCCGGAGCGATCAGTTGAAGTACAGATCCTTCACCCAAGTCAAGAGATTTCAATTGCTGTTCCAGAACTTCCAACTTCAATTCAATGATTAATACATAAGATTGGGTTGTCCCTTGCAGATTTTTCATCGAACGCGCAATACGGAACGTTGGTGTGCTACCGTCCTCTTTGGCTTCCGTTGGAAGCCAGCGATATCCACCCGCCTGAACCAGTTCGTCATACCAGGCCTCATTACGAATATCACCCATAGAGGAACTACTGTTTCCTGTACCCATGGTGGATCTTGTTTCGTCCGTCGGCACAAGATAAATCGCTTCCATAGATTTATTCGTAAATGCAATGTTCGACAATTGTTTGTTGATCGAACTTGAATTTATAAACGTATCGTACGCCGTTAAATTCGTATCAGACATCTTCTGAAGCAAGGACTGCATTTCTGGATCAAAGAAAATTTGTGTGGATGTATCTACAAACCGCTCCAAAATAATGTCCATTTTTTGCTTGGTCTGTTCAATCGTTTCCTGGTTTGATCGAGAAGCATTTTTTTCAATCGTATCCTTGGCTTTAGCGTAGGATAATAGACCTAAACCGACTACAAAAAACATGATTGCTACAAAAAAGATCAAAAACAGTTTAACACCTACCGATTTAATCGGATTGACCTTCTTCATTTGCTCTAACGCTGTTCCCCCAACATTTTTCCAGTTTTGCTTCTTCAACTGGTTTTTGGTCTTGTTCCACCCTGACTTCAGCTTACCTGAGTCTAATTTAAAAGCCTTTCTGCTTGAAGTATCCCCTGTCTTACTTTTCACTACTTTTTCTTTCTTTACTTTCTGTACCTTCTCGGGCTTAACCTTCTCGGGTTTTGTTATTTCTTCCCCACTGTCCTTCTGCTTCTTTTGAACCAATCCCATTCACCTGCCAGTAATTTACTTGTTGGATTTTTCTTTCTCTCCCCTATAAATATGTAGTATTCGACAGCTTTCTCCTTTCCCCTTTCGTTTTTTCGAAATTTATTACAACTTTTTTCCTATTTTTCTATAAAAAAAAGACCCCCATATGCCGATATACGGAGGCCAAAATCCTTCATTTTATAACACTATTTTGTTGAAACATAATATTATTTTGTTAAAAACTAGGTATTTGAACCTACTTCTTTTTTCTCATCATATCGAAATAGGAAACGGGCTGATCTACCTTCATTTTGATACGCTGTAGCGGGTGACGGGCTGCATCGAGAATGTTACCCTCTTCATCCTGCAGTTCTCCAACCACCTGTTTGAAAAAGGCACCACCCGGACCGAAGAATTCGATTTCCTGTCCTGGTTTAAAATGATTACGTTGCTGAATCGTCGCCATTCCGGTAGACGCATCATAATCTATAACCAATCCGGCAAAGTCGTAAGGTACCGCTTTTTCTTCCGGCTCATAGATATGATCCTCATGGTCCGGTGTATCATAGAAAAATCCAGTATTCAGCGGACGATTCGCTGCCTTGTTCATTTCCTCTACCCATTCAGGCTTCAGGACATAATTCTCCGGGTCCGCCATATAAGAATCGATCGCCTGGCGATACACGTTAACCACGGTAGCCACATAGTGAATCGACTTCATACGCCCTTCAATTTTGAAACTGTCCACACCCACATCAATCAGCTCTGGGATATGACCAATCATGCACAGATCCTTGGAACCCATGGAAAAGGAATTATCCTGCTCCTCGAACAGAGGCAACTGATTCTCTCCAAGCTTGAAAGGCACAGGAGCCTGCATTTGCATCTCCTCTTCGCTAACCCATACCGTATCCTCCCGGGCATCTTCAAACAGATCGTACTTCCAGCGGCAAGATTGGCAGCAGCCACCCCGGTTGGAATCCCGGTCCGTAAAGTGGTTGGACAACACACAACGTCCGGAAAATGACGAACACATGGCTCCATGAATAAAGGCTTCGATCTCGATATCCACATTGGCCTTGATTTCTTCAATTTCTTCAAAGCTTGTCTCACGTCCGAGAACGACGCGTGGAAGACCTTCATCCTTCCAGAACTTCACAGCTTGCCAGTTCAGAGTTGATTGTTGTGTACTCAAATGCACTTCCAGACCCGGTACGGCACGCTGAGCCACTTCAATAATTGCTGGATCTGCTACGATAATAGCTGCAATTCCTGCATCATACAAGTTTTGCAAATACGCTTGAATGCCTTCGATATCTTCATTATGCGCATATATATTGGTTGCCACGAAAACTTTGGCTCCATACTTTTTGGCAAATTCCACACCTTCACGCATTTCTTCAAAGCTAAAGTTATCCGCGTTGGAACGCAATCCGTATGCCTGTCCACCGATATACACAGCATCTGCACCATAATGGATTGCAAATTTAAGTTTTTCCAGATTGCCCGCCGGAGCAAGCAACTCCGGTTTGTCCAGACGGTTACGTTTACCCGAGAACTTCCGCTGTACCGCCACTGTTTCCATGTTGTTCACCTCGTCTATTAATACACCTGTTCTTTATAGAAAAATCCAAACGACAATTCCCGTTCAGGGTCCTGCAATTGACGAACCTCGTCCAGCCATTCTTCACAAAATGCATAAGCATCGGCATCATCTGCATAACTGTCCAGAGCTATGCGGTATGCACGTACAACAGCTTCGTTATACGCAAGCGGTTTTAACATGCCTTCGATTTTGAAGCTGTGTACCCCGGCCTCCATCAACAGATGAAGATCTTCGAGAATACAAATATCCTCCGAACTCATGATGTGAGTTCCGTTCACATCTTCATAGATCGGGAACTTCTCATCCCGGCGTTCAGCCTCAATCAGAAATAAACCACGCTCTTTACCCAAATGCCCTTCTACAGGACGCCCTTGATGGGACATATAACTTTGCACCAGACTCCGTTTGGAATGATAAATGTTCGTCATGCCATGCACCTGCACTTGAGCTTCTACCTTCAGAAATGGAACCATCTCTGTCAGCTCGTCCATATTCAACTCCCGAGCAAGTACAACACGACTCGCTCCTTTGGTTCCCCAGTAGTTGGCTGTTGCATAGTTGGTCGATGTCATCTCAGCGTTCCAGTGCAGCTGGATATGAGGAGCATGCTCCTTAATAGCGGCGAGCACAGATGGATCATTGAACTCCACCCCATGAACACCGATTTTACCCAGTGCTTGAACATATTCAGGTAATTCCTTTAGCAACTCGTTGGACATCAGATTGTTCATGGACACGTATACACGAGCCTGATGTTTCGCTGCAACGGCAACGACCTCTGCTGTTTCTTCCACACTGAAGCTGCCGGGAAGACGCATGCCGAAGCGATCATCCCCAATTAACAAAGCATCTGCTCCTGCTTGGAGCAGCACCTCTGCCTCTTTCACATTTGCCGCCGTAACGAGCAGTTCATGTTTCGTACTCATATACATCCCCTCCGCTTATTGCGCAGCCTTACTTTTGGCTATATTTTGCTGATGTTCCTTATACGTTTTGGCAAACAGATGTCCGAATGTACCATCCTTCTTGGTCACATAGAACAAGTAATCCGAAGCTTCCGGTTCCAACGCTGCCTCAATGGATGCCAGACTTGGACTTGCAATCGGTCCTGGTGGCAGCCCTTTGTTCAGATACGTATTATAGGGGCTCTGTACCTTCAGATCCTTGAAAAGCAATCTGGCCTTCGGCTTATCCAGTAAATACTGTACTGTCGCGTCGATCTCCAGTTTCATATCCTGCTTGATCCGATTATAGATCACACCTGCCACAAGCGCTCGTTCCTGATCCACCACAACTTCTCTCTCCACAAGCGATGCGATCGTTAACACTTCATGCAAAGACAGGTTTCTCTCCTTGAGTTTGGACGCCAAATCAGGGATAGTATCAACCTTGGTCTGGAATTCCTCAAGCATTCGCTGCATGACCTCTTGAGTAGAACTTCCCTCTTTGAGCTCATACGTCTCCGGGAACAGATATCCCTCCAGCACATATCGCAGCTCTTCATCCACTGGAATGTCCTTGATGATGACGATATCAAAAGCAGATGGATCATTCGCAAGCTTGATAAATTCCTCACGATCCACAATTCCCTCAGCAGATAGCTTGTCTGCCATTTGTAATACTGTATATCCCTCAGGAATGGTAAACTTGACCATGGATTCAGGCACAACTTCACCGTTACTCAGCTTATTAATAATCTCATCGTATGACACGCCTGGATTTAAGGAATATGTACCTGCCATAAAATTCGATCCTTGTTTCTTCCATTTCAGATAACCCTTAAAGGCTAAACCACTTCGAATCAGACCTTCCTGCTCCAACTGGTCCGCAATTTTGGAAGTTCCTGACCCGCTCTTGATCTCGAAAACGATCGGTTCTGTGGATGCTTGTACGGGACGCATCATGTTCCAGACATATACGCCTGCGCCTCCGGCAACAACCACGATGATAAGCAGAAAGACTAAAATCGCTTTTCCTTTCAAAAAAGACACAACTCCTTTACACAACCAAAAAGAGCGGACTTCTCCGCCCTTCCGGTTTCTTCAATTTGAAGCTGATTAATCAATCTTCGTCAATGGGGAGTGTACACTCATCATATAGTTCAGAGATGTTCTCCCACTCATCATCATCGTCAATCGTAACTAATTCCGGCATGATCTGGCCTTCACTTCCCGGTAAAACCCGCAGAAGTTCAACTTCGTCATAAGGACGTAATGAACTGCGGAGCACCGCATACTGTTGGCCCTTCACTTCAAACTCAGCCAGCAAGTCATACGGATGCGATTTACCGTTCTCTTCTTCCAGCTCAACGTGAGCACCAAAAGCCAGACGCAGCGAATCTGTCCATTTCAAGTCTTCGCGGCTGTATTCTGTCATTTAGTTCGCTTCCTCTTCATCTTCTGCAAGAAATGTATTAAACGTCTCCTCGACGATATCCCATTCGGCATCATCTTGGATGACGAAAAGTTTAATATCGTCGCCCTCTTCTTCATAACGGAATGCATAAACATCCGTCTCTCCATCTTCGGGTTCAACCGGAGCAACCATCATGTACTTGGCCTCCGAACCGTCCACTTCGAATTTCATGATGACTTCGAATTCCTCTTCATTACCCTCGTCATCCGCAATGTAAATAATCTCCGATTCTTCTTCCATACCCAGTTGATCTTCAGCCATTGTTGATCCCCCTCACCTTTTACTATTGGCATCCAAATAATTTTGCAAAATCAAGCTTGCGGCCATTTTGTCCACAACCTGCTTGCGTTTTTTGCGACTGACATCCGCTTCAAGCAACGTTCGTTCTGCTGCAATGGTTGTCAGCCGTTCATCCCAAAGGTGAACAGGTAAATTCAGTTCGCCCCGCAGGCGTTCGGCAAAAGCGATGCATATTTCACCACGCGGTCCTACGGTGCCGTTCATGTTTTTGGGAAGTCCGACAACAATCTCGCCGATCTCATGCTCACGCACAAGTTCCGCAATCCGAGCGAACTCACCTTCATCCCGGCGGCGTTCAAGTACTTCCAATCCCTGGGCAGTCCAACCGAAGGCATCACTAGCGGCAACTCCGATTCTTCGGTCCCCATAGTCCAAACCTAATATTTTCATCCATGCTCTCCCATCCTCAAGCCTGCTCAGGTCGATTAATTATCGCCTTCTCAAGCTTCAGGCTGTCTTCTGTCGGTTCATTTCCCGCTGCCTGCATAGCTGCACCACAGCGGAAGCGATGTACATTACCGGTGATTGGCCAGATAAGAACGAACAAGCTCTTCAATCAGCTCATCGCGCTCTTTCTTACGGACCAGACTGCGTGCATTGTTGTGACGAGGGATGTATGCGGGGTCTCCAGAAATCAGATACCCGACAATCTGGTTAATAGGATTATACTCCTTATCCACCAGTGCATCATATACCGTGAGAAGAATCTCTTTGGAGGATGCTTCCTGCTCGTCGGCTTTCACATTAAATTTAACCGTCTTATCCATGGAGTCCATTGATGACACCTCGCTCCTGCATGAACATGGGGACCATGTCCTGCCGAATTGATTTCTGCTTATATAATAACATATTCTGACTGCCACAAGTAAACAAAGGATAAGCCAATTGTGTTTTTTGCTTGTCCTTTACTGGCTTCAGCATATTGCATCATTCGATTCCACTCGCTCTCGGGTACAAAATATAAACGAACAGAACCATTTCGATTTATATTTTGAAGATTGAAAGCCTCTCAATGGATTTATGCAATATGCCCGCTAACCAATGAAACCGCCAGTTTCAACGCTTCATCCAGCTTGGTTGCATCCTTGCCTCCGGCTTGCGCCATATCAGGACGTCCGCCACCTCCGCCGCCGCATACTGCCGCAACTTCCTTGACGATTTTACCTGCATGCAGCCCTTGTTTTACCTGTTCAGCAGGGACAGCTACAACAAAATTCACTTTGCCGTCAGCTGGAGCACCCAGTACGAGTACTGCATTAGGCAGTTTTACTTTCAATTCATCAGCCACTGTACGCAGTGCATCCATGTTCGGAGCATCCACACGAGCTGCAAGCAATTGTGTATTTCCTGCTTGTACCACTTGATCAGTCAATGCGCCTGCTTCCATGGCACTCAGCTTGCTTTGCAGTGATTCAGTCTCTCTGGCAGCTTCTTTCAATTGCTGATTCAGACCTTCAATGCGTTTAGGCACATCCGCCACATTTGCTTTGAGCAGGGTTGCGGATTGTTTGAGCAATTCAAGCTGACTTTCTACATACAGATACGCGCCACGGCCAGTAACAGCTTCGATCCGACGTACGCCGGAGCCGATTCCGCTCTCGCTCACCAGCTTGAAGATACCGATCTCTGATGTATTGTTTACGTGACAGCCGCCACAAAGTTCCAAACTATAGTCTCCGACTTGTACCACACGTACGATATCGCCGTATTTTTCACCGAACAGTGCCATTGCGCCCATTTCTTTGGCTTCATCAATAGCTTTCAGTTCAATGTTTACGTTCAGACGATTCCAGATCTGTTCGTTCACCTGACGCTCGATCTCCGTTAATTCTTCCGGCGTAATGCTGCCGAAGTGCGAGAAGTCAAAGCGCAGACGTTGAGGCTCTACGAGTGATCCTGCCTGATTGACATGTGTTCCGAGCACATCTTTGAGCGCTTTGTGCAGCAAATGCGTTGCGGTATGGTTTTTGATAATATCGCCGCGTTTGGACGCATCCACTTCAGCTTTAATCACTTCACCCACACGTAGTTCACCGGACTCTACCGTCACCAGATGTACGTGTTGTCCCAGCGGAGCTTTGAACAGGCCTTGCACTTTCGCCGTTACACTGGCTCCGCGCAGCAAGCCCTGATCACTCACTTGTCCGCCACTTTCTGCATAGAACGGAGTCTTGTCAAGGATGACCTGACATGTCTGTCCTTCGCTTACGGAGTCTACCAGTGCGTCACCAGCAACGATGGCTACCACTTTTGCTTCCGTCAACAGGTCATTATAACCAACAAACTCGCTTTTAACCTCCAGATCGGCAAGCGGTCCGCCTTGAACCTTCATGCTCTCGCTTTCTTGGCGTCCTGCACGTCCAAGCTCACGCTGCTTCTGCATAGAAGCATCAAAACCTTCACGATCTACCGTCAGACCATGTTCTGCTGCATAATCTTCTGTCAGGTCAAACGGGAAACCGTACGTATCATACAATTTGAACGCTTCAGGCCCGCTAATAACCGTGCGTCCTTCGGACTTGGCTGTGCCGCTGATATCCGCAAGAATGGCCAGACCATCTGTGAGTGTTTCGTGGAAACGCTCTTCCTCGGTTTTGATCACTTTAGCGATAAACTCCTGTTTGTCCACGACTTCCGGATAGTACATCCCCATCACTTCACCAACAGTCGTTGTCAGTTCATACAGGAATGGACGGTCGAGTCCCAAAACTTTTCCGTAACGTACGGCACGACGGAGCAAACGGCGAATGACATATCCGCGTCCTTCATTGCTTGGCAGAACGCCATCACCTACAGCAAAGGCAACGGTCCGAATGTGGTCGGCAATAACTTTCAGTGCAACGTCAATCTCTACGCTGTCATTATATTTCACACCGGCTAGAGCCGCTGTTCTTTGAATCATCGGTTGGAACAGATCTGTGTCAAAGTTGGAATCCACATTTTGCAGAATGGATGCAAAACGCTCCAGACCTGCACCTGTATCAATATTTTTGTTCGGAAGCGGTGTATAGCTACCGTCCTTGTTGTGATTGAACTGGGAGAATACCAGGTTCCATACTTCCAGGTAACGTTCATTTTCCCCGCCTGGATACATCTCGGGATCATTCATGTCATTGCCATAAGCTTCGCCGCGATCATAGAAGATTTCGGTACAAGGTCCACACGGGCCTTCGCCGATATCCCAGAAGTTTTCATCCAGTTTGATGATACGTTCGGCAGGCAAGCCTACTTTTTCGTTCCACAGTTTGAAGGCCTCTTCGTCTTCAGGGTATACCGTTACAGAGAGACGTTCCGGATCAAAACCGATCCATTCTTTGCTTGTGAGAAATTCCCAAGCCCAAGTAATCGTCTCTTCCTTGAAATAGTCTCCAATGGAGAAGTTACCGAGCATTTCGAAGAACGTATGGTGACGGCGAGTTTTACCGACATTTTCAATATCGTTTGTACGAATACATTTTTGGGAGTTGGCGAGACGCGGGTTCTCCGGTTTCTCCCGACCGTCAAAATACGGTTTCAACGGTGCCATACCTGCATTGATCCAAAGAAGGGATGGATCATTATGAGGTACAAGCGATGCGCTTGGCTCGATTTTGTGACCTTTACTTGCAAAAAATTCTATCCATTTGGACCGGATTTCACTGGCTTTCATACGGTGTGCCCCCAATTAATTATAATAGTCCGGTGCATATTCGCTCCGGGTTGTTAACAAGTAAAAACAAACACAAAAAACGCCCCTGATAGTCAGGGACGATTGTAATCGCGGTACCACCCTGGTTATTGCTGTTCATCCGCAGATGAAACAAACAATCTCCTCGTTGATGCGAAATAACGGTCGCTCCCGGCAGGGTTGTCCTGCACTCCGAAATTAGCTTTCCGCCGCTTCAACTTTCAAGACTCTTCCAGCCATCGGGCTCAGATTACATCTGATCCGAAGAAGTCTATTCTCTGAGGAAAGGAACCTCGGCGTACTTCATTTCATCATCGATTTCTTGTTCTAAACATACCCCTCCATTATATCGATATGCCTATATGGTGTCAACGCACCCTTTAGGACTAGACTGTTGCTAGAATCAGTCCGTTCTTCGTTTGATGTAATAGGCAAAAAAGTGCTGCACAATGACTTTCAGAACAGCAAAGACAGGTACCGCTAGAATGAGACCCACTATGCCCGCCAGTTCGCCTCCGACAAGGAGCGCGAAGATAATCGACAACGGATGCAAATGCAGAGTCCGCCCCACCACCTGAGGGGAGATAACGTTGCTCTCTAGCACCTGGCACAGTGTGTTCACAATGACAACGAAGAGCACCATTTTGAACGATACCGTAGACGCCATCACCACTGCAGGAGCAGCTCCTAGAAACGGGCCCAGATAAGGCACGATGTTAAATACAGCGACAATGCTGGCGAGCAGCAGTGCATAAGGCATATCAATGACGATGTAACCGATGTAGGCAAAGATGCCCACAATCACACAGACGATAAACTGTCCGCGAATATAGTTTCCCAAGGCCGTGTCAATCTCTTTCATAACCGAAACAATGGCCTTGCGACGTGAGCGAGGCAGGTACGCCACAATCGTACGCTCGAATACCTCAAAATCTTTTAACATATAGAAAATGAGGAATGGCACGATAAACACGTTGAACAACACATTAATGGTTGTCCCGATATTATCCATCAGCTTCGTTATCCCCTGGGTCAGCCGATCCTCCATCTGGAAAAACCAGCTGTTCATACCCGTGCGCACACTTGGCGGCATTAATTTGTGATCCATATTGTTCATCAGACTCTGGGCACGCATCGACAGCTCTGGCATATGCTCGTTCAGTTCCTCCAACTGTTCAATCAACACCGGAATGACATTCATAAGGATAACCCCGATACAGGTGAGGAAAAAAGCATAGATTAACAGCACGGCAATGGTTCGAGGAACTTTGCGCCCTCCCAGCATGCTTACAATCGGATTGAGGACATAGGATATGATGAGGGCCACGATAAATGGTGCCAGCACTGTTTTCAGAAATCCATATATATGAAGCAGTAATGGCCGCAGCAGCCAGATAAAGTACAGGATAATCAATCCGAGTAGCAGCCAGATGGCATAACGGAACAGCTTGTTTTTGGTTAATTGCTCCACTTGCATCTCTCCCTTTTGGACTGGCTCTGAAAGTCAGTATATGTAAGGAAGGGAATATTTATTAACGCACAAAAAAAGCGCCCCCTTCATGATGAAGGAGACGCATCTTGTGATCCGGGGTAGCATATATTCATACAAGTTCCCTTGAACCACTATGTAACCGCAGCTATATACATCTGTCATCATTACATAACAGCATTCAATGACAGTCTTTGTCATGAAACCGCATATAGAAGAAGTTATGCTTCTTATTAAGAAGAAGCATGAAGATGAGGGAAGTCTTGCGGCAGCTCTTCTCCGAAGAACAGATCATCGAGGGAACTGAGCGTGCCGTCTTCTTCCACTTGGTATACAGACATTTTCTCACCGTTCACTGTTAATTCGATAAAGCATCCCCAGCAATAAAACTGGTGGGAACCGATTTTCCCAATATCTTTGGAACTACAGTTTGGACATTTCATATTCATTCACCTATCCATTAACAGAATGAATGGCATTTTCCAAGCGCTGTTCACTCAGCGGCGGCACCATAATGGCACTTTCCCCAATAGACATATCGCTTGTACATGGCAGCCATTTGCGGCCCTCAATCAAATCGGACACAAAACCGTCCGTAATTTCAATCCCTATTATTGTATTTCCCAACTCCTGGTCAAAATAAACATCAGAGACACGTCCAAGCAGCAAACCTTCTTCGGTGAGCACGGACATCTCCTTCAATTTAGACTGGCCGAGGAGGTACGTGTGTTTTATGTCGTCGGCTCCCGTTTTGCGGACAGCCTGTTGATTACGGATCATGACGGCATCTTCGCCGTAGGCAACGATATCTTGCCACTGCACGATTTTGACATGACTGGTAAACAGGCCTTTGTTTTCAAGTTCAATGCCTTCAATTTTCCAATCGTCATTCACAATGAAATCCTGGATTTTACCGACCTGCTTCCCATCCTCAACGTCAAAAACGGCAAGTCCGATCATTTCCTGAAGCTTCATCGCAGGGTCCCCCTCATCTTCTTATCATTAAATAGTCGCGGCGCTATTGCTAGGTATGCCCAAAGTTGATGAGTGGCAATCAGACGCCGATCATCAAAACCGCTTCTATCCAACCGATGAAATGGAACTTCTTCCCTCCTTCTGTTCCATGTGCAAAGAGCCCCTTAGGCTCTATTACGCAGTCGCCCAAGAATGGTTCCAATTTTTTCGGCGGTTATCATGATTTCTTCCGTAGTATTACCCAACCCCCAGCTAAAACGAATCGCGGAATGCAAAAATGTCTCCGGCAGCTTCATCGCTTTGAGTACATGGGATACTTCGAGGGAACCGGAAGTACATGCCGAACCGCTCGCAACTGCGATGCCTTCCATATCCAGATTCATGAGCATCGTCTCTGTGGATACTTCCAGAAAGCTGATGTTCAGGATATTGGGCAACGTAAATTCCGGATGTCCGTTGACGTGGAAATGCTCTGCCCCTACATGCTGCTCCAGTTGTTCCAACAGCAATGATCGCAATGCCAGATCATGATCACGGCGCTCCTCCGCTTGTTCTCCTGATATTTTCAACGCCTCCGCAAAGCCAGTGATACCTGCTATATTCTCGGTACCTGCACGTCGCTGCCGTTCCTGAAGGCCACCATGAGATCTCGCTTCCAGCACAATTCCGCGCCGTACATATAGTGCACCCACGCCTTGAGGGCCATTAATTTTATGAGCAGAGAAGCTGATCAGATCCACAGGCAGTTCCTTGCAGGAAATTTCCTGGGTGCCAAGAGCCTGAACTGCATCGGTATGGAACAAAATATCATGTTGACGAGCCAGTTCACCAATTTCCCGGATAGGTTGAATCGTACCCACTTCATTATTGGCATACATCATGGTGATCAGCACTGTATCTGGCCGGATGGCATCTTTCAGCTCTTCCAAACGTATTCTTCCGTACTCATCTACAGGCAAATAGGTCACTTCATAGCCTTGTCGCTCCAGCTCCTGACAAGTATGCAGTACCGCATGATGTTCAATGGCCGTTGTAATGATGTGCCGTCCCCGTTCATTTCTCGCTGAAACTGCGCCAAATATCGCCAGATTGTCACTTTCCGTGCCGCCTCCGGTAAATACGAGTTCATCTGGGAAACAACCCAAAGACGCCGCAATGACATCCCTTGCTCCACTGACGGTCCGTTTGGCTTCACGCCCAAAGGCATGGATACTTGATGCATTGCCATATTGCCCTGTCATAACTTTCATCATCGCTTCCGCGACTTGTGGGTGCATAGGTGTCGATGCGGCGTGATCCAAATATATTCTTTTCATTGATTTCACCCCGTTATATGTTGGACTTCCATATTTTCAAACCATAAAGAAGCTTGTTGCACGGCTAAAGCCCCCAATATGGGGGCTTTAGTGTGTCGTCTGTGATGCTCATCATCAACTATATTAGATATAGAACATGTAGCTGTCTTTTTGCTCCTGATCCTGGAATGTAATCAGATCCTTCAGCGTTGTTGAATCCAATACTTCTGCAATGCCATCACGGATGCGCAACCACAAATCGCGCTTCGCCGGATCATCTTCCTCCGTGAAATCCACTGGAGAGATTGGACCTTCCAGTACACGAATAACATCGCCTGCCGTTACGGTAGCAGGATCGCCTGCCAGAATGTAACCGCCGTAGGCGCCACGGATACTTTTGACCAGTCCTGCATTACGCAGGGGAGCGATCAATTGCTCCAGATAATGCTCCGAGAGCTGGTTGCGCTCGGCAATACTTTTCAAAGATGTAGGGCCTTCGCCTGTTCTGGCTGCCAGCTCCATCATGATTGTGAGCCCATAACGGCCCTTTGTCGATATTTTCAAAGGAGTCACCTCTTTCAATTTTCGAAAAAAACAAGTTGTGAAACATAAAATAACAGGATGTGGTCCAAGACCGTCTTTCCAGGATCCGCCACAGCGGGATATGAAAAATACAGACCTAGTCCCTCTAATCCTCCGTATTCCGATCATAACCCTCAGCTAATGTTAACATATCTGCATGCTTTATGGAAAAGAAAGATTGACGAAATTCCAAAATGTGCGCCTGTGGTGGACACTATCCAAAGTTGGCCGGGTGTATCGTAACTTTAGTCCGGTTATGCTAGAATAGAAACGAAACACATTTATATAGAGAAATGGTGATAACGATGTCCAAAACAATTGAAAATACACGGGTCGTCGTTGGCATGTCCGGAGGTGTCGATTCTTCCGTCACCGCACTGCTGCTGAAGGAGCAGGGTTACGATGTCATCGGCATTTTCATGAAAAACTGGGATGACACGGACGAGTTCGGCCACTGTACTGCTGAAGAAGATTCAGAGGACGTACGCCGGGTTTGCGAACAGATCGGCATTCCTTACTACACTGTCAACTTCGAGAAAGAGTACTTTGATAAAGTATTTTCCTATTTCCTTGATGAATATAAGTCGGGTCGGACTCCGAATCCTGATGTCATGTGTAATCGTGAGATCAAATTCGGCGAATTCCTGAACAAAGCACTGGATCTCGGCGCTGATTATGTGGCTACAGGCCACTATGCTCGCCTCATTGAAGAAGATGGAACGTTCAAACTGCTGCGCGGTGTGGACAGTAACAAAGACCAAACGTACTTCCTCAATGCACTGAATCAGAACCAGCTGTCCAAAGCCATGTTCCCGATTGGTCATCTTCCAAAACCGGAAGTGCGCAAGATTGCAGAAGCGGCTGGCCTGTACACCGCGAAGAAAAAAGATAGCACAGGTGTCTGCTTCATCGGCGAGCGCAACTTCAAAGAGTTCCTGAGCAACTATCTTCCTGCCAAAGGTGGAGACATGGTTGATATTGCAACCGGAGAAGTGAAGGGCCGTCATGATGGTCTGATGTACTATACGCTTGGACAACGTCAAGGTCTCGGCATCGGCGGCTCCGGTAATGGTGAACCCTGGTTCGTGGCAGACAAGGATCTGGAGAAAAATCAACTGCTTGTCGTTCAAGGCGATGCACATGCAAGCCTGTATTCAACCGGTCTGACTGCAACAGGTGTAAACTGGATCGCAGGTGCAGCACACATGCCTAACGTACCATTCCGTTGTACCGCCAAATTCCGCTATCGTCAGCCGGATCAGGGTGTAACCCTGACATGGCAGGAAGATGGCAGCGTGGATGTACAGTTTGACCAACAGCAAAAAGCGATCACGCCTGGTCAAGCCGTTGTGTTTTATGATGGAGATGTATGTCTCGGCGGCGGAACGATCGATCAGGTTCAAAAAGTGCCTGTACCGGCGCTGCAATAGATTCAATAACAGAAATGAATCCATCCCCATATGGATTTTGCACAATACCCTGTATTCCTATAACAAAAGCCATCTTTCATGTATACCATGACGGATGGCTTTTTTCCTTCTTTTTCCTGCAAAAAAAATAATTATTTTCACTTATGCAGCCAGCCACACTCCTGCAAAAGAAGCCGCAACCCCCAGCAGTACCGAACTGATGACGTATATAACTGCTCTTAAGTAACGTTCCTGCCCCATCAAACCAAGGGTCTCATATCCAAATGTAGAGAATGTGGTATACGCTCCGCAAAATCCAGTACCCCCTATCACCCAGACTGCGTCTGGGATTGAAGCTGAATGATGCCAGCCATAGAGCAATCCAAGTAACAGAGAACCACTGATATTAATAACCCAAGTTCCCCATGGGAAGGCCGTTCCAAGCGAACCGGATATCCATCGACCCAAACTGTAGCGAAGCACCGCACCCAGCATTCCTGCAAAACCAATCCAGATGATCAAGGTGCAACACCGTCCTGCGTCGGTTTATTCAGCATTCGCTGTCCAACTTTAATTCCCAATGCACACAGTAATAACCCTGCGAGTAAACTCACAACGAGGTATATAACAGCCTTACCCCACATTCCTCCTTCAGATAAACGGACCATATCGAGAGTAAAGGTGGAGAATGTGGTGAATGCCCCGGTGAACCCTGTACCAATCGCAAGACGAAGTTGAGGCGTTATTTTACCTGGAACAGCTATGGTGAAGAACCAACCCAAAAACAGGCTCCCGATGGCATTGATCAACAGCACTGCCCAAGGGAAGTCTTCATTGGCTGCTGGCATCCATAACTGTATCCCATATCGGCATAATGTACCCAAAATTCCACCGATTCCAATATAGAATATTTCTTTCATCGTACAAGCATCTCCCGGGTCATGGATCTTACAGCTCTCTGCGCCGCTGCTGGTTTAGACGAATCTTAGATTCATTGCCTTGTTCCGTTGCTTCATAGAAAATACGGCGTGAGAGCTGTTTCGGTAAATATTCCTGCTTCACATAATGACCCGGATAATTGTGCGGGTATTGGTAGCCTTCATGTCCCAACTTCACTGCACCGGAATAATGGGTATCCCTCAGATGAAGAGGGACTTCAGCCGATTTCACCTCATCAATGGCATTCATCGCTTTTGAGATCGCAGTGTAGACCGCATTGGACTTCGGACTTTCAACAGCAAACAGGATCGCTTGGGCAATGTTCAGCTTGGCTTCAGGCCAGCCATTATTGCGATAAGCATCCAACGCCCCAATGGCCTGGGTCATCGCTTGCGGATTCGCAAGTCCAATATCTTCACTGCTCGCTGCAATCAGACGACGTATAAACGTCATCGGGTCCATGCCCAGCTTCTCTACCGCATACAAAAACCAGAACAGTGCTGCATCACTGGAACCCCGGATGCTTTTATGAAATGCCGACAGTACATCATATTGTGTCGATTCATCTGCCTTCACAATCGGACGACGTATGGATTCTTCAGCTACATCAAGCGTAATGTGAATCGAGCCATCCTTCTCTGGCGGTGTAGTCAGTGCAGCAAGTTCCAAGGCGTTCAGCGCACGCCGAATATCGCCATTTGCCATCGTCGCAATATGCTCCAATGCCTCGTCGTCTGCCTGCAGGTCCATGAATCCCAAACCTTTATCCGCATCCGCCAGTGCCCGGCGCATCGCAATCAGGGAATGCTCTTTGTTCAAAGACTCCAACTGAAACAGCGTGGAACGGCTCATCAAGGCTCCATTCACATAATGAAAGGGGTTCTCTGTCGTAGCACCGATAAAAATAATCGTGCCCTTCTCTACTGCAGGTAGCAGCGCATCTTGTCGTGAACTATTAAACCGGTGTACTTCATCAAGAAACAAAATGGTTTTTGTTCCGTACAACTGCTTGTTCGTTTGCGCCTGCTCAATGACTTCACGTACATCTTTAACGGAAGCATCCACCGCATTCAGACGGACGAACTGCCCTTGGGTATGCTGGGAAATAATATGTGCCAATGTCGTCTTGCCACATCCCGGAGGACCATAAAGCAAGATAGACGAAATCTGATCCGCTTCAATGGCGCGCCGAAGCAATTTCCCCGGTCCTATAATCTGTTCTTGCCCAATATATTCATCAAGCCGCTCAGGCCGCATTCGGTCAGCGAGCAGTCTTGCTTGAGGTTCTGAATCTTGCTGAAACGAAAATAAATCCATTGCTCATCACTTCCTTAACGGATTGCCTTTACTTGTTCCTTAATAAATCCTGATTAATCGCTATTCTCTATCATATCATACTCCCGCGGCAGCATACCCATAAATGCGCCAAGCGCACTGCTGACAAAGGCATCCTTGCGAGTAATAAAATGAGTCATCATACGATTCATGCCTGCCGGGAGTGTGTGCTTGCGCAGTAATCCATTTTCGATCTGATGCCGAATGACGATTTCGGGTAACAGTGAAATTCCCATGCCAGATGTAACCCCGCTAACAATCGCTTCAAGGGTTCCAAATTCCATAATGACCGGACGGGTTACACCGCTAACCGATAACCATTCCTCCAAAATCTGACGATATGAACATCCCATGCTGTAGACCAGAATCGGTTTACTGGTGAGTTCTTCGGCTTCCGGTCCCATACCGGAGGAGACAACGAATAGTTCTTCATCAAATACGGGAGTAGAAGCAATATCAGGGTGATCACATGAACAGCCGATAAACGCCCCTTCCAATTCATACCCAATAACCTGATCCATAAGCACTTGGGAGTTACCTGTAGTCAAAGATAAGGAGACAGCCGGATGCTGTTTATAATATTTCGCAAAAAGTTCAGGTAAACGTACCGCTGCGGCAGTCTGCGTGGAGCCTATGCGTAGTGGTCCAGAAGGTTCAATTGTAGAGCTCAACGCTTTACCAGCCTCATCGAGCAGGCCTACAATTTTATCCGCATACGTCAGCAGCATCTCACCTGCTGGAGATAACGTCATCCCCCGATTATGACGAATAAACAGCAGTGTCCCTACTTCGGATTCCAGATGTCGTATCCTTGCTGTCACATTGGACTGCACGTAACCAAGGCGCTCCGCAGCTCGGGTCAGATTCCCTTCTTGTGCGACACATTGAAATATCCTTAAATCCCCACTTTCCATAGTAAACCTCCCAAATAAAACTATATCCATTCAGACATCATTTAAAATGATATCTAATCCATTAACAATCATTATACAGTATAGCTGCTTCGAGCTACAATCGGGGTAATCAGAACACAGCAACTTACTACTCGCTGAGTTCACTTAAGGAGTGTTAATAATGATGAACTGGACGAACACTGTAGCTTTGGTAACCGGAGGTGGTACGGGTATAGGCCGAGCTACCAGTATACTGCTCGCTAATCGTGGAGCAACCGTTGCCGTCAATTACTCCCGTTCCCAGGATGAGGCGGAAGAGACTGTACAACATATTCTGAATGCGGGAGGTCATGCTTTTGCAATTCAGGCTAATGTTGGCTCCGATGTCGAGGTTCGTCAAATGGTAGCCTTTATCACTAATAAAGTTGGCCCTGTGACCGCACTCGTAAATAACGCCAGCATTACGCATCATATCCCAATGAAGGATCTGGAATCCGTAACGGATGACATATGGAATGAACTATATGACGTTAATGTTAAAGGCATGTTTTACTGCGCACGAGCTGTAGCGAAAGGAATGCAACAGGCAGGTCAAGGCGCAATCGTTAACCTTGGCAGTATCGCTGGCAGCACAGGATCTGGGTCCTCCCTTCCTTACGCAGTTTCCAAAGCAGCAGTACACGGTTTGACGAAGTCTTTGGCACACTCGCTATCCCCCGATATTCGGGTTAACGCCATCATTCCGGGTGCAGTCGCGACCCGTTGGTGGGCAGGAAAGGAAGAACAAATGCATCGTCTGGGTGGTGAGTTATTGCTGCAGCGAATAGCGGCAAGCGAAGACATTGCACATATGATATGCGCCGCGTTGGAGCAACCATCCATGACCGGGCAACTGATTACTGTAGATAGCGGTCAGACGTTATGAGCATGGAAAGCCAAAGGGAGGAATCCTGATGAAGCCTTTAAAATATACGTTCCTGATTATCGTGACCACGCTCATCATGGGAACCTCGTTTCCCGTAGGCAAAATCGGCATGATGTACGCTCCTCCCTTTTTGTTAATGGGACTTCGCTATATATTGGCAGGAGCATTACTTGCATGGCTCATCAGAAAACGTCCTATGCCTGTGGGTTGTAAACAGTGGATGCAAATCGCCGTAATCGGTCTGTTCCAGTCGGCGGGAGTGATGGGCTGTGCCTACTACAGCATGAACTGGATCAGTTCGGGAGAGTCCGCCATAATCACCTTTACGAATCCGTTGCTTGTCATAATCCTGAGTGCTGCTCTATATGGTGTGTCCTATCGTTTTAGCCAGTGGACCGGTGTGGTTCTCGGATTTGTCGGAGTGGCGTTGACCTTTGGATTCCATCTGAGCTTGAGTCCTGGGACATGGATTGGGTTTGGCGGCGCCGTCTCCTTTGCTGTATCCACGTTGCTCATTAAGCGCTGGGGAGCTGCTCATGATACATTTGTACTTACCGCTTACCAAATGCTCGCTGGAGGCGCAGTATTGCTTCTACTGAGCGCGTTTACAGAGCAGCCTCATTTTATCGTAAATACGACGTCCATCATTGTCCTGGTATGGCTGACGATTTTCTGTTCCATCATTCAGTTCACCCTCTGGTTTTATTTGCTGCAAAACACAGATCCGGCCAAAACCAGTTCCTTTCTTTTTCTGGCACCGCTGTTTGGACTGCTGTCGAGCTTCGTCTTGTTGGAAGAGCATGTCGGCTGGATTGTGGGTGCAGGTGGGGTAATGATCTGTCTGGGCATTTTCCTGGTTAACCGACGTCTCGTCAGTCATAACTCAGCTTTGGATAAACCGGGTTTGACCCAACGTACACCTGCAAGTTAACCAGCAGAAGAACACTGCGAAACTTTAGGTGAGCCACTCGAAAATAATACTCATCTTAGAACGTAGAAAGAGCATGGCACTTTTAACAGCGCCATGCTCTTTCTATATTGATGCTATGTTCAACAACAAAGGGTTCACTCTGCCTCGCTGTCAGGCCAACCCTGAATGGCAACAGACTCGCCTTCCGTATTGTGGGTTGCAGCAGCATAGTCTGGCAATTGGCCGTCGTGGAATAACCACAGTTCGTGCAATGCCCGTGTACAGCCAACGTATAACAGTTTCGCATCACCCGCATTGGGCAAATAGTGTTTATCATCGCTATCTGCTACGATAACTGCATCAAACTCCAACCCTTTCGACAAATAGACAGGTAAAACGGAGTGACCGCCTGTGTACTGTTTTTTGCCGCCGTCAATCAAGTTCAGATCCCAGCCTGCCGCCTGGAGTTCATGATGAAGCTCCTTTGCCTCACGCAGGGTACGGGTCAGAATGGAGACTGTACGATAGTCTTTGACCGTTAAGAGCTTCAGAGCCTGTTCGAGGCTTGCTGTGCGCCCTTCTCCCCCATAGGACAATGTCCGTACGGGATCACCACTGCGGAATACAGGAATCGCCGTAATCCCGCTCTTGACTCCCCGCTCCAGAATCGTATTGGCATAATCGATAATTTCCATCGTCGAGCGATAACTCCGCGTCAATGCAAAGTATGCGTTCTGTTCCTCGGGAAACAGGGAACTCATCTCTTCCCACGCATGAACACCACGGTACTCATGAATACCTTGGGACAGATCCCCTAGTATGGTGAAGGAATGCCCCTTGACGAACTGATCCAATAACGCCACATGAAAAGGAGAAAAGTCCTGCGCTTCATCAATAACAACGTGATCGAATCGCTCTGAGCCTTCAATATCATGAACCAAGGTATGAATGTACACCAATGCAGGCAAATCTTCTTCACGGATGATATCCTGCTTCAGATCTGCTGCCGTTTGCTTCATTACCAATTTGGGAATAAGCCCGCTGAGCGAGGCAGGTACCGAACCACCTTTAACAACTTTGAACAGCTGTTTGTATAGCGTAAGCGGTTCATATTGAGGCCATTTTTTGGCGTAGGCCTTCTCACGGGTTGCCGCTTTCTTTTTACGCTCTTTGCGAACGGCTTCCGGGGAAGGTTTCTTGAGTTCCATCTCAATCCAGCGGTGAATACGCGCCATAACCCGCTCTTTGCGTTTCGCTAGCGGATAATGTTTGTACTCTTCCCCGAACCAGTTCTCAATCTCGGCTTTGCTGAGCACTGCACCATCCCATGGACTGAAGTCCATATCAGGTACGGATTCCTCTTCCATCCCCGACAGCCACTCCCGGATCAGTTCCATGAAGCGAATCGAGCCTTTATAACGCCCAGGCACATCATCATTGAGTTCAGGACGTGCATCCGGCGTTTCAAACCAGGTGTTCAATGTCTCCGACGTGTCCGCCAAAGGCAGGTCCAGCCCCAGCAGGTTCATCGCCCAATCGGGGAATGTACGCTGCTGAATATCCCCCACACCGAGCTCCGGAAGTACATCTGATATGTAATCCAGGAACATGTGGTTGGGTGCGAAAATAACCATCTTCTCCGCAGATACCTGCTCCTTATACTGATACAGCAAGAAGGCAAGGCGATGCAGAGCCACGGTTGTTTTTCCCGATCCGGCTACACCCTGAATGATCAATGCGGTGTTTCTCGCCGCACGAATGATCTGATCCTGTTCCGCTTGAATGGTAGATACGATATCACGGAGCTTGTTGTCCTTGTTCTCTCCCAGTCGATACACAAGAAATTCATCTGATACGGCTGGCTGGTCACTGTCCCGATCGTACGTATCCGCCACACGTTCCAATATACGCTGCCGAATAACAACGTTTCGTTTCAGATAAACCAGGCCCTCAATGAGTCCCTCTGGGGCTTCATACGTTGCGGAGGCTTCCCCTCCGGTAAATGAGTAAAACAGGCTTGCGACAGGAGCACGCCAATCGATGACGAGCGGATGCTCTCCCACCTCTTCGCGGTCTACGCCGATTTTGCCAATATACAGCGGTTTCCGTGCACCACTGCCCTGTTCTTCGAAATCCAAGCGTCCGAAATAGGGTTGCTGCGCGCTCTTGGACAAGGCGGTGCGGCGCTCTTCACGTCCGGCTTCCAGCACTTGTTCTGTGAAGTCGTGGCCGGTGTACACCGGAATATTCTGCAGCCGTTCCAGCTGACTATCCACTTCCTTCATCGTTCGCTCTAACCTGTACTCTTCTTCTTGATAGGCACTTTGAAAGCTGTCTGACATGTTTCAGTTACCTCCTAAGAATATGTTTTCTGCATAGCCAATCACTGACGACACAAAAGGATACCCACTATATCATATTGATGTACAAAAAGCTACAGTAGCCTGGATAGCAAAATGAAAGAAACCGCTGTTCCTGTTCGCAAAGAACAGATGAACAACGGTCATCCTTTCACATCATTCCGGCTCAGAATCCGGCTTCCCATCCTGTGCCACAAACTGTTTCTGTGCCAGTTCACGGTATACCGGATGGTGGCTAATTAGCTCCGCATGTGTACCGGTTCCCGTAACATGTCCCTGTTCCAGAACAACAATCTGATCAGAGTCGACAACGGTGGACAATCGGTGTGCAATAACAACCGTTGTTCGTCCTTCCATCAGGTTAGACAGGGCTTGCTGTACTTCATGTTCCGAGGTGCTGTCCAGACTAGACGTCGCTTCGTCCAGCATCAGAATATCCGGGCTGCGCAGCAGTGCACGGGCAATAGCGATCCGTTGGCGTTGACCACCCGATAGCTTGATTCCGCGTTCCCCCACTTCCGTGTCGTAGCCCTGAGGCAGTTTATCAATAAAAACTGAGGAATACGCCATTTCTGCCGCCTGTCTAATTTCGTCCATACTTGCCTCACGGCCCAGCCCGTATGTCATGTTTTCCTTAATTGTGCCTGCCATCAGAGGGCTCTCCTGTGATACATATCCAATCTTGCTTCGCCAGGAGGCTAATGAATATTCCGTTATGGCCTGTCCACCATACGATATACTGCCCGACTCCGGAAGATAGAACTGCTCCAACAGGGAAAACAGCGTTGATTTCCCGCTACCGCTCGGCCCAACAATGGCCGTCACTTTACGGGCCGGAACGGTCAGATTGATCCCATGCAGTACCTCTTCCCCTGTTACATAAGAGAAATGCAGGTCGTTAAATGTAATCGTCTCATTGCCTTTTGGAGCAATTGCTGTGCTATGACGCGGTTCTTCTTCATGTGCCAGAATAGCCTGAATGCGTTCTGTCGCACCGACAACCTTTTGCAGACGTGAATACAGTGTCGTAAATTGCCCCATCGGCATAATCACCTGGAACAACAACAGAATGAAGGCGACCAGTTCACCCGGAGACAGCAATCCAGAAGCTACCCGCATGCCGCCAACACCCAGAATAACAACCAGTACAGCCGTCATGACAAACGTAAAGAGTGGACCGATCAACGCCAAGATCCGAGCTTCCTGTAGTCCAAAAGCAAACATCTTCCCAATACGGGAATCGCCTGCTTCCGCCTCCTGTTTCTCCGTTCCATAAGCTTTCACCAAACGAATCTCGCCAATGACTTGGCTGAGCACCGAAGTAAGACCTGCCATTTCGTCCTGCTGCTTTTTGGAGATTTTGTACATTTTACGACCAACAGGCAACAGAATCAGTAGCGTTAACGGCACCAGACTCAGAATAATGAGTGACATGACCCAATCCAGATAGAAAAGCAACGCTACCCCGCCCACAACCGCAACGATATTGGATACAAAAGAAACGAGATAATCCGCAATTAGCGTCATAATCTGACTCGTATCATTCGTGATTCGACTCATCGTATCACCCGTACGATTCCGGTCGAAATATGGCATCGGCAAGGATAATACCTTGTTCCACAGCTTCGCTCGCAATGTCGCAACCACTCGTTGACCTGCATAGTTCAACATATAGATGCTGATGCCTGAAGCGATGGCCTGAATAACAAATGCCCCCAGCAGCAGGAAAATAACGGACTTGTTCAGCGCAGACATCGTAAGCCCATCAATCAGGCCTTTGGTCATCAGCGGGACAATCAGTCCAGCTGTTGTCTGAATGAGTGTCAGGATCAACGCTATGATCAGAATAAGCTTCGGTGGATTAGTGGCAGCAATCAGCTTCACAAAATCCTTGAATCCTTTTTTTCCTATTTTCGATTCAGCTTGACCTGCCTGTTGTTGCTCTTCCATTTCCGTTCCCCCGTTCTCCCCTTGTTCACCAGAGATCATACGTACGAACTTACATTACGTTTCCTGTCTTTACAATACCCCATGCAGCACGAAATTGGCCAAAAACAGGATGGCAATACCGTACATGACTTTAGGCACCTGTTTGCCCTGACCCGCCGCCAGCTTCGCCACCGGATACGCAATGAATCCAAATGCCATACCGTCCACGATGCTATAAGTAAATGGAATCATGACCATGATCAGAAAAGCCGGAAAAGCCTCCGTGAAATCACGGAAATCCATGTCCTTCACATCTTGTACCATTAAGCCGCCAATAATGATCAAAATAGGTGCAATAGCACTGTCCGGAATATAACCCAACAGCGGAATAAAGAAGAACGTTGCACCAAACAGCACTGCGGTAACCAGTGGAGTCAATCCTGTACGCCCACCTGCTGCTATACCCGCTGTTGTCTCCGCCGCAGCTACAGTAGGACTACTGCCAAAAATTCCGGCAAAAATATTCGAGATCGACAGAGCCCGTAAACTACCCTTAAACCTTTGGGGGCGCCCAATAAGATGGGTTTGGGCTGTAATCAGGCCGATGTTCTCAAATACAACAATCAGCAACAACAGAAATACAGCAATCCAGAACGATAGATCCACCAGATTTGCGAAGGACAGCTGGGCAAATAAACCGCCGTATTGATGCAGTGCTTCTGTGGCAGACACAGGATCACCTGGTTTTACAGCACCAAGCACATAAGCTAGTCCTGTTCCCGCCAAAATACTGATCAGAAGCCCACCCTGTACATTGCGTATAAATAAAATCAAGGCGATCACAAGAGTAACACAGGCGGTGATCACTCCAGGATCATTAAAATGTCCGATCGCCACAAATGTGGTCTGATGTGCGATGACGATTCCGCTTTTTTGCAAACCAATGAACGTCAAGAACAAGCCAATCCCCACCGTAATACCATGCTGCAGATTTTTCGGAATGGCCTCACTAATCATTTTATATAACGATGTAAAGGCTACGATTGCAAACAGCACCCCGGTGACGGATACAACCGCCAAGGCTTCCTGCCAGCTCAATTTCATCGAATGTACGAGTGTGTAAGTGAAAAATGCATTGATGCCCATGCCAGGTACAACGATAATCGGCGACTTACCGCCAAATGCCATCAGCAAACAACCTGCAATGGACGTCAGCAAAGTACCCACCATAGCCGCCTGTAGCGGCATTCCGGCATCAGCAAGAATTGTTGCATTGACCATTACGATATACACCACGGCGAAATAGGAAATGGCCCCCGCCACAATTTCCTTCTTCCACTGGTCTCCTGGCTCTAGGCCAAGTCGTCTGGTCATCCATCCTTGTTTCATTCGTTCTATTCCCCTCTCTCTCACGCTGCCATTTCTCTATGTATTTATCATCATTTCGCGCAGCACCACATATCATACACGCTTTTGGGATTGAAGTACATCACGTAACCCTGACATTTGTTAAGGTTTTGCGCTCTTTTTATTGTGGCTTTGATTACCCTTTTGCCCCCTATCTCTGTCCACATGTGATATCCATGCAAAAAAGCGCAGGTACCTTGTCGGTACCTGCGCTTTTCCAATTACAACAGATTACTGCTGCTTATTCTCTGCAATTTCGATCAGTTCCTTGACGGCCACACTGACCATAATCAGTCCGGCTACCGGAGGAACGAATGCGTTACTCGCAGGTGGCTGTTTGGCCTTGCGAATTTCGGGCGCATTCTCGGGAACGATTTTCTGTGTTACATCTTCGCGTGGTTTGAGCGGCTTTTCGGTTGAAAAGACCACTTTCACACCTTTTTTAATACCGTCTTTGCGAAGTGTCGTACGGACAACACGAGCAATCGGGTCCATGGTCGTTTTCGAAATGTCCGCAACCTGGAATTTCGTCGGATCCATTTTGTTTGCCGCACCCATGCTGGAAATGACCGGAATCTTCCGTTTCAAGCATTCCTTGATGAGGTGAATTTTGTAAATTATCGTGTCGGAAGCATCCAGCACATAATCCAGCTCATACTTGAACAATTCCTCATACGTTTCTTCCGTATAAAACATATTCAGTGCAATCGCGTCGCACTCCGGATTGATGAGCTTCACCCGCTCTACCATCAAATCTGCTTTTTTCTGACCAACGGTCGTGGTCAAAGCATGAATCTGACGATTGATGTTCGTGATGTCCACTACGTCTTTATCAATCAGAATGATACGTCCAACACCACTGCGAGCGAGAGCTTCCACTGCAATACCACCCACGCCGCCGATACCGAGCACAGCTACTGTACTATTTTTCAAGGCGTTCAGACCTTCAGGTCCGATTGCCAGTTCTGTTCTTGAAAATTGATGGAGCATTGAGAATCGATGCCTCCTTTATTTCTTTTCCGCCACCGGTTTACGGGCTACGCGGATGTGAAGTTGTTCCAATTGGGAGTTATCTACTTCAGAAGGTGCATTCATGAGCAGATCCGTTGCACTTGCCGTTTTCGGGAAGGCAATCGTTTCACGCAGATTTGTGCGACCTGCCAGCAGCATCACCAGACGGTCGAGACCAAAAGCGATTCCGCCGTGTGGAGGTGTTCCGTATTCGAATGCCTCGAGCAGATATCCGAATTTCTCGTTGGCTACTTCTGGAGAGAGTCCCAGAGCAGCGAACATTTTTTCTTGAACATCACGTTTGTAGATACGCATCGAACCACCGCCCACTTCATAACCATTCAAAACGAGGTCATAAGCTTGAGCGCGAATCGCACCCGGATCTGTGTCAAAAAGATGTACATCTTCGTCTTTAGGACGTGTGAACGGATGGTGTTCTGCTACATAACGTTTGGCATCTTCATCGTACCCGAGCAATGGGAAGTCAACCACCCATGCAAATTTGAATTTGCTGTCATCGATCAGGCCCAGTTGACGACCGATTTTCAGACGAAGTGCGCCCAGTACATCTGCAACCACTTTTTTGGTGTCAGCAGAGAAGAGCAACAAGTCGCCTTCTTCAGCGCTAGTACGTTCTTTGACTGCTTCGATCTCTTCTGGCGTAAAGAACTTCACGATTGGTCCTTTGAACTCGCCATCTTTGACTTGAATCCATGCCAATCCTTTTGCACCGTAACGCGCTGCGAATGGTCCGAGGTCATCGATTTCTTTACGGCTCCATGTCCCACAGCCTTTGGCGTTCAGAACTTTCACTTCTCCACCTTTTTCGATGACAGAAGCAAATACTTTCACACCACTGTTTGCTACGATATCGTTCATTTCTACCAGTTCCATGCCAAAACGCAGATCCGGTTTGTCTGAACCGTATTTACCCATTGCATCTGCATACGTAATCCGTTGGAAAGGCAGTTCCAGCTCAACACCTTTCGTTTCACGCAGCAATTTGGCCATCAGCTCTTCCATCATTGGCAGCAGGTCATCCTGTTGCAGGAAGGAAGTCTCGATGTCGACTTGGGTGAATTCCGGTTGACGGTCCGCACGCAAATCTTCATCACGGAAACAACGAGCGATCTGATAGTAACGCTCAAGTCCGCCGACCATCAGCAATTGTTTGTAAATTTGTGGGGATTGCGGCAGGGCGAAGAATTCACCTTCGTGCACACGGCTTGGTACGAGATAGTCACGCGCACCTTCCGGGGAGCTCTTGGTCAGGATTGGTGTTTCTACTTCAACGAATTCTTCTCCATCCAGATAATCACGGAACACTTTGGATGCTTTGGAACGCAATTTCAATGTTTCAAACATTTCCGGACGACGCAAGTCCAGGTAACGATATTTCAAACGAAGGGACTCGTCGACTTCCACACCATCTTCGATGAAGAATGGAGGAGTTTTTGCCGCGTTCAGTACTTCAATCTCGGTAATTTGGACTTCGATTTCGCCTGTAGGCAAGTTTTTGTTTACGGTCTCTTCGTCACGTTTAACAACTTTACCAGTTACCGCGATAACGTACTCGCTCCGCACTCTGTCAGCGATTTGCAATGCTTCGCCAGAGTAAGCCGGGTTGAAAACAACTTGTACAATTCCGCTGCGGTCACGCAGATCGATAAACAGTACGCCCCCCAGGTCACGGCGGGTCTGTACCCAGCCGTTCAATGTTACGGTCTCACCGATGTGTGCGGGTGTTAATGCGCCGCAATGATGACTTCTTTTCATAACCAAACTCCTCTTATGTGAATTTCCGTTCTGTATGGGCGGGCAGAGCTCGCTTTTCAACAGTGCGGTTGCGTGAAGACGATTTTATTCAAATGGCATGTTACCTCTGACTCGCCAACTTCCGATTAATCGGAAACATTGGTGTACCTCAGTAATTTTGCCGGATCAATTGTTGCTATTTTACAGTTTCAAACTCGTGCTTATTTACTTCCGCGTATAGCTGCTACCAGATCATCGAGCTTCACGGTTTGTTGTTCACCTGTATCCATGGACTTCAGGGCAATCTCCCCGCGCTCCAGCTCATCATCACCCAAAATGGCAGTGTAACGGGCTTTGAATCGGTCGGCTGATTTCATCTGGGCTTTCATCTTGCGACCGAGATAGTCGCGTTCACCGGACAGACCGGATTGACGAAGCTTAAACAGCTGACGGTTGACTTCACGATCGGCTGCTTCACCGAGAGCAACAAAATATACATCCAGTGGAGCAAGGGAACTAACATCAATGTTCTGGTGTTCCAGAATCAGTTGAATGCGCTCCAGACCGATACCAAAACCAATACCAGGCTGATCCGGTCCACCTATATCTCCAACGAGGCCGTTGTATCTACCGCCGCCGCCGACTGTATCAATCGCGCCAATGCCTTGAGCTTTCAGTTCAAAAGCAGTCAATGTGTAGTAATCCAAGCCACGTACCAGACGATTGTTCACCGCGTAATCTACGCCAAAATCATCCAGATACTCTTTCAGCTTGGCAAAGTGGTTCAATGATTCTTCATCCAGACTATCCAGTATGGACGGTGCCCCTACGAATTTGTCCTGATCAACTTTGCAGTCGAGCACGCGCAGCGGATTACGTTCCATCCGGGATTGGCAGTCCTTGCACAGGCTTTCCTTCATCGGTCTGAGGAATCCAAGCAATTTTTCTCGATATTCTGCACGGCTAGTTGGGTTACCCACCGAGTTGATCTCGACTTTGACATCTTTCAATCCCAGTTCTACACACAGTTGATACCCAAGTGCAATGACTTCAGCATCGATCGCTGGATCAAGGGCTCCGATGGCTTCTACACCGAACTGGTGGAACTGACGCTGGCGACCTGCTTGCGGACGTTCGTACCGGAACATCGGACCGATGTAATAGAGCTTGCTCACATCCGGTTCGCCATAAATTTTATTTTCCACATAAGCGCGGACAACACCCGCTGTACCCTCCGGACGAAGGGTCATGCTGCGGTCCCCTTTATCATTGAAGGTGTACATTTCTTTCTCAACAATATCGGTTGTCTCACCAACGCCACGTACAAATAAAGAAGTCTGTTCGAAGATCGGTGTGCGAATCTCGCGGTAATTAAAACGGCGACACAGATCACGCGCTTTTTCCTCTACGAACTGCCACTTTTCCACAACACCAGGCAATAAGTCCTGCGTTCCAGTCGGTTTTTGAAAAGCCATCTTTTATCCCTCCAGCATCTATTTTTCTCTGTATAATAAGTTGTTCCAGGACTGTTACACCTGCCCACTCCGATTGCAGTACCATCTTCCGATCGCTGTTATCCCCAGATTTTTTAATTCAATTTTCAATGGGGAAATCCGGGGATAGCATATGCTTCCGAAGCAGCTTTCTTTCAGAAAGCTTTTAGCCGAACGCTTCGCTTCTACAGATTGGTTCTGCAATCTCCGTTATGGTATAAATGTTAGGATCAACTTATATAACAAAAAAATCCCTCGCCCTGTCGCTGTATACACAGCAAACAAAGGGACGAGGGATTGTGTTTACACATTCACCCGTGGTACCACCCACATTCCGGAATCCCTGACACTTTCGCCGTTCAGGTGATGATCTAAGGTTGCTCCAGGCAATCCGATCAAACAGATCATTCCGCTCTACGTATAACGCACGCCCTGCGCAGGCCAGCTAATAACCATCAGATGTAAATCTAATGTGTTCGCTGTCTGTTCTCGGAGAAGTCATTCGTCCGCTCATCAAGAGAATCCTTACAGCCAAGGGATTCTTCTCTGTTCATGTGGGCACGGAGTACTTGGTCCCGTCATCAAATCATCAAGTTATATGATTACATGTTATTATATAACGTTTAAAGTTAATTTATTTTCTGATTGTAATGAACCGCAGTGCTAAAGTCAAGGGTTAACACAAAAAGATAGCACTAAAAAAAATTCTCACACGCCGTACGGTATGCGGAGTCCACAGAAATCAAGGCTAATAGAAGCTGGATTCATCCAATGAATTCCAACTTCTATTGCCTTCTTATATCTCTATTGTTTCAGCATCCACTTCAGCAGATCCGGCACACTCGCCCATAGGCGGGAGTGCATAATGACATATTCAATCGCTTCGTCAGAATTGCCCATTCCGACAAAATCAGGGAGGTTATGCGGCAGCTGCTTCAAACCCAGCAGATAATCAGGCACATGGTTGTTCACACCTCGAGCCACACGGTACAGCATTTTGAGCTGGGAGGTGATTCCGTTCTTCTTATACTCCAGAATGATCTGGTCATAGGTAAAGGCGGCTGCAGCGTCATCTTTCCCATACTTCTCCAGCAGTTGCTCTGCCTGCTTCAATTGGTTACTGTACAAATACACAGCAGCGAGCAGGTAACGCGCTCCGGTATTGTCTTCCGTATTAAGCTCCAAAATATGCTCCAGGATTTGTGCCGCTTCGTTGGCATCTCCGCCAAACCAGCAGGATTCGGCGTAGCTTTTGCATATCCGGATATATGGACGAGTCTCATGAAGCGCCCAGAAGTCCCCCTTGTTCTTCTCAAAAAACAGTTCGCCCAGTTCGCGTTCGCCAGCAGCGATTCCAGCCTTGAGGTAAGCTCGTGCATCAGACTCATTGTCCGATTCCTCAGCCAGAATACGATATGCATCAGAGCTGTCAGAATACATCTCCAGGGCCGTTTTCGCCAGCTGTATTCTGCGTTTGGAAGAACTGGCTTCCATCGCCTTATGTAGCAGAGCCTGCGCTTTGTCCTTCGATGTACCTGGGCTGTTCAGAATCATCAGCTCGTCCGTTTCGCCACCCATGCCGTATTCTTCGATGTATTTGAATATCTCCTTAACCTTTCGGGAGATCGTTGATGTCGTTACCTCATATTTATCTGACAGCTCAGCCTTCGAAACATTGAAGCCGTATTCCTCAGACAGCAAGTACTCGATTGCAGCAAAGAACGAGCCTGTCTTCTTCACAGTAGGGCGGGTCTGACGGGAATAGCCATTCCATAGCACCAGAGCTTCCAATATCAGCTCCCGCTCGTAATGGTTCCTCATGTTCTCAATAAGCTGCAGGGCCAGCTGTTCGTGAGCCTGATGCTCCCATTTCAGTTCGCGCGCCACCATCTTTTTCAGTTTGGTCAAGGTCAGTTTGCTCTCAGGCTGAATCGAGGCTTCCTGGACATGCTGCTCCGTTGATATCAGCCCCAGTATGGATTCTACCGCAGAAGGCTCCTTGCCCAGACAGCATTTCTTATATTTTTTCCCGCTTCCGCACGGGCATAAATCATTTCTTCCAACCTTACTCAAAACTAATTCCCCCTTAAATCTGTCACTAGCCATTCGCATGAGAACACTGTTGCTTTAGCATTATAGGTGTCATTTCTCAAACGAGGCATTCTATATAACTTACAATTTCTAGCATCAAGCAGAAACGGTTGCCGCCCTTATATAAGGGCGGGGCCGTTTCTGCGAGTATATGTTCATCTAGAATATAACGATCACTCTGGCGATGAATTCCTCATACTCTCGATCATAGGATTGGATTTGCCTGAGCCCAATCGCTGGAAGCTTGATTTACCGTCCAATGTAGCCCAACTATGAAAACAATGCGCTTTAAAATACTTAAACCCATTTCTCTATTCTAGCAAAAAATTTAAATAAGGGGTAAGCTTCGCCCAAAACATACAAATTCTCATCTCAAAAAAAAAACCTGCACACGGTGTGCAGGCTCAAAGGATATATAAAAAAAGGGGGTCATGTGTGTTATTATAAACGGGCTTTGTTAAAGGCTTATGTAACTAATATTACAGTAATATTACAAAAATGATAGCGCTTTATAATTTGTTGTTTTCTCCATTATAAAAGCCCCTGCAGATGGCCCTGACATGGAAGTCAGACCCTGCAAGGGCTTCATACTACATATTAATTCAATTCTTCCACATAAGCTTGGTTGGAACGAAGTTTATGAATGATTTCCTCATAATCCTCATCCCTTACTTTGGCAGACAAAACATAATGCAGATCGTCATAATCAGCCGAGGACACATCTGCAGCATCCAACAGATCGCCATCCTCATTGACATTATCTCGTGAACCTCGCTCCGTATCACGATCCACATTGCTGACGACCGGGATTACATTTTCGCTGGCAGGAACCCCAGGTGCTGCACCCACACCCATGGCTCCATTGGTTCCTACGCCACCCGCTGTGTTATAAGGCACCAGAGGTACCATAATCCGTTTGTCTCTGCCAACCGCGCTATCCAGTTGCCCTACTTCCAAATGCTCTGTACGGAACGTCTGAAGTGAGGTTCTTGCCCCCTCTGCCTCGTCCTCGGTCCGAAAATACGCCTGAATATGTTTTGTCATGTCAAACCCTCCTTTATCGGAATAAATGCTTGGTATAACGAAAACTTAGAAGCTTTGAGCTTCAATCTTCATTTTAATCAGTAATCACATTATCGTACGGTCCGCCCCAAGTCATTAAATGACTTTTAACAATTCGCGGACAAATGCCGGTTCATCGGCAGGCGTACGGGATGTAATATAATTTCCATCTACAACAGCTTCATGATCCTTGAATTCTGCCCCTGCGTTCACCATATCATCCTTGAGCGGAGGATAGGATGTAATCGTACGGCCTTTCAACAGATTCGCACTTGCCAGAATTTGCGGACCGTGGCAGATCGCCGCGATAGGTTTCTTCGCACTGTTGATCTCCGTTACGAATTTCAGGATATGTGCGTCTGTACGCAAATTTTCAGGAGAAGATCCACCAGGAATGACAACTGCGTCGTAATCCGAAGCCGAGACCTCAGCGATCGCTTTGTCCGAAGTATAGGAGGCTTTACCACCTTTACCTTTCAGCGTCTCTCCTGCTTTCAAGCCGATAATTTCCACGTCGTGTCCGGCTTTTTTCACCTCATCATATGGAACCTGCATTTCCGAATCTTCAAAATCATTCGCCAATAAAAAAGCAACTTTACTCATAACGTATGTTCTCCTTTCCGTGTTCGAAATTTCTTGAAATCAGTTATTCGCAGAAATTGTTGGTGTACATTTCTTGTTCATTGCCCGTAATAAATACTGATCCTGGCACGCCATCGTGCCTCGTTCTGTTATTACCCTAACCAGAGCCGTTTATAACATGACGAGCCTGTATTATTTTGACTTTGATCAGGCGATCCGATTCATCAACAGTTAAGTTCCATAACAAAAAAAGCCCTGATTCGATCATCGAATCAAGACTTTTCATTCATTCCAAATGGTCAGCACTCAGTCACGCGGAAGACGGCTCTGCTCCCCTTTGTCCGAATCCTGAAGAGCCCAAATCGTTGTTGCACACTCGGCAGCAGCGCGGGCAAGCTTCAGGGACTCATATAAGTTTCCAGGCAGAAGCAAAGGTTCTATTCGGGAACGTGTTTCCTTGACGGATTGGCGCATAATGGGTGGGATACTCCTTTGATCATCTTAAGTTAATGAACCGAATTATCCCTCATTATGGCCTGTTCCCCAACCAATTATGCATGTGTTTCTTGACGAATAGGGCTTTCGAGCATTAAAGTCACCGGTCCCCAATTCGTGAAAGTCACATCCATCATCGCTCCGAAACGTCCGGTTTCAACCTGAATTCCTTTATCACGTAACAACTGATTAAACGTTTCATATAACAATTCTGCCGCTTCAGGTCTGGCTGCAGTTGCAAAGCTTGGGCGTTTTCCTTTGCGACAATCTCCGTACAATGTAAATTGTGAGACAGATAATACAGCCCCGCCCACATCAATCAGACTGAGATTCATCTTTTCCTGCTCATCCTCAAAGATTCGAAGTCCAGCGATTTTGTCTGCCAAATATATGGCATCCTTCTCCGTGTCCTCATGTGTAATTCCCACGAGCAACATCAATCCGGATTCAATTTTTCCCGTCAGTTCTTCTCCAACGGTCACCTGAGCCTCTTTACAGCGTTGTACAAGCACCCTCATCTTACAGGCTCCTTACTGCATAATCCGATGCACAGAATAGACATCTTTCACCCGTTTGATCCGTTCCACAACCGAATGCAGATGCTCCGTATTACGAATCAGAATTGTGACGTGCACCAATGCTAATTTATTTTTATCTGTACGTCCGGTGACGGCAGATATATTGGTTTTACTTTCGGAAACAGCCTGAAGCACTTCATTGAGCAAGCCGTTTCGATCATGGCCCGTAATCTCAATATCCACGCTGTAGTTGGCTTCAATATTCTCTTCCCACTCGACTTCAATGACGCGAGCTGCTTCTTCCCCATCCGTACTAGACGGAATATTGGGACAGTCCGTTCGATGCACTGAAACCCCACGTCCACGTGTAACATACCCGATAATAGCATCCCCTGGTACAGGGTTACAGCAGCGCGCAAAACGTACAAGCAAATTGTCTATACCTTTGACACGGATGCCATTCGTCGGACGGTTTTTGCGTTCAGGTGCAGGCTTCAGCTCACGCATTTCGGAGTTCAGTTCAAGCAAGCTGGATTCTTCCTGCTCCTTGCGTAGTTTCTCCGTTGCTTTGGTCACGATCTGTGCAGCCGTAATACCACCGAATCCAACAGCTGCGAGCATATCCTCAATATCATTGAAGGCATACTTTTTGGCTGCTTCCTGCAACTTATCGTCCGTCATCCAGGCAGAAGGATCAAGTCCCATGCGCTTGAGTTCACGTTCACAACTGTCGCGTCCTTTTTCAACGTTTTCTTCGCGCCGTTCCTTCTTGAACCATTGCTTAATCTTCGCTCGTGCGTGAGAGGATTTTGCAATTTTGAGCCAGTCCTGGCTCGGTCCGTAAGAATGTTTTGACGTCAAAATTTCAATGATATCGCCTGTTTTGAGATGATAATCGAGCGGAACGATACGACCATTTACTTTGGCACCAATCGTCCGATTACCCACCTCTGTATGAATTCTATATGCAAAATCCAATGGAACAGATCCAGTAGGCAATTCGATAACTTCACCTTTTGGCGTGAATACAAACACAAGATCCGAGAAGAAATCCATTTTAAGCGATTCTACAAATTCAGACGCATCCTGCGCTTCATTTTGAAGTTCAAGGATCTCGCGGAAGAACGTAATTTTATCTTCAAAATGGTTTCCGTTCGCAGCGCCTTCCTTGTAGGCCCAGTGGGCAGCAATACCGAATTCAGCGGTGCGGTGCATATCCCATGTCCGGATTTGGACTTCAGTCGGTTCACCATTCGGACCTACGACCGTGGTATGCAGCGATTGATACATGTTCGCCTTCGGCATCGCGATATAGTCCTTGAAACGTCCTGGCATCGGTTTCCATAACGTGTGTATAATTCCGAGGGTAGCATAACAATCCTTGATGTTATCCACAATAATACGAATCGCAAGCAGATCATAAATCTCGTTAAACTGTTTGTTTTTCGTAGTCATTTTTTTGAACACGCTGTAGATGTGCTTAGGACGACCCGACAGATCTGCCTGAATTCCCATCTCATCCAGCTTGCTTGTAATACCGTCCATAACCGTATCAATATATTGCTCACGTTCTGCACGCTTTTTGTGCATCAGGTTTGCAATTCGGTAATATTGCTGCGGATTCAAATAACGGAGGGCGATGTCCTCCATTTCCCATTTGATCGCAGAGATACCCAGACGGTTCGCAATCGGACAGAAAATCTCCAGCGTTTCATATGAAATCCGGCGTTGGCTTTCTTCCGACTGAAACTTGAGTGTCCGCATATTATGCAGACGGTCAGCCAATTTGATCACGATGACACGGATGTCCTGCGCCATGGCGATGAACATTTTGCGGTAGTTCTCGTTCTGCTGTTCTTCCTTGGAGCGGAACTGAATACGTTCCAGCTTCGTCAAGCCGTCAACAAGCATGGCACACGTATTGCCGAAATGATTGCGGATTTCTTCAAGTGAAACCGTAGTATCTTCTACTACATCATGAAGAAGCGCTGCAATTATGGAGATGGTGTCCATCTGCATGTTTACAACAATATCGGCAACCGCAAGCGGATGCAGAATATACGGTTCTCCCGATTTTCGCGTCTGTCCATGGTGGGCCTGATCAGCAAATTCGTAAGCTTCACGTATGCGCACCAGATCGGGTTCTTTGATATATGCCCCGGCCTTCTCGAGTAATTGCTCTATGCCCATTCTGATCTGTTCCGTGTCCTTTCTATACAAAATGGAACCCGTGACATAATATCAACACAGGTTCCCCGTAAAAGTAATTTCCTATAATTATGACGCTTCGCCCGTTTCCCGTCAACTACTGACGAATAAGAGCACATATCCAATTTTTTTATACGTTATGTGGCATTCCCCAAAGATATTGCCCGATATTCAATAAAGGTTGGGAATCGTCCTCATTTATTATGTATTATTACCGTTATTTGCCGAAATAGAAGGGTTAATTTTCGTAATAGAAATGGTTTCGCCATGTTTAGTGGAAAAATGTTATTGCTAAATGAAGAGAAACTCTGTACTATATTGAAGATTTGTGTTTCGGAAAAAAGGAGATGAACATTCATTGCAACGTGAAATTCAGGTTAATCAAAAAATGCCGCTCGGCTCAGGCTCACTGCTGAGTCTCCAGCATTTGTTCGCCATGTTTGGCAGCACGGTACTCGTGCCGAACCTGTTCGGTGTCGATCCAAGTATGATCTTACTTATGAACGGTATTGGAACATTGTTGTACATACTCATGTGTAAAGGGAAAATTCCGGCCTATCTTGGGTCAAGCTTTGCTTTTATCGCACCCGTGTCATTTGTGTTACTCGAACACCCCGATAACGGTTATTCCATGGCGCTTGGAGCGTTCATCGTAACGGGAGTTGTATTCTGTCTCGTGGCTCTTACCATCAAATATACCGGAACAGGCTGGATTAACGTTGTTTTCCCACCAGCGGTTATGGGCGCAATTGTAGCGCTGATCGGTCTCGAGCTTGTACCTGTGGCTGCCGGAATGGCTGGACTGATCAATTCCGATTCTCTCAAATACCCTGACTGGGTACCTCAAGCCAAACCGATTATTTTAGCCATGGTTACTCTTGGTATCACTGTTATTGGTGCAGTAACCTTCCGTGGGTTCCCCAAGATCATTCACATTTTAATCGGGATTGTATCCGGTTACGTGCTTGGATACTTTATGGGTGAGGTAAAAACCGAGAATATAGCGAACGCTGACTTTATCTCACTGCCTACCGTAACGACACCGACATTTGACTGGTCTGTCATCCTCACCATTTTGCCTGTCGCACTTGTTGTCATTGTCGAGCACATCGGACATCTGCTTGTAACGAGCAGCATTGTAGGCAAAGATCTATCCAAAGACCCTGGTCTGCATCGCTCCCTGCTCGGGAACGGCGTTTCAACCATTCTTTCCGGTTTCGTTGGATCCACACCGAATACAACTTATGGTGAGAATATTGGGGTTATGGCTCTGACCCGAGTTTACTCGACGTATGTTATTGGCGGCGCTGCCGTTATCGCGATCGTGCTTTCTTTCTCAGGTACGTTCTCAGCACTTATAGCTAACATTCCTGTTCCGGTTATGGGTGGTGTATCTTTACTTCTGTTCGGAGTTATTGCGGCATCCGGTTTGCGTATTCTGGTCGAACAGAAAGTGGATTTTGCTAAACCGACCAACCTGTTGCTAACTACCCTTGTACTCGTCATCGGACTCAGTGGTACTGAGATCACGTTTTATGGTGTTCATCTCAAGGGAATGGCTCTGGCAACCATCGTCGGAATTCTGCTGAGCTTGTTGTTTAAATTATTTGAAGTACTGGGTTGGTCGAATGATCAAACGGAGAAACAGCCTTTAACCGAGAAAACTCCGGATTGATTGATTTCTTGCCGACTGGTTTGAACGGACAATGTTTATTCATTCTTCATTTTATACATCGTACAACGCAAAAAGCCTGCTCTCTCACCTTTATGGGTCGAGGGACAGGCTTTTTTGCAAATAGTTAATGCTGTATATTATTTCCCGGGAAACGGGAGATCCAGTTCACGTGATTTAACAGCAATGAATGCCGGAATTCTAGTAGTTCATCAACGTAAATACATCAATTCCTGGCAATTTTGCACGTCCATTCAAATCAGACAGCTCAATCAGGAATGCTGCACCTACAATCTTGCCACCCAATTGTTCAATCAGGTTAATGGAGGTAGCAATAGTTCCGCCTGTCGCCAGCAGATCATCCGCAATCAGGACATTTTGTCCTTTTTCGATTGCATCTGTATGCATAGCAAGCGTATCTTTGCCATATTCAAGATCATAACCGACTTCGATCGTCTCTCCAGGCAATTTTCCGCTTTTACGGATCGGAGCAAAACCGACACCCAGAGCGTACGCCAGAGGAGCGCCCACAACGAATCCACGTGCTTCAGGTCCGGCAATAACGTCAATTTTGAGATCCGAAACCATTACTTTCAGCTCATTGATCGCCTTGCGGTACATTTCTCCATCCTTCAACAATGTCGTAATGTCTTTGAAGCTGATTCCCGGTTGTGGAAAGTCAGGAATGACACGAATATAATCTTTAAAATCCAAAATAATCTCCTCCTAAAATAAATAGCACAACTTCTATCTAAGATACGCCCTTCATCCGGGATATCATCCATTGTGTCAGTTGAGGGGTCGATGCATCCAGCATCACCTGCTCTGTCTCGGCCATGCTTTCCAGCGCCTGATAATGACGCGAAGCGGTTAGCTCACGCTTGGGCGGGTTATCCACAAACACAATCTTTCCATCTTCTCGGGTAATGAACGATAACTCCTCAAAAACATCCAACATCATTGTAATCATGCGCGGCGAGCAGCCACACTGACGACTGAGCACAGGAGTGATCTCTTGTTCCTCCACGGGTTCAGCTCTCCATTTAGACACCAGCATATAAATACGCTTGAAGAGTTCTCTGGAGGGCATCTGAAGGCGATCTCGGCGGTTGCCTGATCCGTGCAGAAGGATGATATTCTCGGCTCCGCTGAATAAAGCCAGCATTGCATCAAGTTGTTCCGGGGTTTCCGGCGTATCAAACACAAATAACGTCCGGACCTGTTCCTGCCCATAATGCTGCGCGGCAGCATTGCACGGAAACAAACCGACCTTTCTATCATATACCCAAAGGCACGGTTCATACAATGAATTTCCCTCGGAAACATTCGTTTCTTTCCGAACGATGGCACCAATAGAGCCTGACTTGTATCGTAAATGTATTTCAAGCGAACTCAAGAACTGCTTCATCGCGTTCAGAGGCTCCGTACTGCCTCGCAAATCAAAAACTTGCGCATGTGGGACCTGAATGTCCTGCAGCATCAATTGTGGTTTCCTCATCCCGTTCCACTCATTAACGGACAACTCGCCCATAACATCAATGATGGAGCCTGGAGGCAGAAACTCAGCCAATGCTCCCTTGCCAAAAGCGACCGTCTCCAGTTGCTGACCATCCTGCTCCAAAACCAATTTCAGATGACGTTTTTCGCGTCCCATCGTCCGTGTTTCTTTTACAGTCACATTTCGGAATACAAAACGAGGAGAAGGATTACTCATGCCAAACGGCTGGAGTCTGTCGATCTCTTGAATGACCTGCAGTGGCACATCACTGATTCTGCATTCGTCATCTGCAAGACGATGGGGAACAAAGTCCTCCTCCGTCAGCACGGATGCAGCAAACTCATTCAGTCCGGCTTCCAGCTCTTTAAGTTGATCACGATGAAGGCTCATGCCTGCTGCAGCCGGATGGCCACCATAATGGTCCATCGTGTGTTTGCAAGCAGTTAATGCCTCATAGATGTCCAGCCCCTCTATGGAGCGTGCTGAGCCTTTACAAGCGCCGCTCTCCGGGTCAATGCCCAGGATAAGCGTTGGCCGATAATACCGTTCAAGTAACTTGGAAGCCACGATACCTACAACTCCAACATTCCAACCTTCTCCCGCCAAAACGATGACGTCGGGCACTGCTCCGGAATTAAGCTGGATTTTCTGCTCCAACTGGGCTGTCGCTTCCAGAAGTATACCCTCAACAACCTGTTGCCTTTCACGATTCAGCAAATCCAGTTGACCTGCCAGAGTGTGTGCCTCATCCAGATCCTCGGTTGTAAGCAGCGATACGGCTCTGCCGGCATGATCCAGACGTCCGCTTGCATTAATACGCGGAGCCATTGCAAAGGCAATATTGATTGAAGTGACCTGAGTTTGATCCACACCACTAATTTCAAGCAGAGCACTTACACCAGGCAGACGTGTACCTCGCATGGACTCAACACCATAACTGACGATAACCCGGTTCTCGCCTTCCAAAGGCATCAAATCGGCAACCGTACCAATAGCGGCAATTTCCATCCATTCTCCAGGCACTTCTCCGATCAATGCCTGAGCCAGCTTCAACGCTACACCCGCACCAGCTAACCCTTTAAAAGGGTAAGGACAGTCCGGAAGCTTGGGATTAATGAGCGTATAAGCCTCAGGCAAAACTTCAGGTGGTTCATGGTGATCCGTCACAATGACTTCCATTCCCAGTGTTGCAGCATAAGCAATCTGCTCTACCGCACTGATTCCGGTATCTACCGTAATCACCAGAGTGACTCCTTGTTGATGAGCCCAATCCAAGGCATGATTGTGTAACCCGTAGCCTTCATTGGAACGATGAGGAATATAGATATCATAAGAAGCACCGAGATAACGCATCAGATGGATCATCAGGGATGTACTGGATACTCCGTCCGCGTCGTAGTCCCCATATATTAAAATATGTTCTTCACGCTCAATGGCCTGCTGGATTCGGGGCACAGCTTCTTTCATGCCAAGAAGCAGATAAGGATCATGCATCTGATTCAGATCAGGATGCAGAAATTGTTCTGCCTCTGATTCATTATGAACCCCCCGACTGACCAGCAAACGTCCAACAAGTGATGAAACGGAAAGCGCCTGCGAGAGTCCCGCAGCCGCCTCCAAATCGATATTCGGTGTGTTCCACCGGTATTGCGAATAAAGCAATGATAACGCTCCTTTCCTGATCTACTGAACCAAGCTTCATTACTGAATTAATGTCGCTTCAGGATCTGGCAGTTCATGATTGGATTTATAAGGATATCCAGGATCATAAGGTACAGCCTGGATCTGTACTTCTTTCACATGACTGAAACGAGTTAAGAGAAGTGTCTTCGCCCGGTTCGCAATCTCTTGTGCCTCGAGCACGGAAATTCTAGGGTTCACACTAATGACCAGTTCAATCGTAACATCATGTTCCTGTTCACGTGCTACCAGATGTTCAATCGTAATAATGCCATATACACGCTGCACCGTCTCTTTGAAGTCAAGTGCTTCTTCCTGTTCCAGTTCCTGAACAAGTGAACCATATACAGTATCCACAATCATTCTGTACCCTTTGTGAAGCACAAAACAGGAAGCTATCAATGCAGCTGCGGGATCCATATATCGAAGAATACTCCACCCTGTCGTTTCTCCTGTCATGGAACCTACAATACCGACCAAGACGATAAGTGAACAGTAAAGTGCCCGACGATGTTGCTGTGCATAAGCCAGAGCCTGCGATTGATTTCGTTTACGGAAATATCGGTATTGATATTGAAAGATTGCTTCTTTCACAGCCAGTGCTGCAAAAGCTACCACAAGTGCATGGGTATACTTCTCTAGCGATTCTGGTTCATCTCCAGACAGACTACTCAAAGCGGAAATGGCGATCTGCAAACCTCCCATAAGGATGAGCACAGATAATAATACCGAAATTCCAGGTCTCGCGATACGTGAATGTTCCTTTGACCGCTCCCTACGAGCCTTTCTTTTTGTTTGTACAGACTTCGAGGGAAAGAGGCCGGACAATGAAGAAGCAGCTTCTGAAGCAGAGTGAAGGCCGTCTGCAAGCAACGATTTGCTGTTTGCCATATAACCGAACCCAGCCTTGATTACTGCAAGTGTCAAATTCCCAGCGATCCCGCTCCACGTGGCAGCGTGAACAGAAGGGAAACGTTCTCTGGTCATGGCGATGCCCCCCTTAATACTCTACCTAAAGTTGCAAAACCGCGCCTGGCAGACGCGGCTTGACAATACAATGTTTAGTTGGATGCTTTGACAGCTGCTTTAGGTTTCTCTGTTTGTTTACCTTTGAGCGCCAGCCACAATGGAGCGGCGATGTAGATAGAAGAATATGCACCGAACAACGTTCCGATGACCATAGCAAGTGAGAACATGCGAATGGATTCTCCACCAAAAATAAACAAGCAGAGCGAAGCGACAAACACGGTGAATGTTGTATTCAGGGAACGTGTCATCGTTTGCGCCAAACTGCGGTTGACTACTTCCCGCAAATCGGCTTTCGAAGTCTTTTTAGCAAAACGCATATTCTCACGAATCCGGTCGAAGATAACGATTGTATCATTGATCGAGAATCCGACAATGGTCAGTACAGCCGTAATGAAGGTCAGATTCACTTCCAGTCGGAAGATCGAGAACACACTAATAACTACAAATGCATCATGGAAGAGCGCAATTACAGCAGCCAAACCAAACCGCCATTCAAATCGGATCGCTACATAGATCATAATCCCGATACTTGCGATGAGAACCGCGTATATGGCATTGCGTTCAAGTTCTTTAGCCATCTCCGGGTCAACCGTGTTGACTTCATAAGAAGCGGTTGAATCCAGCTTGGTGAACTCTTGCTTAAACTTGCTTTCCTGATTTTCATCCAATACGTTCGAGAAACGAACGTTAACCCGATCAGTACCAGGTGTAATATGAACATCTTTTGTGTCAACACCAAGGTCACTAACAATGGGCTTGATTTGTTCCGTTGTGATCGCTTTAGATACCGTAATATCCACATTAGAACCCGAACGGAAATCTACCGCATAATTCAATCCCAGAGCCAAAATGCTGATGATACCTGCAATCGTCAAAATGATGGAAAAGGCATAGGCAATTTTACTGCCTTTAACATAATCAAAATTCCAATTAAAGCGCACGAATTTCACTCTCCTTCACTCCGAAGTACTTAGGCTTCTTCAACACGTTAGCCCGCACAAGCAGGGTTAACAGGAAGCGGGAGAAGAAAATATTCGTAATGATGCTGGTCACGATATCAAAAATCAGTACCAGTGCGAAACCTTTAACCGCACCTGTACCCATGAAGAACATAACGGCTGCAGCAATGATTGTTGTAATGTTAGAGTCAATAATCGTACGGAAGGAATGTTTGCCTCCCGCTTTGACTGAAGACAATATCGACTTACCACTGCGCATTTCTTCCTTGATCCGCTCGTATGTGATGATGTTGGCATCCACGGCCATCCCTATACCCAGGATAAATGCCGCAATCCCCGGAAGGGTAAGTACGAATTCTCCCATATAGAAAATTGCAAGTACCAGCCACGTATGTGTAATCAGGGCAAAGCTTGCAATAATCCCCGGAATACGGTACAAACCAATCATGAACACCAAGATAATTATGGAACCAATTAATCCCGCTTTAATCGTCTGGTCCAGAGATAGTTTACCAAGCGTTGCACCAACGCTTTGAGAGTACTTCTCTGTCAGTTTCAACGGCAACGCGCCCAAATTAATGGTATCACGAAGCTGATTGGCTTCCTCACGTGAGTAGTTACCCGTGATCTGTGCAGAGCCGTCACTCAGTTGCTGCTGCACGGTTGGAGCTGATAACAATTGATCATCCAGATAGATAGCCAAAGGTTGTCCAATCAAACGTTTGGTAATCTCAGCAAACTTCGCTTTGTCTTTAACCTGGATATCGATCATCGGTGCGTTCAACTGGCTGAATACCACTTTGGCACCATTCTCCACGAACTCATTTCCCCGAAGCTCGATTTTGGTGTATTCGCCTTCTTTGTCATTCTCAGCTTTACTGCGGAAGGTCATGACAGCAGGTTCTTTCATTTTGGCTCTGACTTCAGCCTCGTCGGTAACCCCGGCCAGCTTCAAGCGGATCCGGTTCGTTCCTTCAGTTGTTACTTCCGGCTCGCTTGTTCCGAGCGCATTGGCACGGCTCTCCAGACTTTTTGCTGTTTGCACCAAAGATGCTTTGGTGACTTGTTGTCCTTGTTCCAGCGGCTCTGCTTCATATAAGATCTCGTAGCCTCCTTTTAAATCAAGGCCCAAGCGTATATTTTTGAGCAGCCCTGGACTTGTGCCCAACATAACTCCTGCGGTCACAAGCACGACCAAAATGAAACTGACGATTCTTTTCATGCCGTTCCTAGATCCCCTTTCGTTCTCAATATTCCTATTATAGCGATGCCGTAAAAAGCAGTCAATTTCCAACAAAAAAGATCCCTTTCGTTAGAAAGAGGACCCCCGGTATGCAGACACGGTCATAAAGTTCATAAAGCTTGTTGCTTTCAGTGACAATATGTCGTTCACCAGTTGGTGAAGCGGTGGAATGCCCTGCTTTTCATATTTATGACTGATGCAATTCCAGACATCTTTGCTGGTGACATATTCGTAACCGACAAGCCTTAATTCCTCTGCCTTGCTGCGGCAGAGCATCTCTATAGACTGTTCCAACTCCACATCATTCATTTCTTCCAACGGGGAGCCTCCCTTCATACATCCAAGCCTTTATGCGGCATCAATATTACATCATTCGACTTTACCCGATCATATTCCTTCTTGCTGGTGATGGATCTTTTTGTTAATCGTGTCCAAGTTGTCATGAGAAGATATTGGACTGGCATAGGATGAAGAACGACGGCTTTGTCCCGTTTATGAATATCTGTACTCCAACCGGGAAAGAGGGGTAGTCTTGAAGAAACAGACATTTATCCAGGGAGCCATGATCCTGCTCGCCGCAGGCATTATTAATCGGATTCTCGGGTTCATCCCGCGCATTGCGCTGCCACGGATTATCGGTGCAGAAGGTGTTGGCATCTACCAACTGAGCTATCCCTTTTTCATCGTACTCGTCACATTAATCACTGGTGGTATTCCATTGGCCGTAGCTAAGCTTGTAGCCGAAGCGGATACAGGTGCCAACCGCTATTCACCCCAACGGATTCTACAAATCAGTCTGAGCTTCACACTGACCCTTGGCGTTGTGTTTATGTTTCTGTGCATTATCTTCGCTCCATGGGTCACCCGTTATGTTCTGACCGATGAGAGGGTCTATCACACGTTTGTCAGCATGAGCCCTATGATTGCCATCATCGCCGTATCTGCAGTCTACAGAGGTTATTTCCAGGGAAAGCAAAACATGATGCCTACCGCTGTTTCATCAATTGTAGAAACGGTCATTCGTATTATCTGTGTGATCTGGTTCTCCTGGCTGCTCTTGCCCCGAGGAATTGCCCAAGCTGCTGCAGGAGCCATGCTGGGAGCACTTGTCGGTGAATTCGTCGGTATGCTCGTATTATTGTGGAACTATGCCAGACAGAAGAAATATATGGATCAACATCAGCCCATACTCGAATCTCCAATCAAACCCAAACCTGCTGTTCTAAAAAATTCAACCGGATCAGAACCAGTACTTCTTCGTCGTTTACTCGCGATTTCCGTACCCGTAACTGCCGGGCGGTTAGTTGGTTCCCTATCCTATCTCGCTGAGACGATTGTAACCGCACAAAGTCTAGCTATTGCAGGTATCTCCAAAGGACTCGCCACGGCCCAGTATGGAGCATTACAGGGCATGGTTATCCCGCTACTTCTACTGCCGGGAGCCTTAACGTCCTCGTTAGCCACGTCCCTTGTCCCTTCATTGTCTGAGGCCTCGGCTCAAGGTGACCGTGCGCTCATTCATAAACGGATGCATCAGGCTTTGCGGTTAGCCCTTGTAACAGGAGCTCCATTTTCTGTGTTTATGTATGTGCTTGCCGAACCGATGTGTCTTGTCCTGTATAATGATGCATCGATTGGAAGCATGCTTAAGCTCATGGCTCCTTTTGCTTTGTTTATCTACATTCAAGCTCCTCTTCAAGCTGCTCTTCAGGCACTTGATCGTCCGGGGAAAGCACTGCTCAATACGTTTATTGGTGCTGTCATCAAAATTACGTTAATTTTGGTACTCGCCTCCCGGCCGGAATACGGTATTTTTGGAGCGGTGATTGCCATTTGTGTGAATTCAACGGTCGTTACTCTTTTACATGCAAGAAGTGTGCGCACCCTGTTACAGTTCCGTTTCAAGGTAATGGATTGGGTCAAAACAGGCATTGGTATGGTCATCATGGGCGCCGCTACTCTGGTCATTTATGAACAGACTGCATCCTTACTTCCGTTTTGGCTCAGAATGCTTCTCGCACCCCTTGTTGGACTGATCGTTTATTTCATTGTTATGGGCTTGACTAAAATGATTGATTTTCACGATCTTTCCCGTGCTCCCATCATCGGTTCCTGGTTTAAGCGCCGTTCCCGTAAATAAATTCACTTTTCATCTTTCAAACTTACGTATACCTTTCCGTTATGGTCGATGGAACATAAAAATACATCTTTGAAATCAAGAATTCCCTTCCCCTGCATCTGATTTTTAAGCCAAAACCGTGTTTTCTGAATCAGCTCAAGATTCTGGTCTTGCACTTTACCATCCATGATCAGGGGCAGGGGCAGCCCTTCGTATTTGATATTTTGGAATCCGTCAACCTTTTCTTTCCTCGCTTTTTGAATGCTATTTATAGTTCCATCCTTGCCAGAGGCATTATTGCCACTGGAGGAGGACTGATTTTTGGGAAAAACGGTTAACTTGCCTGTCGTCTCCAAAATGGCAAATTCCACTTCACCAATGCTGTCGATATTCTGTTCACGCAACTGAAGCAGAAGGTCATCCAGGTTATACCGCTGCTTGCGCATCTCATCCCGATGCAATGTTCCTTTAGATATCAACACAGTGGGTTTTCCATCAATCATTAGCCGTAACTTACGGCTCTTGAGACTGAGAAAAGCCATGACAATCTGCACGACAAGTACCGTCAGCATGGGCACAATGCCATGGAATAGTGGTTTGTCGATATCCTCAATCACAAATGCCGCTATCTCTGCAAGCATAATGGATACGACCAGATCGAACATGGACAGCTTCCCAATTTCTCGTTTTCCCATCAGTCTGATTGCACCGTATACAATAAAATACATCAGTATGGTTCGAAAGACATGTGCTCCGACATCTGCAAAGTTCACAACAGGGTTCCTCCTTCAAATCCGAGTTTTATACAGGTACCTGAAGCGTAATCCCTATTTTGGCCGAAAGCTTACATGCTCATGCAAATATAAACTGTTCATTTAATGGAAAATTCAGTTCATAACTCCGAGGGCTTGACCATACACTGTATTAATTTCAAACTTGTACAAGGGGGTTGCTTCATGCAGTTGATTCGCCGAATGGTTTCATTTCGAATGTCTAACCCGATTCTTTCGGGCCTCTGTCATGCTTTTGTGTGGATGATGTTAGGCGCACTGATTCTATCCTTCTTTCTCTGGATGACCGGAATGCGGGAACAGGATCTTTCCCTGTATACGTACGTTGTTCATGGCTTGTCCTTACTGGTCGGTGGATTTATATCTGGCAAGAGGTCAGGTGAGCGAGGCTGGTACCACGGAGGTATTACCGGAATCGTCTATGGACTAATTGTATTGCTGATTGGGTTTCTGGCACTCGAAGCCTCGTTCAATTGGAAAGACAGTCTGCAACTTGCAAGTGCATTCCTGATTTCTGCACTAGGCGGAATATTTGGAGTCAACACACGAAGATCATAGAAGATCAGATCCGGGTGTAACGGTTATTTGAGAAAAAGAAAAAGAGAACCGGATCTCCATGGAGATCCAGTTCTCTGATAATGAAGAATACGCTGCAAACGTACTCAGTGCCTTACAGGCCTTTGAACATCTATGATTTATTCAGCTGTTTCACGAGCAACTGCACTGCTAATCGCATTACGATCGAATGTCAGTTTAGTAACATCGTTTACACGCAATACAACCACATCGTCCGTGATTTCAGCAATCGTTCCGTGAAGACCGCCGATTGTAACAATTTTATCGCCTTTTTTCAATTGACCTAACATGGAATTACGTTGCTTCTGTTTTTTGTTCTGTGGACGAATCATCAAGAAGTAAAAAATTGCAACCATGAGTACCAAAGGTACAATCAAAGATACAATTCCACCGCCCGCATTAGCGGTTGTAGCTGGTAATGCTTGGAACATTCAAACTCCCCCTTATCGACTATACTTACAAATAATGCTTGTTACTCCGGTTCCGCAAAAACCTGATTAGAAACCTTTGTCATTGTCATGAAGACCATATTGATCGAAAAATTCATCCCGGAAATCAAGCAAACGATCTTCCATTATGGCTTTACGCACATTGCGCATCAAATTCTGCAAGAAATGAAGATTGTGGATGGTCGTCAAACGTAAGCCAAACGTTTCATCCGCTTTGATTAAATGACGCAAATAGGCTCTTGAATAGTTACGACAAGTATAGCAATCACATTCAGGGTCTAGTGGCCCAAAATCGGTTGCAAACTTGGCATTACGAACTACCAGACGTCCTTGGCTGGTCATCGTTGTTCCGTTACGGGCAATTCGGGTAGGCAGAACACAATCGAACATGTCCACTCCGCGAATCGATCCCTCAATCAATGCATCGGGTGAACCAACACCCATTAAATAGCGTGGTTTATTGGACGGCAACAAAGGAACAGTATAATCCAATACGCCATACATCAAATGTTTCGGTTCTCCAACACTCAGTCCACCAATAGCATAACCCGGGAAATCCATGGAAGTCAAATCTGCCGCGCTCTGGCGACGAAGATCTTCGTGCATGCCTCCCTGTACGATGGCAAACAGCCCTTGATCATTCGGACGAGCATGGCTTTCCAGACAACGTTCTGCCCAGCGACTCGTTCTTTCAAGTGATTTTTTTACATATTCATACTCAGCCGGATACGGCGGGCACTCATCAAATGCCATCATAATATCAGAGCCCAGTGCATTCTGGATTTCCATTGCCACTTCAGGCGAAAGGAATTTTTTGTCTCCATTTAGATGTGAGCGGAAGTTAACGCCTTCCTCCGTAATTTTGCGCATTTCACTAAGAGAAAACACTTGGAACCCGCCGCTATCAGTCAAAATCGGACGATCCCAGTTCATAAATTTGTGCAGGCCGCCTGCCTGACGAATAATCTCATGTCCAGGTCTCAGGAACAGGTGGTAAGTATTGCTCAGAATAATCTGTGCATCCATTTCTTTCAGCTCTTCGGGACTCATCGTCTTCACCGTCGCCTGTGTTCCTACAGGCATGAAGGTTGGTGTCTCAATAATACCGTGTGGTGTATGTACACGTCCCAAACGGGCTCCGGATTGTTTACAGGTTTTGATATGTTCGTACGTAATTGCTGCCATTGGTTTTAATCATCCTCTAAAAATTAATCGTAATACCTTCACATCTCAATAAATCAACATAGCATCGCCAAAGCTGAAGAAACGGTACTGTTCTTTAATTGCTTCCTCATATGCATGCATGATTTGTTCTCTACCCGCAAGCGCACTGACCAGCATGACCAATGTGGATTTGGGGAGATGAAAATTCGTAAGCATCCCGTCGATTACTTTGAACGTATATCCCGGATAGATAAAGATTTTGGTCCAGCCGCTGCTTTCTTGCAACTGCCCGTCTTCAAACTTGCTTCCTACCGTTTCAAGTGTACGACAACTTGTCGTTCCTACAGCAAATATACGGTTGCCACGTTTTTTCGTTTCATTAATTAGATCCGCTGTCTCTTGAGACAAAGAGTAGTATTCCTCATGCATGACATGCTCTTCAACTTTGTCAACTGACATAGGTCGAAATGTTCCGAGTCCAACGTGAAGCGTGATGAAAGTTACATTAACGCCTTTATCCCGAATCCGATTCAGCAATTCATCTGTAAAATGTAATCCTGCTGTCGGCGCAGCGGCTGATCCTTCATGTTTCGCATATACCGTTTGATACCTTTCGCGGTCGTCCAGCGTCTCTCTGATATAAGGAGGCAGCGGCATTTCTCCCAGACGATCCAGAATCTCTTGAAAGATTCCATCATATGAGAACGTAAGCAAACGCGCACCCATTTCGCCTTCCTCATCAATGACTGCCCTAAGCTCGTCACTAAAAACGATGACCGAACCGGCTTTCAGCTTCTTGCCTGGTTTAACCAAAGCTTCCCAACGATCGCCCTCCACGTTTTTGAGCAGGAGTACTTCAGCCTTTGCCCCCGTGTCCTCTTTGGTTCCGAACAAACGCGCTGGAAGAACACGTGTATCATTCAGCACCAGTGTATCTCCAGGCTGAAGGAAGTCGATAATATCAGGAAACGTGTGATGGTTAACCTCACCGCTTTCCTTATTTAAGGTAAGCAACCGGGACGCCGTGCGGTCAAGCAGTGGCGTCTGTGCAATCAATTGCTCCGGCAATTCAAAATCATATAAGTTCACATTCATATTAGATTCATTCCTTAACAATAGTCGCATTTTGATAATAGTGTTTCAATATTGCCTGGTAATCATACCCTTCATCTGCCATGCCTTTGGCACCCCATTGGGACAAGCCTAATCCGTGCCCATTACCCTGACCGATGATCATGAAGCTTTGGCCCTGAGTTACAGCTCGGGCTTGAGCATCGCCACTCATAACCACAAGAGCATTACTAGATGAAGTTCCTGTGCCCGAGGCAGATAGTACAGCAGCACCCTGTGAGCCGGTTTTGCTTGCTGTTTTGCCGTCAGCGCCTAATACAGTATAACTTCCGGTCCCTGCAATATCAAATAAAGTACTCGGTAATCCACCTAAAGCAGAGCGGTATGTATCTGCATATTTTACCGTCATGGCCTGCCCGTTGGCAGTAACTTCAATTGCTCTTCCTGATGGCCCGCGCTTGGTCACTTCCAGCGTTGAGATCGAGGATGGAACAGTTGAAGTCGTTTTACCCTGTAGGGATTTAACCAACTGAGCTGACGTGAACGGTCCTCTTACCCAAGCATAATCATTGGATTGCGGCACTTTGGCCAGAACAACGGCTTCGTTTCCTGGATTCATTTTCGCTACCGGTTCAACATTGGATTGAATTAACGGGACGGGACGTACATTGGTATTTTGGGCAGTAACCGTCACTTTGGCTAAACCCGCATCCGTTTTGGTCGTTAATTCTTTTACATTATCCTCGCGGATATATCCGCTGACTCCTGTACTTAACAGCACATGATACCATGTTTGTAATCCAGCTTGGGCCGATGTATCTCCAGGGCTGTCCACATTACTGAACACACCCGTGCCTCCGTTCCATACCTCGGATGGGTGAGCAGTCTGCCCCCCTGCATTTGAAGAGAATACAGCTTCCACAATTTTACCGCCGCTCTTGATGATTTCTCCAGAGGTGGCATCAACCGCGCTGGAGACTTTATCATTCTCTGAACCTATTCCGTTGTATGCCTGACTGAGCGTGGTATCCACGACATTGGCAATCTTAAAACGGTCCCCCTGTTGAAGCGCATAAGAGCGTGCAGCAACAGCCTGTACTTTCAGCGCTTCTGCTGGCCAGGATGAATATACTTCTGCACCAACAACAGAGTATAAATATTGCTCCAGTGGAACTACATTAACCAAAGCCAAATCACCGCTTACAATGCTAATTTCCATGTCACCGCGATACGTCCGCCCGGAACGCTCCACCACTTTGATTCCACTGCCGTCTCCTTGCACAAACGCCTTGGCCTCACTGCCGGCAATAGTGTAATGCGGAGCTGTTTTAAGTGTGTCCGTGCTTAACCCGGCATCCTGGCGGATGATAAGCGCAGCACTATTACTGTTTACCGGAGACAGGTTTACTCCTGGAACACTGGCTTCCACACTTTTTTTGAATGCAGACAGATCAGTATCTGATGAGGCTTCTCCCACCCATACAGCATACCCTTGACTCCCTCCATCCAGTTGAAGCACCGTATAAGAACTAACTCCTGCCGATGAAAGGGAAGCTTGTGCCGCTTCTGCCTCTTGAAGTGAAGTGTAGACTCCTGCAGACAGACGCTTGCTGCCCGTCACCGCTGGTTTTTTTCCACTCAGTTGGGCTGCAGCCACTTTTTGTACACGTGCTATCGCTTGTCCAGCCAACGCTTCTGTTGCATAGTTCCCGGTGTAGAGCTGATAGGTCGCTTTACCATTCAGAGACGTTGTAAACAACAACGGTTTATCACTAGTGGCCTGCAACAATTTTGCAGCTGCTGCCGCCGTTTTGAAATCTCCTGTTTCCAACACTTTGACGCGGAATCCATCCGCACTGAAACGGATTTGTCCTGCTGGAAGAGTTATACTTGCCCCGCTTTCCGAACCGACATTCCATTTCCCACTCGACTCAAGCGTAATCAGTGGTGTAGTCGATTTATACGTACTTCCCAGGTTCGCAAACATGGCTACCCGGATCATCTGCCCATCACTTTCAGCGGCATAAACAGGCACTTGCAGGCACCCTACCGTCAACAGAGCTGCAGCCAATACCTTCAAACGCCGACTCCACTTCTTTGTTTGTATTGCTTTCCCCACGATCAGTCTCCTCTCCATGTTTGTCCCAAGTTGTATATTAAGATGAAACTCATTGATATATAATCACAATTATTTGGCGTCTCTCGGTGGAACTGGCAAACCCAGATGATGATAGGCCAGGTCCGTTACAATTCTGCCCCTCGGTGTGCGTTGAAGCATGCCAATCTGCAATAGATAAGGCTCATAGACATCCTCTATGGTCTGACTCTCCTCACCAATCGTAGCGGCAATCGTATCCAGACCCACCGGGCCTCCCCGGAAACTGTTAATCATTGATTTGAGCATCTTGTGATCGATCTCGTCCAGACCGCGCGGATCAATCTGAAGACGTTGCAGCGCTTCTTCCGCCAGAGCCTGTGTGATGATTCCATCACCCCGTACCTGGGCAAAGTCACGCACTCTTTTTAGCAGTCGATTGGCAATCCTCGGCGTCCCACGGGAGCGTAATGCGATCTCTTCGGCGGCATTACCAACAATCTCCACTCCTAGAATCTCTGAGGCGCGTGAGACGATGTAGGCCAGCTCGTCCACCGTGTAGAACTCCAGCCGACTGATAACACCGAACCGGTCTCTGAGAGGCGCAGACAGCAAGCCTGCACGGGTTGTAGCCCCAATCAGCGTAAACGATGGCAGATCAAGACGTACGGAGCGGGCACTTGGGCCTTTTCCGATCATGATATCCAATGCGAAGTCTTCCATAGCGGGATACATCACTTCTTCTACCGTCCGATGAAGGCGATGAATCTCGTCAATAAACAGGACATCCCCTTCTTGCAGGTTTGTAAGCAATGCAGCCAGATCACCTGGACGTTCAATCGCAGGTCCCGATGTTGTGCGCAAGTTAACACCCAATTCATTGGCAATAATATTGGCAAGTGTTGTTTTACCCAGTCCAGGCGGGCCATATAACAACACATGATCGAGCGCCTCATTGCGCATCTTGGCGGCTTCAATGTATATTTTCAAATTCTCCTTGACCTGGTTCTGCCCGATATATTCATTTAAATACCGGGGACGAAGGCTAAGCTCCACAGCTTGATCCTCCATCATCAGGTTCGCGGAAATAATCCGGTCATCCATGTTCATCCCTACCTTTTTTATGCGGCTTACTGCTCTATTATAGAGGCAAAATTAATTATCCCGTAAACAGCATTTGCAGTGCCCGTTTCATCAACACATCAACAGAATCGGCCGAAGTAACATCTTTCTTCAGTTTGAGCCAAACTTTATCCAGTTCACTGTCGGTATACCCCAGCGCCTTAAGCCCTTCACGAGCCTCATCCCAGGCAGAGCCGCTTCCTGCTTCTTCCGAAGGAGGGGCAAACAAACCTGTTGCATACGTGGCAGCACCGAACCCATCCAATTTGTCCTTAAGGTCCAGTATCATGCGCTGCGCTGTTTTCTTACCAATCCCCGGCAGTTTGGTCAGGAACGTCAGATTCTCTTGATAAATTGCAGTCACGACATGGTCCGGCGTACCGCCAGCGAGTATACCCAGAGCAACTTTGGGTCCAATACCTGATACCTCGATCAGCTTGCGAAATAACTTCTGTTCCTCACGAGTGGCAAAACCAAACAGCAACATCGCGTCTTCACGTACATGGTGATGGGTATACACCATAATTTCGCCTTCTTGCTTCGCAAATGCAAAAGGATTCGGACAGAATACACGATAACCAACCCCATGCACATCAAGCACAATATATTCATTCTCCAGATGTACGAACTGTCCTCTTAGAAAATCAATCATTTTCGCAATACCTCATTCAACTTGGAATTTAATGTATATGAGTGTGCATGACACACTGCTACAGCCAAAGCATCCGCTACGTCATCCGGCTTCGGAATCACCTGCAGGCGCAAAAACATTTTGACCATCTCCTGCACTTGCCGCTTTTCCGCTTTTCCGTATCCCACAATCGCCTGCTTAATCTGCATCGGCGTATATTCGGCTATAGGCAGTCCCTTCTGGGCAGCAGCCAGTACCATGACACCTCTAGCCTGACTTACAGACATCGCTGTTGTGACGTTACGATTGAAAAAAAGTTTCTCCAGCGCTACCGCGTCTGGTTTATATTTATCAATCAGCTGTACCATGCCCTCATATACATGAAGCAGCCGTTCCTCTTCAGGGGTATGAGCTTCTGTCTGAATACAGCCATATTGTACAGGTGTTACCTTACTGCCGATTTTATCCACAAAACCAAAACCGACAATCGCAATCCCCGGGTCAATTCCCAAAAAACGCAAATCCATCTCTCCCTTACAAAAGCGAACATATGTATCGTTCATTTCATTATAACAAAAGATAGACCCTACGGCAGGAAAAACTTTGTCCTTCCATATACTCGCCTGAATTCGTGAATAACCTACAATCCTATCTCCTATATTCACGTGTTTCGGTCATGGAACGACAAAAAGGACATCTTTCGATGTCCTTCGTTTCACTTCGTATATTCTATAACCTGCGAATGTCCTGCGACCAGGAACTTCTCCTCTAGGCGATGTAAACAGATACATTCAATGCAGATCAGCCTGTTTTTTATCCGCCATTACGGATTTCTTTATTGGCCTCATCTACCGCATAATCACTGAACGTAGAGATTACACTGTCATACTCATCCTTGTCCTGGATACGGATACCCTGCTGCAACTGTTCCAACACACCTTCAGGCAATGATGTCTCCAACGTGCCTACGTCCATTTGAAAAAAAGTACGGATGACTTTCTCTTCTGTCGGCCGTCCTTCATAAAGATTGAGATTACCCACAGCATCTATGCTAATATACGCCTGCTCTTTACATAATGGAGAAAGATCATCCACATGTTGCTTAATGCGTAACACTTCTGCCGATTCAACCTGAGCATCCCAATCCGGATGTTGAACGAGCAGCATCTTCAATTGAGGAATCGCCATCTTACCTAATTGTTCCGTCTCTACCCCACAGATATATTGCGTCTCCAATACAACACTCGTTAAACGGTCCGGATCAGACCCGAGTTGTTCCATCAAAGTCTGAATTTCTTGCTCAGACCTTTGTTCACTCGCAGCAGGTCCCATTACAGATACAGCCTCACTGAAATTGGTCGTGAGTAAACGCTCGATCGCAGAAGAAATCGGCAAACCACTGTACGCCAGTATAGCTACAGCAACTAACGCTGAAGTCATCCACACTGTTCTTTTCCATCGGCGCCAGCGTCTCTTGAATTGTTTTTTGAAGTTAAACGTGTTCACATGAACCCCTTCTATCACTTTTTAAACCTATTGTGACCGAAAGAACTGGGGTTTATGCAAAATTAACCTAAGGCACCAGCAATACGCTATGCTTGAACACTAACAGGATGAAGGCTATACTTATCCATTATTAAAGTTGGCCATGAATTAAGAGGTTATTATTGCTTAGAATTCAAGTAACTCTTAAACAAAATAAAAAGACGAACTATCTATAAATAGATAGTCCGTCTTTTTTGAGATCGGGATGACACGATTTGAACATGCGACCCCCTGGTCCCAAACCAGGTGCTCTACCAAGCTGAGCTACATCCCGTTATTTATACCGGCGAGAGGACTCGAACCTCCACGGTTTCCCACTCGATTTTGAGTCGAGCGCGTCTGCCATTCCGCCACGCCGGCGTATAAAGTTAAAATGGCGCGCCCTGAGAGATTCGAACTCCCGGCCTTTTGATTCGTAGTCAAACGCTCTATCCAGCTGAGCTAAGGGCGCAAATAATATTGGAGCGGACGACGGGAATCGAACCCGCGACCCTCGCCTTGGCAAGGCGATGCTCTACCGCTGAGCCACGTCCGCAAGCGGTAAATAAGATAAAAATGGCGGAACCGACGGGATTCGAACCCGCGATCTCCTGCGTGACAGGCAGGCATGTTAGGCCAACTACACCACGGTTCCAGATCACTTTCTTGAAAGAAAGTATAATTGCGGGGGCAGGATTTGAACCTGCGGCCTTCGGGTTATGAGCCCGACGAGCTACCGGGCTGCTCCACCCCGCGTCGTTATTCAGAAAATGATATGGTGGAGGCTGAGGGGATCGAACCCCCGACCCTCTGCTTGTAAGGCAGATGCTCTCCCAGCTGAGCTAAGCCTCCATGTATATATGACCCGTAGGGGATACTCTCACTTCGTTCGAGACTGCGAAGCCATTGCTAACGAAGCTTATCCTACGACGAACCTTTGGGATTCTCATCCCTTTTTCAAGCTAATAAATATAGCTATGACCCGTAGGGGATTCGAACCCCTGTTACCTCCGTGAAAGGGAGGTGTCTTAACCCCTTGACCAACGGGCCTTAATGGCTCCCCGAACAGGGCTCGAACCTGTGACAACTCGATTAACAGTCGAGTGCTCTACCAACTGAGCTATCAGGGAATACTAAGCATCTGCAGTGCAAATGCGATTCATCGTACAACGTCAACATACAAAATCTGTTTTCTATGTAAGATGAAAGAGTTCGCTTGGCGGCGTCCTACTCTCCCAGGACCCTGCGGTCCAAGTACCATCGGCGCTAGAGGGCTTAACGGTCGTGTTCGGGATGGGTACGTGTGGAACCCCTCCGCCATCGCCACCAAACGCATAGCTTAGCTTACATTCAGAGTTTATTCTCTGAAAACTAGATCCGAAACGAAATGTGCGATTTACAACTTGCATATTGGATAAGCCCTCGACCGATTAGTACTGGTCAGCTCCATGCATTGCTGCACTTCCACCCCCAGCCTATCTACCTCGTCGTCTTCAAGGGGTCTTACATACTGGGAAATCTCATCTTGAGGGGGGCTTCACGCTTAGATGCTTTCAGCGCTTATCCCTTCCGTACATAGCTACCCAGCGGTGCTCCTGGCGGAACAACTGGTACACCAGCGGTACGTCCATCCCGGTCCTCTCGTACTAAGGACAGCTCCTCTCAAATTTCCTACGCCCACGACAGATAGGGACCGAACTGTCTCACGACGTTCTGAACCCAGCTCGCGTACCGCTTTAATGGGCGAACAGCCCAACCCTTGGGACCTACTTCAGCCCCAGGATGCGATGAGCCGACATCGAGGTGCCAAACCTCCCCGTCGATGTGGACTCTTGGGGGAGATAAGCCTGTTATCCCCAGGGTAGCTTTTATCCGTTGAGCGATGGCCCTTCCATGCGGTACCACCGGATCACTAAGCCCGACTTTCGTCCCTGCTCGACTTGTAGGTCTCGCAGTCAAGCTCCCTTATGCCTTTGCACTCTTCGAATGATTTCCAACCATTCTGAGGGAACCTTTGGGCGCCTCCGTTACTCTTTAGGAGGCGACCGCCCCAGTCAAACTGCCCACCTGACACTGTCCCCGCACCGGATTACGGTACCAGGTTAGAACCTAGATACGATCAGGGTGGTATCCCAACGGTGCCTCCACGCAAGCTGGCGCTCACGTTTCAAAGGCTCCCACCTATCCTGTACAGATCGTACCCAAATTCAATATCAAGCTGCAGTAAAGCTCCATGGGGTCTTTCCGTCTTGTCGCGGGTAACCTGCATCTTCACAGGTATTAAAATTTCACCGGATCTCTCGTTGAGACAGCGCCCAAGTCGTTACGCCATTCGTGCGGGTCAGAATTTACCTGACAAGGAATTTCGCTACCTTAGGACCGTTATAGTTACGGCCGCCGTTTACTGGGGCTTCGGTTCACAGCTTCGGATTGCTCCTAACCGCTCCCCTTAACCTTCCAGCACCGGGCAGGCGTCAGCCCGTATACTTCGCCTTACGGCTTCGCACAGACCTGTGTTTTTGCTAAACAGTCGCTTGGGCCTTTTCACTGCGGCCCCCTCGTGCTATTCACACTACCGGGGCACCCCTTCTCCCGAAGTTACGGGGTCATTTTGCCGAGTTCCTTAACGAGAGTTCTTCCGCGCGCCTTAGAATTCTCTTCTCGCCTACCTGTGTCGGTTTGCGGTACGGGCACCATCACCTGGCTAGAGGCTTTTCTTGGCAGTGTGAGATCATGACCTTCGCTACTATAATTTTCGCTCCCCATCACAGCCCAGCCTTAATGATGTGCGGATTTGCCTACACATCAGCCTCACTGCTTAGACGGACATCCATCAGTCCGCGTCACTACCCTGCTGCGTCCCCCCATTGCTCATAACGGCTTACGGTGGTACAGGAATTTCGACCTGTTGTCCTTCGACTACGCCTTTCGGCCTCGCCTTAGGTCCCGACTTACCCTGAGCGGACGAGCCTTCCTCAGGAACCCTTAGGCTTTCGGCGGATCAGATTCTCACTGATCTTTTCGTTACTCATACCGGCATTCTCACTTGTATAATGTCCAGCGCTCCTTACGGTACACCTTCAACCCTTATACAACGCTCCCCTACCCCTGATGCAAAGCATCAAGCCATAGCTTCGGTGGTGTGTTTAGCCCCGTTACATTTTCGGCGCAGAGTCACTCGACCAGTGAGCTATTACGCACTCTTTCAATGGTGGCTGCTTCTAAGCCAACATCCTGGTTGTCTGTGCAACTCCACATCCTTTCCCACTTAACACACACTTGGGGACCTTAGCTGATGGTCTGGGCTGTTTCCCTTTTGACAATGGATCTTAGCACTCACTGTCTGACTCCCGGAAGTAAGTCTATGGCATTCGGAGTTTGACTGAGCTTGGTAACCCTTGCGGGCCCCGCACCCAATCAGTGCTCTACCTCCACGACTCTGTTTTCCGAGGCTAGCCCTAAAGCTATTTCGGGGAGAACCAGCTATCTCCGAGTTCGATTGGAATTTCTCCGCTACCCCCACCTCATCCCCGCATTTTTCAACATGCGTGGGTTCGGGCCTCCAGTGCGTGTTACCGCACCTTCACCCTGGACAGGGGTAGATCACCCGGTTTCGGGTCTACGTCCACGTACTAAGTCGCCCTATTCAGACTCGCTTTCGCTGCGGCTCCGGCTCTTCACCTTAACCTTGCACGGGAACGTAACTCGCCGGTTCATTCTACAAAAGGCACGCCATCACCCCTAAAACGGGCTCTGACTTTTTGTAAGCACACGGTTTCAGGTTCTATTTCACTCCCCTTCCGGGGTGCTTTTCACCTTTCCCTCACGGTACTGCTTCACTATCGGTCGCTAGGAAGTATTTAGCCTTGGCAGATGGTCCTGCCGGATTCATACGGGGTTTCACGTGCCCCGCACTACTCGGGATACATCTCGGAGAGAACAGACTTTCAATTACAGGGCTTTTACCTTCTTTGGCGGGCCTTTCCAGACCTCTTCGCTTAACCGGTTCCTTTGTAACTCCATGTGAGACGTCCCACAACCCCAAAGAGCAAGCTCTCTGGTTTGGGCTTCTCCGCGTTCGCTCGCCGCTACTGACGGAATCACTATTGTTTTCTCTTCCTCAAGGTACTTAGATGTTTCAGTTCCCTTGGTATGCCTCTACATAACCTATGTATTCAGTTATGAGTAACTGGAAATTACCCCAGCTGGGTTTCCCCATTCGGACACCCCCGGATCAAAGCTTGCTTACAGCTCCCCGAGGCAGTTTCGTTGTTCGCCACGTCCTTCATCGGCTCCTAGCGCCTAGGCATCCTCCGTGTGCTCTTAGTAGCTTAACCATATCGCTCGTGTTCGAGCTGTCTCTTCCCTTGTTTTGCTTGCGCAAAGCCAAAAGTCGTTCCATTTCGATCACTCGCTCATGCAATCTACCTTATAAACACTTCACTTGTTTACACAAGATCAGCTTAAAGGAATGTTCTAATTCGCAAAATTTCGTTTCGATATCTAGTTTTCAAAGAACAAGCTCCATGCAAAAGCAAGCTGTTTGAGAGTTTGAGCTCTCAAAACTGAGCAACGAGTGAGTAGTTTTGCAGATCTAGTCTGCGTATTTGAATGTTTCCACTCGGGAAACGATTCTCCATAGAAAGGAGGTGATCCAGCCGCACCTTCCGATACGGCTACCTTGTTACGACTTCACCCCAATCATCTATCCCACCTTCGGCGGCTGGCTCCTTGCGGTTACCCCACCGACTTCGGGTGTTATAAACTCTCGTGGTGTGACGGGCGGTGTGTACAAGACCCGGGAACGTATTCACCGCGGCATGCTGATCCGCGATTACTAGCAATTCCGACTTCATGCAGGCGAGTTGCAGCCTGCAATCCGAACTGAGACCGGCTTTTTAGGATTCGTTCCACCTCGCGGCTTCACAGCCCGTTGTACCGGCCATTGTAGTACGTGTGTAGCCCAGGTCATAAGGGGCATGATGATTTGACGTCATCCCCACCTTCCTCCGGTTTGTCACCGGCAGTCACCTTAGAGTGCCCACCCGAAGTGCTGGCAACTAAGATCAAGGGTTGCGCTCGTTGCGGGACTTAACCCAACATCTCACGACACGAGCTGACGACAACCATGCACCACCTGTCTCCTATGTCCCGAAGGAAAGATACATCTCTGTACCGATCAGAGGGATGTCAAGACCTGGTAAGGTTCTTCGCGTTGCTTCGAATTAAACCACATACTCCACTGCTTGTGCGGGTCCCCGTCAATTCCTTTGAGTTTCAGTCTTGCGACCGTACTCCCCAGGCGGAGTGCTTAATGTGTTAACTTCGGCACCAAGGGTATCGAAACCCCTAACACCTAGCACTCATCGTTTACGGCGTGGACTACCAGGGTATCTAATCCTGTTTGCTCCCCACGCTTTCGCGCCTCAGCGTCAGTTACAGCCCAGAGAGTCGCCTTCGCCACTGGTGTTCCTCCACATATCTACGCATTTCACCGCTACACGTGGAATTCCACTCTCCTCTTCTGCACTCAAGTCACCCAGTTTCCAGTGCGATCCGGGGTTGAGCCCCGGGATTAAACACCAGACTTAAATGACCGCCTGCGCGCGCTTTACGCCCAATAATTCCGGACAACGCTTGCCCCCTACGTATTACCGCGGCTGCTGGCACGTAGTTAGCCGGGGCTTTCTTCTCAGGTACCGTCACCTTGAGAGCAGTTACTCTCCCAAGCGTTCTTCCCTGGCAACAGAGCTTTACGATCCGAAAACCTTCATCACTCACGCGGCATTGCTCCGTCAGGCTTTCGCCCATTGCGGAAGATTCCCTACTGCTGCCTCCCGTAGGAGTCTGGGCCGTGTCTCAGTCCCAGTGTGGCCGATCACCCTCTCAGGTCGGCTACGCATCGTCGCCTTGGTGAGCCGTTACCCCACCAACTAGCTAATGCGCCGCAGGCCCATCCCCAAGTGACAGATTGCTCCGTCTTTCCAGTTCTCTTCAGGAGAAGAAAACAACTATTCGGTATTAGCTACCGTTTCCGGTAGTTGTCCCAAACTTGAGGGCAGGTTGCCTACGTGTTACTCACCCGTCCGCCGCTAACTATCAGAGAAGCAAGCTTCTCATCAAGTCCGCTCGACTTGCATGTATTAGGCATGCCGCCAGCGTTCGTCCTGAGCCAGGATCAAACTCTCCAATAAAGTATTGAAAAGAGCGATAAGCTCATTTTGAAACTGACGAGATTAAAAATCTCATTTATGCTCCAGTCGATTCAAGCCAAGGCTTGTTTCAAACTTTCGCGTTCATTCTGCAAGCAGAATGTTTACTCACTCGTTGTTCAGTTTTCAAAGATCAAACTTGTTTGTGTTACTCTTTTCGTTGTCAGCGCTGTGTTTCAGCGGCGACTTAAATAATATATCATACTGACGAAACCAATGCAATAGCTTTTTCAAAAAAACATTTAATAGATTCTAAGCCCCCAGTGACCCGACTAAAACTATAGCGAATTTGAGGCTCTATTCCCCCAACAACCCCGTCCATAGTCATGGGCTTTCTCGATATCTATTAAAGAACCCTACAAGCGTGACACTTCCATACTGCAGTAGGATTATCTGCTCTCCATACAAAACTCAAAAGGCCGGCTCTTCTCAGAGTCGACCTTTTGAAGATTAACGGTTTTCCGTTACTTTACAGTGTTATTGCTGTATCCAGGGATTTCTACGCTTTTTGTTGTCAGAACTACGTTTAGTGGTTATCCCTGTGCGCTCTCTTGCTTGTTTCCCGGATACAGATACTTTAGATTTAGCTTTGGCAGTAGGTCTGGCTGTTCTGCGTTTCGCAGTTCCTGTTTTGGCTGCTTGTTTAGGCTTTGCTTCAAGATTAAACTGAGCCTCACTCTCTGTAGAAGACTGGCTTAAGTTAGCCTCGTCACGTCCACCCTTTTTGCCTTCCCCCTTACCTTGTGGAGGATACAGTTCACCAAATGCACCTAATGGAGACGGCGGCACCATGTTCTGAGTAGGGTATGGATTTTGATAGGCATACTCCAATGGCTGATTAGGCATCATGGATGTGGTCATTTCGGGTTGCATCCCATAAGGATTGTATGTGCCCCACGCTGGGTTCTGGTAGTTATGTGAGGGATGTGCGTATTGATGGTTGGGCATATGATGGTTGCCACATCCGCATGGCGGGTACGGAAGCATAGAGTAAGGAGAAATATGAGGCGGTTGTTGGTTCATATACTCATTGGCTGCAAATGGAGGGTATGGGCTGTTCACTTGACCTGATGGAGCGATCGGATACGAGTTATTCTGCATCTCAGCAGATACGTTCGGCATAACGTTGTTATGATTATACTCCGTGCCGGTCCATGGCATGTTGGATGTATTACCTATGGAGTAAGGACTCACTTCAGGTATACCTGGGAATGTAGCATTGTCGTTCGCCCCAGCCGTATACATGTTTTGTGGAGCAGTGTATACCTCTTGTGCAGGTACAGGAACTTGGGCATATGGATGCTCGGCAGGAGCATGCAGCATTTTACTGCCGCAACCACATGGAGCTTTGGTCGCAGGAGCCACTTCTGTAGGCCATTTCGTGTTGTTAGGTATTACAGGTAAAGGCAGGACTTCAGGTGAGATATTAGGCATCGTATACGTCGGCGCTTCAGTTATCGGTTTTAATTGCACTTCGGATTTGGTATTTTCTTTCTTCTGAGCTTCCTTCTGCGGCTTCTCTTCAGGAATTTCAGGTAACTGTGGTAACACTTCCACTTCTGGCTTGATATTAGGTACGACCGGATTTGCAGGTACAGGAGCCGGAACCGCATTGGAGACTTCTGGTACAGGTGCTGGTTCAGGTACTGGGACTACTGGTACAACTGGAGCCGTTTCTTCTTTAACTCCCGTGTATTCCTTCCCTTCAGGAGACAGCTTCTCATGAGCAACATTGGATGATGTGCCATTTTCTGAGGCCGCGTTCCCCGGTGCACTCGCTGATGGAATGTACACGATCTCCCCTACAAGAAGAGCATTAGGATTTTTCAATTGCGGGTTCGCATTGATCATATCTTTCAATGGAACTCCCCAAGCCTGTGACAACTTCCACAATGAATCTCCTTGCTGGACTTTATGGCTGTGCAATATGCCCTCCGGCTTTGGTGTTACAGGCCCCGCAGGAATTTTGACCTTCATACCGATCTCCAACTTGTCGGGATCCGCGATTTGCGGATTAGCTGCGATAATTTTGTCCAACGCTACATTATATTTTTGGGACAGCAGATATAATGTGTCGCCTTTTTTCACCATGTGTATTTTCACTTGGAACTAACCTCCTAGACGTGATACTTGGGCAGTACATTCGCCCATACCGTTACTACATCCTATGCAGAAATTGGGCCAATGACATCAACTAAGCAAAAAAAATCCTTCACGCCCCAAAAACCGCATACTCCAGATATGCTGAGTTTCTAAGACAAGAAGGATTTCCTGCTTCCCTATTCAGTTCGTTCCATTTAATCTTCCCAAACTTTGTAACCGTCTTTGTCAACAATTTGACGGAACGCTTCCAGCAGTCTCAAGGTTACAGGACCTGCAACACCCGTTCCAATCGTTCTGCCGTCCACCTCATATGCAGCAATAACTTCTGCGGCTGTTCCAGTGAAGAAGACTTCGTCGGCAATGTACACATCATGTAGCGTAAATGGCACTTCTTTTAATTCAAGATCCAGCTCACCGCACAGATCGATAATGGCCTGACGTGTAATTCCCTCCAGTGCACCAAGATAGCAAGGTGGCGTATAAACTACACCATTTTTGATGATGAAGATGTTATCACTTGAACCCTCAGTAACGTAACCTTGGGAATTCAGCATAATCGCTTCACCAGCACCTGAGTAATTAGACTGAATTTTAACAAGAATGTTGTTCAGATAGTTCAATGATTTAATCTTTGGATTCAATGCGTCCGGGATGTTGCGGCGCTGGGATACAGACACAGCTTTTAGCCCAGTAAGATACGCTTCCTCCGGATAGATCGCCAATTGCTCTACAATGATGATAACGGATGCTTTAGGGCAGCGCAGCGGATCAAGACCCAAGTTACCAGGTCCACGTGAAACGATCAGACGAATATAACCGTTACGCATATCATTGCGACGTACCGTTTCAGCCATCACTTCCAGCATCTCATCATAAGACAGCGGAATGTTCAGACTGATGGATTTAGCTGAATCGTACAAACGATCCAAATGCGCTTTGCATCTGAAAATGTTACCGTTATAAATCCGAATACCTTCGAAAATACCGTCTCCATACAAAAATCCATGATCATATACCGAAACGGTTGCGTTCTCTTTGGTCACATATTGACCATCCAAATAAATCCATTGTTCTGACACCGATGACTGCACCTCCATAAAATTTCCATTCCTAGATTCCGAAACTACATTTATCTCGTTCATTGTACAACAAATGACAAGCTATTTCTTGCTCATTTTACCCAGTCTTATGACAACCTTCAACAATGTACGTCCTGATTCAGGTCGTTTTCAACGAAGGATATGTATAACACGGATAGCTGCCAAGAACACGTACCTGACAATTCAAAGCCTCAATCTCAGCCATGGCTGCGGTAAGCAATACCGAATCTGCACTTTCCTCAACATCAATGTAAAAATAATAACTCCCCAATCTTTTCTTCGTTGGACGAGATTCCAGTCGGGTCAAGTTCAGCTTCCGCCAGGCAAAAGCCGACAGCACCTGATGCAATGCACCTGGTGCATCTTCAGGCAATGTAACGAGCAAACTGGTTTTTACATGATCAGGCTCTCGTGGTATCTGAACAGGTTCATGACCTATTAGCACAAAACGAGTATAGTTGTTGTCATGGTCGGTAACCCGTTCAGCCATAATGTCCAAACCGTGCTTCTGTGCAGCCAGCCTGGTGCCAATCGCGACCCAGCCTTTGCCAGGATTTTTTTTCACAATTTCTACAGCTTCCGCTGTACTGTTTACACCCTCAAGATCTGCTCCAGGTGAATGCAGGCGAATAAAATTCTGACACTGCGGAATCGCTACAGGATGGGACATGATCTTCGTAATTTTCCCGAAATCATATTCACCACTCTCTGTCATGAACTCGGAGCCATGCCCAATGACATTCTGGATGGATGGATAAACCCATTCTGCTTGCATCGGAATATCAACTTCGTTAACCAGCCAGTCCATATGCAAACTAACGGAGCCTTCAATCGTATTCTCAATGGGTATGACACTGTACTGGGACTTTCCACTATCCGTAGCCCGGAAAACATCAGAAATCAGCTTGGAATGAAGCAATTCCAAAGGCTCCCCATTAAACAGAAAATCTACTGCTTCATGGGAAACTGAACCTTCAGGTAATACTGCAATTCGTTTCATGCGTTAACTTCCCCTTTAACTCTGTCCATAAAAGGACTTTCATCTTGATCAGGCAGTACGGTAACACCGTCCAGATCCGGATCCAACCACAATGCAGATGCATTGATACCTTCACGGCTCATTGTGTCTATCAAATATTGCTCCAGTTCGAGCTTACGAGTATCATGACGATCTACCAACGTCAAAACGGTAGGTCCGGCTCCACTCAATGCAGCCCCCAGGGCTCCATGACTGACCGCATGTTCCAGGATTTCAGCCATACCGGGTACCAAAGATGCCCTGTAGGGTTGATGAATCCGGTCAGACATCGCCTTTTGAATCATGTCCAATCTCCCACTTGCCAAAGCTGCAACGAGTAAGGATGATCTGCTTATGTTGTGAATGACATCAGACTTGTCAAACTGCTGTGGAATTACATTTCTAGCTTTCGAAGTGGACAACTCGAAGTCCGGTACGATGACCAACGTCTGCAAATCCTGATGCGGCTCAATGCGAATATGGTCTACCCGACTGCCATCCCACGCTGCTGTAATGATACCTCCATATAGTGAAGCTCCTACATTATCTGGATGTTTCTCCAGCGACGTAGCCATGTCCAGAAGCTTGGCATCAGATAAAGGAGTGCCAATTAAAGCATTAGCAGCAGCCAACGCGCCCACGATGGCGGATGCACTGCTTCCCAGTCCCCGAGTAAGCGGAATCTCTGAATACATGGAAATCTCCAGCTCCGGTACGGAGATTCCAGCTTCGTTGAATACCATCTGTGCAACTTCATATATCAAATTGGATTTATCTGTTGGCAGACCTGTCAGATGATCTCCATGTAAATGGAATGTTGTCTGCTCAGCCGGTTTCATCTCAAGCCATGCATACAGAGACAATGCCATGCCCAGGGTATCAAACCCTGGACCCAGATTGGCTGTACTTGCAGGTACCTTAACAGTTACCCTTTGCTGCAAACTCATACGGATTGTTGCTCCAATTGTGCAATTGCCGCCATAACCGCTTCTTCGGAATCTTCCACAACAAGCGGCTCAGTCGCTACCGTTTTGATTGCAATATTAGGATCTTTCAAACCGTGTCCTGTCAGTACACAAACCACAGTCTCTCCGCCTTTAAAGTACCCTTCACTCTTCAGTTTGTATACACCAGCAACGGAAGCAGCGGATGCAGGTTCAGCAAAAATCCCTTCACGAGCGGCGATCGTACGATATGCTGTCAGAATTTCTTTGTCAGTTACATAATTAATCTGTCCGCCAGACTCTTCAGCTGCAGCTACAGCGGTTTTCCAACTTGCTGGATTACCAATTCGAATAGCTGTTGCTACGGTTTCAGGCTCAAGGATCGGTTCACCTTTGACAATTGCCATCGCGCCTTCCGCTTCAAAACCAACCATACGTGGTAAGGAATTCGACTTTCCTGCTTCTTTATACTCTTTGAACCCTTTCCAGTAAGCCGAGATGTTCCCTGCGTTACCCACTGGAATGGCGAGTACATCAGGTGCTTGACCAAGCTGCTCAATGACTTCAAATGCAGCCGTTTTCTGTCCTTCAATCCGGAACGGATTCACGGAGTTCACGAGCGTAATTGGGTGTTTGGCTGTAATCTCACGCACAATTTCCAATGCACGGTCAAAGTTGCCATTAATCGCAATTACCTTAGCTCCATAGATCATAGCCTGAGCTAGTTTACCCAGCGCAATGTTGTTATTCGGGATCAATACGATACAATTCAGACCAGCACGAGCCGCATAGGCTGCTGCTGCCGCTGAAGTGTTACCTGTCGATGCACACATGATCGTGCGGCTGCCTTCTTCCATCGCTTTAGCAACAGCCATAACCATTCCGCGGTCTTTAAATGAACCAGTCGGATTCAGACCTTCATATTTGAAATATAAATTCAATCCCAGTTCCTCGGACAGATTCTCCGCATGAACCAGGGGTGTGTTTCCTTCATGTAGCGTAAGCAGGGGCGTGTTTTCATTAACCGGAAGGTGCTCTCTATACGTTTGCAGTAATCCTTGATATCTCATTGTGGGTAAACTCCTTTGTCGTTAATAATCCGAATATGATTGCATACATCTATATGGTTAAACGTGTACCTTAAACTTGGATTTAGATCTGAAAATTCAAACCGGAATTTGGGTACGAACTATCCTTCTACCCGGTATACACTCTTAATGCGACGAATGACGGCAAGTGATTCAAAGTGTTTCAACACTTTATCCATGCTCGCCTTGCTAGCGTTATGCGTAACGATGATGATCTCAGCATCCGGGTTGTGCTCGTTCGGCTGTTGCACAACCGAAGCCAGGCTGACTTCGTATTCAGCAAAGATTTGTGTGATTTGCGCCAGCACCCCTGCCTTGTCATCCACATGCAGCAAAATGAAGTTTTTCGACATAATGTGCTCGTCACTTTGCAGGCGCTTTTGTTTGTAAGGCACAATTGCTTTGAGACCATTCACGCCCAGCTTCAGGTTTTTGATCACAGCCACGATATCCGCTACTACTGAAGTTGCCGTCGGAAGTTCGCCTGCACCCGCACCGTAGAACATCGTCTCACCTACAGCTTCGCCATGTACATACACTGCGTTGAACACGCCATTGACGGATGCAATTGGATGATTCTGTCTTACCATCGTCGGCTGAACACTAATGGTGATCTCATCATCCCGACGATCTGCGATACCAAGCAGCTTCATCTCGTAACCGAGTCTTTTGGCATACGTAATATCTTCACGGGTTACGGATGTAATCCCCTTAACCGTCACGTCTTTCAGTTCCACATTAGTACGGAAGCCCAAAGTACCTAGGATCGCCATTTTACGAGCTGCATCGAGTCCTTCGACATCCGAAGTTGGATCAGTTTCCGCATATCCGAGTGCTTGGGCCTCCGCCAGAACCTCTTCATACGAGGCGCCTTCTTGGCTCATTTTGGTCAAAATAAAGTTCGTTGTTCCGTTCACAATCCCCATAATGCGGGTAATCCGGTCGGATGAGAAACCTTCAATCAGCGTTCGGATGATCGGAATGCCCCCAGCCACACTCGCTTCGTAGAATACATCACATTGCTTTTCCTGTGCCTTGGCCAAGATTTCGGAACCGTGCAGAGCCATTAAATCCTTGTTCGCGGTTACGATATGCTTGCCTCGCTCCAGTGCTTCAAGAATGTACTCTTTGGTCTGATCAATGCCGCCCATAACTTCCACGATAACATCAATATCCGGGTGACGAATGACTTCCCAAGGATCTTCAGTCAGCTTCGCACGGTCTACAGCAATGACACGATCCTTCTCTGTATTCTTCACTGCAATCTTCTCAATAACGATCGGTGATCCAACCTGACTGCTCAGATCCTCCTGATTTCCTTCCAGGATGCGAACGACCCCGGTACCCACCGTGCCCAGACCCAACAATCCCACTTTTACCGGTTTCACTAACGATCTACCCCCAATGTCTTTTTCTCCTTCACCCCTGTACGATTTAACCATACATACAACTTATTCCTAAACGTTTTACGTTAACGTCTAATTAACCTTGGCCTACAATGCGCGTGCGTCGAACCCCGGGCATATCCTGCATCCGATCGAGCATTTCTCCGATTTCCCCATGGAGATGTGATGTCTCTACTGAAATGACAACATTGGCTCTTCCCTGGAGTGGGATACTTTGATTAATGGTTAGCACGTTGGCTCCATAACCAGCTACATGTCCGAGCACACGAGACAATATTCCTGACTGATGCTCCAAATCAATGGAGATCGTTACAATTCGCTCCCGTTCAAGCTGATTGATCAAATGGATGCCATCCTTGTACTTATAAAAAGCACTTCGGCTTAATCCAACCTGTTCAACCGCCTCATGAACTGTTTTGACATCTCCGGAAGCTAGCAGTTCTTTTACCTGCATGGTCTTCACCACAGCCTCTGGCAAAATGTCTTCCCGTACTAAGTAATAGCGTTCATTCACAGAACGTCCTCTCCTCAAAGACTCATGTATTCATATAGTGGACATTATATAGGATCTATCTCAAAAGGGCAATACCTCACATGCCTATTTTTGAAAAACTATTCCTAACAGTATACAAGTTTATCCCACGTGCAGGTAAGGAAAAACAAAAAAACGCAGAGCAGCGGGTTAACTCCCACTTCTCTGCGTTTATGTTTTAACCACTATCCGTACTGCGGCCTGCTATCTTAATAGTAGCTGCTGCCTTCCACAAATTCGAACTCAAACTCGCCAATGCGCACAATGGTGCCTTCTTCAGCTCCGCGTTTACGCAATTCCGCATCCACACCCATATAGCGCAATGTACGCGCCAGTTTGAGAATAGCTTCATGCGAATTCAGCTGCATCCGTTTCATCATACGTTCAATCTTGGCACTTTCGACTACGAAGATTTCATTCTCCCGTACAATACGGAAACCATCGTCCTCTTTTTTGTCCAAGCTGTACACTTTTCGTTCGGATAAATCAGCAACTTCTTCAACCACTGGCTCGTCCGGAATTTGATCCAGCAGATCAGCCGCACGATACAGGAGCTCTTGAATCCCTTTCCGTGTCAGGGACGAAATAGGCATAACTTCAATATCCGGTTGAACTTCACGAGCCTTCTGCAAAAACTCTTCCAGATTAGCTTCGGAATCCGGCATGTCCATTTTATTGGCTGCTACAACTTGTGGTCTCTCAGCGAGGACAGGATTGTACAATTTGAGTTCCTCGTTGATTTTCTGCCAGTCTTCGAACGGATCACGTCCTTCTGAACCAGACATGTCAACAACATGAACGATAATACGTGTACGTTCTACGTGACGCAAGAACTCATGTCCAAGTCCAATACCTTCATGAGCACCTTCAATTAGACCCGGCAAGTCGGCCATAACAAAGCTTCGACCTTCACCCACACCAACAACACCCAGGTTAGGAGTAATGGTTGTAAAATGATATGCTCCAATCTTTGGCTTGGCTGCCGAAACAACAGACAACAGTGTAGATTTCCCGACACTTGGGAAACCAACCAAACCGACATCTGCCATGACCTTAAGCTCAAGTACGATGTAACGTTCTTGACCTTCTTCGCCATTTTCGGCCAGTTCTGGCGCTGGATTGTTAGGCGTGGCAAAACGAATGTTTCCCCGTCCGCCTCGTCCGCCACGAGCAACAACAACCTGTTGACCATGACGTGTCAAATCAGCCAGTACTTCTCCACTGTCTTCATCCAAAATCACGGTTCCAGGTGGAATACGTACAATCATGTTCTCAGCGTTCGCGCCATGCTGACTTTTATTACGTCCCTTCTCACCACGAGGGGCCTTGAAGTGACGCTGGTAACGGAAATCCATCAACGTACGCAGACCTTCATCCACACGAAAAATGATGTCAGCTCCTCTGCCTCCATCACCCCCGGCAGGTCCGCCGTTCGGTACATACTTCTCACGACGAAACGAAATAATTCCGTCCCCTCCGTCTCCGGCTTTCACATAAATCTTCGCTTTATCTACAAACATTGGTTAACCCCTTCTTCCTATATTCCGCAAGGCATTCTGAATTGTATAAACGTATCCTCAGACGGAAGCTGCTCCGTTCTGACTTTTTTTCCTTTGAGTACGGCATTGAGCTGCCGCAATGTTTCCGGATCGGGTGTTTGATCCCCATCCAGCCGGACAACCACATCTCCGTGATCCTGTCCGAAGTTCAAGGTCAGTTTGCGAACCTCTCCCCAAGACGACCGGCCGCCGCCATATTGATAGGCTCGAATCGCATCGGCAATCGCCCCCGTAAGCGACTCGCCATCCTCGGGAGAGACCAGAGCACTAAGCTGCAACTCTTCCTCTACGACCACATGCAATTCCAGAGCGACTCCACTGGTCCGGAAAGATTGAAGATAAAATACGAGTGAAGGAATACCCAATCTGGAGATTCGGCTTTCTTCATTAACCCGCTCTACTATTCTTTCCACACATTGCACTGATTTATCAAGTTTGCCCAGTCTAAGATATCCATACAATACCTGAAGATCGTTCATCCAATCATGCCTATGATGATTTAATGATGCAATTGCTGTCTTTTCCATAGATTGTATGATGGTTCTGCGTTCCGCCTTTGCTTGTCTCTTCATCACATTCACAGAAACAAAAAGCACCGCGACGGACCACAATGCGTATACAGCAATTGAAATAATCACTGGATACAGCATAACGAAAACCAAAGGAATCAGAAGTGAACATGCCGCAATCCAGGGCACTCTTTTCCAAGATTTCATGGCTTCTCCCCGTTCTACAAAACTCGGTTGGTTTAAACCCCACCGTAACCAAGTATAACATGTCTTTTCTGCCAGTTCATTATCGAATAACCTATAAATACAAAAAGCCTCCGGCAAAAATGCCGAAGGCTCCTTAGGCGGAATGCCGATATTATGCTTCTACTGCAGCTGCTACTGGAGCAACATTCACAGGGTAGATGCTTACTTTTTTACGATCGCGTCCCCAACGTTCGAATTTCACAACGCCGTCAACTTTCGCAAACAAAGTGTCATCTTTACCGATACCCACGTTAGTACCTGGGTGAATTTTCGTTCCGCGTTGGCGAACGAGAATGCTACCACCAGTTACTGTTTGTCCGTCAGCACGTTTAACGCCAAGGCGTTGTGCGTTACTGTCACGACCATTCTTCGTGGAACCTACACCTTTTTTCGATGCGAATAACTGAAGATTTAATTTCAACATGATTGGTTGTCCTCCTTCTTTAATTATTTGACTTGCTCTATCTGAATATACTTTCCGTATGACTCTGCAATATCAGTGAGCATAAGCACCATGGATTCGAGTAGCAATTGTACCTGGGACCAGGTTCCGTCTTTCTCCAACACCGGTAAAGAAGCGCTTAAAAAGCCATTCTTCATCTTGGCGTCCATTTCGACACCAGTCAATGTTTCGATCGAGTTCACCGTACCCACTGTAACAGCGGATACCCCGGCACATACGATGTCTTCTCCTCGCTTGGCAAAATTAGCATGCCCTTTGATGGAGAAACGATCGATGCTCCCGTCATCATTACGAAAGATTTGAACGATAATCACTTATCGCACCTTCTTACGCTTTGATTGCTTCGATAGTTACTTTTGTATACGGTTGACGGTGACCTTGCTTCACATGGTAGTTCTTTTTAGGTTTGTATTTGTATACAACAACCTTTTGTCCTTTGCCATGTTTCTCCACTTTAGCCGTTACAGTTGCTCCGGAAACCAATGGTGTACCTGCTGTCAAACCTTGATCGTTAGATACAGCCAGGACACGGTCGAACGTTACGCTTTCGCCATCGTTCGCAGTCAATTTCTCGATGAACAGAACATCGCCCTCTTGGACTTTGTACTGTTTGCCACCTGTTTCAATAATTGCGTACATTTGCCTTGCACCTCCTCATGTCTCAGACTCGCCCGGTCTCAGGTGACAGTGTCCTTGCGGAACTGTTCTTGTACCCGGCCAGTGCGGTTACAGCATGTGCAAGACCAATAGGCTAAACACATACCTGATGATTATACCACCAACTATACTAAAAATCAATGCAACGGCGAAATATATCTTTTGCCTGTCCCATGACAGGAAGAACACGGCTCCACGTAAGGAAGCGTGCTCTCTTCCCGTACCTTCTTACGGGTAAGTTCGAGCAATCCCAGCTTGGTCCAACCCATTACAAAAGCCTTGGTTCGATCCTTCTTGAGTTCATTTTCCAGCGTTGCCGCAACTTCATGCCGATTCATCGCTTCCTCCATATCAATGAAGTCCACAATAATCATGCCGCCGATATCCCGAAGACGCATTAAACGGGCGATCTCAACCGCTGCCTGCATGTTCGTCTCCGTTACAGTCTCTTCCAGGCTGTCACCGCCTGCTCCCGTGTACTTGCCTGTATTGACATCGACTACAGTGAGCGCCTCGGTATGATCAATGACAATATATCCGCCACCAGGCAGCCATACCTTGCGGGCAAAATCCTTGTTCAACTGCTCCTGCACACGATAAGCAGCAAAAATTGATCCTTCTCCCCTGTATACCTGTACTTTAGGTTGATGGCCCGGACAGATTTCCTCCAGCAAAGCACTCAACTCACGGGCTTGTACTTCATTGTCCGTAATTACTTCATCGCTGCCAGGCGTATACACATCACGAATGATCCGCTGAACCATACTGTGATCCCGATGCAGCAGGCTTGGTGAAGGCAAACTATCCGCTTTTTCACGAATCAGACGCCACTGCTTACGTAATGTTTCCAGGTCGGCCTGAATGGCTTCCTTCTGTTCCTCTGCGGATACGGTTCGTATGATAAGACCCTCTTCGTCCCGTCTCAATTGTTCACCCAGCGTTTTGAGGCGGGATCGATCCCCCTCACGGGCAATTTTCTTGGAGACGGCTACATAGTCCGCTAAAGGCATGTAGACAAGCCAGCGGCCCGGCAGCGAATAATGAGTCGTCACCCGGGCACCCTTGCTTCCTACTGGTTCCTTCAGGACCTGGACGATTACATCCTGACCTGGACGAAGCAGCTCCGAAATTGAAGGCTTCACTTTGGGTTGTTTCTCCAGATTGGGATGCAATACATCGTCCACATACAGAAAAGCATTCTTTTTCTGACCGATATCCACAAAAGCAGCTTGCATACCTGGTAACACGTTCACTACCCGTCCTTTGAAGTACGAACCCAGCAGTCCACGCTCGCGTGTACGCTCTGCCATGAATTCTACAGCTTTGCCTTCTTCCAGAAGCGCCATTTGCATGAGGTTATGTTCATTATGTACAATCATTTGTTTCATGGCTTCACCTCTAGAAGACAATTCAATTCATCCACATCCATTCTGTATCTTTGCATACTCATTGTACATGTATTAACCCAATTCAGGACAGATCCACCAGGATGCTACAACTTATCCGTGTCTTGTTTGAAATAAGAACCGATGATTCGCTGCTCAGGCAAAACGGCCATGATTCTTCCCTGTCTATTCATCACATATATCATATGGTATCTTTCTCTCTTTAATAGACGCAAAATAGTCTCCAAAGGTTTCGCCGGAAATGAGATAATCGGCTGCGCCAAACTGCCTGTAGCTGCATGACGGGTGAATGCACTTTCACGATTCATCAGAAATCGGATAAACCGGTATGGGATATTTCGGTAATCAGTCACATTGGAATAGAACAGAAAAATTCCGATCAACAGAATATTTAGCGGCAGCCCATAATCACCGGTAAACCATCGACCGACGGCAACCAAGATAACCCCTGCGCTACACAGAATGCTGATTCTGTAAGTCCACATCAATGTCGTATAGTAGGGAGCAGCAATACTAACGAGTGCCTGTACAATTTTACCGCCATCCAGCGGCAACACGGGTAGTAGGTTAAATAGGGCAATCAGCAGATTCCCCTGTATAATATAATCCAGAAAAAGCGGGTCTCCCAAGTTCCCGTACTTCAGCAACAAAACAACTCCAACCATGAGCATATTTTGAAAAGGACCTGCCAAAGCGATAATGATCTCCCGACGCGCTGTAATATTTCCGGCATCCTCAATAACGGCGACGCCGCCAAAAGGAAGCATCTGTATCGAAAGGACACGGCAGCCCAGAAGGGCTGCCGCTGCAGCATGTCCACATTCATGAATAAAAACGATGGCAAACAGCGTGATGAGTTCAATAAAGTTCCCGGTCAACAGGGAAGCCATCATGATAATCACAAAAAAAGGATGAAACGAGATACGTACACCCCACAACCTAATCAAGGGCAACCACTTCCGCAGGGTCTACGTACTTCTCGCCCTCTTTTACAGCGAAATACAAAGTGGCAGGTTGATCATTTCCAATATCCTTTAGGCTACCGACCGCGTCACCCGCTTCTACCCAATCATTCACCTGGACTTCACTTTCGCTCAAACGTCCGTATATGGCTGTGACTTGACCAGAGTGCTGGATTACAACCGTTGTCCCATTTTCCGGATCATCCAATACTTGAAGTACTCGTCCGGCATCTGAACTGACTACTTGAACAAGTCCCGTACCGCCAGCTTCGGGAACAATCTCAATACCTTTCATGCTCAGCGCAAAAGGCTGAACGACGGTTCCCGAGATCGGTTTGCCCAGCAGGTGTCGAATACCCGAGCTGTTCACAGGATCGGTGGTATGTCCAAGAACAGGCAGGAATGATGGCGTTCCGCCAAAATGCCTTTCGTACCAGGCAGCGGCATAAGCAAAATCCATATCCCGATGCAGCACATCGGCTATCACGGTTTTGGCAGGTGTCGTCCATGAAGTGTTCAACTGGAACAATCCCCAGACGCCGCCGAATAATAAAATGCTAACCACCGTTCGTCCTACGAATGACTTCATCAAATTGAAGCGTGGATGGCCGCCAGGACCATAATGCCCGTTCTCTTTTTTCCACAGCCATTCCGGATCTCTTTCCGGTTCTGCCAGCGAAGATCTTGCCGTTCGCAGATTATCTTGTATATCCATAGACGAGAACGGATTACGTTGCGCAGATGTACGCTTATCGGATACCGAGCCCGATTCTCGTTGCTGCATAATTTCTTCCGTAGCACCATCCATTAACCGCCGAATGCGCTCTTCTCTTCTCTGCTTGATTCTGAGTTTCGTATTCATGGAATGTCCTCCCGCCGAGGCTTGTTTACTACATCCTATGAGGGGCTCGTTCATAATATGAACAAGCTTCGGCTGGAAGCAAAAATAACCCCACAACGTGGAGTCCTCCTGTGAAGTATATATATCCTGTTCTATACAAGACGCCTTTAATAAAATGCTTCATAATATTCAAAAAGCCGGGCTTGAGGGCCACGGCTATCATACATGAATGTGATGAGAAAGAACACGTTAACCCATTCCAAAGAACTTCTTAAAACGTGTGAAAGCACCCTTTTTTTGCTCCAATTGCATCAGAGGAACGGTATCTCCCAGAATACGACGGGCAATATTTCGATAGGCAATGGCCGCAAGTGAATCCGGATTCATTACTGTGGGCTCTCCCGAGTTGGCTGCCTTGATGACAAGCTCATCATCAGGAACAATCCCAATCAAATCAATGTTAAGTACTTGTAAAATGCCGTCAATGTCGAGCATGTCGCCTGATTTGACCATATTGTTACGGATACGGTTCACGACCAGTTTTGGTGATTGAATGTGTGAACTCTCCAGCAAACCAATGACACGGTCCGCATCACGGACAGCCGCATTTTCTGGTGTAGTGACCACAATCGCCTGGTCAGCTCCTGCAACCGCATTTTTGAACCCCTGCTCAATTCCGGCTGGACAATCAATAATGACGTATTCAAAATCTTTTTTTAATTCGAGAATAATGTCCTTCACCTGTTCTGGTGACACAGAGTTCTTATCTCTCGTTTGTGCTGCAGGCAGCATATATAATTCTTCGAAACGTTTATCTTTGACCAAAGCCTGATTCAGTCGGCAGCGGCCGTCCGCAACGTCGCACAGATCATAAATGATCCGGTTTTCGAGTCCCATCACGACATCCAGATTGCGGAGGCCGATATCGGTATCTACCAGACAAACCTTTTTGCCGAGCAGCGCCAGCGCTGTCCCGATGTTTGCCGAGGTGGTTGTTTTACCCACGCCGCCTTTACCCGAAGTGATCACGATCGCCTCTCCCATGAGCTACACTCCTTTAAACACATTAAAATCTCGGCGCAACCGAACGATATTGCTCATCTTGTCGATCTGCATCTGATTGTCCTGTAAATAAGCAAATTCCATTCCGGTCTCTCGGCTCTCCCACTCATCGGGAGGACGGCTGATGATGTCAGCGATCCGCAGCTGCGTTGGTGCAAACACCGAAGCAGCAATGATCGAGTCTTCGTCCCCACCAATTCCAGCGTGAGCCATGCCTCTGAGTGAACCCAAAACATATATATCTCCGGTACACGTTACTGTGCCCCCCGGATTGATATCACCAAGAAACAGTAGATTCCCTTCATGATGAAGCACCTGACCCGAACGCACCATACCACACATGGTTACAATCGGCGGCGGCCCTTTAACCTCTGGTTTAAGGGCCGGTGAGTCTATGGAACGAATGAGCAAATTCCCTTTTTGTTTCAATATATCAAGAATTGCTTCTTTCTGGTCCTCCGTCACTTCCCGGTTGCCCAGTTTGATATCCACATGAACTATCGGTCCGGTCAAAATATTTTGATGGCTGTGTTCCAGCTTATAGCGGAGCTCGTAGAGCAATTCCTCGAATTCACATTGATCGTCCAACAGGAAAACCAGGCCGTCTCGGATGCCTTTAATCGTTACGTGATTCGATTTTACCGTCATAAGCCTGTCCCTCCCATCTCATTACATTTCGTGCCCGGGTCCCCAAGTTCCTGCTTCTCACTCCATAAATGTATCAAGAAGCTTCTTGTGCTTTGCTCTTTCTCTTACCAATCCGCTCCAGTTGTTTCCGAAGAGGAACATAAATGATCAGCGCGAACACAAAATGAATGAACAAATTGGGAATCATGTATTCAAGCAATGCCCAGTCAAATGTCACATGATTGAGTTGGAAGAGCTTGTACAGAAAGAATAACATGGTGTCATTCAGCAGACTTCCCAAAAGGACGACAGAAACCATAACCGGCAGTGGTGCGCGTGGCGCTTGAAAAATAAGTCCCATCATATATGCCGATAATCCCATCGAGAATCCGTATGGTCCAATCATTTCGCCGTAAAATACGACATCGTGCAAAAGTCCAAATAATATGCCAAGCACCAACGCCGTGTGCCGATGATGATATACAGCAATAAACAAAATCACGATGTAGACCAGGTTGGCAGAAATACGCATTTGCCAGGCCGAAGGAATGAGCAGCGGAAGGATCGTTCCTTCAACAATGAACAAAACGAACAGTAACAGGAATAAGACTTGCTTGCGCGTTATCATTATTCTTTTACCTCAGGTGGGATAATCACAATCAGCTCTTTCCAGTCCAGAAAGCTTGCATATGGCTTAATAATCGCAGTCCGTGTCAAACCATATTCCCCAACTTCAACCTTCTCCACTTTTCCAATACGCATGTACTTCGGAAAATTGTTGATAATTCCGGAGGAGATGATTTCATCATCTTTTTTGATATTTGAATCTTCCGAAATCTTGGTCATTTTAAGCATGCCAGTCTTCGGATCATAACTTTCAATCATACCAAACACTTTTTCTTTACCAACCGCTGTAGCTGCAATGGCATTGGAAGTTGGATCATTAGCGTCCATGGAAGTTAACAGATTAACTGTTGACGTGTATGAACTGACATGACTGACAACCCCAACCAGCCCCTCTTGCGAAGTAACAGCCATTCCAGCCTTGATTCCCGCATTTTCACCAATATCGATATTAATCGTTCTGCTGTTCGGGTCAGAGTTGGCACTGATTACTTGAGCAATTCGCGAACCGTAGTTATACCGATTCTTTTGTTCCTCGGTAAAATTGAGAGCTTTCTGGAGCTGTTCATTCACCTGCTCCATATCATTGTATTTCAGTCGATCTCGGGTATAGTGACCCATTGCAATACGAAGCTCTTCATTTTCTTGATATACCGTACGCATGTTCGCCAAATCTTTGAAAAAGCCCGCTACAGAAGAAGCGGGCTTGTAAAATACGTATTGTACAAATCCGACTGAATCCTTCAGGAATTTCTCCGGCCAGGATAGAGCGGTTCGCGGACCGAGCGTAAAGCCCATTAACGCGATAAATGTAACAAGGCCCACCAGCAAAACAAAAAGTCTTTTGTTACCCAGCAGTTTAAACAGTTCGACCACCCTCTAACATCCATTATTCTCTTCCGAGCCATGCCCGGCGGGGAGACTGTCAGACTTATAGTCCCATCGAGAATATCAGCCGATTCTCCCCGGGTATGCGGGTAATAGCTCTCCCGGGGTTAACCGGGTCCTCTTCGTTGATATCATGCCCCTTGGTCGATAAGCGAGCCAAGCATAGCATATATCAATTAACGTTTGGAACGAACTGCCGAACTGCTTCTGCTCTTGAACAAATGAATATTCTCAAGCGCTTTACCTGTTCCGATTGCAACGCAATCGAGCGGGTTCTCTGCTACGATAACAGGCATTCCTGTCTCACCAGCAAGCAGCTTGTCCAGATTGCGAAGCAATGCGCCACCACCTGTGAGAACAATACCACGGTCCATAATATCTGCTGCCAGCTCAGGAGGACATTTCTCCAAGGTTACTTTTACAGCTTCAACAATGGCATTCACCGTATCCGCCAGAGCTTCGCTGATTTCATCCGAAGTAATCGTAATCGTCTTCGGCAGGCCTGTAACGAGGTCGCGTCCACGAATTTCCATTGTTTCCACTTGCTCAAGCGGCATAGCTGATCCGATATCCATTTTCAACTGCTCCGATGTACGTTCACCGATCATCAGATTATACTGGCGTTTAATGTATTGAATCACGGATTCATCCATCTCGTCACCCGCTACACGAACCGAACGGCTTGTTACAATACCGCCAAGAGAGATGACAGCCACTTCCGTTGTACCGCCACCAATATCGACAACCATACTACCCGTTGGTTCCCATACAGGCAGATCTGCACCAATGGCAGCTGCAAAGGGCTCTTCAATCGTATAGGCTTCACGTGCTCCAGCCTGTTTGGTTGCATCTTCAACCGCGCGTTGTTCTACTGCAGTAATCCCGGATGGTACACATACCATCACGTTCGGATGACGTTGGAACATGGAGCGTTGTTTCTGCGCCTCACGGATGAAATATTTGATCATCGTTGCCGTTGTATCGAAATCGGCAATAACGCCATCTTTCATTGGACGAATGGCACGAATGTTACCTGGTGTACGTCCAATCATTTTTTTGGCGGCTTCACCTACTGCCTCGATGGTTTTTGTATCTGTCCGTATAGCGACAACCGAAGGTTCGCGCACCACAATTCCTTTTCCACGTACATAAACCAGCGTATTCGCTGTCCCCAAATCAATACCCAAATCTTTCGTAAAACCACCAAACATGACGTAATCTCCTTTTCTGCCTCATATAGCCGCCCCAGTGAATCAAGAGCGTTTCATTTTCATTCCCACCAAAATGGTGGAGCTAATATTCGCATTTGTTTTGTGTTGCAATGTTTTGCATTTGTAAAGTGAACCTATCTTCTACGGACAACGCCGTCAACATTCATAGGAAAACATCAACGCCAACCATTATATTATACTAAGCCCTTCTCCTTCAAACTTACGTACGTTCCATCTCCGATAATAATGTGATCCAGCACGTCTATGCCAACAATTGCACCGGCTTCGATCAGTCTTTTGGTTATTTGGATGTCCTCTGGACTAGGCGTAGGATCACCGCTGGGATGGTTGTGTGCGCACACAATAGAGGCGCTGCTGCATTTGATGGCAGCCCGGAACACTTCACGTGGATGTACAATCGAAGCGTTAAGGCTACCCATGGAGAGTGTTTCCTGGGCAATAATGTGGTTTTTGCTATTCAGGAAAAGACACACAAAGTGTTCTTTCTGCAAGTAACGCAATTGTTCGGTAAGGATATCGGCCGCATCACGAGGGGTACGAATTGAAGTTGACTGTGTAAGTCTGCTCTTCGCAATCCGATGACCAAGCTCAATACTGGCTTTCAGTTGTACAGCCTTGGCCATGCCGATTCCCTTCATCGCAGTCAATTCTTCCAGGCTCAGATCCATCAACGAGCGAATTCCACCCGTTTCGGTCAGAATCCGCTGTGCCATATGCACTGCGGATTCCTGTCTTGTACCTGTTCGAAGTAAGATCGCCAGCAATTCAGCATGGCTTAAGGCGCCCGCCCCGTATTCCATCATGCGTTCTCTCGGGCGTTCTTCCTGGGGGATGTCGCGCATCATATATTGAGGCGACTCCATATGTTCCCTCTTTTCAGATCGTCAATTGCGGAATTTCATGTACGTGGCAGTACATGTACGCCGAATCCATCCAGCATATCGCTAAGCAAGGACAACGGTAGGCCCACCACATTGAAATAACATCCTTCAACACGTTCTACCAATGAAGCACCAATGCCCTGAATGGCATATGATCCTGCCTTGTCCGAAGGCTCTCCAGTCTGAACATACGCACGAATCGTAGCTTCAGACAGTTCCTTCATCGTTACATCGGTCTGCCGATACTGAACCATGGATTGTCCATTACTTGCATCGATACAAGCTACTCCCGTGAAAACACGGTGTACACGCCCCTGTAGACGAGATAACATTCGTTCAGCGTCCGCTTCGTCTACGGGTTTACCAAGAATATCACCGTCCAGAACGACAACAGTGTCACTACCAACAATAACAGCATCCTGTTCACGGCCTTCCAGCCCGCGATAAACGGCAAGCGCCTTACGCATCGCAAGCTCCTGTACCGTCTGTTCAGGAGTCCATTCCGGGGGTGTATCTTCATCGGCGTGACTTGGTATTACTTCAAAAGCTAGATGGAGTGATGCGATCAGTTCTTTACGCCGTGGCGAAGTGGAAGCCAGAATAATGCGACGCTGTTGTGTTTTATCCAAAATAACCGGCCCCTTATGCTACGGCGACATCCTGTCGGATCACGCTAGTAGATATCATTTTTTTTAGTTTCTTCGTCAAAATTCGTCATTCTCCTATAACCTGCGATACAGCCATACAGCAGCAATAATACCGATCAGACTCAGGAGGCTCATTTGAAATTGAAGTGAAATATCATAACTGATAATATCCAGATCAGCCTGCGGCGACCAACGAATGGTCGTGGCTTTCGTTAGAAAGGCAACGGCCTTTACAGGCTGCAGTGCCTTGGCGATCCACGCACCGGCCAGCCAGCCGAGCAGCAGAAACAGCAATAACATGCCGAAGTTTTTTTTCATCGGTGATCTTCCCTCGCCATTTTTTGACACCCACATTATTATACGGGGTTTTGTACGTCAATACAAACACAAATCCGGCAAGGGGAACTATTTCCAGTTCCTTGCCGGATAGGTATTTCAAGGCCGTGTTATGGGAAAGTGTTAATTACTGTTTTATCGCTTCAAGCCATTTTTTTTGCTGTAATACATATTCCATGAGATCGGACTGTACAGACCACATATGAACATTAGCCGGATTTTTGTTGTATTCGGCAAGTGCGGTTACCGCACTGTTCATCGATTTCTCCATCGTGGAAACATAGGGTTGTACGTCTGCGCTCAGACCCGGTGCAATACTATTCAAACCGGTCAGCCAGAGCTCATGCTGGTTCTGTAATGAGGTCATCGTTTCGGTTGAGACGGCTTCAGGAACAGACTGACCAAGTTGCTGGATCGAAAGGGTAGACAGCTGTTCAACCAAAGCTGAGCCGCTTGCGAAGAAATGCTGCACATCCTCTGCTTTTCCGCCGAATACTGCCGGGTTCACTTCTGGGGTGACGATTTCCTTGACGTACAGCTCCACACCTTCGGCTTTAAGCCTTGAGCTGAGCAGCTTGGCCTCCTCACGGTCAGCCGAAATACCTGCATATACCCGATTACCATCCTCCGGATCGGAGCCTGCGGCAATGCCTGCCTGGGACAGCTCCACCTTGGCCTGTTCAGCGCGTTCAGGAGAACTGAATACACCATATTGCAGTGCATAATAGCTGCCGCCTGTAGTCGTTCCCTGGAGCTGCTGTTCGGAACCTGCCACTCCCTCCTGACCTGTCACAGCGGAAACCGCCTGATTGGCGGGAATCTTGCTCCCAGGATCTACGGCCCCTTCCCGATTGAAAAAAGATAGAATAACCATGCCGAAGAGGGCCCCGGTTACAAGCGCCCCCGTTACTGAACCAATCATTTTCCAGCCCCTTGGGGGACGATTTCGCTTATAAGAGTAGTTTTCACTATCTGCAAGCCAGTCATGACCTCCATAATTCTCGTCCGACCTGTTCTCATCCTCATCACCCGGATATGCAGTAAGATGATTATAACTGTATCCAGGCTCATCGAGTTTCGAATCCTTATCCGTTCTTTGGTAAGGTTCAGGTACAGCGGAGCCTGTCAGCATCGTCTCTCCCCAGTCTCCGGGAATATCCTCTGGTGTCCATGAAGGCGTTGTATTCAACTGCGTTGGTGTTGGCGTTGGACTGTGCGGAATTTCTTCACTCAAAGCTGCAAATGTGCTGGATGTGGGTATCCCCTTGTTTTCAGGCTTGTCCGACTCGTTATCCCCAAAGCGAAACGTCATTCTAGCATTGCTCACCCCGTACCCTCTCCTTTGTCCCATTTATAACAGCTATATGCGGAGAGAATTAGAAACATTCCATTTCATGCAAAAAAACCGCCTGCTTCGAAATGAAGTCAGACGGTTTTATGATTGTAATTATTTCAACCCTTTGGCAAGTGTATCGCCAACTTTCCAGATATCACCTGCACCCATCGTGAGCACAAGATCGCCTGGCTGAAGACGGTTCTGCAGATCTGCAACAACTTCTTCCTTTGTCGGAAGATAACGCGCAGAAGCATTACTGTTTTGAACAATGAGTTCAACCAGCCTAGCCGAGTGAACACCTTCAATCTGTTTTTCGCCCGCAGGGGAATAGATATCGGTAATGAGAACCTCATCTGCTTCTGCAAAGGCACGACTGAACGCATCAAGCAGGAAGAACGTACGTGTGTAACGCTGTGGTTGGAATACCGCAATGATACGTTTCCCTGTTGCTTTGGCCGCACTGATTGTAGCCTCAATCTCGGTCGGGTGATGAGCATAATCATCAATAATCAGCATATCACGCGCCTCACCCAGCACCTGGAATCTGCGTTTCGCTCCATGGAACTGGATAATGGCGGCTGTAATTTTCTCAAATGGAATACCTGCTTCCAGACAGGTAATAACCGTAGCCATCGCATTATAAACGTTGTGTTTACCTGGAACTGACAACTCCACCTTACCCAACACATTGCCCTGATGGCTCATCGTAAAGGAAATTCGGCGGTCGCCAAGCACGATATCTGTTGCTGTATAATCAGCAGCATAATCAATGCCGTATGTGGTCACCCGTGATTTCAGCTCCGGTAAAATGGCTTGAACATTCTCGTCGTCAGCACATACAATGGCCGTGCCTTCTGGACGAATCTGACTCAGGAACTGCACATAAGCCTTTTTGAGTTCTTCAAAATCACTGTTGTAGTTCTCAAGGTGATCCGCTTCAATATTAGTCACAATACCGAGCCAAGGGTGATACTGCAAAAATGAACCGTCGCTCTCGTCCGCCTCTGCAACAACCCAGTCGCCTTGGCCTGCCTTGGCGTTGGTCCCCACGTTCATGATTTCCCCGCCAATGATGTATGTCGGGTCTGTATCACATTTATCCATAACGAGTGCAATCATGGATGACGTGGTTGTTTTGCCATGAGCCCCGGCTACAGCCACACCTTTGCGCTCGTTCAGCAAACGCGCGAGCATCTGGGCGCGATGCAGAATCGGGATGTTCAGCTTTTCAGCTGCCACCCGCTCCACATTATCAGCAGGAGCTGCCGTAGAGTAGACAACTAGATCTGCCCCGTTTACGTGCTCTGCTGTATGTCCGATATATATTTTCGCTCCCTTGGCTGCCAGCTTCTCGGTCAACTCCTGTGAAGCGACATCCGATCCGGTAACGGTGTATCCCATCTCAAGCATAACTCTCGCGATGGCACTCATGCCATATCCGCCAATCCCTATAAAATGAACGTGTTCCGATGTATTTAACAAAACTTTCACCAACCTTTTTCAGAATCGGTTTGATGCAAAAGGGCTGCCCGCACATCTGCAATCAGGTACAATGTGCCGGACACCACCCCCAGATCTTCCGCTTCCGTCCGTGACTTCAATAGATCAAGTGCCTTTGCCCATTCGGGCTCGACGATGATTTCCAGCTCCGGTTTCGCAATGGCGGGACGTACCCGTTCGACGATCTGCAGCAATTCGGCTGCATCCATTTTGCGTCGGAAATCTGGCTCGGTCAGGATCAGCGTATCCACTAGTGGCAGTATATGCTGCAAATACGCTTCGTGATGCTTATTCGCCAGCATGCCCATCATCAAAATTAACTTGTTGTGAGGATATACGTCGATAATGCTCTTGGCCAGCGATTCGGCCCCCTCCGGATTATGAGCTCCATCCAGTACAATGCGGGGCTGATCAACCACTTTCTCGAACCGTCCTGCCCAGAAGGCATGTTCCAGTCCAAGTGCAATATCTTCATCATCCAGCATAAATGCCATGTATTGGCGAAGCAACTCCAGTACCATAAGTGCACCCGCTGCATTGTCGCATTGATGTACGCCCTGCATGCGGATACGAGCGTCCAGATCACGGAACGGTCCTGTAAAATGAAAAGATTGTCCGTTCTCATCACTGTCCAGTCTATGATAGGAGAAACGATCTCCCGCCAGATACACGGTTGAACGTAGCCGCTCTGCCGTCTCCTGGATCACCTTCACAGCCTCTGGCTGCGTGGCACAGGAAACAACGGGTACCCCCGCCTTAATAATACCTGCCTTCTCTCCAGCAATCGCCTCAATCGTATCTCCCAGTACATCCGTATGGTCCATACCGATATTGGTAATGACCGATACCACGGGTGTAACAATATTCGTTACGTCCATCCTTCCCCCGAGCCCTGTCTCCCATACCACAATGTCAGGGTAGCACTCTTCCGCATAATACAGAAGAGCGATTGCTGTAGATACCTCAAACATCGTAGGTGATCCAAGGGGAGTTGAAGCCATCTCTTGAACCAATGGATACAGGCGGTTTGAGAGTTTGAGCAAAGTTTCTTCCGGGATATCTTCACCGTTGTACTGAAAACGGTTTGTGAATTTGGTGATATAAGGGGACGTAAACGTTCCAACATCATATCCCGCCTGAAGAAGCACTGACGTCAAAAAAGCGCAAGTCGAACCTTTGCCGTTCGTTCCCGCGACATGAATAAATTTGAGACGCTGGTGAGGATTGCCCAGCAATGACATCAATCCCTCGATTCGTTCCAATCCAGGTCGGATGCCAAAAGGAATAAGGCCATTGATCCAGTTCACGGCCTCGTCATAGGTAAGTAAAGGAGATGCTATTTCTGTCCCGTTAAGTTCCGTCATATGATTCACCTTTGGTTTGAGTTTGGTTGAAAAAAGCGGCCGGATGGCGCAGAGGCACTCCATCCGACCCGAATATATTAACCTTTCAGTTCCTTGATTCGTGCAATCACCTTATCCCGTTTATCGGAATAATCCGCTTGCTTGGCGCGCTCTTCTTCAATAACCTTGGCAGGAGCCTTGGCAACAAAGCCTTCGTTCGCAAGCTTTTTCTCCACACGGAGTACTTCGCCCTCAAGGTTCTGCAACTCTTTCTCCAGACGAGCCACTTCCTGATCAATATCAATAAGACCCGCCAGCGGCAAGTACAGCTCAGCCCCAGTAATGACAGCAGTCATTGCTTTATCCGGTGAGCTCAGATCCAGGCCGCTGTCGAACTCGGACGTATTACAGAAACGTTTGATGTAATGGCTGTTGCGTTCAATGATGCTGGATGTCTCTGCGTTGTTCGCTTTCACCATCAATTCAATTTTCTTGCTCATTGGTACGTTTACTTCTGCACGGATGTTTCTTACTGCACGAATGGTATCCATAAGCAGGTTCATCTCGGCAACCGCTTCTGGGTTCTCCAGTGCAGGGTCATACACCGGCCAGGAAGCCAACGTAATGGTCTCGCCTTCATGCGGCAGATGCTGCCAGATCTCTTCCGAAATGTACGGCATGAAAGGATGAATCAGGCGCATGGTTTGATCCAGCACATAAGCAAGCACCGATTGTGTTTTCTTCTTGGCAACCGGATCTTCCCCATAGAAGGACAACTTCGCAAATTCAATATACCAGTCACACAGGTCATCCCAAATAAAGTTATACAGCAAACGGCCTGTTTCTCCAAATTCATACGCTTCGATTAGACGCGTAATATCACGAGAAGTTTCGTTCAGGCGGTGCAAAATCCAGTAATCCGCTGTTCCAAGGTCTCCACTAATATCACGATCTTCATAGGTGAACCCTTCCAGATTCATCAGAGCGAAGCGCGATGCATTCCAGATTTTATTGGCAAAGTTACGAGCCTGTTCAACCCGCTCCCAGCGGAAACGGAGATCCTGACCCGGAGTACTACTTGTAGAGATCATGTAACGCATTGCATCCGCACCATATTTCTCAATCACATCCAACGGATCAACACCATTGCCTAGCGATTTGGACATCTTGCGTCCGTCTGCATCACGAACAAGACCGTGCATCAGCACATCCTTGAACGGAACCTCTTCCGTGAACTCCAGAGCGGTAAAGATCATGCGCGCCACCCAGAAATAAATAATGTCATACCCTGTTACGAGTACACTTGTCGGGTAATAACGTTTCAGATCTTCTGTGTCTTCCGGCCAGCCTAAAGTAGAGAACGGCCATAATGCGGAGCTGAACCATGTATCCAGAACGTCTTCATCCTGTCTCAGCTTGCGTCCAGCGTATTCTGGCAATGTTGTCGGATCTTCAGCAGATACAATAACTTCTCCAGTCTCCTCGTCATACCAGGCAGGAATACGATGACCCCACCACAATTGACGAGAGATACACCAGTCACGAACATTTTCGATCCAGTTCAGATACGTTTTCTCAAAACGATCCGGGACAAAATGAACCCCTTCACCGCTTTGTTGCTTCTCAATCGCTTTCTCCGCGAGTGGCTTCATCTCAACAAACCACTGTGTCGACAAATACGGCTCAACGACAGCTCCTGTCCGTTCACTGTGTCCAACCTGATGCGTATGATCCTCGATGTTGATCAATACGCCCTGTTCTTGCAGGTCTGCAACAATCTGCTTACGGCAGTCACTGCGATCCAGTCCCTGATATTTGCCTGCTTCGGCATTCATCGTACCAGTCTCATCCATCACCGTAATCTGTGGCAGATCATGACGAAGGCCCACTTCGAAGTCATTCGGATCATGAGCAGGCGTAATTTTCACGGCGCCACTTCCGAAATCTTTATCTACGTACTCATCTGCAATAACCGGAATTTCACGTCCGATAATAGGCAGAACAAGCACCTTGCCAATCATGTCTGCGTAACGCTCATCCTTAGGATGAACTGCAACTGCTGTATCTCCCAGCATCGTTTCCGGGCGAGTTGTCGCTACTGTAACATACCCACTTCCGTCTTTGAGTGGATAACGCAGATGGTACAAGTGACCCTGAACTTCTTTATATTCAACCTCGATGTCGGACAGTGCAGTCCGGTTCACCGGGTCCCAGTTAATAATTCGTTTGCCTCGATAAATGAGGCCTTTTTCATACAGTTGAACAAACACTTTACGCACAGCCTGGGATAGACCTTCATCCAGTGTAAAACGTTCACGCGAGTAATCGAGCGACAAGCCCATTTTGCCCCATTGCTGACGAATGGTTGTTGCGTATTGCTCTTTCCAGTCCCATACCTTCTCCAAGAACTTTTCGCGTCCCAGATCATAACGAGTCTGACCTTCTTCACGCAATTTCTGCTCTACTTTGGTTTGGGTAGCAATACCTGCATGGTCAGAACCCGGCAGCCACAGTGCATCATAGCCCTGCATCCGCTTGGTACGAATCAGAATGTCCTGCAGTGTAAAATCGAGCGCATGCCCGATATGGAGCATTCCGGTTACGTTCGGGGGTGGGATTACAATCGTATAAGGTTCAGCATCTTTACGCTGGCCTGCCTTGAAATATCCATTTTCCATCCAAGTGGAATACCATTTTTGTTCCGCAGCTTTCGGATCATATGTGGTTGGCATTTCTGTTGCAGCTGAATTTTTTTGTTCAGACATGTGTCATTCCTCCGTTACTTATTCATCATCGCCAAAAAACAAAAAAACCTTTCATCCATCAAAGGACGAAAGGTTAGCTTTCGCGGTACCACCTTTGTTTCACGCAGATAGAAAGATAGACTACCCCTTCTGTTCTCACGTGACACTTCAAGCAGATAACGGCTGCGACCGGCCCATCCTACCTTAGGAATGAATGATACTAAAGTTACTCATCCCTTGTATTCAAACAGGCAACTCCCGGGCGACTTCGATCAGTTGGTTCCTACGGAATTTCCCAGCGCTACAATCCCGCTCTCTGAAAGGTCATACTGTCTACTACTCCCGATCCACGTTGTTCTTCAAAAAACCTAAACACATCATACCCTGCCCGTGCCCGATAGTCAACCTGACAACAGCGGAAAAAGCGCGCTGCAATGCAGGTTGAGGGCTGACAAAGCAAAAACCCGCCATCCTCAAGGGATCACGGGTCACAATGGTCATTAAACCTGCCTATAGGTTAAGGGATATATAGAATCTGTCCTTCTTCCACAACCTGTTCAGAAAGACGATTATACAACTGGAGCTCTCGGGTACTTAACTGATATCGGTCTGCAATGGTATCGAGCGTCTCTTCACGCTGTACAATGCATAACTTCACTTTACGGAACGGGGTCTGATCAACAATGGTGCCGAGAAACAGGTTCTTCCACTCTACATCATCAGGCGGGTATGCTTCTTGCTGCTGGACTCCAGCAAGTGCCTCTTGCTCCCGTTCAGCCTCCGCCTCCCGTGTCACCCTGCCAGAGGATAACAAGGAGGAGATGCCTACGCCCTCTTCCTGTTTGGGTGCAGATTCTCTCTTGCTGCCAAAAGCAACCTTAAGCTCCGGCTTGTCTTCCGTCTCAGCCACAGGTTCAGGGATAAAAGATTCTTTTTCAGCGGGCTCATTCGTCTCCACCGCTTCAAGAGGAGGTGTGTTTTCCTCCGAAATTTCCGGTTCAGACGCTGCGAAGACATCCTGCCAGTTCTCTGACTGCGAACCTGCTGGGACATCTGCAACCGCCTGATCCTCCTGCTTTGGTTCAGATCGGGCAGATTCAAAATGCCATACGTCCGGCGCTGCCTGTTCATCCGAAGGCTGCGGATCCAGCTTGGAATCGGCCTGCTCCGAATTCCTTAGGTTCGTATGTAAGGTCTCGACGGAAGGCTCGGACCAGACAGACGACTCTTCAGCCAGAGGAAGCAAAGGCTCAGATTCAGGGTAAGAAGCCAACCTGTCGGCTGTCTCCGCCAAAAAAGACGAAACGGGAGAAGGCGTTTCGGACAACACATCCGCTTGCGCGTCATCCTCCTTGTCCCTCAAGGACGAGGACTCTCCGTTTTCAGCTATTTTGCTTTGCTCCGCGTTCCCATCACCTTGGTGCCAGGATTGAAATTGTTCGGAAGCAGCTTGAAATAGATGTTCCTGCTGTAACTCCTCTTCGCTCCGTTGAAGCAGATACTCCTGAGCAAATACATTGGGATAGCTGCCTGTCTGCTCTGTTTCAGCGGAACGGTCGCCCTGCTGAGGGTCGGGCGAATGTACAACGGTAAACTCATCTGCTGACCAGACCTGCGGTTCCTCCACCGGAAAGCCCTCGATACCGCGAAGCGACAATACGCCAGTAATGTTCAGACTTCGGTTGGATAACAAATCGACATCAAAATTTTCAATCTCAATGGAAATATCCTCAAGCGATCTTACCCGATTCAGGGGTACCGTGATCTCCACCGGAATAAAATGTTTGAGTTCCTCCGAGATCTCGTTCTCTCCCCGATACGCACCTGTCAGCAAAAGATGGCCTCGCAATGTTGCATGATCATCCTGACCTATCACCTGAATGCGGGGATATAACTCAATTTCCTCCAGTTCCTCAATTGCAGGGACTCCCTCTGACAAATGAACGCGCTCATAAATATCGAACCGCAAACCATAAGGTTGATTCAACAAAGGTGGCGTCCTCCTTTCGGCATATGTTCACCATGATCCTTCTCATGGGACTGATCCATGGTCCAAATCCTTCGTTACCCCATCTATATGCCTTGAATGAGATGAGCATGCCACCTTTTGTGCAAACCTTCCCAGTTTATTGGTCCTTGCCTTCCCGTTGTGCCAGTTGTTCGAAATCGGGCGGCCAAGGGTCTGCCACTTCAATTCGTGCCCCTGTCAGCGGATGAGCAAAACTCAGTGTCTCACCATGAAGTGCCTGCCGACCAATAGAATCCCTTCTGCCTCCATATAACTCATCTCCGACGAGAGGATGTCCTGCATAACTTAAATGCACCCGAATCTGATGTGTGCGTCCTGTATCCAGTGTCAGCCGGACGAGGGTAGCCCTATCCCACACCTCCACGATCTCCACATGGGTTACAGCGTCCTGCCCGCCTTCAGAGACACGTCTGCGTTGCTTGTGATGCCTGTCCTTCCCAATCGGAGCATCAATCGTATTTAGCTCCGTGGATATCTGACCGCCTGCAATGGCGACGTAATGACGTCCAATGTCTTTACGCCGCATCGCTTCATCCAGTTTGGCGAGGGCAAAAGCATTTTTGGCGTATAAAACAGGTCCAGTTGTGTCCTCATCCAGACGATGAACATGGCGTACATTCGCCTGAATCCCATTCATTTCGTAATAAGACGCAACCGCATGATCCAGCGTAATCGCTTGATCCGCCCGGCTCCCATCGGGATGAAGCTTCATTCCGGCCGGTTTATGCACGACCAGACAGAAGTCATCCTCATACAGAACATCGATATCCACCCAGCGCGGTTCAACATCGATTGGCTGAGACGCAAAAAGGGCCAGCCGAAGCCGGTCCCCTGCGAGTTGTATGCCTTGGTTCGTCTTTAGCTGACGCAACATTTTCTCTGGTAACTGAAGCTCAGACAAGAGCCATTTCTCTGCAGCCGTTTGCCTGTCTGAACTGCCTGTCACCGCTTTGCCTGGCATTAGCTCAAGCCATTCCCCACGACGTTTCCAACTTTTAATGGTCATAATGATTGAAGAGCCTTACGGTTTGCCTCGATTGTATCGTCAATATCCTGCTCCGTATGCACGCCAGAGACAAACATGCCTTCGTATTGGGAAGGTGCTACACTCACACCCTGATCAATCATCGCCGCAAAATAACGACGGAATTGATCCAGATTGCTTTCTTTGGCAATATCATAATTCGTAACTGGAACAGCACTGAAAAATGGACATACCATCGAACCAACACGGTTAATCGTTATGGCTACACCCGTCTCTGCTGCATTCTTCTCAAACCCAGCCTGCAAGCGTGCAGACAGTGTCTCCAGACGATCATAGACCTCCGGTGTCAACAATTTAAGTGTCGTATAACCTGCTGCCATAGCCAGTGGATTACCGCTCAGTGTACCTGCCTGATAGATCGGTCCGGTCGGAGCAATCTGTTCCATCAGATCACGTCTGCCGCCATAAGCGCCCACCGGAAGCCCACCACCGATTACTTTACCCAGACAAGTCAGGTCAGGTGTAACGCCATATCGTCCCTGTGCACAGTTCAACCCTACACGGAAACCAGTCATGACTTCGTCAAAAATGAGCAGACTGCCGTATTGAGACGTCAAATTGCGCAGGCCTTCAAGGAAACCCGAAACGGGTGGTACAACTCCCATATTACCTGCAACAGGTTCCACAATGACGGCGGCCAGTTCTTCACCATAACGTTCAAAAGCAAGCTTCACTGACTCCAGGTCATTGTATGGAACCGTAATCGTATTCATAGCCACACCTTCAGGAACACCAGGGCTGTCAGGCAGACCCAGTGTTGCTACACCAGAACCTGCTTTGATCAGCAAACTGTCGGCATGCCCGTGGTATGATCCTTCAAACTTCAAAATTTTACTACGTCCTGTTACACCACGTGCCAGCCGAATCGCACTCATGGTTGCTTCCGTACCGGAATTCACCATTCGTACGATATCGATCGAAGGCACACGCTCACAGACGAGTTTTGCCATCTCTGTCTCCAGCAGCGTTGGCGCACCAAAGCTTGTTCCTTTAAGGGCTGTCTCACGCAAAGCTTCTACAACGTCAGGATGTGCATGTCCCATAATGAGCGGACCCCAGGATCCCACATAATCAATAAAAACATTGCCGTCAATATCATAGATCTTGGAGCCTTCTCCGCGCTCTGCATAGATCGGGGTAAGACCCACCGATTTGAACGCCCGAACGGGGCTGTTCACACCCCCAGGTATGTACTGCTTGGCTTCTTCAAATGCGCTGCGTGAGCGCTCATCATTGCGACGAGTTCCTTGTTGTGCAGTCATGAACATCCTCCTTAGTGATGAGGCCCCTCCAAACCTTTGGAGGAGGCCTTTTATATAATTTTGATAAACCATAATCCGTTTTGTTCATCCTAGCTGTATGGGAGCAAGCTATTATTTCTCGGCCAACCACCGTGAAGCGTCTTTTCCGTAGTACGTAATAATCATATCTGCACCCGCACGTTTCATACTCAGCAGAATTTCCATGGCCACTTTCTTCTCATCAATCCAGCCTTGAATCGCCGCTGCCTTCACCATGGCATACTCTCCACTTACGTTGTAAGCAACCAGTGGAAGATCAAATTGGTCCTTGATCGTACGCATGACATCCAGATAGGACAGTGAAGGTTTCACCATCAACATGTCCGCTCCCTCCAACACATCGGTTTCGGCTTCACGCAATGCTTCACGAGCGTTGGCTGGGTCCATCTGATACGACTTGCGATCTCCGAATTGTGGCGTGGAATCCGCAGCTTCGCGGAATGGACCATAGAATGCCGAAGCATATTTTACGGAGTAGGACATGATCGGAATGTGACTGAAGCCATTCTCATCCAGTCCGGCACGGATCGCTTGGACAAATCCATCCATCATGTTGGATGGTGCAATGATGTCCGCTCCAGCTTTGGCCTGGGATACCGCTGTTTTCACGAGCAGCTCTAGCGATTCGTCATTGAGAACATCACCGCATATGTGACCGTCCACTTCCACGGTATGCACCATGCCACAATGACCGTGATCGGTGAATTCGCATAGACAGGTATCAGCAACAACCAGCAGCTCAGGATACCATGACTTAATCAGTTTCGTTGCTTCCTGTACAATGCCATCTTCTGCGAATCCAGACGAACCGACACTGTCTTTGGTTTCGGGAATACCGAATAAGAGCACAGCCGGAATACCCAGATCGGCAATCTCCTTCACTTCTTCCTGCAGACGATCCAGCGAGAAGCGGAATACGCCCGGCATGGATTTGATCTCGGATTTTACATTTTCACCATAAGTAACATAGATGGGTTGGATAAAGTCATCCACAGTCAAATGGGTCTCTCTTACCATATTGCGAATACCTGTGGATTGACGTAAACGGCGATGCCTTACAATTGGAAAACTCATACGTGTGAAACCTCCCTAAATAGTAATTTGGAGCAAAAAGCGAAGCGCGCCGGTATCGTAACGAATTCAGCACGCTTCATCTATCGATTGCGGTTCAATTTATATATTTAACGGGGAAATACAGCTTCTGTAGCAGGCTTTCGTTTCCACTCAGACAACACAGAAATCAGACTCTCAATGGTTGCTTCTTCAGCCATCATTGTGACCTTCAAGCCTGCTGCTTCTGCCGTCTTCGCTGTAACAGGCCCGATACACGCAACCTCAACATCTTTCAGTAAAGGCAAGGGATCCTGCAATCCCATCCGTTTCAGAATGTTCATGAAATTGGTGACGGTGGATGAACTCGTGAAGGTCATCGCATGAATGCCGCCCTCTTCAAGCAGCTTCAGCAGTTCATCGTCATCCTCGCCAGCCAGAATGGTGTCATAGATAATTGCCTCGGTGACCAGTAGTCCCCGCTCCCTCAACTGTTCAGGCAACCAGGAGCGCGCAAGATCTCCATGCGGTAAGAGAACCCTCTGGCCTTCCTTCAGTTCACTTTCAAAAGCTTCAAGCATACCTTCGGCCTGAAATGGCCCTTGGATGACTTCCGCTGCGATGCCATACTTACGCAAAGCTTCTCCAGTGGAAGGCCCTACCGCCGCAATTCTCGCTTGATGAATGGAGCGAATATCTTTTCCCTGTTGCTCCAAATGACGGAAAAAGAATTCCACCCCGTTTACACTCGTGAAAAATACCCAGTCAAACGTATTTAACGCACCAAAGGCCTGTTTGACACTTTCCTGTGCCGACTCCCCTGATGGCATCACGGTCTCAATTACCGGAAATTCGTAAGGTTCACCGCCAAGTTCCTCGATCCGGTTCACCAAATCACTAGCCTGACTGCGTGCTCGCGTCACCAAAATGCGTTTGCCAAACAGCGGCATTGCTTCCGCCCATTTCAACTGTTCGCGCTGGTTCACCACCTCACCAACAACAATGACAGCGGGTGGTTGAAAGTTCGCAGCGATGACTTTTGCTTCAATATCTTCAAGCGTGCCTGTGATCGTATCCTGCTCTGCTCTTGTTCCCCAGCGAATCAATGCCACCGGTGTTTGCGCCGGGCGTCCGTGACGAATCAACTGTTCGCTGATATATCCAATTTTGGAGACGCCCATCATAAATACCAGTGTGCCTGTTGCATTCGTCACTTTATCCCAATGGATACTGCGATCAAGCTTGTCCGGACTCTCATGCCCCGTAATGATGGAAATAGAGGAAGCATAGTCGCGGTGGGTCACAGGTATTCCAGCGTAAGCAGGTACACTTATTGCTGAGGTTACACCAGGTACGATTTCAAAAGGAACTTCGTTTTTGCGCAGCAGATCAGCCTCTTCACCTACGCGTCCGAATATCGTCGGGTCTCCCCCTTTAAGCCGGACCACAACCTTGCCTTCCAGTGCGAGATCAACCAGCAGCTGGTTGATTTCTTCCTGCTTCATCGTATGTCGATCCGGCCGCTTACCCACATATATCTTAACCGCGCCGGGCTTCATTTGTTTGAGTAATCTCGGGCTAGCCAACCGATCGTAAACGACAGCATCCGCTCGACCGATCGATTCCCAGCCTTTTACCGTAATCAGCTTAGCGTCCCCTGGACCTGCACCAACCAAAAAGACCTTCCCCACCATGTCTTCATCCCCTAACTTCTGCCAGTATCTGCTCTGCTCCCCGTTCAATCAATCTCCAAGCCACTTCTTCTCCAAGACGAACCGGATCTTTGCCCGTCAACGCTTCTTTAAGAATCAGTCCGCCGTCCGGCGTGCCGACCATACCTGTTAATTGTAACGTGTTTTGTCCATTCGGGGAATCTGCATCTTGCTGTGGCACCCATACGGCATGAGCTCCAATTGGAACCTGACAGCCCCCATTTAATACACTAAGGAAGCGACGTTCTGCCAATACAGGAAAGGCGGTTTCCGGATCGTTATACAACTGCAACAGATGGAGCAGTTCCGCATCATCTTCACGGCATTCAATGCCGAGTGCACCCTGACCTACTGCGGGAAGACAAGCTTCCTCTGACAGATATTCCGTAATCCGATCCTGCCAGCCCATTCGATACAGACCAGCGGCAGCCAAAATAATAGCGTCCAAACCTTCTGTCTCCAGCTTGCGCAGACGGGAATCAATATTGCCACGAAGCGATTCAAGTTGCAAATCCGGACGATATGCTTTCAATTGACTGGATCGACGCAGACTGCTCGTCCCCACTCTTGCCCCTTCCGGCAATTGATCCAATGTGAGTCCACCATTTGAAATCAGTGCGTCACGAGGATCTGCACGGCGCGGAACAGCTCCGTTCGTCAACCCTTCAGGCAACTCGGAAGGCATATCCTTCATGCTATGAACAGCCATATCAATCGTGCGATCCATCATCGCCTGTTCAATCTCTTTGACAAACAGTCCTTTGCCTCCGACTTTGGACAGGGTTACGTCGAGAATCAAATCTCCTTTTGTAACAATTTTATGTACTTCAAAATCAAAAGCTAATCCTTCCCGTTCACAAATATCACGTAAATCCTGAATTACATGGCCTGTCTGGGTCAAAGCAAGTGCGCTTTGTCTGCTTCCCACTTTAATTGTCCGCATGTCTACACGTCCTCCTGATTATGGGATATCCAGTCCCCAATTTGTTCTTCGGTCCACCACTCAAACTGACCTGCACGGATATTTTCCAGTACATTCATTTCGGTTAAACGACGGAGTAATTTAGCTCTGACACCTGGAGAAGATACACGTGCCTTTACTTCCATCCTCATCTGATACAAAAATTCAATATATGTCTCGTACTCATCTCCGAATTGCTGCTCCAAGGTGTCACGAATTTCTGCTGCGGCCACAGGTCCTGCTCCAGCGGTCGATATCGCAATGCTCAGTCTTCCACGCCTGACCACACTTGGTGTAATAAAGGTGCTTCGCTCAGAAGATATGGCGTCATTAACCAGTATACCCGCATCTTCAGCTTCTTGGACAACAGCTGTGTTCACTTCACTATGGTCCGTTGCTGCATATACGAGAAAGGCCCCCCGCAAATCTCCATTGCGGTAGGACCGGGCCAGCCATTGAATTCGGGAATCATGATGCAATTGTTGTAACGTTGGCGTAACTTCCGGACTAATCACCTTGATTTGCGCTTCCGCATGAAGCAAACCTTTTATTTTACGTTCAGCAACACGTCCGCCTCCAACCACGCAGCAGGATTTCCCTGATATATCCACAAATATTGGCGTGTACCGTTCCATCCCCTTCACTCTCCCGTCCAACGATGAAACGCTGAATACGCATTGGATAAAAAACTGATAATGACAAAGCCGTATCCGATCAGCGTCCATCTCGCCATAATGACTGTGGAAAACTGTTTTCTTCTCTTAAAGACGAAGTACCCCACATAGATCGCTATGGCAAGTCCCGTTGCAATAACCTTGAGATCCAAGAGCAGGCTCCAGCGCGTTTCAGCTACAATGGACAATACCGCGAGCATGATAGAAACACCAAGAAGAGGTGTGCCTATCAGTGTAGCCCCATCCATATATTTGCCGATCACTTCGAGGCTCGGCAGACGACGTACGGTATCATTCCATTTCTTGTTTTTCAGCTTGCGGTGCAAAAACAGATATAACATAGCAAATACAGCACCTACTGTGAGAGCCGCAAAACCTAGATTGGCCAAGGTGATATGCATAATAAGCAATCCATGCACAGTCTGCCAGTTATGCAGAGATATCTCACCTGCGGTAAACCACAACCGGTTCAACACCGTAACGGAGAAACCAACGACGTTCAGCAATAAAATGACAAATTCGGAACGCTGAATCCGAGTCATCACCAGAGACATCAGCACAATACTAAATGAAAAGATAAACAAAAAATCAAACGTGGTGTAGATTGGGAAATGCCCTTCAGTTAACATGCGCAAAATGACATGGAACACCTGAAGCGCCCACACAACAACAAGAAACCCTGTGCCTGTCCGCTTCGCCCCCGCATTGCGTCGAATGCAGTCCGAGAAATAGAACAGTAGGCTCAGGGCATACATATAGATTAAAGCTTCATAGATTTGTTCAGCAAGGGTCAAGCTGCCCACCCGCCTTATACGCCTGCCGGAGCATAAGCCGGCACGGGGTCTTGCCGGGAATCGTTAAGATGAACGGCATCCGGTTTGCGCAGAGCCGTCGCATCACTCTGACTTACTTTCTCAGCGGCCACCTCTACTGCATCCTCCAGAGCAAAGATCTGAGTAAACATGCGCAGCGCTTCATCACCGTGCTTGGTACCAGCCATTTCCTTAATCCGGTTAATCGGATCTGTCGTCATTTGATTCACGATGCTTTTCGTCAGACGGCGGATAACTTTACGCTGATGTTCATCCAGTTCAGGCAATTTATTAAACAGACTATCCATCGTTTCTTCATGAATGGAAGCGCCTTTTTCCTGCAATGCCCGAATGACAGGACGAACGCCCAAGGTTTTAAGCCATTGATAATAATCTTCCATCTCAAGTTCAATCATTTTCTCAATCTTGGCAGCTTCCACCTTACGCATCTCCAGATTGCTCTCCACGATTCCTTCCAAATCATCAATATCATAAAGGAATACATTGGATAACTCGCCGATCGCCGGATCAATATCCCGCGGAACAGCAATATCAATCAGGAACAGTGGACGCGATTGACGACGCTTCATACTATCTCGAACAACAGAGGCATCCAGTACATATCTTTCGGCCCCTGTCGAACTGATGACAATATCAACCTCGTTCAGTCGCTCTAGTGCCTGTTCCATCGTACAAGGGGTCCCGCGGAACTTCGCTGCCAATTCCTCAGCTCGCGCAAGTGTCCGATTCGCCACAATGACTTCGGAGGCTCCATTGGTATACAGATGTTTTACTGTGAGTTCACTCATTTTGCCGGCACCCAGAATCAGCACCTTCTTATCCGTGAACATACCAAAGATACGCTTGCCTAGTTCTACAGCAGCATAACTTACAGATACCGCACTCTCTCCGATCGAAGTCTCCGAATGTGCCCGTTTACCCAATGTAACAGCCTGTTTGAACAGCATGTTAAACCAGGTCCCAGTAGCTTTCTCTTCCTGTGCTTTGAAAAAAGCCTGTTTCACCTGTCCAAGAATCTGAGTCTCGCCAATAACCATTGAGTCCAGCCCACAAATGACACGGAACAAATGGCGCATGGCTTGATCATCTTCATATATATATAAGTGTTGCGTAAATTCTTCCCGCGGAACATTAAACCATTGTTCCATGAACGTCCGAATAAAATAACCACACATGTGAAGACGGTCTACCACAACATACAACTCGGTACGGTTACATGTGGCTACGATTACACCTTCCAATACACTCTTGGTCAGCTTGAGCTGCTGCAGCGCTTCAGACAAGTCCTTTTCTGCAAATGTGAATCGTTCCCTAACCTCTACAGGCGCCGTGCGATAATTCAAACCAACGACAACGATGTGCATTGCAAGTTCACCTGCCTAATAAATTTCCAATCAAAGTGTTTTCTACATATGTTCATCCATTTATGATTGACATGGTTAATTATATCACACATCCATACTATGACTGGGCCATTTTTATGAAATGTTTATGAAATCCCCATGTAAATCATCTTATGCATTGTCATTTATTGTAGTGTCTCACCAATCTTCACCGTTATGCGTTAAATACTTGTTTTAATGATAAAGATTCATGAAAATCCCATATAAAACAAATAGCCATGGAAGGCTCCATGACTATTCAGGTTTGGGATGATCTTCGTTCCATCCCGATATGTGAACATTATTCATGCTGTCGTTATTCAATCACGTTTCTTTGCGTACTTGGTTCCTATATTCTTTTCATTTCAACGAGATTAAAAATAACATCTATCCAAAGGGAATGCAAAAGGGAATGCAACCCCTTTTAGGAAGATCAAAAAATAAAAGATTCGTATCCAACAAGCTCCCAAAATCAAAAAAATCCCCTTTCGCAGCTGCCTGGAATGTGCCAGATCAGAGCATTAGGGGATGGTTAGTTAGGTACTTGTATAACTCACACTTTTAGGTCAATAGGCTTCAAGCTGAAACAGTCGTTTCTGGTGGCGAGCAAGCTTTTCATCAATTTGCTGGAGCTGTTCAGAAGAAGAAGCATCCATTCTTGTATCGAGTAACGAATCAATCTCGGCGTATACCCGAATAATCTCGCGTTCAACATCTCGTGCCTGGAACACACGCTGCAATTCAAGCAACGTATTTTTGTATTCATAGATGACACGGATATTCTCACCGGTCTGCTCCACAATTTTACGGACAACGCCTTGAGTATAAACATACGTCATGGTGAACTCTTCATAAATTCGATGAACAACGCCGTCACCCTTAAAGGTCATAAAGAGCTTCCGGACTACGTTCGTCAGATAATGGTTTACCAGGCGGCAAGATAACTCACAGATGTAAAACCCTTCCCTACGATCAAACGGGAAATGAACTTCTTCTCCACTCACATCTCCTAGCACAATTTCCTGGCAACCATTCTCCATCACCTTCACACGTTGATGAATCCGGCCGTCTTGTGTCATGCGCAAAAACTGATGCATCTGAGGTTCTGACAATTTCAAAGTGGCTTTAACATACTCTGTGGCTAATCGCTGAGCCATAAAAATCTCCTCAATTCTTTCCCGATTGTTTTGTCTTCCTGCACATGTGGCAGTGATCTCAAAATTCTTCAGGCCGGCAAGGCCGGTACTTTGGTACTGTTGGCACAAATGCACCTAAGCTCATTATACACTAATGTATAGCTATTTCGCCCCAAAATAAAACAATGAATTTTCACGGAAACCCATAAAATATGGATTAATCTTTGATCTCATCAAAGATACACCCAAGTTGCTCGCTTTCCTGCATCAAAATGGCGCAATCCCCGGTTATCCGTTAATTTCGTGGTCTTCGTGATTCTCTTAAGCCTGTGGCTCTTCTTCCACTGTGGCTTGACCGATTCCGGCAAAGCGGGTGATGATCTCCCATAATTCTTCTTTCCCTAAACCTTCTTCCGATGAAAACGGTACAAACAGATCACCAGGACGAAGATCCAAAGCTTCTTTGATGACTTTAATATGTTTGGCTCTACGCGTTTTTGGAATCTTGTCCATCTTCGTCGCAACCACGACCAGAGGCAAGCCATGATGGCGAAGCCATTCATTCATCATCATGTCATCCTTGGACGGTTCATGTCTCATGTCCACCATTTGCATGACAAGCTTCAATTCCTCGCGTCCCAACAAGTACTTCTCCATCATTTTGCCCCAGGCAAAGCGTTGCTCTTTGGAAACTTTAGCGTAGCCATATCCCGGGAAATCGACGAAGTAGAGATCCTGATTGATCTTATAATAGTTCAGTTGCTGTGTCTTACCAGGGGTAGAACTCGTCCGTGCCAAGTTTTTGCGATTAATCAAGCGGTTGATCAAAGATGATTTCCCTACATTGGACCGCCCCGCTAAGGCAATCTCGGGCAGGCCGTCCTCGGGGTATTGTTCAGGCCGAACGGCACTGATAATAAATTCGGATTGATTTACTTTCATAATGTATCTGTCCTCTCTTGAATCCTGTGCTCTTAATTAGAGCTGCTGTTGGTATTATGCCATGGATTGTTCTATCATACCAAAAAAACCGTTCCAGCGGACGCCAAAGCTTCCGCAGAACGGTTTACTCTTCATACGATCCCTCGTTTAACGGGCTACAGGTGTATTCCTGCCTGTTCCACAAGCGCATGTTGCAGCACCTGATCCATATGGGCTACGGGAACAAATTCCACATCTTCCTTAATGCTGTCCGGAATATCCCGCAGGTCCCGCTCGTTATCCTTGGGCAATAATATTTTTTTGTAACCAGCGCGGTGGGCAGCCAGTGATTTTTCCTTAAGTCCGCCGATCGGCAACACACGGCCACGCAGCGTTATTTCGCCAGTCATGGCAACGTCCTTGGAGACATGTTTGTTCGTCAGAGCAGAGATCAACGCAGTCGCCATCGTAATCCCGGCAGATGGTCCATCCTTCGGAATGGCTCCTTCAGGAACGTGAATATGGATATCGTTCTTCTCGTGGAAGTCAGACGGAATGCCGAGCTGGGAAGCTTTGGATCGGGTGTAACTGAATGCCGCCTGAGCCGATTCCTTCATGACATCGCCCAATTTACCTGTCAGCGTCAGCTTGCCTGTTCCAGGTACAACGGTAACCTCTATCACGAGGGTATCTCCACCCACTTCAGTCCACGCCAGTCCCGTCACAGTACCAATCTGATCTTCGAGTTCGGCCATACCGTAGCGGAATTTACCCGGACCAAGGTAATCCTTCACTTCATCCGGTGTAATGTTAATCTGGCCTTCCACACCAGACACGATGTTTTTGGCCGCTTTCCGGCACAACGAAGCCATCTGCTGTTCTAGATTCCGCACGCCGGACTCTCGTGTATATTCACGAATGACACGCAACAAGCTGTCATCCCCGATATTCAGCTGATCTTCTTCCAGGCCATGGTCCTGTTTCTGTTTCGGCAGCAAATAGTTTTTGGCAATTTGCTGCTTCTCCAGCTCAGTATACCCCGGGATATTGAGCATCTCCATCCGGTCCAGAAGCGGACGTGGAATGTTATGCACTGTGTTGGCGGTTGTAATAAACATAACGTTAGATAAGTCAAACGGCAACTCTACAAAGTGGTCACTGAACGTGTTGTTCTGTTCGGGATCAAGTACTTCAAGCAACGCTGCGGAAGGATCTCCGCGGAAGTCCGAAGCCATTTTATCGATCTCGTCCAGCAGGAAAACAGGATTGAGTGACCCCGCCGTCTTCATGCCCTGAATGATACGGCCTGGCATTGCACCCACATAGGTGCGACGATGACCGCGAATTTCTGCTTCATCTCGCACACCACCCAGCGATATTCTGACGAATTCGCGTCCAAGTGATCTGGCTATGGAGCGGGCAAGCGACGTTTTCCCGACCCCTGGAGGTCCAACAAGACAGAGGATCGGTCCTTTAAGCTTTTTCACCAGCTTCTGAACAGCCAGATATTCAAGCACACGTTCTTTCGGTTTTTCCAAACCGTAATGATCTGCATTTAACACATCTTCAGCCTTTTGAATATCCAGATCGTCAGCTGTCAACTGCGTCCAAGGCAGTCCCAGCAGCCAATCCACATAGTTGCGGATAACGCCGCCTTCGGCAGAACTTGATGGCATTTTCTCCAGTCGATCAATTTCTTTCTCAACCTTTTCCTTCACCTTGTCCGGCAAGCCAAGAGCCTCCATCTGATTTCGGAGTTCCTCAACCTCGCCGGCACGGCCCTCTTTCTCACCCAGCTCTTTCTGAATCGCCTTCATCTGCTCACGCAGGTAGTATTCTTTCTGGGTTTTCTCCATCTGTTTCTTCACTCGCTGGCTGATTTTGCGTTCAAGCTCCAGTACTTCCCGCTCATTGTTGAGGATGTCTAGCAACTTCTCCAGCCGTTCACGAACGTCAATGGTCTCCAAAATCTCCTGTTTGTCCTTGATCTTCAGAGACAGGTGACTGGTGATGACATCGGCCAAGCGACCCGGTTCTTCAATATCGGACACAGCCGCAAGTGTCTCAGGTGTAACCTTTTTGGACAGATTAATATAATTTTCGAACTGGTTCAGAACTGTACGCATCAGCGCATCTGTTTCCGGATGACTGTTCTCCTCTTCAGGAAGCTCTTGTGCCAGAACCTCATAGTATTCCTCGTTGTCCGTATATTCAATGATTTCAGCCCGTTCCAAGCCTTCCACAAGTACACGAATCGTCCCGTTTGGAAGCTTCAGCATCTGTCTGACCTTGGCAACCGTTCCGATTCTGAAAATATCCTCTTGTGTTGGTTCTTCAATATTTACCTCGGCTTGGGAACATAGGAGAATCAAATGTTCTTCTACCATCGCTTTTTCTAAAGCCTTGACCGATTTCTCCCGGCCCACATCGAGATGCAGTACCATACTCGGGTAGACGAGAAGTCCTCTTAAAGGCAGTAAAGGAAAACGACGACCTTTCGCTTTGCTCGGTCCCATCGCTTTCGCACCTCCAATGGCTCTCAGGTTGTAGTCATTCATTATTCTATCAAATGTTCACATAAAAAACCAATGAAGGGAAGTGCTTAGCAGCTTCCCGAATCTGTAACCTGTCCTGGACGAGGCAAGTCAGCACGTAAATAGGATGCGGATGCCGGTGGGAAAATCTCCGGTGCAGGTGTCGCTGTCTCCTCCGCAAGGTTGATTTGTTTTGCTTGCTCCTCATTAGGCACCCAGTCAAATACTTCTCGGAATACGTCTTCAACCGTATCGACCGGGACAACACGTAAGCCATCCAGATTTTCAAAGATGGACTGCCAGTTCTCTGCCGGAATAATGACCGTCTTTGCACCAGCCTGGAATGCAGCCTCCACTTTGGCGAGTACACCACCGATCGGTTTTACCCGGCCATGGATACTTATCTCGCCAGTCATCGCTGTCTCATGATCAATCGGACGCCCCTGGATGGCTGATGTAATGGCGGTGGCCATAGCAATCCCGGCAGACGGACCATCAATTGGCGTTCCACCTGGGAAGTTGACGTGTAAATCATAGTCATTAGGACGAATGCCCATGGCCTTTAATACGGTTAACACATTTTCAACCGAGCCTTTAGCCATGCTTTTTCGCCGGAGTGTACGCGAACCGCCTCCAATCTCTTCTTCATCCACAACTCCCGTGATGTTAATTCGTCCCTGATCTCGAAGAGCCGGAACTGCGGATACTTCGATCTCCAGAATGGTGCCCATATTCGGTCCATATACGGCCAAGCCATTCACAAAACCGATCTGTGGCCGCAAAGGCACCTTGCGATCTGGCCGGGGCTGAATCTGGCTGCTGCCAGCGACCCATTCCACATCCGACGCCTGCAGCGTTTCACGTTTTTCGGTCAAGGCCAGCCCAGCAGCCAGCTGAATGATATTGACCGCTTCACGGCCATTGGTTGCATACCGCTTGACCACATCAACTGCATCTGGACATGGACTGAATCCGATTTTCTGTACGGCATCTTCCGCAATTTGCCCGATCTCTTCGGGCAGCAATGGACGGAAAAAGACCTCCATACACCGCGAGCGCAAGGCTGGAGGCAGTTCATGGGGCGATCGAGTCGTCGCTCCGACAAGACGAAAATCGGCTGGCAGACCATTTTGAAAAATATCGTGGATATAAGCAGGAGTATGCGTGTCTTCCGAGTTATAGTACGCACTTTCCAAAAAGACCTTGCGGTCCTCCAATACTTTCAGCAGTTTATTCATCTGAATGGAATGCAGTTCACCGATCTCATCAATAAAAAGCATCCCCCCATGCGCTTTCGTAATGGCACCGGGTTTCGGCTGAGGAATGCCTGCTACGCCCATCGCTCCTGCTCCCTGATAGATCGGATCATGCACTGAACCAATCAAAGGGTCAGCAATACCCCGTTCATCAAAACGCGCCGTCGTGGCGTCGAGTTCCGTGAATTTGGCATCGGCCTTGAAGGGAGATGACGGATTCTTTTTGGCTTCTTCCAAAACCACCCTTGCAGCAGCTGTTTTCCCGACCCCTGGAGGCCCATATATAATGACATGCTGTGGATTTGCACTGCATAGCGCGGCTTTAAGGGCGCGGAGTCCGTCTTTTTGCCCTACAATATCATTAATGGTTGCCGGACGTGTCTTCTCTGCCAGAGGCTTGGTGAGTGAAATGGAGCGCAACTTCCGCAGCTTCTCCAGTTCCTTGCGGGATTCACGCTCCACCGCACTGCGATTTGTTTTCTGTCCACGAAGCAAATTCCAGAAATACAAACCGATCACCACACCAAAAAATAACTGAATCATCATTATGACCATACCAAATTCCATGTCTCAACATCCTCCTGTTCTATCCCTTTTCTCATATGAGATCATGCTAATACTTGGTAGTATAGCCTTTTCACCGAGACGTAAACGGGTGATCAGGAAATTGTATGTTTGAGAACAAAAAACAGCCCGTCATTGCTGACGGACTGTTACAAAACGATTATATAAATCAATCAGTGCGAGCGGCCAGGAATAACTCCTGTCGTTTCATAGGACTCCACGATTTTGTCGATCTCTTTTTTCAATTCCTCAACCATGATTTCTTCCGGCACTTTACGAATCATTTTACCATGACGGAATAACAAGCCTTCTCCGCGTGCACCGGCAATACCGATATCCGCTTCCTTTGCTTCACCCGGACCGTTAACGGCACAACCCAGCACTGATACTTTGATCGGCACCTTGAGCTTGGAGATATACTCTTCCACTTCATTCGCAATGGAGAACAGATCGATATCCAAACGACCACAGGTCGGGCAGGAAATCAGCGTAGCTGCATTGGAAATCAGACCAAAGGTTTTGAGCAAGTCACGAGCAACCTTGATTTCTTCGACCGGATCAGCACTAAGCGATATCCGCATCGTCGAACCGATGCCCATCGATAACAAGGCACCCATACCTGCAGAACTTTTAATCGTACCTGAGAACAACGTACCCGCCTCGGTAATGCCCAGATGCAATGGATACTTGATGATCTCAGCCGCTTTGGAATAAGCTGCAATCGCCATCGGTACATCCGATGCTTTGAGAGACACAATAATATCATGGAAATCCAATTCTTCCAGAATACCAATGTGATAAAGTGCACTTTCTACCATAGCCTCAGCTGTTGGATAACCATATTTTTCGAGCAAATGGTTTTCCAGAGAACCAGCGTTTACTCCGATCCGAATTGGAATACCTTTCTCTTTACAAGCTTTGACGACTTCCTCTACTTTGGCACGTTTACCGATATTGCCGGGATTAATCCGTACTTTATCGATGCCGTTCTCAATCGCAAGGAGAGCCAGTTTATAATTAAAATGGATATCCGCTACGAGCGGAATATTGATCCGTTTCTTGATTTCCTTGATGGCTGCGGCAGCTTCCTCATTGTTCACCGTTACACGCACCAATTGGCAGCCTGCTTCTTCCAAACGCAAAATCTCTGCCACGGTTGCCTCAACGTCTGCCGTTTTCGTTGTACACATGCTCTGGATGATGACCTCGTTGCTGCCACCAATCGTTAAGTTCCCCACTTTTACGGGTCGTGTATCTTGTCTTAAAAACATGAGTGATTTCTCTCCCCACAACGTCAAAGCTCCACCCTGACAGAGACATGAATTCGCCTTCTGCCAGGAGTGGAGAACTGACAAGTCTATATTTCAGTGTTGAAACGGAATAATCACCTTTAGTTAGGCACTTTCTTCCTGCTTGTCGTCCTTCGATTGGCTCAGTTCAGGCACGACTCTCTTCTCAACGACCTCTTCGGTAATGACACAGTTCGTAACATCATCACGGGAAGGCACTTCGTACATAATCTCAAGCATAATGCCCTCGATGATCGCACGCAGTCCACGTGCACCTGTGTTACGTTTAATGGCTTCCTTGGCAATCGCCAGTAATGCTCCTGGTTCGAACACCAGATTTACATTATCCAGTTCAAGCAATTTTTGGTATTGTTTGGTCAGCGCATTTTTTGGTTCGGACAGAATCCGTACCAATGTATCTTCGTCCAGCGGCTCCAAAGTGGAGATGACTGGCAAACGGCCTACAAACTCCGGAATCAGACCAAATTTCAACAAGTCTTCCGGCAATACCATACCCAGATATTCACCTGGTTTTAGATCTTTTTGTTCCGCAACGGTGTTAAAGCCAATGACTTTTTTACCGATCCGGCGTTTGATCATTTGCTCGAGACCATCGAAGGCACCGCCGCAAATGAACAAGATGTTGGTGGTATCAATCTGGATGAATTCCTGATGTGGATGCTTACGACCACCTTGTGGTGGTACAGAAGCTACAGTTCCTTCCAGGATTTTCAAGAGCGCTTGTTGAACACCTTCACCCGATACATCACGTGTAATGGATGGGTTCTCGGATTTACGCGCTACTTTATCAATTTCATCGATATAAATAATGCCGCGCTCTGCTTTTTCCACATCATAATCAGCAGCTTGAATCAACTTGAGCAGAATATTCTCTACATCTTCGCCGACATAACCTGCTTCCGTCAATGAAGTCGCATCAGCAATAGCAAAAGGAACATTAAGGATTTTGGCCATGGTTTGCGCAAGCAACGTTTTACCAGAACCCGTAGGTCCTAACAGCAAAATATTACTTTTTTGCAATTCAACATCCTCAATCTTACTTTGTGTGTTGATCCGTTTATAGTGATTGTAAACCGCTACAGACAAAGACTTCTTCGCCTGATCCTGTCCAATGACGTACTGGTCAAGAATGTCGCGAATTTCTTTCGGTTTTGGAATATCTTTGAGGTCCAGTTCTTCGTCATGACCGAGCTCTTCCTCTACGATTTCAGTGCACAGTTCGATACATTCATCACAAATGTAAACGCCCGGTCCAGCGACCAGCTTGCGCACCTGTTCCTGAGATTTACCGCAAAAAGAGCATTTCAATTGCCCTTTCTCATCGTTAAATTTAAACATGAAACCACCCCTTTAGGAATTGATCGGTCTGCTGAGCACCTGGTCAATAATGCCGTACGTTTTGGCTTCTTCAGCACTCATGAAAAAGTCACGGTCTGTGTCCCGCTCGATTTTCTCAAGGGGTTGACCTGTACGATCGACGTATATTTGATTCAGTTTCTGACGTGTTTTAATAATCCATTCTGCGTGAATTTTGATATCCGCAGCCTGTCCTTGAACGCCGCCAAGCGGCTGATGAATCATCACTTCGCTGTTAGTCAGCGCATATCGTTTGCCAGGAGCTCCGGCTGTCAGCAATAACGAGCCCATGCTTGCTGCCATACCTACGCAAATGGTCGATACATCCGGCTTGATATATTGCATCGTATCGTATATACCCATCCCTGCGGTGACAGAACCACCAGGTGAATTAATGTACAAACTTATATCCTTCTCAGGATCGTCGGCTGCCAAAAACAAAAGCTGCGCTATGACAAGATTGGCTACATCGTCATCAATCGCACTGGTTAAAAAGATAATGCGATCCTTCAGCAAACGCGAATATATATCGTAAGACCGCTCGCCTCGATTGGTTTGTTCAACAACCATTGGCACCAGACTCATGAGACCAACCTCTTTTCTACATGTAATTAGACATAGGCTACCTGTAAAGCAAACCCAAATTCATTCTAACACGTTCCTGTGACAATGTCATTTTTCACAAGTGGTGTCAAGACGGAGTAAGTTTACTTTTTTGCCTGATCATATTTAACCATGTTTTCTATGTATGTGCAAATCGGAGCAATCCTATGCCGTTTCACCTTTTTTTTTATTTGCAGGAGAACCATAGGACCTTGAATATGCATAACCAATGCCACAACGAAATCCATCCATATTATTACTGAATCCTCTATAAAATGGATGCCATAATTTAAAAATAAGGCACGCAATGATTCACGTGCCTTATCGTTTATTCAGCTGTTCATTACGTAACAGCTTGTCTTATTTTTCGTCAGCTTCTGCAGCAACTTCTTCAGCTGGAGCTTCAACAGCTTCAACGACTTTGCTGTTCTCAACGAGAACATCGATCGTTTTACGCAGTTTCACTTCATCACGAAGGCTGTCCAGGGAACCATTACCCTCGAGAATGCCACGAATCTCTTCAGCAGGACGCTTGTAAGACTCAGCCATTTTTTCGAGTTCTTGGTTAACTTCTTCATCAGACACTTCGATGTTTTCCGCTTTACCAACTGCTTCAAGAACCAAGTTGTTGCGAACACGCTTGGAAGCATCTTCCTGCATTTGTCCTCTCAGGTCAGCTTGTGTTTGACCGGAGAAGCTCAGGAACATTTCCAGGTTCATACCTTGGTTGCGCAGACGGTTGTCGAAATCACGCATCATGTTTTGTACTTCGCTCTCAACCATTGCAGAAGGAATATCCACTTCAGCATTTTCAGCCACTTTTTCTACAACAGCATTTTCTTGAGCTGCTTTGGCTTCATCTGCTTTGCGGGATTCCAATTGCGTTTTCAGATCAGCTTTGTACTCTTCAAGCGTATCGAATTCGCTAACATCTTTTGCAAACTCGTCATCCAGTTCAGGAAGTTGTTTACGTTTGATTTCATGTACTTTCACTTTGAATACCGCTTTTTTGCCAGCCAGTTCAGCTGCATGGTAGCTCTCAGGGAAAGTTACTTCAACGTCTTTGAAGTCACCTGTGGACAGACCCACAACCTGCTCTTCAAATCCTGGGATGAATGTGTTGGAACCAAGTTCCAGGGAATACCCCTCAGCTTGTCCACCTTCAAACGGAACACCATCAACGGAACCGTCAAAGTCGATTACAGCAACGTCGCCGTTTTGTGCAGAGCCTTCGTCGATAACAACGAGTTCTGCGTGACGTTGTTGAAGACGCTCGAGCTCTTCAGTCACTTCTACATCCGTTACTTCATGTTTGGCTACAGCAACTTCAACGCCTTTGTAGTCGCCCAGTGTAACTTCAGGTTTAACTGTTACTTTCGCTTTGAACTTGAATACTTGTCCTTTAGCGAATTGCTCGACATCTACGTCAGGACGATCAACCGGGAAGATATCCGTTTGGTCGATTGCTTCTGTGTAAGCTTCAGGAAGCAAAATGTCAATTGCTTCTTGATACAGGCTTTCTACACCGAAACGAGCTTCAAAGATCGAACGTGGAACTTTACCTTTACGGAATCCAGGTACGTTTGCTTGTTTAACTACTTTATTAAAAGCTTTGTCGAGTGCTGCAGTTACACGATCTGCACCCACTTCAACCTCAAGAACCCCAAGGTTCTTCTCTATCTTTTCCCAAGTTGCTTTCATTGTATACTTTCCCCTCCAAAATTCGCTTGTTCACGTAGGCAATCACGTACAAAATAACCATTTTAGTATAAACAAGATTAGATTCTTTTTCAAGGGGAATCCCTTGATACGGTTTGAGGAAAACGTTTCCGGGTCCTATTGACCATCCAAACCGGCAGAAACAAACTGCTTCATTGATCGATATGCTTGCTCCAGACGAAAGCGCATCGCCCCTGTCACAGCATACATTGAGCGAGTATCTTCCTCGTCATGCGAACCGCCCAGACTGTCTGCAACGGTCATATGTAGAGCAGCTCCCCATATATCTGTCATGGAATCATTTTCTTCCAGCATGGACATGTAATCACGGGTTCCGTACACGGCCATGACATATTGAATCCACAGTTCTTGTGCAAAATAAAAGAGCGTAGGTTCATGAACCTCCGTCTGATCTGCCACTCTTTCAAGAATCTGAACGATCTGAATCGGGAAATCCTCAGGTCTAAGCGGAACGGTATCAATCTCCACTTCAACCGGCTCTTCCCCACGAGTAAACGCAATAATGCCTTGAACACCTCGGCGACGTAATGTCTGAAGCACGCGGAACTGAAGTAAAGGATGCAGCGTCTTGTCTTTGAGCCAACCGGTAAGCGAATCATCAATTTCTGGCCGATCGAGATAAGCAAGCTGCTCCAGCGCCAGCATTGTTTGTTCAGATAAAGGCTCCTCCATTACGGTACGAAGAAGTTTATCCGCATAGCCATCATCCTGCTCAAGCTTGGATCGGGCATGTTGGCGTGCCATGTCCTCTTCACTAATTTCCTCTTCCTCACGCTCTTCACGAACCTCGGGTAAATCTTCCCCGTAATGAGGAAACGCAGCTTCAAGCCATTCGAGCAAGGCTCGCCATTCGTCGTAATGCCGCTCTTCCTGCCCTTGGCATTGCAGCAAAAAGCGAAGCAGGTCCATCGCTTCACCATATCGTTCATTTTCTAGCATAACCGTCAATTGAATCTGGTAATAGTCCAGCGTCTTAGGAAACAGCACAATATTGTTACTGTGCTCGGTTTCCGGGGTCGTGGATTCCTTAATAGGAGCACCTCCTCTGTATCCTGAATCTCCAGTCGCAATCAACCATAAATAGATGTATATTAAACGAAAGTCGATCTATTTTTTGAGTTCTTCTGATATTCTAACATAACCTTAATTATAATGAAAAAAACGTTACTGCCGCCAAATATCATATACGAAAAATATATTATAATAAAATGTTTGATATTCATCATTATTTATGATAAAATCAATTTTGCTTGAAAAATTTCATGTCTCAGTAGCTCAGCTGGATAGAGCAACGCCCTTCTAAGGCGTCGGTCGGGGGTTCGAATCCCTCCTGGGACGTAATTAAAGAAAAAGCTTCCTTCGGGAAGCTTTTTTTGCGTTCTGGGGATGATTGAATACGTTAATCGGCTGATGTTGACACGGGATGTTATGCTTGTTTATGTATATGTATGTATCAAAGTATACATATTAGACAAATAAACTATAGGAGATTTACCATGCCATCCTCTTTACATCAAAACTCACCTGACCATTCTGCAGTCGATAATTCATCGTCAGCATCCATGAAACTTGGGCTCTTGCTGGCAGGCATTATCGTTATCGCAGCAACAATGCGTTCACCTATTACGGCAACAGGTCCAATTGTGGAACTGATCCGTACAGATACAGGAATAAGTCATACATTGGCAGGCTTGCTTACCTCTCTTCCTTTGCTTGCCTTCGCGGCAATCTCTCCGTTCGCTCCACAATTGGCGCGAAGATTCGGACTAGAAACCGCTCTGTTAACTGCCATAATTCTTGTGACCATAGGCGTATCCCTCCGGTTTATGCCCTCTGTTCCCGTTCTCTTCGCAGGAACAGCGATCCTTGGATGTGGTATTGCCCTGAGCAACGTATTGCTGCCCAGTCTGATCAAAAGGGATTTCCCATTGCGAGTGGGACTCGTTACCGGCCTCTATTCCGTGTCCATGAATATATGGGGCGCTATCGCCTCAGGAATCAGCGTTCCCACGGCAGGCTTAACCTCCATGGGTTGGCACGCTTCACTGGGCATGTGGGCTATACTGTCCATTCTAGCCCTGATTCTCTGGCTGCCTCACGTCCGTTCTGGACGTCGCGGCGAAGTTTACGTGGCTTCGAGAACGGAAGCGAAGCCCGTTCGTCTTATTACATCTCCCTTAGCCTGGTATGTCACATTGTTCATGGGACTGCAATCTTTAATTTTTTACACTACAATTACCTGGCTGCCAGAGGTTCTATCTGATCAGGGTTTCAGTTCCTCTTCAGCCGGCTGGATGTTGTCTCTGATGCAAATGGTTAGCGTTCCGGTAACGTTCATCGTCCCCATTCTGGCTGGACGAATGAAAGATCAACGTTGGCTGACAGCAATTACAGGTTCATGTTTGATTCTGGGCTACGCATTCCTTTTAAGTGGTATTTCCTCTCTCGTAACCGTCGGTGTTGCTTTGGCTGGCGTTGGAGCCGGGGCTTCGTTCGGACTTGTAACCATGTTTTTTGTACTGCGTACGTCCGATGCAAGACAGGCTGCGGGACTTTCAGGTATGGCTCAATCCTTTGGGTATATGCTGGCAGCCGTCGGGCCGTTGCTGTTCGGCGTGCTTCATGATTGGACACAAGGATGGACACTTCCATTGCTGGTACAGGTTCTCCTTGCCATTGTATTACTGATAGCAGGTATAAATGCCAGCAAGAATCGAGTGATCGGTTAGATTAATTACGCTCCCCTCATGAGTGACAGGCTAACAAAGCTTGTCCCCTGAGAGGAGCGTTTTCTTATTAACGGACTTTCATGCGAACTATACTCAATTTACAACTAACAGGACAATGAGTAGTTATCCATTCCGCAGCAGAGAAAAAACAAAATAAAACGGCCTCCATCCCGCGAGATCAGGATGAAGACCGCTTATGCGAAAAACAAATGCTTCAATAAATAAGTGCTGAAGAGTTTATTTCACTTTTACCGTGATCTTGTCAGTGCTGGTTACACCAGCTGCATTGAGTAACTCAGCCCGATACGTATACGTGCCCGAAGTGCGTCCAGTCAGCGAAGTAACAGCGCTTTGCGCATTAGGCGTAACCGCATTGAGTGCTTGGGTGTCGATCAACTTATCATTTTCGTAGAGGCGGTACTCAGTGGCATTGGTTCCCCACCACAAGTTCATAGTAACTTTATAATTGCCGTCGCCGTCCCAGTTATCTTGAGAGAGAACTGCTTTGCCTGGCGATGCGTTAGTAACCTTGACTGTCAGTGTCTGACTCCGCGTGGTCCCTTTGTCGTTCGTTAGCTCGGCTACGTACGTATAGGTGCCGTTGGCTTTGCCTGTGATCTTCGTTTGGGCAAACTGTGCCAGAGGCGCATTGTAGGTCAACTTCTGCGTATCAATCAAAACCCCGTCCTCATAAAGCTTGTAGCTGGTGGCGTTCTCGCCCCACCACAGGTTCATGGTAACGATATATGAGCCTTCGCTCAGGCCATTACCAACCCAATTATTATGAGACAACACAGGTGTTCCAGGCGCTTTGACTGCTGGAGTTTCCGGCTCAGTCTCCTTGGATTTCAGACTCAGTGCCGTAGTGGCTTTACCAGAAAGCCCTTGTTGGTCTTTTACCGTAAGTTCAACGGCATATTCACCTGCTTGGATGCCTTCTAAAGGAAGAGTGAAGGTACCATCAGGTTTTACTTCAAATACACCCTCCTTGTAAGTCGAACCATCCTCTTTTTTCAGGACGTATGTTGCTTTCAAGGCAGTCACCGGGTCAAACTCAATGCTCCAGTTCTCTTTAAGTGCAGGAGCGACACGGAAGTATAAATCATCCACGCTGCCGTTAATGACAGCAGATTCATCTTGCTTGAATTCCAACTTTTCTGGTGCTGTTACAACCGGAGCTGCTTTTTTCACCAAAAATGGAGAAGTATCTTCGATATACGTTTTGCCATCAACACCGATTGTAGTGATGTCAACCGTATAAAGACCATCTGGAATAGTTGTTACCTCGTCGGTAGTGTAGTCTGCATACTGTCCATCCCACTCCAGATTATATCTTGTGTTGGCAGCAAAATTGTAGTAGTTCCCAAAAATAGATCCAATATATCCATCTCCATAATAGCCCCCATCCGGGTTAAGGCCATCGAAGATCTCAATAAGGGCAAAATTCATGGGATTGTAGAATTCCATAGCTACATTGAGTGTATCCAGCGTACCATCAGACTTCAATGGATAATGGAACGGGTTCTTCTCTGTACCATAGACAGTCTCAATGTATTTAACGCCTGCCAGGGTAAGGTTGAAATGTGCGACATATGGAACACTGAATGTGTCCGTTCCATTAGACAACTGAAGGTATCCTTGCGCTTCTGTTACCGCAGTAACACCTTTTGGAACTGTAATTGTAACTTGTAACTCTTCCTCACCATTCAGTGTAAAAGAGCTCTTGTCCACCGCAACGGATACACCAGGGATTGTACGTGTCGGATTCACGCTTACAGTGTAGTTTCCACCGCTGCCATTCAGCGACTCCACTTTGATCGTTTTGCTGACGGTTTTTTCGTCCGTGCTGAGGAAGTTGCCAAAATTGACACTACCCGTTACATTTGGTTTCTCGACAGCCACGCCATTCTCTGTGTATTTCGTTACATCCAATACTTTAACAAATGCAGCAGGATCAATCGTTTTCACCGCTTGAATACGCCCTGCACCTTGATCAAACACATCGTAATTGGTTGTGTCGAGCACTTTACCATTGTTCATGAGTGCTACTTTAATATCAAATGGTGTCCAGTCACTGTGCTTTTCAATCAACAGGGCAACTAGTCCGGCAACATGAGGCGTGGCCATACTTGTACCTGATTTACGATCATAAGCCTGCGAATAATCTGCTTCAGGCTCGTCCTTGCCATAGGCAGGAACAGTAGACAGAATGCTGGTACCGGGTGCAACTATATCCGGTTTGATATCCAGAGTCACCTTGGCTGGTCCGCGGGAGCTGGATGGATTCATCTCATCTCCAGCCGTTTGACCTTTAACGAAGTCACTGAAACTCACTTCAACGCTTTGACCAGCATCCAGCTCAGCCTTGATACTTTCTCCATCTTCCTTCGACATGCTCAAGGTTGGAATAAGTTCAAAATTATCTCCCAAACTCACACCGATCGGGCCTGGAATATTGTTATATACGATAATAGCAACTGCACCAGCAGCTTTGGCATTGGCTACTTTCTCTACAAATGCCAGCTCACCGCGCTGTACAAAAGCCACTTTGCCTGTAAAATCCTTGCCTTCAAAGTCGGTCGGTTTACCCAACCCTGCAAATACAAGATCATATTGATCCGTCAAAACAGATTCCGGATCTGCTGAAAGGCTCCAGCCCATCACATCCAGGCGGTACACCGACTCAGTAACAGCCAGTGGATTTTGCTCCGTTTCAGTTGGATCAACCTCAGGCTCTTCTTTCACAGGTGCAACCTCTGGAGTTGTTTCGCTAGGCGCAGAAGGCGAGGTTGGTTGAACACCCTCTTCTGGTTGGCTGTCTTCCACATCTAGAGCTGTAACATCAGCAGACACTGATCCAGACAATGCAGCTTCGTTTGTTGATGAAGCTTCTTCGCCTGTCGCACCTTCCGATGTGGTTGATGGTTCACCTTGAGCCGGAACTTCAGGAGTTTCCGTTCCCGGTGCTGTTCCCAGTTCAGGAGATGGCTCAACTTCAGGGACAGGTTGTTCTTCAGGAAGCGTACCTTCACCTTCCTCACCAATCCAGAAATGAGTGTTGGCTGTAATACTTTGGCTTGGTCCTGTGGAGTTACCTACAGTGATTGCCATAGCCGATGCTCCTGGAGAACCTAATGTATAACGATTCGGGCCATCATTACCGCTTGCCACAACTGCAGTCACGCCAGACAACATGGCATTATTAAGTGCAACTGAAGTGATATAACTTGGATCATTTGCGGAGTTACCCAACGAGAGATTGATTACGTCCATGCCATCGGCAACGGAACGGTCAATTCCACCCAGCACCCATGAAGTTTGACCACTTCCGTAGGGCCCAAGAACACGATATGCATAAATATCGGCTTCAGGAGCAACCCCAACAATACCATAATCTCCAGCTTCACGAGCAGCAATGGTACCGGCTACGTGAGTACCGTGGGATGTGTAATAGGCGCTTCCATTGGCATTAAATTCAGGTGCTCCAGATACTTTCCATTCTTCACGTGTTGTTTCATAAGGATCATTGTCATTTTCAACGAAATCCCATCCACCTTTATAAGCGTCTTGCAGATTGGGATGTTCATAGTCAATCCCTGTATCAATGACGCCAACTTTGACGCCTTTTCCTTTGTATCCCAAATTCCATACTTCAAGGGCGCCAATAAATGGTGCGGTATCTTTCATATAAGGATTTACTTCATCTGTTTCCGGGGATACGGTAATTTCAAGGTCAGGGTATACACTGACAACGCCCGGTATGCGAAGCAATTGCCCCAATTGGTTGCCCTTAAGTTCAATGGCTATACCATTCAGAGCATATGCGTAATTTTCCAATACTTCGTGTTTGATTTTATTCTGAGTGAGGCTATGTACAAATGACTGTTGTTGTTGCTCAACTTGAGCCACAGCCTTTGTTTCCATAGAGGAGGTAAAAGATTTTCCAGAGAGGGTAGATTCGCCTTGCGCAACAGCAACTGGCTTATTGGAGAGTTCAACAATTACTCTTGTATTCTCTCCCCCAAGACCTTCCAGGCTCTTGTCCAAAAATGGATCTGCTGCAAGCTTCCCTTCCCGCTGGGCAAGAATTTCTCGCCATTGTGTGGCTTCGCCATTGCTTAGCGAGTTCTCAAGCTGAACACCTACAGGAGCGGCTCCGGCCGCTGGCATGATGATAGAAAAAGTCATTAGGATACTTAACAATATGGATATCAATCGTTTATTCAAGGCTATGCCCCTCCTTCTCAATATGAAAGTACCTCACCAATCGCTTGGGTCCTGCTATGACAAGTACTGCAATACCTGTGACAACTCACCGCCCTATCTGCAAGAAGATTGACCCTTGGTAAATTATTCTACTAAAATAGCGCATTCCCCTTCTAAATAATTACAATTATGATATAAAAATTACTTATATGGTTCTTGAGTAAGGGGAAAAAGTGAAATTGTATTTATTTGTCGATTGAATATTTCAATTTTTAAATAACATAGGAAAAAAGGCCAAGAGCCTCTTCATTCTGAAAGAGATTCCTAACCTAATTGTGATCGATGGATTTCATGTATTAATTCATTTAACAAAGATACATCTTTTGATTATTTAACCTCCCGGCTTCAATGCTTCAATTCGAAGACGCTTATAATCGGCATAGATTGCATCTTCTTTCCAGAGCTTCGGCACAACGATTTGACTAGTTTCACGACAGATTTCCTGAATTTGCTCCTGACTCAAACCATCAAAATAGTCCCCTCCAAAATGAGCCAACCAGCCCTCTATACCCTGTTCACCATCCGCCAGTCTGGTAGGACGGTCATAGTGGTAGGCCTGTCGAACCAAAAATCCGCATTGTTCCAGAATATTGCTATATTGCCCGATCGTCGGGAAATACCAAGGATTGCGCTCTGATCCACGAATGCCAGTGTGTCGTTCAAACACTTCCTCTAATGCATCTACAATGATCTGTACATTTCCTTTGCCACCGAACTCCGCCACAAAACGTCCCCCAGGCTTCAAAGACTTCCATATACTATCCACGACAAGTCGCGGACTTCGCATCCAGTGCAGAGCTGCATTGGAAAAGACGGCATCATAGAGCTTGTTCGTCTCAAACTGATGGCCGTCACCCTCTATGAACTCGATATCGGGAAATTTCTCTCTTGCACGACGAATCATGTCCGGTGATGCATCCATGCCAACTACCTCAGCCTGCGCTGCAGAAATTTCGTACGTCAAATCTCCCGTCCCACAGCCCAAGTCAAGGATGTATTCCCCTTTTTGAGGTTGAAGCCATGAGATTAAACTTTTACCATAACCCGATACAAAAGCCAGTTTGTTGTCATACTCATCCGCTTGCCATTGATTAATCGATTGCATGGATACCACCATCGCTTTCATGATTGATATCTTCATTGTGTCACAAGATGGTTTATTAATTAAATATATAAATTCTATACGATTGATAGTTTAATCCTATAACATTTTATCTATTTTCCATGAGAACCAATCATTCAACCCAAATTAAAAGGCCTCCATCCAATGGAGACCTTTTAATTTCTCTTATTTATTGTTCAGGTGCGTAGAACGTACCTTCCACTTCGACAATATCATCCTGATTCAGACGATCCACTTCGATAATGCTGCGCGGCGGATAAGGGCCGGAACCCCACAGTTCTTTTTGAATTTGATTTACGATGGGACGATAGCGATACATGTCCGTAACATATACGACGAGACGTGTTGCATCCTGTCTAGAAATCTAAGACAGCTAGTTTCACAGGTAGGATTTAACTCAGAACAGGTGGCTGCAACCTCAGAAGAATTATCAGTAAGCGCTGAACAAACCCGCGCCACGGCCGACTATATTTCAGAGGCAGTACAACATATCGCAGATGGTTCCGAAAAATTGGTCAATAACTCGAATGCCTTTACTCAGTCTACCGAGGAAATTTCCAAAGGTATGAGTCAGGCTGCAACATCGATTCAACATGTCACCCAGTTAACAACAAGTGCCAATGAAAAAGCCAAAGAAGGTACCGAAGTCGTTAATCATGCAGTAACACAAATGAATGTCATTTATGAAAAAGTTAACCATACCGCGAATGTCGTTCATGTATTGGGACAGAAAACGGACGAGATTGGCAATATTATCGGGCTGATTACCGAAATTTCCAGTCAGACGAATCTGCTTGCTCTAAACGCTGCTATTGAAGCAGCACGTGCCGGGGAACATGGCCGAGGATTTGCTGTCGTCGCCGACGAAGTCAGAAAATTGGCTGAACAATCCACACTATCCGCTGAGAAAATTCGCAAACTGGTCTATCAGGTTCGAGAAGAAACGGCGAATGCTATAACATCCATGAACGAAGGAACAGCGGTCGTACAGGAAGGAATATCTCTGGTTTCATTAACTGGGGATGCCTTCAATGACATTGTTCAGTCGATCGATCGTGTCGCTTCCGAATCCATTGATGTCTCTTCCATTGTGGAGCAGGTATTCGCCAGCGCACAAAATATGGTCGACATGGCAGAGAGTGTTGCTGTCATTGCAGAGCAATCCGCTGGAAATACCCAAAATGTAGCGGCTTCGACCGAACAGCAAAGTGCGTCCATGGTAGAAGTATCAGCATCCGCGGACAGCTTGAGTCAAATGGCTCAAGAGCTTCAGGAAGTCATCGGCAAGTTCAAGGTATAATCAAAAAACAGATTAAATAAAAAAAGTTCCCTGCGGGGAGCTTTTTTTGATGTCTGGAGGATGTTCCACTCTTTGTCGGATACAGTCTAGACTGCGAAGTATTCCTACCGGAGCTTATCCTCCGACGAACCTTGGGGTTCTCATCCCTTGTACGCAAAAAAGCTTCCCAAAGGAAGCTTTTTCTTACGTCCCAGGAGGGATTCGAACCCCCGACCGACGGCTTAGAAGGCCGTTGCTCTATCCGGCTGAGCTACTGAGACAAATATGTATAATAAAAATACCGCGCGATTCCTATTATACTCTCATTTCTATATTTTTCAATAGTTTTATAAAAAAATTAATAATTGCATCGTTCCACATGACTTGAACGTATTATTTTCATACTCAACACAGGTACAGAATATGAATGCTTTAAGCAGGCAATATTGAGGATATTAAGCTTAGGTGCATTTAAAATGGGCAGACATATTCAGGATGAGACTTGCTGGGTAATCACTTGGATACATACATTCTACTGAACCAAATAAAGGAGAGAAACCGCTATGAGACAACTTTTATCAGCATTATCCTATTTTAGTATTTTCTTCGCCCCGTTCTTGTTTCCCATCATTATTTGGATTGTGGCCAAGGACAACTATATTGAGGGACATGCGAAACGGGCCTTATTCTCGCATATCTTCCCGTTTCTTGCGGCAATCCCGCTACTTTATTTCTTCGTTACCGCCCACAGTCTGGGTTCCGCTGTCGGATTTGTAATACTGTTCTTTGTCATTTATGCCTTAAGTTTTGTGTACAATATCGTCAAAGGTATTCAAGTGCTGCGTGAATATGCCTAACCACAAGCTCCACAACCAAGTTAAAATAAACATTCAAAAACCCGCCTTTCGAAAGAAGGGCGGGTTTCTGCATTCCGGTTACTTGTTTCCCTGACGCCACGGATTTCTCTGGGCAGGACGCTTGCTGTTAATGGCGAGCACTTCCTCGGCAAACTCGGTATGATGCGCATAAAGGTTCCCTTTGTTTTTCTTGAACTTGGAAGCCATTGCTATCACCTCCCCGGAACTTGCATATAGTATGGCTCCGGGTAATTTCGCTTATCCTATGCAGCTATCGGCATTTGTTGGAATGACCACCTTAACCTTGCCCCAGCAAATAGCGTTGAAGCGTCGGTCCCAGTAATCCAAAAGAAAGTAACTCACTCTGAAACCGGGCTTTATCTTCCCCTGCTGTAATGCCTTCACTGTTCTCAAACGCCGTTTCCGTGGCATCTTCAAACGCTGTGTGCATATTGTTATTGTACCAATCCAGGACTGCATCCGAATGATTGCGTACAATTCGAACGACTTCAAGCGAGTTCCCCGGCTGGGAAGCCGCAACGTATACAAGCAAAGACGGATCCCCTGCATTTCCAGGTTGTACCTCAACTTCTGCACAAGACAATCCATCCACTTCGGTTAATCTGCGTATTTTGGCATCCTGAATGGCATACATTTGTTATCGCGCTCCTTTGTCCATTTCATGTACTTTGTTCGATCTGGTATCGGGTCTCTGGTGTTCCCAAGCGATAAATCTCCCGATACACCTGCTGTAACACAGCTTCATATGCACGGTTTACAGACTCCTCCGGCGTATCCGGCCAAGGGAATACCATTCCTGGAAAGGCCTCTTCCTCTTTTTCCTGCATCAGATTAAGCAGTCCCAGTAAATGTTCCGCCTCCTGAGGCGTCGCCTGGATCACCCATTCATACGACGTTACGTGCGGGTCCGGAATAACGGAGCGCCCCATGACAGATACATAATAGGTCATACTGTCCATTTGCAAGTTCTCTCCTTTACAGGCATGTTGAGGCCGTTGTCCCTAGATATAGTTTCCGAAGAGGACAGACATTTTATGCCTGCTTTCGGCATATATTTGTTACGACTTCTGACGAAAAAGACAACATTTGCTGGCTGTTAGGACTCAAGCAGCCATACGGATGAATGACTCGACTAAGAAAGGATGAACAAACCATGTGCGGTATAACCGGCTTCATACAGTGGAATCGGGATTTGACCCAGGAATCAGAGCTGCTGGTCCGGATGACGGACAGCTTGTCGAACCGGGGGCCCGACGCTTCAGGTACATGGATCTCCAATCCTTGTGCGTTCGGACATCGGCGTCTCAGCGTTATGGACCCGGAGAACGGGGCACAGCCCATGCATGCGTTACAGGGAGACACCTCCTATACCGTCGTGTATAACGGAGAACTATACAATGCACCCGAATTGAAAAAGGAATTGCTTCAGCGCGGACACCATTTCCGCACACAATGTGATACGGAAGTGCTGCTCGCCTCTTATATTGAGTGGGGACCGGCCTGCGTTGACCGGTTTAACGGAATTTTTGCTTTTGCCATATGGGATGGCGGACGCGAACAGGTTTTTATCGCCCGTGATCGGCTAGGCGTCAAACCCCTGTTCTACAGTCATGCAAAGGATGCACTCGTATTTGGCTCAGAACCCAAAGCACTGCTCATCCACCCGGATGTTGAAGCTGCGGTTGGCCCTGAAGGTTTGGCAGAAGTATTTATTGTCGGTCCTGCCCGGACACCTGGACACGGCGTATACTCCTCCCTTAACGAGCTCAAACCTGCGCATGCGCTTATCTACAACCGAAACGGTATTAAAACCTATGCTTACTGGAAGCTGGAAAGTCAGAATCACGAACATAATCTGGATGAGACAGCTGCCGAAGTACGCAGACTGTTACAGGATACATTAGAACGCCAATTGGCTTCGGACGTTCCGGTCTGCTCCCTTTTGTCGGGGGGATTGGATTCAAGTGCTCTATCTGCGTTAGCGGTGGATTATTATAACCGTACAGGTCAAGGTCAGGTCAGCACGTATTCTGTCGACTATGTGGATAATGCAAAGCATTTTCAGGCCCATTCCTTCCAACCTGGTGCAGATGGACCCTGGATTCAGCGTATGGTAGATGAACTGAAGACAGATCATCACTGGATTGAGATTGAAAACGGAGAACTGGTTCATGCACTAACCCAGGCGATGCTTGTGCGTGATTTGCCAGGTATGGCGGATGTAGATTCCTCTCTCTATCTGTTCTGTAAAGAAATCAAAAAAGGAGCCACCGTTGCCATTTCAGGCGAAGCAGCGGATGAAATATTTGGCGGTTATCCTTGGTTCCATCGGGAAGAGATGCTGAACTCCGGTACATTCCCATGGTCTGTTGCGCCTGATATGCGAGCAGGATTGTTATCCCCAGACATTCGGGAATGGATCAGGCCACTCGACTATCTCGCGGACCGCTACTCGGATGCTGTGGCTGAAGTACCTTTACTCGATGGGGAGACCGGTAAAGCAGCCCAAATGCGAGTAATGTCCTATCTGAACATCACCCGCTTCATGCCCACACTACTGGATCGGAAAGATCGGATGAGTATGGGAGCTGGGCTTGAGGTTCGGGTGCCTTACTGTGATCACCGTTTGATTCAATATGTGTTTAACGTGCCTTGGGACATGAAAATGACAGGCGGACGGGAAAAAGGCATTCTGCGTAAAGCGTTGGAAGGTGTACTGCCTGACGATGTGTTGTACCGGAAAAAGAGTCCGTACCCGAAAACACATAACCCGCAGTATCTTGCTGCCGTTAAACAGCAGGTGCTTGATATTCTGGATGACGCCAGCTCACCGATCTTGCCATTAATCGACAAAGTTCAAATTCGCAAATTGGCCTCCTCACCGGATGCTTCATCGAACCTGCCCTGGTTTGGACAGTTAATGTCGGGTCCACAGTTGTTTGCTTATCTGACACAGATTAACTCGTGGTTGCGTACGTACAAAGTGGCCATTCGATAAATGAGGCTATTTTTTCATTCGTAAAAGGGTGCCGATGAACAGCATAATAGCTGTTCATCAGGCACCCCTTCGTCGTACACGACTAAATTATGGTATGGCTATACATCATCCCACTTTAAAATATCAAGTGACTGCTGCAATTCTTCCGTAGCATCTTCCTACTACTTGCTGACCTCTATCTATCGATTAATTAGAACCGGATTACGCTCAAGCAACCCATTGCCAAAAATATCTCTGAACGGTGAATCCTCCATATGAATATAACCGATATAACAGCCACACTTTTTCATGCCACACGGCCGATCTACGGCCAAAGCCTCCAAACCATCGCGGTATAGATGCCCAATAATACGACGATCCTTGTAACACCTTTTTACATGCCCTGACCCTTGCACATAAAATACCTCCGAACCAGCGGAACAGCGCTTGCCCAGACTCTCATAATCCCGCAGGTTCCCTTCAAACAGTGGATCAACGGATCGTAAAAAGTCGACCTCTTCCACGCTGTAATATTTGGGTCGATCTTTAAATGCATTGATCCACATATACACGTCATCGGGTAAAGCCTGCCTCATCGATTCAATAGCAGGGAATGCACTGCGCAATCCAACTGTCCCCACACTAAAGGCAAGTCCCATCTCACGTAAAGTCAAACATTGTTTGACGAAAGAAGACTCCTTCGTCTCACGCGGGTGATAGGTTGCCCAGAATGCCGCTTTATCCCGGTTCATTTCGCGGGCCCAGTCCAGTTTGACAGACAGATTGGTTTGGACTGCAATTTTGTCCACATGTGGCATATGCGATAGTTCAATCATCGCTTCACGATACCAACGTCTTACCAAAGCTTCTCCATACGGGTTAAAGAAAATCGAAAATTGATGACCAGCACTCTCCTGATCCCTCACCCAATTCACAAATTGACGCAGTTGTTGTTCATCCACTTCCAGCGTCTCCTTGGAATCTACCGTTTTGCTAAACGGACAGTATGGACAGTCGTAATTACAGGACGACAGCTTCCCCCGATAATACAAGGTTGCTCTCATGAGAATACAAACCCTTCCATTTGTTCACGAACCTCAGCGGAGATGAGCCAATCTCCAATGGCATCCGAGTAGCCAAATCCCTCTTCTGTCAGACGCAGCACCTGGTTACCCTTATCGTCCTGCTCAAGCTCAGCCATGCCCTCAGACAACAGTTCACTCAACAATCCGTAGTCTGACATGACTTCCGTTCCGAATCGTTGATCATAATCCGATAGCGCCAAACCTTCCCGATGCAGCAGGGCTTTCAGAATAAAGCGGCGCTTCTGCTCCTCCCGGCTGAGTACAATGCCGTAATCGGCCACATCATAACGCTCGGTTGCCACATAATCGGCGATGATGCTCTGTGTGGCCTTATAACTAACACCATACTTGGAAGCATAGTGTACTTCACTGGTATAGGAGCGTGCTCCGCAACCCAGACCAACCATGCCTTCCTCCTGACAGCTGTAGGGTAGAAGCTCTTTGCTTCCAGAAGATGATTGTTCTTTGGCAAATCTGCGCATGGAATACTGGACATAGCCTCTGCTTTTTAAAGTCTCACGCGCAGCCTTATACAGCTCCATCCGAATATCCGGTCCCTGACGCTGAATATCATCCGGTTTCACAATGGTATTCTCTCGGGTGTACAGTGGATAAATGAAAATCTCACCCGGTTCATATGAAAGGACACGTTCCAGCGAATACAGCCATGATTCCACCGTTTGTCCCGGCAGACCATAGATCAGATCCAGATTCAACAGAGGGAATTCATACCGTGTAAGCTTCTCAAGTGCGCGTTCCACTTCCTGTGGTTTCTGCGGACGGTAAATGGCTGAGGCTTCGGCTTCGATAAAACTTTGGATGCCCATACTTACGCGGTCCACGCTCCGCTCCTTCATGATGGCCAATTTGGCTTCCGTCACGGTATCCGGTGACGTTTCTACCGAGATCGAAGCTTGCGTCGGATCGAGCCCCATCACCTGTTCCGCAATATCGAACAAGCGGTTCAACTGAATTTCATTTAATAATGTGGGCGTCCCACCACCGATGGCAAACCTCGAATAGGGTCTGCGTGATGTGAGGGGTGCCCACTGCTTGGCTTGCCGTTCCAGCGCATCCACATAACGCACATGGGTGTCATCACGGCGATCCGGTAACGTGAACAGGTTGCAAAATCCGCAACGAGCGGCACAAAAAGGAATGTGCATATATAAAAAATACGTATCGGTATTCTCACGTTCCCACAATGGACCGAGCGGTAACGGCGGGTTCAATTCCCGATATGCGGTCTTGTGAGGATACGAATATAAATAAGAGCGATAGGGGGAAGCAAGCACTTCTCTGAGACCTGTAGCTGTATTGGATCCGGACTGTGCGGAATGACCTGCTGTCGTATGTTGAGATTGATCGTCCATCGGTTTCCTCCCTATATCCAGTTTGTAGTTGTTGATGATATGAATCATTTGTTCTATAAAATAAATTCACGGTAAGGCACATTCCAGACGACATCATGCGCCAACCTGTGCCCCTGATAGCCATCCTCACCATACGCCGTGCCATGATCGGAAAAAGCTAAACAAAACGTAGGCCTTGAACGCTGCCTCATTGCATCAAACAATGGCCCAAGGGCCTCGTCCACATACCGAAGCGCTGCACGCTGTGTTTCTACCGAATCCTCTCTTGCACCCTCCACAAAATAGCGATTTGGCCCATGGATGGCAGACACATTCAGGAACAAAAACAGCTTCTCATCTGGTGCGCTTTGCTCCAGCAGCTTCAAGGCATGCTGAACCTGATGCTCGGTCGATTTGGGGTTGGTTATCCCAAAATTCATCCGCCAGTAACTCTGTTGAAAATAACCCGGTAGCACTTTGGCGAGCGGATTTTTCTTGGTGAAGAAAATGACCCCTCCAATACAAATCGTACGATATCCTTCAGCCGCAAAACCGGATACGATATCTGGTGTGTCGAACAGCCAGGTATGCGGATGAGTCTTTAATCCAGTATTCCGGGAATGAAAAAGCCGTACGTGTGAGGTTTTGTCCGTATTGGCAGGTGTAGGCATGAAGCCACCAAAAAAAGCATGATGTGCCGCATATGTAAAGCTTCCAGGGGTATGACGCTGCTCCCAGGAACCCGAACCGCACAGGTTGGGGCAATTCTGTTCCTCCAGCTTGGCCACATCATACCTTAATGTGTCCAGCGTAATCATTAATAGATCATGGGAGCCTACGATGGTGTTCATATCAGTCATAGTTGTAAGGCTCCTTTCGCAAAAGTTCCATTTCCCATTCATAGGTTCCAAGTCCGTTATGCTGCACTCTGTACAACAAATCTCCGAACGGATTCACATCCAAAATATAGGCACGCGGCTCACTACCTCCACTGAGCATCACATCAATCCCGGCAGACCATGAGTTGGGGAAGGCAGCCATTGCTGCTTTCGCTGCCGTCTGAACTTCCTCCATCTGCTGTTCATCCAGCCCCGCTTCTGCGGGCAGCAACCGCTCATTGCGCAAATGCAGATTGGTGATCGGTGTCTGACTAAGCCGTACGATGGCATGACCTGCTTGTCCACCTGCCACAAGCTGGCGAATATCAAACACGCTTGAACCCAGGGATGCTTTTGCCATCCAACGTTCAATCTGGGCACCTTCAGCACACAACCAATCCATGAGTGCCGAAATCTCCGAAGTATGTGTATACCTGCGCATCCGGCCTTCATTATAAAAAATGAGATTTCCCTGAATCTGTTCCATTCCCACTGTGGTTATGGCGATTTCAGCACCCGTTCGCGGATTAATTTGATAGGCAACAACGCCTGAAGCCCCGGAGCCACACGCAAGTTTCACGAAAACGCGATTCATACCGGCTGTTGTCATCGCTGTACGCAGGTCTACATAATTGCGGATCGGCTCCGAAGATTGGAGTGTTGAGGGAACGTGAACGCCATGGGCAGATAGATGCTGCTGGCATTTCCTTTTATCAAACATGATCGCAATGTCATCGGGATCATTCATGAACCGGGCATTAGGCCAATATTCCAAGGCTTCATAGCGAACTCGTTCCAAACAGGCCTTCCAGCCACGAAACCATTGGTTGGGCGCGTAGATCCGCCCCCACTCCTGTTCAAGAGTAAGTGTCTGTTCTGCCGGAATCATTCCCTCAGAAAGGCCATCCGTTAAACGTGATATATCATTCACAGCTCCAAGGAAGAGAAGTTCACGCTCTACTTCCCACTCCTCACCAGGTGCATCAATCCGAATAAGAGGTATCCTTTTCACTCCGTTAACTGAACCATGATTCGCATATGACATCGACGCTGGTGAAGATATCCACGGCTCTCGCTGCATGTGCGTAATTCCTCGCCCTTCCAGACATTGCTGTACGGCATCCGCCATGGTTCCGCCCCGTCTCCAAGTCTTTAGCAAACGGGCATAAGGCAGCACAAGTGCAGGTTGTAAGCCAATACGCTGTCTTGCCTCCTGTAATCCAAGGGTACGGCGATTATTCGGGTTTCCAATTAACAATAACGGCTGCTCCAGATCCGAATCCTTAACTGGGCGTTGCAAATTTCCTTCCATTTCCGTCATGCCTGACATCATTTATTCCGTTAACGACGGGTAACGCCAGTCATCTTCATCACTCTGTTGTTGCTCGCTAACATCTACAGATATACCGGAACGTTTCCAGCGAATGAGCATTTCGTCCGTCATGTAATGGTAACTAAGATTGAGATGTTTAAGTTTTTTGATCTTGTCACTGGCAAGCAGCGCCTCTGCCCCTTCATCAGACAACGTGCCCTCTGACAGATCCAGGATTTCAAGTTGATCCAGAATTGGCGCCTCAGCTGCAGCCTTTGCAATCTCATCCTGAATTTCACTGTCTTTCAGACCCAGGTATACGAGCTTTGGAAATAAGCCCTGTTCCAAAAGTGGAAGTACATCTTGCAGTGAACCGTCGAATCCATAATCATCCACACCCAGATACAGCTCAAGCTTACGCAATTCAGGCAACTTAGCCCGGGCAATTGAAGCTAACACACTTTTGGGAAGACCACCGCAAATAATGATCAATTCTTCAAGTTTGGCGTGTTCGATTGGTTCCAGACTTAGTCCGCTGCTGCCCTTCACTGTGAATGACTTCAATTCAGGAAAAGCAACCAATAGTGGTGTGAGATCCGTTTGAATAATCCATGATACTTCGCATTCTTCAAAGCCCATATCTCCGATGAACAGTTTCATCAAAGACGGAAAGCTTGGAGCCAGTTCGATGAGTGTGCCCATAAATTCATCCGGCGAATTTTCATAAGCCTGTCCCCAGTCTCCAATAATCAGACTCTCCAGCGAACCAGCCTCCGGTTTGGCAGCCAGTTCCCTGATCAACGTTTCCATACGAATACCGTTCTCATAATCATCATAAGACACCGTAAGCTTCACTTCTTGCATAAGCAAATCCCCTCCGTTTGAGTTCATTGATGATTCGTTAACTTGAATGTTAACCCATACTGTACAAGACTTGCAACTCCTTCCAACCCCGGTCCTAATGCTCTGCTCAAACGTGAAATCTTCGTATTTTCTATATAGGTATAAGAACGTATGTTCCGATGTTTTCACTGAAAAAAGCGGGATTTATTTTGGGTCCCACGTACTGGCTTTATTAAAATCGGCTCCACTCAATAAAAATAAAAAAACGTTAATGGTCGGTGAAGCATTCCACAGGAATGATTCTTACCTTCCACTAACGCTTTGATATTTAATCAAGGCAATAATTCACCTTATACATTCATAATCATATGAGCCGATTCGTTTGAATCTCAGCCTTTCAGACTGGATACGAGCGCTCTCAGGGCATGGCCCCGGTGACTGATCGCCTGCTTTTGCTCCAGCGTAAGCTCGGCCATCGTCATCTCATATTCAGGCACGTAGAAGAGTGGGTCGTATCCAAAACCGCCACCACCGGCTGCCTCAGCTGTGATCCAGCCTTCCACCATGCCTTCTGATTCATACTTGTCTCCGGTTGCCGGGTCATACAACACAAGTGCACAAACGAAACTTGCTGGACTCAACAGCGGTTGCTCCGTATCCTCACCGGATTTGAGCGATTCCAGCGCCTCAAGCAGTTTGGCATTGTTCTTCGCATCGGTTGCACCCTCGCCTGCATATCTCGCAGAATACACTCCCGGGTCACCGTCCAGCAGATCCACGCACAATCCCGAATCGTCAGCCAGGACAGGCAGACCAAGAGCATCGCCCACCGCTTTGGCTTTCTTCCAGGCATTCTCTGCAAAGGTTACGCCATCCTCAACAACATCCGGCAGCTCCGGATAGTCGAACATGCTTTTGACCTCTTTGCCCAGTGGAGCGAATGCATGAGCGAATTCACGTACTTTCCCTGCATTACGGGTTGCGACAATGATAATTGGGCTATCCAGACTCATTTTAGGCTTCTCCTAATCCACGAGCACCGATCTTGAGTGCAATGGGACCGAGAACTTCTTTTTGACGCTCAATCATCTCCAGAATGCCCTGCTCACCCAGCTCCAGCATCGCGTTCAGCTCACGACGGTCAAATGGTGCTTCTTCACCTGTTCCCTGAAGCTCCACATATTTCCCGCCGCCTGTCATCACGAGGTTCATATCTACCTTGGCTTTGGAATCTTCATCATAGTTCAGATCCAGCACAGGCTGTTCTCCAACTACACCCACACTTACCGCTGCAATGAAATCCGTAATCGGAAATACTTGCAATTTATGCTGTTGGGCAATTTTGTTCACCGCGAGCGCCAGAGCTACAAACGAACCGGTAATGGACGTTGTGCGTGTACCTCCGTCGGCTTGAATGACATCACAGTCCAGCGTAATGGTACGCTCACCAAGCGCCTGCAAGTTAACGACCGAGCGCAGTGCCCGGCCAATCAGACGCTGAATTTCCATGGTGCGTCCAGTCAATTTGCCGCGGTTCGCTTCACGCTGATTACGGGTATGTGTTGCACGTGGCAGCATGGAGTATTCAGCCGTTACCCAGCCTTTACCCTGCCCTTTCATAAAGGGAGGAACACGTTCCTCCACAGTAGCTGTACAGATAACCTTGGTATCTCCTACTTCAATCAGTACAGAACCTTCGGCGTATTTATTCGTGTTAATTGTTAAATTCATCGGGCGCAGCTGGTCGCTGGTTCGTCCGTTAGATCTCATCATTTCTGCCTCCTACGACTTAAGCATCCTGTAATGTCGAGCTTGTTCACACTTTTACTAATCCCTTCTATATTACCAAAGAGTTCACTTAAAAGCATCCTGTCCCTCAAAGAGTTCTGTTAAAAGCATCCTATCCACCAAAGAGTTCTGTCAACCGTACGTTAGACCGCTCTTTGTGACTTAAATTGGAATTTCATTGATATATTCAGGCTTCGATACTGGGGCACTGTAATCCCGATTATCATCACTCATGACTGTCTTTTGCCCGTTCCATTCGATCTGGACTTTAGCTTCCTTGCCAGCTGTGTTCTCGGCCGTAGTCAATACGACGGATTGGAGCAGTTCACTTGGCACGACATCTCCCTCAGTGAACATATCGTCTTTGAGTGCAACCGTTACGGTTCCATCCTCAGACGTTTTGATCGATTGCAGCTGCGTTCCACCTGTCATGACCTCTTCCAGCTCGCCACCTTTGGCAGGCCCCTTGATCAGTTCATTCAGCGCCGCCTGCACCCGGTCTCCACCTGGTGTCACTAGACGCGTAACCGGGACATAATATTGAATGCCTGCTGGCGAAGCGGCTGAGAAATAAACTGTTACCGGGCTGCTGTTGGTCGTGAATGTATCACCCAAATCGAGATTGATGCCCACCGCCCGATTCAACGGTTCCGGCAGTGGCGTGCTGTTTACTGGCATTTGCGTTAACTTTTTGCCGTCCACCCAGATCTGTACGCTCTGCACATCCGGTGTACCGGTGAGTGTCCAGGTGACAGCCTCCAGCATTTTGCGCTCGTTCTTGGCATCATACTTGGCAAAGTTTCCGGAGAACTCCACGACTGCCAGTTTATCATCCGAATGAATCGTTACGTTCTGAACAACGGTACCCTGCGGGAGAACGCCCTGAAATCCTTCAGGCAACATCCCTGCATACGGACCACCCGTCACAAGTGTATCTAGGGCTGTTTTGGGACTGCTGACGTCCGTTCCCGACGGAAGCGTCATGGATACCGGAGCCAATAAACCTTGCTGGTCCTGCAGATACACGGTTGTAAGTGGCAGCTTGGCCAGTGATCCATTGCCTTCTGCCGCCTGAATCATGGCCGCTTCCTGAATCGGCGGCGGTGGATCAATGGCTTCGGAGGACTGTGCCCCAAACATGCCACATCCGGATAACACCACAGGAATACTCAACAGCGCAGCTGCAGAAGCTGTACGCAAATAACGGATCTTACTCATGATCACGTTCCCCCTCATCATTTTTACAGTTTGTACTACCATGTATACGAGCCTTTGCCCAAAAAATAACTACTTTTTAAACAAGCTCACCATGCATAAAGCTGAAAACAGGCTTTCCATCCCCATCGAAGGATAGCAAAGAAACCCAAAACGGTTAATAACGTATTAGGATACAAGTGTAGGGACATTGCTAACTTCAGAGGAGGAATCGCCCATGGAACATCCGGAGCAAGAAAAAATCCCTTACAGCCTGAATAGCCGTAAAGTGGCAGAGGCAACGAGGGAATGGCTGCACAAGCGGGGCGTTACGATCCCTGAGATCGCAGAACTGGTCATGATGCTGCAGAAAAAGTATTACCCAGATCTTACGATGGAAGAATGTATCGACAACGTGGAGAAAGTATTACGCAAACGTGAGGTGCAGAACGCAGTCCTGACAGGCATTCAACTGGACTTGCTGGCAGAGCAAGGCAAACTCATTTCTCCTTTGCAGGAGATGATTGAGAATGACGAAGGGTTATATGGCGTGGATGAGATTCTCGCATTCTCTATCGTCAATGTATACGGCAGTATCGGATTTACGAATTACGGCTATGTAGACAAGCTAAAACCCGGTGTGCTTGAACGTTTAAACGACAAGAGCCTCGGGCCTGTGCATACGTTTCTGGATGATATCGTGGGGGCTATCGCCTCGGCGGCCAGCAGTCGGATTGCGCATCGCAAACAATCGGAGCTTGAAGAAGCTTTGGGAGAAAAACCTGTCAGCGATGAAATCGTATAGAATGTGTGATTAGGAGTTGGAAATGAACGAACAAAGTAAATTCAACATTCAGACTTATTCTGATCATGACAAAAAGGCGGCCACCAGGCCGCTTCTTTTGTGTTGATTCACTTATTTTTGTAATACGCTATTTCAGATGCTCCTGTCTTCCCGCTCCCGCCAAACTGTACACCTCTGTCCATTTCTGTTCCGCTGCTGGCTTAGGCTGTACACGACTGGGTCCAATTGTAATTTCCGGGTCTTTGCGTTCTCGCAGCATACCTCGAAGTACCGTAATACCAAGAATGCTCAAGCCAGTAAACACATACATCAGACGCATAAGAACATTGCCTGAATCAGAGCCGGTAACCATGCCATGGAACAGTAAACCGATGAATACGGGATAAGACAACATATGGAACATAAACCACCATTTGCGGCCAAGCTTGTTACGCAGGTCACTGGATAACAGAACGATTACCAAACCATAAAAAGATAACGTTCCCAGTCCGCTTCCGATCGGATGTACTGAAGCCGTAAACGGAATGAGCAGTTCACTCCAAGTGAATGGGCTATAGTGATCAATATATAGGGTTAACGCATGCATGAGTCCAAGTCCAAAGGCGAGCCAGGTCGTTCGGGTATGCCATTTAAACATGGCCGCTTTGGGTCTGCCTTTGGCCATGGGCATCCCTTGAGCAATCCCTAGAAACACACCCGCAAAGAGCAGCAAATAAGCGGCTATCCCACTAATTCGAATGATATTCCACGTTGGCAGGTAATCTACAATCCATTGCGCCATAACCGGCTCCCCCATATCTGATAGACTTACCTTTTATATAAGACTGAACCGGTGATCCGGATCAAAACCAGGCCAGAGTTCAGCGAGCGTATCGGTATTTCCTCTAAAATAAGTGCTCCCATCCCGGGTCATCCACAGGATATCATGCCGGTCGTAGTGACGGTTTAACCAGCCTACTGCCTCGGCGCTCCCCAAAATACAGACGGTCTTGGCAATAATCTCACATTGCGATGCATGCTGGCCCAGAACGGTACACTGTAGCACATCTGTATCTGCTGGCTCCATCGTCCGGGGATCAATTAAGTGGTGTGAAGGGCTTCCGTCCGTATTATGCCACTGTCTTCGTATCACTCCTGAAGTGGCAACCGCACCTTTCCTCAATTGAATTCTCCCTATCAGATTATGCTCCTCCTGATAAGGATCGGTGACTTGCACGGACCACATCGGATGAAGTGTTGTCCCCCATGCCTGAATATCTCCACCTGCATTGATTAATCCGGCCGAAATATGAAGTGTACGTTGCAGCCAATCGGCGATACGCTCAACAGCCCAACCCTTAACAATGCCCCCAAGGTCAAGCTCAGTCCCAGGGTCCTTATGAACCATTCGGCTGCCTTCCCTTTGAATCCAACGTGGGCGGCTATAGTCATATTCGTCTCTCAGCATATCTGTTATATCCGATTGTCGGATGCCCGATTTGTGTTCAGTTCCAGATTGCTGAAGTACTCTTTGTTGCAGCTGCTCGAAGCTGACATCGTAACCAGAAGCCCGCAGAGCCTGAGAGATACCTGGCTGAAAGATCCCTTCCGTCTGACCAATATAACCGTATGCCAAACTTAACACTTCATCCATTGCTGCGGAGATGGGCATCCATCCTGTGCAACGATTCAGACGATTCAATTCACTGTCTTCCACAAATCGGCTGAAACGCTGTTCCTGCGCTTCGAACCAATTCTTCACCAAGGCTGCCGCATGCTCAGCTTCTTCCCGTCCTGCGGCTAACTGAACTTCCACGTCCGTGTTCATCGCCCGGAAGCGGAACTTAAGAAGACGGGAGACTTGCTCCGTGCGGCTCATGATGCACCCGTGCGTGACTGATAATTGCCACGGCTATATCCGGAGTCTGTATCCTGATTGCTGTTCTGATCTGTTATCCAACCGCCCGACGACCTGCCTTGATTCGAACCGATGGCATTGCTTCCATCGGTCGTTCCTTCATCCAGACTATAGCCCTCATTGGACGATGCATCGGAATTGTTATCTGTGTTGTTCGTCCATTCGTCCATGACATCATCCTGAGCATCTATCTGAGTAGAAGCTGTACTGCTTATATCGGTACCATTAGCCGCCGCATAAGCGACATCAAAGGCATCAGAAGTTCTTACATATTGAAAGAGTGCAGCTACGGTCAACGTTGCTGCCGCTGAGGCTTGCCATTTTCTCCATTGATTTCGTTTTTTCCTGGTCATCGCTCTTCCCTGCTTTCTCTGGCGAAGTTCATGAATTTATCATAGAAGTGCTGGCTTAAAAGAAGATGAATGAACGGTTAAGAGAGACTAAAGCTTTCATTTATTTGAGTCGTTACACGCAAAAAAGACTCTGAACAGGCAGTTCTCCTGGTCAAAGTCTTGTAATTCTACGTATTTTCGATAAAAAAGAACACTCCGTCGGGCTGCTGCTCCTGTACTATACGCTCCCGCCGGATCAATTCCTGCAGATGTGCCAAAGTCTCGCTCATCGCAAAACGAAGCTGATGTGTTCCCAATCGGTCACCAAACATAAACACACAGATATCATACGCATTCGTCGGTGCTTCCCGGATTCGCTCCATCATCTTCTGAAGGCGCCCTTCATGATGAGTAAGCAGATGAACCGTTCGATCGCCAAAATGGCCAAACGGATTCCGATGCCCTGGATATGCCACTTCTACATCCAAAGCCCCTAGTCGATGCAGCCCTTCCATATAAGACAATAAGGGTTGATCGTCACTTCCCGGCTGCAGGCTAATATTCGGTGATATCTGCGGCAATACGGCATCTCCACACAAGATCTCCCTGGAGTCCGGCGCATAGAAGGATAGGTGCCCTGGCGCGTGTCCACCTGTTTCTACAGCACGCCACTTTTTCCCGCCCATATCCAGCCATTCGCCATCTTCAATCGGTGTCACTACGGGAAGTGGCGTAATCTGTGAGATGAATCCCTCCATATGTTCACGGATCTGCTGCGTCTTATCTTCCGGCATTCCATGGCGACCATAATATTCAGGCAAAACTGTATTTATAGTTGCCTCCGTTCCCCACATGTAATCCGCTTCCTGGCGGGATCGTGTGGACATTCGAACAGGCACACCCGTTTGCTGCTGTATCCAGCCGGACAACCCCAGATGATCGGGGTGATGGTGGGTCAGTACAATCTGACTAATATCCTGAAAAGTTAAATTGAAATCTGCGAGTGCTTCGTGCCACTCCTGTTCCGTCTCAGCACTGCGTGGTCCCGGGTCAACAATCGTTATTGTTCCATCCGGTTCATGAAGCACATAGCTGTTCACCCAACGCAGTGGAAAAGCCATAGTAATCTTGACCCGATACATGCCTGCTGGCATGGGAATGGATTCCGTTCGCTTCATTATATTCTCCTCCAACTCTACTGCTCCGGCCGATGACCGACAAAAATCATCCGCGGCGATGTCTGCTCATCGTACTTCTCTTCATCATAACCGCCATGTACCTGATCCACCACGAGTGCTGCCTCGTGAAGCAGATCACGTAGTTGTTCGCGAGTGTACAGCTTGACGCGTTCCTGATAGATTCGTGGTTTTTGGCCCGATGCGGTATCGGTGATGTGGATTTCTTTTTGCACAAATCCATCCTGGATCTTGCGAAACTCCTCAATATTCTGTCCTTCGCTTTCACGTGTTGAATGCTGCACCAGATGGCGAGTCACATAAGCCGTGTTCATAAAATCAATAATGTAACTGCCCCCCGGCTTGAGCATCCGATGAATGGCGCGCAACACTCTTAGTTGCTCTCCATCCTCTCGGAAATACCCAAACGAGGTAAACAGATTGACGACAGCGTCAAATCCGCCTTTCAGTGGAAGCTCGCGCATATCGGCGTGATACCACTCTACACGATGTTCGGTGTCCATATTGCGTGCTTCTCGCAGAAGCACATCAGACAGGTCGATTCCGGTTACCTGGAAACCAGCATCTGCAAGGGCCAGAGAATGTCGGCCCATACCACAGCACAGGTCAAGTACCTTGGACTTGGGCTGAAGCTTTAACCAATTGATCATTTTATGTACTTCCTGATATGCACCTTGCACATCCCGATGTTTGTACACAAGAAGGTAGTCTTCTCCAAAACTCTTTTCATACCATTCCGTCATTACGTATCGCCCTCCACATGGTCACTGGCCCAACTATCCGTAATACGCTGTTATATCAGCCGGATCATATCTCTATAGCTTTTAGCCATTGTACCGTCTTTATCCTTCAAACTCAAAAATTCCCAAGGATCGTACACATTGAACGGCCGGAAACCACACGATATAATGTTAAACATAGTCAGGCCCCCGCGAATCGGTTAAGTATACATAGAAGATTGATATAGTACTACTATGGCATTTTCACTTCATGAACGCCATGAGACAACTAAAATATAACGCTGACATAAGAAGAAGCAGCAGGAGGTGTTATTTATGATTCGGATTGGACTTACGGGCTGGGGAGATCACGAAGATTTGTACCCGAACCGTACCAAAGCGAAAGACAAGCTCCGTCTGTATGGACAATATTTTACGACCGTGGAGGTAGACAGTTCCTTCTACGCCGTTCAGCCTCGGGACCGGATGGCACGCTGGGCAGCAGAAACGCCAGAGTCCTTTGCTTTTATCGTCAAGGCCTATCAAGGGATGACAGGACATCTGCGGGGAAAACCCTATTTCACAAGCACCTCGGAGATGTATAAAGCTTTTCGTGAATCCCTGGAGCCTGTCATGGAAGCAGGCAAGATGCAAGCGGCCTTGTTCCAGTACCCGCCGTGGTTTGAATGCAATCGAGACAACGTCAATGAACTGCGTGAAGTGAAGCAAAGAATGGAAGGCATCCCGTGTGCTCTCGAATTTCGCCATCGCAGCTGGTATGAAGAGGGCATGCGCGAACGGACGCTGGCATTTCTGAAGGAACAAGGCTGGATTCACAGCGTCTGTGATGAACCTCAGGCGGGGCCAGGATCTATCCCTATTGTACCTGAGGCTACCGATGCCGAAATGACGCTGGTGCGTATGCATGGACGCAATGTATCAGGCTGGCACCAGAATGGTGCACCCAATTGGCGCGAGACCCGTTATCTGTATCGCTACAACCAGGAAGAGTTGCTGGAGTGGAAAGGTTATTTGGAGCAATTGCAAGAGCAGAGCAAAGATGTATATGTGATTTTCAACAACAACTCGGGCGGCGACGCCGCTGCCAATGCTCAGATGATGATGGAGTTGCTAGAGCAGCCCGTAAGGCCCTTCCCTGACCGTACGGAGCCGGAGGAGGAAGAGGGACCAGAGCAATTGGAGCTGTTTTAAACACATGTCTAATTCGGATTCTGAACAAAATGTTTCTAATAATAAGCCTAATGACAAGGAAAAAGCGGCAAGCCTTAAGGCTGTGCCGCTTTATTTGTCGTTAGGCTATATGCAGATGAACACATGGTTGCTGTATTAGCGTTGTGCGGCTGTAACCGAGGAGTCGAGCGAATTCCGGCAGAGCTGCTGGTTCATTTTATACGCCTCAATCCCGGCCAGAAGCACAATGCCGATACCGTGCGTATCGTTCAGAATCCATCCCAGATCGTCTCGGTAATAGAGTGCAGTAAAGGAATAACCGGAACCCCGGCATACTCCGTACACATTGCCTTTATAATCAATGGACAGACGTGTCATGCCTTCCCATCCTTTGCGCACCGCATCCAGGTAGGCCTCTGGCTGCTCCAGCCAGCTTTCACGAATGCCGCGGGCATAGGCGTAGATGAACATTGACGTGCAGGAGGTTTCCTCATATGAATCCGGGCGGTTCAGCACCTGGTGCCAGAGTCCATTTTCACCTTGCAGCGCCAGATACCCCTGACATAAATCCCGGTAAAAGCTCAGCAATTCCGGCCGTTTAACGTGATCACTTGGTAGAATCGACAGTAGTTCGGTTAGCGAAAACAGAACCCATCCGTTTCCGCGTCCCCATGGAATGCCTGTCGCCCGTCCGCGTACAAAATCATACACATGGGACATGATCTGTTGTTCGGGAATATAGAGATATTTGCGGAACATGAGGAACTGGTTGATCGCATCATCCCAATAAGAAGTATCTCCCGTCAACTGACCGTAACGCATCAGGAAAGGTGTGCTCATATACAGATCATCACACCACATCGTTTCCTGGCGCATCTCTCCGCTGCCACGAACACGGTAAAAGGCTCCGTCGTCCAGACGTTCCTGTTCATCCGTAATATAGCCCGCAATACGATCTGCGGTATCCCTGCCTCCACGAATGTCGCCGAGTTCCATCGCTGCCAGCAAAGTAGATCCAAACGAACCGCAATCATCCAGACTGTCGATTGCAGACAACTGATTATTAATTCCCGCGGCGCCGTACCCTTCCCGATCCCACAGACCATAACGGTCAAACGACGTACTCAGGTCAATATGGTCCCGCACATACTGAACATAGTCGTCACGTCCCAACTCCTGTCCAATCTGAAGAAGTCCAAGCAGGGTAACACCGAGTGGATAATTCCATTTGCCGTAATGGGTATTTTCCAAATAGGGACGAACACTCGTTTCAGGTAGATCCACATGCCAGTATACACCTTGGGCTCCATCATCAAATACGGTATCTGTTACCACGATGTCATCGGGAGATGGTTCAGAGCCTGGGGAAAATGCACCCGTATACAGCCACGCATCGGGACATCCTGCAACCGGATGAGGTGGTCTTAATCTCCATCCTTTTGCAGTGGAATCCTTCGCATCATCCAGTGTGAATCCCCACAACTCGCTCCCAGCCTTGGTTTCGCCTTTCGCTATCAGATCAGTTGGACCATAGCGGCGAGGCAATTCAATGCGGAAATTGCCGCTTTGCTCAGCAGAATATATCACCTTGCCATCGACGTACAGGGTGAGAGCACCCTCATGTTTCCCTTGCAAAAGAACAGGTGACGATCCCGGTTGGATGACATCCAGTTTGGACCATGCGTACGCAACAGCAGGCTGCTCTGTCCCAAAGATTCTGGCGAAAGCTCCAGCGTTCTGTTCCCCTTCTGTCCAGTCCCTGCGCGGATACCAGGAGAGGCCCGTTTCTTCTTCAGTCATGCCATCACGAGGGAGTGAAGATAAAGGTTCATCGACTGGTTCCGAGTACAACCAGCCCTCCTGACCTTGGCGATACACACCAGGTGTGAGGAAGTGAAGCGGGAAGTTTTTAAATGAGGCCGTTCCGTAGATTCCGCCGAATCCCACCTCTGTTTTTACAAAACAAAGCAACACATCGTTCCAGCCATATTTCACGGAAATCGGAATCTGGGTTCTGCGCTCAGGAAATAATTCCTGCAATAGCTCCGATTTGAATATTTCTTCTCCATTCACATAGACCGTCACCGGACTATAACAGTTCAGTCCCGTATTTAACGTAGCCTCCTGCTGGCTCCACAACTTGCCCCATACGTACACGTACTGTCCTGCACGAGCCTCTTTCCATTTGGCATCCAGATTCAGATCATAACGATAATCCCCAAGTCTGCGGAAGCCTCCACGGTGGTACGCTCGGAACAAAAAGGAGTGTTTCGGATGGTCCCCAATATAACGCTGTGCCACGGTAGTCAAAATATCCGGAATTGAATCATACACCTTGCCTGCAATCGCCTCGTTCTCATGAAAATAACGAATGATCGTCAGCTCCCTTCCTATACCTTGATTCGTTCGGTTAGTAGCAATGTCTCGCCAGCCTTCAATTCAACCACCTGCTGATCCGCTGTAAACCAGATGGAGATGGCCGATGGGTTATGGATAATCGACCGGTCTGCTGAACACTCCAGACGTTTGACCGCTTTCCAGTAAGCAATCACTTCGATGTTCGTTGCGTACCAGATGTCATCCCGGCCGCTAATCTGCTCAGCAAACTGTTCTATAATCTGCCAATTGTCGTTATCATTGAATTCGTAGCTGTGGCCCCATACATATAACAAGAGTGGCGTACCTGTCTTCGTATGCTGGATAAATCGTTCGGCATGGGCCGCCAAATCATGGTTGTGGTGGCAGGTTGGATGCCATTCAAGCGGCCGCTCAGGCAGTGTGTACCTGCCGTGGGATTCAACCGTGCGTGCATAATCGATGCCAAGCCATTCGAGCTTGGTGCTGAGTGAACGGTCATAACCCCCATTCGGATAGGCCATACCTCGTACCGGATAACCGACCAGCTGTTCCAGCGCTCTCCGATCTTCCATAATCTCTTCGGTCAGCAGCTCATCCGGGACATAAGGCAATGTGGGATGGGTGACCGTATGTACAGCCACTTCATGCCCGGCATACAACTTCGCAACTTCTGTCGTCTCAATTCTGCCAGGTTTGCTTAGCGTACCGGAATTCAGATTGAATGTGCCCCGCAGCCCATGCTGATTGAAAATTTCCACCAGTCTGCGATCATGCACCACACCATCGTCATAACTGAACGTCAACGCCTTCATCACGCCACCCGGGTAGCGGTCAAACTGGATACGATGTCCCATCTTGTTCCTCCCCCACTTGCTTTCTCCAAAAACGAATGATTCACACTGGATCACTGCGCGGTCAGAACGTCCCTCCAGGCCCGTTACTGAACCGATTAGACCGTTTCCTTCACATCAAAATATCGAAAAACACCTTGACCTCCACTATTCGCAGATCGCGTATTCACAGCAAAAATTCCCATCTTCGCGCCCACCCAAAGAGCTGTCGTCGCGTTAAACGGTGCACCGATCGGTTGAAACCCCGTTCCATCTTCACTCCAGCTGAACTGACAACGGGCAGGTTCCGTCAGGGTGAATCGGAGATGAATGGTCCTGCCGTTGTACGGTGTGCCGTTACCATTCCAGTCCAGCCCCGTTTCTTCCCATTCATCTGCGTGCAGGTGGCTCTCCGGACGTTTGGCTCCTCGAATCAACGATAGTCTGGCTGTTCCATCTTCCATCTGCATCAGGCACAAGCTTGCATACGAATCGCCAAATAGGATAAGTCCTACCCGATCACCTGCTTGCTTGGGCAAGAACGTCAACTTGGTCGTCGCTTCAAATTCAGAGGCAGGCAGCTTCTGTAAGAGCAGTTGTGGGACACCAAACAAGGATTGAATATTCTCCGGGTATGGGTGCGCATGTAATACCAGCCCCTCTTCCGAACCAACATCCGCCCATTCCGGGCGCGAATTCGCCTGCCATTGCCATTGGAGACCAAGACGATTGGCCTCAAAATGATCAGAAACATCAGGCACCGAGACGGGATACGAAGCTCCAACATTCGGCTTCGCATACACATCGACGGGTTCACCTGTTCCTTTACTTTCACGATCTATTCCAATGACAGGCCAGCCATCTTCGCTCCATGACATCGGCTGCAGATGAACGATTCGACCATACGCATCGCGATCCTGAAAATGCACAAACCAGGACTCACCCGACATCAATTCCACGTAACCTCCCTGATGAGGTCCATTCACCGCGGAAGCTCCCTGATGCATGACGATTCGGTCCTCATATGGCCCAAATACCTGTTCCGAACGCAACGCCGTTTGCCATCCTGGCTTCACGCCACCTGCCGGGGCAAAAATATAATAGTACCCATCTCGCTTATAGAATTTCGGTCCTTCAATCGTCGGATGATGCTTCGTTCCATCAAAAACAATCGTTCCTTCATCCAAAAGTCTGCTTCCATCCACAGCCATGCGGCATACTTGAATTTTGCTTTTGATCCCGCAGCGGCTATGGGCAAAAGCGTGCACCAGATAAGCCTGGCCGTCATCATCCCATAACGGACAAGGATCAATCCATCCTTTCACCTCGTGAACGAGATGCAAAGGGGACCACTCTCCCTCGGGATGACCCGCAGTGGTCATGAAGATGCCTTCATCCGGTGTACTGAAGAAAATCCAAAACTTTTCGTTGTGATACCGAATGCTTGGAGCCCATACGCCTTTCCCATGAAGCGGCACATCGTACCCTGGCAAATCCAGCTGTTCAATGGCATATCGTACAAGCTTCCAATTCACCAAATCTTTGGAATGCAGAATCGGTAACCCCGGCGTATGCGAAAAGCTGGAAGCCGTCATATAGAAGTCATCACCAACACGAATGACATCAGGGTCGGAATAATCTGCATGCAGAATCGGATTTCGGTATGTACCATCCCCCTGATCCGCCACCCAGATTGGCTCCGCACGCTGCTGGTTGAATCCGGTTATACCCATGCTTTCCCTCCTTCATATGTTCTTGCCAATCCGTTTATCTTGTGAGGTTTATTCTTCAGCTGATATATGACCGGCTTCCTGCAAACTGTGGCTGCCCGAGTCAAAATACGTACCTTCCAGCAGTCCGATTAATGTATTGGTAACTCGTACTTCAATATCGTTATCCCCTGCTCGCAGCCAGGAGGCTTCTCCCGTCCAGCGATATGGAGACCAGCATCGAACGCCCAGACTATGACCATTCACCCGTACCTCTACCACATCCTGCACCTGCCAGTCGCTGATTTCCAGTTCAAAGGACGCGACCTCTTCAGCAGGCTGATCCAGCCAGAAGCTTCGTTTGTAACTCATCTCCCCTGCAAAATGGGGATAAAACGGCTGAGGCTCAGGCCCAATTCGGGTCGCCGTATCCGGCTCGCGAACGAGAGAGACCATGCCTTCATGATGGAATTCCACGCCAAATCGCCCTTGCAGATACAGCGGATCAACGATACCTTCTTCATCCCTCGTGACCTGTACAGTAACGGTCATTTTATTCAGACCACTGTGTAGGAACTCTGTTATATTGCAGCCAATATTGTTGTGATCGGTAATTTCAATCGGCTCGAATTGATCGGGTCCAATCTGTTGTCCGTTAATTTCCATGGTCCAGTTACCCGATATCGCTGCCCTGTCCATGAATAACAGACATTCTGCCAATGCCGTTCTCAGCTCAAATGTAGTCGTATACTTGCACTGGATTGGATAAGCAACGGAAGCTTTCTTTGGTGTACCAAATACCTGATTAAACTGGAGCGGCAGATGATGGTTCTCCGATAATTCAGCCGCCTGATCAATAAAGGGTTTGACTGCAACATGATTACGTTCAAAAATTACACCATTGTCATTGGAAGCTGTTACGTTGAACTGCCCCATCCGAAGTGTGTTGGATTGCACCGTTTCCAGTCGCCATGGCCCCTCCGCAGGAAGTTGAATGGTATAGGGCGCGTCCTCAGTCTCAGTAACTAAACGATCCGCGCCAGACTTCATTCCTGTTTGGTTCAGAGCAAAAGAATTCCCCTCTGATACCTCTCGGGCATGTTGTAAAGTAAGCCTCACAGCCTGTGCTTCATAGGGAGCAAGCTTTAGCGAAATGCACCACTCACCACCACTGCTGGTAAACGGCAATGGTTCACGCTGTCCTGTCTCCAGATCGAGCCGTTCCGCCAGCAGACGTGTACCCGCTGAAAGATCCACATCCGTCCATAACCGCTTGGCTACCATTTTCAATTGCCCTTCAAGTTGTTGTCCTTCCTGGTTGGACAAAAAGATCATAAACTCTCCATCCGATAATTGACGGGTCTGCATAAGCAGCGACGCACTTTCTTCTTCCATGATCCAACAGATCGGTTCGGGCAGTACCTGATCCAGCAGCAGGGAGATCAGTTCCAACGAGAAGTCATCCCCGCGACCTGTTCCCGCAGGTAGAAAAAAAGCATTTCCCTGCCCTTGTTGCCACATCGATTCGCTGCTATCGTGACCTGTTTCTTCCGCATTGCCCCAATATGCCTCGTGCGGCTGGTTACCTGCACCAAAGAACTGAGCGGCCTCATTTCCTACAGGGCTTCCTGGTTGGATAGCTACATGCGGAGGCATGCCTACAGATATGACCGTTCCCCCCTGTTCCACGAACTGCTTCACCTGCTGCCAAGCTGCTGCCTCCAGGTTCAGCATCGGCGGAAGAATCAGCACTTCATAACGTGCAACGCCAATCTGAATTGTGCCCTCGGCCAGCACAGCTTCCGCTAACAGCTCGGGGTCCAGATGATCATAGTCACGTCTGTTTTCGAGCAGGTGCGAGGTGATCCGCATCCAATCGTTCGTGAGGCGATCCAGCTTCGCCCGTTCTGCTTCGTCTTCTCCGCCATATTCGAATCCGTGAAGCGGATTGCCCATCAGGCTCCAAAAAGTGGTCGTTGGATCAAGCACAGCAATTCGAATGTCCGCAGTCCCCGTGCTCATTAGATAGCTTAAACGTCCCGTGTAATCTCCCAACTGCCGGAAATGACGCCAATAAGGGTTCTGTATAAACTGGGATGGCGGTGCATCATGCTTGGCAAGTCCGCCGATGGTATAGAAAAAGGCGTGGAAGTTAAAAAAGTTGGTGCCCATGGCTGCCATCCGGTCAATCATCCATTTGGCATCCTGTAAGGTCATCGACCAGCCTACACTGTGGAAACACTCAATCAGATTACGGCTTCGTCCCAACTGTCTGGCAAGCGAGCTGACCATCTTCGGATTGTCGCGCATTTTTTTGCCATACCGTTCCAGAATCCAGGATAAGGGGCGTCCGATTTTCTCATGCGCGGAATCTCCACCTGGCATATGGCTGAACAACTGAGTGGTCATCCGTACCCCGGGCACTTCTGCCGCATACTGAATCCCTGCCTCTTCGCACCAGTCATGTACCTGTTTGTGATACGACTCCCTGAGCAGCAGATGTAACGACTGGTAGTAGTCATACCGGATTCGTTCTGCATCTGGGACATCGCTATGCAGCAGAGCGGGTAGGGACTCGATCAGACTGTAACCACAGCGTTCGCTAAAAAATAGGGGAAGCTGTGGAGACCAAGGAATACGCCCAAGCGGCGCAATTTCATCAGAGAACATGCCTTTGATTACGCTTTCAAACTGTTCTCCAACTGCTTCCTTATACCGTTCGTGGGTCAGTTCAATAAAACGGCTCATCGCTTCTTTGTGACACGGGTCTACAAAGTTGCCGTAATATTTGAAATCATTCATCTCTTCTTCCTGAAATATAATCACGTCCCACTCCCCAGCGGGAGCTTTCCACAACAAGCGAAAAGCCGTTCGGTATGTAAAAAACCGCTTGCGATTATACGACGTGAGTCCTGTCTCCTGATATACCTGATCCGTCTGGATATTGCCGATGTTGCTGCGCAAATCAATGGATTCTTGCCACAATCTTTTGCCCTGTGCATCCTTTGGTATTGCCTTCGCCACTAAAATTCGACCCCACGGCAACTCATGATCCACTATTTCTCCGCCATGAACACGAATCTGCTGATGTACAAGCTGGCGCTGCTTCGCCTCGGGAAAATCAAGTGTCACCTCACCGCCGGCCATCCCGCTTGGATAGGGATACTCGTCATATAACCATACCTGCATGCCGCAGGCGGCCGCCGCTTCCACTGCAATCCGTACCTTGTCAAACCATGCTTCGGACAGATAGGGAATCTCCAGCCCCTGACGTGGACAGATGAAAAAACCACCTATGCCCTGTGCAGACATTTCAGATATTTGTCGTTTGATTTGCCCTTCTTCCATATCCCCATTCCAAAACCAAAAGGGATGAACCCGGTACTGCGCCTCGGGATTTTCAAATGCATCCCCGTTCCACATGTCGCTTCCTCCCTGTATGCTCAAGAGTGGTCATCCTTTACCATTACCGTTCATTTAAGTTCAAATAGGTTTGTTTTTCATTGATTATACATCAAAAACCAAAGACTGGAAGCCATAATTCACAAAAAAAGAGATGAACATGGTTTTAATTGGCCTGAACTATGCATATACGGAAATGCCCGGCTGCCACCTTTACACTACAAGCAAGGCTGCCGGGCTCTGGAACATCCATCTATTTCAGTGCAGCGTACAGCTCATTCACTTCTTTGACATAGTCGTCGCCGCCACTGCTTTTCCACAATGCAACAGCATCCTGGAAGCCTTTTTCGTCAATTTGCCCCACGATGAATTTGATGCGGGCATCATTAATGATGTTATCCAGTTGTGGTCCTTTCTGGGCATACACATCGGAAATGAGCGGTTCGCCAGGATTAGCAATGACGATTTCCTCATTGGCTTTCTGCACCTGTGCAACCTTTTCGCGAACAGGTGTCTGTTGCACACGAAGCGTTCTGTCCTCGGGAACAAACATCAGAATCTGATTCAAACCCTGTAGGTCCCGGAGCGCAAGTTTATCAGTGGTCGGTATAATGTAGTCCTCTTTTTTCTCATATTGCTTGCCTTCCAGACCGTTGTACAACAATGTTTGCAATTCTGTTTCATTCAGCTGATCCAGGAAAGAAAGCACCTTTTTCAAATCTTCTTCCGTTTTGACACTGCTTTTGGAAATAGCTATCAGACCGGAGTAGCCGGATGTTGGCATATCGCGCAATCCCTTTGGACCTTCCATCGCTTGAAGTACATCCACATGTCCAGTCGCTGACGGATCTTTCTCCAGTATCTTCTGATCCATGCGCTGTGCGTTATCCGCCACATCCACCATGACACCCGCTTGCCCGTTTACAAAAGGATCAGGCAGTTTCGTCGCATCCATCACGGCAAAGTCCTTGTTGACCAGACCTTCGCTATAGATTTGGCGGAAAAATTTCAGAGCTTCCATATATTCTGGAGTCTCATGTGCCGGCATTAAACCTCCGTTACCATCCTCGCCCCATTTGTTGGGTGCACCAAACCAAATCTGCATATTATCCCAAGGGCCCGTGAATTTGCTCGCCACCAGACCGTAGGTATCGTCTTTACCGTTGCCGTCTGGATCATCCTTCGTGAACGCCTTCAATACGTTGTAGAACTCGTCAATGGTCTTTGGCTCTTCCAGGCCAAGCTTCTCCAGCCAATCCTTGCGGATCGTGACACCGTTACGTCCGAGAGCACGTGCGCGGTAGATGCCATAGGTTTTGCCATCGATAGAAGCATTGTTAGTGATAATTTCATTCATCTTGCTGAGGTTCGGATAGTCTTTCAAATAAGGTCCAAGCTCCCAGAAAGCTCCAGTACGAGCCGCATTAATGAAACTTGGGGACTTACCCAGCACAACCATAACATCGGGCAGCTTGCCCGAAGCCAGTGTGATATTGAATTTATCCTCATAGGAGCTACTCGGTACCCATTGCAGATTCACATCCATCTTGGTCAATTCCTCAAGCTTCTGAATCACAGGACTGTTATCCGGCGGATTCTCCGCTTCAAAGTTCGGAAGCATAATCGTGATCTGATCCGTGCCACCCGCAGCTGTTCCTGAACCTGCTTTGTCCGTGGAGCAAGCTCCCAGAATCGTACTCAATACCAATGATGCAGAGAGTAGCAATGCGCCTTTTTTGAATCCCGTCTTTTGTCCCATACGTTCTCCCCCTTGGCTTTAGCCTTTAATTGAACCTAACATGACACCCTTGGCAAAATGCTTCTGCAAAAACGGATACACCAGCAAAATCGGGATGGTACCAACCACAATGACCGCCATTTTAATGGACTGCTCCGGTGGCTGTACAAAATTGGGGTCCATGTTTGCCATATCTCCGACACTGGCCTGTGAGAGCAGAACGATCTGTCTCAGCATGACTTGCAATGGCCATTTGTCACTGTCGGAAATGTACAAGAGTGCCGAGAAAAAGTTGTTCCAGTGCCCTACGGCGTAGAATAACGCAAAGGTGGCAATCACCGGTTTGGACAATGGCAGAACAATTCGCCACAGTACCCCAAGATCCGAACAGCCGTCGATGCGGGCCGCTTCCTCCAGCCCTGGCGGCATTTGTTGAAAAAAGTTTTTGACAACAATTAAGTTAAAAGCGCTGATCGCGCCAGGAAGCATGAGGGCCCAGTAGGAATCCAGAAGTCCAAGTCCACGAATGACGAGATAGGTCGGGATCATCCCGCCGCCGAACAACATGGAGAAAATCACCATGTTCATCATGACATTTCGGCCCCAGAAGTCACTTCGGGACAGTGGGTAAGCCATCGTCAGTGTGAAGAAGAGATTGACCAATGTACCTGCAACCGTAACAAATATCGAAACCCCTATACTGCGGAAGATGGTGGACGAGGAAAAAATATACTCATACGCACTGAACGAAAACACCTTCGGAATAAGGAAAAAACTGCGTTCGGTAATCTCGGCTTCGGTCGCGAATGAATTTCCTATAATATACAGGAAAGGAAGGACGGTTAATATGCCCAGAATCCCCAGAATGACGTAATTGAAAATATCAAATACTCTGCCGGCAGGGCTGTTGTATAGACGGCTGTTCATGGGCGATTTCCTCCTTATCAATGGATGACGAACATGCTCTTAATAGATTCCGGGATGTCCGAATTTCTTGGCCAGTTTGTTGCTGCCCAGCACCAGAATAATTCCGACAACCGACTTGAACAACCCGACCGCGGTACTGTAACTGAATGCACCTTGCGTAATCCCGACGGTGTATACATACGTATCAAATACATCTGCCACATCACGATTCAGCGAGTTGGTCATCAGATAGATTTGTTCAAAACCGGTATCCAGGAAGTTCCCCAGCCTGAGAATGAGCAAGATAACAATGGTCGTGCGGATCGCTGGAAGCGTGATGTGCCACATGCGCCGTAATCGACCTGCACCATCCACAATTGAAGCCTCATACTGCTCTGTATCCACACCTGCAAGTGCTGCGAGGAAGATAATCGTTCCCCAGCCCATCTCTTTCCACATCATCTGAACAATAATGAGCGGACGGAATGACCCCGGACTTGCCAATACATCGATCGGTTTGCCTGTGATCCAGGAGATCAGGTCATAGAGTACCCCGCCTTGCGGAGTCAGGAATACATAAGTGATACTCGCGATAATGACCATGGAAACAAAGTGAGGTACATAGACCAGCGTTTGAATCGTTCTTTTGAAGAAAGCGACCCGGATTTCATTAAGTAACAAAGCGATGATAATCGGTGCCGGGAAAAAGAATATAAGATCATATAGGGCAAGGACGAGCGTATTCCTCAGCAATCGGAAGAAATCCGGATTGGAGAAGAAATTCGTAAAGTTCTCCATACCCACCCATTGACTGTCGCGAATGCCCAGAAAAGGTTGATAGTCCTGGAAGGCAATAACGATCCCCCACATGGGCAAATATTTAAAAATGACAAAGTACAAAAATCCGGGAAGCACAAGTACGTACAGCCATTTATTTCGTTTGATCTGCCTCTTCCAGTTGGACTCCCGCTTCATCGGCAATGCGGCCATTTCCACTTGAGCTGCTGTAGCGCCATTTCCATTCCAGTCCGTCTTCCCGTTCATAATGTCTCCCCTCCCTATTTATGTAAGCGTTATCAATCGACCTGTTATTCAGACTATACAGCTGCCCTGTTTCCGGCAACCTTCATTTTTTGCATGGTTACGCAAAGTGGCCCGAAAGCCCGCTATAACGCCATTCCTTCTTCAATTTGGATATATTTCGTCAAAGGTTATTGCACATTTTTGCAGCATTATCCTTCTTTGTTTCCGAGGTGAAACATGAAAAACCGGAGTCCCATAAAGCGGGATTCCGGTCAATGATGAAGTCTCATGAACAGGTTTATTTACCTAGCCATTGATCCCGATACTGGCTCGGGGTTAAACCTTCCTGTTTCTTGAAAATCCGATTAAAGTAACTGTGCTGGTATCCAACAGCGCCTGCGATATCATTGATTTTCATCGTGGTCTCACGCAGCAATTGCTTCGCCGCATCCATTCGTACCCGTGTTAAATAATCAATGAAATTCATGCCCGATACTTGCTTGAATGCCTTGCTTAATGCATAAGGAGTCATCTGCTCCGCATCTGCACAGCCTTCCAGGGAAAGTTCGTTTCTATAATTCTCATCAATAAACAACATCGTACGTTCCACTACCTGCTTCAGCGGCTCCTGGGAACGCATCTCGATCTCCTGAACATATGGCAGCAATACTTCTCCGATCATCCATTTCATCATTTGTGCAGGTTCGCGAATCGTGGACAAGCGCTCATACATGTTGCAGCCACCAAACAGCTTGTAAGGCGTTACCCCGGTCTGCAGCATCATGTGCTGAATACTTCCCAGCAATTGAAGCATCATCTGCTGCACCTGGAATTCGGAACTGCCCGCTTGGGTGATCTCGGTCACAAATTGCTCCAGTACACGCTCAGACTCATCCTTCTTCCCAAGCCTGATCGCCTGAAGGATCTCACGTTCCAGCCCCAGTGGATACGAGGCTTCTTCCGTTCTGCGGAAACATTGCTCATCCTCCAAATCGAGAATCTGGCTCCCGTCCTCCACGCTGCGATAAGCAACCGCCTGCTCCATCTCCATGAATAATCCCGGCAATTCCTGCGGGGAGGCAGCAGGACGACTTACGATCACCGTCACGTTCATTTTCAAAGTCTGACCTATGACCTCCACCAACTCCTGTCCCCACAATAACGCTTGTGATTTCACAGGCTCGTCGTTGGCAGCAATCACAAGCATGGCTGAAGACAGGTCGTGAAAGTTCATTACACTAATTTGACTGAAAACATTTTTGGCAACTTCTTCAATGATATTAACTGCTGCAAAGGTAACCAGCCCTGTATCCTGGCTACCAAATCGACCCTGTAACTGGGCATAGCCCGTAAAATACATCTGAAGCAGCAAAAACTGCTGGTCTTCCACCTCAAATCCAAGATTCCTCATCCGCTGCTGAAGATCCTGCTCGTTATAGGCATACAGATGCCCCTGCACCAGTTGTAATACAAAACTGTCCCGCAAATGGGGAAGCTGCTCCTGTAATTGTCGATGGGCGGTCAGACTCTGCGAAGTCAATTCGTTCCACTGTTGTTCCAGCAGCTGGAATTCATCTAGCCTGGTATCTGTTGTCGTTTCACTCCTGCCCGGCGTCAATAAATGGAGCATCCTTGCTACGGGAGAGTATATTCTGCGTGAAGCAAACCAGGATAATACCAACCCCAGGATAAGACTGCCAGCACTCGCAATGACGATGATTTTGGATACGAGCTTCACCGGTGAGGTCACCGATGTCAGCGGAGCTGCGGAGACATACGTCCAGTCCGAATCAATCCGACTCAGTGATCCATAGGACACAGAATAGGTCTCGTCCTCATATTTGAACAGGAATGAATGATTGTCTGCATGCAGGGCTGTTTCTTCTTTTACCTGCTGCTCAAAAGCAAGGTCGGTCTTCCCTGCTACCGGATTACCGGTAACCAGTGTATTGCCCTGTTTATCCATGAGGAACGTTAACCCTTCATCATAAGGAGTAAGCGTTTTCAACAAGCTGGCGACTTTGTCATTATCCAGCGTAATGATCAGCGCACCAAATGGATTAATGCTTTCACCCGGAATTTTATGTACAAGAACCAGTGCATTACCCGGATCGGTATGCAGTATACTATCATTCGTTCGAGATGCTTTATCACTACTCTGGCTCGCAATCCAGTCTGTCCAATACACATGGTTGCCCATCGTCAGATAGCGGTCAAAGGCCTGTATTTTTGCATCATCCTTCAACTCGTTATAATCCCGGTTAAACAAAATCGGTTTCGGTTCCTGCAAATATAGCTGCGCGGATTTGATGAGCGGATGGGAGCCTTGCAACACGTATAGTGTGGTTACGATCTCCTGTGTTTCGTTGAAATAATACACAAAATCCAGCGTTCGCAGCGCATTGCCAAACCTGGGTTCAAAAGCCCAATGGGACAAGGTCATCTCCAGATAAGCGAGTTGGTCGTCCACGTTGCGCGCCCGGTTCTCAATCTGGCTTTGGTGCATCTGATTAAATTCATTTTCCATCCGGCCAACGACCAACTGATACATCACGATGCCTGTAATCAGTCCGGGAATGCTGGCAATGAGCAAAATAAGCATCAAACTATTTCGATAAAAACGCCCTTTATGTCGCCCTGTGGTTAACCCTGGCCAACGCGTGAGTCTGCCGGAGGGTCTTACCTTCCTAACTGGTTCCATCAGCGCTCACCTGCCTGCTTGCGTATGGTCTGACTGTCATGGGAACTCCCTCAACTCCCCTGCTGAATGGTTTACATGAGAATATATGGATGAAATCCGTTTATTGTATTATACGCATAATTTCCGGGGGAATGAAACGGTATGTAGCAGATCATTTTTTAACCAATGTTTTATTAACGCATCAAAATGGATTACAATAGGGTAAAGCAAAACATGAAGGAGGCCTTTTAATGAAGGAACAAACTTATTTTCAAGAAAATAGAGAGAAAAACCTGGCAGAATTGAATGAATGGTTATCCATTCCAAGTATCTCAGCCATTTCGGCGCATAAAGAAGATATTAACCGTGCGGCACAATGGGCTGCAGATGCACTCACTCGTGCAGGTATGGAAAATGTAGAGGTTATTCCAACAGCGGGACATCCGATTGTATATGCAGATCACCTGCATGCACCCGGCAAACCAACCGCACTGATCTATGGACACTATGATGTACAACCTGTCGATCCGCTTAACCTGTGGGAAACACCTCCATTCGAACCTACCGTTCGGGACGGCAAACTGTTTGCACGTGGTGCTACGGATGACAAAGGACAAATTTTCTTACATATCAAGGCGGTTGAAGCTCTGCTTGCCGAAAACAAGGAACTTCCCGTTAATGTGAAATTCTGCATCGAAGGCGAAGAGGAAATCTCCAGCCCGAACTTGCCGATCTACCTGAATGACAATACAGACAAACTGTGTGCAGACATGGTACTGATCTCGGATACGTCCTTGCTCGAAAAAGGAAAACCGGCGATCTCCACAGGTCTGCGTGGTCTTTGCTCGCTTGAAGTGGATCTGAATACAGCCAACACGGACCTGCACTCCGGTTCATTTGGAGGTGGTGTACCGAACGCACTGCACGCACTCGTATCCCTGCTCGCTTCGCTGCATGATGAGCAAGGCCGCGTGAGCGTAGATGGTTTCTATGATGGCGTTCTGCCGCTCTCTCCTGAGATGAGAGAAGAGTTCGTAAAGCAGGGCTTCAATGAAGAACAGCTTCGTCAAGACCTCGGACTGGAGCAATTGTATGGGGAAGAAGGCTACTCGTTCGTGGAACGTGTTGGCGCACGTCCGACGCTGGAACTGAATGGCGTATGGGGCGGATTCCAAGGTGAAGGCACCAAAACGGTTATTCCGAAGGAAGCTCATGCCAAAATTACATGCCGCCTTGTTGCAGATCAAGATCCACAGCAGGTGCTGGACCGAATCGAAGCACATCTGCGCGCTCATGTTCAACCAGGCGCAACGCTGCATGTGAAACAAATCGAGAAAGCCTTTGCGTTCAATACAGATCCATCGGATCCAGTACTGCAAAAAGCAGCTGATGCGTATGAGCAAGTGTACGGCGTTCGCGCGCTATTTACGAAAGACGGCGGCTCCATTCCGATCGTGGAGAAACTTTCACGCGTGCTTGGTATTCCGGCTGTCATGATGGGCTTCGGTTTGCCAGATGAGAACCTGCATGCACCTAATGAGCATTTCAACCTGGAGAACTTTGATAAAGGGTTGTTGACGATTGTTCAGTTTTTAAAAAGTTTGTAAAGTATAGTTCATGTGAAAAATAAGTGCTGGAAAGCGTGCAAGTGGCCGTTCCGGATACGAATCGTTCTTTCGATCGCTGTTATCCCCGGATTTCTTTGAATACCTTTTCCAAAGGTGAAATCCGGGGATAGCATATGCTTCCGAAGTAGCTTTCTTGCAGAAAGCTTTTAGGCGAACGCTTCGCTTCTCCAGAATCGATTTCGTCCCCTTCACTACTTTGCAGCTTTTCCATGACTGACTTTAAGATTGAACCTACTTTACAAATGAAGGGTAGTAGGTAGATATATAAGTATATAAAAGGGGTGTGCCGTCTATATTTATGACGGCACACCCCTTTTATAATTGGTGCGATAGTGTCCAGAAGGGGCAAACCTACCTCCGGAGACATCCTCCAGTTCTACTCCTGCATCCTCCACTTATGAGCGGAAGGTTGTGAAATTTAACATATGCACAAGCTGCATCATGTGCGTGATTTCCTGCTGGACTTCGGAGGTGTCCGTACCTGCCATCGCCAGATTGGCCCGCAGCGTTCTACGGGTGTTCAGCATACCGTCGATCAATTTCATGACCGTGTTGCGTCCACGATGATCCACAATCATATACTTTTTGCGGGCATCCAGCTCCACCCATACGATATTGCTGAATGAGGTGAACAGGTGTCTGCGGTACTGCTCCATATCGGTCTCATTGTAGTGTTCGCCATAAAAGGCATAATATCCGTGTACGTGCAGCTTTTCCGCCAGCTCTGTGATGAACGGGTCGAATTCGAGCATAGCGTTACGTTCCATGTTTCACGCCTCCGTAATGCGTGATCCGCAGATCCCGGCTTTTTTGAGATCTATTTTAACACATTACGCAAGCTATTGCCTGTTGAGGCACACTACAACACTACAGACGGAGAATTAACCGCCGATTCGTCTGCCTTTCACCCACACTTCCTCAATTTTCAAATCACCATTCAGCAAAACGACGTCCGCCTGTTTGCCTTTAGCAAAGGAACCCGTGCGGTGATCAATCCCGAGCAGACGTGCCGGCGTCAGGCTGGCTGCGCGTGAAGCTGCATTCAGACTCAAGCCCACTTCCTGTACCAGATAGCGGAAACCACGAATCATCGTGAGCGTGCTTCCTGCCAGTGCGCCTCCGTCTTTCAAACGTGCTACACCTTCCTTAACAATCACAGGCAGATCGCCAATTTTGTATTCACCATCATCCAGCCCGGCAGCAGACATCGCGTCCGTGATCAATACGATTTGATCAGTAGATTGCTTCAATTGTGCAAGGAGCGAGATCGCCGCTGGATGCACATGGATACCGTCTGCAATGACCTCTGCACTGATGCGGGAATCACTGAGTACTGCTCCGGCAGCTCCGGGATTTCGGTGATGCAGCGGTGTCATCGCATTGAATGTATGCACTGCATGGTGCAGCCCGGCTTCGACTGCAAGCTGTACCTCTTCATAAGTCGCATCCGTATGCCCTAATGCTGCCGTAATTCGCTGCTCACGCAGCCATGAAATGACTTCCAGCGCTCCCTCACGTTCCGGCGCCAGTGTGACTTGACGGATCAGGCCAGGATATTGTTTTCCCCACGCCTCAAGCCAGGACACATTAGGCAGTACAATATGTTCCGGATTTTGTGCGCCAGGCCACTTGGGACTGAAAAAGGGACCCTCCAGATGCACACCTTCCAACTGTGCAAATGGCATGTGTTCGGAACGGTAGCTGTCCACTTCAGACAATACCCGATCCAGACTATCTTTGGGCGCTGTCATGGACGTTGCCAGCATTGCTGTTGTCCCCTGCGTGCTGTGAAAAGAAGTGATCTTATCCAACACTTCTTTACTCGCATCCATGAAGTCTTCTCCATTACCGCCATGTACGTGGATATCTATAAACCCAGGGACAATAACGCCATGCTTAGAAACAGGCACAGAAACGGCTTCACGGCGAATGTGTTCAGATAGTCCCTCGGGTGCGCCAGCATAAAGGATTTTCCCTTCTGTCCAGACGAGCACACCATCCTCCATTACACCATCGGGCAGTACGATTTTGCCTCGAAGAAGGGAAATGGTTTTTTCACTCTCTTGCTCATGTTTCTCCGTATGTTCTATGCTCACTTCACCAACCTCCCGGCAGCACGGTCCAGCAATACGACCACATTTGGATGACATTGCAGCAGCGAAGCGGGACATTGCGTCGTAATCGGCCCCATAAAGGCTTCACGAATAATTTCGGCTTTCTCCTCACCACGGGCGATCAGCAGAATTTGTTTGGCTTTCAGAATCGTACCTACCCCCATCGTAATGGCCTGAGTTGGAACTTCATCAATATGATTAAAAAAGCGGGCGTTTGCTTTTCTTGTCTCTTCTTTGAGATCCACCACATGTGTCCGTCCTGTAAGCTCGGTTCCGGGTTCATTGAAGCCAATGTGACCATTATGTCCGATACCCAACAATTGCAGATCTACTGGTCCACGATCATCAATCCGTTGTTCATAGGAAACACACTCCTCATTTAAATCCGAAGCCTGTCCATTCGGCACCTGGGTTCTGGCGAGATCGATATCAATATGCGAAAACAGTTGCTCATTCATAAAGCTGCGGTAGCTTTCGCGATGTTCTACAGGAAGACCGACATATTCATCCAGATTGAAGGAAGATGCCTGCGCAAAGCTGACCAAACCTTTCTGATACATAGCAATAAGCTGTTTATAGATACCTACAGGAGAACTTCCAGTCGCAAGTCCCAGTACAGCCCGGGGTTTCGTCTGCAGCAAACTGGCAATCACCCCTGCACCCGTTGCATTCAAATCTTCTTCATTTTCAAAAATACGTATATTCATCTTCTTAGGCACCTCCGTTATGTTGAACTCGATAAGACTGTACATTGTGATACGATTGTTCCAATTTGGGGATAAAGCGGTCAAAGTCGGCACTAACCATGCCCGTGAACAAAATATCGACGACATGCAGCAATGCTATACGTGAAGCCATATCCCCGCGCCTCATGCCTTCTTCTAGCGAAGACGTAAAGAGCGGAATATCCGATACCGCCGCAAGTTTGTTATTGCCATAGGATGTCAGTGAAATGGTAGAAGCTCCCGCCTGTTTGGCACAATGCAAAGCATCAATCGTCTCCGGCGTTTCACCCGAATAGGATACCGCCATCGCCACATCTCCCTCACCCAGTGAAGAAGCCGACGTAATTTGCATATGTGAATCCGAGAAGGCGGTACAGCTTTTGCCGATCCGCACAAGTTTCTGGTAGAAATCCTGCGTAACAATGGAAGAGGTTGCGACACCGTAGAGATCAATGCGACGGGCATGACATAGTAACTGAACCGCATGCTCCAGCCTACCTAGATCCAGCAAACGGGTGGTATCCGCAATGGATGCAAGGTGGTTGGCTTCAATGGCTTCTACGATTTTGGATAAAGGATTGCCTGCCACGATATCCTGATAAGCTGTTTCATTGGTGGAATGAGACAATTCTGCGGCGAGCTTCATTTTGAAATCAGGGAAACCTTTGAAATGAAATGATTTGCAAAAGCGGGTTACCGTAGCCGCACTTGTTCCGCTTTGCTGCGCAAGATGATTAATGGTCCAGCCAGGAATATCGGATGGAGACTGTAGAATCACCTCTGCAATTCGTCGTTCCTGGGACGGAAGTCCATTCAGCTCTTGCTGCAACGCATGTAGTATGGCTGCCATGAGTACTCCTTTTTTGAAAATTATTTTTATAAATTCATCATAAATAAAGAAAATTATTTTTATATTTTCATTTTAATCAATACTTTGTTGCAAATCAAGAGCATTCTCACTATGTATTCGCGGTATGTATGATGAAATTTTTAAAAAGGTATCTTCTTGATTAAGGAATGGGATTCCGCTTATATTGGAGATAAACCTTGAAGTGAATGTGGACATTTTCATTTCTAAGGAAGGAGTACACTCGATGAATCAACGACAACGTCAAAAAATGATTCCTTCCACCTGGATTATTGCCATAAAACAGAGCACTCTATCTGTACCTAGATGAAACACAATACGGGGAATTGGAGCAGCTCTTCTATAAGCCTTTTTCAAAGAAACAATGGAGATCCTTTATTAAGGAGCATTTCAATAACAATATGTAGGTGAACCCTTATGCCATATATGATTACGATTTCCATCACGCTCTGCCCGTAGCAATCTATACCCTTGGAATTTCTGCGGGCTGAGCCTTTTCCCAAGGGAGCGTGATGATCCATGAAATCTCAGCAAAGAAATCAAGCCTATTACAGGCATCACAGAAAGCGTGTTATTCAACGAAAAAAACAGCTTGCTGTACGGTACGGTTGGTCCTATAAGTTCGAAGGGATTTTTGCCAAAGGCAAAATACATTGTTCCTGCTGGTGGTGCTGCGAAAAGACAAAGCGGCTAGGCTATCCAAAATCTGAGCTAACCAGAATAGCTGACTGCACTCAGCAGCTTCTGAATTCAGACTTCTGAGAATGACTATTTAAAACAAGCGATCCCTTCACTTTAGGGATTCGCTTGTTTTCGCTTTCCAACCTAAAACAAAAAAGTCTTTCCCCATTCTTCATCATGAAGAATAGAAAAAGACTTTCATGCTGCTTCAATCAACTGTGCAGTATCGCGTCAGATCTTCAGTTCTCCGAGCTTAATCAGCTCTACAACTGCTTGCGAACGACCCTTAACATTGAGTTTTTGCATCACATTCGAAATATGGTTACGCACCGTTTTCTCGCTGATGAATAACTGCCCTGCGATGTCACGCGTCGTTTTGTCCTGAACCAGTAATTCGAATACTTCGCGTTCACGGTGGGTCAACAGAAATTTGCTTTTATGATCGATACCCTTCAATGTTCACCCCTCCTTGCCTGGGTTGTGTTGGTGTAACAAGGTTAAGGGGATACAGTCAACTCATCTTATGTAGGGTCAAGGGCGTTGGTTCAGTTTTATCAAAAAAATGGGCAGTGAATTGCAATTTGAATGAATAACCTATGTAGGTACAAACTAAGTAAACCCTAATCGTCAATTTGGACTCGGTCTCATATAAGTATACTATGTATCATTTTCTCAATCGTTATTTTCAATATCCCTCTAAAAACAAACATGCCCCTGCAGCTAATGTTGACCATCAGCGCAAAGGCATACTTGTTCAACCTAAATTACCGATTCATGCGGTTCATCATGCCATCGTTGTTGTTACGATTCATAATGCCATCATCGAGCACACCATCACGGTGATTCGAGTTCAACGCATTCGTTGGGAAAATACGTTCAACCATCGATTGGAACGTGTTAATCATGCCGCTAACCGGTTTGCCGTTACGTATATCTGTGGCATAGCTCTCCACATGTTGAACAAAGTCCGGGTTAGCTGATACGTATACGTTCTCGACGTTAGGTGCAAATTGTTTGATTTTCGCCGAGATTTTGGATTTAATCTCTTCGGATGTGTTGTCATCCGTGCTGTCAATACGCGATGTTTCACTCTTCATCCCGTAGTGACCTTCGGTCATTGTACGTGTATTGCCATTGCCACTGTTAGTCAGACCACGCATCATGCCATAAGATCCGGTTCCCATGGTTCCATAGATACTGCGGTCATTGCCCATGTGGCTGCGATCCGTAGCTGCATTGGTGTTCAGTCCCGGAGCAATGCCACTGGTGCTGTATGGAGACATGGTTCCATTACCACCATTTACACGCAAACCGCCCATATCCTGACCCATGCTTTCTGTACGCATAGTGCCATTTGCACGGTTACGCAAAGATTTGCTTTCCAATTTGCCAGTGTGACCATCTGTCAAACGGACTGCAACATACGCGTTACGATCGGTCAGCATAACATGTGCTGACTTCACTTCCTTCATTTCTGAAATACGTTTAGCCAGCTCGTCACTTGATTTCAGGTCAGTGACGTTATGCGTGCGATAGCTTTTCGCACGAATACCATCCATCCCATTGGACTCAACACCATAACGGTTAATGCCTTTCACTTCATGACGAACACTTTGGGTATGCAGATTGTTATCTTTTGTACTGGTTCCACAACCCGTCAATCCGGCCATTACGAAGATTGCAGTAGACAAAGATAAGCTGATTGCTGTCGCCTTTTTGGCTGCTGGCATGTCTCATCCTCCAATTATGTTGGTTTTGGTCACAAGGATAGGATGCTCTTCTGTACGGAGCGATATGCTGAAAGGATCTGGAACATTAGTCTCCTTTATCTGGGCTCAATGGGTTCTCTTCCACATAAAAAAATAAAAAAGCGATGCTTGCACAAAGTGCAGCACCGCTCTGTATAACCGCGTATTTCTTGTTCAAGTGTGAACCTTCATTATTATGTTGAAGAAGCCCTTCACTTACTTGGATGAGGATGAGGAATTCGCATCAGCATCATCTCCACTTGAAGAAGATGTTGCATCTGATTCTGATTTTTTGATCGAATTCGGAAATTGCTCTGCTTCCTTCAGACTAACTGCATCCATCGGATAGGCCCATTGACCGTCCGGTGTGACTACCCAGATCTGATCCGGTTCCGATGGAATAGTAAGTCCCCGGTACACATCCGTAACAGCTTCTCCATTAACCGTCTGCTCAACAGATAAAGTAAAGCGTGGCACGGTTCCTTTCAGTTCAGAAGCTTTGCGCACATCCTCAGCTGTGGACAGGTTTTTAATTTTGCCAATCAGCGAGACGGAATCTGTAGCTTCAATCGCTTCGCCATTCAGCGTCCACGTCTGCTCTGCCGCACCTTCCTCTGAGGAAGATTTGAGCATCCAGGTGGCTGCTTCGCCTTCCCATTCCAGCGTAGTGACATTGGTTTCATCCAGATTAAACGGAGTCGTATCCAGCAGATCCTGCCGTGATTTTTCTATATTACTGATGGATTCCGTCTGTACAGCTACGACAGGTCCGGAGTCTACCCGCACATAACGAGCGTCATCTGCTGGCAGCTGAGCACCGATGCTCAGTTTGATCTCACGGTTATCCTTCAGTTGGATGTCCAGCAACGTTGCATCTGAACCCAATCCATACTTGGCGAGATCCTTCGGGTCTTCCTCCACAACCAGTTTCTGATCCGCATCACTTAAGGCATCAAGCCAGCTGCTAACCGTATAACCATTTAGAGGATAAGCCTTGGGTTCCACCATGCTCCATACGCCATTCTTTAGTTCCAATTGTGAAGATGAGGGTTTTGAAGCACCTGATGTGTCTTTATTGTTATCATGAATCGTGATGGACTGTATATCGGCAGACTTAATACCAAGTAACTTGACCTTCTCCGCTTCCTCTTCACGAAAATAATTCTGACTGGCCGCATAGACCCATCCGATAATCAAGACCAATAAGACTAGAATCGTTGGGACCCATTTTTTCATACGTGTCTGCGCCTCCACCATAAGAGTACACCTATCATAACAAAAATGAGCGGGAATGCGACAATCGCCACGAAGAAAATGGTTCTGGCTTGCTCACCGTCCAGGTACGCCGTTTGATAACCGGATTGCACCCGTGGCCGGATCGTTACTCCATCTTCTTTTTCACTTAAATAATTGACGGTATTCAGAATAAAATCTCGGTTCCCACCGTTCACTATTTCCGAGTCCTGCATGAAAATGGATGAACCCAGAATTACAGCCTTCGGTTTGCCTTCTGTTGTATCCGCCGCATATCCAAGCTCAACAGGACCTTGTACATCCTGATCTGGATCGTTGGTTGTTTCGTTTTGCAATAAACCTGCAATGTTCGTCTCGCCATAACTGTCATCCGATGAATGAATGAGCGGGGACAACGTGTATTTATCCTGCTCTATGCTCGTCAAGGCAATGGACAGGGATAACATCGGGTACAGTTTACTTTCTGATAGTTTATCCGTGATGCCATGTGAGCCATACTCTGGCACGACCCACAGTGGGCCCATTGTGCTAGCTTGCTGGTTATCCACCATGACTGCATGCTCATCAACCACGCCATAATCCGTCATGAGTGCATCGATATTTTTCCAAGTCAACCTCATGTCTTCGTGAAAACCGAGGGATAACAGCAATTTCCCTCCGTTACTCAGATAAGTCCGAATAGCCTTCAGTTCAGTATCACTAATATCCCGCTGTGGTCCAATAATCGCGAGCACATCCGCATCTTCTGGAACCTGACCAGCTTGATTCAGCTGAAGTTCTTCTGTCGTGATATTATTCTGTTCCAGAGAAGAGCGCAGCGTAGTCAGTTGATCCAGACCAAGCTCCTCATGTCCTGTCAGGAAGACCATCTTGTGCATCTCCGTGGAAGATAGGTTCATTAGGGCTTGTGTCAACTTCTCCTCACCTGTGAACTGGTACGATCCATCGCTACCATCCCCGACAGCCGTGAATAGACTGGCGATATCAATAACTTTATGTTGATCGCCCTGTTCCAATACAATGGAACTGCCTGTGATGCCATATTTGGAGGCCAGCGTAGGCTCCTGTGTCAGATTGTATTGCTTCATCGTCAGTTTGTTGTTTCGTTTCGTATATTCCTGAACCATATCCGAAACTTCGCGGTTCAAGACCGTATTATTCGCATTTTCGACGGTTAACACCAGAATGTTGACGTCTTCTTTTACGTTTTTGATCGCGGTAAGAGACTGGTCTGACAAGGTATATTGTTTATTCGAGGTCAGATCCAGTTGGAAGCCGCCTAGCGAATTCAGAAACAGGGTCAGCAAAATAAAGATGCCAATGACCGCTACAGACAGCACGGTACTGTTGGTATGACTCAACCATTTTTTCATCTTCTCACCTCCACCGCTTCCGTTCCACAATTTGAATGCTTAATAGCAGAAACACACCTGAGAGCGTCACGTAATACAATATATCTGGGCCACTAAGTACACCCTTCGTGAAGCTGTCAAACCGGTTCGTAAGCGCAAATGGGTCCAGCCATTGCTGTAACGCAGATCCGGAATTGCCTGCAAATGAATCAAGCATCCATAATACGAGCAAAATAATAAAACCGGCTACCGCAGACACCATCTGGTGCTGAGATAACGTGGAAGCAAACAGTCCAATCGCCATCATGCTTCCGCCCAGGAAAAAGAGACCCAGTGCAGACAACCATACGGATGTCAGATCCAGTTCACCAAAGAAGGACATAATTAACGGATAAACGAGACTGCACAGAATAAGTACAACAAGAATGGCGAGTGACGCCAAATATTTACCGAAAATGATCTCGGTTACCCGTGCAGGTGAAGTCAACAACAGTTCGTCTGTTCCCTGCCGGAATTCCTCTGCCACCAGTCGCATTGTCAGCAACGGCACCACAAACAGCAGCATGGATAACGTGTCTCCCAGCACTAGGCGATAATCCACAATACTTGGCTGATAGTAGACAAAGCTGGAGTAGAACAGCAAACTTGTCATCAGTACATATACGGCAAAAGCGAAATACGACGTCGGTGACAGGAAATATGCCTGCAGTTCTTTATTGCAAACCGCCATCATTCGTCTCATTTGGTATCCTCCCCTGTGTGGGAATCAGATGGAGCGCTCTCGGACTTAGTCGATTGCTTCTGATCTGAAGCGGTGTCCGAATTGACCTCTGCATCTGCCGTCTGATTGGCGAGTTTCGCTTTATCAGCTTCAGGTTCCTTCGTTGCCATTTCCGTTTCAGATTCCGTTTCGGTTGTGGTAAGCTTCAGGAAAATCTGTTCCAGACTGAGATTTTCTTTCTTCATCTCCAAGATCGGCAAGCCTGCACCAGACAAAAGATAGAACAGTTCCTCCCGGAAATCTTCGGAAGATTCACCGGTAAGCAGCATTTTGACCGTATCAGTAGAACCAGTGGATGCCTGCCCATCTGCTGCTTGAATGACTTCGCTCCGTACCTTCTCCCATGGTGTCAGCACATTATGTAATTGCTGCTCTGTTGCCTTCACTTCAATAGACACCTTGAACTGGTCGCCCATCGCTGAGCCAAAATGTTGCGGTGAACCGTCCAATACGAGCTGTCCCTGATTAATAATCAACATGCGATTACAAAGCGCGCTCACTTCCGGCAAAATATGTGTACTGAGCAGCACTGTATGATTTTCACCCAGTTCACGGATCAGATCCCGTATCTCAATAATCTGATTCGGATCAAGACCTGAAGTCGGCTCATCCAGCACGAGCAGATCCGGTTTGTGAATAATGGCTCCAGCCAGACCCAGACGCTGCTTGTACCCTTTGGACAGTCCGCGAACCAGTTGCTTTTCGCGACCTTGAAGACCCAGCCTGCTCACCATCTCACTAATCCGCAGTTTCACTTCACGTGTCGGGACATCCCTCAGATTAGCGACGAATTTCAGGTACGACTGTACCGTCATATCCGGATAAAGCGGCGGTGTCTCCGGCAGATAACCGATCTTGGAACGGACACTCCTGCCCTGATCGTGCACCGATATGCCATCCACTGCAATGGAGCCTGCCGTGGGATGCAAATAGCCCGTAATCATTCGCATCGTTGTGGTTTTCCCGGCACCATTCGGTCCCAAAAATCCAACAATCTCACCGCGCTCCATTGTGAAATCCAGTTGATGCACGCCGCGCCGTCCATCAAATACTTTGCTTACCTGTTTCACTTCGAGCACAACATTCATCCTTTCCCGTTAAAATACCCGTGTGCCATCATCGCTTTCTTCAGATGGTCAACACGGGAAGTTCCTTGTATCTTACGTGTTGTATCCTAAATACAGCTTAAAGTCACTTAAAAGAGAGCTTAAAAATATATGTCTAAAATGTGAACAACACTTCATTCACCCACACCCTGCACTCTGGGGCAACGTACCTTACAGTACAGGAGCATGAGCACCTGCACAAAAGTCAGAGGGTGAACCGTGTGAAAGTACTATTCACGTTTTTTGTTCCAAGTGGCGGTGTAGATACTTTAAACCGATTGCGTACAGCCGTTCTGCAACGCCATGGCATCGAAGCGCATCTATTGTATCTGTACCCTGGCTCGGGAATGCAGAACAATACCAGCACGCCGGTCTTCACCGCTTCCAGTGATGAGGAAATTCACAGTTTGATTCATCATCATCGTTATGATGCCATTATTGTTACCTCCGATATTGCCATGCCGGGCAGATTAAGAGCCCTCGGGTATGAAGGACGCATTATCTATGAAGCACAGGGACTTGGGACGCGTGAACAGGCTCTGGAAACCATTCAGATGGGAGTACCTAATCTGCAAGCCCACTGTAACGCTGCGGTCATCCCTCCAACGGATCATTTACTGGAGATGTTCATCCAAATGTGCCCATGGCTTCATCGGTTTGTCATTCCCAATATGCTGGATACCAACACCTTTGCCCCTATTTCGGTGGACACCCCTCCCTATCCGGTACTTGCATGGGTGGGAAGGCTCGAACACAACAAAAACTGGCGGGAATATTTGACGATATCCAGCAAAATCATTAAAAAAATTCCGAAAGCCAGACTATGGTTGTTCCACGATCCGACCTTGGCTAATCCGGAGGACGAGGTCATGTTCCGACACATGCTTACCGAGTACGGGCTTGAAGATCGGATTGGCATCTTTATCAACGTCCCCCATTCCCAGATGCCTACATTCTACTCCATGGTTGCAGCTTCCGGGGGAATTATGCTGTCCACATCCCTACTTGAAGGCTTTGGATACGCCGTTGCTGAAGCCATCAGCTGCGGCTGCCCGGTACTCAGTACCGATTCGGATGGTGTAAGGTCCTTTATTACACATAACCGAACGGGAAAATTCTATCCGATTGGCAACGTGAATAAAGCTGTTTCTGAAGCGGTAGACCTTATGCGCAACAAAAAGCTGCGGGAATATATACGCATTCAAGGCAGACAGCACATGGCCGTCTCCTTCTCACCTGATCGATACGCCACTTCATTTCGGGAAATGATGACAGCCTTGAGTATTTTCTTTTAAACAAAACAAAAAGGCAGTTCAGAAAGATGCTCTGAACTGCCCTAAATTAATTTCTTGAGATCGGCTTATAAGAATTAGTGTCCCATCATCATTGCAGGATCAGGTTGATCCCCTTTTTGAAGGGATTCTTCCTCCATCCGTTTTGGTTTTCGCAGGATTAGACTGAGCAGGCATCCAAACAGGGCAATGCACGCTGCCAGGAAGAAGGTGTCGTTAAAACCAGCCACTAATCCATTCACCACACCTGTAGCATCAGTAGCTCCGGCTGTATTGCTTGCAATATGGGAGGTCAGGAATCCGGTCAAGCCAGCAACTGCAAAGGACACAACTACTTGTTGTGCAGCAGCAGTAAGCGGGGTAACCCGACCTACCAGCTTACGTGGAGCAGCATTCAGTACATGCGTATTGAGTGGCATCATGGAGAAACCCATACCCAATCCCATCATGACAAGGCTAAGAATGATCAGACCAAGACCCGTTTCCGCCGTAATCGAAGACAGAATAAACAGTGCACCCGAGATGATACCCAGACCCACGAAAGCCAGTGGTCTTGCACCAATTTTATCAAATAAACGTCCACCAAGTGGCATACCCACACCCGAAGCAAGCGCCTGCGGGAGCAGAATAAGTCCTGTTTCCAGTGCAGTGTAGCCTTTGATTTGTTGCAGATAAAGTGGGATCAAAATCATCGCCCCGAACAAAGCAACTTGTGATACCCATGCCAGAATAATACCCCGTGTGAAATCAGATGATTTGAACACCCGAAGCTCCAACAGCGGATTTTTGTGACGAAGCTCCACGATAACGAACAGGATCAGCGCCACGCCTCCGACAATCACACCTGTCAGTGTTGTTGCAGACGTCCAGCTTGTTCCGCCTTCACTTACACCGTATGCGAGCATCGAGAATGCGATTGGTGCCAGAATCATACCGAGCAGATCAAGCGCAGGCGTGCGTCCACGATCCGTATCTGGCAGGAATTTGATACATAGAATAAACGCAGCAATACCAATCGGCAGATTGATCAGGAAGATCCAGTGCCAGCTGAATGATTCAATGAACCAGCCCGATAATACCGGACCCAGCGCAGGGGCCAACAGCATGGGAATCCCGAGCATACCCATGATAGAGCCTCTTCTTTCAGAAGGAGCCAGACGGAACACCATCGCCATACCAATCGGCGCAACCATGCCTCCGCCGAGTCCCTGGATGATACGGTAAATAATCAATTGTTCAGGAGATTGCGCGATCGAACATAATACTGAACCCAGAGTAAACATCGCAATCGTGAACAGAAATACTCTTTTGGCACCGAATCGGTCGGTCAACCATCCCGCCAGCGGAATGACGGCTGACAAAGCCAACGTGTATCCTGTCACCGTCCATTGAATGGTCTTCAGATCGGTCTCAAAATATTGAACCAGATTCGGAATCGCCACGTTAACCACCGTGCTGTCCAAGATGACCATAATCATCCCGACGATAATAGCCAGTAGCGGCAGAATAATCGTTTTAATCGAGAATTCCGCCGGGTCCTGGGGCACTGCTGTTTGTTGTTTCACTCTCTCCACTCTCTTTTCCGGCCTGGAGGCATTATCTTTGTATGCGCCTCTCCATCGGCCTTATATTCACGACGTTTCAAACTTTTGTTTTAAACCGTCGTTTTAAACTCTTGTTTAAGCATAGGTTAATTCTAATGAAAATACCTTTGCTGTCAAGCTATTTTTTTATTAGATAACGGATCAAGTATGTATGCCAAAAAATGGACCAGGTCTTCTCCTGCTCCACCCATTTGGTTAATCGTTCCTCATTGAAGTGAACTTTGCTAATCTGCCAACTTGATCATCTGATGCTCCGAAAGTATACCCAGGGTCTGGCCTTGGTCACTTCTGCAGTACATGCGAATAACCAGATGACTTGGTGTAGAACTGTTGCTAATGATACGCAGTTCGCACGGATCGGATGAGACCGCGAGATTATGAATAATGTGATTTCCCGTATCCGCCCCAATCCGACAAAGATAGCGATACAGCTCCCCACGGGTATGACTGATTCCTCCGACAAAGATATCCACATCGTCATTCCCCACAAATGACAATTCAATGTCCATATATCTCACCGGAACAACGGTTTGCAGCAAGTTTTCGTGAATCTCCAACACATATGCGGCCACGGTATATCCCTCCTGTAGAGCAGAGTTAAACCTTTCTCTAGATATGGTATGCCTTCTCTCGTCCATTGCTATTTGCAATCACCCATTTTAATCAATTCCACGGAAATGCCCACCCTTTCGTCTGCCTTTTTTCATAGACTAACAGGATAGAAGATCGGCCTGTGCAGGCCGTGACAAGGAGGTACCTATGAGAGTTCTGCTCGTGACCTATTGGGAGCTTACACAGATGGGTGGAATATGGACATATGTGAAACAGCTGGCTGACAGGCTGATGGCTCTTGGCGTAGAGGTGGATATTATGGGCACCAACGGAGCCAAAAATGAAGTGTACATTCGCAATCTCAATCGCTCCTTCTCCAAAGATAAGGTATGGCCCATGCTTCAAGCCAAACTTAATCCGACAGATTTGCCTCAATTTACTGCCGATGCTCTCGTGGCTTATTATGAATTGAACAGGTACGCCTTTGAAATGGGAGCCGCCTATCTCGGCGTTGATCATTATGATGTCATCCATGCGCAAGACCCGGTAGCAGCCGTCGCGATGAGACGCATATTGAACCGCAACACACCCATGGTAACGAGTTATCACGGAGCGCTCGCGCGCGAAGCCTTTTACGATGCTCAAAACTCTAACGCGCAGCTCACCCTTCCCGAATATTTGCAATCCAAACGCGGACGTTACTTCCTGTCATTGGAAGAGCGAAGCGCTGAACAATCCGAGCTTATTCTGGTCTCCAGCCATTGGATTAAGAGCACACTTACGGACCTCCGTGTTCCCGAGTCCAAATTTCGAATTATTCCTTATGCCGTGGATATTCCAGCCTACCGTGCCCAAGCAAGGGTCAAGTTCCGTCAACGCAAGCCAGCGGGCAAAAAAGTGATCGCCTTTACGGGCAGACTGGAGCACATCAAAGGGGTGCATATTCTGATCAAAGCGCTCTCCGGCCTGAAGAAGATCCGCTCGGATTGGATCTGCTGGATTGCTGGAGAAGGTAATCTGATGGAGGATTTACGCTCCCTAGCCAATGATCTTGGAGTAGGTGCTGACATCGTTTTCTGGGGTAAACTGGACAATATCCCTTCATTCCTACGCCATGCTGACATTTATGTACAGCCTAGCTTGCAGGATACGCAGCCTTTCTCGGTCACAGAGGCTCAACTCGCTGGATTGCCTGTCATTGTGAGCGGTACGGCAGGTATGCCTGAGATGGTGCAGCCTGAACATACCGGTTGGGTCGTGCCACCGCAGGATGTCGAAGCCCTTAGCTCACTGTTAAATGCCCTTCTGCAGGATGATGCCACCCTTGCAAAGGTAGGAGCAGCAGCCAAAACATGGGCTGAACAATATCGATCACTGGAGGAGATGGGATTGCGCACGCTGCATGTCTACCAGGAAGCCATTCAGTTGGGAGGTCAGAGGATATGACATTGCTCGTACCCAGTGATTTGTATAATCGTTGGTTCTCCACCCCTGTGTCGACGACGCATATCGAGGTGGATTACGCTGTAATGAACGAATTAATGAGGAAGCTGCCCAAAGGTTACGTTTTCCCTGATCCGGCAACCATGCACATTCTCACTTCTGAGAAAAATTAGAGTTAAATAACTTTACAAACAGGATCAAATAAGAGGATATTCGTTGATGCCGCATTTACTTAACGGCAACCGAATACCCTCTTTTTCTTGCGGTTCACTATCTAGTATTCGTGCTTCCACGTCTTTTAGCCTCTACTTCCAGTAACCGCCAACCTGCAGTAGATTGAGTAATACGGGCCGATGCTTCGCTTGAACAAGTTCCATCTCGGCTTTCAATGCCTCGAAGTGTTTCTTGGTTCCCATCGATTCATGAACCCGATAACACATCAGAGGCTCATTGTAATAGAACAGCTCATAGAGCGGAAACAGTCTCAGCCACATCTCATAGTCATGCGTGTAGCGAAAATCGGTGTCAAACATGCCGAACTTTCGAAATGCATCCATCTCAAGCATCACGGTGCAACCGTTGATTGGACAACCTTCGGTCAGCACCTGAAGCATCTCCAGACGACTCCCTACTTCTGGTCTCACGGTGTCCATCCATTCGCTGTTCGCATCTACATAATGATAGGCCCCGTGACAGAACGAAGCCTTAACGTCAAGCATGAACTTCAGTTGTTTCTCTACCCGGTCCAGCAACATCACATCATCGGAGCTGAGCCAGACAAAGTAATCACCTGTTGCCTGTTTGATTCCCTCGTTTAACGCTGTTGCCGTTCCACCATTCTCTTTTCGAATATAGCGAATGCGATCCATGAATGGTTTCAGCCGCTTTACATGCTTCGTAGAGCCGTCATCCACCACAATGACCTCAATATGCGGATATGTCTGGTGAATGGCGCTGTGAACAGCCTGCTCGATGTACGCACAATTATAAAAAGGAATGACAATTGATACTTTCGGCTCCATTCGGTCCTCCCCTTTCTCCGCGTGAATAATCACCATTCTCTCTATTATATGAGGGTAGATCCGTTAGGTATCAGGCATCTGTTGCATAACGACGCATAAATTACGCACGACTAAATGAGCATTTTGCATAAATCCAAAGAGCGGCTTTCAATCAGTAAGATATAGATCGAAATGCTTATAAATAAAGAGGGCGTTATTCGGCCAACTTGCGGCCTCCATAACCCCCACCAAAGTTCGTTATCCCCCCATGGCAGCAATCCGCTGCAACAATGGCTCCCGATATCTGGACCATACCATGGAGGCCTCCCGGCCGATGGCATCCGCGTAGCGTACCGTCCCCATTCCCCCGTGCCGTCGATATGCCGTAAGCGATTCGTTCAGATATGGAAAACGATGTCCGTTCAGCAGAATACGCATCCATAGATCCAGATCATGCGTATAAGGCAACAGTTCATCGAACAGGCCCACCGCACTAAACAGATCCCTGCGGACCATCACGGTACAGCCATTCACCGGATTACCGTTTACGAAGAGGCGCAGCCAATCCGGTTCGGCCATCGGTTCTGCTCCCCCGTTCAGCTTGGTCACTGCAGAGTGCTCATTAATGTAATTAAAGTTGGTATGTGAGATGAGCACATTCTCCCGTTGCATAAATTCAACCTGATGACGAATCTTATCAGGATATAAGAGGTCATCTGAACTCAGCCAGGCGATATAGTCCCCAGAGGCATGACGGATGCCGTGATTCAGAGCCGAAGCTGTACCTCCGTTGCTTTTGCCAAGAACATAAATGTAGGGAAGATAAGGCTTAAGCAGCTCTTCATGTCGGGTAGAGCCATCGTTGACGATAATGATCTCCACATCGGTATATGTCTGGTTCAGTGCACTCTGGATCGCTTGAGGTACATAGGGACAGTTGTAAAACGGAATGACAATGGACACTCTCGGATTCATGTAGTCGACCTCCCCTGCTGGGTACGAACATCGCTCAGAATGTCCTGAAGAGATTGGGCAAAAGGAATCAGTGGCTGCCAGCCCATCTTTCGCAGTAGCGACAATTCCTCCTGTTCTCCAGCCCCGTCCGGACCGGAAGAAGCTCCGTCCCAGCGTACGGGAACTTCGGCTTCGGTCATGGTCAGCAGCGTATCCGCTATCTCGCCCAGACTTCGCTCATTGCCCGATACAACAGGATAAACAGTACCTGTCGTGCCCTGAACAAGCAAGGTTGCATATGCCCGGACTGCATCCCGGACATCCAGAAAATCACGGGTATTATCCCGGCCGGATAGACGGAAAGCCTCCGTCTTGCCTTCCTGTTCACAGGCGACAACATGACGTGCCAGCAGCGAACATATTCCTGTTGAAGGACCTGCCCCGATCAGATTACCCGGCTCTGCCAGCATAATCTGCTGTCCAAAGAGGGACATCCACGACAGCGAGACCATCTCCTCCAGTGCTTTGCTGAGACTGTACGGGTGGGGAGGCTGCGGAAGCCGGCCGGGTTCAGGGGTATATTTTAACCGGGAACCTACAATAACGGTCCGTGCCGCTGGACAGCTCCGGAGAGCATCCAGCAGATACAGGACAGCCATCACATTGGTCTCCAGTACAAGCAGCGGATCAGACCATGAATCCGGCACCGAATTTTTGCCTGCGAGATGCAGCACATAGTCCGGTTGCACCTCGTCAATCAGATGACGGACTTGCTGTTTATCGTTAAGATCACAGACATGTACAGCTACGCCACTGCCAAACGAATGCACACCGACTCGCCTGACCACTGCTGCAACCACCGCACCAGCTGCCCGGAAATAAGCGACCGCATGCCGTCCGGTAAAACCGGACGCACCTGTGATCAGCACCTTTTTGCCTGTCAGCTCTGCTCCATCCATAATGCCAGCTCCTTCAGCATTGTAGAATAATCCGGAAGGTCTGTCTTCACGTCCTCACGTGTGGACACCAGCGTACGATCCTGCACTACGCTATCATCCGGTACGACAACAACATCTTGCTTATCCCATGTCTGTTGGAACAGGATAAGCAGATCATGCTTGCTGACAGGTACCGGATGAGCCAGATGAATGAGGCCGCTAACGGGGGACGACAGATAATGATCTACCCATTTGGCCAGTTCAAGAGTGGTCACCCCATTCCAGAAGACACGCGTATACCCGCCAACTTCGCCTGTACAAGACATGAACCAGTGCATCAGACCGATACCGCCCTTCCGAATTTCAGGTCCAATAATGGACGTGCGGATCGTCAGATGTCCAGCATCCAGGACTTCACCCAGTGCTTTCGTGATCGCATAAGAAGATGTTCCATCGGTAACATCGTCCTCCCGGTAGCCCCCCCGATTCCCACTAAACACACAATCCGTACTGATGTGAATCAAGCGTGCACCGATCGTGTCGGCGACCCGCCGCAAACGATGCGGCAGAAATCCGTTAATGTGATAAGCGGTAATTCTGTCTTCATCTGCAAAGCTGTTCAAGACACCTACAGCGTTAACGATGACATCCGGGTGCACCGCCTCTACCAGACGGTCAACCATAAAGCTGTCGTTTACATCCAGCAACAGACCGTTAGGATCAGACACATCCCGGGTAGTATAGAAGACACTGTGGACGCCTTGACGGCGGAAATAGTCGACCAAAATATGGCCGGCCATTCCGTTCCCCCCAAGTATCAGCAACTTCATGACAGGAACCCTCCGCGTTGCAGAATGTCACGAATCTCCTGTTTGGTCATCAGCTGATGTTCCGAACTAAAACTGCTGAAGGAAACAGGGGGACAATTGGTATAATGCTCCTTCAGCCCCGGAATGCCGAGTGTAGGCAAAATCACCAAGTATTGCTCATCATATACAACGGTGGTCATACTCTCGAATTCACTCATCAGAATTTCATGAATCTTCTCGCCAGGCCGGGTGCCACGCTCCACAATGGACACATTCTCCACACCTGAATCTTCAATCAACACTTCAGCGAGATCCACAATTTTGCAGGTAGGCATGGTCATGACAAAAATCTCGCCACCCACGCTTTCCACCGATGCTTTGAACAGCAAGGTAATCGCATCTTTCAAAGTCAGAAAGAACCGCGTCATGTTCATGTCGGTAATGGATACTTGACCTTTGGATCGAATCTGATTCTTGAACAAATGCACGACACTGCCATTTGTTCCAAGTACATTCCCACCACGCACAGTGACAAACCGCGTATTGCTGTGAAGCAGATTGGCATATACGATCAACTTCTCACCGATCGCCTTTGTCATGCCGTAGAAATTGGATGGATTAGCAGCCTTGTCGGTCGAGATGTAAATGACTTTTTCTACATTATTTTCAATCGCAGCCTCGATGACATTCTGTGTGCCGATCACATTGGTTTTGAGTGCTTCGTAGGGTTGATCTTCACACACCGGAACATGCTTAAGCGCTGCGAGATGAAATACATAATCCACATGCTGACAGGCAACCGTCAACGCTTCCTTGTCTCGAATATCACCAATGCGAAAATGAAGACGCGGGTCTTCGAATTCACGGCTCATCGCCACTTGGCTGGACTCATTCCGGGAGTATACGATAATCTCCTTGGGCTGCTGGGGCAGCAGTTGAGCCACAAGTTCATAACCCCATGATCCCGTACCGCCAGTCACGAGTATACGCTTATTTTCAAACATGCATTTTCCCTCCAAGCAGAAATTTAACCACTTTACTGGATACATCTGTTGCTTTGTAACCCTGCGGGCATTCCCAGTCGTTTGGCATTTCGGTCATCACTTTTACACAGCCCGCAATACGCTCCGCATCCAGACCCGAGACCACATTACTGCCGCAATCCACCGTCTCTGGCCGTTCCGTCGTACGACGCATGGTCACTGTAGGCACCCCCATGATGCAGCACTCCTCCTGAACGGTACCGCTATCCGTGAGTGCACAGCGTGCATGTCGTTCCAACATGACGAAGTCGAAAAATCCGAATGGCTCGTGAAATTCCACCAGCGGATTCATCTCCAGTTGCAGATGCTCGGCAATGCGAATAGCCGTTCGAGGGTGGATGCTGCATATGACTCGCATGGCATGTTCCTCAGCAACCTGATTCAAGCCTTTCATGATCTCCAGCAAATGAGGGGGATGGTCGACATTCTCCGCCCGATGGGCCGTAACCAGAAAATACTGCCCGGACTTCAGCTTCAATTTTTTCAGTATTTTGCTGGAACTCACCTGTGTGTCGTAGTGACGCATCACCTCATAGATCGGATTTCCTGTCAGCACAATTCGGCTACTGGGAACCCCTTCACTAACCAGATGTTTCTTGCTCTGTTCGGTATATGGCATATTAATGGTAGAAATGGCGTCGATAACCCTGCGATTTTTCTCTTCGGGCACATCCAGGTCAAAGCATCGATTGCCTGCTTCCATATGAATGACGGGTATGCCCATCCGTTCAGCCAGAACAGCACATAATGCACTGTTCGTATCACCGAGCAGCAGCACTTTATCCGGTTTCTCCTGGTTTAATAAATCTTCCATTTGCGTAAACATCGAGGATAACTGTCGACCCAACGAGGCCGCTTCATCCTGAAGGACGTGGTCCGGCGCCCGCAAGCCCATTTCCTTGAAGAAAAGACCGCTGAGACTTTCCGTGAAGTTCTGTCCCGTGTGTACCAGAATATGTTTGGACGCGTACTGGTCCAGCTTGGAAATGATCAGGCTGAGCCGTATAATTTCAGGTCGCGTACCCAGCACCGTCATGATCTTCATCGTAATCCCTGCCTTCATCGTCTATTGGATAATCTCCGGCGAACCCGGCTTCGTTTGGCTTTGACAGGCGCACGTTTGCGGACAGTCGGTTGCACCACGCGCACACGTTGTTTCTTCTTTTTACTTGCCTTCAGTTTCCTCCCGCCTGTTCCCGTTCCTCGTTTCATTCGGTCACGAACCCTGCTGCGTGGGGTTGAATGCGGGTAACGACTTCGTCCCGTTCTGTGGCTTGAGCGAGGTTCTGTTTCTTCATAAACAGGCTGACCTATGGCAAGAGGAGGCAAGGGCGAGAGTGGCAACGCCTGAATCATCGTCAATGGGAACAATCGTGCCCGAACCGAAGCCGGTTCCAGAATCAGCACGGTTCGCAAGCGGCCCTCACCCCATGCGTACACTGGACCATTCGGAGGCTGAATGTACGGAAACCATCCGGGAAAACGCATCAACCACTGTGTCACCATCGTATGCAGATTTGCCCTGTAGGTTTCAATACCGTACAGCTTTTCCGCTTCTGTTCGATTACGCCAACCGGTGTCGGAGGCCAGTTCAGGATCATTCAGCAGAGTTGTTGCCAGGGTGGCAAGCGCCTGGGAATCCCCGGCCGGGGCCAAAAATGCACCACTGCCTACCGATTCCAGCAATTCCTTGAGTCCGCCCTGAGCAAAAGCAATAACCGGTTTGGCGAAATAAAGCCCCTCCAGCGCGGTCATGCCGAATCCTTCTTTGACCATGCTCGGAATGACCACCATATCCATGGCCGTATAGGCCAGCGATACGTTCTCTTCAAACGGAGTAAAGGTGAATCTCCGATAATAACCGGATTTTTTCACCCGTGATACACATTCGTCATAGTACTTTTTGTCCGCTGATGTGCCAATGATCCAGAAACGGCAGCGCGAATGGGTTTCACACAATTGCAGAGCCATATCCACAAAAGGTTTCAGACCTTTGGCATCATATATGAAGGAAGAGATGTAACCGATGCAGATCTGCGATGGCTTGAAACCAAGCTCTTTGCGTTTGCGTTCCCTCAAGTGAAGCCATCGCTCCGGGTCCGGTAAGGCCGGGTCCCAGGTTGGGGAGATCACGGTCAATTTGGCACTCATGCCGGCTTGTTTGAATGGAGCTACCGCACTTTCGGATATGCCTATGATCCAATCCGAGTAACGCCCAATCATCTGTACAGCCTCGTTTGTATGTTCATTCAACTGAATAATTTCGGTAATCTTCCAGATCACCGGAATCTGCAAAGACTTCGCTGCTACGGCAGGCATCACATTTACGCAGGTATTCGTTAGCACCAGATCAGGTGCAGTCTCCCGGATAAGGGAGACCACGTCCTGATAATCTGGTTTATGGCGAAGCTGTTCTGCATCGGTTGCAATCCCTCGGTAAGGTGTGTACACACCGTGAAGCATCGGCAAGAAGCATACTTTGACCTGAATATCGAATCTCCGTGCAAGTCCGGCAAGCTTTCCTTCCTGAGGAACCACGAGTACACAATCGAAGATGGAACCCATCTCTCTCATAAAATGAAGCAACAGCTTCTCCGCTCCCGTAATGCTGCGGGTGTTGCACACATGGGAAAATAACATGAGTTTAGGTTTAGTCGCCATGGCTGCACGGACCCTGAATACGAATATGCAGGGTGCTGTGCACACCTCCTTCCGGACAGGATTAAGGAAATATAATACTCAGCAGTTCGTTGATTCTTTTGCCATACGTGTGATCCTTCAATGTCCGTTCCAGCCCGCGAAGTGCAATCTCACGGCGTTCTTTCTCATGCGAGAGATAGTATTCAACCTTATCGAGTAGTTCCTGAGGGGAAGAGTAGGTCTCGATCTCCACACCCGGTTTATAGAAACGTGCCAGATCATCCCGCGCATCGGTCAATTGAAGGGTCGTGGAAGCCGCAATTTCAAATGTTCTCGGATTCGGAGAGGCTGGTGGAATTTTAACATGGTTGTTGTTAACGGAATCGTCTTCGTGGGAGCGGTGAAGGTTGATGACTATTTTGGTACCGTTATAGACATCGTTCGTTTCCTGGGGACTCATCCAGCGACCCAGTTCGATCTTCTCACCGTAAGCAGCATAATCAGGCAGGCGATCCCACCAGATGCCGTTAAATACGGTATTGTGTGACATCAGCTGTGACATGATTGGATTGAAGAAATATACCCGGTTCCAGTAGGCCGAACCGATAAAGCTGACTTCCCGGTGGAGTGAAGATGGCGTCGTAATTGGGAAGTAGTGATTAGTGAATGCAGCAAAGGGCAGGTAGTGAACAGAAGGACAGCCGTTTTGTCGATACAACTCGACACAGTTCAGTTCCAATGTGAACACATGGTCGAAATGCTGAACTGTCTCAAGCGTCATATCCGTATAGTACGGATCATCCGTGAGCCAAATTGCCGTCTGAATGCCTGCTTGGCGAATCGCATCGAGATGTTCCAGCGGAATATCCATGCCATCCAGCACAAGCACCAGGTCAGGGCGGGTTTGCAGCGCAATTTCAGAAACAGGTTGACGCGGATCGGAAAGGGTTACCTGTGCAACCATGCCCTGCAATGTTGCCATGATGGCTTCGTCCAGTGGGGAATATGGGAATCCCTTACCCGAAGATACATACAGCACGTGAAGCTGCCGGAAAGGCAATGGCTCCTGTGCACAATTGACGATATAGTTGGCACGGCCGCGCAAATATCCTTCTTCCTTGCCCGCATCATATCCGGCATGTTGCCCGTTTTTGCGTGCTTGGTCAGCCAGACTGAGCACAGGTGCATGAAACTTTCTCGTTTTACGGTGTTTGAGAGACATACCGCCACTCCTTTTATTTTTGGGATAGGGTTCTCTAACTCTGCTGTCTTGCAGAAAGAGATTTACACGTGCTCCAGCAGCTGAGCAATACGACGGGTGAACGTATGCTGGTTAAGTGTGGTAAGCAGCCCACGCCAAGCTAGGGCTCGCCGTTCCTCTTCATGGTGCAGATAATATTTGATTTTGTGCTGAAGTTCTGCCGCCGTTGTAAAGGTCTCGATGTCATACCCAGGCCGGTAGTAGCGTGGCAGATCATTGCGTGCATCCGTTATCTGCATCGTGCCGCAGGCACTGATCTCATACGTCCGCGGATTAATGGAATGACCTTGGAGATGATGCGTATTGCGGTTGTCTTCCCCATTCTCGCAAGTCCGGTGAATGTTAATGACAATTTTGGCACCGTTGTAATAATCCACTGTCGTTCCGGGATCAATCCAGCCTTCATGGATGAAGCGACCCAGGATGTCGGAGCGTTTCAGCCGGTTCCACTGGCTGCCGGCAATGAATACCTTTTTGTCCGCCAGAAAAGGAGCCAGTTCGTCGAACAGCGCAATTCGGTTCCAGAACCCGGTGCCGATAAAACAAATGTCGTACTGATGCTGCGGTGCCGTACGCCTTGGTTGAAACATTCCCGGGTTCACTGCCAGTGGCATATAGATCACCCGACCCGCTCCATGTGCCGTATAGAATGGCACAGCCGCTTCTTCATGCGTGAACACGACATCATAATGCTGACAGATGGTTGTCGTATCTTCGGTAAAATACGGATCATCTACAAACCATACTGCTGTTCGAATTCCCAGTGCCCTTATGCCATTCACCTGTTCCAGATGATCGGGGGGAAATACGTGTAATCCATTCATGACCAGCACCAGATCGGGTCTGTGCTGGCTGGCTTCCTGCAGCATGTTTGCCGGCGATCCGACAACACATTCACGAACAGATTGCTGCAAGGCTCCAATGACGCCTTCATCGATGGCATCGAATCCTTGAGGAATGTACAGCACTTTCATATTCCGCACGGTCGGCTCAAACATCTGCACTCGTTCCATCATGGCCTGACAGCCGCCAAATCTGCGGCCTTCTGCATATCCGCCACGGTAAGCCGTCTCCGCTTCTGTAGGCGGTCGGTGTCGTCGTTTTGCCACATCCTTCACCCTGTCTTCCTTCAGGAGATCCCACTTCCAGATTCTCCCCGTGATTGGTGTTCCCTCTAAAGGATATGCCCCGGGGTCAGATGCATCATGGACGGGTGTCCTGCAAGGCGCAAAATTGGCGTCTGCCCTCCACATCCGCCTGCACGGGCATGTCCGCTTTTGCGGCGATACAAATAACCCGGAGGGATCTGTCCCCCCGGGCAATCGTCAAACACTGGACATGCATCTATAGTCATCAGAAAACGTACACCTATTCTGTTATTGCGCTTTGTAAGCCAGCTGATGTCCGTCCTCGAATCCCTTGGCGAAACCCGCGTTGAATCCCTCGTTGTACGCCTCGTTGTACCCCTGGCTGTAGGCGCTGTCCGGGTTCGGATCGGTAGGGGTAGCCGGGACGAATGGTTGTGCGGGCTTCAGACTCCGATGCCGCCCTGCCGCACGTTTCTTTTTTTTGAGCCACGCACTGCGTCCTTTGAGGGTACGTTTGTGCAGTACACGTTTGCCTTTGACCGCACGCAGTTTACGAATTTTACGCAGACGGGCCCCACGAGCAAGCAGCGCTCTTTTGGTTCTCAGACGTATTTTTTTCTTCTTTAACATGTCAACATTCCTCCTGTATGTTCCGGACCATGCGTATCGCATATCCAGGGTCTTTGAGCCATGGCACACCAGGCTCCCCATGCTGGACTCGGGCCAGTTGAATCCCCGTAACCATCCGGGACATCTCCTCTTGATAACGGCTCAGCAAACGAATGTTCTCGGCCAGACTGCGGGCGGATACTTCCGAGTGGGCAGACACGCTGGCCACACTGTCCAGAATGCGGGCGAGCGCCTGCTGACTGTGTGCAATGGACTCAATGAGGGACAGTTTCGCTTCCTGCTCACGCCGCAACAGACTCATTTTCCGAGATCCCCCATATCCATACCGCCAAACATGCCACCGTCCATGCCGCCTTCTTCACTATCGTTCTGTACCATCACTGCTTTCAGATTGTTGCACAGTCCGGTTTCCATTCGGGTCAACCCTTCCAGTATTTCCACCAGCTGATCATGCATTTTGAGTGGCTCAGCCACCTGATCACTATGCGTCAGAAAAGCCTCACCGTTCAAATGATTTAGCGCCCAGTTCCTTACCTTCTCGGCTTCAATCGCCTTGGCCTCCAAAATCAGAGCAATATTCCACTGCATCTTGGCTGCTGCATCCAGCATCAGTATGAGACTTTGTTCTCTGCTCATGTCCATTCACCCGCCTTCCGGGCTTATTCTTCCTCTTGACTCGCCATTTCCCGCATCACCTGGGTCAGCGTTTCGGCTACGGCTTCTTCCAGGTCTGCCAGGCCTCCCAAATAGGAGATGATGCTTTTGTTGATTTGTCCCGAGCTGTCCAGCAGACCGTCAACGCCATCCAGCTCTGGTTCGATATCCGGCAAATGATTGATGATTTCAGACATGCGCACAGCGACTTGACGTTTGGCATCCAGTACACGCGCAACCTGCTGGTGAGAATGTGCAATATGTGTGAGTATTTCATCGATTTTGCTCTGCATGGTCCTCCTCCTTACCGTTACGGCCTGCTTCACCCATAGAAAAACCCGGCCTATCAGCATTTGCCTGCTACAGCATATGCCGGGCCGGGATCGTCAGTTACTCCAGCTTGCGCCTATATCGTCAGATGACATAACTCCAATCGGATGAGTATCGGCTGAGGAATTGGCGGGTACGTTCCTGTTTGGGTCGCACAAATACTTCCTCCGGTGTTCCTTCTTCCACTACGGAACCCCCATCCATAAATACAACTCGATTCGCCACCTCGCGGGCAAAACCCATTTCATGGGTGACAACAATCATTGTGATACCTTCCTGGGCAATCGATCGAATGACGGACAGCACCTCACCTACAAGTTCAGGATCAAGCGCCGAGGTAGGTTCATCGAACAGAATCACCTCTGGATTCAGTGCCAGCGCCCGAGCAATGCCAACCCGCTGCTGTTGTCCACCTGACAGCATGCTGGGATACTCATTAATTTTGGCGGACAGACCTACTTGTTCAAGGACACGCAAGGCTCGTTCACGAGCATCTGCTTTTGACATTTTCTGGGCGATGATTAATCCTTCAGTAACGTTATCCAGCACCGTCTTATGTTTGAAGAGGTTATAATGCTGGAATACCATCGCCGTTTTTCGCCGTAACTGCACAATGTCATGTTTGCGGGCATGCTTGCAGTCTACGGTTAATCCGCTAATTTGTACTTTGCCCTCATCGGCACGTTCAAGAAAATTCACACAACGCAGCAATGTCGTTTTGCCGGACCCGCTCGGTCCAAGAATGGCAACAACATCCCCCTGCTCCACAGTCAGATCAATACCTTTCAACACTTCCTGCTGACCAAAAGATTTGTGTATATTCGTCAGTGATATCATGACACCCCTCCTTTGCTGTACACGGCAACTCTGCGTTCCAACAAAGCTGTAATCCGTTCGGCAATCACCGTCAGACCCCAATAGATCAATGCGGCAGCAATGAAAGCCTCCAGAAATTTCAGACTGACTGAAGCCACCACATCCGCTTTACCGAGAATATCCATCTGTGACACGGTAAACGCAAGTGTTGATCCATGCAAGAAACCAACAAACATGCTGCACAGATTTGGCAGAACCGCACCAATCGCCTGAGGTAAAATAATGTGTCTCAACGCCTGAGAGGTACTCATGCCCACGGCATGTGCAGCTTCCATCTGCCCGGTATCCACCGCCAGAATGCCGGAACGGATAATCTCAGACATATAAGCTCCCGCAGTTAACGAGAAAGCGAATAGCACAAACACCAGAATCGGAATGGAAGACGACTGAAAGGCCCAGCCGTACCGGGCAGCAAGCTTGTCGATGATCAGGGGAATCCCGTAATAGATTAGAAACAGGTGCATCAGCATCGGTGTCCCCCGAAAAAACGAGACATAGAAATCAGCGATCCGGTAGATCCAGGCAACCTTATAGATTCGAATTAAAGCGGTGACTAGACCAACGCCAAAGCCTGCGATCAACGGTACAATCGTAATGACGAGTGTTAGTGGTAATGCCTTTAGAATCTGGAAAAAAGATGTGTAGATAAAGTTGAAATCAATAGACATTCGCTCACCCCGCTATTCGTTTCAGGCGTTCAGCTCTTACCGCTGACCCACGGACTTCTTTCTTACGTTCGTGACGCTGGAGTCTGCGTTCTGCTAGAGCAAACCCTTTTTCAAGTACAAGCACGATAACATAGTAGACAATCGACAGACTGATATACACTTCAAGTGCATGCGATGTAGCCGAGATCAGCGTTTGCCCCCTGCCCACCATGTCCATGACCCCAATCGAAAAAGCAAGTGACGTATCCTTTAACGAGCCAATCAACGTATTCGCCATATTCGGAAAAGCAACAATGAGTGCCTGCGGAACCACAATGCGCCGAAACGACTGAAACGTGGTCAAGCCCGCAGCATAAGCTGCTTCCGTCTGCCCTTTGTCCACACTGCGTACAGCTCCACGAAAGATTTCAGCAAAGGACGCTGCATCACTTAGCGCATAAGTCACAATGACGAATACCAGTGGATCGGTCCTGGACAGATCAACCCCTATAGGCTTGAGCAATTCAGGTAATCCGTAATAGACCAGAAACAACTTGATGAGAATCGGTGTGCCCCGCATGAAAGAGACGTACAGGGTCGCGAGCTGGCTCAGCACCGGAATCCGGTATAACCTCGGAACCGCCAGAAGCACACCGCCCACCAGACCGAGCACAATGGAACCGCCCAGTACAATCAGTGTAATATGCAAATATCGCAGCAGTTCAGGGACGAAATCCAGAACCAATGACAGATCGAATGATTTACCCATAACCGTCGCTCACCTTTCTCAACGAACTATTCCTCAACTGTGTAATCGGCTCCCAGCCACTCTGTGCTCAATTTGCTCAATGTTCCATCTTCCTTGATTGATTTGAGCGCTTCATCAATTTTCGTTTTGAGCTCTTCCTCATCCTTGTTCAGAATGAAATACACTTTGGAGTTGGACAGAGCCTCTCCTACAGTCTTTAACTGTGCATCCACCACTTTGTTCTGATAATCGATGGCAAACTGTGTGCTGATGGTTGCATCCACCCGGCCTGTTTTGATCTGGGTATTCGTATCTTCCCCTGCTCCGGAATACACAATGTCAACGGCATTACCATTCGCTGCATTCCATTTCTCAGCCAGTACAGCCGCATTACTCGTAGCGCCAACAATCAGTTTTTTACCTTTCAGATCTTCGATGGACTTTACATCCTGGTTTTTCTCGCTCACAACGATTTTATTAGGAAAAATGTTATATGCCTCGTCATTAAAGAGGAATTTGGCCTGTCTCTCTTCATTCACTTCCATCTGGTGTGCGATCAGGTCTATTTTCTTCGTTTCAAGACTGAGAAGCAGATTTTTGAATTCCATCGTACTAAACTCGAATTCATATTCAGGCAATCGTTTATCAATCTCGCGGATCAGTTCTACATCGTATCCCGTCAGCTTGCCATTCTCATCAATAAAGCAAACATTCGGAAATTGAGTGCCTGTACCCACAATGATCTTCTTCACTTTATCTTGACCGGACGCAGATGCGGTATCCGATTCATTCGATGCATTGCCTGAGCTGCAACCCGCCAGTACCGCCAACATAGTAATGAACAGCAATGCTGTCCGGAATTTCTGAATCCCCCATTGATTAACCATTCCCGATCTCCTCCACAGGCTGTCATTTCAGCCAATATGATGTGTACTCCTAATCCTCATCTTTGATTTAACTAACCATTCACACTTGTATAGTCGGAATTAGGTTGAACAAAGAATAGCACCGTATGTCATGCCCAGGCAATATATATGTTAATAGGACATCCTGATAACGTTATAGAACTTCTCTATGCTTCATCAGTTATATGATCCAAAAGTAAACCAAAAGAAGCGATCCTCCAACTGGGCTGGGGATCGCTTCTTCAATTCCAGATCACTTTAAATTCAAATACGCATCTATCTGCGACTAGCCCATTTAATTTTACGAGCTACTTCTATACGCTGCAGTTGCAATAGTCCAATTCGTTCTTCAAACTTCTTGCGTTCATCCGTTGAATGGGCCGCGTGAATCTGGTGGCAGAGACCTGTCAGTTTACTGTTGATATAATCAAATCTCATCCATAATTCTTCTTCAGGTGTGCGCTGCTCCGCTTCCGGCTGAAATATTTTGAGCTGGTGGATAAGGGACTGCTGCCATTCCTGATCCTCGATTTGGATGGCAAAATGCAAAAGATCCAGATAGTCGTCGATTTGCAACGATATACCGCAATCAGGTTTCGTATTCATTAGTCGTCTCTCCTTATTTCAGTTCTTGGCTGGAATCAGTTAGTTCTATTTTACAGGATAGAGCATGCTTTAGGCGAGTCCTGAAACGAGTAAAATTGGAAAAAGTTTTGTCATTTTTACATATAGAAGCTTTCGATGGACTTATAGACAGATCTGATTCGAGAATTATGTTCCAACTATGAAATTCATGATAAAATAACTCCAAAATATTAAACCAACTTAACAGGTTGGAATAGTTAATTTCTATAGAGGGGATTGATCGACCATGACCGAACAATACCGATTGGCTACGCTTAAAGATGCCGAACAATTGCAGGCTGTTACCGTGGATGCCTATGAGACGATACGGGCCCTGAACATTCCTTTTCCAGCCGGACACGCTACACTGGAAGTCATACAGAATAATATTGTACAGCATGAATGCTATATTCTTGAAAAAGGGGGAGAAATCATTGCCACGGTTACCCTTGATCGAGCCGAAGATGTACAGCGGCAAGCCATCAGTCCTTATCCTTTCATCCGCTGGTTCGCGGTAAGTCCGGCCCATAAAAGCCAGGGTTATGGCTCCAAACTACTGGATTGGGTAGAGCAACATATCATTCTGCAAAAGCTTGATGCCCCTGCCGTATTTCTGGCAACGGCGACCCGCCATCCCTGGCTTGCTCCCATGTATGAACGGCGGGGATATGAACCTTTTCATCACAAAACGGTACAGACACCTGAACGGCAGGAAGAGATTGTATTTATGGTCAAAACGCTCGATCCTTCCCGTTATAAGACGCCTTCTGTTCAAACAGGCTGAACAAATAGCGGCTTGGATGAACGTAAACATACATGATATACGATATACGCGGCCTGTGTAAATGAAAACCCGCTCCGAGGAAAGATTCCTTGAGCGGGTTTTTAAATTCTAATCCTTATCACTTTCACTTTAAATGGCCCAAATTATGCCTTCCCGTCGCGCGGCTGTCTGGTTAAGAGCAGCATGATAAACGAAATGAGGATAATTGAGCCGGTCCACATCCAGGCCATCGTCTGATTGCCCGAATCCACAGCAACATAGATCGCAGTGGGTACAGTTTGCGTTTTGCCCGGAATATTACCTGCGATCATGAGTGTGGCCCCGAACTCCCCCAGTGCACGAGCGAAACCCAGGATGAAAGCCGTCATCAATGCTCTCCCCGCAAGCGGAAGCGAGATATAACGAAATACCTGCCATTCATTCGCTCCTATAGAGCGGCCTGCATCTTCCAGATCCTTATCTATCCCGCTAAAACCGGATTTCATCGTCTGATATACCAATGGGAAAGCAACCACCACAGAAGCAATCACGGCAGCCCACCAGGAGAAAATTACAGGTGCGGAGAAGATGGCTTCAATCCACCGTCCGAGCAGGCTCTTACGACCCAGTAACACGAGCAATATAAAGCCGACCACGGTCGGCGGAAGCACCAGTGGGAGCATAAATGCCGTTTCCAGAAAAATTTTCCCACGGAACGAGGTACGCGACATCTTCCAGGCCACAGCGATGCCAAACACTGCTGCGATCACACTGGACAGCAGCGCAACCTGAAGGGAAAGACGAACCGGTGGCCAGAATACCGCCCAGTCTATTGCGCTCACATTCATTCCGGAATGGAGAACCCGTACTTGGCAAATACGTCAAGCACTTCAGGCGTTTGCAAATACGTGTAGAATTGTTCTGCTTCTGTCCGGTGCTTCGTATCTTCAATAATCCCTACTGGATAATTGGCAGGTGTATAGCTGTTTTTGTCTACTTCAAATGCAATTTTCACCTGATCAGAAGTGAGTGCGTCCGTTTTGTACACAAAACCCGCATCCGCATTGCCTGTTTCTACATACTGCAGAACCTGTCTGACATCCTTGCCCTGTACAAGCTTACCTTCCAACTGATCCCACAGTTTGGCATTGGTCAGTGCTTCCTTCGCATAGGTTCCTGCAGGCACACTTTCCGGTATACCAATCGCTACGGTCTTGATAGAATCAGCCGTCAGATCCTTCTCGCTTGTTACGGTATCTGAACTATCCGCTGGAATGATGGCTACCAATGAATTTTGCAGCAAATTCTTCTGATCACCGGATGCAATCAACTTCTCATCCACGAGCGCATTCATATTTTTGGTCGCAGCCGAGACAAAAACATCTGCTGGCGCGCCTTGTTCAATCTGTTGTTGCAATGCACCGGATGCACCAAAGTTGAAGTTAAGCTCCACATTGGGATTCGCGGCTTCAAAATTCGTTTCAATTTCCTTCATGGCATCTGTGAGACTGGCTGCCGCAGAGATCGTTAGCTCCACCTTTTCCTGAGGATCTGTTGCCCCAGACGTTGAACTCTCACCTGATGTCGTTGGTGTTGAACCCGTTTGTTCCATTGCTGTGGATGTATCTTTACTGTCCGTACTTGCACCGCAACCGGCCAATACGAGAGCCAGTCCAAGTGACATACTCCCCAACACATATCCAATACTCTTTTTCATCTACTTCTCCCCCGATGTTATGTTTAGTTATAACTAGATATAATTAATTATATTTCATTATACATAAGATGATTGAAATAGGAAGGTAGTCTTTGACACACCCGTTGAAGGGCAAGCCATCGATAGCTGAATTGTGGTGGGCGAGTTTATCCCCTCTGGCTGTTAATGGTATAGTACAAGAGACCCCAGCGTTTATCCGGGTTGTTGAGCGTTGATGAACGAATATAGTTTAAAATCTGAATATATATGTTCAACTAACATTTACACCATAACGGAGAGGACAGAAATAATCTGAAGAAGCGAAGCGTTCGCCTTTATCCCCGGATTTCCCCTTTTCATAAAGGGATCAAAGAAATCTGGGGATAACAGCGATCGGAAGATTGTTCTGTCATCGGAGTGCCAGTGTAAATATTCATTAGTTGAGGTTATATAGTTATGATCTGCACCTTGAAGGAGGATCTTCACTGATGACTGAGGAGCAATCCTATACCACCGAAGAAATATCCAAGCTACTCAAAATATCCAAACTGACGGTCTACGATCTAATCAAAAAAGGAGACCTCGTCGCTTATCGCGTCGGCAAACAAATGCGAGTTGATGCCACCGATCTGGAGGCTTATAAACAGCGCTCCAAGCAGCTTCAATCGCCAGCGCACCGGGCCGCTGTGGATTCAGTTCACCCCTCTGAATCTTATTCCGGGATGGGAACCGATCCGACCAATCATGCCGTTCATCCCGCTGCAAATGCTTCTCCTCTATCCAGAGGGACATTCCCAGCTTCAACTTCCATGACGGTCAACACTTCGTCAGCCCATTCGGCCCGTCATCTGGTCATTACGGGACAAGATGTCAGCCTCGATATTCTCATGCGATATATGGAGAAACAAACACGGGATATTCGTCCGCTGCGTTCTTTCATGGGCAGTCTCGATGGCTTGATCTCTATGTATCGCGGGGAGTCCGATCTGGTCAGTACCCATCTGCTTGATGGAGATACAGGAGAATATAATCTGCCCTACATTCGCAAAATCCTGATTGGCTGGTCGTATGTGGTCGTCAATCTGCTGACACGGCCTGCCGGGCTGTACGTACAACGCGGTAACCCGCGCGGCTTGCAGAACTGGACAGATCTGAAGCAGCCTGAGCTGCGATTGGCTAACCGGGAGAAAGGTTCGGGTGCACGTGTATTGCTGGATGAACAATTGCGTCTACATGGCATCCCTGCTTCCCATCTGATTGGGTATGACGTGGAAGAAACTAGTCATATGGGTGTAGCTGCCAAGGTCAGTTCCGGTGAAGCCGATGTAGGGATCGGCAGCGAGAAGGCTGCACGACTTGTCGGTCAGGTTGATTTTATTCCACTTGTTCAGGAACGTTATGATCTGGTAATGCTGAAGAAACAAGGTAACGAAGCGTGGACCGAATCGGTACTGCGCATTCTGCAATCACCGGAATTCAGGCACGAACTTCAATCATTTGAGGGGTATGATGTATCCCGAACGGGTGAAATTTTGTACGAAGTCTAGCGCAATGGCACCTGGATTGCTCATGGGATCACAGAAAAAACAGAAGAATCGCCGCTGAAGCTCTGACGGTTGTTCTTCTGTTTTTCTTCATATTGTAAAGTGATATAAAATGACCCCATAGCCATCACGCTATCGTTATCTCGACTTGTCATATACGATACGAGCTACGGCATCATGTTGATGAATGGACTCTTCGTTCTTGCAGTCTACCTTAAATTTATTTACCCAGTGCTTCTCATACAGATCTGCCGCCACCAGCCTGACGATATCTTCCACAAACCGAGGGTTCTCATATGCACGTTCTGTGACCCGTTTCTCATCAGGCCTTTTGAGTATGGGGTAAAGACAGCTGCTTGCATTGGATTCGGCCACATTCAGCAGTTCTTCCTTCCAGTAGCCCGGCAACGCTTCTCCCGGGTTGGCTTGCACCTGAATACGCAATAACCCCCGCTGGTTGTGTGCACTATATTCGCTGATTTCCTTCGAACATGGGCACAACGTCGTGACCTGTATATGTAAACCTGTTCTTAGAACAGGGGATTTTTCAGCTTCCCAGATGACATGCACCGTAGCCAAAGAATAATTTAGTCCAGACAAACCGGTTACGGGGGCACTTCGTTCGTAGAACCAGGGATAGGTCACTTTCAGCTCTGCCTTCGGCTGATTCATCTGTTCGGCCATCTGTTGCGTCAGCGCAATCAGATCCGGAATCCGGTCACTCAGCCCTTCACCGCGACTGTGCTGAAGCTGCTCCATCAAGCGGCTCATGTTAATGCCTTTCGATTCGCGATCCAGCGAAGTCGTTAGCCGGAACGTTCCGATGCTGGACAATCGAACGGGATCTTTGGCCGAAATGACATCCAGGGGATACTTCACCTGATCAATACCGACTTGTTGCAGCTCAAACAGAAAATCATTTTTGCTATTCTGCAAATCTTTCATCTCTTCTTTCCGTACAGGTTTATCTCCCTGTATCGAATCAACGGAGCCAAATAACCGCAAACGCTCGGCTTTATCCGGCATGATAAAAGAATCGCTCACTACTCGGCTAATCCTGTTATTCTGTTGTACCTTTTGCATTACAAACCCTCCCTCCATCACATATTTCCGTTAAACGCCGTGGGTTCAGCGCCAGAACAGACCCGCATCGTCCCGCTCAACCTGCTCCAGCAGATCTTCAAAATCAGGACAAGGCTCAATAACGTCTACCACATTCCAGCTACTGTGTTCGTCTTTGGCATATACCTTCCACTGATTCTCTTCCCAGTAAAATCGGGCAATATGCATCTTGTCCCACTGATACGGTTGTTCAGCGGGCCTTTCCTCGGTCAAAATTAGTTCATTGTCATTCATCTCATACGTTAATTTCACCATGGTGCGCAGTGGTGCCGGGACCTTCTCATGGATATAACCGTTCATCACCGATTGAATTCTCCGAATGGTAAACGAGTCCAACATGGAGATCACACCCTTTCGTCAACATCGTTATGCAATCCAGTTCCACACCCATGACAGTACAAGTGCGCTGCCTAGTGACGTTACGAGCTGTCTGCCTGTCAGTTGTGCGGCAAAGGCTGCTCCCAACTCCTTGCGAATGGTCCACATTGTCACAAGACATGCCGTTAACGTGGAGGCCAGGTACACAAGAATAAATAGCTGCCCGCCGCTCAAGTCTTCAACGAAGGAACCCTGATTCTGATTTAGCACCAACAACCCGTCTTTTCGCAAAATGGAAAACAAAATGCCGCCCGCAGCATCGCCCGGCAGATGAAAGATCGCAAGTGCCGGCGTCAATGCGCCAGTCAGGACAGTCAACACCCCCGTCTGCTCCAGCAACGTAGCCACCACACAAATACCGATGAAAATAGGCATCGCCTGCACAAGAAACTGTTTCATTACAGACCGAACGCGCCAGCTTACGGAAAGCCATGATGGCTTTTGCAGAAATGTACGGTTGGCATGTAATGGGAGCGTGAGCGTGTCATCCAGCCGATTTCGATTCCACAGACGAGTATGAAGTGCGCCCGCAAGTACCAGTACAAGCATATAAGGAAAGAACAGCCATGGCTTGCCGCCCGAACTGAATATGGATAGAGAAGCTCCAATCTGGTAGCTGCATGCAGCACCGAAGGAGATCATTGAAACACAGGCCTTTCGTGTACAGGAGCTGCATGTACGGCTCTGGAACACAGCCACGACATTGCATCCAAAACCACTGAGGACCGGAATCAGATCCTTACCGTTCAAGCCGATTTTGCGCATCCACCCATCCAGCGAGTCGGTAATCCGGTCTTTCAGTCCACTCTCCTCCGTCACCGCCACACTGACCCCAATCAGGAATACGACCGGAAATGCCCATATAAACGAATACAATCCCAGACTAATCATGCCGTAATCTCCGAGCATTATCGCCTGTAGCGGGTTCCATAATCCCACAGTCATGCGATGGAGTGGTTCAAGAATCCAGGCATCTGCGAGCGGTTGTATCCAGCCGGAGAACAGATAGGCCACATACACCGGAACTGCAAATAATAATACCAGTGCAGCCAAAGCCACAAAACGTCCCCAAACCGTATGCTCAAACATCGTTGTCTGCGGTTCGATCACAGGGGATTCAGGAGGTGATGCGAGCTCCAGATGCTTCTTCATGGGTCTGGCAGAAACAATCGCCCGACATATCAGGTCTTGGGCGTTTACATCCATTTCCCTTGTATTGATCGGCAGAACGGAAATGCCCAGACCTTTACGGTAATAGTCAACTTGAGCCGATAATCCGGGACCGCATTTGTCGGCAAACGTAAGCACCAATACAGCATTTTTGCCTGTGACATCCAGCATGCCCAGTAGTAAAGGCAGTTCCTGCACCACATCTGTGCCGCGGATGACCAAGATCACTGTGTCACCGGCTGCGAGCTGTTTTAACGTCAGCATGGTCGTGACACTGTCATCCTTCATCCGGATTCCAGGTGTATCAAGCAGCTCAAGCTGGTGCTCAAGCAACTCCGCCCTGCGGACGGTCACCGTGGAGCCCCGAACATTGGATTCCTCGCCTGTATCTCTGCCCGTAAGTCCCCGAAACAGAGCCGATTTGCCTGCGGATTCGAAGCCAACCAGTACCACTTTACGAAGTTCTTCGGGTTGTTCCAGAACCGAACTCAGCATGTGCAGTCTTCACCGCAGCAGGACAGATCATCAAGAAACATGCCTTCTTTGCGATAGGTTTCCAGCGGAGTCAGATCCAACCCGAGTCTCTCACCCATGGCCTTGGCCACAACCGCAAAGCGCTGTCTGAATTTATAAATGAAGCAAAATTGGAGTTGAGCATGTATGACCTGTGGTCCGGTAATGAACAGTCCTGGGGCAATCGTCGATTCATCCATCGCTCCCAATTGCAGCTGACCTTCCTTGTTGCGCTCGACCAGATTCTCAATCAGGTGCAAACTGCTGCGGAACCCAGTCGCAAGAACAGGTGCCTGACGCGTCTTAAGCAAGTGGGACTCTCCGGAATCGTTCTCGCAATAGAGGACATAACCGCCCGGTTCATCCGGTTCAATCCACTTGACCTCATAACCTTGCATCATGTGTATTCGCTTATCCATCATCGCCGCGCGCAGGCGATCCTTCGTATAGGGACTTAGTTCCACACTTGGATCACTGCTGCCTTTGGCGAGTCCTCGTCCGTTTCGGTCGATTACCGTTATGTTTTTCCCCAGTTTACTCAGATGAATGGCTGCATCCACACCGCTCTCATAGCCACCAACGATGACACATTCTTCTCCCTGAACCGCCGTCCAGCTGGAAAATAAACTGCTGTGCACACCATACTCGGCACCAGGAAACAGGTCCAGTCTCGGATATTGAAATTCACCTGCTGCCCAGATGACATAGCGTGTGCGCAGTTGTCCATTGGATGTCACGACCCGGAAGCCATTCTCCTCCGGAATAACCTCCGAAACGTCTACCCCCGTTTGCACAGGCAATTTCTTAAACTGGCTCACCACCTGCAAATACTTCGCATACTCCAACCCTGTAGGATGTTCTGTCCCCAGTGTGTACGCCGGAGACGTATTCAAAGCCACGGCGTTCAGATCCATCATGCCATAGGCATTGCTTGTGAACGAAGGGGTGATCAGACGCATTTCCTCCGGCCACGCCAGAAAAGTTGCCCCCACCTCACTCCGTTCCAACACGGTAAAACGAGGCATTCCCAAATCTTGCAGGACAGAGGCCATGCCGATTCCGGCTGGCCCCCCTCCCACAATTACACAATCATAATCAAATGAATCATGCATACGTCTTACCAGCTTGACTTCGTGACGCCCGGAATTTGCCCTTGATGAGCCAGCTCACGGAACACAATCCGCGATACCTTGAACTTGCGCAAATATCCTCTCGGGCGGCCTGTCAGTTCACAACGATTTTTCAATCGAGTCGGAGAAGCATTGCGCGGCAGCTTCTGCAGTGCTTCATAATCCCCTTTTTCTTTCAGTTCCCGGCGTATCTCCGCATATTTGGCTACGATTACCTGACGTTGTTTTTCACGTACCACTTTTGATTTTTTAGCCATGGATTACAGCTCCTTTTATAAATTTATTTTTATACGACTTCAACTGGCCAAGGCAGAGGATTGTCGAAATGCCCCCAGTCGGCCTGCATTTCTTCATCACTGAGCAGACATTGGTCAAGTTCGTCTTCAATGATGGCGCGCTCCATTTCAATCCCGATCATGACCAGCTCGGTCTGACGGTCTCCCCACTGCGCATCCCACTTTTCCAGCACATCTGGCTCCGTACGCAAAATTTCTTCCTTGTCCGCTTCCGGCAGTGCCGCAACCCAATGTCCAGCAGGGCCAAACTGAATCGACGATCCCGCCTGACTCAGACTTGCAGCCACATCCCCTTCTGCCGCGAGCCAAACCAGCCCTTTTGCACGCACCACTTCTTCCGGCCAATAGCTCATGAATTCAGCCAGACGAGAAGGATGGAATGGTTTTCGACGACGATACACGAAGGAACCAATACCGTATTCCTCGGTCTCCGGTGTATGTGATTCCTTCTCCAGCTCCTGAATCCATCCGGCAGACATGCTCGCTTTCTCGAAGTCGAAGAGACTTGTATTTAAAATTTCAGACGGGTTGACCTGTCCGTTCACAGTCCGAATGATTTTGGCGTTAGGCTGAAGCTTGCGGATGACAGCTTCAAGCTTGTTCAGCTTCACGTCATCGACCAGATCACATTTGTTCAGCAACAGGACATCACAGGTCTCGATCTGGTCAATCAGCAGGTCCACAACATCGCGGGTATCTTCCTCACCTGTAGCCTGGTTCCGATCCAGCAGGCTCTGCCCTGAGGCAAAATCATGCCAGAATCGATGGGCATCAACGACGGTTACCAGACAATCCAGCTTTGCCAGGTTTGTCAGATCAATACCCGACTCCTCGTCGGCATATGTAAAGGTCTGTGCCACCGGCACAGGTTCACTGATACCTGTCGATTCAATCAGGATATAATCAAACCTGCCTTCGTTCACTAGCTTCTCAATCTCCTGCATCAGATCATCCCGCAAAGTGCAGCAGATGCAGCCATTGGACAGCTCTACCAGCTTTTCTTCAGTACGCGACAATGTCGCTTCACCCTTCACCAAAGCGGCATCGATGTTCACCTCACTCATGTCATTAACGATGACCGCGACCTTGAGCCCCTGCCGATTGTGCAGTACGTGATTAAGAACGGTTGTTTTACCTGAACCGAGGTAACCGCTAAGAACAGTTACCGGAACCTGCTTTTGTGTCATGTGTATCTACTCCTTATGGTTGTGGTCCATATGTCCCTGACCTTAATAGTAATCATTACGATTAACAACAATGACTATAATCCTGTTGAGCGATGTTGTCAAATCATTTTTAATGAAAAATCGAATAACCTCAGCAAAAAAAGGCATATGACCTGCCTCCTGTAGCTTTGCATCATAATGATACGTCTCCAGAAAAGTCAGTCCATACACCTTTAACTTTTTTCTTATAGATGCCATACAATCAGGTTGCCACCACAGATTTAACCCTATTACCTGCTTCCATTCGTTGCCTGAAAGCCACGACGAGAATCATGGCTGCAACGGATAGCAGCGTGCAGATCGTAAACATGGTGGAATACGAGCTTATTTGTACAATTAGTCCCATCGCAAGCCCGCCAAGGGAGAAGCCCAGATCATACGAGGACATGAAAATACCCATCAGTACATATCTGGAATCGGCCGGCAGCACAAATGACAAAGGTTAATGTCAGGTACAGCAATGCCACGGCAAAACCACTGAAAACCGCAGACAGGTAAACCAACGGACCGATCGTCTCCGACAGAGCGAGCAACTGGGTTCCCAGTGCCGCGCATAACAGAACCCCCGCCATCAGCCATGTATTCCAACTGCCGTCGGAAGGGATTTTTTTACGCAGAATGAATCTGCACAAGATGACGACCAGTCCCTGGATTGTTAAAAATACCCCTGCGCTCGCCTTCCCGTTCGATGCCATATACAGCGGAAGAAAGGTCGCCGTGGCTCCAAATACACATGATGCAAACAGCATAACTACGCTGCTGATCAACAGTGGTGTGCTGCGCCAGATGCCGCCGAATGACCGCACCATATCCCCGAGCGTATACGATTTATTCTGTACCGTGCTTCGAGGCAAGTCTACGTTATAGCCGATCAGGAGCGGAAGAGCCGCCAAACCGATCATCAGCATAGTAAACCAGATATCGCTGGCATTTTCCCAGATTTGGATGGCGAGTATGGGAATGACCAGAGACGGGACCATCGTAAAAAGGGTATACATGGACAATCCCTGAGCCCGGTCCTTATCCTCCAGCTTTTCCACAATGCCAGTCTGCATCGTCATGGAAAAAAAGGCCGTGGCTACACCTTGCAGCGCCCGCAGCCACATATATGTTTCCACACCAAACACAACAAACAACAGCAACGTTGCGGCATGCAAAACCAATAACCATTTCATTACCATGAGCGGACCGTAACGCCCCAGAAGCTGCGCTGCAAAAGGCCTTAGAAGCATACATGTAAACATGTACGCCCCCATCATCAGTCCAATCTCGGCCTGGTTCAATCCTGCTGCTTCACTCCGCAAAGGCAGAATAATCGTCAAAGCCGAATTCGCGGCAAAAAATAAAAAGGCCAACAGATAAAACCGGATAAACGAAAAGGATACCGGATTTAATGTGCCGTTCGCCGTCACAGAAGACCTCAAACCGTTACCCCACTTTCTTCTATATAGATTGAACTAAACTTTTACACGAGAACGGAGAGGACTGAAAAAACCTGAAGAAGCGGAGCGTTCGCCTTTATCCCCGGATTTTCCCTTCTGAAAAGGATATCAAAAAAATCTGGGGATAACAGCGATCGGAAGGTTGTTCTGTCATCGGAGTGGCAAGTGTAAACATTCTTTAGTTCAATTTATATGGCAGTTAACCCACAGACATATCTGTGACTGGTTTTCTTCGTTCATAGGCAAAAGCTATCATTACCGCCCCTAGGATAGCACAAATCATGTACATAAACGAATAGGAGGATAGATCAGCGATCGGTCCCATCAGCACACCGCCCAAAGATACACCCAGATCTGCTGTCGCAATAAATAAACCGATTAACACATTCCGATTCAACTGTGGCAGCACAAAGGATAAATAGGTGGTTAACGTTGGATAGAGAATGGATTGAGCGATACCCATCAAGATGGCCCCTAGATACAAAAGGACAGCTCCTCCCGTGTTTGCCCAGCTTACACATAGTGCGGCTACTGCCAACAGCAGCATCGTTCCCATGATAAAAGGAGCATGCCACCTGCCATCGGAGGGGATTTTTTTACGTAACAACATCCGGGCGAGCACAACGGTTCCTGCCTGAAGCATCAGATAGACACCCGCATTGCCGCTTGGCAATTGACTGGCGTACAGGGGAATAAAGGTCGTTATGGCACCGAATACAACGGAAGCACTTAGCATCAGTACACTGCATCTAAACAAGAATGGATTTTGCACCAACTGACGAAAGGATTGAAACATGCTTACGTTCTGCTCCGATGGATTTCCAGCAGCATGTTGCTCCTTGCCCTTGTCCATCTTGGCGGTATACCCGAAGACGCCTGTACAGACGGCCATACCGATCAGAACGACTGTAAAATATTCCATACCGCCTGTCTGCCAGATCCCTAACGCGAGGACAGGACCCACAATGCCAGGAATATAACTGAACAACGAATAATAGGAAATTCCCTGGGAACGGTCTTTCTCCGGCAGAGCATCAATAATGCCAATTTGCAGAGCCATGGAAAAGAAAGCCGTTGATACCCCCTGTAAAATACGAGCGACCAGATAGCCTCCAAGCCCCGTAAACGTATATAAAATCAGGGCAAAACCATTAATAATCAGAATAAAACGAAGTACTTTGATTGGTCCGCGCTTTTGAATGATATGACCTGCCCATGGCCTGAAAAACATAGTTGTAAACATATAGGCGCCCATAATCAGCCCAATGGTTGTACTGCTCGCCCCTAAGGATTCACCCTGTAAAGGAATAATGACATTAAGAATTGCATTTGCACTAAAATACAGAAGAACCAGGATGTACAAACGCAGAAACGGCCATGACATCGCTCCACTCATCCCTGGTCCTCCCCCTGAAACGTAATTAAATAGGTTAATAATTTCCTGGCATAATCGGACTGAACATCCTTCAGCTGCTCAATAGGCACCATTTCCTCAATCTGACCGTCCCTGAAAATAATAACCCTGTCGCAAATATAGGCTGCTGCCTGAATATCATGCGTAATGAACACGTAGCTCATCTGATAGAATTGCTTCAATTCTTTTAACAATCGCAGCACCTGAATCTGCACAGACACGTCCAGAGAACTGATGGATTCATCGAATACAATGCATCGGGGTTCAGTAGATATGGCTCTCGCAATACATACTCTCTGAGCCTCTCCACCGGATAGTTCATGCGGATATTTGAGCCTGTAGGACGAGTCTAATCCCACTTGATGCAACAACGTATCCACCTTGCTTTGCATATCCGCTTCCACTTTTTTATGAGCCTTCAAAGGCTCCATAATGGCTTCTTCCACCGTGAGAAATGGATTAATGGAGGACGTATAATTTTGAAATACGGCACTGATGCTGCCCCTTCTCACGCGGCGTTCATTCACGCTTTTCCCCTCAAATAAAATACGCCCGTGATCAGGCTTCTCGATGCCCAGAATCAGACGACCTAATGTCGACTTGCCGCTCCCACTTTCGCCGATGATGCCGAGACATTCGCCATGCTGGCATTCAAATGCAACTTTTTTCAACACCAGCTGCCTTTGTTTGGAGAATAATCCGCCTTGTTTATAGGACTTTTCTATCCCATCCACCTTGAGCATCTATATCCCCTCCCTGCATCAATTTCCTGAAATGATTGCTCAGCTCCAACCGGGTGGAAACCAAATATTGAGTATAGGCATGCTTCGGCTTCGTAAAAACAGACCGAATGTGCCCACTTTCGACAATGGCACCGTCTTTCATGACCATCACTTCATCTGCAATCTTCTGGACCACACCGAGGTCATGGGATATAAACAGCATGGAACAACCCATTCGTTCGCGTAGTAGAATCAATTGTTCAACCACTTCATATTGAGAGATCGTATCCAATGCTGTTGTGGGTTCATCCGCAATGATCAGATCCGGCTCCAACACGAGTGCCAATGCAATCATAATTCGCTGCAACATGCCACCTGATAGCTGATGTGGATATTGATTCAAGATTTCCTGCGGATTCTTTAACATGACGCTTTCCATGGCGCTAATGATCTTCCGTTCGCTCTCTTTGCTATTCCAGTCGAAATGCGTCTGTAGCGTCTCCCGGATATGGACACCGATTACACAAGAAGGGTCAAATGCTCTCATGCCATTTTGCAGAATCATGCACAGTTTTTTGCCTCTTCTTCGTCTCATCTCTTGTTCAGAAAGCTGGTTCATGTCCTCGCCTTTGAAGAGAATCGTTCCGGATTGGCGAATCCAGGGTTTATTCAAACGCATAATGGACCTGCATGTGACGGACTTGCCACTTCCGCTTTCTCCGACAATGGCCAGACAGCTTCCCTGTTTGACCTGAAATGAACTGTTATGAATAATGACCTTGTCCGTATTGGCATCCCAGATCTTCAAATGTTTAACCTCTACTATATTCATAAACGGCCTTTCCCACCTCTTTTTTACGAAGCTTACCTTGGGAAGTCATTAATTTGGGGTCCAAAGCGACCTGAAGCGCATCCGATAAAAAATTAAAGGCCGATACGACAATCACAATGGCAAGTCCAGGTGCCAGCATTAACTCCGGTCTGGAGAACATGACTTCCCTTGTCTCATTCAACATCATCCCCCATTCGGCATGAGGGGCCTGGATTCCCAAACCCAGAAAGGAAAGTCCCGAGATCTGCAGCATCATCGAACACATGGAACCACTGGCAATTACCGCAACATCGGCAAATGTAACCTGAACAATATGCTTGGTTATAATTCTAAAGCTGCTAATGCCAGAGGCTTTGGCGAATCTCACATACTCCATCTCAGAGAACTGCATCACGGATGTTCGAATAACGCGGGCAAACCACGCCCATTTCATGACCACAAACGCAATCAGAATATGTTCAAGTCCCGCACCCAAAATGCCGACCACTGCCAGTGTCATGACGTATCCCGGGAAAGACAGCATGACATCACAAAGTCTCATGATCCAGGCATCTATCTTCCCCTTGAAGTATCCCGCGATAAATCCGACGACAGCTCCGACCAGCACAGATATCATCAAGGCTACCAAAACCCATAGCACACTGGGACGAATACCATAAATGAGTCTGGATAACACACATCTGCCCAAGTGATCATTTCCTAGCCAATAGGTCCAGGAGGAGGAAGCATATCGAAGCTTCATATTTACTTCCTCCGGATCATGGGGTGCACACAACGGGGCACATATGCCCGCAGCAATAATGATCACAATGACAGCGAGCGATGTCATCGCAAGCTTGTCTTTGCTCAAATTTCTTAATAATCGCATTAGAGATCCTTTCTTAATCTGGGATTCATCGCCGCATTGATCACGTCAGAAATCGTATTAAACAGCACAAATGTTACGGCCAAAATAAGAACATACGCCTGAATAATCGGGAAATCCCGATTGAGGATGGACCTCACGCTCAACCTCCCAAGTCCCGGCCAGGCAAACACATTCTCAATCACGACGGTGCTGCCGAGCACGATGGGGATCGCCATGCAAAATATGGATACCGCCACTTGCAGCGAATTTCGTAAAATATGCAGGGTCACCTTCCGCTCACTTAAGCCGCTTGCCCTTCCATAGAGCACGTAATCCTCATTCATGTTGCTTAACATCGAACTCCGGACTGTTCTAAAATAAATGCCTGTATAACTCACCGTAATCACAATCACCGGCAGAATGTAGCTTTTAAACGAATCCATTCCGCTCGTAGGCAACAAGTCCAGCTTGACGGAAAAAGTCCAGATCATGATGGCTGCGAGCCAGTAAGATGGCATTGCGGTCAGGATAAACGAGAGGCCTCTGACCGATTTATCAACGGCTTTCCCTTCTCTCATGGCACAGATCACACCCAACAGGATGGAGAATCCAATAATGAACACCGATGATACCAGCGTTAATTTTAATGTGTTCAGGAATGCAGGACCAACCAGGGACCACACCGGTTCACCGGATACATACGAGCTGCCAAAGTCAAACTGCATACAGGCAATCAACCAATTCACATACTGAATGACGAACGGTTTATCGAACCCCAATGCTTCATTCGTTTGGGCGATTAATTCATCCGTGATCTGAGGAACCTCCTGTGCCTGTAATACAACTACCGCGGGGTCCAGGGGCGAAAGATTAATGAGTACAAACGTTATCAATGAAATGACGAACAGCAAGGGTATGGCGAGCAATATCCGTTTGACTATATAACTTCCCATATCCATCCCCGCTCTATTTAAAATTCATTTGCTCAAATGGCAACTCATATTGAGTCTGTTTGAATGAGATTCCGTCCAGGTTTTTGGGAGCCACGACAGTTACTCGCCCATTGGTAATAGGAATAAACACGGCTTCATCATGGACAATTTTCATAATATCGGCGTACAGGGATTGGCGGGATGACTCATCTGTAGAAACCATAACTTTATCAATTTTCTTATATAGTTCATCCGCCTGGGTTATGCCGCTTGTTGTATGTTTATAGGCGGAATCCGAAGTGAACGCAGAGATGGTGCTCTGTGGATCGTACGCCAGTCCCCAGGTTTGATTAAACAGCAGATCATATTCCCCGGTTGCCCTTCTGTTCGCGATGGAAGTGGATTCCTCACCGACAATCTCCAGCTGAATGCCCAATCTTTTTAAGGCATGCTGGATCAATTCCGACTGTGTTTTTTGCGAAGATGAATTGCTGTCATAATACAATGTCAGAGCTAATGACTGGCCATTCTTCGTTCTTACTGCCTTACCGTTTGTGAGTGTCCAACCTGCTTTCTCCAAAAGCTCTTTCGAGGTCTCGGGATTATACTCCCGCTTCTTCAATTCAACATGGGCGTAGTTAACATTTGACGAGAATAAGGTGTCCGCTACGGTCTGAGTTCCGTTAAAAATGTCATTGCTGATCGTTTCCCGATCAATGGCAAACCATATCGCTTCACGAACTGCCGTTTCGTGAACAGGGTTATCCACTTTGCTGCTATTGGCTACGATCATATTCGTATTCATCGCTTCACTTCGGACCACTTGAAAATCACCCGAGTCAGCCAATTGATTCATGGCTTCAACATCAATGCTGTCGGCACCCCGATCATCGGTGAATATAAAGTTGATTTCGCCCTTCTGTAATGCCAGTAATGTCGTTTCCCCTGCCGGGAGAACCTTGGACGTGATTTTTTGGATCTCAGGTGCGCCGCCCCAGTAATCTGCATTGGCTTCGAACGTTGCATTCTCATCGATTTTATGTCCTGTCAGCTTGTAGGGTCCTGTGCCGTGATAGCCGCTTACCCCGTCCTTTGTGCCACCATTCGTAAAATCTTTGGGTGATATAAATACATACGGTCTGGTCATGGACAGCTCCACCAGAGCTGGATAATAGGGATCGGAAAGCACCAGTTCGAATGTGTATTCATCCATGACTTTTGTACTTACGATTTTGGTAGACAGCTTAATCCAGGCATGTTTTTCGGCGTTCGCCTGAACCGCATCGATATTTTGTTTGACCGCCTCGGCGTTAAACGGTTCACCATCATGGAATTTCACATCCTGTCGCAAATGAAACGTATACGTTTTCCCGTCTTCGGCAATCTCCCATGATTCTGCCAGTAATGGCTTGATTCCATCGACCGTGTTTTCAACCAGGGATTCGTAAACCATCCCTTGTGCGGGCATAGAACCGGTGTATAAATGAGGATTCATATCATTAATATCCTTGGCGGATGCATAAATGAGTTCAGACTTGACCTCGCTATTCGCTGACTCCGTTGTTGTCCCCCTATCTTGCCCACATCCTGCGAGCACGGTAATGACAGACAATAACAGCAACATTAAACCCAAAGCACTACCCTTTTTCACAACTTTTCCCCCTGATCATGAAAGATATATACAAGTTCACTTAGAAAATGTTACATCGTGCTACTCCGATTGCAGTACCATCTTCCGATCGCTCTTATCCCCAGATTTTTTTGATTCCCTTATATAGAAGGAAAAATCCGGGGATAAAGGCGCACGCTTCGCTTCTTCAGATTGGTTCTGCACTCTCCGTTATGATGTAAAATTCAGGTTCACTTGTATAGATTGAGATGTAATTAAACCTTGCTGTTCGCCAGCCCTGCGCAGATCATCCGAATGTCCTCATCGAAGGATTGAAGGACAAATGCATCGGATAGATCCTGATCCGGGTGAGCGCGAGCGACTTCTTGAATCTTCCCCTCATAGGTGTCAATAAACGAATCGATGGTTGGGCAGCTTACCTGCAAATGTCTTGCAATGCCCTGAATGATTTTGATGCGGTAATAATCCTCCTTGGGCATTCTGGGAATGTCCAACGCTCCATCCTGATTGACAAACATCTTCCTGAAGGGAACGGCCGAAAAGTCAAAATACTTGCCCTCCGGGTTGGGCTCCGAAAAGGGATCAATCAACAACGAGGTGTATCGTATGTATAATAAATACTCTTGATGAATGTCTTGCAACTGATTGAAATTCTCTATATCGTGGCGTGATAAACTCTCCAATCGTACCGGATAATTATCATCCGTCATGAACTGAAGCAGATTGACACCCTGGATACAGAGCCTATCCGTAATCGTCATAATTTCGTTCCACTGTGTCCACATGTCCCGAATCAAATATTGGGTTACAGGACCTTCGGGGTAGATTTTATATACATATTTCCGAGTGTCTGACGCTCCGAAGATGGCATCCAATGAGAAGTCATTCATGAACAGTGGCGGGTGCACATATAAAGATATATTTCTCGTTTCTGCCTCGATTGGAGAAGACATAACTTCCAGCGCAATGCCCAATTGCTCGTACATCTTGCACAGTCTGTCCACATGTTCAGAAGGAGTTGAAGTAGAACCGATATAGACCTTTTTCTTGACTCCTGTTGTAATGACATGATTGGACGGTTGGTCGTTCATCCATCGAGTATCCCCCAGATAGGTAGAGAAGCTGATCACTTCCGTATCCGCATGCAGCTGCCCCACATAATGGCTTACCAGCATGTTGGAGCCAAAGGTTGGAGAGACCAAAATAATGCATTTCACTTGTTTGATGAAGTTATCCTTCATTTGTTTCAATACATCGACATAAGCATCCGTTGTCACAGCGAAAATGAGTGTATCCCATTCGCCTTCAATCGTCTCATATCCCTTAAACACCCGATCGATGAAGCATTCACCTGCCAATGGTCGATGCTTTTCATTTTGAATGCTTGCTCCAATGAATCCGTCACTTTGCCGAACTGCTTCAAAAAAAGATTCTGAGCGTACCGATTCTCTTCCCACCATTCCTACGGTGCAATTGAATTGCTTTTTGAGCGTTACTGCCAGCTGAATGGATGCAGGGCCTGTTCCGAGCAACAGAACTCGTTGAAATTCGCTCATATGGACCTCTCTTTCCCAAGCTCAAGCGAGCTATGCTTTTTGGTATAACGCAATATCGAACACATCATCCGGACGAAGAATATTGTCGACCATTTTCCACTTGCTGCTGTCGGTCTCTCTCATCGGATAGTTGAACAACGACTTTAACTGGTTACCGTACCTCATCGCCACCACCACATGTTCATTCGTCAATACATGCAATTGATCGAGGAGATCATATTTATTGGCAACGGTGGAACTGAAAATGATATGTGTTGCTTTTCTCGTAAAAGCAAGGTCCTGCACCAATGTTTGCTCCAAATGGATGTTCAAGCCCGCACCCAGCTTCTCCACAACCTTCTGCCCGAGTGTAATGGCTTCTGCGTCAATATCGATGCCAACTACCTCTGCCTCTGTTCGCTTGGCGATAAACAAAGGCGTCATGGGAAAGGACCCGGAGCCTACCAGCAGCACTTTGGAATCCGAGGTGACATGAAAGCTGCCAAACTCTTTTTCAATACATTCTTCTATATTTCTGAAATAATCCGCGATTTCCACATCTCCGTCTTGCAGCTTCAATGCCCGATATTTCTCCATGACCGCCACACACCGTGCAGATTTGTCTCGTAGATCAAGGACAAGTTGATGCATGCTGCCTGATTCCTGATGATCGAGCTGTTCCCAGATTCGTTCATTCTCCTTGTCCGTTATAAACGTGGAATAGTCATCAATTAAAGCCTCCAGCTCTGAGCTGTGCTGAACCGTATGATCATATCTGCCTGTCAACTCATCGAATTTCCCGGAAAATTCACTCAAGCATGTTTGAAAATCAATCAATGTCTCCATTCCTTTTCCTCCTATAACTCGTCATGGTCATGCATCTATAAAGGCTTTGCCCTGGGCCACGATTCCAACAGATCCTTCGATCGTAATTCGCTCAAGCTCTTCTCCATTCCACTCAGCCATCACTTTAATCGCACCACCAGGCTGCTTGATATGCTGAACGATTTCCTTTTGCCTGCTCCATGCCAGATAGGCTCCCACCGAGGCTGTACCTGAACCGCACCCCCTTTCCCAGATCAGACTATCTAGCTGTGGGACAAATATGAGCGGTGCCAGCTCCTCCGATTGGGATTTGTATAATAAAATGCCAATCAGCTTATCCCCCAAGGTTAAGCCTAATAATCGCGCCAGCGCTTGAGCCCTCTTTCTCATCGTTTCATCAAACGCTTCCACTTCGATGACGATATGGATGAATTCCCGATACCGAACGATCACCATATCCATATCGATTCCCTCATACTTGACGGTTCGTTGTTCAATCTGCTCAGGTATGGGCATCGTGACTTGGCAAAAATATTCATTCTGCTGCTGCTTCACCTGACATCTGATTAATTGATCTGTCCCGGAAACTTCCAAGACGATTTCTGTGAAATCAGTGGATTTCAACTCGTTCTCGGACGTGATATACGCAGCCAAAGCCATGCAGGCATTCCCGCAGAACTCTCCACCGGCCATTTCCAAATGGGCAGCCGCCTCCGGTTTTATCGCTCCGCCAATGAATCCCACTTGTTCGGCGTATACGTTGTCATAGGACATAATTTGGGCGGCGATGTGTGGATATGTCTCAGCAGGATGATTCGTCTTCACCAGAACCGTCATATTTTGAGTGGGATTAAACTTGATAAAATCAATCTCCTGTTTCATCGCGGCCGCTACTCCTATTCTTGTGATGGAATTAAGCCTGAGCTCACTTAGCTAAATTGAAATAAAGAATATTTACACTTGCCACTCCGATGACAGAACAACCTTCCGATCGCTGTTATCCCCAGATTTTTTTGATTCCCTTTTTCAAAGGGGAAAATCCGGGGATAAAGGCGAGGTGTATGCTTCCGATGCAGCTTTCTTTCAGAAAGCTTTTAGCTCCGCTTCTTCAGGTTATTTCTGTCCTCTACGTTCTTGTGTAAATGTGTAGTTAATTTATATAAAATAATTATAATAGTAATCATTACGATTAAAGGTCGAGAAAAATATAGCACATCCCATTTGACGGCGTCAACAAATATTTCCATATCCAAAAGAGAGCATTATGACTGTAATTTTGTGTTTAAACGGGAACAGAGATGACGTATTTACGTCAGCTCTATTTATCTCAACGTTTGCTATTAGAGGTACATCAACGACGACTAAAAGGCATCACGGATGCCAGCAATGCTTTTGCATATTCATTCTTTGCATCCGAGAGACGATTACGTTCAAGCTCCTCCACGATCGTTCCCCGATACATCCCCAGTGCAACCAACGGTTCAGCTGAACTACAACTACTAAATTAAAAATACGGGAATAGCAAAAACGGTCACCTGTTTGAGGTCACCGTTTTTTGCGTCCATTCGCTATTGTACCAGTTTATTCATTATTCGCGCATTTACGTAGCAGTTATCGCTTATTCTCCGTTTGACTGCAACTTCTGCAGTGACTGTTCAGCCAGCGCTGCCAGGAGATGTGCGCCAAGCGGCAGCGCCCGTTCGTCAACATCGAATGCAGGATGATGCCATTCGTGTGGGCCTGACGTTCCGAGGAAGAGGAACAGACCTGGGACTTCCTTTTGATAAAAGGAAAAATCTTCGCCAGCCGGGGAAGGTATCGGTCGGATACTGTTCAACCCAACCTCGCTCACGACCTGCTCCGCCGCTGCAACCAATGACGCATCATTGACCACGGCAGGTGGTCCCTGAATCCAGCGCACGGTAGCCTGTGTCCCGTAGGCTGCTGCTACTCCAGCAACCACCTGGTTGAAACGCTCGCGAATCCGGGCACGAACCTTCTCGTCAAAAGTACGCACGGTGCCGTCCAATATCGCTTCTTCTGGAATCACGTTCCAGGCGGTGCCGCTGTGAATTTTGGTCACACTGATCACGGCGCTCTCCTGTGCTCCGACATTACGACTCACGATGGCCTGTAATGCAGTCACAATATGAGATGCAACCACAATCGGGTCAATGCCCGCTTCAGGCACTGCCGCATGGGTTCCGACCCCCTCCACTTTAACCACAAAACCATCTGCCGCTGCGAGCAGCGCTCCTTCACGGATACCTACCGTACCAACCTGCAGATCCGGTTTGTTATGCAAACCAAAAATAGACTGAACTTCCGATAGCGCTCCGCTCTGAATAACCTGCCGTGCCCCCGTCGCCTTCTCCTCCGAAGGCTGGAAAATCAACCGAACTTTCCCTTGCAGCCGGGACTCACGCTGTTTCAACAATCGTGCAGCACCGATCAGAATGGCGGTGTGTGCATCATGACCACAAGCGTGCATTCGGCCAGCGATTTGCGAGGCATACTCCAGCTTCGTTTCTTCCTGGATCGGCAGGGCATCAATATCTGCGCGCAAGGCCACTATTGGGCCATTGCCCTGCCCAATTTCAGCAATAAGGCCCGTTCGCAGCGAATATTCATCTGCAATCCGTACCCCTTCCTCCACCAGCCAGCCTCGAATGGCTTCTGTCGTTTCCCGTTCCTCTCCGGATAGCTCGGGGTTACGATGCAAATGTCGCCGAATCGCGGTTAAGTGCTCTGCGAATTCTTCATCCTGCCCAACGTAAATTTCATGCTTGCGGCTCTGTTCTTCTTGCTCTGCCTGTTGCTCAGGCTGTTTCAGATCACTGCTCACGATATTGCCTCCTTTTATCATCGTATGTGCCATGTAAGATGGATTAATATAATACACGGGTCACTTCGCTTCAGCAGGTATGCTCTATACCATGTATATGCCTAACCGATCACCGCTTGCGCAGGTGTCGACTCATTCGCGAATTCGCCCAGTCCCTGCTCATCCAGCGCCTCCCGCAACAGTTCAAATGAACGAATACGCTTGGCAAAATCACGTGTGGCTGTAGTAACAATCAGTTCATCCACGGCAAAATCGTGCTGGAACTTCGCCAGAGTCGGAACAACCGTGTCCTTCGTACCTCTCGTCACACTTGGCTCCAGAATCTCGATCCGATACTTCTCGTTCGATTGCCGTCCGAATTCTTCCGCCTGCTCAACGGAACCAACCGTCAATACCTTGCCATTCTCCAGATGGATCTTGACCAGCATATGTTCACTTGCCAGTCCTTCGGCTTCTTCCGCACTCTCCGCCACAATTAATGATATAGCGAGGATGGCATACGGCTCCCGTCCATGTGAGCGGTCGAATTGTTCCCGGTAAATACGCAAAGCCTCCAGAGCAACCTCCGTGTTGCTATTAATAAACAGTGAAAATACATAAGGCAGTCCCAATTCTGCCGCCATGCCTGCGCTATCGATACTTGCCCCAAGCACGTAGAGCTCGGCCGGGATTTGGGATACTGGCGCAGCGCTCAAGCCGGCCAAAGGATGTGTTTCATCTTCATGCGGTTCATTATGGATGAACTGCTTCACCTGATTGATTTTCTCCTTAAGTGAAGCGGCCTCCTGAATCCCTTGTTGTAGTGCCTGTGTGGAACGGGGCAATCCCCCCGGAGCACGCCCAATACCAAGATCGATTCTCCCTGGGCCAAGCGCAGAGAGCACATTGAAGTTCTCGGCCACTTTGTAGGGACTATAATGTTGAAGCATCACCCCGCCAGAACCGAGACGAATCCGCTCCGTATGGGCCAGCAAGTGGGAGATGAGTACTTCCGGTGAGGAGCCGGCAACATGGCCTGAATCATGATGTTCCGATACCCAGAAACGATGAAATCCAAGCTGTTCAGCCCGCTGTACCAATTCAATCGTATGCCGAAAAGCATCAATCGGCGTCTCCCCTTCATAGATCGGGGTTTGATCCAATATGCCAACACGAATACCCATCATATTCTCCTCCTTCGATCATGCCGAACCTGACTTTTTAAATCCTTCCTTACTTCCTTAATGAGTCTCTATAGCTGCCGTAGCAGTTCCCCGAAAGGCTCTGCAAAAGGCGAATGTTCTTCTTTTAACGTAACGACGCTGATCTGCAATGATACACCTGCAACCTCGTGCACCTGAATGGGGAACAGTTCCTGCTCCCGTACTTCCTTCTGCACCGTTAACCCAGGAAGAAATGCGATGCCTGCCCCCTGCATAACCAGTTTCTTCGCCGTTTCCGAATGATCAACGTGATATGTAATATCCGGCGGATGTTCCAGCGAGTCAAAAGCCCGGTGAATACGCAGCCAGTCCAGTGAACCACATTCGAAAAAGACCAGTCGCTCATTCCGGATGGCTTCCATACTGACATGCCCACGTTCTATAAACGGATGTCCCTTGTAAACGTAAAGCTGAATTGGATCTTCATAAAAAGCAACCGTACGAATCGCCGGGTGCATGACCTTGCGAACAAACGCCAGATCAATCTCTTGACTGAGCAGCTTGGCGATCAATTGGTCTGTCGTTGCTGTCGTCAGCTTAATGCTGACCTCAGGGTAAGCTTCCTTGATTTTGGGCAGAAAGTCGGGAATGACATAGTTGGATACGGATACCGTACTACCGAGTCGTAGTGCATCGGGCGTCGTACGGCGTTGCTGGATCTTCTGTCTGCCCTTCTGAATCACTTGCAGCACCTGCTGGGCGTAGGGAAGGAATTTTCTCCCCTCTTCCGTGAGCACAATCTGTTTGCCAAGACGGTCAAACAATTTGCAGCCGAGTTCACGTTCAAGGGACTGAATACGAGCGGTGACAGAAGGTTGGGACAAAAAGAGTACCTCGGCAGCCTTATTGAAGCTTCCGTAATGATTGATGTATACAAATGCTTCAATGTTCTCAATATTCATAAGCGCCCCCCGAATTACAAATTGAACGAAGAAGATTTACACTTGCCACTCCGATGACAGAACAACCTTCCGATCGCTGTTATCCCCAGATTTTTTTCATCCCTTTTTCAAAGGGGAAAATCCGGGGATAAAGGCGAAGCGTATGCTTCCGATGCAGCTTTCTTTCAGAAAGCTTTTAGCTCCGCTTCTTCAGGTTTTTTCTGTCCTCTACGTTCTTGTGTAACTGTATAGTTCAATTTTTATATCTATTTATCCAATGAATTTACTTGGTTTTATGATATCGTAATACCATTCTTTTCCAGAGTCAATATCAATTCTTCCAGGGAACGATCCAATCGTGCAGTAATATCCGCCGAGAGCACATATTTTCCGTCATCAAGCCGATCAATTCCCTGATCAACCGCGTATACTCCACCGAGAATATGTCTTCCGCCAAGTGCTGCCAGAACAGGCTTCAATGCATAATCGATGGCGAGCAGATGGGCAATCGAGCCGCCGATGACTAATGGAAGAGCCAGCTTGCCCCGCAGTCCTTCCTGTGGAATCAGATCCAGGAACAACTTCAGCACGCCTGAGTACGATGCTTTGTATACCGGTGTAGCCACGATAACTGCATCCGCGGCTTCGACAACAGCGAGTGCATCACGAATGAATGAGCTATCAAACTTGGCCTGCACTAGATCTTCCGCTGGCAGGTCGACTACATGAATCACCTCAACGGTAATGCCTGCCACTCTTAATTTATTGCTGCTGTAATCCGTAAGGCCTGTCAGACGCGAACGTTTGGAAGGCGATCCGGCAATAATAACGACATGTGACATCATGATTCCTCCTTGGAATAGCGGTCAAGCCGCTCCATTTACTTTGGGGTCCAACCGATCGCGAATATCGTCTCCAATCAGATTAACCGCCAGTACAAACATGGTAATTGCGAGTCCCGGGAAGGTACAGATCCACCAGGCAACCGTCAGATAACCTCTCCCTTGCGAGAGCAACGCTCCCCAGTCCGGAATTTCCTTCAACACGCCAAGTCCGAGAAAGCTGAGCCCGGAGCCTGTCAGAATGGAGGTGCCCACGCCCAGCGTCGCCATAACCAGCAACGGTGACAACGAATGAGGCAGTACATGCTTCCAGAAAATACGGGCATTGGAGCCCCCAAGTGAACGTGTAGCTGTAATAAAAGGCAAACCTTTAACGGACATGACCTGCCCACGCATCACCCGTGCATACCCCGGAATGGAGGATACCGCAACAGCCAGTGCAATGTTAAGTAGTCCAGGCCCCAACGCTGCCGCGACGGATAATGCCAGTAACACGCCCGGAACAGCCATCAGAATATCGACGGCCCGCATGGTGATTGTATCCAAAATACCTCCTGCATAGCCGGCAATAATGCCAAGGGCACTGCCCACAAGACCACCCACCAGCACCGAGGCAAATCCAATCAGCAGTGAATCCCTGCTGCCATGCACAACCACACTGAAGATATCCCTGCCAAAATAATCTGTCCCAAACAGGTGCGCAGCAGAGGGAGCCTGCAGGATGGCATCCGTCATCATCTGAGTTGGATCATAAGGAGCAATCCATCCCGGCACGATTGCACAAGTGACGGTAAACACCACGACCAGCAAAGCTGCATAAAAGAATAAACGGGATACCGCGAATGAGACGCGGTGACGCAGGGGACGGCGACTCCAGAGGCGTAAACGCCCTGTTCTGGCCGTCCAACCTTTTTCATCACCCACCAATGGTTTCATGCTCATAAGACTCCTCCTTCCTCACTACGCGTTCAGATGTTTCAGACTGTTCCATCCGTCCTCACGTTCGGACTGCACGCCTAACTCTGGGATCAATGTACGCATAAGAGATATCCACCAGTAAATTCAACACTACATAGATAATCGCTGTGAAAAAGACTACGCCCTGCACAACAGGCAGGTCTTTGGCCATCAACGCATCCGCGATAATTCTGCCGATACCCTGCCTGGAGAAGACCGTCTCCACCACGACGGTTCCTGCGAGAAGATCACCAATCAACATGCCGATGACCGTCACCGCAGGAATCAGCGCATTACGCAGCGCATGACCGTACATGATGGTTCGCTGTGAAAGACCTTTTGCTCGCAATGCTACGATAAACGGTTCGTTCACCACTTCCAGCATGCTGTTACGCACCATACGTACGATGAAACCCGCACCGACGAGGCCTAGTGTTGCAGCAGGAAGCACCAAAGAGCTGAATCCGTCGGAACCCATCGCCGGGAACCAGCCGAGCTGGACCGAGAACAACAGGATCAACAGAATGCCGGTCCAGAAGGTTGGCATGGAGATGCCAAACAATCCAACGAGCCGGGCGATAAAATCAATCACGCCATTACGATGAATGGCAGACAGTACGCCGAGCGTAATGCCAATGGTTATCGCAATGATTGAGCTGAGCGCGGTCAACGCCAGTGTGGCGGGGAAATGTTCCAATATTTTGGGCAGCACCGGGTCGGAATTAATCATTGATTTGCCGAAATCCCCACGCAGCATGTCTCCGAAATAGTTGGCAAACTGGATGTAAAACGGCTGATCCAGACCCAGCTGAACCCGCAGGTTCTGAATCATCTCCGGTGTTGCCGATGACGGGTCCAGCATAAGCAGGACCGGATCACCCGGCAGCAGATACATGATGCAGTACACCAACACCGAAGCTCCCAAAATAACCAGAAGCGATGTAGCAAGTCTTGTCAGTATCGTTTGAACCATACCGGGTCGTCTCCTTCCAGTCTGCATAATTGACGGTACGTTTTATGGCTGAATCCGAACATCATTGAACAACGGATACCCGAGTGAATCAAACTTGATACCCTGCACCGACTTGGATGCAGCCACTGTATAAGGGAACACATAGATCGGTAGAATTACAGCCTGCTCGATCAGATATTGCTGAATCTGATTATAGATATCCACGCGTTTATCCGGATCAGTCTCCACCGCTCCCTGTTCGAGCAGTTTATCGATCTTCGGATCAGATAAACCGGATAATGTCGGACGTTCACCTTCTGCACTCGTATGATAGAAGGCATAGAGCGCATTCGGATCAGAATTGACCTGGCTGTTGCCATAGAGATCATAATCCCAGTTCTGATAGATGACCGTAGCAACGTCCTTCGTAATTTCAACCTCAACTGCTATACCCACCTGCTTGAGCTGCTGCTGAATAATCGCTGCAATGTCGTTACGTTTCTCCCGATTCGGCGAACCGTCCACATAATGCAGGGTCAGCTTCTTACCATCTTTTTCACGAATGCCGTCTGCTCCCTTGACCCAACCTTGCTCATCAAGCAGCTGATTGGCCTTGTTGATATCCGGATTGATACTTCCTTCCAGAGAAGCATTATAACCGAGGATTCCCGGAGACAGTGCAGACCACGCGCGTTCGTAGTTGCCCAGATACAGTGTCTTCACGATGGATTCCACATCAACTGCAGATTGCACCGCCTGTCTGACTTTCACATCATCCCAAGGCGCTTTGCGCAGATTGAAGAAGAGGGTATATGGCAAACCAACGGTATTGGCCTGCAGCAATTGCTGGTTCGGATCGTTCTTCAGGGCAGCAATATTTTGCGGCGGAACGGTCTCGGCGGCAAGTACCTGCTTACTCTGTACACTGCCGATGCGTGTTGCTTCTTCCGGTACAATTTTGAACGTAATCGTATCAATATGAGGGGCACCTTCATTTTCAACGGTTTCGGGAGCCCAGTTGTAATCCTTGTTTTTGGCGACAACGACATCCGCATTTTCATCCCATTTCACAAAGGTATACGGACCGGTCCCTACCGGATTTTTACCCAGTTGATCGCCATACTTTTTGGCGGCTGTAGGAGATACGATCCCCAGCAGGGCCTGACTCAAGTTGCCGAGAAAGGCTTGCGAAGGTTGTTCCAGATTCACCTTGATGGTGTATTCATCAATAACTTCCGAGGAGCTATAAGGTCTAATCAGGGCAAGGGAATTGGCGGCTTTGGTGGCCGGATCGATCACCCGATCCAGATTGAACTTCACGGCATCCGCGTTAAATGGTGTGCCATCATGGAACTTCACATCTTCACGCAGTTTGAACGTATAACTTTTGCCATCCTCCGATACACTCCACTCCTTGGCAAGCCAAGGTTTGATGGAACCATCCGGCAGCTGTACCACCAGATTGTCATAGATCGTTCGGATCGCACGTACGGTCACGGCAAGGCCACTTCGATGCGGGTCCAGCGTATCCGGCGATGTGGCGAGTGCGTAGGTCAGGTTCCCACCTTCTGCTTGCCCAGCCGCCTGCTCCCCACCGGAAGCCTGAACTGCACTGTTCGAGTTACCTGCCGCTCCGCAACCGGATAATACCAGCACCAATACTGCCGCCAATGCCATATATTTCATCCATGAGATAGACCTGTTCATATAGCTTCCCCCTCTGTGTATACAGGTGTCATTGATTCATTGAATTAATGATTTAATGAATTATAGGTTTTTATCAACATAACCTATCCGTTAACTTGGTTTTACAGCATCATTCGGCACTTTCCGCATATGCAATCTGAATAGCTTATCCAGACGCCTCATTCCTTGACTGTGCCGAATTTCAGCTTCACAGTTTCTTAAGCCTCGGTTCCCACTTGCTCCCGGGCAGCCGTGTAACGATTCACGGGAATTTGCACACCGAGATTGCCACGCAATGTGTCATGCTCGTATTCGGTGCGATAGATACCACGCTCTTGCAGAATCGGAACAACCAGTTCTACGAAATCGGCCAATCCACTTGGCAGTTCGGAATGAATAATGAAACCATCCGCCGCTTCGGCTTTGAACCATTCCTGGATCTTGTCAGCCACCTGCTCCGGTGTGCCAAGGAATTTGCTCTTCGGTGTTGCTGCCCGCAGGGCTACTTCACGCAGCGTCAATCCTTGCTCTTTGGCATCCCGCTTGATTTTGTCCGTACCACTGCGGAAGCTGTTGCTTCCAATGCCATTCAATTCAGGGAATGGTTCATCCAGCGGATATTGGGAGAAGTCATGATGCTCGAAGAAACGTCCCAGGTAGTCCAGCGCTTTATCGATAGTGACCAGGCTGGCAATCTCCTGATATTTCTGTTCTGCTTCTTCTTCTGTCCGTCCAATGATTGGATTGATCCCTGGCAAAATGACGATATCCTGTGTGGAACGTCCGTAGGTTGTTGCGCGGGTTTTGACATCTTTGTAGAAGGCCTGAGCATCCTCAATAGAATCATGCCCTGTAAAAACAGCATCCGCTTCTTTGGCAGCAAGGGTCTTGCCATCTTCTGAAGAACCTGCCTGGAAAATAACCGGCTGCCCCTGCTTTGAACGTGCAATGTTAAGTGGGCCCTGTACGGAGAAGAACTCTCCTTCATGATTGAGTGTGTGCAGCTTGGATGGATCGAAGAAAACGCCGCTTTCTTTGTCTCTTACAAAGGCATCGTCTTCCCACGAATCCCACAAGCCCTTGGTCACCTGTAAATATTCGGTTGCAATCCGGTAACGTTCCGGGTGGGTAGGATGGTTACTTTTGCTGTAGTTTTTGGCTGAACCTTCAAGCGGGGATGTAACCACATTCCAGCCAGCGCGGCCGTTACTAATCAGATCAAGGGAACCGAACTGTCTGGCAACTGTGAATGGATCACTATAGGAGGTGGAGAGTGTTCCAACCAGACCAATCCGTGACGTAATGGCGGCCAGGGCGGACAACAAGCTGATTGGCTCAAATCGATTCAAGAAGTGAGGTATGGATTTCTCGGTAATATAAAGACCGTCAGCGATAAAAACGAGATCGAATTTGCCTTCTTCTGCCTTCAACGTCTGGCGTTTGTAAAATTCAAAATTCACACTGGCATCCGATTGAATCTCCGGGTGTCTCCAAGTCGTCATGCTGCCTCCGACACCGTGGACAATCGCTCCAAATTTCAAACTGCGCTGAGCCGTCATATTACATTCCGCCTTCCTTGGATTAGGATATATCAAGAAATTTCTAAAGTCCGATCTGATACGGATAACGAAAGAAGAAAATTCAAAAGTTAACTATTCCTATGAGTTTGGTCAGCTTTAATTTCACAAATCTTATCACTGCCCCGCACATCGGTCAACAGCGTTGCTTATAGAACTTTTCTATATAAGGATTGGATATCTAAATAAGAGGATGGATTAGAGCTTATAAAAGTCTCCGACTGCTGCACACTGATATGACAGCCTTTAGCAGCCGGAAACTGCTTTATCAAGAGATCCGCCACGTCCGGTCAGACTGCTGCTTCATCGGGCTGGGCGAGAAGTTCCGCCAGTTTCTCCAAATCAGGCTCCAGCAATGCTTCATACTTGCCGTCTCCACCCACCTCAATGACTGGTACATGTCGAATGCCATATTTGGCTTCAAGCACGTCCCTCAGCACATCGTTGCCTTGCACTTCGATGTTCTCAAAAGGCTGGTTGCGGGCCGTTAGGAATGCCTTAACCTCCCCGCAGAAATGACAGCCTGTTTTGCTCCAAAGCACTACTTTTTTCGATGTAGAAGACATCGGCATACCTCCTGATTGTTTCATTGTCAGATCAGGGATGGATCACCACCCAGACCATTAATTCCTATCTGTTAAATAAGAATTATGGCTATAAATGTACTCCTCACCTCTTCAAGCGTCAATGGATCTTCCAATAGAATAAACCTATAAGAACATAGAAAGATTAAATTTAAAATTTGAAAAGAGCTCTTCAAGAGCTCCTTTAATCTTTGAACGTATCCCTAATCATGTTAAAGACTTGTTTGGCAAACGCTGTTGGGGTTTATGCATAATGCTCGTGTAAAAGTAAATCGTTAATCTTTCAATCGTTACATTTCATGATTCGCGATATATGTAAAGTTCGGATGCGGAAAGATGTATAGCGTTACGATACGCTGTACATCACATTCCGCATCATTCTGTCGTGCCGATATACAAGGCAGCCGAACCCGGTCATTACAAATCTTCGTTCAAGAGCTGGGGAGGAGCAATAATGGGCCAGCCTTCTTCAATCGTACGCAATTGGTTCGCAGATACATGAACGATATGCCCGGATTGCACTCCCCACCGTTCCGCAGCATAAGGGGTTGCAAACCTCCTGCGTTTACTGCCACTAATCTGGTACCATATATCCCGCTCATTCGTCGCGGCAACAATCATGCCTTCCTCCAGCGCATCGCGGTTGCTTTGAACGGGTTGAGCATGAACATGACTTCTTTCCAGGGGCCAGCCCTGTACCTCACCCGCAGATATCAGTGGCTCACCTGCAGGTACCCCGAGCAGATCCGGTTTCGCAACCAGAACGGGAGAAATGCCGCGTGGAACGGGGATGTTCAGCTTGCGTCGCTGTCCACGCATCAATCGATAAACATCGCCCTTGATATCAGAGATGAAACAGCCCTCCGGGTAAAAGTCCGTGCTGCGTCTCAGCTTATGTGTTACATCGCTGCTGCCCTTGGTGGAAATGCGCTGTCGCAGATCAGGGGAGTCTGACTTGCCCTGGGGCGTCTTGTTTTCCTGCTGACTGGTCGACACCTTGGCATGCAGCGAGAGCCGGGAAGTATCGGCAACCAGCGCATGAGGATCTCCCCATTTTTGTGTATAAAACTGTTCGTTATCCTTATTCACGACTTCATAATCCTGTTCTCCCAGCCCCTTCATGCTTACACTTCCGTAGTGATGTATGAAGGCATCCCCGGCTACCCCCAGCCTGTATCCCGCCAGCTTCACCCGGATGATCCAGTCGTCATCTTCAAAATTGCCCACGGCGTAACCTTCATCAAGATAACCTACCCGCTCCAGCAATTCCCGTGAGAATAGCCAGCAAAATCCGACCAGCCTTTCGGTCTCCCGATGTTTCGTGGCATCCGGACGATTATGTCGGGCAGCAAAAGACCACATATCCTCCACTTCCCTGTACGGGACTTCAATCTGCTGATCTCCGCCAATGTAATTCGTAACCGGACCCACGACTCCCATCTCGGGATGACTGTCAAGACAGGTCATCATGTTTTCCAGCCAGCCCGGGGTGACCAGTGTATCGTTGTTCAGCACCACGATATGTCGACCCCTCGCCATCATCAGTCCATGATTGACACCGCCGGCAAAACCGCGATTCTTATCCAGCGCAGCGACCCTTACCATGCCACCTTTGCGAAGCATGGCTTCCACCGTGCCATCCTTTGACGCGTTATCCACAACGATAATTTCAAAGGGGGCCGGTGTATGCTTTTCAATACTGGAAACACATTGCAGCACATATTTGCGCTGGTTGTACGTCGGAATAATAATGCTTACGCCCTCAAATACCAGCCCGAATGAGCTTTCCCCCTGTCGCACGCCCTCATCATAGCCTTTATGGTAGCCCTGCTTATACAGTTTTGCGTTCTTGGCTGCCCGTTTACCTGAGCCTTGGCGTCTAATCTTCCTCCCACTACGGCTTCGAGCTGAGTGCAAAACAACGGTTTCGGATGACGATGCTTTCCGCTGTTTTGAACGTCTGCCTGATGTGCTCATGTTGCTTCCTCCATTTCCCCTCTTCCAAATGCGCGTTACGATGGAACGTCACACCAGATCGTCCATTAGAGATGAAGCTCTCCTGTAACCAATTTGTCAGCCAAATGTCCAAAATCTATGGCAACCCGCCCCAGCTCACCAGCGATTCGGCGGCACAGAATGACGGCCGGAATTCCCGCTGCTACAAGAGCGATATCGAACGAATGCTCCGCAGTCTGCTGCATCACTCTCGGGATATCCGCAACCCCATCCACTGTTCCTATGATGCCTGTCACTTGTACCCCGCGACCGTTCAACAAGGCCCCGAGCTCTGCAGCTTGGCTTCCAATCAGCAGCACCCGGCGCCCCTGTACCACAGGCAACAACAGACCCGAATGATGCAGGCTGTAGTTAATCGTGGAACTGGTCAGATTCAGACGGGACCAGTCAATGCCGAAATGCCGCATTACTGGAAATAACAGTCCCTGAAAGGTGGGCGCACGCGAGATGGGGACACCTACCCAATCGGCGCCCCGAATGGCTTCCGCGAGCGTAGCACGGATGTCCGGGGTGGAGCGTGGCACCCCTGCATAGGGCAGAAACGGTGCCAGCTCCTGCACTTGTTCGCCGGGCAGAACCGTGTCAGCTGCCAGGGTCAGCAGTTCGCCATCTCCGAGGCGAACGACGGACAGGGGGCGCTGCGCATCCAGTGCCCCCTGGATGTGGCCAGCCATCTCATGAGGGCTGGCCAGCCGGGTAAGGGTGGGCGCATATTGGCGAAATCCCGCCTCGATCAGATCTGCCGCCGCCACGGCAGGCAGAATATGATCAGGCGGGATGTGCTGCGCCACCAGCGCCTCCCCGCCCGCGAACACGCCGTCGCGGAAGCCCTCGGCGTAGCCGCTCTCGGGCGCTGCTGCCGGCTGCGCAGGCGGTAGTGCCCCTGCGCTGCCAGCATGCGCCGCAGCGCTTTCCCGCCCCGCGGGCGCGACACCACCGTGCCGGTGTGTCGCTTGCTGCGGTGCTGGCCCGGGCGCACGCTGCGCAGCCGTGCGCTGTTTGGCGCGGGCGCCCCGCGGCGCAGCATGCCCGCGGCCTGCAGCTGCGCGCTTGCCCATTTTGGCTCGCGCCCCTTTACGGCCACGGCTCACGCCTGTACGCTCGCCTGCTTTCACGCGGGTGCCTGCAATGCCACGCCCTTCGCCTGTTTTCGCTCCCGTTTTGGTTCGTGCTCCAGCGCTCGCACCACGTCTTGCGCCGGTGCGCCCGCTGGCTTTGCCTTTCGGTTCTGCAAGAAGCTTGCGCTCTATTCCTGCGAGTTCCACATTCCCCTGCTTCGCGCCTTGGTTTCCCCATTCGTGATTCGAACTTGCTTTGGGCTGCACTCCCACAGATACGTACAAGGAGCCGGCATGACCGCCCAGTATCTTCTTCCTACCCAAGTCGCTGCGTTTTGCTACTCTCACGGCATTCCCTCCCTTGGCATGCGCGAGGAGTGTCGCCGCTGCACAAAGCGCCGGAGCATTCTTCCGGCTCCGGCGCAGGTTGTTCTGCTCTCATGGGACCTCTCACAGCGGCAGCATCAGGCGCATATATTTTAGGGCAGTTGACCCTTCATGCGGATGGCTGCTTCCTGAAGCGATTGGAACGTCCCGGCATCACTCCAATATTTTTGCAAAATATCGTATTCCAGTCCTCCAGCTGCTGCATAATGATTGTTCACGTCCGTAATTTCGAGTTCGCCGCGTGCAGAAGGTGTAATGTTCTGAATGAGGTTGAATACATGGTCATCATACATATATATGCCAGTAACACAATAAGAGGTCTTCGGATCACTCGGTTTTTCCTCAATGTATGAGATTCGTTCCGGATGCTGCGGATCAAACACCGGCACCCCATACCGCCGTGCATCGTCCACTTCTTTGAGCAAAACACGAGCTGTACCCGCAGGCTGCTGCATATACCGGTCCACATAAGGCTTCAAATCGTCGCTAAACAGATTGTCTCCCAGCAGCACAACGAATTTCTCTCCAGGAAGGATAAACGATGTCGCCAGATCCAATGCTTCGGCAATCCCGCCTGCCTTTTCCTGAATCCGATACGTCAGCTTGACGCCATGATCTGCTCCACCACCCAAATACTCCGTGTATAACCCAGCGGAATGTTTGTTGATCACTATCAATATCTCTTCAATGCCTGCCTGGCGGAGTCTGTCGATGCCATACATAATCATCGGATGCTTGCCGACTGGAATCAGATGCTTGTTAATCAGCCGGGTGAGAGGATACAGTCGTGTTCCTGTTCCGCCAGCAAGAATTACACCTTTCATTCCACTATCCCTCCTTCATCGGATGTCTCAATATATTTAAGGGGATCGACATGCCATTTGTTGATAAAAATGGATCGATTGCGCTCAAGCAACTGTTTCCATGCTACAGGATCAGTCTTTAGGAAACTCGCGCTGCCGCGATGATGTACCAAGACATCCCCGCATACCAGCAAACGATACCCTTTCTGGCAGGCCCTGTAGCAATAATCGTCATCTTCATAGTGTCCCGGCGAATAGACTTCGTCAAGCACACCAATGTCCTCCATCACACTTCGCCGTATGAGCATACATAAGCCGACGATCCGTCTGACTTCCTTCCATCTGGAAGAATCGACTATATTGTTGGCAGCAGCCAGTTCCTGAAAATGTTCCATGTCCCGGAACTCAAGCTCCACCTGCTGGATACCACTTGCATAGTTGGTCACCGGACCTGTAATACCAATGTTTACATCACTGTAGAGTGCTGCCCGCAGATTATCGAGCCAGCGGGTGGTAACTGTAACATCATTATTCAGCAGCAACAGCTCATCACCACAGGCTGCGCGGAGCCCGGCATTGCAAGCCGCCGGGAAACCCCGATTCTCCGGTAACCGGACAAAGCGAATTCGTTCCTGGGCACAATACGCTGCCGTTCCATCAACCGAGCCATTATCCACAACGATGATTTCATAAGATGTATGATGATCGGTATATTTTCGAATGGCATCGATACATGGCTTCAGCAGATCCAACCCATTGTACGTCGGAATAATAATACTCGTCAGTGTCATCTGGCGTTCCTCCTGTAGGCCACTTCAGCACGGGATATGGATCGGGCTTGTGACTTATTGCCGCCCATATCCAGCCAGCTTGCAATCGCCTCCAGATGATCGCCAATGATCAATCTGGCGACTTCGTTGCCGCTGCCCGTATTGGTGGAACGCAGGCGATTGGAACGAATGACATCCACCTGACTGGGTGCAGTCACTTTCAATCCGTGCTGGATGGCTAGACTTTGCGCCTTGGGAGGAACGGCCAGCGCCTCCGGTTTTACGATCTGGATCATATTACGCGAAAGGGCATGAGGTACGGCCGTCAACGAATTAGAACCCAGATCCGAACGATTAAGCACGCGGTTGAGATATGCCTTGATGCGGCTCACTTCATCCTGACGAGCAAATGGAGGCAACAGGGATGAAAGATTGTTCAGCGCCACATCATCTCCCCGGTCGACCGCATACAGAAACGGGGCGAGTTGCTCCGCCGGGACGACCATATCCCCATCCACAAAGAGAAGGGTCTCTGCCTCCGTCATCTTGGCCCCCAAGGCGCGGCCCACATCATGTCCCGCCCGATCAGGTTCATAGACCAGCGTGATACCAGGCTGTTCAAGCACCTGTGTCAGACTGTTGTCCGTTGTTCCATTCAATACCACAACGATATCCGTCAGGGGTAACCGTTTCAGTTGTACAAGCACTTGCCCCAGCGTAAGTTCCTCATTGCATGCACAGACGACTGCAGCGGCAGGTTTTCTCAGGGCAAGTGGAATGATATTTAATGAACGCCCTGCAGCATGAGCATAACCCTGCATGAATGCTTTCCCTGCGTGCATTGCAGCAGAATATCCCCTTAGCTCCACTGAGATCGCAGCCTCATGCTCCTGCCATGTTGAACGTGCATGTTGTTCAATCGATTGCTCATTTTCAAACGCCTTGCGTCCTGCCCGTTGCCCTGCGCGGAATGCTTCATGCAATACGGAGCTGTTCGTAGCCGACCTGCTCGCTGTCGAACTCTTTAGCGGCGATTTAATCAGACTCTTCCTGCCCATTGTTCTGGCTCTGTTCCGTGTTGTTTGTCTGCCTGCTGTCCGTTGACGACGGATACGCCCTGAACGCTCCTTCATTTCCTCACCTCCAGCATGTTCTATCTTTTGACGAGGTTTCTTGCTTGTTTTAGGCAACATGCTCACCTCGTCAGGCTACGAACACGCTGCAGATCGGAATGTCCTCCGCGTGGTCCAAGCGTATCGGTTATCCACCTGATCGCTGTCAGATGATCATTCCATACCACTTGACTGAGCGGGTCCGGTCCTTTTCGTTTCTTGACTCGAACTGCGTTCATTTTACCTACAGGCACATGATGAACGGCACGCACCTTTAACCCGCTGGTAACCGCCTTTGCATGTGCCAACGGTGGAATCTCCAGTGTGTCCGTACCAATCACTTCAAGTGCCCTGCGACTTAATGCATGCGGAATGGCTGTCATGGAAGCTCCTTGCAGATCAGGTCTAGCAAGCATGCTGTTCAGCACATGTTTGGCTTCTACCACAGGGTGAACAGGGATACGCACCACCGGTCCGTTATAATCATTAAGCGCCACATCCGTCCCATCCAGAATCGCTCGCACATAAGGCGCGAGATGTTCTGCCGGAATTGGAATGTCTGCATCCGTGAACAACAGCACCCTGCCACGAGCTGCCGCTGCACCGATTCTTCTGCCTCCATCATGTCCCAAAGCCTCGGCATAACGAAGTACCTGTGCCCCCGCCCTTTTTGCCGCTGCTGCCGTCCCATCCGTGGAACCATTCACAATAACAAGCACTTCAGCATCACGGCATATCCGCAGCGCCTGACGGACGACTGCACCAATGGTTCGCTCTTCATTCATGGCAGGTATAATGACCGAAAGCAGTGGGTTATGCGAGTCCGTCGAACCTTGTGCGAGTGTCTCTCTCATCGCATGCTCAGCTCCGAATGCTGGCAATTCCGTTTGCTCCACGGGTGGAATCACGTACTTGTAGGCCTTTGTACCCTTTTTGTAAGCAGATTTCAAACGACGCTTCTTTAATTGCGCTTTTCTTTGTACCAGCTTCGATTTGGCTGCATAAAAAGCTGTATTGCCGCGTTTTTGCAACACAGTCACCTCCCGGGTGTACATCAATGCCATGCAAAGGGAGTACACGTTATTCTATGTATTCATGGAGCAGTGGAAACGGCGTATGTCCTTGAACTGAGCAGGTTCTGTCTGCTACCAGGATCAGTCAATCCATTTATTTAGACATGATTCGTCAAAAAATGCGAAATATGCTACGGCTCCCCTACTTCAGACACAATTTTAAAAAAAATTTAAAATTGCATCTTTTCCAAACTTTTACATTGTGATAATATACGTTGCAAGCAATGGATTGACAAAAAAATCCTAACAAGGAACAAATGTTCCTTAAAATCCCTTTTTTTATTCCTGTTAATTGACCTTAGGTTAATTTATGCATACAAGATGATACAGGAGACCGTTTTTGCTCTGTTGCATGTACCTTGAGAGGAGTGATGCCGTTCAATACGTAATTCAGGCTTTATTATGTGAACCCGGAACGAACAGCCCGGCTCCGTAAGAACATCTTCTGCTTCGCAAGTGGACAAGACCCCTGGCTTCTGAGAGAGGAACCACAATAAACGATTAAGCCTCATGGCTGAACCGAATAAACGGTACTCCTTTGACAAGTCCTACCACAAACATACAGGCTCTGCCGACTTTGTTCATTATCGTTTCTTGTCATATTCCACGTTTCAGATTCAGCCCCACTCTCCGCGCTGCCCAAGTTGCAGACGGAACTCCAGCCGAGATTGGCATAATCATGTGTTATCCAAAAAAATCATATTGAGAATGGGAGAGTTTACTATGAAATTTGCTAAAGTTATGCCAACAATTCTTGGAGGAGCTCTTTTGCTCGCTTCCGTATCTTCTGCTGCTGCAGCTCCATTGTCTGATCAGTCCATTCCATTGCAGGCCCCTTATGCCTCTGAGGAGGGTATCCAGTTGAACAGCGGCTCTGACGAAACAATCTTCAATTTCCTTGGACAACAGGAACAATTCCTGAATTCCGACGTGAAATCCCAACTCAAAATTATTAAAAGAACTACGGATACCTCTGGTGTACGACACTTCCGCCTGAAACAGTACATTAAAGGAATTCCAGTGTACGGTGCCGAGCAAACGATCCACTTAGACAAAACTGGCCAGGTTTCGTCCGCACTTGGAGATCTCCCACCAATTGAAGAACAAGCTATCCCTAATGACGGTGTCGCTGAAATCAGCGCAGAAGATGCGATCAAGATTGCATCCGAAGAAGCCACTTCCCGCGTTGGAGAGCTTGGCGAACCACAGAAAACCCCTGAAGCGGAACTGAACATTTACCACAATGAGGAAGATGGCCAAACCTACCTTGTTTACATTACCGAAGTCAATGTGCTGGACCCCGCCCCGTTACGTACCAAATATTTCGTGAATGCCGTTGACGGCAGTATCGTATCTCAATATGACCTCATCAATTTCGCAACAGGAACAGGTACAGGTGTACTTGGTGATACCAAAACCCTTACAACCACCCAATCCGGCAGTACCTTCCAACTGAAAGATACCACTCGCGGCAATGGCATTGAAACTTACACTGCAAACAATCGTTCCTCCATTCCAGGTACACTCCTGACAGATTCAGATAACGTATGGACTGATCGTGCCGGCGTAGATGCTCACGCCCATGCTGCTGCCACGTATGATTTCTACAAAAGCAAATTCAACCGCAACGGTATTAATGGCAACGGTTTGCTAATTAAATCCACGGTGCATTACGGCTCCAACTACAATAATGCCTTCTGGAACGGAGTACAGATTGTATTTGGTGACGGTGATGGAACGACTTTCCGCTCCCTATCTGGCGATCTGGATGTAGTAGGCCACGAATTGACACACGGTGTCATTGAGTATACAGCCAATCTGGAGTACCGCAATGAGCCAGGCGCATTAAATGAAGCCTTCGCTGATATTTTCGGAAATACGATTCAAAGCAAAAACTGGTTGCTTGGCGACGATGTCTACACTCCTAACATTGCAGGTGATGCACTGCGCTCCTTGTCCAACCCTACACTCTATGGACAACCTGACAAATACAGTGATCGTTATACCGGAACATCCGACAACGGTGGTGTTCATATCAACAGCGGTATCATCAACAAAGCCTACTATCTTGCAGCCCAAGGGGGCACACATAATGGTGTGACTGTAACAGGAATCGGGCGTGATAAAGCCATTCAGATTTTCTACAGCACACTTGTGAACTATCTGACGCCTACATCCAAATTCGCTGCTGCCAAAACAGCGACAATCCAAGCCGCTAAAGATCTGTACGGAGCAACTTCTGCTGAAGCTACTGCAATTACCAAAGCTTATCAAGCTGTAGGACTGTAAGAATTATTCGTTGTTGAACTCATATTCAATCGTTCAGGCACCCCTCATCGTCCGAACGGATCAAGCTTATATATGAAAAAAAGCGGTGTCCCGGACATATCCGGGAACCGCTTTTGTCTATTTAAACATGTGAAATCATTCCTCTACAGTTATCTTGAATGAAGACACATGATCTCGCACTTTTACACAGAAGGCCCAGCGGCAATCCATGACAACAGTCCGTAGGTGTGTGTGGAGCTTGCAGTACGTGACACTTCCAGCACGGCTTCATCCTCACTCTGGGAGAGGAGTGATACCTGGAATCCCCGATCATTACACATGGCTACAATCACATAATGCTCTGATATAAACGACTCTTCAAAGGCTACCGTTACTTCCACGCTCTGTTCATTCTCAGGCAATATAAAGGCCTCCATACCGAACTGCTGCACGACAGGCTGACGGCTGACACTCCGTACAGGCTGGAATGCCAGATGTTTGGCCTGAACGGCTCCGGATTGCAGCTGATTGCTACCCACCGCTTCATCACACAAATGTTCCTGCGTAACCGATTGAGGGTCGAGCTTATACTCTACAATATTGCCAGTCTCTTGTGGCTGTTCGATATAAGACGGATTAGTCTGAGCTGTATCATCTGTCGTCAATGAATCTGCCAATGACTCTATCCACTGCTCCGTCTGACCCAGCTGCTCTTGCTGTTCCCCCAGCTCCTGATTCGATGTCTGGTGAATCTGTGTTTCCTCCAGACCAGCACTCGGCAGTGCCTCGACGATTGCTTGCTGTGATAGCTGTACAGCCTCACTTTCTGCTTGAAGCAATGCCTCTTGTCTTTTGATAGCTGCCAGCTGCCCCAGCGTTTCTCCACTGAACTGACGAATCGCATTCCATATCTCTTCGCTCAAATGCGCCGGACCTACAATGCCCGCATTCAAGTGATTAGAGGTAATACTTTGTTCACTCAGTTTGCTGCCGTTCACGCTACCATCTGCCAATTTGGCACTTGTGACGGACCCATTTTGCAGATGGATCCCACTTACCGATTCCTCTTCCAGATGGGTTGTGCGAATACTGCGTTCTTGAATATGATCAGCAAGAATCGTTCCATCTTGAATATGCCGAGATTGCACACTTTTGTCTGCCATGTGGACAGCCGATACCGCACCTTCAAGCAATTTATTGCCGTTTACACTGCTGTCGGCCAGTTTGGCACTTGTTATGGAACCATTGTGCAGGTGAATCGCACTTACCGATTCCGCTTTGAGGTGGGAGATCCCAATGCTGCGCTCTTGAATATGGTCAGCATGAATCGCTCTCTCTTGGATATGACGGGATTGCACACTTCCATTTGCAATATGGACATCCGACACCGCATCTTCAAGCAATTTGCTGCTGCTCACACTGCCATCGACCAGTTTGGCACTCGTTACAGACCCATTTTGCAGATGAATTGCACTTATTGCTTCCTCTTCCAGATGGGATGTGCCTATGCTGTGCTCCTGAATATGGTCAGCAAGGATCGCTCCTTCCTGGATATGGCGAGTTTGCACACTTTCCGATGCGATATGAATCCCCGATACAGCATCTTCGAGCAATTTGCTGCCGTTTATGCTACCGTCGGCCAGTTTAGCAATCGTTACGGACCCATTTTGCAGATGAACCGCACTTACTGCTTCCTCTTCCAAATGGGATGTGCCTATGCTCCGCTCCTGAATATGATCAGCATGAATGGCTCCCGCCTGAATATGCCCGGATTGCACACTTTCCGATGCGATATGAATCCCGGATACCGTACCTTCGAGTAACTTGCTGCCGTTTATACTGCCGTCCGCAAGTTTGGCACTCGTAACAGATCCATTTTGTAAATGGATTGCACTTACCGACTCCTCTTCCAAATGGGCTGTGCCTATGCTGCGCTCTTGAATATGACCAGCAAGGATTGCTCCCTCCTGAATATGACGGGATTGCACACTATCGTCTGCAATGTGGATATCCGATACCACTCCTTCAAGCAACTTGCTGCCGTTTACACTGCCGTCGGCTAACTTGGCACTTGTTACAGATCCATTTTGCAGATGAATGGCACTTACTGCGTCCTCTTCCAAATGAAATGTGCCTATGCTCCGCTCTTGAATATGGTCAGCAAGGATCGCTCCTTCCTGGATATGGCGGGACTGCACACTTTCGGACGCGATATGGACCCCTGACACCGCATCTTCGAGCAACTTGCTGCCGTTTACACTGCCGTCGGCGAGTTTGGCACTTATGACGGACCCATTTTGCAGGTGAATCGCACTTACTGCTTCCTCTTCCAGATGGGTTGTGCCTATGCTTCGCTCCTGAATATGGTCAGCATGGATGGACCCTTCCTGAATATGCCCGGATTGCACGCTTTCGGATGCGATATGGATCCCCGATACCGTACCTTCGAGCAATTTACTGCCGTTTATACTGCCGTCCGCCAGTTTGTCACTCGTTACAGATCCATTTTGCAAATGAACCGCACTTACTGACTCCTCATCCAGATGAATTGAGCCAATGCTGCACTCTTGAATATGATCAGCAAGAATTGCTCCTTCTTGGATATGGCGGGTTTGCACACTTTCGTCTGCAATGTGGGTAGCCGATACTGTGCCTGCGGCTAATTTGCTGCCATCAACACTACCACTCGCCAGTTTGGAGCGTGTTACAGACTCATCCTGTAATATAATCGTACTTACCGCTTCTTCTTCCAGATGAGACGTTCCGATGCTGCGTTCATGGATATGATGAGGAAGAATCTCACCATCTTGAATATGACGAGAATGTACAGCTCCTTGCTGCAGGTGAACAGCACTTGTCGACTCTGCCTGAAGATGCAAACCACTGATCAAACCTGGCTGAAGATGAGCCGCTGTAATTGATAAAGGTGCCAGATGGTCTGTTTCGACAGATCCAGGTGCCAAGTGATGGGATGTGACCACCTGTTCAGCAATATGCTCCTCATGAATGATATCTGCCTTCAGATGCTGTGAGCTCACTACTTGAGCTCCCAAATGCTCAGACTTCACGCTTCCTTCAACCAGATGGACGGATTGCACAACGGATGGCTGCAAGTGCTCGCTACCTACAGCAGCCTGTTGTAATTCTGTCCCGGATACCGAGTCTGCTGTCAAATGATCCGCAGTTACGGACCCATGCCGCAGTTTGTTGCCAGTAATACTGCCATCGGCGAATAATTCTGGTGAACGTATTTCCTCCGACAAATGTTCCAGTGAAACGGCATGCTGCTTCAGGTGATAACCGCGAATGGTTCCTGCTGGAATATGTTTGGCGTTAATGCTTTCTGCCATAATCTTGGAAGAAGTTACGCTGCCGTCTGCCAATTTAGCTGACGTGACAGCAAAATCCGCCAGTTTATCTGTAGCAACACTCTCTGGTGAGAGCTTGGGGGAGGTAACCGCATGATCTGCCAGATGTGGCGGAAAAATGGACCCACCAGCCAGCTGGACTGAAGTTACACTACCAGGAGCCAATTTGTCTGCTGTGACCGCCGCCCGTGCAATAGCGTCCGTTTCAACACTGCCCGGCTGAAGATGAGGTACACCTACGGCATGTTCTGTCAGGTGCTCCGATTTCACTGCATAAGGTCTCAGGGCCTCGGATCCCACGCTGCCTGGAGCCAGATGTGTACCTGTGACTCCACCGCTCGCAAGATGCGAGGATATGACACTTCCCGGGGCAAGCACTCTGCTGCTAACCGATGCCGTTCCAAGTTTTTCTGTTGTCACACTTCCATCCGCGAGCTTAACGTCTGTAACGGCAGCCTCCTGCAATTCATACGTACCTACGGCCGACTCTGCAAGATGCCGCTCAGACACCACGCCATCTGCGAGAGCATCTCCGGACACACTTCCAGTAGATAGATGGGTTGCCTCGATGCTTCCACTTGCAATGTGAATGGAGTGAATTGCGGAATTGTCCACATGTACCGGCGTGATTCCACGATTCGCAATGTGTTCCGCACGAATAGACCCTTTGGCAAGATGTTTACCCTGTACGGCTTCATCCGCAATTTTGGAAGAAATGACGCTCTGATCAGAGATCTTGGAGGCCGTAATTGACTGTTCCAGCAATTTTGCTGTTCCAACAGACTGGTCTGCCAGTTTGCTGCTGGTTACTGCACCTTCCGTCAAATGCTCACTGCCCACTTCTCCATTGCCAATCTGCTCCTTGCCAACTGCATGAGCGCGAATCTGGCTTGAACCGATTGAACCGTCCAGTAGATGTCTTCCACTTAGCGAACCCTCAGCTAAATGTCTTGTTTGTATGGAACCATCCTCAATCTGGTCACTTCCAATACTGCCATTAGATAGTTGTGAACGACCGACAGCCCCTTCTGCCAGATGTGTCTGTTTAACAGCACCTGCCTGAATATGGTGAGACTCGATGGATAGTTCTTCGATTTTGCTGCCTGTGACAGCACCTTCACGAATTTTGGATGTAGTCACCGCATCGTCAGCCAGTTTGGAGGTATGCACAGCTCCTCCCGTGAGATGCCTTGTATCCACGCCGCTAATCGCGATCTTGTCTCCAGTTACAGAATGATTCTTGATTAATTCTTCCGTAACCAGCATGCGGCTGAGATGTCTTGTGCCGATGGAACCGTCGGCAATTTTGGCTGAATCGATTACCTGGTTGCCAAGCTTCTGAGAAGTAATGCTGCCATCTCTGATTTTCTCACCAGCAATAGAAGCATTTCGTATTTTGTGACCGGACACGGAGCCGTCAATCAGGTGCTCCTCGGATACAGACGCTTCCGCAAGTTTCGCGGAAACAATTGCCCCGTCTGCAATGTGAATGCTGGTCACCGCATAATCCTGCAATGCTTCACTGCCGACCGCATCCGGTTTCAGCTTGGAAGCGTCCACAGAGAACGGAGCCAGTTTGCTCTCCGTAACAGCAAATTCACTCAAGTCATCCGTGTAGATATAGTGTCCGGTATGACCCGGCATCTGGTTCTGGTTCAGGATCTGCAGCCGGTCCTTGCTTACTGTCTCCTGTTTGTTGATGCCCTGCTCTTCTTCCAGAGCAAGCGGAGCCACGCTGCTGACCTGAATCTGCTTTTCCGGGCTATCTTGCGTCTCGACTTCCTTGCTATCAGACTCTACGGGTTCCGGCTTGATGATTTTGTCTACGATCTCTAGGTCTTCCAGCTCGTTCGTTGTAGCAGGTAGTTCCGTTGATTCGGATAGGAAATCTTCTGATGCCTGAATGGCCCTCGAAACTCGTTTATTTGTATTCAAGCGTTCTTCCCTATTCAGAGTGAAACCTGAGTTCATTGTATCTGACCGTCGATTGGTCAGTTCCAGTTCCTTAAATTTGGGACTCACATGCCGCAGTTTCGGCGTAGGAACCTTCTTATTGCCTTTTTTACTCATGCAGCTAGCTCCTTCCTCTGACGTTCGTCTCCGGCATCATATGCTTCGATATAGGCATCTGCCACTTCAAATCACGACTTTTGCTGATAACATTGGATGAATGTAGGAGTCAACATGCGAATGATGTACCTGTCCATGGCGAAATAGGCTGTGCCCGGCTATAGATGAAAGGCGGCTGTCCACGCCCTTGATCCAGCAATGTCATACGATACTCCATAAGCATTTCGTATAAATCCGTAAAATGACTTCCAATCCGCACTGTAAAACCCGCCTCTATCTGGATTGAACGGAAGCGGAAGGCTAACAAGAACATGTCGGTGCATATCGATGCATCATGATTCCGGTCTACGTTATCGTGATGTCCATCATGCGGTGACAGGCCGGCATTCCATGAATGGATGATCCATGGTCGCGATAACATTGAAGGAGGAACGGTCATGCTACAAGAAACGATCGGCATTATGTTCGATTCACGCATGTACCGGGGGATACCGGCTGGAAGGACGGGTCAGGAATCACTCGCGAATTATGAACAGGCAGCGGCCTGTTATGGATTAACCCCTTGTTTTTTGCGGCTGGAGGATGTGGATTCGGACAACAAAACCTGTTTTGCTTATGTAAAAAAAGAGGGCATATACGTTCGTCAAAGGATGCCATTGCCCTCCGTTATTCATAACCGGGCTCTCCAGCTTCGCCGTACGGAGCAGCATCAGGTGACCAAACTGCTGTTGCAGGGCATACAGGTATACAATGTACGTAATCGATACCGCAAAGACCACATTCACGAGATGCTTTATCAGGACCCCGGTCTCAGGCAACATCTCCCCCGCGCGGTCAAAGCTACACCTGAGTCTTTGGCATATATGATGGAACATTACGATGATCTGGTGATCAAGCCATGCAGCGGAAGCATCGGTCACGGCATCATGCGGATTTTCCAAAAGGATGGTCAATGGAAACTGACATGTGAGACAAGGACTTCACGTAAGGGATGGGCCACCTTTCGACTGAGTAAGGGACAACTGCCATCAGCCACCCTGCGCCGTATTTTCCGTCATGCCTATCTCATTGAAGAGCGTATACCTCTGGTTCGTTATCAAGGAAGACCCGTAGATCTGCGGGTATCTGTGCAACGTGGAAGTGACGGTTTGTGGGGGATCACGGGCATATTCGCCAAGGTGGCTCCGGCTCATACGTTTGTCACGAATATCGCCCAAGGCAGCAAAGTCCTGACGCTGGCTGAAGCCGTTGACTTGGAGACAACAGACTGGCATGTACTTGAACTGGAGGCCAGAATCCGGTCTGTCGGACTCCGAATCGCACGGACTCTGGCTTCGAGCCTGCCACATCTTGCGGACCTTGGACTTGATCTGGGCATAACAGAGAAGGGCCAGATTTATTTTATCGAATGCAACGGAAGGGATCAGCGCTACGGTTTCCGCAAGGCCGGGATGAAGGAGCATTGGAAAGCCAGCTACCGGCAACCCATGGCTTACGGACGTCTCCTGCTGGAGCAGAATTCGCGCATACCGCGGCAACCCCAGACGTATGATCGTGGCCTATATTGATTTCGTGGGCATTCTGTGTCAATATTATGCAGAACGGCCGGTCCTGCCGGCCTTGAAGTTCGCACTAACCCTAAGGGGGATATTCATGGCAAAAACGCTGTTGCGGTTAATGACCGAGCTTTCTTCTCGCAAATGGATCTCCCGGACTGTGGGAGCCTTCTCCAAGAGCCGGGGAAGCAAGGCATTTATCCCTTATTTTGTCCGGACCTACGACATCCCTGTTCAGGAAGCTGAGAAAGACTGGAAGGAATATCGTTCTTTGAATGATTTCTTTACCCGTAAACTTAAACCGGGCATGCGCCCGCTTGAACTTTCAGAACATGCACTGATCAGTCCGGTAGATGCCAAAATCACGGCAGCCGGTCCTGTATCTGCTGGAACGCTCCTGAATGTTAAGGGACAAAATTATACACTTGCTGAATTATTAAACCACTCACCACATCTGGAGAAGTACAAGCACGGTTATGCCTTTGTCCTGTATCTCAGCCCACGCGACTACCACCGCATTCACGCGCCTGTTAGCGGTCGCCGCATTGAGAGTGAGCATATTAAGGGCAAGGTTTATCCCGTAAATGATTTTGGTCTGACCCATATGAAATCGGTGCTGAGTCGGAACGAACGGCTCATTACGTATATTGCTCATGATTATGGAGAAGTTGCTGTCGTGAAAGTAGGCGCAATGAATGTGAGCAGCATACAGTACGCTGGTACGGATGTAAGTTCATGGGCACAAGGCGATGATCTCGCATATTTTGAATTCGGTTCCACCGTCGTACTGTTAACACAGAGCGGCACATTCGAACCGGACCCAGGCTTGCAGCCTGGCGACTCCGTCAAAATGGGAGAATTGCTCGGTCGGTTAAAACCAATCCATTGAGCAATGCGCAGATGATTCCTGAATAACAGGAGTCATCTTTTTTAATTTCAGATCTCAAGAAAGAGATTACACAGAACTTTGACCTATATAAAAAAATATAAAAAGGTACTCACAGCCGGAACACCTTTTTAGGGTAAAGTGTCCAGGCTATGAGTACCTTTTGCCGATCAGAGAATCCGATTATCCGCTTCAGAGCTATGTAGAAGTCAGGATGATTACCGTTCCCATTCCATTTATACATGCAATACGAAGCTAAGCTTCGTCATATTGGTTTTCTGACCGTTCCTTAAAACCATACGTCCTGCATTTCCTCTGCCGGTTTGGAGCGGCGCAGACGGTTCCGGAAAATATTAAAGCCCCTGATAGAGCATCCCCGGTTGCGGACCCGACGTTTTCCGTTCATCACAAGTTCCCCCTTTCGATCGTCTGGAATGCTACATACTTACCCCCGCTTCCCAGAATTGAAACGTTGCCATATTCTACCGGACAGAGAGGCCCTAACGGATCTCCGACGGACTTTTGCCGGTGTACTGCTTGAACTGACGACTGAAGAAAAAGATATCGCGGTACCCAAGGGCATCTGCCACTTCGGTTACATTCATGCCGGTATGCACCAACAGATGCTCAGCCCGCTCAATGCGCATGCGGATGATATAGGATTGCACGGACGAACCAATCAATTCCTTGAACTTGATCGAGAAGTATCGAGGCGATAATCCAGCCCTTGCAGCGAGGTCTTCCACGCGATGTGTTATCCCCGGATGTTGACGAACATAGTTAGCAACCTCCTGGATGACATCAGACAACTGGTTGCTCACCTTTTTCTCCACAGGAGCTTCTGTATCTGCACGTAGCAAATGAATCATCAACTGTTTCAGAATCAGCCGGCTCTCTTCATCCCGCCCATATACATCGGATAGGAACAGTCTTACATACCGAGCCAGCAAGTGCTCAAATTCCACCGTTTCCAGTACCTCACGATAGGACTGGGGAACATCATTAACGGGTATATCTACATCAAAATGAATATACGTAAGTACCAACGGTTTTTGCTTATTATGTGTTGCAGTAGGATGATCGCCTGGCCTGAACAGAAAACAACTACCCTTGCCAACTTCATACGACCGGTCATTCAGCACAACGGTCCCTTCACCACTCCATACATAAAATAAGTCATAGTTTTGCATCGGTTTTTCCCGCTTCTGCCACTTCCATCCCGGTTCGCAGACAATTTTGGCGACGGCGGGCAAAATAACAAAAGATGACGGCGATGCCTGCAGCATGTCGCCACTCCCCCTTGAAAGTTAATCTCTTTTGCATACTGCATCAATAATGATGCGATATGTGTCTATATATGATTTCTGCTCCTGCTGGAGCGAAACGCCTTATTCCATTATACAGCGGAATTCACCGAAACGAAAATGTGCACTTCTCCCATGCTAACCTCATTCGCCTTATCCCCTCTTGAATCTCCTCCTTCTCCAGATGTGCAAAGCCAAAACACACAGCCGGAGGACCAGGAGTCAGCCGATAACGCACCGCATCGCGGAATACGACACCTTCTTCCTGAGCCAGTGCCTTGAACCGCTCGTAACTGTCGATATTCCCTTTCCATGCAGCATAAATATGCAATCCAGCATCCCCAGGCTGCATGATGAAGGGTTCCGGTAATTCCCGCTTCATCTCATTGACAAAATAAGCATGCCGTTCCCCGTAGAGACGGGTTAACCTTCTTAGATGGCGCAAATACCCTCCTCGGGCCATAAACTTCGCAAGTGCACGCTGCTCCAGAAGGGCAGGAGGTACGGGTTCGTATAGTGCTTTTGCAGCGATCAGTGGCTGCACCAGACTGGGTGGCAGAACCGCATAACCAAGCCGGAAGGATGCAACCATCGTTTGTGAGAACGATCCGACATAGATGACCCGTTGTTCACGATCGAGTACTTTGAGCGGTTCAATCGGCCTACCTCCCCAGCGAAATTCACTATCATAATCATCTTCAATAATGACGGCATTTCGCTCCGAGGCCCATTCAAGTATGGCTCTCCGTCTGTCCAGACCTAGAACAGCTCCTGTAGGAAACTGGCGGGTTGGTGTCACAAATAACGTCTGTGCTTCCCAGGACTGCGGAATAATCCCCCCGGTATCTACTTCCGCTGGAATAATCTTTCCTCCACAGGACTTAACGGCATGAGCAATTCCCTGATATCCCGGATTTTCCAATACGACAGCGGCCCCCTCAGGGATAAGCAGCTGTGCCAGCAAAGTGATGCCCTGCATGGAACCACTAAACAGCACAATCTGTGATGCCTCAGCCTGGATGCCCCGTGTCCACCTCAGATGTGATGCGATGGCCTCACGCAGTTCAGGGTCTCCGGCAGCACCACTTCGTTCATGCGATCCGCTCCGATGAACAGCGGCCAGCGCACTTTTCCATTCCGCTTGTGGGAAATGCTCGGCTGGCATACGCTGTACATGGAAGTTGATGACCCTTTGCTCCCGGTCAAGGGCTGACAGTTTCTCCTTTTGATTCTGGATATTCAGCTTACTCACCCGCTCTCCCCATGGAGAAAGTTGAATGATTGCCTCCTGTTCCGCATGTTCCTGCGCTGTTATGGTGTCCGAAACAAAAGTTCCTCTTCCCCTATGTGCCCGCACATAACCATCGGCGAGCAGCATGTCATATACCTGGGCTACGGAGCCGCGTGACATTTCATATTGACGTGCCAGCTCTCGGGTGGAAGGCAGTCTTGTGCCTCCAACCAGCGTCCCAGCATGAATGGCATCACGCAAAGCATGGTACAATGCCTCGTATTTGTAGCGGTGTTGAAGCTCGTATGAATCCATAGGCAGCCACAATTCCATCATGCACCTCTTTTTCTGAAAAATTGGTCTATTAAAGTGAATGTAAATTGGATCTTTTTATATGTCAATGTAGGTTCTATTGTTATGGCTAAAGTACAGCGATCTAATCCACATGCCTTTCAAGGGGGAACAACGATGAGAAGAAAAGAATTCAATGTAGATGAAGAGCAGGAAATGATAACATTTCTGGACCAATGCTCCTTTGGTTTCCTGGGAACGGTCAGTCCGGATGGGCAGCCACGGGTGACACCGCTAAACTTCGTATATATGGATGGTTGTTTTTATTTCCACGGCAGTCTTGCCGGAGAGAAGATGAAGCAGATCAAGCAGGATTCCTCTGTCAGTTTTACCGTGGCAGAAGAGTTTTCCCTGATTCCATCTTATTTCAGTGATCCGGAGTTAGCTTGTCCGGCAACCTCTTTTTTCAAAAGTGTAATGGCATTCGGTCAGGCAGAGCCGATTCAGGATTTGGACATCAAGGGCAAGGTTCTGCAACGCTTCATGGAGAAACTCCAGCCGCAGGGCGGATATATCCCCATTGATGCAGCTGATCCCCGCTATAAAGGTAATCTCAAAGCCGTTGCAGTGGTCCGCATTGTTCCTGAACGAATGAGTGCCAAGTTCAAATTTGGACAGAACCTCTCGTCCGAACGCTTTGATCATATTAGCGGCGAACTGGAACAGCGTAACGAAGGACGAGATGCGGAAACTGCCGAAATGATGCGGAAATATTGTCCTTTTCATCAGAAATAACGTTCATTTTCCATAGTATAATCAAACGAGAAAAGTGACATTAACCTAACTCAAAAACACCTGCAACAACGCGGTGAAGTGATAAAACTGTCATTATGCGTAATTTCCGTGACGGGGGCAAGGCAAGGTGTTATAATGTTAGGCAGTTGAATCCCAAAGACTTGGAAGGATGAAAAGAATGAATCCACTGGCTGAACAGTTGAACGAAAGTATTCAGGCAGGCAGCAGTCACGTCTACTCCATGCTGTCGCAGCTCGGCAAAGAAATCTATTTTCCAAAAGAAGGTATCTTGAGTCAGTCTGCTGAAGCAGCAAGTCTGGCCAAAACCTACAATGCTACGATTGGTATTGCTCTTGAGGGCGGTGTGCCAATGCACTTAGCTGTTATTCAGGATAAGCTGTCCGCATACCAACCGAAGGATTTGTACCCTTACGCTCCGCCTGCAGGAAAGCCTGAGTTGCGGACCGTATGGAGAGACAAGATGCTGAAGGAGACACCTTCCCTTGAAGGTAAAACGTTTGGTAATCCCATTGTGACTAATGCATTAACTCATGGACTGAGTATCGTAGCCGACCTGTTCGCCGAAGAAGGGGACGCTATTATATATCCGGATAAAAACTGGGAAAATTACGAGCTGACCTTCGGAATTCGTCGTCACGGCGAGTTAGTTCATTATCCCCTGTTCGATGATCAATTGAACTTCAACAGTGCAGGCCTACTCGAAGCGTTGCTTGCGCAGAAGGACAAAGGCAAAGCGATCGTGCTGTTGAACTTCCCGAACAACCCGACAGGTTATACGCCTGGAGCCGAAGAAGCAGATGCGATCGTGGATACGATTCTTCAAGCGGCTGAGGCTGGTGTGAACGTTGTTGCTGTGACAGATGATGCCTACTTTGGTCTCTTTTTCGAAGATTCCATTCACGAATCCCTGTTTGGCAAACTGGCGAACCTCCACCCACGTGTGTTGACTGTCAAAGTTGACGGTGCCACGAAGGAAGAATTCGTATGGGGCTTCCGCGTTGGATTCATCACGTACGCCCATGAAGATGCTGCAGTTCTCCATGCTCTGGAGCAAAAAACACTCGGTATTATCCGGGCAACCATCTCCAGTGGTCCGCATCCTTCCCAAACTTTTGTACTGGATGCGCTGAAGGCACCTGAGTTCGAAGCACAGAAGCTGGAAAAGTTTGAAATCATGAAAGGCCGCGCCAACAAAGTAAAAGCCATCCTCGATAGCGATAAATACGGTGAGGTATGGGATTACTATCCGTTCAACTCCGGTTACTTTATGTGTCTGAAGCTGAAGGATGTGGGCGCAGAGCAACTCCGGACCCATTTGCTACAGAAATACGGCGTCGGTACCATTGCTCTGGGTGAGGCTGATCTTCGGATTGCCTTCTCCTGTATTGAAGAATCCGGACTGGAAGATCTGTTCGATACGATCTATCGTGGAGTTTTGGATCTACAGACAACTTAATTTATATACAGTAATGCTTATCCAAATAAATAAGTCAGGGAGCGGACTTGCATTCGTTTCCTGACAAATATGACCCCCTTTGTATCGTGATGAATGTCTCTCGATATAAAGGGGTATTTTGTGTTCCGCTTTGAAAACGTACACGGCTATCTTGACGGGCAAATGCCCAAAACGATGATTTTCAGGCTCTACCGGGCAACGGCCCAATCAGCCTATCCCCAAAGCACATAATATACGATGTACGCAAGGGCGTGCCCAACACCACTTGAAAGGGGAATGACCATGTCTGGAGTAGTTGAAGAAACAAGAGGCGGTTATGGATGCGGCGGTTACGGAGGAGGATTTACAAATACAGGTGCCATTCTCGTTCTGTTCATCTTGCTCGTCATTATCACAAAATCGTTCCTCTGTTAGTTCATACGTCCTCACCAGGAGTCGGAACAAGGTAAGCTGACTGTAGCACAAAGAAGGGTATTCCGGGATACAGCTCGGAATACCCTTCTTTTGTTATGTTACGCAAGCGTCCCTAGTCGGCGTTGCCATTGAACGTTAACTAGTCAGACGCTCGACCGTTCATTCATCCTCTTCTTCCTTCAACCACTTGTTGCCCTGAGAACGTCGCATCAAGTAAATGACCAGCACACCAAGGACCAGTGCTGCTCCGGTCATGCTCAGTCCATTCCATCCCGCAACCAGCATCGGCAGCCACATGAGCAAGGCAGTCAGTGCATGCAGATTTGAGATGAACCCCAGCACCTGGGAACGACGACTCTCTCCCGAGATGGGATAAATCATAATCCAGAACGATTCACCATGACTGCGACGCAGTGCACCCAGTTGCACACCCACAAGCAGCAGGAAGAACAGGTATACACCAATACCGAAATAACTGCCTGCCGTCCACCAGGACAGCAACATACCCAGTACGACCAAGCGCACTACGATAGAGAACACTTCAGTTCGGATGAACGTTTTGGTGATCAGATAGCGATAGGCTTTCCCTGCATTCCACGGGAGGCCACTCCCCCATTTGCTGAGCCAGCGGCGAGAACTTACTCTTTGGCCTGATGAAGGCACATCTACGAACCATCCCAGCGTGCGCATCACTCGTCCAGCCTGGCCCTGCTCCACCTGAATGAGACGGTCCCATGAAACCCGATGTTTCAGAGGGATACGCAGGGCAACGATATATACAACAGCCAGCAGCAGCAGGAACCAGATGCTGCGCTGTGGAGGCTGCCACAACCAGGCGGCAATCGCCAATAGAGCCAATGCCCATCGGAGCAAACGATACCCTCTAGCAGCACCGATTTGCACCATGCGCAGTTCTTGCCAAGCCCCATAGCTCGATAGCCCTTTCCACAACAGGAGAAGCAGGATAAACCAGCCAAATGGCCTTGCATCCTGATCTGCACGAACATAGAGCGGCCACAACGTAACAAATACGAGCAGCATGCCCAAGGTTTTATAGATAATGCCACGAGCGAAGCTGTTTTTCAGATATTCGTGCATCCGATATTCCTGCGGACGTAAAAATACGATGTCTGCCGGATGCAGATATGTACGATAACTGCTAAACAGCACCAGTGGTGCCAGCAACAGCAACGTAATCCAGCGAATCGGAAATCCCGCCGGAATGTGCTGTACAAACGATGTATACCAGGCGGAGAACGCAATGACGAGAAATAAGAAAACCATGGCTACGCCACTCTGAATGACATAACCCAGATAAGGAAGAATTCCATTCCAGAATCCCGTGCGTCTTTGCTTCCATAGCTGCTTGAGATCCATGCTTAATCCCTGCCTTGTACAAGGGAATAGAACATATGCTCCAACGTGGCATTCGATTCCCCGAATTGAGTACGCAGCTCATTTAGCGTCCCTTGAGCAATGACCTGTCCTCGGTGCAGGACAATAAAACGGTCACAGTAATTTTCAATTGTGGACAGAATGTGTGAACTCAACAAAATGGATGATCCCGATGCCTTCATTTCGAGCATAAAATCAAGCAAAGAGCGGATTCCGAGCGGGTCAAGTCCCAGGAAAGGCTCATCAATGATATAGAGAGGCGGACCTGCCACAAAAGCACACATGATCATGACCTTTTGCCGCATACCTTTGGACAGGTGGGTCGACAGACTTGTACTTTTCTCATTCATTCGGAACAAGTCCAGCAGTTTCTCCGTACGCTTTTTGAAATCAGCCTCAGAAACACCATATGCTCTGGCCGTAAACTCCAGATGCTCCATGACTGTCATCTCGTCGTACAACTCAGGAGATTCCGGTACAAAGGCCATGGCGGATTGATATACCTGTGGGTCTTCGTCCCGCTTCTTGCCCATGACCCGCACTTCTCCCTGCTGCGGGGTCATCAATCCTAAAATATGCTTCATCGTAGTACTTTTTCCAGCACCGTTTAATCCGATCAGTCCGACCATTTCTCCGCGCCCAACTTCAAGATCGATGCCATGGAGGACGGGCCGTTTGGCACTATATCCTCCGCTTAGCCCGTTGATTTTCAATACGGGTGGTTGAACGTTATCCATCTATCCCTGCACCTCTTTCGTCAGGTTTTATTCTTCAGAGCGTGGCTCTTTACCTTTGCTCCATTTGGGAGCGCCCTTGTTCTTGCGATCCTGGTCCCGTTCTGTTCTGCCTGTATTGCCAGCTGGCTTGCCGCCCGCCGGACGTTGATTCGGAGCAGCAGTTCTGGCGCCGCCATTGCGGCTGGCCTGACCTGGTTTACGATCCCGGGACTGCCCTGGTTTTCTGGAGAAAGAATGCCCTTCAGGCCGCGTATCCGGACGAGGATCAGCCTCCAGCACTTTACCCCCGAACAATACACGTTCCGGCAATTCGATTCCTAGTTCCCGCGCAAACTTGCGCATAATGAAAATTTGCGTTTCGTCCACGATCGACAACACGATACCACTACGCCCCATACGACCTGTTCTTCCTGCACGGTGAACATAGTGTTCCGAATCAAATGCAGGGTCATAGTTAATGACCATCGGCAAACCTTCAATATCCAGTCCTCTGGCTGCAACCTCGCTCGCGATCAGCAGTTGCAGTTTGCCGTTGCGGAATGCAGATAGCACGTTGCTGCGGGTCACTTTGTCAGCATCTCCATACAGCGCAGCTGCGGAGAAGCCCAGATGATTCATTTTCGCTTCAACCTCGCCAATATCCTCGGTAGCATTCACAAAGACAATGGCACGATCCGGGTTATACTGTCTAACCAGACGTCGCAGCATATCAATTTTGTTACGGTTTTCTTCCACAAAATAAAAATGCTCCAGTCCTGCCGCGGTTGCCCGGTCCGGTTCAATTCCGATCTGTACCGGCTCTTTCATCTCCCGCTTCGCAAGTCCTGCGGTATGTTCATCGATCGTCGCCGACAGGAAAATGAGCTGACGGTCGCGCAGAGCACTGCGCAATACGAAGTCCACGTCACTTACCCCGCCGAGCTGGAATACCTGGTCTGCCTCGTCAATAACAATCGTGGAGACGTTGTGCATTTTCAGCTTTTTCAGCGTGATCAGTTCCTTCAGACGTCCTGGCGTTCCTACAACCAGTTCCGGGTGTTCACGCAGCTTCTCGATCTGACGTTTTACTGCGGCGCCGCCAATTAGCCCCAGAACGCCAATTTTGCGTTCTTCTCCATATCTCTGTGCTTCGCGTACAATCTGCATCGCCAGCTCTTGTGTAGGAGCTATGATGAGCTTCTGTGTCCCTTTCACATCACTTTTGATCGATTGCAGCAATGGCAGCAGATAGGCGAGCGTCTTGCCTGTTCCCGTCTGAGATTTCGAAACCACATCGCGACCTTCCAAAATAACCGGGATCGTCTGTGCCTGTACCGGTGAAGGTTCGTTGATGCCATGTCTGGCGAGTACAGCCTCAAGATCCTGTTCTACGCCAATTGAAGCAAATGTTTGATTCGTCATGTATGTCCATCCTTTAAATTTATTCGTTATGACGCTATATACATTCAACTAATAAATATTTACACTAACACTCCGATGACAGAACAACCTTCCGATCGCTGTTATCCCCAGATTTTTTTGATTCATTTTTGAAAAGGGGAAATCCGGGGATAGCGTATGCTTCCGATGTAGCTTTCTTTTAGAAAGCTTTTAGGCGAAGTGTATGCTTTCGAAGTAGCTTTCTTGCAGAAAGCTTGTAGCTTCGCTTCTTCAGGTTATTTCTGTCCTCTCCGTTATCGTGTAAATGTTTAGTTGAACATATATAGCCCTGCTTGTACTAATAAAACCGAAGCCTGTCATCACATTACCTTTCATTATATGCGAAAAAAGCCTCCGGACCAAATCTTATTCATGAAACATGTCTTTGCACGCAAAAAAAAGAAAAGCCCCTCGGCGGAGCCCTTCTTTCATCCGATATATGATGCCCATTGTTGCATCTTACTTCTGATTCATTACACCGTGCGACAATCTGTCAGCGAGACGCGGAAATAGCTGATACAGCCACACTCCAGCCGAAGCCAGTCTGGGCAGATTCACTTCTTCCTTGCGCTTCTTCATCGCCCGGATCATATGCCCCGCAACCTCTTCCGGCTTCAGCATCATCCAACGTACATTATTAACATAGTTACCGGAGGGGTCTGCCCTTTGGAAGAACGGTGTATCGATGGGTCCGGGATTAATGGTCGTTACCGTGACTCCGGTCTTGCGAAGTTCTTGGCGCAGGGCATTGCTGAAGCCAAGTACGGCATGTTTGGTCGCCGTATATGAAGCGGATTTTGCAGTTCCGATCTTGCCAGCCATGGAAGCTACATTTACGATTTGTCCTCTGCCTCGTTGTAGCATCTGCGGCAGCACTGCCTTGGTACAGCGGACAATGCCCATGTAATTAACGTCCATCATCTCATCGAATTCCTGCACAGACATATCCGTCATGGCCGCAAATTTTCCGTAACCAGCGTTATTCAGCAAAATATCGATTCGTCCGTATTTCTGCAACATCGCATCCACGGCTGTCTGAACTTGCTCATCATTCGTTACATCTAACGTGAGTAGTTCATGTTGCCCTTTCAGCGAGGCACCAATCTCTTCCAGCTTGTCCCGCGAGCGGGCAGCCAGAATCGGGATGGCTCCTTCTTCTATCAGCATCTGCGCACAGAGCGCACCGATTCCGCTCGACGCACCTGTGATAAAAACAACCTGATCTTTCAGCATACCGGATGTCCTCCCGTATTGAACACATATTGCCCCTAGAGGCGTATGGTTCTATTCTACGAGATCATCACTTGAATATCCATCTCACCGATTCCGTCCATCAGCAAAGGAATGCTCAATGCCTTCGTTGCACTAAAGGAAGTCAGATATTCAGAATTCATCACTTGTGGAGGTGTAATATCAACAATGACACCCTGATTGGACAGGATGGTACTTGCATTGCCGCTAATCATATTGCCAAGTTCCGAAATAGCACTTTTACTCATTTCGTCCATTTCTGTAATGACAAAACCGCCCATCATGGCAGAAACGATTTTCAATGCAACCGACTCTTGTATTCCAAACACAATGTTTCCGCTCAGTTGTCCAGTCATTCCGATCACGATCCAGACATGGTCTGCAATGTACTCCACATTTTTCACGGCAAGACTCCCGGTGGAAGGCGAAACTTGGATGAGCTGTTCGAATACGTTCCGTGCGGATTCCAGGAAAGGATTAATCACTTCCGCTTTCACTGTCTAATGTCCCCCTTACACTGGGTTATTGGTCACATACCAAAAGTCCCATATTCAATAAATTTATTATACTTTATCACGTACAAGAATTCACCAAGAATTCGGTAAAGCATGTGTACTATAATTTATCGTCATCCGCGTGGTAAATGTTTATAGCTGATTCTAGCGAATAAACAAGGCTTTTCGCATCTGCTGCAAGAACAATTGCCATAGAGAGGCATGGCAAAAGGCATTTAGGACTTTTTTACTGCTTCTTAAAACATTAAAAATTTTAATTTCTTGAAATTAAATTAATTTCTCATTCTAATGGACCTCCCCAAATCCATGAAGTTCCCTTCATTGCCCTGCTGTCCTGAATCACCTATAATTTAAGGAACGCAAGCAATGACCAGTTACGGGATTCCACCTATGGATAGACAGAAGACATTTTGCGTGCAAGGAGGCCATACATGAATATCAGTCAACTGGAGACGCTGATTACCATCTCGAAAACGATGAGTTTCCGCAAAGCCGGAGAACTTCTAAACTTGACCCAGCCCGCCGTCTCGGCCCAGATCAAGAGCCTGGAGGACGAATTCAGAACCGTTCTTGTTGATCGTAACCAACCGGTCACCCTCACCGATCGTGGACAAGTGTTTCTTCAACATGCCGAACGTATGCTGGACATCGTGGGTGAGTTGAAACAGAAGCTGATGGATCTCGATGAGACTCCTCAGGGACATATCAGACTCGGTACAACCACGTCCATTGCCATTCAGATTTTGCCACGGGTCTTATCCTACTTTCAGGATCAATTTCCACTCATCAAGACCAGTATCCAATCCCTGCCTTCCTCACAGATCTATACCCAGGTCGAGAATGGTATGGTCGATATTGGTATCGGTTATCTGACGGAGCGTAATCCTAACCTGAATACGTCCGTGCTGTATTATGATACGTTCGAACTTGTCGTATCACCATTCCATCCACTGGCGAAGCAAAAGCATGCTGCGGTGGATGTCCTGCGCAGCACACCTCTGATTTTGCTATCTCCGGATACGGTGGGGCGTCGCTTTACGGAAGGCATTTTCAAGAAACATAATATTGAGCCCAATATCGTCATGGAGTTGTCGAGCAGCGAAGAAGTGAAACGGATGGTGGAGATCAATCTCGGGGCAGCCGTTATATCCAAACAATCCGTTGCCCACGAGTTGCGGCAAGGCACACTGCGTATGATTCCACTCAGTGAACTGGAGGTCAGTCACCCTGTCGGAGTCATTTATAAATCAAGTCGTTATCTCAATTCGGCCATGCAGCAATTCCTGAGCGATCTCAAAGGCATGCCGGAGACCCAGTTCATCAGTTCAGAATGATAAATGAGCCATGAGAAAGGAAGGATTTCATATGAAATTTGATCTTCACACCCATCATTTTCGTTGTGGTCATGCAGACGGCAATATTCGCGACTATATCGAGGCAGGTATCCAGTCTGGACTTCAGGTCATCGGTATCTCGGATCATACACCTTACTTTGGCAGTGACGAAGAACAGGCTTTCCCCCGGATTGCGATGGGCAAGTCGGAATTGACTCATTACGTGGAAGAAGTACTGGCTCTGAAGGAAGAATACGCGGGCAAAATTGATGTGCTGCTTGGCATTGAATCCGACTATTTCCCTGTCCATGCCGAATTGTACCGCAGTACGCTGGGGCAATATCCTTTTGATTATATTATTGGTTCAGTTCATCATACGGAAGATGTCAGCATATTCAACAAAACCCGCTGGAATGGATTAAGCGATGCGCGTAAGGTTGAAGTGAAAGAGAGTTACTATGCATTGATTCGGCAATCAGCCCGAAGCGGCATGTTCCAGATTCTCGGACATATTGATGCTATGAAAGGAAATTATCCACCTTTCTCGGACATTATCGCGGATCAAGCCATTGATGAAACGTTGCAGGTCATTGCAGAATCGAACGTGGCTATTGAAATTAACACGTCGGGTAAAACCAAGCTCAGTGGCGGCTGGTACCCGTCAGATGCCATTCTGGAGCGTGCGCATCATTACGGGGTGAAGGTGACCTTCGGATCGGATGCCCACAAACCGCAGCGTGTTGCTGATGAACTAGATGACGTTCGTACACGTCTGCAAGAGATTGGATTCACCGAATGGGTATACTTCAAGCAGAAACAAATGCAAGTTGTACTTTTTTAAACATAGAGCATCACAATAGCCCTCACGGCGTAAAAAACGCTGTGGGGTTTTTCTTTGTATCCTAATATAAAAAAAATGTTATATAAGTTCAACTAAATATTTACACGATAACGGAGAGGACAGAACTAACTTGAAGAAGCGAAAGCGTTCGCCTTTATCCCCGGATTTCCCCTTTTTAAAAAGGATTCAAAAAATCTGGGGATAACAGCGATCGGAAAGTAGTTCTGTCATCGGAGTGTTGGTGTAGTAATTCCATAGTTAAACTTATATAGACAAAAAAAATGAACCCGCTAAGCGCGGGTCCCAACAGCATAATCTATTATCAAAAAGGGGGTCATGAGATAAGTTTACCCGCTGTCTGTTAGAGTTCAATTGCAGCTATATTTCAATTGTGTAACAAATGATTGAAGTTCGTTTCAAACCTCTGCTGTTTCATTTTATTCTATGTTACTCGTGCTTGTCGGATACCAACGTTTGCAGGCGATTTTCCCAATGAGAACGGACATGCTGTTCACGATACAGACTGTACACCTTAACATCCAGCAGAGTATCCGGCGTCTCACCATCCTCATGATTCAAAACAAACGAGGGTAGGGTCCGCTCATAAATCATACCGCTTTTGCAGAGAACCCGTTCGGATGATACATTTGCCTCGTAACAGCGGGCTTCCACTTTGCACAAATTAAGCTCGGCAAAACCGAATTCCAGCAATCGCTGTACTGCCTCGGTAGCCACTCCCTTACCCCAGCAGGATCTGTTCAGGATGTATCCGATCTGTGCGGTACCGTTCTGATCGTTCCAATGCTGGAATGAAGTGATGCCGATGATCTGTTCGCTGCCTTTCCAGCAGATGCCGTAATGCAGTGAATCCAGCTTGGCACTGCTGCTGCGAATCTGATTCAATAATCGCCTAGCCCGAATTGCCGTGGGCTGACTCCCCCTGTTTACATAACGGATCACCTGCGGGTCGGAAAACAGCTCCGACAACGTGCTGTAATCACTCTGACGTAATGATCGAAGAACAAGGCGCTCTGTCCATAAAGCAGGCAATCCTTGGCCCAGCATTTTTCGGGTCAGCATGACAATCGCTCCTTTTGCCTAACGGGTTCTAGTCCGGTAAGACAAGCATGCTCTGAGGATGATCCGGCGCAAATAAAATACATGGATAAACAATGAAACATCACTATACTCCGCTCAGTAGCCCGAACATTAGTATGCCAATTCATTACAGTCGTTTATTCCTGAGATGACTAATCCGTTTGCAACCCGCGATAAACGCCTGTACGAAGCTCTCGGATATAGAAATCAAGCGAAGGTACCTGGGCCTGCTGAGCAGTCTGTACTTCCTGCTCAATATCATAAGGTACCCTTACAAATTGAAGGTTGAATGGGGTGTTCCGATCGTTGCTGTTCTCTCCTTCAAGAATACAGTAAGAAGCCTGGGTAAAATCAAGCGGGTTACCCACACTGCCTGCATTGAACAACATTTTCCCATTCATAAATTGCAAGTATGCGTTATGCACATCCCCATATCCGACGACATCCGCCATACCAAGCTCAGGCTCATCTGCCGGAGGATCGAACATCGCTAACCTCTTCTCGATCTTATCCCATGGCTGTACGCGGTGATATACACTTTGGGGAGATGCGTGCACCAGGCGGATCGTACGACCACTCAGCTCTAATTGGTGGCTAAATGGCAAGCTCTCTAAATACGCCAATCGCTCCTTACCCAGCCGCTTCGCTTGCCAAGTAAAATTCTCATTGTCCTGATTAACCGCAACCAACTCATCCCAGTTGCCACGGATAACTTGCTCACATGTCTCTCTTACCAGATCTACAACCTGTACAGGATCAGGCCCCTTACCAACGAGGTCGCCAAGACAAAAGATTCGCTTCAATCCGCGACTCCGAATATCTTTTAATACCGCTTCCCAAGCAGTCATGTTGCCATGAATATCGGATACAATCGCAATTCGTTCCATCTGGCTAACCTCCCTTTATGCTCTATATTCTTTATGTTGTTAACCCTTTAGTTCAAAAACAGTCAATTCCGGCCTGCACAAAAAGCGAATCGGCAGTTGGGTCATGCCAAAGCCACGGTTCACATAGACTGGCATATGCTTATCACCTGCGTAATATAACCCTTGAATATACTTAAGTGAACCTCTCGGTGTTGTCAGTGCCCCAATCCACGGAAAACGTACCTGCCCGCCATGACTGTGTCCGGAGAGCTGCAGTCCGAAACCGTACGGTGCCGCAATGTCTGCATAATCGGGCTCATGCATAAGCAACAGTTTCCATACCTCTCTACTCAGTCCCTTAATTGCCGCAGCAGGATCAGGTCTGCCCGTAAGCGCGTCATCCAAACCTGCTATCGCGATACGTGAATCCCCTCGTTCAATCAGAACATGACTGTTTCGGAGCAACGTGAACCCGGCCTCCTTGAACATCAGCTCAACTTCATGCTGCTGTTGGCCTCGATAATCATGGTTCCCCAATACGGCATATTTTCCATACTTCGCTTGCATCGAGGCCAGTACAGGAATACATTCACGCATCGGTTCTGCTTCCCGTTCAACCATATCTCCGGTAAAACAAATCAGATCAGGCTGCTGCTCCCGTATCGTTTCAGCCAGCTTCTCCATTTGTTTCAGCCCCGTATGGAATCCAAGATGAGCATCACTGAACTGAATTACACGCAGTCCCGCGAATGCTTTTGGAAACTTGGGCAGTTTCAATTCAACATGCTTGATCTCCAGATGACGAGGCTCCCATAACCAGGCATATCCTCCTGTGAGTAAACTGGCACTCGCCGTCATTAAGATCATGCGCAGCAAAAAACTGCGCCGGGAGGGATCATGATCCTTTTCCTCTCCGGGAAAAATGGTGTCCTCCGAATCAGATCCATACTGTGAGCGCCGGGGCGGCGAGATCTTGCTGCCCTCACGCGGTGTTTCTCCCATGCGTCCCCCTCCTTCTTCCGCTCCAAATCCATCCCCTTAGTATACCATATTCTGCATGACTAGCCCGGTTCCTCTGCGCATATAGAAAAAGAAGCCGGGATCTTAGGCTACATGCGCCAAGGATCACGACTTCTTCTAATGGTACAGATTCGAAGTTCTGCATTTGATATGACTAGATTACACGCCCAACCAGCGTTTGAACATGTGTTTGGTCGTTTGTTTATTCATTTCGGCAATGGAAGTAGTCAGCGGAATACCTTTTGGACAAGAGCGAACGCAGTTCTGCGAGTTACCACAGCCCTCGATACCTCCGTCTTCCATAAGTGCTTCCAGGCGGTCTTCAGCGTTCATCTCCCCTGTTGGGTGAGCATTGAACAGACGTACCTGAGAAAGTGCAGCCGGACCGATAAAGTCTGTTTTTTCATTGACGTTCGGGCATGCTTCGAGGCATACTCCACATGTCATACATTTGGACAGCTCGTAAGCCCACTGACGTTTCTTCTCCGGCATCCGCGGACCTGGACCGAGGTCATAGGTACCATCAATCGGAATCCACGCTTTAACCCGTTTCAGGGCGTTAAACATCCGGGCACGGTCGATGACGAGGTCACGAACCACCGGGAAGGTTTTCATCGGTTCAATGCGAACTGGCTGTTCGAGCTTATCGATCAGGGCTGCACACGCTTGACGCGGCTTGCCGTTGATGACCATGGAGCATGCTCCACAGACTTCTTCGAGACAGTTCGATTCCCAGCAGACCGGGGCAATGGACTTGCCTTCTGTATTAACCGGGTTACGCTGGATCTCCATCAGGGCGCTAATAACGTTCATGCCGGGACGGTACGGAAGCTCAAACTCTTCGTTGTACGAAGATGACTCCGGGTTGTCCTGACGGGTGATGATAAACTTGACGGTTTTTGGGGCTGTAGCTGTGTCCGTCATATCGTTGTCCCCTCCTTTGGTGACGATGATTGATTGCTATCGTTACAAGACCACAATGTTCACAAATGGTCACTCCGCTGGCAGAAGATCCTTCCGATCGCTGTTATCCCCAGATTTCTTTGATCCACCTTATAAGGGTGGAAATCCGGGGATAAAGGCGAACGCTTCGCTTCTTCAGTATTCTTCTGCCTTCTCCGTTCAGGTGTTAACTTTTAGATCATGTAAATATTAAATAAATCCTCTTGATGTTATGCAGCAAAGGCGGGCGCTTCGCTTCTTCAGGACATTTCCGTCTCCTCCGCTGCGTCGTGCTTATAGAGTCGCTTTACTGAAAGTAGCAATAATTCATTCTGGTTGCAGTAACTTTGAGAAGCTCCGCGAACGCTTCGCCTCTATATGTCTACTGCTTTTTCCGTTAAGATGCTAAGTCTTTAACTTTATTAATAGACCAAAATTCCGTTTACTTAATCCTTCGAGTAGTCCCGGATCCGTGGTGGGATCAGGGAAACGTCTACAGGCTCGTACGAAATTTTTGGACCTTCCTTCGACCAGCTTGCGATGGTTGTTTTCAGGAATTCCTCGTCGTTCCGTTCGGTGAAGTCCGGTTTGTAATGCGCTCCACGGCTTTCGTTACGCAGCAGTGCGCCCAAAGTCATCGCTTCCGCCAGTTCAATCATATTCCACAGCTGGCGGGTAAACGCTGCACCCGGGTTGTTCCAACCGGAAGTGTCGTACATGTTGATTTTGCCGTAACGCTCTTTCAATTCCTTGATTTTGCCGATGGTCGCTTCCAGCTTATCGTTGTAACGTACCACCGTCATATTCGCCGTCATCCACTCGCCAAGCTCTTTGTGAATGACATAGGCATTTTCATTGCCCTGCATGTTTAGGATGCCTTCGTATTTATCGGTTTGGCGCTTGGTATAACCATCGAATACGGAAGAACTGATATCTGCGGACGATTTTTTGAGTCCTTTGATATATTCAACCGCTTTCGGTCCAGCTACCATACCACCATAGATTGCCGATACCAGGGAATTCGCACCGAGGCGGTTCGCACCATGATATTGGTATTCACATTCACCAGCTGCGAACAGTCCTGGAATGTTTGTCATTTGGTTATAATCTACCCACATGCCGCCCATGGAATAATGGACTGCCGGGAAGATTTTCATCGGGATTTTACGTGGGTCATCACCCATGAACTTCTCGTAGATCTCAATGATTCCTCCGAGCTTCACATCCAGCTCCTTCGGATCTTTGTGTGACAGGTCAAGGTATACCATGTTCTCGCCGTTCACACCGAGGCCCATATCCACGCAGACGCTGAAAATTTCGCGCGTCGCGATATCACGCGGAACAAGGTTACCGTATGACGGATACTTTTCTTCGAGGAAGTACCAAGGCTTACCGTCTTTGTACGTCCAGATCCGTCCACCTTCACCACGAGCCGATTCGGACATCAGACGCAGCTTGTCATCGCCTGGAATGGCTGTCGGGTGAATCTGAATGAACTCACCGTTCGCGTAATTTACACCTTGCTGATATACCGCACTTGCGGCAGTACCTGTATTGATAACCGAGTTGGTTGTTTTACCGAAAATAATGCCAGGGCCGCCGCTCGCCAGAATAACTGCTTCTGCCGGGAACGTTTGTACCTTCATCGTTTTCAGATCTTGTGCTACAATCCCGCGGCAGATGCCTTCGTCATCCACAACAGCCTGCAGGAACTCCCAGTTCTCATACTTCGTAACGAGACCCGCTGCTTCCCAGCGACGTACTTGCTCATCCAACGCGTAGAGCAATTGTTGTCCTGTCGTTGCACCGGCAAACGCCGTACGGTGATGCTTCGTTCCACCGAAACGACGGAAATCAAGCAAACCTTCCGGTGTCCGGTTAAACATTACGCCCATCCGGTCCATCAGGTGAATGATACCTGGTGCCGCTTCACACATCGCTTTGACTGGAGGCTGATTCGCCAAAAAGTCACCGCCGTATACTGTATCGTCAAAGTGTACCCATGGGGAGTCGCCCTCACCCTTGGTATTTACCGCACCGTTGATGCCGCCTTGGGCACATACGGAGTGGGATCTTTTGACGGGAACCAGTGAAAATAAATGAACATGGACTCCGGCTTCAGCCGATTTGATCGCCGCCATCAATCCCGCGAGACCTCCGCCCACAATAATTACATTAGATGATGCCATTGCTGTTCACTCCCTTATAAGTCAGCATTTAAAGTCCAAATGCTTAAATCAGAACTGTCTTAACTGCGTCAATCATCGAAGTTGCTACCTGGAAATCCATGCTCCGGAAAGCAAGCAACGATACAATAAACATGATGGCTACGATAGCAAACAAGCTCATGCAGATGTAGGAAGATACACGCTGCGCACGAGGACCGACGGTAATTCCCCAGCTAACCAGGAACGACCACAAGCCATTGGCAAAGTGATAGGATGCCGCAACCACACTAATCAGATATAAAATAAACGTTACCGGGTTCATCACGATGCCATGTATAACACCGCCAAGCTCTTCGTGTGTGACATTCCCCAGCGCAACCTGGAAACGAGTCTCCCAAATATGCCAGATGACGAACACAAACGTAATGACACCGCTGACGCGCTGCAACGTATAGCGCCAGTTGCGCTCATTGCCAAAACGTCCCACGTTAGGCTTGGCTTGATAGGCAATGTACAAACCATATACACCGTGATAGAACAGCGGCAACCAGATGAGAAGCGTTTCAAGTACAATCACGAGCGGCAGGCCATTCAGAAATGCAACTGCATCGTTAAAGCCTTCTTTGCCGCCTTCAACTGCCGAGAAGTTCGTCACCATGTGCTCAATGAAAAACAGACTGAGCGGAATGACGCCAAGCAAGGAGTGCAGCTTTCTGGAGTAAAACCCTTTCATAAAATGTCGATCCCCTTTCGCTAAATACAACGTTTTCATAAATAAATTCGCTTATCATGACACAAACCTTTCCCAAGGAAAGGTTCGACAAATTGTTCCGTTTTCTTCAGGTGTGAACAACTTGTGTCACGATTCATGTTACTCCTTTTTTTCTTATAAGGGAATTGCAATATAATTATTAAATGTTATAACCTATAGGTATAAGTTATAAACATCGGTCGTGCAGGCCATACAACATGAAGAAATATTTGACAAGGAGATGCCTCACGCAAAGTACGTTCATTAGAAAAGAGGTTAGTGCTCATGTTCGAGGAATTAAACGCTTTTGCGGCGGTTGTAGAGCAGTCCAGTCTGAACCGTGCATCGAAATTGCTGAATTTGTCACAGCCCGCGCTGTCTCGCAAAATCTCCAAATTGGAGGATGAACTCGGCGTGGCGCTCTTTCATCGCCGTGGTAAACGACTTGAATTAACCAGCGTAGGCCAGTTTGCCTACACTTTCGCGGTAGAGCAGAAACAGCAGCAACAAAAATTTCTGACCATGCTGGCCCAGTACAAGGACGAAGAACAAAGCTCCATTACGCTTGGAGCCAGTCTGACAACGCTTCAAACCACATTGCCACCGCTGGTAAATGCCTTTATGGAGAAACATCCGAATGCGGAAATCAAGCTGGTGACGGGGAAAACGCATGAAATTGTTTCTTTTGTGCGGGATAAAAAAGCTGATGTAGGTATCGTTGCCTCTTCTATAAGTGAAGCCGGGCTAAACTGTGTGCCACTCTTTGATGATCATCTGGAGCTGGTTGTGCCCTTAACGCATCCCCTATCGGGTAAAGAAGCCGGAATGGAACATTTGCAAGATCTGCCGATGATTACGTTCTCCAAGGGAACCTGGTATCGCAAATTAACCGACGACCTGTTCCAGCGCTGCGCCGTGATGCCGGATATTCGCATGGAGATTGATTCCTTTGAAGCGATTGTCCGTCTTCTGCCTACCTGCAAAGCTGCAGCCCTTTTGCCCAAGTCATATCTCCGCCCTCAGTTGCTTGCGGACAATGATCTCGTCTCGGTATATCTGCCGCAATTGCAACAGACCCGGCGAACAACCTGCATGATCTATGGGGAAAAGGAAGACCTCAGCCAAACCTCCAGACAGTGGGTCAGAGAAACGGCTGCGCTCTTTACAGCAAAGGCGCCGCTGCCCTCACGGAGGACTACGACGCCTTAGCATTCATATCAATCAGCCGAGCTCAACGCTCTGCTTTCATTTAATAGACTCAGCTCTAGCTCTCTTGGCTGATCACTTCTTCCTCAAAACGGTCAATGTCATCATTCATGCCGATAATCACCATGATATCACCCATCTGAAGCGAGTCCAGTGCAGTCGGGGCAATGATGACCCCGGCTTCTTTTTGCAAAGCTACAATGCTGCAACCAAAGCGTACTCGAGCATTCAGAGTGGACAGCGTTTTATTATGCAGACAGGCCGGAACCTTCATCTCCACAATACTGTAATCATCGGACAATTCGATATAATCCAGCAGATTCGGGGTGACGAGCTGATGGGCTACCCGGATTCCCATATCACGCTCAGGATAAACGACACGATCGATCCCCAGCTTGTCCAGTGCCCGTCCATGAAGAACTGAAATGGCTTTGGCCACAACTGTTTTTACACCGAGTTCCTTCAGTAAAATAGCAGTGAGAATACTGGTCTGGATATCAGCCCCGATGGCAACGATACAGCAGTCAAAATTACGGATGCCCAGGGAGCGCAGCACTTCCTCATCAGTTGAATCCGCGACGACGGCATGGGTGACCAATTCACTCATGTCTTCGACGACTTCTTCATTTTTATCGATACCCAGCACTTCATAACCAAGCTCCATTAATTCCTGTGCCAGACTGGAGCCAAAGCGCCCAAGCCCAATTACCGCAAACTGCTGTGTTTTCATTGTTCTTCACGAACCCCTTATCCAATAATCATTTTGCCTTCCGGATACCTGTACAACTCTTTACCCTTTTTCTGTCCGAGTGCATACGCGAGCGTAATTGGTCCAAGACGTCCGGCAAACATAGTGAAACAGATCAAAAGCTTGCCGATCGTGGTCAGCTTCAGTGTAAGCCCCATAGATAAACCTACAGTACCGAAGGCGGATGTTGTCTCAAATAATATCATTAAAAAACTGCTGTCTTCCGTCGTACTAAGCACCATCGTAACGGCAATAATGAGCAACAGTGCAAGCAGTGTAATCGTCAGTGCTTTGAAAATCCGTTCCTGTAGAAGCCGATATCTGAAAAAAACGATATCTTCCCGTCCCCGCATCATGGCAATGACAGCTCCGGCCATAATCATAAATGTGGTTGTTTTAATGCCGCCTCCGGTAGAACCAGGGGAAGCACCAATAAACATTAATATAATGATGAAAAATTGCGTTGCCTGCCTCAGGCCAGCAATGTCTACCGTGTTCGCCCCTGCTGTTCTTGGGGAAACCGACTGGAAGAACGAACCGAGAATTTTACCACCCCAGTTCAGACCACCCAATGTCCGGGGATTGCTGAATTCAAATACAAATATAACCAGTGCTCCAAATATGATTAACAATCCTGTTGTCAGCAATACCACTTTGGAATGCAGCGACAGCTTCTTCGTCCTCCGATACTCCACCAGATCAGACAAAACGACAAAACCGATTCCTCCTGCAATAATAAGGAACATGGCTGTAAAATTTACGAGCGGATCATACACATACCCGGTTAAGCTGCGGAAATCTCCGAACATATCAAACCCGGCATTGTTGAACATGGAGATGGCATGCCAATATCCATAATAGATGGCCTGCCCCATTGGCATATCGAACGACCACCGAATGGCGAACAACGTGCCACATATGCCTTCCAATATGAGCGAGTAGATCACAACCTTGCGAATAAGGCGGACAATCCCCTCCATCGTGCTCTGATTCATCGCTTCCTGCAAAATCAACCGCTCACGCAGAGAGATCCGCCGTTTGAATGCAATCGCCACCAGTGTCGACATCGTCATAAAGCCAAGGCCGCCAATTTGAATCAGGATTGCAATTATGATCTGACCCAACGTCGTAAAATGAGTACCCGTATCCACCACAACCAGCCCCGTTACGCAGACTGCGGAAGTCGCAGTGAAGAGTGCGTCAATAAAAGGAAGGCTGACCCCGCTTCGACTGGATGTCGGAAGCATCAACAGAAGTGTCCCGAGCAATATAATACCCGCGAACCCTAGGACCAGAATTCGGGGTGGCGATAGACGCATCCATTGAACATTCATTTTCACTTGAGTATCATCCACCTCTGCCAAAAAGAAAATGACCCCACGACGTGGAGCCTTTCTCCGAAGCGCTTTTCCACATGACTTGACGGAATAGCCAAGCACTTGGAAAGCTTCATTTCGGAGTGTACACATGTATGATTTTCGCTGTAACACATATACATTAGGTTGGAATACCTTTTATACATTCTATTCGTTCCCTTGTTAGCCTAATGACATGCAGAATATTGGACATTTGATTCAAAATTATAAGCGCTGCGACGTTTGTATACAAAACGATTTTTGTGTAAATAGCATCGAATTCCGTCAAAAAGGGAAAAACTCAGATATGGCGATGGATAGATCAGATTGTTTCGATCATTTTCATTCGTTTTCATGCATTTGCACCACTTCTCGTTTCGTCATTGGCATTCGGGGCTTGGGCTGTGCTATCTTTACTTTAATATCCATATTAATAAAGGAGGAACAATATTAAATGAATCCCTTAGGGCAGCCTTTGGTACTCAAAGCTAACTTCAAGCGTTTAGGGTTGCTTGCGGCGATTGGCCTGATTCTGTTTTTCGTTTTTCAAATCTTTCCTGCCACCTCATCGCAAACGACTGATATCCAGTCTACTTCCTTCATAAGCAAGGAGAAAGCGGCGGAGTCGGCACGATCTTTTGCAGCTTCTCTACCTGATTATACCCTTCCGTCAGATACCGGAAACGAGCTTGTGACCTACCAAACCCATTCCGACATCTATGGGTATATGGCCAAAACCAAACAGTTAGAAACCTATAACAAGAAATGGGAAACAACCTATCCTTACGATGTGTACCGCGTTCGTTTGCCCGATCAGGACAAAGGCGGTTATTTGAATGTTGACGTACATATGAGAACAGGAAAAGTTGTCGGTTTCAAGCGCGAACTGCCGTCTTCCCTGTATGCATCCATTGAGGCAGAGCAGGACAAAAGCAAAGTAAATGCTGCCCAACGTTTAGCTGAAGATAACCTTTCCCTAAATGAAAAAGAGCAGCTTGCCGCTGGCGTACTTGGCGAATTCGGGTATAATGTGCCGAAACTTCAACTGGACACCCGTGAAGAAGAAGCGGGGCTTCAATACACAGATAATGAAAAGCAAATTGGAGATTCCAAGCTGGAACTGAATTTTACGTTTGAAAACGGAGCCGTTCGCTCCTTCGAATCGGTCTTCTCGGTTCCTACCTCCCATACCGACTATGTACAAAATCAGACCCGGCAAGCCAACTGGATGACTTATGGTGGTTATGCTTTCCTGACCTTTGTGCTTGGCGTGCTCGCGATCATCTACAGTATTCTGACGAGAGCACACACGTCATTCAAACGCGGAATCGTTCTGTCTCTGGTATACTTTGCGGCTTCCGTGATTGGCACACTGAACATGATTCCGCTCTTTCAGGCGCAGGGGCTGTCTAACTTTATGCTGACCTTCCTGATGGTGATGCAAGCTGGGATAACGCTAGTCATGAGTGCAACCATCTATCTGTCGCTCGTTGCCGGTGACGGCATGTGGCGCAAAATCGGTCTGAATCCTTGGCCTCGGGCCAAAGAACCCGGATATGGCAAATATGTACTGCACAGTATGTATACAGGATACTTATGGGCGTTGATTCTGCTGGGTGTGCAATCCGTACTGTTCTTTATTCTGGAACGGAGTGTTGGAAGCTGGTCAACAACATCGGCTGACCAGTCCACATACAACATGAGTTATGCCTGGATCTTCCCGATTATGGCCTGGATGGCCGGGATCGGTGAGGAAACGGTCTATCGTCTGTTCGGGATCCGCATGATGCAGAAGGTTGTACGCAATACGTTCATTGCCTGCCTCATCCCAACATTGATCTGGGCGCTGGGGCACACCCTGTATCCGATCTATCCAGTCATCACACGTCCGATAGAGCTGACCGTCATCGGACTTTTGTTCAGTCTGATCATGCTGCGTCACGGCTTCATCGCCGTTGTATTCGCACATGTTATCTTTGACAGCCTGTTGATGGGGCTAAGCCTGATCTTCATGGGTGATGCACTGAACATTTCCGCCGGGCTCTTCTGGATTGTGCTTCCCGCCATCGTTGGTTATGTCATCTACAAACTGAATCCAAAACAAAAAGAGAAGCCGTATGTCACGACTCCTCATCACGAAGTGCTGCAATAATCTGATTCGCAAGCTTGTCACCAATAGATAGAGGCCGGAAGTCTTCGACGCTGGCCTCTTTTATTTTGCGTAAAGAGCCAAAATGCTTCAACAGCAGCTTGCGCCGCTTTTCTCCGATCCCCGGAATGGCATCCAGACGGGAAGTCACCATCGATTTTCCACGTTGCTCACGGTGGAACGAAATTGCAAAACGGTGGACCTCTTCCTGAATCCGCTGCAACAGGTAGAATTCCTGACTGTCACGCGGCAAGGAGATGACTTCCGGCGGATTGCCGATCATCAATTGTGAAGTCTTGTGCTTCGCATCCTTCACCAATCCACATACCGGAATAAACAATCCCAATTCATTCTCCAAAATGTCCACGGCTGCTGAAATCTGGCCTTTGCCTCCATCGACAACAATCAGGTCAGGCTGGGTCAGATTTTCTTTCAATACCCGCTCGTAACGGCGACGGATAACTTCTCTCATCGTTTCATAATCATCCGGTCCTTCAACCGAACGGACCTTGTACTTCCGATATTCCTTCTTATCCGGTTTACCATCGGTAAATACAATCATGGCAGATACCGGGTTGGTACCCTGGATGTTCGAGTTATCAAACGCTTCAATACGGTGAAGCTGATCCAGTCCAATAAAACGTCCCAGTCCTTCAGCAGCTTTCGATGTCCGTTCTTCATTCCGCTCAATTAGGCGGAACTTCTCTTCCAGTGCCACACGTGCGTTATCCACGGCCATGGTGATCATCTGCCGTTTCAATCCACGCTGCGGAATGTGGACTTTGATTTCCAGCCATTCCTGCAATGCTGCTGCGACCTGAGAAGGATCTTCAAGACCTGGAGGCTGTTTATCAGCCGATACATCTTCCTGAGCAACAGCGTCTTCCTGGATAACCATCGCAGTTTCTTCCGCTTCTGCTTCGGGTTGGATATCGCCATAAGCTGCACGGGACTCGGCAACACGTAGCTCAATCGCAGAATCTTGCGCCAAGTGCGTTGTCTGTTCTGACTCGACTGTCACGGCCGCAGGTACCGCTCCATCAGCTTCGGATATATCATCCGCACTATCGTCACCAGCTCCCAGATCTTTTGGCATTTCCGGCAGTAAGATCTCCTGTGGCAATGCTGGATTATCACTGTAGTACTGGGTCACGTAAGACATAAAATCACTGTATGCCTCGCCATAAAACGGGAACGTCGATACGTGGCGTTCGATCATTTTCCCCTGACGCATATATAGAATCTGGACACACATCCAGCCTTTATCAATGGCAAAACCAAACACATCGCGGTCTCGGGCATCCGCCATCGTAATTTTCTGTTTTTCCATCATCGCATCAATGGCAATGACCTGATCCCGAAGTTCCTTGGCACGTTCAAAATACAGATCCTCAGCCGCTTCCTGCATTTTGCGCTGTAAATCCTTCTTGATCTCCTCATGCCCACCGCTCAAAAATGAACTGATCTCCTGGGAGATCTCATCATACTGCTCCTTGCCCACTTCTTGCACACAGGGAGCGAGGCACTGTCCCATATGATAATACAGGCATACTTCCTTCGGCATCACGCCGCATTTGCGTAACGGATACATCCGGTCAAGCAGCTTTTTCGTTTGGTGTGCCGCATATGAATTCGGATAAGGTCCAAAGTATTTGGCTTTATCTTTGAGCACCCGCCGGGTCACTTCGAGTCGGGGATGCTTTTCATTCGTAATTTTAAGGTAAGGAAATGTCTTGTCATCCTTGAGCAACACGTTATACCGCGGCATATGTTTCTTGATCAGGTTACACTCCAGAATGAGTGCTTCCATATTGCTGCCGGTAACGATATATTCGAAATCACGGATTTCGGACACTAGGCGCTGTGTCTTCCCATTATGACTGCCGATAAAATATGATCTTACGCGATTCTTTAGCACTTTGGCTTTACCTACATAGATAATAGTACCTTCACTGTTTTTCATCAGGTAACAGCCGGACATGTCGGGCAGTAAAGCCAGCTTGTGGCGGATCTGCTCTAGTGCCTTCTCCTGCTCCTGCACGTTTGTAATGAATTCATCCATAATTCGGTGGGTCCTCCTTCCCGAAAAAAGTATAAATAAAAGGTTACACTGTACCACTCCGATTGCAGTACGATCTTCCGATCGCCGTTATCCCCGGATTTTCTATGAGTTCCTTTCTATATTACTTGAACTAAAAGATGATTCACACTGACACTACGATGACAGAACAACCTTCCAATCGCTGTTATCCCCAGATTTTTTCGATTCCCTTCTTTCAAAGGGAAAATCCGGTGATAGCGTATGCTTCCGATGCAGCTTTCTTTCAGAAAGCTTTAGGCGAACGCTTCGCTTTTCCAGGTTTTTTCTGTCCTCTCCGTTACTGTGTAAATAATTAGTTCCATTAATATATATGGGAGAAGTCTTGGGATAAAAACAAGCGCTGCGCTTCTCCAGATCGGCTCTGCACTCTACGTTATCGTGTAAAAATAATTATACTTTATATTGTCCTATATAAAAGGTTTCGACGCAAAACGCCCCCGGCGCATAACCGGAGGCGTATGTGAAATCTTGATCAATTATTGGTGTTTTTCGATAATTCCTTTGAGAGCATCTTTTGAGTTCAGACCAACCACTTTATCAACCGGTTGACCATCTTTGAAGAAGATCAATGTTGGAATGCTCATTACGCCGAAGCGGGAAGCGGATTCCGGATTTTCGTCCACATTGACTTTAGCAATTTTCACTGCATCGCCAACTTCGGTGGACAGCTCTTCCAAGATTGGAGCGAGCATTTTACAAGGACCGCACCAAGGCGCCCAGAAATCAACAAGAACCGTTCCTTCGCCTTCGACTTCAGCGTTGAAGGATTGATCGGATACGTTAACAATAGCCATGAAATTGTCCTCCTTATATATACTTACGGTTTATTTTAACCTGTAACGTCGCGAACGACACTTCCAGTATAACACAGCTACTCTAATGTTGTGAAATGAACGGATCAATGTTCATCTTCCCAACATCAAATCTTCACAATTGAAGAACTTGCAGGTTCACTGCAAAATCTTTACAAACGCTTTCTTTTCCAAGTATACTAAAATTACTCCGGGCTTCAGCTACCTGTAAGGGCAAGCTGTTATCCCCATAAGGAGGCAATACCATGGATGCAAATGTGCGGATCAACGACCCGCGTGAACATGTGAACGAGGAACCCCGTAATGATTTGTTTGATCTGATAGCGGGTGTTGCTGGCATGGCCGGCCTGATGACGGTTATCTTTTTCGGAATGGTGATTTTCAAATTTATCACCGAATAGGATCTTCAGGCTGCACGCAGGCCAAAAAAGCCCGGTTTTCGCGACAATGCGAAAGCCAGGCTTTTTTTGGGACTATATGAGTAAAAATAGATCAGATCGGTAATATAAATAGGAATTAACGTTTACCACGCTGATTCTCACCCGAACCGAGATGACATCAACAAACGGACGAATCCGGTCCATCAAACGCTGGCCTTTGTTCATTTCCTCGCCATCCCGATTGGTGAAGCTAAGATGTTTCTCAAGCCCCTCCAGATTGTAATTGGACGTGTAAAACGTAGGTTTGCGATTCATACGGTAGTTCAGAATGGACCCCATCACATGATCCCGTACCCACGAATTCAGATTCTCTGCCCCGATATCATCAAAGATGAGCAGATCACAGCTTTTCAGAATATCCGTCGTTTCCTTCAGCTTGTTTCCTTCACTAATCATGGATTTCAGATCCTCCACAAAATCAGGCATGTAGATAATAACACCTGTGTGGCCCACAACCGCGAGTTCATGCAGCAGATAACACATCAGAAACGTCTTGCCCGTTCCAAATGATCCTTCCAAAAACAGTCCTTGCGGAGACAATCCATTCTCCTTGGTGTCGTTAATATAACGCAGAACCTGGTTCACCGCCGGAGCACGCATCCGATCCTTGCCCATAATTTCCACATCGTTATATCCTGCATTGAGCGCACGCTCGTCCACATAGAAACTGCGGATTCTTTGCTTGATAACATGCTCATTTTGCCGTGCGATATGTTTGGAACAAGGCGCTTTTTTATCTATAATTTCGGGTTTACCGTTAAAATGCTCTACTTCCAGTTTGCAAAAGTGACCCTGGAAATCGTTAGGACAGTTGTCGAGCCCCGGACAGTTCGCACAGTTCTTCGAATCTTTGGCATACTGATACAGCTTGCTCAGATCGGTAATAAGCTGTGCATCTTTCAGTTCAGGATGACCTGCTCGGAATTCGCGTACGTACGGATCTTCCATCAATTCCGCCGCAATCCGCCGCGACTGTTCACGAAAGGAAGGATTCAGCTGCTGAAGCAGTCCTCCCAAGGATTCCATGGCTTCAAGCCCCCTTAATAGTTTCAATATAGAATGAACAATTGAATTTTACGATGACCATCATGATGGCAGGGTAACCTTCGATCGCTTGTAATTCTAATGTTCATTCTATATAAACTTGAGGAATAACTCAACATTTTCAGCTGGAAAAAGCATTATCCATTCCATGACAGTACGCATAACTTCAGGTAGAGCTATACACAAAGATTGACCCGATCACACTTGCAAAATTATCTACGCAACCCCACCGTAACAATCTCACAAGGTCCCGCTTGAAGAGCCCATTCTTTGCTGATCAAGGCAGTGGAAGATTCATTTATAACTGAAGAATTCAGCTTACCTGTCTCTTCCTCCAGAATGTTGCTCTGATATGCATCTTCCAATGCTTGCGGAATGGACTCAGAAGCAGCAAACTTCAACTCAGTCGTATTAGATCTCATATTATACCAGCGCAACATCAGATCACCCGAATCCTCGTTCACCTTCAGTGAAGAAAACGCCAGACCGTCCCCTTGCCACTCAAACGGTGTGTTGCTTGGCGTCAGGAAACCCGGGTGTACGTTCGTCTGAGCCACAGTCCATGGAATCTGGAACTGGTAAGCTTCATTGTACGCTCCGGATGTTGCCCCGTTCCCGTCATGAGGGATAATCTCCAGCTGGAAGGAATGCTCGCCGAGACACTGAGCTTCCGGTGTCGGGAACAATCCCCAGTCTCCAAGCTCTCCCACGGCACGAAGCAGTGTTACGGCAATCGTATTCCGTCCATCCTCAAGAACCTCATATTCATTCAGCCCCAGATTGGCTACAACTAACCCAGCCTGATCCTCGCTCACATCAACAAAACTTTGCTGATGCTGGGTGTTGCTCGGATTCTGCCATTCCGGTGCAGGCGTATTATCACGAGTAGCAATTTCGAACATCGAGTCTACGTAATGAACAGCCGCTGTCAGATCCGTCGGGAAGAGTACCCGCACCCGATGATCCTTCGCCTGATTGTTGAAGGTTGTTTCGAGCTTGATGCCTTTTCCACTGCGGCTTAACGACACAATGGTACGGATTTTGAGCGTAACCATTTGTTTGGAACGTTGAGCTTTGCGATGCGGATAATAGATCAGTTCCCGCTGCTCACGATCGAGCGTTTCGTCGGCGGATTCAGGAATTTCCCAATGATGAACAATTTCGTACGAAGCTCTGTAAGGCGCATCTTCGATAACCCGAATTTCTGCCTTAAGATCTTTCGTAGTCAGTGCTAATTCGTTCTCCGGTTGCTTGAACATATACTCATTTCCGATATCACCGACATTTTCATACACACCAAGATCTTTATACATCCGGCCTGTCCGTTTATCCGTGAGTGCAAACGAGCCGTTGTCTGCAATATTTACGATAAAATATTCATTTTCCATGCCACGCTCACCACGCAGCAGTGTATTTGAATTCGCAGCATTGCTGTCCATGCGGACCAAGGCATACGTCTTCAGGCCAAGTGCAGGCACATTTTCTGCTTCAAACGTAATGTTGACCCGACGGCAGCTATATGGCTGACGGAATCGATCATCAGGCAGATCATAGCCGAATTGCAGACCCAGATCCTCTACCGTACACGGAACTGGTTTGCCTTCTTCATCCACCAAAATACGACCTGACAGGTCAATGGCGTTCATTTTGGCTGCCATATCTTCCAATGAGAAACCGTCGCGGAAGTACAAACGGGCCGCATCCAGTTCAATCTGAACCACACCGCTGCGCTCCCATCCCGAAGTGTTAAACACAACCACTGGCCGCGCTTCATCACCATATCGTTCAAATGTTGAAGTATCCACAGCTGCAGCGATTTGGCTGGTGCTATCCTCAATCAGGGCCTCAGCGACATGACGGCTCTTATCAAACCGTGTGACCATCTCGCGATGTACTTCGTCTACGCTACAGCCACAGATGCTGTCATGCGGATGATTCTGCATCAACGTTTTCCAGGCATAGGTAAACTGATCATGCGGATATGAATGACCCAACAGGTGCGCGAACGAAGCCAGTGGCTCAGCCACTTTTTCCAACATGGCTTGGCCCAGTTGGTTCATCTGTTTCAGATAAACGCGTGCGGAAGCCGTGTTCACCAGAGTGCCCCAGCCATCAGTACGCTGGCTGCGCAGCTCTCCTTTTACAACAGACAGCTCCTGAACCGCAGATTCTTTCAACGCTGACAGATAGTCAGGGAAGTTGGAGTGAACAAACTCGATATCGGGATACAATTGTTCAGCCATACGGATGGCTTCAGGCAGATCCTTCTGAATCGGCTGGTGATCACATCCGTTCATGTATAGCAATTCATTGGTCGATGCATACTTCTCCGCGTCCGCTAGCTTGGTTTCCCAGAACTTGCGAGCTGAAGCTTCGTCCACCGGAACTTCATTCCCGTTAGAGTACCAGTTGGCAAATAGAACACCCAGCACTTTTGATCCATCCGGACCTTCCCACATCAGCTCTGAAAAACTGGATTCGTATCCATCGTCAGACACCATGTTGTTGAAGCCCGTTGGCTTCACGCCTCGCCCGAAAAAGACATTATCGATACCTGATTGCAGCATCAGCTGCGGTGTCTGTCCTACAAGTCCGAACGTATCTGGGAAGTATCCGATCTTTGAAGGTGTTCCATAACGTTTGGCATCACGATGTCCAACCTGCATATTACGTACGTTCGCTTCACCACTGGTCAGGAACGCATCCTGCAAAATATACCAAGGCCCAATGACAATACGGCCATCACGAATATGTTTCTCCAGCCGTTCCTTCTGCTCAGGTCTAACCTGAAGATAGTCATCGATGATGATCGTCTGGCCGTCCAGATAAAAGCTCTTAAAATCTGGCCCCTGATCGAGCTGATCCAGCAAGGCATCCACTAGTTGCACCAATCGCATATGATGTTTCTCATACGGCAAATACCATTCCCGATCCCAGTGCGTGTGAGAAATAATATGCGCTCTCTTCGATTTGCTTGTCGGTTTAGTCATTGAATTATTCCCCCTCTACCTCTTGTTGTACAATCTCTACCTCATCCGGACGATACACGGCTTGCAGCTGTCCGGCAGCATCTGTGGCAAACAGCACGGAACGATTTTTCTCCAACAGGAGCGTATATATGACTCCGGTACGCGTATCTCTGACTTTCACCTCATGATCCAAAGCAAACTCCGATACAAATACGTACAGATTCCCTTTCGGGAAGCTCAACTTCCGGCCATAAATCCCTGCAAGTTCACCGCCAGATATCCATTCCAGTTCATTCTCAATGCCAGCCACTTCTGACGCATATCGATACAGGTCAGCCAGCGGCTCATCCCGGCCGTTCAGCTCCAGCGGCAGCGGGCTCCAGATCAACTTGCCTTTGCCTAATGGCAGTACTACTACTTCATCAGGTGTATGATTCTCCGCATGAAGCAACGTTTCCTTCGCCACCTCGGCAATCCGGCGACGACCATACGTGACGCGGTGATTCACCCCGTTAATATTCAGCATTTCTTCTCGCTGTACGTTACCCAGACTGCGCTGGCCGACAAGATGATCTGCCCGATCACTTCTCTTCCAATAAGCATCCAGTCCAAGCGGCCCAGTGATAAGTAGCGTAGCTCCTTCATTCTCCGCGAAGTTCAGCAGTTCGCTTAACGCATCGCTGTCCATGTTGTGCGGACTCGGAACCATGATCAACTTCGGTGGTTGTTGCTTCAACGCTTCCAAATGATACTCGGATACAGCCCGGAATGGCTGCTTCAGCTCATAAGCCATTACACGCGTCAATTTTGTGGTTGCATCGTAGGCCAGGGAACGGTTCGAGAAATCGTTGGAATACGGGAAGACCACCGCAATTTCCTCCAGTTCGCGATCGGTAAACAGGTCTCGAATCTGCTCCATGAATCGGCCAAAATCGTAAGACACATCGGCTTCAGGTTTTTCTGTACCATCCGCTCTCAGCGCTCCAATATGAGATTCATTGGCATTATCCATATAGAAGTTCGTATTCCAGATCCATTGCACAGCTCCGGCACCGCCTGTTGAGAAGGCATAGGCGTATTTGCGCTCCAGAATGCTGTGAAGCTCTTCCTCTGTGCGTTTGGCCCGGCCATCCGGGGTTTCCACATACATGATACCTGTCTCCTGAATGAGATTAGGTTTATGTGGTGTTTTGGCGAAAATGCCGTCCCAGATCAGATCATCGTTGAGCCACCAGGAATGCACCGTTGTATAGTCCACTTCATTCTCATAGAAGAATGGTGAAGGCCGCTGTGCTCCAAGAGCTTCATCCTGCCCTACGGTAACCAGATGATGGGGAACAAGATCCTTGATCGTGCCTACAAGCTCTCTCGCCCAAACATTATGCATCTCCATCGAGAAGAGACAGTAATCGAGCCAGCGTGTTCCTTTTTTAGCCTTGTGCATGTCCTGTACATCGAAATTGATCTCTTCCGGTTCAGGAATGACTGCTGCTGTAAAGTCAGGGAGCTGCTTAGGTGACATGTTCCATGCCTCCTGCAACGCTTCAATCGTCTGATGCCGCTGCTGAAGCCACTCGATAAACTCCTGCTGTTCATATGAATCTCTTGCCGAACGTGGCCCATCGGAGAATATGCGCACAGGATCAAACATCGACGGTTCATTAATCAAGTCCCAGTCCACATGTGTGGAATGTCTGTGACGACTAACAATGCTGCGAATGAAGCGTTTCTGTGCATCTACGCTCTGCGGGTCCAAATATGGATTTGTTCCTTCCCAGGTCTCGGGTGTAAAGGAGAAAAAGGTGAACGTCACTTGAAGGCCATGCCGTTTTGCCGTTAACAGGAACGCATCAATAGCACGCAGTACATCCTCGGACATGTGACCATCCACCTGCATCATGTTGCGATAGGCAGTCCAGATTCCGGTCCGAATCCAGTTAATGCCGGCTTTCGCCATCTGTGCCATATCCCGATCCCACACATCCGCATTAGGAAGGAACAGGAATTTCCGTGCCACGTCAGAGGTCATGTAGGTCATACCAACAACAGGCAACGGACGACCGTCTTTGATAAAATAATCTCTGCTGCGTGTAATGACTTCCCCTTCTGCCAACAAGGCTGCGTCCTGACCCCAGAAGCCCTGCCGCAGTATGCGAACTTCTCCATCCGGTGCCTGAACACGACCGACGATTCGATACAGCCCGCTCTCGATTGAAAAAGGAAGAAGAATACGTTCAAAACGCTGTTCGCCGGAAAGTTCCATCTCCAGTTGATGATTCCATACCTTCTCTACCGTGCCGTTTGTACGATCTTCCCGTTCAACTGTTAGATCAAACGTCCAAAGTTCCGGCTCACTTCTTCTGCTACCCGCACGCTGTAGAATTTGGGTTTGGAGGATTAGTGAAGCTCGTTCACCCAGTTCATACGAAGCATAGTTCGGCTTCAGAGATAGCTCGGTTACACCTTTGGCGCAATACTGCGCCCAGTTCACCATTTCGGCTGCTCCGTTCTGTTCCCAGAAGGTAGCCGTCAAAGGCAGATGAACAAACAGCCAGCGCGAACCGGCAAACGTACTGCGGGAGTTTTCCCATAATACGATTGGGGCAGCGATGCTGCGACCATCCTTGCTGCGGCCGCGGAGCAGCGGAGAAATCTGCGTGCTCATCGGACCTGAGGAACCCATCTGATGTGGCAAATCGCTTGTTTTGGTTGTATGAGGTACCAGATTCCACGTATCCGCACTCTCGAACAGTCCCTCTTTGCCTGCAAGAAGTGGAATATCTTCTGAGGAAGTTAGTGAATCCACTTTGACTGCGGATACCTTTAACGCCTCATGAATATAAAGTTCCTGATGATACGCCGTTTGTTCCGACTCGGAAATCCATGCCCCATTCTCCTGACGAACAGGACGTTTGAATGGTGCGCCACCAATGCTGATCAGACTTCCCCCCTGATGAAGAAAAGCTGCGATTTCGGTCCAAGCGGATTTAGGAAAATAAGGCGCATGCAGGTTCACGAAACATCCTTCACCTGACGTTGTACTCAAAGCCGAAGCCAATTCATCCGCGCCCACAACGATGACCTCTTCCGATGCTTTCCACGAATCAAGAGCACCTTGCGTTGGCAAAGTGCCTTCCACCGGAAACGTTGGATCAGAGAAAATAATCAGCTTGGTTCTCTTCACCTGTGCGCTACTCATAGCAAACCATCCTTCATGGATTTATAGACCAACTGGGAGAACAGGCTGTTGGACCAAGCAAACCATTTTCTCGTAAAAATCGTCGGATCATCGGCATGAAAACCTTCATGCATATATCCTGTATCTGCATCCGTTGCTTCCAGCATCTGAATGATTTCGAGCTTCTCTTCAGCAGACTGGGCCGTCAATCCTTGCATGGACAGACCCATATGCCAGATGTAATTGGGCGGTGTATGCGGGCTGCCAATTCCTTTGGCAACTTTGCCTTCGTAATAGAACGGATTCTCTTTGCTGAGCGCAAAACGTCTCGTATTCTGATAGATCGGATCATCCGCTGTGACGTAACCAAGATAAGGAATGGACATCAGTCCCGGTGTACCCGCATCATCCATCAGGCAGTAGTTGCCAAAACCATCCGTCTCATAAGCATAGATCGGGCCAAATTCAGGATGGCGGTAAATACCGTACAGCTGAATACCATGATCTACTTCGGCTTCCAGATCCTTAAGCTCCTGCAGGAACTCCATATCCCGGAATACCCACTCCGCGAACTCCTGCATCTGACGCAGGGCAACGACGGCAAACATATTGCCTGGAATGTTGTAATGGAAATCACACGCATCATCACTGGAACGGAAACCGGACCAGATCATGCCTGTGTAATTGACGGGCATACCTCGTCCGTTATTACGAATTGAATCCGTAGCAATGCCGTTATTGCGGGTAAAGCTGTATGGTGATTTCTCCATGTGATGCTGCTCCACTCGGAACAAATCCACGATTTTGCGCATTGCGGCTTTGAAGCTGGAATCGAAAATATCCGTCAGTTCAGTTTCTTTCCAATATAAATAAGCGAGACGCACGACAAAGCACAAAGAATCAATCTCGAATTTGCGCTCCCACACCCAAGGTGACATCTCGGTCACGTCGGTGGTGTTCCAGTGCCAATCATTGGCTGTCTCGTTGAAGGCGTTGGCATACGGATCAATATGAACGTACTGGATGTGGCGCTTGATCAGACCACCAATAATGCGTTGCAGGTCTTGATCTTCTTTAGCAAATGGAATGTAATGCACCACTTGCTCCACGGAATCCCGTAGCCAGGAAGCTGGAATATCGCCAGTGATGACAAAGGTCGTGCCGTCATCCATTAATTTCGTTGTTGTTTCAATCGTATTCGGGAAACAGTTCTTAAATAGTTGAAGCAGCTTCGGTCGATGTGCCAGCTTCTGCTCCGCTTCTTCCATTACAGCCTGTACGGCTTGTGGCAATGCAACAGGTGGCATCGGTATTTTGGGTAGTCTGAATTGTTCCATGAATGAGTGCACTCCTTAAACAAATTGAATGGTGTAGCCGTAGCAAGATCAGCTGAGAACATTCACACTAGCCACTACGATGACAGAATAACCTTCCGATCGCTGTTATCCCCAGATTTTTTGATTCCCTTCTCCAAAAGGTTAAAATCCGGGGATAGCGTATGCTTCCGATGTAGCTTTCTTTCAGAAAGCTTTTAGGCGAACGTTTCACTTCTTCAGGTTATTTCTGTCCTCTCCGTTAACGTGTGAATAAAAAGCTGAGCTTACATAGCTCAATATATTTCAAAAAGGTTTACCGTAATAGCACGGTTTTTATTTCGTAAGGTTTAAAAGATAATGTAATCTGACCATTGGTGCTATCCAAAGGCTCGCCTGCTTCTTCCAAAGCATTGGAGAGATAAGCTTGCTCAAATGCATGCGGCCATTGCAGCGTCACACGTTCACGTGTTCCCGAAGATTCATAGAAACGGAGCACTGTACCGTTTCCTGCCTCTGCCGGTTTGACCGTATCCAAGATGACATGGCTGCTATCGAATTCAATCCATGCTCCAGTTGCCGGGCGTACGCCTGCGTTCTGGTCCACCTGATGCACAGGCACTTCATGGTTTAATTCGGCCGCCTGACGTACCGTATGTGCACTTCTCCAGTCGCCTTCATGTGGATACAGGGAATAGGTGAAGTCATGTTCTCCAATATCCGCAGTCCGGTCAGGCCATCTCGGTGCACGCAACAAGGAAAGGCGAATCGTGCTTCCCTGTACGTCGTATCCATATTTGCAATCATTGAGCAGACTGACGCCATATCCGTGCTCGGCGACATCTGCGAAGCGGTGTCCGCACACTTCATACTGAGCTTGCTCCCAACTCGTGTTGCGATGAGTCGGACGCTCCAATGCACCGAATGGAATTTCATAGGTCGCTTTGGAACTCACTACATCGATTGGGAAGCCCACTTTGAGCAATTTATGATCTTCATTCCAGCTTACATGGGTCTTGAAATCGATCCGTCGATTGTCATGATAGAACACCATATCCTGTGTAATCACAGACTGGTGAAGCTTCCACTGAAAACGAAGTACGTCCTTCGTAGTACCCGCCAAAACCAGTTTTTTCTCCACAAGCTCGACTTCTCCAGCAACCTGAGCCTCATAACGGCTGTCGATATCCCAGGCATCCCAGAGCGTCGGACGGTCATGGAAAAAGTAAAATTGATTGCCGCATTCACCCGGCTTCAGAATCTCACGTTCTGCTGTCTTATCCCACAAGCGGGATATCTCGCCACGCTCGTTAAACTCCACATGGTAATACGCGGTTTCCCACGTATCTGTAAAGTTCTTTTGCCCGGCAATGCTCGCCATTTCCCGTACATTTGTTTCCCTTGCATTTTCCGGTACGAGCCAAATCGTCTTATGACCAAACGCTGGAATATCCGTCACCAGAACCGAAATTTGGCCATCTTCCCGATCCATGCGCAAACGCTGACCTTCTTCATCTATAACGTAACGATCCAATCCATCGTGCATTTGAAGTTGAACGACTTCACTTCGATTCCAACCAAGGCTGTTGAACACAACATAAGGAACAGAACCCTCTGGCCCCTGCGTGTTAATCCCCCTCGTTAATGCAGCAACACCTTGATTCAGTCCTGCTCTACCCAATTCGAATACCCGAATATACTCCTCATCCGACGTTACATAGGATTCCGTTATGGCCGAACCAGGGATAATATCATGGAATTGATTCAGCAAAATCAGCTTCCATCCATCATGCAACGCCGAACGCACTTCAGCATCCTGCTGCGGCTCCATATCCGGTAAGGCAAGTGTGTTCCAGAGCTCCGCTTCGCGATAAAGCACCTCAGCCTTCCGGTTGTTGCGCTTATTGCGACCATGGGTCGTATAAGTACCCCGGTGAAGCTCCAGATACAGGTCGCCATGCCACTTCGGAAGATCAGGCTGCGCCTTCTCAATTCCGGCAAAAAAGGCTCCGGCGGTACTATAACCATTCTTCGGCTGTCCCACCATCAACTCGGATCGATCCACGTACTCCAGCATCTCTCGTGTCACGCCGCCGCCACCATCACCGTGCCCGTACAGAAGCATATGCTCAGGATGCGATGCTTTCTCGCGGTAAGACTGCCAATGATCATGAATGTCCTTCGGCAGCGTATGCTCGTTGACGCCATGATTGAGATAAGACAGGATGGCCGTGCCATCAATGCCTACCCAGTGGAAAAGATCATATGGAAACACGTTCGTATCATTCCATCCGAGCTTGGTCGTCATGAAGTACTCGACATTACCATGCTTCAAAATCTGAGGCAGGGAAGCACAATAACCAAATGTATCTGGCAGCCATTCAATCTGTGATGTTTTGCCGAACTCCTCCATATAAAAGCGCTGACCATATAACATCTGACGAATCAGGGATTCCCCGCTCGGAATGTTCAGATCCGGCTCAACCCACATCCCGCCAACTAGTTCCCAGCGTCCTTCGGCAATGCGCTTCTTCACCCGTTCATACAGCTCGGGGTCATGTTCCTTCAGAAAAGCATACAGCAAAGGCTGACTCTGGGAATAAATATAATCGGGATATTCATTCATGAGTGCATCCACCGTGGAAAATGTACGACTGGTCTTGCGCACCGTCTCACGTACAGGCCACAGCCAGGCAATATCGATGTGCGATTGCCCCACCATATGCTCCAAGCCTTCGGCGTTTCCACCAATCTCTCGCACTTCATGGATCAATCTTTCTTCGATACTGTGGATGCCATTCCCCTGCTTGACAGCCTCTTCTGTCAGACTCACGAATTGATCCATCGCCCGATAGATCGCTTCCAGCAGGCGCACACGGCGGAAATCACTTTCCGGCAGCAGCACCGCGGAATCACGCACAATCGTAACCGTGTACATCAGGCTACGGACAGGTTCATTCGGTCGCACCAACAAACTGCTGATTGATGTAATCGGCGGCTGAATAACCGCTTGTTGGTTCAGTGGATCTACAGGCTCGGGTACTGGATCAAATAACTCAATCTCAAGTTCAGGCTGAGCCCCTATTCGGGAAGGGTCGAGTGTTACATACGTATGATTACGATCCAGCCCCTGATAGGAATGTCCATTCACCCGAAGCAAGCCTTCCCCACCGGATTCAAATACAAGTCCGTAAGGTTCTTTCTGCCAGGAGGCAGGTACATCCAACCGTGTCCGGAAGAAATAGGTCGTTCCCTGATCACTCGGGAAACGATTCAACCCCTCGCCTTCTGGATAAGCCTTCTGATCCTCATATTGTCCTGGCACTTTATAATAAGCGCGGGTGATGTCCCAGCTGCGCAGCTTCATTTGCTCCAACCACTGACGTTCGGACAACTCGCGAATAAATCGTCTGATGCGTTCCATTTCCTTACGCCTCCTCTACCGTCAGCTCGGCGAACTGCGTATCTTTCACATGTCTCCCGATATGAATATGGAATTGTCCTGGTTCAACGACAGGCGTGAGATCACGACCGATATATTGCAGCTGCTCTGCTCCAATATGGAAGGCTACAGTCTTCGTCTCTCCAGGTTCCAAATTCACTTTTGCAAACCCCTTCAGCTCTTTGGCTGGACGAGCGACTCGGCTGACCACGTCGGATACATACATCTGGATGACTTCTGCACCTCTGCAAGACCCCGTATTGGTGACTTCCACCGATACGGTGACTGTCTCGTCGGCCGTCATCGATTCTGTACTCAGCTTCGGCTCACTGTAATTAAAGGTAGTATAGCTAAGCCCGTATCCGAATGGATAACGAGGCTCCAGATCCTCTTCCAAATAACGCTTGCCGCGTGAACGTTTGCCATTATAGTAAATCGGTAATTGACCCACATGCTTCGGTATGGATATCGTCAGTTTGCCGGACGGATTCACTTCGCCGAACAAGATGTCCGCAATGGCATGCCCACCCTCTTGACCTGGGTACCATGCTTCCAGAATGGCATCGGCATGTTCATCCACCCAAGGCTCGGTGATCGGGCGACCGTTGATATAAACAATGACAAGTGTTTTGCCAAGCTTGTGAACCTCTTGAATCAGCTCCAGCTGGACTCCTGCAAGCCCAAGCGTCATGCGGTCAATACCTTCACCACACTCCATGTCATTCCATGAGTTATCGGACACATTGGAAGCACCTGTCTTCAGATCGATCGTTCCTTCACCAAAATCACGGGCACTCGAGCCGCCAACGACCATGATGACCGTATCAGCCTGACGTGCAGTTTCTATTGCATGCTCGAACCCTTCTCTTGAATCGCCCTTGATGCGACATCCCGGTGCATAGAGTATCTGATCTTCACCATTCGATTGTCCATCTGAGCCTTCCCCTGCGTGCCCACTCTCACTTACAGCAAGCTTACTGCGGATGCCATCCAGCACCGTAGCCACTTTGGACTTCGGTTGGGGGGATGTATAATCGCCCAACTGGTTGTAGGCTTGGTCTGCATTAGGACCAATGACAGCAATTCGGCCCGCTGTTGCCGTCGACAGAGGTAACGTTGCAGCTTCATTTTTGAGCAAGACCACACCTTCTGCAGCCAATTGGCGTGCCAGTTGAATATGCTCTTCACTGCCAATGACTTCTGCTGCTCGATCGGCATCCACATAAGGCTGCTCGAATAGTCCCAGCTTGAATTTCAGTGCCAGCACGCGGCGGACAGCTTGATCCAGTACATGCATTTCAAGTTTGCCTTCCGAGATCGCTTGCACCAAATATTGTCCAAACATCTCACCGGACATTTCCATATCTATACCAGCCTGAATGGCCTGTACGGATGCTTCCAATCCATCTGCCGCCACATCATGCCCACTTGCGAGCATGTTGATGGCTCCGCAGTCCGTAATCACCAGACCGTCAAAGCCCCAGTCTTTTCGCAGAACGTCATCCAGCAGTTCCGTATTAACCGTGCACGGGATACCGTCGATTTCGTTATAAGCCGGCATAATGGATTGAGCACCTGCTTCAACAGCTTTGCGGAACGGATACAGATCAACTTCCAGCAGCTCACGCCACCCCATGTGCACCGGTCCCGCATTGCGTCCACCTTCCGAGCTTCCATAACCGACAAAGTGTTTCAGTGTAGCCGCTACCGCATCCTCTTGGTCCAAACGTTCGCCCTGAAGTCCTTGCACGGAAGCAACAGCCAGTTCGCCAATGAGATACGGGTCTTCCCCAAAGCATTCCTCAGTACGCCCCCAGCGTGGATCACGTACAACATCCAGCACCGGAGAATACGTTACCGCACCGCCTTGAGCACGCGTCTCGCGAGCGACCGCCCGACACATATCACGGTACAGATCCACGTTCCAAGTACTTCCTAAGAGCAGGGGAACCGGATAGACCGTACCGTCAATCGCCATATGTCCGTGAGAGCATTCCTCTCCGATCAGAATGGGAATCCCCAGTCTGGAATGCTCTACAGCATGGCGCTGAAGGAGGTTTACTGCTTCTGTCCCTTCTCTGGCAGACAGTCCATTTTCAAGCGTAACACCCGTCCATGGATCTGCACGAAGTACACCGTACAGGGAGCCTACGCCCCCGTTTTCCACCTGCTGCTTAAAGGATTCATTCAGCGTGATGTTCCCTTGATCATTGGTATATGTCTGCCAACCAAAAGGCTGGATGAGTTGACCCGCCTTTTCCTCCGTCGTCATTAAGCCCAGCAGATGTTCTACTCGCTCTTCCACGGATTTGCTTTTGTCCTTATATATCATCATCCTTCGATGCCTCCACCCTATAGAAGTGATTCGGTTACTCTTTGACAGCTCCGACCGTCAGACCCTGTACAAAGTAACGCTGGAAGAACGGATAAGCGAAAATAATCGGCAACGTGGCGAGAACCACCATAGCCATCCGTGAAGTATCCTGCGGGATGGATTGCATCGCCGCCAGACTCATCGAGCTGTTCGCCGAGTTCTGCTGGATGAACTGGATGCTGGACTCGATCCGCATCAGCATCGATTGCAGCGGTACGAGGTTGGGATTATCGATATATAACAGCGCATTGAACCAATCGTTCCAGTAACCGAGCGTACTGAACAATCCGATTGTCGCCAGCCCTGGCAGAGATAATGGAATGACAATCTTCATAAACGTATAAAATTCTCCGGCTCCATCAATTTTCGCGGATTCAATGACCGCATCCGGTACACTGGTTGAATAGAATGTACGCAGGATCATGATATAGAAGGCATTCATTGCAAGTGGCAGAATCAGTGCCCACACGGTATCTTTCAAATGAAGAAGTTGGGACACGACCATATAGGTCGGAATCATCCCGCCGTTAAACAACATGGTCAGAATGGCAAATATGGAGAAAAATCTCCGATAACGGAAGCTCTTGCGGGATATCGCATAAGCATACAGCGACATTAGAATCAGACTGATGATGGTACCCAGTACCGTCACCAAAATGGTTACCCCATAAGCACGCAGCAGCGTGTCACCACTCTGCCAAACAAACTGATAGGCTGCGAGACTCCATTCCTTCGGAATCAGTCGATACCCGTCACGGGCTAGTGCCTTCTCGTCCGTAAACGAGATGATCACTACAAACACGAATGGAAATACACAGATTAAAGCGAATAGTCCGGCCAAAATATTCATAACGACGTTCCAGGCATTAGATACATGATGGAAGTCGCGTTTTTTTACGATTTGAGCCACAGTGGTTCACTCCTTCCCTTGTCCTAGAATAGGCTGCTATCTTTATCGATTTTGCGTACTACGTAGTTGGAAATGATAACGAGCACAAAGCCTACAACGGATTGATACAATCCGGCAGCCGTACTCATGCCAATCTCTCCACTTGTTTTCAAGCCACGATACACATACGTATCAATAACGTTTGTAACGGAATACAGCGTACCCGAATCCCTAGGAACTTGATAGAACAGTCCAAAGTCGGCATAGAAAATGCGGCCTACGGCCAACAAGGTCATAATCGTAATGATAGGTGAAAGCAATGGAATCGTAATGTTACGAATCTGCTGCCATTTGCTCGCCCCATCAATCATCGCCGCCTCATACAGCGACCGGTCAATGCCCAGAATGGAAGCCAGATAAACAATACTGTTGTATCCAATCGTTTTCCATAGCGCTACAAAAATCAGGATATACGGCCAATACTTCGCCTCCGAATACCACTGAATCGGTTCCACACCGAACCACCCAATAATCTGGTTCAACATCCCCCGATCCATGCTCAGGAAGCTGAACGCGAAGTAACCGACAATAACCCAAGATAAGAAATACGGCAGGAACATACCTGTCTGATACAATTTGGCCAATCTTTTATTGACCAACTCTGAGAGCAGAATCGCCAAACCTACAGCGAATACCAGCCCTAACACAATAATCGTGATGTTATACAAAAGCGTGTTTCGAGTAATGAGCCACGCGTCGTTGGTGCTGAATAGGAACTTAAAGTTGTCCCAGCCCACCCATTCGCTCTTCACAAGACTTGCCCAGAAACCTTCGCGGCTGAAGCGATATTGTTTGAACGCTGCTACTGTACCAACCAATGGTAAGTAGGAAAAGAAGAAGAACCAGATGGCGCCTGGCAGCACCATGAACAGCATGACTCGGTTTCTAATCAAATTTTTCAAAAATGCGGTCATATGGAGATCCTCCTTCAGGCTTGAATGAAAAAGGATCGGGCGCAACAAGCAGCGGCCCGATCCCTGAAATTACCCTTACTTATTTGCCGCTCTCCAGGCATCAAGCTGGGTTTGGGCTTCAGCCATCACTTTTTCAAGTCCGGCTTGATTGAACTTCTCAATCACTTGCTCCAAATTGTTCTCTGGGTCCAGCGTACCTGTCATCAATGCGGCCCAGTATTGCTCTTTGACATTCTGCACTGCTGTCAGTTCCGACGACACCTTACTTGAGTCAAAGTTAAAGCTCAGAATTGGGGAATTTACACCCTCTGCATTAAACTTCTTGAACTCATCCCATTTGTTATCCGGGTCATTGTTGTTCAGATACAACAACATGTTGTTACCGAGGGAGTAAGAAGGCATATCGTAGTTCTTGGATTCAGCCAGATTTTCCATGTGCGTATCATCCACTTTTTTGTAGTGAACGCCCTCAATACCGGAATCGACCATATTGCGCAGCACTGGATCTGTATTCAACAGGTTCAGGAACTCCATTGCTTTCTCCGGATATTCGGAGTTGGACGAGATGGCCATGATTGAACCTTGTACAGACGTGTTGGTGATGATCGCGTCACTAGCTGGTGTGGAAACTACCGGATATCCGTAACTTGCCGACCATTGGTTGTCTGCAAGCGGTTGAGTTTGTGCACGATCCAGGAACCAGTTGCCTGATGTAGTCAGGTCATTGGTGGAGCCTGTTGTTGCTGCCTCTGCAGATACATAACCAGCTTTGTAGTATTTGCTCATCGTTTTGAGTGCTGCTTTCATTTCTGGCGTATCCAGAATGTTCACAATCTTGTAATCCGTTGTATCCAGTTTGATTGCCATTGGCAAATTCTGAATGACATAGTCATAAGGAACATAAGGAACGAAGTTTTTATCCATTCCAAATGGAGTCACACTTGGCTCATTTTCCTTGATTGTTTTGAGCAAAGGCTCCAGACTGTCTAACGTACGAATATTGGAGATGTCCATTTTGTATTTATCAAGCAGCGTTTTGTTGAAACGCCATACCTCTTGTTGAGGCAACTCCTTGTTAGCCGGAATTCCGTAATTGTGTCCGTCTACTTTCGAACCGCTCAGGAATGCAGGATCGATGGTTTTAATGAGATCCTGACCGTATTTAGGTAGCAAGTCATCCAGCTCCATGAATGCGCCCTTTCTGGCATTTTGAACATAATCGAATCCGCCGGAAGAAGTGAACAGGATGTCCATTGGCTCGCCGGATGCCACGTTAACTTGCATCTTTTGCGGATAGTCACCCCAGTCAACCATCTTCATCGTTACTGTGGCATTGATTTTTTCTTTGGTGTACTTGCTGACTTCTTCCATCACTTTATTAACATCTTTCTGAGGGGTACCGATGGTGTACCAGATCAGCTCGACAGCATCATCTCCTGCTTCCCCTGATTCTGAAGCATCCTTGCTTCCTCCACAGGCGCTAAGAACAACTGTAACCGCCATCAACAATGCAAGAACGAGAGAAAAACTTTTTCTTTGTTTACTCATTTCCTTGATCCTCCCTTTTCGTGTTCCCTTTAGCTCTACAAACTAACTGCTTTAACCTTATCGAATGAAAGCATTTTCAAAAAGAAGATAAACTTAATATTTCGAGGTACAAATTAAAGAGAAATCAGTACCGATTCCTTAATTTGTACCTTTTTGAATAAATCGCTTACATAAAAAAGACATGCTGAGTAACATTTGGCACCAGCTTAGTTGCATGCCCTACTGTCCCCAGAATGTCTCATCCATTTCAGTCCACTGGTCCAATCTATGATCCACTGGAAATCATCCAAAAACCTTATAATCGGTAGGTGATATTCCCACATACTTGCGGAATTGTTTATAGAAATATCCTGTCTCCCAGTACCCAACATTCCTTGCGATCTCATGTACCTTCAGATTCGAATTGCGCAGCTGTTCCTTGGCACGTTCAATCCGGTATTTATTGATATATTCGGCAAAAGTCTCCCCCGTCTCCTTGTGGAACAGTTGTCCCAAATATACCGGATGAAGATGATAGAGAGCACCCAGCAGCTTCAGGGAGAGCTCTTCTGCATAATGTTTGTCAATATGTTGAAGCACCTGGTTGACAATCGGATTCTTTAAATCCTGAAGCAGGGACTGAATCGTCTCCGTACCGACCTGCTGCAACGCCTGCACGAGTTCATCAAAGGTTCCGCTGTCCAGTACAAGGCGAAGTCCACGTTGGTAAATGGCCGATTCATCCGAATGTTTGATGCCCTCTAATTCCATCTTGAAACGAATGACCACTTCCAGTGCGATGTTCTGCAACTCAGCCGGAGTAACCCCGTCGCGGTGCTGTTCAAAATCGACCCGAATTCGCTCCGCAAGCAGCTCTGCATTACGGGATAGAATGAGCTTCGCATACTCCTTCCAATCGATCGAGAAGGAAGAAGCAGAGCTCCCACCCTTCTCCAATATGGCATGATCGATTACTTTGAGGTCGGGATAGATCATCACATACTGGAGCGCCTTTTTCGCCTCCTGATAGCTTGCAGGCGCATGGTGAAGCCCACGCATCAGACTTCCTGCCCCAATCAGAACAGCAGGATGTGTCTCAGATAGCGCGGCGGATAATGCCTGAAGGCACTCCATAAACCTCTTTTTCTCGTCCTCACCTGCATGCACATTGGCAACTATGACGATGTCTCCATCGATGTCATGAAATATATTCACATAGGACTTTCCCTTCAGCATACCCTCCACTCGCTCGAACATGCCGGATACTTCCCCTTTAGTTCGCAGTATAGCTACTGCAACATCAGGTGCATCCAGCGAAAGATTCAAGAACTGTGCCCGTTCCTCGAATTCCGTGGCCGCAATCTGTCCCGTCAGCCATCGATGGAGGATGTTGTCTTTCAGAATCTGAACACCATAAGCATCATCCGTTTGAGGTGACAACGCATGGTCCAGCTTGGAAGCCGTATTACGAAGCGTCGATTCCAGCTCTTCGACATTGATCGGTTTGAGCAGGTAATTTTCGATGCCCAGTTGCATGCCCTCTTTCAAATATTCAAACTCATTAAAACCACTTAGAATAATTACCTTGATGTCAGGCTGCACTTGCCTTGCTTCCCGAATCAGATCCAGACCATTCATGAATGGCATGGATATATCCGTGATCAGAATGTCCACGGGCTGCGCAGACAAGGCGTTTAATGCGGCCTGTCCATTGCCGGCATGGCTTACAATTTCCATATCAAACGACGACCAATCCAAAATATCGTACAATCCTTCAATGATGAACGGTTCATCATCCACAATAAATACCTTGTACATTTTAAATACCTGTCCCTTCTGTATGAGGATAACGTACCCTGATCAGGGTTCCTTCTCCGAGTGTACTCTCTATCGTGATGCCGAATTCCGGTCCATACAGGAAACGCAAACGGGTGTGAACGCTGCGCAGTCCAAACATTTTACCCGACTCTTCCGGACGTTCCAGTTCTTCTAAAATTTCAGTCAGGCGGGCAGGCTCAATGCCTTTACCATTATCTCTGACCTCTACCTGCAAAGCGTCGCCCAATTCTTCAACAACGATTGTTAATTGATTATCCGAACGTTCTGTCTGAATGCCGTGCACCACATAGTTCTCAATAATCGGCTGCAGGGATAGCTTGACCACCGGATGCTGGTTATGCACGGGGTCCAACTGAATCTTATACATGAAAATGTCCTTATACCGGATCCGGAACAATTCCAGATATAAGCGGCAAGCTTCCATCTCATCCTTCAGCGTATAATTTTTCTTCTGTTGAACAAGGCTCTTGAATAACACGGATAAACTGTAGATCATCTCGCCGACATCCTTCGCCCCTTGCGAAATTGCCCTCATACGGATGACCTCCAGCGTGTTATAGAGAAAATGAGGATTAATCCGTGCCTGGAGAGCGACCAGTTCTGTCTCCTTTTGTTTGATCTCGGCTTTGTAGACGCGTTCGATATATTGATTAAGTTCATCCAGCATATCGTTGAAACTGTGCGAGATCTGTCCAAGCTCATCATCACGGGCATCATCGATGCGTGCTGTCAGATTGCCGTATTTCACCCTTTGGGTGAAACGAATGATTCTGCGGGTGCGTTTGGCAAAATTAATAATGAAAAACGCCGGAACCAGCACTGCAAACAGGATACATATGATGCTAATCGAAACGATTGTATTGCGTGTACCCGCATAGGCCTCAGCCATCTCATCCACAGGAACCGTGCCAACGACCACATATCCCTGATCCGCCGAGACAAACTTGTTCACATACATATTTCGCTCCTTTTTCATCGAATCCATATCCGTCTGATCAAACAGGGAATCGGCCACATTTATATACGGATACTTTTTGCCGTAATAGTTACTGTTGGAATCGAACAATACTGTACCTTTGGCTGACAGCACCACAATTTCTCCCTTGAGATTACTTTCATAACTGTCCAAAGCGTTGCCAATACCTGCTGAGTCAAAGAAAACAAGGAACTGACCCAAATTTCGAAGGGTCTGTGTATCGTTGATAGGCACACGAATCGCATACAGCGCCGGGTCCCATTGATCAATTTCTTTACGAATCCAATAGTTTGGTGAGCTGATATTGGGTGTCTCCATCGCCATCACGTCAGGAATATAGGAATGAGCCACATTGGTGTTCAACTTTCTGAACTGCTTATGTTGATTGAAGGCGGACAGATCCTGCCGCTCTGCACTATATAACATCACTTGATTGATATCCGAATTGCGATCCATGATATTTTGAAAATGTTTCAGTACATCAGCTGAGTAATCATCCTGATTCGCATAATAGCCATTCGTCAGATGCTGTACATACTCGGCGTACGTGTGCTTCATCAGATAGGTGATATTGGACGATAACGCCTCATTCTGATGCATATCTCTCACCATATTTTGCACTGATTCATACTGCTGATGAATATATCGGTCGACGCTCTCCATGGCCGCTTTCTGAATCGCCAGTTCTCGGCGAATCGTGGCATCGGACACTGACAGGAAAATGATATAAGACAAGGTAATAATCGTTACAATCGAAATCATGGAGAAGATGAACAGCATCTTCATAAACATATTATTTTTAAAGAAATTTTTGTAAACGCTAACAATTTTCAAGTCGCATGTTCCCCCCGATGCTGTTTTCCTGTCTAAAGTATATCATTTGCCTTCTGACATTAACTTGTCACCTTGAACTTTTCTTTAGTTTATACCTGAGTTTCTTTAATTTAACCCTATTTGAAAATGCTTTCATACCCTATCGTTAACCATAAGTTTATTTTTGTGTAAAAGAATACCTTACATTCATTCGACTTGAAGGAGGAACAGCATGACACGCAAACACAAACCCAAAGGCCTTATCCCCAAAGTAACCGTAATGGTTCTCACTTCGGCTCTGCTTGGACAAGTCATTGCCTCATCCGTTTATGCCGGAGACACGCTTCCTTACACAGGTGACAGCGCCAAGGGAGTAAATCAGCCTTATCAGCATGGCTACACCGCTGCCCAGATTCTGAATTGGACACCCGAAAGTGATATCCATGGTGATCTGCTTCGTGCTCATGTACCTTTGCAGCCACGTAATGATGCCTTTGCGGCCACGCAAGCTTACCCCGAACTCAGCCCAGACACCCAGTTGTTTACGATGAGTGGCGATTATGGCAACGCGTTCTTTGACAGCACTCCTTACACGAATGAATTCAGCGAGTACCTCTTTAATTATTGGCAGTACACAGACTATTACAGCTATTGGCATGGTATGGCTTCTGCTGGCGTGCCTGAGGAATTGTATGACCCCAATAAGGAATGGACGGAAAAGTACTTTGAGTTTGGCATTTTGAACATTCCAAATCCGGCCTACACCAATGCAGCACACAAAAATGGTGTCCGGTCCATCGCCAACATCTTCTTCTCCGACAACGATCGCGGACCACAAACCTACAAGCAGATGCTTGTGCAGGATGAAAAAGGGAATTTCCCTGTCGCTGCAAAGCTGGTCGAGATGGCAAAGTATTATAATTACGACGGATACTTCTTCAATCAGGAAGAGGTTGCTAAAGGCGTTGCGCCTGAAGACATCGCTTCCTACAAGAAATTCATGAAGTATTTAAGAGACGAAGGACTATATGTTCAGTGGTATGACTCCACTATCAATACAACGGGCAAGATTCAATACCAGAATCAGTTTAACGGACTCAACAGTCCATTTGTGCAAGATTCTGCATTAGGCAGAGTCTCGGATTCGATCTTCCTGAATTACGTGTGGAACCATGACATGCTGCGTGATTCGCGCGATCATGCCCTAGATTTGGGACTTGATCCACTGGAAACGGTATTTGCCGGTGTCGAAGGTGGGAATGACCAGTTTGGCCGCTGGAAGCAGCTCTACGATCTGCGTAACAATCTGGACGAGAACGGTCAGCCGATGAACAGTATTGCAACACTCGGTGCCGACTTTACCCATAATGCCCTGGATGAAGAGATGGGCGATGGCAGCACGAATCATAGAGCCGAAGATGAGTACCAATGGATGACCTTTGTGCGTGACCGCGCCTGGTGGTCAGGTCCAAATCAGGACCCAACCAATGCACTCCGTACAGCATCCGTTGATCTATCCGACGTGTATGCATCCGGTGCAAAGTGGGACGGCATAGCCGCTTATCTCACCGAACGCTCCGTTATTCACGGCTCCAATTTTGTGACCAACTTCAATACAGGCCACGGTCTGAAATATTATGAGGGCGGGACCGTCTCCAATGAAGCCGAATGGTCCAATATTAATATTCAGGATATCCCAGTCACCTGGCAGTGGTGGATGGATAGTCAAGGTGACAAACTCACTGTTGATTTTGACTATGGTCCAACCTATGAAAAAGGTGCTCGTTATACTTATGATTCCGTTGGTGCGTTCACTGGCGGCAGTTCTCTTGTCGTAAATGGAAGTCTGAATACGGACAATTTCCTGCGTCTGTACAAGACGGATCTGTCGATCAACGCCCAATCCAAACTGGAACTCACCTATAACAAACCGTCTGTCAACGACGCTTCCTCCATGTATGTCGGACTGATATTTGAGGATGAACCAACCAAAGTGGTCAAAGTCAAAGTGCCAAATTCAGGTCAGCACACGTCAGGCTGGAAGATCGCTTCACTGGATCTGAGTGCATACCAAGGGAAGACCGTTGCAGCTTTTGGTCTATCCTTCAATCCTAACGGCACTACGATTGAAAAATATCAGATGAACATTGGTGAGATTCGTATATCCGACGGTTCTGCCGCCAAACCGAATGCTCCAACCGGATTCCATATTGCCAAAGCACTGACCAACACCGATGAGTTGGTTGTCGAATGGGATATCGAGGACTATTCGAAGGTTAAGCAATATAATCTGTATGAGAACGGCGCTTATGTCGGCGGCGTGTATGACTCCACATTTTATATTAAAACGCTCAAACATCCCGCTGGCGAACTGTCCATTCGTGCTGTAGGCGCAGATGGTACCGAGAGTGAAGCAACCGTCCTGTCCTATGATCTGAATGCAGCTGTTCAGGACATTGATGTGAAATTCAAGAACAATGGCGATGCTATTGTCAGTTGGAAAAACCCGAAGAAGAACCTAGGTAAAGATCCGATCCAGCTTACACTCCAAACTGAGTACACGAAGGAACCTTTCACCAAGACACTTCAGGTCAAAAAAGGAAAACAGTCTGCCATTCTGACAGGCCTTCCGACCAATGGTGAACATTACGTCCTGGATATTGCCATTGGCAAACAGAATCCAGTCACTACGACCGGACAACTGGGAGATACTCAGATTACACCATATGCCAAGGAAAAGGTTACGGTAAAGGATGGAAAGTACACCCTCGCATTGCCTGATTTGGAGGATTGGTACAAAATCTATGTCTATGAAAATGAGGTAGCACGCGAATTCGGAGTAACTTACGTTTCGCAAAAATTCCCTTATATCATTCGGGGTAGAACGAAGCTGAGCGAACTGACATTCACGCCTGCATCCAGCGCCAGCTCCCTGAAGCTCGTTATCGAAGATTATGCTGGCAATAAAGCAACGACGATTCTACGATAAAAGATTCACAAGAAATCAATCTAGCCCTTTCGCTTCCCTACAGGAAGTCGGAAGGGCCTAATTCATGTTCGGTACTTTTAATTAAACCCTACAATACGCCGTTCATCCCACCAAATATCCGACCTAAAACATTAAAATAGATCATAATAAATGACAATATAAGTGCTATCGATAGAATGGGTAAAAATTGTTTTTTATTTATCGGTATGATCAGCAACAACACAATAATCATGATTAAATATATTATCATAAGGATTGGAACTAAATAGTAATGAGTATGAATAGGTAAGTAAGCGTGACGTAATTGAAACCCTTCTGACAGTAATAATGTAACGGGGAGAGCTGCAACAACATTAGATAACAGCCCACTCCCACGTGCATACCACATAATATAAGCACAGATCGGAGATACCACCGCGCATATCCCCCAAAAAACCATAGCCCTCACTGGAGAAAAATGTAGAAATAACACGGTATAAACATAATACACGGTCAACATTGACCCAAAAAAGACGAATATTTTTACTGCCGCCAATTGGGGAGAATAGCTAAAAACCGATATAAGCGCTGCAACAAATACCCATACACCCAGACGTCCACCGATACTGTCAAATATAGGGTTGATTCCCGGAGCATCAACAAGTTTGGCTGCCACCCCCATGATAACTCCGATCAGCATGGCGTACCCTATCGATAAAACTTTTTGTTTTGTGGTTGACTCGCTCTTCGCTCTAATCTTATTCATTTACCCTTGAACTTTCTGCTGTTCCAACAAATAAAATATATAATCGGTTGGAACACCGCTATAACCTTGCTGTCTCAACATCGCGGTCACATTGCCCCGGTGATACGTCCCGTGGTTAACAACATGCTGTAGAATGTCCGAAAAATGTGTTTCCATTTTACCGTATTTCGGATGCTCGATTGTCATTTTTTTGTCCGGGTCAGGCGTATGCCGCAGTAAATCGCGGAAACGTTCGGCAACACTGCTAAACAGCTCCCTCATCTCATTCACGGTTTTGCCCTGTGCTTCCTCTGTCCAGCCTGAGATTTTCGGGAAAATCTCCTCGTTCGGAACTTCTGCGAGCACGAGCATATAGAGCTGTTCGAACAAGTACATGTGTGCACATGTTTGTGATACGGATGGGAACACGCTCGTCACTTCCGTATGGAATACTTCCTTCGGGAGTTGCTCCAGGTGTGCAAACAATCGATCATTTGCCCAAACATGATAGTCATACAGTCGGTATGGTTGTTGAAGCATCGATAAATTCACCTTTCCCTTCTTCGCATGGTTTGGCTGCCGCAGCTGTGTCTTTATCATATAACAAGTTCGCTGACAAATGTTGTCAGCAAACTTCAATCCGGATCGTCTTCGTAATGTTTGGCGATACCGTATGCCTTTTCCTGAATCCGCCGCTTCAACTCCAGTGGTTCGCGGATGCAAATGGCCGTGCCGAACGTCAGGAGATATGTCGGTAGGTATTTGTTCATCGTCGGAGCATCGATCAGAAACCGTGCCTCCCGATCGGTTCGTTCCGTCAAATAGTGGCGCAGATGCCAGTGGTTGCAAACCGCATTAAGCGTGTCAGGCTGTCCCTCGATACAGATAACCGTTAACGGCCCATCTGCCTCCCGTCTCTGGTTGGACTGCTCACAGAAAAACGCGGACGCAGAGAAAGACTCCGGCTTGTCAAACCTCGCTTCGGTTGACTCCAGCCGTTCGATTCGTTCGACGCGAAACGTCCGCATCGCCTGCGACCGATGGCAGAACGCGACAACGTACCATTCGTTTCGGTCATACGCTAGCCCATATGGATCCACTTCACGTTCGTCAGCCTGCTCCGCATTCGCTTTGCGATAGACCATACGGACCGTTCGCCCGTCTTTCGTCGCTTGTTCCAAGTCCCGCAACAACGGAACAACAGAAGGTGCACGCGCTGAAGAAACGACGTCCAAGTTGCTCTGCTGGCGAGACAGATCGTGGCGCTGCTCCTCGTGCAGTCCGTTCTCCACCTTCTTCAACGCATACTCCAGCTCCTGCACATACGGATAACCAGCACCTTGGGCAAATTTAAACGCATCCACAAGTGCCTTCAACTCTACAGAGTTGAAGAACAATGGCGTTTCCTTGAAATTTTCCAGAATACGAATACCGCCATCATGGCCCGATTCCGCAACGACTGGCACGCCACTGGCGCATAATGCGTCGATATATCGGTACACGGTGCGGACGCTAATCTCCAAACTGTCCGCGATCTGAGCGGCGGTGAGCTTTCTTCCGGATCGCAGCATCCAAAGCATGGACAGCATGTTATCCCATTTCGCCATCGGGAGCCCTCCTCTTTTCCTTGAAAGAATAAAAGTCATTTATGTATTGTTCAAAGATGTAAAACATAATCATCTAGCTAAAAAGACGAGTCTCCTTTAATTTAGGTGACTCGCCTTTTGGATGTATTTTATGAAAGTTATGAGGTTCCCTTTTGTTTGCTTGCCTGCATCTGCTGGGCAAACCTCATCATCTCTTCAAATTCTTCTTCGGATACGGCATCGCCGTCGGCGCCTATGTCTTGTACAATCGGAATTTCGGGTTTGGTTTTGGTTCCTTTGCCGTATGTACGGGAACGGGTTCCAGCTGCACCAGCAGCCTGTTTGCCTTTGACCTTGGCTTGGTCACGAATATATTGTACCGCCTTCTCATAGGAATTCACCTGCTTGAGCAGCATGTTGGAGGCAATGGCCTCAACAAAGTTACGGTTAATTCTTTGCTCACCACCGGATACAAGCAATGCCATCAAATAATGAATCAGCACATTGATCACTTCACCAGGCAACTTGTAGCTGAGGTCGATCTTCTCAAAAATGTCCACCAGGTTGTCCGGTACGGCACCAGGAAAGAACGTCTGAAGCAATCTTGTGTAAGGCTCATTGCGCAGCATCATGTTGTATTGATGAATATCACACTTGGTCGAAAATTGCGGTGGCACTTCGACGTAGTATTCCATCTGTACCACATGTTCGACAGGCGGTTCACCGGAATCCTCTTTCCGCTCAGGCTCCTCCATATGCTGTCTGAGGGCAACTACCTTCGCTGCCTGTACCGTCTGCTGCTCATGTCGCTTCTTGGTCTGTCTGAACTGCAGGCTTGCCTTGTGTTGAAGATCATCCAGTACGAGCTGCCCCTGTGAGTTGAAGATATCATCTTCATCCAGCAAACGACATACATCCTGTACGCTGAGATTGAACTTGTTCACCACATAATTCACAATGCCGAGCTGTTCGTGATCGAACCGCAATTGCTCCACATGACGGCGATTGACCGACTCACGCGGAAAACGCAATATAATGTCGGCATAATTCAGGCTGTTTTCTTCGGCCGCACCACTTATCCCGCTGCGCTGGGCCGAAGTCGAAACTTCCGACAACGCTTGTTCCAGTTCATAATCAATGACATGGGTATTCAATTCAAATATATCGTAAAAAGGAATGGAAATATTCTCTTTATTCGCTGCTGGGTAAGGCGCGTCACCGCTCTCTATCGCCGAAAAACCGGAACGCAGTGAAAGTACGGCGAACTTGCCGATTTTGTCACGAAGCAGCAGTGTCAAATGCTGTGTACGGAAAAATTCTGCCGGAGAAAGCGGAGGTTGCAGCTCATATTCATAAATGTAATCATCATTTTCCGGAATATACAGCCGTGAAGTCTGAAGCAAACCAACGGCTTCAAGCTTGGATGCCTGCTCCACCAAATACTTGCGCCCTTTCTCGCTGGGCTCGAGTCCCAACGTCATGAACAGCCTCCGTTGCTGTTCAAGCGGCGAGTAACCGACCTGTTCACCGGGAAGATGCTGAAACAGCAGTCGATACAAGCCTATCGCAAAGGCACCTACCATTGGCTGATACGCTCCGGTGAGCATGCGGTCATCCAGGGCACTAAGTCCAAACTCCCTGTATACGCAGTAGCGATGATGTTCAGTATAATGGTGCAAATTCTTCATGCGCATAGCTTGATCTCCTTCTCCCCAAAAGTATGTTTATCTATTCTATCATAAATGTCCGATCCTCAAATGCTCAAAAACAGGTAAAAAACGGACCTGTTCTCGCTCCGTTTCGTCCTAGGTCGACAGCATTCACGTTTTCGCAGAGTTGCTAGATTACTATAAAAGCTACAGCCTTAGAACACAAGTGAACATATGGAGAAATGTTATCCATATATATATGAGACATGTCCGAATAATCATGCTCATTTTTTTGATGCATGCCAAAAAGCCTTCCCTTTGCACTCGTAAGCGTTTACGACAAAGGCAAGACCTTTACGGAAAATGCAGTCCAGCGTTTGCTGCCAATTGGCTAGCCATTTAAAACATTTTGTACCCACCCAGACGAAGTTTGCGAATGGCCCAGCCACTGATGACCGCTCCACCAAGTCCAGCTACCCCCGTCATATAGTCTACAATATGGAATGAACCCAGATGCGACATCAACGATGCCGTATGATCCCATAAAGAATACACGACAACAGGCAGAATGACAATAATGAACAGATAGGAAGGAAACCAGGTTGTCTTCATCAGCATATTCAGAATGAAACCGATACCAAACATCATAACGAAAAATAACACCATCAATACCAGCACAGGTATAAACTGCATCGGGTGACGTTCACCTCTTCTTTCACTGACTCGGTTACTCTTACTACGGATAGTAGATAGTGTACCGCAAAAAATGTGGCGAAGCAACGAACTTTCTGGACAAATTTCCCTATATTCACCTTCTCTTCATTTGCCCTTCTGCTTCCTGTTGGGATACAATGAAGACGATAAAGTACTCAACCGTCCCTTACCGGGATTTGGAAATATAACCTGCAGGAGGAATCAATTCAATGAACGAAGCCGCATCAACACTGGAGGGCTGGTACGCCCTGCATGACTTCCGCTCGATTAACTGGGCCGCCTGGAAAGCAGCCGATGATGAGGAACGCGCCGTAGCACTGGACGAGCTTCAGGCATTCTGGAAGGAATGGAAAGTTGTAGAGGATTCATCCAAAGGAAGCACTGTCGTTTATACCGTTGTGGGACAGAAGGCTGACCTTGTCATGATGCACTTGCGTGAAACGCTGGAAGATCTGAAGGCCGTTGAGAACGCGTTCAACAAAACGATGTTTGCCCAGTACACCACCAAATCATATTCCTATGTCAGTGTAGTGGAACTGAGTAACTATCTTGGTAAAGAGGGCGAAGACCCTATGCAGAACCCGGAAATCATCGCCCGTCTCAAACCGGTCCTGCCTCAGCGGCAATACATCTGCTTCTACCCGATGAACAAAAAACGCGAGCTGAACGACAACTGGTACATGCTGTCGATGGACGAGCGTCGTACGATGATGCGCAGCCACGGCATGATTGGTCGTAGCTATGCGGGCAAAGTGAAACAGATCATTACCGGTTCCGTTGGTTTCGACGACTGGGAATGGGGCGTTACGTTGTTTGCGGATGATGCACTTCAGTTCAAGAAGCTCGTTTACGAGATGCGCTTTGACGAAGTCAGTGCCCGTTTTGGCGAATTCGGCTCTTTCTATGTGGGAAGTCTGCTGAACGAAGGAACATTGGAAGATATGCTTAAGCTGTAAATCGTATAGATCACAAAAAGCACCGCGATACAATCCATTAAGGATAGGATCAGCGGTGCTTTTACTTTTTTCGAATGAATATGAAATGTTCAATAATAAATGGATGACTCAGGTTCTTTTGGAAATGTGATTCCTTAATCCTGATCCTCTTCATCAACCGCTTTCAGAGATTCCAAAAACTCAGCCGTTGCCCGGTCACGGTCACGTCCCTTCTCCTTAAGCCGCTCGATCGCAGGCAAAATGAGAATATCAACTTCCTTCTGAACGATATAAGCCAGATCGTATTGATCCTGTTCCTCCAGATAACCGCCAACCTGCATCAGGGCGTTGTAACGATCCAGTTCTTCGCGTGTGAGTAGTCCTCTGACCTGAACACTGCAATGTCTCATCCAAAAAACCGCCCTTTCTTAAGTACCAAAGGAATGCCACCGATGATAAACAAGTACCGGAGATCCACCAGCTTTTTCAGCTGAGCCGCCTTCCATCCCTTGTATTTCTTACTGCCTACGACGGCGATAGCTTCACCTTTCCCCAATGACGCAACCGTACCTTTACTTGTAAATACAAAAGGCTGTGGCTGCTTCTTGCGGATGGCAGCGACAACGTTTTTGGCACAGTTAACACCTTGCTGCATCGCGATCTGAGCTGTTGGTGGATATGGACGCCCTTCGTTGTTGAACACGAGTGAATTGTCACCGATGACATAGACGTGCTCATGCCCTGGGGCACGAAGAAATTCATCAACCTTCACCCGTCCACGCATCACTTCAAGGCCTGCCTGCTCAAGCAGAGCATTCCCACGAATACCGCCGGTCCATACGACCGTTGCTGCATCGAGTTTTTCTCCTTCACCCACAATGACTCCGTCTGGCAGACATTGCTTGATCGGAACACCGATTTTGAAAGTAACACCTTTTTTCTTCAACACGTTCATTGCATGCTCAACCAGTTCCGGATCAAAGCCCGGCAGAGCTGAAGGCGCTGCTTCCACATTATAGATGTGCACATTTTTGGGATTCACGTCGAATTCCTTGCAAAGCTGAGGAATGCGATCCGCAAGTTCTGCCACGAATTCGACACCACTGAAGCCAGCCCCACCCACAACAAAACGAATGCGGTTACGTTTATTATCATTTTTGTACATGGCAAACTGATATTCGATATGCTCGCGAATCATTCTGACCGAGTTAATGCTGCGTATCGTCATGGCATGATCGAGCATGCCTGGAATACCAAAGGTCTCCGGTTCTCCACCCAATCCAATAATCAGATAATCATAGGATAACGTGCCATCCTCCAGAATAATCTTCCGATCCTGCAGGCGGATCTCCTTCACCGAAGATTTGACCAGATCAATCTTGAACTCGTCAATCAGCTTCGAAATCGGGACCCTTGCATGTTCAATGGTATCTGTGCCGGCTGCCGGCATATGTAGATGTGTAGTGATATAATGATAATCATGCCGGTTCACCAATGTGACATCGGCCTCGTTATAGTTCAATTCCTTCTGCAGCCGCTGGGCTGTCAGAATCCCGCCATAGCCCGCGCCGAGGATGACGATTTTGGGAATACTGCTCATGTCTATACCCCTTCCGGTTTCGTTGCATCAGCCATTCGATTGTTTTGTTGTAAAAAAGCTCTTACTTACCCATATTGATGAGGTCTTATCCATTATGACGACAAATGTTAACTTCGCGAATTTATTTGAACTTTTTGCATGCAAGTTATCGATTAAAATTGTGAAATTATACACAAGATTCAACAAAACGCGGGTATTGTCTTCACATTACAAATTGGGGCTAAATTAGACAAAAAAACACATAGTACAGGTCAAGGATATCTGTATTTCTGGCAAAGATCAAGGTTTTTTTTGTTATTTTTCATAACCTTTCATTTCCAATTTCATCCTATTCTCACCTGATCTTCATCTATTGTTCCCAGATTCATCAAACTGCCAACTTTGCAACCCAGTTTACACCGTTTATAATGAAAAAGACAGTTCAGCAACAAACGCTGGTTACCAAACGTACCCGGCTTCATTATTTCTGTTAACTACCTATTAAAATAAGAAAGGTGTTGTTGATTCTTGACTGCACAAACTGCCGGTCATGACATGACCGATTTACTTATTATTGGTGGCGGCCCTGCGGGTCTGTTCGCCGCGTTTTACGGAGGGATGCGTCAGGCATCTGTTACTCTGGTTGAAAGTATGCCACAACTTGGTGGACAACTTGCCGCACTCTATCCCGAAAAATTCATCTATGATGTAGCCGGGTTCCCGAAAGTTACCGCTCAGGAACTGGTGAATAATCTAGTGGAGCAAATGAGCCATTTTAACCCGAACATCCGTCTGGAGGAAAAGGTTGTATCGGTAGAGAAATTAGAAGAACGTCACTTCGTCGTAAAAACCGATGTGAATGAATATCACGCCAAAGCCGTAATTATCACTGCAGGTGTTGGTGCATTCGAACCCCGTCGTCTGGAGCTTGAGGGTGCGGCCAAATTCGAAAAAACCAATCTGCACTACTTCATCAGTGATCTGAACGCCTTTGCTGGGAAAAAAGTACTGATCAGCGGTGGCGGTGACTCCGCTGTAGACTGGGCGCTTATGCTCGAGCCGATCGCTGAGCAAGTAACCCTGATCCATCGCCGCGACAAATTCCGCGCGCATGAGCACAGCGTCGAAAACCTGATGAATTCCAAGGTTAACATCGTTACACCTACCGAAATTACGGAACTTCACGGTGAAGACAGTATTACCAAGGTTTCTTTGGCTCATGTTAAAACCAAGGAAACACAGGAAATTGAAGTCGATGATGTAATCGTCAATTTCGGATTTGTCTCTTCCCTGGGACCTATTGCAGAATGGGGCATCGAAATTGACAGCAATTCCATCGTGGTTGATTCCCGCATGGAAACTTCGATTCCGGGTATCTATGCTGCCGGAGATATTACAACCTATCCAGGCAAGCTGAAGCTGATTGCTGTTGGATTCGGTGAAGCGCCAACCGCAGTCAACAATGCTAAGGTCTACTTCGACCCAGATGCCAAGTTGTCCCCGGGACACAGCAGTAACATGAAGCGCTAATTCCTTTATGGAATCATATAGAACATAAAAGACACAAAAAAGGGTATCTTACTCCTGAATGAATCCAACATCAGGAGGGATACCCTTGTCTTATATATGCCCGCTGTGTAACGGTCTGGTTGTACCGGAGCAGGCTTGTCCCCACTGCCTTCAGGGACTGTCAGAATGCGGCAAATTGGACGATTACACCGGACCGTACAGCCCCTACGTATTTCAAACTTCCTCTGACATAGCAGACGAAGCCGAAAACGTTTGCAATCATATGATGTTCTGTCACCACTGCCAGACAAGCACGCTATGGCCTGTCCATCTATGGGACATGTCCGGAAACCTGTAACATTGCCTGCAATGAGGATCTCTAGTGAAGAATGGCAGATACGTCGGTACCCAGTTTGCGCTTATGGATTTCTGCCAACAGCAGTGCGATGAAATCTCGTTCGAGATTCAACTCAATCGCCTTATGGTAGGAATCCAACAACATCTCATCGGATAACATAGCCATTTCCCGCCACAACCTTTCCTTTTTTTTCCTCGAAACTATCATATCAGAGATTTATAAAGAGAACAAGCGTTCTTGTTATCCACAACGTTATGTGGAAATCCTGTGTATAGTTTGTTGATAAATGGTAAAAATGTTGATTGATCAACGTGGATAGTGTGGACAGTATTTATACACAGGATCGTAGCTTATCGAACAGAACGATTATCAGAGCGTTTTTTTTTAGAATAAAATCATAGTTTCAAGAGTTGATGCGAGTAAATTACCCTTATTGTTATATTTCAAACGTTCTCCATCTAGTTTCTTTCTATATTACTATCGGATTTTCTTTGGATTTTTTTAGCTTTTTTCACCATTTTCATTGCGGTCTGGTGTTCACTTCCAAAATCCATATCTTGCCGGAATGATCCAGTCCATAATCGAAGCCGAGCTGGCCGACACCTGGGAACCGACTTTCCATGATATGTGTACAGGTGAGTGTCAGTGAACGCATCTCTCGACGTTTATGTTTTCCGGAAATATGAGGTAGAGACAGAGCGAGCGCTCTCCTACCAGACAGCATCGTTCCTCCTTTGCTAAGATTGGTCACGACCAGTCCCGGACGAGCGAGCCGTCCCACCATAGAACGGAATACCCAGCCTCTTTCCGTCTTGACGACTTTGACTCTGTAATCGATAGGTCTGCCTTGAATGGTCGCCAGATGAATGCCTTGCTGGATCATGTATCTCCGTCTGGCTTTTACACGGATTAGGGAACGGTACATCTGATTAAAATGAGTAAAAGAACGGGTTATTTTCATATGAGTGTATCGATAGGCTCCTCCGCTTGCCGATACTCTAATGACACCGTAACCTCCACCACCGACAACAGGTTTGATATACACCATTCCATAATGACTAAGCATCTTTAGCAGATTCCCCGAGTTGAACGCCTTCGTCTGTGGAATATGGACAGCAGCTACCGGATATTTCAACAGCGCCGCTGTCTTCAGCCATTTGCTTGCAAGTTGTCTCGACATGGGTTGATCTCCTTTCGTGAACAATAGTCCTTCCTTATACATACTCAACAGGAGCCGTGCTTTCTTGGATGTCTGTCCAAGGCTGGAGCCCCTTTTCCGTGGATAAAGTCCATCAGCTTGGTTCAAGGCCGGAACAGGCGCCTGGTTTGCTTTTCAAACGCATCAATCTATCGTATGCTACTAAGGAATGGTTTGGAGAGGCTTAAATATGAGGATCTAAGGAGCGTTCAGAAGACATGGAATCATTTTTTAAATCACTTTATGGCGTAGCCTATTTTGCAATTTCTATCGTTCTGGTAGCCATTACGGTACTTCTATTCGTTACAGGTATTCGACTGTTTATGAAGAAAAGCAATCGCGGTTTTGCTATAAGTTGTATTCTGTTTGCCTGCTTTATCGTCTTCATCATTGTGGTCATGCTGACCACGCCCTTCTCCTCCACGCCTCCGGGTTCACCGGAAGCCATGGCTGCCTTGCTGAAAATCGGGTAGATTAACCTCTGTAGAAGGAGATGCTTATGACACATAACGAAATACTCGGAATCATCGATATCGGCTCCAATTCCATTCGTCTGGTTATTTATGAACTCGATCAGGATGGGGCCTATCGCATCATTCATGAAGACAAATATGCTGCTCGTCTAAGCAATGTGGTTGAACAAGACGGAACCATACTGCGACATTCACTGGACAAGGCCATCACTATTTTGCGACAATTCAGGGCTACTTGCGAAGCTTATCAAACCAAACTTATCCGCGCTGCAGCCACGGCTGCCGTTCGGAATGCAGGCAATGCTCCAGAAATTATAGGTTGGTTGGAAGCCGAGACGGGACTCACCATCGAATGTGTGTCCGGTGATCAGGAAGCCTATTACGGTTTCCTTGGTGTCACTCAATCGATTGAACTTCCAGATGGTTATGTTGTGGATATTGGCGGCGGCAGTACCGAGATCACTGTATTCCGTGATCGAAAAAGACTGCACAGCATCTCTCTGCCTATTGGTGCGGTTAACTCACATGCCCGTTATGGTGGGGAAGATCAGTGGACTGAAGCTAATGCGACTGCACTTTGTAATGAAGTTATACAGGCATTAAGTGACCAGGATTGGGTCAGACAACATCCCGGACTACCTCTTATAGGGCTTGGTGGCACCATGCGTACACTGGCCAAAGTGGAGCAGAAGAGAACACAGTATTCATTACCGGTTACACATCATTACGAAATCGGTGCAGAAGAAATGGAAAATATCGCTCGTTCTTTGCCACATCTAACCTCGGCACAACGCAAGAAAGTCCCCGGACTTGCCAAGGATCGGGCGGACATTATTGTTCCAGGTGTACTCATATTGCGGACGGTCTTCCGAATCATCCAGGGGGATCGTTATGTCGTGAGCGGAGCGGGATTACGAGATGGTTTGCTAAGGGATCTCCTGGCTGAAGGTAAGCCGGTCGTGCCAGATGCGCTGAAGGACAGCATTCGCAACTTCATCCATTTTGGTCCACCCATTCCGGAGAAACGTCTGAATCGGATCCACCATGATGCGCTTACCCTGTATACTGCCCTACAAGGTAGTGCTCCCGATCCAGCGGATGCCCGGATTCTGTACACGGTCTCCATGCTGCACATGGCTGGAAAACAGATTAACTATTTCCGGTATCCTCAGCACTCGGCCTATTGGATCATGAATGCAAGCATCTATGGACTATCTCATCGGGAGACCATCCTGAGTGCTATTGCAGCCGATTATCATCCCAAAAAAAGAACGCCCCAGCTGCTGCATAAGCACAAGGACATTCTCAAGGATTCGGACGAACGGCATGCCCATCGCTTGGGCTCTCTGCTGCGCGTGACTGAAGCGATTAATCGCTCTGAAAGTATTACCGCCATAATGGCAACAAAAGAAAACGACTCGCTGCAGATGCAATTCATCTGTACAGCCGAGCCGTTACTGGAACTGAGCGGCCTTGAAGAGGCCGTCAAGGATCTGCAGGAAGCTTGGGGAGTTACGTTAACGCACTCCATTCAGCAGGCTTCCAGGGAATAATGCCCATCGCCTCCGTCTGACTTCTCAGCGGGGGTTTTTCATTTTGTACAAATACATAATTGCCGCCAGGCATAAGCTCTCTTGCCTTCACATTATCCATAAGCGACAGATTCAATATGTCGACCAGCATCTTTTTCAGCTCTGGATCAAACACGGGACACATCAGTTCTATTCTCCGCTTCAAATTACGGGTCATCCAGTCTGCGCTGGACAGATACACATCCGGGTTCCCGGTATTTTCAAAATAAAACAGTCTGGAGTGTTCCAGAAACCGGTCCACGATGCTGATCACACGAATATTCTCACTAAGTCCCTCTACCCCGGGACGCAAGCAGCATACACCGCGCACGATCAGATCGATCTGTACTCCAGCTTGAGATGCCAGATACAATTCATCAATGATATCCTGATGGGATAAGGAATTGATTTTTGCAATAATCCTGGACGGTCTTCCCTTGAATGCATGCTCCCTTTCCCGACGAATGAGCGCGAACAGTTCATCCTTCATGCCGTCAGGGGCGACGCGGAATGCCTGCAACGCTTTGGGTCCTGAATATCCGGTAATCTCATTAAACAATTCCGATGCATCCTCACCAATGATGGGATTGGAGGTAAACAGTCCTACATCGGTGTATACTTTGGCTGTACTTTCATTATAGTTACCTGTTCCGACATGCACATACCTTCTCAGACCACTCTGCTCCCTGCGTACGACGAGAATAATCTTGGCATGAGTCTTTAATCCGACCAATCCATATACGACATGACAACCTGCCTTCTCCAGCGTGCGGGCCCATGCAATATTCCGTTCTTCATCAAATCTGGCTTTCAATTCAACAACAACCGTCACCTGTTTGCCGCTCTCGGCTGCATGCGCCAGTGCAGGAATGAGTCGGGAATCTCCGTTCACCCGATACAATGTCATTTTGATCGCCATCACGCGTGGATCTTCCGAAGCTTCCACAATAAAATCTGTTACCGGTTCGAACGATTCGTACGGATGGTGAACGAGCACATCCCGTTTACGCAGCAATTCGAAGTGACTTTCCCGCGGTAGGAACTCCAGGGGATACACTGGCTGCACCGGACTGTATTTCAGATGAGTGAACCCTTCCAGACTATCCACAAACCCGGCCAGAAAGCTCAAGTCCAGCGGTCCATCGATCTCGTACACAGGGTCTTGAATATCGAACTCTTCCTGCAACTCTAGCAACGCATCCGGGCGGAAATCTTTGCAAATCTCCAGTCGTACCGGTGCTCCCCGGCGTCTGCGCCGTAGTTCCTTCTCAATAGCTTCAAGCAAATCCTCAGCTTCTTCTTCATTAATAGAAAGATCCGCATTGCGGGTCACTCTGAATTCCTGTACAGCCAGCGGTACATATCCGCTAAATAAGGTATGAATATGATGTTTGATGAGATCCTCAATCAGAATGAACGTTTTCTTTTTACTATTAGCCCTTAAAGGCACCTGAACGACCCGTGGCAGATTGGAAGGCACCTGAACAATAGCCAAAAATGGCTCGCCCTCCTGCTCTTCTTCCTTCTGCAGCATCACGGATAGATATACAGACTTATTGTGCACCAGTGGGAATGGCCGGCTCGAATCGATAGCCATTGGTGTTAATACCGGAAAAATGATCTCATGAAAATACTGGTCCATTGCACGCTGTTGGGTCATATTCAGATCTGTATATTCCTGAAAATGGACGCCTTTCTTGGCGAGAAGACGAATGAGCTCCCGATAGGTTTTATATTGCTCGGCGACCATGGTCCCCGTTCGTTTAATCAATCTACGGTACAAACCAGCAGGGGTGTAGCCCGTAAAATCCTTTTGCGTAAATCCAGCCTTGATCTTCTCTTTCGTCTCCGCTACCCTTACACTTACGAACTCGTCCAGATTACTGGCGACAATACCAAGAAACCTCATGCGTTCCAGCAGAGGTGTTGTTGGATCTTGCGCCTCCTGGAGCACACGGCGATTGAATTCTACCCAACTTAAATCACGGTTAACGTAATTACCTGTTTTGACATCTCTATGCATGTATGGCCTCCGAATTTGTTGCATATCTATTCTTGGTTAGATAAATTGAACTAAAGAGTATTTACACTTGCCACTCCGATGACAGAACAACCTTCCGATCGCTGTTATCCCCAGATTTTTTGATTTCCTTTTTCAAAGGTGAAAATCCGGGGATAAAGGCGAACGCTCCGCTTCTACAGCTTTTTTCTGTCCTCTCCGTTCGTGTAAATGTTTAGTTCAATTTTTTTATAGATGCTAATATAATTGTACTATTCGTGATTGGCTACAAGCGTCAGCGCAGTGTAAATGCTATGTAAAATTTATGTAAATGATACCTTATGGCGATAACTTTTTCCATCCCTTTACAAAGAGAAGTAGACAGAGTAAAGTGATGTACAGTGTAAAATGGTTCGTTTCCTGTTCACATTCCAAAATTGTTTTTGTTAAAGGAGTATATAATGAAATCTAATAAACCTAGAACGTTACAAAAAAATATAGAATTTTTCACAGCTGCCCTATCCCAATGCACGGTAACCGCATGGCAGGAAGATCCGGCTGGGGTGTACTGCGAGGTAGGGCGTGGCATCGTAGAGCGGATCGGCGAAGATAGCGTGCGCATTCGCAACGATAACGGTACGAAGAGTCATTATGACCGGGATATCACGATGTTCCAAACCGAAAAATAATTTTGCGTAAATATGAAAAAAAGACTAGCTTTCCGGAAAAGAGTGTTGTATACTCTTGCCACAAGGAAAGGAGGTGCGTCAACATATCTAATCACATGTTGAACGTGTCCCTTACCCGATCCACTAGCTCAAATTAACTGATTCTAGTGGAGGCGCGGGATACGGATCAAGGTTTCAAAAAGCGCCACGGGTAGAAAAGCCGTCTTCGGACGGCTTTTTGTTTTGCCTTTTTTCGGGAGAGGTTGAAAAAACAACCAAAATATTGGAAATGGACCCTGTAGCTGAGTAAACGATGCTCGATATAATTAGGTTGCAACTCAACCCATATTCGAGGAGGCATATTGTAATGTTCAAAAATGTAAGGGGTTTCAAAACATCCATCGCTCTGGTCTTTGTTTTGTTATTCACCTCCATTATGCTGCCTGCAGGCCAGCATGCCAGTGCAGCACCGAGCTTCGCCAAAGGAGCCGACATCAGTTGGGTTCCCGGGATGGAAGCGCAAGGTTACAAATGGAAAGACAAAAACGGAGTGCAGCGTGATATTATTGATATTTTGAAAAATGATTACCAGATCAACTCCGTTCGTATTCGTGTCTTTGTTAATCCTTCGAATGATTATGGTAACGGTTACATGAACAAAGATCGTGCAGCCGCTCTGGCCCTGCGTGCCAAAAATGCAGGCATGAGTGTCATGCTGACCCTACACTACAGCGATTCCTGGGCTGACCCGGGTCAGCAAACGAAACCTGCGGCCTGGAAAAACTACACGTTCCAGCAGCTGATGGATGCTGTATGGAATCACACGCGTGAAGTCATGACGGCCATGCAGAGCAAAGGTGTAACTCCGGACTGGGTACAAATCGGTAACGAAACAAGCAACGGTATGTTATGGGAAGATGGAAAAGCATCCACCAACATGAAAAATTATGCGTGGCTGGTGAACACAGGCCATAATGCCGTGAAGTCCATCAGCACCAGCACCAAAACAATCGTTCACTTGGCGGGCGGAGATGACAATGCCCTCTATGTATGGAATATCGGTGGTCTGATCGATAACGGTGCTAACTTTGATATGATTGCCATGTCCCTCTATCCTTCCGCTTCCGGCTGGAACACGGCTGTCACCAATGCTGTGAACAACGCCAAGGATCTGATCAACCGGTATGGTAAGGAGATTATCGTATCGGAAATCGGGATGGATAATGCCCAACCGGCAGCTGGTAAAAGTTTTGTCGCAGCGATGAAAACGCAATTCCGCAATCTGCCGAGCAGCAAAGGTAAAGGCGTATTCTACTGGGAGCCTGAAGCAACACCGGGCTACAACGGCGGTTATAGCAAAGGTGCCTGGCAGTCTAATGGCTTGCCGACCGTAATGTTGGAAGGGTTTATCGACTAAACACGGTGATAAGTGACTGGTGAGCAGTAGGTGGCCGTTACGGGTACGGATCGTTCTTCTGATCGCTGTTATCCCCAGATTTTTTTGAATGTCCTATTTCATAGGACAAAATCCGGGGATAAAGGCGAACGCTACCGCTTCTTCAGAATCGATTCCGTCCCCTCCACTACGTTGGCTGCTTATGAGACACTTCTAAAATGTGTTAAGTAGTGATTTTGGGTAGTAAAAAGAAAAAGGCGCTACTTCCGTTGGGGAGCAGCGCCTTTTTTGGGGGTTGTAGTGAGTTTAAGCAAGGCTAGATCGGTTAGCTTTTTTAGTTCCGTTAGATCGATTCGTGGATTTGTTTCATGTTAATTAGGAACGCTTTGATGAATCTAAACGTAAATAGTCTTTTCGCTCATATACTTATATAATAAGATAAAGATTCAGACAGCACATGTGCAACCTTATTTCAAAGGTGGGGAATATGTATGGGATTTTTAAAAGAACTGGGTCAATTTGCTGGAGAAGTTACCGGAAAAGTACTCGGCGGCACTGTCAGAGTGGCTGGAGAACTTACAGGGAGTCCATTCATCAAAGAAATTGGTAATGGCGTTGAGAAAGCTACGATTAACACAGGGAAAACGGTAGGACAACTTGCCAGCGGTACATATGATATGGCCAGTGGTGTGATCAGAAAAGATAATACAACGTTAGATGTGGGACTTGCCGATATTGGAGGAGCTGTTTCCAATACAACTAAAGGCGTAGTAGTATCAGCTAAGTATGTGTATAACGGTGGCAAAGATGTTGTTGTCGGCATGAAAAACGAGGACATGGAGAGAGTAAAGCTCGGGGCCAAGAATCTAATTGCCGCTGCAGCAGTTACTACATTGGCTGTGGGACTCGTTGAGGTTGTGGATGGTGTTGAAAGTATAGAGTCAGCAGAGTCCGTAGAATTGATAGAAAATCCTAATATAGATGACGTTACACCTCACTAGCATCGAGGATTATAGAACTTCAACTTCATAATAAAAAAATGGACGCTAATCTTATAAGATTAGCGTCCATTTTACATCTCTTTCAGTTCAAATCAAATCAATTACTTCGCTTCGCCTACAACCGTAAAGCGTTCGTTCTTATGCTGCGGGTTCTCGATCTCATCGACCAAAGCGATGGCATAGTCAGCATAGCTGATATAGCTGTTGCCTTCACTGTTCACCAAAATCTGATCTTTACCCGATTGGTACTTGCCTGTGCGTACACCCTCTGGATCAAAGAATCCCGCCGGGCTCAGGAATGTCCATTGGATACCTGAAGAAGCTTGCAGATCCTGCAAGTTTTTACCCTGGTTGGTTGCTGTTGCTTTGTATGCATCAGGGAATCCAGGGGAGTCTACAACACGCAAAGTTTGAGTTTCGTCCGTGAACAGACTGCCTGCACCACCAACAACGATCAGACGAGTATTCGGCGCCTCTTTCAGAGTGTTAATCAAGGCTTGTCCTGCCTCCACATGCAGATTCTCTTTCCCGGCTGGCGCACCGAATGCATTGACGATCACGTCGAATGTTTTGGCATCCTCTGCCGTGAGGTCGAATACATCTTTTTCAAGTACATTCAGGCTTCTATCTTCCACCTTGGATGCATTACGAACGATCGCTGTCACCTCATGCCCTCTATCCAACGCTTCTTTCAAAATAAAATTCCCTGCTTTGCCTGTCGCGCCAATAATTCCAATCTTCATCATGATCTCTCCTTTGGTTAGGTTCTGTTAAACTATGTAATGTAACTATATTAGTTACAACATAATTTGTCAACTTCAGCTCCCTATAAAAAAGCGTTCAGGTGCCCCCTTAATATGAACAACAAATGTAACTACCAACCCATTACGCAACAAAAAGACCTCCATAACGTGATTAGTACGAGACTAATCCGCTATAGAGGTCGCGATTCGCAATGATTAACAATCTTTATCCGGTACGCCTGCTTCTTCCCTCGTACGGAAGGATGATCCACAGCCGCATGTTGCCACTGCGTTCGGGTTGTGAATGGTGAAACCACCGGACATGCCGGATTCTTCAAAATCAATTTCGAGTCCATTCAAATATTTCAGGTTTTCCTTCTCTACAACAACCTTCATATTCTGAATATCCATATAGAGGTCCTCATCGGACTCTTTATCGTCAAAGCCCATGGCGTACGAAAAGCCGGTACAACCGCCCGGTGCTACGCCAAGACGCAAGAACATACCAGGTGTCTCTTGCTGTGCAAGCATTTCTTTCAATCTGTCAGCAGCCGTTTCGCTGATGTTAATCATGCCAGGTCACTCTCCTTTTCGTTAACTCTTCTTTAAATTATACTCCACCCCGTCAAGGGGCTCAAGTCATCTTTGCCTGTTTCCGCGTTCCCCCTTAACTCCTTTTTCTTCCCAGTGTATTGAACCCCCGGGACACGAGGTTTATAATGAGTAGGTGATCGCTTTGAAATGTCGATATTTTGTCATGACTTATTCAGGTGATGGTCATATATGGAGTTGTAATTTTTTTCACATTTCGAGACTGCACGCAGTCCCCAATGCATATAGAGTCATAAGACTCATTTTGATGAAAACTTAGCTTTACGTACGCAGCACAGGCTGCACCGGGTAAATAAGAGTTAGTCCATATAAGAAGCGGCAGATGACCGCATCTTTTCTATGTAGTTCTGTAAGTAAGTCCTACACACAACTCGATTCCGGTTAAGAATAGGAGGATACAAAATGTCTACATTGGTAACACCGTTCACAGACAAAAGAATGGCTGAAATCGTTGAGAAAGTGCAGAACGGCGTAAGGCTGACCGTAGAAGACGGCGTTTATCTGTATGAAACGGATGATCTGCTGACTTTGGGCCAACTGGCCAATGAGGCCAACCTACGTAAGAATGGCAAGAAAGTTTATTTTATTGAAAACATGAGCCTTTATTTTACCAACGTATGCGAAGCCCACTGTGCTTTCTGTAACTTCCGCAAAGATCAGGGCGAAGATGGCTCTTACACGTTGTCCGGTCAGGAAATGATTGATTACGTAGAACAGCATATTCACCCAGGTGTACGCGAGTTCCATATTGTAGGCGGACATAATAACCATGTTCCTTTTCAATATTATGTCGATTCCTTGCGTGCTTTAAACGAGAAATATCCGGACGTTACGTTGAAAGCCTACACGGCTGCCGAGATTGATTTCTTCACCCGCATCAGCGGACTGAGCATCAAGGAAGTACTACAAGAACTGCAAAAAGCAGGTCTGAAATCACTGACTGGCGGCGGCGCTGAGATCCTGTCCGATGAATATCGCAAAAAAATGCGCGTAAACAAAGCGAACGTTGACCGTTATTTGGAAGTGCACCGTACTGCTCATAATCTGGGCATGCGTACCCATACAACGATGCTTTATGGATCCATTGAGTCCTATGAGGATCGCGTGAACCATATGGTACAGATTCGTGAACTGCAAGATGAAACCAACGGATTCATGGTCTTTATCCCGCTTTCCATGCAGCCGAAAAGCAAAAACGCCAGCATCATGCGTCGTAACTCCGCATACGAGGATCTCAAAACGATTGCGATCAGTCGTCTGATGCTGGATAACATCGATCATATCAAAGCCTACTTCATCAACATCGGTCCACAGCTGACTCAAGTCGCTCTTGGATTCGGTGCTTCGGATGCACACGGCACGATCGTTCGCGAACGGATTAGTCATGCAGCAGGCGCACTAACGCCTGAAGGCCTCACCCGCAAAGAGCTTATATGGTTAATTAAAGGCGCAGGCCGTATTCCGGTTGAACGCGATACGTTCTACAATGAAATTCAAGTGTACGAATAGCATGTAACATGAGCATCATTCCCATAACCCACTTTCATCCTACCCGGAAGTGTTTGGCATGGAGTGATGCAAAATCACTGGAACATATCTGTAATTTCAAATTCCTATTTTCAATTATTTCAAATAAAAACAAAAGGAGCAGCTATGTTATTGCATAGCTGCTCCACAGGTTACAGCCCCGTTCACACGGGACTGATGCAGAAAGGAAGCCGAGTCATGAAAAATTTCGTCATTCTCGGAGGCGGCTACGGTGGCCTCACGATTATCAAGGAACTTCTGGAAGGCAAGATCCCGTCAGATACACAAATCGTGTTGGTGGACCGCAGTCCCTTCCAAGGATTGAAAACTGAATATTACGCACTCGCAGCAGGGACCGTATCCGATTATGACCTGCGTATCCAATTTCCAGTCAGTGACAAAGTCACTTATCGTTACGGAGAAGTAACTTCGATCGACTTGGAACAGCGTCAGATTGAATTTGAAGGACAAGACCCTTTGGAATATGACAAGCTCGTGATTGGACTTGGATGTACAGACCGATTCCACAACACGCCCGGAGCCGAGGAATATAGCTGTACGATTCAAAGCTTTAGCAAAACACGGGAAACCTACCTTCGTCTTAACGAAGTCAAAGCTTATGGTAACGTGCATATCGTCGGCGGTGGATTGAGCGGCGTCGAGATCGCTGCCGAGCTTCGTGAGAGCAGACCGGATCTGAACATCAGCATCCTGGACCGTGGTGAACGTGTATTATCCGCTTTTCCGCAGCGCTTGTCCGCTTATGTTCATGAATGGTTCGGCGAACATCAGGTCGAGACACGTGGGCATATTGCCATTTCCCGACTTGAACCGAATGCCATTTTCAACCGGGATGAAGAAATTCTAACGGATGCGGTAGTCTGGACTGCCGGAATTCAGCCCGTAAAAGTCGTACAGGATCTCGATGTGACCAAGGATCCACAAGGTCGTGTCGTACTGAACGAATATTATCAAATTCCGGAATATACCGATGTCTATGTAGTAGGTGACTGCGCCAGCGTGCCTTATGCACCAAGCGGTCAGGCTGCCGAAGTACAGGGTGAACAAATCGCCCATATTCAGCATGCCCTCTGGAAAGGCGAAAAGCCCAATCCGCAGCCACTCAAGCTTCGTGGCACACTCGGTGCACTCGGCAAGAAGGCTGGATTTGGGCTGATGGGCAAAACGTCCATGATGGGACGTGTGCCACGTATTCTAAAAAGCGGCGTGCTCTGGATGTCCAAGCGTCATCTCGGTTAATCGAGATCCAACTGATCCCAGGCATCGGCTTCGGCAATTTTGGCCAAGATGGCGTTATATAAATCCTCCACTTTGTCGGTGATGACTAACTCGCCATTCACCAGTGCAAATGGAGTCATGTAACATTGGCCGCAGTTGCTGAGGCAGCCGTATTCTATCACATCATAGTCTGGATTTTCTTCCAGTTGATCCATGACTTCATCTGTGCCAAAATGCATATTATTGGCACAAAATTCAATAATCGGTCTCATATAGGTTCACCTGCTTTGTTTGACCATTTTAATTTGTGGCCAATTGTAATATAATATAGTGAGGAAAGGAGTTGAAAAAAATGAGCGAAAACGCACAAAGCACCATGTACGATGAGGTATCTGAAGTGCTTGACAAACTTCGTCCGTTCCTGCAACGCGATGGCGGTGACGTGGAACTAGTCGACGTGGAGGACGGCATCATTAAGCTGAAACTGGTCGGTGCCTGCGGCAGCTGCCCAAGCTCCACCATTACCTTAAAAGCCGGGATTGAACGCGCCCTTCTTGAAGAAGTTGAGGGTGTCGAAGAAGTCGTACAAGTATTCTAATCAATCCTTCACGAAATAAACCTCAAGAGCCTTTCGCTTCGCATGAAGCGGAGGGCTCTTTTTTTGTGCTATGCATCCTCACGCTGTATGTTAGGGCGAATCGGATCAAGTCCTCCAGATACATCCATAATGTTGCCTGTTATAAAATCGGAATGATCCAGACACAGATAGGTGATCACTCGCGCAATATCTTCACCGCTGCCAGGACGTCCTCTCGGCGTTTCCTCGTCGGTTATACCTGCCATCTCATCAATCGTTTTCTCTTTGTTGGCACCGCGAATATCACCTGGACAAACCATATTAACCGTAATACCGTAGGGAGCTTCCTCCACAGCAAGTGTCTTTGTAAATGAAACCAGACCTACCTTCGCAGCAGCATAAACCGCCCGATGAGGCCATGACCTCGCTTCTCCAGCATGACTGAAGCCAAAATGTATAATTCTGCCCCACTGCTTGCGCCGCATCTCAGGCAATACACGCTGATCCAGCAGCATCGGTCCAAGCAGGTTTCCTTGCACAAGCATCTGGACCTCATCTTCCGAATACTCGGCAAACAGTCGACGTTCACGGACAAAAGGACCCGCGTTGTTCACCAGGATATCAATGCTGCCCAGTTTCTCTTCAACCGTTGCAACCAGCATAGTGATCTCTTCTGTCTTGGAAATATCGGCCTGAACGGCAATACACCGCACACCCTTGGCTACGATCTGATCCTTTAACGCCTCAGCTTCCGTACGGCTATGTACGTAATTCAGAGCAATATGGCAACCCTGATCCGCCAGACTGAGGGCCGTCATTTTACCAAGACCTTTGGCACTTCCCGTTATGAGGGCAATCTTTCCCTTCACGTTCATCCCCCTCTTCAAAGAGCAGTCACTCATCCAGTATAAAAGATTTATCATTCCCCCACAACTCGCGTTTCCCACCAATCTGTACCATTTGCAAAAAAGTGTAAATTAAGGACTAAATACTTATCTTTCAAACAACTGAAATAAAATGAATTAGGTCTTTTGTAGGAAAATTAACCCTTTATCTCCAGAATTCCCTTGTCTGGTCCGGATGCCTATGGTACTGTCGATAAGTCCTTATTTTCTTATGAACATAACGACACAATACATATGTTCATGTAAATGACAACATTGCATGACACCCTCGAAAGGAATATAACGTAAATGAAAAGATGGTTAGCCTCTCTACTCGCAATTTTGCTTATGGCCTCATTTCAAGCTCCATTCTCGACCACAGCATCTGCAGAAAGTGAAAGCAATAGCTCCACCGAAGATTATCAATGGATTGACGGGCCTTCAAACGTAGTACTTGATAACAAAGCAACATTAACCGTAGCCGAAAACCTCTCCTATCTCGATGCAGCTAACACCCAAAGGTTTTTGGAAGACACCGATTCCTTCCCCAATGGAACGGAAATTGGAAGTATCTATGGTGCCGGCGAAAACTCCAACTGGTATGTTATTTTCGAATATAACGATACCGGTCATGTCGACGACAGTGAGAAAGACGATCTGGACGCCGATGAACTGCTCGATAGCTACAAAAGAGGTACAGAAGATCAAAATGAGAAAACAACACCCGAAAATCAACTGTTTATCACCGGATGGGAAATTGAGCCTGCCTATGACAGCAGCAAACATCAATTGATCTATTCTCTTGGTCTTGAGGATTCAGAGCGGGAAAAACTCGTCAATTACAATGTGAACGTACTCACCCGCGAAGGATACATCGGTGTTATCCTCGTTACGGATAGTGCCAACTTTGAAGAAAATCGCAAACAGTTTGAAAGCTCCGTGCTTAACCAGCTCAACGTGATCAAAGGAAATACCTATGAAGAGTTTGATGCATCCGTAGACAAAAAATCTGAACTTGGCCTGACCAGTCTGATTCTCGGTGGTGCTGGTGTAGCTGTAGCTAAGAAAGTTGGATTATTGCTTTTACTTAAAAAAGGATGGTTTGTCATCGTGGCCGCTATTGTTGGTGCTTTCGGATGGATTCGTCGCAAGCTGACCGGCCGCAAAAAAGATGCTGACCCAGGAGATCAGAATTCGCTATCTCCTGCAGAGGAAGCTTACCAACAGCATGCTGCTGGACAGGAGTCCTCAGGCTCTGATAGCCAACAGACAGATGGTCATTCAGATACTGATCCGAATAAACCTTAAAACTTACAAAGTAAAGTACCTAATGTATTTTACATCAAAGCGCTCTCTAACATGATGCACAAAACAAAAAGCCCTGAATTCTCTATAAAGAGAATGCAGGGCTTTCTTTAGTAGTTCCATAAGAAGTGGAGCCGAGTATACAATTAATTTCCAGCTTAATCGTTTAGCTTAAAACGCAGGTTCTACAGCCCCTTGATAACGTTCTTTGATGAACGTTTTAACCTCTTCAGAATGCAGAGCTGCAGCCAGTTTTTGGATAGCATCAGCATCTTTGTTATCTTCACGGGATACGAGGATGTTTGCATAAGGGTTACCTTGCAGGTCCTCGATCAACAGCGCATCCTTCTCTGGGTTCAGATTGGCTTCCAGCGCGTAGTTGGCGTTGATGAATACCAGGTCTGCTTCATCCAGTTGACGAGGCATCATGGCTGCATCCAGCTCGATGATATTCAGGTTTTTCGGATTGGCTGTAATATCCTGAATCGTAGAAGTGATATTTGTGTTGTCTTTCAGCGTGATAAGTCCTTCTTTTGCAAGCAACAACAGTCCACGACCACCGTTGGATGGGTCATTAGGAATAGCTACTTTTGCGCCGTCTTTCAACTCATCCAATGATTTGATTTTTTTGGAATAGCCAGCAAATGGCTCAACATGCACAGGTGTTACAGCAACGAGGTGGAAACCACGTTCTTTGTTCTCTGTATCCAGGTAAGGCTGGTGTTGGAAAAAGTTCGCATCCAGTTGTTTATCTTCAAGCTGTTGGTTAGGTTGAACATAATCATTGAAAGTCACGATTTGCAAGCGAATGCCTTCAGCTTCGAGTTCAGGCTTGATGCTTTCCAAAATTTCCGCATGTGGTGTAGGTGATGCTCCCACTTTCAATTCTACGGTGCGCGGTGCGCCTCCAGCATTGTCAGCGCCGCTGTCGGAATCCTTATTGTTTCCGCAAGCCGCTAGAACCGCAATCAGCATAATACTAAGTAGAGCAAAAGACCATTTTTTCATGTGTAAAACCCCTTCTCCAATAATTTTTTTTGCATTTTGCACCAAGTCGATACCGAATCAGGCAAATGCTATATATGTGTTATTTCCTGGTGAACCATTTAACCAAACGATCGCCAGCCATCTGAAGCACTTGCACCAGAATGATCATAAATACAACGGATATAATCATAATTTCATTCTGATAACGGAAGTATCCGTAGTTGATTGCCAATGTTCCCAGACCTCCACCACCAACCATCCCCGCCATTGCCGTGTAGGAAACAAGGGTAACGATTGTAATGGTGATACCAGCTATCAGACCCGGCAATGCCTCTGGCAGAAGTACACGTCGCACAATCTGTCCGGTTGAAGCTCCCATCGCCTGTGCCGCTTCAATGACGCCACGATCAACTTCACGCAGTGTAGTTTCCACCAACCGGGCAAAGTATGGAGCTGCGGCAATGACGAGCGGAGGTATAACACCCAGCACCCCTGTAGCTGTGCCAACCAGTGAACGCGTAAACGGAATGAGTGCAACAATCAGAATGATAAATGGCACCGATCGCAGAATGTTTACAATAAACGATAGTATCGTGTACACCACTTGAGACTGAATCGAAGTCGACCTTGCCGTCATAAATAGCAATACGCCTAGCGGCAAACCAATGATTATCGTGAATAGGCCCGATGCTCCTAGGATTTGCAGTGTTTCAATTGAAGCCTTACCGATTTCTTCCCAACGTACCGTTGAAAAATCCATTTAACGAAGCACCTCCACATCAAGTCCCTGATCCACTAACTCTTTAATGGTGAGATTAATTTCATCTGACTGCCCCTCAAACCGAACGGTCAGCTGTCCATAGGGAACTTGTTTGATTGTTGAAATGGTGCCTTGCAAAATGGCGAAATCCACTCCTGTTTTACGAACCGTTCTGGACAAAATCGCCTCATAGGTTTTATTGCCCAGGAAGGATATTTTCACAAGCTTTGAAGCTCCGTTCGTCTGCAATGAAACATCCGCACTCGCCAGAGCGGTCTCTTCCAATGCAATTCCCACCTCATGGTCCCGCATCATAAAGTCACGGGTAATTGCATGCTGCGGCTTGAGGAATACTTCCGTTACTGGCCCTTGCTCCACGATTCCTCCCTGATGGATAACCGCCACCTGATCACATATATTCTGGATCACGTGCATCTCATGGGTGATTAGAACAATCGTGAGATTGTACTTTTCATTGATATCCAGCAATAACTTCAGAATCGAATCGGTTGTCTGGGGATCAAGTGCCGATGTCGCCTCATCACACAGCAGCACGTTCGGATCACTCGCGAGTGCTCTCGCAATGCCTACTCTTTGCTTCTGTCCGCCTGACAGTTGGGTCGGATATTTATTGCTGTGGTCCTCCAGTCCAACCAATGCGAGCATTTCCTTCACTTTCCGATCAATTGCTGCCTTGGGCGTATTAACGAGCTTCAAAGGAAAAGCCACATTGTCGTATACCGTAGCTGAGGATAACAGATTAAAGTGTTGAAAAATCATGCCGATCTTTCGCCGTTGTTGTTGCAAATCGGACTTGTTGAGATCGGTTAGGTTGATTCCATCAACCCAAACCTCGCCTGCCGTGGGGCGTTCGAGCAAATTGATACAACGGATCAATGTACTCTTGCCTGCACCGGAATGGCCGATAACTCCAAATATTTCACCCTTGCGGATATTCAAATTTAGATCGGATAAGGCCGTCGTACTTTTTGAACCTTTACCGTACGTCTTGGTTAAACCTTTTAATTCAATCAAAATTACTGCTCCTTCCCACTGCCTACATGTATCTTTACCCGAATGAAAGGAAAACTCCCCTTCATCGTACAAAAAAAAGAGCCCCTTTTGCAGAAACAAAAAGGGCTCTTCACGTGAAAGATTATACCTTCTCATCTGCCAAAATCGTGCCTTGCACCATTTTGTAGGAATTAGCACCTAACATCTATAAAGTATGACACAGCTGTCATGCAGTTATAAATCGGTTGCCGGGCTTCATCGGGCCTGTCCCTCCGCCGCTCTCGATAAGAAATATTTAATTTATAAGTTCAGTAGTAGTTATAATGTTAATGTCATAAATGTTAATTCCATCTAACTGTCGATCAGGAACTCAGTATAATCCAAGTATTCCGATTTGTCAAAGGTAAATATTACTATCCATTCAGTTCGCCGGTTGATTCATTCCCTGCTTATGCCACTTCTTGTTGATGTAGCCATACGCTGCTTTTAACGTCTCACATACCATTTCCACACCCTGGCGGAGTTCCAAGAGATGCTGGTCCAAATCCTCCAGTTTCACTTTCCCTTGCAAAGTCTGGTGCAGCTGCCACAGATCATCCTGCATTTCGGAGTTCATGTAATGAATCTCCATGTTTCGTCGTTTGCGCAATTTGCTCATTGGCTCCCGGTAGGAGTCCTTGATCTGGATTAGTTCGTTGGCAAGAACATAATGCAGCTTATCATATCCGAACTGTCTTAATACGGTAAAATAAGAATAATGAGTTTTAACATTGGTTGTGTTCAGCTCAAATATTTCATTCAACACCGTACCTAACTTATCCAGAATGGCAAAACATCGGATGAAGCAATCCTTATAGAAATAGACGTAACGGGCGTACTCCGCTTTTTCTGGTATCGTCATATCATCCGTAGAGCCCGCTTTGACTTTCTGACGGAAATGGGAAGCTGCAAAACAGCTTTGCTCCAATTCATCCAGCGAGGAGATCAGTCCCTGGGTCCACACATACAGTTTTCGAAAATCATGGGTAGGATCATGGTCCACATGCATCTGTCGCTGAAATAGCTCAAGCGTATCTGCCATCGCCTCTATCGCGTCCTTTAGTATGCCTTCGTTTTTACGCGGCTTTTCACCCAGCAACGTTCGCAGCATATATAGCCTCCTCTTTCCACTCTGCAGATCATCAAATTAATAATAATACATCATATTAAACAAAACTGGAATCAGAGTAAACGTATGACCGCTGCTTACAATAGGGTGCCCTGACACGCCTGACATCAAACAAAGTTCACCTGTCCAATGATGTACATCATCGGATGGTGAACTTCACTGGATTCATCCCCTGAACTACAATAATTCGGATATATTAGAAACGGTTAACGGGGCGATGCAACTTGTACACCAGGAAACTCATATAGGTTAATACACCGAACAAAATGGCAATATCAAGCATATGCGCCAGCGCCACGAACATATACACTTCCGGGCGGTTCATCGTGAGCATCAGTCCAAAACCAATGACCACTTGCAACAAAACCAGCACAACAGAAATGATGCCGAGTTTTCTTAATTCCGTGTTATCCGGATGTTTGCGATACGCAAAATGACCGAGGATTGCAATGACGATTACTAATGAAACAGCCGCCACCCGGTGAGCAAAAGCAACAGCTACGCCTCCCGAGAGCTCAGGAATAATCTGCCCGTTACAGAGAGGAAAGCCTGAACAGCCTCCAGCAGAATCCGTATGGCTCACAAATGCTCCAGTATATACCACGAGGTACGTATAGATCGTGGAAAACCACACCAGATTTCGGAAGCCTTTGCTGACTCGCGGATATCGATTCAGTCTTTCCAATCCACCATGGCGAGTTTCCTGCCGAATACCAAGCGCCATCATCAATGAGCTGGCAAAAGCGATTAAGGCAAATCCGAAATGCAGTGCCATGACTGCGGAAGATTGGGAGAATACGACGGCAAAAGCCCCCATGATTCCCTGGACAATAACAAATATCAGAGTTAACAATGAAAACAATTGCAGATCACGGCGTGATTTGCCAAACCGCAAAAATGCTACAAAAGAGGCTATGGACAACAGTCCTGCCAGTGCGCTGACGGCGCGATGGGAAAATTCAATAAGTGAGGCAACAGTGTGTGCAGGCACAAGTTTTCCGTTACATAAAGGCCATTCCGCGCCGCAGCCGAGGCCCGATTCCGTTCGGGTTACAACGCCTCCGCCAAATGTGGCCAGAAACATGACAAGACAGGTTAATACGGTTAACCATTTAAACAAGGTTAAGTGCTTCAATTTTTTTTCTCACCCGCTGTTGGTTTAAGATTGCGAAGAACTACATCCTCCGCTTGATTCGATACTTTGACACTTATTTCACAACTAAATTCATTATACCGGATAAATGTGTCATTGACGTCGCGCTTTGTGACAAAATGTTAACGTCTGTCGAAAAGTTGACCCTCCATTTATGCAGGACTATGTACATCATTAGCTTCCCCGAAAAATGTTAAAAATACAAACGCCACTTCCCTATTTCAAGAGAAATGGCGTTCCTTTAATTATAACCTTTAACATGGTGAACCTGTCATGATTTATTTATGAATCGTGGTATACACCTCAACTGCACGCTGCAGGAATTGTTCAATCTCTTCTCTCGACTTGCGCAGTTTGTTCACATAACGAACAAGTTCCCGGCCATCTGTGTAAGCTACAAAGCTGGGGATGCCGAGAATATTTTGCTCTTCGCTCACTGTACCCACCTGATCTACGTCGACCTCAATCAACTTCAGCTCACGAGCAAACTTCTCTTCAACTTCAGGCATAAACGGATCGATGTACTTGCAATCACCACACCAATCTGCCTTAAATACAGCTACAGTCAAACGCGGAGATTGGATTGCCACATCAAATTCCGGTTTAGATGTAATCTTTTCCATTACAACATCTTCCTTTCTATACCTTGTCTTATCCTCTAAGTGAAGCAAATTGCGGAGTGGAAGTCAAATATTCGGCGCATACTGAGATCAACAGCTTCTTAAACTAAAACCGTAATCAGAATATCAGGAAAGGATGTCATGTCATGACTTCCGTTAAAACGGATTCCTCCGAGTCTGCCCATCACGGGTCGATATTGCAGATGGTTCGATCCATCCCAGGTGCGGCCCGGGAAGTATGGAGGGGTAAACAGGCGGCTTGGCAGGCCTCTACACAGCTTCGTCATCCCTTGCGTGATATGGCTTGGGACTCTGACATGGCTGCAACCTTACAAGCAGAGGTGGAGCGCCTATTGCCTGGAAACGAGAGTTCTTTTGCAAGAAATACGCTCAGCGCACTGGTCTGTGAAGAGGACTGCATTATTCTGGAAGAGATCAAAACATTAACGCAGGAGAACAACCGGAGTAACATCACTCGCACAGCAGCATACCTGGAATGTTACGAACAATATCCAGAGCTGCATTGGGCCTTGCTGGCCCATATGGTATCCCGCAACGGCGGATATCACATGACCGATCTCCAGAGTGACCTTATGCATAATCTGCAAAATCAAACAGACCGAGAGCACATGTATCGACTACTAGAGCGATGCAATGCCCTCATTTTCCAAGACGCATATCCCCAACTTTTACTGTATATGAACAGCCTCCGGATCGGCCGGAGCTGTTTTCATTTGTTGTCCCATTTTCATGTATCGGCGTTCATGACGCCGTTCTGGGAACGATTTTGGCTGGAGCGATGCAGCTCGCTGCTTAGTGTGGCATTAATTATTAATGAGCAGAACTATATCGAGAGCCGGGTCGTGCAGCATCCTTATTTTCAAAAACAAGTGCTTTCCAAACCCGCATTCCATCTGCATAATCTGGCTGGGCTGAATCATATCGTGTTTCCACTCGGACGGGAAAAAGGTCTTGCAGGCCGGGTTATTGAACATTTTGGCAAGCTGGATGAGCGGATTATGTTTGGCAAAGGTTTATATGCGATGCTGTTTGGAGTGGAACAAGTGTACACACAAGTATTGGAGTTTGCGCGCTCAGTTCCCCACCGTGGCTCACGTGCTGAATATTGGCCAGGTCTGTTCACCGCACATAAAGATGAAGCCGGAGAAGCTGAGCGCTATAGTCAGGAGCTGCTGGATCACGAATGGCTAGCGGAAGGACAACGGTTATATAGTCCTGAATTGCTGGCTGTATGGGGTGATACGCCGTATGAACCGATTACAAGGCAGGATTGGCTTAAAAATCGAGATTGCCTCGGTCATCTCACGATCCCACGCCGCCCTTGGCTGTTTGAGATGAGCCATGAACATCGGTATGGCATGCTGAAGACCGCATTGGCCCATGATGCCAAAACCTTAACTCATTAAGGACAGAGGCCTTACCAGGGAAATCGTCTAGAAAGCAAATGGCCTACCTTTTTTCGGTATTACAAAAAAGCCCTGTCCGCTATAGAAGCAGACAGAGCTTGTACTTATTTCAAACAATATAACGAAGTGTGTATTGTTTGTTGAATCGATTATCCACGTTGCCCGGCTCCACGTTGTAGACGCATGAGCGGACGGAGTATCTTTTGCAAAATACGAGGGTAACTGCCCAGTTCGTCTTTACGAAGTACACGTAGAACCACCATGAGTACCAGGTACACAACAACCACAAGGGCACCCACAAACAGACAGGTAACGAGGAATGATACACGTGTTGGCAGGAATAGATCAAAGATGGAGTTTCCGGCCCAGTTCGCCGCAAAACCAACACCCGCTGCAAGCAGTACGGTAATGATGAACCCTTTCCAGCGATCACCCATGATCGAGAAATCAACAATTTTCCGAAGTACCCGCAGATTGAGGTACGTAATAACCAGGAAACACAATGCGGTAGCAATAATGATCCCGTAAATGCCAAAGATTGGAGCCAGGATTAAACTCGCTATGAGTTTGACTACGATACCCGCTGCCACACTAATCATTGTAATCCGTGGTTTACCTACCCCAAGCAAAATGGAGTTCGTGGTCATCATCGTAATTTGGAAAATGGTACCAAATGTCAGCAATGTAATGATTGGTGTCCCGTCTGGGCTGGTGAATAACAAGCCGTTAACGGAATACGCTGCCGCACATAGAGCGATAACGATTGGCATTCCTGTCAGAATCGAAATGCGCAAAGCAAGCGTCACCTGATTTTTCAGATGAACTTCATCCTTGCGTGCAAAAGCCGCCGAAATGACTGGCACAAGCGATTGACTCAATGCGATAGCCAGAATCGGAGGAATGCCTGCAATACTTTGGGCCTTGGCACCGAGGATCGCAAGTACTCCTGTCGCTTCTTCCAGTCCGATTCGTCCGCTAAGCAGCGGCACTACCAGCGATGAATCGATAAAGTTAATCGCTGGAACAGCGAGTGAAGATAATACGATTGGAATCGAAAGTTTGAATATATCGCTGTAGATGCCCCGCATGGGCAATTGCTCCGGACGCTCGTAATTCAATTGCGCCGCACGGTCATTTTTGCGAAGCTTCAAGGTGAAGTACAACATGACAGCAAAAGCGCCAATGCTTCCGAATACGCCCCCAAATGAAGCCCCTGCCGCAATGGTTTGATCATCATAATTCCATTGCAGCATAACAAACGCCACGATGATCGCTGTACCTACACGTGCAAACTGCTCTACAATCTGTGAAATGCCGCCTGCCGTCATATTGCCGCGACCCTGGAAATATCCACGCATCATTGCGATGGCTGGGAAGAGCAGTAGCGCTGGAGCCAAGGCCCGAATGGCGCTCACCGATTCCGGTACTTTGGATACGTACGTAGCATAATAAGGTGCTGCGAACCACAATAAAGCAGACATGACTACCCCGGCTACAGCCGCAAAGATCAGGGCTGCACGGTAGATTTGTTGTGCTTCACCGGCGCGTCCCAGCGCATAACGTTCCGACACCATTTTACTAAGTGTACTCGGTATGCCTGCTGTAGCAACGGTTAACAGCATTAAATATACCGTGTTGGAGATGGTAAACGATGCGTTACCGATATCGCCGAGGATATGCTCCAGCGGCACCCGTTGAACCAATCCGAGTACCCTCGCAATCAGCGCAGCTGCCGCCAAGATGAGCGTACCTCTAATGAATGTTTCCTTCTTAGACAAGCCAATTCCCCTTCTTTCCCCCACACCGACGTGCATCCAGATGAAGCCGCTCCCGAACGTCTATGCGAATCTTACCACCCAGATAATAAACAGAACAATCATGACGATTTGCAAAATAATTTTCATTACGGTGCTAGTAAACAGCCCCACCACGGAACCAAATCCGACTTTGGAAGCTTTGGCTGGTGAAGAACCTCCAATCAGTTCCCCGATAAAAGCACCGATAAATGGTCCCAGTACCAGTCCGAATGCCGGAATGACAAATGGGCCAATGATGACACCAATCGTACTGAGAGTCGTCGATAATTTAGAGCCGCCGAATTTCTTCACACCCCAGGCACTGACGACATAATCAGCAACAAACAGCACCACTACGATCAAAATCTGGATAATCCAGAACCATACACCGAACGGAACAAAGCTGAAGAACCAGCCATAGACCAGAAACGCGAAGAAAATCGCTACAGCACCAGGCAGTATGGGATATACCGTTCCGGCCATCCCCACCGCAAACAGCAGTACAATTAAAATCCAGCCAACGGTTGCGAGCAAAGGTTATTCCCCCTTCAAAATATGTTCACGGATGACTTCGACAATGCCATCTTCGTTGTTGCTCGCTACGATCAGGTCAGCCGCTTCCTTCACTTGTTCCTGCGCGTTGCCCATGGCAACACCAAGACCCACGGCTTCAATAACGGCCAGATCATTCAAGCTGTCTCCAACAGCAACCACTTCGGACATCTCTATGCCCAGCAGCTTACAGACTTCAGCTACACCGCTCGCTTTGGATACACCACCGGGGTTAATCTCAATATTAACAGGTGAGGAGTTCGTCATTTGCAAGCCGCCCATTTGTTGCAGCTCCATCATAATCTGGTGACGGACTTCATCCACTTCGGTATTGAATCCGAATTTCAGCCATTCCAGACCTTCAATATTGTCCGTCCAGCGATCACGGTTGAACAGCTCTTCCACGGAGTATGCCCAGTACCAGCTATTATATTTTTCGCCAATCTCCTGCATTTTGCGGATCAATGCCGGGTCCATCAGATGGCGCATATGCAGATCATGCGGAGCTTTCCAGACTTCACTGCCATTGACCGTAATCATCGGGGTCTCCAGCCCAAGCTGTACCGCATAAGGCATCGCATGAAAAACAGCTCTTCCCGTCGAAAGGCACACATGCACTCCCCGACGAATGGCGATTTGAATCCACTTGGCGGTTTCCTGTGTGATTTCATGATTATCGTTAAGCAGTGTTCCATCCATATCCAATGCAAGCAATTTGTATTTTAGTTCACTCATGCCGTATTTCCTCCTCAGTTGTCTCTCTAGTTCTCCCTATCCAACATACTCTCACAAAAAGATCGCCCGGCATCCATGTAGGCGGATGCTCCGGACGTCACAGCTAACGACATTTTACCACAGATCGTCGGCCTGCAACAAAGTAACCCGCGATGCGGGTGAACCTTTGCAACAGCAACAGATGTCTGTTCCACCTCGTGTAAGAGTCTGGTATGAGATAAAACTTACCCGTATCCATGAAAAAACCGCCTGCAATGCAGGCGGCTGCTAATTTTTATCCATTAACGTGAAGCGAATTTGCGACGAGCATACCGGAAGACAATACCATGCTTTGGAGACAGCAACAGGGCCAGGACAAACAGAATTCCTGCTACCGCCACCATACAACCTGCAATGGAAGCATCCAACGCGTAAGCCATGATGTAGCCTCCAACCGAGGAAGCCGCTCCTAAGAGCACGCTGTACAGAATCATTTTGCCCAATCGATCCGTGAGTAAGTAAGCCGTCGCTGCAGGTACAATCAACATGCCTACCACCAAAATGGATCCTACGCTCTCAAATGAAGCCACCGATGTCATAGAAACGAGCCCCATAAGCAGATAGTGGAACAGCACCACCGGAATGCCGCAGGCCGCAGCCAGCGCCGGATCAAAAGCACACAACTTGAACTGCTTGTAGAACAAGCCGATTACAAGGAGGATGACCAGCAAGGTGATGCCCAGCATCCAGACTGCCCTTGGGCCTACATCCGTCCCTCCAAGGGTTAGGGTATCCCACTGGACATAAGCGATCTCACCGAACAAGACACAGTCGAGATCCAGATCAATATGCCCGGCATTCAGACTGATCAAAATCACACCCACTGCGAAGAGTGCCGTAAACACTATTCCGATGGAAGCATCCGATGATAGCCCTCCTGCCTGCAAGCTTTGAATGAAGAACACCGTCAGTAATCCAAATACCGTTGCACCGAGCAGCATCCATAACGAATCACGTGAGCCACTCCACAGGAAAGCAATCGCAATACCCGGGAGAACCGCATGACTGATCGCATCTCCAACCAGAGCCATCCGCCTTAATATTAGAAAACAGCCAAGAATAGCGCAGGCGGAGGATACCAGGATGGCCGTCAATATAATCCAGAAAGTTGCCATTACAACTCACCCCGTTCCTGCTGTGCTCGCTGTGCAGAGAGTGTCTGTAGCGTGGCATGCTCTTCTCTCAAGTAAGCGGATTTCGCCTGCATACTTCGCAAACGCCGTGCTAACAGTCCGCGTCGTGGAGCAAGCAATGCGGAACCCGCAAATAGCACTGTTGCTGCCAGTACCGTTACTGGCCCTGTCGGCAGATTAGGCACCAGGGTGCTGAAGATTGTACCTGTCGCACCGCTCAGTGCTCCAAATACGCCGGCCAACAGTACCATAAGCGAGAGCGAGTCCGTCCAACAGCGAGCTGCTGCTGCCGGGGTAACCAGCAAAGCGGCGACAAGCACCACGCCAACCGCCTGAATTCCCGCAACAACCGCAATAACAGTCAAAAGCAGAATCAGTTGTTCCAACATACCAACCGGCAGTCCCATACCCCGTGCGAATCCCGGGTCAAAACTCACCAGCTTGAATTCTTTGAACCATGCCAGACAAGCAATCAATAATAAAAGACAGACACCGCCCATAACATACACATCCGTCATCACCATGGATGCGGCCTGACCAAACAAATATTTATCAAGTCCACTCTGACTGCCACTCGCACCGTGCTGAATCCGAGTAAGCATCACTACGCCAATACCGAAAAATACAGTCAGCACAATCCCCATTGCCGCATCCTGCTTGATCCGAGAATACCGTGTAATCCACGATATGCCGAAGGTCGCAACGATCCCAGCCACGAGCGCACCGAACAGAAATAATCCTACTGATTTGGTTTCAGTCAACATAAACGCGATGCAAATTCCTGGCAGAGCTGCATGAGCCAACGTATCCCCCATGAGACTTTGACGACGCAAAAATGTAAAAGAGCCAATAATTCCACTACTGAATCCGAGTAACAAGCAGCCAAGCAATATCCAGCGTGTATTGGGATCGGACAAAATGGCTACTATCCAGTTCCACATGCACTACACCTGGCCTTTCTCCGACCGGCTTCCGATCATCGCTATCCGGCCTCCGTACGTCTCTTGCAAAGTATCCGGTACAAATACTTCATTCGTGGGTCCACCTGCAACCAGCCTTCCATTAAGCAGCAACACATGGTCGAAATATTCCTCTACTGTCGCCAGATCATGGTGAACAACCAGTACGGTCTTACCTTGCTTCTTCAACTGTTCCAAAAGTGAAATGATAGCTTTTTCCGTTGTGGCGTCCACACCTGCAAACGGCTCATCCATGAAATACAATTCGGCATCCTGAACCAGTGCCCGTGCCAGAAAGACACGCTGCTGCTGTCCACCGGACAGCTGACTGATCTGGCGGTACATGTAATCACCCATTCCCACTTGCTCCAGGCAGTGAGCTGCCAGATCCCGTTCTTTTTTGCCTGGACGGCGGAACCAGCCCAGATGTCCATAACGCCCCATCATGACAACATCGAGGGCGTGAGTCGGGAAATCCCAATCAACAGATTCACGCTGAGGTACGTAGCCGATACGGCGACGCTGTTCTCGGTAGGACTGACCAAAAATTTTCACCTCGCCGTGCATTTTGGGCACTAGTCCCAGAACGGCTTTGATCAAGGTTGATTTCCCTGCCCCATTAGGGCCAAGAATACCAATTAGCTGACCTTCCGGGATGTCAAAAGATACCCCACTGAGCACCGGCTTTTTATGGTAAGCCACCGCCAGATCCCGAACACTAAGAGGAGCTGATGTTGGCTGTGTTCCCTTCAGATGGTTAGCATTTGGTTGTGGTTGAGATTTCTCGAATAAAATTGCATCGCTCATGCAATATCCACTCCTCTCTTCATATGGTTTCTCATTTTAATGCTTCTACAATCGTCTCAGTGTTGTGTCGGATCATACCGATATACGTTCCTTCTTCTGTTCCCTCAGCACCCATCGCATCCGAGAACAGCTCACCACCAATGCTTACGGTATGTCCTTTTTCGGCTGCACCGGCAATAATCGCTTCCATTGCTTTTGCCGGTACACTAGATTCTACAAATACCGCTTTGATATTGTTGTCCACAAGGTAATCCCGCAACTCACTGACATCCCTCGCACCATATTCTGCTGCTGTACTGATTCCTTGAAGCCCCATTACTTTCATGTCATAGGCTTGGCCGAAGTATCCAAAGGCATCATGCGCCGTGACCAATACCCGGCTGGCTTCCGGAATCTCCTGGATTTTTTCCCGTACCTCGGAATCCAATGCTTCCAGTTTCGTTAGATACTGCGCTGCCTGGGCCTTGTACGCTTCTCCATGTTCGGGGTCCGCCTCCACGAGTGTATCGCGGACAGCCTCTGCGGCATGCATCCAGTGGCTGACATCAAACCAAACATGGGGATCGTATTCAGTTCCGCCTGTATCTTTTCCTGATCGCAATTCATCCACCGGAATTTTCTCCGTGACAGCTGTTACTATTTTGCTCTTGGACATTTTCTCCAAGATGTCTGTCATTTTTCCTTCAAGATGCAGCCCGTTGTAGAAAATGACCTTCGCTTGCTCCAGCTTCCGAATATCTCCCTGCGAAGCCTTGTACAAGTGAGGATCTACCCCTGGGCCCATCAGCCCGGTCACATCAACATATGCCCCGCCGACTTCACGCGCTACATCCGCAATCATGCCTGTTGTGGCTGTGACCCGTACCTTCCCTTCACTACCTCCTGTTTCCGCTGCACCTGAGCATGCTGTTAGCACGATAACCAGAACAACAGCAGCCAGCGTCATCAACCCTCTCTGAATGCTCCTCATCTTCACCATCAACAATTCAAACCGCCCCTTTCCCTCTCCTAACATAATTGTCCTCATCTAATTTTGTTGTACAAGGTATTAAAATTTATACTAGACTAATAATGTTTCCCTTGTGCAAATTTTAGCCGATGCAAAATAAAAAGGCAAGGGATAATTTCCCCTGCCTGTCCAAATGAGTATATTGGCGATTTATTTAGCTTGCTTGTCTTTTTCGCTTATCAGTCCTAATTCCTTTGCGTTGCTTCACGTTACTCTGTATCTTTTCCCTGATCTTTCTTCCCTTTTGGAGTCCCATCAAGGCCATAAACTTCATCATATGCATCGAAGATTTTGCGTGCGATTGGAGACGCACTGACCGATCCAAATCCACCTTCGGGTACAACAACGGCTATAGCCAGCTTGGGATTATCCCGTGGCGCAAAAGCGATAAATACTCCGTTTTCCTTTTTGTTCGGCCCTGTTCCCTGCTCCGAGGTTCCTGTTTTTCTCGCATAATCGTAGGGGAAACCGTCAAACGAGCTTACTTTGGTGACCATACCCTTATGCACTTCATTCCAGTATGCATCAGCAAAATCAACCTCGTTTAACACTTTTGGTTTAATTTTCTTCACCACATTGCCTTCTGCGTCACGGATTTCCTTTACTAAATGAGGCTCCATCCGTTTGCCTTTATTCGCAAGCATCGTGGTATATTGTGCAAGTTGAAGCGTTGTATATTTACCTTGCTGACCAAATGAGGCAAAAGCGAGACGTGTCAAACCTGATTCATTATTTTTACTATTATATTCCAGAGTACCCAGATACTCTTTCGGAAGATCAACTCCTGTAGACACGCCTAAACCGAACTCTTTCATATGTTCGTCCCACACTTTTACACCCTTGGTCGCCCCATATTTGTTATAGAGACCCTTACCCACCATATCGATCATAAAAGCATTAGAAGATTTCTCAATCGCTCTTCTCGCCGTAATAGAGCCGTTAAATGCCGAGTGTGAATTCCTAACCTTTCTTCCATCTTTGCCTAATGTAGCATAGCCTTGGTCATAATAGGTTTGCCCTGTACTGAACAGACCTTCTTTCAACCCAATTAGTACACTAAGAGGCTTAATAACGGAACCCAACAAAATAACGGACTCGGCCTTTTTACCTGATTCATTAGGAGGGAACGACTCCGTGGTTCCGTTGCGGAATACATACTTGATCTTCTCATAATCCCAATCATTCGGATCATAGTCCGGCATACTCGCCATAGCCACTACATTGCCTGTATCCACTTCCATGGCTACCGCGTATCCCGTTATAGCTTTAGGCAACTTCCTTAATTCATCTGTAATAGCTTGTTGTGCAACCATCTGAATTTCCTTGTTGATCGTTGTTACAAGCCCGTATCCCTTTTCAGGTGGAGTCAGATTCATCGTCCCGTCCGGCAAATTTCGTGCATCAATATCAATGGACTGGTAGCCACTTCGTCCACGAAGTTCTTCTTGATATTGCAGCTCCAAGCCGTCAAAGCCTACCTTCTCTTCTTCGTGATAAATAAGACCCGGGTCACGCTGGGTACTTGCTGATTCCCGAATGGCTTTATACTTTTTAAGTGTATCCGGCGCCCGTTTGAATTCTCTTGTATATCCAATCACTTGAACGGCTACCCCATCTGGGTCGTACCTTCGGACATTTTCCTCAAGAACCATAACGCCTGGAAACTCTGCTTTTTTCTCCATAAAATAGGCAATCTCTTTGGTTGTTAAATCGGATTTAACCAACCTTGGTACATACCCAAAAGTCTTCTGATAATCCAGATCCAGTCGCTTCATGATCTCTTCTGCATCTGGTTGTTCTTTGTCACCCGGATTAAACTGTTTAAACACAGCCGCCAGTTCACCAGCAAGTCCCTGCGCCTCCTGCTTGCGGTCATCATTTCTATAATCCTCATACAACAATACATAGAGGGACTGCACAGGTTCCGAATAAGCCAGCGCAACTTCCCCTGTCGCATCGTAGATTGGCCCACGAACAGGGGCGAGCGGAATATCTTTGGTATTACGGCTGGTTTCCATATAGGTCAGTTCAGGTCCCTCGACAAATTGTACAAAGGCCAACCTAAAAATTAGGATACTGAATATCACAAACGCAGCGAAAAAAAACATATTCATTCTTACACTAGACGGCTTGTTGTTGACTGGTGTATCTTCATTGGACATTTTCTTTTTCCTCAATCGGTTAAACATGGGATAAGCCTCTCCGTTCTTATGTAAAAGTAGATTCATCTATCACGCATATTGCATCAATCGGTTCAAATAACATACCTTTCCTTCTACAAGTCTATCAAAGGTCAACTGCCATGTCCTCCAGATTTTGGTTACATTTTCGTAAACAGGAGAGACATATGCCGATTCTTTCGAAACGATGTCAATACAGACATATCGTTAATCTCTTTACTCTTGAAATAAATTTTCATTCTCTTATATAAACGTGTCATAAACGATGTTTGTTACATACTGATTTGCAGCAGCTTGTGGGAAAGTGGCCTCTCAGTCCTGACAAACGTAAAAAGGACCCTCGAAAGGGTCCCCTCTTTGAATCAAAGACTCACATTACTGCGTATCTGATTCTTTATTTTTATCTTTTTTCGGTACACCGTCCAGACCAAACTCCTCATCATACGCATCGAAGATCGCACGTGCTACGGGAGCCGCACTGTTCGAACCGAAGCCCCCTTCCGGAATGACCACAGCTACAGCCAGCTTCGGATTGTTGCGTGGAGCGTAAGCAATAAACACCCCGTTATCCACCAATTTGCCTCCGACTAACTGTGTGGATGTACCTGTTTTTCTTGCAAAGTCATAAGGGAATCCACTAAACGCCGTTACTTCGGTTGCCATGCCTCGCTGTACTTCATTCCAGTAAGCATCATTAAAATCGACTGTGCTGAGCACTTTCGGTTTCATTTTCTCAACCACATTGCCTTGCGAATCACGGAACTCACTGACTAATTGTGGTTCCATACGTTTTCCTTTATTCGCTAGCATCGTAGCATACTGTGCCAGCTGCATCGTTGTATATTTCCCTTGTTGTCCAAAGGAACCGTAAACAAGTCGAGTTAGTGAACTTTCATCGGTGTTCATATAATCCCGAATACCCAAGAATTCATTCGGCAGATCAACCCCAGTAGATACACCCAAACCGAACTGCTTCATGTATTTATCCCAAACATTGATTCCCTCTGCACCATATTGGGAGTAAAGCTTCTTGCCAATCTCGTCAATCATGAACACGTTTGAGGAATGTCGAATGGCATCATGGGGTGTTAACGAACCATACACGTGTCCTGATGAGTTCTGGACTCTGCGGTTATCTCCACCGAAAGTCGTTGAACCTCTGTCTGAATAAACCGTATTTGTGGTGAAAAATCCTTCTTTCAAACCGATCAATACACTAAGCGGTTTAATCGTTGAACCAAGTAATACGATAGATTCAGCTCGTTTTTTAGAATCGTCGGGCGGGAACGAACGAATTGTACCATTTTGGTATACATACTTGATGTCATCATATTGATCGTTGCTAATACTACCCGTTCTCCAGATATTCGTGTCATAATCTGGCATACTGGCAATCGAAACAATCTTCCCTGTATCCACTTCCATCGCTACCGCAAAACCTGTTTTGGCATTCGGATGCAGCTTACCAGAAACCGGATGTGAATGAAGCCAGCTTAGTTGATCCAGAATCGCCTGTTCTGTCTTCACCTGAACATTTTTGTTAATGGTTGTAATTAGGTCATACCCTTTTTCGGGTGGGGTAGAACCTGCTACACCTTCAGGCAAGTTCCGCAAGTCAACATCAACGGAGTTATAACCGCTTTTCCCCCGCAGAACATCCTGATATTGCAGTTCCAGTCCATCGAAGCCAACAAACTCATTCTCGGTATATACAAGACCTGGGTCCGTTTGCTTTTTATTGGCCTCATCGACCTCTTTGTATTTATTGAGTGTTTTAGAGCTTTTGAACTTTTTGAGATAACCAATCGTCTGAACGGCTACCGTATCCGGATCATAGTAGCGCACACTTTCCTCTACAATCTGAATTCCCTTGAATTCATCCTTGTGCTGCAGAAAATAGGCTACTTCCTCATCGGACAGATCACTCTTGATCAGACGTGGCATGAACCCATTCGCTTTACGCGAATTGAGGTCCATTGCTTCTAAGATGTTATCGACCGTAAGGGCCTCGGAATCCTTTTTCTTATACTGCTCAAAAACATCATGCAGCCGGGTGGCGATGTCCTCCACTTCCGCTATATTCGGATTGGGTTTACCATCTACATCTCCATAATTTTTGTATAAGGTCAGATACAAGGATTGAATCGGCTTGGAGTAAGCCAGCTTCACCTCACCTGTGGAATCATAGATGGTTCCTCTCACGGGAGCGAGCGGTACATCTTTGGTAATATTGCTCGCTTCCTCCTGACTGAGCTCAGGCCCTTCCACGAATTGCAAAAATGCCAGCCGTACAATAATAACGCTAAAAATAACAAAGGAAGCGAAGAAAAATACGTTCATCCGGTAACTGAAGCGCCGCTTGTCCGTATGTTCGTCCTTCTCTTTTGAATGATTTTTCATTCATCCTACCTCTTTCATGACTTGATGCATACCGTCCAGGCTGTACAGCCTCGGCATGATAACCTGGCAACGTCGTCATCTCCCGGACCCATGTCCGGCGTAATGTTAAGCTGATTGATCTTTCAGATGGGTATCGGCAAAGTTAGGAGGATTGAACCAATCACCACTAATCGCCCAAGTGGGGTCAAGCGGAATCCAACTTTCCGAATCACTCAAATATATTTCATTCCAAGCATGCGGACCATATCCACCCTGCCCGTTATAACCAAGACCTGTAACCACTTTGGCTTCCAGACCCTGTGAACGAGCCATGACTGCATATAGACGAGCGTAATCGATACATACGCCTTGACGTGTATCAAATGTATTTTGTGGCGTTTGCTCATGCCATATGCCCTTTTGCTCATAGTCATCCACTTTACCATAGTCATACTGAATGCGAGAACCTACCCAGTCATATAATGCCCTGGCTTTGGCTTCATCTGTCGTGTGCCCTTTCACAATTTCTTTTGCCGCAGATTCAATATCCGCCGGAATGTTATGGTCAATGACTTCATATTTGCGTTGCAGGATCGCGCCAAGTTCCTTTTGGACCGCTTGAGTAAACACGGGCAGCTTGTCCTTGATGAATGTACCTGATAATGGCTCTATAACGGATTTGGCCCCCTGCATATAAATGGGCGAAGCCTCTACATAGCGACTAAACATGCTGCCCGGATAGAGACTGACAATCATGAACAACACAGCAATCACAATCATCCCACGGACTGAGCCAATGACTGTACCGATCACAGCACCCGTAAAGCGGCTGAAAAATCCTTTTGGTCTGCTCTCTTGCTCTGCTGAACTGTATCTTCTGCTGAAAATAAAGGAAGAGAGCAATCCGAGAATCAATCGGATGAAGCCATAACTAAGCACAAACAACACGGCAAACCGCATCAGCGGAAAATCGGCAATGGCCGTAATCAATGTATAATACATCTGCTCCCATCGGTTTAATTCACGGTTTGGCATGTCTGCCGCATGCACAGACAACCATTGCTGAACATATGGCGCAAGCCATAATGTTAAACCGATGGATAACAGAATACCAATGACCGCCATAATGCCATCCATGAGGAATCCAAAGAGTCTTCCTGCCGAACGCGAAGCACCTCTGGACCACCCCTGAAGCAATGAAGCGGCCACAATCAGCAGCAGCATAATCGTTATGCCGTTGAATTCTTTCAGACTATCCAGCCAACTTTGCAGCACGTATCCATTCCTCCTTTACTACGAAGCCGGTGCTGTTCCGTTCTCCTGTGCCTGTTTGACAAAAGTTCGTATCGTTTCATTGTCGACATTCCATTCACCCACTGAGATCCCCCGAAATGTAACATCGACTTTATCCGAATTCGTTCTACCCTTAATCTCCACATTGGGGCTTGTGATGGTAAATGCTCCATCCTGTCCCTTGGTGTATGTTGCTTTGGAAGCTTCCTTGAGCATCATGCTGGTCGCTTCCTTCTTCAATGTGTCCATCGTACTCGATTGGACGTCAGTAACTGTCTGTTTGATCTGATCAATGGAGATGCCGCTGTATATCAGTAGAGCCGCAATAATGATGATGGCAATCGCCCATTTCAATACGGTTTTGACCACATTCAGAACAAAGAACAAAATGATCAACGCAACCACGATCACCAGCCAGTTCTGCATCACAAACTCTTTGATTACTTCTATGTTCATGACTACACCTTCCGTATTAGAGTTGATTATTAACACTTCCCGAATATTATACATGATTTCCGAAGCTGCTGTCAGCTAAGCCCTCCTATGTAAAAATAAACGGTCTAAGTTCGTCCCGCCGGGCGTACAAGTAGTACCATGAGGTTCTGTCCAAAGGAACGGGGAACACGGCATGACCAGTTATTGAACATGCATCGCTTAACAAGGAGGGGCTTATGTGAAAACGGCCATCTGGCTATATCTATTTTTGTTCCTTGCTGTTTTTGATCTGCACGCACAGTATCCAATCTTGACCCCTTTCGCTATCTCGCTCGGGGCGGCCCCGACCTTCATCGGCTGGATGATGGGCATCTATTCCTTGACTCATCTCCCAGGCAATCTGATTGCCGGAACCCAAATCGACAAACATGGCAGTCGTCGTTACATTGTATTCAGTTTGCTGGGTGCAGGCATCATTTTGCTTATCCAGGCGCAAATCCATACACCATGGCAGCTGCTCGCCCTGCGCTCCATCAGCGGGTTTGTACTTGCTTTTCTGTCTCCGGCCTGTCTCGCACTGCTTGCGCAACTGTCAAGTGATCCAATCAAGCAAGGCAAGTACATGTCAGGCCATGGCGTCGTACATACGCTGGCATCCGTGGTTTCCCCCGCCGCAGGCGCATTAATCGTCGGAGCTTTAGGATTTTCCGCCACCTTTGCGAGTCTCGGTTATCTGCTCATTCTGTCCGGCGTTATCGCATGGTTATCCATGCCCAAAGGCTTGGCTGAAGTTCAGCACGAAGTAATGACCGAGCCCGCCATGCCTAGCAACCTGGTTGAAGAAAAAAGAAAATTCCTGCCCGTATCCTGGCGATACTTTGCTCTGCCCCTTGTCATTGCTTGTGCCCAAGGAATTCTTTTTTTTGAACTGCCTCTGCGTGGAGGTGGACATTCGTCCATGATGTCTACCGGACTTTTGTTTTCCATTATCAGTATTGGAGCACTATTTACCCTGAGCATGCTATTTCTCAACCGTTATTCTCCCAAACTGCGGTTGATTGCAGGTGTGCTGCTAATGTCTTTATGTTTCTTTGCTATGGCGGCGATACCACAAATTCCGTTGTCTTCCGTGCTCTTCGTTCTGGGGATGTCCAAAGGCATTATTTTCCCTGCCATGGCAACACTGTTTATTCATTTAAGCGGCGGAAACAAGCTGGGTCGCATCTTCTCTTTGCAATCTATCGCTACCTCAATTGGTTCTTTCATCGGCCCAATCACAGCAGGACAGCTTCGCGTGGGTCTATCACCATATTTCATTGGCTTTGTATTATTAATGATCGGTATTATGCTGCTCCCTTACTTCACAGCCAGACGCGAAGCTTCGCTATCTGATCCCAAAAGCATACTGGGTTAACCGTATCAAGATGATCTATGTCCGAACCCTTTAACAACAGAAAGGCTTGTATTTTTCTTGGCTTTGCATCATTCCCCCATTTACAGCTAAACTATATAAAATGGACTGATGTTTTACACACAAACGAGGTGACTTCTTCATCTTCAAGATTTCTTCTTAAATATCCTCATTAGGAATGGACGATCAGCGGAAGTAGTGGAGGGGACGGAATCGATTCTGAAGAAGCGGTAGCGTTCGCCTTTGACTCCAGATGTTATACCTTTCAAAAATAAATTCAAAACATTTGGAGGCAACAGCGATCGAAAGAACGATCCGTAAACGGAACGTCCACTGTTGCTGAGACACTCACCTCAGAATGTGAAAAAGAAGTTAGAAATCAGAGAGATTTCTGTCAGCGTAGTCGCCATGTAAAAATTAGAAGTCCATTTTATATATTCCAGTCGATTTTCGCTGCAACATTTCCCGGGGAATGTCGACACAAGCTCTCGATCAAGAGGTGAATATGATGCCTATTCATGTCATTGTGGAAGGTAAAAATGACCGCAGCAAACTAAAACGTCTTGTAGGACCCGAAATCAACATTTTGTGCACGTTTGGAACACTGAATTCTCTCAAACTTGAGTCGCTGCGCAAACAGGTTGGTTACGATGAGGTCTACTTATTTATGGATAATGACAGTTCGGGTAAAAAAATCAGGGGTGTGCTGCGAGATGCCTTTCCGGATGCAGTACAGATGTATACACGACGCGGTTATGCGGGTGTAGAGGGAACTCCCGATGAATACATCATCGCCCAGCTGGAGAAAGCCGGATTGGAATCGTATATCCAATATCCTGAATTCCCATCGTTTTAAACCGTAAGAGGCTGCTCGCCAGGGTATTCATTCAACCCAGGAAGCAGCCTCTTTATTTGGCGATTATAATGAACGCATCTTTATTCCTTGATCAGATTGCGAATGTCTTCCGCAATGACTGCTGGTTCAACATCCTCTGTATTAAACGCATTGTATACCTTGCGCAACTGGTTATTCCGATCCACCAATCCAATCATGTTCATATGGGCAAAATCGTCCTTGTTCTCACCCTCAATGAGGATCTGGAATGAATCCCTTGCGAGCTGTTTCGTTTGATCCATATCCCCCCGCAGGAAGTACCAGCCTTCATAATCCGCGTGGAATCGATCTGCAAATTCCTTAATCTTCTCCTTGGTATCCACTTTCGGATCAAACGAGATGGACACAAATGAGACATCCTTGCCAAAGGTATCGTCCTCTTTCAACAGATCCTGCACCTGGGATAACGTAAACGTCGTAATTGGGCACACATCCGGACAACTGGTGAAATAAAAGTAGAACAAACGCACCTTGCCTTTGGTATCATCCAGAGATACTGTGCTTCCATCCACATTTTCCATCGAAAAGGATTGAATCTCCCGAATTTCGGGTAACTTTTCCTTGCTGGCAAATACGGTGCCCCACATTAAATACACCGCCATAATCAGCGCAAGCCCTAGCAGCATCCATGTCCATTTATACTTTTTCAGCATCATTATCGTCCCTTCCGATATCAGATCGTATGAATACGCATACATAAAGTTTTAACGGTTCTCTATAAAATTTACGGACTCTGGATCGTGTTTTTAATGCCATTTCCTCATTCCCATACCACTTTGATGCATATGTATACCAAGAACCCAACCGACAATGGGCCCCCTTGTTATTGTAGCTGTTCCACGGACCCGTGCCCATCTAATGTTTATTAAAGCATTTCATTCTGCTCATTTGTGCACTGTATCCAGAATCATCAATATAAAACTCAAGGATAAATAGTTAATGGAGTAAAGGAATACCTTTTTGGCCCAAGCATCTGTATTTTGTGCACGAAAGCCTTTAAGTGCGTAGTACAGCCACAGCACGGAAAGTATCAGTGAAACGGTAAGATAAAAGATGCCTGCGTATCCGTAAGCATACATGAGGACTGGGACAAAGATTTGCAAAACCAGATAAGGGATCATCTGAATCTTGGTCCGTTCAATACCCTTTACAACCGGTAATAGCGGAAATCCACCAGCCCGATAATCTTCTACCCTGCGGATCGCGAGCGCCCAGAAGTGTGGAGGCTGCCATAAAAACAACATGGCCAGAAGAAGCCATGCACCAAGATCCATCCGTCCGGTTACTGCAACATACCCGATGACTGGCGGCATTGCACCAGACAGACCGCCAATGGAGGTGCTCCATGTCGACGAACGCTTTAACCAAAGGGTGTACATAATCACATAGACAAACATGCCAAAAATGCCGCATAATCCGGCAAGTACCCCGGAGAAGGAAAAGAGTACGGATAATCCAATCACACCCAAAATAATGGCATAGGATAGAACGACTTTGGGTGTTAAACGTCCTGTTGGCAAGGACCTGTTGCGGGTACGTTCCATTTTGAGATCAAGTTCACGGTCAAAGTAATTGTTAAATACACAAGAAGAAGCCATAATCAGTACCATCCCAAGCAGGGTCAGCACCATCTTGCCATAGTCGACGTCCCACTGGGATGCAAGCCAAAAGCCACCAAAAACCGCAATAAGGTTGGTTCGAAGAATGCCCGGTTTCGTAATATGGATAAAATCTTTCCACGTCCCTGATTTCATCGGAGGCGCAGATCGTGTTGCCGAATCGGAAGAAGCCTGGTATCTCAATGGATTGTCCACGCTTGTGAATCCCCCTTCTTCTTGATCTCATGGAGGTTTCTCTCTCTGCCTCCGATATAAAGTTTATCACAGGAAAAGGAAAAAGAGTTTGACAATGCTCGTACAATTGCTGTCAATTGAGCAGGTTCTTGTCATTTCTTTGCAAATTAGAGTGTTTTGCTTCCCGGTAGGCGGATAATATACACTATATATGGGTATCACCTAGATAGAGAAGCAACTCGCATTAACGATACACCACACAAAGGAGACGTTTATGGATACTTCTACACATTTTGTCATGGGGATTGGTTTGGCCGGTCTGGCTTATGTCGATCCTGTTGTCGCGACGAGTCCCATGCTCGCAGCTGCGGTCATGGTTGGCACCATTGCAGGCTCGCAGGCTCCTGACATCGACACTGCGTTACGTCTCAAAAGCAACTCGCTCTACATTCGGAATCACCGGGGTATGTCTCATTCACTGCCATTTCTCCTGTTATGGGTTCTGCTCATCACCGGTGTCATTGCACTGATCTTCCCGGGTGTCGCTGTTGGACACGTCGCGGCTTGGACTGCTGTCGCTGTATGCGTTCACGTTTTTACCGATTTGTTCAATACCTATGGAACTCAGGCAGCACGGCCTTTTACTGAACGCTGGATTGCCTGGAACATCATTCATATTTTTGATCCGTTTCTGTTTACCACACATGTGCTGGCCATTTTGTTATGGGCTTTCGATCTGATTGCTCCTGCTCCACTCTTTGTTTCACTGTATATTTTGATTGGCTTGTATTATGTATGGCGGACAATAGCACGTGCTATGGCTGTTAGACAGGTGAAGCGACTCGACAAAAATAATTCTGAGGCTCATTACATGGTCATCCCAACGATATCCTGGAACCGATGGCATGTGGTGAAAAGATATGAAGACGGCAGTTATGAGATTGGCAAAATGGATCATTCCGTCTTAACCTGGAATCTCCATGCTTCATCGTCCACTCACGCGGCTGTCGCCGCCTCACGCAACTCTCCTGAAGTCACTGCGTTTCTGTACTTCACCTCCTATGCTGTTGCAGAGGTGGAAGAATTACCAGCAGGATACAAGGTTCGCTGGGCAGATGTACGTTATCGACACCGCAAACAATATCCATTTGTCGCTGTAGTCGTTATGGATCGAAATTTCGAAACGATTGATACGTATGTCGGCTGGTTAAGTGACGAGAAAATGGATAAAAAACTTTTATCCGCACGCTCTTGACGAAAGGTGCATGGAAGGGCACAATCAGACATAGGAACGAATGCGCGAGAAAGCCCGGAGCGTTACCGCTCCGGGCTTCTGCTTGTTGCTGTTTGGTTATAATAATTATTTGCCAGACCCAGCCAGAGACTGCTCAGCGATTTGTACCAGACGTTTGGTGATATACCCGCCCAGAGATCCTGTCTCACGGGAAGTGTAGTTACCGTAGTAACCGTCTTGTGGGATAGTTACACCCAGTTCCTGTGCAGCTTCGATTTTCAATTGTTGCAGTGCTGAATTTGCTTGAGGTACCACCAAGTTGTTAGAACGAGATCCTTGAGCCATATTTAAAATCTCCCTTCAATCTGTGTCTGTAATGTAATTGCAAGCTTGCAAGATTATTATGGCTCGTGCGCATCAGGTTATACGGAATTTCATCAAATTTCTATATGGAGGTTTTTCCCAATGAGCAAAGGTTTATCGCTATGGTTTGCATTCTCTTCGATTATGTTGTTAGCGGTTACGGCGATTATGATCTCTTACTCCGGCTGGTTGGCTACGCTGCTGTTTATCGTGTCCGTTGCCAACATCGGCTGGGGATTCGTTATTCGCGCAAAGAAAGAGCGTCGTGAAGCACGTACCACTTCAGAAACCGCCTCTTGACCCAGTAAACTTCATAGGATAGTACGATAATAAAGAGGAGCCCCAATAGGGCTCCTCTTTATTATGTGAACAATTCATTTACTTTAAGTTACTTGCCTCGTCCTACTACAACGTACGTCTAGGAACAAGCCCCATGCGTTCTTTAACCGCATTAAGTGTCTGGGAAGCCACCGCTTCTGCGCGACGAGCTGAAGTTTCCAGAATGTCGGCCAATTCGCCAGACTCGCGAATCTCACGATACCGTTCCTGTAAAGGTTCAATAACGGATACCACCACTTCAGCCAGTTCTTTTTTGAACGGTCCATACATTTTGCCTTCATAGCGTTCCGCTACTTCGTTCAATGTCAGACCTGCGCATTCAGCGTAGATACTCATCAGGTTGCTGACTTCAGGTTTGTTTGCCGGATCATATACAACTTCACGACCAGAATCGGTTGTGGCACGGCTAATTTTTTTGCGGATCACATCTGGCGGATCAAGCAAGGCGATGTAGCTGCCTGCATTGGGATTACTTTTGCTCATTTTGGAAGAAGCATCGTCCAGTGACATTACACGAGCACCCACCTGTGGAATATAAGGGTCTGGAATCGTGAAATACTCACCATAACGATGGTTAAAACGTCCCGCCAAATCGCGTGTCAGTTCCAGATGCTGCTTTTGGTCTTCGCCTACTGGCACAAGATCAGCATTATACAGCAAAATATCAGCAGCCATTAATGAAGGATATACAAACAGTCCGGCGCCAACAGAATCTTTACCGGATGATTTGTCCTTGAACTGAGTCATGCGTTCGAGCTCACCCATCGAAGTCAGGGTGGTCATCAACCAGCCCAATTCCGCGTGCTGCGGTACATGGGATTGCAGAAACACATTGGATTTCGTAGGATCGATTCCAGCTGCGATGAACAATGCAGCTACCGCCTCAGACTGCTCACGCAGCGCTGCTGGCTCTTGAGCTACCGTTACAGCGTGAAGATCAACCACCATGAAGTGACATTGATAGTCATGCTGCAATTTCACAAAGTTTTTAATTGCTCCGATGTAGTTGCCCAATGTGAGCTTGCCACTCGGCTGAATACCCGAAAGTACTGTTTTCATTTCACATAACGCCTCCCTATTTGTTTGTTCCTATTCTCCGCGAACGCAAAAAGGCCCCACATCCGCAAGGGACGTGAGACCGTGGTGCCACCCTTATTCGCATTTCTCCAATCCTCAAGACCTGATTAGATCATGTAGAAGAAATGCCTTCATTTCTCCGTAACGTGGAGTATACGTCCGATTCTACTAAGGGTAGTCCAAGCTCCAGACATCGCCTGTTCAAACCAGCACTCAAAGGTCCATTCGGTAAAGAGTTCACACCGATTCACATCATCCATCGGCTTTCTGAAGAGAGTTCTCTTGGCTTACTTGTCCCTGTCATCGCTTTGATTATAATTCATTAAATAAAACACTTCGTTCAGAATACCATCTTAATCCGCACGGAGCAGAATGTCAAAATGGGAATAGCTTTTTTTACCCACTTCACAGAAATCTGTTATGATGGAATTGCTTATCCTAATTACCAGCATTCATTCGGTATGCTAATGGGATAAGTGGCATGTACACAATGACACGCCTGCAACGGCATATAGGAATGGTCGTTTGCAGACAGATTTCAAGTGGGAAAAGGAGCATCGATATGAAAAAAGTGACCAAAGGCCAATGGAATGGTTACGACACGTATATCCTACATAGCCGTGAATTGGAGATTACCCTGCTGCCGCGTCTTGGAAATAATATTATTTCGATTCGCGATCTGGTGCAGGGCCGCGATGTCGTTCGCAGTCCGGAAGAAGACGAACTTGCCTTTTATTTGCAGAAGCCGTATCACTTCGGCGTTCCGCTTCTTGTTCCGCCAGGCCGCATTCATCGAGGACAATTCGAATATGAGGGAGTTCATTACCAATTCGATCAGAATACGGCCAATGACAACCATATTCACGGCCTCCACCGCAGCCAGTCCTGGTGTGTCAGCGACATCGAAGAAGATGAAGATGGCTGTGCAATTACAACGGAATTATTAACTGAAAATGAAGAGCATTGGATGGCTCAATTTCCAATTCCTTTGAAGCTTAAGATGACGTTCAGACTACAAAACGCGGTGTTAAGCCAGCGTCTGCGTGTGACCAATCTGAGCTCTACTCCTGCTCCTTTTGGAATGGGATATCATACATGGTTTCTGCTTGACGGCAAACCTGCCGAATGGACACTTCAACTTCCTGTGTCCGGAATTTACGCTCAGAATGAAGAACAACTGCCTACAGGTGAGATTGAATCTCTCGGAGAATGGTCTTCTTTGAACGATGGCACGAACATGCAAGGACGAAACTGGGATACTATTTTGAAAGCTGCCGAAGGGCAACCAGCGGTAGCTCACTTGCGCAGGCAGGATGGATATACGCTGAAATATTCAGCGGATGAAGCATATTTCAAACATTGGGTCCTCTTTACAAAGGGCGAATCCGATCAATTTCTATGCATTGAACCCTACACATGGCTCCCTGATGCACCCAATTTGAAATTAACAGACGAGCAAACGGGACTGATTCGTCTGGAACCTGAACAGCCAGTTGAGCTATTTACACGTATTGAGATTGTTCCCCCAACCGAGTAGTAACTCTTGCACTCTCAGGGGCCTTCTATGGGACATAGCCCCTATATTTCCCTTTTATTCTTCGTAGCCGATCCATACTGGATCGGCTTTTTCCATGTTATATCTCATCTCTTTTATCCAAATTATACCTTACGCCATATCATGCATATTTCCTCATTCTCTAACCATACTAACATCACCAAGCCATAAGGAGGTGACACACATGTACGGAGGTCAAAACCAAGGTAGCGGAAGCCGCTCCAACAATCTGGTTGTTCCCCAAGCAACAGCAGCATTGCAACAATTGAAAATTGAAGCTGCACAAGAGCTGGGTGTAACTATTCCCCAAGACGGTTACTACGGTAACTACACTTCCCGTGAGACAGGTTCTCTGGGTGGTTACATCACTAAACGTCTGGTACAAATCGCTGAGCAGCAATTATCGGGTCGTTCGTAAGCTCGTAATTTGTGCTCGTATATGCAAGAACAAAAAGCGGCCTTCCTCGGAAGTGCCGCTTTCCTGTGTGCTCATTACAATTATGAAGACGACTCCATGCCTGAATCCATGTATGTATTGGTTCTTGGATAACGAATCATCAGGTTCGCCATATTATAGTTGGACTCCATCGTGGCATCAACCAGAATCATGCCTTGTCTTACTGTAAAATCAAATGCAATTTCCCCATGAGTCCAATTTCGCTTAAATTTCAAAGTCTCCAGTGCCATTGCGCGGAAAGAAGAGCGCTGGGTTTCGTTTAGTCCACCGTCCTCCACTTCCATTTGACCGTCACGTCCGGTTATCGGATTATGTCGAATCCCAAACTTTCCAATTACATTATTTCGTATTTGCACAAAAACTACACCTGAATCTAACCCTGATAATTCATGATCAAGCTCTTTGAACACCAGATCCAACTGTCGTGCTAATGAAAGCTGGTCAATTTTTACCATAACGCTCCTCCTTTATGCACTTCATCCTTCAAAACAAGGACTTACGACTCATTATATGACAACAAATGTGGTCATTCAACAAAGACAAACAAACTTGGGTAATTATAACTATAATTTGCACAATTAATTGCCATTTTGCGTCCTTTTAGCGAGTTATTTCTCTTAATTGCGACAAATTATTTAGCGGGAGCTTAACTTTAAAAAACACAAAAAAGGCCGCAACCCCGTGTGTATTTACACAGGATTGCAGCCCCATTACATATATAGGAATACTATTTTGCGGATTCTGTCATCTCAAGAAATTGATCAATATCGGCAATGACCAGGTTCGCTGCATTTTGCCAGAAATCAGGTTGTGTGAGATCTGTACCCAGATGTTTCTGAGCCAGTTCTTCTACCGTCATTCGGCCCGTATCTCGCAGCAAGTCATCGTATTTATCGGCAAATGCCGTGCCTTCCTCCTGCGCTCTGGCGTATATGCCTGCACTGAACATATATCCGAACGTATACGGGAAGTTGTAGAATGGTACACCTGTCAGATAGAAATGCAGCTTGGATGCCCAGAAATGCGGATGATCGGATGCAAGCGCACCACAGAACGCTTCTTGCTGTGCTTCCACCATCAGTTTGGACAACTCATCTGCATTCACCAAACCTTGTTTGCGTTGCTCATAGAACCGATTTTCGAACAGGAAACGAGCGTGAATATTCATGAAAAATGCAACGCTTCGTTGAATCTTGTCTTCGAGCAGAGCAAGCTTCTCTTGCTCATCCGTTGCTGCTTGAACCAGTGCATCGGCTACAATCAACTCAGCAAAGGTAGATGCCGTTTCCGCCACATTCATGGCGTAGCGTTGATTCAAGGCCGGCAGTTCTTCCATAATGTGCTGATGATATCCGTGACCAAGTTCATGGGCAAGTGTCGACACATTCGACGGCGTTCCAGAGAAGGTCATGAAAATACGTGTTGCTTTGCTGAGTGGCAAGGACGTACAGAATCCCCCTGGACGCTTGCCAGGACGGTCCTCTGCTTCGATCCAACGTTTCTCAAACGCCATCTCTGCAAATTTGGAAAGTTTGGGACTGAACTTGGCGAATTGATCAACAATATTGATGGCTGCCTCGTCATATGTGACTTTTCCACCCGACTTGCCTACAGGTGCATCCACGTCACTCCAGCTGAGTTTTTCCACACCAAGCAGTTTTGCCTTGCGCTCCAAATATCGAACCAATGCAGGTTTGGCACCGTTAATTACGTTCCACATTGTATCGAGCGTCTGACGCGACATCCGATTGATCGCCAAAGGTTCCTTGAGAATATCATCCCAGCCGCGCTTCTCATACAATTTGAGACGGAAGCCTGCCAGATGGTTTAATGTATCTGCACAGAAGTCTTCGACATCGGTCCAAGCTTGTTCCCAATTGGCGAATACAGTCTCGCGCACATTCCGGTCACTGTCGCTCAGCTTGTTGGAAGCCTGGCCTGCGGACAGCATAACCGTTTCACCATTTTGCTCAAATGGAATGTTAACCTTGCTCACAATGGTGTTATAGAATTTGCCCCAGCCATGGTAACCATCCACGCCCAAATCAAGCGCAAGGCCTTCAAGCTCAGGAGACAGTTTCTCACGAGCTTGCGTGCGGCTTTCGTTCAATGCAAAGGCAAGCGGCCGAATATTCTCCCGGGCAATCCATGCTTCCCATACAGAGTCTGTCGTCTGGCTAAGCGTATTATCGAATTGGGACTTGGTGCTGTTGAACATCGCGCTAAGAGAACTTATGGTTCCCTGAAGCTGAACTGCCTTTTTATCCTTTTGGTTTTGTGAAGAAAGACAGGACACAAATGCCGACCCTTCCGAAATTCGGATATAACAGCTCTGAAGCAATGCCAGGATCGGATCAAACGCATTCGTTTCTTCCAACGACTTGGGTGCAGATGTTTCTTTCAAAAGGGCTTGCAGCTTGCGTACATCCTGCTCCAGCTCAATCAAATACGCAGCGAACGACTCGGAGGCAGAACCTCCACTAAAGATGGACTCCAGATCCCAGACGGGTTGTAATGGTGTTTTCATTTAAATAAGGCACCTCTCTCAGTAGAATGGATAATTAACCTTGAATTAGAACTGGTTTTATAAGCGCTATATCTCTATACTAGAGAAATAGTTTAAGCTATTTTCAGGAGGTAATCGTATGAAACCTTTACAAGTCTCGGCTGACACAGCCGTCAAATTAGCAGAATCTCTGGGTGTTCCTCTCGAACATCTGATGCATATGCCGCAGCATATTCTGATGCAGAAAATCGCCGAGTTGGCCAAAGAAGAAGCGGCTAAACCTGCCTCTACGGAAGGCGAGCAAGAATGATCCCCTTTGAGAACAGCTGGCCTTACGATATTGTAATGGGGGACATTTATGTACAGCAATGTCCGTACTGCCATGCAAACAATGTACTGCTGCCACTCAAACCGAAGGAGCTTGTACGCATTCGCGAAGGCAAAAAGAAATTACTGGTCTTTCCTTGTTGTAATGCCAGCATGACTGTGATCGACAACGATAGTGATTACCTGCTATCCAGTCGTCCTGTCCGCAATTAGAGAACAACTGTCACTTATCAAATGGGGCTGCGTTTCGCAGCCTCTTTGTCTGCTTCAATCATTTCATCTGGCAATTCCAGCTTGCCCGAAATCATCTGTTCCCGCAGCAATGCCCACTGCTCCCGTGAAGCACGAATCATGGCAGCATCGGTAATGCGCTTGTCATGAATGACCCTGCCGAACCATTTTACAGCCTCATGGAATCGACCTACCCTGCGGTTCAACTCTCCCAGCAGATACAACAGCTTGGCTTCATTCCCGCCAGTACCTTCCCGTTCATAAACCTTTACATAAGCCTCAAGGCTAAATTCAAGAAAACGGTTTTCCTGGGTATGATCCTCCATGTAACGATACAACCAGGCAATATGATGCAGCAGGCCGGCAACGACACGATCTTTCTCCTGAATAACCTGAGCACACAGCAATCCAAGCTTGTATGAATCCATCGCCTGCTCCAGTGTCCGCGCTCCGCTATAGCCTCGTTTCACCCAACGATTGCCGATCTGCTCCTTGAAAGCCTTGCGCTGTTTATCGTTCAATTGTTCCGTCGAATTCTCTGTCGAAGCGAATCCACACTTCGGACAGATTCGAACAACATAGAAATCTGGATTTTCCCGCTTGTAATACGCGCAAAAATCGGAATCCGTCCGATATGGCCGTTTTAAGCTTGGTCTTACGCGTGAGGTATCATACTCAGTCTCGCAATAATGACACTTCACCTTTACCTTATACAGAGGCTCTAATTCCACTCATTCCATCCCTCTCCCATAAGCTTGTAATCGGAACTAAGGTGTATTCACAAAATGATGTGCTGGCCCCGACAATCGCTGCAGGACAAAAGAATGCAAAGGCTCTTCCACACCAACTTGTGTCAACGCCTGATCCATACATGCAAGCCAGGCTTCTGCCCGTTCAACCGTTACTTCAAAGTGCATATGGCGGGCACGCATCATCGGATGACCAAAAGCCTCGGAAAACAATGCAGGACCACCGAAGAATTGAGACAAAAACATGTATTGCTTGTCCATTACCGGCTGAATATTCTCCGGAAAAAGAGATGCCAGCTTCTCATTCTGCTGAACAATCGGATAAAAAGCTTCGACCAGTGCGCGAACGCCTGCCTCTCCACCAAGATTGTCATAGATACTCAAACTAGGATTCATTCCGCTTTCCCCTCCTTTCAGGTGTCGAATTTTGACATATATTACACTCCCATGCTTAATTATGAAAGGAGATAGAAGAACAAGGCCACGAACGCCTTAATCTTCATTCTATCAAAAAAATCCCAAAAGTCCTATATAACATAAAAGGGTTATGGTCCCACATAGCCATGTCTCATACAGGTCTATCTCATACAGAAGACACAAAAAAAGCGCCAAACATGAGGTTTGGCGCACCAGATATTTCATTAATAACTTCGCCAGTCCTCTTCTTCAGAGCGCACAAGCGAGGCACGTATAACATAAACAAAAGCACAAACCAGGATTCCGGTGACAAGACTCATAATCATCACTCCATCCGATTTAATTCCACCTTCTAGGTAATTAGGTGACGTTCAGGCGTTTTTATCATTTTAGCATACATCTCTTAAAAAGACAGCCACTTTTGCAAGCGCTTTCTAAACATTAATTTGTACTGTTTGTCCGCTTTGTCTCATATATTGATGGCAAAAGCACCAGCGATCTGCTGCACACTGACCATTCCAAAAATAAAGGAGAAGAATTCATGGCCGCTTCACAACGAATCACCCATGTCCTGATCCCACTAGCTCTCCTGATCCTGTGTGTATTGATGGTGCTGTTTCCTGCGGAAACCTGGCATGCAGGCGTACGTGGACTATCCATTTGGTGGGACGTGCTTTTCCCCTCCCTTTTTCCCTTTCTGGTACTATCCGAGCTGCTTCTTGGCTTCGGCATTGTTCATTTTTTGGGTACCCTCTTAAATCCATTGATGCGTCCGCTATTTCGCGTTCCCGGAAGCGGCGGCTTTGTGTTTGCTGTCAGTTGCGCTTCCGGTTATCCCACTGGAGCCAAATTGACTGCACAATTGTGGGAACAAAAATTAGTTACTCGGGAAGAAGGTGAACGCCTCGTTGCTTTCACCACATCATCCGATCCCATCTTCATGATTGGAGCCGTATCGGTCGGTTTTTTTCATAATGTAGCTATCGCTCCCGTACTGGTCACATCACATTATGGTGCTGCATTTCTTGTGGGCCTGCTCATGCGGTTCCATGGCGGAGTCTCCGTAAAGGATAAACAGTCGATCATCGACTCTCCCTCCGCATCTGAAGAGGTACACAGAAACAGACTGCTTCGAGCCATTTATGCAATGCACGAGGCAAGAAAGGCTGACGGACGGGCATTTGGTGAATTGCTGCGCCAGGCAGTCTCCTCATCCCTTCGCCTTATTATTATCGTAGGCGGGTTAGTTGTATTCTTCTCCGTTATGATGGAATTACTCGTTCAAACCGGATGGCTAGGTGGATTATATGCCATTACGGAACAACTGCTTCTATATACAGGATTCCCCCCTGCCTTATCCCACAGTCTCGTAGGCGGATTATTCGAAGTCACTTTGGGAGCCAAGGAAGCAGGAGGGGCGGGCATATCCATTCCGCTTGTGTACAAAGCTGCTGCTGCTGCTTTCGTCCTCTCCTGGGGCGGGTTATCCGTTCATGCCCAGATTATGAGTGTCCTGAGCAACACACCAATGAGATATGGCCCCTTTCTGTTTGCCAGAGCAATCCATGCTCTCATTGCCCCCATACTTGTACTTTTGCTATGGATGCCTATGATGGGTGATTCGGAATGGCCTGTTTTGTTCCAAACGGGTGCCAAGCCAGAATTATTTTCGTATACACCAGACTGGGGACAGATCCTGTTTTCGGGAGTAGGTGTACTTGGAGGCGTATTACTTTTACTGCTCATGCTTTCTCTAATAAGTCCCTTTTTCTTACCTCGACGTATGAAAAAATAAGCCATCCTGTGCGTTCATATTCAACTGAATATCAATCCAACATTGTGTTCTTCTCTGGAATTGATTATCATCGGTAGTATAATGACCACAAAGGAGCTTTCATCTTGAGATACTATGTTCAAGACCGCGGAGACCAGTTATCGATTGATCTCAGTCAGCAGTTTCATGCGCTGGCAAAAGAGGAAGGGTTTAAGCTGGATGCAGAATCGCCGGAGATTGTCATCTCCATCGGAGGCGATGGTACGATGCTGCAAGCATTTCACAATTTCATCGACCGCATCCCGGACATTGCTTTTGTTGGGGTTCATACAGGCCATCTCGGCTTTTATGCCGATTGGAAGAAGGAAGAATTACGGGAACTGGTTAGATTGATGAGCGGCAAAGGAGACCCGGAACGACTCAAACCCCGGATTGTGGAGTATCCGCTGCTGGAGCTTGAGATTCGTAAAAAGTCGGGCAATACCTCTTATATCGCACTGAACGAATTTACGTTAAAAGGTGTAGACGGTACGGTCGTTGCTCAGGTCGACATTAATGACGTGACGTTTGAGATGTTCCGGGGAGACGGTATCTGTGTATCGACACCTTCAGGCAGTACGGCATACAACAAGGCGCTTGGCGGCGCCATGGTGCATCCCACAATCGAGGCTATTCAGATCGCCGAGATTGCTTCAATCAATAACCGCGTCTATCGGACGCTGGGTTCACCGGTTATTTTGCCCAAGCACCATCACTGTGATATCTTCTCACGCAAGGATCAGCGGTTATTGCTTACCATTGACCACGTAAACGTTATGGTGGAAGATCTCATATCCGTACGCTGCCAGGTGGCCCGTCACAAGGTCAGCTTCGCCCGTTTCCGGCCCTATCCGTTTTGGAACAGGGTTCGCACAGCTTTTTTGGACTAAATACACGCAACAAAAAAAGCGGTCCTTCTCAGGAACCGCTTTTTGCTTTGGCTTGAGGCTGATCTTTGCTCTTCTGAAGCACAAAGTACGCACAGCCAAAATTGCAATATTCATTGATATAATCCACCATGCTGGAGATCGTGGAATCCTTCGTTGCTTTGGGATGGTTGTCCCGGTAAAAACCTTTCAACCGCAGCTGGCTGTAACCCCAGTCCCCAATAATGTAATCGTACCGCTCCAGCACTTCGCTGTAACGATCGCGGAAGACTTCAGGATTCCAGCCTTCTTTGTGGTTCTGCACGATTTCATAATTCTTTCCGCCGATTTGAACAATAACCGGTTCTTTGGGTTCGTCCTGGACAGGCTCCTGAACCGATTCCTGAATCTGTTCTGAACTTTTTTCTTCTTCCAAACCTGTCTCCTCCATCATGCGTGAGATGCCGCCTTTTCAGTATTTTTCGCAGCAGATTTCACTTGTTCATGGGCATGGTAGGAGCTGCGGACCATAGGTCCGGATTCGACGTGGCTGAATCCACGCTTCAGTCCTTCCTGCTTCAATGATGCGAACTCTTCTGGCGGATAATACTTCTCCACAAACAGATGTTTCTCTGATGGCTGCAAGTATTGACCAATCGTCATAATATCACAATCCACAGCGCGCAGATCATCCATTGTTTGCAAAATTTCCTGATATTCCTCACCTACACCAAGCATGATGCTCGATTTCGTTGGGATATTTGGCTGCATTTCCTTGGCACGAGCAAGCAGTTCGAGTGAACGCTTGTATTTCGCCTTGGCACGGACTTTGTCCGATAACCGCTCAACGGTCTCGATGTTATGATTCAAGATATCCGGTTTGGCATCCATCACAATCTGCAAGGAATCCCGGTCACCCAAAAAGTCCGGAATCAGCACTTCTACGCTACATAAAGGCAAACGACGACGAACGGCCTTGACCGTCTCCGCAAAGATCGTCGCTCCTCCATCCTTCAGGTCATCACGCGCCACGCTTGTAATTACGCAGTGTTGCAGATTCATCTGTTCTGCTGCTTCTGCCACACGTTCTGGTTCCTGCAAATCAAGTTCCGTTGGCAAGCCGGTATTCACCGCGCAAAAACGGCATGCCCGTGTGCAAATGTCGCCCAAAATCATAAAAGTAGCCGTCCGATTGGCCCAACATTCATAAATATTCGGGCACCGTGCTTCCTCACATACTGTATGCAGCGTTTTGGAACGCATCATCGTTTTCATTTCCTGATAGTTATCGCCGGTTGTCAATTTGATCCGAATCCAGTCCGGTTTCGGTTCTTTAACACGTTTAGCCAATGCATAAACCTTCTTTCTACTGAAGTTAGGCTGTTGCTCGGAACATATTATACCATGAAAGCGCTGGAAAAACCCCCATTTGTCACATCTTGTGCATTCATGTCTTACATGGATAAAATGAAGACTTTTGAAGAACGCTAGGTTATAGCTTGGTTCACCGGGCACCATATGCATCATCTCATTGGAAAGGGGGCTGCTTCCCTGTGCAAGATCGCTTTACATCGCGGTTAACTTATTCCTTTTGGATCAAAACATTGCTTGCAGGCACACTGCTTCTCCCATTCTTGCCTGTTGATGTTTACGGTGAACCCACCGCCGCTGATTCCAAACCTCAAGCTGTAGAGCAAAAACCAGCGGACATTTTCGCTTCACGCCGACATCTATATGAAAGCATTGGTCAGATGACCCAAATTCCCTGGTACAGGCTCGCAGCGATTGATCAATATGAACGAACCATCTCGCGTGCACATCCGAAAGATCGTAAACATCCGGAACGGCTGACCGGCATATTCATGACCTCCCCTGCCTGGAGAGGCTGGCTAAATCCGGATGAGACGGATCAACAACCGGGTTCCATTGTCTTTTTCAATGGGTATGGTCGTGACGGTTCTGGTGATGGTGTAGCAGATGCTAATAATGACCTGGACGTACTTTACAGCATGGCTTCCATTGTTCAGAATTATGGGAACAAGCCGGAGGACTTCAACATCGCTCTGTGGGAATATTATCATAACTCCCGGGCTGTGCAACGCATTCAGCAATTCGCGAAATTATATGAGCATTTTGACAGCCTCGATCTCTTTGGTCACGCCTTTCCCGTCCCTCTCGGAACCAACTATTCATATCGCAGCACCTGGGGAACTAAACGCAGTTGGGGCGGGTACCGTATTCATGAAGGCACAGATATTTTTGCACCGCATGGCCTGCCTGTGCGCAGTACCTGTTACGGTGTCGTGGAAATCAAAGGCTGGAATCCGTTTGGCGGCTGGCGTATCGGTATTCGTGATCTGAACAACCATTACCACTATTACGCTCATCTATCCGGCTTCGACAAAAACGCCCATATCGGCGAAGTGGTTACCCCTGGTCAGGTTTTGGGCTGGGTGGGCAGTTCAGGCTATGGAAAACCAGGTACACAAGGCAAGTTTCCTCCTCATCTCCACTATGGCATCTATCGTGACAGTGGTCTGAATGAATGGTCCTTTGACCCTTACCCGAATCTGAAGCATTGGGAGCAGGAAGAACGCAAACAGAAAAAAGCCAAAGGCAAATGAGGCAAAATGAGGTTGGAACAAAGGATTATAAGTATCTATTTAGTAATCTATTTAGTTTGAGATGATTTTTAATACAAAGTGGGACCTCTATCATAGGGGCCCCGTTTTTTTATTCGATATTTGCCTTTGACTCATTAGTGGTTCACATCCACGTCAAGCTGCAATCCCTCATCAGACAAATCCGGCTCAACCTCCAGTCCATTTCCGTTCAGACCGTTTGCTGGAGCCTGCTGCTGGTTGGGAGAGGTTGAATTAGGCGTTCCTCCATGACCACTCGAAACACCCGTCTGACCCGATGGCAGTGCAATCGCGGGTGCATTGCTGCCGTTGGTGCCTACCGGTTTGCCCTGATTATCGTAGTAGTACATCGGCACATCCCCGACCACCAACAGGTAAGATATCGGAATTTCCGTATCGACGGTCTCGGGTTCCATGTCAAAGGGCACCACTACCGCAACTTCGGCAATGATGTGAATGTACACTTCCACCAGAATCATGTTTATACCGGCATTCTGCTGACGGGTGTTCAGATCCACCTTGACGGCTCCCTGAGGCTCAATACGAACCGGTATACTTGGACCAAAGGATGCCAGTACCGGACTGCCCAACGCCTGCCCCAGCGGAATTTTTTCTTTTAACATATGCACGTTCTGCAAAGTGGATTGCACGATGTTCATCGTACTCGCGGTGATTCGCATATGCTCATCGTAATTCAGCATGAATCCGGACACTTTCCCAGCCGTATCGGTTTTCCAATCAATCAATCCTTCGGTGGATTTGCCTTCGGAAACCTGCGCTGTAATCGCCTTGTTGATCGCTTCCGTTGCAATCTGCTTTACTCTGATTTTAGCCAGATGCATGATGGGTGGTTTCATTTTCTTATCCACATAGGCAAAACCCTGCATCAAACAAAACGCTGTTACCAATAAAATAATCAACCACATTTTGCGCCTTCCACTTGGCGGCTTGCGGCGTCTTCGACTTCGCCATCGTCTTCTCATCATCGGGCGTCCCTCCCCTGCGGGATGAGCTATAGGCTATATACTATCCTTATGCACTGTTGTCCCGAAAAAGAAGGACAGCACCTGCTCGTACGTGGATATCATCACTTACAACAAAAAAAGCCTTCCGCCAGCAGATTTTGTCTGCAAGACGGAAGGCTTTTTAATGGAATATGGCTCTGAGGAATCAGATCCCTGTCCACATTTTATTATTTCGGAACGGACTCCCAATCTTTCAAGAAACGTTCAATGCCGCTGTCTGTCAGCGGGTGTTTCCACAATGTTGGCAGGAGCGAACCCGGAATGGTCGCGATATGCGCACCAGAAAGAGCTGCATCCTCGACATGTTTGATATTACGGATGCTTGCTGCAATAATTTCGGAAGGCAAATCATACGTATCCAGAATGAGACGCAGATCGCGAATCAGCTTCATGCCATCCACCGCAATATCATCCAGACGGCCAACAAATGGACTGATGTATGTTGCTCCAGCTTTTGCCGCCATCAGACCCTGTGCTGCAGAGAAGATCAGCGTTACATTAGTTTTAATTCCTTTTTGGGTCAGTTCATGACAAGCATAGAGTCCATCTTCGGTCATCGGTAGTTTAATCACTACATTCGGTGCCCATTCTGCAATTTCATAAGCTTCCTTCAACATATCCTCGGCTTTAAGTCCGATCACTTCAGCACTGACCGGGCCTTTAACAACGCCACAGATCTCCTGAATCACTTCTTTAAATACGCGACCTTCTTTGGCAATCAAAGACGGGTTGGTCGTGACTCCATCCACCAGACCAAGACGTTCGATCCGTTTGATTTCTTCAACATTACCTGTATCTAAGAAAAATTTCATGATATGTTCCCTCCACTTGATGAATTTATAAACAACTATACTCATCATTACCCAATTATCCGTATATGTTAACAGTTATATATGAATTAATTTTTTTCTACAGCGTGACCGCCAAATTCATTACGCAATGCTGCAACAACTTTACCTGTGAACGTGTCTGTTTCCAGGGAGCGGTAACGCATCAACAGGGACAACGCGATAACTGGCGTAGCAGTTTGCAGGTCAAATGCTGTTTCAACCGTCCAACGTCCTTCACCGGAAGAATGCATAACCCCTTTGATTTCATCCAGGTTAGCGTCTTTGGAGAATGCACGCTCTGTCAATTCCATCAACCAAGAACGGATAACGGAACCATTGTTCCATACACGAGCAACTTGTTCGAAGTCGAAATCGAAGCCGCTTTTCTCCAATACGTCGAAGCCTTCACCGATGGAAGCCATCATACCATACTCGATACCGTTGTGAACCATTTTCAGGAAGTGACCGCTACCCGCTTTACCTGCATACAGGTAACCATTTTCAACGGAAGTATCCTTAAACGCAGGCTCAACCACTGCCCAAGCTTCAGGATCGCCACCGATCATGTAACATGCGCCATTACGTGCGCCTTCCATACCGCCGGATGTACCAGCATCCATATAGTGAATGCCTTTAGGTTTCATTTCTTCGTAACGACGGATGGACTCTTTGTAGTGCGAGTTACCCGCTTCAATGATAATGTCGCCTTTGGACAACAGTGGGCTTACTTCAGCCAATACAGCGTCAACCACGTTGTGAGGAACCATGATCCACAATACACGTGGGGATTCAAGAGAAGCGACCATTTCTGCATAAGAAGATACGCCTGCTGCGCCGTATTCTTTCATTTCATTTACAGCTTCAGCGTTAAGGTCAAAAGCAACCACTTCATGTTTGTGGTCAATCAGGTTTCTACCCAGGTTCAATCCCATTTTACCTAATCCAATAAGTCCAAGTTTCATTGCTAAGTTCCTCCTGTTATGAACATTTCTAGTTTTATCTGGCCAATTCCAAAATAAGTGCTTAACCATGGCGCAGTAGCCGTTCCGGTTACGAATCGTTCTTTCGATCGCTCTTATCCCCAGATTTCTTTTCATTCCCCTCTAAAGGGGGAAATCCGGGGATAAAGGCGCACGCTTCGCTTCTTCAGAATCGATTTCGTCCCCTACACTACTCGCGCGTAATTGTTACGAACTGATTTAGATTGAGCCGCTAATCTATATCAAAAATTTTCGCGGCCTTCCGGGTATTACCGGAAGGGCTTATGCAAAATTGGAACGGTGTACTTCATAAAAATTTTGTAGAGCAGAACAGATTGTAGTGTTCTCTTCTCTGATGCTGCTCTTACATTAGACTTACCACCAACGGTAGCCGTTCTCTGCAATCAGACGATCTGCTGACTCAGGTCCTTGCGAACCTGCGCTGTACGTATCGAGTGGCACACTGCCCTCCTGGAATGCTTCCAAGATCGGCTGTACCCATTGCCAAGCCAGTTCAACTTCGTTCCAGTGAGCAAAGAATGTAGAATCTCCACGCATCGCGTCAAAGATCAGGTTTTCATAAGCTTCCGGAATGTTGCGTTCACCTGAGTTGAAGCTCATATGCATCGGTTCCACTTCGCCTTGATTGAGTGGGTTTTTCGCATTTAATTGAAGCGAGATGCTTTCTTTCGGACCAATTTCGATCGTCAGCAGGTTAGGTTCCGTTGTATTTTCGGATTCATGACCTGTTTTCAGTGGAGCCTTGAATTCAACAACAATTCGGGTCGATTTTTCAGCCAGGCGTTTGCCTGTACGAATGTAAAATGGAACTTCACTCCAGAATGGATCATCGATCCACAGTCTCGCGGCAACATATGTCTCATTCTGAGAACCAGCTGGAATGCCAGGCTCGTCCAAATATCCAACAACAGAAGCACCTTGCAGTTCGCCTGCTCCATATTGGGCACGAACGACTTCAGAAGCGATATTCTCTTTCGTCAATGGACGAAGAGCTTCAGCAATCTTCTGCTTTTTGAATTGAATTTCTTCCGGTGTGCAGCGTTTTGGCAAATGCAAACCGATCATCATCAGCAACTGAAGCATATGGTTTTGGAACATGTCACGAAGGGCACCGCTTTGGTCATAATACGCGGCACGTTCTTCAACGCCAACCGTTTCACTTGCTGTAATCTGTACATTGGCAATGTAACGGTTTGACCACAAAGCCTGAATGACCGGATTCGCGTAAGTGAGGGTTTCAATATTTTGAACCATCGGTTTACCAAGGAAATGGTCAATACGGTAAATTTCTTCTTCTGCAAAGGTATTGCTCAATTTTTCGTTCAGATCACGAGCAGATTGCAGATCGTGTCCAAATGGTTTTTCGATGATGAGTTTCTTCCAGCCTTTGGTGTTACCCAAGCCGCTTTCTTGAATGTTCAGTGCGATTGGCTCAAAGAATTCCGGTGCAACCGACATGTAGAACATGCGATTCTCGGGAATATTGAGCTCTTGTTCACGTTTCTGAACCAGTTCCAGCAATTTGGTGTAATCTTCAAGCTTCGTATTATTTAAAGAACAATAACGAAAAGCACCAATAAAGTCGCGAACCTGAGCTTCTTCTTCCGGTGTTTGACGGGAGAAGGTATGCAATGACTTTTCGACATTCGCCTGGAAGTCAGCATCCGACAATTCACGCCGTCCAAGACCAATAACGGAGAAGGATTTCGGCATTTTCGAATCAATGTACAAATTATATAATGCAGGGTAAATCTTACGTTTGGCTAAATCGCCTGTTGCCCCGAAGAGGACAAATGTCATTGCGTCCATTGGAGTGCCTCCTGTGATCTGTGCAGTATAGTATATGATGATGCAAAATGTTCAAATCCAAGCATGACAAAAGACGGAATTAGTGGGGGAGTTCCCCGCCTTACCTCCGCTTGTGTATCTGACCTGAATTAAACATGGAACATTCCTTCTCTCCACAACCTTAATCAAGGTTATAAATTGTAACCAATTGAATTGACGTTACCCATATTACACCTGTCGTCACAATTCGTCAACAATCGTGTCTAACCTGTGAACACCAGTGTTTATAGGGTTTTTATTTAATGTTAACGCTTTATGTGGTAACATTAAGAACAATTGGTATGTGACATTTTACACATAGGGCTTGTGGACACTCAGGTTACAATAAGTATACTAATGCTATAATAAGCATAACTAAATCAAAGGAGTACTATTATGAGCGATGATGAGAATGCCAAGCAAATATGCGAAAAGGTGGAACAGTCTTATCAGATCATTGGCCGGAAATGGGTAGCCCTCATTATTCATACATTGATGGAAGAACCCAAACGATTCAGTGAAATTCACGCTTATATCCCGGACCTGAGCAAACGGGTACTTAATGAACGGATGAAGGAACTGGAGGAAGAGGGACTTGTCGTGCGTCATGTGGTTACGGAACGTCCTGTTCGGACAGAATATATGTTGTCCCGCAAAGGCACAGAGCTGGGGCGCGCATTAAGCGCCGTAGAACGATGGGCCGATAAGTGGCTGTAGCACTACTTTTGAGGAAAGTATAGGAGCTCATTCTATTTTAGAGGAGAAACTTCATTTTTAATTTAACTACCGACACATTGAGAATTAAAAATAACACTTTAAATTTCACCACGATAATGTACTGACGCTACCTTTAATAACATCAGCAGTAACTCTCATGTAATTTAATGTCTGCTGCTGCGTTCAAAATGCTGCCGATACTGTAGCGGAGTGGTTCCCGCCGATTTGCGAAATAATTGAATAAAATAAGATCCATTGGGAAATCCCGCCCGCCTACCAACCTCCTCAACGGACAGAGTTGTCGTTTCCAGCAGAAGATAAGCCTGCTTGAGTCTTCGGGCTGTGACGTAGTCCGTAATACTGCTTCCTGTTTCTTGCTGAAAGATACGGGAAGCATATGACTTGGATAAGTGGATATCATCCGCCATATGATCCAGTCTGATTTCGTCTATATAGTGCTCTTCAATCCAATGCATCATCTTCTCCGCATGTCTTAATTGACGTGATTCGACCAAGTGCGTTTGCCCCGCATGTTCCCCATCACTTTGTTGATCCAAAATATTCAAGAGCTGAAGCAAAAACAGCACCGTTTCCTCCCATTCTCCCCCAACCCGACTGCGTGACTGATGATAACATTTATATACCCAATCCAGCTGATCCATAGATGAACTCAGATCAAAAACCTGCGGTTGATTGCGTCCTTTCCATAACCTCGAAAAAAAAGCACGGCGATGCGGGAACGCTTCCAAATATCGATCCATTACAATGGGTTCTACATAGAAAATATTCCTTTCATACGGTGTATCTGAATGAACCTCGGCATAAACGTGATGCAGCTGATATGGCTGAAAAAAGAAGAGCATGCCTTTACGAATGGGATAGGTATGATTATTCAAAACCACAATACCTTGCCCTTCATGGACATAGAGGATTTCCCCACATTGATGCCAATGATAATATCCTTTGAAATCGTTCACCGATTTAATTTGATAATCCCACACCAAAGTATTTCCCTCAAAGTCCACACGCTCAAACATTCTCATTCCCCCTTCTTCACAATGACAACAGAGCAACATTTCTTCATATCCTAACACAACTTTTAAGGTTTTTAAAAAGATATAATCTCCTTATAGGAAAGCGTTATCTTTACTTTCTAATTAAACCTAAGGAGGTTATCTCATGGCCAAGGCGGAATCCGCTGTATCTACGACATATTGGCAGGAAGTCATGCAGAAGCTGGAAAACAAATTGCCCGAGATGAAAAAAAACATTGGGGATAAATGTCCTCATTTTGCCGGCGATGATGGGAAGTATGATAACATCAACACTGATTGGTGGGTTTCAGGTTTCTGGCCGGGTATGCTGTGGATTATGTACGATATGACAGGAGAGGAAAGCTACCGGGATGCGGCATGGTCGTGGGATGAAACTTTGGAGCAATGGTTTATAAGACCAACAGGAGAGCTTCATCACGATGTTGGCTTCCAGTTTCTCTCTACTGCTGTTATCAAACATAAAATTACAGGTGATGAGGACGCTCTCAGACGTGGTCTGGAGGCAGCCAATTTCCTTGCAGGACGCTATAATCCCGTAGGCAAATTCATTCGTGCGTGGAATGAAGACAAATATGGCTGGGCCATCATTGATTGCATGCTGAATATCTCTTTGTTGTTCTGGGCTTCAGAAGTGACGGGAGATCCCCGTTACAAACATATTGCCATTAGCCATGCCGAGACGACCATGCAGTATGGTGTTCGTGAAGACGGATCAACCAAACATATCCTTTCCTTTGACCCAGAGGATGGTCGTTATATTGAATGTCTTGGCGGACAGGGATATGCTCCTGAATCCTCCTGGAGTCGAGGTACCTCATGGGGGTTATATGGATTCGCTAATTCGTATCGTTATACCCAGGATGAGCGTTTCCTGAACACAGCGAAAAAGATCGCCCATTACTTTATTGCTGCGTTGCCAGAGGATCATGTACCTTACTGGGATTTCAGACTTCCGACTTTGGAGGGTCAATCCCGAGATAGCTCTGCAGCAGCAATTGCCGCATCCGGTCTGCTTGAGCTGGCCACCGCCGTTCCTGAAGGTGAAAAACACCTCTATGCCGATGCAGCCGAACGAATCCTGCGTTCCTTAACAGAGAACTATGCGGTCTGGGATCAGCCAGAGCATGAATCGATTCTGTTGCACGCCACAGGCAGCGGCAATTCCTTCATTGATGTCTCCCTGATCTATGGAGATTATTATTATCTGGAGGCCATCGCGAAGTTGAATGGATGGAAACATCGGGTGTATTGATTTTGTTTTGTAAATATGATTCCAATAAAAAGAAGCCAGACCTCACAATATCTGTGGGACTGGCCTCTTTTTTTGTTATATAACTAAGACTCCAACTTTCTCCCTAACGTAATATCCACATCCTCGAAGTTCTCTACCGCTGTCTTTTTCTCATAAAAATGCACCGCATGTTGCATAATCCCTTCCCTTGTATAGAAAGCATCCTCCGCCTCTAGTGGAAAAGTAACCTTCTCCCCCGTACTGGCCGATTTATAAATACCTACAATGAGTTCCAGTGTATTCCGTCCACTCTTCCCATCCACCAGAAGGGGTGATCCTGTCTCAATGGCGTTTAGCACATTCTCCACTTGCCCTGCGTGACCGACATGGATAACATCCGGTAATTCGTCAGCAAGTTTCTGAATCTGTTGTTCCAAATCTGGATTGGGTTCTGGGAAACCATTCGTTCGTGCCGTAGAAGCAACGACCTTCCAAGGCGCAGATACCCTGGCCCCTTTACCTTGAAAAATCAACTGCTGCTCCTCTCCGTGGTGTACCACGGAACTGGTGATCATACCAAGTGCTCCTTCTTGAAAACGAAGCATTGCCATGGAAATATCCTCCACTTCGGCATTATCATGCGCCGTATTCGCCATCATGGCCTGCAATTCCATCGGAGGACCCATCATCCAAAGCATCGCATCAATATGATGTACCGCATGATTAAGAGTACAGCCTCCGCCTTCCTTTTCCCATGTACCACGCCACCACAGATCATAATAATTATGGCCCCGCCACCAAAAAGAATCGACCTGAACGTGGACAATGGGACCCATAAGTTTGCTATCCAGCACATCTTTCAATTTCATCATCGGTGTCGTAAAACGATTCTGCGCCACAACCGATAGTAGCTTACCACTCTCTTGCGCCGCTTCCAGCATCATATCCGCCTCTTGTAAAGAAGAAGCCATTGGTTTTTCAACCAACACATGTGTTCCTGCATGCAGAAAATCACATGTTATCGGTGCATGTGTATACGGAGGGGTACAGACGGAAACCAGGTCAATGTTTTGATCCAGCAATTCATGATAATCGGTAACAGCTTGCGCACCTTTCAATCCATAATCGTTAATTCGCTTTTGTGCTTTTTCCGTATACATATCCACCACAGCTACGATCTGGCATCGTTCAGGAAATGCCAAATACGCTGTAATGTGCGCTGCACTGATCGCGCCTGCTCCAATAATGGCTACTTTCAACATGAATGCATACCTCCCTTATTCCCTTCACAATACACAATAATAAAGCGCTTTTATGCGTTCATCTTGTGATAAAATGAAACTATATTGCGCTCTTGAAGGGGAGGCAGTCTTAATGCCCATCATCACCGAGGATCAATTTAATCTGGCATGCCGTCGCACCTCCACCACTGCGTTCCGAGAGGTTTTTCACGCTCATTCACAGATGGAAATCACGTATATCCATGATGGATATGGACAGTTGATAACAGAGGGACAGGCATTCCCCCTTGAACCGGGTACACTGATGATATTCCGGCCTTTTCAGCTGCATCAGGTCCAGATTCAAGTCACGAAAGAACATCCCTTTATTCGCAGCGTACTGATGTATGAGCAGCACCTGCTGAACCCGCACTCTCGGCAATTTGCCGTATCAAATCGTTTTACAATGGACCTTCTCGGGCAAACATCTCCGCTTCAACCGATCCGTCTATCCGCTTCGTCCCCACTGGTTCAGATGATTGAGCAATTTGCCGATATTCTACCTACGTTACTTCCACATGAAACGGAAGAGGATACACGTCTCTTTTTACTTGGACTGCTCGCACAGCTTCGCTACCTTTGGAAGGACAGGCAGTATTCCAGCGCTAATACACTTCCAACGGGTTCTTCCGTTCTGCATCCTCATGCTGAGGCTGTCATGCAATGGATTGAAGAGCACTACAATGAACCGTTTCGTCTGGAGGATATCGCAGATACACTGCATCTCTCGCCTTATCATTTGTCCCATATATTTAAAAAAGCTACCGGCACCACCATCGTTGCTTACGCCCAAGCTACACGTATTCGTCATGCTTGTGTGTTACTCACAAGTACCACACATACTGTTCCGGAAATAGGCCACCGTGTAGGCATGTCCAGCCCATCTTATTTTTGCAAAGTCTTCCGCAACGCAACAGGCACCACGCCGCATCAGTATCGGCTGAATGTGCAGGGCAGATAAGAAGGTCATCCAACGAAACGAAAAGGAGCAAAAGGTGTAACATCCTTTCGCTCCTCAGCTCCTGAACACTACCCAAGTTACTCACCCGGCTTGCGTACATCCAGTCCCAACTTCTCCAAGAAGGGAAAAATCTGCTCGCGTACCTGCTTCAGTTCTTCCTTCTGCTCCGCAGACAATCGTTCTTCATGGATGTTCCCATCCTGATCCATCACCATGGCTTCATACTGCTTCATCTGTGCATACAACGATTTGAACTCGGTAAACTGCTCCTTGGAAAACTTCGTCTCTGCCATTGCTAGATGTTCCTTCCAAAATTGTTCCTGGTCCTTAGGTTCTTTTGGAGAGTCTACACTTGCTGCCTCCAGCTTTTTGAAAAATGGTTCCAGTTCTGCAGTAAGACGATTAAACTCCGTCTGTTCTGTGACACTCCATTGCTCGGGGTGCATCTCTCCCTGTTGATCCGCATACTTCAAAGCCATTTGCCCCATTTGCTTCATCAGACCCATAAATTGAATAAATTCCTCTTCACTTAAATGTGCTTTGGCTGTCTGCAGCTTCTCTTCCAGTCTCATGTAATCCTCCGATGTTCCACCCACCGCTGATATATTTTCCTGTGAACCATACATTTCGTTAGCCAAGTAGGTATACCCTGCATAAGCTCCAGTAGGAATGATGAGCACAGCAGCCAGCAGCACAGTAACCAGCCATTTTTTCCGATGTCTTTTGAGATGTGATTCACTTCGAATAGCATTCATGATTTTATGTTTTGTTCTCTCAGGAATTGTCCAGTCTTTGGTCTCTTCCTGGTAGGCTGTTCGCAGCTGTTCATCGAGATTCATGTAAATCCTCCACCTTTCCCCGAATGCCTAGGTCCAACTTCTGATTCTGCCTCAGCTTGGTTAATGCCGCATGAATACGCGATTTCACCGTTCCTAGCGGAATGTCCAATATGCATGAAATCTCCTCTTGCGTGTACTCGTTCAAATAGTGAAGAGTTACCACCTGCTGCAGCTTGTATGGCAATCGGTGCACCTGCTCAAGCAGAGGGCGATTTGCCAGTTTGTTGATTAAATCACCGGAAAAATCATACTCCAGCCCAGTATCAGACTTCTCCATCCGCTTGTTAAAACGAAATTGTGTCAACTGTCTGCGCCGGTAACTTCGGACCTGCCGCATCGTCACACCCATTAACCATGGACGAAACGCTCTCTCCGAATCGTATCCCTCTAATGACCTGTATGCCTGAATATAAATTTCCTGTACCAGATCTTCCGCGTCAGATGAGTCACGAATCAGAAAACGAACAGTGCGATACACATCCATCACCGTTAGTTCATATAAGTCCCCGTATGCTTCGTAGTCGCCAGCCCGGGTTAATTCCACAAGTTTTATGTACTTTTCTGTCTCACTCATTATCCATCTCCTTCCTCCTTACACTATATATTGGCATACCTGCTCCATATCGTTCGATTTATTTATTTCAAATTTCTCCGACCATACAAAAAAAGCCCATTCCTCACTCGTCGTTCGAGTTGGAATAAGCTTATATTTCTTAATTCATATGAACATAAAGTATATTATTTATGGGCTAAACCATCCGTTGCCGCATCGCCTCGAACAATAAGATCGTCGCCGCCATCGCGGCATTAAGTGACTCTGCCTGTCCCTGCATTGGAATCGTAATCGCATCGTCCACCAGTTGTGCAGTAGACTCCGATATGCCCTTACCCTCATTACCAATCACAAGCCACACCGATTGTTTAAAATCATAACTATAACAAGAATACTCTGCCTGTAAAGACGTACTAACCAACTTTACGCCCGCAGCCTTCGCTTCAGGCAGCAACGTTTCCAACGGACCTTCTACGATTGGCAAATGAAACAATGACCCCATCGTCGAACGGATCGTTTTCGGATTATAGACATCGGCACAACCAGCACCTAGCACAACACCTGCCGCTCCCGCTGCATCCGCACTGCGAATGATCGTCCCCACATTACCGGGGTCCTGAACATTGTCCAATACCACGACCAGCCCCTTGGAGGAAGACAACAAGCTTTGCAGCAGCTCACGACCTTTATGTACAACGGCAAAAACAGGTTGGGGTGTCATCGTATCCGTGCACTTGGCGATAACCGCAGGGGATACACTGATCCATTCCACACGCTGAAGTGGAGCTTCCAGTCCAGTCAGTTCCTTGGGTACACCCTGCTCCCCATCGTAAACGATGCATTCCAGATCTGCCCCGGCACGCAGCGCTTCCTGTACGAGATGAATGCCTTCAATAATATATTTATGTTGACGGGTACGGTGCTTTTTCTCCAGCAGCTGTGCCCATTCCTTCACACGTGTATTTTGCGGTGATACAATATCCATCTTTCCATCCTTCCCGTCTGCGGGATTTTTTATCAACAAGTTACATGACGAATTGAAATTTTCCGACCAAAGAATGTTCCATTATCCAATCATCATACTTATCACTTTGGATACGCAAGCTCCATTTTCGTCAAATGGTCCTTGTGACCAACGATGATCAGCACATCCCCGTCCGCAATCCGATCCTCCGCATACGGAGAGATATTCATCGAATTCCCACTGCGGATCGCCATCACGTTGCAACCGAAACGTGCACGAATATTTAGCTCCAGCAGATTTTTACCGATCATTTGCTCGGACGCTCTCATCTCCAAAATGCTGTAATCCTCAGATAACTCGATGTAATCGAGAATGTTTGGAGATGTTAGATGATGGGCTACACGCAGTCCCATATCCCGCTCAGGATAAATAACCTTGTCTGCTCCGATCTTCTGTAATACTTTACCATGAAGTTCATTTTGTGCTTTTACAATCAAAACAGGTACACCCATATCCTTCAGAATAAGGGTCGTAAGAATACTCGACTGAATATCTTCACCAATCGCCACAACGACGACATCAAAATTCCGTATGCCCAGCGCACGCAGCGCTTCTTCGTCGGTCGAATCTGCCGATACGGCATGAGTCACCACATTGGACATTTCCTGGGTCCGCTGCTCGTCCGCATCAATTGCCAGTACGTCGAATCCCATGCCGCTCAGTGCATTGGCTACACTTGATCCGAACCGTCCCATGCCAATGACGGCATATTGTTTTTTTGCCATTAAGGTCTAACCTCCCGCTGCACTTCAGCATTACGCATCTATTGGTAGTCCATTTTTCAATTAAAGGGTGAATGTTTACTTAAATATCCTTCGTAGTATACCACAAAGCCCAATAAACTTGAATGCGCTCACGCTTCCCAGGGAACAGTATTAGAGCAGCCGAATATACGAGGAGGGACTTGCGATGCCAATTACATTAAGCCTGCGTGAAGCGATTGTTCATAAGGTTCATGACAAAAGTGATGATCAGCTCCGGGAGATGATCGAAGGTTCTGTAGATGGACCGGAAGCAGCATTACCCGGACTTGGTGCCATTTTCGAAATGATCTGGAAGAACACGGAAACAGCCAAGCAGGAAGAATTAATTCAAATCGCGCAGGAGCATCTGCACACCATTCCCGTTCAACCCATCAGATAACTGAAGCCTTGGAGGGAAAGGTACCATCATCACGTTGTTCTGTCTGCAAAGAAAGATTTTGGCTCATTGGTCTGGATGATGCCTTGCTCCAAGAGCAAGGCAGTTATATCCCCATAGACTAATTAGGCTCCCCAACCAAACAAGGTACAGTCACTGAGCAAAACTCAGGAGGCTGTACCTTGTTTGTGTATATCTGAAGCTCCCAAGGAAGCAGCCGCCTCTAAATACCAATGAGCAAACTGAATGATGACTGCATGTTATTCTCCCTTCTTCCCTAAACGTGAAACCTTAATGAGATATAAAAGCTGGGAGCGACAAAAATGACCTAAATCCCTCTGATCAGGGATTTAGGTCATTTGTTTCTCCTGTATTTGCTATTTTAGGATAAAACGACTTATGGAGCTGTCTCCAGGAATTTCGCCGTTGGGTTTTTGTCCATTGCGGTTCTCATCGCGTATTCATTTTCGAACAGTACTACATGATTGCCTTTTTTATCTTTCACCAGAGCGGAGTTGATCCGGAATTTACTTGGGTCCAAGTTCTCGTCCACGATCCAGCGCGCGAATTGATAAGGCATGCGCTGCAATTGCACGTCTACCCCATACTCGCCCTTCATCCGGTATTCAAATACTTCGAACTGGAGTTGACCAATTACGCCGAGTATGGTCTCGTCGAAACTTACGGTCTGGAACACCTGAATGGTTCCTTCCTCCGTCAACTGGTCAATCCCTTTTTGGTACTGTTTATGTTTCAACGCATTTTTCACGGTAACTTTGGCGAAAATCTCTGGTGAGAATGTTGGCAATTCCTCAAATATAACTTCGCTGCCTTGGCTCAGTGAATCTCCAATCCGGAAGATACCTGGGTCGAACAAACCGATAATATCGCCTGCATACGCCTCTTCCACAATATCCCGGTCTTGTGCCAGGAACTGCTGTGGTTGGGACAACTTGATCTCTTTGCCCACACGGTTATGCTTCACACTCATTCCACGTTGGAACTTACCGGACACGATCCGCAGGAACGCGATACGATCGCGGTGTGCAGGGTTCATGTTCGCCTGAATCTTGAATACATAACCGCTGAATTTCTCATTCGTCGGCTGGATCTCTCCTGCTGTACTACGACGTGGTTCAGGCTTCGGTGCGAGTTGCAGGAAATTCTCCAAGAACGTCTGCACTCCGAAATTATTAATGGCACTACCGAAGAATATAGGTGTCAGTTCCCCACGCTGTACTTTCTCCATGTCGAACTGGTCTCCCGCTACATCAAGCAGTTCCAAGTCCTGACACAATTGATCATGCAGATACTCCCCTGCCATCTCGCGGATAATCGGATCTTTGTAGCCATCTACTTTTTGTACTCTAATGGTCGAATGATCGTCCCCTTGGAACAATTCCACCTGATTTTTCATTCGGTCATATACACCGCACAGCTCGCGACCTGTACCAATCGGCCAGTTCATCGGTACAGAGCGGATACCCAGTACATTTTCGAGTTCTTCCATCAGATCAAACGGGCTTTGTCCTTCACGATCCAGCTTGTTGATGAACGTAAAGATGGGAATACCACGCTTCGCACAAACCTGGAACAATTTGATCGTCTGTGCCTCGACGCCTTTCGCCACGTCAATCAACATAACCGCGCTATCCGCAGCTGTCAGTGTACGATACGTATCTTCACTGAAGTCCTGGTGACCTGGTGTATCCAGAATATTGACACGATGATCCAGATAATCAAACTGCATGACGGAAGATGTAACCGAGATCCCCCGTTGCTTCTCAATTTCCATCCAGTCACTTGTTGCATGTTTGCTTGCTTTCCGTGCTTTTACTGTACCGGCAAGACGAATCGCGCCCCCAAACAGCAACAGCTTCTCAGTCAATGTCGTTTTACCCGCATCCGGGTGAGAGATAATGGCAAACGTCCGGCGTTTGTCCACTTCCTGTTGAAGAATGTTATCTGCAGCTTTGCTCATAGGTTCTATCCCTTTCATCCGTTCATTCACGTTAATCCGGCGAGGCCGGTCTACCATTCAATCTTTATGCAATCCGGCTATGCCGGTTGATTGTACATTCGCATTTCGCACATTAGGCAATTAAGCATCCTATGTTAATTTTACACATTTACAACGGAGTTCATCCTCCCTAAGCGTTGTGCTTCCATTCATGCCGTAGACCTGATCTATAATCCAACTTTCCTATTGTACCATAATCTTTACCGAAAATAACCGATTACGTACATCAGAATCTTCTCTTTACCGATTGCAAAAAAAGAGCACCCTTCAGCCATCATTATGGCTTCCAGGCACTCCTCATTCATTTCGTTTGTCGAACTTAGAAAATTAATGCATCCAGTGCGTATTGTCCTCCACCAGTCAATGCCAGTGCTACACCAACCACCAGGATTGCAAGGTTATATTCAAATCCGTTTTGCGTGGACCAGTATCCGTTCGCACCATGAACCTTCACAATGGCAATGACCATAGTCAGAGCAATCAGAATGCCGCCTACCGGTGTGAGCAGACCCAGAGCGAGCAGCAATCCGCCGCCGAATTCAGCGAGCCCTGCCAGCAATGCTACCACTGCGCCGGGTTTCATACCCATCGATTCAAACCAGCCGCCGGTTCCCTTGATTCCGTATCCCCCGAACCATCCAAACAGTTTCTGAGCCCCGTGCGCCATGAACGACAATCCAATCACCAAACGAATCAACAACAATCCTACATCCAACATTTTCTTTTCCTCCATTCAATATATACAAAATAGTATTCTTAGATTAAAGATATTATGCTAAATTTTTTTCTTCATGAATGTATTTCGTAACCCCTTCACCTGGTTCACATTTTATCTCATGAATGATGTACGTATCCGATTCGTCATCGGGTTTCGTATGTCTTTGCGTAATCTCTTTATCTCTTGAATTGAGTATAAGTTATATACTTACTTTTTGTCAATAACTTATTTTATTATATGTAAGGTTTTACATCCTCCCACTTCTCCATCGCAAAAAAGACCTGAAAAGATCGCATCTCTGCGTTCTTCCCAAGTCTTATTTATAACAGTGTTAATCTTATCACCAACAAAATGACATCACACTAATCAAAATCCCTGCCACTCATGAGTGATACTCCCGCGATTAATTGTTCACTTGCCAGACCACACTGTCTTCGTCCTGACCGTTCACCGGCCACCAGTGAAACCCATCCTGCTCCAGCAGTTTGCCTGTTGCTTCCGGCCCCCACGTACCTGCTGGATACGTGTGCAGCTCTCCGTGATTTTCCACCCAAGCCGCCGCAATCCGGTCAACGAAGGACCACGCTGTAGCAACTTCATCCCAACGGGTGAAGTAGGTGGAGTCTCCTTCTGCTGCATCATGCAACAGACGTTCATACGCCTCCGGCGAGTTGATTCCAATCATGCAGCTCTGGCAGAAATCCATGGCGAGCGGCTGAATCTCGGAATCCGAGCCCGGCTTCTTGGCATTAATTTTAATATAAATGCCTTCCATCGGATTTACCCGAATCACGAGCAAATTCGGCTCCAGCTTGTACTTTTTCCCCAGATAAACGTTACTCGGCATGGATTTGAATTCAACTACAATCTCGGTCGTTTTCACCGGCAGGCGCTTGCCTGTCCGAATATAGAATGGCACACCTGCCCAGCGGAAATTATCTACAAATACGCGTGCGGCAAAATAAGTCTCCGTATTGGATTCCGGATCAACCTTGTCCTCCTGACGATAACCGGGAAGCTGCTTACCACGATACTCCCCTTCGGTATACTGCCCGCGCACAACGTTTGTGCTTACTTCTTCAATAGAGGTAAACGCACGCAGAGAACGCAATACCTTAACCTTCTCATCTCGAATGTCCTCCGGAAACAAACGGCTTGGCGGCTCCATGGCAATCATCGTCAGCATCTGCAGCATATGGTTCTGTCCCATATCGCGCAATGCTCCCGAGTGATCGTAGTATCCACCGCGTTCTTCCACACCGACCGTCTCTCCCAGGGTAATCTGAACGTTGGCAATATGTTTATTGTTCCAAAGCGGTTCGAAAAAGGCATTACCAAAGCGAATCACTTCGATATTCTGCACCATTTCCTTGCCCAGATAGTGGTCAATCCGATAAATCTCTTCCTCACGGAACACTTCACGGATCTGCTCATTCAGATGCTCCGCAGATTGCAGATCATATCCAAATGGCTTCTCAATCACAAGTCGATTCCACCCGCGGCTCTCCAGCATTCCACCATCACGCAAACTATATGAGACGCTGCCAAACAACTCAGGTGCCAGCGCCAGATAGAACAGGCGGTTACCCGGTGTATTAAATTTCGCTTCCAGGCTCTCAGTCTGCTCACGCAATTCTTTGAAACCGTCCACGTTATTGATATCTAGTGATTTATACTCAAAATGTTCGACAAAAGCATTCCACTCATCGGGTTCCCCCGCCGGATAGCGGCAGAACTCTTTAATGGAGTCATAGATGTCTTCCCGGAATTCTTCTGGTGACCTCGGACGACGCGCTACACCAATAACCGCAAAGTCTTCGGCTAACTTGCCTTCGCGGTAGAGACTGTAGATAGCCGGAAACAGCTTCCGGCGGGCCAAATCACCCGTTGCTCCAAAAATGAAAAATACTGCACCTGGTGTCTGCACTTCATCTTGCATTTGTTTTTCGACCATGGGCTCCTCTTTCTTTCCGGGAAGACATCTCCACACTCTCCCCGAGCTATGTAATGGTGTTATATACGCAACATACAACCGTCAATTACCAGCAAATTCCCTTCTTGGATGTGATGCCATTTTAGCATAAAGCCCCATGGGTTGCACTAATTTTCCCAAGAAATATAATCATTATTTTTCCACAATTCATGGAAATTTCATCTATAAAATTCATGATCAAACTTATAAATCTGCTTTAATATTGCATTAATATTCAATCGTGATCACCGGGAAACCTACTGTAACTCGAGTGGTCCCCTTTTCATCATCCTGGTGGACCGCCAGCTGCATGTTTAAGTGATGGTTACCACTCTTAATCGCTATGGGCAGATCCGATGCCTCATAAGACACGCTGGCAGTGCTGTTATCTGTATAACGTTCTATCGCTTGCATGTCCATATCTCCAGACAGCTGTTCCTCGATTTGCTGCAATTGACTGCTGGCGCCACTTTCCGTTGCATCTGTGCCCTGCACAGCGAAATTCCATGCCGCCTTCATTCCCGAGTCTGTGAGCAACTGGGATACCTGTTCATGTAATGTGGTCAATAAACGTTGGTCCGTATATTCATTGCCTGATAACTGGATGATCGCGTAGTATTCCTTTTCCCCCGTAACGACAACATTGACCAGAATGCCTGTGTGCTGAGCATCAGCAACCCTCTCACTACGATACACATCATGCCCCGTCTGTACAACGCGTTCAGGCTGTTGCAATCCCAGCCGATGAGCGAGCAGCTCTGCTTGCTCCTGTGCATCTCCACGGCCTTCCCCTTGCCATTTAATGACTAAACGCTCCACATGATCGATTGCTGTATCTGCGGTCTTCATCAATTGTTCCAGCTTGCCTGCTTCGGATTCCGTCTTCTCAGCGTACACATGAGTCATGCCTACAAGTATAATGATTGCTAATGCCAGTATGCCTGCTGTCATCCATCGATTTAACATTCGAATCCTCCGCTCTTTCTTGCATTCTATGAATCTATCAACAGCATGCCCCCATTACTCATTTGCTAAACTTCTTTTTGGCATACAAAAAAAGCCCCATCCACCATCTTCATGGCTGATCGGACCTTATATCATATCATGGGCAGACCACACTTCCGAATGCGTCCTCCCCCGATTTATTCACTTCATCTATCTACTCAACAACCCAATAGCGCATGCTGTGCGTGCACATTCTTCATGTCCTACTCCGCAAGTCCATTCTTATATGCATAGATGGCTGCCTGTGTACGGTCATCTACGCCAAGTTTTGCAAGGATGTTCGTGACATGGAATTTGACCGTCTTGATCCCGATAATCAGATCATCTGCGATGTCCTGGTTCGATTTGCCTTTAGCTACTAACCGAAGTACATCCATCTCCCGATCAGTCAATTCATCATGAGCTGGTGCCGCTGCCTGAGGCTGTCTGAAACGGTTCATCATTTTGGAAGCAACTTGTGATTCCAGAACCGATTGCCCCCGAGCCGCTGCGCGGATCGCATCTGCCACCTCATTCGCTCTCGATGTTTTTAACAGGTAACTGAAGGCTCCTGCCTCAATAACCGGATACATTTTTTCGTCATCCAGATAACTCGTTAGCACAATGACCTTGCAATCCGGATACATTTTGAGCAGCTGCCGCGTAGCTTCAATCCCGTCCATCCCTTCCATGACGAGATCCATCAAGACAACATCAGGTTTATACTCCTGTGCCAACCGAATGCCTTCCTCACCGCTGCCCGCTTCACCTACAACTTCAATGCCATCTTCGGTATCAAGTACCGCGGCGAGGCCTATACGCACCATCTCATGATCATCCACGAGCAACACTTTGATCGACGTTTCCGTTTCCGTCTCCGTTTCTATTCCCGTCTCCATTGACATGTTCTTCCTCACTTTCATCAATCATCAAAGGTATTGTAATCTCAATTCGTGTTCCTTTGCCCGGCGCCGTTACAAATTGAATAGCTCCGCCAATTTCAGTCACACGTTCACGCATATTAGTCAAACCATAGGAGGCCTGTTTCTGATCGTCGAGATCGAATCCCTGACCATCATCGCGAATCAGTACCCGAATGGCATCCATCCGGCGCTGAAGTCGAATTTCCATCTTTTCTGCCTTCGCATGACGTAAGGTATTGGACATCGCTTCCTGAATAATACGGAACAGATGATTCTCAATGCCTTTGATCAAATGAATGTCGTCATCCATTTCGAGCACAATGTCCATAGGTACTTTTGTTTTCAATTCCATTACAAGATCACGCAGACCTTGTTCCAAATGTTTACCCTCCAGATAGACTGGTCGCAGATGTAACAGCAACGCACGCATCTCCGACTGGGCTACCGAAGCCATCTCCTCAATTAACGCCACCTGCCGCTGGGCACGTGCAAAATCTTTTTCCATTCTGCGTCCAACCGCTGTTGCGGTCATGGATATGGCGAACAGCTGCTGCGATACCGCATCATGCAGTTCTCGTGCCAGTCGCTGCCGTTCCTCCACAATGGCCGTTATTCTGGCCTGTTCAGCCAGCTGCGCGTTATTCGTAGACAGCCTCTGCAGTGAGGATACCTGATCTTCCCACTTTTTGCCGATTCGTCCAAGCTGCTCACTTAATCGGCCGACATCATCAATGCCGAGGTCCGGCACAGTACGTGAGAGTGAGCCCTTTTCCCATTGCAGCAGCGTCTCTCGCAACAGTTCAAGCCTGCGTTTGACCCGGTAACTCTGATAGAATCCGAAGACCGCACCCATACCAGTCAAGAGCAGTAGTAATGCCAGACCTGATTGAATCAGATGGCTCCATCCGGTAAACGGGGCAAGATAACCATATGTATACAATACATACAAGATTACAATGAGCACAATGAAAACAAGGAGGATCCCTTCACCCATACTTCGGGTTACCATGTCGGTATGTCGTTTTGTCTTCATCCGGGTCTCCTCCTTCTCCACCTATTTAACTTATTACGGATTACTGATGTTTAAGTCGCCAACAATATATGAAATGACAAATTTTGCTTTATGTTCACTGGACTCATATCCAGGAGTTCTCCATACCAATTTGTTCATCATGCCACTATCCTGCTCTCCATTCAGGCTAATCCGTCCAAAGAGTACCGATGCCTCAATTTCAACGCCATAATCTTCAGGCAGTGTCAGACGAACATTCCCCATAACCCCCTGCAAAAGTACAATCGTTTGTTTCTCTTCCGGGAGGGAGAGTGACAGATCTGCATTGATCTCACCCAAGGCATGCCATAGGCTCATGCTGCGCAATGTCCATGGTGCCTGATCCCAATAGTAACGAGCCATGAAATTTTGTTTGCGCATGATATTTCCATCTAAATGAATCTTTTTGTTTTTGGAATAAAAATAGGCCAGCGAAGCCAGTACAATCAAAAATACAATCATTAGATTATCAAGCAACAACAGAGCTGCACCGATACCGAGATATCGATAACCTTTGTGTGTGTCACCCTTACGAACTTGCACCATACCTATCGTTAACAGAATCAGTGCGGCGACGGTCAGCAGGTTAATACTTCGGTTCAGTAACATCAGCATGCCGATGACAATGATTACAACAGCAAGCCATTGACCCTTCTTATTCATCTCTGCCGCACCTCCTCTGTAAGTTAATCTTCCCAATTCGACGGAAAAGCCATATCAGGCATTGAATACCTGTATGGCTTAACCTTTGTTCTAGAAACCGTTCTTTATTCACGATTTATAGAATATCATATTGTCTTCTGAGCGAACAGTTATTCTTTTGAAGTACCACCCGTTTCATTCTTGACACCATTGCCGATTTTGTTTTTCAGAGCTTGCAGTTGTTGATCCACTTTGAATTGCTTTTCTGTATCTACAGGATTTGTGTACGTAGATTGTGTATTACGATAAGGTGCGCGGGTCACATCAGCTTCTGCTTCCATTTGCATGATTTTCTCTTCCATGCGATGGAATCCAAGGGATGCACCACCACTCTCGATGGAGTGCAAGCTGTTGATTTGAGACATTTGTTTTTTGGCTTTCGCCATCTGTGCACGGGATACGAGTTCATTACGTTTGTTACGCATTTTGTAGAACTCATCTTTCATGTCATGCAGCTGTTGCAGCAAATCTTTGGCTTGAGCTTCAGATTGAGCATGAAGTTCTCTGTACTCCGTAATTTTTTGATCGAAGTAGATTTTCTCTTCCAGCAATTTACGAGCCACTTCTTCCTGACCATTAGCCAGTGCAGCCTCTGCCTGAGACTCACGTTGTACCGATGTACGTTCTGCTTCGTCCAGACGCTGTTTCATGCGACGCTCATTCGCCATTTGTTTGGCAACTGTTACCTCTGCCTCATGAATTTCAGCCTCCATGTCACGCAAGTACTGGTTCAACATTACAATCGGGTCTTCCACTTTATCCAACATATCATTTACCGACGCTTTAGTCATATCCTTAATCCGTTTAAATACTCCCATTTTACTTTTCTCCCTTCTCGTAACGAGATAATTTTTGGCGAAGCTCTTCAACTTCTTTTTTCAATGCTTTTTTCTCAATATCTTTCATCATGGAATCAAGTTCACTTTCTTGCTGTGACCCTGCTCCGTAGGCGTTATTGTCGTAAGAACGTGGACCAGACTGAGGTCTGCTGTTGTATCCTGGGCCAGGACCAAAGTTTCCAGGGCCTTGATTATGATTGTTTTGGAAAGGACCTCTTGGCGGCTCGTGATCAAAGTTGTTGTATCCTCTACCAGCGCCAGGACCAGGGCCCGGACCATAGCCGTATGGATCATAAGGTGGATATGGCTCTTTTGGCACCACCAGTGCTGCGATGAAGTAGATTAACAACGACGTGCCGCCAGTTACGAAGATACTGATGACGAAGATGATACGTAGCAAGGTTGAATCCATGCCGATCGACTCGGATATACCACCACATAATCCTGTCAACATCCGGTCACGCGTTGAGCGATATAATTTGCTCATGTGCTTACTCCTTTCGTTTACTTGTATCCTCTTACGTGATCAGCACCATAAGTGTATGGATCAGCGTGATAGGGTTCTTTTGGCACTACCAATGCAGCGATGAAGTAGATCAACAATGATGTACCCCCCGTAGCGAAAATACTGATGAAGAAAATGATACGCAGCAGCGTGGAACTAAATCCAAGATTTTCAGATATGCCGCCAATCAAACCTGTCAGCATACGATTACGCGATGAGCGGTAAAGTTTATTCATGTGTCTACTCCTTTCTGTCATTGTTCAGCTTTTGTTTCAGCCGTTCCAGTTCTTTGTCCAGCGTAGAGGATGACATGGTGCCAGACGTACCTGACCCATCCTGACTCATCCGCCGCAAATCCCGGAGACTTTGTGCCTCATATTCGAGATCAGAAACCTGATCGTCCAGCCGGTTGAACATACGGGGTACATTCTGACCGTTGTAGTGACCTCTCTGATTCATTCGTTGCTGCAATTGAATCGTCTGCATACGAGCGTAGTAATATTGGCGTTTGCTGTATACATTTTGATACTCCACTTTCAGTTGGTCGATCTGTTCGTCCAGTTCCTGTAAAGCCGCGTTGCTTTGTGCGTACAATTCATTGTATTGCTCCATTTTTTCCTCGTGTAGGATTTTCTCCTGTAAAGCAAGTTTAGCTAAATGCTCTTCGCCTGCTTTCAGAGCCATGGAAGCTTGTTCTTCCCGTTTGTGTACCATACCTGCTGCCTGATCCGCTTGTTGTTTCATTTGTCTGGTATGGCTTGCATATTGATGACGAAGCTTCTCGGCTTCACCGATGTCTTGGCGGGTCGAGACCAGAAACTGATCAATCAGTTTGACTGGATCCTGACTTTGCTCCAGATGTTCGTTTAAATTAGCTACGGTAATGTCCCGCATTCGACGAAATACACTCATTTTGTCTGTCCTCCTTATCATAATCGTGAAAGCTTAGTAACGGCCACGACGACTGCGATTATTACTCAACATGGAGAATCCGAAGATGATTAACCCAATCGCGATGATCGGTCCGATCAGCCAGGCTAGTTTACCCAGCAATGAGAGGATACCGATGAAGAGAACAATCCATCCAAGCAGTACATTTCCTCGTTTAACTCCGTAGTAGCCAAGTGCAATCATCAGGATCGGAATTAGATAACCCATTAAATGTCCCAGTAGAGGAGTTAACTTCCCGAAGAGGAGGAGTGCACCCAATGCAATCAGTACAACCGCCCAGCCATTTCCTTTATTCCATCTCATAATTATTGTTCACCACCCTTTCGGTTCGTTAATTTTGGTTTGTGTGTTTGTTCGTTTGTTTCTTGTTTAACCTTATGTCCTTATTCTAGGGGAAACTGCGACTTTTCAAAACAGACCGTGGACGGTTTTTCATCCTAGACTCAGGTCGGGGATCGGGTTGGACCTTTGACTGTCCCTGGATCAGACCATTGGCCACTATACCGAATAAAGGCCTTAGATATCCCTTATCAACCTTCTTCAAAGCCGTTTCACCCCGTATGAATACGACGTCCATACCTCTTATCTACGTTCTCCCTCGACTGACGTTTCCCATTATGCCTTCCATTAAAGCTAAAACAACCTCTATTATAATTTGAACGATTTGATGACCTCTTTATTTCTGCTTGAAATTTTTATTACTTTTTTATCCAAATAAACAAAATTTAGATTGTTCTACATGTAAGCGTTTACTAAAATAGAAAGTGTTACTAATTCAAAAGTCAGGAGTGGACCTGTGCGATCATTCAGCTATCTACATAAAATGATAGTCTTCGGAATCTTGTTAAGTACCCTGCCCATTCTGTTGACGGGAATCGCCGCTTTTATCTATTCTTCAAATCAATCAGAGCTGCATCGTGCTCAAGCTAATAAACAACTGTTAATCCAAATGCAAACCAACGTGGAGCACAAACTTGCAACCGTAAGCTATATGCTCGATCAGGCCGTTCGGTCACCGGACACGCTCCATTCGCTAACTTCATCATCATCGGTCCAAGGCACCTTACCTTTGTTTGCTGAGAAGTTACAGACCGAATTCAAGAATATGAGGTCATGGGAGCCTCTAATGGATATTACACTCGTAAATCAGACCCAGGACTGGCTTATCGATCATGCTGGCCTATACCTTAATGCTGATTTCCCAATGGCTCTACCGATGAAAGACTTGTTATCGAACACACTCACATCCGGTTGGCAGCTTACACCATCATCTGTGTTTAACAATAATGAACGCCTAGTGAATTCCGGCTGCATCTATCATATTGCACTTGCCAGATCGATACCCGATGTAAATGTTTCTTCTGACGCTGCCCTGATTGCGGGAATTCCCGCGTGTTCACTGCAAAAACCACTGGAAGAGGAGTCTCCAGACAGCTCTGCGGCCGGACTGATCATTTTGAATCGTGAACAGCGTATTATGGTTCATCCTGATCCTCGATATATTGGACAGCCCATGGCTGCAGCAGGAATAAAAGATAGCAAATCGGGTGCCAACTTTAGCGACCTTTTATCTAATCGCGGATTCGCTGCCTCTTCTGGCCAACGGGAGGTACGTATTGCTGATACACATTACTCGCTGTCCTATACGCATTCTTCTCTAAAAGGGTGGACATATATTCTCGCTTCACCTACGAATATTCTTACTCACGAATATGTTCAGATTGGGCTACACACCATGTATATCAGTGTCGCTATGCTACTGCTTTCACTGTTGCTCTCATGGATCGGGTCAAGGCGAATGCATATTCCCATCCGCAGGCTTCTTGCACAACTCGGTGACAAACGTTTACCCAAAAATCGCCTTGGAAGCAAGTCTACACTTCATATGGATGAATTTGATCAAATCGGAGCCGGCATTTCCCAGCTATCTACTTCTCAATCCCAGCTTGAAAGCAAACTAAATCAATATATGTTGCAGCTCCGTACTCATTTTCTAATGAACCTGCTACTGGGCAAAAATGCACCGTCCACTCTTCATGACACACTCAGAGAGAATGGTTATGGTTCACAGCTTCACGAGTGGCAACAAATAGCCGTCATTGCAGTTCAGGCTGATCTTGTAAATCACACCAAATATCATGCCAAGGATCGTGATCTGTTGCTGTTTGCCGTTCAAAATATACTGGAGGAGAGTGTTTATGTAGAACAACAGTTACTTCCTGTGGTATATGAACAGGCTGTCATTACAATCATCGGTACCCCTGAGCAAGATCGTGTTCGTTTTTCACAGCATCTGTATACGTTAACGGAACAACTCCAACATCAGATCAGTGCGATCCTTAGTCTCCAGGTAAGCATTGGCTTTAGTCAGCCTCACACCTCCCTATTTCAGATACCGCAAGCTTATACGGAGGCCCTTGAAGCGCTCAAGCATCGAATGAAACTGGGAGCAGGCATCATCTTTCAATTTGAGGCGAACGATAATCGTATATCTCATTGGGCATTGCCATATCCCGAATCATTGGAGTATACGCTGATACAGGCTATCCAAAATGCCGATGCAGTTCAGGCCTCATCTCATCTCCATCAGTTGCTTGAAGTGCTTTTTGGCATGGAATGCACACCGGAAGAATACCAGGTAGCACTTACCCGATTGTTAACACATATATTGCAGATGATGCAGGAATCCGGTATACGACTGGGGCAGATTTCCAAACGACATGGGTCTATTTTCAATGAACTTCATGCTTTACAGTACGCAGCTGAGGTTGAGCAATGGTTTAACGAACATATTATCATACCGATCATTCTCATTTTGAAGGAAAGACAGTACGCCCAATATCAGCATATCTCCGAGAAAATGATTGCCATGATTCAGCAAGAATACGATAAAGATCTGACGTTGGAGGAGTGCGCATCCAGACTTCACTACAATGCAAACTACCTAAGTAGTGTGTTCCGCAAAGAGACAGGCTGTGCATTTAGTGAGTATCTGACGAAGTACCGCTTCAGTATGGCTAAAAAGTGGCTGGACGAAAGCCAGCTAACGGTCAAGGATATCGCTGCACGGCTTCGTTATAACAACCCGCAGAATTTTATCCGCTCTTTTCGAAAATGGGAAGGGATCACGCCTGGACAGTATAGGGAACGTAAGCAGAAGCCTGATCTATCCATGAAAAAGTAAGCGGCTCTTTTGAGGATGAAGTATGACGGTTATAACTATTTCTTCTATAGAAGAAGAACGTTTGTTGATTAGTCGAAGAATAAGTTGTTTTATATCTGAGCATCAAAAAGGGAGCAGTAATAACTGCCCCTTTTAAATTCATCTAAAATGATTACTTCTGAAATGATTTAGTACTCCTTTGTACGTACCACTTTCATGTTCGGTTGCTCCAATTGAATCAGAATTTTACCGAACTTCCCTCCGCGTGAAAATGTAACCACACCATCATTGTAAGTGTCTCTGATATATTGTTCAGCCAGTGCCAGTGAATCTTCATCTGCAGGTAATCCGTACGTACTAAGCCATTCCTTAAGCTTATCGACGACTTCCTCAACAGGCATCTCAATGAAACTTGTTTCTTTAGTGATCAAGGTGGTATAAGAATAATCTTTCAGGTACAGCAGCTGTTGCATATATCCCATATCTCCAGCGCTGTATGATGGATAAACACCTACTACCTCTTTAAGCTCATCAATTAGTGTGTGTTCTTTTGGCCCAGCCATCGTGCTGATATAAACATACTTTTGTGCAGTGCTGATCGCCTGTTCAATCGTTTCCCAATTCGACATCGCGGGGCACATGGATGCAAATGCAAAGTCATATTTCTTCTCCCAGCCCTTGTCCTGAATTGATATGTCCTCGAACCGTTCTGAAGTAATATCAATACTGGATGTAAGGGATGCAGGAATTGTTTCCTTCATTAATGAAACTAACAGTTCAGAGGGCTCTACAGCTGTAACGGTCGCTCCTTTGGTTGCAAAAGGGATCGTAAAGATGCCCGACGCTGCTCCAATGTCTAATATCGATAACCCGTCAAAATTCACTCCCTGATTTTCAATCCAGCCTATGATGCGTTCGGATCGCTTCGTTCCCTCTTCAGTAAACGACTGTTGATGATATTCTCTAGCCCATCGTTCAAATGCTTCTGTCGCGTCAAACGCCACGCTTTTCATATTGTATTTTGAAGCTGTAGACTGATTCCTCCACGCTTCTTCCCACACAGATAGATCGAATAAAATTTCAGAATGCTTGGATACATGTTTTTCCTCAGACATGTTGCTTCACTCCATTTCTTTTATAAAATATAAATTAGCAAAAAGGATATTATCTAGTTTTGATAAGCATCTTTTATATGAATTTAAAAGAGCTATAATATCCACAATTGGTCGAAAACATTCAGAGATATTACATATCTACAATATACTCATTAAATTTATGCGTCAATACATAAACAAAAATAGTTCCATATCCTTTCTTAAGACAGTATCATCCAATGTAATTATAAAAATAGCTCTGCAAATTGCTTTTGCAATTTGTAGAGCTATTCAGTGCGCGAGAGGACCCAACCCCTATGGTTTCAATTCGATTTTGAGTCGCACATGCTGCACCGATTCACCAATCACTATGATGCTCTGGTGAAGATATATTTTCTCATCTTTCGTTGTCCTATTCTTCTAATAAAATTAGCAGATGCCGCATTTGCTTGACTCCAAGGCTGATGTGCAGCGTATCTACATCCTGGATAGCCAATGGATTCAGCTGCTCCTCCAGAACATTTGATTCGTACGCTTCCGCAATCACTCTGCCTGGAAAACTCAAATGTGCCTCTGAATTGTCGTCCTTCACATTACTTACCCGTATAATAATGCCCTTGCTTATCTCCGCCGGTTTCACATCGAAAATGTGCACATGTTCACTCACAAAATGGATGAATTGCCCTTCATCTGCCTTCTTGCAATCCATAACAGGCGTTGCGTAGATTTGTGAGACGGCTTGAGCGGAAGTTTCAGTGATGGCTGACGGTTCGAATATCCGATAGGTCGACAACAGATAAGTAAAAGAATTAAAACCAGGCTGACGTGCTCTAAAGTTCGTTTCCCAGTAGTTATTCATAGGCCAGGCCAACAGCAAGGCATTGCCCGACTTATCGATTTGCTTGTGCTCTCTGCCGAAATTAAAATCCCCTACTTGAACCAAAGGCGCATCGGGGCAAACCAATGTCACACCATGTTCTTCGTTGAATAGGGAAACGCTTTTGTCCACGGTCACAAAATCCCTGCATACACCTGGCAACTGCTGTTCATCCAGCTCCACTAGCTGTCCGGCAGTATCGTAGAAGCATCGCCAGTTTTCCAAATTGAGTGGAATCGCGAAGTACGTTCCTTCCGGGGTGGTGATGTCTTGCTTCATATAAGAAACTTTGATCTCAATCTCCGGCCGGTAGCTGAATAGCATGAAGCGCTGCTCTAAGTTATATACTCCAGGCGCATCCCACCGCAGCACCAGTGTCGCATCATTCGCTCCCCGCTCGACGAAGCAGTCGATCAAGTTGGAGTACGTCTGCCTTACGGCAGGCCAGTCGTTATTCCAGCAGCTGACACTATTGTTGCCTTTCTCAATCTCCCGCGAAAAAATAGTTTGTCTGCTATTTTCAGCAGCGGTCGTGTCAATCGTCTCCTGAACATATTGGAACAACGTCCATGGGCTGGACAAATCAAGCGTTTCCCAGCCGTTTTGCTTGTCATACAAGCTCAGAATTCTTCCCCGAACTGGATCGAATTGTAGTCGGTGATAAGGAGACTCTATATGGCCGTCTAGCACCTTGATCTCAAATCCCCGATTCATCGCACTAAACGGATCGTTCCATTGCTCCTTAGAGCCAGGAAAAGCTTCAAGATTTGAAGCCTGCTCCGCCTTCTGCAGCTTATCGAACGGAATTTTCCGCCAGCTGAACGGCGGCAGTTCAATCACACCATAGCTCTCTCCGCCAGTAAGGCGATCGTTGTTCATGAGCACTTGCCTCATTCTGTCCGCGCTAAGATGCCGTCCAGGCGCTCGAAAGCTTGAGGGCACCCGCAGATCATGCTTGATCGGCACGGATGAATAGTTCACAAGCATGATCCCCTCGGGGTCATCACCCTGAAGTGGATTTGCGGAGAGCTGCTCCAGTTGGCTTCCAAGCAAATAGCCGGTCAGACTATTTCCTTGGTAGGCGTAGTGCGATTTGTGTGCCCATTGAATATCAACATTTAGATGATCGGGATCGGCGATGGCGTTAAATGCCCCCCAGGTGTGTTCGTCGTATAAATGGATTTGCTCCCAAGCTTGCCGTTTGATCGCATGATATCTTCCATCCGACTTTCCTTGGAAAGCTTCCAGCAGCTCGACTGCCTTCATTCCTTGCTTCGAGCGGCGATTCAGCTTCGTTTCCTTGGCTGCGCTGCCGGAACCGAAGTTCCAGTAATCCGTCCAGTCCCCGGCATATGTCGGGAGCTCCTCCGAATGCTTGCGCACTCTTGCGTGCAGCTGCTCCGGCGTCACGAATGAAATTCGCTGTTCGCGCGACTCACTGTTCCATTGTTTGATGAGGTCTGCCAGCTCCTGATCCGGCGGGTTGTTATCGTATAACGGTAGATTGGTTGCGGTTAAATAGACGAAATCGAATGGATAGTCTGGATTATCCTCGATCTTCTTTAGATATGGGGCAAGGCCTTGCGCCATGTTATCTGTGCTTCTAGCGTTTACGTCGCAGATTTGGCTGAACAGTGAATAATGCTCACCGTTAAACGTCAGCAGCTTCCTGAGATCAGGTGCCTTCCAGTGGAAAGCATTCGGCCTTTTGAATGGAACGGCACCCATATGGATGTTGATCCCCATGATGAAAAACTCTACACCCGCATCAAGCAGCAATTGGCTGTAAGGCCAAGGCTGACCATTGACATCATGGTGAATAGCCGTATTAATTTCGATCCCAAATCGGCTGCGCAGCTCTATGATGGGCTGCAGCATACGAGTCGTTTGCTCCGCGGTCACAAGAGGTGTTGTATGCATGAAAGAAGCGGCGATGCTCATTTGCCCGCTGTGCAGATAACGACGGAACTGCTCAACCTGCTTATCAGTTGCATCCTCCAGCCATCGAAGCACAGGGTAACTGGATTCACAGGTCCAGCGGAATTTATTTTCCTCCGCCCAATCCTCGGTCGATTCGCATAATTGCAAAGCCTGATCGATATATTTCTTTTGCAGCTCCAGTAGAATAGGCTGCGCATGAGTATAGCCGATATCCAAATGGCTGTGGTGAAGCACGAGTATATCTTTAATTTTTGACACACACTTTCCTCCTGACATGCTACATAGCTAGTAGTTTTATTTCTAATGACCCAGCAGCCTATAAGACTTGCCGGCTTCTGTATTAAAAGAAATAATGTTTTCTGACAACTGCCACTCGATTTCCCTTTGTTGATTACCAGCGCTATCTATTTCCACAACAGATAACTCACCGTTTGGCCATGGGTTCAAGATGCTGCAGGCTCTGCCCTTATCACTTGTAAGGTCAATGTGCGTTACCTTTCCTTCCGACAGCTCACTGGATACAATAAATGCTCCAACGGCTCTCAGGTTATGAAAACGGGCATCTTTCTCCTGCGGCCAAACCGGGAACAGCTTGATCAACTGCTCATGGCTTTGCAGCAGCATTTCGTTGATGGCCGAAGGTACGCCACTACAGCATTCGATGCCCCCTCCGCCAAAGAAAATAAACAAATTTGGGAAGCTATGCTCCGAGCATTGACGACGAAGCTCACGGAGAATAGTCTCAGGCTCATAACCGACACGCGCGGCGGCGGTGAATATTGTTGGAAAGCCGTTATAATCTGTCCAGCGATTTAACACTGTAATCGTGTCCTTGGCAATCTCCAGAAGCTGGGGATCTGAATCTAGACCTATCCCGCCTGCAGGCCATATGTGCTGGATGGCGAGTGTATTGTCCCCCCACCATTCGTGCCCTTGCTCCGTTAAGCGGAATATCATTTTCCCTTCGCGCTCAAATGTCGGATAATCGCTCATATGCTCCAAGACATGAGTCCACTTCTCATGACGATCCCCATCAAGCTGCAATTGTCCAGAAATATCGAGCAGCCCTTTAAATAACATCCGGATGAGCGCTAATGAAAGGATAGGATTCATATCCTCCAAACCGCGATCCCAATCATCATTGTCGTGCGACTCTGTATAGGTTCCGACTTCATGAATAGCATCACGGTAAATCACGTAACGGCCATCTTCGAAGGTCAGGTAATCCTCCCAGAAATTCGCCACCTCAATCAGGAACGGGTACATCAAGCCGGCATATTCCAAATCATACGTATAATAAAACCGCATCAGTATATTGACTGTACTTAGCACCGAATTGCTCTTCTGCCCCAAAAACATGTGCCCATTCTCATAGGGTGTATTACATAGTGCAGTAGGCAACCCTTTCGGGCCAATACCAACATCGTAATAGAGCCCTCTACATCCCAAGTATTCCTCCGCATACCGGCGTCCATTAGGCATATACTCCAGCAGCGGCGTATCATACGGTTCGCTCAGTTCTATGTGGTTGGACGAATACACGCCCCACCAAGGGGCCTGGTAATTGTAATTCAAATGATAATCTCCCGCCCATTCCGGATTATCTGTCGTAATCCAATTGCCGAATAAGCCCGGCGCGAACTTCTTGTTGCGGCTGCAGCAAGCCATAATATAATGGGAACCGAACCAGAACTTCTCCAGCAACTCATCTCCAATTTCAATTGCAGACTTTGACCAGAACCCGCTCCACCAGTCAACATGCTCCGAACGCAGCGAAGCAATCCGATTCTCGTCGATAAGCCCGACTTTTCTAATAGACTCCTGCAAATAGTTTTCCTCATCATGGTTCGTCACTACGTAAGCAATAATATATTGTTTTGTTCCAGGTTTTAGTTCAAAAGACTGACTGCCCGACGAGCAACGCAAAGCAATAACACCTTCCGTCGGCCATTCGATGCCTTCACCGGTAAATTTACGTGCCGCCCACGCAGTGTCACCATCCTGCCCCTGCTCCGTTTCCGAGCCATTTCCGGGCTGTACCCACAGATCTAGCGTAACGGCAACGGCTTGCTTGTCGCAGCTCAGCTCCACAATTAACGCATTTTCCATGGCTGATATCCAGGAGGTCATGGTGACCGACGCTACCGCTCCATGAAATGTCGATACGATTTTTGCTTCATCCAGCCGCTGCTCGCTATAATACGAAGCATTTGCCAGATCGGGCATATGAATATCAATCCCGCCGAGCAAGCACGGGCTACCATTCGAGTACATCAGCTGCGCTTTCCAGAAATCCGTTTTCGAGATCCATATACGCTGCTGTTCAGGCTTTCCGCTAATAGTGACACCGAGATCGCCATTGCCAATGACCGGGCTATCGACGACCTTGTCTGAAGGTACAATTTTCGGAGGTTCTGTAAAGATCCCCTTATACTTTTCTACTCTCTGTTTCCATTCCACAGCTACCATGCAGATATCCACCACCAGTTTTTAATGTTCAAAATCATGCCCCCCCTTGAAAGAACATAGCGGGCATGATCGTTAATTATTTATTCGCTGCACGTCTTTCTTCATATCTCTTCAGCGCATCGTCATAGATCTTGAGGACTTTGTCCAGATCGCCTGTTTTCTTAATCTTAGCCTGGAAATCCGCCCATTTATCAAAGCTTTCTTTTCCATTCACAAATTTGTTTTGCATTTCTGCTACATACGTATTTACCGGCGACATGACCGAAGTGATCTGCTCGCGTTCATCATCTGTAAATTCAAGGCTAGGCTCGAAAATCATTGGAGGCACATAATCATTAGGGTACGGCATGTCTTGGAACGCGGTCTCCCATGGTCGATCAACGAGTTTGCTATTTACGATACCGGAGTCCTTAGGTGCAAAATCAATGAATGCTTTTGTATCAATGGCCATTTGCAGACCAGGCCGGTAAGAACTGCTTGATCTCGTTCCGTATTTATCGCCTTCAATCCATGGGTTCTCCGCACTTTTGATCGAATCTACAAAGGTCGGTTTGCCACTGGCATCTTTAGTATAGGTGGTACCTTCAATCCCCCAAGTGATCAAGTTTATGATTTCCGGCTTATATTGCAAATCCAACAGCTTCACTAATTCCTGCACATGCTTTGCCTTCGGATTGATCACCATCACCGCACCCGAGCTAACCCCTACGGAACTGAAGTCGTTTACGCTTTGCCATGCTTTCCCGTATTTTGGATTATCGGGGAATAGGGAAATGACGAACTTCTCCCCTCCCGTTGATGCGCGATTCCAGTCACCAGCAAAGGTGAACCAATTGGACAGCAAGATGAAGTTCGTACCACTCATTGCTTTTTTCTTAATAGCATCGGTTTTATCCGAGAACACCTCAGGATCTAGCAGCTTCTCTGCATATAGCTTATTGGCAAACTGCAGCGCTTCCTTATACGATTCTTCGAATGGTCCGTAAACATAGTTTTTCCCGTTCCAATAGATGGACGTGCCTCCATTGTGATTAGCATAAAAGAGTGGATCGAAAGAACCGCTTTGCGTATTCACCGGATAGGCATTTGGATATTTCTCTTTTAACGTTTTTGCGGCTGCATACAGCTCATCTATCGTGCTTGGAATATGGATGCCTTCCTTTTGAAAAATATCATATCGATAGGTTGCCGGCGTGTATACGCCCATACCTTTATCTTTTGCTTGCCTTGGAAGGTCAATGTTCCATAATCCATAGAACTGTCCATCCGAGCGGATCGCCTTGATTTTCCCATCTGTCGCTTGGTCGATTAAACTCATATAGTTAGGCAGAAGGTCTTTATACTTGCTCAGTTCCAGGAACGTGCCCTCCGTTTCATATTGCTTAAAAAGGTCTTTGCTCATGACCATGAACAAATCCGTTGTATCGCCGCTCGCAAGCAGCAGCTTGGATTTCTCCTCGTATTCACCAATTGGGATGTAATTATATTTAATGTCCAGCTCCTCACCCATTAGAGTTTCCATCTGTTTAATCCATTCCTTGTGCACCATAGAATCTTCAATTTTGGCGCCAAAGGAAGGCAGGGTTACAGAAAAGCTTAGCGTTCCAGCTTGCTCCGCAGTATTACTGTTTCCCGAATTTGTGGAATTAGAGTCAGAGCTGCATCCTGCCAAGATGGTTCCCACGCTTAATACACTTGCAAGCAACAAAGAAGATAATTTGAAGCGTTGTCTCATCGTTACCCCTCCTGGAATCATTGTCATCTTGTTGCCCAATCCTCTCAGCTGCCTTGCTAAATTAACCTTTAACAGCGCCAATCATGACACCTTTCACAAAATATTTTTGGAGGAACGGATAGATCACCATGATGGGGAACATCGCAATGACAACAATCGCCATTTGAATATTTTTCGGATTCACATTCATTTGCGCCATCATCGCTTGCATGACTTCTGTTCCCGTCCCGGAATCGAAGGAAATGGAGAATAAATATTTCCTTAGGATCAGTTGTAAAGGATACTTATTCTCATCCTGAAGATACACCAGTGCTTCAAACCATCCATTCCAGCTCCCGACAATGCCGAATAGTGCAAATGTTGCCAAGAGTGGCTTGGAAAGTGACAAATAAATTTTCGTTAAGATTTGAAAATCGTTAGCACCATCAATAACAGCGGATTCGCGTAAATCTGCTGGTATGGATTGATAAAAGGATCTGAACAAAAAGACATTAAACGCAGATACACAGCCGGGGATAATCATAATCCAATAGGTATCAAGTAAATGAAGACTGCGTGCGAGCAAATAAGAAGGAATCAAGCCACCACTAAAGAACATCGTAATGATCAGAAAGATCGAAAGAAATTTTTTGGCCATGAAATCATGAATCGTCAGCGGATACGCCATTAGCGAAGTAAAGGTTAGCATAAACAAGGTAGACCCGAGTGCATATATAATGGAATGCGCGTAACCTGAATACAGAAATGGATCCTGCAAGATGTATTTGTAACCGCCTACATTAAAACCCTTCGGAAAAATCGTAATTTCACCTCTAAGAATTGGCTCAGAACTACTTAAAGAAACTGCAATGACGTGCAAAAATGGATATAACATGACCACACATAGAAGCAGCATCAACAAAATATTGAACAGATCAAATATTTTTGAACCAACACTTTCTTTACCTACCATGTTCCACACCCCCTACCAAATACTCGTATCTGATACTTTACGACTTAACATGTTTGCCCCTATAAGCAAGATAAATGCAACCAAGGACTGGAAGAGCCCGATAGCTGTCGTATATTCAAATCTTGATCCCATGATCCCTTCACGATAAAGATAGGTCCCAATAACATCCGCAACCTCATAGGTGTCAGGGTTATAAAGCATAAGAATTTTCTGGAAATCCGTACCCAAAATCCCGCTAAGAGATAAAATAAGCAAAATAATCGTCGTTGGTTTGATGTGCGGCCAGTTAATATTCAGCACCTTCTGCCAGCGATTTGCACCGTCAATGCTTGCTACATCATGTAACGTAGGATCAACACTGCTTAATGCCGCGAGGTACAAGATTGTACCAAAACCGATCCCCTGCCATATGTTTGAGCTGATAAATATGGTTCTGAACCATTCTGGCTCTGACAGAAACACAATCGGATCAACGCCAAACCAACCTGCAATTTTGTTAAACAAGCCATCCCTCTCAGTAAATGTCCGAAGAATACCTACAATAATGACCGTGGAGATAAAGTGCGGCAAATAGGATATGGTCTGCACCGCTTTTTTGAATTTAGGAAACTTTAATTCGTTAAATAACAAGGCCAAAATGATCGGAGCGGGAAATCCCCATAACAAGGAATAGATACCTAACAATATGGTGTTCTTGAGCACCCTCATCGCCATAGGATCTTGGAAAAATAAAATGAAGTACTTAAACCCCACCCATTCGCTGCCCCACATCCCTCGAACCGCACTATACTTTTTGAAGGCAATCTGTATCCCGTACATTGGAAAGTAACTAAACACCAGTACAACCAAAAAGCCAGGCAAGACCATTAAAAATAAATACCTTTGCTTCCAAAAACGTTTAAAAAACTTGTGTGAAGTTACCATCTCTGCTCTTTCCCCCTTCAAAAACTTAGCACTTAAAGCTCCTCCAGAAAAATAATTGTTACCGCTTACAACAAACAATACAACCAATGAATATCTGTGTCAATATTTTATTTATAATTAGATTATTAATGATACAATAAATGATACAGACGTTAGTTGAAAGCCCTAATTTCACTTATTAGTTATCCAAACACGAATCAAAAAAAGCGACCTCATCGAAAGTCCGCAACGGAATTTCAATGAAGCCGCTCAATAAATTTATGCCAAAAAAGATCATTCAGATATCGAATTAACAGACTCCCCGATATAAATGTTCGATTTGCAAACTTGTCCGTAAAACAATGGGTCTTCATTGTCAGCAATCATGTTCAGCAATAATTGCGCAGCACATTGTCCCATTTCATAAAAAGGCTGTGTGACCCCAGTTACATTTAATTTGATTCTGCGATTTAAATTTTCTGCATCATAGGTAACGAACGATACATCCTCAGGTATACGATAATTCAGATTTTCTAAGGAACGGATGGCAGCCTCGGCAATTTGATCATTCGCAGTAAATACAGCTGTGAACTGCATCTCTTTCATTTTTTTCTCTAAAATTTTACAGTAATCATCAAATTCATCGGAGAAATCCTCATACTTGGTTGAAATAAAGACTTCAAATTCATCAGAATACGCTAGTTCCGAGTCAATAAAAGCCTGCTTAAAGCCCATAAGCCGTTCATTTATCGTGCTTATATTACTATTTTTAATAAATAATATTCGCCTATGTCCTTGTTCGATGAGCAGTTTGGTTAGGTTGTAAGCGCCCGCAATATTATCGCTGGTTATATAGGGAATGCTTGTGTTATAGACCACCCGATCCAAGCTTATGTATTTGATCCCATAATCCTGAAGTAAGGAGAAGATCCGATTATTAATCTCTTCATGCCCTTCGCTCATAAAGGGACTTAAGATAACCCCTTCTACCTTTCTTTCGACTGCCCCTCGTACGAGGGATTCCAGCTTTTCAAGATTTCGATCATCACTTGAACTCAACAGCTGATAGCCCCGTAAAAATAAGGTATCTTCCACACCTCGCAGCGCAGTCGCCCAAATCGGATTATCAATGCCAAAAACAAAAGCAGCCACCAGACGCGTACCACTTTGCAAAGTTTCCTTCCCTTTATTCATAAAGGTTCCTCTACGACTATCCCGGATGAGCCAACCTTCCTCCGCCAACTCCTTAATCGCCTTTTCAATCGTATTCACACTAGACTCATAATATTGGGCGAACTCGCGGCTGGATGGCAACCTATAGTTCTCAGTCCACTCTCCTCTTATCAGCCTTTGCTTAATATCTTCTTTGATAACCGAGTACTTAGCCACAGCTTCATTCTCCTCATGTAATCTTATACTTCACTGTACCCTCCCGCTTCCATCTGTGTCAAGTTTTATGATACAAGGAAACAAAATTCAAAGCCTCTTCTGAAGTTATGGAATGAGCGGTGAAGCATGGAGAGAAGACTCCACACTTCGCGGTTATTAGGCAGAACGAAGAAACAAGCTAGTCGCCCGTATATTGTCACTACTTCGTAAGGGCTCGTGGCAATAACCAAAAGCAGTCATTTTAGACGAAGGAAAGAACGCATGTCGCAGTCTTGGAACAACAAACACTCGAATTACAATATAATGACCCCTGTTTCATTCTAGCAAGGATGGCCAAGTATTTAACCTCCGGTCGTGATCCTATCCATCTCGTACTCGCAAAGCACTGTGTTAATCTCTGTAAGATACTTCCCTTCCAGGGTTATGTTGCCTTAGTTTTTTCAGTACTATGAGTCACTTGGACTCCCTTCCCAAACAAGCTTCATTTTATCCTTTGGACTTTTTTCCGGATTTCTGAAAAACCCGTTGGGGGACTGTCTCTCTGTTTATTTCCCATCAAGCGTAGTAATCGTGTTATACCTGGCTTTTATAATACACACCTCATTATTCATTCTGTTAACATGACGAGGACTTTATTGTGAGTCTTCATAATGAAAAATCAACAGCACAATCCAATGCAGCAAACACGTGTCGTGAAAATCCTGTTCTGCAGTCAACGCTTTTCTATCCAATACTTGCGAATGTCCACATACTTCTCCATCATGAGATGAAACCACTCATACTTAGAGTCTACAAATAAAGCTGGATGGTGTTTCTTGAAGGTCTGAATCCCGTAAATCGCATGAGACTCCCACCTAGCCAGTGCGCTACATTGCCTGTCGCTGGTTTGTCGGCTCTAAACGCTCTACGCAAAGAGGGGGATTGCTGCTCGGCAAGCGAGTGCTGGTAACGGGATCAACCGGGGGAGTCGGATTATTCGCTCATCAAATGGCCGCCTTGTCGGGTGCTTACACAATTGGTGTTGCTCGCTCCGAATCAAAGGCGGAGCAAGTTAGAGCTTTTGGAGCAAATGAAGTCCTTGTCGGGGATGAAATGACAAAACTATTCCGCTAGTGGACCTTACGATTTATCATTGATCCTGTAGGAGGGGATACGCTCGCCGCTCTCTTCCTTTCACTGGGTCATTCCTCATCGGAAAGCACAACTTTGAATATTCTCGGCTTGGGTAGAAGAACACTGTATAGCTTTTTTCTAGGTGAAGAAATCTACCGCCACGAGCCCGCGCCATGCTTGCACAGTTGGTTGCTAAAGGGCAATTACAAACCATAATCCAAGTGCAGAAATCATGGGAAGAAATTGACGCAGACGAACATCAATTGATAGATCTCCAGTTTACGGGTAAAGCAGTGCTTACGATCTAGAGATACCAGAATGCCACGTATTTGCCCAAGTACATCATGTTGGATTCTCCTACACTTCATCTTAATATCTGCGAAATAAAAAAAGCTCATTAGATTTTACATCTAATGAGCTTTTACTTACTTGATTGAATACCGGCGAGAGGACTCGAACCTCCACGGTTTCCCACTCGATTTTGAGTCGAGCGCGTCTGCCATTCCGCCACGCCGGCATATCATGTTTTATAAAAATATACTGGAGGCGCCACCCAGATTCGAACTGGGGATAAAGCTTTTGCAGAGCTGTGCCTTACCACTTGGCTATGGCGCCACATTTTGGAGCGGACGACGGGAATCGAACCCGCGACCCTCGCCTTGGCAAGGCGATGCTCTACCGCTGAGCCACGTCCGCATAATGGCTGGGGATATAGGATTTGAACCTATGCATGACGGAGTCAAAGTCCGTTGCCTTACCGCTTGGCTAATCCCCAAAAAAAACAAAGGGGCGATCGAGGGGAATTGAACCCCCGAATGCCGGATCCACAAACCGGTGCGTTAACCACTTCGCCACGACCGCCATAATACAATATGTTCTTAAAAGTTAATTGGCAGGGGCAGCAGGAATTGAACCCACACCAACGGTTTTGGAGACCGTTGTTCTACCTTTAAACTATGCCCCTAAAAACTGGTGGAGGATGATGGATTCGAACCACCGAACCCGTACGGGAGCAGATTTACAGTCTGATGCGTTTGGCCACTTCGCTAATCCTCCAGGATTACATGGTGCCGGCGAGAGGACTTGAACCCCCAACCTACTGATTACAAGTCAGTTGCTCTACCAGTTGAGCTACACCGGCGTATTATGTTGTGATAAATGGTGGCTCGGGACGGAATCGAACCGCCGACACGAGGATTTTCAGTCCTCTGCTCTACCGACTGAGCTACCGAGCCACAATAAAGTTTAATCTTGAAACGTTACACTTTATCTAGGGCGTTCGGTGCCATATAGCAGATTAAGTGAACAAATTCCTCATGTAAAGATTAAAATGGCGGAACCGACGGGATTCGAACCCGCGATCTCCTGCGTGACAGGCAGGCATGTTAGGCCAACTACACCACGGTTCCAGATCACTTTCTTGAAAGAAAGTATAATTGCGGGGGCAGGATTTGAACCTGCGGCCTTCGGGTTATGAGCCCGACGAGCTACCGGGCTGCTCCACCCCGCGTCGTTATTAAAAGTTATATGGTGGAGGCTGAGGGGTTCGAACCCCCGACCCTCTGCTTGTAAGGCAGATGCTCTCCCAGCTGAGCTAAGCCTCCGAACAACACATTTATGATCTTATCATAAAACTGCTGTGTAAATCAACTTCTTTTTTTGAAGTTAAATATGACCCGTAGGGGATTCGAACCCCTGTTACCTCCGTGAAAGGGAGGTGTCTTAACCCCTTGACCAACGGGCCTTACTATGGCGGAGAGAGAGGGATTCGAACCCTCGAGACGCTTGTGGCGCCTACACGATTTCCAATCGTGCTCCTTCGGCCAGCTCGGACACCTCTCCATATGGCTCCCCGAACAGGGCTCGAACCTGTGACAACTCGATTAACAGTCGAGTGCTCTACCAACTGAGCTATCAGGGAATATGCTTCAGAGATCATTCTCTGAAAACTAGATCCGAAACGAAATTTGCGATTTACAACTTGCATATTGGATAAGCCCTCGACCGATTAGTACTGGTCAGCTCCATGCATTGCTGCACTTCCACCCCCAGCCTATCTACCTCGTCGTCTTCAAGGGGTCTTACATACTGGGAAATCTCATCTTGAGGGGGGCTTCACGCTTAGATGCTTTCAGCGCTTATCCCTTCCGTACATAGCTACCCAGCGGTGCTCCTGGCGGAACAACTGGTACACCAGCGGTACGTCCATCCCGGTCCTCTCGTACTAAGGACAGCTCCTCTCAAATTTCCTACGCCCACGACAGATAGGGACCGAACTGTCTCACGACGTTCTGAACCCAGCTCGCGTACCGCTTTAATGGGCGAACAGCCCAACCCTTGGGACCTACTTCAGCCCCAGGATGCGATGAGCCGACATCGAGGTGCCAAACCTCCCCGTCGATGTGGACTCTTGGGGGAGATAAGCCTGTTATCCCCAGGGTAGCTTTTATCCGTTGAGCGATGGCCCTTCCATGCGGTACCACCGGATCACTAAGCCCGACTTTCGTCCCTGCTCGACTTGTAGGTCTCGCAGTCAAGCTCCCTTATGCCTTTGCACTCTTCGAATGATTTCCAACCATTCTGAGGGAACCTTTGGGCGCCTCCGTTACTCTTTAGGAGGCGACCGCCCCAGTCAAACTGCCCACCTGACACTGTCCCCGCACCGGATTACGGTACCAGGTTAGAACCTAGATACGATCAGGGTGGTATCCCAACGGTGCCTCCACGCAAGCTGGCGCTCACGTTTCAAAGGCTCCCACCTATCCTGTACAGATCGTACCCAAATTCAATATCAAGCTGCAGTAAAGCTCCATGGGGTCTTTCCGTCTTGTCGCGGGTAACCTGCATCTTCACAGGTATTAAAATTTCACCGGATCTCTCGTTGAGACAGCGCCCAAGTCGTTACGCCATTCGTGCGGGTCAGAATTTACCTGACAAGGAATTTCGCTACCTTAGGACCGTTATAGTTACGGCCGCCGTTTACTGGGGCTTCGGTTCACAGCTTCGGATTGCTCCTAACCGCTCCCCTTAACCTTCCAGCACCGGGCAGGCGTCAGCCCGTATACTTCGCCTTACGGCTTCGCACAGACCTGTGTTTTTGCTAAACAGTCGCTTGGGCCTTTTCACTGCGGCCCCCTCGTGCTATTCACACTACCGGGGCACCCCTTCTCCCGAAGTTACGGGGTCATTTTGCCGAGTTCCTTAACGAGAGTTCTTCCGCGCGCCTTAGAATTCTCTTCTCGCCTACCTGTGTCGGTTTGCGGTACGGGCACCATCACCTGGCTAGAGGCTTTTCTTGGCAGTGTGAGATCATGACCTTCGCTACTATAATTTTCGCTCCCCATCACAGTCCAGCCTTACGATGTGCGGATTTGCCTACACATCAGCCTCACTGCTTAGACGGACATCCATCAGTCCGCGTCACTACCCTGCTGCGTCCCCCCATTGCTCATAACGGCTTACGGTGGTACAGGAATTTCGACCTGTTGTCCTTCGACTACGCCTTTCGGCCTCGCCTTAGGTCCCGACTTACCCTGAGCGGACGAGCCTTCCTCAGGAACCCTTAGGCTTTCGGCGGATCAGATTCTCACTGATCTTTTCGTTACTCATACCGGCATTCTCACTTGTATAATGTCCAGCGCTCCTTACGGTACACCTTCAACCCTTATACAACGCTCCCCTACCCCTGATGCAAAGCATCAAGCCATAGCTTCGGTGGTGTGTTTAGCCCCGTTACATTTTCGGCGCAGAGTCACTCGACCAGTGAGCTATTACGCACTCTTTCAATGGTGGCTGCTTCTAAGCCAACATCCTGGTTGTCTGTGCAACTCCACATCCTTTCCCACTTAACACACACTTGGGGACCTTAGCTGATGGTCTGGGCTGTTTCCCTTTTGACAATGGATCTTAGCACTCACTGTCTGACTCCCGGAAGTAAGTCTATGGCATTCGGAGTTTGACTGAGCTTGGTAACCCTTGCGGGCCCCGCACCCAATCAGTGCTCTACCTCCACGACTCTGTTTTCCGAGGCTAGCCCTAAAGCTATTTCGGGGAGAACCAGCTATCTCCGAGTTCGATTGGAATTTCTCCGCTACCCCCACCTCATCCCCGCATTTTTCAACATGCGTGGGTTCGGGCCTCCAGTGCGTGTTACCGCACCTTCACCCTGGACAGGGGTAGATCACCCGGTTTCGGGTCTACGTCCACGTACTAAGTCGCCCTATTCAGACTCGCTTTCGCTGCGGCTCCGGCTCTTCACCTTAACCTTGCACGGGAACGTAACTCGCCGGTTCATTCTACAAAAGGCACGCCATCACCCCTAAAACGGGCTCTGACTTTTTGTAAGCACACGGTTTCAGGTTCTATTTCACTCCCCTTCCGGGGTGCTTTTCACCTTTCCCTCACGGTACTGCTTCACTATCGGTCGCTAGGAAGTATTTAGCCTTGGCAGATGGTCCTGCCGGATTCATACGGGGTTTCACGTGCCCCGCACTACTCGGGATACATCTCGGAGAGAACAGACTTTCAATTACAGGGCTTTTACCTTCTTTGGCGGGCCTTTCCAGACCTCTTCGCTTAACCGGTTCCTTTGTAACTCCATGTGAGACGTCCCACAACCCCAAAGAGCAAGCTCTCTGGTTTGGGCTTCTCCGCGTTCGCTCGCCGCTACTGACGGAATCACTATTGTTTTCTCTTCCTCAAGGTACTTAGATGTTTCAGTTCCCTTGGTATGCCTCTACATAACCTATGTATTCAGTTATGAGTAACTGGAAATTACCCCAGCTGGGTTTCCCCATTCGGACACCCCCGGATCAAAGCTTGCTTACAGCTCCCCGAGGCAGTTTCGTTGTTCGCCACGTCCTTCATCGGCTCCTAGCGCCTAGGCATCCTCCGTGTGCTCTTAGTAGCTTAACCATATTTGCTCCGGTTTCGACTGCTCGCTTCCCTTGTTTTGCTTGCGCAAAGCCAAAAGTCGCTCTCACTCTATACCATCGCAATGCAGTTTTCACTATTTATTGAAACTTGTTTAACACAAGTTCAGCTTAAAAAGGAATGTTCTAAATCGCAAAATTTCGTTTCGATATCTAGTTTTCAAAGAACAAGCTCCATGCAAATGCAAGCTGTTTGAGAGTTTGAGCTCTCAAAACTGAGCAACGAGTGAGTAAGTTTTGCAGCTAAGCTGCATATTTGAATGTTTCCACGCGGGAAACGATTCTCCATAGAAAGGAGGTGATCCAGCCGCACCTTCCGATACGGCTACCTTGTTACGACTTCACCCCAATCATCTATCCCACCTTCGGCGGCTGGCTCCTTGCGGTTACCCCACCGACTTCGGGTGTTATAAACTCTCGTGGTGTGACGGGCGGTGTGTACAAGACCCGGGAACGTATTCACCGCGGCATGCTGATCCGCGATTACTAGCAATTCCGACTTCATGCAGGCGAGTTGCAGCCTGCAATCCGAACTGAGACCGGCTTTTTAGGATTCGTTCCACCTCGCGGCTTCACAGCCCGTTGTACCGGCCATTGTAGTACGTGTGTAGCCCAGGTCATAAGGGGCATGATGATTTGACGTCATCCCCACCTTCCTCCGGTTTGTCACCGGCAGTCACCTTAGAGTGCCCATCCGAAATGCTGGCAACTAAGATCAAGGGTTGCGCTCGTTGCGGGACTTAACCCAACATCTCACGACACGAGCTGACGACAACCATGCACCACCTGTCTCCTCTGTCCCGAAGGAAAGGTACATCTCTGTACCGGTCAGAGGGATGTCAAGACCTGGTAAGGTTCTTCGCGTTGCTTCGAATTAAACCACATACTCCACTGCTTGTGCGGGTCCCCGTCAATTCCTTTGAGTTTCAGTCTTGCGACCGTACTCCCCAGGCGGAGTGCTTAATGTGTTAACTTCGGCACCAAGGGTATCGAAACCCCTAACACCTAGCACTCATCGTTTACGGCGTGGACTACCAGGGTATCTAATCCTGTTTGCTCCCCACGCTTTCGCGCCTCAGCGTCAGTTACAGCCCAGAGAGTCGCCTTCGCCACTGGTGTTCCTCCACATATCTACGCATTTCACCGCTACACGTGGAATTCCACTCTCCTCTTCTGCACTCAAGTCACCCAGTTTCCAGTGCGATCCGGGGTTGAGCCCCGGGATTAAACACCAGACTTAAATGACCGCCTGCGCGCGCTTTACGCCCAATAATTCCGGACAACGCTTGCCCCCTACGTATTACCGCGGCTGCTGGCACGTAGTTAGCCGGGGCTTTCTTCTCAGGTACCGTCACCTTGAGAGCAGTTACTCTCCCAAGCGTTCTTCCCTGGCAACAGAGCTTTACGATCCGAAAACCTTCATCACTCACGCGGCATTGCTCCGTCAGGCTTTCGCCCATTGCGGAAGATTCCCTACTGCTGCCTCCCGTAGGAGTCTGGGCCGTGTCTCAGTCCCAGTGTGGCCGATCACCCTCTCAGGTCGGCTACGCATCGTCGCCTTGGTGAGCCGTTACCCCACCAACTAGCTAATGCGCCGCAGGCCCATCCCCAAGTGACAGATTGCTCCGTCTTTCCAGTTCTCTTCAGGAGAAGAAAACAACTATTCGGTATTAGCTACCGTTTCCGGTAGTTGTCCCAAACTTGAGGGCAGGTTGCCTACGTGTTACTCACCCGTCCGCCGCTAACCATCAGAGAAGCAAGCTTCTCTTCAAGTCCGCTCGACTTGCATGTATTAGGCATGCCGCCAGCGTTCGTCCTGAGCCAGGATCAAACTCTCCAATAAAGTATTGAAAAGAGCGATAAGCTCATTTTGAAACTGACGAGATTAAAAATCTCATTTATGCTCCAGTCGATTCAAGCCAAGGCTTGTTTCAAACTTTCGCGTTCATTCTGCAAGCAGAATGTTTACTCACTCGTTGTTCAGTTTTCAAAGATCAAACTTGTTTGTGTTACTCTTTTTTCGTCTCAACCGTGTTTTCGGCGGCGACTTAAATAATATATCACATTTCGTTTGTTTTCGTCAAGAACTTTTTTATTTCTTTTTTTGAAGCTTTTAGTTCTTCACTAATTCCTATGCAGAATTTATCATTTGTTGACGATAAGCTCGTTTGAGGAACGAAATATAATGTATCATATTTCCTGAATAAGAGTCAACCTCTTTTTATAATTTATTAATCAAACAAAAAAGGAAGGTTTCCCCTCCCACTTTATAAGCCATTTAACGACAGGCTTCTCGAGTATCTACGCCTCAATCCAATAGCGGATTTCCCGTCCATCTCCTCCTATAAAGGATGGCCATCCAGCCGATTCTTTTACTATAGAACGAAACACCAGCTTACGAAGGATGAGCGGCAAATCCTCCCGTACAAATCTCAGCTGTGGATGATGGACAAGTTCATCCATACTCCACGGTTCTCTTCGACTTCCAAGCACACGCAGAAGCAATCCAGAGCAATCGCTCATTTTGGACATCACTGAGAATTCACAAGCAAGCAGTACAAGCTCTACTCTCTGTTCCAGCGTCTCCGAGCTTACTGTAAGCTCCTGATAGAGCTTCCACAAGGCACGATCCAAACTCTGCACATGTGTCCAGACGGCTTGATCCGGGTAGATTCCCTGCTCAATGAGTACAATTCTAGCCCAGTTCCCCAGAGCCTCAAGCACATTGTAATAGGCATCAACAACATGGCCCTCTTGAATGTAACGTTTGGCTTCCACATACATTCTCAAAAAACTGGCGAATTCGTGTAGCAGCTTTTGCTCACGCAACTCGGTTCCAAAAGCAGATAGCTCCTCTCGCAAATCGCTCAAGGCGTTATCCGCTTCCCAGATAATCTCACCTTCAATAAGGCACTGCATGATGTTATTGTTATCCCCCGTAATTACACTGCTCTGCAGCTCATGACGGCTGATATAGATCATTTGATAACGAAGATCACCATATTTGTAGTGTCCAACCTTGGATATCAACTGGTCGGTATTATGAACAACAAGTACGAGTAATTCAAAATCCTGGATTAGGGAGCCGTGGAATCGCTCTCCCGAGTGGGAATAAGCGATAGCCCCAACTGCCCCTGTCTCTTCCGACTGTTCGGACAAAAAAGCAAGGTTCTTTAGTTCCACGATTCCCTCCATACAATTCATGGCAGATAAGCGCCAAGTCAGTTATAATGTAATTCTACATGCAGATTGAAGTTTCCTTCTTATCCAGGTCCGATACTACTCATACGAATGGAGCATTTTTCATGATTTTTAAATCAGCAAAAATTAATGCTTTTCGCACTTGGGGACTACTACTTACCATGCTAGGCATGGGCCTAATGGTACTGGGAACTGCCGGAATTGTGTTCTGGGGACACGCGGGCAAAGTATTTGCCGCTGTGGGACTCGTCATCGGCCTAATTGCCATGATGGCTAGTCTGGCCATTTATTTCTGGGCTGGCATGCTTTCCACAAGCGCAGTACAAGTGGACTGTCCGGAATGTGGCAAGTTAACCAAAATGCTCGGCAAGACGGATCGTTGTATGTTCTGTCACACCATCCTTACCCTGGACCCTAATCAGGCCAATACAACCAGTTCACAACTGAAAGCGCATTCCACACCTCCATCCCCTTCCGACACAGATCATGGCATGAGTTCCAACAGCTAGATGTTCTTTTCATCAAAGCCCAGAGACAGAAAAAAGGCCCGGTATCTTCACCGGACCTTTTTTTGAATTTCAGAAAGACTTTTAAATTAATTAATATATAAGTTCAATAGAGCTATTTCATGTTTATTTCGAATACCCTGCGTGTTTTAACGTCTCCCATGCCGATGCATCGGCGAAGCTTCGATTCCATGCAGCTACTCCGCCCAATTTCAACGAAGCAACCAAATCAACACGTGCCTGAAGCGAAACGGCATCTTCTATCCAGATTTTCTTAGTGGCCCCATCCTCGGAATATTCCACATAATTCTGTCTGCTTTGTTTATCCAGAACAGGTTTGAGTTTCTTTTCCTTGATCAGGTCTGTGACGGTGCTCATGCCTACCGCTTTGGAAGACACTTTCACTTCTCCTTGATCATTGGTCTCTTCCGTCCAAATTCGAGTATATAGCGGCACAGCCATAATCAATTTGTTCGATGGTACTTCATCCTCTTCCAGGATCCGTCTCATAGAAGACTCGGTCCAAGGAAGCGAGGCAACCGAACCGGCCTTTGGACTGGCAGCCCAGTGCTCATCATACGCCATAACGACAATATAATCGGCAAAAGAGCCTAACGAGCGACGATCCAGAAAAGCAGACCACATCTCACTGTTCGATTTCGGCGTCACATCAACCGAGAGCATCAAGCCATGAATGCGCGCCATCGCTTTGATTTCGCGGACAAATTGAGTGATATTCGGTCCATCGTCTGTATAGACGTTCTCAAAATCAATGTTAATGCCGTCCAAATGATAGGTCTGTGCATACTCCAGCATCTGCTCAATAATATGCGTACGTGTCTCATATGAGGCAACAGCTTCTTTCGTAATATCCGGATCAAAGCTGTTATCCATCAAGCCCCACACTTCCATGCCGGAATGGTGAGCCCAGTTGACGTATGCTTTATCCCCTTTGCTTTTTACGTTGCCTTGTCCATCTGTAATATGGAACCACGTGGGACTGACCACATTAACTCCAGGCATCTTGCCAATTGAAGCCACATCAGGCTGTCGATTGTATACAGCTTCCCAAACCAGGTTGACCGGTTTATTCTGCCACTTTTTCTCCGCCGCAGTCAGTGTGAATTTGGGCTTGTCCAGTTCCTTTTTCTCCGTAAGGGTGACATACTTATTAGCCACATAACCGGCATAACCATTATCCAACTGAACAAAGCTCTGGTCATCTCCTGTTTGCCATACTCTTACTCGTGCGTCCTGCTCCATATCAGCAATGATGGGAGAAGATTCTCCCCCGCGTTTGTATAGTGGAACCGTTTTGTCCACCTTGGAAGACAATGTATCAATCTCTGCATATTGAATGGTGTCACCTCCACGCATCAGTAGCACCGCACCCGTTGTAGCATCTTCCTGTATCGCTATCCCATATACTTCTTTTAATGGTTTGAGCGGAATATAAGCTTCTCCCCCAACCACCTCCGGTTTAACCGTCATGGGATAATCTCGATGATTAAGTTCCGCCTTCGTACTGCCTTCCTTCATATGGAGAACTCGCTGCGGTGTTGCAATAATGATATCTCCTGTGTCAGCTTCATAACGTATTCCGGAATCGATCGCCTCTTGCAGCACCGATACAGGCAACTTAAGCTGATCCCCCGTTCCTGAAGCCTCACCATCCATCAGTTGTCCGTCCACAAAAATAGGTTGGTTCATTCCAATCCAGTCGGGGTCTTCGTGAATCTGATTAAGCCAAACATTCGTTATTAGCCAATAAGCACCGCCTGCAATAACACAGGCAGCCAAAAATCCAGGCCAGAACGAGCGGCGCTTCTGACGTGTATATCTGCTTTTTCTACTCAAACGTCTACCTCCGTTAATCATGCTGAATCATGAAATATCTAACCTGCTGGGACTATATACATTTTATCGTCCTAAAAACAAAAAACGTGAAGAATCCAATCTGAATTCTGCACGTTAATATTGTAATTCAACTCTCTTAATCCCTGCAACTTTTACAAACACCATAAACTTCCAATCGGTGACCATGTACTTCAAATCCTGTACTTGACTCCGCCTGGAGCTCCACGCTTTTTAGCGAAGGATAACTAAAATCTTCGATCTTGCCGCATTTATCGCAGATAACATGGTAATGATCCGTCACATTGGCATCGAAGCGACTTGAGTTATCTCCGTATGTCAACTCCCGGACCATGCCCGCTTCCAGAAACATCTTCAAATTGTTATATACAGTCGCCACGCTCATACTGGGAAACTGGGGTTCAAGCGCACGGTAAATTTCATCGGCTGTCGGATGCCCCATGGATTCCATCAGATAGTTCAATATGGCATGACGCTGGGGTGTAATACGGACACCGGTCGTTTTCAGATGCTCCAACGCATGTTGGACACGTGTTGCCATAAAACCCACCGCCTTACCTTTCATTACTCTGCAGAGACAGAATGTATGATCACTGTTCTCTTCATTCAGAGTTGATCCTCGGCTGGAACAACGACTTACATTTTCCTGCCGTGTAACCTTGCCAGTTTATATTTATTGTACGGCGATTGCAAGTTTATTGTCAACGCGTCAGTCAGGGAACTTCGGACGTTTGGTCTTGGGAATTCTGTCCGTCTTCGGTTATTTGTTCCAAGTTATCATCCGTATCTTCCGAATCCAGTGAATTCGTTCCAACAGGAGGCACTGCAGGATTACGATCAATAGTGAGGTCGCTGTTTCCCTCAACTTTAACCGTATACTCTCCTTCACCAAGCTGGCCCTCAATCGTTTTATTCTTCACTTTAAACGGCAGATCCGTTTGCAGATCTCCATAACTGCTGGAACCACTGAGGCTATAATCCCCCCGCTCCGGAAGCAGAATGTTAATAGCACCTACAGCGCTATAAACGTCCCAGTCACCGCCTACTTTGGCGGATACAATACTTATACTACCATTGAGGGATTGAGCTTTGACTGCCAAACTTGCGCCGTCTACACTGATATTTCCGTTTCGGGTATCCGCCGTGATCTCTCCGACGGAGTCCGTGATGCTAATACTTCCGACTTGTGTAGTCAGATTCACATTTCCAGAAACCCCACGGGCTTTCATGTCGCCTCGATTACTGTTCAAGTCCACATTTCCGATCGCATTTGCCACAACGACATCACCATTCAGCGTTTTACCGGAAATATCACCTACCGCATTCGTAATTCGTATACGTCCATTTCCGGTCTCGGCCAAAATAGTACTAATGGCCTCCGGACGATTCAACAGTATGGCTCCATTGGACGTTCGAATATCGAGATTAAAACGACGATCATCCGGGATCGTTATGGTGATATTCATCCGCGGCTGTGTTTTCTCGTTCTCTCCATACGTTTTGCCTGTAGTCTTGATATGAATCACTTTTGTCCCGTCTGCCTCAACAAAGGAAGCGTCCGCTACTGCTTTGGCCTGTACTTCAGTTGTCTGATCCACCCAAACTACCGTGCGCACTTCAATCTCTTCTGTGTCCCCCCGCTGTATCGAGATATCCCCGTTAACTCCCTCAACTACAAGGTCCGACGTATCCATACCTACAGGCACCCGAATCGTGCCCTTATCTTCCATATATCCTGCTGCCTGACTATAATCCATGGATGCTGCTCCCAGATTAAGACTCACCCTGTTCCACAAATGCATATAGTGATCCTGCTCTGAAACGATAAATACAGAAGCCGTCAGGACAAGGGACGTCAGGATGCCCTTCGCATCGGGTCTAAAGCGCATTTTAATTTTCTCACCTTGGTTGTCTGAAGCTGCATTCCCTCTTCGACGTGTCACTAAGAACAACAGTATGTATTCTACACCTAACACAACGAGCAAGAGGGGCCACCAATCGACCATCTCATATACATAGTCCGTTCCCCACCGTTTATCCAAAATCAACAGCACACCGACAGCTACGAGTAAGGCGGCAGCCGTATAGCGGCCGACCCGGACTTTACGGTTCATGGCTATCCCTCCTTGAATAGTTCACACTAGATTTTCTTCTTGCGAAGCATGACCCAGATTTCCCGTCCGAAAAGGATTAGTCCTCCTGCGATCATCAGAACAGCAAAAGTGTATCCGCCATAGACAGCGATTAGCTCTTTAAACCAACGTGGTTTACGAAAGAACAATACCAGCAGCGATCCCCCTACGATCAGAAGCAACCCAAACGAAATGCCTCTCTCCCACACCATCATGGCTTCCCCTGCAGAACGATCATTAGGGATGGGCTTGTCCGAGCTATTATGGGTAACCGCTCTTCTCCTGCGCATCATCACCCAGTCCGCAGATTGCAATACGTCGAATACATTGTAAAAGTAAATCACCGGAATAAACAACGCTAGCAGGATAAGCAATGGTACATTGATCTGTATTCCAATAGTTGAGAAGTACAAGAGTGCTGACAGGTCCAAAAGCACAAGCATCATGAAAGTCAGACCTCTCATGTATAATCGGAGATAAATATGGCCAAGACCCGGAATAACCGCACTTAGCAACCCGGCAATAAACTTGTGAGTCCGATTTCGGACAGGTTTTCTGCGCGTTCCGCTGGAATTATTGTTCGACTGACGTTTCCGTTTCATAAACGACTCCTTTCTTCCGGGGCTGACGTTCCCGCTCTTCATGCATTTGGTTAGATAGTACCCTAAAGAGCCAGGAGAGTAACTGGAAGAAATATGGTTATGAGCAAAAACCCTCCGGCACTACAGGCCTCAGAGGGTTTAATTCATTTATTCGACTGACACTTTCGTTACATGTTCCCACTGTCTTAACTTGGATACGAGCTGCACTGCACTGAACTCATGCGGCATGTAAACATGCAACACAATTTCAATTTTGCGTTCAACCGATATCATTTCTGCATAAGCCAAATCCTGCTCATTAACCGTTATTTTACGGATTTTGATCTTCTCCTGCTCCATAAATGAAGATACCTGTTCCAGAAAACCGGGCTCAGACAAGGTATGAAGTGTAACGACATGCAGTTTGTTTCCCCGTATATACCTAAGCTCCAACTTATTGAATACCCAGAGGTTAAGTAATACCAAGACTGTTGACACGATAGAGGCAAAAAAGAATCCCGCGCCTGTTGCCAGTCCGATGGCTGCCACAACCCAAATGGAAGCTGCCGTTGTCAGTCCGGTAATCGACTTGCCGGTAAAAAGAATCGTGCCCGCTCCAAGAAACCCAACGCCTGTAATAACGGCTGTAGCCAGACGGGCCGGATCAATCCTTACGTTTAATTCATTTGCAAAATCTTTAAAACCATAAATAGACAACATCATGATTAGTGCAGATCCAAGGCACACCAGAATATGGGTACGCAGACCGGCAGCATGATTGGAACGCTCCCGCTCCAGGCCTACAAGCCCTCCAAGCAGCATAGCCAGTAATAATCGTAATAAAATGTGCCACTCATCTATTAACCAGGGATTGCCCAAAGCCGGTATTCCTCCTCCAAGTTGTTCACATCATTAATCTTTATTCTTATGAAATGTCGTTAATTCCACTCCAGGTGCAATCTGTACAACTTCCACGGGCTTAAAACCGAACTTGGTATACAATTTCACGGCTGGCTGGTTCAACGTTCCTGTGGAAACGATATAACGAGGGAGATCCGGATACTGCTCAAACACATACGTCATCAAAGCAGCAGCAATTCCTTTACGAAAATGATCAGGATGCACCATCATTCGTGTAATCGTCAACGTATTGATCTCTTCCTCATCCACTGCAACCGCACCAAGCAATTCGCCATCCGTGTCCAGATAGCCATAGAAAGTCTCTCCACAGTTCTGCAGCGTCTCCATCGTATCCATCAAAGGTGGAATTTCCTGAAACCCGATGATTTCGGCTTCAAGCCGATAAGCTACATGCTGCAGTCGCCAGAGCTGACCTACTGTCTCCAGATCACTCAATGACAAAGATTGAATCTTCATAACCTACCTCATCTCCTTCATACGTCCACTGAATCCAGGACAATAAAATCAAACTTGTGCCCCTAACAAAAAGAGGCTGTCACAGGGACGAGCCTCTTTCTGTCCGGCCTCACCGGATGGATTAGCGGTTCAGTACATCTGTAAGCAGTTGATTGGCTAGTCCCGGATTGGCTTTGCCTTTGCTTTCTTTCATGACTTGACCAACGAGGAAGCCAATGGCCTTCTGCTTACCAGCCTTGTAATCTTCCACGGATTGTGGGTTGTTCGCAACAACCTGCTCCACAATGGCGAGAATGGCACCTGAGTCACTAATCTGGACCAGACCTTTTTCTTCAACGATTTGCTGTGGAAGCTTGCCGCTCTCGAGCATTTCCTTAAATACCGTTTTGGCGATTTTACTATTAATTGTACCTTTTTCAAGCAGTCCAATCATCTCGCCCAGACCTTGGCCAGTCAGTGGCACCTGAGTCAATTCAAGGTTGCTGGTATTCAAGTAACCGAGCAAATCTCCCATAATCCAGTTGGATACGGCTTTGGCATCCTTGGTGTATTTCAGACTGTCTTCAAAAAGATCAGCGACCGCTTTGGAAGAGGTAATAACCTCCGCATCATAATTAGGCAGTCCATAATCAGCGGTATAACGGGCTTTACGCTCGTCCGGAAGCTCCGGTATGGAAGCTCTGATCCGTTCTTTCCAGGCTGCATCGATATGCAGCTTCACCAAGTCCGGGTCTGGGAAATAACGATAGTCATGTGCTTGCTCTTTACCACGCATCGACAGTGTTTTCCCTTGAGCCTCATCCCAGCGACGAGTTTCCTGAACCACTTCACCGCCGTCGTCCAGAATTTCCGCTTGGCGATACTGTTCATATTCCAGACCACGCTGAACGCCGCGGAAGGAGTTCATGTTTTTCAGTTCGGCTCTCGTTCCCAGCTTCTCCTGTCCATGCGGACGCAAACTAATGTTGGCATCACAACGCAGTGAGCCTTCTTCCATCTTCACGTCGGATACATCACAGTACTGCATGATCGCACGCAATTTCTCTAGATATGCACGCGCTTCCTCCGGAGAAGAAATCTCCGGCTCAGAGACAATCTCCACGAGCGGTGTACCAACACGGTTAAAATCGACCAATGAAGCATAGCCGCCATCCACGTGGGTAAGCTTCCCTGCATCTTCTTCCAGATGCAGACGCGTAATGCCGATTCGCTTCGTTTCACCGTTTACTTCAATATCGATCCAACCGTTCTCACCGATCGGTTGATCGAATTGTGAGATCTGATAAGCTTTCGGAGAATCGGGATAGAAGTAGTTTTTGCGGTCAAACTTGCTGACATCAGCAACGGTGCAGTTAAGGGCCATGGCTGCTTTCATCGCGTAATCTACAGCTTGGCGATTCAATACAGGCAATACGCCTGGATGTCCGAGACAGACCGGACAAGTATGTGTATTTGGCGGAGCTCCAAAGGCAGTGGAGCAGCCGCAAAAGATTTTGGAGTTTGTATGCAACTCGACATGGACTTCAAGTCCAACGACCGTTTCATATTTAGATGCGGACATTTCTATATTCCTCCGTTCCGGGCAGTCTACAGCTGCGGACGCTGCTTGTGGAATTCCGTATTTTGTTCAAACGCATGCGCTACGCGCAGTACGGTCGTTTCATCAAAAGCTTTACCGATAATCTGCATGCCGACAGGTAGGCCATCCGAGAATCCGCAAGGGATGCTGACCGCAGGTACACCAGCCAGGCTGACCGGGATCGTCAGAATGTCGTTGAGATACATCGTAAGTGGGTCATCGACTTGGGAACCAAGTTTGAATGCTGTTGTTGGCGCAGTTGGTCCAATGATGACATCATATTTGGCAAATACGTCGTCGAAATCCTGTTTGATCAACGTACGCACTTTCTGAGCTTTCAAATAATAGGCATCGTAGTAACCCGAGCTGAGTGCATAGGTTCCAAGCATGATGCGTCGTTTCACTTCAGGACCAAAACCTTGACTGCGGGACTGGTGGTACAGATCCAGCAAGTTTTCCGGATTGTCTGCACGGACACCATAACGTACGCCGTCGAAACGAGCCAGGTTCGAAGAAGCCTCCGAGGAAGCGAGCAGATAATACGTAGCCACCGCATATTCGGTATGCGGAAGGGATACTTCTTCCCATGTTGCGCCAAGTCCTTCGAGGACTTTCAGGGCAGACAGGACGGTTTCTTTAACTTGAGGATCAACGCCTTCTCCAATGTATTCCTTCGGAACAGCAATGCGAAGTCCTTTGACGTCCCCTGTCAGTCCGCTCAAGTAATCTGGGATATCCACTTTCGCGGATGTCGAATCTTTGGCGTCATATCCAGCAATGGCTTGCAGCACATAGGCAGAATCCTCGACATTTTTCGTCAAAGGTCCAATTTGATCCAGTGAAGATGCGAATGCAACCAGACCAAAGCGGGAAACGAGTCCGTAGGTAGGTTTCAATCCGACAACGCCGCAATAGGATGCAGGCTGTCTGATGGAGCCCCCTGTATCTGATCCCAATGTGAAATAAGCTTCTCCTGCCGCAACAGCCGCAGCAGATCCACCACTTGAGCCGCCTGGAACACGATCGAGTGCCCAAGGGTTACGTACAGGGTAGAAGCTTGAATTTTCATTGGAGCCGCCCATGGCGAATTCGTCCATGTTCAACTTCCCGATCGTCACGGTATCCGCCGCTTTCAGCTTCTCGACAACCGTTGCATCATATACCGGGTCGAAGTTGCGCAAAAACTGGCTGCCGCATGTTGTGCGCAGTCCGTTCGTAACGATGTTGTCCTTAATGCCGACTGGCAGACCGAAAAGTAAACCTTTCTCCTCACCGCTGACGAGACGATCATCCAGTTGACGTGCACGTGCACGTGCTTGTTCTTCATCCAGCGCCAGATAAGCCTTAACCTTTTCATCCCGTTCACCAATGTTCTGATATGCCTGATTCACCAGATCGCTGACCGACAGCTCCTTGGCGTGCAGCTTGTTATGTATCTCCGGCAACGATTGTTCAAATAAACTCACGTAATTCGTCCTCCTTCCGGTTATCCGTTATTCCATTACAGCAGGCACTTTGAATTGCCCTTCTTCTTCTTCTGGTGCATTGCGCATGACCTGTTCAATCGACAGACTTTCCTTCGTCTCATCTTCACGCATCACATTGCTGACGTGCAGCACGTGAGTGGTTGGCTCAATGTTCTCTGTATCCAGTTCATTCAGCTTCTCAGCATATTTTAAAATCGCGTTCAGCTGTCCAGTCAGGGTCTGCTCTTCTTCGGCAGTCAAATTAAGCCGGGCCAGCTTGGCCACATGCTGAACGTCATTATTCGAAATACTCATTTCCGGATGCCTCCTTCATTCGTTCTAATTCCTGAAACCGCCAAAACGAATCGTTCGTTTAACGGGCTAAAGTCCCAAGATAACTTTTTTCATTATAGGTGAGATAGTTCGACAATTCAATGCAAATGACCCGAGTTACCGAATATGCAAAATAACCCCATAACAATGGAGTCTTCCTTTAATGCAAATTTCAAAACCTAATTAACTGAATTTTCACACGCATAACCAGTATAATGAGGGCTTCAACGTTCATACGTTCCAATCTAATCAAAAAAGAGCCGGCATCAGCCGACTCTTAAAATTCTAAATCCATGCACGCAGGTTAACCTGCTTTATAAAATCCGCCTGTGACATAACATCGTTCGCGGTTTCCTCTTCCTCTTCCACAGCTTGAAAATCTCCGTTCATCAGATGATGAAACAGTTTCTCATTGTGTGTCGCAAGGGCGTAATCTATCAACGCTTCTCGCTCGACCCGCTCAGCTTCCTGCTTCAGCAGAACCTCTTCTAGATCGACGTCGCCGGATGGAACAAAAAAGTTCCGATTCACCTGCGGCACTCGAAGCACGTAATCGAACGCATTGTCCGGATTCCGGTCATAAGCGATGATGAAACCATATTCCCCCACAGGAAGATTCTGCTCAAACGCATCCGCGACGATGACAACCTTCTCTCCTAATCGCAGCATCGTCTAACCTCCTGGTAGTCTATCTTTTTATTATTTGTATAGTCTACTAGAAAAGAATAGCGATGTCTACGATTACTAGAATTAAACAAAACATTTGTGCAAAATCTTTTTTTCATGTTGCAAACTCATTATTTGCCCGATGTTTGCTTAGGAGTCCTGCGGTCTGCTCGGATCACAACGAACCAATATATGATCAAAGGTGTGGGGAATCCGGTGATGCCCCACAATCCCCATAACCAAGGGAAACGGTCACGCCTTCGTGCATCCTGAAAGATCCATGTTCCCTGTATCAGCAAAAGAATGGCAATCAGAATAAGCCATATGAGCGGAATTTCATTTAAAGGATAATGCAGATCATTCATGACGAGTCTCCTTCCGGCGTCGCCCTGACCAGATTGCTGCCACGGCAATCGCTGCGCACAAGCTAATAGCCTGGATACCCAAATATAGAGCTGGAGCCGAATGGAACAATAAGGCACCAAAAGCGATAATGAACAATCCCACAATCCAGAACAAGATCATTTCGATCCGATTGGCTCGTCGTCTCATTTGTCTTCGTTCCTTGACTTGGGCTTCAATTGAGGCTAATGAAGGAATATTTACAGGTTCATACGCATCATCGAGCACTTTCAACTGTTGTTGCATCCGCATCAGAATCTCTTGTTCATCCTGTTCTTCAGATCCACTCATGCTCATCCCAGCTCCTTTCTCAATTGACGAAGGCCATAGGCAGTTCGAGACTTCGCCGTTCCGGATGGAATACCAAGCATTTCACCAATTTCATCATAGCCATAACCATAATAATGCTTCAGCAGGACGGCAATACGATGTTCTGGGGTTAACCTTGTCATAGCATCCATCACATCTGTCCATTCTTCATTCCGGCTCTCAAATTGCCATCGCAATTTTCGTACAGCCTGATTACGAATTGCTTCCAGCCAAATCTGTTCTCTTCGCCTGCGTCTAGTCTTGTCGATATATATACGGGTGGCAATCGTAATCATCCATGACGAAAAGGCAGACGAGCCATCGTATCTATGAATATTTTCCATACATCGAATCATTGTATCCTGCACCGTCTCCTCGGCAACGTTGGGGTCCATCGTTACTTTGACAAGATACTTATACACAAAAGCGTAATGACGCTGCAGCAGTTCTGCCAGTGCACTGTCATCTCCCTGTATCGCTCTCTGTACCTCTTCCAGTTCGGCTGCCTCCATCTGAATCATCACCTGCTCTCCGCTCAGTCTTATGTTATTACGACAGGCTCTGCAGAAACGTTCAATTCAATCCAAAAAAAATCTGAAGCCGACAATTTCCCGGGCAATCAGACTTCATTTCGGTAATCTTGCAGTTTGTCGAACCACGGTTGGTTGCGGGCTCCGCTGCTTATTAAACGACTTCTCCAGATATTTTGCTGTTGATCTTTGATTGGATTCATCTCATTATTCATGTAGTTATGTAGTTGAGGACGCTGGTTAACTGCTTCTATTCTGCTACTTTCCATTGCTCGACGGTTTTCTTCGATGATCACATGCTCGGCACGTTGTCCCAACTGAATCACTCGCTTTTTCTCCACTTCTATTTCCTCGCTCTCATTAGCTATTGTTTCATAATTCTTCTGACTATTATCATCTCAAGCTTATTATAATTCGACTGACTAAATGGACTAGAACAATCTTCTGTAGATACTTGTCAACGATCTGTATGTAGGGCTAAACGGGATGTAACTTTGATAAAAAAGAGGCTGAAAACAAAAAAAGAACGCAAACCGGGTATAGACCACAGTCTGCGTGCTTCGCAAGTTAGGGTGTTTCTTTTTATTGCTTCAGTTAGATGGTGCTTAAACGCTTGTAACAACTAATTGCTATTCTAATGAAAAAGTTGTCACTTGTCCAGACTTTCTTCACATAAATTGTCGGATCATCTTGCAGACACGTAAGGATTGTTCTTCTTCTCATAACCGATTGTCGTTTTGGGACCATGACCTGGATACACTTTGACCTCATCCGAGAAGGTGTATAACTTGTTCTGGATCGAATCAATCAGATCCCGTTCACGGCCTCCGGTCAGATCCGTTCTGCCTACACCCATACGGAACAGAACATCACCTGCAAACAGATCATCACCACATAGCAGACTTACACTGCCTGGTGAGTGTCCCGGTGTATGGTACACTTTGAACGTATGGCCAATAAAGTTCAAAGTCTGCCCTTCGTCCATGGCATATTCAGCTGGATCTGTCGAAAGCGGCGGGGTAGCCTGAGGCCAGTTCAAAGAACCATTCAATTTCGGCGTCGTGAGCCAATCGCTCTCCAAGTCATGCAAATAAACGGGACAGCCTTTCAATTTGCGAATTTCATCCACGCCACCCATGTGATCAAAATGCGCGTGAGTTAGCAGGATCGCTTCGATCTCCAGGTCCTGAATGGCTTTGAGTAATGGGCCCGGATTCATTCCCGGGTCAATGATTACGGCTTTACCTGGATCATCACCCTGCAACAGATACGCATTGGTCTGGAGCGGTCCCAATGAAAATGTACGAATGTTAAGCATATCGGCTTAGTAACCCGAAATCAGTTCACGCAACTCACGAATAATCGCTGCATTTGACTCCGTTCCTTCCCCATAACGTTTCCCAATCTCTTGACGTGCAACAGCCAAATTATCCTGATAATCTGCCGCTTCACGGTCCGGGTTGAGACGTTTGAATTCAACCATAACTTCCTGCACATGTTGCGGACGAGGCCCCCATTGACCCAGTACATGTCCGCCCGTATCTGCAAAAATAACGACAGGGACAGAGCGACCGCCCATCGTAAGGAACTCATCCATCACTTCAGGGTGATTTTCCAAAATAAGAACTTCTGTCGGAATGCCGGAGATTTCCAGCGCCTGGAACACGACCGGAACATTACGTACCACATCGCCACACCAGTCAGCAGCCAAAATTAACACACGCAAATCATCGCGGTGATTCAGGCTTTCGAAAAATTCACGATCATCCTCGCTTGGCCATGCAAAGCTGTCGTAGTTTGCCTGAAACTCACTTTGGTTCTTCGTCATGCTCTCAATGAATTCTTTCGGTGGCAGACCTTTACCGAATTTGTGAGACAAGTTTGGTTTTCCCATAACTAGACACTTCCCTTCTTTTTACGAACATTCATCCATTTAATAAGTACATAAACAATCATAAGTGCGAGAGCAACGAGCAGAATCGGCATAATATAAGGTGCCGCTTTCTCGTTGATATGTTGCCATTGATCTCCAAGTATCATCCCTAAATATATAAACAATGCAGACCAAGGTATAACAGCGAGGGTTGTCAGCAAAATAAATCGACCCGTATGCATTTTGGATATACCGGCAGGAATCGATATGGCATGTCTTACGACCGGAACAAAACGCGCCGTGAAAATGACACCTGTCCCATACTTGCGGAACCACTCTTCGGAATGGTCGATGTGCTTTTTCTGGATCAATATGTATTTTCCGTAGCGTTCAAGTACAGGTCTTCCGCCATAACGGCCAATCCAGTAAATAAATAGCTGGGCTATGACACCGCCCACGGTACCAAAAATCATTGCACCGAAAAAATTAATATGGCCTTGTGAAACGAGAAAACCTCCATATGCCAGTACAATTTCACTCGGAATAACTTCAAGCATTAGTCCAAGCATAATTCCAAAGTATCCAAGACTCTGAATCCAATCGAATAATTGATTGACAATGTTATGAATAACGTCCATCTCGACCCTCTTTCTTCATCCTGATTGGCAGTGCCCTTCCGCACCATGGATGTTCGTCCCTATTTTATCACAGGCATGTAGCTGTTGCTACTTCCCCCGTTTGGGATAGTGTCCCGCAAGCAGCCGTTTGCATATGGTATCGGGAGAGGAGCGTGAGAAGATGTCATTCAAATCAGCACCCGGTACTCCCCCGGTAAAACATAACACCCCAGGCCAGAAACTGCCTTCTGCCCGAGGTATCCGAAGAGCATGCAGCAAAGAGCTGTATCGAACAGCCAAAAAGTTAAAGGTATATATCTCCCCTGAGCTGATGAAGCAAGCGGAAGAATTGTATTATGGGAAGGTCATCGCCAATCTGCTCTGGATCGGAGAAAATAGGGATAATCGCAAAAAATTATGCGAATGGTGGAACGCGGATGTCAGCTTAGAGATTGCGACTCTATGGGGTGTGGAGGTAGAACCGCTGCAAGCTGCCTTTAAGAATGCGTTTGGCGGATATCGCCTGTAGGTTGGGAGTATGTTGAATCATTGTTTTCATGGAATTTGTTCACTATCGGCGTTGTGTGAGGTCAGATATTCAGGGACTCTTTCTGGTCACTTCTGAAGCAAGTGGACCAAAAGTAAGGAGGCGCAGATTATCCCCATAACGTAATGCTTCTTCTCCAAGCCCAAAACGCCGATCATTTCTCTCCTCCCCTGCTGCCACTTCTTCCGCCAGTTGTCTGTAACGTTCATAAATCCTTACTCCAGCAGCAGCGGTCTGCCTCCCTCGTTCAGCATACCCTGCCGCCAGTTCCCTCCGTGATACCTGTTCCATCCAATACAAGGCTTGGGACTGGCATGACGCGTCAAAACGATTCAGGGCCAGGCCTTGTTCAAAATAGTTCCCGGCCGACTCTCCTCTACCAGATTGAGCGGCTAACCGCCCCAGCTCTCCGTAGAGTTGGGGATAAACAGGGGAATAGGACAAGCTCTGTACCAACATGGATTCAGCCTTTTCCGCAGGAAGCGTACGGGACAGAGAGATGGCGATATCCGGTCTGTAGGGGTTGAACTTGTACGCCGAAGTAAGCAGCGCCTTTCGTTCAACACTTCCTGTATCTTTTGACATTGCTAGACGGTATTGTTGTTCTGCCGCCACATGTTGTCCAGCAAGCCAGGCTGTCCCGCCAAGCCAAAACATGACGAACAGTCCAGTTAATATCCGTTGAGGCCACGGGCTCAACTGTGGGAAAAAACGGGGGTGTTTTTTTTCAGCCGAGGCATCCAGTAGAGTTGGCGACGAGAGGGCCCAGCCTCCAAGCCAAATAAACATCATCCAAAGGAAGGTGAAGCTCCAGTCAAAGTCCATAGCGCCATGGAGGCCAAAAACAATAACCGAAGGCAGCAGCTGTGGTGCATGCCTCCACATCGTTCGCAAGGTGGAAAAGAACCATCCGGCGATAAGCAGCAACCCGATCACGCCTGTATCGAGGGCCAGATCGAGGAAGCTGTTGTGGACCTCGCCTCCGACATAAGGCGAGGATTGGATGGCGCGAAACATGTTGCGCCATGTCTCTCCCCCGTGGCCCAGCCATGCGGCCTCGGTCCAGAGCTTCAGGGCGTCCCGCCACATCTGAAGGCGGGATAACCCTGTGCCGACACCAGCCGCCATGCGGTCGGCGGTGGAGGCCACGGCCACAGTGGCGGCGGTGATTGCCGCCAGCACTGTGGCCGTAAGGGCAGCGGCGCGCGCATGAGCGCCGCTGTGCCACAAACGGCACAGCAGCAGCGTGCCGAGCAGCGCAGCTGCCCATGCCCCGGCCAGCGCCAGCAGGCCGGGCACGGGTGCAGGCGCCAGCTGGGCAGCAGCCAGCTGGCGGTAGAGCCAGGCCGCGCACGCCAGGGGCGCGGCCGTGGCCAGCAGCAGCGGCAGGCGGGCACCGCGCCGCTGCAATGCGAAGGCGGCGACCGCGGCGCAGCCGGTCGCCAGCCAAGCGCCGCGCGACTCGCTCAGTAGGAGCGCGGCTTGCGCGGGCATGAGCGGCAGTGCTGCCGCGATGAGCCGCCCGGCCGACAGCGGCCGGGCCATGACGCGTGCGGCGGCAGCCAGCCGCTCCAATGCGTACATGCCAACAACGGCACCGTACGCATTGGGGTACTGCAGCAATCCACCGAGCCGGGCTCCGGCGGAGCTGATCTCGGGGTCAGCGGTTCGCATGACCCCATAAGGCAGCGGCAGCACACCGCACGCGGCAAGTACTCCGCTTAGTACAAGCAGGCCGCCTGCCAATTGCCAGCCGCAGGCAAACCATCGCGCTCCGTTTGCGCGTGAGGCCAGTATGACGGTTAGCAACGCAAATATCGCCAGAAGGCTCCAGCGCAGCATCTCATCCAAGCTTCCCTGTACACTGACAGAGCCCATCCATACATGCAGGCCAAACCAGACTGCCATAGCCAGGGGACAAAGCATCCAGCGGAAATGAGCATACTGCATAATGGCCACATATAGTCGTTTGAGGTAATCCAACCACTGAGCAATCCCTAGCTGCCCTCTCGTCTTCGGTGCATTGAAGCACATAATGAACAAAACAAACCAAATAAGTACACTTCCTGATGCCATCAGTACCATAGGATATACGTCCGTAGCATAAAACAATCCCCTACATAGACATCCTGCCAACAGTAAAGCCACTGCAATTAAACCAAGAACTGCCGTTAATGCCGATTCTGAACTCCACTTAGCCTTCTTATCTGATTTCCCCCCCTTCATGCGTCCCTCTCCTTTTTCCCGTCTCCGTATTCTTCTTAATTAGTTTCAAACAAAAAAAGACAGAAGTCCCCATTAGGGTCTTCTGCCTGATTACATGCCTTTGGCACATTATATATATTTTCACGGGACCCTCTTACCAGTATGTCCCGTCAAAGGCGATGGCAGACGATCTACATCGTCTCAAAGGATCAAGCAACTAAATCATGCATCGCTTTTCATTATCCCGTAAACATTCACATTCAACAGTGATCACAGTGGCTAGCATCTTGGGTGACATCTTTGATAGATTCCCCATTTGAATTCTCTTGGCTCGCATCTGCCCCATGGTTCGGCGCAGCTTCTTTCAGCTTGCCGTCACCTGGAAGCAAGTCCGCACAAGCCCGCTCCAAATAAGGATCTGCGTGAATGAAATCACGGAATGCAGTATATTCATTCCACATGTCAGCAGTCTGCCCAGCCTGGCCTCGTACTGCACGGATTAATATATTTTTCGGCGTATGCTCCATGTCGATAAATTCGAGCAACTGCGTTTTGTATCCCATCAGATCGAGCAGCTTGGCCCGAATGGCATCAGTTGCCAAAGCGGAGAAGCGTTCCTTCAGAATACCGTGTGACAACAACGGATTCATCACGTTGGATTCAATCTGGTCAAACAGCTCGTGCTGACAGCACGGTACAGATAGAATGACCGAAGCGCCCCATCGAACCGCTTTCTCCAAAGCAGCATCGGTTGCTGTATCACAGGCATGCAGCGTTACGACCATATCCACTTCATTCAGCTCGTCGTAGTCAGCGATGTCTCCAACGAGGAACTTCAGGTCACCGTAATGCAATTTGTTTGCCAAGTCATTGCAGTGTTCAATAACATCGGCTTTTAAGTCGAGGCCAATAATTTTAAGCGATCTGCGCTGCTGTACGGACAAATAGTGATATAAAGCAAAGGTGAGATAAGACTTCCCGCAACCAAAATCAACAATGGTAAGTGGACGGCCCTCCGGCAGATGCGGGATGACATCCTGTACCATTTCGAGGAAACGGTTGATCTGTCTAAACTTGTCGTACTTGCGAGCCAAAACGCGGCCTTCCTCGCTCATAATCCCCAGCTCGACCAGGAACGAAACGGGAACTCCATCTTCCAGCACATATTGCTTTTTGCGATTATGCGAGAGGTCCACCGCCGTCTTGGAAGGCGACTTGGTCAAGATGGACACTTTATATTTTTTGCTGATCAAAATTTGATAGTCTGCGTCTGTAGTACAGAGCAGACCTTGACGAAACGTCTCTTCGCATAGCAAAGTCATGCGCTCTGCCGCTTCATCCGGAGTCAAATTCTCGTGCAGCACTTTGTTGGTATAATGAAATGCGAATTGATAATGAAGCTGATTCTTGAGCGTTACCGGCTTGACTTGCACTTTCGTATACGAGACATTGTCCCGTCTGCGCAGCTGGCTCCAGGTCGCTGTAATCAGCGAATTCTGTTCAAAGATGTCTTGTATAAGCTTTCGCAATGAATCCACGGGGGTACATCTCACTTTCGGTTTGGTTTGGTCAACCGTTACCATAACACAATTCCGTTCCCTCTCCAAGTTAACGTCCTATTCATCGGTTTAACGGTTCAGCTTGGCAAGCCCCTCTTCCACTTCCTCACGAGGCAAGCCACCTTGTTGCAACTGCTCATCTTCCAGTTGTCTTAACCTTTCATAGAAAGCCTGTACCTCACCCCGATACTGAATAGGATGGCTGTCGTCTACCTGCAGCAGTCTGTACCAGCTATTCTCAGCCTGATCATAACGCCCCTGCTGTTCACGATACAGGGCAAGCTGCTTTTCCGTTCGTGCCGGAAGTTCGTATTGTTTCGTCTGCTCCAATATTCCCTCCACACGATCTGGTGCATCCAGCAGCTTCGGATTAGCCCCATTATTCAGTGCGTACAGGTAAAAATGAAGTGATCTCATCAGACGAATAAGTGCTTCATTCTCTGACTCCATTTTTTCCTGGTCATCTATGCCCTCTACTTTGGCCTTTTCATTATAAATGTACGCCTCTTCTTCGATCAGCCTGGCGGCTTGTTGCAGATTGTCCACTTCAATGACGCCGCGAAAACGGAACATTTCAATGACATCTTCGGCCGGCAGTGAGTTCAGCAGAGATAAATTCAAACCAAACTGCCTGCGCAGCAGCTCGTCCAGCTCAGACAAAGCCTCCGTGTGTTTTCGCTGTTGTTTGAGTGTAAATACTTTGCCGATCGCTTCTGTCATTTCCTCCATCATGCGGAGCAGATAATCTTTCCTGAACATGCTATGTGCCCCCTCATCGTTCGATCGTGTACATCCAGTTTCACTTGAGTGATCCATTCTCATCATTTTAATTCATGCCATGACAAAAAGCCAAAACATGGTCTATGGCTCGTCCTATGCTCTGGCCCTGAACAAATATAAAACCCCTGCCGTTCTTGAGCGAACGTTACAGGGGTTTAGCAAGGTACCGACGCTCCGCCAAGGAGGCGAAATCATCTGATACTCTATTCATGTTCCATTATTACTTCGATAATCCCGTCAAAAATTGTTTAATGACCTGAATTAATTCTTCTGGAGCTTCATACATGCTCATATGTCCTGCTCCAGGAATCACGGCTTGTGTAATATGTGGCTTGTCACTTGTGAATGTACGTTCCGGCGGAATGACGGCATCCTTCTCTCCGGCAACCAGCAGGACAGGAAGCGGTGTAGCGGACAATACATCACGGCGGTCCGGTCGTTCCCGCATAGCCAGTGCAGCTCCAGTTGCCCCTTGCGGTGCAGTCTGGTAACCAATTTCCTTCACACGAGTCACTTGCGTCGATAGCGATTCCACATGTTCTGGTGCAAACAAACCGGGAACCAGCCCATCTACAAAGTGAACAATGCCTTCCGTCTGGATGGTGGATACTGCACGAAGGCGTTTTTCTTTACCCTCTTCACTATCCGGATACGCTGTGGAATGAATCAAGCCGAAGGCATTCAATCGTTCTGGGTGGCGCTGTGCAATAGAAAGTGCGATATATCCGCCCATGGAGTGACCGAGCAGGACAGCCTTGTCCACCTTTAGCTCGTCCATTAATTGCAATACGTCATTGCCCATCTGATCAATGGTATAACTACCTACAGGCGCGTCCGTTTTGCCATGTCCACGCAGATCGGGTACGATGCAACGATAGCTGCGTGCAAGCTCAGGCACCACTTCATCCCAGTAGGATGAACTGCCGCAGTATCCGTGGAGCAAAATGAGTGCTTCTCCCTTACCCTGTTCGGCATAACAAATCGTCGTTCCGTCACACATCACTTTTTCCATATAAATCCCTCTCTCTGCGCGAATTAAATTAATTCAAGTTGTATATTATTAAGCCTGCATATCATTAATGAAACGTTTATCTGTATTTCACTGCTTCGGCGACCGCCTCAGCAATCGTTCGGGACATGCCCATTACGAAATGAAGCGAGGTCATCTGTAGAATGGAATAAGGTCTCGGTCCATTTGCATTCACTACAGCAGCCACGCTGTAATGACCAACTGGCGGCAGCTTGCCGCCAACCGATTTTGCCGGAATAAGTGGATGTTCCGCAAGATAGTATGTACCTGTTGCCTGTTTTGGACCCAGACAAGCATCTATGGCGATGATGGCATGATGTGACGGGACAAGCGCCAGCCTCTTCTCCAGTGTATCAGCATCACAAGGAGAAGCCAGAGTCCCTACAACGTGATTCACTCCATACTCCTGCAGTAGACTACCTGTCAGTGGGCCCAGTGCATCTCCGGTGGAACGGTCCGTCCCGATACAGACAAAGGTGATTTCATCCGGTGAATGAAGCTTATAGATGTGCTTGAAAAATAATACCAAGTCTTCTCCCTGCACATTTTGGCGGGCTTCCCTACTTTGATGACGAACCAATTCCCGCTTATATGCTGCCAATCTATTTACCTCCTTTACACATGTGCTCCCTACCTGAGGCTCTATGGTTATATTCCTCATTTTACCCGATGCTTGATTTCGCCGCAAAAGCATTGGCCTGGGCCTGTCCAATCATGATACAATGACAACAGTTTCCGATAAGGAAGGGATGGACATAACGATGGATTTAACGCAAGCAAGCGCAGCCAACATGGAATATATGATTGAGGCGATCAAAACGAAGCTGCGGATGGCCAGTGGAGCTGCCATGCAGGCTTCGGCTTTCCCACTTGAGAAGTATGAAGATTTGTTTGACCTGTATGAGATGGTCCTGGGCAAGGAACATCTGAGTATCTCTGAAGTGGAAGCTGTCGCTTCCGAACTGGGTAATCTCCGCAAATCCTAGGCATTGCCCATGGAAAAGAGGACCTGTCCTCCACATCACAGTGGAAACAGGTCCTTTTGCGGTTGTTTTTTCGTCAAGGCAAATCCACCAATACAAATTCAGCAGTCTCGCTGCCTGTACCTGTAATTTGCAGATCACAGCTTTTGCGGATTCGTGCAGCATCACCCGGCTTGAGATTGAAGTTACCATCTGAACATACAATCTCAATGTGACCACTAATCAGAAAGAGATGTGTACGCCTATCTTCATGTTGAGAGTACATTAATTTTTTGCCGGATTCCAGATGGGATAGATAGCAAGTTACATCCTGTGAAATAGGCAATGCTCCTTCGGCTCCTTCTCCCCCTTGTCCCGATACAATCGGACAAAGACGGTTCAGATGCTCCTGAGCCTCCACACGACGATTGGTATACGCTGGCTTCAGCATGCGCTGGGAAGGCAAGAACCACATCTGTAGGAAGCGTACCGGTTCATCCTCTGACGGGTTAGTCTCTGAATGTTCTACCCCGGTACCCGCACTCATGACCTGAACCGTTCCCGGTTCCAACAATTGCTCTGTTCCCATGCTGTCCGTATGTTTCAACGTACCTGATATTACATAACTAACAATCTCCAAGTCATGATGTGGATGTCGCTTAAAGCCTTCCTGCGGCATCAGTGTGTTGTCATTATGAGCCAGAAGACAACCAAAATGGGCATTGCTTGGATCATCATAGTCCGCAAAGGAAAAGCTGAATTCACTGTGTATCCAACCTCGATCCGACGTGTGCCTTTCTTCCGATGTCACTACTTTAATCATGTTCATCCACCTCCAAGGGTTTAAAACTGCCGCACTATCGCAGCAGTTCTTGCGTGTATATTTAGAATTCTATAGATCAATACCAGTTGGTATGTCATCTTTACCCGTGGTCCGGGAATTCTAATCACGCCCCCTGCTTATGGTTATACGCTTTCTTCTGGTGAGTGAAGCTTGAATTCGCTATCTGCCCGCCCTACGACTTTACCTGCGTCGTTCCGAATGTCAGGTGGATATACTTCTGCCAGTCGTTCAATGGTTTTCCGATTGCTATACCCAATCTGCTCCAGAATGGATTGGGCAATAAAGGCCCATTCTTCTTCCGAACCGTCAAGCACTTTGAACGTAATTCCGAGGCGTTCCTTTTTCAGGGCAAAACCAAACACACCCTTGAAACCGCCTTTGGCTACAATGTTGCTGTCTTCAAGCAGCACGGAATCCACACGCTGCGTTCCTCCTACCATTAACGGATATTCGTTCATGGCTCCAGTAATGGTCTCTACCGCGGAGCGTGTAGATGGGTCCTCGATCAGGTCCGGGCAAGCCAGCTTCAGATATGCGTTCGACAATGCCGATAACGGCAACGAAAATACCGGAAAGCCGCAGCCATCCGTCCCAAGTTTAATCTCTTTCTGTTCAATCCCTGCCATATAGGCCATGGTCTCCAGAATTTCACGCTGTACTGGATGCTCTGGCTCTGCATAACTTCCCAAATCGGCCTGTTTCATCTGAGTGTATGCGAGAATGCCTAGATGTTTACCGGAGCAGTTGTGGAGAATACGACGCTTCTCTCCTTGAGCACGCAGCCATTGATTCCGGCTTTCTTCATTTAGGGGATAACTCGGTGCGCAAATCAAGCACTCTTCACCCAATCCTATTTTGCTTTCTAACTGCTCCAGCACCTGAATATGCATCGGTTCCGATCGGTGCGAGGAAGACATGATGGCAATTTCCTGAGATGTAAGGCCATAATGACCGGCAATACCAGCCCGAATCCCCGGAATGGCCTGAAAAGGTTTGGCGGAGGAACGGGTAAACGCTCTAAAATGAGGATCGCCGGCTGAATATACAACATTGCCGTTCTCATCCGTAATGCTTATGTGTCCGTAATGGGCGCATTCCATAACGCCCGCACGGTATTCTTTAATTAACAGGGCACTCTCCATGCGAGTTCTCTCCTTTATACTCCCGAATTCATCTCTGCTTTGCGTCACGACGCCGCATGGGATATCTTAAATAGTATAGTACAAAAGCGACGTTTTTACAGTTTTTTCGACAGACATTTCGGGTAATCCTTTATCAATCTTTATCTACCTACTACCATCGCTGAAGGAGATATTCATTTATGCTGCGCAAAACGCATTCACCCACTTCCGGATTAGCTAGCAAAACTTCGGTACGTCCACTGCTCAATTGGGCTGGTGTCGGAATTATAACCAGCGTTTCGGTCGTCTTTTTGCTGGCGACTCTGGGAGCGTTGCTGGGTAACGATGTTATCCTTTCATTGGATGATCGTATCCAGCAGTTGTTTTATCTGAACTCGGATTCACGTCTTCATCTGTTGCCTTTCATTTCATTCATTACTGCGCTCGGTTCTTTCAGACTTTCTGCCATGGCAGCTATCGGTTTTTCAATTCTACTCTTGTGGCAGCGTCGTCCTCGTTTCCTCATATATGGATATGCGTTACTCAGCAGTTTTGCCATGATGTGGATCCTCAACACCTTATTGAAGGAAATATTCAAGCGGAGCAGACCTGAACTGGATCATCTGTTGGTCGTACACGGATATAGTTTTCCAAGTGGTCATGCGATGATTTCGATGGGTTTTTACGGAATGCTCTTTGTCATCTGGGCGATTGAACGACATCAACGGGCATCTGGAGTTACTCTGCCTGTCCTCTGCGGAATATTGTTTATATTCCTGATCGGTATCAGTCGCATTATGCTGGGGGTACATTATCCAACTGATGTCTTCACCGGATTCGCCGCTGGTCTGGCTTGGATCTTCTGCATGATTAAGGGGATTCAACGTTCCGTCTGAATTGTATTATCCTACAATTTCCAGTACATTTCTCCCTACATTGATTGTTTCACCTGGAAGCACGGCGTTTATATACGAAGTAAGCAAACGCGAACAGACACCATCCTACATCAAACAAAAAGGAGGCGGTTGTTATGTGGGGTATCATTATCAGCATTGTTATGGCAGTCATTATCGGTGTGATTGGTGATGCACTTGCCGGCCATAACATGCCTGGAGGAATCATCGGTGCAATGGTTGCCGGATTTGCCGGAGCCTGGCTGGGAGCACTCTTGCTTGGTAACTGGGGACCGGTCATCGGTAACTTTGCCGTAATTCCTGCCATCATTGGAACAGCGCTCTTTGTCTTTTTGCTGGGGCTTGTGTCCAGACTGTTCAGACAGGCTGCCTGATCGGTCAACAAGGTGTTCGTTGTTTCGTATCCGTTTCTTAAATTTGAAGAAGGAGTGATTTGACATGAATAAAACAGAAGAACAATATCCTGTACAAAGCGGTTCCACTTTCGCCAAAGGAATTTTCATCGGAGGTTTGCTGGGAGCAGCAGCAGCATTACTCTTTGCCCCTAAACCAGGGCGCGAATTGCGTGGTGACCTTTCCGAGAAAGTGGGGATCGTTACAGATCGCACAAAAGAAGTTGCAGCGGTTGTCGGGGATAAAGCTTCCGAACTGGCTAAAACGGTCTCTTCCAAAACTTCTGATATTGCAAAAACGGTAAACCAAGGCCGTAATGACGTTATGGACTCCGTAAGAAAAGCTTCCGCTGATGTGGCGAATGAAGCATCCAAAGCGTCGGACGAAGTGGCTGCCGCTTCTGTAGAAGCAAAGGAAGATGCACGTAAAGAATTGAACTCGACCAGCCTGTAAGGCTTGTTGATCGAGTGACCAATAGCCAGCTGTATTCCAGCTGGCTATTTTTTATCCACTGCGAGATTAAAGGAGGAAGAACATGAGTAAAGTCACAATGAACGGCAATACGCCCATTACCAGAGGAAAACCCGAACAACAGTATGATACAACAGAACACCCTTTTGAATTGCGTCATGAGGTCAAACGTCTGAACACACGGCTGGATCAGATTGCAGACAGTCTGGAAAAATCTCAAATCAAGGATATTATCGAAAACTACAGCAGTCCCAAAAAACGTATCATTACCAACTTCACCGCTGGTATGGCACGTGGTTTGGGTTTGACGGTAGGGACCTTCGTCGTTCTTGGTCTGCTCGCATTTATTCTCAGTCAATTCGTAAACATGCCGATTGTGGGACAATATATTGCTGACTTACTGGGATACATTGAAGATTACAAAAAATAAAAGGCACAGGGTGAGGCTGACAAAGTCATCGCCTTCGTTTGCCATTGGCACGCTTCTCTGTTTCTTTGGCCGACGGCTGGGAGGACTTCACTTTGAGCAGATCCCCTGTCCAGCCCTTCATCATCATCCATACATACATGCTGATCATGCTAATGATTATAAGCGCAAGGACGAGTACAACACCCCATGTTTTGTCGATCCAAGGCAGATTCTCGAAGTTCATTCCCCAGATGGCTCCTGCAGCCGTTGCCGGCGTGAATACCGAGGTTACAAGGGTCAGTGTCTTCATAATCTCATTGCCCCGCACCCCTGAAATGGCATTATCAATGGAGATCAGTGTATCAATCTCTGTCTCATAATGTTTGAACAAACGCTCCATCCTTTCGATCCGGTGTTGGAGCTGCTGGAAAAAGCGATTCTCTTTCAATTCATCCAGGTAGGCTTCCCTGGCGGCGGCCATCAGCTCGGAATACGGAATGAACAGATTACTCCAATACAGCAGCTCAAATCTAGCCGCAAGTATCTGATCCATCAACGTGCGAGCATTGCGGGATTCCATCGTCCGCTCCAATTCCCTCAGATTCATCTCAAAATGATCCATACCCACATGGTAATAATGCAATATCGCGCGAAAGAGCACAAACATGCCGTCCCTTGCTTCACTGCACTGTTGTAACATGGCTGCACGTTCACCTGTATTCATAATCCCTCTGGTATTGTCATCTACATTCAAGGTAACCAGTCTTTCTTGATCCACATAGAAAAACATCTGATTATCTTTACGTTGATCGTTTCTTTCATTCTTAACCGCATATAATAATGACCCGAATATCACGGGCTCCGTGCCGTTCATGAAGCGGACGGACAGGTAGTTGGACTCTACCTCCGGTATTTTGCGAAGCCAGTACTGCATTTCTGGAAATACGCTCGTTAGTTCCTCCAAGGCATCAGCCATACTCTCCTGATCAGGTGCCACCCAATCCCACCATTCCCAATGGTCTGAGTAGGTAAGCTTGTCCCGACGCGCTTCCAGCTTGACTTTATCCACAATCACAAACATCCACTCCTGCATTCATACTGTTCATTAGAAAATCATTGATCCCAAAAAAAGGACACGTATGCATTCCATTGGAATCACGTGTCCTTCTCTATGCCGTGCTCAATATCATCACCGATCTGCATCTCATAATAATGAAGCATTCGACATAATCTGTTTTAATTTCTCAGTGGCTCGCTTCTGGATACGGGATACACTCATTTGGGAGACTCCCAATTTCTGAGCAATTGCCCGCTGCGACTGACCATCCTGAAATGCCAAAATAAGCACCTTTTGTTCCTGTTCCTTCAACTGTCCCAATGCCTGCTGCAAGTCCATCCGCTTCTCAACCGAATCGAAGTCATTCACATCAGAACTGATCAGTTCGCCCAAAGTGGCTGCACTCTCATCCTGTGATAGCGGAGAATCCAGTGACACATAGTGGTAACATTCCCGACCAGCCAAGACTTCGATGGTTTCCTCAGGGGTTAAATCCAGATATTCAGCAATCTCGTTCACACCTGGTGAACGCTCCAGCTTCACTGTCAATTCATCAATGGCATGCTGGACAAGTGCTCCCTTTTCCTTAATTCTGCGGGGCACCTGAATATACCAGGACTTGTCCCTTAAATAATTCTTCATATGACCAATCATGCTCTTCATGGCATAAGGTTCAAACGGAATACCCAGATTAATATCGTATTGCTTAAGCAAACGAATTAGGGCCATCTGCCCGGTCTGATACAAATCCTCATACAGATCGGGTCGATTCCGCGCAATTTTACCTGCTGCCATCTTCACCATCGGTTCATATTTGCGGATAAGAACTGTTGCAATTTCGTTATCCTGGGTTTGCTGGTATTCCCAGATCAAACCTATTGCTTCAGACATGGACTCTGGGGGAGTCACTTTTTCATTCATACTTTCTCCTCACTTCTTGCAAGACGTTTTACGAGTACTACTTTCGTACCTTTGCCCGTCTCACTTTCCACACTGACATCGTCCATCAGAGCTTGCATCAGGTAAAATCCAAGTCCACCGATTTGGGCATCTGTCAGCTCTTTGTCGTGAAGGCCTGCACGGGATACCGCTGGATTAATATTCTCGAAGCTGGCTCCTTCATCTTTGACGGTAATAGCCAGCGTGTCATTATCCACTTCGAACACAACCTCAACCATGCCGCCTTCGTGTGAGTAAGCATACAGTACAGAGTTATTACAGGCCTCGGATACAGCAACCTTCATATCCTCAATGTCCTCATAAGAAAATCCCATTTTGGACGCAACACCATATAGATTGAGTCTTACAATATCAACGTAATCAGCTGTCGCCGGTAAATTAAGGGTGACTCTTTGAACTTCTGCATTCATTCCTTTTTCGATCCTTTCCTATTGGGAATTCTTCTGTGAGACAAAGAATTTGGCAATACCCGTCATATCAAAAAGTTTCTGAATTTGCGCAGGAACTTCCTGTACTTCAAAGCGAGCTTCCATTCCATGCCGTGCTTTCAGAACAGATAACAGGATACCAATCCCTGTACTATCGATGTACTTCAAGTCTTGCATGTTAATGATCAAATCTTGTTCCTTGTTGTCCACAAGCGGCTCCATCACTAAACGGAATTCAGGAGCAACCGACAAATCCAGTTCGCCAGTCAGATACACCGTGCACACGCCGTCATGTGTTTCTGTTCTTGCATTGAATTTTTCATTTTTATTTGTATTCATTAGACATCTCTCTCCTGATCAATGGTTTCTTTACCTAATAACCCATCTACAGCACATATGAAACAGTAATCGAATTAGCAAATATTTCAATTGGCCTGATTTATGGCCGATGCGTTGGATTTGAACACTTGCCTTTCTTCCTGAAATCGGGACAACTTCTGTTTCACATTGCCCATTTTCACAGGTTTGCTGATGTAATCATCCATACCTACAGTGGAGCATCGCTGCTGAATACCATCCATGACATTAGCGGTCATCGCTACAATAACCGGCTGCTGGTCTTGAGGAAGGCTCTCACGAATTCTGCGAGTACACTCCAATCCATCCATCACGGGCATTTGTAAATCCATAAATATATAATCATAGTTGCGGTTCGCCAAAACCATCTCCAGCGCCTTCTTGCCATCTTCGGCGATATCTGCGATGAGTCCAAGCTTGCTCAGCATAATGGACATTAGTTTCTGATTAATAGGGTGATCGTCGACGATTAATACGCTTGGATGCATTTCATAGTTTTTTTTAATGTCCGTAAGCTGAACGTCCCCCATACCTGTCGTCAGCTCAGTTTCGACATACCGCTGCGCCTGAATAGTAAATACAAACGTTGCACCACGCAGCTCCGACGTATCTAGATATATCTTTCCACCCATCATTTCAACGAGCGTTTTGCATATAGCCAGCCCCAGACCGGTTCCACCATACTTGCGCGTCATAGATGTATCCAGTTGGGAAAACGGCTGGAACAGACGGTCTACTTTGTCTGGCGCTATACCTATTCCTGTATCTTTCACAGCAAACTCCAGCGTCATTCGCCCGTCTTTTTCCTCATTAACGGATACGATCAGATACACGCCGCCATGGTCCGTGAACTTGATAGCATTGGCAATCAGATTCAGCAAAACCTGACGCAGTCTTGCCATATCTCCATAGATCAATTCGGGTACCGAATCTTCCAGGAAATATTCCAGCTCAATATTCTTTTTGCCGGCTTCTGCCGCGAACAGTCTCAATACTTCACGAATACAGGAAACAAGTTCGAACGGATGCTCCTCCAACTCCATTTTGCCAGATTCCATCTTGGTGAAATCAAGAATATCGTTAATCACCGTAACGAGTGCATCGGCACTGCGACGAACAATGTCCGCGTATTCCTTCTGATCTTCCTTCAGATCCGTTTCCATCAACAGATCAACCATACCGATGACGCCATTCATCGGGGTGCGAATCTCATGACTCATCATAGCAAGGAACTCGGTCTTCGCGTTTGCAGCGATTTCCGCTTCCTCTTTAGCCTGAATGAGTTGCTGATTCATCTTCTCCAGTTCCTGCGTCTTCTGATGCAGCAGCATCGTCTGTGTTTTCAAACGTTTATTCGTGATAAACATTTCTACAAAGCCCTCAATTTTGGATTTCAGTATCTGAGGGATAAACGGCTTGACCATATAATCAATGGCCCCTGCGGAATAACCTGCAAATAAGTGCTCTGCCTCTCTGCTATTTGCAGAGATGAAAATGATCGGCACGTCCTTGGACTTGTCACGCGCCTTGATTAACTTTGCTGTCTCAATTCCGTCCATCCCAGGCATCTGCACATCCAGCACAATGACCGCAAATTCGTCTTTCAGCAAACAGCGAAGTGCCTCTTCCCCGGAGGTTGCCTTGACGAGCTTGTACTGTTCCGATTCCAGAACCGCTTCGAGAGCGAGCAGGTTCTCGGGGCGGTCATCTACCAATAATATGTGGATTGGTTCATTGAGCCCCATGACTAAGCTTAACCCCCTATTTAATCTTCCGGTATATTTTTTCCGTCCGGTCTAACGGCTCGTAAGCATCGCTGAAATCCGTAAAATGTATGGATTCCTTAGATCCCAGAACAAGGATGCCGAAGTGGCTCAAACTTTCATGAAAAAGTCCGTGTACATGGTTCCGCAGTTCATCATTGAAATAAATCATGACATTGCGGCAAAAGATCACATTAAACTCGTTAAAAGACCGGTCTGTTGCCAAATTATGTTCGGCAAAAATAATATTTTTCCGTAAATAAGGATGAAATATAACGGAATTATATTTCGCGGTGTAATACTCCGAAAATGCGCGGGTGCCCCCGGCTTCCAGATAATTTGTAGTATATAATTTCATTTTCTCAATGCCATATACGCCTTCCTTGGCCTGTTGCAATGAGCGGTCATTCATATCTGTTGCGTATATTCTTGCCTTGTCGTACAGTCCTTCCTCATGCAGCATAATCGCCATGGAATAGACTTCTTCCCCTGTAGAACAGCCAGCATGCCATATCCGGATATATGGATAAGTCCTCAGTACAGGAATAATCTGTTCCCGAAAGAACCGAAACAAGGTTGGATCACGAAACATTTCCGTTACAGGGATGGACAGATTCTGTACAAAACGATCAAATGCAGAACGGTCATGAAGTACTTTCTCCTGTAAACCCGAAATGGTCTTCAGTCCTTCGGCATGTACATAATGCCAGATTCTGCGTCTTAACGACGGTAACGCGTAGTTCCTGAAATCATATCCATATAAACGGTGCATACCTTCCAACAGCAACTCGATCTCGATCAGTTCACGCTCTTCGTCTTGCGGCATGCGGATCGATTCTGCCTCCGCCTCGGTAGGTTCCCACGGTGTCATATTTTCTCTCCACTTCTTCATTTGTTACTTGCGTAATAGATGTATTGTCTTTCATTACCCAAACTATCGGGTTACGAATACAGCCATACCCGCATTAAGGATAACAATTGGTCCGTTTGGATCGGTTTTTTCACATAATCGGATGCTCCAGCCTCAATACACTTGCCACGGTCATCTTTCATAGCTTTTGCGGTTAAGGCAATAATTGGCAATTTTTCGAATTTCGGTATCTGTCTGATTCGTGTCATGGCCTCATAACCGTCCATCTCCGGCATCATCATATCCATTAATACCAGATCAATTTCCGGGTTCTTATCCAGAATCTCCAGAGCTTCACGGCCGTTCTCCGCAAATGTCACATCCATGCGATAGCCTTCAAGCACGCTTGAAAGGGCAAATACATTACGGATGTCGTCATCCACAAGCAATATTTTCTTACCTTCAAACAAGGTTTCCTTATTATGCAGCTTCTGCAGAATTCGACGCTTGTCTTCCGGCAGGTTAGCTTCTACTCGATGCAAGAACAAGGTCGTCTCATCAAGCAGACGTTCTGGTGACTTCACGTCCTTGATGATAATGGACTCCGCGTATTTACGAAGCTTCATCTCTTCTTTGCTGTCCAGCTCTTTGCCAGTATAAATAATGATCGGCAGATCATTCAGATACTGATCGTCCCGAATCTGGTCAAGTAACTCGAATCCAGTCATATCTGTCAGCATCAAGTCCAGAACCATACAATCATAGCGTTGACTGTGCAATTCATTCAAGGCCTCACTGCCCGTGGACACTGCTGTGATTGCGACATCATCGTGGCCAATCAGTTCAATGATGGCTTTCCGCTGTATTTCATCATCTTCCACAATCAATAGTCGTTTCAATTGATTCTCTGTATAGGATTCGATATGCGAGAAAGCTTTATCCAGCGAATCTTTACTGGAAGGTTTTTTCAGATAAGCAATGGCTCCCATCATTAGCCCTTGTTTCATATCATCAATCACCGAAATAACATGTACCGGGATATGACGTGTCGCCGAGCTGCTTTTCAGTTCACCCAGAATCGCCCAGCCATCCATCACAGGCAACTGAATATCGAGGATAATCGCATCCGGCAAATATTGACGGGCCATTTCGAGTCCTTTGTCTCCCTGAAGCGCCACAATAGCCTTAAATCCTCTGCCTCTCGCCATATCCATCAAAATATGCGCAAAATTCACATCGTCCTCAATAATGAGGAGAATCTTGTCACCTTCCAAGAGGTTCTCCTGATCATCTTCCAGTTGTGCAAGCACAGGTGAGTCCGATTGAGGCAGCTCCATAAATGAACTACTTTCCGGATCAGGTGTGAGTACGGTCTGTCTGCCCGAACCCATCATCCGTGAGTTTCTTCCAAAGTTTTCACTCTCAGAAGCAGCAGCGGCTTCTCTTGCCGCATCGTCCACCTGAACCTCCTCATCGTGATTATCTGGCAGGAGCAAGGTGAAGCAACTTCCCACACCTTCGGAAGACTCTACCTGGATAGCACCGCCAAGCAGGCGGGCAAGTTCGCGACTGATGGACAGTCCCAGGCCCGTTCCGCCATATTTGCGGCTGGTTGTACCGTCCACCTGCTGGAATGCTTCAAAAATCAGATCCGTTTTGTCCGAAGGAATTCCGATCCCGGTATCCTTCACGGTAAATCCTACATATTCCTGGTTCGTATTCAGGTACCCTGGAAGCTCTTCAATTTTCATCTTCCGTCCAATCAGGCTTACAGATCCCCGGTTGGTAAACTTGAACGCATTCGACAACAGATTCCGCAAAATCTGCTTGACGCGATGGCTGTCGGTATATACCCATTCCGGCAAATTGCTGTCGAATTCAATGTTCAGGTTGAGTTCTTTTTTATTCGCCATTGGGCCAAAATTCTGTTGAACAAAGCTGGTCAGTTCTTCCATTCGCACCGTTTCATAATTGATATCCATTTTGCCTGCATCCACCTTGGACAGATCCAAAATTTCATCAATCATTTTCAGCAAGTCGGCACCGGACATATAGATCGTCTGTGCATATTCCTGCTGTTTAACACTCAGATTTCCATCCTTGTTCTCAGATAACAATTGGGACAGAATCAAAAGACTATTAAGTGGTGTACGCAGTTCATGCGACATGTTTGCCAAAAATTCCGACTTGTACTTGCTCGTCATCGACAATTGCATGGCTTGCTGTTCCAACTGTGTTTTGGTTATCTCTATCTCGTCGTTCTTCTCTTCCACTTCACGCACCTGTTCTTCCAGTGCGCGAGTCTTGGCAATCAGCTCGGTATTAAAGTGCTCCAATTCTTCCTGTTGACGCTGCAACAGCTCTTCAGAACGTTTGAGGGCACCTGTCTGTTCTTCCAGATTCTCATTGGAACGGCGTAACTCCTCTTGCTGTGTCTGAAGCTCTTCAGATTGCACCTGCAATTCTTCGGTGAGCGCCTGGGATTCACGCAGCAGCTCCTCCACCCGCAAACGGCGACGAACGTTGTTGAGAATGACGCCCAGATTCATAATCAGCTGCGAGAACAGCTGTGTATGCAGATTCGTGAACCCTTCAAACGAAGCCAGTTCGACAACGCCAATCAATTCATCCTCAAATACGACAGGGTAGATCATCACACCAGAAGCACGCGATGACCCCGTTGCTGATCCGATGTTCACATAATCCTCCGGGGTTTTTTCCAGAATAATTGGCGTCATATCCAATGCGGCTTGGCCAATTAATCCCTCGCCGATACGGTAAACCTCTTTGCCAACATCTTCATTCTCTTCAAATGCATAAGCACCATAACGTCTCAGTTCGTCCGGATGCTTCTCTTCGTCGATCAGGTATACGACACCCAGTTGAGCTCCAAGTACAGGTGTAAATTCACTGATGAACATCTGTGAAATCTGGCGAATTGAACCTATGCCCCGCAACAATTCCGGAACTCTGGCTATGTTCGAACTCATCCAGTTCTGATCTTGCTGTGCTTGTACATAAGCTTTCTCGATTTCCAGTTTCTCTTCCAAATCATTGGAGACATCCTTGAACACCCTAGCAATCTGACCGATCTCGTCAGTGGACTTGACCTGTATACGCCGAATGGTTCGATAACGGCCTTTACCAAAACTGTTGATCATCATGGACACGGTGTTCAGACCACGTGTAATGCTTGGCAGTACCCACATAATGACACCCAATGCGAGTAGCAATCCGGCAATCATGATGGCTACTGTAATCTGTACCGCGCGCATATAGGCTGCGTTCGCATCCTTAATCTCGGTATCTATCTCCTGGTCCTGATAACGGGACAGGGCATTCAGGCTGTCTACAGCTTCCTTTTGTACCGCCAAACCGGTTGAATTCCGGTAGTTATTGGCATCCTCTGCCCGATTCTGAGACATAAAACTGACCTGTCTTGCGGCATAAGCATTGTAAGCTGCCCAGGCCGTATTCACACGATCCACCAGTTGATGCTCTGGTGCGCTGTCCGCCCGATTCCGAACTTCCTCAAGGTAGCGTTCGCCCTTTTCCTGCATTTCCTTCAAATCACCGTCTGCAGCACTAATCGAATTATTGGGATTAAGCAACAAGTTAGCCAGCACTTTGGCTATATCATTGACCTCTCCACGTGCAGCAGAAGTATATCTGACTTTGAGGTATCGCTCCTGATACATCTGATCGATCTGTTGATTACTGCTGTTAAGCCGTTCGTAACTCACAAACGTAAGCACGATCATAATGGCCATCAGAGCTGTAAAGCCAATCAGCAGTTTATTTCTGATCTTCATTCAGCTTCGACCCCTTTATTTAAGGTAATCCATACCAAACATTTATCATCATCCCGCTCCTGCGGAATTTCATCATCGAAGAACAACGCCTGCATGGCCGCTTCATCCCACTCGTGGGAACCCGCCAGTTGTTCCTTTAGAAAAGCCTGCTGCATTTCCTGATCGCCCTGAACGGCTTCAGTTAAACCATCCGTATAAAGTGCAATGTGCCCATCGCCTTCATAGTGAATCGTCTGTGGTTCAATATCCATCTTGTCGAACAGACCTACAGGACAGCAGACGCTGTCAAACGTTGTCACACTTCCGTCGTGACGGAAAAAGAGTGCTGGCGGATGCCCTGCGTTAACATAATCAATACGTTTCATTCGTGTATCTACTACCAGATATATGGCTGTAAAATAGTACTGCACCAGCTGTTTTTCCAGATGCAACTGATTAAAGCGACGATTCAACTCCTGAATAACCTTCTCCGGGTCTACATACGTTGTAACGGTGTCTTTCAGCACGGAAGCAATGAACATGGTAAATAGTGATGAAGATATCCCATGCCCCATCATATCCAGCAGCAGGACTCCATATCTGCCTTCACCAAGTGGGTACCACGAATACAGATCACCCGCAAGTTCAAACGAAGGTTTATAAATAGCATTAACGTGAAACAACGGATCTTCAATAGCGGGACTTAACACAGCATTCTGTACCATTGCCGCAAGTTTCAGTTCATCCTGAATCCGTTGGTCACGCTCTTTATGCCAGTCCTTCTCTTGCTTCAGACGAAGCGCAAGACGGATTCTGGCCATCAGTTCGACTTTGTTAATAGGTTTGGTCACATAATCGGATGCACCTGCATCCAACGCCTCGGCTAATTTCTTGGAATCTCCGATCGCGGTTACCATAATAATAGGTATATCCTTGAGATTTTCAAATTTCTGCACAATGCTGCATGCTTCGATTCCGTCCATCTCCGGCATCATCATATCTAGCAAAATCAGGTCAATATCCGACGGCTTGGGACGAAGTTCATTGTTTTCCTCACCAATCCCAAGGACTTCAAACATCTCCATGGCAGAACTTGCCGTTACAATGTCACGATAGTTTTCTTTTTTCAGAATTTCTCGAATGATAATGACATTCGTCGGATTGTCGTCAACAATAAGTATTCTCATTTCTATCTCCTTATCTGTGGCGTCCGGGTTTGTCGATTCTTATCAGGTCAGCTAACAACCTTAATTATACAAATTTCGCATACAACACAGCGGTAGACATAATAATTCCTAGTATAACTATAATCGTATTATCAGAAAACTTCTATCAGTAAATGGCACCATCGCAGGAGAATTCCCCCGCTTGTTACCCTGTTTTTGCTGCGTTCTGATCCCGCTTCCAAACTTGCAAAAACATAGATAAGGAATGGGGATATCCCCATTCCTTATCTATGTTTTTGGTTAAGCATTCTGCGTCATCAACTTGAAAGCTCTTTTGAATGATGCAAAATACTCGATTCTGAAGCTTGTCCATTTTCAGAGGGCTCCAGCTTACGTGTGTGTATCGGCTAAGCTATTCTTTCTTTTTGGCAATCACAAGTACTTTGCCTTTATCGAGTTCACTCTCGTAAAAATCTGCCTCAGCTTCGGTGAAGCCCATCGAAACAATTTTGGCCCGGAGTTCATCACCGCGGGAGCGGAACAGATTCGCCAAGGAATCAAATACGCCTTCTTCCTTGATGCCAATCTCTTTGGCATCTGCCGTATCGGCAATCCGATCTGTACGATCCTTTTCATGGGCTAGAACGAAGATATGATCAGCAAGGTATCCGGTAATCTGCAATTCTTTCACCGCTTCTACCGCTTGGACTCCGTTTTCTACCACTTTTGCATAAGCTTGCGCATTGGTTGAATTCATCGTTTCCACTCTCCTCTGATTGATCTTCTTTATCGAGCTACTTAGTATATAACCATACGATATCGGGTTGAAACGCTTCTGGATTAACCAATCCTAGGAAACCGATTCATCAAAGAGGTCTATTCCTTCAATATGATTGGAGCCTGGTTTCATATAAACCTTCAGCGCCTGACTTCCTCGAAGAAATACTTCTCCATCCTCTGCTACATAATACGGCTTGCCTAATACATCTCGAATGGCTTCAATATTCATATCAATCCATTCCTGATTAAGCTTCAGACGTTTCTCGGATGAATCAATATGCACATAATTGACCACTCCTGTATCTTCGCAGAGCCCAACCGTTACATCTTTGAATTGGTACTCAGGGCAACCCAGATAAGGATCATGTTCCTTATGAACCGGTTGGCCTTTATTGGCTAAAATATCATCGATGCTGTCATCCAGAGAAATGCCATTCAGAGTCCGAAAGTGCTGGACAGGTCCGGATCGATCAGCAGCCAGAATGATCTCTGGTGTCTCCTCTTCCACTACCGTCCATTGCATATCATGAGCAGCGGGTACCGCTGCCGGTTGAACGGAAAAGGGAGAAATTACGCTAAACATAACAAGCAGTAGTTTCATCATGATTCTCACCCTTTCATCAGGTTCATCACCGCTCTGAAGACATCTATTAATTACAAAACGGTCATGCTATTTCCGCATACGTTGCCATACATTAGCGGCTACATCCACATATTTCAGCCAGCTTTTCCCGCCTTTGGCATCATCATGATATGTAGCTTCATAGGATTGTAGTGTCCGATCTGTCGGTGTAGCAGGCGGCGTCTGTACTACATTGTCTACTTCTGAACGTTTGCTCTGTTCACTGCTGCTGCGTTTCGTCTGAAACTTGGCCATCAAAGTGGATGACACCTGCTTTGCTGCTTCCGTTACTTCGTTCAGTACTTCTCCCAGATTTTGTACAGATTCCATAACGGGATCAATTTGTTTCATTTTGTGCTGCACATCAACCGTAATATCATTGGCATGCCTTACCGTCTGTTTGACTTCATAACTAAGCTCATCAATGGTCTTCTGAACTTCCTGCAGTGTCTGTGACACATTGTCGAGTGAACCCTGAGCGGACTTTAAGGTACGAATTAAAAAGAATACAAGTACTGCAAATGCAATTGCAATTAAAGCCACACTAATTTGATAGATCATAAAAGAACCTCACTTTCCAGTATAAATCGGTTTTGTTATTGCTTAGTTACCCGACCAATTCCGAGGCGAAACAAATAGGATATCAACGGTAAAAACAACCCCGGCTGGTAAAATATCGCAATGTTTCAACCCGAAAGACCTCGGTTAAAGAACAACTACACACGGCAGTGAGACGAACACTTCTCGCTACCAAGTTCTATAAACGAAAGGATGATACCCATGTTGAAATGGTCGGTACTATTTCTAATTATTGCTCTTGTTGCAGGTATTTTCGGATTCTTCGGTATTGTTGAGGCAGCTGCTTCCATTGCCAAAGTACTTTTCTTCATCTTTGTTGTACTGTTCGTCATCTCCCTGATTACGGGACGCAGCCGAATGCGATGAATGGGGCTTCCCAAATATGAACAACACTCGATACATACAAAAGCCTATCGTGCTTGCAAAAGCCGGTAGGCTTTTGTGCGTTCATAATATCTTTTTTGCAACAATTGTTCCCCAAGGACATCGCGACTTATCTCTATTATGTATTACGCTCCCTTCTGGTCTATTCCATCGCTTCTCCCCGATTACATCATAAAAACAGGACCATTATGACATAGCCAACCCGGTTTTCTCCCACCGAAGTATGATATTTACAGGCTCTCCTTATACCCACATATGCTCCAGTTGACACTGGAGAATCCAAGAAAATATTGTTATAATTTGTGATTCACAAGTGAGCTTGCTTGGTTACTTTTAACACAGGACAACAAATTACATACCTAACCGAGGAGGAAAAACAAATGAAAAAAATCGTAAGTTTTGCCGCTGCTCTGACTTTGATGGGTTCCATGGCTGCAGCCGCAGGTGCTGAGGAAGCGGTTACCGGAACGGTAGCTCCAGAAACGGGAACACAGGCAACCACAACAACGCCGGCTGTTGAAGTGAACAAACCTGCTGTAGACACTGTAGAAGGCACAGCTGAGACCGTAACTGGCACAACAGAAGACACAACGGGTACAGAAGGTACTTCAACGACTACTGAAACAACAGCTCCATCAACTGACGGAAAAATGTTCGATGAGCCTGTTGTAAAAGCAGGAGATGAGGTGCTGGTCCCTACGATGCTGCTCAACCTGTTGGAGCGCACATGGTTCTATGATGCACCTAATGGCAAACCAATTGGTGCACTGGGTTCCCAAGTCATCGATACGACAGGTGAAGTTGTAGATGGATTCGATGGCGGTCAATGGGTACAAGTATATACGTGGAAAGGTAAAGCTTGGATCCACGTTGCTATTCAATAGTATCGTATAATCGTTCTAACGATAAGTAAAGAGGACAGCACGCAGGCAGCGGCTGTCCTCTTTTTCATTTCAAATGCGCTTATTTCCGGTTTGTCCCTCCCGGTTTTAAGGGCTTCCCGTCGTGCCTTCTTCCATCTTCGGCTCCACATGCACATGTACATGCATAATATTATGTGAACGTTTCAAGCGCTCTTCAACCCGGTCACAGATCTGATGACCTTCGATCAGGCTCAGTCCTCCATCCACCTCAATAACCACATCCACCAGTACATGACTGCCGTGCACACGCGCTTTCACGTCCTTGATCATTTCCACACCAGGAACCCGAGCCACAGATGATCTTAGGTCTGTCAGTTCTTTCTGATCAAATCCGTCTGTCAGACGATGTGTTGAATCCCGAAAAATCTCCCAAGCTGTCTTACAGATCAACAGACCTACAGCAATTGCAGCTACTTTGTCCAACCAAGGAAGACCAAATTGTGCACCGATGATTCCGACCGCAGCCCCTATGCTGACCCAGGCATCCGAACGATTATCTTTGGCCGCGGCCATCAGGGCCTGACTGTTAATTTGCTTGGCAAGACGGTGATTGTAGCGATATACGCCCAGCATCACTACCGCACAGACCACAGCAACTGCTGCGGCCCAAAGATTGGGAGCAACAAAATCTCCTTCATACCAGGAACGAACAGCTTCAACCAGCACCTGCAGGCCGACCATAGCCATAATAAATGAAGCAATCAGAGCAGCAACCGTCTCCGCTCTAAAATGACCATAGGCATGATCCGAATCGGGTGGTTTCTGGGATATCCGAAGCCCGATCAACACAGCAACGGAAGCAACAATATCCGTAAGGTTATTAAAACCATCCGCCAGCAAAGCGCTGGAAGCAAATAAATATCCACAGATCAGTTTAAAGGCGGACAAGACGAGATAGGCCACGATACTGACCCAAGCCCCGCGCTCCCCTTTGCGTATTTCTTCATAGGCGTTCAAACCGGGCGACACTCCTTTAACGTTTCGTATTACGGTTGTTCCATGTTACCAAATGCGTACCATGTGGGTCTACAGAAACAGTGTTGCCAAGCTGCATTGCTGTAGGGAAGCCGAAACAAAGTTGCCAGACCGCAGGGCTGTAGGTGAAGAGAAAGAATGTTGCCCCAGTCAAAAAAGTGAAGGATTCCAGCATTTTATCAGGTTGCCCTTGTGGGGCTTTTGTAAAACGTATAAAATGAGTACATCCCGTCCAAATTGGACGGCTTACTGTAAGACCGGGAGGGAAACAACGATGAGCGATAATAACGAACCGAAAAAGGTCAGTTTGCAGGATGCCATACGCCAGAAACTGGCGCAGAAGAAAGAACAGGCAAACACAGGTAACCAGTCCAGTGCCTATTTTGAAGGCGGACCCAAAGCAATGAAGAGCCAAAACAACAAAAAGCCTAACAATCAGCGCCGCCGTACTGGCGGATCCTAGACCGCAAGAAGCTCTTGTATGAGAGTTTCTATGGTTACAGGATCACCCTGTATGACCAAAAAAAGAACCGCAAGCCTCCTCTGGAGAGCTTGCGGTTCTTTTTTCACTTTATAAAAACAAACAGTTTAACCATGTTAACAATACTCGATGTAAACAGATTAGCTTATCTTAAGCCTCTACTGGGTACATTTTGTTACGCAATTCTTTAATTTCGTCACTTTCCAGATACTCATCATAGCTCATTTGGCGATCAATGATGCCGTTTGGCGTGATTTCGATAATCCGGTTAGAAATGGTTTGAATGAACTGATGGTCATGCGATGTAAACAGCATGGTGCCGTCAAAATCAATCATACCGTTGTTCAGTGCGGTAATTGACTCCAGATCCAAGTGATTCGTTGGCTCATCCAGAATCAGAGCATTGGCGCCAGTTTGCATCATTTTCGCCAGCATACAGCGAACTTTCTCGCCTCCGGAGAGTACACTTGCTTTCTTCAGGGATTCCTCTCCTGAGAATAGCATACGACCCAAGAATCCACGCAGGTACGTTTCATCCTGATCTTTGGAATATTGACGAAGCCAGTCCACGAGGCTCATATCTACTCCGTCAAAATATTTGGAGTTATCTTTCGGGAAATAAGCCTGGGTTGTGGTAATACCCCAAGTGTATTCGCCACCATCTGCTTCCGTTTCACCCATAAGGATATCAAATAACAACGATTTGGCATTGCCATTCGGGCCAACAAAGGCAATTTTATCCCCTTTATTCACTACAAAACTGAGATCATTCAGCATGTTCACACCATCAATCGACTTGCTGATACGATCTACGGTTAACAATTGTTTACCTGCTTCACGCTCAGGTTTGAAGTTAATGAATGGATATTTACGGTTCGATGGACGAAGGTCATCCAGCGTAATTTTGTCGAGCTGTTTCTTACGCGAAGTCGCTTGCTTCGATTTGGAAGCATTCGCAGAGAAACGTTGGATAAAGGCTTGCAGCTCTTTAATCTTCTCTTCTTTTTTCTTATTGGCATCACGTTGCAGAGCAAGTGCCAATTGGCTGGACTCGTACCAGAAGTCATAGTTTCCTACGTACAGCTGGATTTTACCAAAGTCGATATCCGCAATGTGCGTACATACTTTATTCAGGAAGTGACGGTCATGGGATACGACAATAACAGTACCTTCATAGTCCATCAAGAAGTTCTCCAGCCACTGAATGGATTCGAGATCCAAGTGGTTGGTAGGCTCATCGAGCAGCAGGTTGTTTGGACGACCAAACAATGCTTGTGCAAGCAGGACACGAACTTTTTCGTTTCCGCTCAGTTCTACGATCTTCTTCTCATGCATGTCACGGTCAATACCAAGACCAATCAGTAGTGCTGCTGCATCCGGCTCTGCATCCCAACCGTTCAACTCGGCAAATTCACCTTCAAGCTCGCCGGCACGCAGGCCGTCTGCTTCCGTAAAATCTGATTTGGCATACAGCGCATCTTTCTCTTTCATAATGGCATAGAGGCGACTGTGGCCCATAATTACCGTTTCGAGCACTTGAAATTCATCATATTCAAAGTGGTTTTGCTTCAATACGGCCATGCGTTCGCCCGGGGTGATGTGCACCTCTCCCGAGTTCGATTCAATTTCACCGGACAAAATTTTCAAGAACGTTGATTTGCCGGCTCCATTGGCGCCGATCAGGCCGTAACAGTTGCCTGGCGTGAATTTGATATTCACATCTTCAAAAAGTGCACGTTTTCCGTAGCGAAGCGTGATGCCGCTTGTACTGATCATTAAGCATACCATCCTTTATTTAATATTCTGCATACTGCATGAATAGCAACTTGCATTAATCATGGATTCAATATCCCGAAGCCTATTCTGGCACCATATTATAACACAAAAAAGCGGCAAATTCGAAAATTGGCCGCTTTTTAATCGTTAAAGATTTGGTAAATGTACTGTTCATGCGGGTATACCCTTACATTAGCATATCTGGATCACTTTTGTTAGTCTTGTTTACTTTTCTCGTGCCGGATGCGGAGCGTCTCGCCATGTCCCAGTACCCGAATACGTTCGGCGTTGATTCCCAGTCTTTCTCGTTCCACGTCCATTCGATCGAGTGCTTCCTTGGGTGTGTCATCCGCCAGCTTAAATGTTCCATAATGCATAGGGACCATAAGCTGGGAACCCGTTTCTACAAATCCCTGCAACGCTTCTTCCGGCGTCACATGCTGGGATGTCATAAACCATTCTGGATCGTACGCTCCGATTGGCATCAGGGTGACACCGATATCGAAGCGTTCACCGATCGTTTTAAATCCCTGAAAGTATCCTGTATCTCCTACAAAATAAATAACCGGCGGGCCGCCATTAGGATGATCAGCCGATGCCTCTATTGGATCATCCGTTCCTTCTGCTCGGGAATTTTCATGATCATGATTTTCGCTCATCGCAGCACTCTCCTCAGACGGAATGACTGCCGGGTGATTCTGCTCGAATACATAACCGCCCCAATGGGACGTGTTGGTATCAAATAAGGTTCGGCGCGTCCAGTGCTGCGCAGGTACAAAGGTTATTTTGACACCGCCAAGCGTAATATGTTCCCACCATTTCATCTCATGACACCGATGGAATCCTTTGCGCACCATTTTGCGTTTGAGACCATCGGGAACAATGAGCAGCGTCTTGGCTGTGACCAACTTCCGCAGCGATGCGAGATGCAAATGATCATAGTGGGAATGTGAGATCAGAATGACATCCAAAGGTGGAATATCCTGAATCGGAATGCCAGGGGCACCGAGCCTGCGCTGAAATCCCATTTTCTCGGCCCAGACCGGGTCTGTCACGATATTTAGTCCATTATATTGAATAAAGAACGTGGAATGCCCGATCCAGGTAATCGTTGTTTCAGCCCGGTTGGCGTGCAGGTAATCCAGTTCAGGTGGGTGCTTGGGCACGATGTAGGAATAATCCTTAACTTTGCTGCGCCGTTGCTCCCTCCATTGCTTGAATTCCTTCAGCGTTTTGTCCGTACTTACATTATCAATGTTGTTATAACGGATTTTCGGCATGAAAGGGCCCTCCTCCCTCCTCGTATCTTAACAAAAGATTACCCGGAATTGGAAAGTACGTACCAACGAATCAATCCTTTGGATTTGTGCACTTCGCCAAGTAGACGAACAAAAACGCAATTGCAGCCACGATGATCAGTGGTGGGGCGTACATAATCGTAAAGGTCTCAAAAAAACTTAATCCCGTTATACCCGGAATACCTGTCACTCCCGCGTCAGAGCTGAAAAACAACCGTGGAAGCATGATGAACAGCATGTTGGGAAGCATGAACGGACTCATCCTTTCTTTTTGCCAGCATTACCCCGCACATAATTGGCATCAAACAGAAACAGCTTCATAATGAGCACGAGTGAAGGAATGAGCACCAGCAATCCCAGGCTGAACGCCGTAATGAGCGCAATACCCATCGTCTTGTTCGTAAAGCTGTCGTATATATTAATGTACGGATACAGAATGTATGGAAGATGTGAGCGCCCATAGCCGTACCAGGCAAAGGAAAACTGCAGCATGACGGCGATAAAGCACCAGCCCAAATATTTACGTTTCCATATTAGCGAGACGGCGATCACAAAACAGATAAAAGATGCGATAAACATCCATGAGATATTCAACATCTGCTCAAAGTGTGCAGGATTCTGTTTGTTAATTTGCAAAAATGCCAGAAAGCTGGCGAAGATCGTAGGCAGGCTCCATAGGAGCGCATACTCTCGAAGAACTTCAAACGCAGTCTCATCCTCCGCCCGCTTGGCATAGTAGGAAAGAAACATCGCTGAGATATACAGCACACTTACCAGAGCAAGCAATACAACAGACCAGGTATACGGATTCGTCAGAAACTCACGCCAGCGAAAAAATACCTGATCACCTACCTCCTCAATAATTCCACCTTCGGATATCGCCAAAATGGTGGAAAACACCGCCGGGATCAGCAATCCCGTCGCTCCGTACAATGCCATGTAGATTCGGCTGTTCTGCCCATGATTCCCATAGGTATTATAGGCGTAATACACGCCCCGAATCGCAAGCAGCACAATGGCCAATGAACCTGGAACAAGCAACGCTGTCCCATAATAAAAAGCGCTATCCGGATAAAATCCGACCAGACCGACAACAAAAAAGATCAGAAACACATTCGTCACTTCCCACACGGGTGAGAGATAGCGCTGAATAATGTTATGGATTTTGTTCTCGTGTCCGCTTAGTATGCTGTAAAAGCTGAAAAATCCGGCTCCAAAATCAATTGAAGCCACGATCAGATAACCAAACAGAAACGTCCACAAGATCGCGATGCCCGCTATTTCAAAGCTCAATGCACGATCCCTCCTTCCAGACCGAGAGACTCCAGTTCCTTCTCTGCTTCCTTGTTACGGAACAGCTTGCTGAGTACCCGAATCGCTGAAAAGCAAAGGATCAGGTACAGCAGTATAAACAGAACCAGCATCCAGCCTACGGAGGATGATGTTGTTGCTGCTTCCGACACCTTCATGTAACCGCGCAATATCCAGGGCTGTCTGCCGACCTCGGCGAACATCCAGCCCAGCTCAATGGCAATCATGGCCAGTGGCCCAAGCAGGACGATGCCGAGCAAGAGCCATTTGGGATAAGGCTTGCGCCCCGGCAGCCAGCGCCGGAACACATAGAGCACCGGAATCAGCAGAATGATCACGCCGGTCGTTACTTTCAGGTCAAACATATAGTGAATGGACAACGGCGGCCTCAGATCGGCCGGAAATTCTTCCAGCCCTTTCACTTCCGTGTCGGGTCTATTTCCCGCCAGTATGCTGAGTGCATAGGGAATCTCAATGGCGTATTTCACTTCATTGTTCTCGTCAAGAATCCCCCCATAGACCAGCGGCGCCTTTGTCATCGTTTTGAAATGCCACTCTGCGGCAGCCAGCTTCTCCGGCTGGTATTTCGCCAGAAATTTACCGGAAGAATCTCCGATCATGACGGTGCTGACCGCAAATACGAGCGCACATACCGTTGTGAGTTTAAGTGCCTTTTTGTAATACACATGATCCCTACCCCGAAGCAAGCTGAATGCGGCGATGCCTGCCAATATACCCGCACTCAATGTGTATGACGAGGCGAGCACGTGGGATACCTTGGTCGGGGTAGCCGGGTTCAACATCGCAGCAATTGGATGGATGTCCTTCATGATGCCATTAATCAGGGTAAACCCCTGAGGCTGGTTCATAAAAGAATTCACCGTTGTAATGAATATCGCAGAGGCAGAGGAACCTAGTGCCACCGGAATCAGCAGCAGCATATGGGTATATTTCTTTTTGAAACGGTCCCATGTGTAGAGGTAAATGCCAAGAAAGATCGCCTCCACAAAAAAGGCGAACGTCTCCATAAACAGCGGCAGGGCAATCGCCTGCCCCGCTACTCGCATAAACATCGGCCACAGCAGGCTGAGCTGTAAACCGATTGAGGTGCCTGTAACCACACCAACGGCAACGGTAATGACAAAACCTCGCGCCCATCTGCGCGCCAGTAAGGTGTAATGGATATCATTGGTGCGCAGTCCGCGCCATTCAGCCAAGGCGATCATGAGTGGAACGCCTACACCGATGGAAGCAAAAATGATGTGCACAAACAGGGTAAGACCGGTCAGTATCCGGCTGAGCAGAACAGGATCCAGGGATGACATGGGGTTACACTCCTCTTTCACATAATCGTTATGTACGACTTCATACCACCTGTGTGATGAAATGCCTCAATAACTCATGATCCGGATAATACTTTTGACAACGGCATACAGCACGATCACGGCTGCGACCAGGCAGACGATAATAAGGGTTTTCTCTTGTTTACGGAACATAGACCGGCCGTCCTCCTTTTGCATGGAATGCAAATTATGGCTCTGTAGACAGTTTGCAAAAGAAGTTGTTTTTTTATCCGGGGAATTTTGAAAAACAAAAAAAGCCTTTATCTATTTCAGGATGAAAGCATCCTATTAGATAAGACTTCTCTTGCCTTACAAGAGTTCGTCCTGCTTGGGCAATCGAACCTTGAACGTACTTCCTTTGTGCGGCGCGGATATAAAGGTAAGCGTTCCCTGGTGATCCTCTACAATTTTCCGCGAAATGTAAAGCCCCAGTCCAGTCCCGCCAATCTGACGATGATCCGAATTGTCCACACGATAAAACTTCGTAAACAGCAGGTCCTGCATGTTCTCTGGAATACCTATTCCATAATCACGTACATCGATACATAACCATTCTTTTTCTTCCCACAGCGTAATATCGATTCGGTCTGCTCCAGGTGAGTACTTGACTGCATTGCCAACCAAATTATGCAGTACCTGAACCATCCGGTTCTGGTCCGCGTAAGCAAAAAAGTCTCCATTAAACGCATGTACATAGATGCGCTGAATGGATTGCATATTCCATTGCTCAGCAACACCCTCAACCAACTCAAGCAACGGTACATACGTCTTGTGGTAGGTCATGCCTTCATTGTCCAGACGTTGAATATCAAGTACATCATCCAGCAGACTACTCAGCCGTGCGCCTTCCGAAGAAATGGTTTCCATGAACTCCTGACGCTGCGAAGTGGGAAGGTCATACATCATCATTAGTTCCACATAGCCCATAATGGTCGCTACAGGGGTACGAAGCTCATGCGACACCACACTGATCAGTTCGTTTTTCATCCGATTCAGGCGTTCTTCCTCCGTACGATCGCGGAACACCAAAAGAAATCCATGGTTTTTACCGGGAACATCCATTTGCTTCATGTACAGGGAAAACACACTCTTTTCCACATCATTGAATATAAACTCAGTCTCAACAAAGGCCAGTTCTCCGTTCAGAAAAGCACGAGTCTGCTCCACCAAATTGAACTCGGCGGTTAACACCAGAGTATCAATTGCATTGGCTAAGTCTTCGATGGATCTGCCCGAAAAATCTCCGAGGCCAAACATTTCTTCAATCCTTCTGTTAACTATCGTGATGGTGCCAGAACGATCAGACATGACCAGACCTTCCCGAACGGATTCAATGAAATGCTCGCTGATATCCCGCTGTTCCTGAATAGCAACTTTTTCATGAAACAGCTCCGCATTCAGCTTCTCCAGAGCCAGCGCATGACGTACACGGTCTTCTTCAGCCCTTGTCCGCTCGGTAATATCCTTAATAAATAAGTTATAGAGCGTCTCGTTATTGCCCAACTGAATTTCTACTATTTTGTACTCAATTGGAAAAACCGAACCGTCCCGGCGGATGCCTGAAATCTCTTCGACAATGACATGCCGTTTACCCCGAATATACTCGCATTGATTCAGCATTTCCTTGATTTCCATGCAGCTCGCTCCCTGAAAAAGGGAAGGGGCCTCCTTCTCGAATACAACTTCTTCCCGTTTCAGTCCAAACATTCTTTCGGCTTCGGGATTGAACTCGATAATCAGTCCGTTTGAATCCACAGAAATAATAGCATCAATAGATGAATCAATAATTGCTCGTTTGATCTCCTCACTATTCTTCAGCTCTTTGGTTCGTTCTCTGACTCTGTCTTCCAGCGTAAGCTTGTCCTGACGTATTTGCTCAAATTGTTCAAGGAGCACATCGGCCATTTTGCGCAAATTGCCAATCAGAATCTGTACTTCGGTGACGTGGCTGGTCGGCCAATCCATCTTGCCATTACGAAATAACAGTCTTGGAAGGGAACCTGTCATCCGTGTGAGGCGTTTCATTGGACTTACGACTTTCTTGCTGAGCGGAGCAGCCACAATCATAGAAGCCACGAAAATGATAAACAGAGATTGAAGCGTAGTCAGATAGATCGACTCAATCCGTGTATAATAGTTGGCTGAGTCAGTCTCAACGAATACCCTGTATGGTGTACTTGTTGTCATATCCGCTTCATACATGAACGATGCCTGTTTCCAGTGAGTAAGCACATCGCTATAATAAGCATCCCCGGAATGGAATAGTATGCTGTTCTCCCCTGGCTTGAGAAAACGATATTTGTTGATATCCAGGTATTCCCCCACTGGAAGTGTATCAAGCCCTGAAGCAATGACCTTATCATTCGGATCGAGAATGATGACGTTCACATCCAATAGATGATGGTAACGCTCCATACTTTGATGCATGTTCTCCTCGGTTAGATATTGTTCATTCAAATCCTTGATCACAGCATTCGCAGCATGTTTTAGATTAGAAACGATAGTGTTATTGATCTGACCTAGTTGTCTGCGACTATCGGCCGATAACAGAACCAGAGAGACAACGACTACAAAGGCTACGACGTATTTAAAAGCAATTCGTGTGAGCGGAATGGTTCCTGTTCGTTTCGACTTCAGCTCGCCATTTGTAATCCAGAAGTCCACCACAATACCTGCAATCAGTGCATTAACCATGCTGGTCACAGCGACATGCATATAGGTATATTTTAATTCTTCAAGATTCATGCCCGTAATGAAATATCCGTAACAGGTCACTGGCAATAACATCACGACCCAGAATGCAGCATTGGCCTTCATGACACTTCCATTCTTCCATCGGATCTGCCATCCCAGCATCCAGATTAATTCAATAGTATGAGCGCCAATCATAAAAAAACTATTTGGGACTAGACCCGCGAATAACACACCCAAGGTACAGATTGCTATCAAAGTAGTGAATCCGTATATGGCTCCATGTAAGCGCAAGGCAATAAAAGTTGCGGCTGTACCAAACAAGAGCTGTACCCCGTAAAAAAGAGTCAACGGAAATATCGTTCCCAGCGTACCCAGGATAATAAGTATAGCCGTACCCAACCACGGAATACGGAGTTTGATTACCATCCACTCCAACACCTTGTTTACTCTTATGTAGTCCACAGGCAGCCGTCCTTATGATTGATTTCTATGTTTGCATTCAACAACAACGTTGGTACCTCCTATGGATTAAAGCTCGTAAGAGCTACTTTATTTCCCTCAAACCGTTCTGATACATTATACTGTAATTACTACTCAACGCAGCTTTGGGAAATTTTGAATGATCGGCAAATGACCTTCATTCATGGTAAAATACTGAAGTTTGGCTTCAAATCTATAGAACTTACTACATATGCATCCTATATTCTGGAATACAAACATTAAAATTTTTGCAGCATTTCCACACAAATCACGCCATTTTTTTAGAAGTTTCTTAACAAATTCATTTCATCAGGAGTGTGACCTCAATGTCTATCAAAGTTCTTCTTATAGAAGATGAGAAAAATCTGGCCGACATGATTGCTTTCTTTCTTGAGGAGGAGGGTTACATAACTGAATGGGTTCATCATGCACGCGAAGCACTTCAACTTTTCCCACGATTCCAGCCCGATATTGTAGTGACTGACTTGATGCTGCCTGAAACAGACGGTAATGATCTGGTTGATGCGTTTCGCCAGCACTCGACTGTGCCCATATTGATGATCTCGGCCAGCACCATGCTGAATGATCGGCTCCGAGCATTACACAATGGTGCGGATGATTTTCTTTGTAAACCCTTTAGTCTGAAAGAGCTTGATGCGCGTATTAAGGCATTACTGCGCAGATCCGCTATCTCCTACCCGGACAAACCGATAAAAGAGGATAAACCTGCTGAAGTTGTCGGACATGTCAGTGTGAATGAGTACAGAAGAACCTTGTTTGTGAATGGCATTGAAATTGAGGTCACTCATATTGAGTTTGAAATTATGAAGGAGTTGTACCGAAATCCCGGCAAAGTGTTCACCCGCAATGAACTCATGGATCGAATTAAAGGCTCAGAACGGGCATATCTGGATCGTACAATCGATGTGCACATCTCCAGCCTGCGTAAAAAAATTGAACCCGACCCCAAAAACCCACGGTATATCAAGACGGTTTGGGGAACGGGATATAAATACGTCATTTAGTACACGCCGAAATGAAATAATGGCTCATGTCCTCACTCTGTCATCGTCTCATCGACTGGGTTGAGGGCTGAGCTGTTTTTGTTTTGTATGCAAAAGAATGCAGCCACCGCTGGATTTCCACGATCAGCCTATCTGGTTCTTTCTCTTGCCAGAGGATCATCTTCATCAGACCCGTACCGGTAATAAGCTGCAAATGGCGCTTGCGAATCAGGGATTGGAAATCCGTAATCACCAGTAAAGGAATCTGAGGCATAAATGCCCGAATGGCATTTGCTGCTGAAACGGCTTGCCCGGCGTCCTGATAATCGATAATACAATATCGAGCTGTGCCCCATTCCGAGCCAGCCTCGCTTTCCACGTTCCTTTCTTTTTTAACTGCGGACTCCCTCTGCTCGTCTGTTATCCATTCATTCAACAATTCAATCATATTGTCATAATCAATACCACGACTTCCGTCCGAAAGTACGGTAATGGGTTCCATAGTTATAACCTCCAGTTCATTCTCTCTTCTTATTGTGCCAATCTTCATTTAAAAATGTTCGTGTGTGAACATAAAAGAAGTGTTAACTATCTTCGTACCTCTTCACAAACTGTGTAAGGTTCATTACCCATTTCGCAGTTTGCGGCAATTCATGTAAAATAGGGATATGCCCGTGCTAATTGCGGGAACTTTAAGAATGAATCCGGTACAGGAGGTTATGAACCGATGAATATTGTTTCCATTGAACCAACACCCAGTCCCAATACGATGATGCTGCATCTGGATGAACGTCTGGAGGACGGGATCCGCAGAACATATACACTGGATAACGAACGGTCTGCTCCGGCGTTTATTCGCCAGATGCTTCATATTCCCGGAGTAAAAAGTGTATTCCACACGACCGACTTCGTAGCGCTTGACCGCAAGGGAAATGCGGATTGGTCCGTCATACTTGGCGAAGTTCAAAGTCGTCTCGGGCAGCAAGGAATTGATCTGGACTGGATTGAATCTGAAGACGTCTCTGGTGAACACTTCGGTGAAGCACAGGTATTCGTTCAATTCTTCAGAGGTGTGCCGATGCAAATTCGGGTTAAAGCCGGCGCCAAGGAAGAGCGGATCTCGCTCTCGGATCGGTTCGTCAAAGCGGTTACTGAAGTCGCCAGTGCAACGCTGATCAAGGAACGGAAACTGAGTGATTACGGCGTCCGCTACGGGGAATTGCCTGAAATTGCAAGAGAAGTTGAACAGGAGCTGGAAGCAGCCTATCCGCCAGAGCGTCTGGAACGCGTGATCCAACAAGCCATTGAGCACGGCACTAATTCTGAAGAGTTCGTGGAACGTCGCCGCCAGCTGGATGGTGCCGAGCTTGAAGAAGCTCTGCATAATGAGGACTGGAATGTTCGCTACGCTGCATTTGATGGTATGGAGCCCACAGTAGAACGACTGCCACTCGTTGCCCATGCACTTCATGATAATAAAATGCAGATTCGCCGCCTGGCTGTTGTATATCTTGGGGATATCCGTACACCGGAAGCGATGGAACTGCTGTACGAAGCTCTGCAGGATAGTTCACCTGCTGTACGTCGGACTGCCGGAGATACCCTCTCCGATATCGGTGATCCTGCAGCAACGGCAGCCATGACAGCTACGTTATCCGACAAAAGCAAGCTTGTACGCTGGCGTGCGGCCCGCTTCCTGTACGAAGTGGGAACCGAAGAAGCAGAGCAAGCTCTGCGGAAAGCAGCCGATGACCCGGAGTTTGAAGTCAGCCTGCAAGCCAAAATGGCACTGGAACGGATTGAATCCGGGGAACAGGCAGCCGGAACCGTATGGCAGCAGATGGCTGGGCGTAACAAGACGTCGGAATAGTCCTTTCGATTCATATCCAACAATTGTTATTGCACTGGAATACCATGGGGGTTATACTGATTGTCTGTTTACTAAACAGAACATCGAGTGTTACGTTCTGTGATTTATAATTTCATAGACAATAGATACACCTCATCCATGATGATGAGGTAGAGGTCGCGGGTGCGATCAGTACGCTGAAGGAGGCGCTAAGGAGCCGCTTATGAATTCAGCCGAAAGGTGCACCCGCCGAAGCCCGCAGGACGGTTCCTTACGTTGTCCAGCGCGGCTGGGGCTGTTGCCGAAAGGTGCAGAACTGTCACAGATGTATGATGCCTTCCTCGGAGGGTATGATTTCATCTGTGTTGAGCTATCTTAAACATTTGGGACGAGGTGCGGACGATCGATAATAAAGACCGCAGGCTAATGCCTGCGGTCTTTTGTGTTATTTTCCATTGTTCTGAACCCATTAGTACGCTGAAAGAAGGAGTGTTTCCATGCAAGACCGCAACAACCAAACCACAACAGGACCCACCCTGAAAAAAGGACTACGTGCACGACATATGACCATGATTGCACTTGGTGGATCCATTGGTACAGGACTGTTCCTCGCTAGCGGCACCGCCATCTCCACTGCCGGACCCGGCGGTGCACTGATTGCTTACGTTGCCGTCGGCATCATGGTCTTCTTTCTAATGACCAGTCTCGGAGAACTGGCTACCTTCATGCCCGACTCCGGTTCATTCAATACGTATGCGGCCCGCTTTGTCGATCCGGCCCTTGGGTTCGCCATGGGCTGGAACTTCTGGTACAACTGGGCAGTCACCATTGCGGCAGAGCTCGCTGCCGCAACCGTACTCATCAAATACTGGTTCCCTGACAGTTCATCCATGTTGTGGAGTCTGTTATTTCTTGTATTAATCTTTGCCCTGAATGTGTTGTCCGTTAAAGGGTATGGAGAGTCGGAATACTGGTTCGCCATTATCAAAGTCGCTACAGTTATCATCTTCCTTACCGTTGGTGTGCTCATGATCTTCGGCATTATCGGGGGAGAAGCGGTGGGGTTCAGTAACTTTACTGTAGGGGACGCACCATTCCATGGCGGATTCTTCGCGGTTCTCGGTGTATTTATGGCTGCTGGGTTCTCTTTTCAGGGAACAGAGCTCATTGGTGTCGCAGCCGGTGAGAGCGAAAATCCGCGTGAAAATGTCCCTCGTGCTATTCGGCAAGTGTTCTGGCGTATTCTGATCTTCTACATTCTGGCGATTACAGTCATCAGTCTGATCATTCCTTACACACATCCGAATCTGCTTAAAGGTGATCTGAACAACATCGGAGTTAGTCCGTTTACCCTTGTCTTTGAAAAAGCGGGTCTGGCCATTGCTGCTTCCGTCATGAATGCCGTTATTCTGACTTCTGTACTGTCTGCCGGGAATTCAGGCATGTACGCTTCAAGTCGTGTCCTGTATGCTCTTGCCCGGGATGGCAAAGCGCCTCGCTTCCTGGGTCGGTTGAACAAAAAGGGCATTCCAATGAATGCCCTTCTCTTGACCACAGCGGTGGGTATGCTCGCTTTTCTAGCCTCCCTTTTCGGTGATGGTATTGTATACACCTGGCTGCTTAATGCATCTGGTATGTGTGGCTTTATCACCTGGCTTGGTATTGCCATCAGCCATTATCGCTTCCGCCGTGCCTATGTGGCCCAAGGTCGGGATCTGAACGATCTGCCCTACCGTGCACGCTGGTTCCCATTTGGTCCGATCTTTGCTTTTGTGTTATGTATCATCGTAATTATTGGACAAAACTATCAGGCGTTCACGGGCGATCAGATCGATTGGAGCGGTGCCCTCGTCGCTTACTTGAGCGTTCCGCTGTTCCTGATCTTATGGCTGGGTTATAAATTCATTAAGAAAACAAAAGTTGTACCATTACAGGAATGTGATTTTACAACAACAAACGAATAACGATATTGCACAGGCATCCTTCTTTCCACTGGAGAGAAGGATGCCTTTTTGGTTCGTCCAAGTTTCGAGATAGCTATCATCCACGCAAAAAAAGAACGCTCATCCACGAGCGTCCTTGTTCACCATAAGGTGTGTCCTATTATAATCATTCATAAAAAGTCTGCTGTTCACATGGTCCAAGTAATCTTCACACGCAGATCGACGGTATCCTCCATGTTGGACACGTAATACGATATCGACTTCATGCCAAGCTGATACAAATCCTGCAAATCCTCTACTAGTCCTGTCTCAGTACCCTTGTATCTGAAAGTCAGCGAGGTTCCGCCATCCTTGAGCGCACTCTGAACTTTTGTTTTCAGAGCGGAATGACCACTAACCGCATCACTTTCATCATAGAGCGAATATTCCAGCGTACGATACAGCTTCTGATACGTGGTTGCCTTGCTGCCTCCCGCCTTCACCAAAGTTTGCAAAGCTTCACGATAAGGGGCAGATGCAGCAGGATACTTGCCTTTAGCTGTCCAGACATGGTCACGTGCCATCTCATCATCACTGAGCAAATAATAACTGTGACTTACCTTGCCTTTACGGTCTGGAGTAGGATCGTCCCACGTCGTATCCATATGGTACCACTTGCCATCCAGCTTGACGAGATTCCAGGCGTGTAATTGCTCACCAGCCGTTCCTTCCACAATCCGGTTCTCTATACCCACCTGCTCCAGCATACGATAAGCCAGTAATGAATACCCCTGACATACGGTACTGCCGGTAACAAGTCCATCGTAGGCAGTATATTTCTGCAAGGATGTATCGTAGGAAAGGTTAAGTACAATCCAGTCATGAATGACTTTAACTTTCTCATGATTCGTCATGCCAGGCACGATAATCTCTTTGAGCACGTTGGTCACCTTACGGTTCACATAATCGGTCTGCTCCTTCGTTTCCCGATATGCCAGCTTCACATGCACCTCTGCGGATACATTGGAGCCTTTATAGTTAAATGCGTAACTTTTAACGGTATATTGAATATAAGGATCACTGGTCATTGCTTCGTCAATGGAGCTCTGCAACTGTTTCTTGAGGCCTTTCACATTGCCTTTGTATGTAAAAACAAGTTCCTCCGTACGCTGGGACATCGCATTAAGCAACGTCTCGCGCAGATCCGTATTCGTGGATATGTCCGATGTTCCCGACGCCGCGTACAGCTGATCCAGATCGACCGCATGTGGCAGTGCCACAGCGACGAGACAGCCAGCCAATAGCAGGGTTATCACTCGTTTTCCGTGCTTGCCCATGAAAGGATACCACCTCTCTTTGCAAAGTTCTCATGCCTCATTGTATCACAAAAGGGATTGACGGCAGGCTTCTAGTTTTGTCGAAAAGCATCAAAAGAGACCCTCCGCAGAAGGTCCCTCTGTCTTCATCAAACCAAACCTAACCTACCCGTTATCCTCATCATATGACTCTTCCGGGCATTTATGCAACAAACTCCAATCAATATAAACGATTGCCGCTCATAAAGGTATCCGTCTTACCCTGAAGCTTGGCCAGACGTTCCAATACCTGAGCCGCTTCGGCAACCGTCACTTTGCGTGCAGGCATGAATCGTCCTTCGATTGAAGGCAACAATCCCAGCTTGATGCTGAGGGAGACAGCTCCCTTGTTGTTGACTGCACTGGCATCTGCCAGGTTGGGAAGATCCGATGGCAATGTGTAGAATCCGGCTAATTTCTCATAGCGCAAAATGCGTACGAGCAATACCGCCAGCTCTTCACGAGTCATCTCCTCTTCTGGATTTAGCTTCGTTTCAGAGTCAGCACCCGCTAACCAGCGCTGATCAATCAATGTCCGCACAGCTTGGTAATAAGGGCTCTCCGGGGTAATGTCAGCATATAAATTGCCATCCCCATCTCCACTATAATACATATCCATATTTGGATTAACTGCTCTTGCCAGATAGGTAAACCAATCACCCTTGGTGATGACCCGGTCTGGGAATACACGTCCCTGTTCATCTGGAAGAAGCACTCCATGTTGCACCATGTTCTGAAGGGCTGCTTCAGCGGCATGTCCCGTAATATCACTGGTTGTAACTTGAACTGCTCCAGTGATACTGCCGTACATCGACTTCCATTCTCCCGTGTTGGCATCCAGCACTTCATACGTGATGCTAGTCAACGAACTGTCAGTTCGAGTAGGCATGTAGGCAAGCTTCACACCCACGGGAACGGATTCACTGTTGCCCATGCTGAACCCCCCATAACGAGAGTAGACCAGTACCAATTTGAATTCTTCAAGATAGGTAGCTCTGGCTTTCTCATAGCTGATGGCCGGTTTGACATCCGTCGGCAGCTGTTCTGGCGTTGCAGCAACCAGCGCATAATATTCATTGAGCGTTCCATCATTTGAAACTTGTACCTGAACCGTATCATCCTTAACCAAAATTCCGTTTAGGTACCGTTCGAATATAAATGTTCGTGCATCGTCCAATTCAAGCACCGTTGAAAGTCGGAATTGCTTGCTTGCATCCGGCACAAGTGAGATGACTGTATTGACAGCCAGTTTCTCTGCCTGAGATTTGGTCACGGTCTTGCCCTTCACTTCCATCTCCGGCTTCTCCTGATCCATGCCCGGCATCATGCGCTGATAAATGTTCACACTGTAGATCTGTCCGGTTGCCGCATCAACCTGTGCCGAAATGTCTCTCATAAACATATAAGACACACTTGCATTGCGGTTGCTCCAGCTCAGGCTCCAGACCTGATTGTTTGGACTTGCAAAGCTGCCTTTGGTTAACTGGCTATACTCCAATTGATAACCTTCCGGTATATTAAAACTCTTTTTGACCAGCTTCTCTGCCTGCTGAGCATTCAATTTCGATCCAGTATTCGGTGTAAAAGCAGCTACACTGCCTTTAAGAGGTTTGTCCTTCTGGGAAGCTTCCTGGGCAAGGGATTCACCTGTCAAGCTATTGATTCGATCCAGTGTATCCGCATTTAGTGGAGTAACACTTGAGTTCTTCGGCGTGTACCCCAAGTAATACTTCTGGCCTTTGCGAGAAGAAAATCGTTCTTCGCTAATATAGGCCAGCTGAACATCGAACTGTTCCTCGAACTTCTGCTGAGCCTGCTCCGCTGAAATGGCTGCCTTCGATGATGGATATTCAGCTCCAATCGTAGTTCGTGAATATCCTGTCACCACACCGCTCTGATCCACACTTATGTAGGCTGTTTCCGCCTCGGATACCAAGCCTTCATGTTTCAGTTGGTAGCTGTAAGTATATTCTGTTCGGCCAAATAGGGATTGCTGCGCGTTGTTTATATACCGTTCATCAACGGCAACAAAACCACCTTCCTTCAGATTCGGAATTGCCTTATACAGGAACTCATCTGCCTGCTTTCTCGCTTCGGTTTTCGTTAATTTCGTCTCCGAATCCGAAACCTGCTTTTCCAGCAACTCAGAAGGCAAATGTACACTTAGCACTTCCCCTGTAACCGCATGTACCGTTGCGCTGAATCCAGTGGATCGGTTCCCTTCACGCAGTTCAAATCCGATATCCCACGCCTTATAATCTGGTGGTGGAAAAGAATTCGGTGAATCAAATCGTGCGTATGAAATCGTTGCCTTCTTTAACAATGGAAATAATTTCAGTATATTCTCGCTGGCTTGCTTGGAGGAGATTTTGGCTCCTTCAGGCACCTCGTTGTCTGTTAATCCAAGTTGTTGTTCCGTTTCCCCCGCTGCGGATTCTGTTACCTGTTCCGCTGTCGCTGCCGACGCGCTGCCTGCAAACCCTGGTGTCTGTGATGCCAGAAGCAAAGTTGCCATGGCTGCTGTAGCCGCTTTGGCTGTAAACATTTTGAATCGTACATTAAAATTCCAATCAAAACTCAAATCTGGACCTCTCCCTTCAATTTCATACAAGGATGCATGCAAAATCACCTCGCATGAATATTGCCAGTCTATTCTATGATACCATAAGCTTCCTTTTTAATCGTCATTTTCCCAACAATTTTACAAATGTGAATTTCTGCATATTTTATAGAAACAGCAAAAAACGCCAACAGCGTTGGCGTTTCAACGATCAGCTTGAGCATTAATTGGGCTGAATTTTCTCTATATTGACGTTAGGTATAACAGATTCATTGGACTGAGCCTGCACCTGTACATGAGTTTTCAAAAAAGGAATCACCGTATTCCAGAACACAGGATCTTCTTCTGAACAGCTATGGCCTCCACTATTGACCCATAGATGCTCTACGGGCGGATCCGCTTTAGACATAAAATATTCAAGTTCGCTCGGTGGAATAAAGTTATCACCTTTGGAATGTACCATAAGCATCGGCAGCTGCATTCCCTTGCGCCGTTCATTCAGCAGCATAACTGGATCACGCTGGCGATACGTTTTCAGAGATTCTCCAAGCCGCCAGAACCAGATTCGCGGAATCAGCTGGGCCAGTGGAAACAGAGGCAGACGTCGCCGTCTCAGCTCGGAACTGACAATAACCTCGAATTGGGATGGCATGGAGTCCGTGATCACCGCTGATACAGGAATGCCCTCCGTCACAGCGAGGATCGTCCCTAGTCCGCCTAAGGAGTGCCCAAGCACACCGATTGCAGCAGGATCAATTTCCGGCCGTGACGACGTATATTGCAATGCTGACAGCAGATCGTCGCGGAACAGGTAAGCTGAGGCCGCTTTAACCGGATCACTGGCTCCGTGGCTTCGAACATCGTACATAAAGAGCGCATAACCTGCTTCCCAAATGGGACGTGCATAACGGAGGACCCGGGATCGGTTGGAGCCCCATCCATGTGCAATAATAACCAACGGCCAAGGCTTCGGGACATGAGCTCCAGCCGGAATGAACCAGCCATGCACTCGCCCGCCTCCACTCTCGAAGGTTATATCCTCAAATGGCATGGGCGGTGTGAGCGTAATCGGAATCTTTTTGGGGGTTTGACTCTTCACAGCTGCCTTCCATAAACTACCCGCAGTTACCGCGGCAACAGCAATCATCCCGCCAATCATCGTTTTAGCTTTCACTGGTGTCACTCCTCTCCGTTTTCTGGCCTAACTCCATCATACGACAGCAAGGTTAACAGGACGTTAATCCACATCACTTCTTATATTATCTAATGGTACAGAAGCTCTTCTTATATACCCTGATGTGTCTAATCCACTTCCGTTGGCTTCAAGGTTCAACCCTCGATTTTCGCTATTTCCACAAATGCACGTGTGCAAGCGGCAATCTGCTCATCATTCCCTGCTGCAAGTGCTTCTCGTGGTAAAAGTGCACTTCCAAGGCCCACTGCTGCCGCACCCGCAGCATAATAATCTGCAATGTTATCCAGAGTGGCTCCTCCTGTGGCAAGCAGTGGAATATGATTCAATGGAGCCTTGATTTCACGTAAATACGGAATACCCAGACTCGCCATTGGAAACAGCTTCACCACTCTTGCTCCTGCTTCATAGGCAGCCACAATCTCCGTTGGAGTCATCGCACCGGGCCAGATCTCCACTCCATGTTCTACAGCATATTCAATAACGGACAGATCGACATTCGGAGACACCAGAAATTGAGCACCCGCTGCAACGGCTTCTTTGGCCATCTGCACATTGAGTACCGTGCCCGCCCCGATATAAGCCTTACCCTCATGCCTTGCACGCCAGTCTGCAATAATATCGTGTGCCCCAGGTGTGTTCAGCGTCACTTCCATCAGACGGATTCCCCCATCTGTCATCCCCTGCCCTGCTGCCTGAGCAGATTCCCGGCTAATACCGCGCACAATAGCGACCAGTCTCGATTCCAATAATACTTCCGTCAGATTCATGCCAACTTCCCCTTGTTTCATAGATTCGGCAGCCGAAGACAAGTATTCTTTATCACCGCTTTTCCGTTAGTCACTATTGTAAAGCATATCGTCCCCTGGATGAAATCATTTGATCCAATTTCTTGTAAGAGAGTGTGCATCAAAGTCTCCGATATACACTTAATTGGAAACGCAAAAACCTCTCCATGGAAAAAGGGATTATTCATCCACTTTGTTCCATTAGAGAGGTTTGTTCTAAGCATTTTCCAGTACATTATCCTTCTCCAGATCCTTAAAATACTTATCATTATACAACATGCTGGGATGTGTCGGATGGTATATCAAAGCAATGTCATTGTGCTCTTTGGCTTTTGCTCGATTGCCCATCCGGTCATAACACACACACAATTGTAAATGCGGCATCCATGTCCATGCAGCTTCGTTCAATACAACCATTGGATCAGTCGGGCGTACGGCGCGGGTCGCCTGTTCATACCAGTATAAGGCTTTGCGGTAATCGGTACGATCGGCAAAATATCCACCCAATCGGCAGCAGATCTCTGCCCTCGGCAAATCAAAGGCAAAGGATCTCAGCAATGCCGAGACTTCCTTTTCCGAACGTTCAAGTGCTACCTCACAATCAGCTATCTTCTGGCATGCTGCAATCTGATCCTCGACCCATCCCAGCCCGGTGTCCAGAAATTTTCCATAGTATTGTACTGCATCTTCAAGATGCCCGTGGTCTCTCAGTTCATTGCCAAAATAATATAAATCACGCGGAGAGAATTCCTCCCCTGCCTGTTCGCGTTTACGATAAATCTTTAGATTGCGGTCCGTGTATTCCTTGTCTTTCTTATGCGTGACTGCCACGTCACTATGCAGCAGATGACCGGTCACTTCCAGATATTCATGCACTGCACCAATCCAGCGATAATTCCGATCCCGGCGCACCAGCCGGTTCCGCCTCAGACTATATGCCACCTGTCCCTCCGCCGTAAAGGACAGATGATAATCCATCGTAACACTATCCACAGCGGGGTCCAGGGAACGCTTCAGTTCAATGAGCTTCACCCGGTCATCCGGTTCAAACACATCATCTGCATCCAGCCATAGTATATATTCACTTTTTGCTTGTTCAAAGGCAAAGTTCCGTGCTGCCGCAAAATCATCCACCCACTCAAAATCAACAATGCGTTCCGTATAACGAGCCGCGATCTGACGCGTCTGGTCCGTCGAACCCGTATCTACGATCACAATCTCGTCAGCAATCCCATTAACCGAATCCAGACATCTGGCAAGGGAAGCCTCTTCATTTTTCACAATCATACACAGCGAAATACTGATCGATTCCTCTCCGCGTATGGCTCTGCGATTAAAAGCAGCTACTCCCGGCAATTCCGATAGTCGATAGATATGATAGGCCGGAAAATGTGTATCCACGTATAAACGGAAACCCAGTGCCTGTGCACGAATGCAAAAATGACGGTCCTCACCCCAGAAAGATACATTCGGAATCTGGTCATAGGAAATCCCGGAGTCCAATACGTTCCTACGAATGAGGGTACACGCCCCAAGTCCCCCCACTTCATAACAACCCGGGGTACGCAATTGCCTCAGAAATGTATCCGTTTGTGTACTCTCGTCCTCTGCCTCCTCCCCTGTGACCCGTTTGTTCTTACGAAATAGGGCGTACTCATCCTGCAACCAGACTTGTGGCATTTCCCTTGTGCCCGGCTGCCATCGTGTCCAGAAGATATTGGAGATGATCTCCTTCCTTTTCGATACGAGCTGTTCCAATGTCCGTGGATGCAGGACGAGATCGGAATCAATCAAGAAAACGGCATCGTACTTCTGGTCATGGGCATATGCCAAAATACGATTTTTCAGTCCGGCTACCCGCCAGATCTGTTCGTCGCGCCAATAATGCCCACCCTCGTCCTTGTTGTAAATTCCTTTTCCCTGACTGGCATCTGCCTCATCTACATTGGCATCCAAAAGGTTGCCTTCATGCCGAAGTACAAACTCCTGGAGCATATTGGATGCCGCTTCTTCTTCGTTGTCGTCCACAAACAGATAGTCTGTCGTTACCGTCGTTCGCTCAAGCGATTCCAAGGACTGGAGAAATTCACGGAGTACCGCAGCCGTCTGCCGAACAGGACTTGCGATAAGAACCTTTTCCTTTGGCTCTTCTTTACCTTTTTCTTTTTCCCTCTTCAAATCTATTGTCCTCCTTCCCTTATTCCGACCATTGCAGGAGTCTTGGATCTGCATCCAAAATCGATTCGTACTGTTCCTTCCAGCCATATCTCGCATCCGGGTCCAGTGCCTGATAGCGCTCATATTTACGAATCCGGTCCTCTGCACGTGCCCAACCATAATGCTTCACCCGAGGGGAGTGACATCCATAGGCAAAATGCTGAATGGTTAAAGGGAAACGGCCGCAGTGCTGCGGAGTTTCCTTCCATTCATAGCTCCATTCCGGTCGGTATCGGACCAGAAATGGCCGATAATACACATGAGCCTGCCAGTATTGGTCTTCCCGGTAATGTGTATCGCTCCACATATCAAACAACCTGAAATAAATGGCGTCCTGCGTTCCACCCAACAGTTGATTCCGAACAATACCAAAATCCGTCGTCAGAATTTCGTCCGCGTCCAGATTCAAAATCCATTCCGGTTTGGTAGCCACCGTAGTCTCCCACTGTTGCTTGCGTAAACTCACCTCATCTGCAAACAGGGAGACCGGGTTCACAATCAACGTAAGCGGGATTCCCTCCAGCATTTCCTGGCATAAAGCGACGGTATGGTCTGTACTTCCGTCGTCAATGATCACCGCACGATCAATCCACGGCCGGTGCGTCTCCAACGCCTGTCTGAGATACCTGTACCCCTCATTGCGGACAATCATGGACAAGGTGACATGCGGCCTCGTGGTTGTTTCACTATCTTCCAACTCCCCACCTCCAGGCTGAGTCTGTCACGCATATTACCTGATGTAATATGGCTGATTAAAATGGCATAACCCCTGTTAACCTTAATATCTAATCTATGCGCGTCTGGAATAGGGTTATGTCTGGCATGGAACCTTTCATGACGTTTAGGAACCTTCAAAATATGATATGTCCTTCTTTCATGAACAACGACAAAAAAGGCACCCGCTTTCGCAGGTACCTCCTTAATTTAATATTTCATTGGTTTAATATTTAATGACCTATTGGGATCTCGATATGGAAGAGGTCTGAATAATCAACGATATGCTGCCAGACGGTCATTCAGGCTGCGTGTTTGCCCGTACACATCCTGATACAGTGCAAATAGTCCGTCATAAACCTTGACCGTTTCCGGGTTAGGCGCGTAGGATTTGGCAGGGCGAATGAACGCTGCTGCACATTCCTGCAAGGATGGGAACCAGCCACAGCCATAAGCTGCCAGCATCGCCGCGCCCATTGCTGGGCCCTGCTCACTTTCCAATTTCACAATGGTTGCATTGAAGACATCGGCCTGCATTTGAAGCCAGGCTTCATTTTTAGCACCACCACCAATGGAGATAACTTCATTGACCGTTTTGCCAGCGTTACGCAGAATATCAATGGACTCGCGCAGCGAGAATGTAATGCCCTCCATCACAGCACGTCCAAAATGCTCCAGCTTATGTCCGGCATCCATGCCGATAAAGCTACCACGAATGTTCGCATCCGGGTGTGGTGTACGCTCGCCGACGATATAAGGCGTGAACAGCAACCCGTTGCTTCCAGCCGGAATTGCATCAATGCCCTGCAAGAGCACATCAAATGATTTGTCTGCTGCAAAAGTATCCTTGAACCAGGACAGGCTATATCCTGCCGCAAGCGTTACCCCCATAATATAGAACGCATCTTTCTCGCCATGGTTAAAAAAGTGCACTTTGCCTTCGAAATCGAGATCTTTACGCTCTTCATAGGAAAGCACAACCCCGGACGTTCCGATGCTGCACATGGTCTGTCCTTCACTCAGAATGCCTGCGCCAATGGCTCCGCATGCATTGTCCGCACCGCCTGCATATACTTTGGTTGCGGCTGCAAGTCCGGTTTGATCCGCAATCTCAGGCAGCAGTGTGCCCACTTCTTCAAATGACTCCACAAGTCGTGGGCACAAGGATACCGACAGTTCAAAAGCTTCCGCGATTTCCTTGCTCCACTGTTTGCCTGCAACGTCCAGCAGCAATGTGCCTGCTGCATCCGAATAATCCATGGCATAATCACCTGTCAGGCGATACCGCACATAGTCCTTCGGCAACAGGAACAGGGCTGCCTGTTGCAGCAATTCCGGCTCGTTCTCCTGTACCCACAGAATTTTGGGCAGGGTAAAACCTTCGAGTGCACGGTTGCGGGCAATACTTAGCAGTTTGCCATCCAGCACCTTCTCAATGCGGCGGCACTGAGCCGTTGTCCGTGTATCATTCCACAGAATTGCATTGCGTAGCGGTTTGCCCTCGGCATCCACCAGCACCAATCCATGCATCTGTCCGGAGAAGCTCAGTCCTTCAATTTCCGAAGGATGTACGCCGGACACCTCCAGCAATTTGCGCAGCGAAACAATTGTCTGCTCTACCCAATCTTCAGGGTTCTGCTCACTGTATCCAGCTTTGGGCTGGTACAGTGGATAAGCCTCGGATGCTTCAAACGCCACTTTCCCTTCACGGTTAACCAGCACAGTTTTGACTGCACTTGTTCCCAGATCGACACCAATTACGTAACTCATGAGTTAACTCCTCTCGTTTGTAACAGGATTGTATAAATGAAACTTTGATGCTCATGTGGGCACTCCGTGATCAGAAAACCCTCGGATCGCCGTTACCCCCGGATTTCCTTTATACCCTTTAGCAAGGGAGAAATCCGGGGATAAATGCGAACGCTTCGCTTCCTCGGGTCCTTTCTGCTCACTTCGTTCTGCATGCACCATCTTAGAAAAACATTTATATCAAAACAGTAAAACGTACTCGTTCTTATAGCGGAAAGATTGACCAATGACCTTGATTCGTCATTGGTTATAAATGAAACCTTGATACGCCTGTAGGTCACTCGTGTATCATTGGCTCGGGTATCAAAAAACCGCCCCCGCCTTCCCAGGGGAAAGTCGGGAACGGTCCGAATGTCATGCTTGTTCAGGCGTTCCGTGGTACAAGCTTGTACAGGGCAGGCATGGCTACATGCCATGCCTTGCACAGATGAAATCCGATATTAGTCAGCCAGGATGTATTGGTTGAGTTTTGCTCTCAACAATTCCTGACGTCCGGATTGGTTTTTGCGTGGGCTTTCGTTGTTCAGCGCGTACTCTGCAAGGGAAGCCAGTGTTGCTTTACCTGCAACTACATCTGCACCGATACCTTCGCTGAAGCTGCTGTAACGTTTTTCAATGAAGTCATCGAATACACGATCTTCAATCAATTTCGCTGCTACTTTCAGACCTTTAGCATACGTATCCATACCAGCGATGTGTGCCAGGAACAGATCGTCTGCTTCGAAGGAACCACGACGTACTTTGGCGTCGAAGTTCACACCACCACGGCCGATACCGCCATTTTTCAATACTTCGTACATAGTCAATGTAGCATCGTACATATCAACCGGGAACTCATCCGTATCCCAACCGATCAGCATGTCGCCTTGGTTAGCATCGAGGGAACCGAGCATACCGTTTGTGCGGGCAACGCGGATCTCGTGATCGAATGTGTGACCAGCCAATGTAGCGTGGTTTGCTTCCAGGTTCAGTTTGAAGTGTTTGTCCAAACCGTATTTTTGCAGGAAGGCAATGGAAGTTGCTGCATCATAGTCATATTGGTGTTTGGTTGGCTCTTTCGGTTTAGGCTCAATCAGGAATTGTGCATCGAAGCCAATTTCCTTAGCGTAGTCTACTGCCATGTGGAACATGCGGGCAATGTTGTCCTGCTCCAGTTGCATGTCTGTGTTGAGCAACGTGTCATAACCTTCACGACCGCCCCAGAACACATAGTTTTCTGCGCCCAGACGTTTCCCCACTTCCAGACCTTTCTTGATTTGCGCTGCAGCATGAGCGTACACATCTGCGTTGCAAGTGGAAGCTGCACCAAACATGAAGCGTGGGTTGGAGAACATATTGGCTGTATTCCAAAGCAGTTTTTTGCCGCTGGATTTCATGTGGCCTTCAATCAGGTCAACGATCGTATCGATGTTGCTGTAGAACTCACGCAGGCTGTTGCCTTCTGGTGCGATGTCCACATCGTGGAAACAGAAGAACGGGAGATTCATTTTTTCCAAAAATTCAAATGCCGCTTCCACGCGTACTTTCGCGAGGTCCAGACCGGAGTATTTATCCCAAGAACGAACAGCAGTCTCTGCACCAAACGGGTCACTACCGCCCGCTGTTAATGTATGCCAGTAAGCCATGCCGAAACGGAAGTGCTCTTCCATCGATTTGCCGGCTACAACTTCTTCCGGATTATAATGTTTAAAAGCAAATGGATTCGTGGAATCTTTACCTTCGAATGAAATTTTATTAACGGATTCAAAATAGGCCATATAAAATGCCTCCTCAATAGTTTTAAAAGTAATCGTTTACAACGTTATCCTAACACATCGGTTATACTTTGTCTATTGGTTAAACAAAGTAAAAATAAAATTTTTTTTGCACGTTTGTTTACGCTATAATAGTCGAATAGCTTGTTTACGGATTGCGGGTCTGAACCCTTTTATAGAAGAATAGGAGTGCCTTATGGATATGAAAATTACCGGAGACCAGATGCTGGTCAAAAAAATAAACAAGTCGATCGTCCTGGATACGATTCGGCGTCATGCCCCCCTCTCCCGTGCGCGGGTATCCGAGATTACAGGGCTGAATAAAGCAACGGTATCCAATCTGGTTGCCGATCTGATCAATGATGAACTCTTGCAGGAAATTGGCCCTGGGGAATCCAGCGGTGGACGTAAACCTCTGATGTTGCTATTTCGCGGTACATCGGGATATGCCGTAGGTTTGGAGCTCAGCGTAACCCACTTAAAGGGTGTGCTCACCGATCTGGAAGGTCATATCATCACAGAGTACGCCGTGAAGCTGGAACATCATGATGTGTCCTCTGTATTTGAACAGTTGAAACTTGCGGCAGAACATCTGATTCATGCAGCCCCTCCCTCCCCTCACGGGGTAATTGGCATTGGTATCGGGGTGCCGGGTATGGTGGACGAGGAAGGAACGGTGCTGTTTGCACCCAACCTGGGGTGGGAGAAGGTGCCACTGCGCGCCATGCTGGAAGAAGCATTCAAGCTACCTGTTACGATCGATAATGAAGCGAATGCAGGTGCTCACGGAGAGTTAAATTTTGGTGCAGGCATCGGTGTACGTCATCTGATTTACATTAGTGCAGGCATCGGGATCGGTTCAGGCATTATGGTGGATGGTGAGCTGTACAAAGGAGCCTGGGGATATGCCGGAGAAACCGGCCATATGTCCATTGAAGCAGAAGGCAGACCATGCTCCTGTGGTAATCGTGGCTGCTGGGAGTTATATGCTTCGGAGAAAGCTTATGAGCACCCGGATCATCAGTTGCTTTTGCCGGCACATACGACACGGGAATTGATTGATTATGCACAGCAAGGCCATGAAGATGTATTGAAGTTATATGAGGAAATCGGCCGCAAACTGGGGGTTGGCATCACCAATATCGTCAACAGTTTCAATCCTGAACGCATCATTATCGGCGGCCCTCTTTCTGAAGCAGGGCCATGGATTGAAACGGCGCTGAAACAAGTGGTGGAGGAGCGTACGTTGCCCTATCACCGCCGCAGTTTGCAGATTGAATGGGCTGCTCTGGGCAGTCGGTCCACACGTGTTGGTGCCGCTTACTCAGCAATTTCCCAATTTCTAGGTAAAATAAGAGTGTCCGTCTAATAACCGATGAAAATTGACATCATTTTGCCCCATTTCCTCCCTTTTTGTTAAAGAAATCCAGAGGTATAATAGGGTTATGTGATTTTTGTCATGGTGGCATGAATGTCGCCGTGTTAATTCCGATGACGAAACGGAGTGAAAATTCGTGACCTACGTGGATACTTCAGATATCTCGGCGCAAATGTTTGTCACCGTACTCCTGTTCCTGATCGTGCTTGCGCCGCTGTTCAGCCTTGGCATACTTCGATTGTTTCAGAGCAAAAAGAAGGCTGGTTTCATGTACATGCTGTCAGGCGTACTGGTGTATGTAGTATTTCAGACCTTTATGAGTATATTTTTTTAGATAAAATATGTTTGATTTTAACGTCAAATCCCCTTTTACATCCACAAAAGAGTTCATGAAACATGTGCTCTGTTGTAGCTGTGAAAGGGGATTTTTCATGTTGCAGATAAAAGAAGCCTCAGTCCTGATTCGGACTAAGGCTTCTCCAATATATATTCAAACGGCTCGCGCGAACCGGAATAGCTGCATGTGACTTGAACTTACCCTATACAGGGTAAATTAAGCGTCCAGCGCTTTGGCGAATTGAGTTTTGTTCATACCCAGAATGCGGTGTTCACCAATAACAGTCAGAGGTACGGCACGTACGCCCATGTCCCATACTTGTTGTGCGAACTCATCGCTTGTCTCGATGTTGCGCTCTTCATAAGAGATGCCTTTGTCAGCCAAGAAGCTTTTTACTGATTTGCAGTTTGGGCAGTTGGTTGATGTGTATACAATTACGTTTTCCATGTTTATTCACCTCATATTGTTATTTTATAGACTAATCTATTGATCAAAACAGCTCTTCCCTTACAGAACTACTGCGCTGTGCTCCAAGCTCTCAATATATTTCTCTGTATCCATCGCAGCCATACATCCACTACCTGCAGCTGTGATCGCTTGTTTGTAACGGGTATCCTGTACATCACCACAAGCGAATACGCCTGGGATATTGGTTTCGGATGTGCCCGGTGTAGTCAAAATATAACCGTGTTCGTCGGTTGTGATTTGTCCGCCCAGGAATCCAGTGTTTGGTGTGTGACCAATTGCAACGAATACACCGCTAGCAGGGATGATTTCTTCTTCACCTGTTTCGTTGTTCAGTACTTTCAATCCAGTTACGCCGTTGTCGCCAGCCAGCACTTCAAGAGGGGTACGGTTCAATGCCATCTCCACTTTCTCGTTGCTGCGTGCACGATCCTGCATGATTTTGGAACCACGCAGTTCTTCACGACGGTGTACCAAAGTTACTTTGGAACCGAAACGGGACAGGAAGCTCGCTTCCTCCAGCGCGGAGTCGCCACCGCCAATAACAATGATTTCTTTGTTGCGGAAGAAGAATCCGTCACATGTCGCACAAGTGCTGACACCACGGCCCACATTCGTTTCTTCTCCAGGAATACCGAGGTATTTAGCAGATGCGCCTGTAGACAGGATCAAGGTTTCGGATACGAGTTCACCCATACCTTCAACCTGAATTTTGAATGGACGCTCGCTCATATCGATGTTGTTTACCCAGCCTGTACGGAATTCTGCACCGAAGCGTTCTGCTTGTTTGCGCATATTGTCCATCAGTTCAGGCCCCATAATGCCGTCAGGGAAACCTGGGAAGTTCTCCACTTCTGTTGTTGTTGTCAATTGACCACCAGGTTGCGGTCCTTCAATAACGAGTGGGCTCAAGTTGGCACGTGCCAAATAGATTGCTGCTGTCAGCCCTGCAGGGCCTGTTCCAATAATAATTGATTTATACATGTATAGTTCCTCCCCCGGGTTCTGCAAAAAGGTCAGGCTCTCCGGCATCAAAAGCAAATGCTTTTGCATACACTAGAACGAAAGCCTACATCATGTCCACATGAACTGCCCGTTATGACAATTAACCTATGCAGAAACGGAATTCTAATTTATAATCATTCTAATCTGTTGTTCATTATGATCTCTTTTATGTACGGTGTCAATGCTCGGCAGCGATTATGAAGAAGTCTTCATCAGGAGGGAAAATGGAAGCATGAACGATGCACTCATTGGCAGCTTTATCTCAGCCATGTCTACCGGCCTTGGGGCCATACCTATTCTATTTATGCGTAAAGTTACCCACCGTCTGCGTGATATTTTGCTTGCCTATGCAGCAGGGATCATGACCTCTGCCTCGGTGTACAATCTTATTCCGGAAGCGCTCGGGCAATCCAATTTGTTTGTACTTGCCCTTGGTATTATGCTGGGCAGCATGGTCCTGCTTGTGCTGGAGATGAAGATTCCACATGTTGATTTGGAAAATCCCGAGAAGATGCCTTTCAAAATTGAAGCCAAAGCCTTCATGATCATTGCAGCCATCACCATGCATAACCTGCCCGAAGGGTTATCGGTAGGTGTCAGCTACGCAAGCAGTGACGCAGGACTTGGCAATCTGATTGCCTTTTCCATTGGATTGCAGAATGCGCCGGAAGGATTCCTGGTCGCCCTCTTCCTCGTTAATCAGAACATCGGTCGCTTCAAGGCGCTCGGCATTGCCACGCTGACTGGTGCAGTTGAGATTGTTACAGCTATGATTGGTTATACACTCAGTAGTCTGGTCTCCGGTCTGGTCCCTTATGGTCTTGCCTTTGCAGCGGGTGCCATGATGTTCATCGTATACAAGGAACTGATTCCTGAAAGCCACGGCGACGGCAATGCACGGGCGGCAACGGTTTCCTTTTTGCTCGGATTAATCACCATGATTGGCCTGACTGAACTCTTTTAATGGTAAGAACAAAGAACAGCCCTTACATGAACACAACGATGAACGGCAAAAACCTGAAAGGACAGCGGCTCGCTGACTTTCAGGTTCTTTTTTTGTTCACAAATGAAGATTCAATGAAATAGTTGGAACGATCTGTAAAGGTCGTTTGACGATCACAATCCGGATTTGATAAATCGAATCAATTCGGCATTGAATTTTTCCAATTCATCATAGAACGCCCCGTGACCGCTTTCCTCAAAAGCAATCAAATGAGAACCAGCAATGCCTTTGTGCATCTCTTGGGCAAACTCAAACGGACAGATCTCATCCTTCTTCCCGTGTAAAATCGCTGTTGGCACCTGAATTGCACTCAGGTCACCTCGCAAATCCTCATCTCGCAAGGCAATGGCACTGTTAATCGTACTGTAAGACGAAGCCTCCATACCGAGTGCATGGAACCAATCCATAAACGGCTGACTGTGCTGCTTCGCGAAAAACATGCCGCCAAATGTCTCCAGCAGCTTCGGACGATCTGCGAAGATCGGCTCGATAATCTGCTCGGTGAGCTGCGCTGGAGTCAGCCCATACGGATAACCATCACGCTGCGTGAACACCGGTGCCGCCGCAGACAATAGGGCCAGCTTGGATACACCATGTCCCGCATGGCGGGCCATATAATGCACGGCAATCGCTCCACCCATGGAGAAGCCTGCAAGTACCACGTCAGTCAACTCCAGATCATCAATTACAGCACGCACATCGTCCGCCATCCGGTCGTAGTCATAGCCTGTGGACGGTGCGTCCGACTTGCCATAACCTCTGAAATCTATTGCGATGGCACGAATGCCATGATTCGGCAGTACATTTAATTGATATTCAAACATTTTATAATTGACTGGCCAGCCGTGCAAAAAGACAACTGGTGTTCCTTGACCAATATCTTCAACAAATACACTCACATTCGGTTCAACTTGTACGTAACGTCCCATATTTCACAGCTCCCTTTATTGTCATGTCGTTGCAACGGCATATGCCGAACTGCATGGTTATGTTTCAATAACAACGCTCCATTTCCTGTTCCGTGCGGAACGTTCCTCTGGAATCGCCTCTTCGAATCATTACCCTCTGACCCAAGGTTCAAACGCCATGCGATTTAGCTGAGTTAGAAGCGATATCCAACATAAACCACTCTCAGCCTTGTTATCGTAGCAATCTCAGCCCATTTAGAATAACCAGGATCGTGCTGCCCTCATGGCCTACTACACCCAATGGTAATGCAACATCTTGTAAGAAGTTGCCCGTGATTAGAACCAGAATTACCGTGATGGCAAAAAAAATATTCTGCTTCACCGTCCGCTGTGCCCGGCGCGCCTGCCTGATCACCCAGGCGATCTCTTCAATATTGTCATTCATCAGTACAACATCTGCTACTTCCAGTGCCGTACCGCTGCCCGATACTCCCATGCCCATACCCACCGTCGCCGCTGCAAGTGCAGGTGCATCATTCACACCGTCGCCAACCATTAACACTTGCCCATACTGTTCACGAAGCAGATGCACCTGTTTCACTTTATCTTCAGGCAACAGATCTGCATACACCAAGCCTACACCTGTCTCACGGGCGATCACCGCTGCCGATTCGGAACGATCACCTGTCAGCATGGCTACCTTCACGCCCATAGCTTCCAGCTTTTCCACCGCTGCGGACGCTTGTGGGCGCACGGTGTCCCTCATCGCGATCAGTCCGGCCATCTCCCCGTTCGCTGTTATGGCAGACACGGTCTTGCCTTCTCCCTCAAGTTGGGCACGTATGCCATGCCACACAGCCAGATCGTTCATATCAGAAGCACCCAATTGTCCTTCTGTATCATTTGCATTATTTACCTCACTGATATGATGCGTATTCAATTCATCCGTTTTGCCAATTTTCCAGAGAACACCGTTTACTTTCCCCTCAATCCCCCAGCCCGTCAGAGCTTGAACCTGTTCAGCAATCGGGAGTATGATGTCCTCCTTGCTTGCCTGCTCCACAATGGCCCGAGCCAGCGGGTGCATCGAAAGGTTCTCAATCGCGGCTACCGTACCCAACAACTGTGCCCGGTCATATCCGTCTGCCGTTATAATATCGGTCACCTGTGGGGTGCCCATCGTCAATGTCCCTGTTTTATCAAAAGCAACCACCCGGGTCTGGGCCATGTTCTCCACATGAGCGCCGCCCTTGAAGAGAATACCGCGACGCGCACTGCTGGACATAGCTGATAACATGACCGGCATAATCGAAGAAACCAGGGCACAAGGTGAAGCTACAACCAGAAACACCATTGCTTTGTAAAACGCCTCGTTCCATGTCCAACCAAGCAATAACGGTGTTCCCGCAATAACCAGCACCGTTACGGCGACAACAATACGGGCGTATATCCCCTCGAATCGCTCAATAAAGCGTTGGGAATCCGGCACTTCCGTCTGCGCCTCTTCCACCAGTTTAATGATTTTGCCAAACAACGATCCTTCAGCGGATTTGGTCACCTCCACATATAGAGCACCTTCGCCATTCACGGTACCTGCGTATACCTCGTCACCAGCGATTTTGTCTATAGGTAAGGATTCTCCTGTAATCGAGGCCTGATTGATAAAAGAGCTACCCCGGTACACTACACCATCCGCCGGAACCAGTTCGCCTGGTTTGACCAGCAACAGATCCCCCGGCTGCAAATCATCGATGGATACACGATTCATCTTCCCGTCCTCAATACGCAGCGCCGTTTCCGGTTTGAGCGCCAGCAGTGATGAAATATCCTTGTGACTGCGCTCCGTTGCATAGCTTTCCAACGCACCACTTAACGCAAAAATAAAGATTAGCATGGCGCCTTCATTCCAGTAACCGATGGCTGCCGCTCCCAACGATGCTGCAATCATGAGCAGATTTACATCGAGATCACGATCCTTGACCAGTGTCTCTATGCCTTCTTTGGCCTTGGTCCATCCACCTATGGCATACGCAACGATATATAGCAGTACGGATAATGGGTTGGACCACGATGCAGTCGCCCAAGCAATAAGCATCAAAAGTCCACTGCCCAGAGCAGCTTGCATTTCCTTGTTGCGCAGCATAGCCCGAAAGTCTGGTTTGCGCCCTCGTCCCGGACCAGGTGTGTTGGCAGAGCGCTGTTCAGCTTTTGCTTGGGTTTGAATAGGTTGGTGTATCGCTTGCATATGAATCACAATCCTTTCTGATTGTCGGGTTGTGGAGTGCATTTTGCAGCATCCATGTTCCCTGTATTGAAGTCGTATTGAGAATGAGAGCCATTGTTAATGCCCTAAAAATGACACATGCTGCTGCGGGAATCCCGCAGCAGCATGGTTATTGAATGGTTATTGAATGATTTTGAATGAGAATGATAATCATTTTTGTACTTATGCAATTATTTTTACCCAATGCAACTTTTGCTTCATTATATGCCTGTGTTCTGCATTTGTAAATGGGTTTTTCACCTTAGCCGATGTAAAATTAAAAAAAGCCACTCGTCCATAAGGACAAGCGGCTCGTGTGAATTTAATTTATTAACGTTATGAATTAAACACTAACACTTGATTGCTGACTAGCCTTAATGGCTTGCTCCAGATCGTAGAGGATATCCTGAATATTCTCTGTACCCACAGATAAACGAATCAGCTCAGGATTAACGCCTGCTGCAGTCTGCTCATCTTCTGTCAGCTGTTGGTGCGTCGTACTTGCCGGATGAATGATCAGTGACTTGGAGTCACCTACGTTGGCAAGGTGAGAGAACAGCTTCACATTCTCAATCAGTTTGCGTCCTGCATCCACTCCGCCTTTGATACCAAAGGTCAGAATGGCTCCCTGGCCTTTCGGCAAATACTTCTGTGCCAGTTCATAGGAAGGGTGACTCGGCAAACCTGCGTAGCTTACCCAGTCCACATCCTCATGTTTCTCCAGATATTGCGCCACAGCCAGTGCGTTGCTGCTATGACGTTCAACACGCAGATGCAGTGTCTCCAGTCCTTGAATGAGCAACCATGAATTGAAAGGTGAGATAGTAGCACCAAAGTCACGCAGCAATTGTACACGAGCTTTGATAATATAAGCAATCGGTCCAACCGCTTCTGTATATACGACACCATGATAGCTGGAATCCGGTTCTGTCAGTCCCGGGAACTTGCCACTCGCTTTCCAGTCGAATTTGCCGCTGTCCACAATAACTCCACCAATGGAAGTACCGTGACCGCCAATAAATTTGGTAGCCGAATGAACGACAATATCAGCTCCATGCTCGATTGGACGAAGCAGATATGGACTTGGGAATGTATTGTCTACAATCAAAGGAATGCCATGTTCATGGGCGATGGCTGCCACAGCTTCAATATCCAGTACGTTGCCTTGCGGATTACCGATAGTTTCAGCGTACAATGCTTTTGTCTTATCCGTAATCGCCGCCCGGAAATTTTCAGGATCACTGGAATCTACAAACTTTACATCCAGGCCAAGTTTCGGTAGTGTGGTTGAGAACAGATTATACGTTCCTCCATACAGACTCGCTGCGGAAACAATCTCGTCACCCGCACCTGCGATGTTTAAGAGAGAGAACGTAATCGCTGCCTGACCGGAAGCGGTAGCCAGTGCACCAGCGCCTCCCTCAAGTGCAGCAATACGTTGTTCGAACACATCCGTGGTCGGATTCATCAGACGCGTATAGATATTGCCAAACTCTTTCAATCCAAACAGATTGGCTGCATGCTCCGTATCACGGAATCCGTAGGATGTTGTTTGGTACAACGGTACAGCACGTGCATGGGTGGTCGGATCAATCTCCTGGCCGGCATGGATTGCCAATGTTTCAAATGAAAGCTCACGTTCGTTTGACATAAATCTGTTTCCTCCCTTAACTTATACGTTTGGCAAATCCCTAGATGTCATGACATGGTGGCGTATGTTTTCCATATTCTCTCACAAGATGTCGCTTTTGAAAAGAAGTATTTCCGATCTTTCCGATAAGAAATGTTAAATATGTAACAGTAAGACTGCTACACCAAAAAAACCTTTGCTCCCGCAAAGGTTTTCCGGATTTTTTTCAACCATCACCTGCTGAACTTCTGCCCGACTTTATACCGTCTATACCCGAACGCCACTCCATATCTCACGTAAATGCTTGGCCGCTGGGACAGCATCTTTCGCCGTTACCCCTTCTAGTGAAATATCGATGTGTGGTTTATAGGTCTTCAATAGTTCAAAAAATAACGGATAATCCAGAATGCCCTCACCCGGCACCGGATTGAACTTTTCACCCTGTGCATTGAAAGCCACATCTTTGGCATGAATGACAATGATGCGCTGATACAGCGTTTCCATCACTTCACGCAGAAATGCAGACTGGTCAGCCACATGCGGTTGTTTGATCAAATTACAAGGATCGAACAGCATGCCCAGATTGGATGAAGGAATTTCTTCAAACAGGCGGATCATATGTTCACGTGTATGAAGTGTATGAGTAGATACAGGCTCAATCGCCGCATGAACGCCCCACTTTTCCGCCTCTTCCGCCAGTTCCTCTACCGTCTCCCGCAGCACCGTCCACGCCTTTTCTTCATATCCGTCCGGATGAGAGTCGCGATACGTATCCAGGCCCCCGGTCTCCGTTGCCACCATGCTGCAACCGAAATCCCGGGCATAACGCAGATGCTCCTTGAATCGATCAATGTCTGCACGAAGGGCCACAGGATCAGGATCAATCGGGTTAATGTAGCAACCCAATACCGCAATCTTGACTCCGCGCTGTGCAAATCGATCTCCGATCTCATTCGCCAGTCCAGGGCTCAGCTTGCCATTGGCCGAGTCCACATCTGACAAAGCCTTGGCTAATGCCAGCTGTACCGAATTAAATCCGTTATCCGCGATGGTCTGTGCAAGCTGTGCTGTAGGCTGTTTGCCAAACGTATGCGCAAGAATACCAAGTTTCATGTCACTGCCTCCTTTGCCATCGATCGCTGACAGGGTTAACGAGCCATCCAGCCGCCATCCACATTCAGTACGTGACCATTCAAATAATCCGAAGCCGCCGATGCCAGGAAAACAACCGGACCTTTCAGATCCTCAGGTGTTCCCCAGCGTCCAGCCGGAATCCGTGCTGTGATGTCACGGTACCGATTTTCATCGGCGCGAATCTGAGTTGTATTGTCTGTTTCCATATAGCCTGGTGCAATCCCGTTGATTTGAACACCTTTGCCTGCCCATTCATTCGCGAGTGCTTTCGTTAAACCGGCTACCCCATGTTTACTGGCCGTGTATCCCGGTACGTTAATTCCACCCTGATAAGACAGCATGGAGGCAATGTTAATGATCTTTCCGCTTCCCCGTTCAATCATATGTCTGCCGGCCAACTGGCTCAGGAAAAATACCGTATTCAGGTTAAGACCTATGACATCATGCCAGTCCTGTTGACCGTGATCGGCTGCAGGTGTACGACGAATAATTCCCGCATTATTGACCAGAATATCAATTCTCCCTTGAAAGTCTAATGCCTTTTCAAACACCCCGGTCAATTCGTCCTCACGACTCAAATCAGCTTCAACCACATACGCTTTGCGTCCTAGAGCCTCAATGGCACGCGCTGTTTCCGATGGATTGGAGTAAGACACCAGCACAACATCTGCCCCGGCTTCGGCAAGGCCAATCGCCATTCCTTGCCCAAGACCTCCTGATGTACCAGTGACAAGTGCAACTTGTCCGCTTAAATCAAATGGGTTCATGAATGATTCCTCCGCATGTTATTGGGTTGCAAACCGTGTTCTTCAGCCTCGGCAGTCACGTAACCACTGTGGAACTGAAGGTCAGCTCTGATAATCGACTTCGATGCCATTTTGCCTGTACAGGGCTGCTGTTTCCTCATTCAGCCGACTGTCGCTGATGATGCAGTCCAGCTCCGAACAGTGTGCAAAGGTCCGAAGGGCAAATTGTCCGAATTTATAATGATCCACGACGCCATAGACCTGCTGAGATGCAGAGATCATCGATTTTTTAAGTGGCACCAGATCTCCTGTATATATGGAAAGTCCAAATTCCGGATGAAGTGCCGTCGTTGAGATAAACGCTTTGTGAATGTTGAGACCCGAAATGAAGGCCGCCGTGTCGTCTCCCACCAGCATATTGCGGACTCTTGCCCCGCCAGGCACAACCAGTCGCACCTGCTCCTTTTTGGTCAGCTCAGCAATAATGAACAGATCATTGGTAACCACGGTAATGGGTTGATTGTCCATACGCTTCGCCATCTCCAACGTGGTGCTTCCGCCGTCCAGGGCAACAATATCTCCTGGGCGGATATAAGCAAGGGCTCGCTCGGCAATCTCGGTTTTCTCCGAATGATGCTTTTCCGTAGCCCCACGACTCGTGAGGATGCCGTACTGGTCGTTCTGAGCCAGCATCGCGCCCCCGTGGACACGTACGAGCAATCCCATGCCTTCCAGCTTATCGAGATCCTCCCGTACAGTCTTGCCCGTCACCTGCAGCAGTTCACTCAGATCACTGACGGTGACTTCCTGCCGCTCCAGCAGAGCCTCCATAATTTTTTCATGTCTTTTCAATGGATTCATCACAGATCAACTTCCTATACATCTTTATTAAGGTGAATAACAAGTTTAACACGTAACACTTTGGGTACAGAAAACCTTCCGATCGCTCTTATCCCCAGATTTTTTTGAACCCCTTCTTCAAGGGGGAAATCCGGTGATAAAGGCGCACGCTTCGCTTCTTCAGGTCCTTTCTGTCCCCTCCGTTCTCATGTCTTCTTGAGTTCAACTTAAAAAAGATATTTGTAATTTATTATTTCAAGTCCTTCATCGCCACGCCGTCCATATCCTCGAACGTCTGGTTTTCCCCAGCCATTGCCCAGCAGAAGGTATAGCTGCTCGTACCGACACCACTGTGGATAGACCAGCTAGGAGAGATGATGGCCTGACGGTCACGTACAACCAGATGCCGTGTTTCGTTTGGCTCGCCCATCATATGGAACACGACGCCATCTTCCGGCAGGTTGAAATATAAGTATACTTCGGAACGGCGGTTGTGGGTATGTGCAGGCATTGTGTTCCACATGTTACCCTTGTCGAGTTCCGTAATACCCATTACCAGCTGACAGCTCTGGATTCCGCCTTCTCCCTGGTGGATATAGCGATAAATGGTCCGTTCATTCGAGCTTTCGATGCTACCGAGATGGTTCGGCTGAGCCTGCTCCTGAGTTGCCTTTTGCGTAGGATAAGTATGATGCGCCGGTGTGGAAACAAAATAAAACTGAGCTGGCTGGTCGTTGCCGCTGTTCTTGAATACAACCTCTTTTACACCTCTGCCGATATACAGGCACTCTTTCGCACCAATCTCGTATCCTTGACCGTCGGCTGTCACGGTTCCATGGCCTCCCACATTAATGATACCGATTTCACGACGTTCCAGGAAAAAGTTCGTTCCGATATCCTTCAGATTCACTTCAAGTGCAATATCCTTGCTTTGAGGTACAGCCGTTCCTACAATATAACGATCCACATGAGAGTAAACGGTCACCAATTCATCTGTTGCAAACAATTGCTCCATCAGGAATTCCTCGCGAAGACGGGATGTATCATAGTTTTTCACTTCATTTGGGTGTGCAGCATAACGGTTTTGCATCATTAATCCATTCCTTTCGTTAGTCAGATAATGTTCATATAAGTTCATTTTAGTTCATTTTGTATCTTTTGTGTACCTTTTTTTATAAAAAAAAGGCTAACCAGTATTTATTGGTTAACCTCATAATACGAACAGCATCCTATACTTCGATATTTTTACAATCTATTGCATTAGCTTAATAGAAGAACCTTTCCCTCGATGCTCGATTCAGCGGTTGCAATGGCCTGTTTCACATTTGCAAGCTCATATGTTGCCCCAATGTTTGCCATCAATAGTCGGCCTTCCCGAACTAACTCAATCACTTCATTGAATACCTGTTCCCATCGTTCTTGCGAACATCGCTCTACCCAATGCTTTAGCCAAAAGAGTTTAACGTTAACTTGCGTTCCGCGGGTCATCTCATGCCATAACGGTGAGATACCCGAGAGCAGTCCGACGCTTATTACCGTGCCATGCGGCCTTAAACAACTCACGAGCTGCTCTCCATCTGCCCCTCCGATGCAGTCGACAGCCGCATTAGCGCCACGCCCCTCCGTTAATTCTGCAACTCTCTCCTGTAGCAACTCTTCCATCGTATTCACAACAGAAACTGCCCCAAGGCAATATAACTCAGCAGTATGGCGAACATTTCTTGTGAGCGCAATCATACGAAATCCCAGAATCTTCGATAATTGTGCGAAGATTCGCCCAATTGCGGAACCACCGGCATTGACAATCAAGGTATCGCCGTACGTAAGATGAAGTATATCCGTACAAATCAGCCAAGCTGTTATCGGGTTAATGTAGATCTGACTTGCCGATTGATCATTAATATCATCAGGCACAATGATCGCATTTCGATCCAAAGTTCTCACCATCTCTTGCCACGTGTTCTCGCCTTTCAGCGGCAGGACGCGCCGACCCAACATTTGATTGGATACTCCCGGCCCTACTGCCTCCACTACACCCACTCCCTCGAACCCCGGAACAGCTGGCAGAAGGGTCCGATGCGGATATGCGCCTCGAACAGGAATGACATCTGAGGGATTAATAGGCCTTGCGCACATCCTCACCGCTAATTCACCAGGGCCAGGGGGTACTAACTCCTTCTCTTCTATGCACATCACTTCGTTCGGCTCGCCGAAACGATAATAACGTATAACCTTAGTCTTCATTATTGCATCTCCTAAAATCATTTTTCTTAAATAAAATATATCACTAGTGTCCCCAATGTTCGGATAAATCAAAGAACCCGACGGGAAAATCCCCGCCAGGCTCTGGTGATCTTACGATGTATTACAAGGAATAAATCAGCGCCTCATAAGGACGCAAACGAAGGGTGCCTTCTCTAACCTCATCCGAGGTTGAGCGATCCAGATTGCCAATGACCAAGCGGGCATTCATGGCTCGATCTGCGAAAGAAGCAGGCAGACGATAGGACTGCTCCCGGTCCGAATGATTGAGCATGACAAGCCATGTCTCTCCATCTAGACTGCGGCTATATGCATATACATGTTCTTCCCCGGCCGATTGGTCACGATAATCTCCATAGACCATAACCGCGTGCGTTTTACGCAGGGCAATCAGCTGCTGGTAATATGCAAATATGGAGTCCTGCGCGGCCAAATCCCGCTCCACATTAATCTCTTCATAGTTGGGATTCACCTGCATCCACGGCTGCCCTTCGGTAAACCCGGCATGCTTGCTGCTGTCCCACTGCATTGGTGTGCGGGAATTATCCCGGCTCAGCGGCTGAAGACTGTGGAGGACTTCATCTGGCGCACGGCCTTTACCGATTTCTTCCTTATATTTGTTCTTCATTGCAATATCGTGATATTCATCAATGGAAGAGAACCGGACACCCGTCATGCCGATCTCCTCTCCCTGGAATACATACGGTGTTCCCGGAAGGGTATGAATCATGGTCGCCAGTTGTTTGGCCGATTCCACACGGTATTGTCCATCATTGCCATACCTTGAAACCTGTCGGGTGTGATCGTGATTGTTCAGGAACTGGGAGTTCCAACCTTCATGGCGGAACGCTTCATACCAGCTCTCCTGAATTTCCTTGTACCGTGCCAGATCCCATGTAGGCATGTCATCCGCCACCTGGAAATGGAATAACGTATGCAGCTCTTTCCGATTGTCGCCCACATACAGAAGGCCATCCTCAGGTGTGACAAACGGAATTTCTCCTACGGTCATGATGTCATAATGCTGGAGAACCTCCCGATTCATTTCCTGCAAATATTCATGAATGCCCGGATTATTGCCCAGATAATCAATGTTCTCCGGGTGCTCCGCATCCGGGAAACCTTCCAGCTTGGCGAGCAGATTAATAACATCCATGCGGAAGCCATCAATGCCCTGATCCAGCCAGAAACGCATCATCCGATAAATCTCCTCACGCAGCTCGGGATTTTCCCAATTCAGATCAGGCTGCTCCTTGGCAAAGGAGTGGAAATAATACTCTCCCGTCCGCTCGTCATATGTCCAGGTCGACGGTTCAAAATAGGAGCGCCAGTTGTTCGGCGGGCCATCCGGCTTCCCCGGCTTCCATATATACCAGTCGCGTTTCGGATTATCGACAGATGAACGTGATTCTTCAAACCATGCATGCTGCTCTGATGTATGATTGACCACCAGATCCATAATGAGCTTCATGCCCAGTTCATGGACCTTGTCCAGCAATTGCTTGAACTGCTCCATCGTTCCGGCTTTCGCCATGATGCGATAATAATCCGCTATGTCATATCCGTTATCTTTATCCGGCGATTCATAGATGGGATTAAGCCAGATGACATCAATACCCAGACTTTTGATATAGTCCAGCTTGAGCATCAATCCTTCCAAATCCCCGATGCCGTCTCCATTCGCATCCAGGAAGCTCCGCCAGTAGACCTGATATACAACGGCTTCTTTCCACCATGCCCGGTTCATGCTGCATCTCCCCTTTTGTGCTTAATGGCTGTGCTCCCGCAACGTACGCTCCAGGAATGACAGCGTGAGCTGTGTCGTATCTTTCAGCACCACGTTCGCTCCGGAACCTTTAAGTACAGCTTCTTCACCAATACCCACGGCGATCATGCCTGCGGATTTGATAGCCTCAATACCTGCCTGCGCATCCTCGATGCCGATGCAGGCTTTAACGTCAGCACCTACTTCTTCTGCTCCACGCAGGAACAGATCTGGTGCAGGTTTGCCGTGCGGTACGGAATCTGGATGTACCACATAGCGGAACAGCGAGTCCAACTCCAGCGCCTTCAGAATTTGAGGGGCATTTTTGCTGGCCGAGGCGATAACCGCAGGAATGCCGGAAGCTTGCAGTTCAAGCAGCAATTCCCGAATTCCAGGGTAGGTGTGCTCGGGTGTCAGCGAGTCCAGCAACGAAACATAATGTTCGTTTTTACGCTGTGCGAATTCTTCCTTTTCCTCAGCCGAAAACGTATCTTCCTTGCCACCCAGACGTAAAATGCGCGCCAGCGACTCCCCACGGCTAATGCCCTTTAACTGCTCGTTGAACTCCCGATCAAACGGAATATCCAGCGATTCCCCCAGCTTTTTCCACGCTACATAATGGTACTCCGCCGTGTCAGTAATGACACCATCCAAATCAAAAATAACGGCTTGAAGTGCTCCGTTCCCTTTCATTACCCGTTCCTCCCCATGTTATTGCTCTAGTTGAGTTCAACTAAAAGATATTTACACTGGCCACTACGATGACAGAACAACCTTCCGATCGCTGTTATCCCCAGATTTTTTTGATATCCTTCTCAGAAGGGAAAATCCGGGAATAAAGGCGAACACTGCGTTTCTTCAGGTTATTTCTGCCCTCTCCGTTATCGTATAAATTTTTAGTTGAACATTATAGTTGCCATTCAATTCGTTTCTCGTTGCTTTCCCGTCTCTCGCCCTTCCAGTCCAGAACGACCGTCCAGCCCGATGCATTGGAAATGCTCGCATACCGTTTGCCCTCACGGGATTCAAAATGAATATCGAACTCTGCATCGCCTACCATCAGATGCTCCAGACTGCATGTTTTGTTTTCCCATGCCTGCGGCATATTAGGTGATAAGGTTACACGGCGATGCTGTGCTTCCGGTTGAACGCCGAAGAAATGTCGTACCACAGGTACAGCCAGTGCATAGATCGTCCACGCCTGGACTACACAGCCGTAGTCCGGGGACATCTCCGAGAATGAACCCGGCAGTACACGTGAGAAGCTTTTCCCCATCCGGCGAAGTAAATCCAGCGCGTGATCCGGATGCCCGTACGCCGCTTCTGCAACCGCATGTGCTCCAGTAGAGATTGTCATCGTGCCCTGTTGATACATGGCAGCAAGATACGTACCGTATTCACCAATGAAATCGCGGTTTCGCATTGCTTCCAGAGCACGCTGTGCTTTGTCCTGATCGGCAATTCCTGCTTCCATCGGAGTGACAATGACCCAGTTTTTGTTCAGCAGCCAACCGCGGTCTTTCTGATTTTCACCTGCATCGGCCAGCAATCCTTCCACGTACTCCCGGTAGTCTGTGATCCCTTGCTTTTCAGCGAGAGAAACCATGTAATCCACCTTGGGCACAATATCGGAAATAGGTGCAACGGCATCCGCATAGAGGCTGTCTTTTTCAGACCAATACACATCATTCACCGCACGTACCGCTTGTTCGGCCAGTTTTTGATATGTCTGGTGCCGCTTCGTTTCACCCAAATAGAGACTCATGTGCTCCAGCGCCTGAAGAGCCTTGGCTGTATATACGGCACTATCAATCAGTTCCATATTCAATCCGGCAATCTCGATGATGCCATAACCGGAAGGGAACAGGTCTCCGTCCGGATCCATCTCACCCAGCAGCCAGTCGATTCCCTGAACACAGTAGTCATAATGCTCCCGCAGAAGTGCATCGTCTCCGGTCCACAGGAACATTTCCCATACAAAGGCGATATAGTGTGCCGTCTCCTGCGTGTTGCCGCGATTAGACACGGCTCCTATCGTGGTCACTTCATGCACAAAACGTCCATTGCCGTTCGCTTCCTTGGATTTCTCCAGCAATAGATTCAACGTATCCCGCACCAGTTGATGATCTCCCGTAGCAAGCACACCCTGAAGCGCATACGTACTGTCACAGCCGAACCACCACGGATACGTGGGTCCACCTGCCGTCAATCCGCGACCGATTCCGTCTACTTGCTGCACCAGCCACTGATTATTGCGCTTCACCCAGGCAAATTGCTCGTTCAGCTCATCCTCGCCTTCAATGGTCAACACTGCGCGCTGATCCAACTTGTCGTAGAGTTGCTGCTTCTGCTCTTTCAAGCTGACGTAGTCACGTTCGATGACTGCATAAGTCTGCTCACAGGCTTCACGGGACGACTCCGAACCGGCAACAAATAACCGGAAGCGGAATACATCCTTCTCCTCCAGCGTGCATTCGGTTACAAAAGAAATGCCTGTGCCCTTGCCTGCCGTCAGTTCTGGTCCGTAAATCTCAGGACCAACTGTCATTTCCGTTCCAGGCAGGTCACTTCCAATCACAGCATACCAGTCTTGGGCATCATCTTTGACGATGACTTTGCGCGAAGAAATGGCTTCTGCTGTTTCACCCGCTCCTGGGATAATTCCGATCTCATCGGAATACCACACTGGACGGAGATCGGTACGTGACAGCAGCTCCAACTTGAGCCGGGTTGTTCCTTTGCCGTAAGCGCTGATCTCATATTCTGCGACCATGCCTTTTTCATAATCGGGGGCAAACTGGTTGCGTTCAATGGATACCGGAATGTGGCTCAATCCGTGATCATAATCGAACCGGCTTCCGCCCCAGGATTCACTTGTGAATCCGTCTGCCCTTGCCCATACCGCAATGTTGCGATCCAGATCGGTTACCTTCAGCCAGAAGCCGTCCAACAGCTTGATCGGATGCAGCCATACACCGCCCATTTCGTTAGCCATATGATGCCCAAAATCGGGAAAGTATCCGTCCTGGGTACCGCAAATTTTCACGTATTCACCTGCGTTATAATACAAATTAAATGGATGTCTGCTTGTTAATGTGGCCATGATAATCCTCCTCTGCGGTTTGGCTCACCGCTCATCTCTTCTATTCATACGGACGATTAGCCCTTGATTGCAGAAGAGATGGAAATGCCTTCAATAAAGTATTTTTGTGCAACAAAGAACACAAGGAGTGGCGGAAGCATAATCAGCATCGTTGCAGCCATTAGCATGTTCCATTCCACGTTATAAAGTCCTTTAAACATTGACAAACCAAGTGCCAGCGTATACTTCTCACTGGAGTTCAGATAAATGAGTGGTCCCTGGAAGTCATTCCATACGCCCATAAAGGTAAAGATCGATACGGCAATCAGTGGCGGCATGGACAGTGGCAGCATGATTTTGGTGAAAATCTGCATTTTATTTGCTCCGTCTACAAAAGCGGACTCATCGAGATCACGCGGAATACCGCGCATGAACTGGCGAATCAGGAAGATGTTAAACGCTCCGCCCCCGAAGAATGCAGGGATAATGAGTGGTAAAAATGTATCAACCCAGCCGATTTCCTTAAACATGATGAACATCGGGATCATCGTTACCTGCGAAGGCAGCATCATCGTCGCCAATAGCACCAGGAACAGCGTGCGTTTGCCGCGGAAGTTAAACCGGGCGAAACCATACGCACATAGGGCAGACGAGAATACGGTACCGACTAATACCGGAATCAGAATAATCAGCGTATTTTTCAAAAATGTAAAAAACGGGATGGCCAAGACGGCATTTTTATAGTTAGACCACATCCATACAGCCGGGAAAAAATCATCTTTGAACACCTCGGCAGGTGTTTTAAGAGACGTTGCAAACGTCCATAACAGCGGGATCAGCACGACGGCTGCACCAGCGATAAGCATGAGCATAGAGAATAGTTTCGAGTAGACCGGTTTCCGTGTCGTTGCTTGATTCATCATTTGTCCTCCTCTCAATCCTTTTCGTTATCGCCCTGGTAATAGACCCACATCGAAGAACTGCGGATGACCAGCAACGTAAACGCCAGAATGATGATGAACAATACCCAGGACAATGCCGAAGCATAACCCATTTCAAAATCGGTAAAAGCTTTATTGTACAAATACAAGTTATAGAACAAGGTCGAGTTAAGCGGTCCCCCGTTGGTCATAACAAATGCTTGTGTAAAATACTGGAATCCGCCGATGATACCCATAATCACGTTGAAGAACACCGTTGGGGAAATCATAGGTAATGTGATGTTGAAAAACCGTTGAAACGGTCCCGCTCCATCCAGATTGGCAGCTTCATACAGCTCTTCGGGAACTCCCTGCAAGCCAGACAAATAAATGATGATCGTGTTGCCGACGCCCCACAAACCCATGACAATCAGTGCACCCAGCGCATAGCTCGGATCTTGAAGCCAAGCTGGCCCCTGTACGCCGAAGAAGGCAAGCGCCCGGTTCAGAATGCCGTATTCCGGATTGAAAATCATAATCCACATCATCGATGCCGCTACAGCCGGAATGACGGATGGCATGAAATAGATCAAGCGGAAAAATTTCATCCCTCTGTTCCGCATATTCAGCAGCAAGGCGATAAGCAGTGATGCCACTTGATACAGCGGTACGGATACCAGAGCGAAAATAAAGGTAACTTTCAACGATTGATAGAAAAGCTCATCATGAAACATCGTTTTGAAGTTATCCAGACCGACCCATTCAATCGATTGTACGCCGGTAATAATATCCCATTTGCTAAAAGCCAGCAGCAGGGAGAATAACATTGGACCAATGGTAAAGAGCAACAAGCCTATAAGCCAGGGCAATATGAACCAATACCCGGCACGCTCGGATTTAGAATTACGCATAGCAGCCTCCTTGATGAAGAGGGTGAATCAGCATGGCCGCCGACTCACCCGCATGGTTTTTACTTGATTTTGCTGTCAACGTTCTTCGCAGCTTCATCCAGAGCGCCTTTGACATCCTGTTTGCCAAGCAGCACTTTTTCCAGCGCCTTGGTGAATTCTTCAACAAACACAGGACCGTTTGTAGAACGCATGGTTACCGGTTTTTTAGCATAATCCATCATTTCGATGACTGGTTTGTCTGCTACTTCTTTGGCTTTGACTTCGTCTAGTTCTTTCACAGTCGCTGGTAATACTTTACCGTTCGCAGAGCGAAGCTTCTGTGCATCTGTACCCGAGAGCCACTTCACCAGTTCGTAAGCCGCTTCTTTATTTTTACCTGCTGCGTTGATAGCCCAACCCGCACTTGCGATGATGCTTGAACGAGTACCGTCCGTATTTTGTGGAATAAGTGCAGAACCATATTGAACATCGGATTTGTCGAGATCACCTTTGATCCAACGACCTGTAATCATCATGGCAAGCTTGTCTGTCATGAACATCGATGAATCTCCGCCAAGCGTCTCGGAATCCAGTGGCGTCGGGGATACACGGCTATCTCCTTGAGACCAGGAAACATATTGATCCATTGCCGCTATCGTTTTTTCACTGTTCATGTAACCTTCTGCAGCTGTTCCATCCTCATTCGCGATGTCTGTACCGTAATCCCACAGGTACGTATAGATTGGATATTCCCATTTGCCGGCGTTGAATCCGAATTGAGTATATTTTTTTCCATCTTTTTTAGTCAGTTTCTGTGCAGTTGCAATCATGTCATCCCATGTCCATTCATCTGTTGGATAAGGGATTCCCGCTTCATCAAACATGCGTTTGTTGTACCACAGAGCAAGTGGGTTGAAATCTTTAGGCAAGTAGTATTGTTTGCCTTCGATTTTCATATTTTCAATGAGATCCTTTTGGAAAATATCCAGATTAAACGCAGTGTCTTTGCTCAAATAATCGTCGAGTGGCTCAATTACACCTTTATCAACGTATTTGTAGTAGTCGCCTTCACCAACCAGGAATACGTCTGGTGCCTGACCTGCTGCCAGAGATGTAGTGAGTTTTGTTCCATAACCTTCACTTGGAATAGGCTCAAACTTCACTTCGATATCCGGGTGTGCAGCATTGAACTCTTCCGCAAGCTTCACTTCATCCGCACCGGAGTTGACATCTCCCCATACGGAGAAGGTGAGTTTTACTTTTTCTCCTTTTCCGCCTTCCGCGCTATTACTTCCACCTGAAGAACACGCGGATAACACTAATACCAAAATCAGCATCATGACCAAACTTGCGGACCCTTTTTTCATTTGAATGACCTCCACATGGATTTATATTAAACCAAGGTTTGAAACCGTTTGCTGAAAGTAACTTGCTGACCGGACAGAAGGAGAGAAATTTCTTCCTCTGCATCACTCTCGATTAGAATACCCTCGGACGTGATTGTGATATGCAACAGCTGGTTTTGCCAGTAAAGCGGGAATTTCAGACTGCTCCAGGACTCTGGCAGCTTTGGATCGAGATGAAGCTGGCCATCCAACATACGAACTCCGGCAAATCCCATCACAACACATTCCCAGATTCCGCCCAGAGAAGCTGAATGGATGCCTGCATCCGAAGAGTGCATATGCGGTCCCAGATCAATCTCGGACGCCCGGCGGAACAGATCATATGCGAGCGGACGATTACCGAAGTCACTGGCAAGGATACTGTGCGTCGACAAGGACAATGAGGAATCATGCAATGTTTTTTCCTCGTAGTAGTCATAGTTCGCACGTTTGATAGCGGGTTCAAATTTATTCTCAAGCAGGAAGAATAGCATCATGATGTCAGCCTGCTTCGAAATTTGCATTTCACCAACCTGATCCAGGTTGTAGTCATTGAAGATGCTGGCGACTTTCGTCTGATTTTTATAAGGGGTAAGATCAATGACTTTCTTCTGCAAGTAGGTATCATCTTGTGGAATAAGTCCTTGTTCATTCGGCCCTGGCAGATACATTTGATCCAGTCTGTTCCATGCTTCCCGAGCAGATGTCAGGTCAAGCTTCGCAGACAATGCTTTGAGCAACTCAGGTTTCTCCTGCTGAAGCTTTTCATAATATTGAATGGCCAGTTCCATATTGAAGTGAGCCATATGATTGGTGAATGCATTGTTGTCCACATGCTCCTTATACTCATCCGGTCCAACAACCTCATTGATGTGATAGCGGCCTTGGGCCTCATCCCACTCCAGACGGCTGGCCCAGAATGTGGCTGTATCAAAAATGATCTCGTAGCCATATTGATCCATGAACGCCTCATCGCCTGTAGACTGGACGTAATGCCAAACGGCATAAGCGATGTCAGAGGTAATATGCTGTTCAATGAAGCCGGACCAGATCTTCGTCTGCTCTCCGGTTACGATATCTACATCTCCCCATACCGGTGTAACTTCGCCATCTTCGATCCAGGCTGCTTCCCACGGATACATGGCTCCTTCGAATCCGTTCTCCTTGGCCTTGCTTCTAGCTCCATCCAACCCCTGATATCGATATTCCAGCAAGGATCTTGCGATCTTGGGATTGCTGTAGATGAAGAATGGAAGGATGAAGATTTCCGTATCCCAAAAGGAATGTCCCTTGTACCCTTCACCGCTTAATCCTTTCGCCCCGATTCCCATACGATTATCATGAGCAGGTGTCATAATGACGAGGTGATAGATGGCGAAACGGATGGCAAGCTGGTCATATCCACTTGTGCTGTCCACTTCAATGTTGTACGTGGACCAAGTATCCGCCCAGGCGTTAGCGCTTTCACGAAATAGCTGATCATACCCTTTTTGCGACTCTTGCTTCAACTCCGTCAGTGCAGATTCACGCATTTGCTCCAGTGAATATCCACCGTTGTTGTACACCAGATCGCGGCTGGTATGCACATTCGAGATTTTTTCCAGTGTTACCGATTGTCCGGCTTCCACGGTTACTGTGCCTTCGATGCCAACCTTGCGGCGTCCCATCGTTTGACGCAATTCCGGCTCAACCTTTGCACCATTCAGCTGCCAGTGGTGCACCGTATTGGTTACAAAATCAACAGCCGATTGTGTCGTCGTTGACGTCATTTGGATATAAGTCTTTTCAAATATCCGTTTTTCGCCTTCCGTGAAATGCTGCGCACCCGAGTTCGTCCATTGTCCATTAATACCGGATGCAATGTGAACACGCGCTTGACCATCCAGTGGCTTGATGCTTACAGATGAACCAACCAGATGACGGTTACTCAAGGAAACAAAGCGACGGAATTCAAGTTCAAAGCTTTCTCCTGTCGGGCTCTGCCATACCACGTTACGGGTCAGCTCACCGTTCTTGAGATTCAGTTGACGACTGTAGCTGATCGTTCTTCCTTTTTCCAAGCTGAAGGTTTCCCCATTCAGGGTGATTGAAAGTTCCGTTACATCCGCTGCATTAGGGAGTTCTGTTACCTCATGCTCGTCAAACTTATTGAACGTTCCGGCTACGAACCAGTTCCGCACCTGTCCAACATAATTTTCGTCCGTTGCCGAGCGAAGTCCCATGTAGCCGTTTCCAAGTGAGAGCACAGCTTCGCCTTTCCCTTGATGAGCCGGATCAAACCCGGTTTCAGTTACCAGCCAGTTACTCCATTCTCCTTGTCCTGCATCATATTTCAGCAATGTGTATTCCCCCTATGTCTATCTTATGTTGTATCCGAAACGTTTTGGATTTGAGTGAAAATAATACCGAAACGTTTCGGATTTAATAAAACATTTCGGTTCTCTCTTCATCTCGTTCATTTTGCAATCCCTCGCGAACCGTATTCTCAGCTAAACTCAGCGACCTGGTTTGGCTGTCGAGGATCTCAAAACCAATTCATTTTGCAAAATATTAAATTTGGGGCTGTCTTCCGATCTCAGCATGCCCATCAGCAGGTTTGCAGCTTCATGTCCCAACTGATACATGTTCTGTCCGATGGTGGTGAGTGGTGGTTGAAAATATGCGGCTGTTGGAATGTCGTCAAATCCCACTACAGACAATTCATCTGGTATAGAGATGCCTAGTTCATTCGCAGCCTTCATTACACCCAGAGCCATCATGTCGCTTGCACAGAAGATTGCGGTAATTTCCGGATAAGCCTTCAACAACTCTGAAGCTTGCTGCTGTGTTTCTTCTTCCGTGAAATTCCCGTTTACGATCCATTCAGGCTTCAAGCTCAACCCTGCATTTCGCATTGCATCGGAATATCCTTCATAGCGCTCCTTGGATACAAAAGCCTCGGGGTACCCGTTCACCATGGCAATCTGCCGATGACCCAAACCAATAAGGTGCTCTACAGCAGTCTGTGCACTTTGTTTGTGATTCGTTGATACAAAACCAACATACTCACTGTGAATGGGTATATCAATCAATACACAAGGAATGTCACTATCCAATACTTCCTGCAAATACGGATCATCCGTCTTCACACCCTGAAGAATGACACCATCCACTTTTCGTTCCCTACACAGCTGTGTGTACGTTTTCATCTTTTGCTTCGCTGTATTTGTGCTGAACAAAATCAGATCATAATCCGAATTGGCAGCGCTATCATTAATACCGCAAAGCACTTCGAATACAAAGTTGTTATCGATGTTTTTGTACGTCATGCCTGATACGAGCAACCCCAGCGTTTTGGTTTCCTTCATGACCAGGCCTCTCGCTAGACCATTTGGACTATAGTTCAGGGTTTCGGCGGCTTCTTTTATCAGTTTGCGCGTACTATCGCTGACGTCCGAGTACCCATTCAGAGCTCTGGATACGGTCGTAATCGAAAATCCCGTCATTTGTGATATGTCTTTGATTGTAGCCAATTGCTTTCCTCCAAAACGTTTCGGATTACTTATATTTCTGAGTATACGGATTCGAGAGAAAAAATCAAGAACTTTTTTCGACATTATTTTCGCCTTTTTATATCTCATGCGTCCCTTCCCTTATTCTGCCCGCATTCAGGATGAAAAAAGGGTAAAAAAAAGATCTCCCGACTTTTAAATAAAGTCGGGAGATCCCTACCTATTGCATAAAACTTAATGTGCAACTGTATTGTTCAACATGATCCAGATGGAACCAATAACGATGGTCATCATGATCAACAGACCAAAGATCAAAGCCATTACATTCCAACGCGGCTTCTCCGATTCACGGATATGCATGAAGAAGAAGAGTTGAACCACAAACTGAAGTGCTGCTGTTACCAGAACGACACTCAGCGTTGCTGTTCTGCCCATCATGTCATTCAGAACCACTACCAAAGGAACAATGGTCAGGACAACGGACAGAATGAAGCCGATGACATAGGACTTGAGTGAACCATGCTGTTCGTGGCCATGGGATTCATGTGAGTTATGCTCTGCCATCTACATCACCCCCATCAGATAGACGATCGACAGGAGGAAAATCCAGACGACGTCCAAGAAGTGCCAGTACAAGCTGATTACGTTGATTTTACCGCGAGTAACATCGGTAATTCCACGTTTTTTCAGTTGAAGCATCAATCCGATCATCCAGATCAGACCGAGCGATACGTGAAGCCCGTGAGTTCCCACAAGGGTGAAGAATGCACCAGAAGCTGCACTCGTTGTATAACTGAACCCTTCATGAATCAACTCAATAAACTCCGTTACTTCCAGGGCGATAAAGCTCGCACCCAGAACAGCTGTAACTGCCAGCCAGCTGATCAATTGCTTCACCTTGCCCTGATTCATGGCAAGAACCGCAAGTCCACTTGTGAATGAACTTGTGAGCAAGATAAATGTCTCGGCAATAACGCCAGGCATTTTGATCAGTTCAGACAATACAGGTCCGCCCGCCGAATTGTCACGCAACACAATAAAGGTTGCGAACAACACGGAGAACAGGATAACGTCGGAAATCAGGAAGAACCAGAATCCGAGTATTTTCAATTCTTGCGGGTCATGGTGACCATGGTCATGATCATGTGCATGGTTATGACCGTGCTTCGCGGCTGCTTGAGCCATTTATACCGACCCCCTTAACGACGCTTCGGTACGCTTAATTTCGTCAACCGGAATATAATAATCCGTATCGTATGAGAATGAACGAGCGATCATGCAAATCCCTACGCCAGCGAGTCCAAGAATCGCCATCCACAGCCATCCGAATACAAAGCCGAAACCGGCAACGAACCAGCATATAGACATGATGAACGGAATCGCGGAATTTTTAGGCATATGAATCGGCTCAAGCGGCTGTTCAGGTGGATAGATGCCTTTGGCACGACGTTCTTTCTCTTCCCACCACTCATCAATATCATCTCCGCGCGGTGTAATGGCGAAGTTATATTCAGGAGCAGGTGAAGGAATCGACCACTCGAGCGTACGACCACCCCAAGGGTCGCCAGATGCTTTGAGTGTTTTGTATTTCCGAATGCCGTCTGCGATTTGTGCTACCTGGAACAAGAATCCGACACCCATCAGGAAAGCCCCGATTGTGGATACAAAGTTAAGTTCCCACCAGCCGGTATCCCAGCCATAGGTGCTCAGACGACGTGTCATACCCATCAAACCGACAGCGTACTGCGGCATGAAGCAGACATAGAAACCGATATTCCAAGTCCAGAAAGCCCATTTACCCAGTTTTTCTGGCAGTTGGAATCCAAACATTTTAGGCCACCAGTAGTACAGACCTGCAAAGTATCCGAATACTACACCACCGATCAACACTTGGTGGAAGTGGGCAATCAGGAAGTAACTGTTGTGGAACTGGAAGTCAGCAGGTGCCACGGATAACATAACCCCCGTCATACCCCCGACGATAAAGCATGGAATAAATGCAAGTGTCCATAGCATCGGGGTATCCATGCGTATCCTTCCCCGGAACATGGTAAACAGCCAGTTAAAGATCTTAACCCCTGTTGGTATGGCTATCAACATCGTGGTTACGGCGAAGAATGCATTAACGTCTGCTCCCGAACCCATCGTGAAGAAGTGATGCGCCCATGTAAAGAAGGACAGGAAGCTAATGATCAGCATCGCAAATACCATTGATTTGTAACCAAACAATTTTTTCTTCGAGAATGTACTTACAATCTCGGAGAACACACCGAATGCCGGCAAGACAACGATATATACCTCAGGGTGACCCCACATCCAGATCAAGTTGATATACATCATTGGATTACCGCCCAGATCAAGTGTGAAGAAATGCGCCCCCGCAAACCTGTCGAGGAAGAGCAATGCAAGTGTCACTGTCAAGATTGGGAATGCAAACAGAATGATAATACAAGTGGAGAATACCGACCATGTAAACATCGGCATTTTCATCCATTTCATGCCTGGCGCACGCATTTTAATGATGGTAACCAGGAAGTTGATACCGGTAGCCAGGGAACCGATACCCGAAATCTGAATACCCCATATATAGAAGTTTTGGCCCACCCCCGGGCTATGCGATAGCTCCGATAAAGGCGGATAACTGAGCCAGCCTGCGTCCGGTGAACCACCGATAACGAAGGACAGGTTGAACAGCATTGCTCCCAGGAAGAATAACCAGAAGCTTAGTGCATTAAGGAATGGGAACGCAACGTCCCTTGCCCCTATTTGAAGCGGTACAATAACATTAAATAAACCGAACATAAACGGCATCGCCATGAACAGGATCATGATCGTACCGTGAGTCGTAAAGACCTGATTATAATGCTCGGGATGTAAGAAATCCATGTTAGGCATAGCTAGCTGAAGACGCATCATCAGTGCATCCACACCACCACGGAAAAGCATGATAATGGAAGCAATAATATACATAATACCGATCTTTTTGTGATCGACGGTAGTTAACCAGTTACGCCAGAGCCAGCCCCATTTTTTGAAATAAGTCAGCACCGCTACGATGGTAATCATCGTAATTCCGATCGCCACGTCCGCACCATAAATCAGCGGATCACCGGTAACGAAAAACTCCGATGCAAACTCCTTAAGTCTCTCTAACATTGGGGGCCTCCTTTCGAATCTTTAGTTAGCACTCTTGTCCACGTCTTGCGTAGTAATCTCTTTGGCACCTGAAGCTTCACCGTGCTTGCTGTGAGCACTTTGACCGTCAATAACATACTTGGTCACGATGTCTTGGAACAGTCCTTCAGGGAAGGAAGAATAATAAGCTACATTGCTTGTTCCCGGTTCCGCCAGTGTTTTATACGTTTCTTGCGTCAGCGGTTGGGATTGTTGTTTCACTTCAGTCACCCATTTGTCGAAGTCTTCCTCCGATGTAGCATTGACGTCAAAACGCATTTGGGCGAAGTGTTCCCCGGTAAAGTTGGCACCTGAACCCCAATATTGACCTTCATGATCAGCTTGCAAGTACAAGGTCATCGCCATACCCGACATTGTATAAATCTGTCCACCAAGCTGCGGAATCCAGAACGAGTTCATCGGTGAATCCGCGGTGAGCTCAAATTTTACGGGCCGGTCTGCCGGGATATTCAACGTGTTGACCGTTGCAATACCTTGCTCCGGATACATAAACAACCATTTCCAGTCCAGTGAAGATACTTGAATGGTCACCGGTGCTTTCTCGGAAGCCAATGGCTTCGAAGGTTCCAGATCATAGGTGTAGCGAATTGTTACAACCGCCAGCAACCCAATAATAATAATCGGAACGGTCCACCAGATAGCCTCCGCTTTAGTGCTATGAGACCAGTTAGGCTCATAAGCAGATTTATTGTCCGGTTTGTCGCGGTAACGCCATACAATTACAGCAGACAAAATCAATACAGGCACAATAACGACTGCACACAGAATTGTCGAAATGACAATCAAATCTCTCTGCGAAGCGCCAATAGGCCCTTTCGGATCCAGAACAACGTACTGCCCGCCTGCCAGCATTGGCCAGACAATCAATGCAATTGTAACCAACGTCAGGACAACCGGAATGATTATCCGAATTAGCGACCTAGGTTTCTTGTTCATCTTGATCCCCTCTCCTTAAATTCGCTCATACTGAAAAAACAGTATACTACTCTCTTCCTTCTAAAGATATCAGAAATGAGCAACTTTTTTGTTCATGTTAACAAATTTGTCGATTTTGCACCTTAAATGTGTGAATTTTTTCTCACAAATCACTTGCACACTTGATATTTCCTCATTGTAATCTTTACACTTCAAGTCACAAAATAAAACCCTTTGCAGTCCCGTTGAACAGTATCAACGAATCCGCAAAGGGCTTTATTGACTGGGATTCCGGGTGCTCATCCAGTCTTATTATGAACGAATTAACGCAAGATTATTTAATCGGCGCCTTCGTCTTCCCGGCGTGTATGAACAAGTCCAATCGATTTGGCAATTACATAAATAAATACACTACCGACCAAGAAACCAATACCCACCATTAATCCGAGGTTACGATCATTAAAATCATTCAGGTTGATCAGGCACATGATTACTCCCGTAATGAGGGCAATCCAAGCCAGAACTGTCATCGTTAACACTGCACGCCGCATATTTTTATCTTTGCGATCCAATTGGCTTACCATTGCTGTCTTCGATGCCATAGTAAACACTTCCTTTTCCCTTTTTGTAAGTGCTTTCCTTATACCAATATACCACATCAGTATGATTTTTAGTCAACAAATGTTCAAATTTATTTCGCAATTTGGACACTTTATTTGTATTTTAACTGTTGACAAGAACCAGATCACTTCTTCTTACTTCTTATAACCCAAAAACGCTCTTTTCATAACATGAAACAGCCTAGACCTTATGAAACCTTCATGAACATGTAAGTCCTAGCTGAAAATAAAACAATAAAAAAGACGGTGCTTCGGATTACCGAACCACCGTCTTTATTCTGATTACCACGTATGTTCCTACATTTAACAATTGAACTAACGTTATTACTTTTTATGTCAGGTTTCAGAACACTTCTTCCTAAACATTGAAATTAAAGCCTAAATTCGAGTTTCCAACCAATTATTTTTGATCACATTTTGATACCAGTAATAGCTTTCTTTAGGTGTTCTGACCAATGAACGGTAATCCACATGCACAAGACCAAAGCGCATACGGTATCCTTCCGCCCACTCAAAGTTATCCATCAGAGACCAAGCCATGTAGCCTTTCAGGTTGATCCCGTCGTTGATAATCCGATGAATTTGGGCCAAATGCTGCTCATAGTATGCAATCCGGCGATCATCATTGATTTTTCCGTTTTCCAAATCATCATTGATGCAAGCACCATTTTCTGTGATGTAGACATCCACATTCCCGTATTTTTGCAAGTAATGCATGAACTCATACAGTCCACGTGATTCCACAGGCCAGCCAATATCAGTCTTGGTAAGTCCCATATCGACCTCTTCGGATTGCAATGCACCCGCCTCTGGATTGAAACGATTGATTCCCATGGTGTAGTAGTTAATTCCAAGAAGATCAATGGGCTGCGAGATAATTTCCATGTCGCCTTCCTGAATCGGCACTGTGGCACCTGCTTTTTCAAACCAGTCAACCATAAATTGTGGATACGATCCTTTGTAGATCGGATCTAGGAACCAATCCGTATTCAGAGCAATTGCCCGATCACAGGCTGCCTGATCTTCTGGAGATTTGCTGTAAGGCTCAGCCCAGCATACATTGGGTGCAATACCAATCTGTCCTGTTGTATCCAAGCGACGGAACGACTGAACGGCTTTACCGTGAGCAACGAGCAGTCCGTGAGCAACATTAATGGATGTTTGCAGGTCCTTATTTCCTGGTGCATGAATGCCAAGCAAGTTGGACAGAAACGCAATACACCATGGTTCATTGAAAGTCAGCCAGAAATTAATTTTACCGGAAAACTCCTTGAAGATGACTTCAGCATATTTTACAAATGCATCCACCGTCCTGCGATTGCCCCAACCTCCGATATCTTCCAACGTCTGGGGCAGGTCCCAATGATACAGCGTACAGAAAGGTTCGATTCCCGCTTCAAGCAACTTATCCACGAATCGATGATAGAAGTCCAATCCTTCACGATTGATCTCGCCATCTCCATCAGGAATAATACGCGGCCAGGCGATGGAGAATCGGTAGGTGTTGATCCCAAGCTTTTTCATCAGCTCGATGTCTTCCTCGTAACGGTGGTAACTGTCACATGCCACATCACCATTATCTCCATTGAATACTTTGCCGGGCGTACGGGCAAACGTATCCCAGATGGATACCCCGCGTCCGCCTTCCTGCGCTGCACCTTCAATTTGATAGGAAGCTGTAGCTGTTCCCCAGCGGAAATCTTGTGGAAATTGAAAAATCGTCATCGTTTACTCCTCCGTCTCATGATGACACGCAGATCGTCTGTCCTGCGGTCATGGTTAAAATAACTACATAATCACCCTGAGGTGTAAGCTGCGCCTTAGCCTGATCGTTCCCTTCCACACGCAGTGGGTATGTGCTCCGAATGGTTATCGAGCCATCGTGATCAGCCTTGATTTCGGCGCTTGAGAGTCTGCTATCTGTCCACTCAATTGCCACCGTATATGCACCTCGTGCCCGAAGCCCCTTCACACTGCCACTGGCCCAGTACTCAGACAGCGCTGGCAGCAGATGTAATTCACCCAAATGGCTTTGTAACAACATCTCGGCGATCCCCGCAGTGCCACCAAAGTTGCCATCGATCTGGAACGGCGGATGATCATCGAACAGATTAGGATGCGTGGATCGAGCCAGCAGTGTACGGACAAACTGATGTGCGAGCTTACTATCCAGCAACCTCGCATACAGATTGATCAACCAAGCACAGCTCCAACCTGTATGCCCGCCACCTTGTGAGATGCGACGTTCTAGTGACACTCGCGCTGCTTCCACCAGTTCAGGCGTATCCAGTCGGTTGATCTGCTCCCCCGGATACAGACCATACAGATGGGAGACGTGACGATGCCCCGGTTCGGATTCGGCAAAATCCTTAAACCATTCCTGCAGCTGCCCCTCGCTTCCGATCTTGAATGGATAGAGTTTGCTGCGTGCCTCGCTCCACTCATTCGCCAGTTGCTGATCCACATCCAGCTGTTTGGTTGCCTCAATGCATCGATCGAACAACTCACGAATCAATGTCATATCCATAGTCGAAGCCATGGAGATGCTGCGAGCCTCACCTTCCTCGGTGAGAAACTTGTTCTCTGGAGAGGTTGATGGAGCCGTAACCAGATATCCGTCCGGTCCCTCCACCAGCCAGTCGAGACAGAAGAGTGCCGCTTCCTTCATGATTGGATACGCGCGTTCCGCGAGGAATTGCTGATCACGGGTAAACAGATAATGCTCCCATAGGTGTGAAGTCAGCCACACACCGCCCATCGGCCAGAACGCCCAACTTGCGTCTCCGCCTGTAGGCGTGGATGTCCGCCAGATATCTACATTATGATGGGCTGTCCAGCCGCGCGCTCCGTACAAAATGCGTGCCGTCCTTCTCCCGGTATCGCTTAGATCCTCCAACAAGCCAAACAGTGGCTCATGGCATTCACTCAGGTTGCATACTTCTGCTGGCCAGTAATTCATCTCGGTATTGATGTTAATCGTGTAATCACTGTGCCAGGGCGGCTCCACCTGATGATTCCAGATTCCCTGCAGATTGGCAGGCTGACTTCCCTTTCGTGAACTACCCATTAATAGATATCTGCCATATTGAAAATAGAGTGCCTCCAGACCGGAATCATTGGCTCCAGCCTGGTAAGCTTGCAGTCGCTCATCAGTAGGCAATGCTTCATTCGCTGATGCGCCGAGATCAATAGATACTCTGGAAAATAAAGTCCCATGATCCATCACATGGCGCTCCCGAAGTACTTTCATGCCATGAACCATCGCTTTAGTGATTACCTCCCTGCACTCCTGATCCAGAAGCACACCATCTTTAACAGGCGCCACATCATAGCCTTCAAAGGCGGTCACCGCTGCCAGATAAAAAATAACCTGGTTAGCTCCCTGAATATGAAGTCTCCCGTCCATAACCGATATTTCGGCATTCTTGCCCGTCACAGTCGCGGCCAATCGCATAGCATAAGCCGTTCCCCGATCTTCTTCGTAGATGACAGACTCCGGATGATCCCTGAAATAATTCGATTCAACATGACTTGGACAGCGACTGAACAGTGTAAGTGCATCGCCCGAAGCCTGAACGTTATAAGGATGTGGACTGTCCAACGTAACGCTGACGTTTACAGATCCCTCATGATCAGCAGTGATGGTACAGACCATGAGATCATCCGGCGCACTGGCATATACTTCACGTACATAACGAATGCCTTTATATGAATACTTCGTCGTTGTAATGCCGGTGTGGAGATTAAGCTCCCGCTCAAATTCATCGTACGGGATCCCATCCAGTTCATCGTGCTGCAACTTAAAGTGGCCCATCGGCTGATAAGCTTCCACATCCCGTCCCAACATTTCGCGATTCAGTAATTGTTCAGCTTCGCTATATTGCCCGGACATAATCAGTTCACGGGTCTGCTTCAGATACCGCTGACTGCTGTACTGAATGGTGTCGCGTGGAAATCCGGACCACAATGTATCTTCATTTAGCTGGATTTGTTCATCCGCTGCTCCGCCGTACACCATACCGCCAAGGCGACCATTGCCGATAGGCAACGCCTCTTCCCAGCGAGTAGCGGGCTGACGATACCACAGACGATTTTCTTTTGTTCTCTCATTAAATGGGGACATAGATAACTCCTATTCATGAATCAGCTGTTTTTTAATTATTACTAAAACGTTTTCGGTATAACTAAATAACCAATATAAATACTGTTTTACTTGCTCGAAATCCGCTTACCTACAAGGCTAAATCGTCGTTCATCTGAAAGTGCTTACAGTAAGAAAATTATATTTGATTTTGAAATTTGCGTCAATGTTAAACATCACATGGACAGCAAAAAAAGACCCTTGCTCAGGGCCTTTTTTTGTATATCCGCCTATTCAATTAAAACATAAGTTATTTTACGTCTTTACCTGTCCACAGGGAAACACGATCCTTAACCCAAACAGTGTACTGTTTCTCCATTTCGACTGCGCCAGCTTTATCCAACTCGGCGAGGAAATCATCGTATACTTTATCAAAGTTCGCAGCTGTAGTCAGAACAGCTTCAGGAATACGTTTGCGCACGATATCCTGTGTTTTTCGGAACGTTACCTCATAATCTGTACCTGAAGGTACAGGCATGTTGTATGCTGCGCCCCAGTCTTTCAGTTGCAAATCATCTTCAGAAGGATAGAATTCTTTCCATGTTGTAATGCCATATGCTTTCAACGTTTCTTTCTCTGCCGCAGTATAACCAGCCTGAATCTGCTCAGGGAAGTTCGTTGTGTAATAGTTATCCGTGGAATCTTTCACGCCATCACCGTATCTCGCACTAAACACACTATACATACCGATTCCTGTTTCTTTAGTGAAGTTGGAGTTGTCATTGGTTTTACGATCCTGGATATCTTGAGGAATCACCCGTTGACCATCTTTTACATTGTAGTGTTCGCCTTCAATTCCCCAGTTTCTCAACACTTGACCTTCGTCCGAAGCGAGCCAGTCCATGAATTTGATAATGCGAACCGGATCTTTGGCAGAAGTTGTAATCCCGATGCCATATCCGTCAAATCCGGTTGGCTGGAATGTATGGTCCACAATGTCCTTGTTCAGGGATACAGAGAAGTGAGCATATGTGCTGTCATCTTTGCCCGCTGATTTGAGTGCATTTTCTGCTTCTTGATAATTCCACTCCTGGTCAATCAGACCGAGTACGCGACCACTTGCGATTTTGGATTTATATTGGTCATCCTTTTGGACAAATGTATCTTTGTCCAGCAGTCCTTCATTGTACATTTTGTTCAACCAGCGGAAGTATTCTTTCTCCTCTGGACGTTTGTAGTGCAACATCGCTTCATATGTTTCAGGGTTGATGTAATATTCTCCATCATCCGGTGCTCCAGTTGCCTGGAAGGCCGGGTTCGTTACTGTAATCATAATCTTCCAATCATCTGCATTCAGCGTCAATGGAATGGTCGGCTGACCGTCAATCGTTGGGTGATTTTTCACATATTCTTTCAATACATTCTCGTAATCCTCAAGTGTTTTCACTTCAGGGTATCCGAGCTCTTTAAGTACTTTTTGCTGAATTTCAAATCCGCCTGTTGCGTCAAACGCAACATTATCAACACCCATATTTGTTGGGATTGTATAAATGGCCTGATCTTCCGAACTGTATTTCAGACGGTTCATCTGGTCCCCATATATTTTTTTCAGGTTTGGAGCATGCTCCTCAATCAGATCCGTCAGGTCAAGCATCGCCCCTGCATCTACTAGTTTAGACAAGTTACCTTTTGGGAAAACAATATCAGGGTACTCACCGCTAGCCGCCATAAGTGCAATTTTCTGGTCTCCACCATTGTTTACATCATACTCTGCTTCAATCGTAACGCCTGTTTGCTTGGTAATCTCTTTACCGACTGCATCCTGCATCTTGTTCCAGGTTGGACTCGCATCCGCACCAAAGAATGTGAAAGTAACCGGATCGGTTCCACTGGACTCCGAGGCTTCTTTACTTCCCGAATTTCCGCAGCCAGCTGTAACCAGCATTGCACTTGCGAGCATCAACATTGCAAACGTCTTGGGTGTATTGCCTTTCATTTTGCCTCTCATTGTCTAGTCCCCCTATTATTTATGAAGGTTTTATCTGTATAACAGGTTTTAAGCCTGAGGATACCGCTGTAAGACGCATTTCTGTATGCGCTTACTAAAAAATTAAATTTGCACTCTTTTTTATCAAATCTAAAACTCATGAAAACTCTCTTCCAACATCCGTAAAACGTTTTCGGAAAATAATTTAAAACGCTTACTGAAAGTGCTTACATTAATGATTATATGCTATCCTCCCCCTTTCGTCAACAACAAAAAAGGCCCCTTTCAAGGGACCCATTTCGCTTTGAAAATGATCGTTTATATTGACTTATTTTCAGTATTATTTCACGTCTTTACCTGTCCACAGAGCTACACGTTCCTTGATCCAAACGGTGTATTGTTTCTCCATCTCTACCGCACCTGCTTTATCAAGCTCTGCCAGGAGATCATCATACACTTTGTCGAAGTTCTCAGGTTTGGCAAGGATAGCTTCAGGAATACGTTTGCGGACAATGTCCTGTGATTTCTGGAACGCTACGTTATAATCCGTATCCGAAGGTACTGGCATGTTATATGCTGCGCCCCAATCTTTCAGCTTCAAGTCGTCTTCAGAAGGATAGAAATCTTTCCACGTTGTGATGCCATAGGCTTTCAATGTTTCCTTCTCTGCGGCAGTATAACCTGCTTGGATCTGCTCAGGGAAGTTCGTTGTGTAGTAGTTACCTGTGGAATCTTTAACACCATCGCCATATCTTGCGCTGAAGATGTTATACATACCGACTCCTGTTTCTTTGGTAAACGCAGAGTTGTCATTGGTCTTGCGGTCCTGTACATCCTCAGGAATGATACGTTGGCCATTTTCCACTTTGTATTGTTCGCCTTCAATCCCCCAGTTTCTCAGCACCTGGCCTTCATCCGAAGCGAGCCAATCCATGAATTTGATAATACGTACTGGGTCTTTTGCAGTTTTGGAAATTCCGATGCCATATCCATCGAATCCGGTTGGTTGGAACGTATGATCCACAATATCCTTGTTGAGGGATACAGAGAAGTGAGCGTAGGTATTCTCGCCATTTTTAACTGATTTCAAAGCATTCTCAGCTTCACCATAGTTCCATTCCTGGTCAATCAGCCCCAGTACCCGACCGCTTGCGATTTTGGATTTGTATTGATCGTCCTTCTGCACAAATGTATCTTTGTCGAGAATGCCTTCATTGTACATTTTGTTCAACCAGCGGAAGTATTCTTTCTCCTCTGGACGTTTATAGTGCAGCACCGCTTCATACGTTTCAGGATTAATGTAATATTCACCGTCATCCGGGCCTCCTGTTGCCTGGAAGGCTGGATTCGTTACCGTAATCATAATCTTCCAGTCATCTGCATTCAGCGTCAGCGGAATGGTCGGCTGTCCGTCAAGTGTTGGATGTTTTGCATAATATTCTTTCAGAACTTTCTCGTAATCCTCAAGCGTTTTTACTTCTGGGTAGCCAAGTTCTTTCAATACCTTTTGCTGAATCTCGAATCCGCCTGTAGCATCAAACGCAACATTGTCTACACCCATGTTCGTTGGGATCGTGTAAATGGACTGATCTTCCAAACTGTATTTCAGACGGTTCATCTGGTCCCCATAGATTTTCTTCAGGTTTGGTGCATATTTGTCAATCAGATCTGTCAGGTCAAGCATCGCGTCTGCATCCACAAGCTTAGACAAGTTACCTTTAGGATAGATAATATCAGGGTATTCACCGCTGGCAGCCATCAAAGGTATCTTTTGGTCGCCACCATTATTCACATCATACTCGGCTTCAATTGTAACACCTGTTTGTTTCGTAATTTCTTGGCCGACTGCGTCCTTCATGTTGTTCCAGTTTGGACTTGCGTCAGCACCAAAGAACGTAAAGGTGATTGGACTGGTCGTATCCCCTGTGTCCGTTGGTGTCTCTGAAGCCGTAGTTCCTCCTCCGCTACCACTGCATCCTGCTGTAATGGCAAGAGCGCTTGCTAACAGAAGCATTGCGAATGTTTTTGGTGTTTTTCCCTTCATGTGTAATCCCCCTTATGGATAAAATGAAGCTATCTATTGTAGAACAGGCTGACCTGCACATACCGTAATTGGGTGATTCTCATTGTAAAACGTTTGATTTTATAACATAAAAAGCGTTTTCTAAATGAAGTGAAAAACACTCATTCTATCCAGTAATTCGAGGAACCAATCCTTACTCTTTTTGACTGAAGAGAATCGTGTACACGCCTTGATAAATTAGCAATGAAAGTGCTTTCATATTTGAATAATAATCCCTCTAAAAGTCCTTGTCAATAGTGAATTCACAAAATTGAAAACGTTTTTCGGAAAACGTTTTAGGTATAAAAAAGAACCCAGTTTCCTGGGCCCTTTTTTTCGAAAAAACTAAGTCTGCTGAAATGCATTACTTGCTCTCTTCACCGCTCCACAATTGAACACGGCTTTGTACCAACTCGGTGTATTGTTTTTCCATGTCCTCTGCTCCTGCTTTGTTAAGTTCAGCAATCATTCCGTCATAGATGGCATCAAATTGCTCTGGAGAACTGAGGATTGCTTCTGGGATCCGTTTACGGATAATATCCTGTGTTTTTTGGAAAATAACGTTGTAATCCGAGTCACCTGGAGTCGGCATATTGTACGCTGCTCCCCATGATTTAACTGGGAACTCATCTTCACTTGGGAACAGATCTTTCCACGTTGTTGCGCCGTATGCTTTGAGTGTCTCTTTCTCCGCATCGGAATAAGCCGCTACAATCTGCTCAGGGAAATTCGTTGTGTAATAGTTATCCGTGGAATCTTTAACGCCATCTCCATAGTGACCAGACATATTGGTATAGAGGCCAATACCTGTTTCTTTCTGGAATACGGCAGCATTATTCGTTTTTTGGTCCTGAATATCCGCCGGAATCACACGTTTGCCATCTTTCACTTCGTACTGCTTACCTTCAATACCCCAGTTCATCAGCACTTGACCTTCCTCAGAAGCTAGGTAATCAAAGAATTTAATTGTACGAACCGGGTCCGGATTCGATGTTGTAATCCCTACACCCCATCCAGATACAAACCCAGGGTCCTGGAAGGAATGATCCTTGATATCTTTAGACAGAGTTACCGGGAAGTGTGAATAGGTCGCTTCATCTTTGCCCGCTGCTTTCAATGCGTTCTCCGCATCGGAATAACCCCAATCCTGGTCAATGACGCCCAGTACACGTCCACTTGCAATTTTGGATTTGTATTGATCCGTTTTCTGTACGAAACTGTCCTGATCAAGCAGTCCTTCTGCGTACATATGGTTCAACCAACGGAAATACTCTTTCTCTTCCGGACGTTTGTAATGCAGACTTGCCTCAAATGTCTCAGGATCAATATAGTACTCGCCGTCATCGGGAGCGCCTGTTGCAAAGAAGGCCGGATTTGTTACCGTAATCATGATTCTCCAGTCATCTGCGTCCAGGGATAACGGAATCGTTGGTTGACCGTCAATCGTTGGATGTTTCTCCTTATATGCCTTCAATACATTTTCGTAATCCTGGAGCGTACGCACTTCAGGGTATCCCAGCTCTTTCAGTACACGCTGCTGAATCCCAAATCCGCCACCTGCATCAAAATACTTCTGGTCTACCGCATAATACGTAGGTAGTACATAAATCCCTTGATCTTCGTTGCTATATTTCAGCCGGTCCATGTAATTACCATACAGCTTCTTCAGATTGGGAGCATATTGCTCGATCAGATCAGTCAGATCGACCATTGCCCCAGCATCCACGAGCTTGCTTAGCTCTCCTTTGGGTGACACGATATCCGGATAGTCTCCGCTTGCTGCCATTAAGGATACTTTATCCTGACCACCACTGACGGCAAACTCACCGTTAAGGGTTACTCCCGTTTTCTCTGTAAGGACCTTCCCCACTTCATCCTTCATACCGTTCCAGTTCGGACTGGGATCGACGCTAAAAAAGTCAAAAGTAATCGGAGACGTATCACCGCTAGTGTCCTTAAACGACGTTTCGCCGCTGTTTCCTCCACCGCAACCTGCGAGCAAAGACATCGCAAGCACTGGAGCCAGTGCAATCTTCATTTTGTTACTTGCCATAATGGTAATCCTCCCGTTTCATATGTCTGTCTATCCGGGACTTTTTTGTCCCTGTCTATAGCTTCATGAATGCCACTCCGCAGCCCTATACGGTGAAGCGCAGGCCAAATGGCTGCGCTTCGGGCATTCTGATGCTTCTTTTATTATACGGCCACTCTATCTATGTGGCGGCCTGTACAAACTTGCTTAAGCTTTTACTGCACCCAATGTCATACCACCTACAAAATACTTTTGCAGGAATGGATACACAATCAGGATTGGAACCGTAACAACGATCGTGATCGCCATTTTGATGGATTCCGGTGAAATCTGTGTCATCTGCTGTGCCATGTCATTGGCGTTACGTCCGGCTCCAGAGCCTTGCTGTGTACTTTGCAGTACTTTCATCAGCTCGTACTGGAGCGTGGTCAGATGCGCCTTCGAACCATTATACAGGTACGTATCGAACCAGGCATTCCACTGGCCTACAGCCAGGAACAACGCGATGGTTGCAAGTACCGGTTTACAGAGCGGCAAAATGATTTTGTAATAGATCTTAAAGTCATTCGCACCATCCAGCTTTGCTGATTCCTGCAATGCATACGGCAGGCCATCAATGAAGGAACGGATAATGAACACGTTAAACGCACTGATCATACCTGGCAATACATATACCCAGAATGTACCGATCAGGTTTAGGTCACGCATCAGGATGTACACCGGAATCAGACCACCGGAGAAATACATCGTGAGTGCAAGTGCAGTAGAAACAAACTTTCTCAACTTAAAGTCAGGACGACTCAGTGTAAATGCGATCATTGAGGAACTGATCAAGCCGAGTAACGTACCTACAAGCGTACGTAGAATGGATACCTGCAAACCTTGCAGCAATCCATCGTATTGGAAAATCGTTTTGTAGTTTTGCAATGTGAAATCACGAGGCCACAAGTAAATTCCACCACGTACGGTATCTGTCGAGTTATTGAGTGAGATAGCCAGTACGTTCAGGAATGGATACAGTGTTACAATCAGCACCAGGGTCATCGCGAGGATGTTGAATATATCGAACAGCTTATCGCCCCGAGTAGCATTGAATGCTTTGTTCGCCATAATGTCGTCCCCTCCCTACATGATGCTTTCTTTGGTGAATTTTTTGAACAATCCGTTCGCTGTAAACAGAAGGATGATACTAACAACGGAGTTGAATATGCCTATGGCTGTACCATACGAGAATCGTCCCATATTCAAACCATAATTAAGTGCGTATAGATCAAGGACTTCCGAGTAATCGGTCACCAGACTGTTGCCAAGCAAGAACTGCTTCTCGAAACCGATACTGATCAGATGCCCGATCGACATAATGAAAAGTACGGAAATCGTGGTCCGTATGCCAGGCAACGTAATGTGCCACATTTGTCTCCAGCGGTTTGCTCCGTCTACCCGGGATGCTTCGTAAAGCTCCTGGTCAATACCGGTAATGGCCGCCAAATAGATGATCGCATTCCAACCGGTTTCCTTCCACATATCTGAAGCGGTTACAATGTACCAGAACAAGTTCCCCTTCGCCATGAATTGGATTGGCTGATCGATAATGTTTAGGTTTACCAAAATGTCATTGATAATCCCACCATCGGTGGAGAGCATCTTGGTAATAATCCCTGCCACTACGACCCAGGATACAAAGTGAGGCAGATATGATACCGTTTGCACTGCGCGCTTGAAGAACATGCCTTTCATCTCATTTAAGAGAATCGCAAAGAAAATCGGCACGATAAAACCGATAATCAGTCCCATCAAGCTCATTGCAAGCGTATTTCGAAGTACTAGATAGAAGCGATCATCGCTGAACAGCTCTGCAAAGTGTTTAAAACCAACCCACTGTTGATCGCCGAACGATCTGGCCGGTTTATAGTTTTGGAAAGCCATCGTCCATCCCCATAGTGGCAGATAGTTAAATACAAAAACCCAAACTACGAATGGCAATGACATGAGATAGAGATACTTTTGCTGTTTCATACTGTCCCAAACTCTGTTCCGCCGTTTTTGTGTTGGCGGATTGGGGTCACTGCTTTTTTTCGCGGAAGCGGATTTTTCTGTTAGCGTTTCCATCTCCGTTCCCCCTCCTCTGATTTATAAAATAATCATACCTGATAGAGCGTTTTCAAAATACCAGCTGGATTTTAGAGAAAATCATATGAAAATTAGATATCCCCCTATAAAATCCGATATTATATCTATAAAATTAGTGATAATGACGCTGTTTATTATTAATCATTGAAATTAAAAGGGAATTTAATTTGAAAATGGTAATTATCGAAAACGTTTTATAGAAATCGTTTACTTTACTTCATACCAAAAAGAAAAAGGACCTCAGGGGTCCTTTCAATAGACTAATAGTTCGAAAACGTTTTTTACCTAATCAGGAGAAATACCAGGTATAGAAGTACTATCCTCTGAACAGGGGCTACTCCCGTTCCGGGTCTCCTGAAGAATCTTTAGACTGTGATCTGGCAAGCTCTCTAGCATGTTTGTAAGCGGAAGGTGATTCTCCTACATACTTCTTGAATTTGCCGTGGAAGTAATCCACGTTGGCATACCCCACCCTCGCGGCAACCTGGTGTACCTTTAAGCCTTCATCGAGCAGTTCCTTCGCCTTCTCCATTCGAACCTTATCGAGAAATGCATTGAAATATTCTCCGGTATGGTTTTTGAACAGCTTGCCCAGATAACTGCTATTGTAGTTAAATACCTCTGCGAGTACCTCCAGCTTGAGATTTTCGCCGGGATTACGACGGATAAATTCAATCATCTGTTTCAGTACCGTATCCTTGCTGCCTCCACCCATGCGCTGAATAAGCCGGTTCAGGTGTTCAGCGGCCATCACTTTGAGATCCAACAACGTTAATTGATGGTAAACCTCCGTAATAAGAACAGAATGCTCCTGCATAATGGATTGCATATGCTGATTGGTTGCCGCAAGTTTGTTAATAGCCAATGAAAACACTTGGGAGAACGCCGTCTTAATCGCCTGCTCTGTCTGGTGATGCGGAATTAGGCGTTCCTCCATCTCGGTCAGCACACGCATTACTGACTCGTTGCTCCGAATGTCGAGCGCATAATACAGCTTGTCCGCCAGCTCTGCTTCATCCGGTTCACTACTTTTTTCCTCAATGGCAACAACTGGCCCGGAATCACTTTCGCTCTTCTCACCTTCATTCCATAACGTAACTCGTTGTTCCGCGAATAGGAAACGTCCGCCCAATACGCCGTTGGCCTGATTATAGGAATGTGCGATGTCTGCTGTGGAGTTTACAGGTTGACCTGCTGCCGCGTACATATGAATATTCCACTCTCCCAGCAGCCCTTCCAACTCATCATATAAATTCCCGGCAGCTCGTTCAGTCAAAATAGGCTCTTTGCATAACAGTCCCAGTCCGGAATGGAACGAAAACACAATGCCCCGATCTTTCTGGTCAAAAGCTTCCGCCAGTCTGCGTTTCACCACACTACCACGCTGTAAATCAGGTTCGGCATGCATCTCCAGCAGCACAACCTGATACTGCGACCAATTCAACCCAAGAGCATTTGCTTCCATTGTTTCCGTACCTTCCAGGCTATCAAAAAGCAATGCTTCAATCTGATGCTCACGGTAGGCTGTATCCTCGCCAGCATGGCGGGCCAGTGTCACACGCTCCCTTGTCAGCATCACAGAGATCCGCTCCAGCTCACTGATAATCTCCTCTTCATCCACTGGCTTGAGCAGATAGCCATCCACGCCAAAACTGATGGCTTTCTTGGCATAATCGAAATCGGCGTACCCACTCAGGATCAGAAAGTGCGACCCCGGATGGTGCTGCCGCAATTCTTCTATGACATCCAGTCCGGTCATGCCGGGCATGCGAATATCGATGATCGTCAGGTCCGGTTCCAGCTCTTCGAACCGGGTGATGGCCTCACGCCCGCTGGCAGCTGTACCAACCACCTGAAAGCCGTATTTTTCCCAATCAATGATCGTTGTCAGTCCTTCACGTATGCTCGGTTCATCATCTACCAATAACACTTTATACATGCTGGTCTCCTCCTGCTGGCAAGGTGAAAGAAACCTCTGTTCCTTCCCCATACACACTCTTAATCTGTAATCCGTATGGCTCGCCGTAGGTCAACGTTAAACGTTGATGTACGTTACGCATGCCAATTCGGCTTTTCTCCTGTTCTTCCGGTCCACAGATGAACTGCATCACTTCAGCCAGACGCTCCGGCGTAATGCCTGCCCCATCGTCATCGACACGCACCTGGACAACATCCTCCACCAAACGAATATTTATATTCACACGGACCGTGCCCTCTTTATTTTCCAAACCATGCACAATCGCATTCTCAACCAGAGGCTGAATGATCAAAGGAGGGATGTACATCTTCTCCACCTCCGGATCGATATGGATCTGGAAAGCAAGTCGGTCGCCGTAACGGAATTTCTGAATTTCCAGATAAGAACGTACCATCTCCAGTTCGGCTCTGAAAGTCGTTTTGCCGCTGCCAATCTCAAGGCTCTTGCGCATCAGTTTGCCTAGCAGCCTGACGATATTGGCAATCTCCGCCTCGCCTTTGATATGGGCTTTCATGCGGATCGACTCCAGTGCATTAAACAAAAAATGAGGATTGATCTGGCTGGCCATCATTTTCAGTTTAATCTCTTTCTGCGCGATTTCCAATTGATTGTTCTGTTCCGTTGCCTCCACCACCTGAGTCATCAGTTCATTAATGCTCTTCACCATGTAATTGAACTGCCTCGACAGTTGCCCAATCTCATCATTCCCATCAATGCGGGAGGTGACATTCAAATCACCCAGCGCGAGCTTATTCAGATGTTTGCTAAGGCGTAACAATCGGTTCGACGTGAGAAATGAAATGATATATACAAGCAACAATGCAATGACCAGCACAAGCGTAATGAAAAGCATACCGATCATGCTAATCGTATTGGCGTCTTTGACAATATTTTTGGTGGCAAAAACCGAAATGATCTTCAGGCTGTTCATGCTCGATCCAGGACGCAGCTCATCAATGACAATATTGGATGGCTCCCCCTGAAAATCTGCTTCAATTGTGCCTTTGGCCTGATTTTGCAGATCTACACCAAAATCAAGCTCGTCCAGCGTTTTACCCACCAGTTCGGTATTTTTGGCTGCAACCACATAACCCTGTTCGTCCGTAATCAACGTCTCGAACGGTTCCTGACGTAACAATCCATTCAGCTCATCCTGATTGATTACAATCATCAGCACACCCTCGGTCCGATATTCGGCAAAAGGCACTTTGCGCACCAGACTGAGCTTGTGCACCGGATTATCTCCCTTGTCGGGAATATAAAACCAGCCGATGCTCGTCGTTTTCAGTGCCTTTTGGTACCAGTAGCTCTCCTCGGTCTGCTTGTCCACCGGAATGAACTCCAGATTGTTGATCAACGTCGGATTGGTGGAGTAAAACCGGATGCCCGCAACCTCACGGTACAGACGCTTATATTCCTGAAAATCTTTATACGCGAGATAAGCCGAGGTCAGCTCCACAACGCTTTGGTATCGTTTGTTCACAATTTCCTTCAGTTCATTGTTGAACATCAGAATGTTGGAAATATCCGTAGGTACACGCAGTAGTGTGATGGTCTGACTCTTGACCTTGTCCACGTTGTTGATCGTCTGTCCAATTGCATTGTCCAGCGCCTGCTTGCGAAAGTATCCGGTTACAGCAAGTCCAATAATTAGTACCGGAATCATGACGACAAGTACATAGGATATGAGCAATTTATGCTTTAATTTAAGATTGTTGGATGTTCGTATGAGCCTTTTAAACATATCTGCACCTTCCGTCGCTTATAAGCGCTTACATATAAAGGTCAGTACATATTACGCCTGCCCTTCCAATTCATCATACCACATAACAGCAAAAGCCCTGCAAAAGGGCTTCAAAAAAAGGCTGTATGCTGAGTGATAAAACAAACATGAAGTTTGTATAGCTGTTTCTAATGTAGGAAGGAAAGCAGATTGCTTAGCGGCTGCGTGCTGAGCGGAATCCATGTCCTTTGGCACGTAGCGCAACAATCAGAGCTACAAGTGATAGGAGCAGGATGGCCCAGGTAAAGGACGGGGCTCCCCATTGATTCAGAAGCACGCCTCCCGCCAATCCACCAATAGCAATAGCGAGATTCCACACAGTCGTATTAATCGGCATAACGATATCTACACCCTGCTCCCCGGCGGCTTGGGCAAGTGCAGTCTGTAACAGTGTAGCCGCACCGCCAAATGTCAGCCCCCACAGTGCAACTGAACCAAAGACAACGGCAACGTGCTCGCTCCAAAGACCCAATACCAGAGAGATTAGGGCAAAGCCCGCAAGACTGATGAGAACCAGCATACGCAACCAACGATCAATAAGAATACCTGTAATCCAGATGCCCACCAATGCCATCAGGCCAAACACAAGTAGCATAAGTCCAACCTTTGATTCCAGACCAACATCGGCAAGGAAAGGAGCGATATAGGTGTACAAAATATTATGAGCCAGCATCCAGGCCAGAACGACAGCCAGAATGGGTATTACTCCAGGGGTCAGCAGCACCTTTATTGAAGAAATGCGCTGATCAGCAGACTGCCCAGGATAATCGGGTACTTTCCAGAGCACCCAGAAAATCAGTACAAACGCCAGCAGCGACATCAGCCAGAATACCGAGCGCCAGCCCATAAAGGAACCCAGCAGCGTACCTGCGGGAACACCGAACGATAAGGCAATCGGTGTACCAATCATCGCAACAGCCATGCCCCTGCCCTTCAGATGATCAGGCACCATCCGTAGTGCATAACTGCCAATCAGACCCCAGGAGACACCGGCTGCAACACCGGCAAAAAAACGAGCGACAAGAGTCAGTACATAGTTTGAAGAGAGGGCTGTAATGGTGTTGAAGACCAGAAAACCGATAATCGCTAGAAGTAAAAGCGGACGGCGTCGCCAGCCTCTTGTCAACACGGCCACAGGTATGGCGGCAATCAGAGAACCTACTGCATAAAATGTGACAAGCTGCCCTGCCCCTGCCTCAGAGACCTGCAGCCCTTCCTTAATTTGCGGCAGCAACCCCGCAGGAAGAGTTTCAGTCATAATAGCTATAAAACCAGCCATAGCCAAGGCCAGCAGCCCAAACCATGGGAAACGTTGAGAAGATTTATCGGACATCTGTGCAGCTCCTTTTTAGATAATATAGGACATAGAATCGAATTATGGATCGATCATTCCTTATATTATCCACCCTCTCCCACCTTGTCAACGACTTTTGGATCGATTAGTATATAATTAAGAAAAACGAGGGGGAATCTCTTATGGCAAGAACCGGACGTCCCCGCATTTTTGATCGGGATGAAGCCCTGTTGCAGGCAATGATGCTCTTTTGGGAACAAGGATTCGAAGCCACCTCATTGCTTCAACTTCGAGCGGTCATGGGGGATATTTCAGCAGCCAGCTTCTATGCAGCCTTTGAATCCAAAGAAGCTCTTTATAAAGAAGCGGTAGAACGATATATGGGTTCGTTTGGACGCGTTACGGAAAGCTTCTCGGATCTTACGCTATCTCCAAGAGAAGCGATTGAAACAACTTTAAGAAGTACCGCCAAAATGCAAACAGACAGCGCACATCCATCTGGCTGTTTAATTGTGCTGTCAGCCAGCACATGTTCTTCCAAAAACAATCATATCCGAGACATTACCGCAGAGAAAAGAAAGCTGACTCGCAACCGCCTGCAGGGTTGCATCCAGCGCGCTGTGGAAATCGGCGAACTGCCTGCCTCCACGAATGTCTCGATGCTGACCACTGTTTTTGATACTTTTATGCAAGGTATCTCTACACAAGCCCGGGACGGTGTTCCTTATGCAACGCTTGATCAGGCTATCACCGAAATTATGGGCATCTGGGACCTTGCTCAACATCCAGCGTGACCTTAATTCCTAATGGTCGAAATGTTAGAACAATCAAAAAGGCACTCCCATAATTGGAAGTGCCTCTTCAGTATATAATTTACCCATGTCCGTCCCGTTATGGACGGGGTGTGTCTACCCCATTCAGAATCAGTTTGGGATGAATATCTGCGCTAAGTGAAGCGGAAACTGCACAATACTTCTCTTCAGCCATTTGGATGGCTTTCCAGATCCGGTAATCCGGGATATCGCCGTCCACCTTGAAGATCAGATCAATGGCAGTAAAACCTTTCGGCATACCTTCACTGCGAGTACCCTGTGCTTCAATCTCAATGCCAGTAATTTTGTCCAGGAAAGCGTCCAGAATCATCGTGATATCGATCCCCATACAACCTCCGAGACCTGCCAGTAACAATTCCATGGGTGTAGCACCCTTGCTGTCACCACCATAGGCTGCTGTGGCATCCATGCCAATCGCGTAGCCAGAGGGTCCTTCGGAAGTAAACGCGCGTTTGCCTTTCCATACAGTTGTTACATTCATGATGTTTATCCTTCTTTCTTAGAATAGTTTACGCTCTGCAGATATCCGTTCTGGGTACGGATCGTTCATTTGGAGACAAAGGCGAACGCTACGCTTCTTCAGAATCGATTCCGTCCCCTTCACTCAGTCTGCTTATCTCTGAGAATTCTTAGAATTCAGTAATTTGCTGCAAAAATCTGCGTGTCCGCTCCTGGGTCGGGTGTTCAAAAAAGGCCTGCGGACTTGCTTCTTCCACAATCGATCCATCCGCCATAAAGACAATTTTGTTAGCCACATTCCGGGCAAACTTCAACTCATGCGTAACGACCAGCATCGTCATGCCTTCCTGTGCCAGCTCCTTCATAACGGAGAGCACTTCTCCCACCAGTTCGGGATCAAGGGCTGAGGTAGGCTCATCAAACAGCATCACCTCAGGCTCCATGGCAAGCGCGCGGGCAATCGCTACGCGCTGCTGCTGTCCACCAGACAAACGGGATGGATATGCATCCTGCTTGTCCGACAGGCCGACTCGATCCAGCAGAATCCGGCCGCGTTCGGCCGCTTCGTCCCGCTTGATTTTTTTCACAGTCACGAGCCCTTCCATCACATTGCCGAGCACCGTCTTGTGCGGATACAGATTGAACTGTTGGAATACCATGCCGGTCTGCCGACGGATTTCCAATACCCGAGCCCGCTGGATTCGCTGCGAGTCGGCACTGTCTACTACAACACCATTCACTTCAATCTTGCCGCCAGAGAGCTCTTCCAGACCGTTTAGACAGCGCAACAATGTACTTTTGCCCGATCCACTGGGTCCCAGCAGAACAACAATATCTTTCGCATCGACATGAAGATCTATATTTGTGAGAACTTCATTTTCCCCAAAACGTTTGGTCAGTCCTGTTGTTGTAATCATCGGTTCTCCCCTCCTATCAGTAAGCCCGGGCCAGCCGGCGCTCCACTTGTTCCAGAATGGCCGAGAAGCCGATACTCATAATCCAGTAGATCACGCCAATTGCCAGATAAAACGGCATATTAACGTAATATTGCGCGACCAGCAACTGTGCCGAGCGAAGCAACTCTGTAACCCCGAGGGCTGCCACAAGTGATGTTTCTTTCAGCATCCCGATAAAAGTGTTGCCCATCGGAGGGATCGCAATTCGCACCGCTTGGGGGAATATAATCCTTCTCATGGTCTGAGCCGGTGTCATGCCTGTAGCATATGCGGCTTCCGTCTGCCCCTTTGGTACAGCCTGAATCGCTCCACGGAACGTTTCGGACAGAAATGCACCCGCATTAAGACTAAGCCCGAGACATGCTGCCGTGAGCGAGCCCAAAGTTACTCCATAATCGACCAGCCCAAAATAAATAACGAATAATTGCACTAGCAGCGGTGTTCCCCGCATGATGGATACATAAAACCTTGCGATCAACCTAAGCCACATCGGCCCCTTCAGACGAGCGATAGCGACTAGCACTCCGATGATAAAGGCAAAAAACATGGAGATCACAGTTACATACAGCGTATAGTAAGCCCCCTTCAGAAAGAAGGGGATATTCTCAAATACCAATTCCATGGATCAAACTTCCCTTCGCCCTGCCGGTTCATTATTGCGCAGGCTCTTCACCAAACCATTTTTTGAAGATGGTATTGTACGTTCCGTCATCCTTCATCCCTTTCAGTGCATCATTCAGTGCAGCTACGAGTTCCGGATTGTCTTTGCGAACAGCGATGCCCGCTTGGTCACTCTTGATTGGCTCACCTACTGCTTTGATGTTGAAGCCGTTGGCATCTACGATCGGTTTCAGCGCGTACAGGTTGTTGATCGTTGCATCGATCCGTCCAGCGTCCAAATCTTTCAATGATGTGATAACATCGTCATAAGTCTTGATGGTGAAATTGCCGACTTTCGGTAGCACTTCGTTACGCAGGTACGTTTCATCATTGGTACCGAGGCCTACACCGATCGTTTTCCCTTTGAAATCTTCCAGCTTGGTAATGTCATTGTTATCTTTTTTCACAATGATTTTCACATCGTTCGTAATATATGGATCACTGAAATCCAATACTTTTTTGCGGTCATCGGTAATCGTCATCTGGCTGATGATGGCATCCAGCTTTTTGGCTTGCAGACTTGGTGTCAGGCCGGAGAACTCCTGGGATATAAATTCAACCTCAACCCCAAGACGCTTCGCAACCTCACGTGCGATATCTGCATCGTAGCCGTCCATTTCTTTCTTATCGTTCAGGAAGTTGTATGGTGCGTATGTGCCCATCATGCCCACTTTGATGACGCCAGCAGACTTAATCTGCTCCAGTTCATTGTTCGCCTGTGCTCCATTGCTGTTTCCGTTGTCCGTAGTTTTACTGCCACAAGCGCTGAGTACCAGCACGGTCATTAGCAGCAGGGCTGTTAAAGTCCAGCCTTTGCGAGATTTCATTCCATATGTTTTATTCATGTCATTAACTTCCTCTCATCCATGTAGTCATGTCTTGTTGAAACTTCTGTTTCCTATCTTCCTAAACTGCAGTTGTACCCATTATTCCCTGCTGCTGGCTTAATCATGTAAATATTTAATCCAGTTATTGAAAATAAAGCTTCAGGGCCAGCACACTTTATGTGCCGAGCAGTCCGTAAAACTCAAAGCTTGCCGCCTCCGCAGCCAGCTTCGTTGCTGTCATTGATGAGAACTCGCTGTGAAGCTCCTCCGAGCCAAACAGCCAGCGCGTAATCATGCCTTCAATCATGCTAACCAGCAGCGCAGCACGGAGCGGTACATCCATGGAATCAGGCAGCATACCCAGCTCAATGGCCCGTTGCATATTGTGGCGAAACGCTTGTTCCACCGCACCCCGTGTCTCCTCGACCAAACTGCGTACCGAATCCTCCGACACGATGCCTTTAAGCAACAACTCCATAAAGTAACGATTGTCCGCTGCAAAGGAGAATAAGTCGGTAAACAGCCGTTCCGAAGCTCTTACCATATCCTCAACCGATCCGGCATCCTTGCGGTAGCCTTGTCCAATCGCTTCAAGCAGCTTCTCCCTGCCGGTTAACACAATCTCCGATGCAATGGCTTCCTTACTTTTGAAGTGCCAGTAAAAAGTGCCTTGCGCGACGCCCGCTTCCCGGACGATATCGGAAATTTTCGTCTGATGGTAGCCCTGGGTCGCAAAACGTTCCATCGCTATGCGTATAATTTGGTCCCGGCGTTCTTCTCCGGGTTCCAAATGATTGTTTTTAGACATTTGCCTATCCTCCCGATTGATCAGTCAGTCAGTTAATGTATATCCTATTGGATAACTAGGTTTTTGTCAATATGGTTTTAAACAATTCATTACGAGCATAAGTTGAAGTTGGGCGCATTTGTGATCATAATAGATGATAGCCTTGTTCAAATGAGCGGGCATTGTCACGCAGGACAGCCTATAAGCTGTCATCTGCATTTCAAGGAGGAAGAGAATTGGACTTTATATCATCGATTATTATGGGCATCATCGAAGGTTTGACTGAGTTTTTGCCCGTGTCCTCGACCGGACACATGATTCTGACTGCCCATTTGCTGGGATTATCAGAGGACAACGAGTCAGTCAAAACGTTTGAGGTGGTTGTGCAACTCGGAGCTGTACTTGCTGTCGTTGTACTGTACTGGAACAAATTCATTGATATGTTCCGCTTCACCGGAGGCAAAAGGAGTTACACCTCCCGTCTGAACCTCATACATATCTTTTTGGCGATGGTTCCAGCCGTGGTCATTGGACTTGTATTCCGGGATTGGATCAAGGCGCATCTGTTTGGAGCACAAACGGTGCTGTACAGTCTTGTTATTGGTGGTATTCTAATGATTGTTGCTGAACGTTGGAGCCACCGTAGCGAGCGCATTACAACCCATGATGTGGACGATATTACGTATAAACAGGCATTTGTAGTGGGTCTTTTTCAGATTCTCGCATTATGGCCAGGCTTCTCCCGTTCCGGTTCGACGATCTCCGGTGGACTGTTCGCAGGGGTAAGCCGGGTAGCTGCAGCGGAATTTACATTCCTGGTATCTGTGCCGATTATGATTGGGGCCACAGGATATGATCTATACAAAAGTATCGATCATCTGAATACCAGCGATTTCCCAATCTTCGCGATTGGATTCATTGCCGCATTTATCGTAGCCATGCTTGCCATTAAGACGTTCTTGTCCATTTTGAAAAAACTGAGTCTGACCGTCTTTGCAGTCTATCGTTTCGTGCTGGCAGCCGTATTCTTTATCATTTTAATGATGTAACCATATCTTCAAGTCATGTAACAAAAAAGCCAATGGCAACCTGTGTTCCCTTCGGAACCAGGTTGCCATTTTTAATTTGCACAACCTCATCAACAAGCCGATTTTCACTTCTACCTTCCCCCCTCCCCCAACACCAAAACACCCCCTATCTGCGATAGGAGGCGTTTCATAGGACTACTGCGATCTAAATGAACTGATTCCTGTTATACCTTGGACTCCAAAGTCTGCAGGTACTCCGAGATTTGAGCAGGCGTTTTTGCCCATTTGCTGTGCAGATGTGCAATTTTCTTGCCGTTCTGGAATACGAGCAGGCTTGGAATGCCCCGTACACCGTTCTCTTCAGCAAACGGCAGGAACTCTTCTGCATCGAGGGCATAGAAGGTTTTATCCGCATGCTGGTCGATAACGTCCCCAATAAAGCGATCCAGGTTTTTGCAATCCGGACACCAGGTTGTATCAAATTTAATGACGGTCATTCCGTCAGAATTGATTGTATCGCGATATTGTTGTTCACTTTGAATTCTTTCCATATGTCTTCTCTCCCTTATTTGATTCTTTATGGTTGACCTTCATTGTACCTTGTATAGTTACAATTGAAAATAGGCTGCCAACGTTTAACGGTGCTGCTTATACAGATTGGCGGGGCTGATCTCTCGTAATTCGTTAATCTCCGCAGCCGTAAGTGGTGCAGATTCCGAAGCAGCGATATTATGCAACAACTGCTCTCTCGAACTGGCGCCTGGCACGACAGCGGCAACAGCGGGATGCGCCAGAGCATAACGAATAGCCGTTTGAGCCATGCTGCGATTGTCTGTTACCAAACGGCTCAGGCCTTCCCGTATGATGTGCAACTCCTGAGGTGTATAATCCAGATACCCCTTATCTGCCTTGGCAGCACCAGAATCGGCGAGAACCCCACTTGCCACAGGTCCACGAGCGATAACGCTAATACCCTTTTGCTCCAATAAAGGCAATACTTCCTCTTCGGCCCGGCGATCCGCAACGCTGTATTGGTTCATCACGCTGACAATGGAAGCTCTTTGCACATATTCACGAATCACGTTAGGCCGGATAGAGGATATGCCGTAATACCGGATAAGACCTTCCTGCTTCAGTTCCTCAAAGGCTTCGATCGTCTCTTCGATTGGATCATCCAGAGTGCCACCATGCAGCTGATAAAGATCAATATAATCCGTCTGCAGCCGTTTCAGGCTGTCTCGTACAGCTTGTTTGATATAGGCTTTGGACGGGTCCCATGACCAGCCTTCTTTTCCCGGTATGCGACGATTACCAACCTTGGTTGCCACAATGACCTGATCCCGGCGTCCCTGGATAGCCTGGCCCACGATTTCTTCGTTTAATCCTGCATCATACAGGTCAGCGGTATCCAGAAGATTAACGCCACGATCCAATGCCTCATGAACCAAGGCTACAGCAGGTTTCACTTCGGTTCCAAGTGACATACAGCCTAGCCCAATTTCACCAACCATGAGTTCGGATGAACCCAGACGATTTTTCTTCATATGTTGTACATCCCCTTCCATACGTCTGCAAGTTTCCATTGTATCATTCTTGATGGCAAAAATCGCATGTGACATATGAGTACACACAAAAACCCGGGACCATACCAGCTCCGGGCTTCTCATGCAAAGTGACTCGCATACCAATATCTATTTTAATTCACACGTGAACCTTTTTTGCTTCCATAAGACGGGCTTGAAGATGGACTTGAACTTTTCATCAGTCCTGACACCGTACTGAACAGCTTATCCCTTGCTTGTTTGTTCCTCATCAAATAAGTCACGCCTGCTCCTATGGCTGTTACAATAATTCCACTTTTTTTAGACATATGTTGTTCCTCCTTCAGGATTAGTGTACATCGTGTCTTGCTTGAGATTACCCTGTAGGAGAAAAACGAAACGTCAGATGCAATCGCTAAAATTAGAGAATGGCCTATTACAGCGTAAAAAGATGGCCCCTGAGAATTCAGGAGCCATCTTCTAACGTGATGTATAAGTCGAACTCATCGTTACTACTGTATACCCGTATGGTCAGAACAATCGTCCGATCAATCGGACGGTGGTGCGACATGCGTCATTTCCTCATGTTTGTATGTTGAACCATCCGCAGTCAGGTAGAAATGCCCGATCGGATGCAGATCTTCATCCAGTTCATAGACCAGCGGAATGCCTGTCGGGATATTAAGCGCCATTACGTCTGCTTCGGACATTTGGTCCAGATGCATGACGAGTGAACGGAGCGTATTTCCGTGCGCGGAGATGAGTACCCTTTTGCCCGCTGACACAACCGGTTTGATCTCTGCATTCCAATACTCCAGCACCCGCTTCGATGTATCCATCAAATTCTCGGTACGCGGGATGATGCAGCCTAGCCGTTGATACTTGTCCTGATCCTGAACATAACGCTCATCTGTTTCGTCCAGTGCCGGAGGAGATACGCTAACGGAGCGTCTCCACTCCTTCACCTGCTCCTCGCCGTACTTCAGCGCAGTCTGCTGTTTGTTCAATCCCTGCAGTGCACCATAGTGACGTTCGTTCAGCTTCCACGTCTTCGTGATCGGAATCCACATTCGGTCCATCTCATCAAGTGCAATATCCAGTGTTCGAATGGAGCGTTTGAGTACCGAAGCATAAGCGTAGTCAAAATCAAAACCCTGTTCCTTCAGGATCTTTCCCGCTTTGCGCGCTTCTCCGTATCCATCGGTCGTCAGATCCACATCCGTCCAACCGGTAAAACGGTTCTCCACGTTCCACATACTCTGTCCATGGCGAATCAATACGACTCTGTACATAAGCGTGAATCCTCCTTCCATGAAACCATTACCCGCAAGGCGAGCCGGATATGCCCATGATATGTGAAATTATTAATAGTAAGGTGCCATCATCAGATATACAACTACACCCGTAGAACTCACGTAGAGCCAGATTGGCATCGTCCAGCGAGCAATTTTACGGTGTTTCTTCAATTGATTCGTCCAGCCCCATACCAGAGTGAACAGAGCAAGCGGCACAATAATGGCTGCCAGGATGCTGTGTGTGATCAGAATGAAGAAATAGATGGAACGAATGATACCTTCTCCGCCGTATTTGGACGTTTCCGGAGACAGATAGTGAAACGACAAATACGTAACGAGAAATAAAAGGGTTGTTGAAAATGCAGCAAGAATGAAACGTTTGTGCAATTTCACATTCCGCTTAATAATGGCTATCAAGGCCGCAAGCAGGAAGATGAAGGTGAAGCTGTTGAACACGGCGTTAAACCGCGGCAACACTGTAATGTCAAAGGCTACATCGCCTTTGTATCCGATCGACGGCGCAAAGAACAACAATAAAATAATGACATTGGCGATAATGGAAATGGTAATAATGAGACCTGCAAAATTTTTATTACTGGTCGGGGCAATCTGATTGGATTGAATGTTCGGGTCCCCTTTGTCCTGTTTGCCCAATGAAAAATCCTCCTCATATCCTAACTTCTATGTTCTATCTCATTATATCTTGCCATTTCTCGACTGTTAAGTGACAACACTCTGAACAAAAAGCCTTGTCAGGTACCCTTAAAGTGCCCCCTTCAGGCCATTTTCATTAAAAGCCCACCATCACTGGTTTACCCCATCCTGTATTCATGGTATAATTAATGCAATTAATCAAATACGCGTTGAACTGGAGGAGCCTGTCACCAAGGGCCCTCCTTGTCTTTTTTTAAGGCATAAAGCGGCACTATTACAAGCGCCGTTTTATGCCTTTTTCTGTTCCTGAGGCCTGGAATGATCCCCCCTTGGACTGGTAATCCTATAAACGCTACTGCTGGAGAGGAGTACACCTATGGAATTTATTTTGGTTCTTGCACTCATTCTTATTTTCACCAAGTTGGCTGGAGATTTGTCGGTAAGACTCGGTCAACCATCGGTATTGGGCAAATTGATTGTCGGTGTTATTCTCGGACCTGCCCTGCTCGGCTGGGTTCAACCGAATGATTTCATCCATTATATGGCCGAAATTGGGGTATTACTGCTCATGTTCATTGCTGGACTCGAAACGGATTTGGAGCAATTGAAGAAAAATTGGAAGGCAGCCTTTGCTGTTGCGGTGGGTGGTATTATTTTACCATTCATCGGAGGTTATGGAGCTGCCGGTGCTTTCGGCATGTCGCAGACACACGCTTTGTTCTTTGGACTTTTGTTCTGTGCCACTTCGGTCAGCATTTCGGTTCAAACGTTAAAAGACATGAATCAGCTCAGCTCTCGTGAGGGTACAACGATTCTTGGAGCAGCTGTCGTCGATGATGTACTCGTTGTGGTCATCCTCGCTATCATGATGAGTTTGCTCGGAACAGGCGCAACCGATTCTTCAATCTCTCTGCTAATTGGCAAGAAGCTGTTATTCTTTGTTGTTATTATTGCCGCCAGCTGGTTCCTTGTTCCACGGATCATGAAGTGGATGGCACCGCTGAAGGTCACCGAGACCGTTATTACAGCCGGATTAATCATCTGTTTTGGCTTTTCGTACTTTGCGGAATGGATGGGTGTTGCAGGCATTATCGGGGCTTTTGCGGCGGGTATCGCCATCTCCCAAACGAACTTCAAACATGAGGTCGAAACCAAGCTTGAACCGATCGCTTACGGGATTTTTGTTCCGGTATTCTTTGTAAGTATCGGTTTGAACGTGACTTTTGACGGAGTGGGTTCACAAATCTGGTTCATTATCGTCATCAGTCTCATTGCCATTGTAACCAAGCTTCTGGGCGGAGGAGCAGGTGCGCGTCTGACCGGATTTGATCGCTCATCCTCCCTCGCCATCGGTGCAGGCATGATTTCCCGGGGAGAAGTTGCTCTTATTATCGCTTCCACTGGACTTGCTTCCGGATTACTCGACGCCGAGTATTTCACCAGTGTGGTCATCATGGTTATCGTTACAACCCTGGTTACGCCACCTTTACTCAAAATCACCTTTGCACGCAAAAAAGGGGAAACTCGTGTTGAAAAAGGTATTGAGGAATCCCATCTAAGCGGGTAAACAAAATTTATAATCAGCTCACCGTGCATCTTGCGGTGGGCTTTTCATTTTCCAAGGGAGTTAATTAAACACAAACAAAAAAAGACCACTCCATTAACAAGAGGTCTTTATCCTCGCCTGTTCATAACAGGTTGTCCCATTTTAAGTTAACACACCTACGTAAAAACCAATTGATATAAAGACAACACACCATATAAACGCGCCAATGCTGGAGACAAGCACGTATCGCCCTATAGCCATGCGGCTGATCCCGGAGAAGCAACACATCAGATGACGAATGCCTGGAATGAAGTAGCCCAGTATGATGGACCAGTACCCGTATTTCAAAAACCAGGACTCCACCCTGCCCAGCCGTTTGGCGTTGACTCCGACCCATTTACCATACTTCTCAACCAGTGGCCGGCCGGCCTTCTTGCCAATCGTGTAACTCAGAAGTCCTCCAGTAAACGCTCCACCAAAACTAACAACAATGGACACCGAATAATTCAGCACCGAGATGGAGGCGAGATAACCGACAAAGGTCATCATCACCTCATCCGGAATAGGCATGCCAATCACGCCAAGAGCCAGCAGTCCGTAAATTGCGAAATAACCATATTGACCAATAAATTCTCTTGCAAATTCCATACTGACTCGCTCCTTATTTCGGTTCCACAATATCCTTCTCATGGGGGGCTAGCACTTGTTTTAGAGACGGGAATCGGATTTGGCTAACCATTAGACCGGATAATACGATAATGACAAGATAGGCTACACCATGAGTAAAATAAGGACTCCAGAGCGCGAAAAAGGACATAAGACCGCCTGCAAACGTAATCGGCATACCCACAAAACCATGGCTTGCTGTCTTCTGGCAATTGTAACGGGCAAGACGCAATGCACCACAAACCGGGAATAATGCTGTTAGCGCCATACCCAGTGCACTTACCTCATTCATGGAGTTCAAATACAGGATCAACACGGGTGCGGTCCCGAACGAAACAACATCAGCCAATGAATCCAGCGCTTTGCCGAATTCCCCCTCACAATGCAGCTTGCGGGCTGCAAACCCGTCAAACAGATCAAAGAACATGGCTACCCAAATCATCGTCACGGCCAGCGCAAACTCGCCATGAATAGCCATAATGACAGCCAGCATGCCTGAAGTTAAGTTGCCCAACGTTAGAATGGACGGTAAAGATTTCATAGACTTGACTCCCCTTCGTACTAAGCATTAGGAAAAATAATATAAAAACGGACTCCGTCCGGCGTGTTCTCCACGCCATAACTGCATCCATGCAAATCGAGAATCTGCTTCGCGATGGCCAGGCCGAGCCCGGTCCCCCCCATTTTGCGATTACGCGAGCGTTCCACACGGTAGAATCTTTCCCAGATGTACTGGCGCTCCGCTTCCGAAATCTGCTCACCCTGATTCTCGATGGAGATTCGAACCTGCCCTTCCGGCCTGCTGATCTCAATCATAATATCGGTCTTAGGAACGGCATGACGTATAGCATTCATCATCATATTATAGAAGACTTGCTCTAACTTGCTGCGGTCTCCCTCAACAGTCTGCTCGGTAGTGGAGACCAGTACAACCTCCAGTTCCTTTTCCTTCAGTTGTGGACCCAGACGTCCGGCAATATCTTCAATCATATCTCCAAGAGCTACCGCATCGGTGTTCAGCTTAATCGCTTGGGATTCCAGCCGTACCAGATCCAGCATCTCTTCGACCATCGTTTCCATTTTGACCGCTTCATCGGCAATGATCTCGATGTAACGCTCACGTTTGCTCTCACTGACTCCATCTTTCAACCCTTCGGAGTACCCTTTGATGATGCTGATAGGAGTTTTGAGTTCATGGGATGCATCGGCAAAAAACTCCCGCTGACGCTGTTCAATCCGCTGTTTCATCTCCATATCGGTACGCATCTGACTGTTCGCCTGCCTTAGTTCTTCCAAAGTCTGACCCAATGTCGTTGACAGCGCGTTGAGACTGTTGGACAGGCTGCCAATTTCATCATTGCGGCGGATGGGCGATTTCACTGTGAAATCAAGGGTAGACATCTTTTTGGCAACATGGTTCAGGGCAAGCAATGGCTTGGTGACAATTCGGGACAGAAGCAGTGAAAGGAACACAATCAGCACAAATGCAGCAATACCAAAATACGCATAAAACAGTTGTGTAGCTTCACTCGCCTCCCTCATCTCCTGCAGGGACGTCAGAGAAAAAATGAGCTGCTGCTGGGGTCCGGAGCTGTGCACCGGAGCAATGGTAAGCACATTTCGTACACCACTCCAGCTGTCGGTCCATTCCTCATTAATCATTTTTCCATTGGCGAGACTGAGCTGGTCTTCCGTAGAGAGTGGGAAGCGGCTATCCAGCGCCTGCACGAGCAGACCCTGTCTCTGGCTCCATGTTCCTAGGTTGGGAAGAACAACGTCCTTCAATGTTCCTGACCATTCTTCTACCGGCTCCGTTAACTCCTGAAAATCTTCCGTTCCGCTGACCACGGAGCTCTGATCCTTTATCTTCAGCGGATAGACCATAGGATCATTCATGCCACTTGCAGAGCCTGTAACGGTCAATTGCTGACCATACTTCAAGTGTGAAGCAAGCCATCCTGCGTTCTCACTGTTGATAAACAACGACAGCGATATATTTACCTGCTTGCCATCCTCTTGCAGAAGCACGATGTGGAATGGGTCATTGACCAGCTTGCCTGTATTCGTCAGGATGACCAGATGCGACTGGTTCTGCCGCATGAACTTCCCGGTTTCCTTGGCCAGCTGCACATCGTTCCAATGTCCAGTGGAATATTGTTGTTCGAATTTCGTTAATTTTTTCTTAATGCTGCTGATCTTCTGATGTTGGTAAAAGTCCGGGAACCAAACCAGTTGGGCAATCACCGTTGTTCCATATAGAAGAAGCAGAAATCCAGCCATGACCAGAAACAGTTTCATCGTTACACCGTTACGTCTCATGCCTCGACCTCGAATCGATAACCGGTCCCGATAACGGTTCGGATACACTTGGCTTCATCCCCAAGCTTGCTGCGAAGCTTTTTGATATGGGTATCCACCACACGCGAATCGCCCTCAAAGTCATATCCCCATACCCGATTAAGTATGGCATCACGGGACAGTACAATCCCTTGATTGCGAGTTAAATACAGCAGCAGGTCATATTCCTTGGGAGCAAGCTCCACTTCGATTCCATCCTTCTCAAGCCGCCGCGCCCAAGGATCAAGTGTGGCACATCCAAACCGGATCACACTCTGCTCCTTGCTAACGGCACCCTCTACTCGCTTCATTAATGTCTCTGCACGTGCCACCAGTACACGAGGACTGAATGGCTTCGTAACATAATCATCCACGCCGAGCTGGAAGCCATGAATCTTGTCATCATCTTCCGATCGGGCAGTCAGCATTATAATAGGTACGGTCGACTGGGAACGAATATGCCCACAGAGGGTCCATCCATCCATTTCCGGCATCAGCACATCCAGAATGACTAGATCGACTTCATGCAGTGCCAGCAATTCCAGCGCCTCTACCCCATGTTCTGCTTCAATAACGTTCCATTGTTCTTTTATGAAATAATCGGCCACAATCTCACGAATGCGGCTTTCGTCTTCCACCAGAAGCACTGTTCTGACCATGGCCGACTCTCCTTTTAGCATTCTGTTGTTAACATAACGATTCCGTGTGTCGTCCGTGTGTCCAGCCATGTTCTGGAATGAACTCCATCTTATATACGATTAATATATACCAAAAGTTACTAAATCCCATACGTTTTCCCACAAAAAAGAAGCCGTCAACGAGCAAACCTCTGCTCATTGACAGCTACTTCCGGTTAAGACCACGTTTTTTTCTCCGCGATTACACACCACATGTGCGCACCGCTTAGCGTTGATTCTCCAGTCGGTGTGCTACATGTAACGTTGGGCCAACAAAGCGGTTCAGCGGAAATCCGCCAGCAATCGCTTTGGTCACGAAGGCCTTACCTTCACGAACAGCCTCTTTCACGGTAAGACCGCGCGCCAAACCTGCGGTAATTGCCGCAGATGTGGTGCAGCCTGCACCGTGTGTGTATCCGGAGCCAACAACATCGGCTTCAAACCATTCGTAGTTCGTTCCGTCATAGAGAAGATCCATCGCTTTACCGGGGTTAATAACGCCTCTGTCCTTGATCAGGACATGTTTCGCCCCATGATTGTGAATGACAGCTGCTGCAGCTTCCATCTGCTCCTTGGAGCGAATCGGTCCGCTTTTCGCGAGCTGCGATGCTTCAAACAGATTCGGGGTAACCAGATCAGCACCCGGCAACAGGAATTCGATCATTGCTTCTGTATTCTCAGGTTGCAGCACTTCGTCCGTACCTTTGCAGACCATTACCGGATCGATAACGATCTGTGGCAGTCCGCTCCGTCGGATGTGCTTCGCAACCAATTCAATGATGTCTACAGAACCCAACATACCCGTCTTCATTGCATCAAAGCCGATACCATCCAGAACGGTGCGCAGTTGAGCCTCGACTACACTTAATTCCACAGGAAAGACCTGGTGATCCCACGTATCAGGCTCCATCGCCACAACGGTAGTCAGCACAGTCATGCCATACACACCAAGCTCCTGAAAAGTTTTCAAATCTGCTTGAATCCCAGCACCGCCGCTCGTATCCGAACCAGCGATTGTTAATGTTTTTGGAATCGTCATGGTAGTTGCATTCTCCTTCGTCCTTCAGTTGACATTATCCTATCCCTTGTACGAGCAGATGTCAATGGCATGTGAAGCCAGACGGAGTATGGTTTCCAGAGGAATCAGTTCACATCTTTTGTCTCCAGACGAATCATGGACAGCGAAGCAATCCACAGTCCAATTGCCCCAAGCGTCAGTGGAATCACGATAACCGTGTTGATGGAAAACGTAGGCCCATTGAATCCTGAACACACCACAAGAACAAGCAGAATGGATGATACCAGTGTGGTCGTGACCGAATATTTGCGCATCCCGAAGAATAGAGGGATCAGAGCCATGCCCGCAGCGGACAAAGAACTAATGGTATACTTCAGCAACAGTACCAGCGCATCACTCACCAACAACGTGTCTGGAATGAAGGAGTAGAAATGGTTTGTAATAACTAACAATGCTCCCATCAGCAGATCGGTAAACAAAATCATCACAAAGGTAAAAACAAAGATGATGATCAGTTTGGCGGCAATGATTTTCTGGCGTTTGATCGGGTAGGTAAACATGACGTTCATCGTTTTATTTCGATACTCACTGATAATCAGTTTCGCTATCAACGCACCGCCAAAGATGATAAAGACGGCTCGGGCAAACGTATCTATTAACATGAAGGAGACGTGGTAATCGGCAAAAGCGTAATCTTCTGCCCCCTGATCGGTGACTCCAACCATGATGAGAAACAGGATAAGGACGAGATTGGCGATACCTGCCGTTCTGAAATTCCGGGCAAACCGATGTTTGCGCAGTTCCAGCTGGATCAGTTTAAGCAACGTCCCCATCCCCTTTCATTAAGTTCATGAAGTGTTCTTCCAATGAATGTGCCCGTTTGAAAATGGATTCAATCTCAACGCCATGCCCGATCAGCTTGCTTGTCAATTCGGATGGGGCAATGCCCGGATCATAGATGCGTACGGTATGGTCATCGATCATTTTATAATTTTTCAACCCCAGCTGATGCTCCATCACATAGGTCGCTTTACGCGGGTCCAACGTTTGCAGCTCAATGTACTCGCTGTGGCTCCCGCGAATGCTGTCCATTGATACTTCTTCAACCAGACGCCCATTCCGAATGACGCCAACGGTGTCTGCAACCTGTTCGATTTCCCCGAGGATATGGCTGGAGATCAACAAGGTAATGCGATATTGGGAGCTGAGACGTTTGAACAAATCGCGCATTTCCTTGATTCCTACGGGATCGAGCCCGTTGATCGGTTCATCCAGAATGAGCAGTTCCGGTGTTGTGATAAGCGCTCGAGCGATGCCCAGTCGCTGCTTCATCCCCAGAGAGAAGTCACGGACAGGCTTCTTGCCTGTATCCTTGAGACCTACATTTTCCATCATATCGTTAATGACCTTTTTGTTATGAAACCCCATGTATTCACAATGGAGATCCAGATTTTCCTTGGCGGACAGATTATCGTAGAAAAAGGGATATTCAATGATGCTGCCCATTCGTTTCAGCAATTCATAAGAAGTAGGCGTGAGCTTTTCTCCGAACAATTCAATCTCGCCTACAGTCGGCTTCACCAGGTTAGTGAGCATCTTCATCATCGTCGTTTTCCCTGCTCCATTCGGACCAAGAAACCCGTAGATCTCCCCTTGCTTGATACTCATATTGACGTTTGATACCACTTCTGCCCCTGCATACGTCTTGGTCACACCTATGGTCCGCGCAATATATGTCATGTTGATGTTCTCCTTTACGTTCGTCCCTGACGGGTTCTTATATCTGTATTGTAAAGAGAAAAGTCTTCTTTTTTATTAATCAAATCTTACAAAAACCTTAAGCTTACCGGGGAAGTTACAAAATGCACCTAACAAGGTTTTAAAGAAACCAAAAATACAGTTCGCACAAAAGGTACGCTATGCAACTCAATACTTCCGCCCATCCGCTCCACCAGCCGCTTCGTAATGGTCAGACCCAGACCACTGCCCTGATAGAGACGATTACGGGAATCCTCCAGCGTATACATACGTTCAAATACACGGCTGTGCTCCTGTTCAGGAATGCCCTTGCCCCGATCCCAGATGCTAAGTGTCACTTGTTCGCCTATTGAATAATCGAGTGAAAGGCCAAGCACCTTGCCATCGGCTCCATATTTCATGGCATTCGTGATCAGATTATCCAGCACACGGTCCAGTGCTTCCTCATTGCCATTCACGAAGATATCGCTTTCCGGAATGGACAGCTCCACTTGCAGACCCAGACTCGTTAACATTTCATAAAAAGATATCATCTTCAAGCGACACAATTCACTTACATTGACCCTGGTCAGTGCAAGCTCGGTATCCCCGGACTCCAGCTTCGCTAGGTCAAAAAAGGAATGAACCAGACGCAGTACCTCCTGCGCCTTATCCTGGATTTTGCTGGTCATGATCACGCGTTCCTGATCTGTTAGGGAAGTGCTGTGCAGCAGCGTTTCACTATAACCAAGCACAACCGTGAGCGGCGTCTTCAGATCATGTGAGATATTGGAGAGCATGTTACGCATCTCCTTCTCCTGATTGGCATAACCCGCCTCAGCCCGATGTGCATGATCCAGTAACTGATTCATGTCCTTAAGGAGCTGACTGATTTGGGGATCACTGTTAAAGACGAGCAGACGCTCAAACGTGCTTTTATCTATAATAGCGGTCAATTTCTCATGTATGTAAGTTAGATGGGTACTGCGTTTATGCAGCCTTACGCTCAACAAAATGACGACAAGAGCCAAGATCCCGGTAGAAAAGGCAAAGATCAACGTCACGCCGGGTCCACCTCCAGCTTATAACCGATACCCCACAATGTTTTGATATACCGGGGATTGGACGGGTCAACTTCCAGCTTCTCGCGCAGACGGCGCATATGAACATTAATGATATTTTCGTCGCCGTAATAATGATCATTCCAGACAGAAGCGTAGATTTGAGCCTTGGTAAATACTTTGCCAGGGTGGGTGACAAACATTTTGAGAATGCCAAATTCCTTGGAAGTAAGCTTTACAGGTATGCCATCACGCTCTACCTCATACGTTTCCGTATCGACCACAAGTCCGCCAATGTGAATGCGCTGTACCTTCGGGGCGGCTGCAGCTGCAGGCTGTGCGGTATAGTTGGCACGACGAATAGCCGCCTTGATACGAGCGGTCAGCTCGATTAACGAGAATGGTTTGCTCAAGTAATCATCAGCGCCGAATCCCAGGCCAAGGGCTTTGTCCACCTCTCCGTCCTTTGCAGACAGGATGAGCACAGGCACAAGACTGGTGGCACGGATGGTCTGGAGCACTTCCATCCCATTTTTGTGTGGCAACATCAGATCGAGAATGACCAAGTCATAGCCTGACGGTGATTGGCTGAATTGACGTTCCGCCTCCAGTCCGTCATATGCATAAGAGACGTCATAACCCTCTTTTTCCAAATAAGGACCGACCATTTCACTAATTGAGCGATCATCTTCAACAAGCAGCAAGCGATAACTTGACACGAAATTCCCTCCAAGATGAACGTTTTCCTTTATTACCTCACAGTTTGCATCAATTGGCAATGAAATACGAAAAACCCGGCAGGATCGCCACTTCATGTTTCAAAGTGAACCTCCTGTCAGGTCTCATTTACAACCTTATACCGTCTCGCTTCGTATCCAGCACAGTCCAATCGTGCCCGCACCTGCATGAATCCCTACCACAGGGATAAAAGGCATAATTTCCGTCTTCAAGCGGGGAAGCAAATCTGCAATCTGCTGTTTAATTGTAACGGCTTCTTCCTGATTGTTCGCATGCATGATACATACATGCTTCACTTTCCCCATATCCACCTTGAGCACATCCAGCATGCGCTGTTTGGCCCGTTTGAACGTACGAATTTTCTCATTCACAACCACTTTGCCCTCTTCGAATCGAAGCAGCAGATGAATTTTCAACAATTGGCTAAGAATAAGCTGGGTCCCCGACACACGCCCACTGCGGTGTAGATGCTGAAGACTGGCCGGAATGAGGTAAAAGGACATGTTATTAATCATCTGTTCGATGTGAAGTTTGATTTCGGATGCTGTCTGGCCTTGCTTCTGCCATTCCAATCCTTGCAAAATCATCTCCCGCAGCGGATAAGCCCCTGCTCTGGAATCAATGGCGGTAACCGTCACACCTGCGATTTCGGCAGCCTGCATCGATGTGTGCAGCGTACCGCTAAGCGCAGTGGAGCAATGAATGGTAATGATCTCATCGTACTTACCTTTCAACGACTCATACAGTTCAATAAATTCACCAATCGGCGGCTGTGAGCTGCTTGCGCGTGAAGCCCCATCAAGTTTCTCATAGAATAATTCCGACGAGATGTCTTCTGTCTCTCGATAACATTCCTCTCCAAAAACGATGCGCAGAGGTACGATGTACACATGATTCTGCTCAGCAAATAGCGGATCGAGTGTGCTCGTACTGTCCGTGACCCATGCAATTTTCCTCATTCCAACCTTCTCTCTTGCCGGATTGTTGAAGCTGTATCCTCAATCGTCAGGCACATGCCCGGCGGATTATTTAAAATTTGAATAGTTCATATTGTAAACGTTTGCGTCTTTGCCCCCCAATTATAAAGGAACGGACAAACCACTGTCTTGTGGCGCATTGTTGAACAGCCTCATTTCTTCCGGTATATGCCAAAAAAATGTCTTGCCTGTGAAGGAATATATTGGTATGCTGTTGTCCTTCTCTCTTTTTCGCCTTGACTGAAGTGAACGGAACCGCCGTTCAACCAACTTATCGGAGGTGTCACATGCTTTATTTCACTCTGGCTTCCAAAGCCTACTCCCGGAACCTGCAATACCGCGGGGCCCACATGGTACATAACCTGGCAAGCGCCATGTTCGGTTACATGTATGCCTGTCTCTGGATTGGCATCGGGGCCGACCACTCTCTCGGAGAATACGGGACACAGGGGATGGTCAGTTACATTGCGTTTACGCAATCCTCTCTCTGGATCTCGGGTTTTCTCACCAATGGACTTGGTATTCCACTCACGGTGAGGACAGGGCAGATCGCGCTTGATCTCATGAGGCCGGTTCATCTGTTCACCCACCTGATGGCACGTGAATGGGGGCAGATTGCCTACCAGTTCGTGTACAAAAGCATTCCGATTTACTTGCTCTTCTCCATCGTATTTTCTCTGCAATGGCCCTCAGAAGCTTCAACCCTGCTATTTGCCGCAATTGGTCTTGCCGGCGCATCCTATTTATCCATCTGTATGAATTACATTATTGGCGCCACCGCGATGTGGACTACGGAGTCCTCCTGGCTGCATTGGGGCAATCACGCCATGATGAATCTGCTTGCTGGTTTCTTCATTCCGCTGGAATGGCTGCCAGACTGGCTTGAACGAATTGCCTGGTTATCTCCCTATCCTTTCCTGCTCTATGTCCCGACCCGAATCTATCTGGGTTATGAAAATGGCTCCTTGTTATGGGGAACCTTGATTTGGTGCGTCCTCATGACGTTCGTCTGTCTGGCGATCACCCAGGTATTGCGCCGTAAAGTGGAGGTGCAGGGCGGATGAAAACAACTTCCTGGCTCACTTTATATAAAATGCTCATTCGAACAAGCATCCGCAGTCGGATGCAATACAAGTTCAATTTCATCATGGCCTCCGTTCTGGCCGCATTGATTCAAATCTCCGAGTTTCTGATGGTTGCTCTGGTGCTGCACAAATTCGGAGCCATTAAAGGCTGGTCCCTTCATGAAATCGGTTACCTCTTCGCGATCATGACCCTATCCAAGACGTTATATCGAACGTTTGGCAACGAAGTGCATCATTTGGAAAAATATCTGGTCGGCGGCGAACTTGATCAACTGTTAACCCGTCCTATGCCCGTATTGCTGGCCTTACTACCACAAAACTTCCGCATCATGGCTGGTGAAGTGTTACAAGGCGGGTTTATTCTCTGTTGGTCTCTGGCAGGCATGATGCATAGCGGACAGATCGGTTGGACTGTCATCCCCTTCTCTCTGCTCGTCATCCTAACCGGAGCTATTATTCTTTTTTCGATTGGGCTTGCCACGGCAACGCTTGGATTCTGGACCACACGTATTGAAGAACTGCAGACCATCACCGAGGATGCGGCGCGTACGGCTGCTCAATATCCACTGACGCTATATCCCAAATGGATGTCTGGCATTCTGCTGACCGTAATCCCGGTGGGTTTCGTCAACTATGTTCCGTCACTCTATCTGCTTCGCGGCGAACTAGGTGCGTGGGTTCTTGGTGCCATTGTCATTGTGGCCGTCCTGAGTCTGGCCGCAAGTCTGCGTTTCTGGAAATTTGGTTTAACCAAATATCAAAGTACAGGTAGCTAAGGAGGAGAATATCGTCATGACTATGATTACAGCGCGGCATCTGCAAAAGGAATTCAAAACCCCTGTGGTACGTGAGGGCCGGTTCTCCGGCCTTCGCACCTTGTTTTCACGTGAGTATCTGTCTAAGGAAGCGGTTCGAGACATTAGCTTTGATATTGGCAAAGGAGAGTTTGTTGGATATATCGGCCCGAATGGGGCTGGCAAATCCACCACGATCAAAATGCTGACGGGTATCCTTCATCCGACCTCGGGAGAGGTATTGCTCGATGGCATGAATCCACACCAGGAAAGACGCCGCACGGTTGGACGTCTCGGTGTCGTGTTCGGACAGCGCAGCCAGCTCTGGTGGGATCTGCCTGTGAAGGATTCGTATGATATTTTGGCCGAGATGTACGGAGTCCGTGCGGAGGACAAAACGAAACGATTGGCCCAGTTCGCCGAGCTGCTGGATCTGGAATCGTTCTGGTCTACACCTGTCCGCAAGCTCTCGCTTGGACAGCGGATGCGTGCCGATCTGGCAGCTTCCATGCTTCATGACCCGGAACTGCTTTTTCTCGATGAGCCAACGATTGGACTGGATGTAAACGCGAAGCGGAACATTCGTCAATTTCTTCGTACATTAAATGAAGAGTTTGGCAAAACGATTTTGCTGACCACTCATGACATGGACGACATTGAGCAGCTATGCAGTCGGGTGATGGTGATCAATCACGGTCAACTTACGTATGACGGCTCGATCCCTTCTCTGCGCGACACCATCGGTCTGCCAACACTTATCCGAGTTACGTATCGCGGCTCGTATCATATCCCAGATGCTATATCATCCGCCATTCAGATCACAGGGGCAGAGAGCCAGATCGTCACTGTCGAAGTAAACCGAAAAGAATGGAGCACAATGGACATTCTGAAGCAGCTCGAACAATGGGGCGAGATTGAGGATGTCGAGATGAAAGAACCGGATTTCGAGGATATTATTCATCGAGTGTATTGACAGGCCTATTTTATTCAGAACTGGATGAGGGCCTGTTCAAATGCCGTTACATGCGGGAAGGACATGACGTACTGTAATAGCGGAGGTGAAGTGTCATGCTTGTTACCAAACACACACTTGCTGCATCCAGTGCACACGCCACTCCCTATTACCTCGTTCGAGGCACGAAGCCCGGACCCGTTATCATGATTACATCGGGAGTTCACGGAAATGAAACCGCGAGCATAGCCGCTGCGCAGAAGCTGGCTAATGACTGCATGGCAGGGCGGCGACACGTGGTTCGCGGACTCCTCATTATTGTTCCACGAGTGAATCAAAAGGCTTATCGAAACAAAAGCCGAGGAAAACCTGATTTAAATCGCACCTTCCCGCGGCATATTTCTGGCAAAGCCAAACATCCTCTTGCTTCCGCTGTCTTTCGGCTTGCCCGTCAATATGGACCTGCCTGGTGGCTGGACCTGCATGAAGCCAATGGATTATCCCAACGCAGCTCACGGGTACTGGGACAAACCCTGATTACCAATCCAGGCAGCATGGCTGTTCCGGTATGCAAACGAATTATAGGGCGAATGAATCAGTCGATTCCCATTCGTGACAGGCACTTCAATCTAAAGCAACACGAGTTGCCCGGTTCAGCACGAACAGCCGCAGCTCGCCTGCTTCAAGCCCGCTCGGTTACGGTGGAGACCTGCTGGAGTCTGAACCGATCAGACCGGATCAAGTATCAGACGGAAATTGTGCACCATTTCCTGCGCGAAGCAGGCCTGTTTTGAATTGCTTGAATCGTTATGAAGAGCCGGAAACATAAAAGACACCTTCAAAGATATCTCTCACGCCAAACGCGTCAGGGATGATCTTCGAAGGTGTCTATTGGTTACAAGATTACCTTATGAATTGCCATCTTCCTTGTTGATCCGAAAAGATTCAATGTAATTGTGAATATCATGCTCTGGCGTCAGGAGCAACCCGGCAAGAAGCGTCTGCATCTGCTGCAGGTTATCGATATGCAACTGAATCTCTTCAATTCGGTCACGTACAAGTGTTTTTAGTGCTTCACTCTCCATGTCCTCCTGACTGAGCAGTTGCAACGTATCCTGTATTTCCTTTAAGGAATAACCCAGCGATTGAGCATCCTTAATGAATTTGACCTTAACCAGATAATCCTCGGTATACACACGATATCCGTTGGACGAACGACGGGGAGCAGGCAGAATTCCACTGTCCTCGTAATACCGGAGCGTTGCCATGCTCACACCCGTACGTTTGGCCAACTCTCCTCTTGTCATGGTTTTCATGCTACTCCTCCATCCATCTCCGCGTTATTCCGCCTGATTGTTCCGCACCTTGGTATACTTGGTATCATAAGTGGCCTCGGGAAAACGGTCTGACGGCCCTTCCAGCAAAGGCTGCTGCTCTTCTCCCTTCAAGTAACGGTCAAAGAATGCCAATGTATATGATCTTGTAATGTCCACATTATGCTCTGGTGTTATGCCTTTGGCAAACATGATAGGTGAAATTAACGGAATATCCGTGAAACTCTGATGGAAGAAATGATCCACGGTCAAGTAATACGTGTCATTGAGACTGCTTGTCATCACCCGATCCAAATCCGGTTCAAACTCGGGATAAAACACTTTATCCTTGGCACTGGCGTTCGGGTCCAAACTTTTGGCTGTTCCACCCGACATGATATACATAAACGGCTGTTTCAAGGCTGTCGTGGATACGGTTCCCCAGAATCCGCCTTCCAAACTGAGCCCTGCTTTGAAACGGCTATCCTGCGCTAGCGCTTCCGCTGTTGTCGCACCACCATAGGAGTGACCAAAGATACCCACATGATCCAGATCAAGCTTGCCTTCGAGCAGTTGATTCGGATCATGTTTATTCCACTGGGTGAGCGTATCCAGTACAAAACTTGCGTCAGCTGCACGAATGCCAACACCTTCTATATTATGTTGATATAGTTCCTCTGACGTTGGATAGTCAGGATCCGGCTCATAAGAAGCAACATGTCCATCCGGGAATGTTACTTGAGCAGATGTATATGGATGGTCGATCCCAACAACAATATAGCCGTGGCTTACCAGTTCCTCAATTGCGGTCATACTTTGAAAGCGTGCTGAGCGTATTCCAGGTGAGAACAGCAATACTGGATACTTGCTCTGTGCGGCAGACACCTCAGCGCCTTTAACAACATGCGTGGGAATCGTATCAAGGTAACTGAACACCATCGGTGGAATTCCAAATACGAGACTAATCGCCTCTCCCAACTCGGCAGGATAATGCTCTAGCGGCAATCCTTTGGCTGTTTCCTGGTCTACAGGATACCAGACATTGATCATAAGTTCTCGCTTATCACCCACTTCAGCCGTCTTGGTTTCTTCCCGAGATTCATCCGTTAACTGCTGCGAATAGGTGCCTATGGCGAATGAACCTGTCGGTTCAGGCATCGTGAATGCAGGGAAAAGAGACGTCAGCACAATTGAACCTGCACTGAGAGCCAGCACCAGAATAGATGCCAAGATGGTTTTGAACCCCGAACGACGTTTTGGTTTCTGTATGTTCTGCATATGGCGTCCGGACTTCCACAGTTGAATCGCCAATACAATCAGTAAAACAAGGGCCACGATATAGGTGGGCAGCAACTGCACACGAAAATGATCAATTACCCCATGCAGCAGGATAGCCAATGCCAGTGCCGACAACGTACCAACTCTCACTGCCCGACGTTTGGGAGCCGTCAACATGACTACTGCGCTAATAACCGTCACAATGACCAAAATCCATTCCAAAATTCTCATCGATCTTACCTCCAACATGTTGTAGTACATCAAGGATAAACATTGAAGTATACTTCAAGGTCAAGGTATAAAAACGAGAAATTTACAATCGCTAATTACACGTGCAAAAACCCGATAAACGACGCGGCCGAAAGTGGCTTGTACGTCAACATTATCGGGCTGTATTCATCGATTTATTCTTCCACAGTTACCTTCGTTCGGGGCATGGTATGCATTGCACCAGCAGTGACATGGACCTGAACGATATAGACTCCGGTTTGCTCAAACGCGTAGCTTGCTTCGTACAAACCTTCACCTGCTGATTTCGCGGTGATGGCTCCCTTGGCTTCAAGCTCTTCTGCACTCATCATGCCTTGTTCCAGAGATGGTGCCTCGGGTTCGTCCTGTTCATTCCAGATCTGAAACTGCACATGGTCCGCATCATTCACAGGCTGCCCCCCTTGTGTAAGCTGGATTTGCAGGGCAACATTTTCCTTAATGGACACCTTGTCCGGTACCATGAGCTTCACCTTGATCATCTCCGGCATCTCACCTGACTGGGTCTGCTTCTGTTCCGAACACCCCACGATCAGGAGGATCAGAATGATGAAGGGCATGAACCAACGGACTTTTCCGCTCATCAATCATCTGTCCTTTCTTATGAAGAAGATTTTGCTGTTTTGCCAATTCCCCAGAGCATAACAATAATGATGATAAATGCGATCAGTGCAAGTAACGGAATCGTGATAAAACCAAACCAGTTCAAGTAATCGGTATAACACGGAATTTGTCCGCATGCCACTGAACTGCCCGTAGCCGAGTAAATACGCTGAATCGTTACATGGTATAACGAGATTCCGCCTCCAATGAAACTAAGCGGAAGAACATATTTGGTGATGCCCACGTCATCCTTGAAGTAGGCAATGCCCAGTAAAATCGTTAACGGATACATGAAGATCCGTTGGAACCAGCACAGATCACAGGGGATGTATCCCTTAATCTCACTAAAATAAAGGCTGCCTCCAGTCGCAATGACTGATATGGCCCAGGCAATAAACAGACGGGTATCAATATTTTTTGCCCGTCGCTCAGGCTTTGAAGCTGTGTCCATCCGCTTGAACCCCCTTTTCTTGTTTGATCATACCGAATAATAATACAACATACATGACTCCAACGGGCTAGCGATTACGATTATGTACAGTCCACCACCGTACCGTGATAAATAACAAGTTGCGGCGAGGTTGCTGACTCCCTTGATTATACCAAATATTTGAATATTTTGATGCGGCCTTTTTGCGTCCATGTTATGCAGAATGGATTGCAGATTCACCGAGTAGGATGAGGTCAAGGTTGCTGAAACGACAATAAAAAAAGCTGCCGTATGGGGGGCAGCTTTTTTCGTTCTTCTTTTATAAATAGTGATTACATGGATTTAGTTAGCGTGATGGAGCCATCTTTTTGCGCCCATTTTACATCCCAGCCAAGAAGCTCAGCGATGAAACGCAGTGGCACTTGTGTACGTCCATCTTTGTTAACAAAGACCGTTGCACCCACATTTTTCTTCATGCCGTTCACTTCCATAACGTTGTTGTTCACCCAGAACTTCAGTGTATCATTGCCAGCCATTACAGTTACTTGTTGTGCTTTTTTATCCCATTTCACGGTTGCACCAATTCCTTCGCTCAGGAAGCGCAGTGGAATGTAGGTTGTGTTTTTCCAAAGCATTGGTGTGGTGTCCATGTTGGTTGTTTTGTCATTGATTTTCAGCGTTTTGCTGTTCAGCTGCATCCATACGGTTGTTGTATCTGTTTCAGGCATTGTTGGTGTAGTGGGTTGCTCTTGGAATTTATCATTGAATTGCGTCACGATTGCATTACCCAGGGCTTGACCTACACCAAACATGACTTTGAATCCTTCACGATTGGTCGTGTACGAACCTTCGTAGTTAGCCGCAGCGTATTGATCCAATACTTGTTGTACTTGCTTCTCATGTGTCGTCAATGCTTGTAGTCCGGCAGCTTTTGGCAGGTTACCCGCTGTAGCGGAATCCAGGAATGTCGCGAACTTCGTTGTGAATCCGTCAATACGTTTCTCGACAGCTGCACGAGCTGTTGCATCACTGTTTTTAACCGCTGTTACATAGTCACTTTGTGCATTCACGTGGTTGGTTACCCAAATTTTCTCGAACGCATTGGCACCATCATTACCGTAAATGGAAGCGATCGCTGCTTTGAAATCTGCTGTGTTTCCAGCTTCAGCCGTAACCAGAACATTGGATGCTGCTGTGCGACCATCATATTGTTCTTGCATTTGCAGAGCCGACAGAGCAAAGTGCTCAGAAGCCAAGTGATTCAATGCAGATCTCAGATCAGCTGCTGGTGTGTCCGCTTTGCTGTTCTCGAATTTCTCAGGCATTTGTGTTGTAATTGCTGTGGAAAGTGCTTTACTCACATCGAACATTTCTTTGAAACCTTCACGGTAAGCTTTGTATGCATCTGTGTAATCACCTGCTACATATTCATCAAATACTTTTTGCACGAGATCTTCATGTACTCTCAGAGCATTTTTGGCTGCTGCTTTTGGCAATTTGCCTTCCGTTGCGGTGCTGAGGAATGTAGAGAATTCTTCTACAAAACCGTTGATATTATCCTGTGCCTTTTTGATTCCAGACTGGTTACCCATTTTAGTTGCTTTCACAAGATCGTCTGTATATTTGTTATGAGCGCGGAAGATACGTTCGAATTCTTTGGCTCCTGCATCACCGTAAAGGGAAGCGATTGCCGGCTGCATATCCAATGCATTTTGGTCGAGTGCTTTGTAAGCTGCGTCTGCATCTTTTGCTCCGTCATATGCCTTCGCCATTGCGGTTACTGCGAGTGCAAAGTGTTCGGATAACAGGTGATCCAGGCTCGCTCTTAGGTCAGCAGCAGGTGTATTGACACTTGCCTTCATTGTAGTCATCGGTGTCTGTGGTGCTGCAGCAGCCCCGGCGATTCCTGGCATCAATAACGTCAAGCTCAGCATGGGTGCGATAAATTTCTTCATTTTCATTACGTGTTCACTCCTCGGTTAGTTTTGTTTATCCTTTGTTTCCTCGTCGTCGTCTTCATAGGGTGTAACGCAGGGTTCTTCAATCTGGATCACCTCTCAGGGCAAAAAAAATTGCAGCCTCCGTCCAGGAAAGCCGCAAATACGCGCCACAACAAGGTTTATCTCAAATTCAAAATTTTAAAATTATAGTGATCCGCTCCATTCAGCACTGCATACATACTGTAAGTGAAGGACTTTATTTTCCTTTATTTATCAACAAAAGCTTACATCCAAGGTAAACTTGAAGTACAATGAACAGAACGATTGATTTCAATGAAGGAGGTCATCGCATGACATTGCTGCCCTATATTTTAATTGTTGGCATTGCCCTGTTCGGTGGAATTGCTACAATGATCATCGGGAATTCGAAAGCGAATCAGACCAGCAACCCCGAGTATGATCGGAGGACCAAGCAAAATCTGAGCAAACTTACCTATGTATACGTTGGTGCCATCGTTCTTGGCATAGGCGGTTTCATCCTGTATTTAGTAAACTGAATAGCCTTACTCTCAGCAAAGTACATGTCTGAACTTTTCCAGTAGTTCAAGGTTTCGTTGTACATATGGGATGGTTTGGCGAACCATTCCCCTCTCTCTTATGATGGCCAAGAGTCCACGTATCACCCACAAATGCATTTGTTCATAAAGAACTTTCCTGCTGAAAGACTTACCTTCCTGTGTATACCCCTGCTCAAAATCAGCTACAATCTCTCCCACTTCTCTCTCTGTAACAGATGTGGGAATGGAGGAAGTCAGCGCGGCTGCCACATCGAGATGAATATCCCCTCTCCTTGCTTCTCCAACATCTATAATGTGAATGCTCTCCTCTGTAAATAACAAATTCCAAATGCCAAGATCCTTACACATGTTTACAAGTTGGAGATAATTCAGAATTATTCTGGATATGTTCAGCGGGTAATATAAAGCCATAAGGACAGCAAGCCATTATAAAAAACAAAATATATAAGTTGAATCTGACTTTTACACCATAACGGAGAGGGCAGAACCAATCTGAAGAAGCGTAGCGTTCGCCTTTATCCCCGGATTTCCCCCTTATAAAAGGATTCAAGAAAATCTGGGGATAAGAGCGATCGGAAGTTGGTACTGCACTCGGAGTGGTAAGGTGTAAATCCCCCAAATCAACTTATATAAATTAAAGGAGAGTTTTACACATGAAGAAAAACTTGAAGAAATCCGCAGCAACGATGATGGTACTGGGCATGACATTAACAGGAGCAACAGGCGTATTCGCAGGTACTCAACTGGAGAAAATCTCGGCATATCTCAACCATGGGATCAGCTTCAATGTAGATGGCGCGGCATACTCACCAACGGATGGCAATGGCAAGAAACTGGCTCCAATCACTTACAACAATTCAACTTATCTGCCTGTACGTGCCATTGCTGATGCGCTGCATGTACCTGTATCGTATGACGGTAAAAAAGGACAGGTTATCATCGGAGAAGCTACAAGCAATCCTTCCACTTTGAGCAATGTAACCTATAGCGTAGCGCAAAAAGAAGCCATTCAAAAGGCGTTTGCACAGTTTGATGGCTTCGAGACAGCATACGCTCCTCAACAAATGATTGCGGGTGACACGTTCAAAAGTGTAGGCGCTGGCGGCGACGGAGTAGACTTTACTTTCACTCATATGAAAGTGGATGTGTCTCCAAGAGATTATTCGGACGGTTACAATGGCAAAGACGTAAAATTGTCCAATGGCGTCACAGCCAAATGGTATACACCAGATCAAACGGGTATGCTCACGTTCAAACTGGATGATCGTTATGTCACAATAAGCTCGCCTGACCATAAGCTGTCTCAGGCTCAGTTGCAGCAAGTTGCTGTATCTGTGCAAAAGGTACAAGGCAATGATCAGGGCGTTACGGGCTTCGCTGATGTGAAATATACACAAGACCAGTCGGCTGCCATCCGCAAAGCCTTTGCGAAATTCCAAGGATTCGAGACTGCGTACGCACCACAACACATGATTGCCGGGGATTCATTCAAAAACGTAGCTGCTGGCGGGGATGGTGTAAACTTTGTTTTCAATCACATGAATGTCACTGTGTCACCTAAAGACTATTCCTTCAGCTATGACGGTAAAAATGTTAAATTGCCAAATGGCATTACCGCCAAGTGGTACACACCGGATCAAACCGACATGCTGACATTCAAACTAGATGATCGCTATGTGACTCTCAGTTCGGCAAATAACGCATTGACTCATACACAGCTGGAGCAAATGGCTGTATCTGTGCAAAAAATGAAATAAAATAAAACGACATATAAAACACACATCATTCTGCTCTTCCTATGAAAGCAGATTTGATGTGTGTTTTGTCTTAATATCACTAACGACTATAGATATCCTCAGCTGATCGAGGATGGTTCGTTTAAAATTGCTGTTGCCTCTTGTCTGCAATATGATCACACCGACAAACCCGCTAAACGAATCACTCTCCGATAGTTCATATAATCGATCATATCCTCCCAATCCAATTCCCCTGCATTACTATCACGATAGTATACGGCCGCAGCGGGCAGGAAACCGACCAACGGACCCATGCCACCACAAATCATCGCGCCACCGTCGCCACCTTTGGGCATCATGTTCCCAGACGCATCAAGCGTAAGCTCATAGTTATAGGGGTCTCCAGCAAACTGGACACCAAAAAAGTTGGGCAGCTCCAAGTCATACGGACGGTCATTCTCAACTACTAGAAAAGGGTCCGACTCTGCCGATTCATCCACAATTCCCTCCACCTCTTCGAGGCTTCCAAAATGCTTCAATTTCATCGTGTAGTCGAAGCTGTCTCCCCATGGAAATAACGTGCGACAGCCCCCTCCGTACAGATACTCCCACTCATCTTCAGTAAGCAAACCAAAACCCGCTTTTGCTTCTTCATCGATTAAATAATCCAGCGTCAAATCTTCATTGAACCAAAATATCTGTACTACCTCACCTTGACGAACCAAACGAAACTCTTGATGCAGTTCATACTGATTAAGATCGGACAGCTTGAATTTCTCCAACTCTTCGGCAAAATAGGAACTCTCTTGCGCCATCGCTTCAGCTTCCGTCAATTCACTCCAGCCAAGTGAATGGTTGCTGCACTCCACCAACATGGGAGCAATGTGCACTTCCCTAACTGGAGACATCTGGCTACTTAAAAAAGAATCCACGTCATCCACACCATACTCACTGACCATCTCCAGCAAATCAGTGGAAGTCTGCTCATTCATTCCATCCTGACAGCGATCCCAGCCGAGTGTCACCCGATTACCAGGCACAAACACAAATCTCTGCTCATCATACGAAAATACACCTGTCTCGATTCGCTGACCGAATCGTTCAAATGACTCCAATCCTTCATACTTCATACCTGTCGGAAAATGATTGACCAAATCACGCAGCAGCTTCTCCTTTTCCTGAGCAGACAACCCTTCCCATACATCCCGATTTAATGGCTCCATACACTCATCCACCTTTACTTGTATCCTTATACATCACATCAGCCTTGAAAAGCCCTCACGGGTATATCCTTATTTCCCTGCGGCCTTTAACAGCTCTAAAAGCAACTCTTTCCGTCTTCCCTCAGCCTTGCGTGCCAGCGTTTTAAGCTTCTCCACCTTGCCCCAGACTGGATAAAGCACACGCTCCACTTCATAGGTTTCCATTCCTTGCAACGATTGGACCAGAAGTTCAAGTTTCTCCTCATCCTCCAGCTCTGGCTGGATCTTCATCTTTAGGGAATCCGTAGAATGACGCAGGCAGGCAACTAGTGCAGGTACGGAACTGGCCGTTACACCATGTATCTCAGCAAAGGCAACGGTGAACTTATCCTGTACCAACTGGTGCTCATCATCCACTTCACCCATGTAATATTCAACCAAAGGGAAATACCGCTCATCCGACAGTCCAAGTCCAAAGGTTGCATAACTGCCTGGCATACAGTTCTTTTCACCCTCTGTATCCGCATAAAATTCGAACTCTTCGATCGCCGCACGTGCATATTCTTCAAGCAGCGGATGCAGCTCCGGGTACTCCAGCGCGTTTGAGAAAAATCGATGGGTATCCGACTTCGCAAGCCCTTTAACAGGCAGATACTTCTTCACGCTGGATTTGAGCTTGATCTTGTAACTTTTGGGGAAGCCCTGCTTCAGCAAACGGGTGATAAAACCAAGGGCTTGTTCGTAGGCAGATGCTTCTTCCTTGCGAATGATGATGGTAATGATCGCGAACACATCGTTGGCTGTGCATTCCACCTGCTCATCTTTCAAATGGATATCTTCCTTGGCATAGGTTCCGCTACCTTCCGTCATCATGCGAACCGCACGGCTACTACCCAATTGTTTGGCCAGTTCCAAGAAAGTAAGGCCTTTCGGTTTACTGTAACTAGGCTCATAACGAAGAATCATCACAGCTGCATATAGCAGCAGATCAATAGGCTGTGCCACATGATGCCCATACTCACTCTGTGGCTGGTCCTCCTCCAAAGAAGCATCTGGCTTAAGTGTATATACATTGGCGCTGTACGCAGAAGGCTGTACATCAAAGTAGAGTGGCAAAAAATGATTATCTGCCCATGACGTTATCGCACGGATAATGTCACCACGATGCTCCGCCAGGGCTTCCTGACGCCCTTTGTTTAACTCCTGAATGCGGTCATATTGCGCTATTGTCCACGCTACGTCCAGTTCAGGGAACAATTTCGGATCAAGCAGGTGACGCGTCAAAAAAAAGGATTCCAATGGCTTTGTTGGATATGAACCTTCCAGCAACTTTTGGTCTACGTATGTATGAATGCGCTCAAGCAACTGCTGCCTTTTCCCTTCGTTGATATATTCGAGCATGGTCACTTGCAGCTTTCCTTCTGTCGTTGGGAATTTCCCGCGAAAGGTAAAACGATAGTCGATCAACGGTGTATCCGCCAGCTCGTCCAATTTCCCCTGAACAACCTCTACAAGCCTGGGCTGGATCTCATTCCGTACCTGTTCCTCCGTAAAGGGACCGGTCTTCTTCGATTTCAATCCTTCATCCAATCCAAGATCCACACTGTCTACCGTGGTCCGCCCAGGTCTGTAATCCAGCAAAATATCATTAAAGATCCCCATTTGCAGCGTTGTTCGCTTCACAGCCTTTTCCAGGTCACCCCGCTTCATCTGTTCATCAAACCATTCATGAATTACCGCAATCATTTCTTCCATTGCCTGATCATAGAGTGTACTCATGCTTCGACCGCCTTCCCATTTATCAGATCATTCCTCAAACCATCTATGCTAAAAATACGTATTGTTGTTCGTATATTACCTAGTATTTTACTCTCTCAGGCACCAGCGAAACAATAAGTCTTACGCACGGTTGTACGCCGAGAAATTAATAGATAAGCTCTTCCGTACATGTCTATGCGTCCCGCACACAAAACAAAAACACCGGATTCAGGCGATTTCCCGCCCAAATCCGGTGTATTCACGAAATACTTCTTCCTTCTTTTATTACTTTAGTATGATTCATCTGGTGAATCATTCACGCTATTAATTGACTGTCTTGAACCATTCATTGACTTCAGTTGTGATTTCATCGCCACCCATGGATTTCCACTTCGTTACAAACGCGTCGAATTCATCAATGCCAACCTGACCGTAAATGATTTTGCTGAACGTATCTTTCTCCAGCTTGTCGAGCGCGTCTTTCTTCATTTTCATCGTATCCGTAGGTGCACCCGTGAATTTGTTCTTGATTGCATCATCCTTATGAGCTACCACGACTTGAGCCGCAGCGAACACTTCCGGTTTGTTTGCAATACTTGTATTTTTCTCAAATGGTGTTTCAGGTTCCTTGCCTGTAGCAAGCTCAGCCAGTGTATCCATCATCAGGTTCGGAATACGCGCACCATCATAAGTGAGTGTATACTTCAGTGGGGATACGCCGTCTTTCAAATCAGCTTCGCCAAGCACTTTGCCATCTACAATATCAAAGTCATATCCTTGGGCAAAGCCATGTTCGAACTCCCCACCCACTTCTGGATTGGCGAAGTTATCAAACAAATAATTTTGATATGTGAAGAAAATTTCTGGGTTTGCCATATCCTTATTGATCAACACGACCCCGTTGCCGGCACCTGAACCGTGGTGATGGCTCTCGCCAGTCGGTCCGGTTGGCAGGGCAATTGCTTTGTAGGTAGCGCCGTCCACATTTTTCTTCACATCATCAATCGGCCAGTTCGGCATCCAGTGTGGTCCCACAATGATTCCGGCTTTTCCTGCTGTAAACAGTTCGGCTGCCTTAATCTCATCATATACGCCAGCTTCCTTCGGCAGATAGCCTTTGGACAACCAGTCTTTCATCGTTGCAAGTCCTTCTTTCACACCCGGTTGAATCGAGCCGTAATCCAATGTTCCTTCTGCATTCAAATTCCACTGTCCCGGCATTGTGTTATACATTCCGAAGATCCAGCCGGATTCGGTCATCCAGGTATTGAGAGCAATTTTCATGCCGACCGTCAGACCGTACGTATCTTTCTTACCGTTACCATCCGGGTCTTTATTCGTGAATGCATCCATCACCGTGACGAGCTCATCGATCGTTTTTGGTTCTTCCAGTCCCAGCTTCTTCAGCCAGTCTTCACGGATGAACATAACCGGGTCGCCGTTGTAGGCATAGTCGAAGATCGGGATACCATACCGTTTGCCTTCATACATGTACGGGTACCACTCTTCCGGTGCGGATTCGGCAGCCCCTTTCCATGTGTCGGATGCATACTTGTCGAACAGTTCACCTGCATCGGCGAATTTACCCGACTCAATCAACTCACGTACCAGATTGTAGTCACCACGAATGGAGACGATATCCGGCAGCTCTTCGTTAGCCGAAAGAGAGAGGCGCAGCTTCGTGTAGAACGCATCATTGGTCACGGACACAGCCCAAGGTGTGGTCAGGTCGATGCCCAAACGTTCTTTGGCCCATTTGGTGTGCACGTTGTTCTGTGCTGTCTCTCCGTTCTTAAACTTTGTATCATCATTCCAGGCTCGCAAATAGCTCATCTGAACCGCAGGTTCATACTTACCGTCTTGCAACGCAAGTGGCGTAGCCGCTTCCTTGGATGGTTCTTCCTTTGCCCCCGAACTGCATGCCGTTACGGCAACCATCGTCAGTGCAAGCAATGCACTCATCATTTTTCTATACATGAAACCCCTCCTCAATCACTTTGAATACCCTTACATGAAAAGGATAGTGCAGCCGGGGAAGCAAACATATATCACAATTTCAATGTTCATATTGATTTGTTAACCGTTCCGAAAATCCTGCGGGGTCAGGCCATAATGTTTGCGGAATACTTGAATGAAATAAGGAGTATTGTTATATCCCACTTCTTGACCGACTTCGTATATCTTCATAGCCGTGTGCTTCAGCAAGTGAACAGCACGTTCCATTCGGGAACGGATAATGTAATCACTGATGCCTTCACCCGTCGATTGTTTATACATTTTGGATAAGTATACCGGATGCAGATGTACCTCCCCGGCAATAACCTGCAAGGAAAGATCTTCGCCCAAATGATGGTCAATCCATTGCTGAACCTGCCTGATCATGCTCGATCCACTTTCCTGGCCCGTGTCGGTTGTGCTTAGAGCCCATTGTTCCATCACGCTCCGGGTCCATGCTTCCAGACTACGAAGTGACACGCCGTAACCATCCTTCAACAGTTGCTGATACTGCTCACCAAGGACATCCGACAACTGTCTGCCCTCCCGATGAGCCATGTACGAGAAAGCGGCTGCGAGATAGTGAAAAGCAACATAGACATGCTCCGGGAACACACTATCCGATAACTCGGCGAAAATCGAATCAATCTTGCGATTGGCATCCTCCATCCGTCCTGCTTCCAACAGTGAGGTTAATCCGGGTGGCTCATACAGCGCCGCAAGTGATTTCAATGTTGCCCCATGGGAGCCGGCAGCCACATTGAGATGTAGTCCTTTGCCTGCTTCCGCCTGCTTGCGCAAGGCACTTACAGCCTGATGATACAATTGTGGAACATGCTCTGGAAAACGGCCTATCCGGCTGACTGACAGTGAAATCGTCGCATTCAAATACTGCTTCACACTGTGAAGCAGCCGTTCTCCGAGCCGCCCCATCAGCAGTTCCGGTTCAGACTGTGCCTGTTTGGGGCTTGCCATGAAGACGAGATCATCATACGCATCGTCCGTATGGCACAGATGATAGCTGCTGCCAAAGATTTCTTCCACGACGTTGGAGATGGCGTATTTCATCAGACGGAATGCCTTGTGCGTTGGCTGTGGGTCATCATAGCGGATGAGCAGCAGCTGCATTTTATCCTGAGGACGGAATCCAATCTCCAATTGCTCTAGCTTCTCCACAAGTTCGCTCTCTGCAAATTTATGTCCAAGCAGCACATCCTTCATTAATCCCGCCCGCTTCTCCGGTAAATGTTCCCTCACCGAATACATGGCGCGCTGGTGCATCAACTGTTTTTCTCCCTCTAGCCGAATCTGGACGGAGGCCTGTTGCACGGCTTCAATCAGCTCCTCATCCCGCACTGGCTTCAGCAGATAACTCACTGTTCCATGACGGAGTGCCTGCTTCGCATAATCAAAGGATGCGTGTCCAGATAAAATGATACATTTGGTCCGCTCCCACTTTTGCCGAATATGACTCACCAGATCCAGACCGGACAAGCCCGGCATACGAATATCGGTGATGATAATATGGACCTGATTTGCCGCCATTTGCTGCAATGCCTCTTTAACCGAGTAAGCCTTATATACATGTCCAATCCCATGTTCCCTCCACGGTATGGAAGCTGCAATCGATTCCACCGCTGAGTGTTCATCATCCACGACCATTAGATTCATCATTAGGATATTCCTCCTCAAACCATCGTATTTCCACACTGAGACCCCCATAAGGGATCGCTGCAAAATGAAGCCCCGAAGAATGACCATATCGTGTAACGAGCCGCTGGTGTACATTCCAGGTACCCGTGCCAATTTCTTCACCCATCGGTTCATTGATTTCCCGCTCAAGAGCGGCAATCTCTTTCGGCGTCAAAGTAACACCGTCGTTATCGACAAACAGACTGTATCGTGTGTATTCCCTTCCATCGATTTGCTCTTGTGCTGCCATGCCTGTAACCACGATGTGGCCGCTACCCTCCATCGGTTCAATGCCGTGAATGACTGCATTCTCTACGATAGGCTGGATCAACAGCCTTGGAATGTGCTGCTGCATCAGTTCTTGCGGTACAGCAATCTCATACGACAAACGGTTGGTGCGCATCTGTTGGATGGACAAATAATTGTCCAACAGCCGAATTTCCTCTTCCACGGTCGTCATATCGTTCTCATCACGTGTGATGTAGCGATAATAATCTCCCAGACTGAGCGACATGGCAATAACCGCTTCGCGGTTGCCCAGCTGTGTCATATTTTTAATATAAAACAGGCAATTGTACAGGAAATGAGGATTAATCTGTGATTGCAGATGCTTTAACGTCGCTTCCCGCGAGCGGATGCGTTCCTCGTACACCTTTTCAATCAGCTCCTGAATCTGCTCGGCCATGTGATTGAAGCTTTGAGTCAGGTACGCGAATTCATCACGAGAGTGATCGACCGGAATTCGTGTGGACAGCTGTCCTTTCCGAATCTGTTGCAGCCCTCTCATCAGACGTTGTATCGGCACCTGTACCTTTCGGTATAACAACAGTGCAGCACCAATACTGAGCACGAGCAGCAGCAAAGTGGAAGTAATGAACATATTTCGACTCTTGTCCATCGGTGTGAGCAAATCATCCAGTACAACCGGGTTAACATAGATTCCGTTCAGCTGTTTGGAGAGCACATAACTGACCAAGTACTGCTTGCCCCCCACCTCCAGCTGATGGTTACCTTCACTATCCAGTTCGGTTAATGGCATGTCCCGCATCACGGCTTCCACTAGCTCGGGGTCCGCACTGCGATTTAACAGAGGCTCGTTGCCCGGAACGAGAAGAAAGGGATCTCCTCCCTGAGCCTCCTTGAAATCATCCAGCATGGCAACAATATTCATCGGGTCAAAATCAATCTCCATCACCGTCCGCACATCTGTGGTCACAGGTTTTTCACTCCACTCGTAGTTATCCGTAAAGAAATAAGTGAAGCTGCCTTCGTTCAACTGCCATCGGCCTGGCTGTGGAAATTTCAACATCTTCTCATTGAAGACCGTCCGGTTCGACATGGTGGATAAGACCAGCTCTGCCTGAGGCAGCACAATGGTTATATCGTTCTTCCAACGGCTGGTGGACTGGTATAGCGACAATTTGTCGAGAATATCGAGATAGATGCTGTTTTTCTCATATTGGCTGGTCGATTCAGTCATGTAACGATAGTGTAAAATGCTTGGATCACGCAGTAAAGTCAGCCCGTAAAGCGAGAGCTGTTCAATATTTTTATCCACCTGAGAGCTAAAATAATTGAACTGGTTCAAGCTGGACTGTTGCTTCTCCTCGACGATCATATCCACGTTCGCCTGATTCGCGTAGGTATATAGCAGCAAGATTGGTACCAGCAAGCAGACCAGCAGCATGACTGTTTTTGAGAATACTGTAAATTTCATTGCTTCACCCTGTCCCGGATTAAAGTAAAGATACACATCGAAGTCCTATTTTATATTGAAACCCCTTACATATCTATACTGAATTTCAAATGAGTCACTATTCGGTATACGTTTTTAACAAGTTAATAAATCAACATCCGCCTTGAAATGTTGTTCTATAGCCCGCCCGTTTCCATTGCTATAATTCAGTTGCTCCACTATTTGCAGAGGCTGACTGGCCTCATTATGCAGAGGCTGGACGATATAAAGGAGGGACCTGATGGCTATGGAACAACCACTAACGACCAATACGCCGGTGCGGCAGGCAACACACAATCCACGCAAACGTACCCGCTGGAATTTCAAACGCAATTGGCCGCTGCATCTGATGCTGCTGCCTTCGGTACTGCTCACATTGCTGTTCGCCTATGTGCCTATGGGCGGCATTATTATTGCGTTTCAGGATTTCAAACCATGGCTGGGATTCACCGGCTCCAAATGGGTAGGATGGGATAACTTCCGATTCATGTTCGAATATCCGGACAGTGTTCAGGTCATCTGGAACACGGTGCTGATTGCTGCCATGAAAATTGTGGCTGGACTCGTGGCCCCGGTTGTGTTTGCCATTTTGCTGAATGAAGTACGGAACTCCACGTTCAAAAGGTTCTCACAGACGCTGGTATACCTGCCCCATTTCTTGTCTTGGGTTGTACTGGGCGGCATCCTGCTGGACATGCTTTCCCCCGAAGGCGGACTGATTAACCAGGTTCTGGCGGCCGTTGGCGTTGAACCAATCTTCTTTCTGGGAGATGGCGACTGGTTCCGTGTAACCGTGGTCATTAGTGATGTATGGAAGGAATTCGGATTTGGTACCATTGTCTTTCTTGCAGCCCTTGCGGGCATTAACCCTGCTCTGTACGAAGCTTCCGAAGTTGACGGGGCAACACGACTTAAACAGACCCTACACATTACGCTGCCTGCACTCGTGCCGATGATTATTGTGGTGGGGACACTATCACTGGGGAATATTCTTAATGCCGGATTTGACCAAATTTTCAACCTGTACAATCCACTTGTATATGATAAAGGCGATATTATTGACACGTTTGTTTACCGGATGGGTATTTTGAATGGCAAAATGAGCTTTGCGACTGCGGTTGGTTTGTTTAAATCCTTTGTTGCTATGTTCCTCGTTATTACTGCCTACCGGATGGCTTACAAAATCGCCAATTACCGCATTTTCTAAGGAGGAATTAAGGTGTATCACAAAACGACCGGATACCGTATATTTAACGGCTTCAACCTGTTCTTCATCGCGGCCGTCTCGCTGCTGTGTGTGCTGCCGCTTATCCACATTCTGGCGGTTTCCTTCAGCGGTAAAGCGGCAGCTTCCGCCAATCTGGTAACGCTCTGGCCGATTGATTTTACAGTAGATGCCTATACCAAAACGTTTGGTAATAGTAACTTTCTCAGCGCGCTCTGGATCTCAGTGCAACGTACCGTGTTCGGTACGCTGCTCAGTATGGTGCTGGTCACCCTGACGGCATATCCTTTATCCAAGGAAAGTCTGAATTTCAAGGGACGTTCACTGTATGCTTGGTTTTTCATCTTCACGATGCTGTTCAGCGGCGGACTGATCCCGTCCTATATCCTGATTCAGAAGCTGGGACTGATCAACACCCTGTGGGCTCTGATTTTGCCGGGCGCTGTGGCGGTCTGGAACCTGATTCTCATGATGAACTTCTTCCGCAACGTACCCAAAGAGCTCGAAGAAGCAGCTTTCATCGATGGCGCCAACCATATCACCACATTGTTCCGTATCTATCTGCCTGTGTCCATGCCGGCCATTGCAACGATCTCTCTATTCACGATGGTGGGGCAATGGAATTCCTGGTTCGACGGGTTGATCTATATGAATGACGCAGCCAAATATCCGCTCGCTACATTGATGCAAACGATTATTGTACAGCAGGATTTCTCCAATATGAATGTCGATGCGACGCAGCTTCAAAACATGTCGCAGCGTACGGTTAACGCAGCCCAGATCTTTATTGGGGCACTGCCAATCCTGCTCGTATATCCATTCTTGCAGCGTTTCTTTGTAAAAGGAATTGTGCTTGGGGCTGTAAAAGAATAGGGTTCGTATACTGAATGCATTCGCATCATATTATCCCGAGGTTTATAACGCGCTGTTATTCACTTCGGGATGACTTTCCGCGAATGGCGTTGTTATATTGATTAATTAGTTCATCCAGAACCATCGATTGACGAATGACCTCCGGATGCCACAGTTCTTTATGAGAATTTGCAATCTGGTAGAGCCTCTGTCGTGCCTTTTCGATACATTCCTGAATGGTTTCCGGATTATGCACCATACTCCCGCCCCCTGTTGTCCTTCAATATCCTCCATCCAAAAAAGACCATCTATTATAATATTCGGAACAAAGGGAGCTGCACATTACCCCAAAATCGAATTTATGGTTATTTTTTCTTGTATAGGTTGAAATAAGGATAAGCTACGGACTCAGATGTGGCGAAATACGAAAAAATACCGGATAGGCTTATCAGCCTTATCCGGTATTTTGTTATACCTTAATTTATTGTTCGCAGAACCCTAAACAACATTACCTTATGAAATATGCTGAAGTTAGTTAGTCACTCATAGTCTGCAAAAAAAACATCATTCAAAATGGTCTTTGCTTTCTTCAAATTACGGGAATCCAACTTGTTGAGCATAGACATGATTTCGTTCATTTCCTCGATCAATGACGAAGAACTATTGGCCTTAAATGCTACTGAATCCTTGCTTGTAGGCGCCTCTCTTCGGACGGGTTCACTGGCCCCCTCCTCTGTTTCCGAATGAATCCATGATGTATGCAACGTCTTTTGGAGGGTGTTGACGAGAAACTGTAACTCATCCACGTTATACCGTTGCAAGAAATGATGAACCCCAAGATCAATCTGATGATGCAGGCCCTGATGCAAACGATAAATCTCTTTTCCAAGCGATGTAGTACGGAACAGAACTTCTTTTTTGTTATCCGGAAGTGACTCGGTTACGATGATGTTTTGAGACAAGAGTCTTCTCGTGATTTTGGAGACCGTCCCTTTGGAGAAGCCGAATTGCTTTGAAATGGTTATGCCGTTTACTGGCTCGAGTGTACCAATGGCATCCAGCACATGCAGCATCGTAACCGTCATTTCTTTGATTAGCTCTTCAACAGCCGGATTAGGACTATTTTGGATCAGCCACTGTTTTTCTTCGTCATCTTCTGATTGGAATCTGATCTGTATATCTTTCACTGCTTCCAATACTTCTTGAATTAAGTGATCTCTATTTTGATTTTCCGATGGGTTGATCATTCAATTTTCCTCCAACGATTGTTAGCTTCATACCAGTATATCAGGGTATGTCCGACAATTAAAGTTTCCTGGAAACAATATTGACAATAGAGAGGGATTAACCTATTATTGTTTCATTAGAAATTAAAAAGTTTCTAGAGAAACAATAAACAAAGCATGATATCTAATCCATTGCGATATGGGTGATCAGGAGGAGATTCAACTGACCCAACATTACGATATTGACGTACTCATCGCTGGAGCTGGCCCGACTGGCTCCGCTCTTGCAGTCGACCTGCTACGACGCGGCCTTCGTGTCCGACTCGTTGACAAAGCCCCTCACGCCTTTCAAGGCTCCCGTGCCAAGGGAGTTCAACCAAGAACCCAGGAGGTATTGGAGGACTTCGGCGTGCTGGAAGAGGCTCAGTCAGAGGGAAGTTCTTACCCGCTTGCCGGTTTTCATATTGGACCGTTAACTGTGCCTTGGCGCATGCAGCAGCAAAATAAACCAACAGCCAACGATCCGTATCCAAACATTCTCCTGTTGGCGCAACACCGAACGGATACCATCTTACACCGCCTGCTCAAACGTCTCGGCTTAATCATTGAATTTAACAACGGGTTGGAGCAATTCGAACAGGATGCCGATGGAGTGACGGTGACTCTCTCTTCCGGGGAGAAGGTTCGCAGCAGATATCTCGTCGGAGCAGATGGAGGTTCGAGCATCGTTCGCAAAGGGGCAGGTATTCGGTTTATCGGAGAGACTACCGACTCTGACCGTACGCTCATCATTGACGGGTCGATTGACAAACTGTCTCGCAATAGGTGGCATATGTGGCCACGCACACGTGGCACGTTTGTCGGAGCCTGCCCGCTGCCTCACTCCGATCAGTTCCAAGTCATGATCAGGTTGGCACCGGATGAAAAGCCTAACCTAGACGAAGCCGCACTGGCCGCTCAATTCCACAAACTTACAGGTTTGCGTCTCTACAACATTACCTGGAGTTCGGTGTTTCGTCCCAACGTTCGACTGGCTGAGCACTATCGCTCGGGTCGTGTCTTCATTGCAGGCGATGCTGCTCATGTCCATACCCCGGCCGGTGCACAGGGTCTCAACACGGGTATACAGGACGCCTATAACCTCGGCTGGAAAATAGGGCAGGTCACTGCTGGTGCACCTGATAGTCTGCTTGACAGCTACGAGGCTGAGCGTCAACCGATTGCCGCTCGTGTCCTCAGCAAATCCAGCGAGCTTTACGCAAGTCTAGACAAGAATCGCCTGGCTAGCCTCAAGCGCGGAGACGAAGAGCGACAGCTTAGACTTTCGTACCATGGTGGGCCGCTCGCATCTAGCGAAGAATCGGCCACGAAGACCCTTCATGTAGGTGACCGGGCGCCAGATGCTCCCTGCAACGGACCCGGTGGGGAACGGCGTCTGTTCGACATCTATCAGGGGCCTCACTTTACTTTGCTTGCCTTTGGCCCTAATGCTGCCAAGATACTTCCCAAGTTGAACTGGCCGACCAGCGGTGCCGAATTACACTGCTACGTCGTTGGTACCGCACACGAATCTGATCAGAACGTCCTCCATGACTGCAGCGGCAAACTGACCCATATCTATGGCATCACCAGCGACACGCTGGTCATAATACGGCCAGATGGTTATATCGGGAGCATCATCACGACCGATTGGCAGGCAACCTTCGACAACGTAGCCAGAATGTTGGCCCCCCGCGCTCCATCGGAGCCAATTTCGAATTGAAGCTCATGCGAGAAAATGAATGCTGATGCAGCTAATGTATGAGGGTCGTCATTACGGCCATATATGTGGCTAAACAAAACGCAAATAAGACCGGAAATGACCACACGCAGGGGCCATTTCCGGTCTTATTAGTCTGTACTCTTTCCATTTTGAACTATGTGCACTGTTCCATTCATCTTAATCCGATATCCTCAAAACGATTGCCAATCGTCTCTGGGAATGCTTGTTTAATCGCATCAATGGCACGTTGTTCCGTTTCCCCTGCTTGCTCAATCAGATGGATCATCCTTAGCACATGCCCTGGTTCCCTCGCATCCCAAGCTGTTGAATCCTCAACCTTCTCCATCATCTGAGCATATAGGTCTGCGAGTAACGCATACTCCTGCACAACATGAGTCATCTGATTAGACAAATGCTCAAGCTCTGCAACATAGGAGGCCATATCCTTTCTTGAATTAGCATAATAGCGCAAAACTATGGCAGCTTGATCGGTTTCATATGTCCCAGATTGCAGGGCAGAAGCAATGGCTGCATAAGCAGCGGGTCCACAGGCGTAATCCTGAGGAGGTAGCATATAATCATGGGTTTCCCATTTGTATACGGCCTGAATTAATGATTCCTTACATACTTCCCATATGTCTACGGTTGTATGGGATTCAAGCACCTGATAGTACCAGTATGGTGTACTGTTCCGACCAAAAGAATCATAGGGCAGATGAACGACCTCAGTTCCTTCAGTTTCACAGATAAATAGCACCTGCTCCCCATCATCATATCCAGTGCAAATGACAAACTGATCATGCCACAGAATGGCCCCTACACCTCGGTCAATGGAAGCTTTAATATCCAACAGGGCCCACTTCTGATAGAGCGGAAAGGTTGGCACGAACGAAAATCCCCCTGACTGACTCGCTGTCACACCAATGAAATCAGCAGCTACAAAGTTCTCGGCCATCCAGTTGTACGCTGAGATCGATTCTGTCGTTAGACGCCGGTCCACTACTAATCGAAACACACTTGCGGTCATACCCGCAATCATGTGACGTGGCAAATCCGTCCACTGTTTATGCACCAGAATCCGATACATCGCATCTATATAGGAGCACGTTCCGTTCCATGATATGTGTTCACGTGCAGAATTCCTGCTCTGTGGAAAATGAATTAAATCCAGCAATATTTTGCTCTCCATCCTCTACTCCTCCCTTCTACCTTGCCGAGTGCGCTCCCCACCGTGGCACAGTGGACCGTTTGCGATCAGGGTACTTTAGGGATATCAAACGAAAATAATCAACAGCCTGCTCTTCCAGTGCTCTCGCTTCCAATAATGCCTGTGCCAGTTTCTCTGTGGCATCTGCCTGTATAATCCATCTGTTATGTTCCTGAATCATGCATCCCTTCATCTGTATAATCAATGCTCCAAGCTGTTCATAGCATGCATAGGCTTGGTCCAGTTCGGTCCATATCCCCCGCGCATCCTGCAAATACATCTGAATTTCAGTTCGGGACTGGCAATAGGATTCCAAAATATACGCAGCACCTGATTCATCATAATCTCCACTCCGAAGGGCATGCACCCACACATCATACGCCAGTCTGCCCGAAGCGATATTCCGATCAGGCAGTAGACGATAAGGGATATCCCAATCCTCAATCGCCAATCTCAATGATTCCAACAGCATCTCTTGTTCGGGGATATGCACCTGGTCACCAAAGACCTGACAATACCAAAACCCGGTGAAGTTTAATCCGAAATTGTCATACAGCAAGATCTGTGGTTCCTTGCTCCAGCCATCTTGCACATAAAAGATGCGATCACCGTCATCATACCCTTGAATGACACCAAATTCCGGAATCCAGTAGATCACCCCGATGCCTCCATCCAAACTGCGTTTTACCCCACTCACCGCATCCCGCTGGTAATACCCGAATGTGGGATGACGTGTCCGTCCCCCATCCCAGATCGTGAATATCCCCAAGTTATCGATTCCAGGGCGATGGGATTCTCCCCATTGACCATAGGCTGTAACCGACATGGGCAGTAGTCTGCGATGCACCGATAGTTTGAATGCCATACCCGTATATCCAGCTATCCCATACTTGGAACCCTGAAACAGACCCGCATGGGTCAATACAGCGTGTAGGCTATCCACATACGATTTGGACTCCCGCTTCATGATCAGGTTTTCTAACACAACTTCAGTCAAAAAAAATCTCCTCTCCATGGTTGTTCTAATTCACGTTTGCCTTGCGCTGTACGGCGAGCCTGTCGATTATTCCTTCAGCACTTTGCTGAAGCTTTCGTCTAAGCCACGTTGGAGACAACAGTTCTTCCCACTCACTAATGAACAAATGCTGTAGGAAAGCATCCGTATCATAAAATTCAATCCAATGAACCTGATCTTGCTTCTCCCGAATCCGATATCCTTGCCACAGCTCTGTTTGCTGCACTTCTTTCAGTCTTATCTCAGCGACAAACGGTTTACGGACAGGTAGCGCCTCTTCCCATGCACCCAGCAACCCGTCTGTCTGACACTGAAACGTCTCGTTCGTAATCTGCACACGAATCATGCCCTCCAGCCGGATGGCCGTTTGCTGTAAAGGGTCCGTTTCGTAACCAACCACATAATCGGCGTTGAACTGGGACAGCATCTTCAATGGACACCAGGTAAATTGCCGTTCTCCGGCATGGTCTCTGTAATGGATATGTACTTTGCGGGATTCGGCAATCGCATGAGACAAAATCTCAAAGAACTGAAGCTGCTGCGGATCTGCTTTAAACACAGGAAGCTGACTGCTTCCCGTCTGCTGTTCCTCGAGCGTAAAACGCTCCAGCAAATGTGCCACACGCTTCACCGCATCCGACTGATCATAATTGTAATGCCGATAACGATGTGCCAGATACTTAAGCACCCGCTGTTCTTCTTCCGTCATATATAAATGGGGCAGCCGGTAAGTCTGATCCTCGTAACAATACCCTCGATATTTTGCTATATACACCAGGGGGGCACGTAGAGAAATAGCCATATATTCAATATCGCGTTGGGCCTGGCGCCGGGATATTTCAAATTCACGTGCAAGCCAGCTGCTGTTCGGAAAACGTCCACTCCGAATCTGCTCGTCAAACCAGTGAATACGATGCATATTGCTCATTTCCCCGCCCCCTGGCTCATTCCGTATTTAGTAATTGTATTATACCAAAAGACATGGCCCGTTCCGAAGAACAGGCCTGTTATGTTATACAGTTACCTTGTCCACTCTGGACTGCACAGCTTTGGAGCATTTCTTGCATACTTTCAGACTCGTACCATCTGTTTTCGATTGCGAATACAACAATTTAATCCGGGTGCTGCTGCACACCGGGCATGTTCCTCTTCCTCGGGATGGTAGATTCCACAGGACGCGTCCTCTTTTTGTTTTTGCCAACGTTTGTGAACCTCTTTTCGATATGGTTTGTGTGTTCACCGTTATTATAGAGGGCATGGTACGACATAGAATGTCGCAGCAGTATGGAATATACCAAACATAAAAAAATGTCCCCTCTTCAACTTGAAGAAAGGACATTTTTTAGGAATCATGTATTTCAGACTGAGCTGCCGCTTGTAACAAAGGCTGCAACAGACCAGGAAAACGCACTTCCAGATCCTCGGATCTTAGCGTCAGGAAATGCTGTGTACCTTGTACTCTTACCCGAATGACTCCGGCTTCCCGCAGGGTCCGAACATGGTGTGACATCGTAGATTTTACAACAGGTACACGAAAATGACTGCATGGCTGCTCACCATTTCTGGCTGCTTCGGTTACGATCCCAAGACGGATCGGATCACTTAATGCGTACAATACGGAAGAAAGTTCGATATCCTGCACTTGAGGATGGTGCAAAATTTTCATCGTTGTAGTCTCCTTTTTTTTCAGACTATCCATTGTATTTTAGCATAGTTCCATGATATATTTCTAATGTTCGATACCAATCGAACTTACAAACATATTTCGTTTATGTATCCCTGCTGTCAGGCATGGGATTCACTCTATACCACATTTTGCAAATGTTACACACCGTTTCTGAAATGTTGCGAAATACACATCAATCTAGGAGGTTTTTATGAACAACACCGCAACTGCATCATCTGGGGAACGGACAGCAGGAATACAGGAAGGGTTAATCGTAAGTCTACTTGGCTTCACGGTTGTGCTTGTCGTTATGAATACGATGATGTTCAATCTGGCCCTACCCAAAATTGCAGCTGAATTTATGCTCTCATCTGTCTCTTCTTCCTGGATTGTCACCGGTTATTCCATCGTTTTTGCTATTTCCTCGATCACGTTCTCACGTCTATCGGATTTTATTCCGATTCGCACGCTGTTTACGACCGGTCTTACACTGCTTGGTGCGGCATCCGTTCTTGGTTTCTTCAGTAACCATTTTATCCTTCTGCTCATTGCACGTCTGATTCAGGCTGCGGGTGCAGCTTCTGTACCAGGGCTAGCTATCGTTCTTATTACTCGTTACATTCCAAGTGACCGCCGGGGTAAATCCATGGCTGTTGTTATGTCTGCCAGCTCACTGGGTCTTGGACTTGGACCTGTGATCGGCGGCAGTATTACACAGTTTCTCGGATGGCATGATCTGTTTATCGTTACCGGACTAACCTTGTTTCTGATCCCTGTATTTTTCAAACTGCTTCCAAGTGAGATGCCGCAAAAGGGTTCATTCGACTTGCTCGGCGCGTTGTTACTGGCGATCGGAACAACCGGCGTCCTACTATTCCTGACTTCGCGTGAATGGGTAACCCTTGTCGTAGGTGCGGCTGCACTCATTCTGTTCTGGTTAAGAATTCGCCGTGCAGCCGATCCTTTCGTTCAACCGGCCTTATTCAAAAACAAAAAATATATGATGCTCAGCTCACTGGGGATTGTCTCGTATATTAACAACTTCTCGACGCTGTTCCTGCTACCGCAAATTCTGGCACATCTGTATGGCCTGACTCCGGCCCAGTCCGGGCTTGTCATCTTCCCGGGTGCAATCGTGTCCATGCTGTTATCCAATCGGATTGGCCGCATGATTGACCGGCACGGCAATACACAACTGCTCAAGTTCGCACCATGGTTGCTGCTCGCTGCTGCCGGATTGTTTGCTCTATTTGCAGACGACAGCATCTATGCCATTATGGCCGTATACATTCTGCTTAGCGTAGGTTTCTCTGCACTGACAACGAGTGTATCCAATGAATTGTCAGGCAATCTGACGATGGATCAGGTTGGTGCTGGCATGGGACTGTTCCAGCTTAGCCAGTTCTTCAGCGGAGCATTTAGTGTTGCCGTAACTGGTGTGGCATTGACAGCCATGCAGCAATTACCATTAGCCTCGGCGTACACCAATATTTTCTGGGGTATGACTGTGGTTGCTCTGGCATCCATTATTTTCTCCCAGGTGTATCTGAGAATGCAATCACGGAAGAAAACCGTTGCTTCAAACTAAGCAGGTTATAAAGGATCTTACTTATAATAGATTCTTCATATAAGAAAGCCAGGGATTAGACCGATAGGGTCTGATCTCTGGCTTTTTTTTGTTATTAGATTATAAGAAATCAATAGGTATTACTTTATCTCTGAATTTCTTATATTATAACCAGATGTATAGATATTTTGAAAATGATAAAACCAAGGGGATGTCTTTCACACATGAAGCTTCAACAGTTTAATTCACTATTTCGTATCCCTACATACCGGCTGTTTCTCATTTGTATGTTGTTGCAAGGTATGGCTATTTCAATCAGCGCTCCCTTTCTGGCGGTCTACTTTACAACCCGTCTCGAAGTATCCATCGCTACATTTGGATTATTCACTGCCGTAACTCTTATGGCGGGTGTGTTGTTCAGTTCCTGGATCGCCAGACGATCGGATCAACCCGGGGCTCGTAAAAAAATTCTGGTGACCGCCATGATTTGCAATGCTCTGGCTTTTGCCGGATATCTGTGGATTCACGACTTCACTTTATTATTTATCTATATGACGGTGCTGACTGCGCTCGGATCTCCCGCCATGCCACAATTGTTCGCAGCTGCAAGAGAAGCGGTCAATACCGCAACGGACGTCGATCATGCTGTGGCCAATTCAACCCTGCGCTCCGCCTTTTCACTGGGGTTTATCACGGGGCCCTTACTCGGAACTTTACTGATTGCGTATATTGGATACACCGGTATTTTCAGTTCAACATGTCTTATTTTTTTGTTCAATGCGCTATTATTTTTCTTTCTCTTAAAAAAGGCTCCCGAGCCTCCTACCCTCCGTGCATCTACAGGTGGCATACACATGAAATTGCATCAGGATGCAAGAATCTATATGCCTTTTCTCATTACTACACTCCTGTATATGGCACATTGGATGAATAATCTGAATGCATCACTGTTCATTATTCACCATCTGGGCGGGGGAACCCGGGAAGTTGGCTGGATCTCCAGTCTATGCGCAGGGCTCGAGATTCCCATTATGCTAGGCTTGGGTCTGCTCGCCTCTAAGTATCCCAACCGCTCACTCATGTTATGGGGCTCCCTGATGGGTGCCGCTTATTATGTAATAGTTTTGTTCTCCACGGAACTGTGGCACTTACTGGCCGGACAACTATTGCTCGCATTCTTTGTCGCCGTCATCTCTGCTATCGGGATCAGTTACATGCAGGATCTGCTTCCTTCCATGCCCGGCTATGCGTCAACACTCTATTCCAATGCCTCCACGTTGGGAAGATTATTTGGTAGTCTGGTAGGGGGATGGACAGCTGGAGCGTTGGGGTATCGAAATTCCTATTGGGTATGTCTGCTGCTCGTTCTGCTTTCGTTAGGTATGCTTATTGTCACACAACAATTTTCAAAAGAAAAACGTCAGACACTTTCACTCTAGCAAATCCGCATGCAAGCCTGAGTGAACGTAAAAGCTTGAACAAAACAAAGCCCCAAGGACGCAGCTATAGCGCTCCTGGGGCTTTGGTTATTATCGTTTTAATATTCTTTATATGAATACAAACATTATTCAAACAGATCCAGACGAAGACGCTTCAGGCTGGTATGCTGGATGAGCCATTGACCATCAATTTTGACAAACGTCTCATGGTAATGTCCAAATCCGTGAAAGGATTTATTGTCATTACCTTCAGGGAACGTAACCCAATCTTCCATTGGAGAGATTACTTTGGCTTCATTCTCGGCTACAAATTCAACTTCCGCGCTATGTACATGATGCACAGTTACGGCAACATGCACCAAATCTCGGAATACTTGAACAATGGTGTCGCGACCTGTTAATACCGGGATTGGATTGCCTTCTGTACTGAAATCAGCTACGGCATCCAGAGCGAACACTTCACCTAATGTATCCCACTGCTTCGTATCAATATAACGGCAATAGCGAGCTTTGGTATTCCGAATGTTTTCCAGTGCAAGCAGTTGTTCCAGTCCTGTGATAGTTGATTGGCTCATGTGTTGTCCCTCCAGAAATCTAAGATGTAAGCAAATATGTATTAATAAATTTTTTCCTTATTGTACCATTCCGCTCATATTAGGTACAATGGCATATTATACGTTTGTATACTATCATTCGCCCCATCTTGAACACTCCCGATGTTGAGGGTATACATTGCATTGTTCAATGGGGTCCGGGTTACGCATCTGCTCAATCGTCAGACCACGAGCATCATTTCCTCTCCTCTTGTCTTCCAGAGTCATCTGAAACTTATAACTTCGACCCACATCCGAGTACAGCAAAAAATCCTTCCAATTCCCTTAAGCGGGAGAGGAAGGATTTTAAATTCGCCCTTCATCGGGCGCTGCGTTTAGGATCATCTGCACCTCCGATTCAGGTTATACGGAATGTGCAGCTTTCATTTGGGCAGCCAGCTCAGACATTTTTTTATTGTTCAAATAGCTCTCCATCTCTTCTTCCGCACGGACCATCACCTGCTGAATCAGGCAGCCTTCGTTATGATCCTGCGAGCATTCGAACAGGGAAGCCTGTCCTTCAATGGCATGGATAATCTCCAGAAATGAAGGGTCCGGATTCTTCCGGCTAAGCCGATAACCACCATTGGCACCAGAAGTCGATTCGATCATACCGGCTTTGACCAGCTTGGTCAATATTTTAGACAAATAGGTTGGAGATACTTTTTGCATCTCAGCTAATTGATGTACACTGACCAGTTGTTCCGGTTCGGTCGCAACCAGGAAAAGCATGGTGTGCAGGGCATAGTTTGTAGCTTTCGAATATTTCATGAGGGCACCTCATTATATACGGATTTAATTTATCTATAATAGACTTGATTGAACGCTCTGTCAAACGTCGAAGATTTCCACAGAATCAAACAAACGGACATCATTACATTTAACTGTGGTAAAGCCCGCGATAATCCGTTGGAGTCATGCCCTCATGGGCTAAGAATTGGCGGTTAAAATAACTGGCATTGGGATACCCCGCCTCCTCTGCGATCTGTCCAATGTTGGCCGTTGGCCGTTCCAGCAGCCACTGCTTCGCCATCTGCAACCGCGAACGGGTTATAAATTCCATCGGTGTCATCTCCACGGCACTCTTAAACATTTTGCAAAAGTAATACGAACTCACACCCGCCATATCCGCCCAATCCTGCAACAAAAACGGTTGGCATGCCTCCTGCTGCATCTGTGGAAGCAGTCCAAGGATACGACTCTCAGCCTTGCTTGTGCGTGTGCTTTTCAGTGGAACAGCATGCTGCACGAACTCGGCCAGCACAGCGTAGGTCAGGGTAGATAGTTGGGCAGGACGCAGCATCCGGTTCTGCTCAGCTTCGTTCAGTAGTGCCATATGTGCTTCTTCCCATGGAGCCTGCTGCCGCAGCGTCCACAACAGATTACGATGCAACCCCCGCTCAATCATATAATCATGCAGCCGTTCACCGTAAAAATGAACCCATCGCACATCCCATGGATCATCTTCGCTGCTGTAGTAATGCTGCCGCTGCAGCGGGAAATACAGTACAGCCTGACCCGCACGAAGCTCATGCACTACTCCCTCCACTTCCACGTACCCCTTGCCCGCAGCAACGTAGTGAATATTGAAGTTGTTAAGTGCGCCAGCCTCACGTAATACGGTGTGCTCAGGGTGGTCGACATAAAGTCCAACAGATTCTGGATAACAAAAATATGGAATATCCTGCAAGGTTAGCAGTACAGTCTGTCTCATCATGGCCCATTCTCTTTTCTAAACAATATTGTGTTAACTCATTTCAATATATTATCATTTTCATTCATCCATCTATTACTTATAATCACAATATACATTCATTCATAGGAGGAAACAACAAATGAATTCAGATCGAAAACTGCGCTGGGGAATTCTTGGTAGCGCTAGCATTGCCGTAGGATCCGTTATTCCAGGTTTGCAGCAATCCGAGTTGAATGAAGTGACTGCCATTGCTAGTCGAGATGAAGAAAAAGCAAAACAAACTGCTGACAAACTCGGCATTTCTCAAGCTTATGGCAGCTATGAAGCTTTGCTTGCTGACGATTCCATTGATGCGGTTTACATTCCGCTTCCGAACCATCTGCACCGGGAGTGGACACTCCGTGCCGCAGAAGCTGGTAAACATATTTTGTGTGAAAAGCCATTGGCACTGACGGAGCAGGAAGCTCAGGAAATGGTGCAAGCCTGCGAAGACGCTGGTGTGCATCTCGCTGAAGCTCTCATGTACCGACACCATCCACGTTATGATCAGATTAAGGATATTATCGCCAGCGGAGAAATTGGTGAAATCCGCGGCATTCATAGTACATTTTCGTTCAACAGTTCAGGCTCAACAGGTAATGTTCGCTTTCGGCGTGATTGGGGTGGCGGTGCGCTGTATGATATCGGCTGTTATTCCATCAGTGCAGCACGCCTGTTACTTGGCCAAGAGCCTTCGGCGGCAACCGTCATTGGCATGTTCTCCCCTGAACATGATCATGTGGATATGATGGCTTCCGGCTTGCTTGAGTTCGACAATCATATTGGCGTCACCTTTGACAGCAGCATGTGGGCAGCCTTCCGCAACACACTGGAGGTACTTGGATCGGATGGCATCATTGAGGTTCCTTCTGCCTTTATCAGTAATCGGGACCGCAGCTCCAACTTCTTCGTAACTGTTGACGGTGAGCGTAAGGAGATTGAAGTCCCACAGGTGAATCACTACTCCCTCCAGGGGGACGATATGGCACGGGCTGTGCTTCAAGGTAAAGCTCTGCGCTTCGATCCATCCGATGCTATAGCCAATATGAAAGTACTCGAAGCTTGCCTTCGTTCAGCGGAAGAACGTACACGTATTACACTATAAGAAGAGAGGATGAACTGAATTATGGAATACATTGAAATTGCTGGTGCAGGTAAACCTATCTCCCGATTGATTAAAGGAACCGATTATTTTTACCATGATTCCTATGAGAAAGCAGCTACGAACATGGATGCATTCTTGGCGATTGGCGGTAATACCGTTGACTCCGCGCATATTTATTGTGGCGGGCAGAGTGAAGAAGTGCTCGGACGTTATATGCAGGAACGGGGTAACCGTAACGAGATCGTTATTTTGACCAAAGGTGCGCATCATGACCAGAACGGCCCACGCGTTAATGCTGATGCTATCCGCAGCGATCTTCTTACCAGTCTGGAGCGGCTTCAAACGGAACATGTAGAGCTATATGCCCTGCATCGGGATGATCCAAACATACCTGTTGGCGTGATTCTCGAAGCGTTGAATGAACATATTGAATCCGGCAAAATCGGCGCGATCGGCGCCTCCAACTGGACCTGGCAGCGGCTGGAGGAAGCTAACGCATATGCAGCTGCTAACGGTCTGAAAGGATTCACATTCAGCAGTCCGAATCTCAGTCTTGCCAAAGCGAACGAACCGTTCTGGGCAGGCTGTGTATCGGCAGACGAAGAGACGCTGGCATGGCATGAGCGCACCAAACTTCCTTTGCTGTCCTGGTCTTCCCAGGCTCGTGGCTTCTTTACCGGACGATTCACACCTGAAGTGCGGGATAATGAAGATCTGGTTCGTGTATTTTACAGTGACGGCAACTGGGAACGTTTGCACCGGGCGGAACAGCTGGCCGAGTCGAAAAATACCACGCCAATTCAGATTGCACTTGCTTATGTATTGAACCAACCGTTTCCAACCTGTGCGCTGATTGGTGCTCAAAATCGGGAAGAACTTTTGTCTTGTGACGAAGGTTCTCGCATCACACTAACTCGTGAAGAACTGGATTGGCTGGATTTGGGCAGTAATGTGAAACCAAGCGTGTAAAACTGGCATACACTTTTAATTCAATCTTGATGGTAAAGGGACTGACTCTTCCGCGATATAGCGGAGTAGTCAGTCCTTTTTGGAATGCCAGCTAACCATTCAACCATTGTAGCCATGCCGCAGGCAGGATCAATAATCGCTTTTCGCTAGGACCAGCATATCGCCAAACTTCGGGTCCAGACTTGTCCTCTATTGCGGATTCTACCAATCTGGATGCCATGAAAAAGTAATAAAAAGAGACTACCCACCAGAAATATTTCTCTGGAGGTAAGCCCCTTTTTAATATGAGATAGTCACACTAATTAAAGTAATGACGATGATATCGTTACGATTACAGCTTCACGATCTGACCAGTCTTCTCGGATTCAAATGCTGCCAGAATCACTTGCAGGGAACGCAGACCTTCTTCACCGGAAATGCTTGGAGGTGTTTGCGTTACAATCGACTCCACAAAAGCGTCAATAACGCCGCTTGGTACTTGTTTCTCGTTGGTAGACATTGCGCCAACTTTGTATGTTTCAACCGTACCGTTAGTCAGCTCAACGATAACCTCGTCTCCTTCTACCGTTCCGATCTTCATCACACCATTTTCACACCACAGAACCGTACTGTTATCTCCTGCTCTGTATTGTGTCCAGCTCGCTACCAGCGTACCGATTGCACCGCTCTTCATGCGAAGCAGGCAAGTTGCGTTATCGTCCACTTTGGTATTTTCCTTGTGCAGTGTGCTGATGAAACCAGCAACTTCGGATACTTCATCATCCAGCAAATAACGGATAAAGTCCGATTTGTGCACGCCCAGGTCACCCATGGCTCCCATAATCGCTTCTTCTTTGCGGAAGAACCAGCTTTCTGCACCGTCTACGCTCCAGCCTTCCGGACCTGGATGACCAAAGGAAGTACGGAAATTCAGGACTTTACCGAGTTTGCCGGAGTCCAGAATTTCTTTGGCTTTTACGTGTGGAGGCATCAAACGTTGGTTGTGTCCAACCATCAGATACACACCGTTTTTCTTGGCAGCTTCAATCATTTGCTCGCCTTCTTCGGTTGTAACCGCCATCGGTTTTTCCACCAGTACATGTTTACCGGCATTCGCAGCAGCAATGGCCATCGAGGCATGCAGGTAGTTCGGTGTACAAACGCTGACTGCATCCACTTCTTCGCTTGCAAGCAATTCTTCGTAGCTAGAGTAAGCTTTACCGCCGTAAGTTTCGGCCATCTTCTCCGCACGCTCCACGATCGGATCGGCAAAAGCGACAAGTTCTACGTTCTCATTGGCAGCGTACTCTGGAATATGTCTGCGCTCGGCAATGGCTCCACAGCCGAATACAGCAACTTTAATTTTACTCATGTACAAATGTCCCCTTTGACAAATAAATTAGAATTGGTTCAAGTAATTCTGCTTCAGCCAGTTATGGCTGTTGGCTACGCTTTCAAGTGGTGGATTCTGGCAAACGTCCTGTTCCACGATCAGCCATTCTACACCTGCACTTGTAGCCGCTTCAATAACAGCTGGCAGATTAACTGAACCTTGTCCCAGTTCCAGTGTCTTCATCTGGCCCTGTTCGTCTTTACTGAAGTCTTTCAAGTGAAGCAACGGCAGACGGCCTGCGTATTTGTTGATATACTCAATCGGATTTTGTCCGGCAAATTGTACCCAACATACGTCCATTTCCACTTGAACCGCTTCAGGTGTCGTTTGAACAAACATCGCATCAAAGGCATTTTCGTCGCCAACCTGACCGTGGAATTCGAAATCATGGTTATGATAACCGAAGATCAGACCTTGTTTGGTCGCTTCTGCACCATATTGTTGCAATTCGTTGAACAGTTTGGTCCAGCCTTCTGCATTCTCTGGGCGATCTTCAGGCATCAGGTAAGGGCAGATCATATATTGAGCCCCAATAGTTTTGAGGTAGTCGATTTGTTGTTGCAGATCTTCACGCATGGCATGCAATGAAACGTGGCTGCTGAAACCTTTCAGTCCAAGCTCATCCAATAGCGCTTTCATTTCTTCGGCAGGAATGTCACCATGTCCGGCGAATTCGACACCTTCATAACCAAGCTCTGCTACCTTGCGCAAAGTTCCACGGAAATCTGCTGCAGTTTCATCACGGAGTGTAAACAATTGCAAACCAATATTAAGTTTTTTCATAATAGATGCACCTCTGCTCTCAAATTTGCTTTCATTGCTCTATCTGGTTTCATCCTAACGCAAAACAGGCTAGAATGAACATATACAATATCGTCAGAACATGAACTATCTGATCAAATTTTTAAATTTGGAGGATTACATCTTTTGGAAACCTCAGTACTGATCTGTGACTATTCCTATCACTATAAGGCGTTTAACCATAATATGAAGGGCGAGTTGCAGACTTATCTGTTCCGTCTGCAAACCGAAGGCTCTTGCAAGGTATATGTGCAAGATGAAGAATTTAAGATGACTGGCGGCGATTTACTACTGCTTAAACCCGGAGACGACTATCACCTCGTGGTAGAAGAACTTCATAAGGAGGGCAGGTTATCCAGCGGAGACTATTATTTGTTCTGTGAAGGGGATTGGATTGATAGCTGGTGGAAGCGTCACCATCGATCCACGGTGAGCCACATCGGGCTGGATGATAAATTGGTCAGTCTCTGGCGCAGTATGCTCCTGGAGAAACGCCGTGGACCGCTGGAGGAAAATATAGAACTGAGTGATGCACTGCTGCGCGGTTTGTGTCTGTATATCGATCGGGCCATCAAGGAGAATATCCAGACGGATCGTTCTGTTTCCTCGACACTGAAGCTGAAACGATTCATTGAAGAGCATGCTACCGTCACCTTCAAACTCGAAGAAGCCGCCCGCTACGCAGGACTAAGCCTGTCTCGTGCGGTGCGATTGTTCAAGGAGCACTATGGCCAAACGATGATCCAGTATGCGATTGAGATTCGGCTGAACGCTGCCTTAGAGCGTATGAAGTACAGCGATATGACCCTAGAGCATATTGCCGAAACATGCGGCTTTGCAAGCTATTCCTATTTTCACCGGGTATTCCGATCCCATTTTGGAATGTCCCCAGCTGAATATCTCAAATCCCAGGCCCATCAATCCATCGATCTGGAGCATCTATAAGTGTAGTTGTAGCTTGATTATCTCTTTACTTCAGGGAAGAAAGCAGCTGATTTCCAATCGGCTCTTTCTTCAAAAGAACCTCTTCTACTTCCCATGACATCATGAAAACAAACCAGTATAGTTGAAATATAGTACTTACGGATTCATACATAGGTCAATCTTATACTCTACCACTCTACTATTTGGAGAGATTTCAATGGAAACCAAACGTAAAATCTTAATTATTGAAGACGAACAAGATATTTCGCGCATTTTGCGAGACTATTTGACCAAAAATCAGTATGAAGCCGCAGTGGCCAGCAATGGACAAGACGGGTTGAAAATGATGGACATGTTGCAGCCGGATTATATTATTCTGGACATCATGCTTCCGGATATGGACGGGATCGATGTATGCCGGGAAATTCGCCGGAGAAATAACATTCCCATTCTCATATTGAGTGCACGGGGCAGTGATACAGACAAGGTGCTCGGTCTGGGATTCGGGGCGGATGACTATATGACCAAACCCTTCTCGCTGAGCGAATTACTCGCACGAATTAATGCCCACTTTAGACGATATGACAGTATAGCTTTAGCGAGCGAGCGGGACAGAACACATATGCTACGTCTGGCTAACCTGGAAATTGACAAGAAAGCCTATAAAGTCACCCTAGACGGTAACGAGGTTTCTCTCTCCGCCAAGGAATTCGAGCTGCTGCATTATCTGGCGAGCAACAAAAATCAGGTCTTCTCCAAGTCTCAATTGCTCGATGCGATCTGGGGATATGCTGCATACGGAGATGAAAATACGGTAACCGTGTATATTCGCAGGCTGAGAGAAAAATTTGAGGCAGATCCCTCCCACCCGACTGTTCTAAAGACTGTCTGGGGCGTTGGATACAAATTCAATCATGAATAGGTAAAGATCGGAGGAGGCAACATGTCACTGAACACCTGGTCCGCACGATGGCTCAAAACATCATTCATCCTCCTGTTTATTCTGATCGGATCCAGTCTGGTTCTATTTCTTAATTTGCTTGAAAACCGAAATTTGACTGATTCTAAACTGTCCATCCAGCAAGTTCGTCTCCGGGTTAACCCCGTCCTGCTCAACCTGGAGCAGAACAATCATCTACTGCAGGAACCAAGAGTTCGAGATAACCTTCTTTCCATCGTAAAGGAAAACGGGGTTGAGCTTTCCTATGTTGGATTGGATGGGACTATATTGCTGTCCTCTTCTCCCAACTCCGAAGGAAAACAAGTCAATCTGCGATCAGCCCTGCATTATGATCTGAATCATGCCGTACAGGCCACGAACGGAAACGTTTCGCTTAACATCGCTTTCCCTGTTATGGCTGGTCCCGAAGGAAGCCAGATTGGCAATGCCATCTTCACGATCCCTAAGGCAATGGTTATGGTCAAAGAAACTGTGATATTCCCTTTCTTTATTTTGGGCGCGCTCTTGGTCACTTCCATGATTCTTGGCATTTATCTGGTGTTGATGAAGAGAAAATTCAAGACACAGCTGCTCTCCCCCATTCATCAGTTGAAGCAACATGCCGAATCCATTCTCAAAGGACAATATAGTGAACCGATTCAGTATAACCGGATGGATGAGATGAGCGAACTATACGCCATGTTTGATCTAATGCGTACAGAAATTATGCATTTAAGCGAACTTCGTATCCGGCAGGAAACTGCGCAAAAAGAACTCATTACAAATATTTCTCATGATATCAAAACACCGATTACAACAGTAAAAGTGTACATAGAAGCCATTCTGGAAGGAATGTGCTCCGATAAAGAAACTCTGATGGAGTATATGAAAGTCATGCAGACCAATACGGACAAAACAGCCCGTCTTGTCGAGGACCTGCTTGTTCATGCATTGCAGGAGCTGGGGCAGATTTCTGTGGAGCCGTATGAAGTATATAGCAGCCCCACCTTTGAGCGTATGTTAAAACCGATTGGACATGTTGTTCTAACCAGTGGAATGATCTATGAAGCACCCAAAAACATTCCAAATGTATTAATCCAAATGGACCCTGTTCGAATTGAACAAGTCATATCCAATCTCGTCTCAAACGCTCTTAAGCATACTGCTCCGGGAGACGCCATTCGTATAAACGTAGAGCTGGAAGGTGACCAACTCAACTTTACAATCGCTGATTCAGGTCAGGGAATACGTGCACAGGACATGCCTTTTGTTTTTGAACGTTATTTTAAAGGCCAGACTTCCTGGTCAAACAGAAACGCTCACGAAGGGACAGGCCTAGGTTTGTCTATCTGCAAAAGCATTATTGAGGCGCACGGAGGACATATCTCCTTTTCAAGCAAAGAAGGACAGGGTACAATCTTTCAGTTTAATCTCCCGATCTGCTGAGCGAATAAGAGACCCCGTCTGGCCATATGGTGCCTGTAATACTTTATTCATAATTTGATAAGGCTTCATCAATATCCCTCCTTTAGAATGAACCCTATATTACAATCGGGAGTGATCATACGTGGCGAAAAAAACCATCATTCGTGCACAGAATCTGTGCAAAACGTACAATACAGGCAGTGAACAATATCATGCCATTCGCAACGTCGATCTTGATATTTATGAAGGGGACTTCACGGTCATCATGGGCAATTCCGGCTCAGGCAAATCAACGCTACTCTATCTGTTGAGCGGGCTTGACCATGTCACGGCCGGCGAAGTCTATTTTCAGGATCAACGTATTGACGCCTTTAGTGAACGGGAAATGTCCGACTTCCGTATTCGTAGGATCGGATATATCTATCAGAGCATCAACCTGGTCCCTGACCTTTCCATCAAAGAAAATATCGCTTTACCGGGATATATTGCCGGAACTAAGAAAAACGAAGTACAAACAAGAGCCGCTCAACTAATGAATGCCATGGATATTGACGGTCAGCGTAATCGACTTCCTTCTCAAACTTCGGGAGGCCAGCAGCAAAGGGCTGCCATTGCACGTGCTCTAATCAATTCTCCAGATATTCTCTTTGCCGATGAACCAACTGGAAGCTTGAATTATGAGCATGGCAAAGCCGTGTTGGATATCTTGACGGATATCAACCAAAAAGGACAATCCGTTGTCATGGTTACACATGATATCAAGGCAGCCTGTAGAGCAGACCGGCTTATTTTCATCCGGGATGGTAAGGTTGGCGGCATTATGGAGTTTGAGAAATATGACGAACATCAGATCCAGGATCGGGAATCGATGGTCTTTGCTTTTGTGTCGGGGAAGGAGTAATCTATGGGTGCCATGTTGAAACTGAGCCTCTCCTACCTGCGCAGAAGTAAAATCCAAAACCTATTTATCGCTCTGCTGATTCTTCTTTCTACACTCCTTGTATCTACGGCGGTCATCATCCTGACCAACACAGGCAATCAATTTAAAGATATGCATGATCAAACCAATGGATCTCATCAGATTCTGACGTTTGAGAAAGGGTTGAATAATCCCAACGAAATACATCAATGGTGGGCTGCTCAGGAAGGAATCGAAGTATCTCCATTGCTGACCTATCGCACATTATCAGGTATCGCCTTTAAGGGTACGGATATTCCCAACGTTTATCTTTACATGCTCAACACCCCTCCACCCCCATGGGGTGTGGATGAACTCATTTTTTCAAACGGAACTTCAAGCGCTATTCCTGAGCAAGGTACGGTCTGGATTCCCACTTCATTGGCGAATGCCTACAATATCTCGGCAGGAGATACGATAGGCTTCAAGACAGGTTCCAGCACACTTGATCTGAAGGTATCCGGCATTGTGGTCGATGTGCCATATGGAGCCCCCTTCACCAACACAGCACGAGTATGGATGAATCCCACAGATTATCAAACGGATTTCGATTCAATCGCGGGTAAAGACAATTATATGATGGGTATCCATTTCGACGATTACAGCACCAATTCAAGCTATTGGGAACGTTATGCGAGCGAGATGGGAAATCCTTTCCTGGAAACCAAGATGGAGTTCGAGAGCATCTCCTCTTTCTATCTGATCATCAACCAAATCATTGGATTCATCATGATATTTCTAGGTATTGTTATGCTTGTAATCGCCCTTATTACTATCGGATTCACGATTTCGGATGCCATTCTGGCCAACTACAAAACGATCGGCATTCTCAAATCACTGGGTCTTACTTCAAGCAGAACCATAGGTACATATGTTATTCAGTATTCCTTACTATCCGTTATTGCCATTCTCCCAGGCATCGCACTGAGCGTGGTGGTATCGAAATTTATCATTAATATCTCCGTGTCTTCCCTCCAGGTAGGCAATCGTCATATTGTGATTAACGGAATTAGTGAAGCCATGTTAGTAGGTGTGTCCATGTTTTCACTGGTAATATTATTCGTCATTCTGTATGCCATAAAAACACGCAGCATTCAGCCGGTGCAGGCCATCCGCTATGGAATGTCAGAGACGGATCATGCTCGCATGGCAAACCGAATAAATTCGCCACTAGGTAACTGGATTGGTTTTGCCCAATTGCCTGTAGCCGTGGTCATCGGAATCCGCAATTTGATCAAGAACACCAAAAGTTCTGTTTTGATGCTGCTGCTGACCACAATGGCTTCTTCCGTACTGGTACTGGGGTATGTTCTATTGACCAGTATCACCGGAATTTATCAGACTGCCGCCCAATGGGGTTATGACAATAGCAATATCGCAGCTGTAGTTGTTAACAAAAATACATTTCCCCAGGCTGAGCTGAAGCACGTGTTAGAAAAGGATTCGAGGATTAGAAATGTGGGTTGGCAAGGAAATATTACCGGAGTAGTTAGTCCGGAGTCTTCATCAGAAATGCAGGGCCAATCCACCAGCCTATATCTGAGTGTACTCGACGGAAGTTATCAGGAGCTTGGGTTTGAGACGCTAAAAGGAGATAATCCTCGTCAAGCGAATGAAGTTGCCATTGGTGTAAGTGTCGCTAAGGCATTAAATAAAGAACTCGGTGACCTCATAGATCTTTACATTGAGGGAGAAAAACGCACATTCATCATCACCGGAATCTATCAGGCGATCGCGAACATGTCCGTATCAGGGCGGATTACCATCGATGCCATGAGAACGGTGAACCCTTCTTACGGTGATTTCGATGCCATTTTCATCAACTTAAAAGATCCAGCGCAAGCAGATACGATTGCAGGGGAATTAAATGAGCAATTCAAAGCTTCCGCTTCAGTCGTAACCCAAAAGACACTGCTCGATTCGGTCTATGCAGAAGCCGCTGACATCCTCATCTATCCCATGAGCTTGATTGGGCTATTATTTATCCTTGCTACATTCATCATTATTTTCAGTACCTGCCGAATCAGTATCCGTAAAGAGAGCAGAACGTACGGAATCTACAAATCCATTGGCATGACCTCCCGTCGTATTCGATTGTCGGTTGCCATGGGAATAACGATTTTGTCTGCCATTGGAGCGATACTGGGTACCGCAGTAGGTGTGTATGTACTACCTATGCTACTTGAGACGGTCCTTTCTGGATATGGCATCGTACATCTTCCGCTTATTTTAAATTGGGGAGGCATTATTCTGTTCGCTTGCCTAAGCATTGGCGCAGCAGCTCTTGGCTCCTGGTTCTCATCAAGAATTATTCGTGAAGCATCCCCACGTATGTTGGTCATTGAATAACGTAGGCAAAAGAATAACATTCTAAGAGGGGGAATTCGGACTTCCCCCTCATTTTTTTAATCCGTCGATGAACCGGAATCTTTAATATTCAACTTCACATCATATGTCACAGGAATTTGACTAAACGTTTCATCCCAATCTTTTTTCACTTTTTTCCACACCTTCGGATATTTGATCCGCAGCTCATCGCCAAATCCGGCTACTTCCACCCGATAGGTGTTCTGCATTTTGCTCATCACCTGCTGTATTTGTTCTTTGACCGTATCAGCAAACTGTACCTCCAGATCCTGAATGTACTTATCCGTTGAAGGGATCTCTGGAGAACTCCAATCTTCCATGAGTTGGCCCTCTGATTCAATCTTTACATGAAAAGAAATGTTATTGCCTTGGATTATTGGAGTAATCTTACTCTTGGTGGACTTGATTTCATACGTTACCGTATGTCCCTTAGGATGAGCGTACGATTTCACAGCTCCTTCTTGGGCCTCCCCTGTGATCCAGGACAATCCTTCAACCTCAATTTGGTTAAAGGAGCCGATCCACTTTTTCGTTTCTCCTTTATAGATCTCTGCCCCTGAAAATTTATGTTCCCCCTCAGCTGTAAGGACATTCTGCAGCAAAAAGCTTGCTCCTGATTGCATCTTCCCGTCAAGTTTCGCAAGAGATACAGGTGGAAGGATCTTATTGGAACGGTAGGAGTTAGCCACCACTCCCTTTAAATAAAAGGCTGGGATTTCCCCAGGCTCTATGGAGCTAAGAGCTTCTAGGGCTGTTCCATGGCTCACCAGAACAAGGGAACTGGGACGGATATCATTATCTCGCAAAATAAAATCAAGCAGCTGCTCCAGGCTATATTTCTTGGTCAACTCATGGGAAACAACAATGACTTTTAAATGATGACCAATGAGCGGACGGTCTCTTCTTAGAGCAAACTGACGAAAGATCTGAAACAGGGAATCTCCGGTTAAACTTTCATTCAAAAAAGACTGCCCCACGGAAGCACCGGCACTTTTTTGAGTTTCCTGTTTGGGCCCAATCCGTGGAACGATCTGTACTGTAGCTGTAAAATTGTTATTTTTGGGATAATGACCTCCTTGTTCATTAATACTCTTTTCAAATTTTGATTCATCAGCTACGTCCAATCCTAAACCCACATAAACACTTAGATCCTCGATTTCTTTACTGCTCCAACACCCTGAAGTAAACACTAGCAGCAACAACGTAAACAAAATGGTTAATTGTCTTCCGAACCTGCTCAATTGTGCTTTCCTCCTTTTTTTCGGATCATACTCAACAGCAGCAGCAATAGCGGTATGACACCAAACAAATAAATGGAAACATTTCCGACAGCATCGCCTAGTTTAAATGTGTCATTCGCATTCTCTGGTAGCATAGCAATGATGTAAATGATGGGAAGCAAAATAATCATAAATGACAGCAGTTTCTTCTTGAACAATTGCGAACATCCGAGAGCAGCAGCATAATGGGTAATGGTAGAAGTAGAGAAAATCTGCATAATCCAGATAACCAGCAACAAGGATTCGAATCGTTCAAAGACCAACCCTTCAATTTCAAAGCTGCGCATTAAGTCAAGGGTTGGCCACGTTCTTGTTTTCATGCCCTCAATAGACAAGCTGCCAATGACCATAACCAATGTGATGAGATAGATTCCCATAGGAATAAGGATTCCCCAGACCATGGCTTTCTTTCCCTTCTCCGGATTTTTCATAAAAGCCATAACTACAAACATGATTTCATAACCTGTATACGCAAGAGTCGTAGGCTTAAGTCCTTTAATAACAGGCATAATCCCCTCTCCCAGCACAGGTCTCAAATTATTGATTTCAAACAGATCGCTGCTCAGAAAAATGGCCAGCACAAAAAGTATAAGCGTAATGGGCAAAATGATCTCATACAAGCGAGCCATGGAGTTGACACCGCCTGAGATCAGATAAAAACCAATCCACATAAACACCATGACAATGGCCCATACCGGGGTTCCCTCCAATAAATATAAACCGGTGACATCAGCCATCACCCTGATTTCAAAGGCAGAGGTGATAATGAAATACACGATGATCGTTACTCCCAGAACATAAGCAATCCACTTTCCTGTAATTTCCTCAGTGAATTGGAAAACGGTCTTCCCTGGAAATCGTCGGCACAGAGTCACCAGGATTATACCCATCAACATAACTAACAGGCCGGACAATATAATTGAAATCCATACGTCAGGCGTATTGGCAGCCGTCACCGTGGTTCGAGGAAGCGTGAGAATTCCTGCACCCAACATGTAATTGATGATAAAGGCTGCGGCTTGAACTGTCGTCAGTTGGTCCTGTTTACGATTCATGGTTCACCTCCTGAATATCCATATGCCTACTTTTTGCGATCAGGGTCTTTCGGATGCATCATACTTGGACGCTGCTTCATCATTCCTAACGGTGCTCGAATAAAGAAATCTTTCCAATCCGACAGGCTGTAAGGCACAGCCGGAGTGACATAAGGTACTCCAAAGCTCTTTAACCGAACCAGATGACTGCAGAGCAACAAGAAAAACATGACTACCCCAAACAATCCATAGATCGCTGCACTGAACATTCCTATAAAGCGTAATATGCGCAGCGTTATCCCGGCACTATATGTAGGGATTGCGAACGAAGAAATGGCAGTAACTGCTACAACAATAACCAGAAACGGACTGACAATTCCGGCCTGTACTGCGGCATCCCCAATAATCAAACCACCTACGATGCCCATCGCCGGTCCAATTGGCTTGGGCAGACGAATGCCTGCTTCCCGCAAAATTTCAATGGAAGTTTCCATAATCAATGCCTCAATAATAGACGGGAAAGGCACACCTTGTCTGGTTTGAATAATGGTTAAAGCCAGCTTGGTCGGAATAAGACCCGGATGGAACGAGATAAAGGAGATATATAAAGCTGGTCCGAGCAGGGCAATCGTGGCCGCCAAGAAACGAAGCATACGCAGAAACGTCCCCGGAATCCAGCGCTCGTAATAATCTTCGGGAGATTGAAGCAGCATGCTGAAGGTCGACGGCACTATTAATGCAAATGGTGTTCCATCCAGTAAAATAGCTACACGTCCCTCTAACAACCCACTGACTACACGGTCGGGTCTCTCTGTATTCTGAACCTGTTGGAAAGGGCTCAGCTCATCATCTTCAATCAGTTGTTCCACATAACCGGATTCCAGCATGATATCCATGTCAAGGTTCTGGACTCGTTTTTCCACCTCGATGACAAGATCGGCATTGGCAATATCTTCAATATACGCAATAACCAGATCCCTCTTGACCCTAGTGCCCACCTGATGTTTGGTCATAAACAAGGCATTGTTGCCTCCGAATTGCCGTAGTATTCCGGTATTATCGCTTAACCGCTCGGTAAAACCGATCCTTGGCCCGCGAAGCAGTGCCTCCGATACCGGCTCTTCCAGACTGCGGCTTTTTCCCTTGGCTGAGCCAACAAGAAGAGCTCCAGTCATTCCTTCAATAAATAGAGCGTTTTTGCCGGTAAGAACCGCCCGCGCCGCTTGTTGCAACGTCTCCGCTTCCTGAACTTGACTAACAGGCAGCAGCTGACTTCTTACGTAAGCTTTGAGTTCATTTGCATCTCTCGGTTGTTCAAATATTCTCCGCTCTGTGTCGGGAACCCCCTTAATCATAAGGGGCGTGAACATGTGCGTATCGATCAGATCATGATCGACTAGCCCATCAACGTATATCACAGCCGCAGGCGTATTAGTTCCTCTTATCGTAAACTCCCGTATAAATACATCCGCATTCTGACCAAACGTTGCTTTTACACTAATCAGATCCTTAGCATAATCCCCGGTAAGCTGTATATTTGCGTAACTTCCAGTCTCTTCGTTTGAAGAAGAATTGGTCGATGCATCCTGATTTTGTTGATCTTTATTGGAAAAGGTCCCTTTCTTTAAGGATGATCGCAACCACTGGTACCCTTTCATATACAAAATCGGCAACAAAAACAATAAAAAGGCCTGTCCCCAAATAGGCCACTCCGGCAAATAAGAAAGTATTTTCGACCACATCCGGATCACCCCATTATCTAGACTTTCTTGGTAACATTGAGTATTGTTTCCCTGATTGCTCACAATAATTCCCGGTTTTTTCACAACAAAAAAAGCAGATGCCTCTATTGGCACCCGCTTCCCTACAGGGTTATGGAGTTTACCTTGTCTATACGATTTTGGTTACGTGCTGTGCCTTCTCATCCAGTAGATGTGCAGATGACGCGATGGTAGTAAAATCATTCAAAGCTACCTCGATCTGCTGCTGACTTCGCTCCACATATCCTTCAACCTTCTGTGTTCCGCCAGAAATGTTCGTAATCTCTTTCGTTATCCCATTCACACTATCCCGAATCTCATTAATGGAATTTTCGACCATGGCCGATAGTTTGCGTACTTCCTTGGCTACCACATCGAACCCGCGCCCATATTCGCCTGCATGTGCCGCTTCAATCGCAGCGTTCAGGGCCAAAAGCTGGGTCTGCGACGCAATTTCGCGAATCGTTTTAACAACTCCCTGGATAGAACGTGCCTGTTCTCGCAAATGGTTCAGTGTCGCTCGGTTGTGGGCGGAAACTTCAGATATATACGTGATACTGGACATCAGCTCACGGCTTCGCTCAATGCCGATATCAGCATGTTCGTTCAGATCATGTGACATCTTCTTCAGTTCGTTAACTACAGCTGAAATATTATTCTGACGGCTTGTAATGTTGGTAGCTATTTTGGACACACCCAATATATTCTGATTCAACTCATCATAGACGGGCATATATGTCGCCTCAAGCCATACGGGATTTCCCTTTGCATCCTTGCGTTCAACCTTGTCCTGGAAGCTGGTACCGTTAAATATACTGCTCCAAAACGCGTTATAGTCGGGGCTTTTCACGAATTCGTCGAAACAAAATTGCTCATGCTGCATGCCGTACATCTCAGCTACCGTATAGCCCATCGTCTGGGCAAAAACTTCATTCACATACGTAACCCGGCGATCCATATCGAATCGAATGATAGCCAGACTTTTCTCCATGGCCTTAATGACCAGCGCATCGGTGACAACATCTTTTTTTTCCACATCTAATATAGGCAAAGCGATCCCCACTCCCTGACTTCTTCCCATGATTAAACCGTTCTCATTCTGGCAGTTCCTGTTATAGTGCAATTATGTATCCAACTGAATAGAGACGACTCTATTATTGTATACTCCAATTGCAGTCAATTGGATCACTCCCAAATCAATTTTTAACAATTCGGTTTCGACTTTTTATACCCAATAAACTAACTGTCTAAACATTATAATTGATGAGCAAATGCTAACACAAAAAGGGACGGATTAACCGCCCCTAATTATGGGATAACATTCCATAGTTTTGATGTTATCAGTAGTCATCTCTGTGCATTAAGCTACCTATTTCATCCTTCAGCCTCGCGGCAATTTGTCTGCGTACCGACTGCGCAGATCAGCCAGCCGTTCCAGCTTGGACAGCGCACGGTCCTTCTGCATCAATCCCACCGCCAGCACCAGCTGCTCCATTAACAGGAGCGGAGTAACCATGGAATGAAATTCGCCAAGCTCCCCTCTGCTGACGTAAAAAGATACCTCCGTCGCCAAGCCATATAACAAGTCTTCCCGATCTGTTACAAGTACGGCTTTGCTGCCTGTATCTCTGGCATAATCCAGAATGACTTCTGCTTCAGGCAAGAGTCTTGTAAAACACATCAGCAGCACAACATCCTCCCGTTGCACGTGCATCAGTGATTCCAATAATTCATGACCACCTCCGGCGAGGTGGATGACCGTCAATCCGAATCGGGACAGCCGAAAGGACAATAATTCCGCCAAACCAGCGGAGGGCCCTGGAGCATATACATATGCTCTTCGTGCTTCTGCAAGGATGGCTGCTGCGTGCTCCAGATCTCCCTGCTTCATATGAGACAACGTCTCCTGCAAATGGCTGACAGAGGCCTCCAGTAACTGAACGGGAAGGCTGTCCGTATCCATGCGGGATATGGTTTTATTTAATTTGAGGGCAGGTGTAGTGTCTTCGGATGTACGAAGCCGGATTTTGAACGCTTTGGCATTGTCATATCCAACCGCACGCCAGAAACGGGATACGGTCGCAATACTGACCCCCAGCCTGTCGGCAATCTCCTGTTCCGTCATGAACAGAATCTCTTCCGGATTACGTTCAACAAAATCAGCAATTTTCAGATGGCCTGGTGACAGCTGTTCTTTATGAGTAAACAAATTCATTCCGTATGCACTCCTTTTCTATATAAATTGAACTAAAGAATATTTACACTTGCCACTTCGATGCCAGAACAACATTCCGATCGCTGTTATCCCCCAGATTTTTTTTGGATTCCCTTTTTTCAAAGGGGAAAATCCGGGGATAAAGGCGAAGCGTATGCTTCCGATGTAGCTTTCTTTCAGAAAGCTTTTAGCTCCGCTTCTTCAGGTTATTTCTGTCCTCTACGTTCTCGTGTAAATGTTTAGTTCAATTTATATAGCTCTGCACTCAGTATATCAGTTGAGAGAATAAGAAGTGGTTTATGTATGTAATATTTTTTTCATTAATTTTATAATGTGTAATAAAAATTACATTCGATTTACAAATCTCTTCTTTCCCGTTAATACTCTGCCCCTAGACTGTGGCTATGATGATCACCAACTTTCAGGGAGGTATGTATCGATGAAGAAGATGACTGAGCGTTATACGCTGACGTCTTCACAGAAAATGATGGTGTTTGTTCTTTCCATGTCACTGTACGGCTTGTCCAACATGTTCACAGAGCTTATTCCCAAGCTCCAGCTTGGACCGATTGAATTGTCTGTTGAATACTTTGCCTTCATTCCGTTAACCCTTTGCATTTTGTTCCATCCCTTGATTGCTGCCCTCGGTGCGGCTCTTGGCGAAGTGATCTTCGGTGAGCTGATGCTGGGGCAATTCGGCGGACTGGGCGAGCTGGAGAAATTCATTACCTTTTCCTTTGCCATGTATGTCGCAGGACGTATGGTCAGTGATCCTCGTAATCGCAGACAGGTTAGAGTCGCAGCTATGACAGGAGTCATCATTCATCAGTTCCTCAGTTCGCTGGTCGATATCGGTAAAGTGTGGATCGGTGTGGAGCAGCTGGAAGCAGTCCCTGGACTTGCGGAAAGCGTTGTACTGATCGAAGGGGTTGGCTTTCTAAATGACGTACTGTTCTCAGGTATCCTGTTCGCTCTGCTGCCTACGCTGTATCTCGTACCCCTGCTCTACGGCAAAATTGAACCGCTGCTCGGTATCAAACCTCGTAATCCAGGGATGAAATATGAAAGCATTGGCTTCTTCCGTCCGAAACTGGTCCTGATCGGTGTGCTGCTGCTTGCGCTCGCCTTTGGTGCGGAATCCCTGTCCGAAATGGACATCAACTTCGCTGTTTGGGAGACGGACTATGCAGATCAATATGGTTCGGCTTCAATATGGATTAGTATCGGAGCTGCTGCATTGGTTGCCGTGGTGACATTACTGATCATGCGCGCTAAACGGAGCAAAAACAAAACGGTACCCGGTACGGAGAACCGCCCTTATGCATAATGAAATTTCTTCTTCTACTTCTGTTTCCGCATCGGATTCTGCCATTTCCATTCAAAATGTCATCTTTACGTATCCTGGCTCGGAAGAGCCTGTCCTGAACGGAGCTTCGCTTGAACTCCCACGAGGCAGTTTTACAGCCATTATCGGGGGCAACGGTTGCGGCAAATCCACCTTGTGCAAGTTGTTCAATGGCCTCATCCCTCAATTCTACACAGGAGACTTCTCCGGTGAAGTCCATGTACTTGGCACGCCTGCCGAAGGCCGAAGTGTTGCAGACCTGTCCAGAAAGATCGGTTACGTCTATCAGGATTTCGATAACCAGCTCGTGCGGCCCACCGTCTTGGACGAGGCTTGCTTTGCACCACTCAATTACGGACTGCCCAACTATCGGGAGCTCGGTGAACGCGCACTTGCCATGTGTGGCCTGGATGCCATTCATAACCGATACATCTGGGAATTGAGTGGTGGGCAGAAACATCTGCTCGCTCTGGCCGGAGCTCTGTCGCTCGACCCGGATATCCTGATCGTGGATGAACCTGTCTCACAGCTTGACCCGCAGCATGCGAGACTCATCTATGAGTGCCTTTCGAGATTGAATACGGAATATGCCAAGACGATTATCGTCATCGAACACCATACTGAATTTATCGCCGACTTTTGCGCAGATGTGGTACTGATGGACAAAGGCCGGGTCTTGTGGAATCTTCCTGTTAGGGAAGGTTTGAATCGCATTGCGGATCTGGAGCGGCTTGGCATTCAGCCTCCTGAGGTGACACGTGCGGCTATTCAGGCTGCGGAGATATCGCAGGAACAAAAAACAAATGCTGACCCCTCAGGTTCAGGACAACGCTTCCCGATTACTGTGGAAGAAGCAAAAGTTTATTTTGCCGAGCATTACCCATCCATTCCATCCGGTTCTTTGCAAAATGAACCTTCATCCTATTCGATCTTGGCACACGACGTTCCCAATCTGATGGTAAATTCCGAGCGCCTAACGATTGCTTCCGCTGCTGAACCGTTGATCCCTATTGTACAGTTTCATCAAACTCGGCTACGTTACAGAGGACTGGGCAAAAAAGAACATGAAGTCATTCGTGGTGTTAATATTTCACTCCATGAAGGAGAACGGATTGCCTTGATTGGCAATAATGGTGCCGGCAAATCCTCCTTACTGAAGATGATGGCTGGCATTAGTCTACCTCAGGAAGGCAGTGTCAGTGTTCTGGGTGAAGTCACCCACCGTTCCTCTTTGGAGCAGCTGGCGGGGAAGGTCACCTATATCTTTCAGAACTCTTCCGATATGTTTATCGAGGACAGTGTACGCAAAGAAGTCGCGTATTTCCTGAAGAACCGTCGCATCCCCGAAGCTGACCAGCAAATTGCACATGTACTGGAGCGTTTCCGGCTTACTCCGCTGAAAGAGCGGGATGCCCGGCTTCTCAGTGGTGGACAACAGCGGCGTGTCACACTTGCCATCGGTGCAGCCATGAAGCCTTCACTTATGCTACTGGATGAGCCTACCGCCAATCTGGACCTCGCCACTCGCGAGGAACTGATAGGTGTACTCGATGAACTTGATCAGCATGTGCGAACAACCATCATTGCCACGCATGACATGCAGTTGGTTACTCAGTGGGCCAGTCGCGTTATCGTGCTTCACAATGGTCAGGTGGAAGCAGACGGCACACCTGCCGACGTGTTTGCCGATGAATCCCTTCTACGTCGCTCCGGACTTGCGCTTACACAGATCATGGAGCTCTCGCACCGGATGGGACTGCCGACACTTTCACCGACAACCGAGGCTTTTGTTGATAGCCTGTTGAATCAATCACTCACCAAGGAGGATATGCATCATGCAGCTTGTCCGCAACTGGTTTGACAAAATATCCATTGAACGCATTCAGCTTGAGCTGATGATTACTGTATATGGCAGCGGACATGCCAGCCTATCTCGGATTGATCCCCGTGCCATGCTGATCTGGTATCTCTTTTTTGCCATCGTTCCCTGGTTTGTTCATAACGGAACTGTTCTGCTCGGCATGTTTCTGTTGATGGTGACTACCACCATACTATCTAGAGCCGCTCCTTTTATCATTATCATTCTCTGCCTGGGGTTGGTCGGTCAAGTTGGATGGATGTTTATCATCTCGCTGTTCTTCGGGGGCAATCTGGAATCTGCATTCCCCCTGCTACTGCTTACCCTGAAGCTGTCGATCGTCTCGCTGGCGAGTATCACCGTCTTTTCGGGCATGGACCCGGAACGGATTGGCGATGGGTTGCTTGCGCTCGGCATGCCTGCCACGTTCTCCTTCAGCCTCTCTTATGCTTACCGCATATTGCCGGTGCTGTTCGGTGAATTCCGCAACATCATGCTGTCCTACAGACTGCGGGGTCAGGTTCCCTCCCGGCACGGATGGCTCTACTGGCGGCTCGTTGTCTACTATATGAAGCTGTTCATTGTGTCTTTCTTCCCGCTAATGCTGGCTACCGCCAAACGTTCCCGCACAACCGTGGAAGCACTGGAGACACGCGGTTTCTCGTACGGCATGAAACATCCCGAGTCCAAACGCCTGAAGCTCGCCCATCTGAAAATCACCTCACGTGACCTCGGATTTCTCGCCGGATCGGCAATCTATGTTGCACTGCTGTTCTGGCTTGGCGGGCATTACGAAATACTGTAATTCAACTCATTAACCATTCACGGAATAAAGGAGTGTCTTTTATGCGCATTGATCTTCATACTCACGGCAAATTATCCAAAAACTCTGATTTCTCAGTCGATTACTTCACCGAAATGGTCAGCGAAGCCAAAACCAGCGGGCTTGAAGCCCTCGCGCTTACCGAACATTTTAACACCCGCAACTTCTACGAGGTCTATGAGACGCTGGATCGTCTCTATCCATACAACGGAGAGTACTACGATGCAGATGGGCTGCGCATTTTTCCCGGTATGGAAGTGGATATTCAGGAGACAGGACATATTTTGCTGGTGGGTCAAAAAGAACATATCCTTGTCGTCCGCAGCGGCCTGGAACAATATACATCCAAAGGTTCATTCATTCCTTTTGCCGAGTTGCTGGATTTGGCCGAAGCCTGGCCTCTGCTCAAAATTGGCGCACACCCTTTCCGCGAGTCCACCCCGTTGTATCAGTTGGACCGTGATTTGTTGGGACGCCTGGACGCCTTTGATCTGAACGCCAAGGATATGTACCAATACGGCATCGAGACGTGCCGCAGCCAGGTTGAACCATTCGCCCAGTCCCACGGTAAACCCGTCACTGCCGGAAGCGATACTCACCAGTGCCTGCAATACGGCAGTGTATTCAATGTGCTGGATCGTCCATGCGCATCGGTTGCCGAACTCAAAGAGCAGATTCTCGCTGGTACGTACAGCATCGAAATCTCCAACGATCTTCCTCTCCGTGTCAAAGCCTCCGTTATGCTTAAGAAAGTGATGAAACGTCTTGCCAAGTTGGATGCCGCCCGTTTACAGAAAGTTTAGAGAACACTGCAACTTGTAAAGAATTCAAAATGAGCCCAAAGGATATACATCCTCCAGGCTCATGACGGATTCATTTTCACCTAATTAAAAATCATGCACCGTCACACAAAGCTGAATTACGATTCCGAACGGATCACGTACAATTCCATACCCCGGACTAAACTCGTTTTGCTCATAAGGCACCAACACCGTAACCTGCTCATGCTGTACCAGCGAATTATACAGCTCTGTCATCGTATTCTTATCTTTCGATTGAATGCATAATGACGTGCTGTTTCCCAGCTGCCACGGTCGACCCGTATCCATTTCTTCCTCAGCAATCATCAATTTGTTTACCCCGATCTGGAGTACCGAATGTGTAATATATTCATCCTGCCCTTCAGGATACTCAAACCCCGGGTTCATTTCCTTCATCTCTTTGTAATTTTTCTTGAATAACACATTAGCCCCCAGGTACTTCTCATAAAAAGCAATGGCTGCCGCAGCGTCTCCATTCATCGACAGAAACGGGATCACTTCAAAATTCATCTGTATTGCCTCCTTCGTTTGATTGGATTACACTATTTAATATAACGAAAATAGGTGCCAATCCATGGCACCATTGAGAGGCTTTTTTATGAAAAAATCAGAACGCATGAACCAGATGCTGCGCTTTATCAATCAAAAACAACACTTCACCCTGCAAGATCTCATGCAGGAGTTTCAGATATCCAAGAGAACCGCATTACGAGACATCGCGTCATTGGAGGAAATCGGTGCACCCATTTATGTCGAGTATGGACGTTATGGAGGGTATCGTTTGCTTCAGCAGATGCAGCTGCCACCCATTTCGTTTAATACGAGTGAGCTCCATGCCCTCTACTTTGCCATGCAGGCATTACGCAGCTTTACCAACCTGCCCTTTCAGATCTCTTTTCGCTCCATTCACGAGAAGTTTCTAAGTGCCCTATCCGAAAACCAGAGACAGGATATTGAACAAATCCAGCATCGGGTCTCTTTCCGACACACCGAGCAAATCCGGGATAGTGAGCATCTGGAGTTTCTATTGATGGCCGCTGTTCAGAATATAGTGATACAGATCACGTATCAACAACATATTCTCAGCAGTAGCAGTAACCCCGATAACAGCTCAAATCCCGACAAACCCAAGCCGAGCATACGTACCATTCAGCCAATCGCCCTCTATGCCATGAAAGGCTACTGGTATTGCCAGGCGTATGATCTCGATAAACAGGCGTACCGTGTGTTCCGATGTGACCGAATCACCTCATCCGAGGCGACAGACATCGAACCTATAACACATATTAATGAACTCAATCTACAGGATGCCCACTCGTTATGGAAACCATCAGAGAATGCCATCCCATTCAAATGTATGATCAATGAAGCCGGGGTTGAACTATTCCAGCAAGAACAGTTTCCATCCATGCAGCTCATCAACGAATCTGGAGAGATGACTCTTGTCGGATCGTATGAAGCCCATGAGCTTGAGTTCATCATTCGCTATCTCGCAAACTTTGGCAAGTCCATCAAGATCATGGAGCCCGATACCTTAAAGGAATCCTTAAAACAACACTATCTGGATTTACTCGACCATGTTTAACTATCGCCACCAACTAACCACTTGATGTTTACGACCTCATCGCACATCGATATCAATCTTTTTTCGTCAAACTCTGGACTCTGATTTATCATGAATCGCTGGAGAGCTTCTTTTATTGCCTATCGCCAACTGAACTATGATTTGCAGCACGATGATTATAGCCAGACCATAGAACGCTTGAACAAAGCTGCCCGTGATATCACCGAGCCAGCCGATCGCCAGTGGACCAAGCGCGCCCAGAATGTAACCGCCCGATTGAGTCATGGCTGACCAGGCGCTGGCTTCCTGAGCGTTATTCGTCTCATCAATGGGCAGCATCAGAGCGATCGGAAACAGTCCCCCGGCACCAATGCCGAGTGGGATCGCGGCCAGCCATGGACTGACGGACAGGTTCAGCATTAAGACTCCTATTAGCTCCATTAACGCACATCCAACAAGCCAAAATACACGTCTTTGGTAACGGTGAACGAGCATTGGAATGAATAACGTAGACGGCAATGAAATCAACGTAAATAACGTTTGGATGCTGCCGGCAGTCTCTTTCGTGTATCCCTGGCTCTGGATCGCAGGCGCAAGCCATGCAGTCAATGAATAGAAGATCGCTGCCATCAGTCCGAAGAACAATGTCAGCACCCATGCTCGTATATTTTTCACTGGAAGAGCTTCAACGTTCACAGCAGAAATCTGCCCCGATTGTCGATCCTTTCGTGCTGACAAGGCTAATTTCATCCAGATCGGCAAAGCAATGACGGCAAGCAATGCCCACAGCGATAACGACCCCTTCCAGGAACCCCCCAGGAGATTTTGAAGGGGAACCGATAATCCAACACTAATGCTGGCCCCCACGACCATGGCTGTAGAGTAGAGCCCCACCATGGCAGCAACTCGCGTAGGGAAGTACTGCTTGATAAAGCTGGACAACAGTGGACCGGCCAATGCTATCCCTACACCGGATAGAAATGAAGTAAACATCATCAGAGGTGTTGCACCCACGAACAACCGCAATACCGTACCTAGTCCAATGAGGAATAAAGCCAAAACGATCGCGCCTTCATTCCCCCACCTCCTGCTTAGCTTCACGGAAAATGGAGCGAATATACCCATACATAATACCGGAAGCGTGGTTAACAGACTTGCGGTAATTCCGCTAATACCCAGATCACTTTGTATGGTACTCATTAGTGGTGAAATGGATGTAATGGGTGGTCGCAAATTCAATGAAGCCAGAATAAGCGCCAGAAGAATATAAAACAGTTTCACTATGGATCACCTCATGTATGGTTATATAGTTGCATTCACTAATGATCCAGGCTGTAGATCTTTTTGTGGTGCAAGACTAGTATAGAAGCATTACAATGATTGAACAATACAATAGTTTCTATTAAAATGATTATAAAAACCAATGATTCGAGGAGATACATATGGAAATCCGTCAAATGGAGAACTTTATCGTTGTTTGTGAGGAACTCCATTTCACACGTGCAGCAGATAAAATCGGCATTTCTCAACCTACCTTGAGTCAACAGATTCGAGCGTTGGAGGATGAGTTGGGCGTTCCCTTGTTCGATCGGGTGGGCAAAAAGATTGTGATGACCCAGGCGGGAACGTTATTCCTGGAGCACTGTGTACAAATGGTTCGGCATTTACAAAATACCCAGGATGCGTTAGCTGAATTCCGCAATGATCAGCGAGGCAAGCTGGTGATTGGGGTCCTACCGTCCGATTTGGACTACCGTCTTACTCCATTGCTCGTTAATTTTCATGCCGATTATCCCAAGGTGAAATTAAAGGTTGTTTCTTCGATTTATGTACTAAATCAAGTGTTGGATAACGAAGTAGACATCGGCATCGAGCTCACTTCCATTTCTGATGATCGTCTTGTCCGCATTCCTTTGTGCAGCGAAGAATACGTACTCGTCGTTTCTGAGAACCACGCTTGGGCTGAACGAAATGAGATTGGAATTAAGGAACTGCGCGATATTCAGACGGTGATGTTTCCGGAAGGATTCACAGGCAGAGAACTGGTTGATGGCTATTGCCGCAAATATGGCTTTACCTTGAATACGATCATGGAGACAAGCTCGGCAACCTCTATTATTAGTCTGGTCAAAGCTAACATTGGCGGAACAGTGCTGCCATATCCACTGATCAAGGCAATGAATGAACCAACACTACGCATCATCCGAATCACGGACGATGCCCCTTACCGTCACTTTGAGATCATTCATCGGTCCGACCGTTACCTGACCCAATCTGCCAAAGCATTTATTGAGAAAACTATTGATTATTTTAATCAAGGATAAGTTCAGTGGGAGAGTGACTTGAATGCAAATAAAAGAGGTTAACTTGTTCACAGATCAAATGGAGGCCATGAAGCAGTTTTACGGTACGTTATTGGAGTTGGAGCTACTGGAGGAAAGTACATCGGCCGTATCGTTCTGCACAGGAGATTCGATCCTTTCATTTCAGCAGGCTTCTGGTCAGGAAAAGCCCTTCTATCATGTCGCATTTACGATTCCGACAAACCAACTCGCTGAAGCCAAGAAGTGGGTTCAAGATCGAAACATCTCTTTGCTTTCCAAGGACGATAAAGATGAGTTCTATTTTCCCTACTGGGATGCAACAGCTTTCTATTTCTATGACCCGAGTGGTAATTTGATGGAGTTCATCGCTCACCATTCGTTGGATAATGCAGCCGAAGAAACCTTTGATTCTAGGCAGCTGCTATGCATTAGCGAGATCGGCCTGCCTGTCGATGATGTACCCGATACCATAAGCAAAATGAATGGACAGTATCACCTTCAACCCTTTGCCGGAGACGGAAAACAATTTGCCCCGATCGGTGACGCAGGAGGCATGTTTATTGTAATCGACAAAGAGATGCCCTGGTTCCCAGACGGGCGTATGCCTGGTGTATTTTCCACTGAGGTGAAGGTTGAAACTGGACGGACTGGGAGTATTCGACTACAGAATGGTTTTTACTCTATTGATTCAAATTAATTTGGAGAGTCGTGTGCTGTGATTCCCCCTACATTCAACTGAAAAGTTTTGCTTACTTATCACAGAGGACAATGCCTTTATATTTAGATGTTCTGGACACAAATTTAATTATTCGTGCATAGCAAAAAGGGTCCTAATGACTGTTAGTCATCAGGACCCTTTTTGATTTAACATCGTTGAGATTAAGGATTAATCCCTTATTCTACCGTTACGCTTTTCGCCAGGTTACGTGGTTTATCCACATCGTGACCCAGTGCCAGGGAAGCGTAGTATGCAAGCAATTGCAATGCTACAACGGACAGAGCCGGGCTGAGCAGTGGCAACGTCTTAGGAATCGCAAACGCTTGGTCAACGGATTTCAGCAATGGTGCTACGTGCTCTTCATACGTAATTGCCAGTACGTCTGCACCACGTGCTTTTACTTCTTTGATGTTGCTCACTGTTTTCTCCAGAACGTTCTCCTGCGTTGCCAGAGCAATGACAGGGATACCGTCCTCGATCAATGCGAGCGTACCATGTTTCAACTCACCCGCAGCATACGCCTCGGAGTGAATATAAGAGATCTCTTTCAGTTTCAACGATCCTTCTTGTGCTACTGCATAATCCAGACCGCGGCCGATGAAGAAGAGATGTTCATGTTTGGAGATTTGCTCTGCATATCCTTTAATGGCTTCCGCTTGCTCCAGCATGGATTCAACTTGCTCAGGCAATGCTTGCATTGCTGCCAGCGTATGAGCAATCTCTTCTGCTGTTTGTGTTCCACGAACTTGTGCAAGGTACAGACCCAGCAGGTTGAACGCAATCAATTGCGAAGTGTACGCTTTAGTGGAAGCTACAGCAATTTCAGGTCCTGCCAGTGTTGCAATCACATCGTCCGCATCACGTGCAATGGAGCTACCTACAACGTTAGTGATGGCGAGTACATGTGCACCATTTGACTGTGCTTCACGCAGTGCAGCAAGTGTATCAGCCGTTTCACCAGATTGGCTCACCACGATCACAAGTGTATCTTTGCTCACGATCGGGGAACGGTAGCGGTACTCGGAAGCCACATCCGTTTCAACCGGAATACGTACCAATTGCTCAATCACTGTACGTCCAACCAGACCTGCATGGTACGCTGTACCACATGCAATGATTTGAACGTTACGGATATTTTTGATTTGTTCTTCAGTCATTTTCAACTCAGGAAGTTGAACCTTTTTGCTTTCATTATCGATGCGACCCAGCATTGTATCACGATATGCTTTTGGTTGCTCATGAATTTCTTTCAGCATGAAGTGCTCGAATCCGCCTTTTTCTGCGGTTACAGCATCCCAATCGACACGAATCATTTCCCGAGAAATAAAGTTACCTTCAATCGTCATCAATTCGACAGCATCATGTGTCAATACAGCCATTTCACCATCATTCAGAATGTACACGTTACGTGTATGTTCCAGAATTGCCGGGATGTCGGAACCAATGAAGTTCTCGCCTTCACCAATACCAATAATCAATGGGCTTGCTTGACGCACAGCTACGAGTTTCTCAGGCTCATGCTCTGTCAATACACCCAGTGCGAATGCGCCACGCAACAACGTGATCACTTTTTGCACTGTTTTAACGATATCACCATTGTATTCACGTGCGATCAGGTGAGAAATAACCTCAGTATCTGTCTCGGAAGTGAACGTGTGACCTTGAGCCATCAATTCGTCCTTCAGATCCAGATAGTTCTCAATAATACCGTTATGCACAACTGAGAACTTCTGGCTTCCATCCGTGTGTGGATGAGAGTTCTCATCCGATGGTTTACCATGAGTTGCCCAACGTGTGTGTCCGATTCCGGCATTACCTACCAGTGGTGCACCATCCAGCTTAGCTTCAAGATTCGCAAGACGACCAAGAGCTTTCGTGATTTGCAGACCTTCTGGTGTGAATACCGCGATACCTGCAGAATCATAACCACGATACTCGAGTTTCTTCAATCCTTCGACCAATACCGATTGAGTGTTCTTATTACCAATATATCCAACAATACCGCACATAGTTTAGTTCCTCCGATTGTATATGAATACTGTGTCACGAAGAGAAACAAGCTGGCACGGCATATCGGAAAAATGAAAATGATTGCCTAACGTATCATGAATACTTTCAATTATTCAATTATCAATGATCAGAGCAGCCTCTTGCCGCCCCGCAGTCATAAGCTGTTATTAGATGCAATCATGAATGTACATCATTTTCCCGTCCGCGCACTGTTCACGCTCTTCGCGCACATTCATTTGAATTTTAGTTGACTCTTGCACCTACCGGCGCGTTGTGTGGACAGTCACCCATCCATTTTCCGCAATCCGGTTTACGGCTCTGGTGCATCACCGGGAGGTCCCCGCCGAACAATCCGAACACCTCCACCTCGTCAGCTTGATTGCCGTCGATCTTGCTCAGTAGCATCTTCATTGTTTCAAGATTCGTACCGATCAAAATCCTTCCCGCGCAACTTCAAGCTCTGGCGCTTGTGTAACTAGTACCTTACGATCCTCACTTTCTGTGTCTGAATGACGACTCCACTCATTATATGCACGTCAGGTTCATTTTGCAATGGAGCAAAGTACCTGTGACAATTTCGGCATATTTACCCACAATCCCGACCAGATAAACAGACCCATGGTCTCACTAGGCCGGGACGTAGGAATATGGGTTTGTATGGCATAACCCCTGTTAGATTAAACCTTATGAGACAGTGATTCCCTTGAAACAACCGTGTTTGGAAGGCCTATCGATCAGGTCCTATACCAGTTCTTTTTGCACAACATCTGCAATTTGAGATACGAATTGTTCAAGTTCATCCTTATCTGGTCCTTCCGCCATAACACGGATCAGGGATTCGGTCCCGGACGCACGAACAAGTACACGTCCATTATCTCCCAGGTGCTGCTCTACTGTAGCAATGGCTTGCTCAATCGCAGAATTGCCCTCGTATTTACTCTTATCTTCAACACGCACGTTCACCAATACTTGTGGGTACTGGGTCATCAGCGCCTTAAGTTCACTCAGTTTTTTACCAGAAGCCTTCAGCGTGTCCACGAGCTGAATCGCTGTCAGCATGCCATCGCCTGTTGTATTGTAATCCAGGAAAATAACATGACCGGATTGCTCTCCACCCAGGTTGTAACCCCCACGGCGCATTTCTTCCATCACATAACGGTCACCCACGGCAGTCTTTGCTGTTTTCAGTGCCAGTTTCTCCGTTGCTTTGTAGAATCCGATGTTACTCATTACGGTAGATACCACGGTACTGTCTTTCAGCTTGCCTGCTCGATTCATCGCATCACCACAGATACACAGAATAAAGTCACCATCGACCTCAGCGCCTGTCTCATCAATAGCAATCAGACGATCCGCATCCCCGTCAAAAGCAAGGCCCAGATCCGCATTATGTTTCAGCACCTCTTGTTTCAAATGCTCCGGGTGCGTTGATCCGCATTGCTCATTGATATTCAGGCCGTTAGGCTCAGCGCCAATGGCAATGACTTCTGCACCAAGTTCTCTGAACAATTTGGGTGCCAGCTCATATGCTGCTCCGTTAGCACAGTCCAGAACAATTTTGAGTCCTGAGAACGATTCATTTACCGTTGTTTTCAGGTAGTCCAAATAACGATAACGGGATTCTTCATCCACAGTAACGGTCCCCAAACCACCACCCACAGGGCGCGGCAATTGATCCGTTTCTGCATCCATTAGTTCTTCGATCTGGTTCTCCGTCTCATCCGACAGTTTGAAGCCATCTCCCCCAAAAAATTTGATTCCGTTATCCTCAACCGGATTGTGGGAGGCCGAGATCATTACCCCTGCATCGGCTTTCAGCAGACGAGCAATATACGCCACTCCAGGAGTGGATACAACGCCCAGACGAATTACATCGGCGCCAATGGACAACAAACCTGCAACCAGTGCGGATTCCAGCATAAGCCCCGAGATTCGGGTATCCATACCGATAACCACTTTTGGTCTTTCCACACCACCTGCAAGCACATAACCACCACAACGTCCGATGCTGTAAGCCAGCTCCGCCGTTAACTCTTTATTGGCAACACCTCTTACGCCGTCTGTACCAAAATATTTCCCCATGATCTAACTCCTTCTATTCGCATCATATAAGAGCATAAACGTTATTTTTAAAATTCTGAACTGAACATTTTCTTTTACGGATTGGAGCCACTATTACTGCTACCGCTGTTATTGGAGTTACCTCGACTGATATTCCCCTGCTGGCTCTGCTCCTGATTGTCCGTATTCGATTCCGTTTCTTCTTCTCCAGGAGCAGTTTCGGTATCCCCATTCTCGACTTCGGCTGGCGAAGGATCAGGCCCCACCGTTCCTTCATCACTCGGCTCCTCGCCGGGAGCAACCGTCGTATCATCAGCCTTTTCGCTAATTTTGACGGTAGCGCTCAGATCAACTGATGACTCATCCAGTTTGGCAAAACGAGGCAAGTCAGCCTCAAGCTTTATTTCATGCGTACCTACCGCAAGTCCAGCAAGATCCGCAGTCAGCTTGATATCATCGCTACTTAGACCTTCAAGCATCGTTGAAGAACCTCTAAGCGTAATATTCAAGCCACCACTTTTGGGAGTAACCAGTGTCCCTTCCAGCCCGTTCCCCGCGCCAGTAAGCGTAATGGGTACGTTCGGAAAGACTTTGGTCGTCTCCTGAAGCTCATCATAAGGCGATACCGTCACCTTAAGCTGAATCGAACTAGGCTCGATTTTCTCAAAACCGGGCGGCGGCGTCAAGTCCACGTTAACTGTCGACGTTCCTGCCTCAGCGAACTGAGTAAGATCAAGGGTTACTTGGTCGTAGGACTGTATACCCGCAAGCGCATCCTCTGTTCCGTAAACCGAGACTTCTTTCACGCTTGGCTCAACCGTGGAGAGCACCATTCCCTCCGGCAGCTGTCCCGAATATTTGATTCTTAAGGGCACAGTTGTATAGGGCTGACTGACCGGAATACGGACTTCAACGGTTTCTGGTGTAACAATCGCATTTTCAATGACCTTGCCTTCCGCATCATATGCCTGAAGCTTCACTTTTTTCTGCGTAACGTCACCCTTCGCATCCTTCACGCTCACACTGCCCTGAACCTTCGCTACGGCGTCAAGCTGCCCTTCCGGCAGAGTTACCTTAACTGGACCTGAAGGTTCAACAACGGGCGTTCCAGCGTTATATCCGGCGGATGGTTCTCCTTCGGGTACAATATTCACATCGAAGGATTTGGTGCCCAATTTCTCCACGTTGACCGTAACCATGGAAGGCTCCATGCTGACTACCTCAACCCCGGAAGGCAGATCGGGTACTAGCGGTAACGTATTGGACCCATCCTTCACCTGACTAAGATCCACTAGCACTTTATAATCATCATTCGTAAAAATCGAAGTTAACATCGAACGCTGCCCTTTGATCTCCAGACGGACCTCGTCCGTACTTAATGAAGTAAGTACATAGGAGTTGCTGTCGAGTCCATAAGGCTGAACAGGCACAGTGCGCTCAACAACCTTATTGGTCGTCCCAGTCGAGATCGTTGGTGTAGTTGGTACTTCGTCCAGATGTATCATAAACCAGAGCAACAAACTCACCGCTAGGGCAAGAATCTTGGCAAAATTGTTGTTATTGAACCATTTATCCATTTTTACGTCCCCCCTTCCGTTTCCAGAAGGTAGTCCAACCATTCTTTTTAGTCAAATTTGATGTTGGACGGAGTTCTTCGTATAGTTTGGCAATCAGCGATTCTTCCTTAATATCACGAACAACCTGTCCATTCATCGCAAGCGACACTTGTCCTGTCTCCTCCGAAACAACCAAACAGATCGCATCCGCAACCTCGGTAATCCCAATAGCTGCACGGTGACGCGTTCCTAGCTCTTTGCTGATAAACGGATTCTCGGACAAAGGCAAATAACAGGCTGCCGCCGAAATCTGTTTGCCCTGTATGATGACGGCTCCATCATGGAGCGGTGTATTCGGAATAAAGATGTTAATCATCAGCTCTGAGCTGACCAGTGATTGCATCTGGATCCCGGACTCCGTGTAATCGTTCAGACCCGTTTCCCGTTCGAATACAACCAGTGCACCAATTTTTCGCCGTGACAAATAATTCACAGACTTAATAATCTCACCAATTAATACCGTTAATTCTTCATCACTTGCTGCTGCCGAACGCCCAAACAGCTTGCCACGACCCAATTGCTCCAGACCACGGCGCAGTTCCGGTTGAAAGATAATAAAGACCGCAACGACACCAAACGTAAACATCTGGTTCATCAGCCATTTGAGCGTATAGAGGTTTAGCCACGTACTTAATGCCCAGATCACCACAAGGAACAGAATACCTTTAAGCAACTGAACAGCACGGGTACCCCGCACAAGCAAAATCAATTTGTACATAATATAAGTAACGATCAATATATCGATAACGTCCTTAATGGACTCTTTCCACGTTAAGTCAGCAAAATAGTTCATAAGCCAGCCCCCGCTATCCCCATTGATGAGTAAACCCTGCTCTCATATTAACCCATTAGGATTTAATTAATCCTTTTCTCGCATTTGCATAATCCATTCAGGCTCGCCCTCAAGTACAAAAGTTGGCCAGGAAGGAGCACTCTGATCCAACCAACGTATAGACGAATAGAATCATTTCGATCTATATTTTGCCTGATTGAAAAACGCTCTTTGGATTTATGCAAAAAGCTTATCTATATGTAGTAGTATGTTCTCTTTAGTATCTAGGTTATAACGTTAACGTTCAGGTTGCAAGTTACGGGAGTCACAAACTGCGCAGAAACAACACAAATCCCATAAATTACAAAGTCATTAGATAAAAAAAGAGTACCCCAGCAATCTGGAGGTACCCTGCTTGGTATATACCATTGAAGAATTTACCCTGTTTTAGCGATAAGCCACTTCATTTACCATATTGGTTATTTTGTACCAGAACCAGTCCAGCGCCTGATCAATACTTTTCACCTGACCGGAAATATGTGCCGTTGAAGCCTGATACAACTGTCCGTCGATGACCGTCAGATTGCCATTTACATCACCGTATACCTGAGCAGTTCCATTCTCTATCGTAAGATCGCCAGCAATGGACTTGCCCTCCGGAACAATAACCGTGTTTCCTTCAATCACGATCTGGTCCAGATTATTTCCCTTAACGACCATTTCGTTATTCTGATTCCAGAAATTCCAGGCGCTAAAGAGCATCACGACCAAAAAGAAGGCTGCCGCCGTCAGCGCGGGATGTCCTTTGACCCATTTGAGCCATACTTGCTGTCTCTTGGGCTGGGGCAGAGCATTCATAATTCGATTGGTCAGCTCATCCGAGGCAGACGGTGAATAGTGTTTCATGGCAAAGAGTAGCATTTCCGTCTGTTCCAACTCTTTAAAGCGCATGCGACAATCCGGACAGGTCACAAGGTGACTTTTCAGTTCAACCTTCTGGGCCGGGGACAACGACTCATCCAAACATTCATGCATTAAAGAGACGGCCGAGTTGCAATCCATATGAGAGCCAATCCTTTCTTAGATCACTTAGTCCTTGCATTGCCAAAAAGCACGCATAAGACTTGCATACATTACATACGTATCCGTTTCGGATATGTTTCAAATAATTTCGCCCAAAATACAGACGTTTTACATTTACAACTTATACTCCAGCTTTTTCCGCAAAAAATCACGACCCCGATGAACACGAGTCTTAATCGTTGTTACGGGCATACCTGTCACATCACTGATTTCCTGTAACGACAAGTCCTGTAAATATCTCAAAATCATGACTGATTTATACTTGGCCGGCAAACTGTCAATCGCTTCACGTATAAGTGTCTGTGTCTCAGACAACAGTGCTTCGCTTTCTGGTGTACGATCATCACTTGGAAGCATCGCATAACCATCAGACCCTTCCTGATCATTCAGCTCTGCATCCAATGAATAAGAAGGTTTTTTCCGCCGTAAGCGGTCAATACACAGATTGGTTGCAATCCGGTATATCCAGGTTGAGAACTTCTGGTTCGGATCATACTTCTCCATATTGCGAAACACACGCAAAAACGTCTCCTGTACAACGTCTTCGGCTTCATGACGATTGTTCAGCATCCGGTATGCCAGATGAAACAGCTTGTCCTTGTATAACTCAACGATTTCTGCAAAGGCCCGCTGGTCACCCTTCAGTACCAGCTTAATAAGCCTGTTCTCCAAATTGTCCACCCTTATTCCCCCAGACATGCTGATGGGTCTTCCGCCTTCTGATACCCGTCCACACTTGTAATTCACCAATCAAATCGTAAATCAACTTTGGTCAAAAATCAAGACTGTGCCGGAAAATATCCGCCAAAAACAGTAAAAACGGGAACTCCAGAAGGAGTCCCGTTTCATCTCTCACTCAAGTAGAGGAAAGAATTAAGCTTTTACTATCTACATGGCTGGAAAATTCACTTCATTTATGGTTAAGCAGCTTAACGATCAGCCCGTATTCCGAAGTCCTGCAGCAATGCCGTTAATCGTAAGCAATACTTCACGCAGTAACTCTGTGTCATCCTCGCCGCGCTCACGCATATCTCTGAGCTCACTCAGGAGTTGGACCTGCATGTAGGACAAAGGATCGACATAAGGATTACGAAGTCGAATCGACTCTTGAATCACTGGTACATCATCCAAAATTTCAGCTTCTCCGGTAATTTTCAGAATCAGCTCTTTGGTGAGTTTGAATTCCGATTCAATCTGACCATAGATGCGATCACGTGCTTCCTCATTGGAAGTCATGGCCGAGTATTCCTTCGCAATAACCAAATCTGCTTTGGCAATAGCCATCTGCACCGTATCAATTAGTGTACGGAAGAATGGGAAGTTTTCATACATTTCTTTCAGGACAACCAGATTTTCTTCTTTATCCTGATAGTAACTTTGAAGTCCCGTTCCTGCCGCATACCATGCGGGAAGCAGATAACGACTTTGGGTCCAGGCAAATACCCAAGGGATCGCTCTCAGATCTTCGAACTTGTCGCTATTTTTCCGTTTGGATGGACGTGAACCAATATTCAGTTCCCCAACCTCAGGCAGCGGTGTCGATTCCTTGAAGAAAGTAAAGAAGTCTGGATCACGGAAGATGAGATCCTGGTATTTTGTCAGGGATACTTCGGAAATATCTTTGATGATGCTGTCCCACTGACGCTCTGAGTCCGACTCTTGCGGCTCCAGACCGTTTAGAGCAGCTGTAATCAAAGCCGATGTAGCCTGCTCAAGACTGCGGTATGCAATTCCCTGAAGGGAATAACGGGAAGAGATAACCTCACCCTGCTCTGTAATCTTGATGCCCCCACCAATGGTGTGTGGTGGTTGAGCAAGAATACTGCGGTTGAGAGGCATGCCTCCACGTCCGAGCGCCCCACCTCTACCATGGAAGAACTTCAGCTTGACGCCGTGTTTATTACCTACAGCGGTGATGGCATTCATCGCCACTCGCAGCTCCCAGTTGGCTGTAACAACCCCGCCATCCTTGTTGCTGTCCGAGTATCCCAACATGATTTCATGCAGTTCATTCCGCCCGCTCACACTTGCGCGATATACTGGAAGGTTGAACAGCTTCTCCATAATTTCCGAAGCGGCATGAAGATCATCAATCGTTTCAAACAGTGGAACCGCTTGAAGCGTAGATACCACTTCACCATTATGTTCTTTGCGGAACAAACCTACTTCTTTAGCAAATACCATGACCTCAAGCAGATCACTTGCCCCTTGGGTCATACTAATCAGGTAGCTTGTGATACAACCGGCCCCAAACTCGCTCTGAGCACGCTTGATCGTACGGAATACGTCCAGACACTCTTTGGTCCCCTCTGTGTATTGGTGATAAGGGGAGGTCAGCGGACGAGGATCATCCAGCAAACGAGCCAGCAAATCGATTTTGCCATCTTCCGTCAGACGGGCATAATCTTCTACGATGTTCATCTTGGCCAAAATCTCCGACATCGCATTTTCATGCTCTTTGCTGTGCTGACGTACATCCAATGCAGCTGTATGGAAACCGAATAGCTCCACTTGACGAATCATTTTGCGAATCGTTGTATCTGCTACATAGTCTGCAAAATGATGACGCAGGCTGCGATCGATAATCATCAGATCATCCATCAGTCCTTGAGCGCTGTCATAGCGATCTGGATGCCCTACTTTGTTCTCATCCAAGACATTGTTCAGCTTGGCTATCATATATGCCAATTTAATGCGATATGGCTCTTTTTCGTTCCGCCACATATCCACTTTTTTCAACGTTACACAACTACGGTCTTGCTCAATCGACTGCACCAGCTCATCCGATACGTGGATGATGTTCGTGCTGAAGCTGAGATGTCCCATAAGTTCAATCATAATCCGTTGATACTCACGCAAAGCGAGCTTACGCTGCATCAACAGTGTCTGCCATGTTACATCTGAAGTTACCGAAGGATTTCCATCCCGGTCTCCACCGATCCAGGAACCGAACCGCAAATACGTCGGCACATGCCAGTCATGGTCAGGATAAAATTTATTCAGGCAGCGTTCAAGCTCCTGGTATACATCCGGAAGTACATGGAACAACGTTTCATGAAAGTAATACATTCCGTTCCGTACTTCATCGAGCACAGTCGGTTTACGGTCACGAAGCTCATCAGTCTGCCATAGTGTAATGACTTCGTTAAGCAGCTTCTCCCGCAACTGTTCACGTTCACGCAACGTCAGCGTAGGATTATCAAGCAGCATGACATCTTCGGATATCCGTTTGTGGATGTCCAGTATAACCCGACGCATGGCTTCAGTTGGATGAGCTGTCATCACCAATTCCAGCGATAATTCGTCTAGAATATCCTCTACTTCCGTGTGAGACAGTCCGCGTTCCTTCAGATCTTGTACTGCTTTTTCAATCGATCCTGGCTGCACAGCGTCCCCTGCAGAACGTTCATAATCCCGTTTACGCCGGATCCGATGGTTTTGTTCAGCAATGTTAACTAATTGAAAATAAATCGCAAAAGCTCGAATCACCTGATGACGATTTTCCGAGTCTAATTCCTGGATCATCGTTTTGAACTCTGCATAAAGTTCTGGCAAGAACTCTGCACGCAACGATTTGCTCGTTTCCCGAATCTTCTCAACGATATCTAGAAGCTCCGTGCCTCCTTGATGGACAAGAACTTCTCCGAGTATATTGCCCAGGAACCGCACGTCTCGCCGAAGCAGGTTGTTGGATTGGCTTTTGCTGGCGGTTACCATAGTTTCAGTCATGCTTATCCTCCCATCTGATCGTTCCATTCGTACACGTAAATTTGACACCTTCATAACATCATACAATAAAATGGCACGAAAATCTTTATTTTTCTACTAGTAAAAATGGGGATTTACCCTGATTTACAGCACAAAAACACGCTTTATTATTCATTTTCTTGTTCTGCTTCGATTAATGGTCAAATGCTGTCGCATGATACCTTTTTCACGTACTTTTCATTACTCGAATAACTCATACCTATTCTTAATTTTTCATAAATATACAGTTAGACTGGGAATGTTCATTGCACCTGAATGAATTCGTATCTGCTCTATTTCCATTGTTACAAACCAGACGAAACATAAAGAAACATGACCGGCAAAGCAAGCTTTTGTATACTTTATCACAGTGATGCAATAAATTAAAGAGTGTATTTATAATTTTTTGCTTCTTTTAGCAGAAATGAATGAAGAGAGTTGAGGTATTCTTTCACTTATCAAACGAATAGAGGGGAGATTGGTATTTTAATGAAGTGTTTTTCCTACAAATAAAAAGAAAAGTCTCTGTATATACAGAGACTTTTCAATGAATCATGAAGCGGGTGATGGGAATCGAACCCACGCTATTAGCTTGGAAGGCTAAAGTTCTACCATTGAACTACACCCGCATATAAAAATCGGGATGACACGATTTGAACATGCGACCCCCTGGTCCCAAACCAGGTGCTCTACCAAGCTGAGCTACATCCCGATACTTATGAAAATAATGGCGCGCCCTGAGAGATTCGAACTCCCGGCCTTTTGATTCGTAGTCAAACGCTCTATCCAGCTGAGCTAAGGGCGCAAAATATTGGAGCGGACGATGGGAATCGAACCCACGACCCTCGCCTTGGCAAGGCGATGCTCTACCGCTGAGCCACGTCCGCAAAACCTATGCGCGTGGAGGGACTTGAACCCCCACGTCGTGAAACGCTAGATCCTAAGTCTAGTGCGTCTGCCAATTCCGCCACACGCGCATGTAATGGTGAGTCATGAAGGGCTCGAACCTTCGACACCCTGATTAAAAGTCAGGTGCTCTACCAACTGAGCTAATGACTCAAACTAAAATTTAAAATGGCTGGGGATATAGGATTTGAACCTATGCATGACGGAGTCAAAGTCCGTTGCCTTACCGCTTGGCTAATCCCCATTAAGTTAAGTGGTGGAGGCTGAGGGGATCGAACCCCCGACCCTCTGCTTGTAAGGCAGATGCTCTCCCAGCTGAGCTAAGCCTCCATCCTATGACCCGTAGGGGATACTCTCACTTCGTTCGAGACTGCGAAGCCATTACTAACGAAGTTTATCCTCCGACGAACCTTTGGGATTCTCATCCCTTTATTAAGCTAATAAATATAGCTATGACCCGTAGGGGATTCGAACCCCTGTTACCTCCGTGAAAGGGAGGTGTCTTAACCCCTTGACCAACGGGCCCCATTTCCAAAGCTCTCAACCGGGATCGAACCGGTGACCTCATCCTTACCATGGATGCACTCTACCTACTGAGCTATGAGAGCAAATGGCTCCCCGAACAGGACTCGAACCTGTGACAACTCGATTAACAGTCGAGTGCTCTACCAACTGAGCTATCAGGGAATAATATGCATTTGCAGTGCAAATGCAATTCATCGTACAACGTCAACATGCAGAGCCTGTTTTCTATGTAAGATGAAAGAGTTCGCTTGGCGGCGTCCTACTCTCCCAGGACCCTGCGGTCCAAGTACCATCGGCGCTAGAGGGCTTAACGGTCGTGTTCGGGATGGGTACGTGTGGAACCCCTCCGCCATCGCCACCAAACGCATAGCTTAGCTTACATTCAGAGATCATTCTCTGAAAACTAGATCCGAAACGAAATGTGCGACTTACAACTTGCATATTGGATAAGCCCTCGACCGATTAGTACTGGTCAGCTCCATGCATTGCTGCACTTCCACCCCCAGCCTATCTACCTCGTCGTCTTCAAGGGGTCTTACATACTGGGAAATCTCATCTTGAGGGGGGCTTCACGCTTAGATGCTTTCAGCGCTTATCCCTTCCGTACATAGCTACCCAGCGGTGCTCCTGGCGGAACAACTGGTACACCAGCGGTACGTCCATCCCGGTCCTCTCGTACTAAGGACAGCTCCTCTCAAATTTCCTACGCCCACGACAGATAGGGACCGAACTGTCTCACGACGTTCTGAACCCAGCTCGCGTACCGCTTTAATGGGCGAACAGCCCAACCCTTGGGACCTACTTCAGCCCCAGGATGCGATGAGCCGACATCGAGGTGCCAAACCTCCCCGTCGATGTGGACTCTTGGGGGAGATAAGCCTGTTATCCCCAGGGTAGCTTTTATCCGTTGAGCGATGGCCCTTCCATGCGGTACCACCGGATCACTAAGCCCGACTTTCGTCCCTGCTCGACTTGTAGGTCTCGCAGTCAAGCTCCCTTATGCCTTTGCACTCTTCGAATGATTTCCAACCATTCTGAGGGAACCTTTGGGCGCCTCCGTTACTCTTTAGGAGGCGACCGCCCCAGTCAAACTGCCCACCTGACACTGTCCCCGCACCGGATTACGGTACCAGGTTAGAACCTAGATACGATCAGGGTGGTATCCCAACGGTGCCTCCACAGAAGCTTGCGCTCCTGCTTCAAAGGCTCCCACCTATCCTGTACAGATCGTACCCAAATTCAATATCAAGCTGCAGTAAAGCTCCATGGGGTCTTTCCGTCTTGTCGCGGGTAACCTGCATCTTCACAGGTATTAAAATTTCACCGGATCTCTCGTTGAGACAGCGCCCAAGTCGTTACGCCATTCGTGCGGGTCAGAATTTACCTGACAAGGAATTTCGCTACCTTAGGACCGTTATAGTTACGGCCGCCGTTTACTGGGGCTTCGGTTCACAGCTTCGGATTGCTCCTAACCGCTCCCCTTAACCTTCCAGCACCGGGCAGGCGTCAGCCCGTATACTTCGCCTTACGGCTTCGCACAGACCTGTGTTTTTGCTAAACAGTCGCTTGGGCCTTTTCACTGCGGCCCCCTCGTGCTATTCACACTACCGGGGCACCCCTTCTCCCGAAGTTACGGGGTCATTTTGCCGAGTTCCTTAACGAGAGTTCTTCCGCGCGCCTTAGAATTCTCTTCTCGCCTACCTGTGTCGGTTTGCGGTACGGGCACCATCACCTGGCTAGAGGCTTTTCTTGGCAGTGTGAGATCATGACCTTCGCTACTATAATTTTCGCTCCCCATCACAGTCCAGCCTTACGATGTGCGGATTTGCCTACACATCAGCCTCACTGCTTAGACGGACATCCATCAGTCCGCGTCACTACCCTGCTGCGTCCCCCCATTGCTCATAACGGCTTACGGTGGTACAGGAATTTCGACCTGTTGTCCTTCGACTACGCCTTTCGGCCTCGCCTTAGGTCCCGACTTACCCTGAGCGGACGAGCCTTCCTCAGGAACCCTTAGGCTTTCGGCGGATCAGATTCTCACTGATCTTTTCGTTACTCATACCGGCATTCTCACTTGTATAATGTCCAGCGCTCCTTACGGTACACCTTCAACCCTTATACAACGCTCCCCTACCCCTGATGCAAAGCATCAAGCCATAGCTTCGGTGGTGTGTTTAGCCCCGTTACATTTTCGGCGCAGAGTCACTCGACCAGTGAGCTATTACGCACTCTTTCAATGGTGGCTGCTTCTAAGCCAACATCCTGGTTGTCTGTGCAACTCCACATCCTTTCCCACTTAACACACACTTGGGGACCTTAGCTGATGGTCTGGGCTGTTTCCCTTTTGACAATGGATCTTAGCACTCACTGTCTGACTCCCGGAAGTAAGTCTATGGCATTCGGAGTTTGACTGAGCTTGGTAACCCTTGCGGGCCCCGCACCCAATCAGTGCTCTACCTCCACGACTCTGTTTTCCGAGGCTAGCCCTAAAGCTATTTCGGGGAGAACCAGCTATCTCCGAGTTCGATTGGAATTTCTCCGCTACCCCCACCTCATCCCCGCATTTTTCAACATGCGTGGGTTCGGGCCTCCAGTGCGTGTTACCGCACCTTCACCCTGGACAGGGGTAGATCACCCGGTTTCGGGTCTACGTCCACGTACTAAGTCGCCCTATTCAGACTCGCTTTCGCTGCGGCTCCGGCTCTTCACCTTAACCTTGCACGGGAACGTAACTCGCCGGTTCATTCTACAAAAGGCACGCCATCACCCCTAAAACGGGCTCTGACTTTTTGTAAGCACACGGTTTCAGGTTCTATTTCACTCCCCTTCCGGGGTGCTTTTCACCTTTCCCTCACGGTACTGCTTCACTATCGGTCGCTAGGAAGTATTTAGCCTTGGCAGATGGTCCTGCCGGATTCATACGGGGTTTCACGTGCCCCGCACTACTCGGGATACATCTCGGAGAGAACAGACTTTCAATTACAGGGCTTTTACCTTCTTTGGCGGGCCTTTCCAGACCTCTTCGCTTAACCGGTTCCTTTGTAACTCCATGTGAGACGTCCCACAACCCCAAAGAGCAAGCTCTCTGGTTTGGGCTTCTCCGCGTTCGCTCGCCGCTACTGACGGAATCACTATTGTTTTCTCTTCCTCAAGGTACTTAGATGTTTCAGTTCCCTTGGTATGCCTCTACATAACCTATGTATTCAGTTATGAGTAACTGGAAATTACCCCAGCTGGGTTTCCCCATTCGGACACCCCCGGATCAAAGCTTGCTTACAGCTCCCCGAGGCAGTTTCGTTGTTCGCCACGTCCTTCATCGGCTCCTAGCGCCTAGGCATCCTCCGTGTGCTCTTAGTAGCTTAACCATATTTGCTCCGGTTTCGACTGCTCGCTTCCCTTGTTTTGCTTGCGCAAAGCCAAAAGTCACTCCCATTCGATACCATCGCAATGCAGTTTTCACTATTTATTGAAACTTGTTTAACACAAGTTCAGCTAGGATGATTGTTGTTTCGGTTACTTGAACCGAACAAGCATTCATCCCTAAAAGGAATGTTCTAAATCGCAATTTTCGTTTCGATATCTAGTTTTCAAAGAACAAGCTTGTAAAATCTTGTTGGTGGAGCCAAGCGGGATCGAACCGCTGACCTCCTGCTTGCAAGGCAGGCGCTCTCCCAGCTGAGCTATGGCCCCATATTAGATTATAAGGTATACATGGTGGGCCCTGGTGGACTCGAACCACCGGCCTCACCCTTATCAGAGGTGCGCTCTAACCAACTGAGCTAAGGGCCCACATTATATATTATATTGAAACCCGTAATGGGTTTACGCTTGGCGGCGTTCTACTCTCCCAGGACCCTGCGGTCCAAGTACCATCGACGCTGAAGGGCTTAACGGTCGTGTTCGGGATGGGAACGTGTGGAACCCCTTCGCTATCGCCACCAAACGTTTGAGAGTTTGAGCTCTCAAAACTGAGCAACGAGTGAGTCGTTTTGCAGCTAAGCTGCGTATTTGAATGTTTCCACTCGGGAAACGATTCTCCATAGAAAGGAGGTGATCCAGCCGCACCTTCCGATACGGCTACCTTGTTACGACTTCACCCCAATCATCTATCCCACCTTCGGCGGCTGGCTCCTTGCGGTTACCCCACCGACTTCGGGTGTTATAAACTCTCGTGGTGTGACGGGCGGTGTGTACAAGACCCGGGAACGTATTCACCGCGGCATGCTGATCCGCGATTACTAGCAATTCCGACTTCATGCAGGCGAGTTGCAGCCTGCAATCCGAACTGAGACCGGCTTTTTAGGATTCGTTCCACCTCGCGGCTTCACAGCCCGTTGTACCGGCCATTGTAGTACGTGTGTAGCCCAGGTCATAAGGGGCATGATGATTTGACGTCATCCCCACCTTCCTCCGGTTTGTCACCGGCAGTCACCTTAGAGTGCCCACCCGAAGTGCTGGCAACTAAGATCAAGGGTTGCGCTCGTTGCGGGACTTAACCCAACATCTCACGACACGAGCTGACGACAACCATGCACCACCTGTCTCCTCTGTCCCGAAGGAAAGATACATCTCTGTACCGATCAGAGGGATGTCAAGACCTGGTAAGGTTCTTCGCGTTGCTTCGAATTAAACCACATACTCCACTGCTTGTGCGGGTCCCCGTCAATTCCTTTGAGTTTCAGTCTTGCGACCGTACTCCCCAGGCGGAGTGCTTAATGTGTTAACTTCGGCACCAAGGGTATCGAAACCCCTAACACCTAGCACTCATCGTTTACGGCGTGGACTACCAGGGTATCTAATCCTGTTTGCTCCCCACGCTTTCGCGCCTCAGCGTCAGTTACAGCCCAGAGAGTCGCCTTCGCCACTGGTGTTCCTCCACATATCTACGCATTTCACCGCTACACGTGGAATTCCACTCTCCTCTTCTGCACTCAAGTCACCCAGTTTCCAGTGCGATCCGGGGTTGAGCCCCGGGATTAAACACCAGACTTAAATGACCGCCTGCGCGCGCTTTACGCCCAATAATTCCGGACAACGCTTGCCCCCTACGTATTACCGCGGCTGCTGGCACGTAGTTAGCCGGGGCTTTCTTCTCAGGTACCGTCACCTTGAGAGCAGTTACTCTCCCAAGCGTTCTTCCCTGGCAACAGAGCTTTACGATCCGAAAACCTTCATCACTCACGCGGCATTGCTCCGTCAGGCTTTCGCCCATTGCGGAAGATTCCCTACTGCTGCCTCCCGTAGGAGTCTGGGCCGTGTCTCAGTCCCAGTGTGGCCGATCACCCTCTCAGGTCGGCTACGCATCGTCGCCTTGGTGAGCCGTTACCCCACCAACTAGCTAATGCGCCGCAGGCCCATCCCCAAGTGACAGATTGCTCCGTCTTTCCAGTTCTCTTCAGGAGAAGAAAACAACTATTCGGTATTAGCTACCGTTTCCGGTAGTTGTCCCAAACTTGAGGGCAGGTTGCCTACGTGTTACTCACCCGTCCGCCGCTAACTATCAGAGAAGCAAGCTTCTCATCAAGTCCGCTCGACTTGCATGTATTAGGCATGCCGCCAGCGTTCGTCCTGAGCCAGGATCAAACTCTCCAATAAAGTATTGAAAAGAGCGATAAGCTCATTTTGAAACTGACGAGATTAAAAATCTCTTTTATTTGCTTTGAAATCATACAGTCCGAAGACTTGTACCGATTTCTCAGCGTCGATCTCGCAAGCAAGATCATTACTCACTCGTTGTTCAGTTTTCAAAGATCAAACATTCAATTTGTTCCGATTTTTCTTGTCACCGTATTTTCAGCGGCGACTTTTATAATATATCATGTTTAAGTTTACTTTGCAAGCACTTTTTTTCGATTTATTTTCAATCGCTTTATTCCAGCGCTTGTTTCGGTTAACTTTTCCTTAAAAAAGGAACGAAAATTAATTTATCATATTGAACAAAAAAGGTCAACCCTTTTTCGACAAATTGTTTCATATCCCTTTTCAAAGCTGTCTATTCTACCTATTCCTGATTCATGGTGTCTGAGGTACAGCGCTGGCTTTACGGGCCGCACCTCTCTTATATTGGTAATCTTCAGTATCCCACCGACCACATCATTATGGCTTGGATTTTTTTAATTTACCGCCTCTAGCATATTTGGATAGCTCTTTGGGTGGCGCAAAGCGTGCATACATACGGAATACAGTCTTGTAGCGACTCGCTATGGCGTATTTAATTTCTTGATCGAGACGGTTGTCACTTAAGTCGAACAACATTTCATCGAGCTCTTTGCGCAATACATAATCCAGTTCCTTGCATTCCTTCTCGTTAAACAGCATACCCAGCATTAGAGTTCTCCTTTTTCTGCATATGGATAATGGCGTGCCCAGTGTATGTCATATTCGAGCCCCTTTAATTCAGGCTATATATCGGACAGCGCCGGTTATAGTAGCAAACCTTAGGATCATCTTTGTTGTGTCCTTTTGTGGTTGCTACTGAAACCCGTTTTATTGTTATGGTCAACTTTCTGAAAATTTATGAATGTCATCCCATACAAATTTATCCACGCACCAAGCTGTAGGTAAGTGTACTTTCGATAATGGCTGCAACAAAAAGCAAAATAACAATCCAAAAGGATGCAGTTACCGTTGTGCGCATAAACACACCCCACTGGCTACCAATTGTGTTTCGTTTCTCCCCGCCAAATTGACCAAGACTTTTGAGAACCAATCCACCAAACCTTAGACCGAATGCGCATGCGATAATAATTACCGGAATTTCAATAATGCCATGTGGAAGAAGCCCTTTTACAACAATATCAAAGAAGCTGGCCCCATAATTCATTGTGGTGTGTACCAGAAAACCGATAACCATTCCATTGATCAACAGGAAAACGACAGGCAGAATGCCAAAAAAGATACCGGCATAGATTACAAGTACACTTTTGATCGCATTATTGAAAAAGATAAAGAGGAAGAAGTTCCATTGTACATTGCTCCCCTGCTCCAGCCGCTCACTAACCTCCTTTAGTCCCCCAATTTGATTCAATAATATATCCTCAAGTGGCCCCGTACTCACCCATCCCGTGCCTATGCCAACAACAAACAATACGATCGACCAAATTAATGCACCACGAATGGAACCTAAAGCTCTAAGAAATGTACTGAATTTTAACATAATATCCTCCTGTGAAACCAAGATGTTGGACAAACAAACGTCTGATACGAATAACTACGAGGTACGAGCATACATTGGAGAGTAAACAAGCATTTCTTATGGGAGAGGGGCGCTTATTGAAATGAACTCGTTCTATGTATTTAGCGGCAAAAAGATCAAACGTTTCCTGATTGTGCTGGTTGCTGCCGTCTTTGCTATCGGGATTATTTATCTGGAGAGCGGCAATATTTCTGTATTCTCGGAGGATGCACCATCCGCCGTATACAGCGTTCCAACCGAGAAGAAGGTTATTGCACTCACCTTTGACATTAGCTGGGGAGATAAAAGGACAGAGCCTATTCTGAAGGTCCTCCAAGAAAATAAAGTTCAGAAGGCCACTTTCTTCTTGTCCTCCCCCTGGAGTAAGACACACCCCGAGATTGTAACAGCCATTAAAGACGCAGGATACGAAATTGGCAGTCATGGTCACAAACATGATAATTACAGCAGTCTGACTGAAGAGGAGATCCGTAAAGAAATTTCGACAGCTCATAGCATTTTAACCGATCTAACGGGAAAAGAACCGAAATTGCTACGTCTGCCTAATGGCGACTTTGACAAACGTGTTCTCCAGGTTGCCAGCAGTCTAAATTATCAAGTTGTTCAATGGGACACTGATTCTCAGGATTGGAAGAACCCTGGTGTACAGACCATTGTTGATCGTGTAGTCAGCAAGGCACATCCGGGTGACATCGTGCTGCTGCACGCCAGTGATTCCTCGAAACAAACGCATGAAGCATTACCCGCCATAATCGACAAGTTAAAAAATCAAGGGTATGAGTTCGTGACGGTTTCTGAGCTGCTTAACCATTCAAGTGTCAAAGGTAGGGAAGTTCGCGACCAAGCCAGTGTACAGTAAACGTTAATAAATCAGTATTGCTGGCAAACTGTATTGTAACTTGGGAGCGTTCCCTTGTAAAAAGGCGCTGAAGCGCCATAAATGAAAAGAGCTAACCAGGTTAGCTCTTTTTGGCGTTTTTTTTTGTAAGATAATCGCTACGCATGACTTTCTTGTACCTGCTCTGTCTTTCCACTCACCCGTTGCTCCATGGACCCATCTACCAGCCTGTGCAATATCATCATTTGGTATGCATTACAGATTAACAGTGGAACCACAATAAAGATGGTAGCCGCATTCACATCAATTCGCAACACACCGATCGTCTCCACCACGGTAACAGCCACCATAAAAAAGAGTGTAGGCACTAGCGCCGAAATATGTGTCTGTTTCACCTTTACGTAAGCGGTAACAATTCCAGCTGCCAAAATAATGATTCCAAGCACAATATCGGATAGCCGTTCTCGTTCCCCACCAACAAACAAACGTAAAAACATGACATCAAGCAACGCCAAAACGGTTAGAACAATCTGTACAATTTGCCAACTGCGTTTCGAAAATACACCTTTGCCCATATAGTTCAATATCAAGTATGCGAAAAAACCCATTTGCGAATACACGCTAATCATAATACCGGAACCAAACAAGATCAGGAGATAAATTAAAAAATCGGTCATTCCATTCGTTTTTTCTCCATTAACCAACATCATAATTAGACCCGTTACTAATGATCCTGCAGCCCCAATAAGCAAAGCTGACCAAAATAGGAAAAACCATTTACGTAAATTCAAATGTTTTCCACCCCCGAGAGTTTATTTTACCAACCTTCACAGCAAAAAACCATCATCATTCAACATATTTAGCGGTTTACCATCACATACTACATCCAGTATCTAATCAAGGAGGGGTTGTGCACATGAAACGGCCTTTGTGGCAGTTATGCTGTGTCGTACTTGGACTATCCGTCATGCTCGCCGGCTGTGGCTCAGATCAGAATTATTCACCTCCTCAGGGCGGTTATAAAGAGATGAAAACGATGGTCGTGGATATTCTCAAAAGTGACGAAGGCAAAAAGGCGGTCGAGGAAGCTCTCACCGGACAAAGTTCTTCTGGTGGTGGTGAAGGTGGTGCTTCTGGCCAAAGTGGAGCTTCAGGCGGTGGATCTGGCACGGTGGGTATGAAAATGTTAATGCCTATGCAATCTTCAGAACAAATACGTATAGCTGTAAAAGATACCATTACGGCTCCTGAATACCAGAAGGAATTCGAGAAAATTATGACGGATCCACAGTTTGCAGGTGAATTCGCCAAAGTGATCAACTCCCAAAGCAAACAACTGCATATGCAGTTAATCAAAGATCCTACGTATCAAAAGTCCATTGGAGATGTCATGAAGTCTCCGGAAGTATCCAAGATGTTCATGGATATGACCAAAACACCAGAATATCGTAAACAAACGATGACCGTTATGCAGGAAGTCATGCAAAATCCTTTGTTCCGGATGGAAGTGCTGACTTTGCTTAAAAAGGTAGTCCAGGATGAGTTGCAACCTAAAACAGAACAAGGTGGCAAACAGGACGGACAAAGCAAAGACGACAATGGAAATGGCGGAAGCGGCAGCAATGACGGTAGTAGTGATGGCAACAGTAGCGGCGATGGCAGTAATGGAGGATCGTAAGTCGATAATACTTTAAAGTTAAAAGTTATCACATGTTGAAAAAAAAGCCCGCATCCATGGATGTGGGCCTTTTTTTATATTTTACGTCATTAGAAAAATTAAAACTTGGCATCAACAGACTGGGCAACCTCGTCGTAGATCGCACCGATGCTTGAATCTGCTTTATACACGGATGGGGAAAAATCCGGCTCCGAAATATGATTATCCGGCGCTCCCAGTGGAATCTGCGCAAGCAGCTCTGTATGAAGACTCTCGGCAAGAGTACCCCCACCGCCCCGGCCAAATACATAATCTTTCTCTCCGCATTTGCTGCATTCATAATAAGCCATGTTCTCAACCACACCAAGCAGCTCATGTTCCGTCTGAATGGCCATGGCACCTGCACGTGCAGCTACAAAAGCAGCGGTTGCATGCGGTGTTGTAACGATGATTTCTTTGCTGTGAGGCAGCATCTGATGTACGTCTAGTGCGACGTCCCCCGTACCCGGAGGCAGATCAAGCAGCATATAATCCAACTCTCCCCAGTTTACATCGGTAAAGAATTGGCGCAACATCCGCCCCAACATAGGTCCACGCCAGATCACCGGGTTATTCTCCCGAATAAAGAATCCCATCGACATGACTTTTACCCCGAAACGCTCAACAGGTTGGATAATTCCGTCCTCAACGACTGGATATTCCTCAATGCCCATCATATCAGGTACACTGAAGCCATATATATCTGCATCAATCAAGCCAACCTTCTTGCCTTGACGTGCCAGAGCCGCAGCCAAGTTAACGGTTACCGTCGATTTGCCGACGCCTCCTTTACCGCTAGCAACAGCAATAAAACGTACGCCGGATTCAGGACTTAACAACTCATGCCCGTCCAGCCCTGCTGCATGGCCTTTGACAAGCACTTCGTCCTCGTCGTCCTCATGATCCGCTTGTCCCATGTTCAGGCTCTCACGCTCATGCTCTGACGCTGCACGCAGACGAATATGTACATCATTCACTCCGTGTTGGGACAACAGGTTGCGCGCGGCATCGCTTAGAGCAGTTGTATCCTCTATGCGGTTCTCCAGCGTCACCATAGTAAGAGCAACATGATTTTCTTTAACCATGACATCACGGACCCACTGCAGTTCAGTCAAACTTACGCCCAATTGCGGTTCCTGCAATGGCTGCAATAGTTCAAGTATCTGTTCTTTTGATAACATCAGACAGCACCTCAGCTTTATCTATTGGCATGTAATTAGGTATGCTGATCCAATTATATCATTACCTTTCTCGTTGTGACTAACTTTTAGGACGTTCTCCTGATGAATAACGGAGAATTCCATTATAGATGGATGCAGCCACTTTGCGCTGATAGGTTTCATCAGCAAGCAGACGCGCCTCTTCCGGGTGAGAAAGGAAACCCACCTCCACAAGTGCCGAGGGAATTTTTAACGCCTGGAGCAAATAAACGGTATTTACCGTTTTCGCGATTCGATCTGTATTTTCCAGATTACGAATCATTTCTTGCTGAAGCAGGTTGGCTAATCCTTCATTATCGGGATGATTGGGTGTATAAAAAACTTGAGCGCCACTCCAGCGGTTCGAAGGAACACTGTTCATATGAATGCTAATAAAGAGATCTGCCTGCTTATCCTCGATTCTTCTTACCCTTTGTTTCAGATCTTCCGTCTTGCGTTTGGAGTACCCTTTGGTATCTGAAGCAGCCAGATCGGTGTCTATTTCTCGAGTCATCACAACCAGGGCCCCTGCTTGCTGCAGATAATCTCGTACATACAGCGCAATGGATAAATTGATATCTTTCTCAATGACTCCCTGCTTACTCACTGCTCCCCCATCTGGTCCACCATGTCCTGCATCAATGGCAATGACTTTACCCGCTAATGGCAGACCCCAGTAACCAGACATTTTGGAGGAGGGCAACTCATAAGTCACCACTGCCACAAACATGGCAAGCAAACATAGGCTTAACATGACCCTCTTCATGGTGCGTAACCTAATCCAGATCACAAAGTGCTTACCCATATTTTTACGCATAAAAAAACCACCTCGTCCCTATAAATGACTCTAATCATCTATATGGGACAAGATGGACAAATATACCGTTAGGAGCGGACTTGCTCGGCCATTCCTTCAATCAGCACCTCAGCTACCTCAGGCCGCGTAAATTCAGGTGGAGGGCATTGGCCATCTCTTAGCAAGCCACGTACTTTCGTGCCAGACAGTGCCATATGGTGTTCTTTATCATGCGGGCAGGTTTTGCTTGATGCCATGTTTCCACATTTGGTGCAGAAAAAACTATGTTCGAAGAACAAAGGCGTGATACCGAGTTCTTCCGGTGTGAAGTTAGTAAAAATCTCCTGCGCTTCATACGTTCCATAGTAATCACCCACACCTGCATGGTCGCGGCCTACAATAAAGTGAGTACAACCATAATTTTTACGTACCATCGCGTGGAAAATGGCCTCTCTTGGGCCCGCATACCGCATAGCCGCCGGGAATACGCCTAGGAACGCACGATCAGCCGGATAATAGTTCTCCAGCAAAACCAAATAACTCTTCATTCGTACATCGGCAGGCACGTCATCAGACTTCGTTTCGCCTACAAGCGGGTTTAAGAACAAGGCGTCCACAATCTCCATTGCGCTCTTCTGAATGTACTCATGGGCACGATGGACCGGATTACGCGTCTGAAATCCGACAACCGTCTTCCAGCCTTTATCCTGGAACGTTTTCCGTGTCTCAGCAGGATCATAATAGAACTGTTCGAACTTGGCCGGTTTGGAACGATTCAGCACTTGAATTGGACCTCCTACATACGTTGCAGGTCGTTCCAGCAGTTTCTTCACACCCGGGTGCTCTGGATCATCCGTCTTGAAGACACGACATGCTTCTTCACCCTGATCTACGTTGTATAAGCTCTTCACTTCCAGCAATCCATAGGTTACCCGGTCATTATCGCCAATAAGTGCCACAGTCTCACCGATCTGGAGTGATGCAGCCTGCTGCTCATCTACAGCTAAGGTAATGGGTATACTCCAGACTGTTCCGTCAGCAAGACGCATACGAGATATAACTGAAAGATAGTCTTCTTCATTCATGAAACCTTGAAGCGGTGAGAATGCACCCACACCAATGAGATCCAAATCCGAAATTGTCCAGCTGTTAATACGTATAGAGGAAAGTTTCTCACTCTCTCGTAATAATTGTTCCCGTTCTTCTCCTTGTACGACACGCTGAATCAGCGTACCTCCATGAGGCAGAATCGAAGTCATCTTGTCAGCTCCCTGTTTCACCATTTTTTATATCATCAAGAATGAATTCAGTGCATGTGCATTAAAAAAACCATCACTTACTCTAACTAAATTATTTATGAAGACCACATTCCGTTTTCTCATTCCCAGACCAGCGTCCCGCACGTGGATCTTCTCCTGGCATAACCTGACGTGTGCAATACTCACAACCGATACTCGGGTAATTCTGATCATGAAGTGGGTTGTACACAACATTATTAGAACGAATATAATCCCATACATCCTCTGAAGTCCAGTGCGCGATCGGGTTAAACTTCATGAGTCCAAACTTGGCATCATATTCGACCTTCTTCGTATTTGCACGCGTCGGTGCTTGATCTCTCCGAATACCGGTAATCCATGCATCGTATTGGGATAGAATACGTGTCAGCGGCTCAACCTTCCGAATATTACAACAAGTATTAGGATCCGACTTCCACAATTGTTCTCCATGTTGAGCCGCCTGCTCCTCCGGAGTAATTTTCGGAGCCACACGTACAAAATCTAGATTGTATTTCTCTTTCATTTTGTCACGAGTTTCGTATGTCTCCTTAAAATGAAAATCAGTATCTAGATAAAATATATCCGTGGATGGGCTGATCTTCTGAAGCATATCTACAAGTACAACATCCTCAGCACCGAAGCTGCATGCAAAAGTGATATTTGGAAACGTCTCAATAGCATAACGAATAATATCCTCTGGACTTGCATTTTCCAACTCTTCAGCTTTCGTCCGTGCAAGTTCTTCTTTCTCCAACAAGTTCATGTCTGAATTTCCCCCATTCTGCATTTCAACAATCACTAAAGCCGACTAATCTAATATGAATTATGTATAGTATAAATCTTTCAGGGGGGATGTCAATGCCTGCCATATGGTAAAAAACATCAGTTTTGTCCCATTTTTTTGTTGTTCATTTTGAATATAATTTGGTGTTAATTATGCATTTAATCGATTTGTGGATAAAAGCATCCATGTGTAGCACCTTCGATTTTTATTTTATCCTCGACTCGTTGTCATTGAAATCCTTTGCCACTGCTGGGTTTATGGTGCCAATTTGATAAAACGAAGTATAGAATAACTCTATAGAATCGAAGGAATATAGAAAAATGAGAAGGATTTAATAATGAGATAAATGCGGGAATCCTATTCTTCAATTGTAAGGGACCTTTATCAAAACCATAAGAAAAACTGATGAAAATTGAGAATGAAAAATGAATGATTACAACCATTATGATGTTCTAACCTGCAAATTGATCTTTGTGCTATAGGAGGGTTGCGTTTACTGGAGTATTAGCTGGAGGAAGAAACTTTAACCGATACAGAGGAACCCGAAGCTACTTTGGTGCATCTTCTAAAGTAAAGAACATTTAATACACCTATTGGTCTGTAAAATACAAAAAAGCCTTTGGCCGAGGCCAAAGGCTTGTAATGCATATTAACGTTTGGAGAACTGAGGTGCGCGACGTGCGGCTTTGAGACCGTATTTTTTACGCTCTTTCATCCGTGGGTCACGAGTCAGGAATCCTGCTTTTTTCAGGGAAGCACGGTATTCCGGATCTGCTTTCAACAGAGCGCGGGAGATACCGTGACGGATAGCGCCGGCTTGACCGGAGATTCCGCCACCATGAGCGATAACAAGAACATCATAGTTGCTGAGTGTTTCTGTCAGGTTCAGTGGTTGTTTTACGATCAGTTTGAGTGTTTCCAAACCGAAGTATTCATTAATATCACGTTTATTGATGACAATGCGTCCTTCACCCGGTACAAGGCGAACACGAGCTACCGAATGTTTACGACGACCTGTCCCATAGTATTGTACTTGTGCCATGAAACTGTCCTCCTTTTAATTAACCGCGAAGTTCATAAACTTCTGGTTTTTGTGCTGCATGTGGATGCTCAGTGCCTCTGTACGCTTTAAGTCTCAACTTCATTTTCTCGCCCATGCGAGTTTTAGGAAGCATACCGCGAACAGCCAATTCCAACATACGTTCCGGTTTGTTTTTAACCATCTCTTCAGCAGTAGTTACTTTCAAACCACCTGGGTGCATCGAGTGACGGTAGTATTTTTTACCTTGCATTTTTTTACCAGTCAATACAATTTTCTCTGCATTGATGATAACAACGAAATCGCCAGTGTCCACATGTGGAGTGAATTGTGGCTTATGTTTGCCGCGGATCAAAGCAGCTGCTTCGCTCGCCAAACGTCCGAGCGTTTTGCCTTCGGCATCAATGATGTGCCATTGGCGCTCAACTTCGTTAGGCTTCGCCATGTACGTGGTACGCATGAAAAGTTCCTCCTTAAAATGTTCAACATCATTATATTCATTTATCTTCATTCATTAAGTGATAACTTTAGGTGTTGATGGATAGTTCTTTCGTTGTGACCCTCTTAATTGGGGCTGTGGGAAAGCCATTAAGAAAACACAACTTTTATATTACATGATAGGAGCTTAAATCGCAAGTGTTAATTAAGCATTTCACTTCGCAAATTTAATCTTTTTTGTATTCAAGGTCCCAGAGCATTAAACCGCAGCTAACCGCAGTAGGTCCTGCAGAAGAACGATTACAAGCAGCAATCATATTCGGTACGTCAGAGGCTTTCCGTTTGCCCTCTCCGACCTCCAGCAGTGTACCTACAATAATACGAACCATATGCTGCAAAAAGCCGTTACCACTCACATAGATGTGAATGACACCCTGATCGCGCGGATGGTCCCTACACATTGAACGGTCCACTTCTATCCATGCTTCGTATACCGAACGTACATGATTTTCTTTCTGAGACTTGCGTGAAGCAAAGGAGGTGAAATCATACGTACCAATAAAATGACGCAACCCCTCCTGCATTGCCGCAATGTCCAGCTTGGCATGGTGATGATATTGCAGCCTCCGGTTAAATACATCCGGGAATTGATTCGCATTGACGGTATACCGATACGTTTTCTTTTTCGCAGCATAGCGAGAATGAAAATCGTTAGGTACTTCAACCACATCAATAACGATAATATCGGATGGTAATCTGGAGTTGAGCGCCATACACCATCGTTCAATCGGGATCTGGGATTCCGTAGGGAAATTGAAGATCTGTCTGCGCGCGTGAACGCCTGCATCCGTTCTGCCTGAACCCGTAATTTTAACCTTCTCACCGGTTAAAGCACGAATGGCATCTTCAAGATGATCCTGAATGGTGTTCCCTCCTGGCTGAACCTGAAAGCCGTAATAGGCAGTGCCATCATAAGTTAACGTCATACACAAGTTGCGCATCAATACCACACCTTTGTTCCATACTATACATGTGCCTATCCCGAACAGCAAAAGAAGCCCCTTTCGGAGCTTCTATTACAGCACGAATTCCGAAATGAAGAGAAAAAAAGGGTTAATCCAGAATCAGTGATTCTGTCCCCTTTCCTCATCTCATCTGTTTTACGCGCGGTCAACCAGTTCCAAGTAAACCATAGGCGCAGCGTCACCACGACGAGGTCCCAGTTTAAGGATACGAGTGTATCCACCTGGACGCTCAGCGTAACGACCGGACAATTCGCTAAACAGTTTTTGGATTGCATCTTGCTCACCATCGATTGTTTCGCGGCGAACATAAGCTGCCACTTGGCGACGGGCATGAAGATCTCCCTTTTTCGCTTTAGTGATCAGTTTTTCAGCAATAGAGCGAACCTCTTTTGCTTTCGCTTCAGTTGTCTGAATGCGTTCGTATAAGAACAGGTCGGTTACCAGGTCACGGAACAAAGCTTTACGTGCGCTGGAATTACGGCCCAACTTTTGGTATGCCATTGTTTTCCCTCCTTCACTTCAAGCACTCGGCTGTCTATTCTTCTGTACGGAGTCCCAAACCAAGTTCCTCAAGCTTCTCTTGAACTTCTTCCAAAGACTTGCGTCCGAGGTTACGGACTTTCATCATGTCTTCTTCCGTTTTCGTAGTCAGCTCTTGTACGGTATTAATACCGGCACGTTTGAGGCAGTTGTAGGAACGAACAGAGAGATCCAGCTCTTCGATCGTCATTTCGAGTACTTTTTCTTTTTTGTCTTCTTCTTTTTCGACCATAATCTCTGCATCTTTCGCTTCGTCTGTAAGACCCACGAAGAGCATCAGATGCTCGGTCAAAATTTTAGCGCCAAGGCTTACAGCCTCTTCAGGACGAATACTTCCGTCAGTCCAAACTTCCAACGTGAGCTTGTCATAGTTGGTTACTTGGCCGACACGCGTATTTTCCACAGCGTAGTTAACGCGACTGATCGGGGTGAAGATGGAATCGACTGGGATGACGCCGATCGGCTGGTCATCGCGTTTATTCCGATCTGCCTGGACGTAGCCGCGACCGCGATTGGCAAAAATACGCATGTGAAGTCTCGAACCTGGTCCGAGCGTAGCAATGTGCAAATCCGGGTTAAGGATTTCCACATCGGAGTCAGCACGGATATCTCCAGCCGTAATTGCTCCTTCGCCTTCAGCATCAATCTCGAGCACTTTCTCCTCATCAGAGTGAATTTTAAGCGACAAAGCTTTCAGGTTAAGAATGACCTCCGTAACATCTTCCATTACGCCAGGAACTGTAGCAAATTCATGCAGAACGCCATCGATTTGAACCGAAGACACTGCCGCACCCGGCAGTGACGAGAGCAAGATTCGGCGAAGCGAGTTTCCAAGCGTCGTACCGTATCCGCGCTCCAGCGGTTCTACTACGAATTTCCCATAGGTGCCATCATCGTTGACGTCTACCGTCTCAATTTTCGGCTTTTCGATTTCAATCACTGCAATACCCCTCCTTCAAAACGTCGGTCCTCTATGAAACATTTACCTTCTCTTGCGAAAACATGTAGTAGTATGCCTAAACAACCATTATTAGCAGATTGTGCCGGAAATATACCACACGCAGGGGCAAATCTCATTAGACACGACGACGTTTTGGAGGACGGCATCCGTTATGCGGGACTGGAGTTACGTCTTTGATCAGGTTAACTTCAAGACCAGCAGCTTGCAAAGAGCGGATCGCTGCTTCACGGCCTGCGCCTGGTCCCTTAACCATAACCTCAACGGCTTTCATCCCATGTTCCATTGCAGCTTTGGCAGCAGTCTCAGCAGCCATTTGTGCAGCAAACGGAGTCGATTTACGGGAACCTCTGAATCCGAGGCCGCCGGAGCTTGCCCACGAAATTGCGTTTCCGTGAGGGTCCGTAATGGTAACGATAGTGTTATTGAACGTGGAGCGGATATGTGCCACGCCAGATTCAATATTTTTACGGTCACGACGTTTAGTACGTACGACTTTTTTCGGTTTAGCCATTTTCTCTTATCCCCCCTTATTATTTCTTCTTGTTCGCTACAGTACGACGAGGACCTTTACGAGTACGAGCATTCGTTTTCGTACGTTGCCCACGAACAGGCAGACCACGACGATGACGAACTCCACGGTAACAACCGATCTCCGTCAAACGTTTAATATTCAAAGAGATTTCACGACGCAGGTCACCTTCTACTTTGACCTCTTTGTCGATACTTTCACGCAATTTGCTGACTTCATCTTCCGTCAAATCACGGACACGAGTGTCCCGATTGATGCCTGTTGTGCTCAGAATTTTCTGGGAAGTCGTTTTACCGATTCCGAAAATATAAGTCAAGGCGATCTCAACGCGCTTATCACGTGGCAAATCCACACCAGCTATACGTGCCATTTTACGCTACACCCCCTTCTTTAACCTTGTTTTTGTTTGTGTTTCGGATTTTCACAGATAACCATAACATTCCCTTTGCGGCGAATGACTTTGCATTTTTCGCAAATCGGCTTGACCGAAGGTCTTACCTTCATGTGAATTACCTCCTCAAAGTTTTGCTGAGCAAAACCCTCTTCGTAAGCATTGACCTTGTTCTACTATTGTAAAACCGGCTTCGAAGCTTTCGCAAGTTTTGCCGGGCAAAACCCGCTTCATAAGCTTCACAGTTCATTGCAACTGTCTACTACTATTTACGGTAAGTTATACGACCTTTTGTCAAATCATAAGGTGATAACTGAACAACCACTTTGTCTCCAGTCAGGATACGGATAAAGTGCATCCGCAACTTGCCGGAAACGTGAGCGAGAATTTGATGACCGTTCTCAAGCTCAACCTTGAACGTTGCATTCGGTAGCGGTTCGAGAACCGTACCTTCCACTTCAATGACATCTTCCTTGGCCATTAGTCAGTCTCCTTTCTCTTCAGCTTGAATGTTGGTGGATTCCAGAAACGAATGAACCGCATAGCGGAGCTTTCCGTTTGTCACCCGACCACTCTCGTTTAAACTGTTTACAACCTCGCCGCTAATCATCGGCTGGAGTTCAAGATGAAGAATGTTCTTCTTCTTGGGTTGATCAAACTTACGTTTGTCCCCATCCGCAATATATACGAACTTACTGTCCGCTATAGCAACAATTACTGCGGCTTGGTCCGCATTGCGGCCTTTACGGATCTTCACAAGTTGACCGAGCTGCGGATTAGACTGATTGTTCATGCCTTATCACCTACGCATTCAGTTTTGTGAAAATTTCCATGCCTTCATGTGTAACTGCTACGGTGTGTTCAAAGTGGGCGCATAACGATCCATCAACAGTGACGACAGTCCAGTTATCTTCCAACGTTTTCACATACCGTCTACCTGCGTTAACCATCGGCTCTATGGCCAGCACCATGCCCGCTTTAAGCCGTGGTCCCCGATCAGGAAGACCATAGTTCGGAATCTGTGGTTCTTCGTGCAGATCCGCTCCTATACCGTGACCGACATATTCACGTACTACCGAGAACCCTTCATCTTCAATATATTTCTGAATCGCATGAGATATTGTAAACAAGCGAACGTCCGGTTTTACCAGCGCCAGACCTGCGTATAACGAAGCCTCGGTAACGTCCAGAAGACGACGGGCTTCTTCGGAAATACGGCCGACTGGATAAGTCCAGGCGGAATCTCCGTGATAACCCTGGTACTGCGCGCCAATGTCAAACGTAACGATATCGCCCTCGTTCAACTTTCGTTTGCCGGGAAATCCATGCACCAACTCTTCATTCACTGAAGCGCACACACTGGCAGGGAAACCGTTATAACCTTTGAAAGACGGCACAGCTCCTTGACTGCGGATGTATTGATCGGCCATATGGTCAAGTTCTCCAGTCGTAATACCGGGAGCGATATGCTCTGCCAAGAGACGATGCGTTTCCGCAACAATTCTCCCTGCTTCCCTCATCAAGCCCAGTTCCGTTTCGGACTTACCAATGATCATTCAATTAACCTCGCAGCAGGGACACGATTTCATGAGAAACTTGATCGATATCCTGCTCTCCGTCCATTTGACGAAGAAGGCCTTTGTTCTCATAAAATGTGAGGAGTGGTGCTGTTTTGTTGATATATTCGTCGAGACGTGTGCCTACGCTCTCTTCATTATCATCAGAGCGCTGGTACAAGTCACCGCCGCATTTATCACAAATACCTTCCTGCTTGGGTGGATTGAACACGACATGATATGTGGCGCCACAGTTCTTACAAATGCGACGCCCCGTCAAACGGGCGAGCAATTTGTTGCGGTCCACTTTCAGGTTGATTACATGATCGAGACCTGAGTTCAGTCGATCCAGAATGCCATCGAGCGCTTCTGCTTGAGACAGGGTTCTTGGAAATCCATCCAAGAGGAATCCTTCTCTGCAATCAGGCTGCTGCAAACGTTCTTCAACAATGCCGATGGTTACATCATCTGGTACGAGCAATCCTTGATCCATATATTCCTTGGCTTTCAGGCCAATGGGAGTTCCCTGCTTAATCGCGAGACGAAATGCATCGCCTGTTGAAATGTGGGGAATACCGAACTCTTTCACAATGACGTCTGCTTGCGTTCCTTTTCCTGCCCCCGGAGGGCCCATGAATAGGATGTTCACGTTATGTCACTCCCTCCAAGACTACCCTACATCAACAAACAGCACAATAGGTGCCGGCAAGTAAATCTTAGCTTGACCGGTACCTATTGCCTATTTATTGATAAAACCTTTGTAGTGGCGTTTGATCAATTGGCTTTCGATTTGCTTCATCGTATCCAGCGCAACACCGATAACGATCAGGAGAGAAGTTCCTCCAATTTGCGCTGATTGAGGCAAACCAGAAAGTGCCCCCAAGATTACAGGCAGAACGGAAATTACTGCCAAGAAGATGGCACCTGCCGTTGTCAAACGAGTCATGACACGGGTCAGATATTTCTCGGTTGCTTTACCCGGACGAATGCCTGGGATGTAACCGCCGTTCTTTTTCATGTTGTCAGCCATCTGCTGTGGATTCATCTGTACAAAAGTATAGAAGAATGTGAACCCGAAAATCATCACTACATAGAGTAACATACCCAAAGGTTTGTGAGTAGTGAGATTGGCTCCGATCCACTGTGCCCATGTACGATCAGCCCAGAAGTTTGCGATGATCGATGGGAACATCAACAGAGATGAAGCAAAGATGACAGGGATAACACCTGCTGCATTAATCTTCAGCGGGATATGTGTGTTCTGTCCACCGTACATTTTGTTACCTACGACACGTTTAGCGTACTGTACAGGAATTTTCCGAATCGCCTGCTGGATGTAAATGACACCTATGATAATCAGCACAATAACAATTGCGACGATTACCCCTTTAAGAATGTTCATGAACAGTTGATCAGCTTGGATGAAGTCGGATTCGATCGTTTGTTTGATAATATTAGGTACCGTTGATAGGATACCCGCAAAGATCAAAATCGAAATCCCGTTTCCTATGCCCTTCTCGGTGATCTGCTCACCAAGCCACATTAAGAATGAAGTACCGGCCGTAAGTACAATTGCGATCAAGATATAATCTGCAAATGTTGCGTTAGGCACCATTTCTGTATTGTACAAGCGGTTGAATCCGATCGACGTACCAAACGCTTGAATCAATGCCAGACCTACCGTTAAATAACGGGTCAGTTGTGCAGATTTCTTCTTACCTTGTTCACCCTGCTTTGCCCACTCCGCTAATTTAGGAATAACGTCCATGGAAAGCAGCTGCACTATGATAGACGCAGTGATGTAAGGCACGATCCCGAGCGCAAATATCGAGAACTGAAAGAGCGCTCCACCCGAGAACGTATTGAGAAGTCCAAAAACTTCTTTACCCGCAGAATTTGTCGCTTCGAAAACCTCTTTATTAACCCCAGGTACTGGAACGAAGGATCCGATGCGGTAAATGATCAGTACAAAAAGGGTAAATAATACCCTTTTGCGCAGATCTTCAACCCGCCAGATATTCTTTAGGGTCTTGAACATTAAATCACCTCGGTTTTACCGCCGGCAGCTTCAATTTTCTCCACCGCAGATTGAGAAAACTTGTTAGCTTTAACAGTTAACTTCACAGTGACTTCACCGTTACCCAGAATTTTGATTCCGGATTTAGCGTTTTTAACTACGCCAGTCGTCATCAAGAATTCTGGAGTTACTTCAGTACCCGCAGCAAAACTGTTCAGGTCTTCAGTATTCACAACTGCATATTCTTTGCGAGTTGGGTTTACGAAACCGCGTTTTGGCAAGCGACGATACAATGGATTTTGTCCACCTTCGAAGCCCGGACGAACACCACCGCCGGAACGAGCGTTTTGTCCTTTGTGACCGCGACCTGATGTTTTACCAGTACCACTACTTGGACCGCGACCAAGACGTTTACGTTCTTTGCGGGATCCAGGAGATGGTGAAAGCTCATGTAACTTCATCGTTCGTTGCACCTCCTTAAAGATTTGTGGGATTAACCCTTTTTTAAGCTTCTACTTCTTTAACAGCTACCAAGTGGCTTACTTTGTTAATCATACCACGAATGGCAGGATTGTCGTTTTGAACCACTTTGCTGTTGATTTTGCGCAAGCCCAATGTTTTCACAGTTGTTCTTTGCGTCTCCGGACGTCCGATCAAGCTGCGGACGAGGGTAATTTCTAATTTAGCCATGAGATTCCCTCCTTAACCCAGAAGCTCTTCGACGGATTTGCCGCGCAGTTTAGCCACGTCTTCAGCACGTTTCAAACGGGACAAACCTTCCAAAGTCGCATTGACCATGTTCATGGAATTCGAAGAACCCAGAGATTTTGTCAAAATGTCACCTACACCAGCAAGTTCGAGAACCGCACGTACAGGACCACCAGCGATAACACCAGTACCTTCAGATGCTGGTTTCAACAGAACGCGTCCTGCGCCGAACTTACCTGTTACCAAGTGAGGAATCGATGTTCCTACGAGTGGAACGTGTACAAGGTTTTTCTTAGCGTCTTCAATACCTTTGCGAATTGCATCAGGTACTTCGCCCGCTTTACCGATACCAGCTCCAACCCAGCCGTTGCCGTCGCCGACTACAACCAGTGCACTAAAGCTGAAACGGCGTCCGCCTTTTACTACTTTAGCTACGCGATTAATATTTACAACTCTTTCAGTCAGTTCCAAAGTATTCGGATCTACACGCAAGTCGTTAACCTCCTTTTGAAAAATATCTTAAAACTCAAGTCCTGCTTCACGAGCCGCTGTAGCCAATGCTGCGATACGACCATGGTACAGATAACCGCTACGGTCAAATACGATGTTTGAAACGCCTTTGTCTTTCGCACGTTTAGCAACGAGTTCGCCGACTTTACGAGCAGATTCAACAGATGCGCCATTTTGGATGTCGCCGCTCAATTCTTTGTCTACAGTAGACGCGGAAGCGATCGTAACACCAGCTACATCATCGATGATTTGAGCATACATATGTTTACCAGAACGGAATACGTTCAAACGAGGACGTGCTGCCGTTCCTTGGATTTTCTTACGAACACGCAGGTGTCTTTTCAGACGTGCCTTGTTTTTATCTGTTTTCGTAATCATCTCAGGGATTCACTCCTTTCAGGTTACCTCGCTGGCTTCAAACCGGAAGCCACGGGGTATATTAGAAACACAAGAAGCAAGCAAGCCGAAAACCGCGCAAAGGCGGCAAGAAAAATCTTATTTCTTCTTACCGGCTTTACCTTCCTTACGGATGATACGCTCGCCTTCATATTTAATACCTTTACCTTTGTACGGCTCAGGTTCACGAACGGAACGGATTTTAGCAGCGTAAGCACCTACACGCTCTTTATCGATTCCGCGAACGATGATTTTCGTATTCGAAGGAACTTCGAATTCGATTCCCGCTTCCGGTGTAATTTCAACCGGGTGAGAGTAGCCAACGTTCAGAACGATTTTATCTCCGGATTTGCTTGCACGATATCCGACCCCAACCAGCTCCAGAGATTTTGCGAATCCTTCAGTAACACCACTCACCATGTTGTTTACAACGCTACGCGTTGTGCCGTGCAAAGAACGGTGAGTTTTGTTATCGGAAGGACGCACAACTGTAATTTCGTTGTTTTCAACTGTTACCTTCATATCTTTATGAAGTTCACGAGTCAAAGATCCTTTTGGTCCTTTTACCGTAATAACGGTGTTGTCCAGTGTGATGTCCACACCACTTGGTACTGTAATTGGTTTGCGACCAATACGAGACATATGTTGCACCTCCTATCTTGTGACGTTATATTACCATACGTAGCAGACGACTTCTCCGCCGGATTTTGATTGACGAGCTTCTTTGTCCGTCATGATACCTTTGGATGTCGAGATGATAGCGATACCCAGACCACCAAGTACACGAGGTACTTCGTTGCTTTTCGTGTAAACACGAAGACCAGGTTTACTGATTCTTTTCAGACCAGTAATAACACGCTCGTTATTTTGACCGTATTTCAGGAAAACACGGATAATCCCTTGTTTGTTATCATCGATAACTTCAGCGTCACGGATGAAACCTTCACGCTTCAGGATATCGGCGATTTGTTTTTTCATTGTCGAAGCAGGCATTTCTACCGTTTCGTGACGAACTGTGTTCGCGTTACGAATACGAGTAAGCATATCTGCAATTGGATCAGACATAGTCATTGTGAGTTAACCTCCTTCCCGTTCAGGACTTTTTACCAGCTTGCTTTTTTCACGCCAGGGATCTGGCCTTTATAAGCTAATTCACGGAAGCAAATTCTGCAAATTTTGAACTTTTGCAGGACCGAATGTGGACGTCCGCAACGCTCACAGCGTGTATAAGCACGTACTTTAAACTTTGGTGTACGTTGTTGTTTAACTTTCATCGAAGTTTTTGCCACTTAGCCTGACACCTCCTAAATAATTTCGGAGAAAAGGGAGTCTTTCCAGACACCCGGAAACGTTATAGCAACATTATTTTACGAAAGGCATTCCGAGTTGCGTGAGCAATTCACGGGATTCTTCGTCTGTTTTCGCCGTTGTTACGATGACAATATCCATACCGCGGACTTTGTCTACTTTATCATACTCGATCTCTGGGAAGATCAATTGTTCTTTCAGACCCAGTGTGTAGTTACCACGTCCGTCGAAAGCTTTACTCGATACACCGCGGAAGTCGCGGACACGAGGAAGCGTAACGTTGAGCAGTTTATCGAGGAAGAAGTACATGCGCTCGCCGCGCAATGTTACTTTCACACCGATAGGCATGTTCTCACGCAGTTTGAAACCTGCGATAGATTTTTTAGCACGAGTGATTACAGGTTTTTGACCTGCGATCAATTGCAAATCGTTTACTGCGGAATCCAACACTTTGGAGTTTTGGACAGCGTCGCCCACACCCATGTTGATAACGATTTTCTCGATTTTCGGCACTTGCATTACCGTTGTATAGTTAAACTTCTGTATCAAAGCAGGAGCAATTTCGTTCAGGTAACGTTCTTTCATTCTTGCTGCCATGAATCATAGACCTCCTTTCTCATTCGGTTCAATTAGTCGATAATTTCTCCGGAACGTTTAGCAACGCGCACTTTCTTTCCGTTATCCAACACTTTGTAACCTACACGGGTTACTTTTCCGCTCTTTGGATCGATGTGCATTACGTTGGAAACGTGAATCGGAGCTTCCTTCTCGATAATGCCGCCTTGCGGATTTTGCTGGTTAGGCTTCTGGTGTTTTTTAATCATGTTAACACCTTCCACAAGGACGCGGTTCTCACGAGGATAAGCAGCGATGACACGGCCTTTTTTACCTTTGTCTTTACCGCTGATCACCATAACTGTATCTTCTTTTTTAACATGAAGTTTATTGTTATGGGATTCCAGAACTTTTTTCACTCTTGGCATTTCGTACACCTCCTGTTTCTAACATCACGAGATTAAGCTTTAGATAACTTCTGGGGCCAAGGAAACGATTTTCATGAAGTCTTTCTCGCGAAGTTCACGAGCAACAGGTCCGAAAATACGTGTTCCACGCGGGCTTCTGTCGTCTTTTACAACAACCGCTGCATTTTCATCAAAACCGATGTAGGAACCGTCTTTACGACGTACAGAACGCTTCGTACGAACGACAACCGCTCTAACTACATCACCTTTTTTGACAACGCCGCCTGGTGTTGCTTGTTTTACAGAACAAACGATCAGATCACCGATTTGAGCTGTACGACGTCCCGTACCGCCGAGTACGCGGATACACATCAGTTCCTTCGCACCGGAGTTGTCAGCCACAGTCAAACGTGTAAATGGTTGAATCATTTAGTATTCCTCCTTTCAGCTATGCTGCTGATGCATTAGATGATAACCGCTTTTTCTACGATTTCAGTAAGTCTCCAGCGTTTATCTTTCGAAAGCGGACGAGTCTCCATGATTTTCACCGTGTCACCGATTTTCGCAGTGTTTTCTTCGTCATGCGCTTTGAATTTTTTAGTAACCTTAATGCGTTTATGGTACAAGTTGTGTTTTTTGTAAGTTTCTACAGCAACAACAATCGTTTTGTCCATTTTATCGCTGACCACTTTACCGGTTTGCACTTTACGTGCGTTACGTTCTTCGCTCATTGTTGGCCTCCTTCCTGATTACGGACGGATTATACATCCGATCCCTAATTAACCGATTCCCAATTCTCTTTCACGGATAATGGTTTTAGCACGAGCTATTTCTTTCCGCACATCACGGATTCGAGTCGGGTTATCCAGCTGACCGGTAGCGAGTTGAAAGCGGAGGTTAAAGAGTTCTTCTTTAAATCCGGCAATCTTTTGCTCGATTTCAGCAGAGGTTAGGTTGCGAAATTCACTAGCTTTCATTTGCTTCACCACCCAATTCTTCACGTTTCACAAACTTCGTTTTGATTGGCAGTTTATGAGCGGCAAGACGCATTGCTTCACGAGCAACATCCTCCGGTACACCAGCAAGTTCAAACATGATCTTACCTGGTTTCACAACTGCAACCCATTTTTCTACGTTACCTTTACCGCTACCCATCCGAACCTCGAGAGGCTTTTGAGTGATTGGTTTGTCTGGGAAGATCTTGATCCAAACTTTACCACCACGTTTGATGTAACGAGTCATCGCAATACGAGCCGCTTCGATTTGACGGTTCGTAATCCAAGCCGGTTCCGTAGCTTGCAGACCATATTCACCAAAGTTCAGCGTAGTTCCGCCTTTAGCTTGGCCCTTCATATGTCCACGTTGTTGCTTACGGTGTTTTACACGTTTTGGTACCAACATGATTAGTTGCCTCCTTCCTTAGCAGCTTGTTTCTTAGCCGTAGGAAGAACCTCTCCACGATAGATCCATACTTTCACGCCGATACGGCCGTAAGTAGTATGAGCCTCTGCTGTACCGTAGTCGATGTCGGCACGAAGCGTGTGCAGTGGAACAGTTCCTTCGCTGTAGCCTTCCGAACGAGCAATCTCAGCACCGCCAAGACGTCCGCCCACTTGAGTTTTAATACCTTTTGCACCAGAGCGCATTGTTCTTTGAATAGCTTGTTTCAGAGCACGACGGAAAGAAACACGACGTTCCAATTGTTGTGCGATGCTTTCAGCTACCAGGATTGCGTCCAGGTCTTGGTTCTTAATTTCAGAAATGTTGATGTGTACTTTTTTACCGCCTGCGATTTTCGTAATTTGATTACGCAGATTTTCAACTTCCGAACCACCCTTACCGATAACCATACCTGGTTTCGCAGTGTGAATCGTTACGTTTACGCGGTTAGCCGCTCTCTCGATTTCAACACGAGACATAGCGGAGTCTTTCAATTTATTTTTCAGGAATTCACGAATTTTCACGTCTTCCATCAAAAGATCACCGAAGTCTTTACCTGCATACCACTTAGATTCCCAGTCACGGATAATTCCGACACGGAGTCCGACTGGATTTACCTTTTGGCCCACACATTTCCCCTCCTTCTACTTTTCAGATACCACCAAAGTGATGTGGCTAGTACGTTTGTTAATACGACTTGCACGTCCCATTGCACGAGGGCGGAAACGTTTCATTGTCGGTCCTTGGTTCACGTAAGCTTGCGAGATAACCAAGTTATTAACATCCAAAGAATAGTTATGTTCCGCATTCGCAATAGCGGAATTAAGCAACTTCTCAACGATAGGAGAAGCAGATTTCGGAGTGTGACGGAGAATGGCAACCGCCTCACCTACTTGCTTGCCGCGAATCAAGTCAACAACGAGTTGAACTTTACGAGGAGCAATCCGGATAAACTTAGCATGTGCTTTTGCTTCCATTGTGTAACCTCCTCTCAAACATTAAAGATATTCATTTATCTTCTTGTTTTCTTATCATCATCAGTATGGCCTTTGTACGTACGGGTTGGAGCGAACTCACCCAATTTGTGTCCGACCATGTCCTCAGTTACGTATACTGGTACGTGTTTACGACCGTCATATACGCCAAATGTGTGTCCGATGAATTGCGGGAAAATTGTAGAACGACGGGACCAGGTTTTAATAACAAGCTTTTTACCGGATGCTTCCATGTCTTCTACCTTTTTCAGCATGTAGCCATCAATGAATGGCCCTTTTTTCAAACTGCGACCCATGTGGAGATCCTCCCTTCAAACGTAGCTATTATGCATCCGCAGATGCCTCACGAAGTTATGCACAATGTGTATTACTTCGTGCGGCGGCGAATGATGTATTTATCAGAAGCTTTATTTTTCTTACGCGTTTTGTAACCAAGAGTAGGTTTACCCCATGGTGACATTGGCGATTTACGTCCGATTGGAGCACGACCTTCACCACCACCGTGTGGGTGATCGTTAGGGTTCATTACTACACCACGAACTTCAGGACGTTTACCCAACCAACGGCTACGACCGGCTTTACCGATTTTGATGAGCTCGTGGTCTTGGTTACCAACAGATCCAATTGTTGCGCGGCAAACTTTCAAAATACGACGAACTTCTCCGGAAGAGAGACGAACAGAAACGTATTTTTCTTCTTTACCAAGCAATTGAGCTTCTGTACCAGCAGCACGAACCAATTGTCCGCCTTTACCTGGTTTCAACTCGATGTTGTGGATAACAGTACCTACTGGAATATTTTCGAGTGGCAATGCGTTTCCGATTTTGATGTCTGATTCAGGTCCAGAGAATACTTGATCTCCAACTTTCAAACCTTTAGGAGCGATGATATAACGTTTTTCACCATCAGCATAGTGAATCAGAGCGATGTTAGATGTACGGTTCGGGTCATACTCAATCGTAGCAACACGGCCCGGTATTCCATCTTTAGTACGTTTGAAGTCGATGATACGGTATTTACGTTTGTGTCCACCACCATGGTGACGAACTGTAATTTTACCTTGGTTGTTGCGGCCTGCTTGTTTGCTCAATGGGGCCAACAACGATTTCTCCGGCTGATCTGTGGTGATTTCCTCAAATGTAGAAACGGACATGTTCCGTCTTGCCGGGGATGTTGGTTTATACTTTTTGATTGGCACTGGGTTTCCCTCCTTACTTCAAAAATTCAATTATACAGTTTCAAAGAACTCAAGCGTTTTGCTGTCTTGTGTCAGCGTTACAAACGCTTTTTTCCATTCGCTAGTATATCCGGAATAACGTCCGTACCGTTTTGGCTTAGCTGGAACACGAAGCGTGTTCACGTTTTTCACTTTTACGTTGAAAATAGCTTCCACGGCTTTCTTGATCTCGGTTTTGTTTGCACGGATATCGACTTCAAATACATATTTCAAGTCATTCATCATGTCAGCAGTACGTTCCGTAATAATCGGACGTTTTACAATATCACGAGGATCCTTCATTACGCGAGCACCTCCTCTACCTTCTGAACTGCTTCTTTCGTAATGATCAGTTTGTCGTGCGAAAGCACGTCAAGAACATTAATGCCGTCAGCAGCTACGAATTTCACGCCTGGAATATTCCGTGCGGAAAGAGCCACATTATCATCATAGCTAGGAGCTACGATCAAAGCTTTGCGTCCAACTTTCAAGTTATTCAAGATGGCTGCAAATTCTTTCGTTTTAGGTGAGCTCAGCGTGAGAGCGTCCAGAACGATAATGTCATTGTCGATCACTTTGGATGAAAGAGCTGATTTGATCGCCAAACGGCGAACTTTCTTAGGCAGTTTATACGCATAGCTCCGTGGTGTTGGACCAAATACGATACCGCCGCCTTTCCATTGTGGTGAACGAATTGAACCTTGACGAGCGCGACCTGTACCTTTTTGTTTCCAAGGCTTACGTCCACCGCCACGTACTTCAGAACGTCCTTTTACTTTGTGGGTACCTTGACGAAGGGAAGCGCGTTGCATAAGAACTGCATCGTACAGAACGTGTTGGTTCGGCTCAATTCCGAAAACCGCATCGTTCAATTCAACTTCGCCTACTTGGCTACCATCTACATTGTAAACTGATACTTTTGGCATTTTGTGTTCCTCCTTTCTTCAGTGGTTATTTTTTCACTGTTTCTTTAACTTTAATGAGACTGTTTTTCGGTCCAGGAATGGAACCTTTCACGAGCAACACATTACGTTCAGCGTCTACTTTAACTACTTCAAGACGTTGGATTGTAACAGTATCATGTCCCATGTGTCCTGGCAGGCGTTTGCCTTTAGGAACGCGGTTAGCTTGGATCGAACCCATTGAACCAGGGCCACGGTGGTAACGCGAACCGTGTGACATAGGTCCAGTGCTTTGTCCCCAACGTTTGATAACGCCGGCAAAACCTTTACCTTTAGAAATACCCGTTACGTCAACGAATTCGCCTTCAGCGAAAATGTCAGCTTTCAGTTCTTGGCCAACCTCATATTCAGCGATGTTGATACCGCGAACTTCACGAACGTAGCGCTTAGGGGCAGTGTTCGCTTTTTTAGCGTGACCTGCTTCTGGCTTGTTAGCATTTTTCTCTTTCTTATCGGAGTAACCGATTTGAATTGCTTCGTAGCCATCATTCTCAATGTCTTTCTTTTGCAAAACAACACAAGGGCCTGCTTCGATAACCGTTACTGGTACAACGTTACCCTCAGGTGTAAATACTTGAGTCATTCCGAGTTTTTTTCCTAAGATTGCTTTCATGTTGACACCTCTTTTCCTTTATACATGATCTTTGTTGTAGCTTGTATTACAATTTAATTTCGATATCTACACCGGACGGCAGATCCAAGCGCATCAAGGCATCCACAGTTTGTGGAGTCGGGTTAACGATGTCGATCAAACGCTTATGTGTGCGTTGTTCGAATTGTTCCCGAGAATCCTTGTACTTGTGCACCGCACGAAGAATAGTAATGATTTGTTTTTCAGTAGGAAGCGGAATCGGACCGGATACACCTGCACCCGAACGTTTTGCTGTTTCAACAATTTTCTCCGCGGATTGATCAAGAATTCTGTGGTCGTAAGCTTTCAAACGAATACGAATTTTTTGCTTTGCCATTTTAGTCCCTCCTTCTATCGCCCAATTTTTTATCGGACATACTCCGTGAAAATTTTCTAGCCACTGTCCCATGGCAAAGGGGCCGGGTGTGCCAGTAACCTCTCACATCATCGCAACGTCACAGAACAACATTCATTATTATATAGAAAAGATGGGCGTATTGCAAGCATATTTAAGAAAAACATTTAAACTTATCTTTTCTGATGAAATGACTTCGTTTAGTGCAGTGTTTATCTTCAATATTCATGCTGCCTTACCAATCAATCTACATTCGTAAATGATGTTCATTTCGTATGACGCAGGTTCCGAAACTATTACATAATAAAAGAGTTCTTTATCCGATGTCGGATAAAGAACTCTTCCGAAGCTTCGTTACAATACAATGTTACTCGTTCCAGTACACTGTTGCATATGCTTTATTCAGCGTTAAGCCGAATTATTTTTGGATCGATGCTACGGAACCTGCACCTACTGTACGTCCGCCTTCACGAATGGAGAACTTAGTTCCTTCTTCAATCGCGATTGGGGAGATCAAGGAAACAGTAACCGTGATGTTATCACCAGGCATTACCATTTCAGTACCTTCAGGCAAGTTGATGATGCCTGTTACGTCAGTTGTACGGAAGTAGAACTGTGGACGGTATCCAGTGAAGAAAGGCTTGTGACGGCCACCCTCTTCTTTAGTCAAAACGTAGATTTGTGCAGTAAATTCTGTGTGTGGCTTAACAGAACCTGGTTTTGCAAGTACTTGACCGCGCTCGATTTGAGTACGATCAACACCACGCAACAATGCACCGATGTTGTCGCCCGCTTGAGCGGAGTCCAACAATTTACGGAACATTTCTACGCCCGTAACTACGGATTTTTTAGTTTCTTCAGTAATACCAACGATTTCGATCTCTTCGCCGACTTTAACAGTACCACGCTCTACACGGCCAGTAGCAACAGTACCACGACCAGTGATGGAGAATACGTCCTCGACAGGCATCAAGAAAGGTTTGTCAGTTTGACGCTCAGGCAATGGGATGTACGTATCGATCTCTTTGAACATCTCAACGATTTTTTGAGCCCACTCACCATCAGGGTTTTGCAGAGCTTCACGAGCGGATCCACGAGTGATTGGAGTATCATCACCTGGGAACTCATATTCGTTAAGAAGGTCGCGAACTTCCATCTCAACCAATTCCAACAACTCTTCGTCTTCAACCATGTCACATTTGTTCAAGAAAACAACAATGTAAGGTACGCCTACTTGACGGGAGAGCAAGATGTGCTCACGAGTTTGTGGCATTGGGCCGTCAGCTGCGGATACTACCAAGATAGCTCCGTCCATTTGTGCCGCGCCAGTGATCATGTTTTTAACATAGTCGGCGTGACCTGGGCAGTCTACGTGAGCGTAGTGACGAGTGTCAGTTTCATACTCAACGTGTGATGTTGAGATTGTGATACCGCGCTCGCGCTCTTCTGGAGCTTTATCGATTTGATCGAATGCAATTGCTGCGCCACCGTAAGTTTTAGACAATACAGTAGTGATTGCAGCAGTCAGAGTTGTTTTACCATGGTCAACGTGACCAATAGTACCAATGTTAACGTGGGGTTTATTACGTTCGTATTTAGCCTTTGCCATTTGAACGTGGCCTCCTTAAAATTATAATTTTATGTTTTCACTAAATGAAGTGCAAAGAATACATGACTCTTATGCACTTTCATTCAATGAGAGAAAACTACTCGGTTCCTTTTGTTTTGGCAACAATCTCTTCAGCGATGCTCTTAGGAACTTCTTCATAGTGAGAAAGCTCCATGGAGAATACGCCGCGTCCTTGAGTACCGGAACGAAGAGTTGTAGAGTATCCGAACATTTCAGACAAAGGTACTTTAGCACGGATGATTTGGGCTCCACTACGGGAATCCATACCTTCGATGCGGCCACGACGGGAGTTAAGCATACCCATAACGTCACCCATATACTCTTCTGGAACGGTTACTTCTACTTTCATGATTGGCTCAAGCAGAACCGGCTTACATTTGTCTTTCGCAGCTTTCAGCGCCATCGATCCGGCAATTTTAAATGCCATCTCGTTGGAATCGACATCATGGTAAGATCCGTCTACGATTGTAGCCTTAACGTCAACAAGCGGGAAGCCTGCGATAACGCCGTTTTTCATTTGCTCTTCGATACCTGCAAGAGCTGGTTGAATGTATTCTCTTGGAACAGAACCACCGACAACCTTACTTTCGAACTGGCTGCCTGTACCCGCCTCGAGAGGTTCGAACTCAACCCATACGTGACCGTATTGACCACGACCACCGGATTGACGAACGAATTTACCTTCAACACGCGCTGGTGCACGGAAAGTTTCACGGTAAGCTACTTGTGGTTTACCCACGGTAGTTTCAACCTTGAACTCACGACGCATACGGTCAATGATGATATCAAGGTGAAGCTCACCCATACCTGCCAAGATCGTTTGGCCTGTTTCTTCATCAGTATGAGCACGAAGAGTAGGATCCTCTTCAGTCAACTTACCGAGAGCAACACCCATCTTATCTTGGTCAGCTTTGGTTTTAGGTTCAACGGCGATTTCGATAACCGGATCAGGGAAGTTCATTGACTCCAGGATAACCGGATTTTTCTCATCACACAGTGTATCACCTGTACCCGTATCTTTCAAACCTACAGCAGCTGCAATATCACCGGAGTAAACTTCAGTGATCTCTTGACGGCTGTTCGCATGCATTTGAAGGATACGACCGATACGCTCACGTTTGTTTTTAGTTGCGTTCAATACGTAAGATCCGGATTGAAGAACACCGGAGTAAACGCGGAAGAATGTCAACTTACCAACGTAAGGGTCAGTCATGATTTTGAAGGCCAATGCGGAGAAAGGCTCTTCATCGGATGACTTACGAATTGCTTCAGTTCCATCTTCAAGATGACCAGTGATAGATGCAACGTCTGTTGGAGCCGGCAAGTAGTCGATAACAGCATCCAACATCAGTTGAACACCTTTGTTACGATACGAGGACCCACAGATAACCGGGAAGATCTTAACATCAACAACACCTTTACGGAGGGCCGCTTTGATCTCATCAATAGTGATCTCTTCGCCTTCCAGGTATTTCATTGTCAAATCTTCGTCGAGTTCTGCAACACGCTCAACCAATTCGTTCCGGAGTTCTGCAACTTGCTCAACAAATTCCGCAGGAATTTCGGTTTCTTCGATATCTTGTCCCAGGTCATCTTTGTACATATGAGCCTTTTGTGCAACGATATCAATGATACCTTTGAAATCATTTTCAGCGCCGATAGGAAGTTGAATCGCAACTGCGTTCGCTTGAAGGCGATCACGCATGTCAGATACAACGTTCAGGAAGTCAGCACCGATGATATCCATTTTGTTTACGTAAGCGATACGAGGTACGCCGTACTTATCAGCCTGTCTCCATACGGTTTCGGACTGAGGCTCAACGCCTTCTTTCGCACTGAATACACCAACTGCTCCGTCCAATACACGAAGGGAACGTTCAACTTCAACAGTGAAGTCAACGTGTCCCGGGGTATCAATGATGTTAACGCGGTGGCCTTTCCAAGCAGCGGTAGTCGCAGCGGAAGTAATTGTAATTCCGCGCTCCTGTTCCTGTTCCATCCAGTCCATTGTCGCAGCGCCTTCGTGTACTTCACCGATTTTGTGCGTACGTCCTGTGTAGAACAAGATCCGCTCAGTTGTCGTGGTTTTACCCGCATCAATATGAGCCATGATCCCGATATTACGTGTATTTTTCAAGGAGAACTCTCTTGCCATGAAATGGGTCTCCCTTCAAAATTGAAGTTATTATTGTGAACCGAATCCTACCAACGGTAGTGAGCAAACGCTTTGTTCGCTTCAGCCATTTTATGCGTATCTTCACGTTTTTTAACGGAAGCGCCTGTGTTGTTGGAAGCGTCGATGATCTCAGCCGCCAAACGCTCTTCCATTGTTTTCTCACCGCGGTTGCGGGAGTAGTTCACGAGCCAACGTAATCCCAAAGCAGTACGTCTCTCTGGTTTTACCTCGATTGGTACTTGGTAGTTGGCACCGCCGACACGGCGAGCTTTAACTTCCAGGACTGGCATGATATTTTTGATTGCTGCTTCAAATACTTCCATAGGGTCATTACCCGTACGTTCTTGAATCAACTTAAACGCATTATACAGAATGCTTTGAGCAACACCGCGTTTTCCGTCGAGCATGATGCGATTGATCAAACGAGTAACCAGCTTGCTGCTGTATACCGGATCTGGCAACACGTCTCTTTTCGTAACTGGACCTTTGCGTGGCATGGATATCCCCCTTTCTTTCTTCATGAGCACATCCTACACCTCCTGGGATTAACCCAGAAGATATTCAGGACTGCTACTTATAATATTTTAGGCTTTTTTAGCTTTTGGACGTTTAGCACCGTATTTCGAACGAGCTTGCATACGGTTGTTCACGCCTGCAGTATCAAGAGCTCCGCGAACGATGTGATAACGAACCCCTGCAAGGTCTTTAACTTTACCTCCACGGATCAAAACAACACTGTGCTCTTGAAGGTTATGTCCGATACCCGGGATATAAGCAGTTACCTCGAGACGGTTCGTCAAACGAACACGGGCATACTTACGAAGTGCAGAGTTTGGTTTACGTGGAGTCATTGTACCTACACGAGTGCAGACACCACGTTTTTGTGGGGCACTGATGTTAGTTGATTCACGTTTCAAAGCATTGAACCCTTTTTGCAAAGCTGGTGATTTGGACTTATCAACTTTAGCTTGACGTCCTTTACGTACCAGTTGGTTAATAGTTGGCATGTGATTGCCACCCCCTTCCTCAATTTTTCATGTTTCTTTATAAACCTCTTACGCTAAGTCCACAGACCCAGGCGGTTCATAAAAAGACAAATGAAAAGTTTTTGCCTTGGAGAATCCCTAAAAGTTCTCGGACAAAAACGTTCCTTACCGTATCATTTTACGACAGCAGCCATTGCTGCTCCTACTCCAATCCCGCAAGCTTTGCCGAGATTTTTCATTGTGTCCACTTTCGTGCACTTCACATTGTGTTGTTCACACAAAGCAATGATTTTGGAAGTAAGCTGCGGATCACAATCTTCAGCCACATAAACTTCAGAAGCCATACCTGTCTGAACCATCCGCGTGGTCTGTTTGGTACCTATTTTGACATGAGCATCTTGCAGACCTTTTTCATTAGACATTGTTCATTCCTCCGAATAGGACCAAATACAATCAGCTACTCACGCACCTTTGATATATTAGCATCTAACGCAAGCAATGTCAATGCTAATCCTAAAATATTTCATTTAAAGTTTTGCCTCGCCGGGAACGCCCTTCTGTATGAAACAGCCGTCGCCTCCCGGCGTACAAAACTTTAGTTCACCCTTATAATAAGGATGAATCTAGTGAAATATCTTAATCAACCGAAACTGGCTCAAGTTCTTCTACCGAAGATTGGCCATCTTCCGGCTCAGCAAATTTGATGCTGCGGTAACGGTGCATACCTGTACCTGCAGGAATCAGTTTACCGATGATTACATTCTCTTTCAGACCGAGCAACTGATCGACTTTACCTTTGATCGCTGCATCTGTCAGTACACGTGTAGTCTCTTGGAACGAAGCCGCCGAGAGGAAGGAGTCTGTTTCCAAGGATGCTTTCGTAATACCGAGCAGAATTGGTTTTGCAACCGCTGGCTCTTTATCACTCAGAATCGCTGTTTTGTTAGCTCTTTCGTACTCATGCATATCAACGAACGATCCTGGCAACAGCGTTGTATCTCCTGCATCGACGATGCGGATTTTACGCAGCATTTGACGGATCATAACTTCAACGTGTTTATCATTTATTTCTACGCCTTGGTTACGATATACGCGTTGTACTTCCTGCAAAATGTAGTTTTGTACGCCACGTATGCCTTTAATGCGCAGCATTTCTTTTGGATCGATGGAACCGTCTGTCAACTCGTCACCCGCTTCAATTTCCATGCCTTCGCTTACACGCACACGGGAACCGTAGGTAACGGCGTATACTTTGGATTCCGCTTCACCTTGAATTTCGATTTCACGACGATCTTTCGTCTCGCGAATCTCTTTAACCACACCATCAATCTCACTAATCGTTGCTTGACCCTTAGGATTACGAGCTTCAAACAACTCTTGGATACGTGGCAAACCTTGCGTAATATCGTCTCCGGCTACACCACCGGTGTGGAAAGTACGCATTGTAAGCTGTGTTCCTGGTTCACCAATGGACTGTGCTGCAATAATCCCAACTGCTTCACCGATCTCCACGTGTTTACCTGTCGCCAAGTTGCGACCATAACACTTCTTGCAGACACCATGACTTGCACGGCAGCTGAGTACAGAGCGGATTTGCAATTTGGTTATGCCTGCTTCGATGATAGCCTCTGCTTTGTCGGAGTCAATCAATTCATTGCGACCTACAATAATTTCTTTCGTTTCCGGATGACGTAATGTCTCGAAGCAGTATCTACCTTCAATACGGTCGTAGAGATCTTCAATAACCTCTTTACCATCCTGGATACGACTTACTGTAAAGCCTTTATCTGTACCACAATCATCATCACGCACGATTACGTCTTGCGCTACGTCTACGAGACGACGAGTCAAGTAACCTGAATCCGCTGTACGCAGAGCCGTATCCGCCAAACCTTTACGCGCACCGTGAGTCGAGATGAAGTACTCGAGTACCGTCAGACCTTCACGGAAGTTTGATTTGATTGGGAGTTCAATGATTCGACCGGATGGGTTGGCCATCAGACCACGCATACCGCCCAATTGGGTAATTTGCGATTTGTTACCCCGTGCTTTGGAATCCACCATCATCATGATGGAGTTATAACGATCCATGGACTTCATCAGAATTTCAGTGATGTCATCTTTGGATTTTGACCAGATATCAATGATACGGTCATAGCGCTCTTCATTCGTGATCAGACCACGACGGTACTGATTCGTAACGATCTGTGCTTTTTCCTCAGACTGTCTAAGAATTTCAAATTTCTCAGGTGGAACGATAACATCCGACACCGCTACCGTGATACCGGCACGAGTGGAGTATGTGAATCCGAGTTGTTTGATTTTATCCAAAATAACGGCTGTTTCCGTTGTGTGATAAATTTCAAAACAACGTGCGATGATAGAACCGAGATATTCTTTGCCGACGCCACCAGCCAGAGGAGCGTTCATGATTGCTTCTCTAAGGTCAGCACCCTTCTCATAAACAAATGAATGCTCTGCAGTACCTTGGTACAGGTTCGCACGAGTTGCATCATTGATGTAAGGGAAGCTTGCCGGGAAGATTTCGTTAAAGATGATTTTGCCGATCGTAGTCAGCAACATTGCATCTTGCTGTTCATCAGTAAAGATTGTTTTGCCAAGTGCTTTAACCGGAATCGCTACACGTGCATGCAAACCAGCAGTACCACGTTGATACGCGGATACAGCTTCGTTAACCGTACGCAAGATCATGCCTGTTCCCTTTTCTTCCTTGTTGTCCATAGTCAGGTAGTAAGAACCAAGCACCATATCCTGGGAAGGGGTAACAACCGGTTTACCGTCTTTCGGGTTCAAAATGTTGCCTGATGCAAGCATCAGGATACGTGCTTCCGCTTGAGCTTCAGCGGACAATGGAACGTGCACGGCCATTTGGTCACCGTCAAAGTCGGCATTGTATGCCGTACATACGAGCGGGTGAAGACGGATCGCTTTACCTTCAACGAGAATCGGTTCAAACGCTTGAATACCGAGTCTGTGAAGCGTAGGGGCACGGTTCAGCAGAACCGGGTGCTCCTTAATTACTTCTTCAAGAACATCCCATACTTCAGGACTTACACGCTCAACTTTACGTTTAGCGCTCTTGATGTTGTGGGCAAGCCCTTTATTTACAAGCTCTTTCATAACAAAAGGCTTGAACAGTTCAAGTGCCATATCTTTAGGCAGACCACACTGATACATTTTCAGGTAAGGTCCAACTACGATAACGGAACGACCGGAATAGTCAACCCGTTTACCGAGCAAGTTCTGACGGAAACGTCCTTGTTTACCTTTCAGCATGTGGCTGAGGGATTTCAAAGGACGGTTACCAGGACCCGTTACAGGGCGTCCACGACGGCCGTTGTCGATCAATGCGTCAACAGCTTCCTGCAGCATCCGTTTTTCATTTTGCACGATAATGTCTGGCGCGCCCAAGTCAAGCAAACGTTTCAGACGATTGTTCCGGTTGATTACACGGCGATACAGGTCATTCAGGTCAGACGTTGCAAAACGTCCACCATCCAGCTGTACCATTGGACGAAGTTCCGGTGGGATAACAGGAAGTACATCCATGATCATCCACTCAGGTTTATTACCCGAGTTGCGGAACGCTTCAATAACTTCCAGACGTTTGATTGCACGGTTACGACGTTGTCCTTGTGCAGTGCGGAGCTCTTCCTTCAGGAATTCAAGCTCTTTATCCACATCAATGTCTTGAAGCAGTTTCTTAACCGCTTCTGCACCCATGCCAGCGTGGAATCCATATCCGTATTTCTCACGGTAGCTGCGGTATTCTTTCTCGGACAACAGCTGTTTTTTCTCCAGTGGAGTTTCTCCTGGATCAGTTACTACATATGATGCAAAATAAATAATCTCCTCGAGAGATCTTGGAGACATATCCAGAGCGAGACCCATGCGGCTCGGAATACCTTTGAAGTACCAGATATGCGATACCGGAGCAGCGAGCTCAATATGGCCCATCCGTTCGCGGCGTACTTTCGCACGTGTGACTTCAACGCCACAACGATCACAGACAACGCCTTTATAACGCACGCGTTTGTATTTACCGCAATGACATTCCCAGTCTTTTGTAGGGCCAAAAATCTTTTCGCAGAACAGCCCTTCTTTTTCCGGTTTCAACGTACGATAGTTGATCGTTTCCGGTTTTTTCACTTCTCCGCGGGACCAAGAACGAATTTTTTCTGGGGAAGCAAGCCCGATCTTCATGTATTCGAAATTGTTGACGTCCAACAAGGAGCAACCCTCCTTAACCAAGTCCTGTATTCTAGGTTACGCCCCCTCCGGCCGAAGCCGGAGCAAGACGCGAGCCTGATGAAAAACGCCGGTCATCATGCGCCCGAAGCGGTTACTCCGCTCCGACCTCTGTACCCTCAAGGTTGAGGCTGAGCTTATCGCTCGCAGCGTCATCTTCATCGTCCATTTCTTTCATTTCAATCTCTTGCTCATCTTCGCTCAAAATCTTAACGTCCATACCCAAGCTTTGCAGCTCTTTGATCAATACTTTGAATGATTCAGGAACACCTGGTTCAGGAACATTCTCGCCTTTGACGATGGATTCATACGTTTTCACCCGACCTACAACATCATCGGACTTAACAGTCAAGATTTCTTGCAGTGTATAGGCCGCACCATAAGCCTCAAGCGCCCATACTTCCATCTCCCCGAAACGTTGTCCACCGAACTGAGCTTTACCACCCAGAGGCTGTTGCGTAACGAGTGAGTAAGGACCTGTGGAACGAGCATGGATTTTATCGTCAACCATGTGCGCCAGCTTGATCATATGCATGACGCCGACAGTAACTTCACGTTCGAACTCTTCTCCCGTACGACCATCGTACAGAACGGTTTTACCATTTCGTTGCATACCTGCTTCTTCCATCGTATCGAAGACGTCATACTCCTTCGCTCCGTCGAATACAGGAGTAGCTACGTGAATACCGAGCTGCATGGCTGCCATACCCAAGTGAACTTCAAGCACTTGACCGATGTTCATCCGGGAAGGTACGCCCAGCGGATTAAGAACGATTTGAACTGGTGTTCCGTCCGGCAGGAAAGGCATATCTTCTTCCGGTAGGATACGGGCCACGACCCCTTTGTTACCGTGACGTCCGGCCATTTTATCACCCTCGGAAATTTTCCGTTTTTGAGCGATATAGACACGAACGAGTTGGTTAACACCTGGAGGCAGTTCATCACCGTTTTCACGGGTAAAGACTTTTACATCAACTACGATTCCGTCAGTACCGTGAGGTACACGCAGGGAAGTATCACGTACTTCACGCGCTTTCTCACCGAAGATCGCATGCAGGAGACGTTCTTCTGCAGTCAGTTCCGTTACACCTTTTGGTGTTACTTTACCAACCAGAATGTCACCGGCACTGATTTCAGCACCGATACGGATAATACCACGCTCATCCAGATTACGCAGCGCTTCTTCCCCTACGTTCGGGATATCACGTGTGATCTCTTCAGGTCCGAGCTTAGTATCACGTGCTTCAGACTCATATTCCTCGATATGAATGGATGTATACACATCTTCTTTAACGAGTTTTTCGCTGAGCAAGATCGCATCCTCGTAGTTGTAACCTTCCCAAGTCATGAAGGCAACCACTACGTTACGTCCCAGTGCCAATTCACCCATTTCCGTCGAAGGACCGTCTGCAAGGATGTCCCCAGCTTTGACAACAGCACCTCTTTTGACAATCGGACGTTGGTTAATGCATGTTCCTTGGTTCGAACGCATAAATTTGTGTAATTTATATTTAACGATGTCGCCTTTGACTTCTTGACCATCAACTTCTTCAATACGACGCAACCAAATCTCATTCGCAGAAGAACGTTCAATAATCCCGTCATATTTGGAGACAATACATACACCGGAATCTTTCGCGGCTTTATGTTCCATACCTGTTCCGACCAGCGGAGCTTTAGGAATCAAGAGTGGAACGGCTTGCCGCTGCATGTTCGATCCCATGAGCGCACGGTTGGAGTCATCGTTCTCAAGGAACGGAATGAGCGCTGTAGCGACAGATACAACTTGCTTAGGAGATACGTCCATGTAGTCAACACGTTCACTCGGCATCGTAAGGATGTTATCCGACTGTTTGTTGTAACGTACAATGATCGCTTCTTCAGCAAAAGTACTGTCTTCATTCAGCTTCGCATTCGCTTGAGCAATTACATAGTTGTCCTCTTCGTCTGCTGTCAGGTAATCGATTTGCTCGGTTACGACACCAGTCTTCGGATCTACCCAGCGATAAGGTGCTTCAATGAATCCATATTCGTTCACACGGGCAAATGTCGACAAGGAGTTGATCAAACCAATGTTTGGTCCCTCTGGTGTCTCGATTGGACACATCCGGCCATAGTGGGATGGATGCACGTCACGGACTTCCATGCCGGCACGCTCACGTGTCAAACCACCCGGTCCGAGTGCGGACAGACGGCGTTTATGTGTCAACTCACCCAGTGGGTTTGTTTGATCCATAAACTGCGACAATTGGGAGCTACCGAAGAACTCTTTAATGGATGCGATAACAGGACGTATGTTAATCAAAGCCTGAGGCGTGATTACGTTAGCATCCTGAATGGACATTCTCTCACGAACCACACGTTCCATACGGGATAAACCGATACGGAATTGGTTTTGCAAGAGTTCACCAACCGAGCGGAGACGACGGTTACCCAGGTGATCAATATCATCTGTGCTTCCGATGCCATGCAGAAGGTTAATGAAGTAACTGATGGAGGAAATGATATCAGCCGGTGTAACGTTCTTCACTGATTTATCAATGTTAGCATTGGCAATCAGTTTAACGACCTTACCATCCTCAATCGGTGAAAATACATCAATCGTTTGCATCGGGATATCATTGGCATCCAAAACGCCGTTAGCGACGTGATATGTGCGGAAACCAACGCTCTTCTCCAGTTGCGACATGATTTCATCCAACAGACGACGGTCTATCATTTGACCCGCTTCAGCGATAATCTCACCAGTTTCAGTGTCCACAAGAGACTCAGCCAAACGTTGGTTGAACAAACGGTTCTTGATGTGAAGCTTTTTGTTGATTTTGTAACGACCCACATTAGCCAGGTCATAACGTTTTGGATCAAAGAAACGGGCTACGAGCAAGCTTTTCGCATTATCCAGCGTTGGTGGCTCGCCCGGACGAAGGCGCTCATAAATCTCAATCAGCGCTTTCTCCGTGGAATCCGTATTGTCTTTGTCCAGCGTATTGCGAATATATTCGTCATTACCGAGCAGATCCAGAATCTCAGCGTCTGTGCCAAAACCAAGTGCACGCAGGAGAACCGTCACCGGTATTTTACGTGTGCGGTCGATCCGGACGTAAACAACATCCTTCGCGTCCATCTCCAGTTCGAGCCAAGCGCCGCGGTTAGGAATAACTGTAGCGGTATACGTTTTTTTGGCGTTTTTATCTACTTTGGTACTGAAGTAAACGCTAGGAGAGCGAACCAACTGGCTGACAATAACCCGTTCCGCACCATTAATAATAAATGTGCCGGTGTCGGTCATCAGCGGGAAATCTCCCATGAATACTTCCTGCTCTTTGACTTCGCCGGTTTCCTTATTAATGAGCCGGACTTTGACCCGAAGCGGTGCTGCATAAGTAACGTCACGCTCTTTCGCGTCGTCTACTGTATACTTCGGTTCACCGAGACTGTAATCGATAAATTCCAAAATCAAGTTACCTGTAAAATCCTGGATCGGCGAGATATCCTGGAACATTTCGCGCAACCCTTCCTCCAAAAACCAATCGTAAGATTTTTGTTGGATCTCAATCAGGTTCGGAACTTCGAGTATCTCGTTAATTCGTGCATAACTGCGCCGAGTGCGTCGACCATATTGAACAAGATGTCCTGCCAACTTAAACTCACCCCTCAATGTCTACTCACTTTAAAAATTTCGTTGCGAACCTCTGTTTGTAACCTTATAATGGTACACATACAGAGCAAAGCAATGCATCCACAAATAAAGAAAAGCCCTTACTCGAATGTCGTTCGAAAAAAGAGCAACTTTGATCGGCGGATGTCTTTCCAAATCATACTTATCCCCAGTTTGCCCAAAATGTACATATTATACGCCAAACGTAGGCATAATAAGCCCGTTCGGCGTAAAAAAGGTTGACATTTTTAGTTAGCTAAAGCCAAATAGGGCATCTTAATACTGACATTTTACAATAATACCACGACCTGAATTTCAAGTCAATAGTCCTATTGCAAAAAAAATACTACCCTGCTTACTTTACAAATCAGGATTTAGCCAAAAGGCGCCTCTTCCAATTTTACCGCTTTGAAAATTCGGTAGCCTTTATCCTTCGTTACTTCCTCCACTCGTCCAAAGAGAGATTCCAGCTTCGCTTTTGCCGAAGGTGCTCCCTGCTTTTTCTGAATGACAACCCATAACGCTCCGTCCATCTTCAAATGACGATATGCCTGTTCAAAGATCGTATGCACGGTTTCCTTACCCGCACGGATCGGAGGATTGGTGAGAATCGCGTCAAAGTCTTCCTTTTTAACTTCAGCCAGAAGATTACTTTGCATAACCGTTACATTCGTTATGCCGTTCGCTTTTGCATTTTCCCTGGAAAGCTCAACCGCTCTCTCATTGATATCGATCATGGTGACATGTCCATCCGGTACAAGTTTAGCTGCTGTAAGACCAATAGGTCCATACCCGCAGCCCACATCCAGTACATGAGCTCCAGCAGGCAACTCTATAGCATCAATCAACACTCTGCTGCCGTAATCGATTCCGTTTTTGGAAAATACCCCTGCATCCGTAACGAGACGTAATTTCCATCCGCGTAGCTCCGCTTCTGTAGCCCGTCTGTCATGTGCCACCTGCGGTTTGTCCGAATAATAATGATTGGACATGTCCTCACTCACTTTCCTTTTACAATTACAGCAACAAACCCCTTGATATAAGTCAAGGGGTTTGTTGTTTTGTTCATCTAGCTAATGAAAGCTAAATTATTTAACTTCGATTGAAGCGCCTGCTTCTTCAAGCTTAGCTTTAACCGTTTCTGCTTCTTCTTTGCTAACTTTTTCTTTCAATGCTTTTGGAGCATTGTCAACTACTTCTTTCGCTTCTTTCAGGCCAAGACCTGTGATTTCGCGAACTGCTTTGATAACGTTGATTTTGGAAGCACCAGCGCTAGTCAAGATTACGTCGAACTCGGATTGCTCAGCTTCAGCTGCAGCAGCTCCGCCACCTGCAACAGCTACTGGAGCTGCAGCAGTTACGCCGAATTCTTCTTCGATTGCTTTAACGAGATCATTCAATTCCAGTACAGTCATGCCTTTGATTGCTTCCAAGATTTGCTCTTTACTCATGATTGAACCTCCATATATAATATTATTTTTTTTGTATTTCATCACTGCCTAAGCAGCATTCAGATCAAGTTGCTTACGCGCCTTGTTCTTCTTTTTCAGCAACAGCTTTAACCGCAAGCGCGAAGTTGCGCACTGGCGCTTGAAGCACGCTGAGGAGCATGGAAAGGAGACCTTCGCGTGATGGCAATTCTGCCAACGCTTTGACTTCTTGCACTCCAATTACGCGACCTTCTACAACTGCACCTTTCAATTCCAGTGCATCGTTCTTTTTCGCGAAGTCGTTCAGAATTTTGGCTGGAGCCACTACGTCGTCTACGCTGAATGCAATTGCACTAGGACCTGTCAGTACTTCGTTAAGTTCTGTCAGTTCTGCTGCAGCTGCTGCGCGGCGAAGCAACGAGTTTTTCAGCACTTGGAATTCGATTCCGGCTTCACGAAGCTGCTTACGCAGCTCAGTTACTTGGGCAACGTTCAAACCGCGATAGTCAACAACAACACTAGTAACGCTCTCGCGCAATTTTGCTGTTACTGCATCAACGGACTCTTGTTTTGCTTGAATCACTTTTGCGTTTGCCAAACTGTACACCTCCTGATCAAATTTATCCCATTAAGAAAAGCCTCCGTAGAATCACGAAGGCTTGATATATACTCATAACCGATTTTCATCGTTCTAAGTTCTATAATCACACCTCGGCAGGAAATTAAGCCAAAATGGCACCTACTGTCTACGGCAAGCATATTCAAATGTCAACGGTCAGTCACTCGGACTCACAACTTTTATAGAATATCAGAACAGGACAAGCCTGTCAAGCGATATTATCTAAAAGATGCTGCGTTCACGCGCGCGCCAGGGCCCATCGTGGAAGAAAGACTTACATTCTTCAGATAAACACCTTTTGCTGCCGCCGGTTTAGCACGAGTCAAAGCATCCATGAGAGCTTTAAGGTTCTCATTCAATTGCTCTGTCGAGAAAGAAGCTTTACCGATCGGTGCATGAATTTGACCTGCACGATCCAGACGATATTCGATTTTACCGGCTTTAATTTCTTGAACAGCCTTGGATACATCGAAAGTTACCGTTCCGGCTTTAGGGTTAGGCATCAGACCTTTACCGCCGAGCAGTCGGCCCAATTTACCTACTTCACTCATCATGTCTGGTGTCGCTACGCAGACGTCGAATTCGAACCAGCCTTGTTGGATTTTGTTGATCATGTCTGCATCACCAACATAGTCCGCGCCAGCCGCTTCCGCTTCTTTCGCTTTGTCACCTTTTGCAAATACCAATACGCGTTGTGTTTTACCTGTGCCGTGTGGCAAGACAACAACACCACGTACTGCCTGGTCTTGTTTACGTGGGTCAACGCCCAAGCGTACTGCTGCTTCGATAGTTTCATCAAATTTTGCAGTGGCTGCCTTTTTCACAAGCTCTACAGCTTCTGAAGGCTCGTAAGTTGCTTCGCTGTCAATCAGCTTAGCAGCTTCCAGGTATTTTTTACCGTGTTTAGCCATGTTATATTCCTCCTTTGTGGTGTTAGCGGATATACCTCCCACATCAACCGGCCGCGAATCGGCCGGCTTTACGAAGCCATGTTTCAGATGAAAAATTAGTCTTCGATGGTGATACCCATGCTGCGGGCAGTACCTTCGACCATACGCATTGCAGACTCAACGTCAGCAGCATTCAGGTCAGGCATTTTTTGTTCCGCGATTTGACGTACCGCATCACGTTTAACGGTAGCGACTTTTTTCTTGTTCGGTTCGCCGGATCCTTTTTCTACTTTAGCTGCCACTTTCAACAGAACTGCTGCTGGTGGAGTTTTAGTAATGAAAGTAAAGGAACGGTCTTCGAATACTGTGATTTCAACAGGAATAATCAATCCCGCTTGATCGGCTGTACGAGCGTTGAACTCTTTACAGAATGCCATGATGTTGACACCTGCTTGACCCAAAGCTGGACCTACCGGAGGCGCTGGATTCGCTTTACCTGCTGGAATTTGCAGTTTTACCATTTTGATTACCTTTTTTGCCATGATTGACACCTCCTTGCAAAATAGTGGTTAACGGGCCTCTCAGCCCTCCCACAAGAAACTTGAAGAGACTATATCTTCTCCACTTGCGTGTATTCCAACTCAAGCGGTGTTTCCCGTCCAAACATGTTCACGTGCACTTTCAACTTGCTTTTGTCTACCAAGATTTCTTCCACGGAGCCCACAAAATTCGCAAAAGGACCAACTTTAATACGTACGGATTCCTTAATATCGAATTCAATTTTAGGCTTCGGCTCAACCATGCCCATGTGCTTCAGAATTTGTTCCACTTCTTCAGGCAGCAAGGCTGTTGGTTTGGACCCGGAACCTGTCGAACCGACAAATCCCGTAACACCTGGTGTGTTGCGAACAACATACCAAGAGTCATCCGTCTGGACCATTTCCACCAAGACATATCCGGGGTAAACTTTACGCATAACGGTTTTTTTCTTACCGTCTTTGTTTACCACTTCTTCTTCCATAGGAACAAGAACGCGGAAAATCTTGTCTTCCATGCCCATGGACTCTACGCGTTTTTCCAAATTGGCTTTGACCTTATTCTCATACCCTGAATAGGTATGAACGACGTACCATCTTTTTTCCATATCAAGCCACCTGGGACCCTTCTTAAATAATCGCTTCGATCACAGCGGAGATGCCGATATCAATGACCCAAAAAAATAGCGTCATAACCACAACAGTACCAAGAACGATCAATGTGTAGTTGGTCAGCTCTTTACGATTAGGCCAGCGAACTTTTTTAAGTTCAGCCCAGCTTTCAGAGAAAAAGGAAATCAGAGATTTGAAACTACGTTTCACGCCGACTACACCTCCAAAAAACTATCTGGTTTCGCGATGAGAAGTCTGCTCGTTACAAAACTTGCAAAATTTCTTCATCTCCATGCGGTCGGGGTGATTACGCTTGTTTTTTGTCGTAGTGTAATTTCTTTGTTTGCAGTTTGTACAAGCCAAAGTAATAATTACCCGCATGATGTACACCTCCCGAAGACTTCCACATTCAAGCGGAGTCTCTAAATTAATCCTAAAAAAAAGCCGCGAATTTAGGCCTACCTAAAACACTTTATCATAAGGGTATAACCATGTCAATGAAAGAATAGCCTTTCATCAATGGGTAAAAAGTTCCTATCAAACACATTCAGTTTCTCATCTCTGTTTTTCTCTTCTCCTGCATGGACCAAGCGATTACTAGTATAATCATTCTTTAACTTTATAAACTTGAGGCAGCAAAAAAAGACTCAAACCCCGAGCCTTTTCCGTCAACGACAACATGTGTTCAATTATCTCGAACTTCCAGGTACTTTTCAAGTTTACGCTTCACGCGCTGAAGTGCATTATCAATGGACTTTACATGCCTGTCCAAATCCACTGCAATCTCTTGATAAGATCTCCCGTCCAGATACAACATCAATACTTTACGTTCCAGATCACTCAGAATCTCAGACATCTTATCTTCCAGGCCCACAAACTCTTCCTGATTGATGATAAGTTCTTCCGGATCGCTGACCTGTGTTCCACAAATCACATCGAGTAACGTACGATCGGACTCTTCGTCATAAATAGGTTTGTCCAGTGATACATAAGAATTAAGCGGAATATGCTTCTGACGTGTTGCTGTCTTGATTGCCGTAATAATCTGTCGTGTAATACACAACTCGGCGAAGGCTTTGAAAGAAGCGAGCTTGTCCCCTTTGAAATCCCTTATGGATTTATAGAGTCCAATCATTCCTTCTTGAATGATATCTTCCCGGTCAGCCCCAATCAGAAAATAAGATCTTGCCTTGGCGCGTACAAAGTTACGATATTTGTTAATCAAAAACTCCAGCGCTTCGCTTTCACCTTCACGGACCGCTTCGACAATGTCTTCGTCACTTTGGTAATCATACTTGGATAACATGATATCTTTGAGGTCGACACTCACAGACAATCCCTCCGGCTGCAACGCAAGGTACCCCGTTACTCTACTCTATGAAATATAGGATCAGTATATATGATGGCACCTCACACCGTCAACCACGCTCTGCCTAAAAAAGAACATCAATAACATAATTGTCAAGAGTTTCAAAATTCTAATTTTTGTAAAACCGTGCTGTTATTCCCGGCGCCACCGCTCAAACTGCTTCAAAACATCCGGACTTAACTTCCCGCCAAGTGTATTTCGCGTTGCTTTAGCTTGATCTTCTTCCAAACGTTTCTGTAACTCTTTTTCGTTCTGCTCTACTTCGATCAGCAATTCCCTTGCGGATACACGCAGAGCTCCTTGTCCAAAAATGACATGCTGCTCTACCATATCGCTTGTAGCCACATAGATTTGGCGTCTTCGCGTGCTTAGTTCCCGAACGAGTCTCTCAATGCATTCGTCTGCCGTCTCTTTTTCCTTTGTAAAAAAGATCTGCACTTTGCTCTGTGTAAAGGATTTACCGAGTCCAGGCACGAGGTAGGCGTCAAAAACAACAATGACTCTCAAGCCGGAGAATGCCTGATAGTCGGCTAGTCGAGATAGAAGCCTGTTGCGGGCCTCCTCCAATCCACTCTCCGCCAATCTGGATAGCTCCGGCCAGTCACCAATCATGTTGTACCCGTCTACAAGAAGCACATCACGGGAATCAGCCATATCTTCTAGTCCTGCGCTTGGCGCGAGCGGAGCACTTCATACATGACAACACCCGCTGCCACGGAAGCATTCAGGGAATTAATCTGACCTTGCATCGGCAATTTGATCAATACATCGCATTTCTCACGAATGAGTCGTCCCATTCCCTTGTTTTCGTTTCCGATCACGAGGGCTACCGGGCCTGTAAAGACGCCGTTACCAAACACGCTCTCCTGAGCAGCAACATCCGTACCCACAACCCATACGCCCTCTTCCTTGAGACGGTCAATAGTTTGACCCAGATTGCTTACACGAGCCACTGGCACGTACTCAACAGCACCTGCTGAAGTTTTGGATACAGTCACTGTAACTGCAGCTGAGCGCCGTTTGGGCACAATGACACCATGCGCTCCCGTGCAGTCGGCCGTCCGTAAAATTGATCCAAGATTATGTGGATCTTCGATCTCATCCAGCAAAATCAAAAATGGATGTTCATTTTTAGCAGCCGCTGCAGCAAGAATGTCTTCAACCTCTACATAAGCGTAAGGAGCCGCTTGCGCCACCACACCCTGGTGTTGAATACCCGGCACTGTTTGATCCAGTTTACGCTTGTCTACGTGCTGAATGACAACACCTAATTTTTTTGCTTCAGCGATAATAGGCTGCGTCAAATGTTTTTGCGCTGTATCTGCAATCCATATTTTATTAATGGTCCGGCCTGAACGCAGCGCCTCCGTTACGGAGTGCTTACCGGCGATCCATTCTTCTTCCATCTTTGTTCGATCCTCTCTATAACGCCCTGTGATTTACTGCACCCTAAGCGGCGCACCCTACAGAAGCGGCTTTGTTGTAATTTATATTATTTTGTCGGTGATTGCGAATTTTGTTCCGCATGCTCGATACCCCGGCGAATCAGTTCAATCATGCGATCATGCCGACCACTGCTATACAGGTAACCGATCAGACACTCCAGAGCAGTGGCATGTCTATACTCCAAAACGTCTGCGTTTTTGGGAATACTGCCAGACTTGGCATTACGACCTTGTCTGACAATGTCACGTTCTTCCTCGGTCAGCTCAGCCTCAATACCTGTGAGAATACGACTTTGTGCCTTCGCCGATACCAAACCGGTCGCACTACGGTGCAGATGGTTGGGACGCATGTTGGCTTTGGATAACAGATACTGCCGTACGGCTACCTCATATACCGCATCACCAATATAGGCGAGAGCGATGGGAGGAATCAACCGTGCAGGCCGGGAGGGGGGATAAGGAAACCATCCTCCCTGGTCAACGCTCAGAGACTGTTCATCTGTCTGCTGTTCCTCCCGTTGCTCGGCATGCTCGACGGATTCAGACAACTTTTTCAGTTGTTCCTCGCTCATTTGCGCCGCCATCTCATTCCTTGAGCCGTATCCTCAAGCAAGATACCCTGCGCAGACAGTTCATCCCGAATTTCATCAGCCCGCGCCCAGTTTTTGGTTTTGCGTGCTTCGTTACGTTCTACAATTAGACGTTCGATTTCTTCGTCCAAAAGCTCTGGTTCAGCCTCGGTATAGATGCGAAGTACCGCATTCAACTCACTGAACAATTCCAGCAGAGCGCGAATGTCCGCAGCGTTTACCACATCTTGCTGCAACAGTTGGTTAGCTTCCCCAACCCACTCAAACATTGCCGTAATCGCATCAGGCGTATTGAAGTCGTCCTGCATTTTCTCATGATACTGCTGACGAATCTGCTCCAGTCTCGCTGCAAACTCAGCTGACACAGCCTGATCCACGCTCACAGCCTGCAAGCGATGATTAAGGTTACCTACGGCATTTGCGATCCGGTCCACACTATTCTGTGCCTGTTCCATCGTATCTTCCGTGAAGTTCAACGGATTGCGATAGTGAGTAGACAACATGAAATAACGAATGGCTTCGCGTTTATATTGATTGCGAAGGTCTTTGACAAGCACGCCGTTTCCGAGTGATTTCGACATTTTTTCGTTATCAATACGGATGAACCCGTTATGCATCCAGTAGTTTGCCAGTGGTTTGCCAGTCAACACCTCGGATTGAGCGCATTCGCACTCATGGTGCGGGAACTGCAAATCCTGTCCTCCGCCGTGAATATCCAACGTATCCCCCAGGTATTCCCGTGCCATGGCAGAGCACTCGATATGCCAGCCCGGACGACCATCGCCCCATGGACTGGACCAGAAAATCTCACCCGGCTTCGCAGCTTTCCAGAGGACGAAGTCTTCCGGATGCTCTTTGCGCTCATCTACACCAATACGAATTCCGAACTGTAATTCCTGAAGGTTTTGCTTAGACAGTTTGCCGTACTCCGCGAATTTGCCTGTGCGATAATATACGTCACCGCCATTTTCATAGGCGAAGTCCTTTTCAACCAGCTCACGGATAAAATCAATAATAAGCGGCATGTTTTCGGTCACTCTCGGATTACTGCTTGCCTTCGGAATACCCAGCCCTTCGAGGTCCTCGTAATAAGCCGCAATAAACTTCTCGGCGACATGAGGAACATCTGTACCAAGCTGCTCGGCTTTGCGAATGAGCTTGTCATCAACATCCGTGAAATTCACGACATAGTTCACCTCATGCCCGGTCTGTTCCAAGTATCCGCGAACCGTGTCGAAAAAGATAACTGGACGTGCATTCCCGATATGAATGTAATCGTATACCGTTGGCCCGCACACATACATTTTCACTTTCCCCGGCTCTTGGGGAACAAAATTCTCTTTGGTACGACTCATCGTATTGTAAATTTGAAGCGTCATAGTCACTTTCCTTTCATCCGTTTCCATCATTATTCTATTGTACCACGGGAAAACTCACTTTCACGGGTACTCTGCAAAGTACGCACTTCTTCACGCAATCGTTCGATTTCTTGCTGCATGCTGCGCAGGGAATCGATGACCGGATCGGGAAGCTGCTGGTTCAAACGGTCCACCCGACGGCCATCCTGCTTCACGATTCTGCCTGGTATGCCTACAACCGTGCTATTTGAAGGGACTTCCTTCAGCACAACCGAGTTCGCACCAATATTACATTGGTCCCCTACGCTGAAAGAACCCAGTACCTTCGCCCCTGATGAGATAACCACATTATTGCCAATTGTCGGATGTCTCTTCCCTTTTTCTTTACCCGTTCCGCCAAGTGTGACCCCCTGATAGATGACAACATCGTCGCCAATTTCACACGTTTCCCCAATCACGACGCCCATGCCATGGTCAATAAACAACCGATTGCCAATCGTAGCACCGGGATGGATTTCGATACCTGTCATAAAACGGCTGACCTGTGAAATGAACCGGGCGAAAGAAAACCATCTCCGCATGTATAAAAAATGTGCCACCCGGTGCGCCCATATCGCATGCAGCCCCGAGTAGGTAAATACAACCTCAAACCATCCCCGGGCCGCCGGATCGTTTTCAAACACCGCCTGGATATCTGATCTGATCTTCTTGAACATGCTCGTTCCCCTCTTGTTCAGGTCTTCGTCCTCCGGCTTTCCGGATGGCGCGGCCCTCATGGTAGTGTACTTCTGACTCGACCTAAATAGAAAACGCCCCTGCAGCTATTTAAGCTGCAGAGGCGTTTATCGCGGTCCCACTCTGCTCGGTTCATGCCTTAACATACAAGAACTAGGCTACCTGTTATAGCTGCCTCATATCCTTGCACAAGAATGAACCCTCAACAGTTCCGTAACGGGAACCAACCGTCACAACCTATCCTGACGTTTTCCTCTCTCCTACATAACGAGAGGCGGGGCCGGATTCGGCTATGCAGCTCACGGGTGCATTTCGACTGACGGACAGCGGATGGCTCACAGCCACCTTAGCAAAGAATCTTGTTCTTTACTGCGGGACCATCCTCTCTGAATCTGTCCGGTTCAGCCTACTTCTCCCGGTCTTTGCTGTTTTTATGATGAATGATAAAATCATACCATTTAACCTTTGTGTTGCTATTATAGCGAAAAGGTTATGGACTGACAACAATCTTCCTTCATATCGGTGGGAACGAAGTTCCATCCTTAAGTCAAAGTAGACTAAACAAGGGCGTTACTTACGCGCCTTTTACCTGAGCATGCAATCGATCAATGACCGTATCGCGGCCAAGCAGTACAATTGTTTGGTTCAGATCGCGGCCATGAGTCTGTCCTGTCAGAGCTACACGGATCGGCATAAACAGCTGTTTACCTTTAAATCCAGTCTCTTTCTGAACTTCTTTGATCAGCGCAGCCATCTTGCTTGGTGTAAATTCGTCGTTAGCCTGTACTTTATCAGCAAATGCCTTCAGAACAGTTGGTACCTGCTCCTCAGCCAGTACAGTAGCCCCTTCACTTTCCAGCTCCAGGTGGGAACGGAAGAACACTTCCGACAATTCCACGATATCGGAGGCAGAATTCATTTGCTCCTGGTAGAGATGAACAAGCGTATATGCCCATTCTTTTTGTTCAGGTGAGAGCTCAGTGGCAATACGTCCTGCTTTTTGCAGATGTGGAATCGCCATTTCAGCAATGCGATCTGGATCCGCATTTTTAATATAGTGATTGTTCAAGTGAGCCAGCTTGTGAGTATCAAATACCGCCGGGCTCTTGGACAGACGCTTCGTATCAAAAATGGAGATCAACTGCTCCTGCGAGAAGATCTCTTCTTCCCCCTCAGGCGACCAGCCAAGCAGGGAGATGAAGTTAAACATCGCCTCAGGCAGATAGCCGAGCTGATCATATTGTTGAATAAACTGAATAACGGACTCGTCACGTTTACTCAGCTTTTTGTGGTTTTCATTCACGATCAACGTCATATGACCGAACTGCGGCGGCTCCCAGCCAAGCGCTTCATAAATCATCAGTTGACGCGGTGTGTTAGAGATGTGATCCTCTCCACGCAAGACGTGGGAGATCTTCATCAGGTGATCATCCACAGCAACTGCATAGTTGTATGTGGGAATGCCGTCTTTTTTCACAATAACGAAGTCGCCGGATTCCTTGCTGTTGAATGAGATCGTCCCTTTTACCATGTCATCAAACGTATATATGCGTTCTTCCGGTACACGGAAACGAATACTCGCCACACGGCCTTCTGCTTCAAATGCGCTCTGTTGCTCCGGTGTCAGATCACGGTGTTTACCCGAATAACGAGGAGTTTCTCCACGTGCTGTCTGTTCTTCACGTTCTTGCTCCAGCTCTTCTTCCGTGCAATAACAGCGGTAAGCCAGACCTTTATCCAGTAGCTCCTGCGTATATTTACGATAGATGTCCAAACGTTCCGTCTGACGGTATGGTCCGTACTCGCCGCCAACATCAATACTTTCGTCCCACTCGATTCCGAGCCATTTCAGGTATTTCAGCTGACTTTCCTCACCACCGGCAATGTTGCGTTTCACGTCCGTATCCTCAATACGAATAATGAATTTGCCGTTATTATGTTTGGCATACAAATAGTTAAACAGCGCCGTACGGGCGTTCCCGATATGCAGGTGTCCCGTTGGACTCGGCGCATAGCGCACGCGAACTTCGGTGCTCATAATATCCCCTCCGTCTCTAATTGGTTGATGATATCACACGCGAACAAGGCAAACAACCGATTGGGCAGCTATACCCTCTCCCCGTCCGGGGAATCCGAGTTGTTCTGTTGTTGTCGCTTTGACATTCACCTGAGTTACATCCGCTTCAAGTGCCTTGGCAATAACCTCGGCCATCTGCGGAACGTAAGGTGCCATCTTCGGTTTCTGTGCAATAATGGTTGAATCGATGTTCCCCAGACGGTATCCACGATCCTTCACCAATTGCCACACATGCTCCAGCAGTTTCAGGCTATCAGCATCCTTGAACTCCGGATCCGTATCCGGAAAGTGTTTGCCAATATCCCCAAGTGCAAGCGCACCAAGAATGGCATCACTGATGGCATGCAGCAGCACGTCTGCGTCCGAGTGACCCAGCAGTCCTTTTTCATAAGGGATCGTGACCCCGCCAATAATGCATGGGCGTCCCTCTACCAGTTGATGTACATCAAATCCCTGTCCTACACGTATCATCGCTTCTTCTCTCCCTTGAGCAAAAACGCGGCGTATTCCAAATCTTCCGGCGTCGTTAATTTGATGTTCGTATAACTGCCTTCCACAACCTTGACTGACATTCCCTGGCGTTCAGCCAGCATTGCGTCATCCGTTCCTAGAAATCCGTCCCGTTCCGCCGATTCGTATGCAAGCAGCAGGGAAGAAAGACGAAAAGCCTGCGGGGTTTGAATGCTCCACAGACTGCTGCGGTCCGGCGTCGCCGTAACGATTCCCTCCGCATTTACTTGTTTGATCGTATCCTTCACTGGAACGGCCAGTACAGCTGCTCCACCCGACATCGCGGCCTTCATACACCCCATAATCTGCTCACGGTTTATAAAAGGACGTACCCCGTCGTGAACGAGGACCCAGTCTGTCCCTAGTGCCTTAAGGCCTTCGTGGACCGAATGCTGTCTCTCTTTCCCTCCGGGGATGACACGGACACGTGATTCCAGTCGGTATTCTTTTACCCAATCCTGGCAGCGTTCAACATCGGCAGCTCCCGTGACCAGCACCATTTCGCTGACCTCGTCCAAAGCCGCAAACACTTCAAGCGTATGTATGAAAACGGGCTTGTCCTGCAGCAGCAGAAACTGCTTACTCTCGGTTGTTCCCATCCGGGTCCCCCGACCTGCCGCCACAATGACAACACCCCACCCTTTATCCATGCCGCAATCCCTGCCTTGTCTGTCAGTTTATCGTTCGGAGATATAATACAGTTATATTATAACCTCTAACGATACACTACCCATCATACCGCTTTATTGGGCTTTTTCCAACAGTTTCGGCTTGGCAAAAATCATTCGTCCCGCTGACGTCTGCAGCACACTGGTCACCAGTACTTCCATCATCATGCCGATATACTCGCGTCCGCCTTCCACAACGATCATCGTGCCATCATCCAGGTAGGCTACACCTTGACCGTGCTCCTTGCCATCCTTGATAATCTGCACCATGATCTCCTCACCTGGCAATACCACCGGCTTAACGGCATTGGCGAGATCATTGATGTTTAGCACGGATACTCCTTGCAGTTCACAGACCTTGTTCAGGTTGAAGTCATTGGTGACAACTTTGCCCTGAAGTACCTTGGCGAGCTTGACAAGCTTGCTGTCCACTTCGGAAATTTCCTCAAAATCCCCTTCGTATATAAGCACTTTGACGTCCAGTTCCTTCTGAATTTTATTCAGAATATCAAGCCCGCGCCGTCCTCTGTTCCGCTTGAGCAAGTCAGATGAATCGGCAATGTGCTGCAATTCCTCCAGAACGAATTCCGGGATTACAATCGTGCCCTCGATAAATCCGGTTTTGCATATATCTGCGATGCGACCATCGATAATTACACTGGTATCCAAAATTTTGTGCTCTTCCAACCGTCTGTCCTCGTCCACCTCGGGTTGACCCCAGCGTCCTGACATCCAGAAGGCCGCCAGATCGTCTTTCTTCGCCATGGCAAGCATATAGCCTGCATAAGCACTAATGACCGTCAGCGCCACCTGCAGCACTTCTCCGGCCGTCCCCAGCCAGGCAACACAAGGATATAACAGCAAGGCCACCAGCAGTCCTGCAACTGTACCCGCCGCTCCTGCAGCCAATTCATTCATCGGTACTTTGGCCAAAGAATCAATACTATTATGCAGCCTGGTTGCCATCAATGTTCCACCGATGTTACACACGGACATAAACAATACAGCGCCTAGTAGGGTTGATACCCCAGCTCCCAGTAATCCTGCTGACTGAATCCATTCAGCCATCCAAGGGACGGATTTTCCCGCCAGATGATATGCCGTGTAGCCGAACCATGCACCGCACAATCCTGTAAAAGTTAAAATGCCTTTTTTCCACATAAGTCCCTGCACCTCCTTCAATATATCTTCATCTTTATATCCAGTATGATCCAATTCCCAGATTGCTAATCCCGCTTTTGAAGAACTTTTTGGAAATGTTGCAATCGTCAGTTGAAAGAAGGTAAATTATTGGCATATAATAAATTCAATTCATATCCCGAGGTGAGTAGCAAAATGAGTACGCTAAGTTTACAGGCTTTTCAGGATCAAGTTTCCGAGCTGTTGCTGCGTCATCGCAGCCTGATTGATGTACTGTCCAAAACAGGACAAGCCGGCGCCTCTGTCAACCGTGCCGTGTCTAAGGCCATTACCGAATGCGGCTGCATTGAGCTGCACGCCACCAAGCAGAAATATGCCCCGGAGAGCGATATTGCTCAATCTAAAGGGCTGCTGGAAACGCATGTGGAAGGTGAATTGTGCGAGAATTGTAAAGAGGTAATCAGCTCTGAATTGGGGCGGAACCTGTTTTATATGTCGGCTCTCTGCAATCTGCTGGACATCAACATGGAAGAGGTCGTAAATCACGAGTCACAGAAATGTTCGACGTTAGGGATGTTCAATTTGTCGTAAACAATACGTATTTCGTTGCGAATGGTTATAAGTTACCGTATAGATTTGAAAAACAAAAATAAGCACGCATTCTCCTGTTCAGGAGCGTACGTGCTTTCTTTGTATTTTCCAGAGTGATGGAATGCCTAGCGATCGGAAGGACGGGAAGACTTCTCTTCCTTACGCTTTTTGGCCCGGTTACGTGAGGCTGCCGTCCGCATATTATGCTTCATCCCATATAGAGCGTATAACACAAGTGGAATAAAGATCAATTTGGACAATTGTTCTGGAAACATGACCGCCACCACTACCGCGAAGACGATAACCCAGGGTGCAATCCAGATCGCTTTACGTGGCAGACCAACCTTTTTGAAATTAGGATATTTCAGCGAACTTACCATCAGATACGATAACAGCAAAGTCGCAATCATCATACTCACAGGACCGATATCCTTGTTAAACAGGGACAGTGTTGCCAGAACCCCTCCGGCCGCTGGAATCGGCAAACCTGTGAAGTACCCTGGGATACCGGGGCGAACGTTAAACCGGGCAAGCCGAATGGCACCACAAATTGGAAAGCTTGCGGTTGCGATCCAGGCGAGAACCGGAGTGGCGTCCTGAAACGAGACCATGAATATAATCAGAGCTGGAGCTGCACCGAATGAAACCATGTCCGACAAAGAATCCAGCTCTTTACCAAACTCACTCTGGGCATTAAGTGCACGTGCCACACGGCCATCCAGACCATCCAACAACATCGCAATAATGACCAAAATCGCAGCCAAACTATAATTCCCTTCAATTGCAAGCAGGATTGCCATCATTCCAAGAAACAGATTACCCAAGGTAAAGAGATTCGGAATGAATCTGGTTAACATCGTTGTTTCACCTCATTATTTTCAAGCCGTTATAGGCGAACCCTTACATTTGTCTGTCAATAAACATCTGCTCCTGCAAACGCTTGAGACCTTCCTTAATGGTTCGGGCGCGTACCTCTCCAATCCCGTCCACTTCGTCCAGCTCTTCAATTGTAGCCATGATGACATGAGGCAATTGTTCGAATTGATCCACCAGGTTATGGATAATGACATTCGGCAGGCGGGGTATCTTATTTAATACCCGGTATCCGCGAGGTGCAACCGAATCTTCGGACGTAGCCGCTGACGATGGGTATCCCAGCAGACGTACAATATGATGTGCATCCAGCAATTCATCGTCCGACAATCTTTTCAGACCAACGATAATTTCACGGATTTTGTCATCACTGTCATCACGGGCATAGTCCTTATACAGCAACCAGGCTTCCTCTTCCGTTGTACCGACGAGTTCCTCCATCTGCATAGAGATCAGACGTCCCTCGTTGCCAAGTTCATGAATGTAACGTTTGATTTCCGTTTTGATGCGCATAACCATTTCCGTACGCTGAATGACATTGACGACCTCAGGAATCGTCACCAGTTCCTCGAACTCGGAGGCGCTCAGATTCGTAAGGGACTGTGTCAACACAGCTTTGTATTTCTCCAAGGTTTGAATCGCTTGATTCGCCTTGGTCAAAATAACCCCGATTTCCTTCAGGGAATACCGTAGTGTTCCTTGATATAAGGTGATAATATTCCGGCGCTGCGATATAGAAACGACTAATTTACCTGTTTGTTTCGCGACTCGCTCGGCCGTCCGGTGACGGATTCCCGTCTCAGATGAAGAGATGGATGAGTCAGGAATGAGCTGAGTGTTGGCATATAGAATACGCTTTAAATCCTCGCTAAGGATAATGGCACCGTCCATCTTGGCGAGTTCATACAGATAGTTCGGGGAGAAATCACAGTTAATCGAGAATCCTCCATCCACCACTTCCATCACTTCAGGGCTGTATCCTACAACCAGCAGTGCACCCGTCTTGGCGCGCAGCACGTTCTCCAGACCTTCGCGGAAAGGTGTACCTGGTGCGATCAGCCTTAACAATTCGTTCATATTATCCAGTTGGCTCGAATCTTTCATCTTGTTATGCCCCCTAATCTAAAGCAACCGCTAGTGCATCTGCCACGGTATTCACACCGATCAGTTGTATCCCGCGAGGATGTTTCCAGCCCTTTAAGCTTTTTTCTGGTAAAATGACACGCTTAAAGCCCAATTTTTGGGCTTCTTTCACACGTTGTTCAGCCCGTGAAACGGCCCGAACCTCACCCGTCAAACCGATTTCCCCAAAGATGACGTCATCCGGCTTGGTCGGTACGTCCCTCAAACTGGATGCGATACTTACAGCAACCGCTAAATCTACTGCCGGCTCATCTAATCTCACACCACCAGCTACGTTCAGATAAGCATCCTGTGTTTGCAAGAACATGCCCATCCGTTTCTCCAGTACCGCAATAATCAGGTTTAATCGATGGAGATCTACCCCTGTTGCCATACGCCGGGGAGAAGGGAAATGTGTGGTTGAAATCAATGCCTGCAATTCCACAAGCAAAGGACGTGTGCCCTCCATGCTGGCAACTACGGTAGAACCAGCCACACCCAGTGGACGTTCTGACAAAAAGAGCTCAGAAGGGTTGCCTACTTCACGAAGTCCATCTTCGCCCATTTCAAAAATGCCGATCTCATTGGTCGAACCAAAACGGTTCTTTACCGCACGTAAAAGGCGATACGTATGATGCCGCTCTCCTTCAAAATAAAGAACACAGTCCACCATATGTTCCAACATACGTGGACCGGCAATGGCGCCTTCTTTCGTAACATGCCCCACAAGTACGGTTGCAATGCCTCGCCCTTTGGCGATCCGCATAAACCGTGATGTACATTCCCTTACCTGAGCAACACTGCCGGGTGCACTGGTGACTTCTGGCAGATATACGGTCTGAATGGAGTCAATGACTAGAAAATGCGGCTGGATCTGCTCCACCGCTTCCTCGACCCGCTCCATATTGGTCTCACATAGTACATATAACTCAGGAGACAGCGCACCCAGACGGTCAGCCCGCAATTTTGTTTGCTTAACTGATTCCTCACCTGAGACATATAACACGCGTAAACCTGAATGAGTCAGTGCATGAGATGTTTGCAACATCAATGTTGATTTTCCAATTCCGGGGTCTCCGCCCACCAGAACGAGAGATCCTGGAACAATTCCGCCGCCCAAAACCCGGTTCAGCTCTTCGATTCCAGTCTGTACACGCGGTTCCTGACCGCTATCTATATCTATGATGGGAAGTGGCTTATCTTTACTCTCAAAAAGAGGGGAATTTCTCCCTTGTGTTTTGACCACCGTTTCGGTTTCTTCCACCATTGAATTCCAAGACTGACAACCCGGACATTTGCCGTACCATTTGGGGGCTTCATAGCCGCATTCCGTACACTGAAACTTGGTTTTAACTTTGGCCACTTCAGCACTCCTAGGATTTATTTTATAACAGCATTTCGCATTTTTCGACGAATTTTGCCCTAAACTCCCTGACGTGCAGGGTTAATAAAAGTTTACCATTGTTTGAGATTTTTCGTAAAGGATTATCGCAAACTTTACACATGTTCGTGCCAGTTCAAAGTTTGTTTTTTTGATAAACAACAGCTATAGGTCTCTGACTGGCGCAAAAACACAAAAAATCCTTCCCGACAAAAGCCAGGAAGGATTTTTTATTTTATACATCAGACTCAGTAGCACTTAAGTGTCTCTTATTTGGTTTCGATTTCCTCAGTGGAAGGAACAACAACGTCTTTTTTCGTTACAGACAATGCTCCGTTCTCTTCATCGATGAGCAACGAATCACCTTTAGTCACGTTACCCGTGAGCAACTCTTCAGACAATTTGTCTTCAATATGCTTCTGGATCGCCCGACGAAGCGGACGAGCACCATAGGCTGGATCGAAGCCTGCTTTGGCTAGGAAAGCCTTGGCATTGTCTGTGAGCTCGAAGTCGACCTCGTATTCATTCAGACGTTTACGAAGCTCTTCACTCATCAGTGTAACAATCTCAGCAATATGTTTTTCTTCAAGAGAATGGAACACGATAATCTCATCAATCCGGTTAAGGAACTCGGGACGGAAGCTTTTTTTCAGCTCATCCATGACTTTACCCTTCATGTTATCATAGTCCGCCCCTGCATCTACAACTGCAGTGAAGCCTAGAGTGGAGTTACGTTTGATCGCTTCTGCACCCACATTGGATGTCAAAATGATCAACGTATTCCGGAAGTCTACGACGCGACCTTTGGAGTCGGTCAGACGACCATCCTCAAGCACTTGCAGCAAGATGTTGAATACTTCCGGATGTGCTTTCTCGATTTCATCGAGCAGGACGACAGAGTAAGGTTTGCGACGAACTTTCTCTGTCAGCTGTCCACCTTCTTCATATCCCACATATCCCGGAGGCGCTCCGACGAGTCTTGAAGTGGAATGCTTCTCGCCATACTCTGACATATCAATCCGGATAACTGCATTTTCATCCCCGAACATTGCTTCTGCAAGAGCACGAGCCAGCTCGGTTTTACCTACCCCTGTAGGACCAAGGAAGATAAATGAACCCATTGGACGTTTCGGATCTTTCAATCCGGCACGAGCACGACGAACTGCACGACTGACGGACTTCACAGCCTCATCCTGACCGATGACACGTTCATGCAGAATTGATTCCAGATTCATCAAGCGTTGTGTCTCTTCTTCTTTCAGCTGATTCACCGGAATACCGGTCCAGCTGGCTACTACTTGTGCGATATCTTCAGGAGTTACCTCGGAATCGGTGCGACCTTGTTTTTCTTTCCATTGGTTCTTCGTTACATCCAGCTCTTCACGGATTTTTTGTTCCGTGTCACGTAGAGCTGCTGCCTTTTCGAACTCCTGGCTTTGAACCGCTGCGTCTTTTTCCTTCCGGATATCCTCGAGACGGCTCTCCAGTTGTTTGAGGTTAGGTGGGATCGTGTAAGAGTTCAGTCTTACTTTGGAACCCGCCTCATCAATCAGGTCAATTGCTTTGTCCGGCAGGAAACGGTCTGTAATGTACCGATCAGACAGTTTAACCGCCTGCACAATCGCTTCATCCGTAATTTTCACCCGGTGATGCGCTTCATAACGGTCACGTAAGCCATGCAAAATTTGAACTGCTTCTTCTGGAGAAGGCTGATCCACCGTAATCGGTTGGAAACGACGCTCTAGCGCAGCATCCTTCTCGATATATTTGCGATATTCATCCAGTGTTGTTGCACCGATGCACTGCAATTCTCCACGGGCCAAAGCCGGTTTCAAAATGTTAGAAGCATCAATTGCACCTTCAGCTCCGCCTGCACCAATCAAGGTGTGCAATTCGTCGATGAACAGGACAATGTTACCCGCTTGACGAATTTCATCCATGATTTTTTTCAGACGATCTTCGAATTCACCGCGATATTTTGTACCTGCAACAACAGAACCCATATCCAATGTCATGACACGTTTGTCACGCAAAGTCTCCGGAATTTCGTTGGCAATGATTTTCTGTGCAAGTCCTTCAGCGATCGCTGTTTTACCTACACCTGGCTCACCGATCAATACCGGATTGTTCTTGGTACGACGGCTCAGTACCTGAATAACACGTTCAATTTCTTTACTACGTCCAATCACTGGGTCTAGGTTGTTCTCCTTGGCATACGCCGTGAGATCACGTGCAAGACTATCCAGTGTTGGTGTGCTGACATTCGCAGGCGTACCGTTATGACTGGATACGGCTTCACTGCTGCCAAGCAGTTGCAGCACTTGTTGACGTGCCTTGTTCAAGCTAATCCCCAGGTTGTTCAGCACACGTGCCGCAACCCCTTCGCCTTCACGAATCAATCCGAGCAGGATATGCTCTGTGCCTACATAGGTATGGCCCAATTTGCGAGCTTCATCCATAGACAATTCAATCACTTTTTTCGCACGAGGCGTATATGCAATGTTCGTAGGTTGCTCTTGGCCACGGCCAATCAGCGTTTCTACTTCATCTTGAATTTTTTCCAATCCGAGTCCCAGGCCGATCAGCGCTTTGGCTGCGATGCCTTCGCCTTCACGAATGAGGCCGAGCAAAATGTGCTCTGTACCGATGTTATTATGACCAAGACGGACAGCTTCTTCCTGCGCCAATGCGAGCACCTTTTGGGCCCGTTCCGTAAATCTTCCAAACATCATATCTCCTGCACCTCCATGGTTTTGGATAAAACGGGGGCTATTGAAAGGATCCCACCGTATTCTTCATATCATTTTGTCTGCAGCCGTGCTGCGAATAAATCATTCAGCATTTATAGAAAATGCTCTTTTATATAAAAGCCGCAGTTGCGGCATGAAACCTTTGTTATAACTCTTGAACAACCTAAGATTGAGTGGCTGCACTGATCGTATCACGGATCAACTGAGCCCGATAAATGTCACGCTCATCTGTCCGCATGTCTTCCCCAAATGTTTTCTGCAAGAAGCCCGGTTGCGTCATCACATTCAACTCGTTCATCACGGTTATGGACAAACCGTCCAACAAGCCGAGATCTACACCAAGTCGAACATCAGACAGACGCTGTGCAGCTTCCTTCGAATCCACAATGGCTGCATGGGACAAAATGCCGTAAGAACGCATGACCCTGTCGGTAATCCGCAATCTAGAGTCGGTAATTAATCGTTCTCTGGCGGTACGCTCATGCCCAATCATCTGTAACACAACACTATGCAGGTTATCGATGACTTCTTGTTCCGTCTGCCCCAGTGTGATCTGGTTCGAGATCTGGAACAGGTTACCCATCGCCTCACTGCCTTCACCGTAAATTCCCCGTACAGTCAGTCCGACTTGGGAGACTGCGCTTAGAATGCGGCCAATCTGCTGTGTCATCACCAGAGCGGGTAGATGCATCATGACAGATGCTCTTACACCTGTACCTACATTCGTAGGACAGCTGGTTAAATATCCTCTGCGGTCATCAAAAGCATAATCCACATGCGCTTCAAAAGCATCATCTATGGCGGAAGCTTTCTCCCAGGCTTCTTTTACCTGGAACCCCGGATAGAGGCACTGGATACGAAGATGATCCTCTTCATTAATCATAATACTGACAGATTCATCCTCACTGAGAATAACAGCACCATTTCTGGATTCGTTCGCAAGACTGGGACTGATCAAATGCTTCTCCACCAGCACCCGTTTGTCAAGGTCATCAATATCAATCAGATCTAGGGTATGAAAATCTCCAAAGGCATGAACGTCATCATATTGAAGTACTTCGCTCAGCTTATTCAGCACTTCTTCCGATTGCTCATTGGAAGCCAGCATCGGAAACGGATAATGCTGCAGGTTGCGTGCGATCCGGACTCGGCTGCTAATGACGATTTCGGAATCAGCCGCATCACTACGCATCCAGTCGCTGAGCGCCTTCTCTGTAAAACGCAGATTAGGCATTACGCATCCCTCCTACTCATCACAAACTTTACTCCTGAGCTATTTCTTTTTCAAGTTCCCTGATCTGATCACGAATTTGAGCGGCTTCTTCAAACTCCTCTTGCGTTATGCTCTCCTGAAGATCCCGTTTCAGATCAGCAATCTGTCTTTTGACCTTGATGCGACCACCAGCTCGTGCAGGTACTTTACCCACGTGGGAAGTGCTACCGTGAACCCGTTTGAATAGCGGGTCCAAACGACTGTCAAAATATTTATAACAAGAACTACAGCCAAAGCGGCCGATTTTGCTAAACTGTGAATAGGTCATGCCGCATTCTTCACAACGAAGGGATTGCGCGGGTGTTGCTCCCGCACTGCCATTCTTGCCTGAGGGTTCAAAATCAAGCAACCCGGACAATAAGTTATGAATGGAAAATCCGTTGGATGTTCCGGGAATCATTTCCCCTTTTTCACGAGCACATGACTCACAAATATGGAATTCCGTCTTCTCTCCGTTCACGATCTTCGTGAAATGGAGTGTTGCTGGACGGTTGTTGCATTCTTGGCACAGCACAATGATGTACCCCCTTGATCCCGATAGTTTTCATTTACCGAGCAAAGATATTAACATCGCCTTTAACATTCTGGCACGAATTTGATCCCGGTAAGGAAGTTTGACCAATATAATCTCTCTCGATACAGCTGCCCGCATCAACCCGGCTTCCCTTTTGCTCAAGAAACGTGCTTCTTCCAGTTGGTAGATCAGACCTTCGGCAGCTGTCTGCCCGATCTCATCTCCAATACTATGGTGCAAATGGTTATGCAGAGCCGAGTGAGCCGGCAATTCAATCCGCTGTATGCGAACATAACCGCCGCCGCCACGTTTACTCTCCACAAGGTAACCTTTTTCGAGTGTAAATCGGGTGCTGATGACATAATTGATCTGGGAAGGCACACATGAAAATTGATCAGCCAGATCATTACGTTGAATTTCGACCAATCCTTCGGGACTTTCATGCAAAATACTCTTCAGATATTGTTCGATAATATCAGAGATATTACGCATCCAATCATCCTCCACTGTCTGAAACGTTAAGTCAATAAGGACCCACACGCCCCTACAGAGTACACCTTCTCAACCCATTTAACCAATCAAGGAAACAGCGAAACTGATCTTCAACGGTCTTTAACAGGAGAGCGAAGGACGCTCGAAGGTCCTTTAATATTGCTTTTATCCGCTGATGTGTACTACCTTCAATATGGCTCCCACCACCGGATTGCAGAAAGAAAGCTACGTAAGTATTTAACCTTTAGTTGACTTTGACTTTCTTTGACTTTATATACATTATAGCATATTTTGTGGTTTTGCCAAGAGGGAGCACTATTCATTTTTTACGATTTTACACGAAATATTCGGCTGACACAAAAAAACCTCTCCAAAATAGCTGGAGAAGTCCATTTGTCTCACACTTACGTCGTAATGCTATACAAGTTAAGTCTATGAAATTGATCCTAAAATTCTCGTTACTCTATGAGGATCAGAAAAAATCAAGTAAATACGTTTCCCGGTCAGGAATTGCTTGTTCCAGAGCCTTAATCGCTCCTACCGGTCCCTCAATTCTACCTATTTGAGCCATCTCTGTGGGCCTACGATACCCTATCAGCATTGCGGTGAGCGCCTGAATGTCTACTTTAACAGTTTGATCTTTAGCTACCGGCTCAGATGTTTTCCATATCGAGGCTGTACCATTCATCGCCACATTCAACTGCCATATCCCTTCATTCCATGGTGCATGGGCATCCTCTACCTGGAGATTAATCTGTACTGGTGAGTCTTGGCTCGCAAAAGGATACTGTGAAATAAACTGTTCTACACTCACAATACGTGCCATGAAGAAAGGCACAATTTCCTGCTGAATCCGCGGATTATCTAATTGAAAAGCAAGCATATCACTGGCTGGTGCCTGTAAAGTTACTTCCTCTATCATAGAATCATGGTTGGCTATAAAGGTCCACAAACCTTGTCTTGCCTCTTCATTCAGATAAATGATCTCTCTGATGGTAAACTTTCTTTCCTTAACCTCATATAAAATATAGCCTTGTGCTTTACCAGCTCCATCATAATATACGGCTTTCTGGCTGGCTCCATTAGTGAGAACTGAATTCTCCCATCTCGCATCATCCCGGATCAAGGTTCCGTTATAGCGCTCAGCATACGCACTGTATACTTCCTTTAATATGCTGAGTCCCGTATCGCCACGCCGAATTGTTCCAGGGGTTGTCTTTTTCGCAGGCAGATGAGCTGTAGGCACTTTATACCGTTTAAACTCAACATACGTCTCCCATCCATACTTCCGATAAAAAGCAAAAGAGAACGGATGCAAAAACGATATACTTTGTTTATTACGGTTCATTTCCTCCAACGCATGCTTCAACAGCCCAGCTACCCAGCCTTTGCGTCTATATTCTGGCCATGTGGCAACTCCCGCAATACCGCCCATCTCGAACGATCTCCCATGAATATAGGTTTGAAAAGGAATAATGTGAAGTTTGGCACCCAATTGTCCCTCCTCAAATACACCCCATATATCCTGTGAATCAAATTGACTTCGTCGCTTCTCCGTTTGTTCTTCACTCATTACCACTTGAAAAGCATACTCGGAGAGTGCCATAGCTGGCTCAAAATTATCTACGGTTAATTTCTGAATTTCCATGTCGTCCTGCACCCCGTTCTCTAAGTTATGATATCTTTCAAATCATGGCCTGATACGTGATGTATGTATCCATTTATGAGTGTGTCAGAGGAACGGGACAAAGTCAAACAAGAGATGCACGGGCATCTCTCGGGGATAACGATCTATATTAAAAAACACAAATAAAAACCACCACCGAATAACATCGGCAGTGGTTCTTCGCTTGGCGGCGTCCTACTCTCCCAGGACCCTGCGGTCCAAGTACCATCGGCGCTAGAGGGCTTAACGGTCGTGTTCGGGATGGGTACGTGTGGAACCCCTCCGCCATCGCCACCAAACGCGATTTGTCGAAGCATAGCTTCTTTAAATCATTGTAGAACTGAAAATCATACACATTCTGTGATGTACCAATTTTCATTTCAGAGTTTATTCTCTGAAAACTAGATCCGAAACGAAATTTGCGATTTACAACTTGCATATTGGATAAGCCCTCGACCGATTAGTACTGGTCAGCTCCATGCATTGCTGCACTTCCACCCCCAGCCTATCTACCTCGTCGTCTTCAAGGGGTCTTACATACTGGGAAATCTCATCTTGAGGGGGGCTTCACGCTTAGATGCTTTCAGCGCTTATCCCTTCCGTACATAGCTACCCAGCGGTGCTCCTGGCGGAACAACTGGTACACCAGCGGTACGTCCATCCCGGTCCTCTCGTACTAAGGACAGCTCCTCTCAAATTTCCTACGCCCACGACAGATAGGGACCGAACTGTCTCACGACGTTCTGAACCCAGCTCGCGTACCGCTTTAATGGGCGAACAGCCCAACCCTTGGGACCTACTTCAGCCCCAGGATGCGATGAGCCGACATCGAGGTGCCAAACCTCCCCGTCGATGTGGACTCTTGGGGGAGATAAGCCTGTTATCCCCAGGGTAGCTTTTATCCGTTGAGCGATGGCCCTTCCATGCGGTACCACCGGATCACTAAGCCCGACTTTCGTCCCTGCTCGACTTGTAGGTCTCGCAGTCAAGCTCCCTTATGCCTTTGCACTCTTCGAATGATTTCCAACCATTCTGAGGGAACCTTTGGGCGCCTCCGTTACTCTTTAGGAGGCGACCGCCCCAGTCAAACTGCCCACCTGACACTGTCCCCGCACCGGATTACGGTACCAGGTTAGAACCTAGATACGATCAGGGTGGTATCCCAACGGTGCCTCCACGCAAGCTGGCGCTCACGTTTCAAAGGCTCCCACCTATCCTGTACAGATCGTACCCAAATTCAATATCAAGCTGCAGTAAAGCTCCATGGGGTCTTTCCGTCTTGTCGCGGGTAACCTGCATCTTCACAGGTATTAAAATTTCACCGGATCTCTCGTTGAGACAGCGCCCAAGTCGTTACGCCATTCGTGCGGGTCAGAATTTACCTGACAAGGAATTTCGCTACCTTAGGACCGTTATAGTTACGGCCGCCGTTTACTGGGGCTTCGGTTCACAGCTTCGGATTGCTCCTAACCGCTCCCCTTAACCTTCCAGCACCGGGCAGGCGTCAGCCCGTATACTTCGCCTTACGGCTTCGCACAGACCTGTGTTTTTGCTAAACAGTCGCTTGGGCCTTTTCACTGCGGCCCCCTCGTGCTATTCACACTACCGGGGCACCCCTTCTCCCGAAGTTACGGGGTCATTTTGCCGAGTTCCTTAACGAGAGTTCTTCCGCGCGCCTTAGAATTCTCTTCTCGCCTACCTGTGTCGGTTTGCGGTACGGGCACCATCACCTGGCTAGAGGCTTTTCTTGGCAGTGTGAGATCATGACCTTCGCTACTATAATTTTCGCTCCCCATCACAGCCCAGCCTTAACGATGTGCGGATTTGCCTACACATCAGCCTCACTGCTTAGACGGACATCCATCAGTCCGCGTCACTACCCTGCTGCGTCCCCCCATTGCTCATAACGGCTTACGGTGGTACAGGAATTTCGACCTGTTGTCCTTCGACTACGCCTTTCGGCCTCGCCTTAGGTCCCGACTTACCCTGAGCGGACGAGCCTTCCTCAGGAACCCTTAGGCTTTCGGCGGATCAGATTCTCACTGATCTTTTCGTTACTCATACCGGCATTCTCACTTGTATAATGTCCAGCGCTCCTTACGGTACACCTTCAACCCTTATACAACGCTCCCCTACCCCTGATGCAAAGCATCAAGCCATAGCTTCGGTGGTGTGTTTAGCCCCGTTACATTTTCGGCGCAGAGTCACTCGACCAGTGAGCTATTACGCACTCTTTCAATGGTGGCTGCTTCTAAGCCAACATCCTGGTTGTCTGTGCAACTCCACATCCTTTCCCACTTAACACACACTTGGGGACCTTAGCTGATGGTCTGGGCTGTTTCCCTTTTGACAATGGATCTTAGCACTCACTGTCTGACTCCCGGAAGTAAGTCTATGGCATTCGGAGTTTGACTGAGCTTGGTAACCCTTGCGGGCCCCGCACCCAATCAGTGCTCTACCTCCACGACTCTGTTTTCCGAGGCTAGCCCTAAAGCTATTTCGGGGAGAACCAGCTATCTCCGAGTTCGATTGGAATTTCTCCGCTACCCCCACCTCATCCCCGCATTTTTCAACATGCGTGGGTTCGGGCCTCCAGTGCGTGTTACCGCACCTTCACCCTGGACAGGGGTAGATCACCCGGTTTCGGGTCTACGTCCACGTACTAAGTCGCCCTATTCAGACTCGCTTTCGCTGCGGCTCCGGCTCTTCACCTTAACCTTGCACGGGAACGTAACTCGCCGGTTCATTCTACAAAAGGCACGCCATCACCCCTAAAACGGGCTCTGACTTTTTGTAAGCACACGGTTTCAGGTTCTATTTCACTCCCCTTCCGGGGTGCTTTTCACCTTTCCCTCACGGTACTGCTTCACTATCGGTCGCTAGGAAGTATTTAGCCTTGGCAGATGGTCCTGCCGGATTCATACGGGGTTTCACGTGCCCCGCACTACTCGGGATACATCTCGGAGAGAACCAACTTTCAAGTACAGGGCTTTTACCTTCTTTGGCGGGCCTTTCCAGACCTCTTCGTTTAACCGGTTCCTTTGTAACTCCATGTGAGATGTCCCACAACCCCAAAGAGCAAGCTCTCTGGTTTGGGCTTCTCCGCGTTCGCTCGCCGCTACTGACGGAATCACTATTGTTTTCTCTTCCTCAAGGTACTTAGATGTTTCAGTTCCCCTGGTATGCCTCTACATAACCTATGTATTCAGTTATGAGTAACTGGAAATTACCCCAGCTGGGTTTCCCCATTCGGACACCCCCGGATCAAAGCTTGCTTACAGCTCCCCGAGGCAGTTTCGTTGTTCGCCACGTCCTTCATCGGCTCCTAGCGCCTAGGCATCCTCCGTGTGCTCTTAGTAGCTTAACCATATTTGCTCCGGTTTCGACTGCTCGCTTCCCTTGTTTTGCTTGCGCAAAGCCAAAAGTCACTCCCATTCGATACCATCGCAATGCAGTTTTCACTATTTATTGAAACTTGTTTAACACAAGTTCAGCTAGGATGATTGTTGTTTCGGTTACTTGAACCGAACAAGCATTCATCCCTAAAAGGAATGTTCTAATTCGCAATTTTCGTTTCGATATCTAGTTTTCAAAGAACAAGCTAAATAGACGAAATTCTTTGGTGGAGCCAAGCGGGATCGAACCGCTGACCTCCTGCTTGCAAGGCAGGCGCTCTCCCAGCTGAGCTATGGCCCCTCAAATTCCATCAAAACTGAACAAATGGATAAGTAACTGTGTTGCTGTTGCAGATCTAGTCTGCTATTTGAATGTTTCCACTCGGGAAACGATTCTCCATAGAAAGGAGGTGATCCAGCCGCACCTTCCGATACGGCTACCTTGTTACGACTTCACCCCAATCATCTATCCCACCTTCGGCGGCTGGCTCCTTGCGGTTACCCCACCGACTTCGGGTGTTATAAACTCTCGTGGTGTGACGGGCGGTGTGTACAAGACCCGGGAACGTATTCACCGCGGCATGCTGATCCGCGATTACTAGCAATTCCGACTTCATGCAGGCGAGTTGCAGCCTGCAATCCGAACTGAGACCGGCTTTTTAGGATTCGTTCCACCTCGCGGCTTCACAGCCCGTTGTACCGGCCATTGTAGTACGTGTGTAGCCCAGGTCATAAGGGGCATGATGATTTGACGTCATCCCCACCTTCCTCCGGTTTGTCACCGGCAGTCACCTTAGAGTGCCCATCCGAAATGCTGGCAACTAAGATCAAGGGTTGCGCTCGTTGCGGGACTTAACCCAACATCTCACGACACGAGCTGACGACAACCATGCACCACCTGTCTCCTCTGTCCCGAAGGAAAGATACATCTCTGTACCGATCAGAGGGATGTCAAGACCTGGTAAGGTTCTTCGCGTTGCTTCGAATTAAACCACATACTCCACTGCTTGTGCGGGTCCCCGTCAATTCCTTTGAGTTTCAGTCTTGCGACCGTACTCCCCAGGCGGAGTGCTTAATGTGTTAACTTCGGCACCAAGGGTATCGAAACCCCTAACACCTAGCACTCATCGTTTACGGCGTGGACTACCAGGGTATCTAATCCTGTTTGCTCCCCACGCTTTCGCGCCTCAGCGTCAGTTACAGCCCAGAGAGTCGCCTTCGCCACTGGTGTTCCTCCACATATCTACGCATTTCACCGCTACACGTGGAATTCCACTCTCCTCTTCTGCACTCAAGTCACCCAGTTTCCAGTGCGATCCGGGGTTGAGCCCCGGGATTAAACACCAGACTTAAATGACCGCCTGCGCGCGCTTTACGCCCAATAATTCCGGACAACGCTTGCCCCCTACGTATTACCGCGGCTGCTGGCACGTAGTTAGCCGGGGCTTTCTTCTCAGGTACCGTCACCTTGAGAGCAGTTACTCTCCCAAGCGTTCTTCCCTGGCAACAGAGCTTTACGATCCGAAAACCTTCATCACTCACGCGGCATTGCTCCGTCAGGCTTTCGCCCATTGCGGAAGATTCCCTACTGCTGCCTCCCGTAGGAGTCTGGGCCGTGTCTCAGTCCCAGTGTGGCCGATCACCCTCTCAGGTCGGCTACGCATCGTCGCCTTGGTGAGCCGTTACCCCACCAACTAGCTAATGCGCCGCAGGCCCATCCCCAAGTGACAGATTGCTCCGTCTTTCCAGTTCTCTTCAGGAGAAGAAAACAACTATTCGGTATTAGCTACCGTTTCCGGTAGTTGTCCCAAACTTGAGGGCAGGTTGCCTACGTGTTACTCACCCGTCCGCCGCTAACCATCAGAGAAGCAAGCTTCTCATCAAGTCCGCTCGACTTGCATGTATTAGGCATGCCGCCAGCGTTCGTCCTGAGCCAGGATCAAACTCTCCAATAAAGTATTGAAAAGAGCGATAAGCTCATTTTGAAACTGACGATTCATTATGAATCAAAAGTTACTATCCATTTGTTCAGTTTTCAAGGAACTTGTTTGTCCGTTTGTGTTAATACTTGTCAACCGGACAGGAATCTTATCTTATCATGTTGACTAACTAACTGTCAACTCTTTTTTTTCGTCAGCGTTCAAAGCGTTTCGACAATCATTCGTTTGAGGCGACAAGAAATAATATATCATGATCTAATTCATTTAGCAAGCACTTTTTAACAACCTTTATATAAATGGTTTATAATCCATACCCCTTCTAACTGAGACTCCTCTCAACTACATCAATCGACAGATTATATGAATCCAGAAGGAGCAACTCTATTTACTTACAGATAAGATACTAGATACTTCAGGTTACAAGTACATTAATTCTATTTACTAAAAACGGATAGGCACATCTACTTTTCCGTAAATAGTATTAGATAACTATTTAGAAGATACTTTTATATAAGAAGTGTTTCCCCTCCCCTTTTGATGCAAGTGATCCAAACGCTCTATAATAAGGTATATATAATATAGAATAAGGAATGAATATGATACTCCCGTTCAAGTAGCCACTGATACAATACTCAGTAATACTAAATTCAGAACCCGCTCTCTAATCACAATCGGCTTCATTTATATCGAAGATGCTCTGATGAATAACCTATATGGGGTGAACGCATATGAAGCAATGGCTGAAGAACTTTCGAAAGGGTTATGGTAAAAAGCTCGTTTCCATTCATGCCTGGAATGCCTGGATTGTTGTCATCCTCGCGGTATCAGGTCTTATGTTGGTCGGTGGTTTCTGGCGTGAGTTACTCGGGATTGGACGCGTATGGTTAAAGTGGCTACATATTATCGTCGGGCTAGCTATGCTGGCACCCGTGGTGTATTACTTACTTTTGGCCGGAAAGCACTGGAAACAACTTCGTAATAGGCCTTGGCAGAAAGCAAATACAATCGTTGTTCTTGCACTGCTGGTAGGTTGGCTGTTATCAGGTATTGTGTTATGGCAATTCAAGCTCGCTGGACCGAGATGGTCGAATGCCGCGCTTCTGGTTCATGATTTGCTGACTTGGGTTGGCCTGCCTTATATCATCTACCATTCCATCACGAGAACGAGGTGGTTAAAAGACCCTGCACGCCGTGCAGTAAAAACAACGACAGTTGTAGCAGAGGGTAGAAATATGGTGCATCCAACTAATGCTCCTGATGAAAATACAACACCTGCAGCGGTGGTTTCTACCGAATCTATACGTACCATTAAGGAAAGTCCTCTCCATCAACCAGAGAAACCTCAACCCGTGTATACACGGCGGGCATTTATTCGGTCTGCTGTAGGAGTGGGCCTAGCTGTGACTTTGGGGCCTACTTTTATATCATGGGTTGGACGAAACCTCAATATAGACAACAGTATTGATAGCATGCTGGAGAACGATCCCAATCACATGGTGCCATTGCCACAAGCACTACCAAGTTCCTTACCTCCCGTAGGGGGCGGGGCCGAAGGCCATTTTCGCGTATACACAGTAACACCGATACCTTCCTTTTCCAATGCAAACTGGTCATTCCGGATTGACGGGCTCGTTGAACGGGCGCAGGTATGGAACTGGGAGCAGTTTGTAAAGCTTGCACGTACCGTTCAGGTCAGTGACTTTCACTGCGTTACAGGTTGGTCTGTATATAAGAATACTTGGGAAGGCATATCTCTTAAGCAATTACTGACCCAAGCCGGAGTGAAACCCGAAGCGCACAGCGTCAAGTTCTACTCCGGAGATGGTGTATATACGGATGCCATTACAATGGATCAGGCGCAGATGGATGATATTATGGTAGCTGTCATGCATGATGGCAAACCGATCCCGGCAGATCTGGGCGGCCCGGTACGTTTGGTCATTCCCCAGATGTATGCCTATAAGTCTGTCAAGTGGCTGAATCGCATTGAACTGATCGACAGCGAACATATCGGCTACTGGGAAGAACGAGGTTACGATAAGGATGCATGGCTTACTGGTGCTTCTCAGGCGCGTTCCTGATTTAAGTTAATGCGCATATACAGTTAGGTTTAAATATACGTGTAAACCAAAGACCCCCGTTCCACGCATTCGTGGTACAGGGGTCTTTAAGTTATCTATTACTTAATCGGATAAAACTGAGAACTAAATCATAGTCTACTCCACATTCAGATCTATCCCTCTTGATTTAAAAGACGTACAAGTTCGTCCTCATCCTCAATGGTAGGAATGCCGAGATCATGAGCTTTGGTCAGTTTAGAGCCAGCCTTCTCTCCGGCAATAACAAGGTCTGTCTTTTTGGAGACACTGCCCGTCACCTTCGCTCCAAGCGCTTCCAGTCGTTGCGTTGCCTCTTCCCGTGTGAGTTGATGCAGCGTTCCAGTCAGCACGACCGTTTTGCCACTGAAGAAGGAATCTTCCACAATTGCTGCTGGTGCCTCAGGCGCCTGGGCTTTCACGCCCAAATTCAGCATCTTTTCGATGGCTGCCTGTGTAAACGGGTCTGCAAAGAAAGTCACAATGCTATCAGCTACAATGCCGCCTACGTCTGGAAGTTCAACGAGTTCCTCTGCCGTTGCATTCATAATGGCATGCAGGTCGCGGTAATGGTCAGCCAGCATGCGTGTAGTTGATTTACCTGTATTCGGGATACCCAGTGAATATAGGAACGAAGCGAGGTCACGATCCTTACTCTGCTCCAGGGCAGCAATAAGGTTGTTTGCTTTCTTTTCACCAAACCGCTCCAGCTTCACCAAATCATCAAATTGTAACGTATACAAATCAGCAGGCTCACGCACGTTCAATTCATCGTACAGCTGAATCGCCGTTTTCTCGCTGAATGTCTCGATGTCCATTGCATCACGGGAAGCAAAATGAGAAATTCGAGCCACCGTCTGCGGTTTGCACGCCAGCTTGTTGTTACAGAACAAATGCGCTCCACGCTGTTCCAGCGGGAATCCACATGCCGGACATTGCTCAGGGAACACAATCTCCTCGCCGTCACTCTCTTCAGTCACTTTGCCCAGGATTTCAGGAATGACATCGTTGGAACGACGGATAAAGACACGGGTACCCAAGGCAAACTTCAAATTTTTCCGCTCAATGTCACCCACGTTATTCAATGTGCAGTTCTGTACCGTTACCCCAGCTAACTCAACCGGTTCAACTCGAGCAAGTGGAGTCACTTTGCCAGTACGGCCCACATTCCAGACAACAGAGTTCAGAACGGTCGTCGTCTCTTCCGCCTCGAACTTGTACGCTACCGCCCAACGAGGGAATTTATCCGTGTAACCCAATGCCTCACGGGTGCGCATGTCTGTGATTTTGATAACAGCTCCATCGATGAGATAGTCCAGTTGACCACGGCTCTCCTGTATCGCAGCCAATTGCTCCATCACATCATCAAACTCATGGAAATACGTAATGGATGGATTGACTTTAAATCGATTCTCACGGAGAAAGTCCATCATCTCCTGATGGTTGGCAAACTGAATATCATCCGAATAACCTACATTATAAAAATAGGCGTTCAACCGCCGCTCAGCGGTAGTCTTCGGATTCAGGTTGCGCAGCGCTCCTGCTGCGGCATTCCGGGCATTTTTGAGCGGCTCTGCTGCTGTTTCATTATAACGATTCAATACAGACAGGTTCATGATGCCTTCACCCTGGACTTCAATCGTGCCACCTGTATAAGGGATTTTGAGGGGAACCGACTTAATCGTTCTAACCTGAGCCAAAATGCCCTCCCCTACAGTGCCGTTCCCACGCGTAGAGGCTTGAACCAGCTCACCGTTTGTGTAAGTTAGATTCAGGGTCAGACCGTCAAACTTCAGTTCAATTACATAGCCCGGTTCGGGCAACGGATTGTCCGGATTTTTGGTGTTGTAGTCATTGACCAGCTTGAGCACACGAGTATTCCAGTTTCGCAGCTGCTCAATATTTTGGGCTTTGTCCAAGCTCCACAATGAGGATAAATGGCGATGCGGTGTAAACCCTTTGAGCAGTTCACCACCCACACGCTGTGTCGGAGAATCAGGCAAAACCATGCCACTCTCCTGTTCCAGCGTAACCAGTTCATCGTACAGAAGATCATACTCCTTGTCGCTGATTTGCGGCTGATCCATCGTGTAGTACTGATAATTATGCTGGTTCAGCTCGGTAACGAGTTGCTCCATCCGGTGCATAGGGTCCATACAGGGCCATCCCTCCGTTATTATAATTTGGATCTATGTAGAACAAACACTCAAATTTGCACTTGAACTAAGATGACAGAACAACTCTCCGATCGCTGTTATCCCCAAATTTCTTTAATTCGTTTTTAAAGGGGGAAATCCGGGGATAAAGGCGAACACTTCGCTTCTCCAAGTTATTTCTGCCCTCTTAGTTATTTTGCAATATTGAAGTTTCGTTCTTAATCTATTCTACTTTGGTAATGGGAGCAAAGCCTGCAAGCAGACGTTTTAGGCCAACTGGGGCCGGGAATGCGATCTGAAGCTCTGTGTCATTACCCGTGCCTTTCACCCCAACAATGGTACCTGTTCCCCATTTGCCGTGTTGTACTTTATCTCCGGCCTTGAATCCGTCAGAACCAGCTCCGGCAGCGACCGGTTTAGATGCCGACGACGGGGCAGGCGTGCTGGATGTGCTGGACGACGTACTCACGGTAACCCGTGAGGAAGTAACTGACGAAGCGGAAGAACCGCTTTGGCTCTGACGATCAAACAACTTGCTTGCTCCGCCACCAAAATTGCTTCCTCCACTAGCACCAAGTCCACGGCCACCATATGATCCACCTGCGCTGCTACCACGACGGTAGCGGTCACGAGCGAAGGAGGTATCTTCTTTTAGCTCATCTGGAATTTCATCCAGGAAACGTGAAGGCGGGTTCGCCGTTGTGCGTCCGAACAAGGTCCGCATTTGCGCGCAAGACAGGAAGAGTTGTTCTTCCGCACGCGTAATGCCCACATAAGCCAGTCTGCGTTCTTCCTCCAGCTCCTCGTTATCCATAAAGGCCCGGCTATGTGGGAAAACTCCTTCCTCCATACCAACGATAAAGACGACAGGGAATTCCAGACCTTTGGCACTGTGCATCGTCATCAGGGTAACTGCGTCACTCTGATCCTCTTCATCATCGTTCATGCTGTCGATATCCGCAATCAGTGCGAGATCGGTGAGGAACGAAACGAGCGTTTTGTCTTCATTATTTTTCTCAAATTCCATGGTAACGGACAGGAACTCATCAATGTTCTCGAGCCGTGCACGGGATTCGAGTGTGTTTTCATTTTGCATCTCAAGTCGGTATTGGCTCATCTCGAGAATCTTCTCGGTCAATTCGGTCACAGACAGATACTCTACCATCTGATGCAGCGCGGCAATCATGTCATAGAACTCCACCAGCGCATTCCGCGTTCGACCGGCAAAACCAAGATCGTCCACGACCTGAAGTACACGGAATATTGAAATCCCCCGTTCTCCTGCTGCAGCTGCCAGCTTCGCTACCGTTGTATCACCAATGCTGCGTTTCGGTACATTAATAATCCGGGTAAGGCTGATGTCATCGTCAGGGTTGGAAAGCAGGCGCAGATACGCCAGAATGTCCTTGATCTCTTTACGATCATAGAACTTGATGCCGCCGACAATCTGATACGGAATATCAGACTTGATCAGAATTTCCTCTATAACCCGGGACTGGGCATTGGTACGGTACAAAATAGCGTGATTCTGATAGGATTTTCCATTCTTCACATTTTTACTAATCTCGGAGGTTACAAAGTATCCCTCATCATGTTCGGAATCCGCACGGTACACCTTGATCTTTGAGCCACCCTCTTTGTCCGTCCACAGTTTCTTCGGTTTGCGCCCAGTATTCAGGCCGATTACCTCATTCGCTGCATTCAGGATATTCGAAGTGGAACGATAGTTTTGCTCCAGCAAAATCGTATTGGCTTCAGGGTAGTCTTTCTCAAAATTCAGGATGTTGCTGATATCCGCTCCACGCCAGCGATAGATTGATTGGTCACTATCACCTACGACGCAAATGCGGTGATGACTATCAGCTAGCATGCGGCAGAGCATGTATTGCGCACGGTTGGTATCCTGATACTCATCCACGTGAATATACTGGAATTTCTTTTGGTAGAAGTCGAGAACTTCCGGTACCTCTTTGAAAAGTTGAATGGTCGCCATGATGAGATCGTCAAAGTCGAGCGAGTTGTTTGCTCTGAGTTTTTTCTGATACATCTTATATACCTTCGCCACAATGCCTTCGAAATAGTCAGCAGCCTGCTTCTCATATTGCTCCGGACTGATCAATTCATTCTTCGCGGTACTCATCATCGACTGCACGGCTTTTGGTTCAAATTTCTTGGTGTCGATGTTCTGGTCTTTCATACAACTACGAATTACAGATAATTGATCAGATGAGTCCAAAATGCTGAAATTGGAGGTGAAGCCGATGCGTTCAATGTCACGGCGCAGAATACGCACGCACATGGAGTGGAACGTTGATACCCAGATGTCACGACCCTGAGAGCCTCCAACCAGTTGGGATACTCGGTCTTGCATCTCGCGTGCTGCTTTGTTCGTAAACGTAATAGCCAAAATGCCCCACGGGGGTGCTTTCCGTGTTGCAATAAGATAGGCAATCCGGTGTGTGAGCACACGGGTCTTACCACTGCCCGCTCCAGCCATTATCAACAGCGGTCCATCCGTCGCCTCGACGGCTTGCCGTTGGGGGGTGTTAAGCCGTGCAACGGCATCATGTATATTTACAGGTTGCATGCATGCATGTTCCTTTCGTTGGTTGAAATCGATATAAGTAGTACTAAGGGTTACACTCGTCACTACGATGACAGAATAATCTTCCGATCGCCGTTATTCCCGGATTTTTTGATCTACTTTTTCAAAGTGAAAATCCGGTAATAAATGCGAGCACTTCGTTTCTCCAGCTTATTTCTGTCCTCTTCGTTCTCGTGTCAAAATTAGTCTAGCTTATATTTAAGGGTAGTTGAAATTACAATTGAACTGCAATTACTATCTTTCAGTTGTTGAAAAAGTGAGAACGCTCCGCTTCTCCATTGCAATCTCCGTTGTAGTGTAAACAACATTACGTTTATACAACTTATTTAATTAGTAAGGTCAAAGTTCTATTTTAACAGATCAGGAGGGGAAATTGGGGGAATGGTAAACTAAACCGATTAAATGGATTGTTTCACAGCTTGGACAGTCTCCAACGCCTTGTGCAAATCACTGTAAACAATGTTTCCAATCACAACGGTGTCTGCGACATGAGCAGCTTGTCCAGCTTTCTCCGGACTATCAATCCCGCCGCCATAGATGAGATGCGCCTTGGTGAGTTGTCTGTGCGTCTCTCCAACCAGATCCATATCTCCAAATGTTCCGCTGTACTCCATGTATACGATAGGCAGGTTAAGCAGACGTTCAGCAGCCTGGGCGTAAGCAACCGCAGCATCCGTCGTCAATTCCGTATCCGCTCCGGTCATTCGAGCAACAGTGGAGTCGGCATTGAGGACAATATAGCCTTCTGCAATAAGCAGATCCCATGGGATCAGATAACCGTAACGCTCGATGGCTTGCTGATGCTGTCCGATCATCCATTTGCTATCCGTTGCATTCAGCACCATCGGAATCAGATATCCGTCAAAACCGGGTACAACTGCCTCCAGATCGGATACTTCCAGCACACAGGGCAACTCGTAGCGACGTACTCGGGACATCAGGTCCACCGTGTTGTCATAGGTAATTCCCGAAGACCCGCCAACAATAATGGCATCGGTTCCCGACATGCAAATCAGGTCGAGTGCTTCATCCGTTATTTCCCGGTCCGGGTCTAGCTTAAATACATGTCTCCACTGCTTAATCATGTCTATCAACGAACATTCCTCCAGAGGTTCTTCTGCATCCTAAAAAGCTTGTAAACTAAGTCTAAGTCAGCAGGGAGTGAGTGTCAATGTTCGTATAAAAAGGGGAACAAAAAATCACAGACTTTTCCCTGGAATTCCAGGAGAAGCCTGTAATTTTAGATGGTAGGGATGTGATGCTACAGAATTTAAGCCAGCGCCTGGTGCCACTTCGAACATCAATATCTTGAGTAGAGTTGGATCCAAAGTCTCAAGTAGGGATACCGCAACCTCTGAATCATACTTTAATAATCAAGGCTTCCAGGCAAAACGTGTGTTCATCTCATCCAGTTCCTGCTCGGTCAATACATCCGAATACACGCCGTACACGCCCCATTTCTCATAGTTTGCTACCTGATCGGTGTCATTAATGGTATGCACGTAGGTGACGGCTCCTGCCTGCTTCAGCTTGGCAACGAAATTCTGGTTTACTTTATATTCCGGCATGGTTACGGCATCGATGTCATTCTTTTGTACAAAATCAACCACCTGGGCTTCAGTATCCTGCGTAGCGTAAAGGGTATAAATAATAGAAGGAAAAGCGTAGATTTCTTTCACGGTTTCGAGCATCGGCTCGTTATAGATCTGAACTACAACCCGATTAAGGATTGTCGGATCATGTTTCTTGGCTGCGTCCACGAGTGATTTCAACACCTGCTGAATATCCTCGTCCTTCTGTTCTTTTGTATCGGTCACGATATACATATCCGGGTACTTGGCCAATACATCCATAATGCCGTCGGCATCCATGGGCTGATACATGCCCAGAATGGGTGTATTCATAAATTCATGATGTGTCAGTGCCCCAGCCTGCTTGTCTTCGGGTAACTCCTCGTCCTGTCCCAGCATTTTGCTCATGTTGGCCGTCCATTCATGTCTGGCTACTGCTTTGCGGTCCGAGGTCAGCATAAAGTCAATCTCAAACACACGTGTGCCCTTCTCATAATTGGCAATCATCGCCTCATAGGCGTTGGTGTAAGGCTGCTCACGGATACTGCCCATGGCATGAGCAATCAGTCGATAGGCCGTAAACCCATCGTGCTGCTCCTCGCTCTGACTGTCATAGGCAAAAAAGAGTGTGCCCACGGTTACGATGAGTAGTGTAATGACGGCGGCAATTCGTTTCATATGGCGTTCACATCCTTAATAGGGTGGTAGGGAAAGAAAAAGAGTATGATTATCATGATATGACGATGCATGTGCGGTTTTTCCTTTTTGATAGCTAACTACCCTGATTGGAGAGGTGTAAAACAAAAAGCCGCCCGGAGGCGGCTGTTAAATGGTGGATCATTGGAATTGAGCGAAGATTAATAAGCATTCTTGAGGCCATTTCGAATGGTTTCCCATATGATTTTGATATCGAATAATAAGGACCAGTTTTCAATATAAAAGATGTCCTGTTCAATCCGATCCTCGATGGAGGTATCTCCTCTTAAACCTTTACTTTGCGCCAATCCCGTAATTCCTGGGCGGACGTGATGTTTAATCATATATTTCGGAATTTCATCCCGGAATTGATTCACGTAGTATGGACGTTCCGGTCGTGGGCCGACTACACTCATGTGACCCAACAGCACGTTGAAAAATTGAGGCAATTCATCCAGGCTGGTGCTTCTTATAAATGTGCCAAAGGCCGTTCGGCGAGGATCATTCTTGGTTGACCAACCCGTGTCTATTGTGCCTTCAGGAATGACTTTCATGGAGCGAAATTTATACATCATGAAGTTGCGACGATTGAGACCGACACGCTCCTGTTTGAATATGATAGGACCGGATGATGTAATTCGTACGCCGAGTGCAACGATGGCCATGACTGGTGAAGTCAGGATGATCGCAACAAGAGAGAACAAAATATCGAACGTACGCTTCATCAGTCGGTTTACCGCAATATCCAGCGGGATATCACGCACGTTTATCATGGGCATGCCAGCAAAATTGTCGAAATGAGGACGTGCCGGCAGATAGTCGTAAAAATCGGGAATAATCAGTGTGCGTACCCCCGCCTTTTCACACACATTAATAATATGCGAATACTTGTCATGAGCATCCAGTGGCAGTGCCAAAATGACTTCGTCAACAAGATGCGTTGATAAGAACTCTTCCAGTTCATCGATTCGCCCAAGAATGGGTTTGTATCTCCCCTGTTCTGTCTCATCCCAATGGCGGTAGTCATCCAGGAATCCGGTAACCTCATATCCAAGCTCAGGGTAGTTTCGGAGGTTGTCATAAAAACGTTTGCCCAGCGAACCTGCTCCAAGGATCAGCACGAACTGGCGGTTGAAGCCTTTTTTACGCAATCGTTTCAATTGTAACTTTACGAAATAACGGTAGACCAATGTGAATGACACATTGCCTATCATATACATGGCGAGATAAGCACGAGAGATGTTTACTTCTTTGAAAAAGAACATCAGGCTCAGCAACATGAAAAAGGCAACACCATGAGATTGAACAATTCTCCAAAGTTCATCGACAAAGCGTTTTTTTCGCTTGGCTATATACAAAGAGGACATCATTCCTGCCAAAATGGCAAGTAATGCGTAAACGACACTCCATAGCATGTATTTTTCAATTGGCAATGGATTCTGGTTCGTTAACAAATCACTTTCGAATTTCAACCACCAGGCCAGCAGAAACGACAACTGAATCACGCCAAAATCAGCCGCAATATACAGTTGGGTTAGAAATCGCTGATTACGCCGAATCATGGGTTCACCTCGGAAGATGTTTCATTCTCCGCTCTCATGCGGGTTGCAGTCTGCCCTGGGCGGGCAGGAAGAGACAACTTGCTGCGCAGCAGGGACAACGTAAATTTGAGCGAGATGCCCATCCACACGGTTACATTCATAATTGGATTGTATTTCTTCGCGTAGTGCTTGCGGTGGAACACCCACATCGCTCTATGAAACTCATACGTAATTTTCAAAGGTTTGCGGCGGGCACTGCCACCCTTGTAGTGCACAATATATGTACGCGGATAGTAAAAAATGCCCCAATCCGCCTCTTTGATGCGATAACACCAATCGATATCTTCTCCGTACATAAAAAACGTCTCATCCAAACCACCAACTTGCTCAATCGTCTCACGGCGCACCAGCATAAACGCACCAACCAGACAATCTACCGGATATTCGTCATCCGGGCTGAGATGTCCCAGTTGGTATTGATTGAACTTCGGCCGATCCGGGAAGAGACGAGAAATACCGAATGCATAATAGAATGATGCTGATGGCGTAGGAAATCCCCGTTTGCACGCTTTGTCCAACGAGCCATCCGGCAAGATGACTTTGCAGCCTGAGGCCCCCATCTCCGGGTAGCGGTCCATGAATCCGACCATAATTTGCAGCGTATCCGGCTGAACGACCGTGTCCGAATTGAGTAGCAGGATATAGCGTCCTTTGGCTACTTTCATTCCCTGATTGTTGGCAACGGCGAAGCCTGTGTTGTCTTCGTTAGCTATAAGATGCACTTGAGGATACGCCTCTCGGATCGCTTGCACAGAATCATCCTGCGAGGCATTGTCCACGACGATAATCTCGTGACTGTATGAGGTATTGGAGGCATAGATAGAGTCCAGACAGTCCAGCGTCAGCTGACGGGTGTTGTAGTTGACGATGATGATGCTAGTGTCGACCATTTGAGATGCCTCTGTTAATTGTAAACCGACCGAATGGGCAGCTTCTGATACTTGGGTCATTTGTAAAACTCCTGACTTGTGGTGCTTTATATAAAAACTCGATCTTTTCTTCATACGAATACATGGTAAAAGCACGCTTCAAGAAACTATTTATTCTTAAGATAGACGATATCTATCCAACGAGAGTATATCATATTTTGGGAGAGGTAGCAGTTGAAAGGTATGTTTCCTCATGTATATTTCTCCGTAATGTAACATATTTAAGTATTGTTATCCAGAATAGAAGCACCTATCTAAGAAAAGGATTTTTGAAGGAATACCATATTCTAAGAATACGCATTTCACCTCATCACTCTCGTACAGATATTTTCTATACCATGAAAAATCTCCCACTCATACATTAATGGGCGGGAGATTAGAGTGCTTAATTTTGTACTTCGGGTATTTTTTTCAAAAAATCGCGCAGTCCTTCACGCCAAGGCCTAAGATCATTAAGTCCATTGGTACGGATCGACAGATGCTCCATCACCGAGTTTCGTGGGCGCGGGGCAGGGCGAGGAAACTGATCTGTAGCACAAGGATCAACTTTGGCTTGAATATGGAAACCAGATAATAACTGAGCCTCTTCAAAAATTGCTTGAGTGAATTCGTACCATGTACATACCCCACTGTTGGAAGCATGGTAGACGCCATATTTTTCAGTACTCATTAAATCATGCAAGAAGTAAGCCAAATCAACCGTATACGTGGGTGATCCCTTCTGGTCGTGTACAACTTGAAGCTTTGGCTTCTCCTGACCAAGTTTCAATATGGTTTTCACAAAATTATTACCGTAAACGCCATATACCCATGAAGTGCGGACAATAAACCATCGGCAAGATAAAGATTGTACCAACAGTTCTCCTGCACGTTTGGACTTACCGTAGACGCTCTGGGGATTCGTGTTATCATATTCTTGGTAAGGCGCATCGGAGGTACCGTCGAATACATAATCCGTACTGATATAAATAAGCTTTGCTCCAATTTGCTCAGCAGCTACAGCAATATTTCGGGTTCCTGTGGCGTTGACTAAGTAGGCTCCATCTACATCCGTCTCAGCGGCATCCACCGCAGTATAAGCCGCACAATGGATGACCACCTCTGGATGATAAGTCGATATAACATTGTTGCTTTGAAGCTGATCTGTAATATCCAATTGTTCGCGATCACAAGCCAGAACGTCATGCCCCTCTTTTTCCAAAAGAAGCACCATATCACGTCCCAATTGTCCGTTGGCTCCAGTCACAAGCACCTTCATGCCTTGGCGTCTCCCAAACGAGAACCGTATTGCTTCGCATAGTAATCCTGATAGGCACCAGACTGAATACGCGTCCACCATTCCTTATTATCGAGATACCACTGGATGGTTTCTTTAATTCCCGTTTCAAAATTATATTTAGGCTTCCAGCCGAGTTCATTCATCGTTTTGGTCGGGTCAATACCATATCTGCGATCATGTCCAAGACGGTCCTGTACGTATTGGATCAAAGATTCGGGTTTACCGAGCTGCTCCAGGATCGTTTCGACAATGTGTACATTAGTTCTCTCGTTATTGCCACCAATATTGTACACCTCACCATTACGTCCCTGGTGAATAACCAGATCAATCGCACTGCAATGATCCTCTACATATAGCCAATCCCGAATGTTCAGCCCGTCTCCATATACAGGTAGAGCTTCATCATTCAACGCACGCGAGATCATGAGTGGAATGAGTTTTTCCGGGAACTGGAACGGTCCGTAATTGTTAGAACAGCGTGTAATATTCACAGGAAGACCAAAGGTTTCGTGATAAGCGCGTACCAATAAATCTCCTCCAGCCTTGGAGGCAGAGTACGGGCTATTCGGCTGAAGTGGGGTCTCTTCCGTAAACAATCCTGTAGGTCCGAGAGAGCCGTACACCTCATCTGTTGAAACTTGAACAAACTTAGTGATATTGTGCTTTTTGGAGGCATCCAGTAATACCTGAGTACCGTTGACGTTCGTTTTCACAAACACATCAGGTTCCAGGATACTGCGATCCACATGAGATTCAGCAGCAAAGTTAACTACCACATCCACGCCCTGACCGATCAGGCGGTCCATTTCCTTGGCGTCAGTGATATCTGCTTTAACAAAGGTATGTCGCTTGTTGCCTTCAAGTGGTTTTAAGTTCTCCAGATTGCCAGCATAGGTGAGTGCATCCACGTTGATAATCTCATAGTCTGGGTACTGCTCAAGCATATACATGACAAAGTTACTTCCGATAAATCCGGCACCGCCGGTAACAAGCAGTTTCATACGGTTGAAACCTCCTAATTACTTCACTTCTAAATTGAAATTGATCTCCGCATCCTGGAGCAGAGGATGTCTTTGGTCCTTATCTGATAAGGTCGGATTCGATGTTGGCCAATCAATTCCAAGTGCCGGGTCACTCCATAATATGCCTCGGTCGTTCTCTGGGGAATAATGTTCGTCTACTTTATACAAGACTTGAGTGTTAGGCACCAAGGTACAGAAGCCATGAGCGAACCCTTTGGGCACCAGCAGCTGACGGTGATTGTGCTCACTCAGGATGAAGCTCTCCCATTTTCCAAAGGTTGGAGAACCTTGGCGAATGTCCAAAATGACATCATAGATCGCTCCGGAAATGACACGGATTAGCTTGGTTTGAGCTTTAGGATTGAGTTGATAGTGCAGTCCGCGCAGGACACCAGGCAAAGCTGATAAGGATTGATTATCTTGAATAAAGTGATAGTTGAGTCCGTGCTGCTTCATGAGCTTGTCGTTGTAACTTTCCATAAAAAAACCCCGGTGATCTCCATGAACCACCTGTTCCAGCAGAACAGCTCCCTGTAACTTTGAGGAAGTCACTTTCATCGTTGAGCTCCCCTTTATTATAGTTTTAATTTACCGAATTCATCTCCAAATTTGATTTCTTGTGAGAGCTCATTCGCCCTAGCGAGAGAAGCATGAGTTCCTGCGTCTGTCCACCAACCTTGCAAAATATCAAATGTCAGCTGGCCACTTTGAATATAAGCATTATTAACATCTGTAATTTCCAATTCACCACGAGCTGATGGTTTTAACGTTTTGATAATCTCAAACACGTTGCTATCAAACATATATATGCCAGTAACCGCGTAGTTGCTTTTAGGCAACTGCGGTTTTTCTTCAATGGATATTATGCGTGTTCCTTCAATTTCAGGAACTCCAAAACGTTGCGGATCCGAAACCTCTTGAATCAGGATTTTGGCTCCAGTACCCTGTGCCCTAAAGTTATCGACAAAAGGAGCTATATTATTCGAAAATACATTATCTCCTAATATAACGGTCATTTGATCATTTCCTACAAAGTGTTTGGCAAGATCCAAAGCTTGAGCAATTCCTCCAGCCTCATCTTGAACTTTGTATGTAAAAGTGACACCCATGTCACTACCACTACCAAGCAGATTGACAACATCCCCCATGTGGTCTTTACCTGTAACGATCAGAATGTCTTCAATACCTGCCTGCTTAAGTTTGTATACGGAATGAAAAATCATAGGATATTTCCCCACAGGAAGAAGGTGTTTATTGGTGACCTTTGTCAAGGGATACAAGCGTGAGCCTGTCCCACCTGCTAGAATTATGCCTTTCATGTGTATAGCCTCCATTTATTTGCTTTTTATGATCGTTTTGGATAAAAGAAAGGTGATCGGAACTGTGATTATCATGGCAACCAAGGGCACGATTTGAACATGAAATTGAGCGTACTCAACTAAAACATAGAGCAACAGCATGTTGACTAGATATTGTACCAAATAAACAATTGGGAATTTAAGGAATTTATAGAATGATATCTTCTCTTTAAAAACAAATACCGAATTTAGATAATAGGATAGAAAAATTCCTGCAATATAAGATACGGAGTATGAGAGGGAATAATTGTAGAACAGCAGCAAAAATAAATACATCAGATATGTAGCCAGCGTATTTATTCCTCCACTGATCAAAAATTTCAAAAATTCCTTATTCAAATGTTTGGTCAATAACATAGGAAGGCCGTTCCCTACTTTCATCAAGTATCCTCCAAAGATATTCCCCAATTATTCCCAACATAACCATTATAACACCCAACAAAAATGTTATTAAAGCGATAATCGTAGTCCATCCCTGCAACTCAATAATTCCGAATATTGTACTTATCACTACAAAAGCTCCGTATAAGATGCTAAGTAAAGCGGTGAAAAATCCAATCAAAGACATAAATCGGATTGGAGCATAGGAAAAACTGACAAATGAATCCACAAATAGCTTGATTTTTTTGGAAAGTGTCCATCTTGACTTTCCCAGCTTTCGTTCTTGTCTGACATAAGGAATTTGAACCTGATCATGTCCAAGCCAAAAAATCAGACTCATAATATTCGTGTTTTTTTCCTGAATATGAAGAACTTCCTGAACAACCTGCTGATCAATTAGTAAAAAATCGAACCCACCTTTGGGATAGTCCTTCAACGCAAGCTTCTCCAACATGTAATAATACGTATTAGAGAATAACTTCTGGGAAAAAGATTCTTCACGATCTGCTCTGGTTCCAAGCACGATCTTTTTGCCCACTTTCCAGTGGTCCAGCATTTCTCTGAACATTTCAGGCGGATCCTGTAAATCAGCAGCAATTATCCCAACACAATCTCCAGTTGTATATCCTAATCCGGCTTGAATTGCAGACATCGAGCCAAAGTTCCGGCTAAGCTTAATTACTTTAATTCGTGAATCTCGATCTCTGGCTTCGAGCAGTAACTCTAGAGATCTGTCTTTGGACCCATCGTCAACAAACACGAATTCAAAATCACACTCGGGCATAAGATTTTGCAGTTTCTGTAATCGCGGTACAGTATGCGGAATATTTAATTCATTGTAGTAAATGGGCACAACAATAGAAAACTTAATGCGTTCTGTACTCATTTACAACCTCCACAACTCTCTTGACATCTTCCATTTCCATAACTGGACTGATAGGAAGACTCACCACTTCAGCATGGATTTTTTCAGATATCGGAAATACAAGATCATTCCATTCCTTGTAGGCTTCCTGCCTATGAGGAGGAATAGGATAATGAATCATGGTCTGTACATTATTACTGGTCATATAATCAATAAAATGATTCCGATTTTCTACGCGAATTACAAAAAGGTGCCACACATGTGATTCCGGCTCATTCTGCGCAGCTGGTAGCGTTATATATTGATTGACGATGTTACTTAAGTAGAAGGAAGATATCTCCCTTCTACGCTCATTATCCTGGTCAAGCCAATTTAATTTTTCACTTAGAATTGGAGCCTGGATTTCATCTAACCTGCTATTGTAACCCTTGAATAAATTTTCGTATTTTTTTTGAGAGCCATAATTACGAAGAGCCATTAATCGATTGTACAAACCTTCATCATTTGTAGTGATAGCCGCACCGTCTCCTAAGGCACCCAGATTTTTTCCTGGGTAAAAACTGAATGCACCGGCATCTCCCAAATTCCCCACACGTTTGCCGTCATACAAGGCACCATGGGCTTGGGCACAGTCTTCTATTACTCTTAAATTATATCGATTAGCAATCTCATTAATAGGGTTCATATCACAGGATTGTCCATATAAATGTACGACTAATATTGCTTTTGTTTTGGGAGTGATATGTGCTTCAATTTTGGCAGGATCCAGATTAAATGTTAGCAAATCAGGCTCCACTAATACAGGGGTAGCTCCATTAGCAGAAATCGATAGTATCGAAGCGATATAAGTATTGGATGGTACGATCACTTCATCACCTGGGCCGATATCGTAACCATGAATAATAAGTTCAAGTGCATCCAACCCGTTAGCAACACCTACGCAATATTGAGTACCACAATATTCTGCAAACTCATTTTCGAAAGCTTTTACGTTACTACCTAAGATGTACCAACCTGAATGAAGAACATTATGTACTCCGTCCAAAAGGGCCTTCTCATGGCGTAAATTTATTTTCTTGAGGTCCAAAAAAGGAATCAATCTAGCTCACCTAATTTCCATGAAGTATTAATTCTCTACAATGAAGCCACGTTCAAGAGAGTATTTTTTATGGCATACTGGACATTCCAATAATTTGTTTAATTTCTCTCCACAGTTACAGATATAGCTCTTAAACACCGCTGGATTCCCATACCATAGCGTATTGTTAGGGATATCCTTGGTAACAACAGAACCAGCACCAACCATAGCATATTTACCAATACTATTCCCAGCGACTATAGTTGAATTTGCTCCTATAGATGCCCATTCTTCAAGAGTGGTTTTCAGAAATTCAGAAGGGTACTGTTTAGACCGAGGTCTAAGATCGTTAGTAAAGGTAACATTAGGACCTATAAAAACATTATCTTTAATTCTAATCCCGTCCCAGATGTACACTCCTGATTTTACAGTGACATTATTACCGATAACGACATCATTCTCAATAAAAGTATGGTCGTTAATATTACAATTTTGTCCAATCACTGCTCCAGATAAGATATGCACAAACGCCCAAACTCTGGTATCCTTACCAATATTTTTGGTTTCGACAATAGCATGAGTGTGTGTGAAGTATTCGTTCATCAGCCATATACCTCTATAAATTTATTATAGTCCCGAATGTAATCTTCGGCATCATATAGATGAGAAGCCAGCACAAGAAGAACACAATCTGGCGAAAAATCATACATTTCATGCCAATCATTTGGTTCTAGTATTAGAGCCTTTGTAGGAGTATCGAGTAAAATGTCCTCTTTTCTTTTTGTATTATCTAGATATACCTTGCAATTTCCTGAAACGCATATAAGTGCCTGTCTTGTCTTGTAATGTGCGTGGAAACCACGACGAACCCCTTCCTTCGTACCATAAATATAAAATACGCGTAAAATCTCAAATGGAATCGTAAGCTTTTCTTCTATAACTGTAAGCAAACCTCGCTCGTCACCTAATTGATTGATATCAATAACTGTCGATTTGTTCATGTATACATCTCCCTAAAGCAATTCTTTTACGTTGATTTTTATAAAATAAATAAGAGCCATAGATGATCAATAAAAACCAAGAGACAAATGAAACCCATACTGCGATTATTGTTCCAATCGGCTTGAATTCGAAAACAATATGGTTTAATCCTGGTTCAACCTTTACTGCCATCACTCCTCCAGTAAACTCTTTTATGTCTACCTTAGCATCATTTACAAATGCTCTCCATCCATTAAAATATGTTTGCTGCAATACCACATAACCCTCTTCATTCATTACAATGTCACTTGAAAACTTGTTAGGGGTATAATTAATCTTTTGAGGTATAGTCATTTGAACAAGATTACCATTGTTTGTAGCTAAAACATTACCCGTTTCGATGACCCATTCCTTTTCTAAAGCAAAAACCACTGGATCGCTCTCTAAAGGAATTTCATTAGATTCAGTAGCTTCATTAAATTTCTTTAATTCAAAGCTACCTACATACCCTGAAGTCTGAAATTGTTCTCTGTATATAGTGGAATTTGTGTTTGGCTCAACAAAATAATTATCTAAATCTTTCGATCCTGATTCATTGTATAAATTAGTTATTTCTTCTTGAAATGAATCGGGACGATCGACAGTTCCTATTGTGAAATTTTGATTTCTGAGGACTCCCATAAAGCTAAAAACAATTATTAGAGCACTCAAATAGACTATGAAGTACTTTTTAGGTAAACCTCCGAAAAATTTCAATGAAATTATTAGTATAAAAGAAATTCCTAATTCTAAAACTGTATATCTCGGAATATCAATTGTATTGACCTTAAATATATACATTAGTATTACAAATACTAATGTGATTCCAAGGGTGACCGAGAAAAATGATAATACGTTTTTTCGCCAAAAATCATAAAGCTCTTTGTTTTCCTTTGAAAGAGAATGAATATTCAAGATGCTCATCAAAATTATATAATAAAAATAAAAATATCTTAAGCCAGCAGGAAATTTAAATGCATCCATACTCGGAACAAAATCATAAAATATTTTATAAACAAACCCATACTTGCCCATAACCAATAGAATAGAAAAGAGAATAATTGATAAAAGGAAAAATTCATATTTCTTGGTGGGTTTCTTGAATATAGCAATCAGAATAATTGGTAAGGCAATATAAATATTAGACATTGAAAGGCTAATATCAAATCTTGAAGCATGTATTATTTGAGCAAAAACAGGAGATATAAAACTAAACCAGTACCAAGGATTTAAAGAGGCACCCGACGCTAACTCCCATGATAATTTTTCTCGAGTTATCTGCCCGAATATTTCTAAAGTTGTAAATAAACTCGCACTTCCTGTCAAGCAAGTAACAGCAAATACAATTAACGCACTTTTAAAATGTTCGACGAATGTTTTATATTTATCCCCGTTTGAATAGGCCTGCTTTAAAAACAAAATATATTCAACTAAAATATATATAACACTGACAAATAAGAATGGAGGGTAGTTATTCAATAAAAACATCCCAAGGGTTATACCCATCAGTACAGACCACTTTATTCTTTCCCTGCCTTGACTTCGATACCATTTTCTAAAAGCAAAATGTAATAGAGGGAAGAGTACCATCGGGACTATAAAGGTTAAATGTTGTGCATTACTTACAAATTGACCGCATGTTGCATATGCAATCCCCCCAATCATGGAAAGCCAAGGACTTTTAACCATATTATATAATGAAATATACATAAAAATTCCAGCAAGTATTATTAGAATTAAATATTGTATTTGCATTAAGTACTGCGTGTAACCGATAAATCCTAAAATTATCGTGAGGGGAAACCATACAGATACTCCAATTAAATGTGATAACGGTACTCCCCTATAAACAAATGGCTCCCATAAGGGGAGCTCACCCGCTTTTAAAGCATCAGATTCAGCAACATACAAAGGAAAGGCAGCATCGTAAACATCCCATTTCAGCCATAATTGACCTGAAATAATTGAATAATAGATGAGTATTAGAGTAATTATCATAAATAAGATAGAAAACTGAATTTTATACCTATCTATAAATATAAATCCCCTGTCCATTTAACACCCCAAATAAATTATTTATTTTAAAATTAAGTCAGTTATAACTATCCCTAACTCTCTGGTATCTTTGTTTAACCCTATTTCTTCAGGTACAAATGATTTATTAACCTCAATTTTTATTCTCACTTTTGAACTAATAGGGATGTGATTATTAAGCTGGATAGTAAACTCACCTTCATTTAATTTTTGTATAGGAAATTTATAATCGTTTACTTGAACAGAAAGTTCAATGTTTTCTAGTACATCTGGAACCATACCTGCGATGGTTAAGAGTCCCTCTTCACCACTTTGGAAATTTCCTATAGCTTCTTTTGAAATCCAACGATAATTATTCTCTTTAGGGTACCAACCTTTTAGTAGTGAAGCCTCGGAAAATGAATCTTTCATTCCTGATAATGAAGGAATATCCTTTTGATTAATTTCCAATAAATAGAAGTCAGTTGAGTCAGTACGTTTTGTTTTACCGTTATTTTCTAATTCATTGATAACACTCTTTACTTGATCAAATCCCTCTATATGTGTTTTGGGTACGATAATGAATTTAACATTTGCCCACAAAAGATATTTTTTGAAATTTTCGAATGAACTGAATAGATTTGAATTCCCATATCTCGAATTCATATGCGGAACATCTTCATACCTACAAGATAGCTGATTAAGTATTTGTTCTTGTCCATCATAATGTAAGAAACCAATACAGTTATTATTTTCTCCACGGAATTCAAGTTCTTTTTCTATCTCCAACAATCCCTCGTTTTGAAACAACTGAAGTTTACTGTCGTATGTCTCAAAATTAGTTTTCAAGAGATTTGCAGAAAATTTAGATGTCCCCCAGCTCCAAGAGAAATGAGAAACCATCATTACATATGATTGTACAGGAATAAATAAAATTAGACAGAACACTATTACTTTTCTAAGCTTTATATCAAAGCTTGCAATTAGGCCAATAAAAGATATTCCAGCAAACAATATCACTGGTATATAATAATTGCCGTCGCCACCTTGGGGGAAGCTCATAATATTGTAAACGGCCGATATACTTATAGGTAAGAAAGCTATTAATAAAAAACAACTACTCCTTGTTATTAGTTTTCTAAATGCTATGACAAGTACAATACTAAATATCCAAAAGAACAAATACATGTTACTCGGCCATACCATAACATAGTGATTATATCCTGCTGGATCAAAAAGAATTTTAAACCAATGATAAAGAATATTTTTTTGATCACTAAGAATAAAATCTTGAGAATTATCTGTAAATGGATATTTCCCTTTAAAACCTATTTTTTCCCAAAAGCTTTTTAGTATAGGATAAAAGGGGTACCCTGTCAATTTATAAGTTCTAAATGTTATCCCTAAAAATACAAATACAGAACCTAACAACAAAAGAATTGCTCGCTTTGTATACTTGAATTTTTCAAAAAAACTTCGCTCTGGATCTGCTCTAAGATTAATAATGTACGCTAAACCATATCCGAGAAATAATAATGGAACATACATTAAACTAGTGATTTTCCCACCGCACGCTAATAGAGCAAGCGACATTGAAATCAAAAAACTCCATGTAGTCCTTTCTTTATTCCACAGCCACAGACTATAAGCTGCACCCATAATAAATAAGGAAGAAAAAATATCAGTCTTTGCAGTTGATGCCATGTTAGCAATAGCTGGGGTACTCCCCAATATCACCGTAGCTAGAACACTATAACTATTATTATTCGTAATATCTTTTGTAAATTTGAATATAACTAATAATATAAAGGCAAACAAAAGAATGTTAACAGATAATATAAAACTATAATCCCCTAAACCTGAGAGAGGCAGTGCAAATAATTCAAATAGCTTGGGATAATAGTGAACGACCATGGTGAGACCAAGGTTATCAAAGAAAGAATGATCTCCTATAAGAACTTCTTGCGGTCTTAATCCGTACCAAAGAGAATCATAATCTAAGGCTCTATTAGTTTTAGCAAACTGCGTCATAAGAAGAATGATTACAAATGTAAATCCCATTGCATTAAGACGATTGAAAGATAGACCTTTATTATAAACATAAACAAACATTGGAGTAGTCCGTTTGAATAAACTTAAGACTGCTAAGAATAAAGTAAGTAATATTAAATCATTAATTCTACCTACCCCTATCCCTGAAAGTATAATAGCCAGCACGCTCCAACATACAAACCCTACCAAAAATGCAACAAAATATAGTTTTAAGGAATATGCGCTGTAGCGCACCTTAGCAAAGGTTAATATAAATAAACCCAATGAAATAATTATTTCGAAATATAGGGTTGCTAGAGCCGCAGGTAATAATACCTGATGGAATTGCAAATAGATAACAATAGCTAAAAGCGGTACATATTTCAGGTAAGTTTTTTCACTAGATAGCACAATAAATAAATAAATTATTAAAAAAAAGAAAATAAGTTCTATCCCGCCCTGTACAGTTTCTGGCTGAACAGCATGCCATTTATAAACATCAATAAGAATATTTTTTATAGAGGCAATATTAAATATCAAACTCGTTAATACCAAAAGAAAAGATAGCCAAAAGATTTTTGATTTAAAAGTTTTGGGACTCACTTTTACACCCTTTTTCTATTCATTTATTTTTTCCTGACCACATCATCTTCTCCAATATACTCCCCTACTTGAACCTCGATTAAATGTAAATCTATCTTCCCTGGATTCTCGACCGTATGCTCATCGCCCATATGAATGAAGGTTGATTCATTTCTACGAAGCAGGGATTGTTCCCCATTCACTGTAATTAAAGCCGTCCCACTTACAACGATCCAATGCTCATTACGGTGGAAATGTTTTTGCACGCTAAGCTTTTCCCCTGGCTTCACCACCACTTTTTTTATCTTATAATTCGGTGAAATGTCTAACTCCGTATGATTTCCCCACGGTCTGTAGGCAGTAACATGATTATCGCAAAGATTGGATTTTCTCCGCTTCAATTCATTAACGATTTGTTTTACTTTTTGAGAAGATCCTTGTTTGGATATCATTAATGCATCAGGCGTATCTACAATCATAAGGTCTTCCACATCGATGGTTGCAATCATCCTGTCATTTGACAGGACAAGATTTCGTGAAGAATTGACACTAATATAACGATCAGCCAAAGAATTGCCTGCCTCATCTTTGGGCAGTTGTTCATATAAAGCTTCAAAGCTGCCAAGATCGGACCATCCAATATCGGAAGAGACAACTTTTACGTTTGTGCTGTATTCCATTACCGCATAATCTACACTGTTAGAAGGGATGTTCTCCATCTCTTCCTTTGATATACGGATGGTATCGAAATGCAACTTGGCACTTTCAAAAGCTAAGAGAGATTTGTCATAAATTTCTTTAGCTGCTCCCTTTAACTCCTTGAGGAATACTCCTGCTTTGAATAAAAACATTCCGCTATTCCAATAAAAGTTTCCTGATTCCAAATACCTTTCAGCAGTTAGTAAATCCGGTTTTTCTTTAAAGGAAACCACACTCTGACCATCCGCTTCTATGTAACCGTAACCTGTTTCAGGATAATTCGGGTTGATCCCAAAGGTTACCATGTATCCTTCAAGAGCCAGTCCTTTGGCTGTTTCCAGACAACGATTATATTCTTGCTGATTTTGAACAACATGATCAGATGGTGTAATCAATACCAATTCATCTTCCTCTGCAGCAAAACAAGCCAAAGCTATAGCCGGCGCGGTATTCCGGCCGACTGGCTCCAGGATAAATTTATCTGCTTTCATCTCTAACTCATTAAGATGATCTAATGCCAGGAAATACTGTTCTTCGTTAGATACAATATATGTTTGATCACAAAGGGAGGCATTTCTCTCCACGGTCATTTGAAATAAAGAGCGGTCTCCTATCATTTTATTAAATTGTTTAGGATACAAAGTTCGAGACAGCGGCCATAACCGGGTACCATTCCCTCCGCATAACACAACATTTATCATATTCGTATCTCCTAGTCTTTAAAATCGAGAGCAAGGATCTTACTAGCAGCCTCTCGCGTGAAATATTTTTCTATATATTGGACTGATGCTTGGAAATGGGCATTCCACATCGTTTCGTCTTGATACAATTGAATGACGGAATGAGCAAACTGCTGCGCATCATTGGCTATTGTCATAACTATCTCAGACTCTTCCAATCCTTCTGAACCGATTGATGTTGTAATAACAGGCACTTGGTAATAAATTGCTTCGACTACTTTTCCTTTAACGCCTGCTCCATAACGTAGAGGCACAATCACAAGCTTGGACTGATTATAATATCTCTCCAGTTCTTCATCGGATACAAACCCCGTAACGATTACATCCTCTGCGGATCTTGCTTTTAAATCATCAGGAGGATTGGAACCCACAATATAAAGTTTCACATTTGGAATAGGCTTTTTAATGCTATCGAAGATCTCATCCAAAAACCATACGATTCCGTCATAGTTGGGAGCATGGCTAAAACCACCAACGAATAGCAAATCTTTTCTAGCATCAAAGCCCTTAATCTTTTCATCGTAATTATAAGAATGTTCATACGGAAATAACGGAATATTTCTTACTGGTTTATTTGGGAACTCATTTTGAAGCAGTGATTGTTCATACGAACCTACAACATGAATAACATCAGCATCATTAAATAGGGAAAACTCTGTTTTCTTCCATTCTTCTGAGGACTTTATAAGATTTGTATTTCCCGTTAATTCATAATTTCTCATTTCTCTAAGAAAATGAAGGTCGTGGCCGAAATAGATGATTTTCGCTGAAGTGAATTTCTTAAACGTTTCCATGTATTTTATAGAAATATGTGGACGATTAAGATAAACATAATCAATATAGGCACCATTATTTTTTATCCATTTGTTTATATTTTTCGCATAATAGTCTCCATATAAGACTTCTATTCCAAGTTCTTGTAAGTTCGAGGTATAAGGCTCATGTTTAAAGAAATTATCGCCTATGAAAATCACATGGAAACCCATCGAAACAAATAACTGTAAATAGAAATACGTCGCTCTACTACCTGCATCTTTGTCATAATGCGGCACATAGTGGTCCACGACTACAATGGTTTTTCTACCTCCAGATCTGTCTCTTGCCCAAAAAATATGTTCTGCATTTGGAAAATGTTCTTGCTTCAGCACCGACTCCCATTTATGCAAAAACTTCTCTTTATTTTTGACCTGATAGCTTTTAATCCCACTGTTTGTATCTGTCCCATGAGATATGCCTTCGAAATGGACAATGACAGATTTGGGTTGGAATACAACTTTATATCCTGAATCCCTAATGGAAAACGCCAGATCTGTATCTTCAAAATAAGCGGGCACATAGCGCTCGTCAAATCCACCCAAATTCTTCCATATATTGTGTCTAACTAAAATTGCCGCCCCTGAAATGTAGTCAACTTGCTTCACATAGTTGTATTCTGGCTTGTTTGGATCGTCCAATCTTCCGAAATTCCAGCCACTCGCATCATTCCAAATAATGCCGCCTGCTTCCTGTTGTCTACCATCCGGATAAATCAACTTGGATCCTGCCATACCAATTCGGGAATCTGAGTCCATCAGTTCCACTAGTGAACTTAACCATTTAGGCTGTACATTCGTATCGTTGTTCAGGAAAAATAGATATTCTCCTTTAGCACACGCCGCTGCATTATTGCAGTTAAGTAGGAACCCACGGTTAACTCCATCTCTTACTACTCTAATGTTAGAAATATATTCATTTATCTTTACGGTATCATCATCGGACATGTCATCGGCAATGATTATTTCGTAGGTTACATCAGTGGTGTTTTCAAGAATGGATGCCAAACAAAGATACGTATATTTCCATTGATTATACACAGGAATAATAATGGTCACTCTTGGATTCTCTTCAATTGGGAAGCTCAACTGTTCAAAATTCACAATGTCAGGCTCTGCAACTTGAAGAGTTGGAAGTGGCGTTTCATTATGTTTCTCAATGTAGTTATTAATCCTGCCGTTGAGTCGACCCGTGTCTTCCGCTTTTAAATAATATTTAAGTTTCCGAAAATTGGCTTTGTTCAAGGCGGATAACATGATTTGAGGTCTTTTTATAGTCATTTTGGTGAGTTTTAACAACATACGACGCTTGCTGTTCATAGGAACCAGACTATCACGCAACCGATAATAACTGCTCAGAACTTTCCAACCGCTGGACTTGTAAATATTTTGGAGTGTCCTCTCTTCTTGAAGCAATAGATCGATATGCCCTTTCTGGTTCTGGATCCGAACTAAGTGTTCACTCACCTGCTGTGAGAAATATTCGTTCTCTTTTTTCACTTTTTGAAGTTCGTTCTCGGCCGCCTGCTTTGTGCCGTAAAGTTCAGTGAGTTTCTTTTGAACAGTTTCATATTCTTTTTTATAATGTTCCAACACTTCAGTCTCTCTTTGCATTTGCGCGAACCCGCTCCGTATTGATTCGAGTTCCTTATACTGTTCTCTTAAAAATTCAATCTCCTTATTTTGAAGAGAAATATGATTATTCCGTTCTTCTACTTCATCCTGAAGATTCATAACTCGTTCAATAAGATTTTGATATTGCCCTGACTGTACATTAATGGAGTATGCAGGTTGGGCATTCTGAGAAGCATTAGAACAAAATGCAATCATATACTTTTCATAAAATTCCTCTTTTTGCTCCTGCTCTTGCATAAAAAATTCAGTCTCTCTTGCGGTTGAAGGGTTATCGATTAGTGATACCACTTCGAAACGCTGAGAGACCATATTTACATAAATAAAGTATTCTTTTAGTAGTTCAGAAAATTCTTCTTTATATAATTCTTTCACATGAAAATTGTTAATGTATCCTCTTTGATCAGAATAGTATTTCTTGTTCGGGGTAGAGATAATGAAGGTTCCATTTTCCTTCAACAACCGTTGAACCTCTTTCAAAAATGCTAACTGCATTTGTTCATCTACGTGTTCCAATGTTTCGAATGAAACAATGATATCAAATGAGTGATCAGGAAAGGGTATATGATCTATGCTCGTTACAAAGTAATCCAAATTATCCTTCATATATCTTTTCTTCGCATGATTAATTGTCTCTGAATCAATGTCTATCCCGATAACCTTCGCCGCGGAATTAGATAATAAAAATGAACCATAACCTTCGCCACATGCGGCATCCAGAACTGATTTATTTTCGACTAATTGATTAAGCATATTGTACCTTTGAGTATGCTCAATCTCTAACTCCACATCTGATTCATTAGGTATAAATCGCTCCCCCGTAAAATCCAAGTTTATCCCCACTTTCTATACGATTGCTGAAAAAGAAACATCTTTCAAACACAGAATACCACTAACAGATTCATAGCCAAGAGGTAACACTTCAACGACCAAGGCATCGTGAACCCAGCTATGTTGCTTATGTTCTTGTTGAGTCCCGGAAGCAATCGCTGGCGATATTGTATAAGAACCATGATTAAGGATTGGGAATCGGAAAGCAAAGCTAAAAACGTAACCTTCACCAGGCTGGAGTGACTCGAGTTTGTCCCCAAGGATATAATTGTTTGTTTGAACAATAATATTTCCAAGCCGATCCTTCATTGAAAAACCAACAATGGGATAATCAATAACTTCATAAATATCCAGTCTGATCAGGACTTCCACTTCTTGCTCCGCTTCTACAAGTGTGACCTTATCTTGCCCGTTGGCTTTAAACATTGATATTCCAGTGATAACTGCTTTTTCATCACCCATCATATCTAGATTACCTTGTAATGAATCTACCAAGTGTGCCTTCGAAGAACCAGTGAACTCTTCCCCGGAATTTGACAACTCACTAAGATCTAGCTTTTTGTAATTAGCGCCAATCATAAACGCTTGATATTTTTTTGAGATGTCTCTTGGCGAACCTTCCGCCACAAGTTCCCCCTCATTGATCCATACAACTCGATCACAATACTTGTTAATTACTGACATATCGTGAGTTACAAACAAAATGGTTTTCGTTTGCTTCAGCTCATCAATTTTTCTGTAACACTTCTGCTGGAACCGTAGATCACCAACACTAAGTGCTTCGTCTACGATCAATATATCAGGGTCAACGTTTATGGCTACTGCGAAAGCAAGTCTTACAAACATACCACTGGAATATGTTTTAACTGGTTGGTATATAAATTCACCAATGTCCGCAAATTCCAAAATCTCGTCAAGCTTCAACTGCATTTCGTCCCTGGAAAAGCCCATTATCGTTCCATTTAGATATATATTCTCCAGTCCTGTAAGATCAGGATTAAAGCCTGCTCCCAGTTCTAATAACGCAGAAATACTACCTTCAACATGAAGTGAACCGGATGTTGGGGTGAGTACGCCCGTAATCATTTTAAGTAACGTAGATTTGCCAGATCCGTTTTTACCAATAATGCCGAGACATTCCCCTCTATTCACCTGAAAATCAAGATGATCTAGCGCAGTGAATTTTTTATGATATATTGTGTTTGAAAAATGTAAAGCTTCTTTTAATCGATCCACCGGCTTATTATACAGTTTATATTGTTTAGTTAGGCCTTTAGCCTCAATCACATAATTGTTCATTATATTCCACCCTTAGAGAACATCAGCAAAATGCGGTTTCAGTTTTCGATATAAGAAGTACCCCACTACAAGTGTAACAAGAGTAAACGACCAAAAATAAATTGTAAGTTTCATGTCTTGCCAGAACCACTGCCGATAAATAAATATCCTCCGGTAACCGTCTGTAATATAGTACATAGGGTTAGCCTTAAAGAGAAACACGTATTTTTCTGGAATCATTTTTAGTGGATACATAATTGGAGTTAACCAAAACCCAAATTGAACGATCAAGGCCACAATCTGTGCGGTATCCTTAAAAAAAAGAAGCACTGAGCTTGTTATCCAAGATAGACCTACAACAAGCAATACTGTAGCAATCAGATAATAGAATATTTGGAGATAGTATAGCGTGAATTCATATTTATATATTGCAAACATGAGTATAAGGAAAACCAAAAAAAACAAATGGACAAACAATGAAGAACAAATACGAATAATAGGCAGTATCTCTAATTTAAATACAACTTTCTTAACGAGAAAATTGTTGTCGGTCACGGACGTAGTTGCTGTTTGAAATGCATCTGAAAAGAAATTCCAAGGAATCATGGCACATATCAACCACAGGATAAAAGGTGCATCATCTACTGGAGTTGATCTAAACCCAACTTGAAACACAAACCAAAACAATAGGATAGTCACCAAAGGCTGGATAAACGCCCATACAGCACCGAAATAAGATCCCAGATATCTTTTTTTGAAGTCACTTTTGGCCAAATCAAAAATTAGCCTTCTCATCTTTACAAACTCCGAATACATATGTTAAGTCCTCACTAACTTTTTATTTGAAGTGGAATAGCTGAATAATCCTATGTTAGAATATTGTCGTATCTACAAGAAAAGGAGACTCAAACCTTGTCGAATCCAGTATACGGGAAACAAAGGAAGACGTCGAGCAAAGTCAGTACTAGCTCAACTTCTTCTCTACTATGGACCCTGACCATAGGACTGATCATATTATTACTCTGGTCCTCTTTCCAAGTTGCGTTATTCAACGGGCAATTACTTCAATTTGAAGGGCCCATTTATTGGGCGGTTGCAATCACTACCCTCCTATTTATCATCTGGGTAGCCATTTACTTCAAACAAATCAAGTTAGAAACACAGCAAGATTGGCTCAAAGTGGCCGTGCTACTGCTTCCACTTACCTATGTACTATCCCTCATTAGTGCTGCATCGGAATATTTGGCAGTCAATATGATTCTTATCCAATGTATTTATGCCATGATCTTTGTGATGACTATGTACCTAGTAAAAAATAACAAAACCAATCATATCATACAATCTTCCTTAATAGGAATTGCATATGTAATTGTCGGATTTGGATTGCTAAATTGGTTGGGTGCATTTAGTTTTGCTGGCAAGCTAGTTGGGTGGTTCTCATCTGGTGTCGTGAATGGCGTCTATAATCAAGCCATCTGGAATGATTCAAACGGCCCACGACTTGCATCGGTATTTCAGTATCCTAATACATACGCCGCATTCCTGATGGCATTTCTGTTTATTACCATTTTCAGTATGATCCGTTCCAAAAAAGTGTACACGCAATTACTGCATGGCTTCATGCTTGTGCCAATTATCTTGTCGCTACTGCTGACGCTTTCCCGTACGGGTCTTGTCATGCTCCCAATTATATTCGTTATTCTGTTATTGATGTTGAAACCTGCTAAGCAAATTCTGTGGTTTATCTATTGTGGAATAGCTGCAATCGGTACACTGGTTGTGTTGAATCCAATAAATACAGCAGGACTTGAATTGCAACAACAATTCTCCAACTCTCTTGCAGCTAAAGGTTGGATGTATTTAATTGCTGCATCCATAATCGTGGCTATCGTATGTTGGGTTATCCAGCGTTGGATCACACCACTACTGGAGAACAGACTTCAATCCTGGTCCGCCCGAAAAGGATCAAGTCTATGGATTCCACTAGGATCCGTTGTCCTCACAGTTGTTGTTGCCGTGCTTCTGCTCGGTACGAGTGTGCGAAACATTTTACCTGATAGCATTAGTACACGACTTGAAAATATCAATTTCCAACAGCACAGTGTGTTGGAGCGGATTACGTTTTATAAAGATGCTACGAAACTATTTGCAGACTACCCTATCATTGGGGCGGGTGGTGGAGCATGGACCACCTTATATGAAAAGTATCAGAACAATCCTTATGTCAGTGCCCAAGCTCACAACTTCTTTATGCAATACATCGTTGAGGTTGGAATCGTAGGATTTGTTATTTTTATGGCATTCATATTCTTTGTTTTCTATCAATATGTGCGTAGCTATGTAAAAAGGAGTGAGGAAGAACGCGAATCTCATTTTGTGTACTTCATCCTGTCTATGTCCATTCTGGTACTGAGTATTCTTGATTTCAATATGAGTTATGTCTTTATTGGAATTCTTGTTTTCCTTGGTCTAGGGGGAATGGCTTCTGCGATGGATCCTAAGCCGTTGCGTCGATTGAAGCTTAGTGACTCCACAGCACATAGAATTTACAGTGCGATTGCCGGAGTAGCTGTAATCATCCTGCTCATTATATCTGTTCGCTTCCTGCAAGCTAACCATTACGCTTACGAGGCAAAAGAGGTAGCTCAAAATAGTCAGGACTTCCAGGAGATCAAAGCGCCACTCGATAAAGATCTATCGATTCGCAGCACACATACAGATTCGTTGCTGATGCTTTCTTCTCTTTATCAACAGGGTTATCAACAGACACAAGATGACCAGTTCTATACGGTTTCTTTAGAGTTGCTTCAACGTGGTCTTGAAGCAGAACCATTTAATAAGGGCATGGTTAAGCAACTCATGAGCTTATACGAATTGAAGGGTGAATCAGACCAAGCCTATACTCTCCAAAAAGAATATGCCAACAACTATATCTGGGATATGGAATGGTATGAGCAGTTGATCAGCCGTTCGTTTGATCTCGGTTATCAGGCACTTGGACAAGGCGATACGGCAAAGAAGGAATCCTATTTCACTTCAGGTCTGGATGCATATCAGCACGTTGTAGATGGAGTAGAACATCTAAAGACTCTTCCTGAAGAACAAATGCAAGGACAAGCCTTTGAGATCACTCCAACGATGATTCTAAATGCAGGAAAAATGAAATATATGTTAAACGATTCCGTCGGCGCTGCTACCATTCTTAAGGCCGGAATAGCAGAAGATCTAACTGATGCAACCAATCGTGAAATTGCAAGGTGGTATCTGGCAGCGCTGACGAAAGAAGGACAACAGGATCAAGCTGTCTATGATAAGCTCATTGCAATCGCCCCTAACGAAGCAGATGAGATTAAACAGATCGCTGAATTGAACTTCTAATTAACAAGATACACTATCGTTCCTACCCAATATAATTTCACAAAAAAAGGTTTGCCCTCATCAGGGCAAACCTTTTTTTTGCATTTAATCCTTACGCTGGTTCGAAGATACGATCTTCTTTAAGTAATCTAACAAATCCTCTCGCAAATCCGGGCGCTGAAGGGCATAATGAATCGTCGTTTCAATAAAACCAAGCTTCTCCCCAACATCATGACGCAGGCCGTCAAAGTGATAGGCGAGAATCTGTCGTTGGTCATTCAGACGGGACAAGGCATCCGTTAACTGGATTTCTCCACCCACGCCAGCAGACTGCTGACCAAGGATATCGAAGATATCTGGCGTCAGAATATAACGTCCCATAATCGCCAGATTGGAAGGTGATTCATCCGTCTTCGGTTTCTCGATCAAACGACGCGCGCGGAATACACGATTGTCAGTGGGAGAAAGCAATTCCCCGTCCACAATCCCGTAACGAGACACTTCGCTCCAATCAACTGGCTGTACACCTACGATCGGAGATTGCAATTCATCATAGACTTCGATCATTTGCTGAAGACAGGGATGATTGGACTCCACAATGTCATCTCCTAGCAGGACGGCAAATGGTTCATTTCCGATAAACTTGCGGGCACACCAGATGGCGTGTCCAAGACCCTTCGGTTCCTTTTGACGGATATAATGGATGTCTGCCATCTCGGAGGGCTTGCGAACTTCATTCAGCAGATCCCACTTCTGTTTACCAGCCAGGTTCTGCTCCAACTCGAATGAATAGTCAAAATGATCCTCAATGGCCCGTTTACCTTTACCTGTTACGATAATGATATCTTCAATGCCTGAAGCTACCGCCTCTTCAATGATGTACTGGATCGTTGGTTTATCAACGATTGGCAGCATCTCTTTGGGCATCGCCTTCGTGGCAGGCAGAAACCGGGTACCGAGCCCGGCTGCTGGAATAATTGCTTTACGGATGCACATGCTGAGCCCCACTCCTTTTTGCTAGAGTCATATCTTAATATATTAAATGACGGCAAGCTCCAATGTGACTGGACTTCATTATACCATCAACAATTCCCGGATATCCTGCTCGGATAAGGTAGTCGATCCTCGATCTCCGGGTTCAATGACTTCGGCAATCAAATCTTTTTTGCGCTGCTGCAGTTCCAGAATCTTCTCCTCAATCGTACCTTCCGTAACGAGGCGGATAACCTGTACGACTTGTTTCTGCCCCATACGATGGGCGCGTCCGATGGCCTGTTCTTCCACGGCGGGATTCCACCACAAATCATATAAAATAACAGTATCTGCACCCGTTAAATTCAATCCGGTACCGCCAGCCTTCAACGAGATCAGAAACAGTTCGGCTTCGCCTTCGTTGAATCTGCGGCACATTTCTACCCGACTCTGTGCAGGTGTCTGACCATCCAGGTAGAACAAATCCCTACCCTGTGCAGCCAACGTCTGTCGAATCAGGTTCAGCATGCTAGCGAACTGGGAGAAGATGAGAATCCGCTTGCCAGCAGCCAGACAATCCTGAACCGTCTCCAGCAGCTGCTCCATTTTCCCGGAATCACCTTGATAACCCTCCACAAAGAGAGCGGGATGACAGCACAATTGGCGTAGGCGTGTAATACCAGCCAGTATTTTAATACGGTTCTTCTGAAAACCGTTCTCCTCCATATCCTTGGATGTCTCATCCTGGAGCTGGGACAGGTAGGCGGCATACAGTTTCTTCTGTTCGTCCTTCAGCTCGGAGCGCTGAACGGTTTCAATACGATCCGGCAATTCCTCCAGCACATCTTTCTTCAAACGGCGGAGGATAAACGGACGAACCATTCGCGCGATCCGCTCAGGGGGCAGGTCCCGGAATCTGCGATAGCTTGGAAATAGGCCCGGGAAAACCGCTTCAAAGATCGACCATAGCTCATCCAATGAGTTCTCCACGGGTGTTCCTGTAAGAGCGAAGCGACGTGGTGCCTCAATCTGTTTAACCGCTTGGGCTGTCTGGGAAGAAGAGTTCTTGATAGACTGGGCTTCATCCAAAATAAGCGTATGAAACGTTCTCCCGAGATATGTGTCCAGATCGCGGCGCAATAGCGGGTAGGACGTCACAATAACATCTGCGTCATCCATGCCTGCGAGCATACTGGCTCGTTCGTCTTTTTGACCTGCTGCAATCAAAACTCGTAAATGCGGCGCAAATCGGGCAAATTCATTCGCCCAGTTGTACGTTAATGAAGCTGGTGCAACGACGAGTACCGGGGGATGAGCAGTATGTTGGTCCAACAGTTCAGCCTGTACTTCATCTGGGATGTTACTCCCGAAAGTTCCCTCACGTTGCGGCTTTTCTTTCAGTTCTGCCGCGATATAGGCAATACTTTGCAGCGTTTTACCAAGTCCCATATCATCCGCCAGGATACCGCCAAATCGGTAAAATGCGAGTGTACGCAGCCACTGGTATCCACTGCCCTGATAATCACGCAGCACAGGAGCAAGCGCATCCGGCAATGCAAAATCCATCCGTTCGGGATCACGAAGATCATCCAGGAAACGTTTCAGGGAACCTCCCCACTTCACATGTCCCGAAACCTCGTCCCGGCCCGGAAGCTGCAACGCCCGAACTGCCGGCATCCGAATATGACTGCCCTTGATGTCGCCCGACGCAAGTCCAAGCGAATCCGCCATGTGTGCGAAGCTATCCGCTCCTTCATTTTCAAGAGAGACAAACACACCGCTACGCAAGCGGAAATACGGTTTCTTTTCCACAATGCTGCGCATAATTTCCTGAAGCTCCAGCTCATCTACACCTTCCATCTCGAATGAGATCTCCAGCCAATCCAAGCCTTTGCCCAGATCTGCCCTGACTTTCGGCGGTGTCGGATAGGATTGCACCATGGCCTTCACCGCATTCGGGATATAGATATCTACCTGCTTCTCAAGCTCTGGCAGCAAATGATACATCACATCGTATACCGCGTCTTCTCGTTCACTTGCCCACACACTGCCATCCCGTTCCAGGAATGAGCGATCTAGTCGGTCGATGAGGTTACGCTCCGCATGACGGTCACGTACCAAAATTACCTTTTTCTCTTCCTCATCGATCAAATACTCGGCCAGCGGATTAATCACCATTACACCATAATCAAATTCCAGACGCGCAGTAATCCGTTCCCGGTAGAAATCGATATACAACTTTGGAGCAAGCTCCGGCTCTGCGATTCGTTCTCTCACCTGAGAGTCGATGGAAAGATGTCCAAGTGTACGTAGTTCCGGCACTACATGCTGCACGAACTCATCCACCTGCTGAGCAGAAATATCGATACTTTCCTTAATTCCATAAGAAGTGAGCGCTCTGCTCAAATCCTCCAGACTTCGCATCTGCATCGGCTCCAACATATGCAATTGCCCTTCCACCACGGCTGCATCATAGGCTGGAAGAAGAATCAGCTCACGCAATCCGGAGATCTCCAGCTGATAACCTTCATTAGTCCCCTGCGCAATACGGTAAAATAAAGGCAGTGCCCCCTCGCCCAAAGTGAGCGGACCATTCGCCAACCCTGTTCCCTCCATCCGGCTATCTGCCTGAAGCAGCAAATCTAATAGAGGCTTCCAGACCAGAGGAGCAATCAATATATCTCTTCCGTCTGAAGCACCCAAGTAACCGGAGATGGATTCACGATAAGCTTCCTCACTCTGCCTCATCCGAATAAGCATTGACAGGATGGCCTGATCCTGGGGACTAAAATAATGCATTGAAGGGTCGTAAAAGAAGAGCTTGGTAAACGACATCGGCTCACCATTCTCAATGCAGTTCAGGAATTGCTTCACTTTCTGAACGACATACAGGCGTTTATTTCCTACCTTCAGTTCAAGCGCGAGTTTGGCTCCACCTTTGTGAACCTGCACAAGCTTGCATATAAATTGGAGCTGCAGCTCCTCCCGCAATGAAAACCTGGTTACAGGCGCAGTGTATTTACGATCATTTGATTGCAGGGGGCTGCGTTCTTTGGCAAACATGGAAAGAATCTGATCTGCTGTTCGGTACGAAGGTTTATCTGCTGATCTTCCCCATCCAGGAGCAGAGCTTGGACGACCCGCTTGAGCGAAATGTACGGACGGACGATCCATATCCGAATGGTCATCAAGCTCGGAATCGGAAGACAATGGCTCCGCTGCAAAAGCCTGAGTAGATGAAGTCGAATGTGATCCCATTTTCAATACTGAGTTGGTATTTGAAATGGAGTTTGGACGCTCCCACTCATTCTCCTCCACCAGCGTTCCTACTCTGGAACTTGAGCCACGATCAGGTTTAGACACCAGCTTCGAGGATGTTTGAGAGCCCGTGTCACGCTGTTCTGCCCATTCATGGATCGCCAGCAATACGGCAGCCACATGTTTGCAATAGTCATAATATCTCCCATCGCCCGGACAGCTGCATCCGGCAACAACCTCACCTGCATCATCCAGATCAACCGTTACTTTGTATCGTTCTGTACCTCGAACAACAGCTTCGTAATGACGTTCATCCTCACTGGCAACCAGATTGGTCACCCTGCCAGATTGGTTATACGCTTCTCCCCGTTTGAAAGCCGTGACCCCGCACAGCAATTTGATATCCATCATCGTGAATGGCGCCACGGTTCTTCGCCTCCTATATTTCTCTGACAAACAAGATACCACATATAAATTTAGTATCGGTATAGTTCAAGTCTCTATTATAGAAAAAACCCCAAGAGCTCCGTAAAGCAGAGATTGGGGTTGCTTCATACTTTCATGCATTTTGCTGATTGTTCCGGTTTCGATCTATTATTTCACCAGTTGACCACGCGTTACGCCCAGCTGGTTTGTTGCTTTCAGTGTTTTCCAAACTTGTGTACCACTGATTTCGCCACGCAGAGCACGATTGTACAGATCAATAACCTCGCGCACCTGCTCTGGGGATTCTTCCAGGAATTCAACACGGTAGCGGGATACACCCAGATCCATGAAGTTGGTTAGATATTCTGCACCGGATTGCTCCACCGCATTATACACGGTATTACGGCAACCTTCGTCCACACGTACCGGGTGAGACATACCGATCCGGTCTTGCAAGGAAGCCCGGTGATCTTCACATGGACGTCCACAGTTCGTAAAGTCGGTTCCTTCACTCATAAACGTACAGTACACACAGTGCTCGGTATGGAACATCGGCAGATGCTGATGAATAACGACTTCCGTCTGATTTGTACGGGAGTGTCCCAGCAAATCAACCATTTGCTGAATGTTGAGGTCATAAGAAGGAGTAATCCAGTCACAACCTGCTTCCAGGAACAATTCCACTGCTTTGTGATTGGCGATGTTGAGTGAGAAGTCACCGATCAATTCCGGGTGCTTCGCATCTGGGTTCTCCATCCGATGGCGCAAGTAGAAGTACAACGCACCCGTATTACGTACGAGCACAGCATCCGGCTGCAAACGCAAGATGTTGTTGTGATACCCGTTCTCGCCAGGCATATGAATGCGTGGTGTTGCCAACGCAATCTTGCGGCCTGCGGCACGAACGGCTTCCACCGCTGCCGGGAACTGCTTGATAAACTCGAAGTCGGCGTAGATCATGCCGACACCTGCTTCCAGCGCTGCCTCCACTTGTGGCAGGCTGCGGCATAGCGCGGTCAGCTCCGCATGACCGCGAGCAACTGGCGCTGCTGGTTTAACCGCATCGCCGTAGACTTCCACCGCCCGTTTCACGTAGACGGGCGGTTTAGGGCGCTCGCCCGCGAGTTGTTCCACCGCCTGACGGCGAATGTTATTCAACTCGCGCATCGGGATGATGACGTCACCGTGCAGGTTGACGTCCAATTCTTCCAGCTGGAACACAGTACCGCCCAGACGTCCGAATTGCTCTTCGAGCAGTTCGTGTGTCATTGGACGCTTCTGGGCAATATCCAGTTCCATCTCGGAATTCACACGGACTGTCGTGCCCTTCTGCACGTCCGTCCACCATGTACTAAGCGGCTGCCCTGGGCTGCCGATAACTTTTACGTTTACCGGGAAGATACGATAAGGCTTCTCGATTTCAAAGCTCTGACGCAGACGTTTGTCCAGCGCCGGATCATTCGTTTTCCATACTTTGTCGCCAACTTTCACGCGGCGCAGGTCCACGTCACTACGGCCTGGTACAACGTCCACGATCCAGCCTTCCTCTGCTTCGCCTTCAAGCTTCACGCCTTTGCGACGTACATCGTAGACACGCCCGCCCTCTTCCTTCTTCGTCGGATCTCCGGCATCAAATACGATTCCGTCTCCACGTTTAACGGGTGCATCGAGCTTCAGGACGACACCATCGCGCAATACTTGGTCTACACGACCCAGATAGACACCACGGCTTTTCGGGAACGTACCGTCAACGAGTTGTTTATTGTTCGTTCCATCCAGGAAACCGTGTGTGAATCCACGAGAGAAGCTCTGCTGCAATTCACGAACTTCTTCCTTACTCGGTGGAGTGTTATCTCCATCAAAGTAACGGTCGATCGCTTTGCGGTATTTACTAACCACGTTGGCCACGTATTCCGGCGTTTTGAGACGTCCTTCGATTTTAAAGGAAGTTACGCCCGCTTCGATCAGTTCCGGCATCAAGTCAATCGCCGCCAGATCCTTCGGAGACAGCAGATACGCCACATCGCCCATCGGTTTATGCTCGCCATCCACCATCAGGTCGTACGGCAAACGACAAGCCTGTGCACATTCCCCACGGTTGGCGGAGCGTCCGCCCCACATTTCAGAAGTCAAACATTGCCCGGAATAAGACACACACAATGCACCGTGTACGAATACTTCCATCGGCAACTTCGCCTGTTCTCCGATCTTCTGGATCTGCTTCAGGTTGTTCTCCCGTCCAAGCACGACACGTTCCATATCAAACGGCTTCGTAAACTCCACCGCTTCCGGTGACGTAATCGTCATTTGGGTTGAACCGTGAATCGGGAAATCCGGCGAGATCTCGCGGATCATTTTGACCAGACCCAAATCCTGTACAATCACGGCGTCCACACCTGCATCGACACAAGCGTCAATCAGTTCTTTGGCATCCGTCAATTCATTTTCAAAAATCAATATATTAAAGGTCAAAAAACCTTTTACGCCATAACTGTGCAAAAACGCCATAATCTCCGGCAGCTCGTCCATACGGAAATTGTTCGCCCGTGCCCGTGCATTAAATTTTTCGACTCCGAAGAAAATCGCATCCGCACCGTTCGCTACCGCCGAACGCATACAGTCCCAGTCACCTGCGGGTGCCAGAAGCTCAACGTCTTCTCTTCGTATTGTTGCTGTTTTCATGTGTATCCTCCCCATAACCGGCATAGCCGGATTTCATCCCTGTACCCTGTACGCTAAATCCTGTACCTTAATTCCATACGCCTGCATTATCACTGATCGCTATATCTATACATTATGTCTGTATTGCCTGATTCCCAAGCCTACAGTCATTCTTATTTTTCAGAACAGCAGTCATAACTCCTGAACTAGTATAGTGTACCACTTCTGCAACGACTCTTCTACGCTTTCCTGAAAAAACCGTTTATCATTTTCATTTGCATCTCACTCAACATGCATATACGAAAAACCGGAAGGTCTTGTGACCCTCCGGCAACATACATCTATTTTATTTCATCATTTTGCATTATTTGATAAAAGTAAATGAGTTCACGGCTTTTTCCAGCGCTGCTGCCTGCACTTCTGTCTTGTTGGCGTCATTCAGTCCGCTCGTAATCGTATACGTCGTTCCATTCTGTTCAAACACAATCTGACGTCCGGTATACGGCACACCATTGTCCACTTCATGATAGATAAAGGAAAACGCAGGCACACCCGCAAACGTCAACTCCTCACTGCTAAGCAACTTGAAGTTTTTACGCGTTTTGGTTGCTTCCGCATATGCCTCTCTAAGTTGACTGACGGTCATTTCAATGGATTTGTCCTCACTCGCGGCAATGGAGAATTGACCACCTGTGAAGGTATACACGACGGGAGAATACTCAAACCGATCATTGTACGGCGTCCAGTAACGTGGAATATCTACACTGTAATGATAACGTTTGGACGTTCGTGTCACAGATTTTGTTTTATCCGTCAAATACGGGTCTTCATCCAGTTGTCCGAAATTATCAGATACGGTATCAAAATCAATCTCAACACTCTTCATGATACTCTTAAACCATTCACGATCCTTCGTCTGCTCCTCAGGGAACGTATACTCAGCATAGTAACGATAGCCGTTTTTTTGCAAAAGAACATCGAACTCCGTCTGCCATCCATCTCCAAAGTTATAACGGAACTCATTCACCTCAGCAGTTTCGCCTGATACATCCATCGTATATGAACCTATCGGTTCATAACTTTCCGGCGTGAACGTCTCACGCATCCACTTGTCCAGTTGGCCGCTCCACTCTTTGACCGTCGCACCTTTCGGTGCAGATGTAACACGCAGCTGCAGATATGCACCATCTTTGGCTTCGTATATCATCTGTGTGTTGTCTATGGACCAACCTGCTGGAATCTTCAGTTCAATGCCATAATCGTCATTCCAGGTAGTGCGCATACCCTCATCCACGGTTGAAAGATCCTTAATTGTACGATCGGACTGTGCATAAGTAGGCTGGAATGAATTAAGCAGCACTGCACGTTTGCCCAGATCCTTGTAATTCAGTGCTTCATAATCGGCAAGGTATACGTCATATTGGCGACCATCATGGATATATTGGCGCATTTCCCATAATACCCCGTCCGCATCTTTAACCACAATCCGGGCATAAGGTATTTTCCCTTTGGCAATTGATTCCCGATCGAGCACGGTATCTCCGCTCTCTTTCGCTTCTTGAACAAGTTGCTGTAACAAATCATCCGAATCCAGACTCACATCCTGGTCACTCACGTACACTTCAAGATAATAACTGCTGTCCTCCGCGCCAAATGTCATCATACGCTCCTGCTCACCCGTTTGCAGAATCATGAGGTCGGATGGATAATTAATGGACCAGCCGTAATAACTGTTACCAATTCTCGTTTTGCCTTCGTCCAGATTAATGCCGCCCTCGTCCTCATCCACCGATTCATCCGTTTGCAATAATCGAATGACCATTTCTCCAGAGCTACTTGGGGCAAGTGTAGCGCCAATCCCCGCGGCTACCGGTCGGAGCGGCACCATGAGCACGCCATTTACCATTTTTGGGGCAGCGCCCATCTCTTTTTTGACTCCATCCACCCAGGCAATCGAACTGCCAATTGTTAAGGTGACAGTATGCGGACCTTCCTTAACTTTGACCACATCATTCTTCTCCAGTCGGATCTCGCTGCCAAAAGCTTTCTTGAATACACCAACAGGAACCATCGAAACCCCTTTGAACTTATATGGTTTGGCGATTGCCTGCTTGCTACCGTTGATATAGGCGCTCGTACTACCTGCTGTGATCCGCAGCTCACTTGTTATAAGATCGGATGCCCACGCAGGCAATGCCGCTCCAATGCTCAGCATCCCGGCTAACATACCTGTGCTCAGCACACGTAAAAATGATTTTTTCATTCCGTTCATTCGTCCTCTCTGGATCCGGATTGCTCGCCGGGCTTTATTAATCTTCATCTACAGTGAGCTGCTCATCTTCATCGTCTTGGATATCCGCTCGATCAGCAAGGACCACCGTACGAGTGACAACATCGCCGTCCGTTTGCATTAACAGTTTGACCTTCTGTCCTGGCACATACGTTTTGAGCAACTCATTGATATCCACCACAGAGGACACACGTGTGCCTGCCACACTGTATAACACATCTCCCTCTTTGATTTTGGCTTTCTTCGCTTGAGCTGACAACACGCCCGTAATCGTCAAAGGATCATCTGTAGGCAGGCCGACAATCGCTGACCAGCTCTCTTCGAGTTGCAAGCCGAGGCTTGCACGCTTGATTTTTCCGTATTCAAAGAACTGATTGATAATATATTGAACGGTATCTACTGGAATTGAAAATCCCATACTCTCGATACCCACTGCTGAAAATTTCATAGAGTTAATACCGACAACTTCACCTTTGAGGTTGACCAGCGGTCCGCCGCTGTTGCCCGGGTTAATGGCCGTATCTGTTTGAATCAACCGATAGGTGGCCTCCACTCCCCGATTAAGCCCACTGATTACGCCTACTGTCGCCGAGTTACGCAAGGAGAAGGAGATCGGTGTACCGATGGCAATGACGGTTTCTCCAACGGTTGTTTGTGAAGCTTTGGCAAAGGTCGCCGGTTTAAGAGATTTGGCATTAATTTTGATTAGAGCGATATCGCTTAACGGGTCACTGTATGTTTTGGTGATTTTATATGTATTGCCATCAGTCGTCACGACCAACGGATTGATTAATCCATCAACCACATGGGCATTCGTCACAATCCAGCCGTTGGAGCGGATGATCACGCCAGTGCCATGAGCCAGGTTATAACGATCCGATGTGACGCCATCCTGTGATTCAGTAGATTTGCCGATGATGCCTACAACAGACGGAGATACTTTTTCAATTACTTTCGGGACTGATTCACTACCCTTATACTGAAACGTTCCAGATTTGGCGTCATATTGCCCACTTCCTCCGAGCGCTTTGACCAAATCCGTTGAACTAACATATACTTGTCCATCTACCATTTTGGCTTGCATACTTGATGAAGACTCCGCTGCTCCAGCCGTTGCTGCAACACTGATCGAGAGTACAGCAGCCATCAGTATGGCTACGCCCTTTTTCCCCAACACTCTCATTCTCTCACCTAACCCTCTCTATATATCCTCCGTTATTGTGCAACCGAACCATATGATTCATTACTGAATCTCTTTGTCTATTATCTGCAATACCGGTATCCTTCAATTTAACATACAAATTATTCCTGTACAATCGCTTTAAGTCCTAATTTCTATAGAGAAGACCGTATTATCCGAACCACTCAGCAAAACACAAAAAAACACCCTCCTTAACTTCCCTGGAAAGTGTTTGTCTGTTCTTCTACTTGCTGCTTTCAAATAAGTTCAGCTTTGTCTCTACGAACCAAACCAACCGGTAATCATGGCATAGTCCGTCAAAAGGAATACCAGTAGACTGACCACTGCAAATCCGATAGCAAACAAATTCTTCTTCGGTGCGCGAAGCAGGCGAACCACTCCGATGAAAATCAGGATCGTAAATAAGATGACAAAAATATCAAACGCATTAAAATTCGAAGTACTCGCCGCGGCAGCTTCTGCAAACAGCATGGATAGACAGACCTCCTCACCATAGTTGAACAGCTAAACGCATACCCTAATATCTTCCTCTATGTTATCTGTACCCTGCTTGTAATGCAAGCCCTATCATCCAGAAAAATGAAAAAAATCCAGTTTGGCAGTGGATTGTTGAAATGCTTGCTCTACCGCATATGTAAACACTTTCACCGATGCCTGATTAAGATTGGCACAGCGGCACAATATCAGAAAACCCTTCTCCCCGGAAGAAGAGGACATCAGGTCATACATCGATGCCGCCTACTTCATGAAAAGAAGGGTTAGATATTCAAACAACCTGTAAACCGGGGCATTTACTCCGTTAATTGTAACGTCTTGCTTCGTTCCGTATCCCGCTCCAATACGGGTTTCAAGTACTTACCGGTATAGGAAGCTTCCACTTTAATAATATCCTCTGGCGTACCTGTCGCAACAATGGTTCCGCCACCACTTCCACCTTCTGGGCCCAGATCAACGATATAATCGGCTGTTTTGATAACATCCAGGTTATGCTCGATAACCAGTACCGATTCACCGGAATCCACCAGACGGTGCAGCACGTTCAGCAGACGATCAATATCATCGACATGAAGACCAGTCGTTGGCTCATCCAGAATATAGATCGTTTTACCCGTACTGCGACGATACAGCTCGGAAGCAAGTTTCACGCGTTGTGCTTCACCGCCGGACAAGGTTGTTGCAGGCTGCCCCAAGTTAATGTAGCCCAGACCCACGTCAAGCAGTGTTTGCATTTTGCGATGAATTTTCGGAATGTTCTCGAAGAACTGCGTTGCATCCTCTACCGTCATTTCCAGCACATCTGCAATATTTCTATTTTTGTATTTGACTTCAAGTGTTTCGCGATTGTACCGTTTTCCTTTGCAGACCTCACAAGGCACGTAGACATCCGGCAGGAAGTGCATCTCAATTTTGATAATGCCGTCCCCGCGACATGCTTCACAACGTCCACCTTTAATATTAAAACTGAATCGGCCTTTTTTGTATCCGCGCACTTTGGCTTCATTGGTCTGTGCAAACAGATCACGGATGTCATCAAAGACGCCTGTATACGTAGCCGGGTTGGAGCGTGGTGTCCGTCCGATTGGCGACTGGTCAATATCAATGACTTTATCGATATGTTCCAAACCCCGAATCTCTTTATGCAGACCTGGGCGTACCCGTGCGCGGTTCAAATCACGAGCTAGCGTTTTATACAAAATCTCATTAATTAGCGTCGATTTACCCGAGCCGGATACACCCGTTACTGCGGTAAATACACCCACTGGAATTTTTACATTCAGGTTTTTTAGGTTATTTTCCTTCGCTCCACGCACTTCCAGCCAGCGGTCCCCGACACTACGGCGTTCGGTACGTATCGGAATAAACTTGCGCCCACTCAGATATTGACCCGTTAACGAGTTCTCGTCATTCATAATTTCTTCCGGTGTACCCTGCGACATGATGGTACCACCGTGGATACCTGCCCCCGGACCAATATCGATAATATAATCGGCGGCCATCATCGTATCCTCATCATGCTCAACCACGATCAGTGTGTTACCGATATCCCGCATGTGAGCGAGTGTCGAGATCAGACGATCGTTATCCCGTTGATGCAGGCCGATACTCGGCTCATCCAGAATATACAGCACGCCCATCAGGCTGGAACCAATCTGTGTCGCCAGTCTGATCCGCTGGGCTTCACCACCGGACAACGTTCCTGCAGCACGGCTCAGGGTCAGGTAATCCAGTCCTACGTTTACTAGGAAGCCTAGACGGCTGTTGATTTCTTTTAAAATAAGTTTGGCGATTATTTCTTCTTTCTCACTCAATTGCAGCGAATCGAAGAAACGACCAGCTTCTCCAATGGACAAACTTGTCACATACGCCATGTTGTGATCGTTAATCGTAACAGCAAGGCTTTCACGTTTTAGTCGCTGTCCTTTACATGTTCCACACGGCTTGGCACTCATATAACCTTCAATGAATTCACGGATACCTTCGGATGCTGTCTCACGGTAACGACGCTCCAGATTATTCACAATACCTTCAAAGGTAACCAGTGCTTCTTTCCGTTGTCCAAAATCATTCTCGTACCGGAAACGGATTTTCTCCGTACCTGTACCCAGCAAAAGCTTGTTCATTTGTTCAGCAGGGAGATCTTCTACAGGTACGTTTTGCGGAATGTTAAAGTGTTCGCATACCGACTTGAGGAACTGCGGATAATAGGTTGATGTGCCACCTGTCCACGCATCAAACGCACCGTCTTCAATTGTTTTGCTACGATCCGGCACCAGTAGATCCGGGTCAACAATCATTTTGACACCTAATCCATCACAATCCGGGCAGGCTCCAAATGGGCTGTTGAACGAAAACATGCGCGGCGCCAGCTCTTCAATACTGAATCCGCACACCGGGCAAGCAAAGTTGGAACTAAAACGCAGTTCTTCTTCACCCATAATATCTACCAGCAGCTGTCCACCGGACAGATTAAGTGCAGTCTCAATAGAATCGGCCAAACGTGATTGCACATCTTCCTTGATCACGATCCGGTCAACGACGACTTCAATCGTATGTTTCTTGTTCTTTTCCAATTGGATATCTTCGGACAGATCACGTAATTCCCCGTTCACCCGAACACGGACAAAACCTTGTTTGGAGATATCGGAAAACACACTTTTGTGTTCACCCTTGCGTCCCGAGACAATCGGTGCCAGAATCTGCAACCGGGTCCGCTCAGGATATTGCATTATGCGGTCAACCATTTGTTCTACGGTCTGGGAGCTAATCTCCACGCCATGATCCGGACAATGAGGATGTCCCACACGTGCAAATAACAGACGCAGGTAGTCATAGATTTCCGTAACGGTTCCGACGGTGGAACGCGGGTTACGACTTGTCGTTTTTTGATCTATGGAGATGGCCGGAGACAATCCTTCAATGGAATCCACGTCCGGTTTCTCCATCTGCCCCAGAAACTGCCGTGCATACGCAGACAAGGATTCTACATAACGTCGCTGTCCTTCGGCATATATTGTGTCAAAAGCCAGCGAGGACTTGCCTGAGCCACTAAGACCGGTTAATACAACAAAACGGTCACGCGGGATGGTGATATCAATGTTTTTGAGGTTATGCGCTCGCGCGCCTTTGATGACAATGTTCTCGCTCGCCAATGGTATTCATCCTTTCAAAATCAAAGTCTTTTCGATCCCTCCCAAACCCTCCCTTCCAAGGGAGGGCCCCAGAGGGCGCAGCCCTCTGGACACCCGAAACAGGCGGTGCGAGGTGAATGGTCGGGTCTTGCTATGTGAAGGTTGTCGCGTGCCCACAGCTTCGTCCAAGGTCCCGGCCGATTGCCGGTCTCTTGGACGGCCGCTCTACCACGAGAGGACGCTCACGGCTTCGCCTCGTTCGCGATAGGTCGCCATCGCCTTCGGCTCGGCTCCCCTTAAACACCGGGACGCTCACGGCTTCGCCTTGCTCGCGAAGGTCGCCATTGCCTTTGGCTCGGCTCCCCTTAAACACCAGGACGCTCTCGGCTTCGCCTTACTCGCGATAAGTCGCCATTGCCTTTGGCTCGGCTCCCCTTAAACACCAGGACGCTCTCGGCTTCGCCTTACTCGCGATAAGTCGCCATTGCCTTTGGCTCGGCTCCCCTTAAACACCAGGACGCTCTCGGCTTCGCCTTACTCGCGATAAGTCGCCATTGCCTTTGGCTCGGCTCCCCTTAAACACCAGGACGCTCTCGGCTTCGCCTTACTCGCGATAAGTCGCCATTGCCTTTGGCTCGGCTCCCCTTAAACACCAGGACGCTCTCGGCTTCGCCTTACTCGCGATAAGTCGCCATTGCCTTTGGCTCGGCTCCCCTTAAACACCAGGACGCTCTCGGCTTCGCCTTACTCGCGATAAGTCGCCATTGCCTTTGGCTCGGCTCCCGAGTACACGACTTCCAAATGTTTTCCTATAAACCTTTTAACCAATTTCAACTTTTCTATCAGTATAGACCTGATTTTACGTTTTCAACATGTCTAATTATCGGTAGATATCACTGATTTCCTTACTCAACAAGAGAACGGCCACCCGGCCGTTCTCTTGTTGCAGATCTATCCTTGCTGCGACACATTCATTACTGTGCCTATATCTTATATCTATTCAGTCTGCCTTCATAGGCTATTCTGCACGCAGTTCCAACAATGCATCGCGAAGTTCAGCAGCACGCTCAAACTGCAGGTTTTTGGCTGCGTCTTTCATCTCTGCCTCTAGGCGCTGAATAAGCGACTGACGTTCCTTCTTCGACATCTTCTCGGCAGCGCCTGTAAGATAGTCTTTCTTGGATTCGGCAACTTTGGTCGCTTCAATCACATCACGCACTTTTTTGCGAATCGTCTGTGGTGTAATACCATGCTCTTCGTTATACGCAATCTGGATCGTACGACGGCGATCCGTTTCCTTCATCGCTTTTTCCATCGAATCTGTCACTTTGTCACCGTACAGGATAACTCGACCTTCACTGTTCCGTGCCGCCCGGCCAATCGTTTGGATCAGTGAGCGTTCCGAGCGTAGGAAGCCTTCTTTGTCGGCATCCAAAATGGCTACCAGAGAAACTTCTGGAAGATCCAGACCTTCCCGGAGTAAGTTGATTCCGATAAGGACATGGAAAACCCCTAGTCTTAGATCACGCAGGATCGCCATACGCTCCAACGTCTTGATCTCGGAGTGCAAATAACGTACCTTGATTCCGATCTCCTTCAGATAATCTGTTAAATCCTCGGACATCTTCTTCGTTAATGTTGTGATCAGGACCCGCTCATCCTTCGCAATCCGGTCGTTAATCTCACCGATCATGTCATCGATCTGCCCCTTCGTTGGACGCAGTTCAATAATTGGATCAAGCAGACCGGTTGGACGAATGATCTGTTGCACCATCGTATCCGTATGCTCAATCTCGTAAGGACCTGGTGTCGCAGATACATAGATAATCTGATCCATCTTCCCTTCAAACTCATCGAATTTGAGAGGGCGGTTATCCAGCGCAGATGGCAGACGGAATCCGTGATCAACCAGTACAGTCTTCCGTGCTTGGTCACCGTTATACATCGCACGGATCTGTGGAAGAGTCACGTGGGACTCATCGACCACAATCAACATATCATCCGGAAAATAGTCCATCAGCGTGTAAGGTGTATCGCCTCGTTCGCGGAATGTCAGTGGGCCGGAATAGTTTTCAATCCCTGAACAGAAGCCGACTTCTTTCATCATCTCGATATCGTACCGTGTACGTTGCTCCAGTCGCTGAGCCTCCAACAATTTCCCCTGTTCACGCAATACTTCAAGACGCTCTTCCAGTTCACGCTCAATATTCACTAGCGCAACCTTCATCGTCTCTTCCTGGGTTACGAAGTGAGATGCCGGGAATATCGCAATGTGCTCACGTTCCCCAACCAGTTCTCCGGTTAACACATCAATCTCCGTAATTTTCTCAATCTCATCTCCGAATAATTCCACCCGAATCGCATGTTCACCCTTGGATGCTGGAAAGATCTCAATGACATCGCCCCGCACGCGGAATGTACCGCGCACAAAGTTAATGTCATTTCGCTGATACTGGATCTCCACCAGACGGGACAAAATCTGATTGCGCGGTTTCTCCATCCCTACCCGCAGGGACAGAAGCATGCTGGAATAGGAGTGCGGCGAACCCAAACCATAGATGCAGGATACACTCGCTACAATAATGACGTCTCTGCGCTCAAACAATGAACTCGTAGCCGCATGGCGCAACTTATCGATCTCTTCATTGATACTTGAATCCTTCTCGATGTACGTATCCGAGGAAGGAATATAGGCCTCTGGCTGAAAGTAATCGTAGTAACTGACAAAATACTCAACCATGTTATTCGGGAAAAAGTCTTTGAACTCACTTGCAAGCTGAGCTGCCAGCGTTTTATTGTGGGCAATAATCAGTGTGGGACGTTGCAGCTTGGCAATCGTCTGTGCAATGGTGAACGTCTTACCTGTACCGGTTGCACCCAGCAGCGTCTGATATCTCTTCCCCTCCTGAACACCCTTCACCAATTCTTCAATGGCTGCAGGCTGATCACCTTGGGGAGAAAACTCTGACTCGATTTCGAACGTTTTGTCGCTCATTATAATATCGCTCATTGCCGTATCTCACCCTATCGTCTAAAATAATAGTCACTATATATTGTCGAAGTTCCCCGAATTAACATATGGGAAAACTTATATTAATAAGAATATTTGTTCCCGTTTAATTATACCTCGTCTATGCAAGTGATGCAATCGCGAAGTAAAGATAGGAGTGGGTTAATTTATGGATATTGCGACACTTATCGGCATTATTGCCGGGATTGCCGCAGTCATTAGTGGTTTCTTATGGGAAGGTGGTCAATTATCCGGTCTGATGCAAAAGACGGCTGCTCTAATTGTATTTGGTGGAACGATTGCCGCAGTTGTTGCCAGTTTCCCTGCACATCGGCTGCGTACGATTCCTGCTGCCCTCCGCATGGCCTTTGGGCGTAACAACAATGACTCAAGCCAGTGGGTTGAAGAACTTGTAGATATGTCTTCAATCGCTCGCCGCTCAGGCGTGCTTGCACTGGAACGAAAAGTAATGGACCATCCGCATCCATTTTTACAAGATGGTATTCAGATGGTTGTCGATGGCACAGATCAGGATGTTGTTCGCCAGATCATGGAGATGGAGATTGATTCCGTCGAACAAAAATATGAAGGCTATGCCAAAATTTTTGAATCAGCAGGCGGTTATGCTCCAACGATGGGTATCATTGGTACCGTGATGGGACTTATTCAGGTACTTGGCAGTCTGACCGATCCTACCGGACTCGGACCAGCGATTGCTGTTGCCTTTACCGCAACCCTTTACGGGGTCGCCAGTGCCAATCTTATCTTTTTACCCATTGCTTCCAAAATTAAATCCCGTGGAGCAGACGAAATTCAGACGATGGAAATGCTGCTCGAAGGTGTACTTTCCATCCAGAACGGGGAGAACCCTCAGCTTGTGCGTAAACGGCTGGAGTCCTTCACACTCACTCACCGCCAGATTACGCGTCCTGTAGTGAAGGAGGGATTGGATGAGTCGGCGCAGTAAACGGCGCGGAAAACGCGAACCTGGAGATCATCGAGATCGCTGGATGATTACCTATGCCGATCTCATTACCCTGCTACTGATCTTTTTTGTGATCATGTATGCCATGAGCCATCTGGATTCTGGTAAATACGATGTGGTTACTCAATCGTTACAAAATACATTTAACCAATCCAACTCCCTGCTTGATCAAGGTGAAGGCATTGGTGGTACAGCTGGACAAGCTATTACCAAGAATCCGCCTTCCCAGATTCAGGGCGAAGATCCCGGAGAAGGCGAAGGACCCTCTTCCGGGTCCGAGACAGATAAACCAGATGATGACGATCAGCCACTTACGGAGCGTGAAGAGCAATTCAGATCACAGGAGCAGGAGCTGCAAAATCTATTCAATGTGATTACCCAGTATATCGAGAACAATAAACTGGAAAATCAGATTTTTGTTGCGGACAAGCCGCAAGGTATCTCTATCACACTAAGTGACCGCTTCCTGTTTGATCAGGGACAAGCCGCACTCAAAAGCGATGCTGCACCCACACTGAGCAAATTGGCAAGCCTGTTCCGTGATCTGAGCACAGTTGTCAGCATTGAAGGACATACGGACAACGTTCCTGTTGGGGCGAATGCTACCTATAAAGACAATTGGGAGCTTTCCGGTGAACGCGCACTGTCTGTATTACGATTTTTCCTCGACAAAGAAAAGCTTGACCCTGACGGTTTTCAATATGCAGGATACGCGGATACCCGCCCAACTGGGGATAATACCACCGCCGCAGGGCGGCAAAAAAATAGACGTGTGGAAATCACCGTCTTGCGTCAACTCCAGCCTTAATCTTCAACATTTCGCATGAAGCATCCTTGCTCTATTATAAAAAGCACGTTCTTACTGAATTCGATTCAGCAGAACGTGCTTTTTGTTTATACTTCCTATCTCTTATTGCTACACGACAGATCCCTTATTTTCTTCGTTTTACAGTAATGGCACACGATATGATCACCTTCATCCTACAAACGATTCACACATTATGCATCTACGCCTGGCTGGCTGGGACGAAGAATCGCGGAACCGACCGTCAGCAAAATGGCTGCCATGCCAATCAGTATCAGCAGCGGCAATGCAATGTCCGACAACGTACCGCCAGCAGAGATCGTTTCCACCGCTTGAATTGCCCATTTCTGCGGAACAAAATTAGCGAGTTTTTGCATATAATCCGGCATGATCGACAGCGGCCAGAAACAGCCGCCAATCATACACGTCGGTGTGATAATCAGTGAATTCAGCATGTTTGCATTTTTGGATTCACGAATCAAGCCGGCAACCGTACTCGCAATCCCCATGGAGACCAGCATAAATGCGGCCAGAATGAGAAGGTGGATGGCAAATGGAATCCCCGCATCATAATGAAGCACCCATCTGCTAATCCCCAGTACCAAAACAATTTGGATCAAACCGATCGCAAAACTCCCCAGAAAATTGCCCAGTGCGATTTCATAGGCGCGGACCGGAGCCGTGTAGACTCTTGCCATCGTCCGCTGCCTGCGGTCTTCCATAATAACAGCAACTGTACTGGTCAGCAGACCCATCATGAACATGATCGTAAATCCGGTCACGTTGTTCAGACCCGGTTTGGGATATATCTGCAGCTCAGTTGCTTCACCCGAAATTTGATGTTTGCCCAGTTCAAGTAACAACTCTTTAAATTTTGCTTCTGCCAGAACTGGATCAGGAGTCTCACCCGAAGCCGCATCTGTCGCTGCCAATACTGCCGAAGCAGATTGTTTCAATCCCGCCGCCAAACCTTCAACCGCAGCTCTCAACGTATAGGAGCTTTCACTGACACGAAGTTCTACCAGTTGGACTTCAGGCTGTTTGTCTTGCAATAAATTATCCGTATAATGCGCCGGGATAACGAGTCCTGAACTCCCCCTTTGCTGCGCAATGGCTTCCTTAACTTCCGCAACGTTGTTCATGGGCTTGAGCAGATATTCCTCTTTGCTGCCAAGCTCATCCAAGATCCATCTGCCTGCTGCACCCTGATCCTCGTTTACATAAGGAATGACCGCCCGTGTTCCCTCCTCGCTCCCAAACAGCGCAATTGTTCCTGTGACGACAAGGCAAGGAAGAAGAAAGAATGTGATGAAACCCCGTTTGCGCAATATCGTGCGCCGGATCATCAACCAGGCAATATTCAGGCTATTCATAGCGATATCCCGCCTTTCTATAGATCAGTCCCGCTGCCGCCACCATTACCGCACATACCGCACCAAGCATCATGATGCTGTACATAATCTCACTTACGGGAGCGTTCAGCATCATCCGCAGAAAACCTTGCAAAGCCCAGTGGTTTACCGTAAATTCGCTTATTCGCTGTACAAAACCAACGGCAATGGGTGTAAATCCACCGCTAATAAACGTCATGGCAATAATGATGCCTTGAAGAGCGGCACTTGCCGATGCGGCATTTTTGCAAACCAGTGCAACGATCACGCCGAGAGTCATGGAAGCAAGCGTAATCAGCACACAGATCAGGACAATCAGCCAGGGATGTGTGCCCCAGTTCACACCATATAGCCAATGCGTCATCAATACGATGATGATGGCCTGCATGAAAGCAATTAGGCTGTTGCCTGCAATTTTCCCTGCAAAAATGACACCATTGCCGATTGGAGCTGCCTGCAAGCGAGTTAACGTTTTTTTGTCTCTCTCACCAAACAGGCTGTTGCTGGTTGTCATGCCCGAGTAAAGCATGAACATGGCGAGCATGGAAGCCGCATAATATTGTGAAGCACTATAAGAGGTGCCCACTTCTCCGGGACTGCTGATGGCTATATATGAAGAGCTCGCGCTATTGGTCTGTGAACGCTCAGCCATTGCAGCCACTGCGTCAGGACCTAACACTTTCGCCGCAGCGACCTGTCTGTTCAGTTCATCCGTGAACCGCGTAAACAAAGTCTGACCCACGACATTGGCAGTACCATCTTTCCCCAGTATCCATTGCAACCTTGCCTCTTCCCCTTTCATGATCTGCTCTTCCAGATCTGATGGGACTATTACGGCAAAATCCAGGTCACCACGTCGCAGTGCACTTACAGCCTCATCTTCCGTAGGCATGTTCTGCACCTTCATCATTTCGGCTACCGCCGGGGATGTCACAAATGTATTTAAAGCTTCGCTGATCGCACCGGAACCGGAATTTTCTTCAGTCTGAATGATCCCTACTCTCACCGGGTCAGGAATGGCTTCTTTTGCCGTACCCATTGTACTGGAAAGTGCAGTACCCAATATAAAGATGAGCAGCAGCGGCAGAATAAACAGATTCAGCAGAACGGAACGAATTCTCAGAATCCGTCTCAATTCAAAGATGCAAATATGCCATATGTTCATCTGACATCCTCCTAGTCCCGAAGCGTACGTCCGGTCAGATTGAGGAAGAGCGTTTCCAGATCAGGCTCTTCGACCTTGAGCGATTGAATGGAGATTTCATGTTTGCTGCAAATGAAGAGCATATCCTGTAGATCCTGCTGTGCAGAAGGCAGCGTAACGGTCAATGTATCGTCTGATACTTCTACCGCCCGCACACGGGGGTGAAGTCTCAACTCCTCCACAACATCGGGACCAATGCCCGAAGTGGTGAGCACTATTTTTTCCTCAGATGCAACTCGTTCTCTCAGCTCTGCTTCGGTGCCACAGGCAATGATATGCCCCTGATCCATAATCGCTACCCGGTGACTGATTGCAGCAACTTCTTCCATGTAATGACTTGTATAAATGATGGTTGAGCCCATTTGATTAAGCGTACGGACCGACTCCAAAATATGATTCCGCGATTGCGGGTCAATGCCCACTGTTGGTTCATCCATAATGATTAAATCCGGCCGATGCATAATGGCACACGCAATGTTCAGCCTGCGTTTCATACCGCCAGAGAAAGTGGACGGGGCATCCTTCGCTTTGTCCTGCAAACCTACAAATTCGAGAGATTCCTGCACTCTTTCTTTAAGCATTTTTCCACGGAGTCCATAGAATCGGGCAAAAAAAGTTACATTCTCCGCAGCGGTCATCGTTTCGTATAGAGCCAGATCCTGTGGTACCAGCCCAATTTTACGTTTCACTTCAAGCGGCCGTTCCTTGACCGATATGCCATCCAACCGAATTTCACCTTGATCCATATTTAAAAGACCGGCAATCATGCTAATGGTGGTACTTTTCCCTGCTCCATTGGGTCCAAGCAATCCAAAAATTTCACCTTTACCAACACTCAGATTTAAATGATCCACTGATAGCTTGCTACCGTATCGTTTCACTACATGATCCACTTCAAGCATAGCCATAGATTATACACTCCTCTTCCGCCCAGCTTCCTGCGACTGGATTTCATATCTGTATTGTAACGAATTGTGATCTTCTGCGAAGGTACGAAAGGTCATGAAACAAAGGTGACTTAAGTCATCTTCGGATGGGAAAACTGCCTATGATATAATCGACATAGATTACCCGGAAGGTATACCTTCACTTCTAAAATAAAGGATGTCTCTGACATATGCCGATGCGGTTGCTGCAATACGGTTTACTCATAGTTCCTGCAGTCCTGTACGTTCTAGTGCTACCACTGGAACAAGAAGATAGCTATACTCTCTATATTATCATTGCGCTAGGACTCGCGGTGTGGAAAGACTTCACCCGTTCAGGTATGCAGCGTTTGCTGCTCGTGGCTGAAATCCTCTTCAGCTGCTGGCTGATCGCTCTATATGGCCCATTTATGTTTTTCCTCTCCTTATCTGCGCTTTATGTGTACATGTACAGATTGAATAGGACCCAGCGCTGGTTAATGCTCGCAATTCAGCTTATCGCCAGCAATATCGCGTTACATTGGTATTACGCCCCACCACAGGAGCTTCATACATGGCTTACACTTCACACAAACACTGCCATTCCTTTTAGCTTCACCCAAGAGACAGTCGCTCGGGTTGCAGGTAACTTGCTCCTGCTCATCACCTCAACACTCTCTTGGCAGGGGTCTAGAAGCGCGAGCAGCCGTGGGCAGCTTGAACAGGTGTATGATGAGCTGCGCAGTAAACATTACGAGCTTCAGGAGGCACGCGAACAATTGCTGCAATTCACGAAGCAGCTTGAAGGGGCTGCACAGGTTGAGGAGCGTACCCGGATATCCCGGCAGCTTCATGATGATATTGGTCATCGCCTGATTCGCACCAAAATGATGTCTGAGGCAGCCCTCCTCACCCTCCCTATACATCCGGAACAGGGCACGGAAATGGTAAGACAGATACGGGATCAATTGGCCGCCAGTATGGATGACATGCGAACCACGCTTCACAAATTGCGGCCTAACTCTTATATATCCGATGCCTACGCACTAGATCGTCTGCTTGAAGACGTTGGCCGAGAAACGGGTGTGAAAACGCGTTACGAAGTGCTTGGGCATTCACACGTACTCTATCCCAGCATGCAGATTGTCTTGTACAAAAATGCCAAAGAGGCCCTGACCAATGCCCTCCGTCATGGAAATGCCACTACGATTACTGTGGAACTGGAATTTGGAGAAAGAGAAATCTGTATGTCCATCAGCAACGATGGGAAGATCCATCCCCTTTCCACCAAGGAACAAACGAAAGGAAGACATGAAGGATCTCGTGCTAACCCGGGCGTAAAGGCAGAGTCTACAGGACTCGGCATGGGACTTGAAGGAATGCGCCTACGCACACAGTTGGTTGGTGGGAAACTGGAGATCAAGTCGGACTATCCCTATACGGTGATTACACGCCTGCCCATGGCGAACAAAGCTGAACTGATCTAAAAAAGGAAGTGATTTGCTTATGTCTGACCATGATTTAAATAACTCGAGCCATTCTGTCCACCCTCAGTCCATTCGGCTGATGCTTGCGGATGATGATTCCTTTATCCGTGAAAGTCTCAAAGTCCTTCTCGGACTCGATCCCGGCATTAACGTTACAGGTACAGCTTCAAACGGAAGAGAAGCTCTGGAACTGCTGGAGTCAGGAACAACTGCCGACGTTGTACTTATGGATATTCGTATGCCTGATTGTGACGGAGTTGAAGGTACCCGAATCATTAAAACACGTTTCCCTGACGTGCGTGTATTGATGCTTACCACGTTTGACGATGATGAGTACATTATCCAGGCTTTGCAAAACGGGGCCAGCGGTTATTTGCTCAAAAATGTGCCCCCTGACCGGATCATTCAGGGCATCAAGACTGTACATAACGGGGATATGTTGATTCATCCTGATATTGCTCGTAAACTCGCGAGTCTACTCCGTCCTGCTGCAGTGCCTCAGACACATGGATCCATTGACTCTTACGGATTAACCCGCATGGAGCTGGCTGTTGCAGAGGCTATATCAGAAGGGCTGTCCAATAAAGAAATTGCCGCGAAGCTATTCTTGAGTGAAGGCACGGTCAAAAACTATGTTACGGATATTCTCGGCAAACTTAGTTTGCGTGATCGGACTCAAATCGCCATTTTTATGTTGAAAAAGTAGCAAAAAGGGTATTTCCCTCGCCTGATATGGCGGAGGAAATACCCTTTCTTCATTACATCTCTACAGATCTTTGCTCCCCCGCCGCCGGGGCGGGTGGCAATGCCAGTGGAGCCTCAACATCAAGCTGATCTTTCCGTCGTCGTGCGAACAACTTGAGACTTACGATATGAAACAGAGTTAGCGGACGCAAGCGGAGCGCCCAAGCTTCATGATTGTCCGGGGCCATGAGCACCCCGAGCTGGTGATGCTCACCTTCATAGATCGCCCGTTGCATGAACTTGCTCTCGCCCTGATGATTGCGTACCTCCAGCTTACAAAAGGCCGGATTCATACGCAAAGCGCGATGTAATTGCTCGGGCGAATGTACCAATACGCCATTCACCTTGTACAAGGTCTCCCCAGCTTCAATTCCCAGTTCTTCCGCAGGACTATCAGGAATGACACCCAGCACCTTCAGGCCGTGCTCAGGGTGAACAAACAGCGGGCTGCGGTTTTGTTCCTCGAAGCCACTGTACCACACCAGGAACTCATGCCCAATGAAAGCAGCCAAGGCTGCAACAACCATGAGTGGAGACCACCACGCAGCCAGGAGGCTGAGCACAAGTAGCCCTGTCCCATATAGCAGCAATCGCTTTGCGGAAATCTGCACTTTTTTCCCGGGGAGCATACTTTGCGTAACTTCTCCGAATCCCAACATAATCGGAAGCGCAACCAGCATGTATCCATTTCCTCCGCTGATCAGGGCGGTCCATGGCAATGCGGCCCCGCCCGTAACTGGAACAAGAATCAGTAACGGAATCGGCCAGAAATGCTGCAACTGATAGCCTCCAACGAGCTTGCCACGTTTACCTTCAAAGAGCAAAGGCGATGCCATGGATACCCCTTGCATGCGTACCATCAGTGCTTCACCGATATGTAATACAGCTGCGAGCACAAGGAGTGCAGGCATATCCAGCGCACGTAATGCTTCAGTGACACTTCCCATCCATCCTGTCGGCTGCCAGCCCGAAGCCATATTTAAACCAAACTGCAACACGCCAAGCAAACCTGCAGCATAAGCAAAACATAGATATCGGATACGGAATAATGCCAAGAATAACGTGGCTGCCCATATACAGATCAGGCTGCCCAGTGTAAGATGTGCCCCGAGAAACAGCGACACGACGGAGACCATTACACCGATCACAATACCTCCAAGTACTGCACGAATGGTCTGTGTTATTGAGCTTTGCAGACGAACGTGGAACAATTTACGTTCCTGTAAGAGTTGACGATGATAAACGAGAGCAATCAAGATTACCGCAATATAATAAAACGGCTGAATAAACAACTGCAACAATGCTTCCCCTAATGTGGTCAACCATGGCCAAGCCCATTCCATTGTGGACGGTCACCCCTCTCCTTCAGCCGGTTCAGAAAAAAAGAAGGCTGAAAATCAGCCTTCTTTATGGCTTCGACACTGCGGACGAAATATCCTTTGAGACTTTTTCGATCGCGCGCTTCAGCTGTGCATCATATTGAGGACTGGCAATGCGTTCAATCAGAGCCGCTTCCAGTGATTCCGCGGTTTTCTCGTCAATCTGGCCTGTTGCCTGAATGCCTTTTTGTTTCTGGAATGCTTTGACCGCTTCTTCTGTCTTTTGGTCATAGTATCCATCTACACGATCCGGCTTGAAGTCAAGTCCTCTCAGCATCGTCTGCGCACTTTTCACATCCGTGCTATTGCTGTCGTATTTCAAAGGTAATTTTTCTTTATTGATTGGTGCCACCGAGAAGTAATCCGGCTGGTCCACGGCAATATCCGGTTTGATGCCTTTTTCATGAATCCAGTCGCCATTCGGAGTCAGCCATTTCGCAATGGTGATTTTCAGCAGGCTGCCATCACCCATCTGTTTGTCATAACTCGTTTGTACGGTTCCTTTACCAAAGGAATTTTCTCCAACCAGGGTTGCGCCTGCCGACTGTTGCAATGCACCAGCCAAAATTTCCGACGCACTCGCGCTTCCTTTGTTCATCAATACCGTAATAGGGTAGGATTTACCTGATCCGTTCGATTTGCTTTGTTCCTTTTTACCGTTCTTGTCTTCGACTTGAACAATAACTTTGCCTTTTGGAACAAATTGTTCTGCAATATCAATAACGACCTGCAAAACACCCCCCGGGTCATTACGAACATCAATGATCAGGCCCTTCATGTTCTGCTTCTCCAGCTTCGCCAGTTCTTCCTTAAAGCGATCTCCTGTGTTCAGCGAGAATTGGGTGATTGTAATAACACCAACACCGTTATCCTCCATGTGGGCGTACACCGTCTCCAGATCAATGTCATCGCGCACAATGACAAATTCAATTAGCTCGGAAGATCCGGCACGTTTAACCTGTACCTTCGCTTCACTGCCTTTTGGACCTCTGATTTTGTTAACGGCTTTGTTCAGTTCCAAACCTTGCAGGGATTCGCCATTTACGGACATAATCATGTCTTTCGCACGAATACCCGCTTTCTCGGCAGGTGAATTCTTGATTGGGGAAACGACTACAACGTTTCCATCCTGTGAGGATACTTCTGCTCCGATACCGGTAAATGAACCTTCAATCGACTCCTCGAACTGGGCCGCTGTTTCCTGCCCCATATAATTGGAGTACGGATCACCAAGGGATTCCATCATGCCGTTGATTGCACCATCAATCAGTTTGGTTCGATCCACGTCTTTATAATAGTTACTTGAGATCAAATCCATCGCGGTTTCAATCTTCTTCAAATCGCTCTTCTGCTGCGAACTGCCTGTAACGCTGGCGAGCAATCCTTCGCCAGGTGTCGTCTGTGCCAGGCCAGGGGAGCTCATCAGCACCAGCGTAAGCAGGCTGCCTCCGAGAAGGGCTACAATGACAAGCAGCAGGGCCGATCTTTTCTTCATCATCCGGTTGTCACCGCCTTTAGTATTGAAGCGTGTCAAATTCAATTGTTCCGTGAATCATTCCCTGAACATGCCAGCTTAGTATATGCCTAGCTTGTACGGAATATGTTTGTTCCATTCCAACTGTTGGCTAAAAACTACAAATAGTTAAATGGATTCACTGCTGTTCCATTATCACGTACTTCAAAGTGCAAATGCGGTCCTGTGGAGTTGCCTGTATTGCCTGATTCAGCTATAATGTCGCCACGGCTTACCGTGTCACCCTTGCTAACCTTAAATCCACCTTCACGTAAATGACCGTATAGCGTCCATAATCCGCCTCCATGGTCAACAATGACGGTGTAACCATACCCGCTATACCATTCAGCCATGATGACGATCCCGCCAGAAGCGGCATGAACGGACGTTCCTTGAGCAACAGCAAAGTCTACACCTGCGTGCAATTTACCTACTTCACCCGTGATCGGGTGAATACGAGGTCCAAAACCGGAAGATACACGCGCACCTGATACTGGCATGCCAAAGATACCGTTACCACTGGAGTAAGTGCTGCTACTGCTGTTGGAGCTGACCTTGGTCGGCGCCTTCGCAGCTGCCGCCGCACGTGCAGCAGCTGCTGCTTTTGCTTTGGCTGCCGCAGCCGCTTGTTGCTCACGCAATTTATTTTTCTCTTGCAGAAGGGCCGAACGCTTGCTCGCGATCTGCATCAATACGTCTTCCTGTTCTTGCGTCAGCTCTTCCGACTCTTCAATTTTAGCATCATAGGAAGCGAGAAGCACTTGCTTCTCCTGTTCCTTCTCATTCAATTGGGACTTGCGCTGTTTCTTCTGCGCATACAGACTCTTGGCTTCTGCATATTGCACATCCAGTTCTGCTTTTTTGTCCACGACGAGCTGCTTGTCCTTTTTGTGTTCATCCAGCAAGTGCTGATCCTGATCCACAATCGTTTTCAGTGAATCGGCACGAGTCAGGAAATCGGAGAAGCTTGTGGAAGTTAACAACACATCGAGATAAGAAACGGCGCCGTCCGTATACATCAGTCGTACACGTGATTCAAGCAGTTTCTCCCGAGCCACAATACGATCTTCCGCCGCTTCCAGATCTTTCTTTGTTGCCCGAAGATCCTCTTCCGTATTTTCAATCTGCAAGGATACGTTTGCCAGCTCATCACTAACCACATTGATCTGCTCCATGACTACTTTCAAATAAGCATTGGTCTTGTTCTTGTAATGCTGGGCTTCCTTTTTGTTGCTGGCAGCCTTTTGCTGCTCCTTTTTGGCCGAAGCCGCCTTGCTCTCCAATTGCTGAATCTGCTGATCAATGTCGCTAATGCTACTCTTGGCATATCCGTCAGAAGGTTGAAGCGTCAAACTGGCCAATAATGTTAAAGCCAGCAGCGAAGCTGTTTTTTTCAAAATGTGATCCCCCATCCTATGATTTCACAAGAAAGCAACCTGCACAGGTGGTGAACAGCATGTTCTTTGCTTTCTTTACACTAAAGACTCCGTCTTTACTACATATCGTCAAACAGTGTTCATATGTGAACCTGCTTTGCCATTCTTTTCGATTAAACGTTAAGAGACTTGCGGATAGACAATGTACTTCCCAAAATACCAACCAACACACCGAGTCCGATCAACAATGTTCCAAACAGCAGCCAAATATCACCGAGTGGAATCAGATTAAGCATCTGCATGAATACATCCTGACCAATCGTGGCCATCAGGCGGCTGTAACCGAAGAACAGTACCGCTACCGTAATCGCCGAACCGATCAATCCAATCAATGCCCCTTCGACAAAGAAAGGCCAGCGAATGAACGTGTTGGTTGCTCCAACCAGTTTCATAATACCGATCTCCCGGCGCCGGGCCAGAATCGTTACGCGAATCGTATTCGAGATCAGGAACATGGACATCAAACCCAGTCCCCCAACAAAAATAAATCCGATATTCCGGACAAGCTTCGTAAATTTGAACAACACTTCCACCGTTTCCTTGCCGTAGTTCACTTTCATGATCGGCTTCTCCGGGTGTTTATCGTTCAATGCTTCGATTTTTTGCGCCACAAAAGTGACGGTTTCCGGTTCAATGACCTCTACTTCAATGGTCTCCGGCAGTGGATTGTTATCCACATCGAAACCGCTCAGCACATTGTCTGCACTTTCTCCGAGACGTTCACGGAACTCTTTGAGTCCTTCCTCTTTGGAGACAAAACGAATTTCACTAACTTCAGGCATCGCACTGATTTCCTGCTCCAGCGTGTTACGCAGGTTCTCATCCACGTTCAGCTCGAGAAACGTACTGATCTCGACCTGACTGTCCACCTGGTTGGCCATGGAATTCACATTAAGCACCAGCAGCATGAACACACCCAGAATGAGCAGTGACACGATAATGGACATGATGGAGGCCACGGACATCCAGCCGTTGCGGAATACGTTTTTGAATCCCTCCCGCAAATGGCGCAAGAGAGTACTAAAATTCATAACCGTATTCCCCTCTCATCTGATCCCGTACAATCTGTCCCCGTTCAATCGCAATAACCCGTTTACGCATCGTATTGACGATATCCTTGTTGTGGGTCGCCATGACAATGGTTGTTCCGCGAAAATTAATTTCATCCAGCAGCTGCATAATGCCCCATGACGTCTCCGGATCAAGGTTACCCGTAGGCTCGTCCGCAATAATGACAGACGGATTGTTCACGATGGCACGTGCGATGGCAATACGCTGCTGTTCCCCACCCGACAACTGTGAAGGTTCACGGTTCGCCTTGCTGCGCAATCCCACCAGATCAAGCACTTCCATCACTCGTTTCTTGATGTGACGCTTCGGTGCTTCAATAACTTCCATGGCAAATGCCACATTCTCAAATGCCGTCATGCGTGGCAGCAGTCGGAAATCCTGGAACACAACGCCGATATTCCGGCGTACATAAGGAATTTTGCGTGGCTTTAACTTTCCGATATTAAATCCGTTAATGGATATTTGTCCTTTGGTCGGAACTTCTTCCCTGTACATCAATTTCATAAATGTCGATTTGCCTGCGCCGGACGGACCGACGATATAGACAAATTCATTGCGGTCGATCTTCACCGACACCCCTTGTAATGCGTGGGTACCATTAGCGTAGGTCTTCCACACGTCCTGCATTTCTATCACATCATCACTTCCCGTTGCATAGTTAGCCATTATCATTTCGACACAATCCCGGCATTTCCTTTAAAAAGACCTGAATTTCATCAGGGAAAATCCATTTCGCCCCTTTTTCGATGGTGAAGCATGGATTCATATGAATTTTATTGTAACAAATTTGTTACCTATTGAGTACCCGAAAGTTTTCCATCATTGGATCATATATATGGAAAGTGTTACGAAATGCGGAACAACAGAAGTACAAAGGAGCGTACGGATATGAAAAAAATACATTTGATGGTCATTGCACTGTTCTCCATCCTATTAATCGGTTCCGCGTCCTATGGATTGCTGAATATGTACGTGAACCAACCCGCCCTACCAGAAGGTGTACGTGTTGCGGAGTGGTCGGTTGAGGGCGTGAATCGCAAGGAAGTTCTACTGGCACTGGATGAACGATTAAAAGAAATGGAGGCCTGGCCGATCACTCTGGAGGTTGACGATTCTACAACAAAAACATTGATGTTCACCGCCGCCCAGACAGGCGCAAGCTACAGTGCTGACGACTTCCGGACAGCTGTACAGCAACTGGATGAAGGCAATCTGTGGGAGCGCGCTTATGCACGATATCATTTCATCGAGGAGTGGTCCTTGAAGCTGACCTACAGTTCAAAATCACTGAAAGAGCAGCTTACCCCTGCCTGGGAAAAGGAAACCTTCGGTACACCCGCGAACGCCGTTCGCCGCATTACCGCAAGTGACAAGGTCCAGTACATCCCAGAAAAGGGCGTCCGCCGAATCGCCTGGGATGAACTCGCGACCCTGATGCAGACTAAACTGCACCGGGATTTCGCTCCACTGGACCATGATGCGAAGCCAAACCCGCTGTTGATTCAGCTGCCGTTGTATACGTTGCAACCCGAAGTGACTCTCGATTCGCTGCGCCAAGAGGGAATTGACCGGAAGATCATTCAGTTCTCCACTGGCCTTGGAAACAGCAGCGCAGGCCGGATACATAACGTCAGCGCAGCAGCGCAAGCCGTTAACGGCATGATTTTGCCGCCAAATAGTACTTTTGATTATGAGAAGGTCATCAGGAAGGCCGAGGAAGACTATGGTTTCCGGGAAGCCCCAGTCATCGTCAATGGACAGCTGACCCCTGGCATTGGGGGCGGCATCTGCCAGGTATCGAGCACGGTCTATAACGCAGCTCTTTTGACAGGGCTGGACATTGTAGAGCGCCGCAATCACTCCCTGCCCGTCAAATATTTACCGAAGGGACTGGATGCCACGTTTGCCTCAGGTTCCATCAATTTTCGGTTCAAAAACAATACCGGCAAGTCTCTGCTCATTCATGCCAAAGTGGAAGGTGGCAGCTTAACGGTCAAATTTTTCGGCACCTTCCCGGAGAACGTCAGTTATGCACTGGAATCCCGTACAATTGAGACGCTAAGTGTTCCCGTTAAATATGTATTGAGCAATGTGCTGCCTGACGGTGCCCAGCAGGTGCTTCAGAACGGTCAACCCGGATATATTGTGGAGACGCTGCGCACCAAAAAGGTGGATGGCAAAGTCGTCGAATCCAAGACCATTACACGTGACACGTACAAAGCCCAGAATCGCCTGATTGCCCGCTCTGGTCATACTAACCTGCCTGATCCCAAGGAGCCTTCAGTCGTAGAGGATGGCATCAGCGACACGAAGCAGCCTTAATCTCATTTCCACATGCGTGCACATGGATAGGCTCAACTCAGCAAACGTAATAACAAATAGAAAAAGACACATCTCCTGTTCCCCGTACTGGGCCCCTTGAGAGATGTGTCTTTGGTTTGTTTTATAGATACATATTGTTTATTGATCAGACTGAAACCTTTTAATGTCCGCCTGTGTACTCTTTCTGCTCCTCGCCTATAACCATCTTCTCATTACCCATGAAGAAAGCAGCAATCAAAGCGAGTGCAGCCGGGATCGCAGCCCAGGCAAAGAGTTGCACGATGGATGAAGACAACGCGTGCGTAATAGTGTCCAGCACCTGAGGCGGAATTGCCTTTCTCAGCTCTGGCGACAGCAACGCATGTGGATCGCTCAGATCCACTCCCTGAGGCACGCCGCCTGCAGGAGCACCAGCACCACCCGCTTCCGCCGCTGATCCGGCGAGGGCATCATTCATTTTGCGCGTAAATACCTGGCTCTGTACAATCCCAAAGATGGTAATGCCCATCGTCATCCCAAGGGAACGCAAGAAGTTAAGTGTGGAGCTTGCGGCTCCGCGTCTTTGCGGTTCAAACGCGTTCATGGCTGCATTGCTGAGCACGGAGAATGACGCTCCGACACCGAGACCAACCATCACCATGAATATACGTATCGCCCATAGAGATGAACTTTCATCCAGCGTTGTCAGCAATCCAAGACCAACTACCAGCAAGGCCAGCGTAGGAATCATAATGTTGCGATACTTGATTTTGGTCATCAGTACCCCACCCATGGAAGCCGTCACAACGGACCCCAGCATCATGGGCAGTAGCACGAGACCTGAATTGGTCGCCTTGCCGCCGAGCACACCCTGGATAAAGATCGGAATGTACACGGATGCCGTAATAAATGCCGCACCACTGAACATGCCAATAACGTTACTGGACCAGTACACCCGGTTGCGGAACATGCCGAAGGAGATAATTGGTTCCTTGGCTCTCGTTTCTGCAAACAGGAAAAGCAGTGCTAGCACCACAAATCCGGCAAACAAACCGAGGATCTGCCACGAGCCCCATACATACGTTTTACCACCCAGTTCAAGCCCAAAGATGAGACAGACTACCGCACCAATCAGTGTGATTGCACCCAGCCAATCAATCTGTTGGGATTGATGCTGATGGGATTCCTTGTAGAAAAATGCAATAAACACAAACGCAATCAGGCCAAGTGGCAGGTTGATATAAAATACCCATTCCCATGTCGCATACTGCGTAATGTAAGCACCCAGCAGCGGACCAAATACGCTGGACAAGCCGAACACGGCTCCGAACAATCCGCCCAATTTACCCCGTGATTCTGGTGCGACCACATCAAACATGATCGTAAAGGCAATCGGCACCAGTGCACCTGCACCAATACCCTGAATAGCTCTGTACATCGTCAGCTCAACGATCGATGTTGCCGTTCCACATAATGCGGACCCGAGCATAAATACCAGTATTCCGAAAACAAAAAACTTCTTCCGTCCGTACATGTCGGATAACTTACCGAAGATTGGCATACCTGCCATCTCGGCCACCATGTAAGCGGAGGTCACCCATACGAACTTGTCGAGCCCACCCAGCTTCCCGACAATGTCGCCCATAGCTGTTGCCACGATGGTATTGTCCATCGAAGCCATCAGTATGCTCAGCAGCAGCCCTGCCAGCACCAATCCAATATTATTTTTACGTGTAGCCATTCTACTCAATCTCTCCCATTCACATCCGATTCATATGACTGAATTAGTATATCCGAAAAGTTACGGCGGATAATCAGTCCAAGGACCGATTGCTTTGCACCAAAACTTCCGATTGCGGATGAATTTGCAGAGAAGAGCGGTATTCCACTGTACCAATCCGGCAGCCTGGGCCAATTTTTATTTTATCCCCTCGTACAACCTCGGCCTCCGTGTTCTCAAGTTCAATTTCGTCGCCTTCGATTAGGCTAGCCTTGAGAATAGACTTGTTACCAGTGAATAAACCCTCCAGCAGTTTTCCCCGCGAACTCTTCACTGAAATGATGGAACCGCCCATTTCCTTGACCTCGGATGGACCCATAATTTTGAGTGTCATACTTTCGGCACTGAGCATACCCGCTATCGTAAAACGACCATTCAACTTCATATTTTCCACCTGACAATCGCCAGATACATGAAGCTCGCCTACCACTTTCATATGTTCAGCTTTTGCATACAGGTCTGAAGCATAATTGCCCTCCTGATCTTCGTCGCTGGCAGCAGCCCGGCCTTTCAGGGTAAGGGTTCCCGTAATTTTGATATCGGTTGATTCAAGAGATCCGTATATGACCGATGTGCCGGTGCATTTGAATTGATCACAGAACAGATTATCGTTAAATGAGGAATCCCCCACTACCTTGATCTTGCCGTACACACCGCCAGAAGAACTGCCGTCGCCGATGATGCTAATGTCGTGTTTTTTATCCAAAGAATTAGCAAAATGGTTATTCAAGTCGATCACATCCCTTTCTTTTCATATCAAAATTTAAATCCGTTGACTGCTGCCCACCTTGGCGTCTGGATCAACCTCTAGTTCACCCGAATATTCGACCAACCTGATGTTACAGCCACGACCGATATGAACCTTGCTGCCACGAACAATATCAGCCTCGGTATCTTCCAGCACGATTTCATCCCCCTCAATCAAGGATGTCTTGAAGGACGGGGTACCGCCCAGGCCAATACTTTTCCAAAAACCAGTCTGTTCCTTACGACGAATATCAATGCGTTCCCCACCGATCTCTTTCGCCGAAGAGGATGTATGCAGCCTGATCTCTACCGTCCCCGCATTCAGGAAGCCACTAATTTTAATATTGCCCTGTACGTTCAAAGACTCACATTGTACGTCGCCTTCAATATCGATCACGCCACCAATATCAATCCGTTCCCCATCTACCCGTCCGCGAACAGTACACTTCCCGTTGACTTCGAGCTCAGGGCTTCGGAGGTCTCCGTTAATGGTTGTCAAGCCATCCACACGAACACGAGAACTAATCAAGGGGCCGTTCAGCGTGCACATGCCGTTGATCGTTGCACTCTCTGAGCTCAAAGCTCCGTGCATCTTCAATGTTCCATTCACATTTAGGGTGGTACAGTCCAGGTTACCGTTTACCTTAGCCATGCCATCAATGGATACCCGGTGAAAATTCCCGCCTGCCGTTTGGCTCATGCCCGCTACGTTCAGATCATTGCGCAAATTACGTTCCTCCATATATGATCCTCTCCTTATCCCAATTTGAGTTTTAGCTCTTCCATGAACGTCCCCATTGGCTGCCTGAGAACGACCTTCACTCCATTGTCAAAATAAAGCTCTGTTCCTGCCGTTACCAGCAAGAATGAAGGGACACCCATCTTGCGAATAAGCACCAGTTCACTTGGTTTGCCTGTGAAACGATAATAATGCTCGGACATGACATCGATCAGCAGCGTACCCTCCTGGCGGGTAATATCTCCGCTCATTAGCAGCTTATCGAGTACAAAAAGCATCATGATCTGCTCCAAAGCATACAGTGCCTGCTCCCGACCTGCTTCTTTCAACAGCTCAATAGAAATGTTCGAAACAATGTTTCGCTCTAACAGCTGTTGATCGGACATTTCCACTTCACCCAAAGTTGGTGAAAACACATCTGCCAGTTCATCCAGCGACAAGCCGTCTTTCATATTGAGAATCTTGTCAATCCGCAGTAAAATCTGTTGTTTTGGAAAAAAAGTCTCTTGTCCCGTATAGGACGACTTCCGAATAAACCATTCCTCTGGAATGAGATTCTTCCGTTTCCAGCGGTATAACTGGCCGTAGGAGATACCCGTCAGGTCCAGCAATTCTTTTTTGGAGATCAAATCATCCGTCATATATGGTCCCCCTTTGTGTTGAAAACAGTGTAACATAACATTGTTACGCTGTAAAGAAGGTGAATAACTAGTGGTGAATTTCTTATTATTGCAATGAAAAGACTTTGCGTTTAACCTGTTTATTATAGACACTATGGAACCATTATGGATTCAGATCCCTTCCTATTGAATCGGGTCAGAACACATCGTTAATGGACTTATGAAAGGGGTTTCTCCTATACATGGCACTTATTAAATGTGACTTTTACTCTGACACGCTCGGTCTGAGCACCAGCATGCATGTCATTCTTCCACAACAGACCCACAATCAGATTGGCATGGATAACGTTTCCGGTCAGGGATTACATCCCACGCTATATCTGCTGCACGGGCTATCAGATGATGACTCCATCTGGCTGCGCCGTACATCCATCGAACGATATGTTGCGGACCTTGGTATTGCCGTTGTGATGCCTCAGGTACATCGCAGCTTCTATACCGATATGGCTGAAGGCGGACGCTACTGGACATTCATCAGTGAAGAGCTGCCTGCACTTGCGCGTTCCTTTTTCCCGTTATCACACAAACGTGAGGATAACTTTGTTGCCGGATTATCCATGGGTGGCTACGGGGCATTCAAGCTGGCACTTCACAAACCGGAGCAATACGCCGCAGCGGCAAGTTTGTCCGGAGCACTCGACATGGTAGCGCATATGGATAACCGAATCGTTAAGGCATTGAGTGATGCTGAATTCAAGCGGATTTTCGGATCAGAAATTAAAGGCTCGGAGAATGACTTGCTGCATCTGCTCGAGGAAAGCAAAGCACTTCAGGGTCCAAAACCGTTGCTCTATCAATGCTGTGGGACAGAAGATTTCCTGTATGAAGAGAATCAATCGTTCCGTCAGGCTTGTGTGCAGACCGATTTCCAACTGACGTACGAGGAAGAACCAGGTGGGCATGATTGGGGATATTGGGACGAGAAAATCCAGAATGTGCTGAAATGGTTGCCTTTGCCTAAACGCGACTAGCCGATAAATTTAAATGAAGCTACTGCATTTTACATGGATATGTACAGGAATAACTATATAAGTTCAACTAATAAATATTTACATTGGCACTCCAATGACAGGACAATCTTCGATCGCTGTTATCCAGTAAATGTTGAGTTGAACATATCTAAATCGTTGTAACACACAAGAAAAGCAGGCCGTTGAGAAGAAATTCTCGGCCTGCTTTTCCGTTGTATATCTTTATTTCATTCTAGTAACTGTGGCATTATCCTCGATTGGTGATCCATTGCTCTGTAATTTCCAGCACCTTTTCACTACGTCCAATCGCCTCAGCCACCTGGTTCGAAGCTGTTCCGCCGTATACGTTACGAGCATTTACAACCGCTTCTGGTTGCAGCACATCGTAAATACGCTCATCGAACAACGGGGAGAACTGGCGGAATTCATCGATTGTCAGATCCAGCAGATACTTGCCGTTCTGGATACAATACAATACCGTCTTACCGATAACCTCATGTGCCTGACGGAATGGCAAACCTTCGCCCACGAGGAAGTCCGCAATATCTGTAGCGTTGGAGAAATCCTGATTGACCGCTTGACGCATCCGTCCTTTGTTGACCGTCATCGTTGCGATCATCGGTGCGAACAATTGAAGCGCACCCTCCAGCGTCGCCACAGTGTCAAACATGCCTTCCTTGTCTTCCTGCATGTCCTTGTTGTAAGCAAGCGGCAGAGATTTCAGTACGGTTAGCAAACCGATCAGGTTGCCGTACACACGTCCTGTTTTACCACGAACGAGTTCAGGAACGTCCGGATTTTTCTTCTGTGGCATAATACTGCTGCCCGTGCAGAATGCGTCGTCCAGTTCAACAAAACCAAACTCCGTGCTGCTCCACAGGACCAGTTCTTCACTCAGACGGGATAAATGAGTCATGATCAGCGATGCAGCTGCCAGGAACTCCACGATAAAGTCACGGTCGCTGACCGCGTCCAGACTGTTCTCGTAGACACCGTCGAAGCCCAATTGTTCCGCCACAAAATGACGATCAATCGGGAACGTTGTGCCTGCAAGGGCACCTGCACCCAGTGGCAAAACGTTAATGCGTTTGTAGCTGTCCATAAGACGCTCTGCATCCCGTTGGAACATCGATACATACGCCATCAGGTGATGGGCGAACAGAATCGGTTGTGCACGTTGAAGATGCGTATATCCCGGTACAATCGTATCGAGATTATCTTTGGCTTGTCCGATCAGCGCTTCCTGCAACGAGTGCAGCATGCCAACAAATCCAACCACGCGCTCACGCAAGTACAAATGCATATCCGTTGCTACCTGATCATTCCGGCTGCGTCCTGTATGTAATTTGCCACCTACAGGGCCGATGGTATCGATCAGGTTTTTCTCAATGTTCATGTGGATGTCTTCATCCGATACGGAGAATTCCACTTCACCTGCACGAATTTTATGCAAAACGGTGATTAGACCTTCTTTAATCGTCTCTACATCCTCTGCTGGCAGAATACCGCATTTGCCCAGCATCGTGACATGGGCCAGACTTCCTTGAATATCTTCCTCGGCCAACGCTTTGTCAAAGTTGATTGACGCTGTATATTCCTCAACCAGGTGATTGGTTTGTTTGGTAAAACGTCCTCCCCACAGCTTGCTCACAGTGAGTACTCCCCTTTCGCTCAGGGACAAAGCCGCTCCTGCCAGATGTGCAAGAACGGCCCGCCATGTCAGTTATTATCGTGATGCTCTATATGCATGATGAAATTAGTTTTTGTTTTGTTCCACACCGGAATTTACTTTCAAACGCAATGCATTCAGGCGGATAAAGCCAGTTGCATCCCCTTGATCGTATGCTTGCGTTGGATCAGCTTCCATCGTGGCAATGTCCGGGTTGTACAGGCTGACAGGACTTTTCACACCTGCGCCGATGATGTTGCCTTTATACAATTTCACACGAACGGTACCTGTTACATTTTTCTGACTTTCGGTCACCAGCGCTTGCAGCGCCAGACGTTCCGGAGCGAACCAGAAGCCGTTGTAAACGAGTGTGCTGTAACGTGTGATCAGGCTATCACGCAGGTTCATGACTTCGCGGTCCATCGTGATGGATTCCATTTTGCGGTGAGCGGTAAACAGAATTGTTCCACCTGGTGTCTCGTATACACCACGGCTCTTCATGCCGACGAAGCGGTTCTCTACCATGTCCACACGGCCGATACCATGTTTGCCACCAAGTTCGTTCAGTTGCTCCATCACTTGCAGCGGGCTCAAGCGCTCACCATTCAGTGCAACACAGTCGCCTTGTTCGAATTCAAGTTCAACATATTCCGCTTGATCCGGCGCATCTTCAGGTGCACTGCTGAGCAGGAACATGTCTTTGTTCTCGTCCGCACTTGGATCGAACCAAGGATCTTCCAGCACGCCGCTCTCATAGCTGATATGCAGCAGGTTACGGTCTGTGGAGTACGGTTTAGCCGCCGATGCGGTTACCGGAATGCCGTGTTTTTCAGCGTAAGCGATCATCTCCGCACGTCCCGGGAACTGGTTACGGAATTCTTCCAGACGCCAAGGCGCGATGACTTGAATGTCTGGTGTCAGCGCAGCTGCGTTCAGCTCAAAACGAACCTGGTCATTCCCTTTACCCGTAGCGCCGTGAGCAATTGCTGTAGCGCCTTCTGCACGAGCGATATCCACCATACGTTTAGCAATCAGTGGACGTGCGATACTTGTGCCAAGCAGGTATTGTCCTTCATAAAGGGCGCCTGCCTGGAACATTGGATAGATGAAATCTTTGGCGAACTCGTCGCGCAGATCATCAATATACACTTTGGAAGCGCCTGTAGCGAGAGCTTTTTCCTCAAGGCCGTCCAGTTCATCCTTTTGTCCGATATCCGCCGTAAATGCAATAATCTCTGCATCATATGTTTCTTTCAACCATTTCAAAATTACAGATGTGTCCAACCCGCCGGAATAAGCGAGTACGATTTTTTCCTTAGCCATGTTCAATGGTCCTCCCCAAGTTCAGTTGCTTAATCTATCATCGCGAAATCTGTGCCTAAAATCAACCCATTCAGGCAAACAGCATCTATTCACTCATTAACGCAGCCATCAACGCTTTCTGCGCATGCAGTCGGTTCTCCGCCTGATCAAAGATCAGGGAGTTTGGCCCGTCAATAACCCCAGCACTCACTTCTTCTCCGCGGTGTGCCGGCAGGCAGTGCAGGAACATATAATCCGGCTTTGCACCTTTCATCAGTTCCTCATCCACCTGATACGCAGCAAATGCTTGTTCACGAATCTTCTGTTCCTCTTCAAAACCCATGCTCGCCCATACATCCGTATACACGATATCTGCATCTTTCACGGCTTCCTGTGCAATGTACGTTACAGTCACCTGTGAGCCGCTCTCCTGTGCAATGCTGCGCGCCTGCTCGACGACTGCGCTATCAGGCTCATAGCCTTCCGGAGTCGCTACTGCAACATGCATCCCCATCTTCGCTGCACCAAGCATAAGGGAATGAGCCATGTTATTGCCGTCTCCGACATAAGCCATTTTCAGACCTTCTAGCTTGCCTTTGTGCTCCAATACGGTTTGGAAGTCCGCGAGTACCTGGCATGGATGTGCTGCATCGCTCAGGCCGTTAATAACCGGAACATCCGCATGATGTGCCAGTTCAGTCACATTATGGTGTCCAAAGGTACGAATCATGATGCCGTCCAGGTAACGTGACAGGACTTTGGCTGTATCATGTGTCGTTTCCCCGCGACCGAGTTGGATATCGTTTTTGCTCAAGAAGAGCGCGTGACCGCCCAATTGGAACATGCCGACTTCAAAGGATACACGGGTACGTGTAGATGATTTTTCAAAAATGAGTCCGATCGTTTTGCCTTGGAGTGGCTGATATGGCACACCGTTTTTCTGTTTACCTTTAATCTCAATCGCAAGGTCCAGCAGATAGCGGATTTCCTCCGCTGTATAATCTGTAAATTCAATAAAATCACGGCCTCTAAGATCGACCTTCTGTACCTTCTCCGTCTGTTGTGCTTGTGTCATGTTCGTATTGTCCTCCTTATTTCCGGTTCCCTGCACCCGCATGGGCAGAAGAGTGTAGAAGGTTGAGATTTTGCCTTCAGGCTGCTCACTTTCATCTTCCGCTAGTTTACCGCGCGGCTACAGGGATTCATGATTCATCATTTTTGTTCCGCTTCGAGGCCCGCGAAGGCCCCGAGTCAGAAAGGTTCCTGCATTTTGCAGGGGGAAAACCGATTATATTCAGATGGGAGAACGTAACATTAACTTGTTGACCTCATCCTAAAAGTATTGCTTGTATAAAGCCTTATTAGGCGTTCTTTGCAACCACATGCTCTTCAATCAACGTAGCAACCAAGGATACCGCCTCATCGATCTCTTCCTTGCTCACATACAAGTTTGGAAGTAGACGAATGACATTCGGTCCTGCGGAAACAAAGAGAATGCCTTTCTTCTGACCAGCAAGCACGATATCACCTACCGCTTCAGCACATTCGATTCCAACAAGCAGCCCCATACCCCGAACTTCTTTTACAAACGAATTACCAGCCAAACGCTCCCGCAGAGAGTTCATCAGGTATTCGCCCATTTCAGCTGCACGCTCTGGCAGGTGGTCTTCGAGCATGGTTTCAATCGTTGCAATGACAACAGAGGAAGCAAGTGGTGTACCCCCAAACGTCGTCGCATGGCTGCCCGCAGTAAACGCATCCTTCAAATAACCTTTACCCAGCATCGCACCTACAGGGAATCCACTACCAATACCTTTGGCTACCGTGAAAATGTCCGGCTCAATACCATAATGCTCATGCGCGAACAGTTTGCCTGTACGTCCCATTCCCGTCTGTACTTCGTCTACAATCAACAGCAGTCCGTGCTCTTCACACAGTTTCCGAACGTGGTGAACAAAATCTGGTTTGACCGGATGCACGCCACCCTCGGCTTGCACCATCTCCAGCATTATTGCTGCTGTATTGGGTCCGATCGCAGCATCGAGAGCCGCTGTGTCATGCAATGGTACGTTTACGAATCCGGCTGGCAATGGCAAAAATCCTTCTTTCACCTTATCCTGTCCAGTTGCTGTCAAAGTTGCGAGTGTCCGTCCGTGGAAGGATTGGGCAAATGTAATGACTTCGTACCGACCTGTGCCTTTTACCTTCTGGTGATAGCGACGAGCCAGTTTGATTGCCGCTTCATTCGCTTCTGCACCACTGTTACAAAAGAATACAGCATCTGCGCACGTATTTGCTGTCAACAAAGCCGCTGCTTTTTCCTGACCGGGAATCTGGAACAGGTTGGATACATGCCACAGCTCATCAATCTGAGCTTTCAGCTTGGCTCCGACTTTCTCCGGTGCATGGCCCAGACTCGTTACAGCCAACCCGCACATGAAATCAAGATAACGATTGCCCTGATCATCCCATAGCCAGCTGCCTTTTCCTTTGACCAAACTGATTGGATAACGGGCATACGTTTGGAAAAGAGAGCTTTCCGTTTGGGCCACTACACCCGCTACTGCTGTGCCAGAACCTGGCTGTTCATTGCCTTTTGCCATCACCTATCACTCCTTCGTTTTTGTGAGTACAGTGGCAGTTATATAAGCCAACCCTCCTTTACACTAAGCCACTCCGATTGCAGTACCATCTTCCGCTCGCTGTTATCCCCGGATTTCTATGGTTAATTTTCTAAAGGTGAAAATCCGGGGATAAAGGCGAACACTTCGTTTCTTCAGATTGGTTCTGCACTCTACGTTTTCGTGTAATGTTCAGATTACTCATATAAAAAGCCATGTACTACATATTACTCCTATTATTATTACACCCTACTGCATACGGATAATTCGGGTTCCGATCGTTTCTCCGCCGAGCACACGGCTCAGGATCTGTGGTTCGCTGCCATCTACGATGATGACCTCACGCACTTTGCCGTGAATACAAGCGATGGCTGCACGCACCTTTGGAATCATGCCGCCATAGATTTCTCCGGTTTGGATCATATCCTCAATCTCCTGTACAGAGACGGATGGCAGTACTTTTTTCTCGCCACCTACATTCTTCATAATGCCAGGGACATCAGTCACTACGATCATCCGACTCACTCCGAGATGGGAAGCTACCGCACCTGCGGCTGTATCCGCATTGATGTTATAACGCTGACCGGATGCATCCACACCAACTGGCGCGATAACTGGCATATAGCCCATTTCCACAATGCCTTGAATAATCTCCGCATTAACGCCAGTTACGTCGCCTACCCAACCAATCTCTGCATGGTTGCTAACTGGTTTCGCCTGGATCAAACCACCGTCCACACCCGACAAGCCCAGCGCACGTCCACCAACACGTTGGATCAGGCGTACGATCTGTTTGTTAATACTCCCCGCTAGAACCATCTCCACGACATCCAACACGGGTTCCGTTGTCTTACGCAATCCGTTCACAAACTCAGTCTCAATACCCAGCTTCGCCAAATTATCCGAGATCGCTGGGCCGCCGCCATGTACGATAACAGGCTGAGTTCCCCGGGACTGCAAGTCACGCAGATCTGCAAAAAAGGATTCAGGCAACGCCGCCAGCGTGCTGCCTCCGCATTTCATTACAAACGTCTGCTTCTCGGCACCTGCCTCAGTTCCGGCACTCTCATTTTGCAATGTTGAATTCATGAGGGCACTCCTTTCGTATTTCGTATAATGAACTATGAATCGTTACACTCGACCACTTCGACTGCAGTACCATCTTTCGATCGCTCTTATCCCCAGATTTTATTGATCCCTTTTTCAAAAGGGTAAAATCCGGGGATAAAGGCGCACGCTACGCTTCTTCAGATTGGTTCTGCATTCTCCGTTAACGTGTAAATATAAATAGTTGCTTATTACGTGCGGTATGCCGCGTTAATTCGTACATAGTCGTACGTCAGGTCACAGCCCCAAGCGATGGCTGTTCCTTCGCCGTGGTGCAGATCGACTACAATACGTACGGTATCGGTCTGCAAGTAGGCCAGCGCCGCTTCTTCGTCAAATGCGACTGGACGGGATTGTGCAAGTACAGGGATTTCTCCCAGACGGATATCAACCGTCTCCGGGTTCACCGGCTGTCCTGCTCGCCCTACGGCTGCAATAATCCGTCCCCAGTTGGCATCAGCGCCAAACATGGCGGATTTCACCAGGCTGGACCCAATGACAGTCTTTGCAATAGCTTGCGCGGATTCATCACTTACTGCACCCGTTACCTGTACTTCTACCAACTTGGTTGCTCCTTCGCCATCGCGCGCAATGGCTTTGGCAAGCACCTCACATACATAAGTAAATCCGGCAGCAAAAGCTTCCCAATCCTGATGTTCCACGGTCAGTTCTTCATTACCTGCCAGACCACTGGACATTGCTACAAGCATGTCGTTCGTGCTCGTATCTCCATCCACTGTAATCATGTTAAATGTATGATTGGTCGCCTGACGCAGCAGGCGCTGCAACGCTTCCGCACCAATGACCGCATCAGAAGTCATAAAGGCCAGCATGGTCGCCATATTCGGATGAATCATCCCCGATCCCTTGGCAGCACCTGCAATCGTAATCGTTTTGCCGTTCACCTCAACGGAGACGCAGGCTTCCTTTTTCACCAAATCGGTTGTCAGAATAGCTTGGGAAAAATGCTCCGCTTCTTCTGCTTCCTTGCCCAAACGTGCCGGAAGTCCGCTAATTCCCGAGTGTACAGCGTCCATCTTCAGCAATTCACCAATGACGCCTGTAGAAGCGACAGCAACATCCTCTTCTGCTACCCCCAATTCACGTGCAGCCGCCGTACGCATGGCGTAGGCATCCTCTTCACCTTGTTGTCCAGTACACGCATTGGCATTCCCGCTGTTCACGATGACTGCCTGAAGGCGTCCATTGCTCAAGCTCTCACGTGTGACTTTCAGAGGTGCGGCCTGGAACACGTTTGTTGTATACACCGCAGCTGCAGTTGCCGGCACGTCACAGCGGATTGCTCCGATGTCATTGCGAGAAGTTTTTTTCAATCCGCAGTGCAGTCCACCAGCAGTGAACCCGCGCGGGGTTACAATCGTTCCGTTCTCAACTATAGTAAAAGCCTTTTGCTCCACATTCGTTCCCATATGTTATCCCCCGTTATGCGTTCGGCTGCATGCCGATTGTCCGCTTGCTTTGCCTGATCCGTCTTCCCCACATGGTTTCGAGATTGCGTCTAGACGCTCTCCCAATGATTCAAACCTTATGGATATACCGGCGTCATGTTCAGCCCGAGGTTCTCCTCCCATCCCATCATCAGGTTCATATTTTGAATGGCTTGCCCGGATGCACCTTTTACCAGGTTGTCGATGACCGAAATAATCGTCAAACGACCTGTACGAGGGTCAGCTGCAAATCCGATATCACAATAGTTCGATCCGTATACTTCCTTCGTTGAAGGCCAGATCCCCGGCTCACGTACACGCACGAACGGCCGATTCTCATAATATTTGCGGTACAGATCAACGATTTCACGGTCACTGTGTTCACCAGTTAGATTGGCATACATCGTACTCATGATTCCACGCGTCATCGGTACCAGTTGAGTTGTGAATGTTACAGTGACTGGAGTTCCAGTGATATTCCCTAGCACTTGCTCAATTTCAGGAATATGCTGATGTTTGTTCAGTTTATATGCTTTGAAATTCTCATTCATTTCTGCATAATGATTCGTCAGACTTGTTCCTCGTCCCGCACCCGATACGCCAGATTTGGCATCGATAATGATACTGGAAGGATCAATCCATCCTGCCTCAACAGCTGGAATCAATCCAAGTAACGTAGCCGTTGGGTAACAGCCTGGATTGGAAATAAAGTTCTTGCCCTTCACTTCGTCTCCATACACCTCTGCCATACCGTAAACCGCCTGTTCCAGCAATGAAGCAGATGGTGCCGGATGTTTATACCACTCTTCATACACCGTTCCATCCTTGAGTCTGAAATCTCCAGACAGATCAATGACCTTTAGACCTGCTTCAAGCAGGCTCGGAACGAGCTTTGCGCTTACACCAGACGGGGTCGCTGTGAACACCAGATCTGCACGACTTGCGATCTCAGCCGGGTCTACACCATCAAGCGGCCTCTGAATCACGTCCGTCAAATGCGGGAATCCATCTGCGATGGACTCACCACTGCTGGATGAAGAGATTACCGAAGTAATTTCAACCTGCGGATGGTTCTGGAAAAAACGAATCAGTTCCACCCCGCCGTAGCCGGTGGAACCGACGATTGCCACTTTTAATTTGTTATTCACTCTCGCTCCCCCAATCTTGTCGTATGCGCTACTTATACTGTTCTCCTGCTCCCAATGAGCTTTCATACAGCAATTCCGTCGCTTCTATGCATATTTGTGTATTATTATACGACTCTAGTTATATAAATACAACACTCTATCATCAATTTTACATGGATTCTCATCGCTTCCGAACATATCTTTCCAACATCTGCGGACGAACCCGTATACTTCTGCTAAAATACGTATTATAGGAAACATTACAACCAGGGTCTAATTCATAATCAATCTACACGATGAAGGGTTTATGAATGGATTCATGATGGTCATTATGAGACATGGGGGACTACAGTGCATATCGAATCCATTTTACTTGTTGTACTCCTGGGCCTGAATATTATTTTCGCTGCAGCAGTCGTTTTCTTCGAACGAAAGGATGCCAGTGCATCCTGGGCTTGGCTGCTCGTCTTGAACTTTATTCCGGTGTTCGGGTTTGTACTCTACTTATTAACAGGGCAAAACCTGACGCGCTACCGACTTTTCCAGTGGAAAGAGCGCAAGAAGCTTGGGCTTGAAGAACGTATTGCTTCCCAGCTTGCACAGCTGCAAGACAACAGAACACCTTTCCGTAATCAAGCGACAGAGAGTAGTCAGGACATGATTTATATGAACCTGAAGCAGAACGATGCTCTATTGACCGAAGACAACGCTGTAGAGATTATTACCGACGGAACAGACAAATTTCAGCGTTTGCTCGATGATATCGAGGCAGCAAAAGATCATGTTCATGTGCAATACTACATTTATAGAGGTGACCGACTCGGCAAAAGAATCCGGGATGCACTTATTCGTAAAGCGCGCGAAGGTGTCAAAGTTCGTCTTCTGTATGACGCGCTGGGATCACGGCGGGTATCCAAACGCTTTTTCAAAGAATTGCGCGAAGCAGGCGGTTTGGTTGAGGTCTTTTTCCCATCCAAATTCAGTCTGATTAACCTGCGTATGAACTACCGAAATCACCGCAAAATCGTCATCATTGACGGCAACCTTGGATATACAGGCGGGTTTAATGTAGGGGATGAATATCTCGGCTTGAATTCCAAGTTCGGTTACTGGCGCGATACTCATTTACGTATTCAGGGTAATGCTGTTCATGCTCTTCAGACCCGTTTTCTTCTGGATTGGAATGAAGCGTCCAAACAGCACGATACACCATATGTTCCGGCGCATTTCCCTCATATTGAGGGCACAGGAACAACTGCCATGCAGATTGTATCCAGCGGACCGGATGCAGAGACAGAGCATATCAAGAACAGTTATTTGAAAATGATTAATGGAGCCAAACATTCCATTCTGATTCAGACGCCTTATTTTATTCCAGATGCCAGTGTATTCGAAGCCATTCGTTTGGCGTGCCTGTCAGGAATTGATGTTCGCATTATGATTCCAAATAAACCGGATCACGCCTTCGTATATTGGGCTACGCTATCTTATATCGGTGAGTTGTTAAAAGTGGGGGCAACCGTATTTATCTACGATAATGGCTTTATTCATGCCAAAACACTCATTATCGACAGTATGATCGCATCTGTGGGAACCGCAAATATTGATTACCGCAGCTTCCGATTAAACTTTGAGGTAAATGCTTTTATGTATGATGAGGCGATTGCGACTACTCTTGTGCAGACGTTTGAGCATGATCTTCTTGTATCCCGTGAGATGACGCTTGATGAATACAATAAACGCAGTGTGAAGATCAAATTTAAAGAAGCGATCTCTCGTCTGCTATCTCCGATTCTATAGATACTGTAATACAGTAATTTCCGTTCAAAAGACAAAACAAAAAGCAGGTGCTTCCTTTCCAGTCATGTCTGGTGGAGGAGTACCTGCTTTTTTTGATCATATCTTTACTTTCTTAAAGTTAAACGAATGACCTCTACACTGATCTCCGTTATCAAGTGAATGTTAAGTTCAATTATAGAGTGCCCTACTCGCTGTACCTTACAATTCCCCACGCTTAAAGCCTTCACCCAGTACTTCATGCGCATTGCTAATAATGACAAAAGCCCCAGGGTCCACTGACCGAATTAAAGCTTTTAGTCTCGGCACCTCATTCTGTCCAACGACCACCATTAGTACGGTTCGCTGATCGTCGGTGTAGCCACCTTTTGCCTCCAGCTTCGTCAGTCCGCGATCCAGATCATCCAAAATCACCTTCGTAATCGGTTCGGTCTGGTTGGAAATAATGTAAGCTACCTTCGAGTAACCAAGCCCCATCTCGACAGCATCAATTACTTTTCCGGTAACGTATAACCCAATCAAAGCAAAGAGGGACTGTTCCAAGGACAGTACAAAGGCAGCCATAATAATGACCGTAGCATCCATCATCACGACGCAAAGAGAGTAACTCAGCCCACTGTACTTTTGCACGATTCTGGCGAGGATACTCATACCTCCTGTTGAACCTCTCCCCCGATAGACGATTCCAATTCCGAGACCAACCCCAATTCCTCCATAGAGTGAACCGAGCAGAGGATTGGCCGTTGGAATGGCCCAGTCTTTCGTGAGATATACAAACAGTGGCAGTACAATGCTGCCAAGTACAGAACGTATTCCATACTGCTTGCCAATCAGGAGAAAACCCGCGATCAGAAGCGGAATATTAATAGCCCATTGGGTGTATGCCGGTTCAAGCCCCAGCCAATGTTTGCCCAATATCGATAGCCCAGACACCCCGCCTGAAGCAATCTGGTTCGGTAGTAAAAATAAATTAAAGGCCAAGGCAATCAAAAACGAACCTAATATGATGGATACGGTATCCATCACGTTTCTCCAGGGGCCGTTCAAGGGAATGAGAGTGGTTAACCTCTTCTTGCGGTTATTGTGTAACTGCTGTTGCTCTTGCATGTCATCGTGCTCTCCTTTTTTTGTATATATGCTCAAAAAAAAGCCCCTGTATACACCAGCATACGTCTACACGTATCGGGTCTATACAGGAACTTTTGGTTAATCGGTATCTACTTTAATCTGGCTGCGCAAATAACCATCGATGAATCCATCGAGGTCGCCATCCATTACTGCTCCTGTGTTTCCAGTTTCCACGCTCGTACGGTGATCCTTTACCATACTATAGGGATGGAACACATAGGACCGAATCTGGCTACCCCACGCAATTTCCGACTGTTCTCCTCGGATTTCGTCCAGATGTTGTTTTTGTTCTTCAATTTTACGCTCATATAATTTGGAACGAAGCATCGTCATCGCCCGCTCACGGTTCTTGATCTGTGACCGTTCATTCTGGCACGTTACCACCACACCTGTTGGAAGGTGAGTAATCCGTACGGCTGAGTCGGTGGTATTGATATGCTGTCCACCCGCGCCACTCGCGCGGTACGTATCGATCTTGAGGTCTTCAGTCCGAATGTCCAATTCAATGGTGTCATCAATCTCAGGAACTACATCACAGGATACGAAGGAAGTATGCCGGCGTCCTGAGGAGTCAAAAGGTGAGATCCGCACCAATCGGTGGACACCCTTTTCGGCTTTCAGATACCCATAAGCATTATGCCCCTTGATGGATAGTGTGACACTCTTGATTCCTGCTTCATCTCCTGCCAGATAATCCAGCACCTCAACCTTGAAGCCATGCTTCTCGGCCCAGCGTGTGTACATCCGCATCAGCATCTGTCCCCAGTCTTGTGACTCGGTACCACCAGCACCCGGGTGAAGCTCGAGAATGGCATTCATCTTGTCATACGGCTGATTCAGGAGAAGCTGTAGCTCGAACTCTTCTACCTTTCTCACGATGGCTGTCACGCTGTTGCCGATCTCCACAGCCAGATCATCGTCGCCTTCTTCGTCAGCCAGTTCTGCCATCATGACCGCATCGTCATAATCTTGCTGCAGCTTGGTGTACTGGTCCACAGACCCCTTCACCGCGTTCAACTCGGCGATTAAGGATTGTGCCTTATCATTATCATCCCAGAAATCCGGGGCGGACATCTTCACTTCGAAGTTCTCAATCATCTCTTGCTTAAGATCTAAGTCAAAGAGACCCCCTAAGATTTGTTAGTTTCTTGCCTATTTCACGCAGGTCCTGCTTCACGCTTGGATCGATCATGTGCAATTCCTCTTTTCATTAAGATAAGCTCCCCGCATCCAGGGCATTCCTCCAGATCAAGTATCCAATGTTTCACCTTGGAGTCTCGGTTACCTTTATATCGGCAATCCTCTTCTCCATGATCATGGTCACATAGTTATAACTATGCACCAATTACAGGTTATGCATCCTACACTTGATCATTTAGAATACCCGGCTGCAAGGAGCCGTTCATGTCATTCTATTTAAGTTGATCCAGCATTCGTTACACCTTACCACTCCAATTGCAGTAGCATCTTCCGATCGCTCTTATCCCCAGATTTTCTCGATTCCCTCTCACAAGGGAAAAATCCGGTGATAAAGGCGAACGCGTAGCTTCTCCAGATTGCTTCCGCACTCTCCGTTATGGTGTAAAAAATTCAGATCCAACTTATACACAGGGTAATATAAGAGAGTCTACTCTTGACCGTGGCAATGTTTGAACTTTTTGCCGCTGCCACATGGACAAGCATCGTTACGTCCGATCTGGTCAGACACTTTTACCGGACGTTTCTCAGTAGGTTCGCCGCTTGTCGAGATCTGACTTTCGTCAACAACCGCCTGACGCTCCTGATTGCTCTCGATTTGTGCTCTCATCACATAGGTTGCCACTTCTTCCTGAATCGAAGCAATCATCTGATGGAACATTTCGAAGCCTTCGAACTGGTACTCACGCAGCGGATCTGTACCGCCGTAGGCACGAAGGTGGATACCTTGACGCAATTGATCCATCGCATCAATATGATCCATCCATTTGCTGTCTACTGCACGGAGCACAACCACTTTCTCGAACTCACGAACCATCTCTTCACCGATTCGCTCTTCACGTGCATTGTACTTGTTCTGAACTTTCTCAAACAGGTAGTCGATAATCTCTTCTGCTTCCTTGCCCCACAGGTCATCCTTCGTTACTGAGCCGTCATCCAGCAATTTGCTGTTCATGTAGTCGGCAACTTCCTGTAGTTCCCAGTTTTCCGGAATATCGTCACTGCAATGAGCTTCCACAATGCGTTCAATTGAAGGCTTGATCATATCCATAACGATCTGTTTGATATTTTCAGACTCGAGCACCTCACGGCGCTGTTTATATATAATTTCACGTTGTTGGTTCATAACATCATCATATTGAAGAACGACTTTACGTACGTCAAAGTTATTACCTTCAACCCGTTTTTGTGCCGACTCTACCGCACGGGTAATCATCCGGCTCTCAATCGGTTGGTCTTCTTCAAAGCCAAGACGTTCCATCATGTTCAGTACATTGTCTGCACCGAAACGTCTCATCAGCTCATCACCCAGTGAAAGGTAGAACTGTGTAGAACCCGGGTCACCCTGACGTCCTGCGCGTCCACGCAGCTGGTTATCAATACGGCGAGATTCGTGACGCTCTGTACCGATGATATGAAGGCCGCCCACTTCAGCTACACCTTCGCCCAGGATAATATCCGTACCCCGTCCTGCCATGTTGGTTGCAATCGTTACTGCACCGGCTTGTCCAGCTCCTGTGATGATCTCCGCTTCTTCAGCGTGATATTTGGCGTTCAATACCTGGTGACGTACACCACGGCGTTTCAGCATATCGGAAATACGCTCGGAGTTTTCGATGGAGACCGTACCAACCAGAACCGGTTGGTTCTTGCTGTGACGTGCCACGATTTCTTCCACAACCGCGTTGAACTTGCCATCGATGCTCTTGTACACCACGTCAGCCATATCATCGCGTTTGTTTGGACGGTTGGTTGGAATCTGCAATACTTCGAGACCGTAGATTTTTTTGAACTCTTCTTCCTCGGTCTTCGCTGTACCCGTCATTCCCGCGAGCTTGCGGTACATCCGGAAATAGTTCTGGAATGTAATCGTAGCAAGAGTCATGCTCTCGTTCTGTACTTCAATGCCTTCTTTGGCTTCGATCGCTTGGTGCAATCCATCGCTATAACGACGTCCTGCCATCAGACGGCCTGTGAACTCATCGACGATCAGTACTTCTTCATCACTCACCACATAGTCAACGTCACGACGCATGATTACGTTGGCTTTCAATCCCTGTACGATGTGATGGTTGAGCGTAACATTGGCATGATCATACAAGTTTTCGATACCAAATGCTTTCTCCGCCTTCGCCACACCAGCTTCAGTCAAAGCTACGGATTTCACCTTGATGTCTACCGTAAAGTCTTCTTCTGGAACCAGACGTTTCACGAAACGGTCAGCTGAATAATACATATCTGTCGATTTCTGAGCTTGTCCGGAAATGATCAGAGGTGTACGTGCCTCATCGACCAGAATGGAGTCCACTTCATCAATGATACAGAAGAACAATGGACGTTGAACCATCTGCTCTTTGTACAACACCATGTTGTCACGCAGATAGTCAAAGCCAAATTCGTTATTGGTTCCGTACGTAATATCACATGCATAAGCATGTTGTTTCAAAGCATGGTCCATACCGCTCAGGTTAACCCCTACCGTCATGCCCATGAATTCATAAATTTGTCCCATTTCCTGGCTATCCCGTTGAGCCAAATAATCATTGACTGTTACCACGTGTACACCTTTGGACGTCAATGCATTCAGGTATACCGGGAGTGTTCCTACCAGTGTCTTACCTTCACCCGTCTTCATCTCTGAAATCCGGCCTTCATGCAGGGCAATGCCTCCGAGCATCTGTACGTCATAGTGACGTTTGCCCAGTACACGGCGAGATGCCTCACGTACGGTTGCAAATGCTTCAGGAAGAAGTTCATCTGTTGTTTCTCCCTTTTCAATGCGGGCACGGAATTCATCCGTTTTGGATTTCAGTTGTTCATCAGACAGAGCCTGAAATTGTGGTTCCAGTTTATTGATCACATCGACTGTCTTCATCAGACGTTTAACATCACGTTCGTTCATGTCGCCGAAGATCTTTTTGACAAGTCCTAGCATGGTATACCCCTTTCGTGCAAAACAGAATAGACCCCCTGCTGCCGCCGCGCGACACCATCGGATGGATATGTATCCACTTGCCCGGGGGTGACAAACGATATAAAAAATAATATAGATGAATCAACTCCAGGCTTGCCAAGGTTCCCTCATGAAGCTGATTCGGTATTCATCCGGATCCGGTTATTAGAAATAAGCCGAATACCGAGCCTTATGAATCATGTTCATGGTGCTGTGCCTGTCATTGATTATGATTAGCGATCATTCGTTGACAATTCCTCATCAGGACAATGATTCTCTTGCATAAATTGTAACAGTTTGTAAGGGTCGCCGCAACACGCCACGGCACACTTCTTTGAACTTCTGAAGCCTCTCAGATGGAGTTTAAGTGCAAAAAATCATAGTCGTTAGCGGAAGCCCTGGATTCTATCGTTTCATTTTCCAGTTAGATAAGGCATGTTCACGAATTTTGGTGGTAAATTTGGATGAAAATCTCAATATAGAGAAAAAGAATACATCTTTAACGATTTCTCCGCAAGCAATGAAAATTTTGCATTCAATTTGCACGGATTTGTCTCATTCCTACTATCTATTAGACGCAGTAGCATGGGAAATAGTTTCACAATCTTGCTTCAGCGACTTTTTTCCAGCGCCAGTACGCACAAAAGAGCCCCATCCCATAAAGGATGGAGGCTCTTGTTAGTTTAATCCAATACAGGAATCAAAAGTACCCCTGTATTCATTCGTTATCATTAAGGAATCATTTTCGGTTGAATACGTTGGTTTAACCTTGTTCAATCAAACCGTATTTACCATCGTTCCGTTTGTACACAACGCTGACTTCTTCGTTCTCAATGTTGGAGAATACGAAGAAATTGTGGCCGACCATGTTCATTTGGAGGATAGCCTCTTCCACGTCCATGGGTTTCAACATAAACCGTTTCGTCCGCACCACTTCCAGGTCATCATCTTCGGTCTCCGCATCCAGTTCAGCGGTAGCCACTGTACCTGTCGGATCTTCGACGAAGAGCGTTTTCAGGCTGCCTTCCTGGCGGAACTTACGGTTAATTTTCGTTTTGTGTTTACGGATCTGACGTTCCAGCTTGTCCACCACGGAGTCAATGGATGCGTACATATCGTCACTCTCATCCTCGGCGCGGAGCACAATGCCTTTCAAAGGGATCGTCACCTCTACTGTATGCAAGCCTCTCGTCGTGCTCAGGGTAACAGCACCGTCAGAGTTAAGGGGTGCATCGAAATACTTCTCGAGTCTACTCAACTTTTTGTCGACATAATCCTTCAAAGCATCGGTAACCTCGATTTGTTGACCTCGAATACTTAAATTCATAGGGCACTCCTCCTTTTCCTTTGCCACTTCATTATAACACGAATGTAAGCGCCATGTAAAAACTCCCGGTGACTGAATAATGACATCTGTTCAAGCCACATCAGCCAACATAGGCTTACCGCCATATTTCGCGATATTTCACCATTTTGAGGCATAATCGTTAATTAACATGGACTGTCTTATTAGGCGCTTGATGATGTAATTAACCGTTTCCGAGCTCCTTCAATCTATTATGTAAAATGAATACATTCTATGTCTTGAATCTACCAAATCCATACCAATATTATGCTTAACTGATCCGCAAATCTCGAATCTATTAGAACAAAAAAAGACCCCGGAAAAACCGGAGTCTGATGCTAGCGATAATTCAATTGGTAACCATCTAACCATATATGTAGGTCGGATTGTCCGGATGATTATAATTTGATTACGTTAGCTGCTTGCGGTCCACGCGCGCCTTCGACGATGTCGAATTCTACGGATTGACCTTCTTCCAAAGTTTTGAATCCTTCGGATTGAATTGCGGAGAAATGTACGAATACGTCGCCGCCGTCTTCAGTTTCAATGAAACCGTAACCTTTTTCTGCGTTGAACCATTTTACTTTACCTTGCATGCACTAACATTCCCTTCGTCATCAAATGAAGTGAGGTTGTGTCAAAGACCCTTGCCCACAATTCAGACTATACCATCCAAAGTTATCCATTGTCAATTGGTAAAGTAAATGTTTTCTTGGTATTAAATGTAATGTTTTAAATGACAATAATTACGTCTTTCCTTTTAAACTCTCCACAATCACTGAAATCCCTGAGGTGAGATCTGTTTCTGCTCTCCAACCTAAAGCAAGCATCCCTCTATGATCCGCATAGGAGTCCATGATTTCAGACTCTCGGTATGGCAATGAGCCGAAATCCAGGTTTGTCGATGAAGCTGTAAGCTGATGCGCCAGTTCCACAAACTCTCGAATGGAGATGCTACATCCCCTACCAATCTCAAATTCCGTTATTTCCGACAAAGTTTCCAAGTGATCGATTACGGTTGTATAGGCTTTCGCAACATCTTTCACATACACAAAATCTCGCTTCTGCTCCCCCAGAGTAAGCTGTAAAGACGGCTCCTGAAGCAACGCTCGCATCGTGTTGCTTATGAATTTGTGCTCCTGATCCTTCGGACCGTACACATGTTCCAGTCTCATATTCACATATTTTATCGTATGAGAAGCTGCATATGCCTTCGCCATGCTATCCATGAACTTTTTACTCTTGCTGTAACTATCCAAGTAGGCATATGAACTATGTTGTTCTTTACCAAAAAAAGTATCTGTATTTATAAATGCTTTTGCTTGATACTTCGCTCCCAATTCAAGCAATCGAATGGGGTACTGGATATTGGCCTCCAATTGCTCACTTAATAGCTGATTGCGGCCATACGAGGTAGCCGTATGAATAATAACCTCAACCTGCTGCTTTTGAAATATAGATTCCAAATCACCATAATCCAAATTATACACTTGTGCTACTTCATTTAGCCTAGGACGGATTCTGTATACATCGGATGAGCCTCTTATTATAATGGAGACCTTGTGTCCCTGATCTAGCAACTCTTCGAGTACATGACTTCCTACAAACCCAGTAGCCCCCGTTAAGAGTATTTCCATTTACGTCTCCACCCTTAGCGACTCGAATGTGTATATTCTTCGATTTGTCTCAGACAGACAGCCTTCATCCGCTCGTTCCCCTCATATGCCAAAGTCCACTCGATAATTTTGTCTATGGTCTGCTCCAAATCCCAACGTGGGTACCAATCCAGGTACGCCTTAGCTTTCGAACAGTCCAGTTTTAATTGGTGAGCCTCATGTAGTGTTGAGTCGGGAGCAATTACATATTCCGACTTTTCTCCCCATTTACTACAGAAGGACTTCACAATCCATTCAACGGTCTGTACATCCGCATCATCAGGGCCGAAATTCCATGCTTCTGCTAAATTCTCTCCCTTATACAACCGCTCGGCTAACTCCATATAACCGCTAAGCGGCTCTAGTACATGCTGCCATGGACGAATTGCTTTGGGGTTGCGAATTCTTATCTCCGTACCCTTTAACAAAGATCTGATGATATCAGGCACCAGACGATCTTCTGCCCAATCTCCTCCCCCAATGACATTGCCCGCTCTTGCTGAAGCCAATGCGATCTGGGGTCCTTTCACGCCTTCTTTAAAAAAAGAATTACGGTAAGCAGAGGTAACTAGCTCAGAACATGCCTTACTGCTTGAATATGGATCATGACCTCCTAAAGGCTCATCTTCACGATATCCCCATAACCACTCTTTATTTTCATAGCATTTATCTGTCGTGACATTGACAATAACCTTTACCGTACCGCTTTCTCGAATAGCCTCAAATAAGTGCACGGTCCCCATCACATTGGTCATATACGTATCCACGGGGTTACGGTATGATTCCCTGACTAGCGGCTGAGCTGCCAAATGAAATACGATCTCCGGTTCCGCCTCTTGCATGGATTTCGTAAGATGCGCACTGTCTCTAATATCGCCAATAATACTTCGCTCAATTTCACTCTCGATCTCAGCCACATGAAACAAACTATTGTTATCTTGAGGAAGGAGAGCATATCCGGTCACCCTCGCACCTAGTGATGATAACCAAAGACTAAGCCAGGATCCCTTAAATCCGGTATGGCCTGTGATCAATACCTTTTTCCCGTTCCAAAATGGATGATGTTTCACCATTACTTTACCATCCCCATCTTATTAGTTTCCCACACTTTCCAAGGCGCCCCTGTTTTCCAAAGGTTCTCCAAGTGATTTTTATCACGCAAGGTATCCATCGGTTGCCAAAACCCATCATGCTTATATCCTGCCAGTTCACCATCCCGCGCAAGTTGCTCAAGTGGCTCCTTTTCAAAAAAAGTACCATCACCTTCAATGTAATCGAACACCTCAGGTTGAAGGACAAAGAAACCAGCATTGATCCAAGATCCATCACCAGCGGGTTTCTCCTGAAATCCCCTGACCTCATTATTCGCATTAATATCAAGCGCTCCGAAACGCCCGTTAGGCTGCACTGTGGTCACCGTAGCCAATCGTCCGTGTAATTTATGCTGCTCTACCAAATCCGTAATATTTACATTGGAGACTCCATCTCCATAAGTCAGCATAAATGGTTCGTTCCCAACATACTTTTGTATTTTTTTGACCCGTCCACCTGTCATCGTGTCTATACCTGTATTAGCCAAAGTAACCTTCCAAGGCTCAGCTGTGTGAGTATGTGTCACCAATTGACTATCATTCGTAAAGTCAAAGGTAACGTCGGATTCATGCAAGAAGTAATGAGCAAAATATTCTTTAATATAGTAGCCTTTATAACCCAGACATATGACAAAATCATTATAGCCATAGTAGGAATATTGTTTCATTATATGCCACAAAATCGGCCTTTCCCCTATCTCAATCATAGGCTTCGGTCTCAGATGAGATTCCTCACTGATTCGAGTACCATATCCTCCTGCCAAAATGACTACCTTCATACCTGATCCCCCGAATCTATTTTTTCTCTAGTACAAATGTCCGAATAGTTTTTATCATGTAATCTATCTTTTCTGATGTAAGTCCTGGATAGACTCCTATTAAAAATGTATCGTTCATGATTTTATCTGTATTAGTTAGCTCTCCACTAACTCGATAATTGACTTGTTGGAATGCCGGTTGACGGGTGAGATTACCTGCGAACAGCATACGCGTCTGAATACGATGAGCTTCCAAATGAGCTACGATCTCACTTTTGGTAAAGTTCACTCCATCGCGTACCGTTAGTATAAACCCAAACCAACTGGGGTCCGAATCTCTCGTAGCTCTTGGAAGAATAAAAAATTCCTCCAGATCCTTAAAACCCTCCAAAAGACGACTAAAATTATTTTTACGAGCTTGAGTAAATTTTGGAACCTTTTTCAACTGTTCTACTCCAATAGCTGCCTGCATTTCAGTTACTCGAAGATTATAACCAATATGCGAATACGTGTATTTGTGATCATAACCATAAGGTAAGGAGCCTAATTCCCAGCCAAAGCGTCTATTGCAAGTATTGTCACACCCAGATGGGCACCAGCAATCTCTTCCCCAATCTCTAAATGACTCAACAATGGACTTTAAAAGTGCATTGTTCGTATAAACTGCCCCTCCTTCTCCCATCGTCATATGATGAGGCGGGTAAAAACTGGATGTACCGATATGTCCATGAGTTCCCGTCAATTTACCTTTAAAAGTAGACCCAAGAGCATCACAGTTATCTTCGATAACCCATAAATTGTACTTAGAGGCAATTTCAATCACTTGGTCGAGCTCGAATGGGTTCCCCATCGTATGAGCTATCATAATTGCTTTGGTCTTGGGTGTAATTGCAGCTTCAATCCGATCAACCAAAATGTTATAGGTCCCTAAATCTACATCTACAAATACAGGAACAGCACCATTCTGAACAATAGGTGTCACTGTCGTAGGAAATCCTGCCGCTACCGTAATCACCTCATCTCCAGGCTTGATCTGACGATCTTTCAATTTTGGCGAAGTAAGTGCCGAAAAAGCTAGTAGATTAGCGGAGGAACCCGAGTTGGTCAGGAGCGCATATCTCACTCCCAGGAATTGTGCATACTCTTGCTCAAATCGCCTATTGTACCGACCAGCGGTTAACCAAAAATCCAAAGAAGAGTCTACCAGACTTCTCATTTCTCGTTCATCATATACACGTCCACCATATGGAATCGAGGATGTATCCGGATCAAACGCTTCATCCCGATTTGCATGGAAAAGATCGTAATAGTTTTCTACTTTGGAGAGTATTTCAAGTCGGATTATCTTTTCGAGATAGAATTCATCCAATTCACCAATCGTCACGAGACTATCAGACTTCCATGCGTCTTTATTACGAACGTCCAAATATGACGTTTGACCGAGTACTGACATAGTGAGTACAACAATATTCTTTTCGTCATGCCTCTGCGGGGGATCGAACGTCAATGGATAGACTCCAATCGTATCCTCATTGATCTCAGAAGAAACGACACCATAACTTTCATTTTCTTTTATACGAACAATCTTACCTTGCTTAATCATCTGCACACCCCTTGCACTCTTAGACCCTCATCTTCGATTCATACTACATGTAGACTTGGGATAATATAATCTAGAACCAATATAAATTTCAAAAAATGACTACAGTCTACATGAATTCCGAGTGTAGCTGAAGGTCTGTGAATTCAAACTTCTAATTATTTTAACGGCTTTTGCCGTTAAAATAATTAGAACATATCTTATTTCATTCATTACTTCAAAAAAAATTATACTTAGAGGAGCATATATACATGAAAAAGATAGACTCATTCGAGCTTGCTGAGCAATTAGAGCAAAGACTAGTCGACATGCAAGAATTGATCAACAAAGGACTTGTCGATGATGCCTTCAATGGATATAACTTACTTACAGTGGAGATAGAAGAGAACATTTCAATGATCGACAAGAAGCTCGCGGCTAAAATCTATAGTTCTTTTGCTTATTTTTTGTTCAGCGTATTTGAATACGGATATTTCTATCTCATGCTGATTAAAGCACAGAAGTACGGCTACTCATCGGAAGAGATTGAGTCATTTTTATGGACTGCTTTTATAAAACCAAATCTTTCAGAATTTGAAAGAAACTACGAGGAAAACATTCAATTCCTTCAATCAAATAATAAACTTCATCTTGAAATCACGCCTTCATTTCAGGAGCTTCCTTACTGGATGCTTCCAACAGGAATAGAGAATGAATTTTATCTATATAATAAAGAAAACAAAAAGATTGAAGAACGGACTCTATTATTTCATTATGAGAGTCTTCAGAACCTTCCAACAGTCGATGCCTTGGCAGATTATTTAGTCATAGTCAATTGGAATTGGAGTAACATTTTAACTTGTACACAAGCCATCAAAAGTATTAATAAAAAAAGTTATCTTATAGTAAATGAAATGGGCAAATTTCTCTCTTGCTTGCAGGGTAGCCTTCTGGATCGTACAGTAATTTCAGATGTGGTAGTCACTGACGATATAAACCAACTTGATATTTATTGTGCTGACCCTAGTGTAAGGCTTCCAAGGAATATTATAGATCTTACGCGAAACCAAGTATTAGCCGAAAACTATATCAATCGGTGGCACAATTTTAGGCTTTCAAAAGAGAATAGAGATGGTTCACACATTTTATTAAGTATTTGCATTCCAAGCTATAACCGCGGAAACCGTGCTTATGATAATATATTGGCATTGATGAAATCGTATTATGATGAAGAGATTGAGTTCGTACTATCTAACAACGGAACTGAAAATGATACCAAAAAATACTATACTATAATAAAAGAGTTAGAAGATCCTCGAATAAAATATTATGAATTTGAACAAAACCAAGGCTTCGCAGTAAATTGCTGCAAAGTATGTGAAATAGCCACCGGGAAATTTATATTGTTGCTCAGTGATGAAGATTTGATTGATCTTAACTTCCTACATCTAATTATGAAGAAACTTCACGAATCATCTGACATACTAGCTATACTGAAACCATCTGTATTAAGCCAGATTGAGTTTACTGATGCCATAAAGGCAGCAGGTCAAGAGGCCTTAGAAACCTTTATGCTTACCTCTAACTATATGTCTGGAATTATTCTGAACAATAAGTTACTTAAGCAGCATCAGGGTATTGATTATATAAAATCCAACCCGGAAAACAAGGTATGCTATTATTATCCGCATATGTATTGGGAACTATTACTAGCTCAGTATGGAGCCGTAATCAGTACATCAATTAACCTCATTCAAACAGGGGTAGCAGAAAAAACGAATTTTTCGCAAACAGAAATCAAAAATAGTCAAGTGGAGATTACTCATTATGCTACAATAGAGGGGCGACTAGAGCAGCACGAGGGATTTGCGAAGATCATAAGAGAAATGGAAATCTCTAAAGCTAATTTCAACTTTCATAGACATATGTATTTGAAGCTTTGCATAAAAACATTGCTATTAACCAAATTAGCCATCAACGTATATTACAGCAAAACTGATTTAGATACAGCGGAAATATTCAAGAGAGCTTTTCACTTCATATCTGATTCTGACTTCTACAGGCTCTACGTGAATACTATTGAAGAAGCGTTGGCTGCAGATTCCAAGCAAATCACTTCCTTTTATGAAAAATTGAAAACAGCAGAAATTGAAAATAATTAACCTTCCACCAATTGAAAATTGAGATAAGCCTCTGTTGGATTTAAGACAACAAAGGCTTTTTTTCGAAACCGCTACTAGAACGTTATGTAGACAATGATTGTATCATTGCAGTACCAACTTGATTTACACACAAATCCATACTAGAGAAAAGCGCTTGAAACTCATTCGTATCATACGCTCGATCGGCCAACATTTGCTTCACCGTCAGTTTAAATGCCCTGAACCTGTTCGTGCTATGAAGTGTGAAACTACTAGAAATAAATAAAAAAAGGCCCATGGCCGGATTCGTGTAAAACACACAATGAGAATCCACTATGAGCTACAAACATCAGAGCATAATCGAAACGCAGCAGACTAGATATTCCCCATCAGCCTCAAGGCGATTTGCTGTGAACTGGATCGGGTTCATCTGTCAGGCAGAAAAAGCCCAGAGAGCTTGCGAGTAACGCCTTAAAGCCCCTGTATCTCCTGGCAAATGGTCAGACACTCTGTTTAACTGATTGATCCAACTTTAACTGTGGGGAGCTTAGTACTATTCATCAATGCATTTCCTCTTTAAATTTCTCCTTCATTAATATCTATTTTTCCATCTTTTAAAAGCAAGCACTTCACTTTAACATTTTTCTCAATTTCTCTAAATCTGCTAAGGTATCAACATCAAGATCATATTGCTTATCCATTACATAAGGAATCTTATTATCATTGAGACTAATATCTTGCGTTACAATATCGCTGACTTTATTGATGTAGATAGCACCATTTACTTTATAGTAGATAGGAAGATCTTGTCTTCTGACTGTACTTGATATCTGCAAAAGTGACTCCAGTTTACCTGATTCATTGATTTTTCTCATAAACAACGGATGATCTTCCACTTCTGATACACTAATGATACTAGCATCTTCATGAGCGGCAATAAGACTGATCGCTTCATCGATATGAACGCAACTTCTCATAGGTTGCGTTGGTTGTAACAAAACGACATAATCATAAATTTCATTCTGTGATTGTAAGGAGTGAAGTGTATATTTCAAAACATCTATCGTTTTCGCCTCATCTGTAGCAAGATGCCGGGGCCGCAAGCTTTCAACCTCAACTCCATGGGCCCGGCATACGTCTGCAATCTCAATACTATCTGTAGATACGTATATGCGGTCAATGTACCGAGATTCTAACGCAGCATTAATCGTATACACAATAAGAGGATTTCCATTCACATCCACAATGTTTTTATTTGGAATCCCTTTACTTCCAGCTCTAGCCGGAATAACCGCAACTATTTTCTTATCATGAAACATTAGCTCCCCCTAAATTAAGTCCAAGAACGTTTTTTGAATGTGAGTGTTCCAAATCGCATTTGACTGCAAAATTTTCATGAAACGCTCGGAGCTACCCCCATTCCCGAACAAGTTAGACTGTTTAATCACTCCATGTGGAGGCACAGAAGCTATAGCTTCTAAAATCTTTTGATGTTCTTCTCCCACATGCTGAATCATAAAATCTTGATCAGAAATATATCTTCCAGTCTGTCGATTCCCAACATCAATCGTCGGCGTTCCATATATCCCTGCTTCACGAATGCCAGCACTTGAATTGCCTATAATATATTGAGCGTGCTTTAAAAGCGTTAAAAAATATTCAAATCGAATAGATGGATAAATTATAAAGCGAGGATGGTCTTCCAGTTCTTGATATGCATTAATAATCAGTTCGCTACCCTTATCATTATTCGGATAAATCACTACATAATTATGGCCCGATTGCAATAAAGCTTTCTTAAACTCTTCGACATGCTTGGGTAACAAATCTACTTGCGTTGTAACAGGATGATACATAACAATGCTATATGTGGAAAAAGGAATTTCATAGCGTTGTTTTACTTTTTCCAAAGATGGAAGTGTTTCGGAATACATAATATCAATGTCTGGTGAACCTATAACATAAATGTGTTCACTTTTTTCGCCTAACTGCATAATTCTACGTTTCGATTCTTCATTACTGACAAAATGCAAATGTGCAAACTTGGTAATGGCATGCCGAATGGATTCATCAATCGTACCCGAGACTTCGCCGCCTTCAATATGCGCGACCAAAATATTATTAAATGCTCCTACAATTGCCCCCGCTAGTGCTTCTAAGCGATCCCCATGAACCACAATCAAATCTGGTTTGATTTCAGAAACATAATTACTCAGTCCACTAATGGTATTACTTAGTGTTAAGTCCATAGGAGTACTATGGTTCTGGTTGATAAAGTGGTATACTTGCCGAAATCCATCCTTTTCAATCTCACGCCATGTAGAACCATAACGGGAATGCATATGCATTCCCGTTATAAATAAGTTCAACTCAAAAGCAGGGTCTTGATCAATTTTCATCATTAATGATTTTAATTTGCCATAGTCTGCTCTCGTTCCTGTTAGAAAAACAATTTTTTTCATTCGTTCTCACTCCACATGCGAGACATCGCTAAATTTCAAATGTTCGTCCTGCTGGATGGATCTCGTTACTTTCTTCCCCAATAAATCATTGTAGTGCTCTGCTTTGATTTCCCCTGCACCTGGACGTTTTACCCAGATATTCTGTTCAGTCAATATTTCTCCTTCTTGAATTTCTTTTGTCGTTACCACCGTTGCAAAAGCAAAATCTATGGTTACCTGCTCCTCAGCTACAGCGTTTTTCTCTCCACCACGCATCATAGCAATCTCCTTGGAACCTTGAATAAGCTCTGTTAATTGTTCAGGGTCCATAGAACAAGCAATGTCCGGTCCAGGACGATCGAAGTGATCGGTGAAATGTCTTTCCAAAATGGAGGCACCTAATGCCACTGCTGCTAAACACGCATGGTTGTTTAACGTATGATCGGAAAGTCCGATTACCGCATCTGGAAATTCATCCTGCATCTGACTCATCGCACCAAGTCTGACCAAATGCGCAGGAGTAGGATACACATTCGTACAATGTAATAAAGCATATGGCGTACGATAACGTCTGAATATTTCTACAGATTTTCGGATACTCGCCAAATCATTCATCCCTGTAGAGAGAATAATTGGTTTACCCTTTTGCGCAATATACTCCACTAAAGGATAGTTATTGCACTCGCCTGAACCAATCTTATAAGCAACAACATTCATTCGTTCAAGTCTGTTTACAGCCTCGCGAGAAAAAGGTGTACTGATAAATGTCATTCCCTTTGATTCAACGTATCGCATAAGCTCTCTCTCATCTTCTTCGCTTAACGCACATCGAGCCATAACATCATATATTGATACATCCGTATTTCCGGGAATTACTTTTTTGGCTTCCTGACTCATCTCATCTTCAATAACATGCGTCTGATGCTTGATGATTTCGGCTCCTGCAGAAAAAGCAGCATCTACCATCTCTTTTGCTACAGCAAGGGATCCTTCGTGATTGATGCCAATCTCAGCTATAACTACGGGGTCAAAGTCTGCACCAATCAATCTTTGGTTAATTTGAATATAAGGTTCCATCTAACATTCATCTCCCCTAACTATTCTTGATCGTCTAATTGCTTCAGTCATTATTTCAATAGATTCCGGTATAGAACTAACCATTGCAGTCAATAGTGATCCCAGATGTTCATGCATGAGGTCCGATTTTTTTCGCACATCTTGCTCATTCACAATGATTGGAAGTATTCTATCAAACTCCATCATTGCAACTGGGATAAAGGCTTCAAATATCACATCAAACCATTCTAGATTTGTAAGTGCACTCCATCTTTCTTCAACTTTTCCAAGCAGATCCCAAGCCTTTACTGGCTTTATTCTAGATTGGTCACGTCCTTTGTTTAATAACTTTTTAATTTGTATCGCTTCTTCTTTGGCTACCTGTAGTGCATCGATCAAGAACTCAAGCTTTGCTTCAAACTTAGGTAGTTGAATCAACGGCGAAGCACTGCTCTGATCTAAAAAGCTCTCCAAAAAATCCTCAGACAGTGTCCTCTCACGTGCAAGCTTTTCATATATATCTTGTGCGGATACCCATGCAGCACCTGCAATTTCAGCACCATGTGCCGTAGTATTCACAAATTCAACATCATGGAATAACTCAATCAGTTTTTCTATATCATCTTTCATCAACATCAAACTCAAAGTCGTTTCGTTATACCCACCTTTTACATTCTTCACTTTAAGCTTCTTCTCAGGATGTTCAGACGAACTCACCTCTCCTGCAGTGTGATTCACTCCAGGTGCATAATAACTTCCATTATGGAAAGATAAATCTTGCCCAAAGAGAACAATGCGCTTAGCTCCCAATATAATTGCAGTCTGAATTGCCGTACCTACAACTGTAGTTGTAGAGTGAAGATATTTACGGTTCGTTTCTAAACCTAGAACATATGGCGTGACGGAATCATGATTTAAAAGAGAATAGACCACGCGCTTTTCTCTTTTATTGACAACGCCCTGATAACCTCTAGTCGTTACCATCAAAGGAGTTTGGCTTGCAATCTCCGAAGAGAAAATCTGATCATTAATTTCATTTCCATCTAGTAAGGTGGCCAAGTGAGGCTTGATTTGATTTTTTTGGAAAAACTGAATGCTGGAACCTGAGGCAATGACAATAGCATGATTTTTGATTTTTTTTAACCATTCCAGATCCTCTTGAAGTGATGGACCCGATGCAACAATTACTGCAGTCTCACCAGAGAAACGATTTTCCAAGTCATAAATTTCAGGATATTTACTAAACTCACTAATGTTATACAATGTATTTTCAAACCACAATTTCTTGAAATGCTCGCGTGTATTGTGATTTGTTACAAAAGCAGCATAGTGATTCATAAATTTCTCTCTCGTTTGTTGCAGTTCTTCAATCTCATTTTCAAGATAATATCGTAGTGGAACAAAGGCTAATTCTTCTTGTATATGTGTACTCAGTCTAGAAAACATTAAATTCAGCTGTTTTTCTCCGACAGACAACCATAGTAATCTAGACCATTCTAAAATAGGAGTCAAATCATATTGTTTCATTGCATATTGGAAAGAAAGTTCATTTGGCTCATACACTACAAAAAAGCGATCTGGATATTTTTCAATCAGATCAGAAATGCCAATCCCTTGACCAAATCCATATACAAAAATAATCCCTATATTTTGAACAGAGAGTTCAACAGCTTGCAACCATTGTGCATCATATTCAATATGTTCCTGGATCATCATGCTTCCAATTTCCACATCGCCTTGTAACGTAAGAAGCAATTCTTTAGAGAAATCTTCGTAAAAACGCTCCCTTATTACGGTTATATTCTTATTGTAATTATCCATTTTACCTCGCAATGACATAATCCCATTAAATATGTCGTGTATTTATTAGTTTGAAAATATATTTCCCATCAACTAGAGAATGTCTGCCAATCCCTAAAAAGAGTCCTCTTGTTTTCAGAGAACTCTTGTTTTCAGTCAGTTTCGATGATCAATAAACCAACTATCCGCTGCATATTGCTGTTGGTAAGCATTTAGTTGCTGTTTCGCTGAACCTCGCCGTTGCAACCAGGCTCCGGCTTCATTTTTCAGAAATTCCATTCGTTCGACAATCAGCTTATCAAAATTCAAAATATATTCAATTTGCTCGCGATTTTGTTGAGTCATACGCGCTTTATGACATTGAAATTCATTTACAAGCCTTTCACGGGTTTCCGCGAGCCGAAAAAGTTCTTCCTCCTGCAGTAAATTTAATTGATTGACCGCTTCTTCAGTAACGCGCTGCAGTTCACTTAAGATCTCTTCTGCCGATCTTTGACTCATCACATGCTACCCGCAACAGCCGACTTGCTAACTTCGACCCATGCTTCGCGCAATTCAACAAGATGGGATATAACTTCCTCAGCAGGTCCAACTTGTTTTTTTACATTTGCTTCAATTAATAGAAGAAGCATATATTCATAAATTCGGACTAATTCATTCGAAATTGGGTAATCAAAATTCAGTGAGGAAACTAACTCATGAATAATTGCCTGAGATTTAACCAGGTTATTATTAGCCATTTCATAATCGCGGGAGGTAATTCCTTCAACTCCTGCTTTTGTAAACCGAATCGCACCATCATACAACATAATCAGTAATTTAGGCTTAGATGCCGTCTCCGCTTGTGCTTGCCGATATTTCTGATAAGGTGAATGAATCAAAGTGAAGCCTCCTTTTAAAACGATTAACCAAATAAACTTGATGCTGAGCTGTTGTATTTATTGATCGCTGTCTCCATCGCCGTAAATTTCTTAAAGTAGTTAGTCTCAATATTATTCAGTTTAGATGTAAATTCTGAAATTCGACGATCTAGTGAAGACAGCTGTGTTCCAATTGTACTGCTTGTCATAAAAGAAGCCGTGATGTCACTACTTGAGATTGAAACACCTGCTGTGGTATTCATACTTTTCAGAGCATTGGTGGTAATTTTTTGTAACCGAGCAAGAATACCATCTTTATCAGTAACTTTGTCGCTTGTATATACTTTATCATAATTGGTCGTAAAGACTTCGTTCACGGCATTTGGATTTCTCTCCAGTGCCTCTTTAAGTTTATCGACATCCAGCGTTAACTTCCCTTTGCTTTGATAGTCTCCTGTTGAGATACCCAGACCTTGCAACAGATTAACTTTACCATTACCTGTATCTACATCTCCCATAATCGCAGAACGCATGCTTGAGATAGCCTCTTGCAAAATGCTATCGTTTTTTAACATCCCGCTTTTCGCCTTGTTCGTCCATTCAGTGATTTCGTCTTCTTTCATATCTGCCTTCTGCTCTGAGGTCAGTGGTGCATATTTCGTATAACGTTCCTCAGAAACCTTACTATTCATTAGTGACAGTACTTGATTATAAGAATCAACAAAATCTTTGACAGATTTAACTATTGCATCCGTATCTTTGCTTACTGTAACATTTGCCTCGCTGCCTGCTGCAGTCGTTGTATTCAGAGTTAGTGTGACACCGTTAATTGTGAACGTATTGGACGTTTTCTCCATGCTCAAACCATTCACCGTAACCTCTGCATTTTGGGCTTTTTTAACAGTACCATCTGTTGGGTCTGCCCAGAAGATATCTTTCAATTTGCTATCAATATTCAAACTATTATTATCAGGAGCCAAATTATTTGTGAATAATTTCCCGTCTGTACCAGTGGCCGTAGCTGTGAGTGACAGACCACTCGTTGCGTCATAAATCGCAGTAACTCCTGTTGCTGAATTATTATTAATCTTTGAAACCAATGTAGCTATAGTGTCACTCTCGTCAATTGATATTGTCGATCCTCCAACCTGTAGAGAAGATCCGCTTGTAAGCCCCAAATCAGTCAATTTTGTATTTTCCGATTTACCACTCTGCCCAGTCAATATAACATTAGCAGCCGTAGCCAGTTTAGTCACACCTACTGTCATACTCCCGCTCGCTGTTGCAGAGGCAGTAGCGGTCACCGCTGTTGTATTCCCCGTCACGGTAGATTTTTGTGCATTTAACGATGATGCTTTACTGAACGTATCCTTGATTTTATCTTGCAAAAAAGTCACCATTTTAGTACTAACTTCCCGATAACTTTCTCTTTTCCAATCAAGCAGTTGCCTCTGTTGATTCATTTTATTCAGAGGTACCTTTTCTGCTTGCATAAGCTTTTGAACCATCGTATCGATGTCCAAACCTGAGGCCAAACCTGTTAAACGCATTACCATATTTATTCCCTCCTAGATACGTTCATCAATCAATATACCTGCATGTTCAAGCATATTGGCGACAACATCCAATATTTTTTCCGACGGAATTTCGCGTATTACATCGCCGGTTTCTTGATTTTTCACTTTAATCATGATGGCATGTGTCGTATCATGTACAGAAATCTCCAATGTTTTCTGTGGGCCTTGAATTGCACGAATGGCACGTTCCAGATCTTTCATGGTCTGTTCCCGATCTTGGGCAATTTGAGAGATAGATGTTCGGGGAGCAGATACACTTAAATTAACATCTTGTGGTTTTGAATTTCCTTCAGATACATATCGTGTTGCTTTTACATACGAAGATGAATTCGGTCCTAAGGGATTTGGGGTTGCATTTGTACTCATCCTATTCCTCCCGTTCTCTTCTTAAACTTCTTCAATTCTATTACCTTATATATCGGCATTGCTCTATCATTACTTTATGTATTCTCAAAAATAAAGAGCCCTGCATATGCAGGACTCCAAAAAAATCAATAATAGCTCTTGTAAGCCAGTGATTAACGAAGCAAGGACAGAACGCCTTGTGGCGCTTGGTTTGCTTGTGCCAGCATCGATTGCGAAGCTTGCAAAAGGATGTTGTTTTTGGACAGAGCAACCATTTCTTTTGCCATGTCAGTGTCACGAATACGGGATTCGGAAGCTGTCAGGTTTTCAACAGTTGTGCCCAAGTTATTGGACGTGTATTCCAAACGGTTTTGGATCGCACCCAAGTTACCGCGTTGAGTCGATACTTTGGAGATTGCATTTGTAATGCTGGACAGCGTTGTAGCAGAGTTCAGAGCGCTGAATCCACTTGTGCTGATTTGTTTAATGTCGATTTTGAAAGCTGCATCATCGGCTTGAATAGAGATGCTAGTTGTACCTTTGATTGCGATACCATTAAACTTCGTGTTTGACATGATCGCATCAATTTGAGTTCCCAGTTGTGTCAACTCGGCATTGATGTTACCTTTGTCGCCAGATGTATAAGTACCGTTTTCTTTTTGTACGTTCAGTTCTTTCATACGAGTCAGCATGGAGGATACTTCGTTCATTGCACCCTCAGCTGTTTGTGCGAATGAAATTCCGTCTTGAACGTTACGTTGCGCTTGCTCCAAACCACGGATTTGACCACGCATTTTTTCGGAAATTGCCAGACCTGCTGCATCATCAGCCGCACGGTTGATCTTCAGACCGGAAGACAGCTTCTCCATGTTTTTGCTTGATGCCGCTTGGTTCAGACCCATGTTACGGTGTGTATTAACAGCAGAAATATTGTGATTGATAATCATTGTTTATTTCCTCCTTGAAATAGTTATATGCCCACATCCATGTGGTATTAGCGTCTTCACAGGTCGGCCGCCCTGAAGATTACCGCTCTAATATATATATCGACGTCATGGTATAAATTGTTTATAGTTCTTTTAATTTTTTTCTACTTTTTCTTCAAAACTTTTAATTTGATGTGAATATTACAAGGTTATTCAATCAACTTTCCAAATCCGTTTATGGTTTTCTGCAACGTATCTAAATTCATAACTGCATTTTGATTATTTTCTTGAATTGCATCGAGTACTTCTTTACGATAAATATCAATATCTTTTGGAGCTGCTATTCCAAGTTTGACGTGCTCCCCATCTACAGAAAGTACTGTCAGTACAATATTATCCGAAATCACAATGGATTCACCCTTCTTGCGCGTAAGTACAAGCATCAGATGTCACCATCCTTATTTTCAGAATCATTATCTCTCCATAATGCATGTTTTGTTATATATTCTGTATTTTGCAATACAATTTGTTTACCTAAATTATTCTGCTTATTTAGTACAATGGGTGCCAGCAAGTTAGCAGTAGAGTTTTTTATTTCATCATAAAGAGTGACAATACAGCGAACCAAGATGTCACTTCGATCAATAACACTGAGTTCATTAATATTTTCTGGAGAGAGTTCAAATTCGTAATTCGAATGAAAATCGAAAGGGTTTACTGTTACAAAGGCAACAGCCGGCTCTTCGACTGAACTGAATAAGCTGAACACCTCATCATGTTGCTGTAAAGTAAAAGATCTCAGCTCTTCAAAACCTGGTATTCCTTTAGGAAGGGTATATATTTCTTTTGCTATCTGTTCTTCAGTTGAGTCTAAATTATTCTGCTGATTCATTTGTCCATCCTCCTAAACTATTAAAAAAGCTATGGAGCATCCATGTCCATAGCTTACTGCTTATATATAATTAAAATCAAACATTATCTCATAAAGTCCATCAAAGATGGTTGCATGATCTGAGCAGACGATTTAAGAGCTGCTTGATAGATCGTCTGTGCAGAGGTAGCCTGTATCATTAGACTTGCCACATCCGCGTCTTCTGTTTTTGATTGCAATGTTGTAAAGTTCAAATTCTGATCATCCAGGCGATTTTGAACCAATTCGATCCGGTTGGTTCTAGCCCCAACCTCCGAGAGACACGCCTGCATTTTGGTTGAACGGGATTCAATGTTCTGTAGTTGTTGCTGTACCCCCGCTTGATTCCCGCTATTTAACGCAGCTGAAAGATTATCGATGATTTTGAAAACATTATTGTCCTCATCCTTATTACCAAAAAAATCTGAACCAGAGGTATTAATTCGGAATGTGACCTGCTCACTAATGGAATACATTACTCCTTGTGAATCTGTCTCCACATCCGCATAGTCCGTTATTGTTCCAGATAATTCATACGGTGCCTTGTCATAGGTTTGGCCATTGAAAATAAACTTCCCACGGATTTGAGTATTACCGATATCCACTAGGTGCTTTTTCAATTCCACTATTTCAAGATTAACCGCCTCCAGATCAGAATCAGCCAAGGTTCCATTGGATCCTTGAACCGCCAGTTCTTTTAGCCTTTTCATCACATCACTGGCTTGCTGCATATTCGAATCCGTCGCATCAAGCCAGCTCACAGCCGCATCCGTATTGGTCTGATATTGTTCATTTGCTGCCAAATCTGCTCTATAACGAAGAGCATATGTTACGCCAACGGGATCATCAGAAGGTTTATTAATTTTACGACCGGTGGAGATTTGGTTGGACATTGTATCCATACGGTTCAGGTTGCGGTTCAGGTTACTCAGCATCTGAGTGCTCATCATACCTGAGGTTACGCGAATAGCCATTATTAATTTCCCCTTTCTACGTCTTAGCGACCGACCACACCAGTGCTGTTAATGAGCTTATTAAGCAGTTCATCATAGGCAGTCATGAAACGGGCAGCTGCACTGTATGCGTGCTGGAATTTAATTAGATTGCTCATTTCTTCATCTAGAGAGACTCCACTTACGGATTGACGATTCAAGTCGACCTGCTCCGTGAGGAGTTGAGCATTTTGAGCTTGTCGGTTAGCTTCCTGAGTCTGGACACCAAGTTGGCCTACAATCGCGCCGAAAAAGTCATCCACCGTAGTTGGTTTAGACAACGCTGATCCAAAATCAAACTTTGTATCTCTTAAGCCAGCTAACGCTATAGCTAAACTGTTGTTCCCTAGTACTACACTCTCACTTGTGCCTGTTCCGGTAGTCCGCATCGAAGTAGCTATCTTATTCGGATCATTTTGGATTTCTGTACTTAATGTAATATTCCCAGCCGTGATCGTTCCTGAACCGTCTTTGGTTGAGAAAAAATCCCCGCCCGCTGTTGGTGTATCACCACTAAGGGTATACCCCAGCTTGTGCAAACCATTAATACCTTGAACGGTAACTTTCAAATCTGATGTTAACGTTCTATTATTATTGGCATCGGAATACGTCACGTTGTTGAAAACCGTACCGCTTGGCAATACGGATCCAGCAGGAATGGTAATCTCAATATCCCCGGTTGCAAGCGTATTAGCCAGTTGATTGATCTGGTTGCGATAGTCTGCTACATATTGATCACGGGAATGGATCATTCCGTAGACTTCGCCGCCAGTTAAAGTCCCCGCTTGATAGGCGTTCTCCAAAATATCAGCCGTGACAGGAACAACCGCAGCTCCAGTGACTGCTACTTGGCCTGCAATCGTTACCTGGTAGCCACTATCCAGTTCTGTTATCTGAACGCCTGCAATCTTGGAGAGCTGATCTACGGCGTAATCGCGCTGGTCACGCAAATCATTGGCATTGTCTCCGAGTTGCTCCACTTTTACGATGTTGTTGTTAAGATCGGCTATGGACTGCAGATATGAATTGATTTCAGTGGTTTTTAACGAAACGTTGTTAGTCAGATCGCTAGTCAGTGCATCCAATTGGAGACTGATCTGATTCAAACCATCAGTTAAAGCCAAAGTTGTTTCTTTCACAATCTTGCGGTTGGTAACGTCCTGTGGATCTTGGCTGAGATCAGACCAAGAGTTCCAGAAGTTATTCAGCACTGTGCGAATTCCCGTATCCGAAGGCTCATTCATGATCGTTTCAAGTTTTTCCAGGGTACTATTGCGAATGGTCCATCCTCCAAGAGAGGTATTCTCATTACGAAATTGGCCATCCAGGAAAGACTCACGAATACGCATAATCGAGTTGAATTCTACACCCGTTCCAAGCTGACCTGGAGCCGTTGTACGGTAAAATGCCACTGCATCAATCGGGTCGGCTGCCGTCATGTTGACGACTTGACGTGAATAACCTGGAGTATTGGCATTGGCAACGTTATGTCCTGTGGTGTTCAAAGCGGCCGTTTGCGTAATCAGACTGCGTTTGGCCGTTTCAATTGAATGAAATGTTGAAGCCATATTGTTTTCCCCCCATTATTAAGCCCGCGTATCAAAAAGTCCGGAGCGCGCCATACCATAAGGCTTCTCTGAAGGATTCTGATACGTAGCTTCTGATTCAGAATGAAATGACATTGTCTCAATAAAAAAGTCGATGTACGAGAGCGACTGCTTAATAAGCTGTTGATTGGCTTCATTAAGATATTTCACCTTTTGCAGCACATCTGTTAATGAAGTTTGAGCTTGAAGAAGTCTTTTTTTCTCTGCGGCATCAAAAACCAGTCTCGTCAGCTCACTAATGGTCAGATTTAACTTGGACTTAATGCCACGTCCCTCCAGAAACTGGTGGATAGCCTGAAGTCTTTTCTGCTCGATCAACTCAATCCTTTTCAGCAGTTTGGATTCCTGATTAATTAGAGAGATCAGTATATCAACTTTGTTGGCAACAACAGCTTCCTTCTTCCGTCCCCCCAGCTCAAGCATATCCACATGTGCGGCTTCCAGCTGTTCAAGTACATCAATTATCGATTCAATTGCCATGTGTCCTCCTATTGATTAGGGAAGTTCTTAAAGTATGGAGCGAGCTTCTCGGCAAGCTTCTGGCTGTCTACTTGATAAGTTCCCGAATTTACCTGTTCCTTTAATTCTTGAATACGTTGTGTGCGGCCTGCATCCTGTGTACGACCTTGTTCCTCAAGCATCTTCATCGCCTCCGGAGAAATGGATACTTCGTCCTTACGGCGGCTCTTTTTGGCATCAGCCTGCTGATTGGATTCAACGTTTCTCTGATAGGAATTGATAGCACCAATTCTATTCGGTTCATTGATTTTCATACGAACTACACTTCCTTTACCCTAGGATTTTTTACATTATCTTTATGTTATTGAATGATTGAGATAATAAAAAAAACCGATAATCTTTAATAAGTTTATCGGTACGTTCCAAAACATTTGTTATAGCAAAAACTGTATTTAAGCCCTCGCTCCTATGAATCGCGCAGTTTGTCGACAGCACTGTAGGCTCGCCCGCCTATATTATTGTTATCCTTCTGACCTACTTCACGGGCTGCTCCTGCCAAATCCTTGGTCAAACGGCTTCGACATGAATCACACATATGTCCTTCACGAATCAGCGTTCCACATACTTCACAAGGATACATCATGTTAGGGGCGTTTTCGATGGAAATCCGACCCTCCCGAATGAAGCGGGTAATCTGCTTAATCGAAATCTCCGTTGCATCAGATAATTCCTGTATATTGGTACCCTTATTCTCACGTAAGTAGTCTACACATGTCTGGTATTCCTGCTCAATTTCTTTGATACAGTTCGAACATACATCCCGAAAATTCAACGCATATAATCTGCCGCAGCGAGGACAATTACCCAGATTCATTGCTAAAACGCCCCTCTCAAACTTCCTTTTCCGAATGGATAATAACTATACATTACCTTATTTTCTCTCATCAAGTCCATAGTCTATTACAAACAAAGCAGCGCTCAAAATGCATGTATGCGCAATCTTATAGGTATGTGAACAAGTTATTTTGCAGAAATACACATTAATCTTTCTCAGTTGAAGAACTAATGAACACAAACCCAGAAATGTTATTCGAAAATCAGTAAAATAATCCCCTGTACTGGAGACAGGCATCAATATTCATTTTCATATATCAACTTATGTATTCTTCAAACTTAAGATCTAGCCAAAGTCAGCGTGTAAATCTCGATTGGAAGGTTCATAGAAGATCCAGCATGTAAGACCACCTGTCCACAAGCATTCAAAGTGCTACCCGTTGTGTAAATATCGTCAATCATTAACAAGCGTAAGGGAGCAATCCCCCAACCTTGTGTTGTTGGTATGATATGTGAAGAGGTTCCTTGTCTAATCGCATATGAATTTGCTTGCTGTGAATTAATATCCATTTGCGCGAATTGATAGTTAGCTTGATAGAGGTCAAACATTATCTCCATTCCACCCCGTTGTAGTGCAAATGCATCCTGCATGGTCTGAATACGCTCGCCGCGTGTTTTGAAGCTTTGTTTGGTGGTGTTGATTCGACGCTGCAGCAGATCAACAACAGGTAGGCGAACGGCTGCGGCAAGTCCTGCTGCGAGCCGCTCGGCCTGGTTGAAGCCGCGCTCGGCAAGGCGTTCGTCGCTGATGGGGACATAGGTCACCGCGTCTGGCCGCCATCGTGGCTTATTATTTTGGAGCAGCGACTGGCGGTTGCGCGGCGCTGCTTCGTGAACGGGCGCGTGCGCTGTTACGCGCCCGTCAGGTCGGTGAACGAGTGCGTTTGTTGACGTACTCGAGCCAGGTGGATGTGAATCAGCATCCACCTGGTATTGAGCAGGCGTGGCGGGATGAGCCACGGGGGTCAGGGTTTCTTTTGCCAAAACAGGGTTGAGTTCTTCACTCATTGCTTGAAATGCTTGAATAATAAGAGCAGTTAACAGTGGCGCGTAGCGCTCGTGTCCTCTAAATTTGTACATCCCAATCCATTCCTTCATAAGAACGTTATACTGAACGGCGCTGCGGTTGCATATGAAAGAACGGTTTTGCATGTGTGGGCGGACGCAGTCCGGGCAGCCGATCCCCCGACCACAACGTAGACAGCGAATGGAACGAATCCATGGAATTTGCAGCACACAACGCGGACAGATGCCGGGGTAAATCGGAGACAATATCGCTCGTGTACCACAGGTTAGACAAGTCGCTCCGGGTGGAGCGAGTAATCCATGCAGGCGATGGGTGAGTTGGTGTACGTGGTCAGTGATGCTAGTTAGCCAGTTCGACATCGGATTGTAACCTCCCTTAGTATCTATTGGTGTGTTGGCGGGTGAAGGTAGCCTTTGCGTTTTGCGATCGTGTTCATCTTTTGGATCTGGGCCACCGCTTTCACCTGGGAACGCGTACGACGGGATGATGCAAAGACGACTCTTCCTGCCGGATCATCCATAGATCGACCTGCTCTACCCGCCATCTGTACCAGAGAAGCTTCGTCAAAGAGGCCATTATCCGCATCCAAAATAAATACATCGCTACGCGGAATGGTGACGCCCCGCTCCAAGATAGTGGTGGTCACGAGCAGACGTATGGTCCGTTCACGAAACGCAATAACTTTGCTCGCGCGATCCGGATCTTGGGATGATGTTCCTTCGATATGGATTTGTGGAAACATGCGACGCATGAGATTTACAAATGCCTCAATCTGAGCGATCCGTGTCACAAAAACAAATACCTGAGCTTCCCGTAGCAAGGAGGTTTGAATACTCTTTTTTAGTGTGGCGGGCAGCTCTCGCTTCCGAATACACTCGGCGACGGTAGGCATTTTCAGTAAACGTGGCACGGGTAAAGGGTGGCGGTGGAAGCGGACCGGAACTTTGGCGTGAGTGAGTTTTCCTTGGGCTGCTTCCCGCTGTAGCCTAGCTGGTGGCGTAGCGGACAGATACACAAAATGGCCATCTGGCTTGCATGAGGACGTAGCCGCATGAGCAAGCATGGGATCATTATGGTAGGGAAAACCATAGATACTAATTCACACACGATAATCATTTTAGTAGAGCCTTTCCCCATTTATTGGTATATTAATTAAAAAGGAGTGATATGAATGTCTGAACGAATCATCGGTTATGCAAGAATCAGCACTGAACTACAAACGAATGACTCTCAAATTGAACGCTTATCACAATTTGCCCAGGACAATGGACTGGCTATGGAAAAAGTTTTTTCTGTTACAGGACCTTCAGCAGTTTCGAACAATAGCATCGATGAAGCTCTTGAGTACCTTCAATTAACTGGCATCGAAAAAATGGTCGTATACAATCGATCCCGGATCTCTCGCAGTAAAGAAGAAACAGAAAGCATTGAAAGTAGATTTTTAGCACTCGGAAAAAAGATCATATATATAGAAGAATAAAAAAAAGGCTCCGCCAGCGTTATGCCAGTGGAGCCTTTTTGTATTTCCAAGCGCTTGGGATTATCGGTTGCAAAAATCAAAGAATTATAGTGAGATAGTTGCGGAGAAGAGTTGTCAATTCCAGCAGCAAATATTCTGAAATTATTCCTGACTTGCTTCAATCTTCTTCAATCTCAGGTCCATGGCTTTGACATCCCCATTGGTTCCTGCAATCAAGGCAAGGAAATTTTTCCTGAGCCGATTAATGACTACCGCCGATTCCTCGCGTGTGATCTGTGCCCCTGGACGTGTCCCATCAAAATACCCATTTGCCGTCACCTCTGCCCATGCTGCCTCTGCCCACTTGCTAGGTACATTGATATCCCTTGTTGGCGCTGGTTGTGCCACTGGCTTGTCCTCCTTCACGGGTTCATTCTTCTTGGAATACTTGGCCCTCAACTCGGCAGCCGTGCCGTCAAACTCATTCAAATCCACATTACCGCTGATCCCGTCAACCTTTCGGTTTCCCTGTGGCAGATATCCACCAGCCGCCCCATCGCTGTACTGCCAATAATCCCAGCGAGTCCAACCGGATGCATCAGCAGGCGTTTGTGTGCTGTATCGGGCAATCCAGAGCGGATATGAGGACAAGCCTGTAAAGTTGCCGATAAACGCCGGGTATGTATACACCAGCGGTTTAACTCCGGTCAGTTTGTGAACCTCTTCCAGAAACGTCTTGGCTACAGCCGTAATCACTGCCTTGCTATGGCCGTTTTTGTTGGACTCATAATCCATGACGGGTGGGAGATCGAACACGCCAATCCCGCCAGCATCCTGGATAGCTTTATAGAAGTTGGCTGCCTCAGCCTTGGCCGCTTCCACACTCCCAGCAGAGTCATCCACGTAATGGTATGCACCGATCAGCAGGCCAGCCGCCTTGGCGTCTCTGACAAACTGTAGAAACTTCGATGAGCGGAACGATTTGCCCTGTGTGGCCTTGATGAAGACAAAGGAAATCCCATTCGCTGCCACCTTTTTGAAATCGATATTACCGTTGTGATGGGATACGTCAATCCCTTGGGCATTACCTGTTTTACGCGCTTGCATCTGCATCAACCCCCTTCTTGGTTTGTTTCACCAGTTGGTTACCGTAAACTGCCACAGCGCCCACCAGAACGCCTTGTACCACGCTCTCCACGCTCAGGCCAAGCATCAGGACAGAAAATACAATAGCTACACCGGAAACGATATAAATGATAGTCCAATCCTGCACCTTCGGCGTCTTCTTCAATACATATCCGATCACCCAACAAGCTGCCAGAACGATCAGCAGCCTGCCATCAATCAACCCTTGAATAATATCCCATTCCACACTACATTCCCCCTAACTTAATGCCAGCCCATACAGCCGCTACAATCAGTCCTGTTATTCCAGTTAACGCCGCACCATACACCGTACGTTTGAGCCATATTTGATCCGCGTCATGCTTATCTAATCGTGACAATGCATCCGCTGCATTGCGCTTGGCGTCATGAGCAACATCCGCGACCTTCTTCAGCTCCGCTTCAACCTCAACAATACGAATGGCCATCTGCTGTGCCGTCTGTAATGCTTCTTTGGAAATTTCTCTGACCTCTGCCAATCCTGGAGCCAAAGCGGCCAATGGCTTTAAGGCTTCCTCGATCCGTGCCAGTTGAACCTTCAAATCCACAATCGTATTCACATCCTGCACCTGCATGTCATTCACACCTCCTGGTATGGCTTCCATACGCCAATCCCCCGTCTCTATCTGAATATGAAAAAGCCCCCTGACCACTCCAGAGGGCACAAAAATAGCGCTCCGATTTCGGAACGCCTGTTACTCAGTAATCAGAAACTCCAAACCACTATCGGTCAGGATCTCTTTGACATCAGGCTGCAAAGTAGTGGGTACCGCTTTGTACTCGGTTTTACCCAGAATCACACGTTGAGCAAAAAACATAGCCATCATAGTTGCGTCACCTCCTTTCCAGAATAGCCATACAAGAAGCCGCCAGATCACTGGTAAACCTGAGCGGCCATCTCCGCAATAACGTCTTCAATAAAGTCCGCACGTTCTGCCAAAGCGGCGTTCTGGGCTTTAAGAAGGATGTTCTCCTGAATGAGCTTTTCCAGTTCGGTCGGCTCCTTAGGCAGCGGTTTGGTCAGTTCGTCAATATCTTCCTGGCTTAAGCCCTCTCCCCACAGATAAGGAAAACTTTCCTGAGCGTCAGTCTCCAGCGCTTCCTGATATGCTTGCCAGGCCACCAAATCAAACCTCGGCCGAAACAGACCAGCAGGAACCGGTATTCCAACGATATACCCGGCAATCTCCCTTTCTGCTTCTTCCTCATCCTCTTCCGAGACATCGGGTTCCATAGGCTGTTCAGGCCCATCAGGATCAAATACCACAGGCTCAGGGTCGGCATAAAAAGGGACGACACCAGAAAAGGCATCGTCCATCAACTCGTCCTCCAGATAGAGGCCGTCTGTATTTACTTTAGGTACGGCTTTCATGTGATCCCTCCTTTATAGATTGATATTAAATGATATGCCTTCGAGGTTTAGCCAAGTTTCAGAAGCACTCGTTCCTAAGTATACGTTTCCGTCTTCTGTTATTTCGACTGTCGTACCTATCGGAGTGGTGGTTCCGAAGGAAAGTACATTAAATATCCGTCTTGTTTTTGGGCGAAATCCTTCGGGCAAGACAAACAATCTCTTACCTGCATCCCTAACTCCGCCTTTAATCAATCCTCTAATGTGTACATATTCGCTTGAATCCTTAACATATTGTGCAGTTGGATAACCTGGATATTGGATCCACCCATTTACCAACGTCGGTGTAATCCACGCCGGACTATCCTTCTCAGCCTTTTTCGACTCCACAACGCTAAGACGTGCATTCGCCTGTTGAACGTCCTGTACCAAGTCGGTAAGCAGTGCCTTTTCATTGTCCGGGATTGATCCGATAAATGCGGCTACCGGAGATGTGTCCAGCATCAGGTATGTGATGGAATACGTCGCTGTTGGATCGTAATTTTCGGCCTTCAAATTGGCTTTTTGATTTCCGTATTGATTTGTGCCGACATAAATCACCGCTTTATAATCTCGTACGTTATTTTTATAAACGGCCATCACTTTATCTACCTTATACTTCAATGGAGAACCGTAATACGTATCATTGAAGTAATAAATCCCATTAACATACCCGGGTTTATTCGATTCGCGCGTCACCATTCCCGTTCCGACTTCCACCTGATTACTTCCTTCAATTAACGTCAATTGCCCCTCTGACATGATTGGTTCGACAGTTGGCGTTGCAAGTTGATATACGAGTTGGTATGGCGTGAAATTCGGTGCTTGCGTTGTAGGCAAAACTGACGTTCCATCTGCTAAGGTGTTGCCGTCAGCTGCTACTCTTGCCCAATACTTCGTCCCTGTTCCGTTATACGGTGTAATACCGCTTTTACCACTTCCTCCGGTTCCCGAGAGGTACATAATCCATCCCATGAAATACGCCTTAATCTCGTCGGCTGTCGGTGCGTATGCGTCTCCCCATCCGCTGTCTGTGTTGGGAATCGAAAGTTGTAACTTAGCAGATGCGTAAGAAGTATCAAAAACAACCTGGTCTCCTGCTGCCATATCATTATTCGCAATGTTCGTTAGTGATTTCCCGTCAAACTTAGTTACGAGTTGAGTCCCTGTCACTCCCTCAGACCCAAAAGGCGAAGAAACGCCGACCCGCTTATATCCCGTCCAAGTAGAGGAATACACCCAAGCAAGACTACCGTCCAAGACAACCTTTTTCCACTTCGCCAACTTGAAATATTGCCCGTCCTTCTCAAACACTTGGTCAGCATTCGCCCCGGTTAATGGATCAGCGTATAGATCCGTTTGCAATGCGAGCATAGGGTCTTCGCGTGGATTGAACGGTTTGGCTGTTGTTCCGATCGTCAGCATTGGGTTTTTAATTGTGTGCGTCCCTACGGCATCATAACGGAGTCTAATCGCAAGATATCTTGTTTGTTCAGACGTTGTAAAAGTAACCGTTCCTACAGCTACCTTGCCAGGTACATTGTCAAAATATCCTCCGCTGATCTCGCCAGAAGAATCTGCATCATTACTGTCTTTTCGCTCAATTATTTGTACTCCGTTACTCACGGAAGCTCCCTCGCTTGATATTGTATACGTAGTGTTAGGCAACACTGGGATTACCGTTCTAAGCGGTGAAATCGTTCCTGCTGACGTAATTTCTGCCACGGATTCGTAAGGCGAAACAACTTTTGATATGCCGATAGTGTTCACGTTCCACTCGTAAAACGGCGGCAACAAATTTTCACCATACCGAATCGCATACGGATTTCGCACGGGTTGAACGCTATCAACGTAAGGATATTTGACTGCAACTTGTTCCGGCGTCATACTATCGAGTGCATCATATTCAGCTGCGCCGATTTGATAAATACGGAACGAGTCAACGTAATATGCAGCGCCTACAATCACTGATCCGGCAGTATAAACGTCCATAACTACTCCCGTGTTGTTGCCCATTTCGGTTGGCGTGTACGCGCGCCACGCAATCCCTGCCGCGCCAGCTAAAATCGTACCGGACTTTGCTCCGGTAATGGCTGCACTTCCGTCTGCGGCTACAAGACGAGCGGAGAACGATTGAGCCGTATCGTTTTTAATCCAGGCTAATGCGATATAGTGATTAGCTGGATTTACTCTTGCCGTGGTGGATACTGGAGTTCTTACATAGGACTGACCAGCAGTTCCGCTCTGTGTTACTTTAAAGTTGTTGCTTCCGCTGTTGACGTTAGTCGTGGACAATTCTATAGATGCCGATGTACTCTTTGTCCATCCCGAAATAGATTCACACCCACCAGCACGTCCCAGCAAGTTAACCAGCGTCCGGCCTGTAAGTCCAGTCAGTGAAAATGGCGAATCCTGATCTGCTTGAACTACTTGGATACCTGGTTGCAGTGTAATGGCTGTACGCTCAGGTGTGTCCAATTTCCCATCGACATAAGCCTTAACAGCATCTGCCTTGGCCTGCGCTCCTGTCTTCGTTTCCCCGTCCACTCGGACAAACTTGGCATCAGCACCGCTCATCAGGCCGCTGGCACCGCCTGTCACGGCATCAGGAATAACGTCAGCTCCCCCGGTAACGTGGGATGATGCGTGCGCCCCTGGTGTGGCTTCCCCCGTGGCAGTTACTGTCACCTGTTTGCTGGCCGGATCAGTTGTAACAGTGATTCCGGTACCGCCTCTGAATTGAAGCGTATCGGACTTGCTAGAAGCTTCCACGTCATTAACCTTGGCAAATGCGTTTTGGTTGACCTCGGCTCCTGCGGCAATACCATCCAACTTATCATGGTCATCAGCAGTAACGTGGATATCCATATCCGCTGCATGGCTGTCCAGATTCGTTTGTACGGCGTCTGTCTCTGCCTTCCGGGCAATGTCACCCGCTGCGGCTGGAGCCGTCACTTTAGCGCGGCCTGCTGCGTCACGTTGCATGAGCGTGTCAGGGGTTGCGGCGCTGGTGCGGGCATCCACTATCAGTTTGTCGGCTGCCGACATAAAACCAGCAGCGTTCCCCTTTGCTGCGGGATGCTCATCGGCTCCACGGGCTTTATGGGCTGCCAGATCAGCGGCAGCCGCGGCAATAGCAGCCGCCTTGGCAGCGTCCGCTTTAGCTTGGGCATCTGCTGGCGTACCTTTGGTGTCCATTTCTGCCTGGACCCTATCAAAGCCGATATTAATGTTATTAAAATCCTCACTGATCTTTTTCGTTCCGACCAGGTTCGCATACCTGTTTGCCATCTGACTCCACTCCTTTCAATAGCGTATCAACGTCCTGTCGGATTGTCCGAAGGAATGCAACCTGAGAATCCAGCGTGGGTAATGTCTCCAACATGGCTCGGATCACCAATGGACACTCACCAAAAATGTCAGTCACGTCCACGGACAGTTCAAGCACTTTCTTAATTTTCACTTGTACCACTCCAATTCATTGTCTTCATGATTCCAAGCATAGCGCCCTTCATCTGATCATTGACCCGAATCGTGATCGTTTCAGCTTTGGTCCGTTCGTCATGTGCTTTCAACTCTTCGCGGATAATCTCACGTAAACGCTGTTCATTCATGACCTCACTCCTTTTTAGGCAACAAAAAAGAGCCCATGCATATGGACTCTCGATTGGATTATTTAATTGCAGCCAATGCCTCATCAATTAAGGCCAGTTCTTTTTGACCTTCATTTACCATAGCGTCATACTCAGCAAGTCTTTTTTCTGCTAGTGCAGTTGCGTTTTTGTCACCAGTATTTTTCAATTCTTCAAGAGCCGAAGCTACTTTTTCACGTTCCGAAACTGCTGTAGCAAGGACTTTATCTTGAATGATTTTTCTTGATTCTTCAAGACTTGATTTTGATTGCCCCATGTATTTGTTATTAGTATCTACTTCCGTTGGTATTTCTGCGTTAGATGATTCCATATTGGATGTAATTGATATAGTCTTACCACTCACTTTCACATCAGCTCCTAGCGCTTCGGACAAGGCGCGCGCTGGAACATTCGCTCGGGAATCAATTACTGCACCCTTGTCCGACAATTTTTTCCCATCCACAATGACCGTGTATTCCCCGGTCACTTTTTTTCCAACCATACTTTTTACTGTATCTGCAAATGCTCCTCCTGCTGTCGAAAGAACGACTCCAATCAATATACCACCAGCAATGTATGCTACCTTTTTCATGCTTCTACCTCCGTATTGGTGCAATTTACCTATTATGATACATTACGGAGTAGATGTCGTAAAGGTTCCGCCCCAGTTCTGGTTAGCATTATTACCGTGATTGTGCGTAGGCAAAGTGACAGAATGAGTGTGGTTATTAGAAGCTTTCCCTGCAAGCGCAGTCCAGATAGATTGAATCTCTGCTTGTAATCCTGTAATATCCGCAATTCCAATCCCGTACACAAATCCTGTTCTAAATGTAGCGCTCCCGCCTAACGTAACAGCACCTTGCAAGCGAATTGGGTTTGCATTGCTATTGGAACCAAGCCATAGATTATTGCTGAATATTGTCAACTGTCCACTAGATTCATATGAGTTGATTTCTCCCACGGATGACCCGTTGGTATCTCTCCAGACTACCGCAGCAACCGTTGAATCGGTTGAAGTGGCAATCTGTACACGGTTGCGCCCGTTGGAATCATAGGACCGGAAACCAGCCGAATCAATTTCTATCCGTCTGCTACTGTTGGCCGTCTTTAGAACGGAACCGATAATAGTCGAACCGTTAATTTCACTACCCTTTATTATGGCAGCCTCAATAGTACCGCTAAAGGTGCCATTCACCCCGACAAGCGTCCCGGTAAAGGTCCCTCCTGCTGCTTGAAGATTTCCCGTAAAAGTTCCACTAGCTGCCTGGAGCCTACCGGAGAACGTTCCGTCCACACCTTGGAGTGTTCCTGTAAAGGTGCCACCTGCTGCTTGAAGGTTTCCGCTGAACACACCATCTGTAGCTTCCAGCGTGCCGATGAATTTGTACTTGCCTGCAACCGGATCGAAATACAACCGATCTTGACCATTGGCCTGGAAAGATAGCTTGTCACTGTTTAGGATGACTTTGCTCTTGTGATCCTCGCGTTCAATCGTCAGTCCCTCGGTTCGGGTAATGGTTGCTCCATAATAGGACTTGCCTTCTTTGACCGCCGTTTTGTTGAGGTTGTTCACGGCCGTTGTTAACGTGCCATCGACCACAAACTCACTCTGCTGCTCAGACACAGACGGGGCCTCTATGGTCATTTTCAATCCGCCTGCAAAGTCCATGACTTGATGCAAAATGACTGTCTTGTACCGCATGATGCCGTCCCATGGAATGTGTGTATCCTGCCAGGTCGATACCGTCTCGTCCCAGGTACTTCCCTCCTGCTGCTCAAACCCGATCATGTCGCCCTGTTCAAGTTGTGGGAAGCCTCGTGCGTCCATCGTGAGAGGAAGATAGGAAAAACCATTCAACGTTGCCAGAAGGCCATTTGTAACCGCCTGTGTAGCAAAAGGGTTTTCCACATATAGCGTATGGTTTTCATCACCCGTCCCGGCTTCGTACTGCAACTCATCTTCGGTGTTGTAAGTGACCACAACCCGGGTGTACGTCTTTACCGGATTGGTCTGCTTGACCCGCACGTAATCAGCTGTTGTCATCTCAAAGACAGGTGTATCGGAAGCCGTAAATCGTTTGAACTTCAAGGCACCGGCTTTGTCGATATAAATGCTGGCACTATTGGCCGATGCGATATAGGACAGGACCTGACGCATACTGTACCCCGCTGGCCCTGCCTGGATCTGATACGCTGGATTAATAACCACGCTGCTATCATACGTCCAGCCGAGCCGGTTGCAAATTTCGTTGAACACAGCCCTTTGCGTAGTCGGATAAGTTAAAGATGATACGTAAGCCACGTCAGCAAAAACCAGCTTGTCATAACAGGTAAACGTCCATACGTCATTGATCTTTTCTCTTGAATCTACAAAGAACTCACCCAGCGGTAGCCAGTCCGTCCCGGTACCCGTCCAAGAGACATGCATATCCTGCCATGGGTACTGCGCCTGTAACCAAGTCATACCCGCCATGGATAAGGACAGGTACGGCACGATTCGGGCATTCGCTGGGATGATCTCGTTCGTTCGTAGCTTTATGGTCAGTTTAGATGGAATGGCCGTCCCGATCTGGAAGCCATCCGTTAGGCTTAGGCTGTTTTCAATGCTGAAATCGACAATCTTCGTATCATCGTATTCTTCGGATCCCACGGTGGCCTTGACGATAAATTCTCGGTCAGGCCGCCGCAGATAATCCGCATAAAGAGGAGATATAGGAAACATCCGGTCACCTCTCTGTCATCGTAAGCTTTAGACCGTTCCAATACATTACGCCTTTAGTCATCACGCTAAACGGTGCTGGCCTATTGCCGACATACATTTTCTTAGTTACGTAGGTACCCACCATCGGATCCGGATAATACACATCAAAAAACACATTATCCATAGAACTCAGCAGGGCAGACATCTCCGCCCACGTGATTGGCCCCCAACTCATTTCGATCTGGCGCTTGACGGCAATCCGATCCCTATTAAGCGTTCCATCCGCTGTACGTACCGAAGATTCCCCGTCGTCCAGATCAAGAATCGTCACCTGGAAGCTGGATGGTATTACTGCAATTGCTTGTCCATTAATTTTAATATCCATGTATGCCTCCCTATGTGATTAATGGTGACTTCCCTGTTCGACGGGTGATATCGTTGATAGCATCAACGACGACACGGCCAATCTCAGTACCGTTAATGCTGAGGACGGTTTGCTTATCGCCATTTTTAATTGCGTCTAGGATTAAGGATAGGATTTCAATCATTGGCTGGTTGTTCCCGCCAATCAAGTCCTGCAGCTTGGATAGCGGCGACACAACTTCCGGATCGACAGAAGCTCCCCGGTTATCCCCGACCATGGCAAGTGTAGGCCCGTAAGCCAAGCCACCTTTAGCCAGCTTAGGAATTTGAGGAATGCTAATCCCGAAGGATTGTCCTCCCATATCTCCCGGTACCCAGTCCGGCACTTTAAAACTGACCTTATTCACCTGGCGAATCATAAAGTTGAAGGCGTCCAGAATCATATTAATTGCACCTTTAAATATTCCTACAAGTGCATCTGCGATACCGCTAAATACTGTCTTGATCCCTTCCCAAGCTCTCTTCCAATCGCCTGTAAATACACCTGCGATAAAGTCGATAATACCTCCAAGGGCTTTGATGATCCCTTTTGCGGCATCAATAATACCCCCCAATGCAGATCCAATGACTTGGAGTACACCATCAAATATCTCCGCAAATGCAGGTCCTAATGTCTTCACCAACCAGTTGACAATCGGCAAGACAAATTTATTCAAGATGTCTAGCGCTGCTGTTGCCAACTTACCTACAAAATCAAGGATCTCTTTAACCAGACCCTTTAAGTGCTTGTCCCACAGATCGTTCAGAAACTTAAGCGCACTTTGGGTAATGGGCTTCAAAAACTTTTCCCATAGGCTTGTCCATAATTCCTTAAGCCGATCAACTGTTTCTTTGAGACCATCCATTATCTTGGTACCCCATTTTTTCCACCAACCAATGATGATATCAAGGGTGTCCAATATGATCTTGGATAGCAGTTTCATAACTGGATCTACAACACCTTTCCAGATGTCATCGAAAATTTGTTTGACCAAATCAAAGAGTTTCCACAAAATGTCGTAAGCTCGCGAAACAAAATCGGTAAGCACCGGAAGGCCTTCTGTGACAAACTTCTGAATGATTGGGAATACAGCAGCCCAGATGCTTTGAAAAATCATCAGTACCGTATCCAATAAACCTGCGAGGATATGCCCCATCAATTCAATAGCCTTCTGCCATAAGGGTACCAGGTCGTTGATTGCCCAATTTTTGAGCGGCGCACCCAGACTAATAATGTCATTGAACACTTGACCAAAGAAGTCTTTCCAGCGCAACAGTACAGGTTGGATCTCACTCCACGCCTGGGCGAAACTCGGACCAAACGTGCGAACAAGAACATCCCATCCAGATTTGATGGCCTGCCATGCACTGGCGAAAGACGACTTGATACTGGCAACCAAAGCATCCATTTGGGTCTGTATGCCATCAATGTCCATATCAGGCATCTTCATTGAGAAGCCTGGATCTGCGCCACCGCCACCCGCACCGCCTCCAGCATCATCCGCGCCAGTATCACTTTTAGAAAAGTCTAGTGTGTTCAGTTCATCGAAGCTGGCGAGCGCTCCCTTCGCATCTTTAGCAGCCTTCTTGGCATCCTTCCCCGCTTTCTTCGCTCCTTTACCATAGTTGTCCATGGCTTTACGGGCCGTCTCCATGCCCTTGGCTGCGGCATAACTCTGCTTGTACGTCGTACCAAAAATGGCCGATATAAAAGCCGCAATATAGGCCGTCGCTCGCGCAAGCCAGCTCATAAGTGCATTCAGCGCAGGCAAGATGGCGTTGTAAATAGGCTGAAAGGCTACGGCAAGGTTCGTCCGGATCGCATTCAGGGAAGCCATAAATTGTTCATTGGTCCGCAGACTACCACCAATGTAGCTACTCAGCCCCGCTATCGCTTTGTACATAATGGCAAAGACAAACACCTGCCGTAGCATCCGGTTAAAGGCCGCCACAGTGGATGCTCCCATTTGTGTGGCCCTGCTACCGACGGCTGCGAAGCTGCCCCCTAAAAGGCCCATCCGTTTCGCCGTATTTCCACTTGCTTGATCTGCCGTTTTCAGGCTCTTGGTCACTTGCTTTAATGGCTTTTCTGCGGTTTGAGCTGCCCCTCCCACATCGTTCAAGCTGTCTTCCAATTGCCATATCTTTGCTGATGTCTTATCTGACTGCTGGGTAAGCCGTAGCAAGGCTGATTCGGTGTTCACGATCTGCCCTAAGATTTTACTTTTCTTTTTATCATTAAAGGTGGTGTCGTAGGATTCCTTCAGCTCAGCAAGTTTACGCTGCTGGATGTCAATCTTAGCATTGACGTTATCAAGCACGGCCGTAAGCTGGGTGACTTGCCCCTTAACCGCTGATGTATCGACAGTTGGTTCAGCAGCTTCCACTTTGGGCGCTTTGAATTGTGGCAGTCGCATACCCTTAATAGATCGCATTGCTCCCGCCATGGATGATCGCATCGCTCTGGCCATCTGTCCAGCAAGCCCGGTTCCTATTCGCCCAACCTGTTTACCTGTATCACCCTCGTTAATTTCTAGATCTAGGCTTACCTTACCGACGCTTTCTTCATCCGACATAATTTCACCCCCTCGCCATTACACGTAAAAAAAAGCACCCTCAGCAGAGAGTGCCTTAACCAAACATATTTTTCATCATTTGTTGGAACTGATCCACGGCTTTAGCCGCTTCATTTTGTGACCATTGCGCTTGTTTAGCTGATCGATTACGCCAGGCATTTCGGATATTTCGCTGAGCTTCTGAAAAGTGCTTCAGCTGTTCCTGGTCATTCTCGGAGCGGATCGTAACAATTTGACCCAATGGCGTCTCTGCCATAATCCCGGCAAGCAGCGTACAAAATTCATCCCAGCTCATTTCCGGCTCATTCCGCAGGCGGATGCTGTACTGCTGTGCGAAGGAGGATTCAATTAGAGCCCAATCCTCAAAAATATCATACCAACGATCCTGTTTAGACGTTGGCCCTTTCCCGTTGAAATCGCGCCTCAACAGCTTCGATTTCCTCACCGGTGGCCCCGGCCAAAGCTGCCATGAGAATGTACTGGTAACCCTCAAAGGACAGCTCCATTTCCTCAATCTCTGCTACGGCTTTATCACCTAACAGCATGACCAACATTTTCTCCATGCCTGCAGCCGGATCATCCGCACTCTCTGACGACATCAGTTCATCCAATTGCAACACCGTATTTTTGCTGTTATTGATCTCATATACCTTATCCTCCGCAAGCTTCAGAGTCGGCCGCGCATTCGTCAGTTTACTTGAAATGTCAATTTGTTTTGCCATGTGGATCATCGTCCTCTCTTGACGCTATTTTTTATTAGGCTGCCTTGTAAACCGGCTTGCCGTCACTCATTAATTCCGCTTCAAGTGCAGACACAGCTGTGCTGTCGCCGCCGCCTGGGGATGACACGTTAACGATGCAGTCAAAATCTAATGTGGAGCCATCCGGAAATTCAATGCTGCACTTGCTCGAGCAATCCAATCCAGACTTCCATGCTGTGTTGGCAACATAATCATTACCCGGATCGCCTACATGGCGTTTGCCGTTGACCGTGATAGCAAAGCTTTTCCCGGTCATGAGCCTACGACCCCAGCCCTCCGTATCCATCGGTGTCCATTCCTCCACGTTGCCATCAATAGCAATACTGAAGGTTTCCAGATCCTTGATGATAACCATATCCGCAGCTGCACTCTCCCGACCTGCGGTACCAATTTTGAACGCGATATTAAAAACGGGAAATACCCCGCTAGTTACTGGTGCCATATCGATCCCTACCTTTCGTGATAAATGTGTACATCAATTACATACTCGAAAATCCCCTCTGAATCCGTTCCTACACTGATTGGCTGGGGCTGCGGCAAACGGAACATGATCACCCGTTTGCCACCCACCTCAACATTGGACACGCCAAAAAGCGCATCATAAACCTCCTGCGCCTTACGTTCTGCCGTATCGTGATTTTTGCCCCAATGAATCAGGATGGACACAGCCTTAATTTGATAGCCCGTTGCAGCTGCTCCACCGATGGCCATCCGAACAGGTGCGCCGGTGGTATTATACAAACCGATGCACTGTTCCTTTTTACCGTCAATCTTGCCGCTATACCAGGCTGGACAATCCACCTGCAGCTTCAACCACTCTCGAAACTCAGCAAGCGTCATTTGATCAGCCCCTTGGCTTGTTGTTTCAAGAATTTCCTGAAGGTTTCCTGAGCAAATTTTAATTTCTCTCCGGATTGATATTGCTCCAGCCACTTGCCACGAGCATTCGGGTTCTTATCCGTCCGGAAGTTATATTCCGGATGCCAGTACAGACGACGAGCATACGGCGTATCAAACACAATCTTAACCCTCTTCTCCGCCAGCTCCGAGTTATCCACGTGGGCGCTACGCTCCAGCTCACCGGATTGTTTAGGCACCACAGCCGAGGTTACCACATCTGTCTTGATCGCTTCGGCTGTCATCTCGAGCGCCTGTTTCTGTGCCTCCCCTAATCGCTGGATCGCTGCTTTATTTAGAGTGACCTTTGCATTCACTTTCATATCAGCTCAACTCCAACTCAGTCGAGAACACGCTGCCGTCCGGATTGCGTGGACGCTTGACTCTGTAAATTGTCTTCCGCTCTCCTGCCACATCAACCAGCCCTTCAAATGATTGACCTGGGCAAATATCCCCCTCAATGACAATCAAGCCTGAGAGCTGTACTAAACGTCGCTCAGCATCCATTACCTGGCGGCTTTTCTCATCGTAAAAACACTTGGCGTCATAGATGAGATCCTCCACAGGTTCGCCGTCCTCGGATGTTTCTGTCCGAAAGACTTTGACAGGCGTAACCTGGTTCCAACGCGGGAAAGGAAACTTCATCAACATAACCCCCTGTTGGCTAGTCCAGTTGGTGCCAATAAATCAATGACAGCTTCAGTCGTCTGGGTGCCGCCTGCGCCTGTAGCCGCCTTAAAGGTCATGCTAGTGCTGCCTGCACTGTACCCAGCAATAGGCATCGTTAAGTAATCACCGTACTTGGCTACAAAGTCCGCTTGCTGACACACAGCCTTAACCACATTGGTACGCTGAAAAGGCGTGAGGTTGTCAAACCCCCACGCCGTGATACGGTTATAAGTCATGCGATCGATCTGATCCGAAGCCCGTTCAAGAGCCTTGTCCATCTGCTCTGGTGTAATCAGACCGTCACCATACCGATCATAGTCATCTGCAGTAGCATATGCCATGTTTTCACCTACTTCGCTGTTTTGGTGCTTTTAGGTGCTGGTTTTTCTGCAGGCTTATCAGCTGCCTGATCTTCAGGCAGCTGAACTGCAGTTACGTCATCTGGCGGGTTGCCTGGAACTGCATCCGGATCTGGGTCAGGCTGGACTACGTGTTCCTGTTCGGGCTCCTTCTCCACCTCGTAGCCCTTTGATTCAAACCACTGCAGCAAATGAGGGTTGTCTGTTTCCCCTACTCCATTCGCAAAGGCAACACCTGCAGACAAACCCGTGTATTCCTTGTTGGGCGCAATTACTTTAGCCATCCTTATTCCTCCTCCTCTTCGGTTCCTTCACCAATTGGCTCCGGGTAACCAGGGTCAGCCCCATCTTGTAAGACGGTACCAACATGTTCAAATGAACGTACATGATCTAAGCCATCAGCATTGGGAGCCAGACCATCAACCAGCCTAGCCCCCTCGCTTTTACCGACAAAGTAGCCATTAACATATCCCTTTGCTAAATCGTCCTTGTACTCCATTAGGACACCTTGATTTTACGCATAACCCCAGCGGCTTTCGTCGCTTTCAGTGCTACCGCTGCTACCATCTCGACTTCACCTGTCTTCACTGCTCCGGATGTCGTGTAATCTGGCAACCACGTTTGTACTGGTGCTACGCCTGCCATAGATACACCGTGGAATCCATCCAGCCCCAAACGAGGAATGTAAATGCTTGTCTCTCCACCCGCATTTGTCCCAACTACAGGCGCATTTGACCCTGACTTTGCTCCAAGATCGATCAACGGAATCTCGTTATACTTCTCAACTTGATTACCGAATTCGTCTCTTGTATTGGTATACGCTCCAGATCGGCGGGCAACGGCCCGGATCTTCGCAATCATCTTCAGGTTACCCATGATCGCGGAAGGTGGTCCGTCCAAACCCATCAGGAATTCATCCAATTGATCCAGGAATACCTTGTAGTTAGCGTCAACTGCCGCTGAGGTAGATAGGTCGATTACTTCAGTAGGCACGTACTCTGTGCTGGAACCTGTTAAGGCTTTGTCCAGACCATCAAAAGCCAAAGCATCAACCGCGGAATCACCGTTAATAACGGTATCGTTGAACAGTGCCTGTGCTGCTTTAACTTTCTGAGCCATTTGCAACGTAACCTCGCTCACGATACCGCCCATACTAGCGATAACACGGTCGATTTCGAATGTACCCCCGAACACTTTCAAGTCTACCGTGTAGCGTTGTTTAGCTACTTCGTGCGCTTTGTACTCGGTATTCACGGCACGGAACTGAGCGGTAGGCTGTGTGATCTGACGAGTGTAACCGTAGGTTAAGGTCGCGCCGCCACCCGTTGGGGAAACCGCATCATCAAAAGTGAGGTTGTCCAAGAGAAAGTTACTCTTCCGGAATTCGTCAATTACTCCAAGTGTGATTGCATCCTGTACGTTTTTCTTTGCTTCTGCCAATGTTACTGCCATTCAAATCATCTCCTATTCTATTTTGTAAAGTGTGCAGCGATTGCATCTCCCAGAGAGAGTTGGCCACCAGCAGGTGGTTCTGTTTTACCCGCTCCTACTCTAATGCCTGGTTGCTGCTGTTGTTGCTGGCCCTGCCCTTCTTCAGGCTTGAACAAATAAGCATCGGATGTCTTCAATCCTGTCAGCTGCTCATCCAAACCTACAATATTTCCGTCATCCCCAAGAACCAGCTTTGCCTTGTCGATCAGACCTGTGACGACCTTCTCGTTATGCACCTTACCTGTTAGAGCTGCCGCGATAGCATTGTTAATCTTGACTTCCTTCAGATCGGATTCGTATTGAGTCTTGGCTGTCTGATTCTCGGTTTTCAGCGTCTCGATCTGTTGCTTCAGATCCTCAGAAAGTCCCGCCGTTTTACCTAGATCCTCGATCTGCTTGTCGCGGTCTGAAACATCCTTCTCGGCCTGCTTCTTCGCATTGACAACCTCGTCATGCTTGTCTTTCGGAATGAAATGCTTCGGCAACTCCTTGTCTGCATCGCTAATAATCTTATCGATTGCAGCATCATCAAGCCCCGCCGCCTTCAAAAGTGCTTTAAGCCAATCCATCAATATCGCCTCCATAGATTTTTTATAGCTACTCTCCAGCTACGGGAGTTGGTCGATATCCTCCGACCGATGAGCAAAGGCCCTGGCAGTCTCAGCCAGAGCCTAATTCCCTGCGCTTGTCACGGCGCAATTCCTCGTTATCTATAAGCAGCTGCTTCATACGACCCTGCCATTCCTGCACTTTCGCGCCGTACTTGGCTTGATTAGATGTATCCAGGCTCCCTGCTTGCAACCTCTTATACTGTCTGATATGCCGCTCGATGTAGCGCTGCTTTTGCTCGGCATCATAGTTCCGCTCTGCTTTCACATCGTCGGACGGATCTGGCAAGCGGGAGATCCCAGGGAAAAACGTAGCAAGCGTATGCCGACAGTTCGGATGAAACGCCCCTTCCTGCATGGCATAGGACAAGAGCAAATAACCTGTATCCCTTGATAACCTCTCGGCTTGATCCTTGCTAATAGAGGTGTACACATCGTCGATCAAGACAGTGCCCTGATACGGCATGCACCAGGGAGAGCAATTGTCATGTGCCGACATCACAACGGTATAAATACCCCACTCATCCCGCTTCTTCCCTTCACCCAAGAAGGTAGCGCGCTGACTGACAGTGCGTAGTGCCATCTCAGCATACGAAGCGATATTCACACGCCGCCCATCTGAATACGTGACACAATCGATCCCTTTGCTCAGGAACTCCTTTGTCGCCATGTCTACTGCCTGGTCAATGGTCTTAACTCCTGCAGTAACATAATGACTGGTACGATAGACAACCTGGCGGTACACATCGTCCATCTTGCGATGGATCGCGCCTTCGGTACTTCTTAGATCCTTCTGTATACCCTCCTGCAGCGCATCAAGCTTGCGTTCGTTAAGCGCAAAAAAGCCCCTCTCCTGTTGTGGAGGTGGCATTTCAAAATAGTTCTTTACTGGACCCGGAATCAATGGCTTGATGTTCTCCGGGATTACAAAATGTGCATCGGCTGATTCCTTACGTAGACCAAACGGCTTCAATACCCAGTTGACCACACGTGACCAAACCGATTCTTGCCGCTTAATCCCCACCTGGTAGCTATCCTTAACAACTTCACCAGCTAACTGCTCAGCCTCCTTCAGAGCGGACTGAATCAGCTTACGGTTATCCTTACGGTAGCTCGACAAAGCACGAAGCTTGGCCGCCTGCCACATCTCCCAGCGGAATCCCTCATCCATTTCATTGTCCCTGTGACGTGATAGGTTACGCTTGAGACTGGCGATCAGCCCCGTGGTCATGTCCTCAAAGATGCTGCGCAGATCATACGGATCTTTGGGCATTAAGCATCATCCTCTGGTTGATCGTCCTTGTTTGGCGGTTCTGTATCAGGTGGATCGTCCGGATCTCTGACCTCTGGCTCATTCATACCGATTCCCTGTTCAGCCTTCAGGCGCTGAATCTCCTCAGCCTTCTGCTCATCCGTCCAGGTATCGCCGTACATCTCTTCAACCGCACGTTCAATAGACATGACTCCAAACGTCCGGGCCTTGCCCACTGTCTCAACAACCTGGTCAAAGCTCGGGCTGGCATACTCGCCAAAGGTGACGGACGCTTGGTATTTACCCGGATTCCGACTGAGGTTATTGTCATGTACCTTCAGCACAACGGACACTAGCTCCGGAATGACTTCGTTCAGGCGTTCAATGATCTTGCCACGGGTGTACAGCGTAGCCTTCTCTTTCTCACGCTGCGCCTCGGCATTGTCCAACTTCTTCAGATCGATGCCAAGCGTTGACGGCGATACAATCCCCTGCAAGCACATGTCCAGTGCAGACGCATAAGAGGATACGAACGCTTCATAGAGGATTGCCGGTTGCACCAGGGAAATCTGATCCTTGGTATCCTCGGCCATTGTCCTACCAGCCGCAATAAAGTCCATATCAAATGGATTCGGCTTAATGGGCATTCCGTTATTCGGATCGCGGGGAAGCAAGTCTTCCGGGATGTACTTCTGCACTCTCCCTGACCGAATTGCATCCCACCACTGGCTGATAACCTCGTCCAAAGCGTCAAAGCTATCTGCCTTGCTCTCATAAATGGACTTGCCACGATCAGGCCACTTCGATGATTTGAAAACAGACAGCGGCACTCCCCAAATAAAGTCGCCCGTAAATGTCGTTTCATCCAAGCCAGCCAATTCAGGCACCATAGCCAAGGGGACCTCTTTCCCGTCCGCACTCAGCAGCTTATAGGTGATCTTCCCTTTGCCAAACGTCTCTTCGAGCTGGTAATCCTTATCGTTATAACGGTACTCCGTATAATAGATGATCTCCTGGAGCCTGCCCCGTTCTCGTCTATACCGAACCTTATCCCCTGCGTAAAACTCAATAATCGGGTACGGGGTAATGTCGGTATCCAGTGTTACCTTGAACGCCCCATCCCCCTCTACCAGCGCTTCAATTAGGCTGCTACCCAACAGTTCATCAAAGTTGTTATCCTTGGCGATTTCCTCCCACAGCTTCGTCTGATCAGGTGTCTTCAGCTCGATCTGGTCCATATCCGAAACCACGATATCAGACAGGCGCTCCACGATCATAGCCGGTAACCCTGAATGGATCTTCCGGATATGTCGGTTCTCACTCGGTACCGCTGCCCAGAATCGGGAACGGCTCACGTTATCTGTGACCGACTGCTTATAGAACTGCTCCAGCTCGGACGGATCTCCACGATACCAGAGCCGGTTACGCAGGACACTGGTCCGATAGCTGAACGGTTCACGAATGATGAATGACTTGTTCTCCGGTGCTGGTTGAATCCTCAATATCTTCATGACCATATTCTGAAACCACCCCATTTCTATACCTCCAATCTGCGCTTGAACGGCTGCACGGAATATTCACTACTATCCAAGCAGTCCACTGGGTAACTCCCGTCATCGGTCCGTACCCATTCGCCCTTTTGGCGCTCCTTCTCATCCCATGTCGCATTCTCTAGGGCTTCCTGCCACTGCTTCAGATGGGCCATCACCTTGTATCTGCCCTGGTTGATCAGAATAGTTGTGAGCCGGATCCGGTCAACGATGCCCTCTTTCTTGTAAGCAGGCACAACCGGAATGTGTATCCCCCGCCGCCTTAACTCATTAGCTAGCGCCTGCCGGAACAACTTGTCAGCAGATTCAGCAAAGATATGAGCGCATGACAAAAAGGCCGGATAGGTTTCCGACCACTCCACAATCCTATTTACGATCTCTTTGGCATATCGATCATGCGTATATCCCGTGTTGTTGCCTTGCTTATGGTAATAGCCATCAAGCAGCATTACCTTTTCATGGCGTGGTGTAAATCCCGTTAACGTGGCGACCGTGGCGTCTGTACCCCCGATATCAATACCAATCGAAAACTCTATGAATCGTTCGGCACGTACCTGCTCCCGGTTAATAATGACATCCTTGACAGTGTAGCCCGTGTAGATCCGACCTGTTGCTGCAGTCCGTTCCCCTTTAATCTCCGACTTGTACCATAGACTGGTCTTATCATAGGTTACCAGCAGTGCCTTCAGCCGATCATCAGGGATGCTCAGATTGTCGAACACAGTAAAGTGTGCATAATTGTATCCCTGATTCTCTCCGCGCTGTAACAGCTCGTCTTGAAAGTCCAAGATGTCACGGTAAAACCAATGGGCTGGGGGCTTAGGGTTAAGGTCAAAGAACAGCTGTCGCTTTGTAGATGCCAGGGTCCGGTCAAATACTTCCTTAACAAAGGATGGGTGGCACTCGTTGACCTCCGTCACATAGGCCGTCCCGTAGGAGTTACCCTTGATCAGTGCGGCATTATTTGCCTTACCACCACCCGCAATAATGACGATCTTCTCGCCCGTCTTGGTCTGGATAAAGAGTGCTGCACGGTCCTTGTACTCACCTTCTCGGCAACGTCCCTTGAATAACCATTGTAATCCGAACCCGTTTGAGTCTATGGCGTTCATCTTTGCGGCTGCCATGCTCACGCCAGCAACAAGGTGGAGCTTGTCCGGATGAACCTCCAAGCACATAGCATAGGCAATCAGGTTAATGATGTTCTTGCCGGCACGCTTCCCACCCTCAGCAACATTAAGCCATGAATCCTGACAATTCCGGATATACTCCGCTTGCTTTTGATTAAACGGTGCATAAGGGATCAATCCTGTATCAGTCATCATCGATCACCCTTGCCGGCACTGGATTATTGATCAGATCGGCCAGGGCCGTGATCTGTTTGTTCATGTCCACCTTATTATTCTCAGGAACCTTAGTTCGAAGAACCGCAATCCGTGCCCGTTGCTCTTCCGTTGCATTGCTGTTTGGTAGCATGTCCTCATATTGCTTAATAAGACTCTGAAACGTTGACATTGCCCGACTCTGTGCATTAAGGAAGGTAGCTTGACGATCCCAAGCGAACTGAAATTCATATTCTTGCTCAGTGACCATCTGTTCAAGGTTCGGCTCCTCTTTGGTGCCTGTGTTATGGACTTCGAACTTCTGCTTTTTGATCTCTTTTATTATCTCGCTCTTGCCAGTAACATGCATGATCTGCTGTGCTTGCAAGATGGCAGCGTACTGGATAGTAATCTGATCCCAAAGCATATCCAGGGGGGAACGCGTCTCGATCTGCTCCATGATCTCTAATGTACCTTCGGGGAAGAACTTCCGGAAGAAGCCATGGGTAACTGCCTTATCATTGCCGTATGGCCCACCATGACCACCACGATTCCCCTTAGCATTCTTGTTACCTTTAGGCGCTCCGTGACCAGCTGCATTCCTGCTGCCTTTTGGGGGGCCACCTCTTCGCCGCTTGGATGCATCCGAATCAGAAGATGCGTCTTTGCTAGAATTGGATGCATCCTTGGTCCATCCCTCGCGCTGCTTCCGGCTCTTCATCGTCGGATACTTGATATCGTGTTTAGCAGCCAAGTTGGTTAAGGATATATCTGTCGTTTCAAACTCTCTACGGATCTCTGCCCATTCCATAATCTACATTTCACCACCCCCGAATGTTATTTAAGTTGGTTTTGTTCCAACCCCGTGCATCGTACGCAATCACACGACCACTCAGCCAATGTTCTCCGCTCTTTAAATGGATGAACCCTGCAAACGGACATTCTCACCTAATGAAGCTTAAAACGGCTCACATTCCGTAATATGAGAGCAAAAGAAAAAGCCGCCCATGAGGCGACTGACTTCTTATTTCTCCGACTTCTCCAAACGCCCTACTGAATATCCATTAACAGAATTGATTTTACCTCTCCAGAGACCTAGCTTATATTCATTGTTTCCTGATATAAGGGTAGCCTCTCTAATATGGATAAATTCAACTGAATATTCCTCTGACTGAATTGCTTGATAATCTTCGGCATAATCACCAAACAACCCAATATAATGTTCGCTCCCTTCGCCTTTTCCTTTGAAACTCTCTGCTGTTTTTTCAAAGTATTCCTTGCCTGAAGCCAAGATTCCCGTAACAAGACTGCCACCAATAGTTAATGTTATAGCTGTAGACAGTCCCATATTAGCGAATCTTACTAATGTCTCCAATGTGTGATCCTTGTCGAAAGGAGCTAATATAGTCTCTTTAGCAGTTTCAGTAGTTTCAGTAGTTTCAGCTGATTCGCTCATCCCTTTCACACCTCCCCTAACACTATAACTACGTGCTAGGTATATTTTACCTCTTTTGGGCATATTGGTCTACTACAGAACTGCTTCACTCCATCCCATCTGCCCCATACACAACCTTTGCATTTCTCCGGCTGTTTGTTGGGGCGAATGCGTATCTTCTTACGTCTTCTGCTGCTGATCACTTCAATTCCTCCAATAAAAAAGCCGATCCAGTGAAGGAACGACTTTGGCTGTTATATGTACAATAATGGCTAATCAAAATACGTTTATGGTGTATAAAATGACGCTTTTGGCGATTCGTGTGACGCTTTTAAAAGATTGGCGTCCGTACCGTCCGCAGCAAAAACGCTGCGCTCTTTGCTTTAAATGCATACGTACTATGTAACTATAGAGGAAGAACAAGACCATTTTACTGAAGCTACCAAAACCTGGTCAAGAACAGGAATGCGGGTGAAACTTGAACATAACGAATCAACACGCTGTTTCCTCTGATTTCCTCACTATTTCACCATTAGAAAAGGCGAGAAGAGGAACGCCCCAGTCATATGCCGCTTTTGCGGCTGTGCGTTTCATTCTCGCCTGATTTCCACAATCTCATAGTACCACGGTAAAACCTTCAGGTGGTCTTCAACATAACCCGAAATATCCCGGTTCGTCATCAGAATTCCCTTGCCACCACTTCGAAAAAACCCATAAGCTTCAGTGTATTGGCAATCGTTTGAATGCCCTCATCGATACGACGGTCTACCGTACTATGAGCCACGCCACGACGCATGAACATAATTGTTTCTTTTCTGCTGTATCCCTGCAGGAACCGAATATCAATTGCTTCCTTAACCTCATCATCAAGAATCTGGTTGTGGGCTCTGAGAATCATGACAGTAAAGAGTTTATACTGTCCATAAATCCATTTCTGTTTATCCATCAGAATTACAGCATTGGCTGTTTTATCTGCATGTAAATCCTCTTGATCGATCCGGCGGGCTGCTTCCCCATCAATAGCAACCTGGGCCATCTCTTTCTCAAAGATTTCAAAGTCACTCATGAACAATTGCATAGCTTTAAATTTACCCAGATAGTATTCCATTTGTTTAACTTCTTGCTTCGTTGCTTTTGCAAAGAGCTCCCCTTGACCCCATACCATCGCCATTCCCCTCAATCCCCTTTATGTTATAATGTCAAGAGGATTGAATTTACTATTTGAATTGACCCCCGGCCCGGCCAAGGATTTGGGGGTCTTTTCGTTATTCTGGGATGACCTTACTGCAAAATTGCATCCACTCCGCTTCACAATCATCTGAAGTCCAACCGCTTACCAATTCTTCCGGATAACCGTATCGGAGAAGCAATGCTCTATAATCTCTATCCAAACCTACCACTCACCTCCTCGCTTGTAATACTTCTGGCTACCGTTGCGCTGTTGTGGAGCCGTAACACTCTTTACTCCCTTCTTGGGAGGCTCCGGGGGATATTCAGCACCAATTGCTTTCAGGTGTTCCGCTATTCGCTCCTGTGTCCACACTTCCGACTTTACTTTCTGATAGTCTGTCATGAAATCACCCTCCCTAATTACTGCTTTGTACTTGTGACCCAAGCGAAGCCTCTATATCTCTCTTCTATTAAGTAAGCACGTCCACGCGGTACAAGATTGTTTGGCTCAACCCTCAAGACTCCGGAATCCGTCTGAATACAATCATGACCAGCAATCTCGGTCCCTGCTGCAACGACCATTTTAATCTTATCAATGCGACATCCTGATTGGATCAGCGGATTTAAAGCGCGGTCAATCAACTGAATTGCCTTTGGAGATATCGCCATGTCCTAATCCTCCTAATGAATGATTGCCGGGATCTCCTCTGGTACCGGAGCAACCCAGATCGGATCCCAACTCAGTTCGAAAGTCAGCCCTGCCTCGGCTCTCGCAGCAGCCAACAGAATGACGTTGCCCATTTCCTCCTGGGCATCGGGTGGTACGGCGTTTCCGATGTACTCCCGTGCCTTTGCATCCGAGCAATCAACCAGTTGGAACGGTCGTCCGTCCGGAAGGTGCGTTGCGAAACTCTGAATCATAGCCAGCTCATACGTGGTGAGCGGTCGGTGCCAAGTACCATCAGGGGCAATAATCATCCAAACCCCTTGTTCTTTATCAGAAGGTATCCTTGGATCTGCAACTGCTGCAGCGCCGGCATGAACATCCATACTTCCAGTCACTGTTTTAGCTGTTGTATTCCAGTCTTGAACACCCATCGTATCTGCGCGCGGGCCGTTCTTAATCCGAGGGTCAGCAATGAGCTGCGCACCGTTTTGCACGTCCGTTGATCCTGTTACCGTTGCTGCAGGCCCATCCGTAGATTGCATACGGAACTGGTCGGTGTATCGCCCTGGTCTATCCGGTACCCGTGGATCTGACACGCTGCCAGCAGACTGCATAATGCGGTTTGCTGAGCGAACCGTTTTGGCTGTAGCGTCCCAGTCCTGCACTCCATAGCTATCTGGATGCAGTTTGGTGTTAACCCGCGGATCAGCGACTGCAATGGCTCCTGATCCAAAGCGGGTACCCGTCACGCATGGAGCTGGTTCATCTGCAGGAACAATCCGGTACACTCCTGGATGTCGCCCTTCCCTGTTGGTGAGGTTAGGGTCGGAGATATTGGTCGCTCCCTGATTTGGTCCAGCAGCGCCGGTAATGCACGTCGCTGGGTCTTCGCTGAGCTGAACGCGGAACAGATTCGTTTTTCCATCCCCATTGATCTGCAGACGCGGATCGGATATTGCAGTTACCCCATTGCTTCGTCCAGGTCCTGCCGTACTGGTGACTGCTCTGCTAGGCTTATCCCAGTCGGCCACCTCGTAAGCGCCACGGCGTGGCTCGTGAACCACTCGAAGATTTTCCCAATCCACCTTATTCAGATCACGCCAGTCGCCACCTGCAGGAATGAGAGCCAACCGCATCCACGTTTTCCACCAAAGCTGCGGAAGCTTATGCAACGGACCGCCCGCAACGATGTCTCCCGGTTCTGGTAGGTCGGCCAGCACATTACCAATAGAACGCAATGACTTTTTAAACGGATAGTAAATGACGTTCGGCATCTGCGCCTCGTGTCTGGCCAGAATGAGGAAACGCACACGGTTTTGACCAAGCCCACCGATTTCCCCAAGGTTATGATCCGGACGAATGCTTACCGCATACCCATGTTTTCTAAGAAGCTTCTTGATCTTGGCCAGAAGTGGTTTTCCTCTACTGGTGATCCGCGGCACGTTCTCCAACTGGATGACTGCCGGTACCGATCCGCCATATTCAAGGCATGCCCGCAACGTAAGTTCCAGTCCATGAACCGTTAAATAGTTGAGAGCTTGGTATTTATCGGATGCAGCTTTACTTGCTGGCAGAAGTCCGCTCAGTCCTTTACATGGAGGGCTAAGGAACAAGAAAAACGGGACTTGCTCCTTGAATGCCTGCCATACGTCCCAAGCTGTAACCTCTTGCCAATCCTTTGGTGGCTCGTGCCCATGCCAAGCTTCGTATTGCCATCGTTCGAATAAGTCCATGCAGACTGATGTTTCCTCGCCAGTGATCAGATCGTGATTGCGACAGGCCACCGGATCGGAATCAATCGCACACAGAACCTTGAACTTGTACAGCTTGCCGCCATACTCAGCTTGGCTACGCATAGCGCCCGCTGTGGCTCCACCGACTCCAGCAAACAGGAAGGCGGACGTTTTGTACTCAACGTTGTTAAGCAATGCTCCCATGTGATCTCTCCTTCTTTAGCGTGGAACCCGCTTGATCCGAACCCGCATACCTTCCAACGGTGTTTTGGTCCCTCGCATGCAATAGTCACCATCTTTATGATCGATGTGGGAATGTACCCAACGTCGACCGTAGTCTTCATCATTGTCCAAATACTCCAATTGACTGCCAGAGTAGAACGAATGATGTCCAAAGCCGTATCTCCCATCGGATTGTTTATAAAGCACACCCTCGTCGTCGACTTCAGTAAACGTGCGTTTAATCAACTGCTCCCCATTTTTCAGATCGTTGGAAATCCGATAGAACATGACCCGCAGATACTGTTCTTCCGGAATATTGTGACCATAGTGTTCAGTCCATTCTTCTTCAGCGTCATGGATCATACGAGTCACTTTTTCAATGCCAGGAAGCAACTTCTCCAGTTCAGCTTTGATTTGATTTTTCATTGATTTGCTCATATTTATCGCCCTTTCGTGTTCAATTTGAGATCATATGTTCCGTTTAACGCATGCAGCTGGTCACCCCGGCCAACGATCGACCGGGGGGTGCTGCTATATGAATGATGCTCAGACTGCTACGCCATCCTGCATCATTTTAGTGACGCGCTTTTTGTAGGCGTTGAACTTGGAGCTTATCTGCGAACTTGGAATGTTCATTTCTTTTGAGATTTCCAACCATGTCTTGCCCTCTACCTTCCGTTGCTGAAGGAGTGCAGGGAAATCAGCAGGACCATCAGCGAACTTGATATCATCAAAGATTGGCCGTTGATTGAGGATGAACAGCTCAAGTTCTTCCTTACCGATCTCAGCAGGGGCACTATCTTTTTCACCTGCAGGCGGATCTTGCTTCTCTTCCTGCTGTTGATCTGCTGGCTGCTCATCACCTTGCGATTCCTCGGAAGAGAAGTCCATTTCCTTCGATCCGGATTGGTCATCCCCACCTTCCTTCATCCAGTCCGGAATATCATCGTTATCACCGTATGGATCATTTGGATCGGTACCTGGATCTTCACCATCTGTTGGCGTAACAGTAGACTGTTCGTTCTCATTCTCCGATTCTTGCACATCTCCGGTCGGCTCCTGTGGCTGAATCGGTTCGCCATTTGGACCAAACATCTGAGCTTGGTTCTCGTCCTGCTCGGGTTCATCTCCTGGCTTTTCAATCTTAGTAACTACACCAGACTGATCAGTGGTCACGCGGTGGCCATTCCATTTGCGGTACATATCATCACGTTCTTCGTCATCGAAATCAAATGCGGCTTGCGGATCTCCCAGAATGACGTGAATCTCTTTGTTCAAGCAGCCTGTCAGGAATTGAAGGTTTTGCTGCGCCACCTTGTGAGGAATTGTCAGCTTCAGCTCAACATCCTTATCACCGAATACAATTTTCTTGTCCGTCGTTGCCATAAATTTTGCGAAATCATTTGCCATGATCATTCATCTCCTCGAATTTTATGATTTTGATAAGTCCTTGATTTTCACTTCGATACGCGGTCGGGAACTGTATCGCTTCTGAGCAAACACTTCAACCACTTGACTGTCATCCTTCCAGACGATTCCTTTAAGTGCATCCTTTACGCCTTTCAGGTAATTGTCCACGTCTGGCTTGCTGACTGGCCGGATCTCCCCGACCTCAGCCAATGCTGCTTTCTTCTTGCTGAAGGATTTAGGAATTGACCTGTACACTGTCAGCATCATTCCGAGCGGCCCTTCCAACAATGCACTGGGTGCATGTTCGGCGGCAGCCAGTCGGACATAATCCTTGTAATCCTTCGATTTCTCAGGGTCGTACATTCTCACGAACCCGCCTTGCGTGGAAGCCCGGGGTCGCCCCTGCGCCACCGGTTCCCCATATACCGTGAAAGTGATCATGTGCGCCGCCGTCCTTTCATAGTTTCCTTACGCCGCTGCCTTGCTGGCAACATGTCCCGCTTAATGACAAACACCTCAGCCAGTTTGCGGCCATCGTCACCGCGTACGGTGTAACTCAGATGTGTCTGATGGTGCGGATCAATCAGCTTTCGCATGCTGCACCTCCAGTTCCGACAATTGCATCAAACTCAGCGATCCCTTCATGGAGCTCAGTTTGATCAATCCCCGCGAATTCCGCCTGCAGCTCGTCCTGATCAGGAACTTGTCCCGTGTTCATGAATCGATGCCTCATGTACTCTGACACGGACCATCTGGTATAAGGACTGCCCATCATGCTCCCCGCCGAATAGTTCTTGGCTTACCTGAGAAGCGATGAACAATGACCATTTGTTCTGGCAAATCCCTTTCAACCAACCAGTTCTCTGCATTCAAGCCATTAGCCTTAATCTCAATTTTCTGCCGTTTTGTAGGCCGTTTCCCTTGCTTCATGGCCATTCCTCCTTATGCCCATTGGCGTTGTTCTATATCGTTTGGTTGTGGCGGTTTAGGCCCGAATGAATCGTTATGAGTGCGTTGATAATTCACAAATTTATTAAATTGTTTCAGGAAGACCAGCTCCACAGTACCGACAGGACCATTCCGCTGCTTCCCTATGATGATTTCAATGATGTTTTTCTTCTCCGAATCCTGGTTGTAGTAGTCGTCCCGGTACAAGAACGATACGATGTCGGCATCTTGCTCGATGGAACCCGATTCGCGAAGATCACTCATCATCGGACGTTTGTCCTGACGTTGTTCTACTGCCCGGCTGAGCTGGGAGAGGGCAACAATAGGAGCATCCATTTCTTTGGCTAATTGTTTCAATGTCCGAGAGATAAGGGAAACTTCCTGCTGCCGGTTCTCGCCAGCTTTAGAACGTCCGGTCACCTCAATCAGCTGCAGGTAATCGATGACGATCAGCCCAAGACCCTTTTCCTTTTTGAGTCTGCGGCATTTGGAACAAATGTCTTGAACCGTTATGCCCGGTGAATCATCGATGAAAATATTAGTTGCACCCAATGTGCCAACCGCATCTGCCAGGGTTGTCCAGTCTTGATCCATCAAATCCCCGCTCTTCATCACACTGGCATTCAAGTTACCTTCTGCACTGACCATCCGCTGCACCAACTGACCCGCGGACATCTCCAAACTGAAAATCGCTACAGTCTCATCCGTTTTAATCGCCACGTTCTGCGCGAGGTTGAGCGCAAAAGCAGTCTTCCCGACCGAAGGGCGCGCTGCAACGATAATGAGATCCGTCTTTTGTAGACCGCCCGTAATGCCGTCAAGGTCAGCGAAACCAGTCTGCAAGCCAGTGACAATTCCATTTTTCAAATTGGTTGCTTTGGTTTCGGTGGTTTCTACAAATTCGACCAGCACCGTTTGAATCGGCTTGAAGTCTTGTTCAGGTGCCGCTCTGTCTGCTAATTTCGCGTTAGTTTGATGAGCACTAGCCAAAAGTTTTGGAACCTCAGTCCCTGCCGCAGCTTGTTGAATCTGCAGCATGCTTGTCCGGATGAAATCCCGACGAATCGCGGTATCTTTCAGCTGATGGATGTACTGATTATAGTGATCAACGCTGGACGCCTTTGGAACTGAACCTGCCAATTCGGAAAGATAAGTTACACCGCCAATATCATCTAGCTCACCCTTGTCTTTGAGTCTCCCGACCACTGTTACCAAATCAACAGGTTCCTGATTCTCTGCCAGTTCCACGAGTGATTGAAAAATCAAGCGATGCTTTGCGCTGAAGAATTCATCTGAATCAAGTTTAGTGGCAATTTCTTCAGCCATTTCGACATCGATAAGTGCCGCACCCAATATGGCTTGTTCGGTCTCAATGTTTTGTGGCAGATCAATCCCTGGTAGTACGAAGTTTTGCAAGTAAACCATCCTTCCATCCTGCGGGGGGCAGTGTTGCCTTTGCCCGGTTAGCTTCTCGTTGATCTAGGTACGCTCTGGTTGCCTCCAGCTCCCGTTCTCTCGTAGCCTGATCAGCAGCAAAACCTCGTATCTCAGAGATCTTGGGGTAAAAACTGTTTGTCTCGATGTGCCGTTCAACGTTTTGTACAGCCGTATCAAAAGGGAAATCTTTCAGCGCCTTGAGATGGCGATCCACGTTCTCGTCACTGTCATCAAAATTCGGATATTCATCGGTTATCACGACAAACAACCTAAGGACATCAGCTCTTTCCACGGGCTTCCTCCTCTCTCAGTCTCTGCTTTAGATTCTCTCTCTTTTGCTGTTGACGGTTTAACCTGCGCGGCTGAGTGGCCGCTGTCTCTTGTGTGTTTGGAACCAAAACAGGTTTAAATGGCTGCTGTTCCGGTGCTTGATGAATTTTCCAAGCTTCCTCGATGCCTTCGACGTAGTATAAAAAACTCTTGGGAAGCTTGAAGCTGTTTCCCTCACGAATGCGTTTTGCCTGAAGCAGGCTTGCCATAGTTTGGATGGTAAAAGGGCTAGGCGTACCTCCGGCGACCATCTTACCCATGGCTAAACGTTCTTTTGGAGAAACGTTAAAATCCAATTTGTTATGCATCTCGCAATAAGCATTTAATATTTCAATCATTCCACCGTCTCCGGATGGAACAGGATTCAATATGTCATCCCATGAATCTTCACTAGTAGTAGTTGTAGTAGTAATAGTAGTAATATCTTTTAGATCGGACAGTTTTGTCCGATCACTACCCGAATTAGCTGTGTGATCGGACATTTCTGTCTGATCACTTGGCGACTGATCGGACAATATTGTCTTATCACGGTGATTATGATCGGACATATTTGTCTTATCACTTTCGACTGATCGGACATATTTGTCTGATCTCTTTTTGGAGTTTCGAACCTTCAGGATCAACCCTCTTGGTGCCCTGGTCACGTTGATGTAATGATGCTGTTCTAATGCATCCAGCCAACGACTGACGGTTTTGTCATTGACTCCGAAATAACCGGCTATCTCAGACAGCTTCATTGGCTTGCCGCCGAGGACAATGCCCCAGACAGTTTCCTCCTCCTCAATCTCCTTCGTAGTTGAACTGATGCACCAGAGGAAAAGCCATATCGCGTTGCCTATGTTCTTGTAGTGGTCTGGCTCCAAGATGCCGGAGTAGATCGGAAACGGGTAACTGCCTTCTGGCATGCCGTTCATCCCCTGTAACTAATTATTTTGTATCAGCCTTGTTAGCCAATCCTTTGCGTACTTGTTCTTGCACTCTTTCCCATGCTTCAGCGTAGATCGTATCCGGGTCATCGCCGGTTTCCAAATGCACTGTTACATTCGCCTCTACCTTCAGGCTTTGATAATTGCCCAAGTTCTTAGTGAAAGTTGCCCCAACAGATAGTTCTTTCACTTTTGCCATCCTCACTGCCCCCTTCTGTCTTCTAAAAACACATGTGGGTATTTAACCTTACGCACCATCCAGTCCGGGTAACCTCGTTGGAAGTAAGCGATAGTTTCCTTCTGAAATGCCGCCTTATCCGTGTCATACAACCGCCAGATCCGTTCGCCCATCATACTGCGAAGGACAGGCTTGCCTGACAGATCGTTCATATCGATCACCTACCCGCTACATATACCAACTTGCCTGTCAGTGCTGCTATCTCTCGTTTGAACAGTGCTTCGTCGCTGTTGTTGTCTGACAAGTGAAGCAAGTGAATCTCTTGCACACGCCGCATGTCATTCGCTCGAATGAATTCCTTCACGTTCTCGAGCGAAAAGTGAGACCTGAGTAAACGATTTTTGAGAACCGCCGGCACGTGGCCAGCGGCAATATTTTGATTGAGTATCTGAATGGAATAATTGCACTCCACCATAATGTGAGTTAAACCTGTGAAACGATGCTTGATGTAATAGGTATCCGTTGCAAACAGGAGCTTTTCCCCCGCTGTATTAGCGAGAAGGAAGCCCAAAGGCTCCGCGGCATCATGCTGTACGTCAAACGGTAGAATCGACCATGTACCAATCGTGAACGGCTCAAGGGCAGATATGCGATACACACGGTGGCTGTCTATCCGCAATGCATCTGCGGTACCGGAACTGGTGTAAATGTTCACGCCTGCCTTGATCAGATCCTTGATAGCGGTACTATGGTCGCCATGATCATGACTCACAAGGCATCCAGCCAGCTCCGACACACGGAAGGCAAGGCCGCGCTGAATGTCCTTATACCGAAGCCCTGCGTCCAGCAGAAGCGGGGTTTTCCCGTCCGTAATCCGATAGGCGTTACCCGCGCTGCTGGAGCCGAGGGAAGTAATCTCTATCATCAGAATCCAGGTCCGGTTACATCGGAAGGTTCTTCATCACCGAAAGTCATTTCAGGCTGTCCATCACCTGAAGGTTGATTGTCGTTAGGAACATCATTCAGGTGTGGCGGGGTAACATCGATAACGTCGCGATTCGCATTAGCTCTGATTTCCTCTGAAACCTCAGCCTCTGCTTGGTCACTCTCAATTTGTTTAAGACGCAAGTAATCATCATCGATCTTTTGACTGTCTATGGTGATGTCGTTATGGGCAGCTCGATAAACAGTCTTCCAACACATTTTGTCGTACCAACCTTCTACCTTCTCCTTGCCGACTTTCTGGCCGTTCTCCCACTTGTCTTTCTCACCGCCCCAGAACTCTGCGCTGGCATGATCAGGCTTTCTCTTCTCAATTTCCTTGAGTGTCATCATGACCAATTTGTTTTTTTCAGGAGTTTTAATGAATGAATGAAAATAAAATCCTCCGAGAATCTTGCCCCGATCAAACGGATTTTTTATTTGAAATTCATAACTTTCATGCGGGTTATTAGCATCTTTCTTAATAGGTGCAAAGTAATCATTGGAATACACTAGTTCAACCGTTACGTGGTCAGGAACTTCCAAACCATATTTCACGGATTTAAGTTCAAGCCCGCGATATCCTTCAATAAAGGCAATGTCATACTTCCCTGTATTGTTATTTTTGAAAGGAATCAGATTTATATGATTTGCCTGAGCTGGATCGAATCCAATTCGAGCATAAGCAACAACATCGCGAGACAATTTGTCCATGTTTACATTCGCCCAAGCCAAGGGAACAGGATCACGATATCTTTCAGCCTTCTTCATACGTTTTTCTTCAGCAGTCTTCAACACTGCGTCCAAAGCAATGAAGTAATTCTGTGCAAGACGCTTTTGGAAGTTGGTAAGAGCAACCTCACCAACACTTGAACCAAACTCGGAAATGACTTTGGTCATGAATCGTTCAGACTGTGTGGGCTCTGCTTTAGTTAGTGCTTGCTCCCCTGGCTGGGGAGCTTGTTGTTTTTCTGTACTCAATTAAATCGCCTCCTGGATGTCGTTTTGTTCTAAGCGAAGCTTCTTGTCGCCTTCAGATACCACAAGTCGGATCACTTGTGCATCTGTATCGATGAGCTGCGTTACGGCTTCGGCATTGTCTACGAAGATCGGAGCGCTGAACCCGTAATGCTGTCCCAGCGTGTTGATGATGTCCAAGCCAACATTGATACGAGCAGCGTTGTTCAAACCGCCCTCATAAGGCACACCGTTGAACAATGTCTTGCAAACGTCCTTCAGACCACCATTGATCTGTTCTTCGAACAACCGGAATCGTGCATGCTTGAATTTGCTATTGATCTTGGATTCCAACATGCTAACCTTCGTCCGTGTGAACTCTTCGGTAAGGAATAACTCATGTTCCAATTTCTCAAATTCAGAACTGAGCTTGCGTTCCTCTTCGGCCAGCTCAGCAATACGTTTTTCAGTAGCCGCAACAGTCGTCAGCTTCGCTTTGTCCGCTTCCAGGTCGTCAACCTGACCGCGAAGGATTCGGATTTCAGCTTGTACTTTGCCCATAGCATCTGCAGCAGAAAAACGTAGCTGCTCGATTTCAGCACGGACTTGATCTCCATCTCGTTGAATGGATTGATACTTGGTATTGTCAGCAGGATCAGCAATGTTGGTTTGCAGGCTTTGCAGGGTCGCTTCTGCTGCCATGACTTCTGCAGCCTTTGAAGCAATTTCGTCCTGCAGATTGGTCAACTCGCCTTCAAGTGCTTTCAATGCATTTTCAAGGTCGTTCTTCTCAGCAGCTGCAAGTTTACCGTCAGCACTTATTGCTTCAAGACGTTTGGACTTGTCCAGATTAAAGGCTTCAAGGGCTTTATCCTGAGCAGACTGTACTTGATCATCCGGAAGTGCTTGCCCGCATGTTGGGCAATTGGCATCATGTTCGTGTTCGTGAACCGGATACTGAAGGCTATCAAGTGACGTCCATTCAGCCCGCAGCCTTTTAACTTGGCTATCAATACGATTGATCTGTCCTTTATAACGTTCTGCCTCGCGTTGTCCCGCGTTCAACCGGGATTGTAGTTCACTAGATTCGCCTTTTAGTTGCATGACCCATCCACGTTGATCAGCAACTGCCTGCAAGCTATCTGCCTGAATCACTTGCTTGATTTCGGCCAGCTCCGCATTGATTTCACGCAAGCGTATCTCCTTAGCCGACAATTCACCACCGGATTGAATCCGTTGAAGTTCGGCTGTCTTGGTATCCACCCTGCCGCGCATCGTTTCGATGTCCTCCTGAAGCAGTTCAGCGTCCAGATCGGATACGTCCGGCATGCTCCGGCGAGCTTCATCGATGCGAACCGGAATCTTATCTAGCTCTTTGTTAATCTCAGTCCGACGGGCTGCAATCACTTTGCGGTGATCCTCAAGGCTACGATCTCCCAGGATGTTGGCCAGCGGTGCCAATTGCTTATTGCCTGCAATGATTTCGGCATCCGTCATCTCACCGCATACCTCCATCAAAACTTTTCGGCGAGCATCTGGTTTAAGAATCTCGTTAAAGTAAGAAGGACTTGTCAGGAGTTTGAATATGTCCTCACTGATCAGCCCATCGACTTCGGCCTTGTACTGCCCTTGCTTAACTGGTACGCCATCGACGTAATAATCTGTTGTGTGACCACCAAATTCTGCCGCTGCTTGTCCCCGCTTACGCGTCCACTTCTCGGCAAACACTTTTTTGAAGGAGCGGCGGCGACGGTCAACCATCAGGATTGCTTCAACCTCATGCTGCAGGCCGTGTTCAGCAACTTTCCCAGCTTCGTCCAGACCTTTGATTTCAAAGTCCGTGCGATTTTGGCTGTCTTTACCGAACAGCGTCCATACGAATCCATCGAACAAGGTTGTTTTGCCTGTGGCATTGTCACCGTAAGCAGAAACACTACGACCGTCAGCTTCCAATACAAAATCCCGTAACCCTTTGAAATTGCGAAGGGTCAGGGAGGTCAAAGTAATTTGTCTCATGCGCTCTTCTCCTTTGATTTGAAGTGCTGGCTAATTGCATCCGCTACAGCCGCAAGTTGATCGTCATCAGCCATTAGCTCAACAGAACCAAATGAACCCGAGACGGAAAGGATTGCAGGTGTGTAATGCAGTGCTGGCTTAACAGCAGCGTCAATGGTTTGAGCGGATAAGTCGACAGTAATAGCAGTCGTTCTACTCATAACGTCCTCCTTGTTTGGAACAGCCACCCATGGTAAGATGACCGTGTATCCATATTTAGTTTTGAAAGATCAGATGACCGCCTGCACGCGGTCATTTTTCGTTTTCATCGTGCTCCACAATTTGCTTGTAATCGACGATCACAGGCGCATTTTCTACACTCGTAATCAGACGGCCATTTTGGTCAAGCACATAATATTCTGAATGAATATGGTCCTCGAAGTCTGAACCAACTTGCTTGATTTCAATGACCTCACTTCCGTCAATCTCGGTCCCAACCTCAAAGACTCTGGTCGGATTGCTGACAACGGTAAGTCGATGAATGATTTGCACTGCATGTCCTCCTTTCATATGTACTGCGGTTTCCCGCGACCATCGCCCCAAAGGGCTAGGTTTCGTCCGCACCGCTGCGGGCTCATCAGGCGGTAATTTGATCGATTGCTTCAATCGCTTGAATCTTGAATTCCAACGGCAACTCCTGAAGGCTTAACTTCGCATTCTCCCATCGGATAAAGATATCCAGCCGTTCGGATCTGTAAGTATCCGTGTTATCATCAGTCGGTGGAGCCTTACTGCTTGCTCTTAAAGCCAAGGTAGTTGCGACGTAGTTATCGATGATCTGACGTGCAATGTTCTCACTCATACCGATTCCCCCTTGCGTTTACTAGAAGGAGCGGTTAAAATGAGCAGCAGAAGAGACTTTAGTCGAGTTCTCAAACCAAGTGTCCGCCCTGCCAGGCGGGCATTTTTCATTTCTACTTCCGCGAACCGCATCATACGGTTAAGATATTCCTCTGCATCATTCATCTTCCCAGGCAACATTTTGTCCGGTTGTTTACGGATCATTTTCAAGTTATGTAAAGAATGTTTTCCAACCTGTAGCGCTTCAGCTACCAATTGTTCACGTGACATTCGCTTACCCTCCAATTAGACTCATTAGATTTTGCATGATGTTAATCCCGTCCATTCCATACAGAAAAGCGATGATCACTTCTCTCGTGCCGGTTACCTCACCCCATTGCATCATGGTAGGTAAGTCCGGGATTTTATGATCGTTCTCGAATTTGCTGACACAGGCTTGTGTTCTATGGAGCTTGTCAGCCATTTCTTCCTGCGAAAACCCTGCCCTTTGCCGGCAAGCCTGCATGATCGCTCCAAACTTCAAACTCTTTCACCTCCTCCCCGGAATATTCCAATCTGGAATAGAAATGCTCGTAACAACGTAATATGATTATTGCAAGAGCTACCTTGACTCTTTCATATCCCCTCACCGCCCGCCGGCAGCCGCTACCGCTCGGCGGGTTTCCTTTATCCTCTTGAGCTCCGCTTCACTGTCCCGCTTTAAGGACTTGAGCTCTCGCTTGGAGATAAGGTGAACGTTCTTTGCCTGGCGTTCAAGGGAAAGCGTGTGATCGATTGCTTGATCAACTGTCATACCACCAACACCTACTCTGGTTACAACAGCAGCGATGAAGCACGCTCGTGATGTAGATTTGATCCAGTAGAATGGCACAGGAATGACCTCCTATGAAACTTTAATTTTTAGATCCATATGCTTCTTGAGTTGCTTGTAATATTTCACATATAAACGAGCAGCTCGCATATGTGTTCGTTGCCATGCTTCTTCCGTCATTGTTTTGGGTTTTCCCATTCAGCCCACCTCATTATTTTTAAGAAATATGAAATAGTTAGTTTCTAATTCAATTACTTTGCTGTTTCAGCAAAGTTTTGAGCAAAAAAATTTCCTACGTTACATTCAAGTTGCTTTGCGAGGAGCGGCAAGTGAACAGCCTTGAATGAATACTCTCCATTTTCGTATTTCATATAGGTTGAAGCATTCTTCATTTCCAATGAATCAGCCATGTCCTGCAGCGTCTTACCTAATTCTTTTCGTCTTTTTTTAATGAAGAGAAGATTGAATTCCCTTAACATTTTCCCACCCTCTCTCTTTGCTGTTTTAGCAAACTTCTTAATTCACATATTACATTGCTAAAATAGCAAAGTCAATAATATTTTTGCTATTTTAGCAATAATATTTTTTCTGTTTCAGAAAAATGATAGAATTACTTTGCTGTTTTAGAAAGAGAGGAAGTGCTATTCCTTTGTCTGTTTCAGGTGAACGTATAAAAAAACTACGTGAAGAAAAAGGCTTAAGTCAGCTTGAGTTTGCTGAACGAATTGGTATGAGCAATAGCGTTTTATCAAGAATTGAATCTGGTAAAAGGCCACTAGAAGATGAAGAAATAAATGTCTTTGCCGATTTTTTCGAAGTATCATCAGATTACATTTTAGGACGTTCCGTTTCTAAAGCTCCGTCTGGCGGCAGTGCTTATATGGATGGTGGTAAGGGATGGACTGAAGAAGAAAAAGAAGTTGCTGACGCGGCAATTCAAGCTTGGAGAGAAATGAAGAGGAAACAGAGAGAGAAAAATGGTCAATGACACAAAACTACTTATAAATACATTTGAGCCCTTCAGGGCTTTTCTTTTAAGGAAACAACCGAACATATGTACTTAAATATCGAGGAGAATGGGATTATGCTTCCATACTATGAACCGACAGATACAGAACTGTTGATTTGCGATTTATATCAGACTTTAGACATAAATCATCCGCATGAACTGGATATTGACCAAATTGCTGCATTATGGGGAGCAGATGTAATTTATTACAATGGCAGGCCCAAGTCTCATTGGGAGGAATATGGAAGTGTGATCTTTTTAAATAAAAACCAGGCAGCTTCGGAACAAAGGTCTGACTTTTTCCATGAACTTGCACATATTGTTCGTCACGAAGGACATCAAGACGATATGCCAGAGCTATTTGTGGATCTTCAAGAGATCCAGGCATGGAACTTCAGATTGATCGCATCGATGCCATATTACCTCCTCCCTACCCCCTTAGAAATGACTTGGAGTGAATATATTGGTTTATTGGCAGAAGAATTCAGAGTACCAATAGCACTAGCAGCTGATCGAGTTGAACAAATTGCCTCCAGGTTGCACGAAGAATATCATACTTACCGTGAAGATGTTGAATTTATGAAATCTAAAGTTCAGATAGCTGTGAGCTTCTATCGTCAATCCTCTCCTAAACAATCATCATATGAAACAAACCGCCTATTAAACCAGCTAAAAAACCAACTAGGAGGTTGAATAATGAAGGCAGCTATATATATTCGTGTGAGCACAGATGAACAGGCAAATGAAGGATTTTCTATAGAAGCCCAAAAGCGTCGGCTGCTCGCATATGCCGACTCTCAAGATTGGGAGATTGCAGAAGTGTACATTGATGACGGATGGTCAGCAAAGGACTTGAAACGCCCTGAGATGGAACGAATGATCAAGGACGTTGAGAAGGAACTTTTCGATGTTGTTTTGGTTTATAAACTAGACCGTATGACACGTTCTTCAACGGACTGCGATCAGCTTCTAAAACTCTTCGAGAGGCATTCTGTTAAGTTCCAGTCATGTACAGAATCTTTTGAGACAAGAACGGCTACAGGCAGGCTTTTTATCCGTCTGGTTGCGGATATAGCCCAATGGGAACGAGAAAACACCGCTGAGCGAGTCCGTATGGGTATGGAACAAATGGTAATGGAGGGCAGAAGACCTGGAGGGCCAATTCCCTTTGGATATGAGAAGGACGCTAAAACTATCATCCCTGAAGAGAGAGATATCATTAGATTGTTGCGTGATTTTTACATGGATGGTTTAGGAATAAAAGCAGTATCTATCAAACTAAATGAAATGGGATTGTCCAGACGAGGATTTAAGTGGAGCTCATTCTCTACGTGGTATATTCTCGATAGCCCTTATTATGCTGGCAAAATACGATATGGCGCGAAAAAAGCTAATGGGAAATACGCGAGCCGAAAAAAAGAAGGTGTCGTAGATCTCATTTACCAAGACTCCGATCAGGACAAGATCTTCACCTGGGAGGAATATGAAGAACACAAAGCGGAAATGGAACGTAGGTCATTCACTGGTTTTAGTAAGGTCAGAGAGTATTGGTTCGCTGGAGTCCTCAAATGCGCCCGGTGCGGATCAAAAATGAGCGGTAGGTATCACCAAAACAAAAGACAGGATGGCAGCTACAATAAAATCTTATCATATATCTGCGTTAATCGTCAGATAGGCAAAGGTTGCACCATGCCAATGTTCAGACAAGAGCTGGTTGAAAAACTAGTGATGGAGTGGATCGAAGACATTGCTTTGGATCACGGCCAAATAAAAGAAAATACATCACAGAAGACTGCCGTTAACCCATCGACGGATCAACGGAGCATTTTAAAAAAAGAATTGGAGAGAATCAAGGAACGGCGTAAAAAGTGGCAGCGCATGTATGCCGACGATTTAATAGATGAACAAGAGCTTCGGACTCATAATGCAGATGAGCGCCAAAACGAGTCATTTGTTATGGAGCAATTGAAAAGCTTCCCAGAAGAGAAAACCGAACAATCCGAACCCTTAGATATGTTGTTTGAGCTTCCAGATCTATGGGCTGTTATTAACGACAAGGAAAAAAGCGAGCTCATTCGCGAAATGTTTAAAGAAATTGAGCTATATACTGAAGTTGAGAAGGCCCATGGACGTAAAGGTCAATTCATTCCTGCAGAGATAAAAAACGTGATTTATAATTAATCGTGTGTAAATTGACATCCTCGGTAATGCGTCGAGCTCATCGATAATGACCAGATCGAATGCCTGGTAAAAACGCATCAGTTGGTGCGTGGTCGCGAGTGTGAGCTGTGCGTCTTTCCAGCGCTCGGTGCTGCCTCCGTATAGCGTAGCGAGTGAGATGTCAGGGAACGCCTTCGCTAGACGAGGGGCAAGCTCCAGCACGACATCCCGGCGCGGCGTTGCGACAAGAGCTCGTCCACCGCGCTCCAATATGTATTGGAGCAAAGGGAATATCATCTCGGTTTTGCCGGCTCCGGTCACTGCCCACAGCAAAAACCGCCCCGGCCCATCCCCTGCGGATGGCTGGGCCAAAAACGCCAGCGCCGCGGCTGCTGCCGCGCTCTGCGCAGGGCTCAGCCCCCACCGGGCAAGTCCGCCCACGGTGGGGGCAACGGCCGTGCCACGCTGCGATGCACCGCGTGGCACGGCCCATGGCGCTGCGCTACGCAGCAGCAGCGCACAGGCACGGCTGCGCCCCAGCGCGAGGCAAGCCTCGCAGTAGGCGCACGCCGCCAGGCCGCAGGCAGCGCAGGGCACACGCTGCCCAGCAAAGCTGCCGCATCGGCGGCAGCGGGGCGCGCTGTGCGCGCGACCAAGCCACGCGAGGCGTTGCCGCCGCGTGGCAGGCCCTTCCAGGGCGGCTGCTATGATCAGCCGCCCACGCAGGTGCGCGAGCTGTGCAGCCGCGCGCCAAACCGAGGCAAGCTGCGGCGACGTGTCCGCCAGCATCGCCTCTGCCTCGGCCGCCAGCAATTGGCGGCCGCGAAGCCGCTCAGCCAGCAGGGCCGCGCCCCGCTCCAGCTGAGCCCACTCCCCGGCGGGATACGGCTCTGGCATCCCGCCCACCTCCGCACCTCTTTCAGCGCCAATCCCTACATTGCCTGCCATCTCTCCCCTAGCCTCCAGGTCCCCGGAGGCCCGCTCGTACTCTTCCAGTTTGCGCTGCATATACGCCTGCCAATAACCCTCTCCCCATTGATCCATACCTCGCTCCATCTCAAAATTCTCTACCATCCACGAGGCCTGACTTAAAGGTAACTCCCTGCCTAACATTAACCATCGCAACACCCGCTGTCCGCTCACCCCCTCAAGCCACCACGCCACATCCACTCGGACATCCAGTGACAGCACCATCTTCCACTCTTCTCTCACTCGGCACACATACAACCCAACCTTCATCTGCTCTCCTCCCTCATTCTCCATGTCCCGAAACGCAAAAAAGCACATGCCAACCGACTAGTCGTCGGAGCATGTGCTTCATGTCCATATCTCATTTATTCACTATCCATTTGTATTATCACTATATCAATTATGCAGTTGTCCCACAAGTCGTGTAGCTTCCAAAAGCAATCGTTACGATCATTTTACCCATTCAATGAGTAGCGATAATCTTTCTTTGATCATGCGAAACTTTTTCCAATCTGCATCGTCTATACTTTTAACTTAAGAGTTCTGATTTCAAAAAGGTTCGTGCTGCGATCCCTAGAAGGATCCAACAGGGACAATAACCATAGATTGCATAAAAACCCATAATTAATTTAACAGCAAGCTTGGCTACAATGACAAAAAAAGACTACAGCATAAGCTGTAATCTTTAACCTCAAACATGATGAAATTTATGCTTATTTTGGCAAACTGGCATGACCTCATTGAAAGTGCATTCTGACTGTTGACACGCTTTAGCCAGTCTGTCTCAGCAGCTTGCACGATTAATGGACCCAACTGTTGCAAAAAAAAGCATCTACTGCTTTGGCTCACGCAAATCGATAAGGCGAAAAGAATGACTCCCAGTCTGATTCCACTGTTCCATATCCGAAGGGACAGCAGACAAGTAAGATAACTCCATTCCTTGCCTATGCATAAGCTTCTCAATAATACGAACCGTTTCGGCTTCCGTACGATCAGCGACAACCGTCAATGTGAAGCTCTTTCCACGGTAAAATAATTCCCGGCAAAGCGCTCTTACAATGCCTTCAATCCGCTGCTCCTGATTGGAAGGAATGAGCATAATCTGCTCGTAGCCCTCGGGGTCCGGACGGGAAAGATGGCGCTGGTGCATGGCATGAACGGCCATTGCCGCCAGGAAGTATATGAGCAGAATCATAGTCAGATGAGCAACCATGGCAACTGCACCTCCTCGGAAGGTCATGCTCACCCATGGCGAACATCCCTGTATACAGCAGTATATGCTGCATTCCCCGAAGGGTTACACTTGCAAATCCTAAAGCGCATATTCCATTCTGATCGACACAGGACGAAGAAGACAGGCCAGGTCGTTCACTCATTCATGCCGAAGCTTGAACGTAAGTTCTCCTAACTTCACACTTTGCTCATTTGCAGTAATAAAGTCCATTAACCCGCTAACCAGTCCAACATTCTGGAATGGGCGCGAGTAAACAGAATCCTATAATTGCTATAATCAAACTGCATCTAAATACAATCGTATATTAAAGGGTAACCCAACCATATTTGATCGAGTTGATAACCGCTTGTGTACGATCGTCCACTTCCATCTTCTGCAGAATACTGCTGACATGGTTTTTTACTGTTTTCTCACTGATGAACAGGAACTCACCAATCATTTTATTGCTCTTACCTTCAGCCATCAGACGCAAAACTTCAGCCTCACGACGAGTAAGCGGATTATTGTCGCCAGCGACAAACTTAACGCCTGCTTCCTTCGAAGCTCCCTCGCTCATTGCCCCTGTCTCATTGAGGTACGTCATCCGACGCAACTGCATGATCAGTTTGCCAGTTACTTTAGGGTGGATGAATGCATGCCCTTCATGAACGGAACGAATCGCATTGATCAGGGACTCGGCCTCCATGTCTTTCAGCAGGTAGCCATTAGCACCTTTACGGAGTGTTTCGAACACATAACTCTCATCATCATGAATAGACAAGATAATGACTTTGACATCCGGGAACAGCTCACGCAATTTCTCCGTCGCTTCAACCCCGTTTTCCACGGGCATGTTGATATCCATCAATACGATGTCCGGTTTATCCTGATTACAGAATTCGAGCACCTGAATCCCATCGCCGCATTCGCCGATGACCTCAATGTCGTCCTCCATATTTAAAATGCGTTTCAGACCTTCACGGAACAGCTGATGATCATCAGCCAAAAGAACTTTAATTGATGCCTTACCAGTATCACGGTTTTCCATCCTGCTACTCCTTTCCCTTATCCACGTTTGTCGGGATATGAATCACTATTTTGGTTCCTTGATTTTCCGCGGATTCGATCTCTATTCTTCCTTCTAACAGTTCAACCCGCTCTCTCATCCCAATCAGACCGAAGTGGGTATGATCCTTGCTCTTCTTCGCAAGAAGCTCCGGTTTGAACCCAAGCCCATTGTCCTGCACGACAATCTTAACGAGCTGAGCCTGGTATGTAATTTCCACTACAACATAAGTGGGATAAGCATGCTTTGCAGCATTGGACAGACCTTCCTGCACGAGGCGGTAGATCGCAGCCTCCATTGCCGAAGATAAACGGTGTTCCTTGCCTCTCGTTTCAAAAAGCGAGCGGATTTTTGTTTTTTCTTCAAAATCCTGCACGTACTTCCGAAGCGTTGGAATCAATCCCAGGTCATCCAGTGCCATAGGACGCAAATTGAAAATAACTTTTCTCATTTCTCCAAGACTCGAACGAACCTGGCCTTTCAAATCTACTATTTCGGCCTGGACCATCTTAAAATCCTGCTTTATGAGCATTCTTTCTACAATTTCCGTCCTAAGCACTAGATTTGCGAGCATCTGTGCAGGTCCGTCATGGATCTCACGGGCAATACGTTTCCGCTCTTCTTCCTGGGCCAAAATTATTTTCAAACCAATCATTTGTCGATTTTTGGCGGATTCAATGATGCGGGTCACTTGACCCAGCTCACCCGACAGATACTCCAGTACAACCCCCATCTGGGAACCGATCGTCTCGGCGCGCTCCACGGAAGCTTCCACATTCTTGGCACGCTTCTGCAGATCATCCCGACGGGCTTTCAGATACATTTCCTTCTCACGGTAAATCATCAGATCCAGCTGTAACTGCGTCGCTTTCTCATACGCCTGCTTGATATCATGCTCGGAATAACGGACGAAGTCGCGGCTAACTTCAGTTAGCCGGATCCGGGAGCGGCGGTAGTTCAGCTCCAATTGATCTACTTTCTCGATCGTTTCCGCCGTCTCCTTCAGAACTGACTTCAATTCCTCGTTCAGCGTTTTTAGCTCATTCCGAGTCGAGTCCATAATCTCAAACATTTGATATTTACTGTTTTCCATGACTTGTATGGCGTTTTTTATGACGCGGTCTATGGCATCGGCTTGTAAATCCACGTTTGTTCGACTCCATTTCTATCGTTTCCGGTATATATCATACCATATCACGATGAGATGGTAACGGTCTTCGTGTTCTGTTCCCATTTTACAGTCAGTCCAAGCTGCTCTGAAACGAGTCTGAGAGGGACTAAAGTCCTACCACCAGATACGTAAGGTGCTACTGTTGCACTTTGTCTTTTGCCATTGATAATGAATTCTTTCTGGCCTACAACCAGATCAATCAGCTTTCCGCCGCGCACGACGGTAACTCGTTGGTTTTTGCTATCCCAGCTCGCCTGTCCGCCAAAAGCATCCAATACATGCTTGATTGGAACATATGTTGTACCATTTTTCAGTACTGGCGCAGAATCGATTGCCTTTTTCGTTCCGTTTACTGTCATGGATTTCTGTCCAAGCACCAACGAAGCAGTTCCTGTAGGCAAGCCCACTTCACTGGATTTGGATGGCATGGTGAAAGCAATGTTGTCAAAAGCAACCGTGCCTGTCTTCGCACGCTCATCCTGACCTTCTTCCACATTCACCACATAAACCCGTTTCAGCTTCGCCGGATAAGAAATATTCAGCCCATTCAGGTCCACGTTCAGCTTTTTCCAACCATCCCAATCAATCGCCTTAGCGAGATCGGCATATACCGTTTTGCCACTGGCATCCGTAAATTCGGCACGCAACCAGTTGAGGCTCTTATCTCCCATAACATCCATTGACATGGATGTCGCTGTTGCAGATACCTCTTTGCCAGTGGAACCATTCAATTGGGCATAAGCATACATTTTCCCTATTCCTGCGGTCATGTCATAGCTCAGCTGCAGCACCTTGGAGCCAGCTTTTTCACCTGTTCCCGCTGTCACGGACGCCGATCCAGTTACACCTGATGCGTTGGTCGTGAAGTTGATCGGGTAGCTTACATTCTCGAAATTCTCCCATATCGTTTCACTTGCTGCAGCGGAGAGCACAACCACCGTGCTATAGCCGTCATAACGACCGATCGCATAGCCAACTTGAGTGCCAGAATTCACGGAGGATACGGTTAATTGGTCTGCAGACACTTTACCTTTGAATCCAATAAACTCCCAAGTCAGCGAATCCGCCGGAACCGTTACACTTTGTCCGTCTTTGGTCTTCGCCGTTACTGGAATGGAAATCGTTGTTCCCGCTTGGAGCGATCCCAAGCCAGACCCTGCTGTCAGTGAAGCCAGTTCACTGCCGCCCAGCACGGTAACTTTAATGGAAGATGAAGCACCACTACTTGTTGCAGTCAACGTCGCTGTACCTGGTTTCACACCTTTGATCGTTCCATTGCTCACACTCACGATACCGTTGTTGCTCGATTTCCATGTCATCTTGATATCGCCTGTAGCAATCGGGTTGTAGTAGGTGTCATATCCTTTGGCTGTATACTTGCCCTCTTGCCCTACTAGCAATGTTTGGCTGCCACTCACGGCAAAGCCCTGCAGCTTACCTTCCGGAGCCGTAGAGAACACGCCCAGCGTGTTTACGACCTGACGCTGCTCTGTACCGTACTCCGTGTTGAACGTAAGCCCTGCTGTCTCCTCGCCAAGCGGACGAGTTACCATTGTTGTGGAGCCGCCTCCGTCCAGATTCATGCCTTTCCATACACCAATGCTGGCCATGAAGGATTGCAGTTCGGTCAGCGACAAACCGCTGCTGTTACTGTTTTTCTCCGCTGCAATAATGTAGACATACCGACCATCTTGGGAGTAACCGACTGCTGTTCTCGCACGAATGCCACCGATACCGGAAGCAGCAATATCACGGGAAAAAGTAGCCGCCTTGCCACCATTCACCAGAATGGTATGTCCACCGATCATCATCTGCAGGTTGCTTGGATCAACGGTCTCCCCCGTCGTTTTGGCTTTCAACTTGTAATCCGCATTCAGTGTCTGCCCTACCGCCAGGTGAGTCATAATCCATGTCGCTGCCGTTCCATGCGCACGCAAAATGTACCCATCTGCCGGCACCGTCATGTCTAACGCCTTTTTATCCGAAATTTGGGTAATCACACCGTTCTGCACAAGTACCTCGGTTGGTGTTGTGGAAGGATCATTCGGCCGCTTCGTTGACGTCCAAGCCGGTGTATAAATATACATCGAATTGGCATGACTGTACTTCACCGAGCCCGATTCCACCGTGTAGTCCTCTTTATTTATCCCACGCAAAGCAAACGTTGAACCATCATCTGCCTTCACGGTGCCATCGAATGAATATTCATCAATCATCGGCTTGCCGTCTTTGGTTACGGTGAGAGCATACATCCCTGACAGCTCTGATGGAGTAGATACGAGGACCCCATCCGAGACCTGTCCACCAATTGGGGCAAGTTCCCCTGATACATTGAAATAATCGCCGTTCACGGCGGCTACTGCACCATTTTCCTTAGCCATGCCACCCGTGCTTTGTTTACTATTCAGATTGCCGCCCTTGCCTGTCATGACATCCAGTTTCACATAGGGATTTTGCAAATCCACTTGAATGACGTCTGCCAGTACGTTCACCTTCGAGCCGGAACGTGTCGTTGTATAATTGTATTTCATTAACTTCGCACCCGAAGTCAGAATTTCTTCGCTCAATTTACTTGTTGTTGTAGAGGCCGCTGCAGCCACCGACTGCCATGAACTTCCCGACCACACCTGTTGTCCCGCTCCCAGAACCGGTGCAATCCAGATCACGCCTGCCAGTGTCACAATCGCCCATTTCTTCGCCTTGCTACCCTTAACGTCGTTCAGCCGTTTCCTTTGTTTCCCCAGCATGTTTGAAACGTCTCTCCCATCTTGTATATCAATCTTAGATATCACGATCTCTGCCACATGGCAGCAGATAGCGAGATCTCTAGTATACTCTTCTATTAATAGACTACTTTTTGTGGAAAAAGTTACGCCCCGAGCCTGAATTCAGGTATTTATTGGGTTATGCGACATTCTATTGTTCTGTTATACGTTTTTACAGTCAAAAAAAAGACTTCAGTTATGCTTGAGTTAGCACAATCGAAGCCTATTTGGAGTAGATCTGGCTGTTGAAACAATTGATGTAACCAAATCAACGTTGTTTCTACATTTAGGAATGTTGAAGCTAATATTTACGGTGACGGTTTTGAAATGATAAATTCACCAATAATTGTTGTTCCATCTTTCTCGTACACGGGTATGCTTCGATCCATCTTCTGCTGACTCTGCCATTGCAACGCTTCTTCAGGTGTTCTGAATTCTGGCCCTTGTAAATCAGCCTCTAGAACATAACCGATAGCCCCATTAGTGGCTTCAGCCAATACCAAATCTGGACCTACAAGCTCCTTTCCATAATCGCCAGAATTCCCTCCGTACGTCTGACCTGCCTGGTTTGCTGGATAGATGGTGTTACTTCTTTGCGCTCCATTTTCATTCTGTGCAGAATTAGCAGAGTCGATATAAACAGAACCCGAAATAATTACTACAACAGCCATTATAGTTAATATAGCTATCAGAGATTTCTTTATTTTCATCGTATCCTTACCTCCCTATCAGTTCCGTATGCCAACACTGTGTAATTTGACATATATATTCTCTCACTTTTGACTAGCGTACCACTCTAACTACAATAATGTAAACATTTTCCTCTTTCTTGAAATTCAATTCCCCTTTTAATGTGTTAACACCTTACAGGAATATCAAGGTTTTAAATATAAAAAAGGAACATTTCAGGAAATGAACTCCCTTGAAATGTTCCACCATGTTACATCACGTTATCTTGACTATTCCTGAATGACACTATTGTAATATCATTTCGTTTTACAAGTATCCTAACTTATCCAACACACGCTTCAACATCACCGCTGCTTGTGCACGAGTAGCATTACCTTGAGGGACAAACGTTTTTGACGTCATACCTTGGATAATTCCTTCTTGCACTGCTTTGGCAACAGAATCCTTCGATTGGATTTTGTTACTATCCTTAAACTTCGATAATGTGGAGCCAGCTGAAGATTGCAGTGAGACCGTTTTTCCACCATAATTAATGGCCCGAACCATCATAATGGACATCTGTTCACGGGTAATTGGACGGTCTGGCTTGAAGGTACCATCCGTATTCCCTGTAATGATTCCTGCTTCAGCAGCTGCACCGATATAAGCACTCGTTGTCCCACCGCCCAAAACATCACGGAAACGGCCTGCAGCTGTTTGGTTCCCCGGCAGCCCTAATCCTCTAGCTACTAATTCAGCAAATTCTGCGCGTGTAATATTCTGATTTGGTCCATAGAAAGAACCGTTCGGCGTACCGATAATCCATTTGGCAGAAAGCTCTCTAATGACTGCACTAGCCCAATGGGATGATGTATCCTGGTAGTTTACGATATGTGTAACAGGAACAACCGTTTGATTGCCATTCAACTGTCCTTGGACAATCACACCATTGATAGTGGTTTTAAACGAACTAGGCACGTTAGATAGGATAAATGTACCTGGATCCATATAGGTTAACCCTGAAGTTGTCGTCGGTGTTTTCAGTGGCAATTGTATAGCGAGCAGGCTTTTAATGTTCTGCTCCACACGTAGGTTGTTATTTCCGTTAAATGCAGACAAGTATATATTCGTATTATTGCCTAACTTCTGTGCGCCTGCAGCTAGTAACAAGCCATCCAATGTACCTGATCCGGATACTGGTACTGTCTCGATCTGCACGTAAAGATAGGAAGAACCTACACTCGTTGATCCTCCCACGTCTTGAATCATGGAGGACACATCCAAACCAGACAGGGGAAGTGTCCATAGGCGATCACCATATTTGATTCCAATTGAACCCGTGCGATTGCTCGATGCCAACTGAGCCAATGCGCTTAGTGGGAAGCCGACATATGCCGAAGATTCATCAGCATTCATCTCAAATACAACAGGCTGTGCCGTTTTTCCAACCGTCCTTGCATACTCAAAGGCCTGTAACAATTTGGCAGAATCTACGTTAAATTGACGAGTTGAGAGATTGTTGCGAGTCATTGCTGACACATTGGTAGCCGTATCGTTACTCATGACAAGAACAGCCTGACCATAACTCGATGCATCTAATTCTGTCAGCCAGGAAGGACGGCCATTTGTCTGACTGCCTGTGGAACTGCCATTAACCTGTAAGTTAAGTGGCCCGAAAGCTACAATTGTGTTATTTAACGAATCTCTTAAAGGTACGGCTCCCGGTACGTAACTAACCGTTCCTGTCTGTCCCGAGGTAGCTGAACTTGAGAGCTTCAGAGTTACTACGGAACCTGAACTTGCAGCTGAAAGTACACTTCCTGTAGAACCGCCGAGCTGTACATTGAACTGCGACGCAGTAAGAGCAGCCTGAGCTTGAAGTGGTTCCTTAAAGTTAATGGACACGGTATCTCCTTGAAGGACAGCCGAAAGAATTTTTCCGTTTCCATAGGTATAGGTCACTGGCGCCAAATTAATGTAACCAGCCGGGTTGCCATTCAAGTCGGTTAATCTCAACGTTCCAGGCACGTAGGATAAACTAACGTTTTGCGTACTTGAAACGGCACTTGCCAATGTCAAGGTAACCAAGTCATCCTCAATCTCTGTATCATTTACAAACACTGCCTTCCCATCTACCAATACGGAGTATTGACTCTTTAGGGGCTTGTTCGTCCTGCTCAGCGGTTCATTGTAACGAATCCATAATGTAGATCCGCTTACTTCTGCGTTTTTAAATTCGGGAGCTTTCGTATCAAGACTATTGCGAACGTAGAATCCACTAAAGCCCGCAAGCGCTTGTCCACGAGTGTCTTTTACAGGCCATGAGCCTGGTTCATACGATACTCTAACCACTTCCCCATTTTGTATGGAACGACTGAGGCTGAGTGTCACCAGAGAACTGTTGTTGGTAGAAATGCTGTTAATCCCCACCGTTGTGCCGTCAGCCATAACACTAAACTGTCTTACAGCATCACTTGAATTGATATAGACCGTCTCTGGGTAATACAAGCTAATCGTACTATTATAAGCTGTACCTTCACGTGGTTTGGACATGATAGAATCCAGGTTATTCTCCACATCTCTGGCAGAGAATGCTGCTGCAGCGTTAAAAGACAAATCTTGAATTTTACGAGTTCCTGTTCCCGGGGCGTACGCAATTCTAACAACCTGTCCTACCGCTACACCCGTGTCTAGTACAACATAGACACTATCTCCTGAGACATAGGAAGTACTCACATTCCGGTTCTCTCCGTTAACCATGACCGTGAAGCTGGAAGCAAACGGATCAATACTTGAGAGCAACTCGTCATATGTCAAACGAATGATGCTATTACTGTACATTTTTGCGGTCTTTAAAACTGGAGCGGTGGTATCCGAACCCAAAGTCCTGAATGTCCATGAGTTTGCCCCATTCAATCCTGTAAACAGGTTTCCCGCGTTATCCCGCAGAAAGCCTCCTAATATATCCACAGTATAGGTGGTATTGTTTGTTAGACCATTTAACGGAATAATCCGTAATTGTCGGTTGTTAGTGCTGTTGAGTAATACTGTTGCGGGTATTGCAACACCATTTGCATTTTTTAATGTAACCGCTCCAGTAATGTAAGCTGAGCTCAACTCTTTGCTGAATGTCACTGTAAGTTCATTCGTTAAAGAAACATTGCTTGCTCCATTAGTCGGAGATAACGAGGATACGGTTAATGCTGATGGATCAGAAGAAAACGCAGTGAAATTCCATTCTCCTCGACTAATCCCTTTTACATCATTACCAACGCTGTCCCTTAATACCCCTTCAGGTATGACAACGGAGTATGTAGTGTTATTCGAAAAGTTGTTCGTTGGATCAATGGTGAGCGTTCTACCATTTATCACAATTCGCGGTGCACCTGCACCTATATCCAGTTCTTCAACAACTGTACTTCCTTGTAGAAGCTGAATTTTGCCTACACCCGCTGAAATACTATCACTGTAAGTCAGTTGTATGTTGGACGTAGTTGGAACAGAAACTGCTCCTAGATTGGGGAAATAGGAGGTTACCTTAGCCGTGCCGATTCCCTTTGTACTAAATTTCCATTGTTGCGATGTCAGACCTTTGACCGCAGTCCCTCCATTAGCAGTTAGCAGGGAACCTGAATCGAATTGTACATAGTATGTTCCTCCACGTAACAGTGGATGAGCAATACTTACTTCTTTTCCTACCCCTTCAACACTCTCAGGTGCATCCGGATCTGCTAGAGTTCCCTTAATCTTTACATCCGGGCTATCCATTCTAATAGTAGCCACTGGTGAATTATCCTGAAAACGTCTGATTACTACATTTCCCACAGCGTTTTCAGACTTCTTAACCGCTTCCTTGAACCGAATAACGAGCGGTGCTGCACCATCAACCTCCGTTGCTCCGACAGCAGGGATTGTAGCTTCAATCAATGTGTCCGTAAATTCGTCGGCGGCATACACCGTATTTGTGTCCATAAACGGAATACCTTGCCAACCTTGAATAGACATCAGCACGATTAACAGTCCGATGATGCCCCTGCGAGCCGTTCTTTTTAAACTCACCGTTCCTTCCTCCTCATCCTGTTTCATTTCAACTGTCTGATGTACAGACCTCATTATGTATGTCGGTTACATTACCAATTTTATTTAGTTAAAAGGAAATAAAAGGAATATTATTACGTTTCAAAAAAGTTCTTAATGTTTGCATACAAAAAGCCCCTGATTCCATATCGGAATCAAGGACTTCTATTGATGACTTTATCGTTAACTTACAGACCTGCTTGCTCTTTCAAAACGTCTGCTTTGTCCACTTGTTCCCAAGGTACATCGAGGTCTGTACGACCGAAATGACCATAAGCAGCCGTTTGTCTGTAAATTGGGCGACGAAGATCCAGCATACGGATGATACCAGCCGGACGAAGATCAAAGTTGTTACGCACAAGTTCAACCAATTTCTCTTCGCTGACTTTGCCTGTTCCGTATGTATCCACGTTGATCGATACCGGGTTGGCTACACCAATCGCGTAAGCGAGCTGGATTTCCACTTTGTCGGCAAGACCTGCAGCTATGAGGTTTTTCGCAACATAACGAGCTGCATAAGCCGCGGAACGGTCTACTTTAGTTGGATCTTTACCGGAGAACGCGCCACCGCCGTGACGTGCATAACCGCCGTAAGTATCTACGATGATTTTACGTCCAGTCAGGCCTGCATCTCCTTGAGGTCCACCAATAACGAAACGTCCCGTTGGGTTGATGAAATATTTAGTCTGCTCATCCAGCAATTCAGCTGGAACAACAGGCAGAATTACATGTTCTTTGATGTCTTTTTGGATCTGCTCCAGTGTGGTCTCTTCAGCATGCTGAGTAGACACGACGATGGTATCAACACGTACCGGTTTGTCACCGTCGTATTCAATCGTTACTTGAGTTTTACCATCTGGACGTAGATATTCCAATGTGCCGTTTTTACGCACTTCAGCCAGACGGCGAGCGATACGGTGGGATAATGCGATTGGCAAAGGCATGAGTTCAGGTGTTTCGTTGGTTGCAAAACCAAACATCAAACCTTGGTCACCAGCACCAATGTTCTCTGTCTCGCGAGCCATTTGTTCCGGGTCACGGTTCTCTAGAGCTGCGTTAACGCCTTGTGCGATGTCAGCAGACTGCTCGTTCAGAGAAGTTAGGACTGCACAAGTATTATAGTCGAAACCGAACTTGGCACGAGTGTACCCGATTTCCTTAATCGTATTACGAACGATGGACGGAATGTCCACATATTCAGACGCTGAGCTGATCTCACCGATGACAAGCACAAGACCTGTAGCTACGGAAACTTCGCACGCTACGCGAGCATTTGGATCATTAGTCAGGAACGCATCCAATACGGCGTCCGAGATCTGGTCGCAAATTTTATCCGGATGTCCTTCAGTTACAGACTCCGATGTGAATAGATGTCGGCCTTTAATAGACATTGAAGTTTCAACCTCCCATAACGAGTAGTATGGCGATTGCCCGAACAAAACATTTACGTTGATTCGTTCACTGTACCCTCGAAAGCTTTCCGGGCGGAATAAGGACGCAGGGTCCGCAGTTACGAAGATAAGGATTTTTCAGGTAATGGCCTCAACAAAAAAATCAACCTTTCCCTAGCGGAAAAGGTTGCGTACCTCAACTGCCATCTTAACGTATTTGTCAAGACGTGTCAAACGGATTGGGATAAGGAAAACACCCTATAAGTGCTGCTGTGCCTGGCGAATCAGCCTTTTTGTAATCTCTCCACCGACCGATCCATTCTCACGAGAAGTCAGATGGCCCCAGCCTTTATACTGCCCATAAGAGTGATCACTTACCTCACCCAGTTCAGAACCAAATTCGGTATCTGCACCAGCAAGACCTCTACCGCCATATCCCACATTCAGACCAAACTCCGCGGCAATTTCATACTTCATCTGATCCAACATCTGACGACTTTCGGGTACCACTTTGCGGTTGCTTCTAGCCATGATTCCTGCACCTCCGGTTATTGGTTGTGTACAGTTATAGAGTGAGCAGGAACAAGGCTGGCTAGCCGTATAAATGTTTGTTAGAACTGGGTAATCTCAGCAAATGAAATGAATAAAAAGTCTGACAAGTGCTCATCCTATTTCAGAGTATATCCACCACGTACCATGACAGTCAGGCTATACTTGTTACCATCCAATACCGTTATACCACGTCCATCTCTTGGAAAAGAGAGCAAGTGATTGGTCGGTGCTGTCTGACCATTCGTCAAATCAACCCCGTCCGTCAGATCAGCTACACCATTCGTACCTTCACTGACGATCACAGCTTTACCGCTACGTACGATGAACTCCGCGCCAGATGCACCGATCAGTTGTTGACCAGGCTTCACGGTCACAATCTCAACGGCATCAGAGGCTCCAGACACCAATGGAGGAAGCGTTGTATCTCCACCAGTGCTGCCTGTTCCTGTAGAGCCGCTGTTACTACCTGATGTATTTCCAGACCCTGTGTTCGTACTTCCACCCAAAGCCTTTTGAATTTGCTGATCAACATAACTCTTCGTCACTACCGGATCATCTGCTGTTCCCGGTTGGCTTGTACCTGCACCTATTGCCGTATTGCTGTATACAGAACCAACCCACACGCCAACACCAATCGCTAGTGCAGCCAGGGATACTTTCATATAAGGTTTCATGTGATTTATTTTCCTCCTCTGGAAATCTATTAACTTTAACTATAGAGAAAAAGTGGAGATGCGACAAGCAAAACCTCGTTTCCGTTAGGGTGGAAACGAGGTTTTGTGGATAAATCACTAATCATACAAAAACTTCGTTTATCTTGAATCTACAGGTTCATCCTTTGGAAGCTTGGTCAGATCGTATCCATAGCCTTGTTCCGCAAGACGAATACGTTGTCCCTGGAACTGGTCATATACCGCCAAACGATACGAGCCTCCACGCAATTTCTCGAAGAAGCTGTCTTCTACACTCCAAGTGAGTGTTTGATTCGTTCCCGCTTTCAGATCGGTTCCCAAAACCAACTCTTTCTCATAAGTTTTACCTGCTTGATCGGTCAACGCCAGGATTAATTTATGTTCATTCTCACCCATCTCAATCTCTTCATTGCGAGACAAGCTATAATTCATCTCTACCTGCACAGAAGAGCTGCCTGCCAAGTATGCCCGCACACTATTAGCAGTCAATAGATACGGATAGAGATCAATATTTGAGAAAATCCCTTGAACACTAATTGAAGTTGGTGGCACTTCGAATGCCAGAGCATTCACATATGCAGTGGCTTCTCCTTCGCCGATGACAAACTTGCTATCTGCAATTCCTTCACCCACAACCAAGCGCATATCCGAGAATGTTACTGACTTCGGAACCTTAGCCCAGAATGTAACAATTGATTTCTGGCCTGGCCCAGGTGAACGCTCAGATTGTTTTGCTGTTGCTTTGTAATATTGACCGTCCGATGTTTTGAAGTAACCCACCAGTTTGCCAAGCCCACTTTGACGCAACGATTTGTTTGTCATTTCAAATTCGGTATACACGATATCCGAAGATGTCCCTGGATAACGAATTGTTCTGCGCACACCCATTTCAGTCTCTTTATCCGCAGCACCCATGTTATATGTCTTGCCTGTTCCTACATAGGATACAGGTTGAATTAATCCTGACGTATTTAAAGTGACCCACTCATTTGTTTCTTCTTCACTGACTTTCTCAATCAGACTCACCTCGAGACGACCAATACGGAGTTCAGAAGGTATTTTGGTCAACAGATAAGCCTCGGTCGTCATCCCCGCCCCAAGCAGTTTTCCGCTTTGCGTATAGATTAACTTCTTATCTCCATCAATTAGAGCCGAGTCAATAGTGAACATTGCTTCGAGCTCTGGGAGCTGCACCGTTTTGCTGCCAGCATTACGAATCGTTACTTTCGCAGCCACAATATCACTATCTAGCCATGGCAAACGCTGTAATGATCCCAACGAAACACCAAACGTTCCTTTACTATTCTTAATGACCGTCTCTGTTGTCAAACCGTCTCCAGTGGATACAGATTGCGGAATCGCATATACGCCTACAGGATAGGAGAAAACAAAGCTACTTGTACTCGTCGGAGTCGTTGACTCCGTGTTTTCATTTTTATCCACAGGACTCATCGCGTACAGCTTAATTTTGCTTGTGTCCCCATCACCTTGTAAGGTCGCGTTGAGTTTCATCGTTTTAATATCTCCAGGATTTAGCTTTAATGCGTCCAATGCTTTGGTTTCAATAGGATAAATTGTTCCGTCAGCAGTTCGTACTTCAAATGTATATGTTGGTACTTTAACAGCTTTCTTACCTTCGTTCTTAAGCACAAATTGCATATTCAAATTATATTGACCGTCATCGATACGTACCTTTGCTGACTCCAGCAATGTAGATAATCGTTGTCCCTCAACAGTTATGATATTCGGTTGATTCGCAGCCACCTCTACGTTCGTTGCTTTGCTTGCCTCAGGCAGCTGCAACGCAGCAACAGGTAAGACCGTCTTCTCTTCACCCTGCTCTTCCACCAGCAATAGTTCAGACTTTTGCAGCTTCACCGATGTGGGGAGAGATGCCATCAGACTGAGTGCCTTATTAGCCTGAGCCTGAATGCTAACGCTTGTACTATCCTTGTCTGGCGTCAACGGATAATTCGTACCACTCGGTGTACGCAAGATCCATTTGATATTCGGATTTTCGAGTAATTTGTAACTAATATTGTTTAAATTCACACCAATTTTGACATACTGATTCTTATCTTCACCTGGGAACACTTTAATACCAGACACTTTCACCTTCACGGCAGAATCACTTAGACGAACCGTCTTCGGTTTGCCTACGGGGGTAGTAATACTATAGGATGCGGGTACATTAAACTTACCCAGCGTACGTTCATAGTTAGATTGACTGAAATCCCATTTTACGATAAGGAAGTTCAGATCACTCAACTTCACTTCTCGGCCAACTTTCATGACATAAGTCAAATCTACAGTTGATCCTGCTGCGACTGTCTTCTTCTCCTGATCTTTCGCAATCAGTTTGGGCGAGAATAGCGTTCCACCCTTGGTCTTCACCTTGCTCCAGTAATCCAGCATCATCATTGGGGTACTGTCATTGTTCTTGTATGACAGAGTATACGTAACAACGTTCCCATCATCCTGAGATAAGATGTTCACATCCGTTAATCTAACGGAGCTACGTGCAGTTAATTTTACAGGGGACAAATTACTCAGTGTATGTACAACCTTGTTCTTTGATGTTGTTGTTTTCTTTGATGTACTACTATTTGAACTGGTGGCAGACGTTTTATTCGTTGTGCTCGCTGCCATCGTAATGCCAGCCGTTGAACTGATCAACAACGCACTTGCGAGCAAGCTCACAACTATTTTCTTTTGATCCACTTCCAAACCTCCCATAAGTTGCTTGTTGCACTTATAGTATAAACGTTTATTAGAGTAAGAAAGTTACGATGTTGTTGTGTTTTCAGTATAACTTTGGCCGACTAAATATCAGCTATTGGATTAAATATAAAAAAGGGAGCTAGAGAAAATTCTCTAGCTCCCTTTAGGAAAAATTGATTATTGAGTTCTAACTGCACCTTTAGCTGTGATTACGTTACCTTGAGTATCTTGGATATACTTAGCGTTATCCTTGATTTCGATAGAGTAACCATTTGCACTACCTTTAGCGTCAACAATCTCAACGATAAAGTGAGCAGGTGTAGTTGCAGTTGCAGCAACTACTTGAACTACATTGTATTTGAAATCAGATTGGCCAGTGTTGGCAGGTACTTCTTTGTTATCTGACAAGCGAGTTACAATAAGATCTTGAGCATACAAACCAACAAGAGCTGTTGTGCTATCCAAGTTCTCTGTTACATTTACAGTAACACTGTAAGTGGAACCAGTAACTGTTGTAGCATATACATTTTGGTTAGCTGCAACTTCAGGTTTAACTTCATCTTTGATGTTAGAAGAAATCACAATTGGTGTTGCGCTGTTGAATGCAATTTCATTTTGAGCAGCACCGATGAATTTAGTACCATCAAATTGTACAGACAAACCTGCTGGAGAATAAACGTCACGGTCCAATTTGATTGTTACTGTGTCTGTATCATTAGCAACAACATCAGTCACACCATATCCATTTACAGTAATTGAATTTTTGTTAACAACACGAGAAACAGATTGATTCAATTTAACTTTGATTTCACGTTTAGCTGTAAGGGAAGCAGTATTTCCTGCATCGTTATAATCTTTAAGGCTGATATAACGGTAGTCTGCAAGATTCAATACTGTGTTAAATCCAGCCAAGTAGTTACCAGCTACGTCTTTAACACCTTGTACTCTAACTTTTGTAAGCAGAGTAGAAGTTACATCTTGGCCTCCGATAGTTACAGGCAATTCAATTACAACCGCTTTACCATCTTGTGTTACTGACAGGTAAGCATCGCTCGGCAAACCGATTTCTTTGTTATCAAAAGTCAAAGAGTAATTTGCACGATTCAACAAGGATTCTGGATCCATTTTTTCGTCAAATACGATAACCGCACGACGATTGTTGTCAGATACATTGAAGGAAACAGAAGCAACTTTAGGAGCTGTAGTATCACCTACATTAAATGTAGTTGTGTAATCCAGCATTACGTTACCCAGAACAGTCGCGTCTTTAACACCAGCAATATTCAAAGTGTTAGTGCCTTCTGGAAGATCCGAGAAGAAATTAACCAACAGAATGTTTTTAGTGGAAGAATCTTTGAAAGTTACACTGGAGATTTGACGAACTTTACCGTCTTTATCTTTAACAGTGATCAATTTCAGAAAATCTTGACTAGCAAGTGGTTTGCTGAATGTCAAAGCTAATTGATTTTTAGTTCCAGTTGTTACACGTGCATCCAGAACTTGTGGACGCTCTGTATCAATTTCAGCTTTAACCAGTTTGGACGTTTGAGTAATTTCGTTACCAGAGAAGTCTTTTACTTTCTCTACGAAAATTGTAGTTTCGTAAGAAGGAAGGGCTTTATCAGTATCGAAATAGAACTCATATTTGTTAGCAGACAATCTAACTACGCTGCTAGGAGTAATTTTGGAATCGCCACGTTTGTGGTAAACGTTAGCTTTGTCCAGTGTAGAATCATCGATATCTTCACTGAAAGTAACAGTCAGTTTTTCCAAAGTTGCAGTAGCTTCTGCGATTGTTGGAGCAGTAGTATCTTCAACAACAGAGAATTTGTGGTCGGATTTCAAAGATTTGAAACCTGCGAAATCTTCAACACCAGTTACTGTCAGTGTGTGTTCACCAACACTCAGTGCAGAACTGGATTTCAGAATCACTTCACGACCTTCAACATTTGGAGAGCTGTAGAAACCTTGACCATCAACTTGGAAGTTGTTTGTGTAAGATTGTTTTACAGGCTCGCTGAAGATGATTTTGATTGCTTTAGTTCCCAAACCAGTTACACTTACAACTTCAGGAAGCTTGTTGTCTACCGGAGTAAATTCAACATTGCTTGCTTCAATTGTTCTAGTACCAGCTTTAACGCCAGTAACAGTTACAGTGTATTTTTGTTGGTTTTTGAAAGATTGATCTTGATCCAAAGTCAGAACCACTTCATTAGCGGAAGCGCTCAGTACTGCGGATTTAACAGTCAGATTAGCATTCAATCTGTAGTTATCTTTCAATTCTGCAGTAGCTTTATCAACTTTACCGTCAAATTTAACAGTAACTTCTTTCAAGTTGTCTGCAGATACGGATTGCAATTTTGTAGCTTCAGTTACTACATAAGTAACCTTCTCAGTGAACTCTTTATCTTTGTAAGTGAATTTCACTTCAGTTTCTTTGTTAGCTTCGAGAGCTTTATCCAAAGTTACTTTAACGGATTCACCGTCGCTGATTTTGAAAGTAACAACTTTACCAGCTTCGCTTACTTCATAAGAAGCAACTTTCAAGCTTTGAGCTTGATCAATTGCGTAAGCAGCGCCTACAAGCAATTGACGGGAAGCGTTAGATTGGAAGTTCAAGCTAGTGTCAAGCAGACCAGCGTTGATTGCTGCTTGAACATAACCTTTAGCCCAAGCTGTTGCTGTGTTGTTAGTTTCAGTAGGAACTTCGAGGTCCAAAGCGATTGTCAGAACTTTCGCCATTTCTTCGATCGTTACTTTACCGTTGAAGTCGAAGATTTTCTTCTCAACGTTTTTACCTTCCATGATGCCTGCAGCTGTTACTGCTTCGATGTAAGGAGCAGCCCAGTTTTTAGCATTGTAGTTTTTATCGTTGTAAGAATATACACCAGTGATTTCTTTCAGGCCAAGCAATTTAGTGATAACTTTTGCGAACTCAGCGCGAGTCATCTCTTTGTCCAAACCAGCTGTTCCATCTGGGTAACCAGTGAAAACACCTTTTGCTTTCAATGCATCAAACTGTTGTTGTGGCGAAACCGCTGTATCACCGAATGCTACAGATGCAAACATTGAGAATGCCATTGCTGTAGACAGAGCTACGGATAAAATTTTCTTCATAACCTTTTTTTCTCCTCCTTGGGCGTTCATAACATTGGAATTTTCTTTAATAGGGTCGCTCGTGTTCCTCATTCTATTGTCGCACCCCCTTTCCAGAGTCATGAGCAAGTTAATATAAATGATGTCTGTGAGCATATCACAGAAACTTGTAAACGAGAATAATGATAGATCCATACGAAAATAGAGTAGTTTCCTAATCCTACCTTACGTATTATACAATGGGTCTTCCGTGCCGTAAAGCAATTTTTTCTAATAAATAGACAAGATTCTTCACGAGGTCATTCTTGGTAAGTTCCCCAATGTTTTTGACTCTACATCTTAAACGCAGAAGATTTCAAAAAGTTGCGGATTCAGCAAAAAAAGTTTTGAACTTATTTATGTATTGATGCAGTGCGGGTAAATGCGAGGTTCAAAACCTTTAGACCACCAATGATGAAGCAGTTTGCATGAGATTATGTTGTGTCTGGACTGATGGGGACGTTTATATATACCCTATAACTCGCTGCATGAAGCGACAAATTTTTCTAAATAGAAAATAAATAAAAGGCATTCCATATGGAATGCCTTTCGTAATGCTCTGGTTCTATAACTTAGCGAATTTTCATCGCAAGATCAATAATTTGAGCACGCATATTCGGATCACTGTTCAATCTCAGATACATGTCGTCAATGGGTTGTCTATTTTCCCGGTATGTCTTTTCATGCTTCATCGTGGTATGAGACCATTCGATTAAGTCATTCTCAGCCAGAACCAAATTGTTATACGCATCATGGAAGCCAGTCGCCTTGACAAGCCCTTCCATCACTTCTTGGGAAACTTCCTGCGTTTTACGTGTATCTTCTATTTTCTTCTCCAGAATGACTGCTTGTTTCTCGAACTGTGTCTTTGCCTTCATGTAGCCCAGCTGGGCTTTCGAATAAATCGGTTTCATTAGCTAACTTCACCCTCTAGATCATTGTGTATTTACCGCTATTGTATCTTAATCTCTAGCAAATTACAAAAATAGATATTGGTAAAAAACAGATTTCTTCTATTATAAAAGTGTTCTTTACCAGTTGATAAAAAGACCTGTCCCTTTAGTCCAAGGGACAGGTCTTTCAGAATTGAATAGTTTTCTAGACGGATTAGCTCAAGTTTTTAGGGAACAGCTTTGTGCTCTTCTTAAGTAATTCAACTGCAATTTTGGCAGCTTCTGCACGAGTCATATTACCCTTTGGATTGAACTGATACTGAGCTTTGGTTGCACCAGGCACCGTGACCGGGCTTCCTTCCATGATTTTCGCTTTGGTTATCGCGAGCACAGCAGGACGAGCATAGAATTCAATAGAACCTGAGTCCAGGAATGACTTTCCAAGCGTTGCAGCTAGTTTACTGTCGTTCGTTGCCAATTTGGAGTTCATTGCACGAGCAATCATAACGGCTGCCTGTTCACGTGTAATTGGCATTTCCGGTTGGAAATATCCATCACTCAACCCCGTAACGATACCTGCCCGAGCAGCTGTCTCAATAGCTTCGTAGGTCCAACGATCGGACTTGGTACTGATCGATACGTCTTGGAACGTTTGTTGGTTCGCATAATTTAACGGAATATCCAGACCTCTAACGAGTAACGTTGCAAATTCTCCACGAGTTGTCTGATCATCTGCACCAAAAGAACTTGCTCTCAATGGATTCATAATTCCTTTGGAATACAAAGCATTAAGCAAATTACGAGCCCATGGGTGGTTTGTAATATCAGGATAACTTCTGCTCAATTTCATTACTTTATAGTATCCGAATTCATCAAATGGTACCGTAATCGTGTGTCCTTTTGTATCAACGACTCCCCCAATAGGAATCCACTTGCCTACATTGGTTTTGTCTGAGTATCTGAATACAGTAATCGTAGAACCTACATCGTCTACGATCGAAGGATCGTAAGCGATCGTCAGGCTTCCTCTTTGTGATGGGGTTAAGATCCTCTCAGCAGCATATTGCGTGAAGTTGCCTTCCAGACTATAAGGAGCCAAACCATTGGTACCCGCGCTATAACCACTTTCTCCTTTATCTCCAAGTTCACCAATACCACCGTGAATCCAGTAAATATCAGAGATTGGCGTAAAGTTGCTTGTATTGAGTGTTGAACTGAACAAACCAGTAAGCTCAGGTGATACAGTAATGAAACTTTGTGCATTTTCACTACCTTCATCCGGAGATCCGATCCAGTTACCGTAGTCATTCTTTCTCTCTACAATCCCTTTATCCGGATCAGCAATTCCGAACAAAATCTTGTTATCTGGATAGAACTTGGTCATATTTCTTACTGTTGTGGATTGCAGAACCGTCCCCTTCGGAAGTGAAAGCTGCAGCTCCTTATTAAATACAGTGTATTTATTGGCCACTTTCGGAGCCATGTATTGCGTATCCGTTGTAATTGTAGATGTATAGAATACATTGACTGTGTCATTAATTGTTCCACCCGGACGGGTAATTTGAATCTTGATTGCGTTATTTTTATCAGGTTTCAAACCTACGTAGTCCAGTACAAAACGATTGTTAGAATCAGTACGTTTAACAGCAGGCTGCTTATCAATCAGTACTTGAGTAGCCCCTTCTGCCTCAATATCGAATCTCACAAAGTTTTTATTAACAACAATCTTATCTCCTACGGTTGGCTGAGGAGCAAGAATGCGATAAGAGGATGGTTCACGTACAATCTCTAAGCGCTGGGTTGTTCTGGCACCTGTTCTATTAATAAGTTCAAGTGTGTATACGTGCGTTCCAGGTGCATCAAATTTCAGGTTTTGAATTCTTACGAAGAACTGATTTTCATTACCTACAAAATCAAATGTAGGCATGCCATTTTCACCTAATTTATTCGTTTGTAGTACACGATCAGTAGCTTGTGTATGGGTAAACACTAGTTTGGAGCCAAAATAAACGTTAGCAATTTGCGCTCCACCGCCATTAATCACAAGATCATAATTCTCTTCACTTGTTACATATTTATCTTCTTTGAATGCAAATTCAGGCGTAACCGCGAAGATTTTCTTCAGTTCGTCCTGTGTATAACTGGTTAGAGCCTTATCAACAAAAGGTTGTCTGGAATCCTTAGGAACCAGAGTAGGCATAAAGGTTGTAACTGTTGATTGGTTCGTATCAATAACATTGATTCTAAGCGTTGTTGTTATGGTTGTAGGCTGTTTGTTGGCATCCTCATCGATTGCACGAATCACAATCGTGTTCTCACCATATACAATAGGACCTTCTTTCAGCACTTTTAATTTAATGGAAAAATCACCATTGCTGTCCGGGAAGCCTGTTGAAACCTTTGTATATTCAGTGTCTTTAAGCACCTTACCATTCACTACAAGCTCGGGTTTAAAGTCATTCCCCAGCGTCTTAAAGCCGATAAACTTACCTTTAACAGACATTGTCTGTTCCGTACTCTTCGAGTCAAAACTATAAGTCTGTCCATCTTGCAAATTCTCTACATAGATCGAACTAACAGATGAATAAGAAATCTTGACTACTTTTGGCAAGTCGGTCGGTTTGCCGAAATAAAATCGGATTTGTTGTTCTCCAGGAATGAAGCCTGAGATTTGATATATCTGTTGCGTACTTTCTAGTTTCATGTCATCTGTTGTTGTTACTGCAGCGATTTTCAGTTTTGTAGTTCCTGTAGGAAGGTATTCACCAAATAATTCTGCTGCATCAATATCTTTGCTGGATTCAACCAAAATGAAGAATGTGTCGCTTTTCACTCGTGATCCATCCAGTTTGGTCTTGGACTCTATCGGGCCACTTTTGTAATCCGGAAGGTAGTACATATTTAAGATATCTTGGGAACCTGGCGAATACACGTATCCTCCAGTAAATCCTGTGCTGAAATTACCATAAGTGAGGCTGACTTTCACTTCCTGATTCTTCTTGACATCAGTCCCGCCCTCTTCCAGCTCCATTTTGAAAGGTGTGTCCACTACAAAATCCACAAGTCGATATTCCAAACTAATCCCATCTGCTCCTGCGATTGCTGTTGATTTGGTTACTTGAAAAGTGAATGTTGTAGGTTGAGCTATATTGCTATTTGATAGTGTAATCGTTCCATTCGTTGGACTAAAATCCGAACTACTAGCTGAATAAGGCAATAATGCTTGTCCAGACAATTTGCCTTCTTTTTGTTCCGCTATTGTAAAATTCGGATTTGCATCATTCAATATGGATTGCGTCTCTGTTCCTACCGTTAAGTCGAGCTTGGTGAAAGGTTGGTTTTTATCAAAATAATACACCGAGCGCTCCGTTTCAATGGAGTTTGATGCACTTGATATTTTAAATTTCAACGTATTTATTCCTGCTTTAAGCTTAAGCTGTGGCAAGAAAAACGATCCATCTTGTAGCATGGCCGAATCAAAAGAATCGCCACCATTTACTGTAACGGTAACCTGCGTAGCGTTTTGCACCTTACCTTGGATAGATACACGTTCCGTATTAACGACTGTCTCAGAACCTGCGTTAAGGTCGTAGGTTGCATTCCCTGTACCTCCAGAAACAACCGTGGAAATTTTGAAGTTCTCTATAAAGGGAGCTTGGTCATATAAAACATAAAATGTATCCGAACGTTCAACAGAACCCTGTACTCCTAAGAAGGTAACCTTGTTGAATCCAGGAAACAATGTAAGGTTGTTTGCATTATACTTGTTGTTCCCACTGCTATCTGCAGTGACTGCAGTTGTAATGGATTTCGTTTCATCTGGAACCCACTTATCCACATTGCCTTCAGTCGTGGAATTCAACTGCTCTACTTTTACTTTCATCGTATCTTTCGAAACAAATGCATATGAACCTGAGATACTAATAGTTGAAGTTGATGTGGTATATGCGTTACTTCTTGAAAGGAATTTCTTGCCTGTCTCTCCTGAAACCAAAGACAGAACGGATGTTTCCCTTAATACCTTAATATCTGGCGTAAAGTAAGTTGAATATGCGTTAGATCCTGTACCGTCACCGTCCGCAGCCGAAGCAACGGCCCCACCGAACAGACCCTGTGGGAACAATGAGAACACCATAGCGACCAACATGATCCATGCCAACGGCCGTTTCTTTTGTTGCATTACGTATCATCTCTCCTCTTTTTAAGTCAGTTACCGTTATATATCGGCCGAAAGGTTCCAATTATTTAGTAAAAACAGCAAAATAAACAAAAAACCTTGTCCACGAAGGACAAGGTTTGGGTTGAAAGAATATTCAATAAGATCAGTAAACGAGCGTTTCTATTTAGGATTTCGAGCGGGTTTCCGGGTTCATCTTGACGCGCATACGCATCAGGAAGTTAATGACCGGCCTTCTGGTTTTGCTTACAAGTCCGATGACTTCTGCACCCACCTGGAGGAAGAACATCATGATACAGATCACGACGAACGTTACCCAGTTGGCTTCGAACATCGCAGCGGAAGATTGGATAATTGCCAGTACACCGAAGAATGCGGCAATACCGTAGATAATCAGCACTGTCTGACGGTGACTGAATCCAAGCTCACGCAAGCAGTGATGCAAGTGACCTTTATCCGGTGAGAAAATCGGTTTCCGTTGTACCGCACGACGAATGATCGCGAAGAAGGTATCCGAGAGCGGCACACCGATAATGATCAGCGGTGTAATGAAGGACACGACAGCAATTTGTTTGAATCCGAGCATGGACAGCATTGCCAGAGAGAAGCCAAGGAATAGTGATCCCGTATCCCCCATGAAGATCTTGGCCGGGTGGAAGTTGAAGAACAAGAATCCAACAATACTACCAAGCAGTACAAGACACATCAAGGCAATCATCATGTTACCCATCAAGAAGGACATCACGGCAATGGTACCAATGGCGATACCGGACACACCGGCAGCCAGACCATCCAGACCATCAATCAGGTTAATCGCATTTGTTACACCAACAATCCAGAGAATCGTCAGCGGAATGGACACCCAAGCTTCCAGTGAGGAGTACGCATCCTGAAAAGGAATATTGACGAAGTCTACACGGATGTTGAATCCGAATACGACTACAGCAGCAGCAACAATTTGTCCGAGCAGCTTCACTTTGGCTGACAGTTCAAAACGATCATCCAACGCACCAATCAGTACGATGATCGATCCACCAATCAGAAAAGCACTGACAAAGCTCATATCTCTTGTCGTAAACCATGCTGACACAAAAGGAAGCAGTGCAGCAACCGTAATGATAAAGGCCAGGAAAATCCCTAGACCACCAAGACGCGGCATAATCCGAGTGTGCACTTTACGTGCATTCGGTGTATCCATTGCTCCGATTCTGACTGCGAACTTTTTGACAAGTGGTGTCAGGGCAAGAGCCAGTCCCATTGACACGATAAATCCAATGATAAAGATCGCTACCATTTGAACATTCGACCCCCAATTATAATACCTGTAAGAAATTATAAATCCCCTGATCTCTTTTTATATATAAATTATTGTTCGTCACTTTTAATAAAAAAACCATTTGCACCAGAACGGAGAGGGCAGAAATAACCTGTAGAAGCGAAGCGTTCGCCTTTATCACGGGATTTCAACCTTACAAAGGTTGATAAAAGAAATCCAGGGATAACAGCGATCAAAAGGTTATTCTGACATCGGAGTGGCCATGTGCAACTAAAAGTTTTTATTTGAGTGGCACACATGTAATTCGGAATGAATTATACGCTGATCACAGGCGAAATGCCAACCTCAATTTTTAGCAAAAACGTGCATTTTAAGCGTAAAAGCCTAATTTTAACGGACTTTAGTCACGTTTTCTTTGTCCCGCATCACTTTGACAGCAAATTTCGGAAGCGCAAGCATTCGGCCAGCCCGACTAGGTTCGCGAAGCAGACGATAAAACCATTCCAGTCTTAACTTTTGGAACACTTTAGGTGCACGTTTGGTTTTACCCGAGATCACATCAAAACTACCTCCAACCCCCATGGTAACGGGAACTTGAAGCGCGTCTTTGTACTTGTGAATCCACGGTTCCTGCGTGTCTGCCCCACGTGCAACAAACAGCAGATCAGGTGCAGCTTCACGGATGGAAGCGACAACCTGGTCGTCCTCAGCCGGACCAAAATAACCGTCACGATAACCTACAATTCGAATCGCCGGATATTGCTCTTGTAACCGAACTGCCGTTTCTTGAATCACCTCAGGTGTGGAACCGAGCAGATACACGCCCCACCGATAGTTTTCTCCAACACGCAGCAATTCATGTAAAAGATCAAATCCAGGTACCCGCTCTGCCACAGGCTTCCCACAATAATTGGCAGCCCATACAACCCCTGTTCCATCAGGAACAATCATTTCCGCAGACTGCATAACCTTCATCATCGCTGGATTCTCCAGCGCGGCCATGACCATGATGGGATTGGCTGTAATGACTTGGTGCGGCTGTTTTGTAAGCACTGCTTGGCGTAGAACCTCCACCGTTTCTTTCATTGTTAGTTTGGAAAAAGGAATACCATAGATTGAAACGGTAGGTATTGGTCCGGTCTGATTCATCTTATTTCACCCTTTGCGGCCTAAATATTTAATAATTTGCTGAGCAGGCACTTTGGCTTCCTGCTTCAATTCGGTGATGCCTTCTTCATGTTCCTTCAGCCACTGTGAACGCTGATCCAACAGGTTAGCCACCGTCTTCGCCAGCTTATCCCCATCCAGCGCATCCGTACTGCCCACGGTTTCACTATCCAGACGCAGCATGAACTGATCAATCTTCGGATCATACGAGATACCAACGGGTGGAACATACTGTGATGCTGCATAGATCAGACTGTGCAGACGCATGCCGATAACGACATCACAATTGCTTACTTCCTGCAGCATCAGTTGGGGATCAGTGAGATCCTTGGTAATACTGACTTCGCTCCCCTTGTTACCGAGGTCACCGAGCATTTCCATGACAAAACGTGAAGCCTGCTCATCAATCGGTAAGTGAAATGGCATAAAGCGCAAGTGAACGGCTTTTTTGGAGCAAAGCTTCTTGAGTCCAGCAGCAATCGCTGTAAGTTCTTTACGATCCGACTCCCAGAAACGTACCGAAACGCCGATCACAGGGAGTTTGGTATGAACGCTTGCTCCTTGAGCATTAAGCGCGACTGAACGTACTTCTTCCGCACTGGCTTCAGGCAGTGGCAGACCCATCACCGGGTCAGGGACCACATGAATCTGATTCCACTGCAATCCGAGCCCGCGCAAATATTCAGCGGATTGTTCATCACGCACAGATACATAATTGCAAGCTTTGAAGACGGATCGAATCATTGGATTGAAAATTTTACGATTTACAGGTCCAATGCCCTGCGCATAGATAAATGTTGGTTTTTTCAACCATTGGGCCAGTTTGATGACACCCAGGTAGTAAGGGATGGATTTCAGTCCGGTTGCATCCTGCAGCAGACTTCCTCCTCCACTAATTAAACCGTCACTCTCCTTGATCGCTTCGCGAACCTCCTTCAACTTCATCCGATGTACTGAACGTACACCGTACATTGAAGTGGTCGACTCCGGGTCACCGGAGAGCACTATCGGCTCAATCGTGACATTCGATCTGTGACTCTCCTCTTCCAGCGCCATCAAAATTGACTTTAGTACCGCTTCGTCTCCGCTATTGCGGAATCCGTAATATCCCGAGATGACTAACTTTTGAGAAGTGGTGACCATTTTTTCCAACATCCTTCCGCTAATTGCCACACACCCACAGCAACGATACCGAAGATTAAGCCAAGTCCCAATCCCATCACTCCACGAATGAGTGACAACACAGCTGGCGTATGGATATGCGCGAACGTATCCACCATGGACAATTGTCCAATTGCTGCAATAATGAGCACAAAGATGACTTTACGATATTTTAAAGCGGCGAACACGCCAACGATAAACAGCGGGTGTCCCAGCATAAATTCTTTGAATCTTGGCCGCACGCCGAATGTGTCTTCCAACACAACACGCAGGAACATCTCGAAAGGCGTAACCGAACCCGAGTTGCCTGTACGACTCAAATAGTAATACCCAACAACGGCAGCAACAAGTGCTAATACAACCATCACAACGGTAATCGGAGTACGAAGCAGGTTCTTAATTTGCTTAATGGAGAACGTACCCGAACCACGGTAAAACACAATATAAATCGCTACCAGCGCCATAGGTGCAAAGTGCAACAGGCTCACGCCTCGGAACTGGTTAATCACCAGACTGTACGTAATGCTGTTAAGCAACGCGATGACAAAAGGTACCGCCAGGAACGACAGAATCGACGTTCTTACATATAAGAATATCGTTTGTGCCAACCGGCGACCCGCAGGCGCGTCTGGCTGACGCTGTTGCTGATAGTTCACTGTACGAACCGCCAGCACCATCGCAATGGTTGGCGCACTAATTGCGACCAGTAAGGCAATTCCTTGCTCCAGCAACGTCGGTTTGAGCAAGAACAATCCGGCACTGCCCACCAGTGCCAGCGCAAATACCAGCAATGTCAGCAGTGGTACAAAATATGAAACCATAAGCGAAATCATTGCGATTGCACCAATCAGGGCAACCAGCTTGGCATAACGCTGAATGGAAGAATCTTTCACCGTAAACGCTTCGGCTTGTCCCAGTTCGAAGCCATGTTTGCCCATACGTTCAATCGCATGACCAGGCTCACCCAAACTATTGATCAGATTATCAATCGGATTGGTGATCATGGCTTTGGCCGTATTCTGACTTGGCGAAGCATTCATATAGAGCATACGAATGTTGCGGTCTTTGGTAGCCAAAACAAAACGGTCAGCAATGGTGTCTACATCCAGATTGGCATCCCCGTCACTTAAGGAGTACAGACGAGTTACATTGTAGTCAATTTTATATGAGAGAGTCTCAAAACCGGATTGTGGTTTCTTCAAATTCTCAATAGCCGCCAGTCCAATATGGTGCTTGTTCAGCAACTGGGCAAACATATCGATACTTTTCATCTCTGCATTATCATTGTACCCTTTCACAGCATCACCATCAAACAAGATGCGCTTTACCCCATTCTCTTCGAAGAAGGTAAGCAGGCGTTCCATGGATTCCTGATTATAAGGCACACTGTCTGAGATCCGTGGCAAAATGTAAAATCCTTTATCACGCAGCATCTTCACGGCAACCGGATCTGGTTGCAAAGGCTGCATGTTGGCATTCTCCGGTGGAGTCTGCAATATTAAGCCGCTACGACCTTCATATTCCCATGGAAGCACAGGAATCTCCCGATCGGCGAACGTTTGTTCAATGATAGGGGTATACGTTTGTGCATTTTCCTCGTTCGTGAACAGCACATACGTGTAATTATCGTTAGCAGGAATGACATTTTTGGTCATGTTCGCAATATCCTGCCCGTTATATACCATCAGACGGCGGGACTTCTTCAACTCATCCAGTGTACTTTCGAACACCGCCATGGTTGTCACTCCGGCGTCTTTCAACCGAGTCAGTTGTTCATTCATAAAGTCTTGCGGATGGGCCTGATAAGCCGAGATATCCAATAGCCCCCGATAATTGAAGACAAGCTCCACCTTTTTGGCGGAAGATTCCGTCTGTACCCGATCACTGATGACAGGAATGGAAGCAATCAAACCGATAATGACAACAATCCACAGCCACTTCCGTGAAGCGGTATTCCAATAAAGCCATTTTTGACGCACTACATGTACCTCCTCAAGTGTTGGAACCAAAAGCACGTTCAGCTCATGATTTTCATTGCATAATAGTGAATAAATACCGGATACAAACAGCTTGTGTCAACAAACGTGCATCTATCCGCAATTCATCCAAAATAGACCTAGGAATTCACCCTTTTTACCTAAAAGAAAAGCCCCTCCGCCAACCAACCTTACGGTGCGGAGAGGCTTTCTCATGTTCTTGCACAGTACTGCATTCGTATTTATTGTGCGTCTACACGCGTCATCACCGTAGTAGCCAAACGCTCAATACGGCTTTCGGCGTCTTCCAGGTTCTCTCCGCGCACGGCGAAGTATACTTTGATCTTCGGTTCTGTTCCCGAAGGACGTAGGCAGAACCATGATCCGTCTGCCAAAATAAATTTCAGAACGTTCTCTTTAGGCAAGCCATCCAAGCCAAGAGAGTAATCCAGCACATCTTGTACAGCGATACCGGCTACTTCTTGTGGCGGATTAGAACGCCAGTCGGTCATTTTCGCCTGAATTTGAGCTACGCCATCCTTGCCTTTCAGCGTACGGGACTCCAGCTTCTCCAGGAAATATCCGAATTGGCTGTATAGCTCTTGCAGGACATCATAGAGCGTTTTGCCTTGGTTTTTATAATAAGCAGCTGCTTCAGCAATCAGCATTGCAGCCAGGACTGCGTCCTTGTCACGTGCGTAGCTGCCTGCCAGGTAACCGTAGCTTTCCTCATAACCGAACAAGAACGTATGACTGCCGGTTGCTTCGAACTGGTTCATTTTTTCACCGATATATTTAAATCCTGTCAGGGTGTTCATCACTTCTGCACCGTAATGCTCGGCAATGACCGCTCCCATCTCGCTTGTTACAATCGTTTTGACAACCGCGCTATTTTTCGGCAGTTTACCTGTCTCTTGCAAGCGGCTCAACACATAATGCACCATGATGGCTCCGGATTGGTTACCCGACAGTACGAAATACTTGCCATCATTGTCTTTCACTACCGCACCCATGCGGTCTGCATCCGGATCTGTACCGATGAGAATGTCTGCACCCACGGATTCACCCAGCTTCATTGCGAGCGTAAATGCTTCGCGCTCTTCCGGGTTGGGGGATTTCACTGTGGAAAATTCAGCATCAGGCTGTTCTTGTTCTGCCACGATGTGAACCTGCTCGAAACCGATCTGTTCCAACACACGACGTACAGGCACATTACCTGTTCCGTGCAGTGGAGTGAAGACGATTTTGAAATCACGGCCGACACCGGATTGAATCAGGTCACGACTGAGACTTAGGCTGGCAACTGTATCAACAAATGCCTGATCTTCCTCTTCCCCAAGCCATACGAGCAATCCTTGGGCTTCGGCTTCTTCCTGTGTCAGCTTTTTCACATCCGCGAGGGAAGGAACTTCCTGAATGTATTGAATTACTTTTTCCGCTTCGTGTGGTACCAGTTGGCCACCCTCGTGGTTGTACACTTTGTAGCCATTATATTCAGGAGGATTATGACTCGCTGTCACCACAATACCGCCGGTTGCTTGCAGATGACGTACACTGAATGAAAGTTGAGGTGTAGGACGCAGGGAAGTAAACAGCTTAGCCACAATTCCATTTCCAGCCAGAACCAGGGCAGCATCCAGTGTGAACTCAGGTGAGAAATGACGGGAATCATGTGCGATCACTACAGAAGGCTTACCTTCTCTGTCGCCATGCTGCTCCAGCAAATAACGGGCAAACCCTTGCGTTGCACGACCTACGGTATAACGGTTCATCCGGTTGCTTCCCGCTCCGATCACACCACGCAATCCACCTGTACCAAACTCGAGATTTCTGTAGAAGCGATCCTCCAGCTCTTTCGGCTGATCCTGCAAATCACGAAGCTCCTGTTTCGTCGCTTCATCAATCGAAGCATCCTCCAACCACTGCTGCAATGTTTGTGCTGCTGTTGTGCTTAACTGTTCCATTCCTGCAAACCCCTTCCTTCTATATAAAATTCAATTGACTGCTGAACTATACAATTATTAGCTTGGGTCAGACAGTGCAAACATGATCTCGCCTTCAGCTACCACTTTGTCGCCTACCTTGGCTGTAGCTTTGCCTTTACCAATTGAACCTTTGAGACGCGTAATCTCCACTTCTAGCATCAATGTATCTCCAGGCACAACTTGTCCACGGAATCGGAAATTGTCCAGTCCCGCCAAAAAGCCAATTTTGCCTTTGTTGCCTTCCAAATTAAGAATGGCTACTGCACCGACCTGTGCCAGAGCTTCTGTAATCAACACACCCGGCATTACCGGATACTCTGGAAAATGACCAATGAAGAAAGGTTCATTAATGGTTACATTTTTTAATCCAACGGCACGTTTGCCATCCTCTAACTCTACAATCTTGTCCACCAGCAGAAACGGGGGACGGTGTGGAATAATTTCTTGGATCTGTTTGATATCGAGCACAGTGTAATCTCCTCTCAGGGTCATTTATATGAGATTCTCAATAATAGTGGGCCGTGTGCGTGTGGTGGCCGTTACGGGTACGGATCGTTCTTTCGATCGCTGTTTTTTCCGAATGTTTACTGAACTATTTTTAGATGTATAACATTCGGAAACAAAGGCGAGCGCTTCGCTTCTTCAGAATCGATTCCGTCCCCTTCACTGGTTCCAGAGCTAAAATGGACATTCCTATTATGAAGTCGATGCTCATATAAATGTGTTTTTCATTTAATTTGTATGAAAAGCATATTTTCAGTTAACACTAGTTATATCCTTCATGACTGCAGTAGTGAAGGTTGAGATAAGGGGTCTCTCTTCGCGATGACGAATGTCTTTCGCAGGGGAGGCCTCTTTTGGCGTCAAACGTCATCCATCATTATACTGTTTTCAACGCCAAAAAGAAAACTCCTGCCTGCGCAGGAGTTTTCGCATATATCGTTCATCTACGGAGCGAACACCAAATCATATACATGTTCCCATGTACTCCACTGCAATACGGAACCGATATCCTGTTTGCCCAGTACCACGTAGCCAGCCACCAATCCTCCAGCGAGGGCAAGAACAAGCAGGACCGGAACCAGAAACCATCTTGCGATGCGCCATCCACTCTTCTTCTTCTTGACTTTCGTCTTATCCGGCTTGCTGTTCTGCTGCTGTGTATCTGTCATCACATTCACCTTTTATGCTCTCATATTGTTGGCAAGACCCGCCATGGAATCACTGGATGTCAGCGCACGTGCCGCCAGTTGGTAGGTCCGCTGTCCTTGCATCAGCAAAGCCATCTCTTGTGTCATATCCACGTTGGATTGTTCAATGTAGCCTGCACGGATCATGGCTGTCGCTTCACGTGTAGCTGCATTGGCTCCAAATACATCATCCTCGGTTAGACCCGCATCCAGACCAAACAGGTTATCTGCATACTGCACAAGCCCTTCAGGGCGCTCGATATCTACCAGTTGCAGTTGGGCTCCAATCGTTGCATTGGCTTCATTGCCACGACGGATCAACAGATTGCCTTTTTCATCAAATGCAACCTTGCTGTTATTCGGTGCCGTAATGCGATTACCTTGACGATCCAATGCAAAGTGGCCTTCGCCATTGACCAATACCATCATGTCTGGCGCATTGGGATTCGTTTTGGGTCTTGTATCAGGGACAAAATGGAATGCACCCTGACGCGTCCACATTTTCTCACCATTTGCTTCAACGGCAAACATCGCATTGCCTTCAATCGCCAGATCGGTAGGATTGCCTGTCTCATTGAGTGTACCTTGAGTCATATCCTTTGTCACATCAGCCAAACGTACACCAAACCCGAGGTTGTATCCCATCGGGGTTGAGCGTCCATCCAGCTTGTACTTGTCCGGCTGCTGCTGCACACGTGTCAGTACATCTTCGAAGGCTGCTTGCTTACTCTTATAGCCTGCCGTATTCACGTTGGCAATATTATCGGAAATGACATCCAGACGCTGCTGTATTCCGGTCATGGAGACCATTGCACTAATCATGGAATTATTCATTCGGTGGTTACCCTCCCTGTTTTCACCCTCCCAAACCCTCCCTGGTAGGGAGGGCCCCAGATGGCGCTGCCCTCTGGACGCCCGAAACAGGCGGAGTGGGTGCGTGGGGTACGATCTTGCTAAGCGCCGGTGGTGTGTGTGCGCCGCGACTGCCCAGCTAATATTTACGCCATAGTTTCACATGGCTAAATATTAGCTGGGCACGCTCTTTGTGCGGCGAGTAGCTCCGCGTGGTCTCTCTTTGCTTTGCTCCGCAAAGGACTGTCGAGACCATCGCTGCGCTCAGCATACTGCTGCTCAATCCTCGCATAAGCTCGGCTGCGTTTAGGCTTGCGCTTCGCGTGAGCCTCTCTGCTTTGCTTCGCAAAGGGCGTTTGGCTCTCCGCTACGCAGCTATATTATACGTTGGCGTTATACACGCCCAACTTCATTGACGGCTTTATCCAGACTGCGGTCGTAGAATTGTACGACTTTCTGGTTCGCTTCATATGCACGGAATGCTGCGTTCATATCTACAGTTGCCTGTGAGGCATCTACATTCGAACCTTCCAGGTAGCCCTGACGGATCTGCACATTATCACCGGCAGCCATCATCCGAGCCGTTGCTCCATTCTGATCATTCAGGCTGAAATTACCATCGCCTTGACGTACCAGTTGGTTCGGTTGGTCGATGACGCTGATTCCCAATGTAACACCTGTGGGCACACCCGTCTCTGCATTGACAAGACGACCTTGCTCATCCACTTTAAATTGGTCTACCGAGCCTGTCAACACAACAGGTTGTCCATTATTATCCAGAACTTGTGAACCTGTTGAGCTGAGCAGCTGTCCAGTTCCTGTAACCTCGAAGTGACCATCACGTGTATATCTTGTGTTACCTTCTGCATCCTGTACCGTAAAATACGCCTGAGGTTGGTAGGTTACCGTGCCATCAGCTCGTACAAATTTGCCTGAACCGTCAAACGAGATGGGTTGTCCTGTCTGTGGATCATTCACGGCCAGATTGGACGAAATGGCAAAATCACTCTTTTGCCCACTTTCCATAATGGCTCCCTGCAAATTCATGGACAAACTTTCTTCCGCGAACACACCTGTGTTCAGCTTGCCCAGCCGCTTTGTAGGAAGATTGGCATCTCCGCCTACCAAAGTAATGAGCATTTCCGGGAAAGAACGGCTTACGCTGTTCACTTGTTTATATCCCGTTGTGTTCATATTTACGATATTCTGCGTTGCGGTGTCATGGCGGCGTTGTTGCGTAATCATTCCCGCGGTAGCGGTGTACAGACCTCTTAACATGTATTAACCCCTCTCCTCAAGCGCTTGTCCTGCATTACAGGATGGCTGCTTGTCCGTTCTGCTTCCCGAGCTTGGGCGAACCTTTGCTTTTTATATCGGCAGATTAGAACTTTTTCTTAACCACTTGATCCAAATTATTCAGCATAATGCCTGTTCCCTTCACGACACAATGCATCGGATCCTCTGCAACCCATACCGGTACATGCAATTCATTGGACAACAGTTCATCCAGTCCGTTCAGCAAAGCGCCTCCACCTGTCAACACGACACCTCGGTCAATAATGTCTGCCGCTAATTCTGGTGGCGTCCGCTCCAATACCGACTTGGCTGCCACGATAATAGATTGCACGGAATCCCATAACGCTTCCTGCACTTCATTTCCCGACACCGTTACGGTAACAGGCAAACCGGATACCATATCACGACCGCGAATGTCCATCTCTGTTTGACGACCACCCGGATGCACGGAACCAATCGCAATCTTGAGATCTTCGGCTGTACGTTCACCGATCATGAGCTTGTATTTAGCTTTGATAAACTTGGTAATCGCTTCGTCGAACTTGTCCCCTGCGACTTTAATAGAAGAGGCGGTGACTACGTCGCCCATAGACAGGACTGCAACGTCAGTCGTTCCGCCGCCGATATCCACGACCATATTGCCGCTCGGCTGAAAAATATCCATTCCCGCACCGATCGCTGCCGCTTTCGGCTCTTCTTCCAGAAATACTTCTTTGGCACCGCTGCGCTCAGCAGCTTCACGGATAGCCTTCTGCTCCACGGAAGTAATGTTGGTTGGTGCACAGATCAGAATACGCGGGTGGCTGTACCAGCTTCTTGCTCCCACACGATTAATGAAATGTCTAAGCATTGCTTCCGTAATCTCGAAGTCCGCAATAACACCGTCACGCAGCGGTCTAATGGCAACAATGTTACCTGGAGTACGCCCCACCATACGACGCGCTTCTTCCCCAACAGCAAGGACCCGCTTCGTATCGCTTTCAATGGTCACGACGGAAGGTTCATCGAGGACAACCCCACTTCCTTTCACGTGAATAAGCACGTTTGCCGTGCCAAGATCAATACCGATATCCTTGCTAAACATAAAAGAGCCCCCAAAGTGATATTATTTGGTCAGCGTATCCTGTGAAAAAGAGTCCCTTATCACGTCACCGCTCGTTCGACAAAGTGCAACATATATATGTAAAAATCGGGCTGATAAGATGTCATAATTCGATCCTGTACCAGCTTTTAACATATCATACTTCAGGGGAGGGATTCAATGCATGTGTGAGCTTTTTGGCCTACGTCTTTCCGCAGGTCCCTACGATTTAGCGGAAGCCAGCACCTCGCGTTTTTTACCGCTTGTTTTTTTGTATTTAATTTTGGTCGCTTCACCGCCCCGCAAATGACGGATGGACTTGTGATACTCCAGAATGTGTTTCACCTGGTCGGCAAGATCAGGGTTAATTTCCGGCAGACGCTCCGTCAGATCCTTATGCACAGTACTCTTTGACACGCCGAATTCCTTGGCAATGGTACGGACCGTATTCCTCGTCTCAACAATGCAGCGACCAATTTTTATGGTCCGTTCCTTGATGTAATCGTGCACGCTCCCGCCTCCCTACTGTGTGGATAGTTTGGTACATTATATGAGGAGCATGCCTATATATTCGCGGTTTAAAGGTGTGACAAGCTTCGAAGGTCCCATTATTTTCTGAAAAGCACAAAAAGAGCAGAGGAGAATTCCCTCTGCCCGTCATGTTGCTGCGGTAAAAATCATTTTATTTTTCCGGAAGATATCCTTGCGGGTTAACCGGTTGTCCGTCTTCGTAAACTTCAAAGTGAAGGTGGTTGCCCAGCGTTTTTTCCAATTCATTGACGCCAGCCGATGCAATTGCATCTCCTTGCTTCACTTCATCATCCTGTTTCACTTTGACGTCAGCCAGGCTTTGGTATACGGTCTTGAGGTTATCACTGTGTGTGATTTCCACAACTTGACCTGTCAGCGGGTTTTGTTCAACCCGGGTAACTTTTCCGCCGAGTGCTGCTTTGATTTCGAACGTTTTGTTATCACCACGTGCCAGATCTACACCCGTGTTCGGAATAAATGTGTCATTGTACTGCACCATCGCTGCTTCATGTTCCTCAGTTGAAGCTTCGTTGTCATAGAAAGGTTTTACTACCGAAATTTCGGACGGAACCGCTACCGGCCATACAAAATTCTCCGACTTTGCAACAACTTCCACACTTTCCTGTTCTCCGTTAACTGCTGTTCCTTCTGTACCCGATGCACCCGTTTCTACTACCCCACTTGTAGGGTCCGAGTTCAGCGTTTTTTCGCCTGTGCCCTGATAGACCCACACTAAGGTTAGTATAATGCCTGCTGCTGCGATGTAGGCTGCCGGGAAGACCCAACGTTTGGACATTGCTCTTTTCCATGAAGAGGGCTGGCTAGCCGGTACTCCTTGAGTTGTTTTAGGAGTTTCTTCTTGGCCTGTTTTTTTGTTTTGTTCATTCATCTTAATCACCTCAGTAACAAGTGTTACCGGGTGCAACTCTTTTATACACGCGCGACTCTAATTATTTTCACAGAACTTTCAAAGAGTACTATATATGCGGGAGATGCGCTTAGTGCGTGCGCCGCTTTGGGGCCAGAAAACCTTTCGACCGGCTGTTACTCCCAGATTTCTTCTATCACCTTCCTTAAAGGTGAAATCCGGGAGTAAATGCGGACGCTGCGCTTCTACAGGTCTTTTCTGTCCCCTCCGCTCTCCATACGCTCGGCAGTCTCAGCATATGTAGCCAAGTCTTGAAAGCTCCGGATGTGGTGGTAGACAGAAATACATGGATTGGATTTAACAGCCAATCCTTATCAAGTGAGTCTGTGAGATTGAACATGGCGTTATAGTTTTAAGTTCATTGGTAGAGCGAAATGGCGGGTTTTAATTTTAGGCTCAGCAACATCATAGATTGCCTGCGATGCCTCGCTTTATATTATTCAGTGGCCCAATACTGCTAATAGACTAACGTTTGGTCAAATCAAATGGCCCGGACGACACCGACTTCCATGCTAGCCTATTTGGAGGCTAGCATCTTGGATGCCTGTCCGAAGGAGATGCCTGTGTAGTAGTGTTTGAGAATCTGGGTCGCGGTGTGACCTTCCTGTGCCATCCCGTTGGCTCCCCACTGGCTCATGCCGACTCCATGACCGTATCCATACGTTGTAATCTGAACCTCATCTCCATCTGTCTTCCAGCTGAACTGGCTGGATCGAAGCCCAAGTAACTTTCGAGCCTCCGGTCCGCTAAACGTTTTACCTGCAATCTGTATCTCCTTGATCCGATGGCCTTCCGTTGTAGACAATACTTCCATCCAACCACCGCTCTGCTGCGCGCTCACAGGGATGGCATTCGCCCCCAGATTCAACTTCTGGAGAATCTCACTGCGCTTCATCGTGATGGTTTCCTCAAAGCCCGGAGCCAGGTTTTTATCCCACGGACTCGCTACACTTTGCAAATAAGGTACAGGGTTCCCCCATACATCCTCTGCATTCTCCGTATAACCATTACTTGTAGAGAAAAAGGATGCGGTAATTGCCTTGCCTTGATATGTCATGATGGAATCCTTGCTTTCGCGGACAGCCTGCTGCAGCTTCTCCCATTCCTTTGCTTTCCCCAGACGCGTCCAGTCCGCTTTCACTTGTTCTGGTGGTATAAATACCTGATGACTCACGGTATCCGTCACATCTGCCTCTCCTGAAGGCACACCGCTTGTATCGCTAGCTGCCAGCCTTCTCACGATAAATGTCCTTGCAGCAATGGCTTGTGCCTTCAGAGCTTCCAATCTGAACTCAGCTGGCATCTCGGCAGCGACTACTCCGGTAACATAATCTTCAAGCGGAAGATTCATCGTTGTACCGGTTGCGGACAGGTACACCCTTACTTGCGGTTCAGGGTAGGTAACGGGTACAGCTGGTGAAGGTGCTGGAGTCGTTACACTGCCTGTACCTGATGGGACAGGGATCGGTTTAACAGGATCATCCGTCCGCGGCCAGACCAGAATGGCGGGGATCAACAGCGCAAGCGCCAGCACTGCCGATACAGCCGCTGCCGGCTGCCAGCGAGTATTGTTCTTGCCCCATCTGCGGCCTCGGCCGAACGTACGCATTCGGCGGCGCTTCACACGACGAAACTGGTCTAATTCAATGACAGGCATGTGTATTCGTGCCCCAGTGTGTTGAGCTGACTCCGGTTTCGAGCCAGGCCGTCTAGCAGATTGTGTTATGGGTTCATCTGGAACAGTTCTAATGTTCATTGAAGCAAGCTTGTCTTTTTCCACACCGAAACCAGCAATCTCCTCTGGCTCCTTCACTAGTGGACGAGGGACAAGAGGTACCTTAACCTGCACACGGGCTTCTTTCATTTTGATATAACCCTCCGTTGTCCATGGCCGGTCAAGCGCCGGTCCTTTTGTTCAAATCCATAGTTTAGGGTATGTGCTGGGCGGATCTGATAGAACCTGATTTAAGAGAAACGAAGGCATTCCATATGTGGCGATTTCCAACTTACTCCTGCTATGTATTAATGAAAAACGTTGATCTGTCGCGGTATCCGGTTCCATAAGGTACCACCCGTTCCTCAAAAAGCATGCTCTTTCATTTGTTCAGAATTGGTACAGAATAGGATGTTATGCTATATAAGTTAGGACCAGCTATTAATAGAATCAGGTACTGATTCAATGGATCGTTGAACACAAAAAAAAGCCAAGCCAGATGGCTTAGCTTTTGATCTGAATTTAAATGACAGCACGCATGCTCTCGTATCCGCAATATACAATGATGTGTGATTCATATTAGAGAGCAACGCCTATTGTCCAATTCGATGTTATGCCCAGGTCGGTTGTACTTTGAACAGCGGTACTTCTTCCCCGACTTTTTCATTCGATGCTTTAACTGCATCCAGCTTAGGCTCTTCAACCGAAATACGATAAATATCGGCTCCAAGTCCGTTAAGCTTCTCAGCGAGATGTACGTAGCCACGGTCGATGTGATGAACACCGCCCACTTCCGTTGTACCTTCAGCAACAAGACCCGCGATAATAAGTGCGGCACCCGCACGCAAATCGGTAGCTGTTACTTTGGCACCCTTCAGCTTGGCATTGCCCGTGATGATGGACGAACGTCCTTCAACTTTGATCTCCGCATTCATCAATTGGAATTCATCCACATGCATGAAGCGATTTTCAAAAACAGTCTCTGTTACAACACTGGTTCCCTCAGAGGCAAGCAAGAGCGCCATCATTTGGGATTGCATATCTGTAGGGAAGCCTGGGTATGGTAATGTCTTCACATCCACAGCCTTGAGCGGACGATCCGCAATAACGCGAACGCCATTCTCGTCAGGATGAATGGTTACACCCATCTCTTCCAGCTTCGCAATAACAGAACCCAAGTGGTCTGAAATCGCACCTTCGATATACACATCACCACCGGAAATTGCAGCAGCAGCCATATAGGTACCTGCTTCAACCCGATCCGGAATAACGGTGTGCTTCACGCCAGACAGCTTCTCCACACCTTCGATACGGATGACTCCTGTTCCGGCACCCCGTACTTTGGCACCCATTCCATTAAGGAAATTGGCAAGATCCACGATTTCTGGTTCTTTTGCCGCGTTCTCCAGAACAGTTACACCTTCAGCCAATGTTGCAGCCATCATAATATTTTGAGTGGCACCTACGGAAGCCACATCCAGATAAATTTTCGCGCCACGCAACCGTCCTTGGCTACGAGCTTCTATATAGCCTTGGCCCAAGCTGATCTCAGCGCCCATGGCTTCAAAACCTTTCAAATGCTGATCAATAGGTCGTGTACCGATGGCACATCCACCAGGAAGCGAAATTCTTGTATGACCCATACGTGTCAACAATGGCCCCATGACCAGAAAAGACGCCCGCATTTTACTTACCCATTCATACGGTGCCTCACAGGAAGTAAGTTTCTCCGCATTTACGGTAATCACTTCGTCCCGGTATGTAACACCCGCTCCCAGCGATTCCAACACCTTGTTAATCGTCATCACATCGTCTAGAGGAGGAGCGTCAATAATAACGCTTTGTCCTTCTTCCCCTAAGAGAGAGGCAGCGATGATCGGAAGAACAGAATTTTTAGCGCCGCTAACTTTGACACTTCCGGTCAACCTTTTGCCACCGCGGACGATAAATTTGCTCATCATGGTTCCCTCCGCGCTTTTATTCCCTTTTCTTCATTCCGGAATACGTGAGCCCTTCTGTAATAGAAAAGACTGTTGCTGTGTGTGGAATTTCGACATAGCCTGGCAAATAATGCCCTTGATGTCTATTCAGAAAAGAATTGGTTTATAATCCATATCGATGATACCACGTGCGTTGCATGATGCCCTCCGACTTGTAAATATAATGCCTTACAGGCCAGCAAGCATCTGAACAGACAGATTGGGATGATTATTAGCCGGATTCAACCGGATATCCCGTTTATAACCACAAAATAAGTGAACAATTGTGAATTCCCTAACTTCCATCATAACATTGTTGAATTGTACGATACAAGCATTTTTACATAAAACATCTCAAATTCATCCAATTCCACGTCACACTTTTTTCTTAATTCCTTTGCCGACAACTCATACTCTAATTGTTAACACAATTAATCGATGTTATTCGACATTGCACTGCTTGAAGAACCTAACAGATGATTAACCAACCATCTCAACATTAAAACAAATGGCGCAACATTTGTGTCCATGACAAATAGTCAATGACAAAGCCTGAAACAGCATGCCCAAGTATAATGGCCAACAGTAAATGTAACAGTCTTCCCTGTGCTCCTCGTGGCTGCCTGATGATTAAATCCAGTTTGAGATTCTGCAAAGCCCACCACGACAACGCTATACATAAAAGAGAGACGATAATCGAGACTAAGCCATTCGTACTTAATGTCTGGTTCAACTGATTCGTCAGGTCAGTATCCATATATTCATTACCTCCACATTTGTTGCAGCGATCAGCATAATTATGCCTGGCATCCATAACTTGTTAGAACAATGGAATGACTTGAACACAACACACTGAGCCTACTGTCAGACTTACTCCTGCAATACAGGAAATCTGGATGCCCAATCACGGAGTAGCAACAATCTGGCTGTGAATGACTATGGAATTCATCAACGCAGCTTCCTGCATCTGCTGACTCTATGGAATATAGGCTCTTTCATCATACATTGTCAATTACATTGATTTCCACTTCGATAATATTTTAAATTCAAAATGCCGGGATTTTGTGACTAAAACGACATAAAAGAGCGTTATTTCGATATCGATCCTGTCATTTCCTCGGAAATAATTTGGATTTCCGTCGTTAAAAATGGTTCCAACAGTGATCATTATCGCCACGACTTTAGTCCTACATTCTATTCAACTGCCCATAAACGGTGAATACAATTAACTTTATTTGCCGTTAAATCAAGTGCTTCAACCGAAGAAAATGTCCATATATTTTACTGTAACTGGAAAAGATAACGTTCCGAAAACTCAAAAAAGCCCGGCAGACTAAGCCGCCAGGCTCCAAAGAATAGTTTATTTGCCGTATACGTTGATCCGGTTAACCGCTTTTTGCAGAGCAATCTCTGCCCGGCGATGATCAAAATGGTCCTGATTGCTTTGGCTGCCGAGACGGCGTTCTGCCCGCTCTTTCGCCGCACGCGCACGGTCCACATCGATATTTTCTGGGAACTCGGCACTTTCTGCGAGGACAACTACCTTATCTTTACGGACTTCGATAAACCCGCCACCAATAGCGACGCGTTTGTTTTCTTTTCCGTTTTTGATATAGATCGGTGCGATCTGCAAAGGTGTAACCATAGGGATATGGCCTGGCAGAATGCCCAGCTCCCCTTCAATACCACGAGCCGTGATACTATCCACTTGTTCTGAATATACCAAACGCTCAGGTGTTACGATTTCCAACAAAAAGGTGCTCAATTCCATCCCTCCTGAAACTATCCGAAGGATAGCTCGCTTCATAAGGACAATCCTGGATTCAGATTATACCAGTGTTTTGGCTTTCTCCACTGCCTCTTCAATCGTACCCACGAAGAGGAAAGCTGCTTCCGGAAGATCGTCGTACTTGCCTTCGAGAATTTCTTTAAAGCTGCGCACCGTTTCTTTAACCGGAACGTATTTACCCGGAATACCGTTAAATGCTTCAGCAACGTGGAAAGGCTGGGACAAGAAACGTTGAATCTTACGAGCACGGTAAACGAGCGCTCTGTCTTCCTCACTCAACTCGTCCATACCGAGAATCGCAATAATATCCTGCAATTCATTGTAACGCGCCAAGATGCGTTTAACGCCTTGAGCTACGTTGTAATGCTCTTCGCCTACAACTTCAGGGGACAAGATCCGGGAGCTGGATGCCAACGGATCTACCGCAGGATAGATACCCATCTCGGAAATTTTACGCTCCAGGTTCGTCGTTGCATCCAAGTGAGCAAACGTCGTTGCTGGAGCCGGGTCAGTATAGTCATCCGCAGGCACGTAGATGGCCTGGATGGATGTTACGGAACCTTTTTTGGTCGAAGTGATACGTTCTTGCAGTTGACCCATTTCCGTTGCCAGCGTTGGTTGGTAACCTACCGCGGAAGGCATACGTCCGAGCAAGGCAGATACTTCTGAACCTGCTTGGGTGAAACGGAAGATGTTATCGATAAAGAGCAACACGTCACGGCCTTCTTCATCACGGAAGTATTCCGCCATGGTCAGACCTGTGAGGGCTACACGAAGACGTGCGCCTGGAGGCTCGTTCATTTGTCCGAAGACCATTGCTGTTTTGTTGATAACGCCGGAATCACTCATCTCGTGATACAAGTCATTACCTTCACGTGTACGCTCACCAACACCTGCGAATACGGAGATACCGCCGTGTTCCTGTGCGATGTTGTTGATCAATTCCTGAATCGTTACGGTTTTACCTACACCGGCACCACCGAAGAGACCGATTTTACCACCTTTGGCGTAAGGAGCCAACAAGTCGATAACTTTGATTCCTGTCTCCAGCATTTCAGCCTGGGTAGTCAGTTCATCAAATGCAGGAGCCGAGCGGTGAATCGGATTTTTATGTGCAGCAGCTACAGTGCCGCCAGTATCAATAGCTTCGCCGAGTACGTTAAATACACGACCCAGTGTTGCTTCCCCAACAGGTACAGAGATTGGAGCTCCTGTATCTACGGCTTCCATACCACGAACGAGTCCGTCCGTGGAGGACATCGCGATACAACGTACCCGGTTGTCACCCAGATGTTTCGAAGCTTCGAGTGTCAGATTCACACTTACGCCGCTTTCGCTTACTGTAGTGATCGTAATGGCATTGAGGATTTCCGGCAGACCGCCGCGATCAAACTCGACGTCAACAACCGGACCCATGATGCTCACAACGCGTCCTTTGTTCATCTTAACGTTCCCCTCCTACAAGCCTGCTAGTTTTGCAGAAATAAAGTTCCGTTCTCTGTTATCTCTGCACTGCAAGCCTTCATTAATAAAAAACGGTTAGCCTTGTGCTGCGTTGGCACCTGCTACAATTTCCGTAATCTCCTGCGTAATCGCCGCTTGACGGGCACGGTTATAGGTCAATGACAATTCGTTAATCATTTTGGATGCATTTTTGGTTGCATTACCCATCGCCGTCATTTTCGCGCCTAGCTCACTCGCCTTACCGTTCAAAAGCGCACCATAGATCAGCGTCTCCGCGTAACGCGGAAGCAAAACCTCCAGTACAGCCTCAGCAGACGGCTCGTATTCGTAGCTTGCCGTTGGTCCTTCCGCAGCAGTTACCTCAGGTGTTTCCATCGGAAGAAGTTTTTCTACCGTAGGAATCTGGGTCAACGCATTCACAAAGCGGTTATAACAAATGTACAATTCATCAAACTCAGCCAGCTCAAACCCATGAACAGCTTCATGTGCGATGGATTTGATATCTGCAAATGAAGGCGAATCCGACAGATCCGTTGTTGTGGATGCCATCGCCATTTCACGACGTTTGAAGTAATCTCGTCCTTTACGTCCAATGACGAACAATTCGTAGTCATCCTGAGAGTTGTGGCGCTCTTTGAGCGTCTGATTAACCTGACGCAAAACGTTCGCATTGTATCCACCTGCAAGACCACGGTCCGATGTAATGATCAGGTAAGCTGTCTTTTTGACCGGACGGCTCTCCAGCATCGGATGCTGTATGCCTTGCGTGCTTGATGCAATACTAGCTACAACTTCTTTCAGTTTCTCCGAATAAGGACGGGCTGCTTCCGCTTTTTCCTGCGCTTTACGCAGTTTTGCAGCAGCTACCATCTCCATTGCTTTGGTGATCTGCTTGGTGCTTTGTACGCTTTTAATTTGCCGCTTAATTTCGCGCATGCCTTTTGCCATGATTTCACCACCTCAAAACTTTGGCAAAGCCAAAGTTACTTCGTAAGCATCACCACTAGTTTTGACAGAGTCAAAACTACATCGTAAGCATCATCTTTTTTGATAGATCAAAGTTATACATGCAGACATGCGGAATCGGTTAAACAACTCCGCAACTGCATATCATCTATTTAGACGGAGACAGAAAAGCTCTTTCTGAACTTCTCGATAGCGCCCTTCAGAGCATTCTCGTTGTCTGCAGTCAATTCTTTAGTATCACGGATGGATTGAAGAATCTCAGGATGGCTGCTCTCCATGAACGCAAGGAATTCTTGTTCAAAACGAGTCACATCACCTGTAGGAATTTCATCCAGGAATCCTTTAACCGCTGTGTACAAGCTGACTACCTGTTGTTCTACAGGCAAAGGCTGGTTCACACCCTGTTTCAGGATTTCCATCATACGAGCACCACGATTCAGGCGAGCCTGAGTCGCTTTATCCAGATCGGAACCGAACTGGGAGAACGCTTGAAGCTCACGATATTGAGCGAGGTCGAGACGCAGGGAACCTGCAACCTTTTTCATCGCTTTGATCTGAGCAGAACCACCAACACGGGATACGGAGATACCTACGTTGATCGCCGGGCGTTGTCCAGCATTGAACAAGTCAGCTTCCAAGAAGATTTGTCCGTCCGTAATGGAGATTACGTTCGTCGGAATGTAAGCAGATACGTCGGAAGCTTGTGTTTCAATGAACGGCAGTGCGGTTAAAGAACCACCACCAAGCTCATCATTCAGCTTCGCTGCACGCTCCAGCAAGCGGGAGTGCAAGTAGAAGACATCACCCGGATAAGCCTCACGACCCGGTGGACGGCGAAGAAGCAAGGAGAGTTCACGATATGCGGAAGCTTGTTTGGTCAAATCATCGTAGATAACCAAAACGTGCTCACCTTTGTACATAAAGTACTCACCCATCGAACAACCGGAATACGGTGCGATGTACAACAGTGGTGATGGATCAGATGCTGCCGCAGTTACAACAATCGTGTACTCCATTGCGCCTTTACGACGAAGAGTTTCTACGACTTGTGCAACTGTAGATTGTTTTTGACCGATAGCAACATAGATACATTTCATGCCGCTGCCTTTTTGGTTCAGGATAGCATCAATCGCGATTGATGTTTTACCTGTTTGACGGTCACCGATGATCAACTCACGTTGTCCGCGACCGATTGGTACCATTGCGTCAATAGCCTTGATCCCTGTTTGCATCGGCTCATGAACCGATTTACGATCCATTACGCCTGGTGCTTTACCTTCAACCGGACGGAATTCCGTTGTAGCGATTGGCCCTTTGCCATCCACTGGAATACCGAGCGGGTTAACAACGCGTCCAATCAATGCTTCGCCAACAGGCACTTGCATGATTTGACCAGTACGTTTTACTTGGTCGCCTTCACGAATATCATAGTAAGGTCCCAGGATAACGACACCGACGTTGCTCTCTTCCACGTTCATGGCGAGTCCCATAACACCGCTTGGGAATTCAACCAACTCGTTGGACATTACGTTCTCAAGTCCGTATACACGAGCGATACCATCACCGACCTCAATAACTGTCCCGACTTCGACTACATCGATATCGGTTTTGTATTGTTCGATCTGGCTCTTAATTAATGTACTGATTTCTTCTGGTTTGATACTCAAGTGTCCTCACCCCAATCTACTGTACTCGTCTGTTAAAAGACTGCTCAAGACGTTCGAGCTTGCCAGCCAAGCTGCCGTCATAGATCGTATCGCCAATGGCGACTTTCAATCCGCCCAGCAGAGTCGGATCAACAAAATTCTCGATACGAATCTTTTTATTCACACGGCCACCGAATTCACGGGCAACCGCTTCTTTTTCTTCATCATTCAATGCATAAGTCGAGTAGACGCGCGCATCAGCTATGCCGAGCGAAACGCCTTGGATCTTCAGATAATCATTCAGCAGAGCTTCCAGCAATTCAACGCGTCCGCGCTCAATCAACAGCAGGACGGTGCGAAGGACAGGGTCAGACACCTTGCCATCAAGGCTTGAATGAATTACCTGCTGCTTGGCTTCCTCAGAGATGTTGGGAGATACGATAAATTTTTCGATATCAGCATCCCCGGTCAATGCACTGACAACCGCACGCAGTTCCTGTTCAACTTCAAGTACCTGCTGCTGCTGAAGAGCAACTTCGAACAATGCTTTCGCATAACGCTTGGCAACAATCGTATCGCGGCTCATTGTCGGCCTCCTACCTCATTGAGGTATTGGTTCACAAGTTCCTCTTGTGCAGGACCGTTCTCAACTTCTTTTTTGATCAGCTTGGAAGCGATTTGAACGGAAGCTGTACCCAGTTCGCTGCGAAGCGCTGCGACCGCTTTGTTCTTCTCACTCTCAATCTCACGTACAGCATCGTCTTTGAGACGATTAGCTTCCGCTTTCGCATCAGCCAGGATCGATTCGGCTTGTTTGCCGCCCGTTTGTTTGGACTGTTCAATGATGTCGTAAGCATCTTTGCGCGCTTGCTCCAGAGCCTGTTTTTGTTCCTCCACATAGGCAATGGCCTGTTCCCGAGTCTGCGCAGCCTCATTCATCTGCGTCATCACGAGTTCACGACGTTTTTCCATAATGGAGAACAAAGGACCGAAAGCATAACGGCTAAGCAGCCAATATAAAATTACAAATGCAATCATCGCAAGAAGCGTATTTTCCCATATGAAACTCAATCTGTTCACTCCTTCCTGGAGGTATCCTTGAAACCATCATCCACTAGCGCGGACATTACCTAAAAAGAAGGCGCGGATGGCTATGGCCTTCCCCGCCAAACCTGTATCAATTTAATTAAGCCATACCGTAGAACATGAACGCGAGTACCACACCGATGATCGGCAATACTTCGATCAGACCTACACCAATAAACATTGTTGTTTGAAGAGTGGATTTTGCTTCCGGTTGACGGGCAATACCTTCCACCGTTTTGCTGATTACCATACCGTTACCAATACCTGCGCCAAACGCGCCCAGTCCTGCAACAATTGCTGCTGCGATTAATGCCATTGCTCCCATTTGTATATCCTCCTTAAAATTATAAATCGAATTTTTATTGTTCAGCCTGGTGAAGAAATCTTCGTAGGGCTTGAAACTTAATGTTCTTCATGCGTCTCGATGCTCTGTGAAATGTACACCATCATCAAGATTACAAATACAAATGCCTGAATCGCACCGATAAAGATACTAAAGCCCTGCCACACCATAAGCAACGGAATCGCTGCAATGGCACCAAACACTTTGAACGTGGTCAGCTTCAGGATTGTTGTAATCAGTACCTCGCCCGCGAAGATATTCGCGAACAAACGCATTCCGTGTGTTAGCAGCTTGGATGCCGTCTCTATCAGGTTGATCGGCAAGAACAAGGCGAACGGTTTAAGATAATGCTGGAGATATCCTCTTGTGTTACGGAATAATCCGAGTCCATGAGATACCAGGAATGCTACTAGTGCCAGTCCCATCGTTACAGACAAGTCGGCTGTCGGTGATTTCCACCAAGCCAGTTCAACGTGTGGATGTGCTTCAGGGTCCTTGGCATGCGCTTCGTTAAACGCATCAACAGCAGTGACAATCGGTTGATTGAACACCTGCGCCTGACTAACCTCCGTAACTTCAGTAACCGCCTGAAACGGAAGACCTAGCATATTACCTACAAAAATGAACATAATCATGGAAAGAGCGAGAGAGATAAAATGTTTCCCTTTCTTCATATCCATCGTGCTGGAAATCAGATTGCGGACGAATTCTACTGCCCACTCCATAAAATTTTGCAGCTTGCCGGGATTTTCAACGGATAATCTCCGAGTTGCCAGTACAGCAAAAATAAAAACAAGTGCACCTGTAACAACCAGCATCAACAGAACCGATAGATCCAGTCGAAATCCGCCAAGCATAATAATTGGAGCTTCATGCATATTTTTCTCACCCCTTTCTCGACTTGAAAGCTGCAGCACCTAACATCATTCTGCTCTGCGGGAATAGACGATCCCTATAATCAGTAAGGAAAATTGTGCAATGACCAGACCGCCTGCAACCGCATATGTATTGAAGTACTGCGGAAAGCGCATCGATATGAAGATACCGAGCACTGCGAGTGCCGCTCTTGTCAAAAATCCCAGGTTCACACGCTTCAAGTTACCTTCTGCCGCATCATCAGACATTTTCCTTACTTTGAAGCCCAGGTAAAATGCATTGATCCAGCTAATTCCTGTACCCAGGGCCAGTCCCAAAGCAATTGTCTCCACACGTGGCATAAAGGCCGCTGCGAGAAAACAAATCATAAGAAAGTACATGATGAAAACAGTCATCATTCTGCGGTATCTGGTTAGTTCACTCATCACTTTCCCCCATGAATTTTTTCGCGATAAAGTAGATGCTTACGCCGCCTGCTGCCAAAAAAAAGAGAACGCTTACGGCGATCCATATTCCGCTACCCCCGATGGTCTTATCCAACCAGGAGCCAACGTAATATCCGGCAACAGCGAGAATGGCAATCTCGATTCCAAAAGCTGTCACGAGCCCCATTGCTTTCCACACATTATCATCATGGTTACGGGATGAATTTGGTTTGTTCGAATCGGCCATTTTCCACGCCACCCTTGCAATCCCAGTTAATTTTACTGAATGATGAGAGCCTTTGTCAATTGAATGATTTTAGCGTTTTAAAGGGGGAAACGACGGGATTACAGGCCATCAGAGCCCATAAACCCGCGTAAACCGTACAGTTTAACTGTATACTGTACCCTTTATTAATCCATCAGAAAAAATGAATTATTTTTTGAATTTTCTGTGAAATGATTCCGGACGTTCACTATTCACACCAAAATGATGCAAAATCGCATTGACAATTCTTCCCGAAGCATGTCCATCACCATAAGGATTGGCAGCCTGACTCATGCTTGCATACAGTGTTTCGTCTGTAAGCAGAGCTTTGGTCCGCTCATATACACGTTCCTCTTCGGTACCCACCAGCTCCAGTGTTCCAGCCTCAATTCCTTCCGGACGCTCCGTTGTATCCCGAAGGACGAGAACAGGCACCCCAAACGAAGGCGCTTCTTCCTGCAAACCGCCTGAATCTGTCAAAATCAAGTGAGTATGCGGGTAAAAGTTATGCAAGTCCACTACGTCTAGTGGATCAATAAGTTGAATACGGGGGTGATTCCCCAAAATCGCGTGAGCCGGCTCCTTCACAGCAGGACTTAGATGCACCGGATACACGATGGCAATATCCTCGAACTCGTCGGCAATCCGTTTGACGGCCTGGAAAATGTTACGGTGAGGCTCGCCTTGGGATTCACGGCGGTGAGCTGTCATCAACACAAGACGCTTGCCCTGTGCCCAATCTAGTACCGGATGTGTGTAATCCTGCCGTACTGTATATTGAAACACATCTGTTACCGTATTGCCTGTGACATACGTACTAGACTCCGATTTATTTTCTTTGGCAAGGTTTGAAGACGACCAGTCGGTAGGCGCGAAATGCAAGTCAGCAAGCACCCCGGTTAACTGACGGTTCATTTCTTCCGGGTATGGAGAGAGCTTGTTCCACGTTCGAAGGCCCGCTTCCACATGCCCCACCTGGATCTGCTGTAGGAACGCAGCATAGCTGGCTACAAACGTTGTCAGCGTATCACCGTGAACCAACACGATATCCGGCTTTGCTTCACGCAAAACCGGCTCCAGGCCTCCCAGCACACGAATCGTAATTTCATTCAGCGTCTGGCGGTCTTTCATCACATCCAGATCGTAGTCTGGATGAATATCGAATACTTCAAGAACCTGATCCAGCATCTGACGATGCTGTGCAGTTACACAAACGATCGATTCAATAGATTCGGGATGTTTCTGCAGTTCCAAAATAAGCGGAGCCATCTTGATGGCTTCCGGGCGCACCCCGAATATCGTCATGACTTTAATTTTCTTGGACATTGAAGCAAAGCCCCTTTTCTATTCAGCATGCAATATGCTTATTTAGTGCCGTACAGACGGTCTCCTGCATCTCCCAGTCCGGGAACGATATAGCCGTGATCATCCAGACGATCGTCAAGGGCAGCAACGTAGATGTCTACATCCGGATGCGCATCCTGAACAGCTTTTACTCCTTCAGGAGCTGCAACCAGGTTCATCATTTTGATTTGCGTGCAGCCGCGTTTTTTGAGCACGTCAATAGCAGCAATGGCAGAACCGCCAGTTGCCAGCATCGGGTCGATGACAATCAACTGACGCTCTGTAACGTCTGTAGGCAGCTTGGTGTAGTACTCAACCGGTTGCAGGGTTTCCGGGTCACGGAACAAACCTACATGTCCAACTTTTGCTGCCGGCAGCAATTTAACAACACCATCCAGCATCCCAAGGCCCGCACGCAAAATCGGAACCAGCCCAAGCATACGTCCAGAAATTACTTTCCCTTGTGTTTCAGCTACTGGTGTCTGTACATCAATAGTCTCCAGCTCAACATCTCTTGTAATCTCATAAGCCATCAGTGTAGCCACTTCATCCACCAATTCACGAAAATCTTTCGTATTCGTACGCATGTCGCGTATAAACGTCAGTTTGTGTTGAATCAAAGGGTGATCACATATTACTAATTTTCCCATCTAATTTGTCCCTCCGGTATGTTCTTCATGTTCAGCATTACCAAATATGCCTAATCATCATTCATAGGCCCGATAAATCCTGTATATTATATCATCACCTACACCGAATTACACCATCAAAGGGCACTTAATCATTACAGAAAACCGAATCCTATAAAAATAGGACCGGAAACATGAGTCTTCCGGTCCTTTTTGCTCTCGCTGTTATGTCAGTTGAATGTTAAAAAATCTGTAAACACTAATGAAGCTCCGCAAACAGAATGACCTTCTGATCGCTGTTATCCCCAGATTTCTTTGATCCATTAATAAATGGTGGAATTCCGGTGATAAAGGCGAGCGCTACGCTTCTTCAGGTTCTTTCGGTTTGCTCCGTCTGCATGTTTACATTAAGAACATCTCAAATACAAACAGCACGAGCAAGTTTTTTTAGTATTTAAGGTCAGTGTAGAGTGGGAATTGGTCGGTGAGCGCCGTTACTTCTGCACGGGCTTCATCCAATTTGGCTGTATCTTTAGGGTTTTTCAATGTTTTGGCAATAATCTTACCAATGGCTACCATTGCTTCTTCGTTCATACCCCGGGAAGTAGCTGCAGGTGTACCGATACGGATACCGCTCGTTACAAACGGGCTAGTTGGATCAAACGGAATTGCATTTTTGTTCACGGTAATGCCAATGGAATCAAGTACATGCTCGGCTTCTTTACCTGTGATATTCACGCTGCGTGTGTCGATCAGCATCAAGTGGTTGTCTGTACCGCCGGATACGATGTTCAATCCTTCAGCAATCAGCGTTTCAGCCAATACTTGTGCATTTTTTACCACGTTTTGTGCATACGTTTTGAACGAAGGTTGCAGTGCTTCACCGAATGCTACCGCTTTGGAAGCAATCACGTGCATCAAAGGTCCACCTTGGGAACCCGGGAATACCGCTTTATCAATCGCTGCTGCCCAAGCTTTGCGGCACAGAATCATACCACCACGAGGTCCACGCAACGTTTTGTGTGTAGTTGTCGTTACGAAATGCGCATGTGGAACCGGGCTTGGATGCAAGCCTGCAGCTACCAGTCCTGCGATGTGAGCCATATCCACCATGAACAAAGCACCTACATCATTGGCGATGGAAGCAAGCTTTTCAAAATCAATGATACGCGGATATGCACTTGCACCTGCAACGATCATACGAGGGCGATGTTTAAATGCCGCTTTGCGCACTTCATCATAATCAATCAGGAATGTATCTTCTTGTACACCATAAGCCACGAAATTGTACAGCAATCCGGAAGCATTAACCGGGCTACCATGTGTGAGGTGTCCGCCATGCGCAAGGTTCATACCCAGAACGGTATCACCTGGTTTCAAAGCCGCAAGGTATACTGCCATGTTCGCTTGTGCACCGGAGTGAGGTTGAACATTTACATGTTCTGCTCCAAACAGTTCTTTGGCACGATCACGCGCGATATCTTCAACGATATCGACATGCTCACAACCACCGTAGTAACGTTTGCCTGGATATCCTTCAGCGTACTTGTTGGTAAGTACAGATCCCATTGCCTCAATAACCGCTTCGCTTACGATGTTCTCGGACGCGATCAGCTCAATGTTGTTTTGTTGACGTTTCAGTTCAAGATTCATCGCTTCCAGTACTGCCGGGTCATTCTTGCGCAATTGTTCCATGATTAAATTCCTCCCAGTTTATAAGTGAAGTTATAAAGCGAAATCATGTTTACACGAAAACGGAGAGTGCAACACCAATCTGGAGAAGCAGAGCGTTCGCCTTTATCACCGGATTTCCCCTTATATAAGGGATTCAAAAAAATCTGGGGATAACAGCGATCGAAAGATGGTGATGCAATCGAAGTCAGGAGTGTAACCAATCGTTTCGGTTTATACGTTAGTCACAAAATGTCGAATCTGGTTGCTCTTCCATACGATACACTGCGCGCTCGCCGCCAATCAACTTCGGACGGGTCAATGCTGAAGTTACACGAGCATCACCGATGTAGCGGAGTGCTGTTCGGAAGGGTACTGCCACATGCCGCAAGTGCATGCCAATCATCGTCTCCCCAATATCCAGTCCCGCATGGGCCTGCACATGTTCAGCCAGACATGGATCGGTCAGCGAGCGATACGCTGCGGATGCCATGGAACCACCTGCTTTGGGCACGGGTACTGCACCCACTTCAGTCAATCCAAGACGTGTAAACAGTGAACGCTCCATAACCAGCGCACGGTTCAGGTGCTCACAGCATTGGAATACAACATCAAAACCGAACTCCTGCTGCACCTCGCGTATACCCGCAAGAAGCTGCTGCGCTACTTCAACCGCACCGCTTGTACCAATCCGTTTGCCTGCAACCTCACTTGTACTTGTACCGATCACAACGATCTGTCCAGGTCCAAGCTGTCCGGCAAGCGCCAGTTCACGCAGAATGGATGCGGTCTGTTCATGCAATCCGGGTTGTTCCGAATCTAACTCAATAGTCATCCTATCGCCTCCCGATAAAATCATGCCCGGCTTCCTCTAGGCTGCCCTTGGTATTCATGCATGGCATTTCAGGTACTATTATAGCGAATAATCAGATGAAAGACGAAAAAAAGAGCAGTCTGCGGGTAACGCAGAATTGCTCTTTTGCCCAGGCGACCGGCCGTTTGTTCCGGTGCTCCATCGTGGTTATGCCCACTTCGTCGCCAGTTACACCGGATCCCTGTTTTCCCATTCATCATAAAACAACCTGCGTCTAAAATCAACGGGTAATTTACATCCCGTGTCCGTTTTTATATGGAAGTCCATCGTTAGCTGCGACTGATTAAACGATTCAAATTAATCCAGCTTGTCCAAAAGTCTGTCGAGCGCAGTCCGGATCTCTGCCGCGGCTATGTTGTAATCGTCACGACTTCCGCCAAACGGGTCCGAAATATCAAAGCTCGGAATGCGTTGTCTGATCTCGATCGCCCGCTCCCGTTCAGACGCCAAAATTGCCTGACCGAGCGCACGCTTCATCTCCAATGTCGCGAACAGGCTGTCCAGTTCCTGAAGATCATTCAGAACTTGCTCGTCATTTTCCACATACTCTTTCAAGGTATATGTCTTGTGTACCGAGTCAGGAAAAACCTGCATGACATGCTGTTTATGACTACGTGTCAACGTGAGAATCAGATCGGCCCAACCGACCAGGTTCGAGCTAAGGAGCGTCGAATGCGGTGGTCCCTCAACGTTGTGATCCTTTAATACAGCCTCAGCATGACGGGAAATCGGCATGCCCGTAGTTGCGGCTACACCTGCGGAACGAACGTCCACCTGAATGCCCCGCTCAGACGCCAGTTTACGTAAAAGTCCCTCCGCCATGGGGCTGCGGCATGTATTCCCTGTACATACAAACAAAATATGTTTCATTGTGGTTAGCCTCCCCATTTTGCAAATGTTGTCGAATCATGTTTGAAACTCAATCTGAACCAACGAACCTCTTAACTATATATTGAAGACTGCACTAGGCTGTAATCATGGTTAACGTCGTTTTTTAAAATATAAACAAAAGTCCAAAAGCGAGCAAGATCGCTCCGCCGACCGCTTCACCGTAATCCCCCATATTTTGGCTTACACGCCGGCCCAACAGCAGACCCATAACGGACATTGCGCCACCACAGACACCAAAAGCCAGTACCGTTAATACCAAATCACTGCTGAACATGCCGAGCGAGACTCCAACGGAAAACGAATCCACACTGACACTCAGTGAGAACAGAATCACACCGAGCAGAGATCGATGATCCACCAGTTTGGTGTCTCCCTCCCGGAAAGCGTTCAAGATCATATGGGCACCGAGCAGGACCAGCAGACCGCCAGCTGCATACGTCGTAATGTCACCAAGCAGGGAACTGACGTATTTGCCCGTATACATGCCGATGAGCGGCATGATGATGTGAAACAGGGCAGTAACGGTACTGATTCGCAATACGTCTCTCAGACGAATGCCCTTCATGCCAATCCCAATGCCGAGTGAGAACGCGTCGAGTCCGAGAGCGACGGCCATAATCAAAATGGTTACCAACTGCCCTACATGGGCAGACACATCCCACATCCCCATACCCCCAAGTCACGTAAAGGTTCTTGTACACCATATGCGGACAAGGACATAAACATAACCTGAGAAGACTTTTGCATTCCTACCATTCAAAAAAAAGGAATAGTAAGTCGTGGCTAGAGGGCGGGTGCCAGAGGAAAATGTTCATAGCGATATTATGGGAAAACGGGAGCTATCGGTTACCGACCTGTATGAGTCGGTGACCTGCCGCCTTGAGCAGCCGATTCATGACGGCTGCTCCCAGCCCGTCGCGCGAGCAGGCTTCGGCCAAAATATATGTGGCCCCCTGCTCATCGCAGCTGCGCAGCGCGGCGTACAGCCGGCGCGCTGCTTCCTCCAGCTCGCTGGCTTCGCCCAGCGAGAACACGGCATCGGCGCGGTACTGCTCCGCGTGCTCGGCGAACGCCAGCACCGCGGTGCGCTCCCCGCGCTGCGCCGCCTCTGCGAGGGCGGCGCTGATCCAGGCCGCCACCGCTGCGGGCGGCCCCTCCACCACGCACAGCGCACCTGCAGGCGCGTAATGCGTGTACTTCATGCCCGGCGAGCGCGGCGCCGGGCTGTCATCGCCACCGGGCCCCTCGGCGAGCAGCGCCGGGTCCGTGGCGACACGGGCGGCAACGGCGGACAGCTGTTCCGCCGTAATGCCGCCAGGGCGCAGGATGGTGACGGTACCGTCGTCACCGACCTGCACCACCGTGGACTCGACGCCCACCCCGGTGGGGCCGCCGTCCACGATGCCGCCGATGCGGCCTGCCAGATCCTCGCGCACATGTGCTGCGAGTGTCGGGCTTGGCCGCCCGGAGCGGTTGGCGCTCGGCGCGGCGACCGGGCATTCCGCCGCCGCGATCAACTGCAAGGCCACCGGATGATCCGGCATCCGCACGGCCACCGTGTCCAAACCGGCGGTAACCCGCGGGGATACCGCCCCTCGCCTAACCGGCAGCACAAGCGTAAGCGGCCCTGGCCAGAAGGCCGTCATCAGCACCTCCGCTGTGCCATTCACTTCCGTGACCAGTGAATCCAACTGGTCACGCTGTGCAATATGCACAATCAGCGGATTGTCCGAAGGCCGCCCCTTGGCTGCAAATACAGCTTCCACCGCAGCTGTATTGCGAGCATCTGCACCCAGACCGTATACCGTCTCGGTCGGGAATGCCACGGTCTGCCCTTGACGAAGACAGGTTGCCGCATCCTGCAAGTCAGCGAGGGCCTGTTTATACGCAATCCCTTTTGCCACGTCATTCTTGTTCTCATTGGTTACCAGTACATTGACATCCCACATACTTGTAACCATTTTCTCTGTACTTTCATCGTTCTCCATGCCTTTCATGGAAGACTGATGCAATTGCTCGTTCTCTCTCGTCATATATCCATCATTCCTAAACTTCAGTAGGGTAGTTAATGCAAGACATTCCGCTTCCGAGATGCCTTCTTCGCTTATGTTTTCTGATTCCTATAATTATAACATATCTGCTTTGCCCAAGGATGCGGTCAGATTCTCCCCAGCGATTAACATCACGAGGTCTTTGACCCGAACCCATAATAAAACAAAAGGGCACTTCCCTGAATCGAAGTCCCCTGATAAAGCTTATATCCAGCAGCATGTTATACAGTTATGCAAACAATCCCGTTACCCAATCCCACAATTTCACCGCCATATCCCACAGGAAGAAACGTGCTTCCGGTGTGGCTGCCTGCACAGATGCTTGTGCGTCCCCAGGCTCTGCGGCAGTTGCAGATGCTGTTGTAGGCTTCGCCAATGCATCACCTGTTCCTGCATCTATGAAGCATAATGGTGGAAACAACACACACCACCAGTTTTGTCCCTCACCTTTTCCCAGTGTTATCCGCACTGCTTCGTAATCTCCAGCCGGATATACGGTACCCCCATATAATTTGGTTGGAAACGGAACAACCCCAAGTTCCACCTGATATGAATAGGTTAAGCCACGATTGGCAAGCTCTTCTCCTACACGATCCTCTATTTCAGATAAATGCTGACGGATGACCCCACGCGCTTCTTCCAGACTTTGCGGATTCTCCAGTTCGGTTACCCACCCATTCATTTGGGCAACGACGGCGTCCCGAATCTCGCGTTTGACCAACTGATCTCCCGCTGCATCCGAGTTTGCGAGAATACGCAAGCGAATGGATTGTTCCGGAATCGCTGTGGCCGCCACAGCTGCATCCGTTTTCTGACCTTCCCACATCATAATAATCATCATAAGACATACAATAATAAGTCCAATTTGTTTCACGATTCTTCTGCTCATTCCGTTCTCCCCCTCGGCTCCCGTGATCAAGATCCCTGTAACTCTCTCATGTCTATCAGTATGCCCGGAAGAGTCGGAAGTAAACCTGCTAGATTACAAATCTACTAAAATTTTATAGGAGGGTAAGACTTAAAATGAAAGGACTATTATCTCGCTCATGAAACTGACGAAAATCAAAGAAGCGCCTGCCTACGGAACGCTTGTCGGCTGGCACTTCTTTGAAAAATCTAAAATTCTAATCTACCTTTGATGTTCCAATTTGGCATGCTGCATGGATGCCCTTGCTCCTCGGTTACTTATTCACACGAAAAGCTTCCCAGGCCCCGCCAACCGAATTGCGGCTCGCTACAAGCTTACCGCCATTATTCAGATCACAGGTCACATACAGGTTATTGGCGAGTGCCTGCAACGCGATTGTTCCATCACCCAAATCCACACGATTGAACTTCTCCCATTGCTGAATAGTTGTGGCTTTTGCGATCAGAGCACCACCCAAATTAACATCTGCTGTGACATATTTATTATTGATTTTGGACTTGAGGGACACCGTTCCATCGGAGTTCGTGATCCATTCAAAAAGCTCCCAGTCTCCTGCCGTCGTCCGATCGGCGACAAGCTGGTCATTGCCTTGATTCTCGGCAGAGACGATTTGCTGATTGGCTTGAGCAATTAAATAGTTGTACCCGCTTGGATTCGGAGGCTGCACCGTGCCACCACCCGTAACCTCTGAATATACGGCCTGAAGCAGCGCACCTGAGCGGTCGTTGCTGTACTCCCAGAACATGATGCCACCCAGATTGCTATTTTTCACATATTGCACCTTCAGGCTGAGTGATTGTGGGTCGTCATACGAGATAAAAGTATTTCCATTAAACAGATAAGGAGCTTGGGCACTGCTGTCCCAGTACCGTGTATATCCGTTTTTATTCAAATATTGGCTGACAATGGTGTTGTAATCGGGTTCAAACCCCCCAGAAGCGGGCCTGTCCAGACCATTGTTCGAATTCTGCACACCAGTCCAAGCCCGGCCGTAAAAGGCTCCGCCAATGACCAGTTTGTTCGCGGGAACACCGCTATTTCTGAACAGATTGACCGCAGACGTTACACTAATATCTCTTCCTGACAGATTCGTATGATGACCTGTTGTTGCATCCCAGGTTCCATGAAAATCGTAAGTCATCAGATTGATCCAATCGAGCAGAGGCGTGATATTATTGATTTCCACACCGTTCAGATAACTGCTGCTCGCTCCTGCGGCAATGGTCAGCAGATATTGTTTGCCATTAATTTGTCCTTGAGCATTCAACTTCTCACGCACCTTCGAGAGCAGTTGTGTGAAATTTTGTTTATCCTGTGGCCGCGCGGTTGTACCGGCAGCAGGGTTGGTCGGATATTCCCAATCCAGATCGACACCATCCAGATTGTTGGAGGTTACCAACTGCACAATGCTGTCAGCAAAGGTTGTGCGTGAGGCGTCCGTTAGCGCAGCGTCTGAAAAACCGTTAGCTCCCCAGCCCCCAACAGACAATAACACCTTCAGATCAGGGTTTCTGAATTTCAATCCAACCATCAGTTGCAGTTTGGTACGATCTGAATTTGTAATTGTTGCTTTGCCGTTGGAGATGAGAGCGAAGGAATAATTGATATGAGAGAGCTGTTCTGCCTTGATTTCATTCGCGGTCCAGTTGGCCCAACCAGCCACATAAGCAATAATTTTCTTTGGAAGAGGAGCTGCGTCAGCTTGTTTCGCTGGTCCGATGGCAAATGTTGAAACGGTTAGTGCAAAAGATAAAAACAAGAGCATGAACACTTTTACAAATGAAGGGATCGTACCAACTCGATTTAGGTTCATCACATAACTCTCCTTTGGGGTTTTAATTTTAGGAATTCAGCAGCAGCCTCACGTTTTGGTTAGCAGGAGGGTCACGCCCTGTACTCCCTACTGTTTCTCTCGTTAATGCAGCTGAAAGACTATATTTGTTGATCCACATCGCTTCTTCACCCTTTCTGTTCCAGTCGTACTTGAAATAAAGGAAGCGTTTACAATTAAATGTAATCGATTTCATTTATGAGAAAAGGAATCTAGTTCGCTGAAATTCATGGATGGAATAAATAGATTCGCAGAAAAAAAAGGCTAACACAAAAAGGATCATAGTACGTTGATCTGAAGGGTAATGGGATATCAAAGGATCTTTGTAGCTGAAAATTTTTGATAATCTAGGGAAGAGTACACCAACGAATTACATTTACATTCATCATTGGCATGACTGGATGTATGGATGAGGAGTAGGTTCATAACCACTTTCAAAGTATTGATTACTGTCTGACGTGTAGAGTGTAAGTAGGCGGGTAAAATACTTATATAATCTAGTTAAAATTAGGATAATACAGAATTGAAATATTTGTCAATAAAAATTAAATTTGTCATTCTTCCAAAGTCCAAAATTCACACTACCTTAAAAACAAAAAAAAGATCTTCACCTGGCTGCGCAGGCAAAGATCGGAATAACAAACAAATCACTTACTGCTCCATAACATACTACAACATCCTATGAATGAGAAGCTGGATGTCCCTAGCAGAGATGAATCACACCCAAGATAATTACGCTGTTGTCTTTTCCTTTTTGACCATACTCCATAAACGATCCAGTAAGGTAGGTCGTTGTTCACCCATAAGAAGCTCGTCCTCGTCTTCCTGGCCATACAATTTAATGCTCATCACCAGTCCGATACAAGCCATATTAATGAGCAACGAGGTGCCTCCATAGCTGATAAATGGCAGCGTAATGCCCGTAAGCGGCATCAGCCCAAGGAAAGCGCCAATATTTTCAAACACCTGATATAACAACATGCCGATAATCCCCACAATCACGACAGGTCCCGCCCGGTCTCTACAGTGTAAAGCGATTAACACCATACGATGAATGAGGATAAAATACATTAAGAGCAGAACAGATCCACCTACAAAACCAAACTCCTCGGCAATGACCACAAAAATGGAATCCGAATATGTATACGGTACACGCCCCGATTGAACAGATGTGCCTTGCATGTAGCCTTTGCCTGTTATGCCTCCCGAGCCTATGGCGAGACCCGCATTTTTCGTATGCCAGGAAGCTTTCGACGTTGCTTTATCCGGTACAAGCCAAGGATCAATACGCTCGGCCCAGTGCTCCCGGTTCGCCTTTTCCAGAAAGGTAAAAATCTCATCGTGATATGACGTATATGCTTTGACGAATCCAAAAAAGGTTATCCCCACAATGGCAAGAGCAATTAGTGCATGCGACAACTTGATATTCCCTATCCATAACACAGCGACCAGAATCACGATGTATCCAAGGGCGTTGCCCAGATCATTCTGAATCATTACGAGTGCAAAGGGAACGAACGTCCATAAACCAATAGGAACGATATCTTTCCAGAAATGAAGCGTAGAATTTTTTCTTTTGACCAATACATGCGCCAGAAACAGAATTAAGATCATTTTAAACAATTCTGCCGGTTGAAAAGAAAGATAATCATTAATCTTTATCCAGCCATTCGCATTATTGATCGTGCCCCCTATAAAATTAACAAGAATCAACAGGACAATCCCAAACCCGTAAATATAAAACGCATATTGGATATACAGTTTATAATTGACTAATCCAATACCAATGAGGGCTACGAATCCAATCCCGTAAAACTGCAAGGTTTTGATATGATGATTGCCCAATTTCGGATCGGACTGAATCGCACTGTACACCGTAAATACACTCATGACCATAAGCAGCAGCAACACAAACAGAATAACCCCGTCCATCTTCTTCAGCATTCTTAGCATGTTCCTACGTATCCCCCTGAGGCTCAATAACCCAATAATTATTTCCAGTAGTCTTCAATATTACCATTGTATATAATTGGAAGACAAATTGGAAATCCGTCAAACAAATAACGAAAAACCCCGAAACCCACAGATCCATCTTGCTCCGATCTGTTGATTCCAGGGTTGGCTTATATCGTATTCACTTGCAAAGAGTCTGTCCTAGGATCAAAACTATTGCTCCTGTTGCGTTGATTTGCGTTTAAATAGTTTCATTACCAGTTCCGTAATGCTTGGCTGTTCTGAGGAACCGAGAATATCCTCGTTCTCTTCCGTATGCACTTTGATACTCATCACAAGTCCCATACTAAGCATGTTGAGAACAAGCGAGGTTCCCCCGAAACTGATAAACGGCAGCGTAATCCCTGTCAGCGGCATCAGACCAATGAACGGACCGATATTAACAAAGATCTGGTAGAGCAGCATCGCTATGATGCCGACAATCAGATAGGGCCCTGCCCTGTCCTTACATTCCAGTGCAATCAACACCAGTCTGTGAATCAAGATAAAGTAGAGCAGCAGCAGCACCGATGCTCCAACAAAACCAAATTCTTCACCAATCTGCACAAAGATCGAGTCCGCGTAGGCCAGCGGCACCCGATTCGACTGAATAGTGGTACCTTCCATGTATCCTTTACCGCTAATACCTCCAGAGCCTATAGCCAACTTGGCATTGTAGGTCTGCCAAAGCACATCCCTTGACGTCTGATCCGGCACGAGCCAAGGATCGAAACGATCTGCCCAGTGAGAGCGACCAATGTCCTTCAGAAATTTCACAACTTCGTCATGGTAATGAATATAGGCTTGTGTCCCACCTATCAAAGCGGCCACCGCTATGACAAAACCAATCAGGGCATGTGTGAATTTGATATTGCCTATCCAAAGAAGCCCTACCAGGATAACAACATAACTCAGCGCATTCCCCAAGTCATTTTGAAGCAATACGAGCAGCAACGGGGGAAGCACACAGAGTGAGATCGGGATGACATCTCGCCCAAAAAACAATGGTCTGTTTTTCTTCCTCGCCAGAAGCGCTGACAGGAAGACAATCAGACATAATTTGAATAGCTCGGCAGGCTGCAAGCTCAGGCCAAATATAGAGAGCCAGCCTTGAGCACCGTAGTACTCCTTACCGATAAACATAACAAGAATAAGCAGTATCATGCCCACGCCATAAATGTATAAGTAATTTTTAATGATCAATTTGTAGTTAATCATGGACATTCCGAAAAACACAATAAAACCGATAATATAAAAAATTACTGCTTTCTGGGGATAAACCTCCCACTTCGGTCTTCCGAAGGTGGTACTATAAATCGACAAGATACTAATGACCATCAGAATGAGCAATATAAAAACAATCGAATAGTCTATTTTTTTGAATTTATGCAGCATGTAGTTATGTTCCTCCAAGCATTCAGCAATCTTCGGTATATCTCATTGTAGAGGATTTCACGGCAAAAAGAAAACCCGTGGAACCTTACATTTTCGTCACCTGTTCCGAAGTGCGAACACCCAGCACATGCCGTTCAATGCCTGCAAGGTCCGGCACGACGATAATTTCCGGCCAATATCCGGCCGATTCAAGCAGAGCTGCGATATCCCCGGCCTGACCCTGACCCAGCTCAAAACCGATGATCTGCGGCGGTGCAGGCAGCAGCGCCAGCTGCTCCAGCATGATGCGGTACGGCCCCAGCCCATCCGGGCCGCCGTCCAGTGCCGTGCGCGGCTCATGATCGCGCACCTCGGGCTGCAACCCGGCGATATCTGCCGCCGGGATGTAAGGCGGGTTGGACACCAGGATGTCCACCCGTGCCCCAGCGAACGGGGCCAGCAGATCGCCTTCACGGAAGTCGATCTGCACTCCGTTCGCGGCCGCGTTGCGCGCGGCCACTTGCAGGGCAGCCGCCGAGATATCTCCGGCGCCTACCTGCCAGCGCGGGCGCTGCGAAGCCATCGTCACTGCGATGGCGCCGCTGCCCGTGCCAATGTCGACGGCGAGCGGAGCGCCGCCGGGAAACACGCGGTCGGCTTCACGCAGCACAGCCTCGACCAGCAGCTCGGTCTCCGGCCGCGGAATCAGCACGGCCGGCGTGACCTCGAACGGCAGCCCATAGAATTCCTGGCTGCCGATGATGTACTGCGCCGGCTCACCCGCAGCCTTGCGCGTGACGGCGTCTTCCCAGCGACTGCGAAGCTCGCTGGGAAACGGCTCCGGCTGCATCATATAGTACTCGGCCCCTTCGCGGCCGAGTACATGCTCCAGCAGCAGCCGGGCATTATTCTGCGGCTCGTACACGCCGCACTTCTCCAAAAAAGAGGAAGCCTCCACGAAGGCTTCCCGACAGCTCTGTTCCGGCGTCATGACAAACTGCGCGCGGCTCACAGCATTATTCTCCTCTATCCATCATATCCGTCTGCTCTGCAATGGTCAGTGCAGACAAGATATCTTCAATCTCACCATTCATGATTTGATCCAGCTTGTGCATCGTCAATCCGATACGGTGATCCGTAACACGGCTTTGTGGGAAGTTATAGGTACGAATACGCTCACTGCGGTCGCCTGTACCCACTTTGCTCTTCCGTTCACTCGAAATTTTTGCTTCTTCTTCCTGACGCATCATATCAAAGATACGCGTACGCAGAACCTGCAATGCTTTTTCCTTGTTCGAGTTCTGGGATTTACCATCCTGGCACGTCGCCACAATTCCCGTTGGAACGTGAGTTACCCGTACAGCCGATTTCGTGGTATTAACCGATTGTCCACCGGCACCACTGGAACAGAATGTATCTACACGGATATCTTTATCATGAATTTCGATATCGAAATCTTCGGCTTCAGGCATAACGGCTACGGTCGAAGTAGACGTATGAATACGTCCACCCGATTCGGTTGTCGGGATACGCTGCACACGGTGCGCACCACTTTCGTATTTCATTTTGCTGTAAGCACCACGACCGTTGATGAGGAAAATAACCTCTTTGAAGCCGCCCACATCATTCGTATTGGCATCCATCAGTTCCACGCGCCAGCCTTGATTATCGGCATAACGTGTATACATCCGGTACAGATCCGCTGCAAACAGCGCCGCTTCATCTCCACCAGCCGCTCCGCGAATTTCCACGATGACGTTTTTATCATCATTCGGGTCTTTTGGCAGCATGAGAACACGAATCAGATCGTCCAGTTCTTTCTGGCGAGTGCTCAGCTCATCAATTTCCATTTTGACCATTTCACGCATCTCGTCGTCCAACTTCTCACCCTGCATTTCTTTGGCGGCTTCGAGATCCTGACTTACCTGTTTGTACTCACTGTATGCTTCGTAGGTAGGTTGCAGATCGGATTGTTCTTTGGAATATTCCCGCAACTTCTTGTTATCACTTGCTACATCCGGGTCACACAGTAACTCGCTTAGTTTATCATAACGATCGGCTAACGCCTGTAATTTATCCAACATATATAGTCACCTCACGCTTTATTTTCGTTCCATCATTTCAACATTTATTGATCCCGATAGGCATTCATTCATGCATCATCAGACCATCTATATTTCACAAGGCACGGAGTTCTCAGAAATCCCTGACCGTAACATTCATTTTATGATCGACGTATAACATCGCTACAACGTCATCAAATCCTTTACTTTTAAGTTATAAAAAGAAATTACGCACCCTCTGTGGAACTCGCTTCAGCTCATCAAGTTAAGCGCGAAATTCAACATAGGTATACGACTCTTAATTATAGCATATTCTTATGCTCCTGAATAGCAACTGTTCGCCCGGGAGAGGACCAAAAAATTCCCAACCTACATAGCCGAAACATCAGAATCACCAGCTACAATATTTCCTCCTCTGTCTCTCCTACTTTTTTATTATATCCACCACCTGCAAACAATCCAGCAAAAGTAAAGGTTATGTAAAAGGTTCTAGAATATAAAACGCCCTGCCATCTTCAATGGAAGACAGCAGGGCTGTAGCAATTTTCTATCCTCTTGTGTGTATCAATTAAACGTTGAAGCGGAAGTGCATAACATCGCCGTCATTGACAACATACTCTTTACCTTCGAGGCGAAGTTGTCCACGCTCCTTGGCACCGTTCATGGAACCGGCAGCAACCAGATCGTTGTAGGAAACCACTTCCGCCCGGATAAAGCCACGCTCGAAGTCCGTGTGAATGACACCCGCTGCGCCAGGAGCTTTCGTTCCCTGACGAATGGTCCATGCACGAACTTCCTGTACGCCTGCTGTGAAGTACGTGTACAGACCCAGCAATTTGTAAGCAGCTTTGATCAACAGGTTCAGACCGGAATCCTCAATGCCGAGTTCCTCCAGGAACATTTGTTTATCTTCGCCTTCAAGCTCAGAGATCTCTTCTTCCACTTTCGCACTGATCGGTACCACTTCTGCATTTTCAGCAGCTGCGAATTCTCTTACTTTTTGCACATAGGCATTGTTCGCTACATCGCCGATTTCGTCCTCAGCTACATTGGCTGCGTACAGAACAGGCTTCAGGGTGAGCAAGTGCAGATCGCGCACGATCAGACGCTCTTCGTCCGTAAGCTCCATGCTGCGTGCTGGCTTGTCTTCGTACAGAACAGCCTTCACTTTCTCCAGTACTTCCACTTCCTGAGCAGCCGACTTGTTGCCGCCCTTCATGTTTTTCTTGGAGCGATCGATTTTTTTCTCGACACTCTCGATATCGGCCAGGATGAGCTCCAGATTGATCGTTTGGATGTCGCTTACCGGATCAATTTTGCCATCGACGTGTGTGATGTTCTCGTCTACAAAGCAGCGTACCACGTGTACAATCGCGTCTACTTCACGAATGTGGGCAAGGAACTTGTTACCAAGACCTTCGCCTTTGCTCGCACCACGAACAAGACCTGCGATATCTACAAATTCAAATGCCGTTGGTACCGTTTTTTTCGGTACAACGAGTTCTGTTAATTTGTCCAAACGCTCGTCCGGTACTTCAACGATCCCCACGTTAGGGTCAATCGTACAGAACGGATAGTTTGCCGATTCGGCACCAGCTTGTGTAATTGCGTTAAACAGTGTGGATTTACCAACGTTAGGCAGGCCCACGATTCCAGCTTTCAAAGCCATGTATATGACAACTCCTCATTGATTACTTGTTCGGTATGGATAATCCTATACATTATATATGACAAACCCCAAGGCATCAAGGAACTTTGGATTTGGGTTTATCGCTGTATTAGGTGTTCAATTCCTTGTACATCGTCAGATCAGTTACCTCATACCCCATCTTGCGATACAGGCTGCTTGCCCGCACATTATGTCCAAACACATGCAGACCAATGCGATCCACGCCAAGACTCAAGGCTTCCCTTTCAAGTGCCTCCATCGTCTCTGTACCATAACCCTTGCCCCGATAGGCTTCTTCGACCACAATATCCAGCAAAAAAGCGTCTTTGCCACGGCGGTTATCCGTAACGTTAAACCAGATATAACCCACATTCCCGTCCACGGCATGTACCAAATTATAGAGGTAAGCACCCGGTGTATTCAGCCCTTCAGGCAAATATTTATCGTAGGATGCCTCCGCAAGTCCCTGCGCCTCTTCCGCAGCCCAAGTCCCCGCCTCTACTTTCTCTTCTGCAAAATCTTTAATCGAGCGAATATGGAAATTAGCATATTCTTCTTGATTCATTGGGATCAGTTCCATTGGTTTCCCTCCTAGTTCGAGTGTTCTATGTATGATCTTTTTGCACTCTATAGTATTGTATCTTGTTATACCATGGTCTGCATGATGCAATTCCAGCCAAATCCTATACAACTTTTGGTTACCTCACTCTGTTTATACCTATATGAAAGAAAGGAGCAGATCACTTATGAATACACGTCGTCCCTTTTCAAAAAGGAAAATAATCATCCTTTCTACAGTGATTCTCTTCATTGGATTAGTTATTTCTATGGGTTATCAGGCGCTGGACCCCTTCAGACATTTAAGGATCACGATTCACAATCAGTCCGATTATGATCTCTCTAATATCACAGCACGTGTGAGCAGCGGCATTGACTCGTTCAATACAAACAATGAGGGTACTATATACACCTTAAAGAAAGGTGTCCCCAGCGGGGAACAAGTGAAGTTCGCTCCACAGCTGCGACTCTCCGGTGAAGGATCCATCTATCTGAAGTTTACGGACAGCCGTGGTGAAACCTATAACAAGACGGTGTGTGGATATACCGAATACTTGTCTGGCAACTCCTATGTGACTGTAACCAACGAAACGATTACCGTAAAGGAGGAATGTATGTAGCCCTTCTCTCCCACGTCAAACAACAAAAAGAGGCTCCCCGATACGTCATGACCTGACGGGGCACCCCTTATAACGCGTTATCAACTTGTAACGAAACACTAGCCGTCCTATTAGATCTTAATTGCACAGATTCGGCGGGGTAACGAACCACAGAAGCTTTATACCCTCATTTTGCATGTCACATCATACATTTTGCAGGAATAGCGTGTCTAAGGTTCGTTAATCTATTCATCCCAAGCAAATTCACATAATAAGGTGCATCCGGTTCGTTAGCTCAGCTTACATATATCCAAATCAAATTTAACGCCGCTCCACCAGACGTGGCGTGCCTTGCAAATCCTCGATCCGCCCTGCGCCAATGCCAAACATGACGGTACGCAGCTCGAATTCCACCTGTTCTAGACACTGATCTAGCGCTGCATCCGAGGCAACAGCAGACTCCAGCAAAGATCGCCCGAACCCGGCCAGGTCTGCACCAAGCGCCAGTGCTTTGGCCGCATCAACACCGCTGTATAACCCGCCACTGCCAATCAGAGCACCCGTGGGGTTCACCGCTCTCACTTCCTGAATACATTCCGCTGTCGGAATGCCCCAGTCTGCAAAAGCTTCTGCTGCCGCACGACGTACCGGATTCGAATTCCGGAACTTCTCTACTTGCACCCAACTGGTGCCACCTGCTCCAGCTACATCAATAAAAGCCACACCTGCTTCGTACAATCGTTGTGCCGTTACTCCATCTATGCCAAAACCCACTTCTTTCACACCAACAGGTACATCTAATTGCTGGCACAAACCCTCGATTCGATGAAGTAATCCGCTAAAATCGGTATTGCCTTCAGGCTGGAAGATCTCCTGCAAACTGTTCAAATGCAGCACCAGCATATCTGCGCCAGCAATCTCAACTGCCCGCTGGAAATCAGCAGTGTTGAAGCCGTAATTCAGCTGCACCGCACCGAGGTTCGCAATGACCGGAATATCCGGTGCCCAGCGCCGCACATCAAAGGTCGTTGCCAGTTCAGGCTGTTCCACGGCAGCCCGAATCGAACCTACGCCGAGTGCCCAGCCTCGGGCGTTCGCCACACGGGCGAGCCGCTCATTGATGGCGCCCGTTGTTTTGCTTCCACCCGTCATCGAACTGATGAGCAGGGGTGTACGTACCCTTTTACCAATAAACGCAGTCTCCAGACTTACCTCTTCAAAATTCAATTCAGGTAACGGGTTATGACGAAAAGCATACCGCTCCATTCCGCTGGTTACCCCTTCTCCTGCCACATTCTCTTCAAGACAGAGGCGCACATGCTCCAGCTTCCGTTCCCCCGTAGCCACCTCGGGAAGCAGCCGTTCGCCGGCTCGCTCTTGTTCATTCATGATGAGACCTCCTTATGTGAGAATAGTGCTGATGGACAGGATAATTGCCAGTTTCGGCTAGGCTCCATTCAGGATTTGCCCGATACAGCAGAGAGATTCTCAGAAATATTAATTCTTATTATGTAACGTACAAACTGTATGATTTGGATCTATATTATAAATGATATTCACACTCAACGCGTCAACTCTACCCAGTATAACGTTCCGGCCCAGCAATGGAAAGGGTGCCCCGAAACCCAACAATAACTTGAATTCCGAGGCACAATTAATATTTGCTACTCAGAGATTTGGAGGTTGGGTCAGTCATTCTGTTAGATGAATCTCTTCTATAACTTACCTTAAGATTTCCGATGCAAGCTGCGCTCCAACAAGTTGCCCGGACAATGTCACAATCGGTGTTCCGCCGCCCGGATGCGTCGTTCCACCCACGTACCACAGTCCTTGTACAACTTTGCTTTTGTTGCCGGGACGCATGAAGGTCTGCTTCACGGAGTTGGACGAGATGCCGTAGATCGACCCTTGATGGGCCAGGGTATCCCGTTCTATATGCTGTGGCGTGTACCGGATCAGCACATCGGACTGCTTCAATCCCGTAATGCCCCGCTCGGCCAGCTTCTCCAACACCAATTCGCCATAACGGTCCATCTGCTCATCCCAATGCCAGGAGTCCGACAAATACGGAGCGTTCACCAGAATGAAAAGATTGCTGGCTCCCGCTGGAGCCATACCCGCTTCCGAATAACCGGAATAACAGATGTAGATCGTGGGATCGGCAGGCATTTTTCGGTCACGAAAAATATGGTCAAACTCCGGTTCATACCGTTCTGGGAAAAAGACGGTATGGTGCAGCAGGGATTCATACTGTCTCCGCACACCAGCCAATGTTACAAACCCGGATATCGAAGGCTCATACTTGCGAATCCGTTCATCACTCATCTGTTTGCGATATTCTGGCGCAAGCAGTAGCCGATTTACGCTCAGCACATCTCCATTGGCAACGACCTGATCGGCTTCCCGGAAGCCCTGATCCGTATCCACACCTGCCACTTTACCATGTCTGATAACAATTTGCCGGACTTCGATGCCAGTCACGATCTGCACCCCTTTTTCCTGTGCAAGCCGTGTCATTGCTTCTATTAGTTGATAGGTTCCACCCTTCACCCCATAGATGCCCTCTTCTGCTTCCACATGACCCATCATGGCAAAGATCGAAGGCGCCTGATATGGTGATGAACCAACATAGGTCGCGTACCGACCGAACATCGCAAGGGTATGAGGGTGCTGGAAATACGAACGCAGCAGCTTGTCCAACTTCACTGTAGGCCGTACACGCAGCAGACTGCGCAGCATTCGAAGATTATATTTATCCTTGGGCGATAACAGCAACTTTCCAAGAAAATGACGATTGGCTTCTGTATACAGCACAGCAGACTCATCCATAAATGCATCATAACGGGCTGCATCCTCTGGGCTGTAGGCAGCAATCTGCTCCTTCATCCTCTCTCGATTGCCCGACAAATCAACTATAGTCCCATCTGCAAAACTATTACGTGTACGTGGTTCCAGCTCATATAACTGAACGTAATCCTCCATCTCCACACCTGCGTGATCGAAGACAGAACGGAAGCTTGCGGGCATCGTGATCGTACTTGGCCCCCGGTCAAAATGATATCCATCCTGATCGATTTGTTGCAGCTTTCCACCGACCCGATCCTGCCGTTCCAGAATAGTTACCCGTACGCCCAGCGAAGCTAGCCGAATGGCACACGATAGACCTCCAAATCCTGCGCCGATAATAATGACGTTACCCTTCAACTGTACCGCCTACCTTTCCATACATACCCCTTGCCGGAACGACCTGCCTGCCAGGAAGCTATGCCGATCGCAATGACACAGGCCATGCTAATCGGTTGCAGGAAAGCAAGCCACCAGGGTTGTCCTCCAACGTGATCCGATACCCTTTTGACTGCCATCCCGAGCACGGTTCCCACAAGACCATAGATGATGGACGTAGCATTGCCCGACAACAAACCGATAATCAGACCGAGCGGAGGCACAATATACATCAATGTATACATCAGCATCGTGCCTAACAGCAGCACATCTTTGCGCCCCATGCCTTCGTACATGTTTTTCTTATACCCGTTCCACACTTCTGCAACATTCTGGTACATTCGCGTATTCGTCACGTCATGAACGTCGACCAGCATAACGGGATGCCCCGCACGCTTAACCGCCTTCGCCAGGCTCATATCATCGACCAGATCAGCCTGGATTGCAGCATGTCCACCAGAGGCCTTATAACTGGAACGATGAATGAGCAAAAACGCCCCTGTAGCGGCTACAAACATCGGATTGGATGATCTGCGTATCATGAAAATGGGGAGATGGCTGATGATGGTGAACACCATCATGGGTACAACAAGCTTTTCCATCCAGGTCTTCGTCACCTGATAGGGGAATCCCGTTACGAGGCCGCCGCCTTGCTCACACCCCGCAGCAATAGTCTGCCGGATGGCTGCAGGTTCCAAGCGCACATCGGCATCCACGAACATAAACCACTCACCCTTGGCCTCCTGCACCAGTCGGTGACAAGCATGAGATTTCCCCATCCAGCCTGCGGGAAGCTCCACACCATGCAGCAGGCGCACACGTGGATCACGATCGGCAATCCCCTGAACTATGGCTGCGGTCTCATCTTCAGAGCGATCATCCAGCACCAGTACTTCCATCCGAAATCCGGATGTATCGCTGGCAAGCACACTTTCCAGACATCCTTGGATGTGCAGTTTCTCGTTACGGGCAGGAACTAGCACAGAGATCAGGATATCCTTGTCCTTCAATCTGTCTGCGTTGAATGAGCGCACTTTGGGCAGACAGGAGACGTTCCATATCGCAAACACCAACTGAACGCCCAATACAAAAGTCAGTATAATCCATCCTATTTCAGATGCACTCATCGCTAACGGTTCACCCGCTTTCGTGCCGCATCGTATTTTTCACTCGTTGAACGCACATGGCGGATCAGTGGAAAAGCACCCGGCAAACTCCCCTGCCCGATGCGTGCCAGCTCTGATTTATGGTCATTCAACTGCTGCTCCAGCCCCCTACTCAATCTGGTAGCAATCTCTTCACTCTTCCATGTCTTCCAATCTTCTATCACAGGCGTGCCCACCTGCATCGATATTTCCGGCAAATCATGTTGAACCATGCCGTGACACAAAGTCACAGGTACAGCTACGGCGCGTGGAGAGCGGCGTAGCAGCAAACCAATGCCTGGACGAAACTCGATTGGCCTGGCATCCTGATGCAGAATTTCCCCTTGGGGAAAGATCCAGACCCTTTTGCCGGAGTGAAGCAGCTCGGTCGTATATTGCAAGGAGGTTCGAATGCTGGATGCATTCTCCTTGTTGATTGAATACGCGCCAAGTTTGCGGAAAAAGGCATATTGTCGCAGCTGCTCTTCTTCCATCATGACATAATGATCTCCCCGGGAAGTCTGCTGCGACGCATGATAGAGCAGCAGACCATCCCACCAGGAGCTGTGGTTCATGAAATAGATGACCGGTTGATCCGGTTCTATGGGTGAACCAGTATTCGGTAACAGCGGGTCCAATGACCCTGATAACGTAAACGAGCGAAAACGTCTCCGCAGCAAATAATAATGATTGTATAAGGAAAAAATCCGGTTAAACGGGTTTGACTTTACGGCGCGAATCATATAGCCAGCTCCCCTCAGCAAGAAGCATACCCACAATAGCAATGATGAAGCTGCCCTTAATTCCTTCTTTGAGAGCTAACAACCCAAACAAAAGAATAAACAGCTGATATAACCATTTCGCACGCAGCAATGAGCTTCGATCTGAAGGCATTGCCGGAAGAAACAAGGAGAGGAACGCTCCCATTACAAACCAGCTTATGTAGTTGGTCCAGGGCACACCGTAGAATCCACCTGGGGCTTGCCATTGCCAGAATCCTCTGGCATGCGCAACCGGGTCCAGCACCAGGTCAAGCACGATGGCCCAAAATCCAGTCTTAACCGCCCGGATCAGCTTGCCGGTCCAGGTGGAGCCGCCGCCACTCAGCAGAGCCGAGTTACCAACCACCGCAACCCAGGCGAAGCCTAATGTAACGGGTACACTGAACAGATGGATTCCGAAGAAATCGGAATACGAATACTCGCCAAAGGGCCAATGTGTATGCACACCGACCCATTCCACTCCCATGCCTCCCAGCCAAATAACGGCAGAAGTTAACCAGAGTCCGGGTTCCTTCCAAATGACTGACTGGTCGGACATTCTCGTCCGTTTACGGCCTTGATGTATCAGATCCAGCACATAGAGTGCATAGAAGATTAGGAACAAACCGTTGGAAAAGGACAGCACATCTGGAACACCGATCGTCAGCATCAATATTGCTCCGATGATATACCATGCCCAGTACAGGCCCTGAACCATCAGGATACCGCCGTGCGGGAAGCTTGGTAAGTCAGCATAGGATAACGTTCCACAATGGCACCCAGCATCTCCAGTTTCAGTTCATCGCTAACAAATGCACGCTTCGTATACACGTCATAGTCGTTGCGCTCAACCGCATGCAGAATGGTTGAATAAAAGGCTGCCGCCAGCTCAATGGCAAACGCACTTTCAGTTGGATACGTATCCAGACAGTCCATACCGATACGGAACCAGTTCAGCGCAGCTATTTTTAATTCATGAATAATGGCCTTAAACCTTTCGTCGACAACACCGTTAGCCCAATCCTGGTCGGAATATCCATGCTTCTCCATCAACTCCAGCGGAACGTAGCGACGGGATCTTGCCCGGTCTTCGCCCACATCACGGATAATATTGACGATCTGCATACCTTTGCCCAGCGCAATCCCGTTCATCGCCACGTCTGTACCTTTGTCATCGCGCAATACAGGCAACAACATCTCGCCGACGGTTCCGGCAACCAGATAACAATAATGCTCCAGTTCCTCCATCGTTCTATAGTGCGTTACTTTAAGATCGGTTAATTGTCCTTCCATTTGACGGAAGAAAGGCCCCTTGTCCAGATGAGGAAAACTCGTAAACAGCCATCGTAGTGCCGGCCAAATAAAATGTCCTTCCGCTTCTTCCAGCTGATTGAACAGATTGCGGATTTCATAAGTCGTATAGGGCGACTGCTCCGGCTCATCCACACTGTCATCGATCATGCGGCAAAAAGCATAGATAACGTACACAGCCTCGCGGCGTGGGCTGGGCAGACCTCTGAAGGCTTGATAAAAAGATGATGAGCCCTTTTGCATTAATTCCTCACACTTGTTCAAAATCGCTTCATTCATGTTTCCATCTCCTTCGTCAGTAAATTCACTGCCATCCGTGCACTTTGCATCACAATAGGAACCCCGCCTCCCGGATGTACAGACGCCCCTGCCGCATATAGACCCCGGATTGCCGGGAACGGCTTCGGTTGCGGACGATATACACCGGATTGAAACAGTACGGGTGCGATGCCAAAGCTGCCGCCGCCGTACAGCCCGTCACGCTCAGCGTCAGCGGGTGTACGTATTTTTTGCCACTTGATCGCTTCACGGAGTCCCGGAAATCCGCGTTGTTCCGCTTCTTCCAGTACACGTTCTGCCAGCGCCTCGCTCTCCCTAGACCAGTCGACACCATCGGCATCCGGCACCGGAATGAGGAAGTACAACACACTCTGACCTGGCGGAGCTGCCGTCTCGTCCAATGCAGCCGGATTAAATACATAAAAAGAGGACTTCGCCGGAATGCGGCGCTGGTCGAACACTTCCCGCAAACTGCCATCAAGACTTGGGGGCAGGAAAAACTGATGCGCCGTTGCATCCTCCCAGGTTTTGTCTACGCCCGCATAGATCAACACACATCCCGATGAAGGACGATATGGCTTTCGTTTGCGTGAACTTTCAAGAGTCTGACCAAGCAGACCCGGCAGGTGGGGGAAATCGCCATTGTAGATAACTGCATCCACATTTTCTGCGCCTGTGGCTGTTTCTATACCTTTGCATATCCCATTTTCGATATTCAGTCCCGTCACTTCCGTGTTCAATACGACGCGTCCACCACGTGATACCAGTTCCTGTTCCAGTATGGCAGGTAATGCAGCATAGCCACCTTTCACCATCCAGATGCCATATTCATGCTCTGCATAAGGAAGCAGGGAGTAAATACCCGGCGTACCGAAGGGAGATCCCCCAATGTAGAGACTTTGCAGCGAATATGCATCCAGCAGTTCCTCATGATGAAAATAATCGCCTACAGCCTTCCGTACACTTTTGTGCGCGCGTAATCGGCCCATCAGGGACATCAGAGACGGAGTGAAAAAATCCCTTTTCCGCGGAAAAGCCCGTTCCAGAAACGCAGCCCGTCCCGCCGGAAACAGCGTGTCCATATCTCTCATAAATTTTGAGAATCCCTGGCTTTCTCCAGGGAAGAGACGTTCGATCTCTTCGGCCTGCTGTTCACGTTCCGTCATTTTGGTCATCACACGTCCGCTGCTATAGTGCACTCTGTACAATGGATCACAACGCAGCAGCTCAATCTTCGAACGATCCACACCTGCTTCCTCCAAAATGCCAAGCAGCATCTCGGGCAGAAGTACGATGGTCGGTCCTTGATCGATCCGATAGTCCCCTTCCTGCTCGTAGCCGATACGACCTCCAACTCTGGAAGCCCGTTCGTATACGGTTACGTCCCAACCCTGTCGATTCAGCAGCAACGCTGAAGTCAGCCCGCCAATGCCTGCACCTACGATGGCTGCCCGTTTCATGGATGGCCTCCTGCTTCCGCCGTTTTCACATACGAGGATGGTTTCGAGCGCTTGCGAGCGTCCTCTTCCTGGATCAGTTTCACGCTGATTCGAGCCGATTCAAAGATGGTCGGTAATCCACTGCCCGGATGCGTACCGCCGCCCACCAGCCACACCCTTTTCAACTCTTCAAACTGGTTATGGGGCCGAAGATACATCATCTGCCCAAGATTATGAGCCATATTAAATGTTGCTCCGCGGTACACGTCGAGTTCATTTTCCCAATCCAACGGTGTAAACATCATGGATTCTTCAATACGACTGCGGATACCTGACAACTCAGGAATCGATTCCATCCGCTTCATCATCGCCTCCTGCACATTCTCTCGTTCTACCTCCCAATCGATGTCACCGGTAAGGTTCGGCGTAGGCATGAGAACATATAATGCAGATTTCCCTTCCGGCGCCAGCGTCGAATCGAGTCTGGAAGGGTTATGAATATAGAGGGATGGATCTGCAGACAAAACTTTATGCTTCGTGATCTCGTCGACGTTCAGTCGATAGTCCTCGGGAAAATAGATGGAATGATGCGGTAAATCCACTTCACCGTCCACACCCAGATACAGCATGGCTGTGGAGCAAGAGAATTTTTTACGCTTCATTTTCTCCGGTGTATATTTCTTGAGTACGCCTGGTTCAAACAGATGGTTCACGGCATGCGCGAAGTCTGCATTAACAACGACATGATCTGCTTCAATGCGTTCGCCATTTTCAAGCAATACGCCTTCTGCACGACCATTGCGAACAATGACCTGTTTAACCGAACAGGATGTATGTATTCGTCCTCCATATTCTTCAACTACATCAGCCATGGCTTGAAACACGCGATTGACGCCGCCAATGGGGTGAAACAAACCATAATGGTGCTCAATGAATGACAGAATCGTAAATGTACCCGGGCAATCCCAAGCAGACATACCAAGGTATTTGGATTGGAACGTGAATGCCCAGCGCAAGCGCTCATCTGTGAAATAGCGGGACAGGATGCCATAGACTGTATTGTTAATATCGAGTTTTGGCAGAGCTGTCATGGCATCTCTTCGCAAATAATCTGCCAGCTTGCCAAAAGGTCTGCGCAGCAAAGGCATGACTTTGCCAAACTTCACTTCCTCTTCCTGCATGAACCGAAGGTAATTGTCCTCGTTGCCGGGGAAAAGTTCCTTGATCTGTGCGGCTGTATCTTCACGGTCACGAGAAGGCTTAAACACCTTATCGCCAAAGTTTAGAGCATACAGCGGAGTCAGCTCTTTCATCTCCACATAGTCGGATAATTGGCGTCCCACAACATTGAACATCTCTTCAATCAACTGCGGCATCATCAAAAACGTTGCACCCCGGTCGAACCGATATTCGCCCAGCTCCAGTCTGGAAGAACGTCCCCCGATGACTGGCTGTTTCTCATATACATCTACTTCGTACCCCTGGCCGGACAATAACATCGCTGCTGCAAGTCCACCCGGACCTGCACCAATGACTGCTGCACGTTTACGTTGCTGATTCGGTATCATGCCACTCACCTTTCCTATGTTAAGAACTATCTCTAGTACTATAGTCTCTAACCTATTATTAAACCGCCCTTGAACTGTTCAAGCGGGTAAACGCAAAAACATTATACAAATGTAGTACAAATATTATACGACCTATTAAATCAAAAAATGACCCGCTGGTCAAATTCTCTATTAAGATATTTTAGAAAGCAAAAAAAACACCCTCCGCGCTCTTGCGTCAAAGGATGTCCTGTATACCTAAACCTATACATTTTATTTTAAAATACATTTTCAAAAAGACACGAGACAGTTATCTTCGCCCAGGCGATGGTTCAACAAAATACTCACGTTCCATCCACGATTGCCAATCCGCTGAATTTCCGGGTATAATCCACTGCGGATAACGTGCGTTCTCTGCACGCTCATAGCCCTTCCCTCCAAGTACAAAGCGCATATCAGGGAACTCGTCCAAAATTCGTCCTATGAGTTGATCACACCGTTCAAGCAGTTCTGAACTGGTAACCGAAAGACCAACCAACCGAATTTTCTGCTCCCGGATAATTGGGTATATTCCTTCTTCGGGTGTGTCGGCTCCGAGATAGAGCACTTCAGCACCATTTTTACGCATAAACAGGGAGAACAACAATAATCCCACCTGATGATGCTCCCCTTCAGGGCACAAGGCCAGAACTTTGGGCAGATGCGGATAGATCGGGAACAGATGGAAAAACTGATAAAAGCGCTGTGAGATCAATTGAGTCATAAAATGCTCTTGAGCGACCGAAGCCCTGCCCTGTTCCCATGCATCCCCAACCCGAACCAGTATGGGCACCAGCACATGATAAAACATTGAATCATATCCGTACATGGTGAAGCCAAAATCAATCAGACCATTGGCCCGTTCGCCCTGAAAGTTGTATAACGAGTCGTAAATCTGATCGGCTATACGTATATATGCCTCTTCCATCGTGGGTACTGGAGGCATATACGACGTAGGCACTGCAGCTTCATGTGAAGTGGTTTTGTTCACCTTGAGCATACGTACCGCTTCCGAAATATTTGTCTGGTGCTGCTCCACCTGCTCTTTCAACCAGCGCAGATCTGCAACATTCTCTTCCGTGTACAAGCGATAACCCGATTCCGTCCGCTCAGGGGTGACCGCACTGTACCGATTCTCCCAAGCCCTGAGCGTTACCGTCGGAATACCCAGCATGGCAGCGACTTGTTTGATGGAATACACCTTATTACCCACTTTCTTTCCTGAAATAGCCAGACTTTCGCAGGTTAAACGAAACCTTATCCCGTCCTTGTCAGGTATATGAAAATCCGAACATTCCACAAAAATAATACACTCATTATACACAACGGTCATATCCATGTCGATTGAATCGATCAATTGGTTTTGCCTTCTCTGATTACATTAAACACACCATTAAGATCTTTGCGTCAATGTTGTTACCAGAGTGGTAATAGAAGTCAGCAAGTTCAGAAAGGGGAGAGTTATCGTTGTTTTCTTTTCGCCGCCAGACATCAGACCGCAAGTCTTCACGCGGTAAACTTCCATACATACGAACAGGTCTCGGATTACTGGTGTTATGGCTCATCGCCGTCATGCTCTACCAGACCTATAAGCCGTTACCACCCGGCATTTCCTATGAAAGTCCTGAATACCGTGTGGATCAGGTGCAGTTTCTGCATGATCTGACCTATCCCTCCGCTGACGGACAGATGGAGCACGAACAGCAGATCTTCCAGCGCATGCAACAGATTGTCGAAGACGCGGAACAATTCGTCGTCGTTGATATGTTTTTATTCAATAACTACCAGCACAAAGGTCAGAGTTTTCCACCCGTCAGCACAGAGTTCACGGATACAATCGTCGCCAAAAAAAAACAGAAACCGGATATGGACATCTGGTTCATTACGGATGAAGTGAACACCAACTACAACTCTGCACCCAATCCGCTGCTGGAGCGGATGAAACAGGCTGGAATTCATGTAGTAATCACAGATGTAGACCCTTTGCGCGATTCTACTCCCATCTACTCGGCTGTATGGCGCACATTCTTCCAGTGGTTTGGACAATCCGGGAATGGTTGGATTCCGAACCTGATGGCAACCAATGGCCCGGATGTCACGGTGCGTTCCTACCTCAAATTGCTCAATCTGAAGGCCAACCATCGCAAAGTTGTGGTCAGCGAGAAGACGGCCATTGTCTCTTCGGGCAATATTCACGATGCCAGTGCGTACCATTCAAACGTCGCTTTTGAAATAACCGGTCCAATCATTGGAGATATCCTTGAGTCGGAGCAGGCTGTACTGAATTTCTCGGGCGGGGGAAAGCTCCCTTCCTATACAGCTCCTTCCACAGACCCGAATAAGGGAGATTTGCGAATTCGCTATCTGACCGAGGGTAAAGTGAATGAAACAGTGCTCCATGAGATCAATCAATCGGTTAAAGGTGACACCTTATGGATGGGCATGTTCTACATCGCTTCACCCAAAGTATTGGATGCGCTGCTCGAAGCCTCAAAACGCGGAGCCGAGATACGTCTTGTGCTCGACCCGAACGAAAATGCTTTTGGTCAGGAGAAGACCGGCATTCCCAATCGTCCTGTAGCTGCTAAGTTACATGATAAATCGGATGGCAAAATCCAAATTCGCTGGTATAACACAACCAAAGAGCAATATCACGCCAAGATGATGTACATTGCCAAAGCCACCGGGGATCATATCGTCCTTGGAGGATCGACCAACTTTACTCCCAGAAACATGAATGATTACAATCTGGAAAATGACCTCTGGGTTGTTGCCCCACCAGACAACTCATTTACTCATGATGTGGCGAATTATTTTGACCGGATATGGAATAATGAAGATGCCGAGTTCACCCTGAACCTGGATGAATTTCAGGAAAAGACTACATTTTTGAAAGAAATCGTATATAAGCTTCAACTGATTTTGGGTTTAACGACCTTCTAATTGAAAATGAAATTCGAAGCATAAACCCGCCTGTACACTATCGTGCAGGCGTTTTTTGTGCCTTGACAGCGAATGTAAAATGTGAAAATATAGGTTACCTAACGACCGTTAGGAAGGTGATATTAATGACTGCACATTCGATTCGGGATGCCGCCCTGTTCCATTTTGCAAGAGATGGATATGAAGGAGCCTCCTTAAGAGCAATCGCTGACGAAGTCGGGATTAAAAAACCGTCCATATATGCACATTTTAGCGGCAAGGATGACCTGTTTTTGCAAACCCTTGCGCATGCGTTTAAGGATGTTCAGCGTCGAACGCTCGAATACTTCCGTGATCACGCCGATCTTCCACTGGAACAAAGGTTGAAGGGTTTGCTGATATGGTTTGAGCAGGAGTATAACTGTAATGCCTCAGCCCGCTTTATGCTGCGTATGTGTTACTTTCCGCCGCTTTCGCTATATAGCGAAGTGATGGATCTAGTTTATCCGTTTCTGGACGGTATGGAGCGGTCACTGACACGGCTACTGCAAAGGGCGACGCGCAACGGGGAACTACAGGCTGTTCCAGCAGAACAAGCTGCGATTGCTTATATGACTTTTCTCGATGGCATCACGGTTGAGATTATTTATGGAAGTTCACGTCGGTACAGGAGACGGATTGAAGCTTCCTGGCCAGTCTACTGGCATGGCATCCATCATCTGAAACAAGAGGCACAGCCCGTTGTGCTGAAAGGAGATTCATCATCATGAACCGCAACTGGTTATATGTATTTATCGGAGGACTCATTGAGATTGTATGGGTAAGTGGGCTGAAACACGCCTCCAATGTTTGGGAGTGGGCTTTGACGGCCCTAGCCATCATCCTCAGTTTTGGATTAATCATCGCTGCTTCCAAAAGATTGCCTGTGGGTACGGTTTATGCCGTATTTACGGGGATTGGTACTGCAGGTACGGTACTGGCTGAAATGCTGCTATTTGGTGAAGCATTCTCACTTGCCAAGGTTTTGTTAATCGGTCTGTTGCTATGTGGTGTGATCGGACTGAAACTGGTCACGGATCAACAATCGGCAAAAGGAGGTGAAGCATAATGGCTTGGATGGCAATTGTGGGTGCAGGCATATGTGAAATTTTTGGCGTCATCGGCATTAATGGTGCTTCTACCCGGAAGGGCTGGCCTTATATCGTACTCATGCTCGTATCGTTCGTATTCAGCTTCTCCTTGTTATCCTATGCGATGATGTCTATTCCCATGGGTACCGCGTATGCGGTGTGGACTGGAATCGGTACGGTGGGCAGTACGTTAACAGGTATGTTCCTGTTCGGTGAGCGGAAGGAAGCCAAGCGGCTGCTGTTTATTGCCATGATTTTGGTGGCGGCGATCGGATTGAAACTGATTACGTAAATACCTTCATTATATATTTTTTATAATATTTAATTTTTAAAAAGACGACTTCGATCAGAAAGTCGTCTTTTTGGGATATGATGTAAATAGGAAACCTCCCAACACTCTGTTACGTAAGAAAGGATGTCGTGATGATGAAGAAATTGTTCGCGCGCATGGGTTCTTTTACCGGGTACATCTTCCTGATCGCTGTGGGGGCCTTTTATTTGTTTGCTCTTGTAGCTATCATCCTTCTAGCCATTTACGTCTTTAAGGGCGGAACCTGAAATAGATTATTTAAACTCATCATGCTCAGCTTGCTTCGCCCTACGTTGGATACTCATGATTTTGATACATATTGCATTGAAATGAACATATCGTCGCTCATTATACAGCCTTTATGCCGTCTACATGACGTAGGAAAAATGCTCCATACCCCTTATATTACGCCCTCTTATTTTTCCATTTTCCTCCCATTTGAATTCCGTTGTATATATCGTTTATACTTGGTTTGACCCTAAAGTCAATTCAAGAACTCATAAGTTCCGCAGGTGAGGTGGATGTATCGTTAATGAACCCTATCCATGAAATGAATGAGAAGAAAAAGCTCATTATTACCACAGCACTCAAGCTGTTCTCAGCCAAAGGCAGTGCTGCAACCTCCATGCAGGAGATTGCAGAGATATGCGGGATGTCGAAAGGCAGCCTCTACCTTATGTTCAAATCCAAAGAGGAATTAGAGGCCAGTACGATGGAGTACTGCATATTCACGCTCATGGACGAAATCTCCCAGATTGAACATGAAGCTGGGCTCACTTCGAGAGAACGTCTGCACAGGCAGATTGAAACACTGCTTGTCCATGTATCCGAGCTGAAAGAATTTTTACGCGTGCAAATGCGCAGCATGATGATGGATGAAGAGCAGCATCGCAAGGAAAAGTGCAACCCGCAGCAAAAGGATTTGGAGATCCGTACCCTGCACTGGTTTAAGGACAAACTGGAGGATCTGTACGGACCGGAGATTGAACCCTATACCATAGACCTTATTTTGCTCACGCATGGTTTGTTCCTCTCCTACGTCAAAATCTGGTTTACGGAAATGCCTTCCCTTACCGTATCCAAGATGGCAAGCAACATGCTGCAAACGATTGATTATGCAGCTCGCGGATTGCTCGATCAATGCCCTGCCCCTTTGGTTCCTTTGGAGCATTGGCCAGCATGGAGCAGCGATTCAGATACAGATTCCACAGTGATGCGTCATCCCATTCACATCATCAAACAGATGAAGGATATCATCACTTCTGATATGCCTTCAGGGCAATTGCGCAATGACGCGCTGGAGACCATCGCCATCCTGAGACAGGAAATGATGGAATTCACACCGCGACGTGCCATTATTCTGGGCATGATGCGTAATCTGGATCACATTCCTGTCATCCAGTCATTGCACTCCGAGCTTCAGCACATTATGGATGCCATGTATAGCCGGTTCATCCAGGCTGACTCGTCACAACAATAAAGAAATACAGGGAGAAACAGAGAGGAGAAGAAACCATCGTATGAAAGGGATTATTAATTTTTCACTGAACAATAAGTTTGCGATCTGGATTCTGACAATCATCGTTTCCTTCGCCGGTTTGTACAGCGGACTGACGATGAAACAGGAGACCATCCCAAACATCAATGTGCCATTCTTGAGTGTTACGGCCATTGATCCAGGTGCAGCTCCAGAGGGTATTGTGGAGGATGTCACCAAACCACTGGAACAGACCTTAAGAAATGTAGAGGGAATTAAGACACTCACCTCAACTTCCATGGAGAATGCCTCTTCCATTACCCTCGAATTTGATTATGGTACTGATCTGGATAACGCTACCGCAGCGGTACGCGAAGCACTGAATGAGGTGCAATTGCCTGATGGGGTACAGAAACCAACCATCTCGAAGTTCAGCATCAACTCCTTCCCGGTTGTCTCGCTCAGCTTGTCTGACAAGGACGGCGGAGATCTGGAACAATTGACTCGACTGGTTGAAACGGATATCCAGCCTGCACTCGAAGATATTGACGGTGTAGCTCAAGTCCAAGTTTCCGGTCAATATGTTAAGGAAGTTCAACTGAAATTTGACCAGAAAAAAATGAGTGAGCTCGGTTTGACTGAAGATACAGTCAACGGCATCGTTCAAGGCTCTTCTGTCCGTGTACCATTGGGACTGTTCGAACTGGACAAAGCACAGAAAGCTGTTGTTGTTGATGGCAATATCATCGATCTGGATGATCTGAAAAATCTCGCCATCCCGGTTGTACCAAGCGGTGCAGGAGCAGGCAGTGGTTCGGCCACAGCACCACAAGGCGCCGGCGCACAAGCTGGCGGGGCAGCTCAGGGCTCTGCACAAGGTTCTGACCAGGCTGCTGGACAAGCCGCTGGCGGAAATGCAAGTGTGGGCAGCACTTCGGGTGCCGCTAATGCACCTGGAATCCCAACCGTTAAATTAAGCGAGATCGCCAAGATTGAAGTCATTGGTCAGGCGGAATCCATTTCACGGACTGACGGTAAGGAATCCATCGGGATCTCCATCGTTAAGTCTAATGATGCCAATACAGTTAATGTCGTTAAGGCGGTTAAAGACAAAGCGGAAGAGTTGCAGACGCAGTTCAAAAACGCCGAGTTGACTGTTTTGCTCGACCAAGGTAAACCTATCCAGGACTCCGTAAACACGATGTTGTTCAAAGCGATGTTTGGTGCTTTGTTCGCCATTTTGATCATTCTGTTGTTCCTGCGTGATATTCGCTCCACCATTATTTCCATTATCTCCATCCCGCTCTCCTTGCTCATTGCATTGACAGCACTTAATATGATGGACATTACGCTGAACATGATGACATTAGGTGCCATGACGGTTGCGATTGGACGGGTTGTCGATGACTCCATCGTTGTTATCGAGAATATCTATCGTAGATTGACACTCAAGGGAGAAAAACTCAAAGGCCGTGATTTGATCCGGGAAGCTACCCGTGAAATGTTCATTCCGATCCTTTCTTCCACTATCGTAACCATTGCGGTATTCCTGCCGCTGGCACTGGTAAGTGGTATGGTCGGTGAGCTGTTCATGCCATTTGCCTTGACGATGGTCTTCGCTTTGCTGGCATCCCTGATTGTAGCTGTTACGATTGTACCAATGCTGGCACACACGCTGTTCCGCAAAGGTCTGAAGAACAAGCAGAATCATGAGGAAAAGCCAGGCAAGATGGCGGAAGCTTACAAACGACTCTTGAACTGGACATTGTCACACAAACTCATCACCGTCGGCGTTGCTGTATTGCTGTTGGTCGGCAGTTTGTTCCTCTATCCGTTCATCGGTGCAAGTTTCTTGCCGGAACAACAGGATAAATATGTGACCATTACGTACAGCCCGGAAACTGGAGCTTTGCGTGAAGATGTAGAAAAAGAAGCACTCGTAGCCGAGAAATGGTTGCTGACGCAGCCAGGCCTGGAGAAAATGCAATATTCCATCGGCGGCAGCAATCCACTGAGCAGCATGGGTGGAGGCAGCTCCAACTCTGCTCTCTTCTATATCGAATATAACGAAGATACGAAAGACTTTACAAAAGTGAAAGAACAACTTGTGGAAGGTCTGAAAAAAGAAGTTACCGTAGGAACCTGGAATGAGCTTGACATGTCCGGGGGTCTGGGAGGCAGCAGCTTGAGCCTTTCCATCTATGGTGACAATGTAGATCAGATCAAACCTGTCTCGGATGAAATTCTGAAACTGGTTGAAGCAGATACCGAATCTTTTGAAAAAGCGGACACTACGCTCTCCGATACCTACGGGCAATACACGCTCGTCGCGGATCAGGAAAAACTGAGCTCGCTGGGTCTGACTGCTGGCCAACTGGCTATGACGCTCAGCCCTGCACGTGAGCGCCCTGTACTCACAGAAGTGGATATCGAAAACAAAACGTATAAAGTCTATGTAGAGACTGACAAAAAGACATTTACCAGCATTGCTGATATTGAAAACGAAAAAGTTACTTCACCACTAGGCATTGAAGTACCAATCAAAGATGTCGCGAAAGTGGAAGAAGGCACTTCACCGAATTCCATCATGCGTATTGATGGAAAAGTCGTTGTCCAGGTTTCAGCCAACATTTTGGCTTCCGATGTGCAAAAAGCATCATCAAACTTGCAGGCGAACATCGACAAACTGGATCTGCCAGATGGTGTTGATGTGAAGTTTGGCGGTACAACCGAACAGATTAATGACACGTTTACCCAACTTGGTCTGGCCATGCTGGCAGCCATTGCGATTGTGTACTTTGTGCTTGTCGTTACGTTCGGCGGTGGACTGGCGCCATTTGCCATCCTGTTCTCCCTGCCATTTACCATCATTGGTATTATGGTCGGCCTGTTCGTAGCTGGTGGTACGCTTGACGTATCTGCCATGATGGGTGGACTGATGCTTATCGGGATCGTGGTCACCAACGCCATCGTCCTGATCGACCGTGTTATTCACAAGGAAAAAGAGGGAATGCCTACTCGTGAAGCCTTGCTGGAAGCCGGAGCAACGCGTCTGCGTCCAATCCTTATGACAGCTCTGGCTACCATTGGTGCCTTGCTGCCACTGGTTACAGGACTCGAAGAAAGCGCAGGGATCATCTCGAAAGGTCTCGGAATTACCGTAATCGGCGGTCTGATCAGCTCCACGCTGCTGACTCTGGTTATCGTGCCAATCGTGTATGAGTTCCTGATGAAGTTCAAAAAGAAAAGAATTGAAGATTAATCGACACCTTCTGTTGATTGAATTAAATCATCATTCAGAATTAAGATGAGCTTCTAACTTAGAACACCCCTTAGTCCACATTAGAATGGTTTGTACATTCTAATCTCCGGCTAAGGGGTGTTTTACATTTAGCTACAATTTCTTAGCATGGGTCATAGAAACATCTAGATGTTAGATAGAGCTACATAGGAATAACCCTTTTTGTTTTATTTCATAAAAGGAAGAATCTATTTTGTGAAATAAAACAAATGAACGTGAGATTTCAGCTCATCTGCTGTAAATAGACTTATAATATGGCTTAATTATGTAAGTTCACGGCTTCCAGTCAGGTGATGCCTTCAATACATCACATCATAACAAACGCTCTTCGAAGCCCGACTTACACAGCGGGTATGTAAAACTGCATGTATTTGTGGGAAGGACGTGGTTGTGTGGGGGAAACGACGCTACATATTCAGATGAGAGACATGCTGAAACGTCCAGTGTTCCGTAAGGCTGAGGTGCTCGCCAGTGAACGGGCCTTGGAGCGATATGTGCGTTGGGTGCATATCATGGAGGTTACCGAAGTAGGCAACTTGCTTAATGGCGGGGAACTAGTGCTAACGACTGGCATTGGCTGGCAGGATGATGAAAAGCAGGGACTGTCTTTCATGCGCCAGTTAATTGCTCGTGGAGCTGCGGGACTCTGTATCGAATTGGGGGCCCACACCAAGTCCCAGCTTGGACCCATGAAGGAACTTGCAGCAGCAGAAGATTTCCCGCTGATCTGGTTCCACGAACAAGTACGTTATATCGATATTACACAAGACCTGCATTTCGCCCTGATTCGCAGCCACCAGCGTATGCTTGCCGAACTCGACAGCCTCACCACCTCGTTCAACCAACTTCTTTTGAATGGAGACGGTGTACAACCATTGCTCCGACTATTGTCTCGAACAACGGGTTATCCTGTAGCGTTATATCCACTGGACGGCGAAGCGAGTGCTGTTCCCTACTGCCCTCCAGCCCAACTGGAGACTCGTCGGCAGGAGTGGTTGATACATCGTGGTCATGCGGACAATGGAGATCATTTGTTACGAGCGAATCATTCGGTGCATTCACTGGATGCACTCACCCTGCCTGTTCAGGCGCTTGATTATGCATTTGCCGATCTGGTGCTGATGCTCAACAAGCTGCCGGATCACGAACCGGAATCCCCTAACAAACCATCCGATGAGTTCATTATCCAGGCACTGGAACGTTGTGCAGCCGCCATTGCTCAGGACTGGATGCGTACCAAATACATGGAGGAAAAACGACGCTACAAGGAAGATATGTGGGTCATCGACTGGCTTAACGGACATCATTCTACTAAAGAAATTCATGAATATGTATCTGCTGCCAACGCCCAGCTTGCTTTTGGAAAAGGTACTGTCATTTTGTTCGATAGCAATCCCAACTACACAGACAGTCTTAAGCTGCAGAAACTGCTAATTCAACGCAACATCGTTGCCCGTTCCGTTTTCTCCCGAGAAGGATTCGCCCTATATAGCACGGTTCTAAACCACCAAATCATTCTGATTATTCTTGACCCTCTGCCTGGATCTCAGCGAATAAGCAGTCTATGGCGCTGTATTGAACAATTGCAGCAGCATGAACAGGAACAGACCCATCGCCTCTTCTCGGGTCTGTTCGGCATCGGTCACAGCTGCGCTGATCTATCACGTCTGAAAGACAGCCTTGAGGCAGCCAAGGATACCCTGCGTATTCAGAAGGACATCGGTGTGATGCAGCAGCCTTTTTATAGCAATCTTCACTGTTACCGCATTATTTCCAGCATGAAGCAGAGCGGTAGTCTGGATGATTTCATTGAGGAATATCTCGGTCCTGTCATTCGTTATGATGCCGAAAAAGGCGGCCAGTTGTTACGTACGCTTAAACAATATTTTATTCTATGCTGCTCTAAACAGGAGACAGCCACGGCTTTGTTTATCGTCCGACAGACGTTATATCACAGATTACACAAAATTGAGACACTCCTGGGTGACGACTATACCCTCCCCGAGAAACGCGTCGCCATCGAACTTGCCATCTATGCATATGAATACGTTCATGGGCCACTCGCGTGACCTTCTACGCTCCCTTCTGCTCCTGAAGCTGCCTGATCAGGATATGACTGAACCACTTCCGCCCAGAAGCCGTACCCACATACTGCTCCTGTTTCTCTCCGGGAAGATCGGGGTGCCCCCAAACGACATGAGCACCCTCCAGATGTTCCCGAACGGCATAGATGCGATAACCCTGCGCCACCATTCGTTCGATCGCCATCTTTTCCGCCTCAAACACATCATGGTCAGACATCAGCTTCACCCTCCATTCACTGCCGTCACAGGCTGTCTTACAGGTAATGGTGCACCGGCATCATATTTATCACGCTTCACATAGCGACCCGCGCCTGCCACCCCGGCAAACTGCCGGTCCCGAATCACATATTCCCCGCGGGATAGCACTGTCACCGGACATCCCTGAATCTGCATGCCTTCAAAGGCGCTATAGTCCACATTCATATGGTGAGTAGCTGCCGAAATCACCCTTGAGATGGATGGGTCAAAAATGACGATATCCGCATCTGTCCCCACAGCAAGGGTCCCTTTCTGCGGAAATAAACCAAATAGCTTGCTTGCCCGTGTAGAGCATAGATCCACCCACTGATTAAGTGAAATCCGCCCCTTCACTACCCCTTCGGAATATAAAATGCTGAGCCGATCCTCAATGACAGGGCCCCCATTTGGAATTTTGCTAAAATCATCCCGTCCCAGATCCTTCTGTCCCTTGAAGTTAAACGAACAATGGTCCGAGCCAATCGTCTGCAATTGGCCGTTCTTGAGTGCATTCCACAGCACTTCCTGATGAGGGGCTTCACGCAGCGGTGGGGACCAGACGTACTTTGCGCCTTCAAAATCCGGTTGGTCCATCTTCGATTGATCCAGGGTTAAGTACTGCGGACAGGTCTCGCCCCAGATTCGATAGCCCATGTCTCGCATACGTGCGATCTGCTCCACGGCTTCAGCACAGGTGACATGCACCACATAGAGCTGTGAATCAGCAAGTGCTGCCAATCGGGCCGCACGCCCTGTAGCCTCTCCTTCCAACATGGAAGGTCGGGTAAGTGCATGGTGGATTGGCTCGGTTCTCCCATCCGCCAGCGCCTGCTGGACCAGCAAATCGATAACATCACCATTCTCAGCATGCACCATGACAAGTGCGCCGTACTCTTTGGCCTTTTGCAGCGTCTGAAAGAGAATGCCGTCATCGGCCTGAAACTGATTTTTATAAGCCATGAACACCTTGAAAGAAGACACACCCTCTTCTTCAATGATCTGTGGCAGTTCCTTCAGCACCTGATCATTCATCTCGCCAATCATCAAGTGAAACCCGTAATCAATGGCGGCCTTACCCTCGGCCTTGGTATGCCATTCCTGAAGGGATTCCAACAAAGGTCGGCCTTTTTGCGTCAAACAGAAATCAATGACCGTCGTTGTGCCGCCGAAGGCAGCAGCTGCGGTTCCCGTTGCAAAATCATCCGCTGTCACCGTTCCACCGAATGGCATATCGAGATGAGTGTGCGGATCAATCCCGCCAGGGATGACATAACAGCCGGACGCATCTACAACCTCCATTCGTTCATCCGGCACAAGTCCCATGCCGATCTGCACGATCTTTCCGTTTTCAATGTAGATATCAGCTTCAAACGTATCCGACGCCGTGACCAACATTCCATTACGAATCAATTTGCGGGTACTCATGATATCGCCTCCTTAGTGGATTGATCTCTGGCCGATTGCAGCAGGGCAATCGCAGATTGACGGTCATTCCAGGTTAACGGTTCCTGTTCATGTGCGATCTCTACCATCTCAATTGCGCCGTCCACCGGACAGACAATCGAGCACAGATTACACCCGACGCAATCCTCCTCAACAACCTCCAGATAGGAGCCAGAGGGGTCGGATAACATATCAATACATTGATGTGAGGTATCTTCGCAGGCGATATGGCATTTGTTGCAATTGATGCAGACATCGCGGTTGATGCGGGCTACCACTTTGTAATTCAGATCGAGATTACCCCAATCCGAATAACGGGGAACCGTCTGACCGATCAATTCAGATACACTGCGCAGACCTTTCTCCTCTAGATAATCGTTCAATCCATCGATCATGTCCTCCACGATACGAAAGCCATGATGCATGGCTGCGGTACATACTTGGACCCCCGTCGCACCCATAAGTAAAAACTCTGCGGTATCCCGCCAATCGGATATGCCTCCGATGCCGGAGATTGGCACACCAACTGCCGGATTGCGCGCACATTCGGCAACCATGTTCAGCGCAATCGGCTTCACAGCCGGACCGCAGTACCCGCCATGGGCCCCTTTTCCACCAACATGCGGCACGGTATTCCAAGAATCGAGATCCACACCCGCCAGGGAGTTGATCGTATTAATCAGGGAAATCGCATCCGCACCGCCGCGCACCGCTGCCCGGGCAGTCGCCGTAATATCGGTGATATTGGGCGTTAGCTTCACAATAACAGGTGTGGTCGCCACTTCCTTCACCCACATCGTCTGTAATTCGACCAGGTCCGGTTGTTGACCAGACGCAGCTCCCATACCACGCTCGGCCATGCCATGCGGACAACCAAAGTTCAGCTCCAGCCCGTCTACGCCGACAGCTTCGACTTTCTTCACAATCTCATGCCATTTCTCGCGTTTCGGTTCTACCATGAGTGAAGCAACCACTGCCCGATCCGGGAACCGCTTTTTGGTCTCGGCAATTTCACGCAGATTCACCTCCAACGGACGGTCGGATATTAACTCAATATTGTTAAAACCCGCGACGCGCTGCCCACCAAAATGAACGGCTGCAAAACGTGAAGAGGTATTAATGATCGGTTCGCCCAACGTCTTCCAGACGGCACCACCCCAGCCTGCTTCAAAGGCCCGCTGAACTTGGTACCCCGTATTGGTTGGCGGCGCAGAGGCCAGCCAGAATGGATTGGGCGATCGAATACCTGCCAGATTAATGGATAAGTCAGCCATAACGATCCCTCCTTGGTGTGGTTTGAACTCACAATGGTGTTTGTTTGAACTTCACAAGATAGACTGGAACCTCATGTATGACCCAGGAATCCTGCTTGATCAGGTTAGTTTGAGTGGTTGGTGTTGCCAACCACTTGGCATAATCTGTTTGCATACACTCTAACGAACCTTACGCCTTCTATTTGACGAAAATGCGGTAGGTGAGCGTTTTAACGAATCGTAGAAGGCTTGGTGCATAAGATTCGTTAGCTATAACTAAATGCAAGATTGTGAAATATCACTTCACCTTCCATGCGTCTGCTTCCCTCTCACCGTTCTCCCAGCCCCCTTTCCAACCTCATATCTCATGCCGTCTCTTCCACCTGTCCGGGCAACGCCTTCATCACCGATGCAGCTGCCAGCTTACCTTGCTGTGCTGCAGAGACCACCATCGCTTCACCCTGCCCCTGTCCGAAGATAACATCCCCTGCCGCATAGATCTGCGGATGGGAGGTGCGGTACGTCTGTGGTTCCACTTCAACAACGCCCCAGTTATGACGCAGGCCAAATGCCTCAATTAATGGCAGCAAACGGTTCTGTCCAATGGCTCGAACAACGGTATCACATTCAAGCATGAACTCCGATCCCTCAACCGGCACAGGCAGTGCCCGACCACCTTCAGGTGGAGTAACCAGCTTCATTTTCACACATTCTATAGCCTGAACCCGACCGTTCTCATCTCCAATAATGCGCTGCGGCATGGTAAACCAACGGAACTCCACACCCTCCTGCTTTGCAAATGTATATTCAAAAGCATAAGCCGTCATCTGGCTCTCCCCGCGTCGATAAAGCATCTGCACACGCTCGGCCCCCAGGCGTACCGAACAGGTTGCTGCATCCACTGCCGTATTGCCTGCACCAATAATGGCAACCTTCAGACCGTTCAGGGCCGGAGGCACCCCCTGCTTCGTGGATTCCACCAGCTCAATGGCATCATAGACACCTTCCAGCGTCTCTCCCTCAATGCCAAGCATCGGGACTGCGCCCATCCCGCAAGCAAGAATAACGGCTTCGTGCTGCTCCAATAACTCTTCAGCGGATACATCCACCCCGATGCGTATACCATAGCGAATCTGCACACCCAGTGCCTTCACCTGTTCAACTTCCCATAAGGCTACGGATTCCGGCAGGCGAAAGGACACAATACCATACGTGCCCAGCCCTCCGCCTTTCGCTTTGGCTTCATAGATCGTCACCTCGTACCCTGCACGACCCAGCTCTCTGGCCGCAGACAATCCCGCAGGCCCTGCTCCTACAACTGCAACACTTCTTCCGTTGGCAGGCGCTGCCTTGAATAACGGTTCATTCTTCGTCCGCGCCCAGTCTGTTGCATATCGCTGTAATTCACCAATCCGAATCGGCTTGGATGACTCATTCAGTACACAAGCGCCTTCACACAGTTCCTCTGTCGGGCAGACCCGTGCACAACTAGCACCAACCGGGTTGGCTTCCATAATGGTCCGAGCCGAGCCTTTGAGGTGACCTGTCGATATTTTTTTGATAAACGAAGGAATATTAATGTCGGTTGGACATGCCTTGATACAGGGTGCATCATAACAGTACAGACAGCGGTTCGATTCCTCCATCGCTTCTTTACCCGTCATTGCAGGCTTCATTTCGGTAAAACGACTCTCCCATCCGTAATCGGACAACGTTGCTCCTGCGCTGTTCATCATGCCCTACACCTCCATAAGGTTGATCTCTGTTATCTCCAGATTTTTTATCCCAGGCCGGCCATTGCTACAGGTTAACGAGATGTTCGTAGGTCTCGGGTCGTCGATCGCGGTAAAATTGCCATACATTGCGTACTTCCCGAATCAACTCCGTATCCATCTCGCCAATGATGACCTCATCCTGATCCCTGCTGCCCATGGCAACCATCCTGCCTCGCGGGTCCACCAGATACGACTGACCATAAAATTCCCCCATATTCCATGGCGATTCCACTCCCACTCGGTTGATGGCAGCCACATAATAGCCATTAGCTACCGCATGGGCAGGCTGCTCCAGCTTCCACAAATATTCCGATGTTCCGGCTACCGTTGCGGAGGGGTTGAATACAATCTCCGCACCAGCCAGCCCAAGCAGCCGTGCTCCTTCCGGAAAATGACGATCATAACAGATGTACACACCCACTCTGGCATAGGCTGTATCAAATACCGGGTACCCCAGGTTACCTGGCCTAAAATAGTATTTTTCCCAGAACCCATTCGTGCCTTCGCCCGCTTCCACATGCGGAATATGATGTTTGCGGTATTTCCCCAGGTAGGAGCCGTCTGCATCAATAACAGCAGCCGTATTGTAATACGAAGCGATCCCTTCCACCTCGTATACAGGCAAAATGACTACCACGCCAAGCTCCTTCGCGAGCTCCTGAAAACGCCTGGTTGTCGGTCCTTCCGGCACCTGCTCGGCAGATGCATACCACTTGGGGCTCTGCTCCGTGCAGAAGTAAGGCCCGTAGAACACTTCCTGCAAGCCAATAATCTGCGCTCCCCGAGCAGCCGCTTCACGCACCAGCGCAATGTGTTTCTGAATGGCGGCCTCCTTATGCACTTCAACTGGTGCCGAACCCTCCACCTCGTGTGAAGCTTGAATCATCCCGATGCTGATTTTACCCATAACGCCACATCGCCTCCTTGGGAAATGGTTTGATATGAACAGCCTTTACACGTCAGTTCCGTTACTCGCAATTTCCGGGATGCACATCTGCCTGATCGTGCGGTACAACACTTCTGTACCGAGAGCAATGTCCTCTGGTGAAGAATACTCACTTGGATGATGGCTGATTCCATCCTTGCTGCGAACAAAGATCATGCCATAGTCACACACGTAAGAAAGGGCAAGTGCATCATGGAAGGGACCACTCATCAGCTCCGGTAAAGGCAGGCCGATTTCTTCGGCAGACGAGCGAATGGCATTCTTGATCCTTTCTGCACAATATCGCGGTTCGCTGTTGGTATCTTCGGTCAGGGAGTAGGTCAGGCCGTATTCCGAGCTAACGTCATTTAAGAGGCTCATTAGCCTTCCCTCATGCCGATTTCTGCGCTCCATCTCCATATCTCGCAAATCAACCGTAAAGCTGACTTGCTCAGGGATGATGTTGCGTGAGTCGGGAAAGACACTGAGGCTTCCCACGGTCCCTACTGTCGGAGCTTCCCGATCTTCTCTGACCATATCGTCAAAAGCCGCAATGACCTTGGCGCTGCCCACCAGCGCATCATGCCGCATCCCCATCGGTACGGAACCGGCATGCCCTGCCATGCCTTTCATCGTCACCGTGAGCCACAGCGGGCCCGAGATGCCAGTCACCAAGCCTACCGGAGCGTCCAGCGATTCGAGAACAGGCCCTTGCTCAATATGCAGCTCCAGATAACTGCCAATCGAACCTGCCGGATAGATCGCTTCGGCAAATTGTTCCGGTGCACAACCAAAGGCCTCCAGTACATCTCGTCGGGTCACCCCATTTTTGTCCTTTCGCTCCAATTCACCCTCTTCCAGCTGTCCGGTTATGCCACGTGAGCCAAATAATCCTTTGTTAAAACGCGAACCCTCTTCATCACAAAAGGCAATGACCTCAATCGGCATCCGAGGGTGATTGCCTTGTTCCATCAGACACTGAACAGCTTCCAGCGCACCAAGGACGCCGATGGCCCCATCATACCGACCGCCATACGGCTGGGAATCGATATGTGAACCGATCATGAGGATCGGCAGGGACGAATCTGTACCTTCAAGGCGACCAATCAGATTGCCAAACGGATCAAGGCGAGTCACAAGCCCGGCCTCTTCCATCCAGAGACGAACCTGGATAATGCCCTCCATATCTTCCGGGGTCAAGGCCAGTCGGCAGACACCCGTCTCCCCAATTCGGCCAATACGGGACAACTGTTCAATTCGATCATCCAGACGCAGCTGATTAATAATTTTTCCAGTGGTGGTCTGCATTCTCCCTCGCCTCCTTACGCATATTCACAAGCACGATATAAATGAAGATCCCACTAGATTAGCGCCTCTCCTCCATCACTATCCAGCATCCAGACTGCGTAGTGCAGCCAGCAAACTGCCAGCGATCAGGTCCAATTCTTCCTCGGTGGTGACAAACGGCGGTGAGATGGTCAAAATATTCGCAAATCCCGGCACCGTATCGCCGTTCTTGCCAATCAGGATGCCGTCCTGTTTGCAGCTTGCCAGCACTTTCATGACCTTATCCGCATGAGCAGGCGAACCATCTGCTTCAATCAGCTCTACCCCGCAGGCGAAGCCAAATGTGCGGATATCTCCAACCACCGATAACTCCAGCAGCGGCTCCAGCTTATCCCGAAGCAGGTATCCAAGTTCATCGGCACGACTGACCAGATCCTCTCGTTCCAGAATTTCGAGATTCGCCAGTGCCACGCGACAGGATACGGGATTGCCCCCGAACGTATTCACATGACGAAAGTGTGAATCGGGTCCGGGTTCTCTGAACGTTTCATACAGATCCGCTCGAACGGCTGTCGCCGATAGTGGAGCGTACGCACTCGTCATGCCCTTTGCCATCGTGACAATATCGGGCTGCACGCCATAATTCTGATGACCGAATTTTTGCCCGGAGCGACCAAACCCGCAAATGACCTCATCCACAATCAACAGCACACCATAGCGCTGACAAATCTCCTGCACAGTGCGCATGTAATCCGGAGGCGGGACAATCATGCCGCCCCCTGTAATGACCGGTTCCATAATGACCGCAGCTACCGTCTCCGGCCCTTCCCAGCGAATAACCTCCTCATAGATGGTGGCGCATTCCAATCCGCATCCATCCTTGTTTCGTCCAAATGGACAGCGGTAGCAATAAGGAGGCGGTACATGAGAGAAGCCTACGCCCAGCGGCTCGTATTTGATTTTGCGGGCGGCTTGCCCGGTAGCGCCCAGTGCGCCCATAGAGTTGCCGTGATAGGCACGGTGACGGGAGATGAATTTGTGACGAGTGGGCTCACCATTCTGATGATGAAACTGACGGGCTATTTTGAACGCCACCTCATTGGCATCCGAACCTGAATTGGAGAAGAAAATGCGATATTCCCCCTCCAGCCAGTCATTCAGCTTCTCTGCCAGCAGAATCGCCGGCTCATGGCTCTGGGTCATGGGTACGTACGCGAGAGCTTTCATCTGCTCATAGGCACTTTGGGCAATTTCCTCGCGTCCATGCCCAACGTTCACACACCACAGTCCCGACATCGCATCCAGATACCGTGTGCCATCCTGATCCGTGATCCAGCTGCCCTCCCCGCTTACGGCAATCATCGGATGATCGTTATGAGGCGAGATGTGATGCCACACATATTTGCGATCCTTCTCCAGCCACTCTTCCTTCGTACCACCAAACGGCTGGGGTTGCTGATCCACTGAGCTCATTCGTCATCCTCCTCTCCAAGCTGAACCTAAGACTTTACAATTGACCACTTCGATTGCAGTACCCTCTTCCGAACGCTCCACACTTATTTAGTTCGTGACATCCTTCACCGCTTCTTCATAGATGCTTTTCTCCAGTGCTTCGTCCAGATTAGCGGCTTTCTTGATCAGGCCATACTTCAGGGCAATATCCGCAGTCCGGGTAAAAGACTCATCCACGAAACTGCCCACCTGTTTCTCCGTAAATCCTTCCGGGCGAATCAGCTTCGCAATCTCTTCGAGCATGGTCACCTGATGTTCACGGGTCGTGCTGCCGTCGGTTACGTTCTTCATGACGATATCCACCGTTTCATTCTGATTGTCGATAGCGTAGTTCCAGCCTTTCAGAACGGCACGGGTCACTTTCACCGCGAGCTCTTTATTACTGTCCACCCAATCCTTCTTCGCGATCAGCGTATCCTCCAGCATGCCTACCCCGGCATCCTCAATGTTGAATACATCCAGATCGGACTCCTTCGTCCCACTTTCCAGTACCACGTGATATTCGTTATAGATCGTCGCCGTGGCAACATCCACCTGATCGTTGAAGAACTGATCCATCGTGAAGCCCTGCTTCACCAGTTCAATATCCTTCTTGGGATCAAGGCCGTTCTTCTCCATAAAAGCGAGAACCTGAAACTGCTGGCTGCCGAACCATGTGCTCACTTTCTTGCCCTTCATCTGGGCGGGATCGGTAATACTTGCGGACTTCTTGGCAATCAATCGATAACTGCTCTTCTGCGAAATCTGGGCGAGGGAGACGAGCGGAAGGCCGTTATCCCGGCTGACCAGCAAACTGTCTACGCCGGTGATCCCGACATCGGCTGCGCCGTTGACCACCTGCTGTTCGATCACAATATCCGGGCCGCCCGGAATGATCTCGGCATCAATACCTTCATCTGCAAAAAAACCTTTCTCCTTGGCGGCGTATATCCCCGCGAACTGAGCCTGCGGTACCCATTTGAGCTGGATCTTCACTTTGGTTAAGGGCTGATCTGACCCTCCCGCTCCCTCAGAGCTGGCAGCAGCAGGAGTGACGGACGGCTCTGATTTTGCGGAGCACGCTCCCAGCATCGCAACGACCAACAGTACCAACACCAGAAAACCCGGTTTTAACGTTTTGTACATATACAGAACAACCCCCTGTTTATATAAGGATTTTCAATCAGGTACTGTGTAGCCCTGCTTCACGAGTCAATCGATCTGTGGATGGTTGGCATTTTGATGAGCTTTACGGATCTGTACGTGCATGATTCCACGGGATCAATCGTTTTTCGGTCAGAACGACGACTTCATACAACACAATGCCGAGCACGGCGGCAATAACAATACAGGACCAGGCAAGCGGCATGTTTGCCAGTCGGATCTGATCTGAAAGCAAGTATCCAAGCCCCTGGGAGGCGATGAAAAATTCACCCACAATGGCGCCAATAATACTGGTCGACATATTAATTTTCAGACCTGCGAAGAGGGAAGGCAGCGCATGAGGCCAGCGCAGCTTCACGAAAACCTGCATCCTGCTAGCGGCAAGACCACCCATCAGATCACTGTATTGTGGCTGAATCGACGTCAACCCCTTGAATAAACTCACAGCCATGGCAGCCATCGTAATTACAGTCACGACAGCAATACGGGACCATATACCGTCCCCAAACCAGTTGTTCATAATCGGGGCCAGCGCAACAATCGGAACGGCGTTCAGCGCTGACATCACGGCAACCGCCGCCCTGCCGCTCGTCGGGAAGAAGGATGCACCCGCAGCCGCCAAGGCTCCCAGCAAGGAGCCGAGCAGAAAGCCACCTAGCATCTCGGTTCCGCTGTATATCGCGTATCGGAAAAGCATCTCCCCATTTTCCCTGATGGACGCTGCAATCGCTGTTGGAACAGGCAGTTGGTAACTTTCAAGCGAGAATAACTGATGGAACAACCGAAGCTGCCATAGGGTAAGAAATAATGCTCCTGCAAGCCATGGCAACAGGCGCAGGCCAATTGAGCTTTTGCGAACGCTTCTGCGCAGCCGTCTCTGTCCGGCTTGTCCCTGTTGTCCATGGATATCCGTACTTGAAGCAGATGGCACCCTAACCGGATCCACGATAGACTCCCCAATGGATGCCGTGCCAGAAACAGCTGCCGTCGCACCCTCTTCACCTTTGCGGGTTACCATCACACTTTCATTCATCATGCAGCACGCCCTCCCTTGGCCCTGAATTCAGGCTGCCATGGGGTTAGCCAGCGCTCAGCGAGGCTGATGGCAAGATACGAAATGAGTCCAATGCCAATGCTGAGCATGATAGTGGCCCAGAACATGCCGATTTGGGCACTGCCGTAATACAGGGAACTTACCATCAGCACGCCAAGTCCGTCCGGGGCTCCCATCAGCTCCACCACAATGGAAGAGGTAACTGCAAGCGGAGCAGCTATTTTCATACCGGAAAACAAACCCGGTAGCGCAGAAGGCAGCAGACATTTGATATAACGCGCAGGCAGGGAAGCTCCACAGGAACGCATAAGCTCCAGATGCTCCGGTGCTGCACTTTTCAATCCTTTGAGTGTGTGAATGATAATCGGGAAAAACGTAACGTAAGCCGCCATAATAATTCGGGCCCACTCGGCGTTATGGATAATGCCATAGATAATGGGCGCAAGGCCGATTACGGGCACCATCTGTGACGAGATGACATAGGGAGATAAGGTACGCTCCACCCAAACCGCCACACTCATGAGCAGGGACAGCAGCAGACCCAGTACTGTTCCACCGGCAAAACCAATTGCTGCATTCCCAAACGTTACGGCCCCCTGTTCAGCCAATGTGCCTGAGTACCGAAACAGGGCTGCGAGAACTTCATGAAGATAAGGAAGACGGGATGCTGCCTGCTGGGGTGACATGATCAAGTGGAGAAACCAGGCGACACTTTCCCACAGCAGCAATACGGACAAAATCCAGATCGCTACCCAGGAACGAAAACCCAGCTTATTGGTGTGCAGGAACATGGATTGGATCACGCTCCTCATAGAAACAATTACGGATGGTGGTCATCATGCGGTAAAAGGCTTCGGTTTCCCTCAGCTCTCGATTCCGTTCAGCAGGCAGGGGAACGGAATGAATGGAGTGCACCTGCCCGGGGTGTGCGGAGAGGACGATGATACGGTCAGACAGAAATACGGCTTCGGGGATACTGTGTGTGACGAAAAGGAATGTCTTGCCTGTAGAAAGCTTAATATCGAGCAGCTCCAGTTGCAGTTTCTCCTTCGTGAATTCATCTAATGCGGAGAAAGGTTCATCCATAAGCAGCAATGGCGGATCAAGCGCAAGTGCCCGTGCGATGGAAACACGCTGTTGCATGCCCCCACTGAGCTGCCAGGGATAATGGTCAGCGAAGCGGGTCAGCCCGACCATATCAAGCAGTTCACCACTAATGCGGCCGCACTCCTTCCGGCTTGTGCCGAGCAACTCAAGTGGAAGCTCCACATTGTGGCGTACCGTGCGCCAATCGAACAGAGCTGGAGTCTGGAAGACAACACCGAACTGGCGCTGCAACCGCGCCCGCTCCGGTTCTTCCCCGGCAACACGGATGCTGCCTGTCGTTGGTTGGAGCAAATCGGCTACGAGTCGCAGCAGTGTGGACTTGCCACACCCCGAGGGGCCAAGCAGAGAGACAAACTCATTGGAATGGATTTGAAATGAAACGTCGGACAGAGCGGTAACTTGTTGTGCTCCACTGCCAAATACAACGGACACGTGATCCAGCTCAATATGGCAGGCGTCGGGGACGATGATAGAGGACATAGGCATTCTCCTTTTCGCGGGAAGCTCGCAATCTTTTCACACCAAGGCTGAATGGAAGGTTTATATACACGAACGTAACAGGTTTTGCTTGTTAGGTAATACTATATATCTTTGGGCGGGGATTACATTATACAGACTGTTTTGAGTATGGGCCTGTTCATGTTACACAGTGTAAAATGATACCGATTCTCAGTCCTAAGCATGTTAATTTGCGTGTATGTTATCTAACATCTACTTTACTCACACAGAACTCTTGTAATATTCAAATAAAGACGCATAATCATTTGTATTTATTGAATAAATATTCGGAAAATATGACATATACCCTCGTATTCTTGGTGATTTTCTTGTATAAACATTGATAACAGCATTTTGCAAAATGCTCATATAGAAGGACGTGAAATCTCGCCCCGATACGGTGTCTGGTTCTGGGATCATGAAGGCGGTGTCATTGATTCCCGTCCACCACCCATAGTGGCTGGATAATCGCGTTTCCGCGCAGTCTCGCAAAGGATTTTCAAAATCAGAAATCGGGGTGGTCCGTATGTTTGATTGGCTGGGATGGAGAAAAGGGTGGCCGCTGTGGCGGTCGTATCGGTTGAATGCAAATATGAAGCAAGACGTGGAGGAAATCTTTGAGGGCATCGCCGAGACCCGGCGGCAGCTCTTGATGGATTGGGCTGAGGAGCAGTGGAATCATCTGGATCGATTGCTTCAGCAGGTACGGGCCGTTCATCCGCAGGGGGTGCTGCAAGGTACGGAAGATGTACACGGATTGGAGGTATGGTTCGCAGCAAGTTATGTACGCGCTACGGATAGTACTGAGCTTTTTATGCTGAACGAGCAAAACCAGGTTGTATTTTCTACATATAAGAATCATATTGGACAAGTCTACGAAGATGGAAATGCTTTGATCGGGCCAGGACTTAGGTATACCCAAGCGGATATCAACGGACAAAAGTGCCTGTTTGGACCTTATACTGATCCGCTCACACTAGAAATTGGACCACGTTCTTCCACGTTTCACGATGATGTAACCTTGACGTTTATCGTACCGATCATGGAAAACGGCCGTTACATCGGTTCCCTGTGCAGTCGTGTACCTAATGATGTATTGGGCGATCTGATCCAGCGTGAATCAGGCCACATCTACCCTGATTCGGGGGATAATTATCTTTTTATGGCTGAATCAAAACTGCGGCCCACGCTTCAACCCGGGACTGCCCTGTCCCGCAGCCGCTTCGAGGATCATACATTCACCCATGGGGAGAATCTGAAAGACGGCGTAACCACCGAATGGGGCGTTGTATCTGTTAAAGAGCATACCGAATTGGAACTGATGTTTACCGATCCTTCTACCAACGAACTTCATCCCGGTGTAGCGAATACCATTCGCAATGGCTCCAATCTGTTTGTGGCTTTTCCGGGTTATTCAGACTATCGTCATATATCAGTTATTGGAAAAGGCATCACGTTCCAGCTTCCCCACTGTCCGGATCTGTGGGGCATGATGTGTGAAGGCGATCTGGAGGAAGTGTATCGGATACGCAGCATTGGCTGGCGCCAATTCAAGCAGCATAGCTTGTACATCCTTTTGTCAGGCATTGCGGGAGCTGCACTTGTATATGCGCTGACTGGAAGTGCATGGAGCGCAGCAGCCATCGCTGCCTTTAATTTCATCTATGGATTCCTGACTGCAAGCCAACTGCAACGAAAACATGTTCAACGGGGCCATGAGGATTTGCGCCGCATTAGCCGCTTTATTCGGATTAACGCCGAAGGCAAAGGGGATCTGACTCAGCGTCTGGACACGTCGGCTTTTGCCCAGGATGAATCAGGTGAACTGGCGAAATGGATCAACAATATGATCGACTCTCTGGAAGGAATTATGCTCAAGGTACAGCTTGCCACCGTGGATGTGATGAACAACCAGCACCAGATGCGGGCGTCAACGGAAACTACACAGGGAACAACCGAACGTGTAAATCTCAAACTTGGCTCTATGATTCAGGGGATACGCAAGCAGCTTGAGGACCTGGATCAGGCCAAAGTAGCCGCCGACGAAATGCGCCTCACCTTACAACAGCTTGAAGTGTCGTCCACAGAGCAGATTGACGTTGCCCGCCAGGAAGTGGAGCGTATCGGAGACAAAATGACCCAGATCTCGGGAGCCGTGTCCGACACCAACCATACGATTTTATCCTTTATGGCGACCATGCAGGACATCTACCGCGCACTTGCTGTCATTGATGAAATTTCGGCACAGACCAACCTGCTTGCACTAAATGCTTCCATTGAAGCAGCCCATGTCGGCGAACATGGACGCGGATTTGCCGTCGTTGCTGGTGAGATCCGCAAGCTGGCAGAATTATCCCGTTCCTCCACGGAAGATATTCATCAGATTCTGGATAATATCTCTGTAGCGGCAGGAGCAGCCTCGCAATCCATCAAGGAAGGTGATCAGGTGCTGGCTGAAGGCACCACGCTTGTTCAGGCTGCTTCACAGTTACTCCAAAGTGCGACGGCTGAAGAACCCCAAAGAACACAGGTTGTGGATCAGGTCGTGGTATTGATGGAGAATATCGCCGCCATCAGCCACAAAAATCGTTCCACGTCTTCCGAGGTGGAAGCCGAGATGGTCGAGCTTATTAACGACATGCTCCATGTTCAGCATTCATCGCACAATGTAGAAGCCATCACGGTCTTCTTGCAACAGCTTGTGGGACAATTCCAACTGACCCATCCCGATAAAAACGCGATTATCTGACGTCATCATTGACGCGGATTGGAGAAATAGCTAAAATTTGATGCAACTGTTCGTTTAGACATTGTCGGTTCATTTCATATAGAAGCTTTCCAATCTGAATCAATGAAAGGGTGGTCTGCATGGAAATGCTCCAGGATTCTTTTGGCAGAATACATGACTACATCCGTATTTCTGTTACGGACCGCTGTAATTTGCGTTGTGTGTACTGTATGCCTGAAGAAGGCATGGAATTTGCCCCGCATGACCAAATTATGAGCTACGAGGAAATTGCCCAGGTGCTCAAAGTGTTGGCTCCAATGGGAATGCGCAAAGTCCGTCTGACCGGAGGCGAGCCTCTGGTACGGAAAGATCTGCATCAACTCGTAAGTATGATCTCGGCCATTGACGGGATTGAAGATATTGCGTTAACTACCAATGCATTGCTGCTGGACAAACAGGCTCAGGCCCTGAAAGTCGCTGGACTGAACCGGATTAACATCAGTCTGGATTCCCTGCAGGCGAGCCGTTTCTCCATGATTACTCGCGGTGGGGATGTAAATAAGGTGCTGAAAGGCATTGAAGCCGCCACAGCAGTTGGACTTGCTCCGATCAAGCTGAATGTCGTGTTAATGAAGGGCATCAATGATGATGAGATTAAGGATTTCATTGCCATGACCATAGATCAGCCACTGCATGTGCGCTTCATTGAATATATGCCGATTGGGCAGGCTTCAGATTCCTGGCGCAAATCGTATTTGCCACTGGAAGCAGTCACCGATGTATGCGCAGAAGCTGGCTGGACGGTGGAAAATACGGCAGGTCCGGCAGGTAATGGTCCATCACGAAACATGAAGATTGCCGGTTCACAAGGAACATTTGGATTGATCCATCCGGTCAGTGATCACTTCTGTGATAACTGCAACCGACTCCGCCTGACAGCAGACGGGCATATCAAAGCTTGTCTGTACTGGTCGGATGAATACAATGTTCGCCGCTTCGTAGATGCCCCCGATGCTATGGCAGCTCTCTTCCTCAAAGCGCTTGGCACCAAACCGAAGAATCATGAAATGGCGCTTGCCCTGGAGCAGAAAATGCAAAGTCATACACCGACGGTACGACGCATGTCCCAAATCGGCGGATAGGCAAGCGTGATCTGGCGGGTACCTGCTCATCGTTTAAATGCATCAGAGCAGGAAGAAATAATAAACGTAAGCACACGATATACTTCTCAAAATACAGCCATTATCGATGTACTAAAAGCTGCTGAGGTCAGATGATCCTCAGCAGCTTTTTTGTCATGTATTTTTCTTTTTTCTAACCTTGTTGATCAATTTTCCTGATTTCAAGATTAAAATAAAATTAATCTGCCATATGTCCTCTTTAGGCCTTCAAGAATCCCGCAATTCTGACGATGAATATACAATACATCACGATAATACGCACACATATATAGGAGTTGATCCAATTGAATATTGTTGAAGCACTTGTTGCAGCAAGCCCGTATTTTAAAATCATGCTCAAGGAAAATGATTTGATGATTGCTGTTACCGATATGGAGCAGTTCCGGTATTACGTACGGAGCGAAGATCTTGATCTGGGTATCAAGGCTGGAGATCTGATCTCGCTTGAAGATCCTACACTACGCCGGGCACTTATCCATGGTGAGACTTCAGCCAATCGTATTGAAGCGCATCATTACGGGACTCCCATTAACTCTGCGGCTACCCCGCTTCGCGATGAAGCAGGCCAGATCGTAGGCGCATTGGCCATTGGATTTTCACTCAAAAACGAGGAAAAACTGGGGCACTTCACCGAATTGATCGGGGAAATTAGCGGTAAGTTAACCGATATGGTTCAGACCGTAGCTGCTCAATCCCAGCAACTGACCGCTTCATCTTCACAGATTTTGGACAACACACGGATGGCGGTGCAAAATTCCAGTGAAGTCACCAAAGTAGCTTCATTCATTCGTGAAATTTCGGAGCAAACGAATCTGCTAGGCCTGAATGCTGCCATTGAAGCAGCTCGAGCAGGAGAAGCAGGCGCTGGCTTTGGCGTTGTTGCTACCGAAGTACGCAAGTTATCCACCGGAACCAAAGAAGCTACAGTGAACATTGAACGCTCCTTGAAGGAAGTACAGCATTCCATTCGTCAGATGGAACAGGAGATTACATCCATTGCCCAATCCAGCAACCAGCAGGCCGAACTCGTCACCGAGTTCAGCGAGGTGATTGATCAACTGAACAACGCATCCAAGGATCTCAAGTCTTTCATTGAATCCATGCTATTGAAGGCAGAATAAGATAGAATACTCATTTGGCGCATTAACTATAAGGCCAGCATATAAACAATCCCCGCACGTTTAACGTGAGGGGATTCTTTTCTATTTTTACTAGAGGATCAGCTTCCACAGCATCATGCCCGCCATTCCGATCATGACTACAGCGGACAACCGATTGAAGAAAACACTGATCCGGCCTGTACGGTCTGTTCTACCTACTAGCCTGCCTGCACCTGCCAGTCCCAGAAACCATACCCATGATACCACTGCCGCCGTAATTGCAAAATAAAAGCGTGCCACCCCTTCGTATTGAAGCGAACTGGTTCCGATTACGGCTACCGTGTCCAGCAGGGCATGCGGATTAAGCAAGGAAACTGAAGCAGTAAAAGCGATCTGTCTTCCCGCAGACAGCACTGCTGCTGAACTATTCGCAGGCCCGGATGACTTCCAAATGCTCCATGCCATATAGAGTAAAAACACACTCCCTCCTGCATACAATACATTGGCCAGCAGCGGCCATTGCAGCAAAATAAGGGACACCCCTCCGACCGCTGCACCAATCAACAACGTATCACTGAGTCCTGCGGTTACTATAGCTGGCAGCGCCCGCGCATAACTTCGCTGACTCATGCCCTGATTAAAAATAAATACATTTTGTACACCGAGTGGCAAGATCAGGCCAAACGCCAGCACCACCGCGTGAATAATTACCCCCATCGTTCATCCCCCTTAGACATGTCTCCATAGTAGAGGAGATAACGTCAGGCGTAACCAACCACTTGGATGGCATTGGAACCAACCAAATGATATAGTGTTCGAAATAAGAGAAAACGTAAATACATCACTCATTCCATAAAGGAGGTGAAACTGCCCATGAATCGTTTCGATTCTCGACAGGGGGGGAGCTGGAAGCCGGACCCCTCCCATTCCTTACCTCTATACCGACAGATTGAGGTCTATATCAGCGAGAAAATTACTGCAGGGGAATGGACAGCAGGGTACCGGCTTCCTTCACAACGGACATTGGCTCAATCCATGGGTGTGAATCGCAGCACGCTGGTCACTGCATTGGAAAACCTGGCCGCCGCAGGCATGATCGAAGGCAGACATGGTGGCGGAACATATGTCTGTGGCTCTGGCTGGCATGCGCTGGCTCACGGGGCTCAGCCCAACTGGGAAGAAGCCATTGAAGAAGGCTGGTATTATCCCAATCTACCAGAGGTACAGCAGATTAACCGGGTTGAATTCCAGCCAGGCATCATTCGGCTCGGAACTGGTGAGCTTGCACCTGAGCTGATGCCCCAGGAGGCTTTTAACGACATCCTCCATGCTCTATCCAGTCGTTCTCGTACACTAAACTACCTCGAACCTCAGGGTAGTCTGGAGCTCCGTCAGGCTTTGTCCGTTTACTTGCAAACAAGCGATATACAAGCCTCCCCTGACTCCATTCTGATCGTTTCCGGCTCTCTCCAGGCACTACATCTTATTTCAGTTGGGCTTCTGCCCCGCGGATCGGCAGTCCTGCTGGAGAAGCCATCTTATCTGTACTCCATTCATGCTTTCCAATCTGCCGGGTTGAAAATGAGCGGCATTCCGATGGATGCCGAAGGATTACACACTCCGCGTCTGGAAGATGCCGTACAGAACAATGCAAACAGGGACAGCATCTCGCTGCTCTATACGATTCCGAGCTTCCACAATCCTACCGGCTCCGTCATGAGTGACAGCCGCCGGGAAGAACTGCTCGCCACAGCGCGGAACACCGGCATCTCCATTTTGGAGGATGCCGCCTACAGCGACCTATGGCTGGACGAGCCCCCGCCGCCAGCGCTGAAGGCGCGCGACAAGGAAGGACGGGTGCTGCATATGGGCACCTTGTCCAAGGCGGTCAGCCCCGGTCTGCGCCTCGGCTGGCTGGTTGGGCCGGAGCCGGTCATCCGTCGTCTCGCAGACATCAAGATGCAGACGGATTATGGCACCAGCTCCCTCGCTCAGGAGGCTGCTACACTCTGGTTTGCCGATGCATACCACGAGCAACATATGGATCGTCTGCGGCCGGAACTTCGCAAACGCAGAGACTTTATGCTTGAGCTTCTGCAACGCGATTTCAGTGAAATCGCCGAGTGGAGCATACCTGCCGGAGGCTTTTATATCTGGCTCCGATTTACCACAAGTCCTCTTTCCATTCGAGAACTGTTCCATGCCTGTCTGGAGAATCATGTGCTGATTCATCCGGGATATCTCTATGACCGCCTGGATACAGACCACATTCGTCTGTCCTATGCCTACGCTTCACCGGATGAGATGGAGCGTGGTCTTCACCTTCTGGCACAGACAGTCAATAAGCTGATGACATCATGAAATGAAAAACCGCCTTGATCGGAAGGAATGACATCCCTCTGATCAAGGCGGTTCTTTGAGTTTTTGTATTAATGAGACAGATACGTCAAGGTCGCAGGTTTTCCTTACCCTTTTACCGCACCTTCTGCAATACCCTCCATGATGAACTTTTGGAAGAACGCATAGATGAGAACCACCGGAATCGCGGTAAGTACCAGGGAGGACAGAATCAACGGCCATTCCTTGTTGTACTCGCCAAACAGCATGTTCGTGGACAGAATCAGCGTATAACGATTCACATCCGTCAGCATGAGCAGCGGCAACAGGAAATCATTCCAGATCCACAGGAAGTCCAAGATGGCGATGGTGACCGTAATTGGCAGCAACAGTGGGAAGATGATCTGGAAGAACGTCTGGAACTCATTACATCCATCCATCTGTGCCGATTCTTCCAATTCACGCGGGATGGACTTAACAAACCCGTGATAGAGGAAGATAGCCATGTTCACACCAAGTCCGATATAGATCAGAGCCAATCCGTATGTGCTACCTTGAACGTGAAGTCCTTTGGCAACTCGTGTCAGCGGAATCATGATCGAGTGAAAAGGAACGAGCATGGATGCCACGAACAGGAAGAAGATCAGGTTGCTCAGTCTGCCTGAAGTACGCGACAGCTTGTATCCGGCCAATGAAGCGCAGAATACAATACCACCAATACCCAGGAAGGATACGATCGCCGAGTTCAATGAACTGCCCAGCAGGTTGATTTTGTTGAACGCATCCGAGTAGTTTTCCCAATGAAATGTCGTTGGGAGAGCTATAAAGGACTGGAACATTTCGCCTTGTGTTTTGAATGAGTTCACAATCGCCATGTAGATTGGCAGCATTGCGACGAGGGAGCCTAGGACCAGCAGCAGTCGAATCAGGTAGCTGTTAATTCGTTGCATCCTCATGCTTCCACCTCTTTCTTCTTCATCACCGTAATCTGAATGAGCGTGAAGATGAGCACGATGACGAATAACACAACCGACTTGGCACTGGCATATCCATATCTAAAATTGTTGGAGAATGCCTCTTCATAGATATTCATCGTAATGACCTGAGTGGCTCTGCCTGGACCGCCACCTGTAAGTCCGTACACGACTTCAAATACTTTGAAGGCTCCGTTCAATGTCAGAAAGAAACAGATTGTCACGGCATGAGTGATCATCGGTAATACGACATTACGCAGTACCTGGAACGCATTAGCTCCATCAATAACAGCCGCTTCCTTCAGACTCTTCGGCACACCCTGGAGTGCAGCCAGATAGATGATCATCATATACCCCACACCATTCCAGAGCGATACGATCAGGATGGAGTAGAATGAAAATTTCGGATCACCCAGCCACTGTTGGTCCAAAAAGGAGACCGCCAATTTCTCGGCCAGCTGCGGCAGCACCTGGGAGAAGATGAATGTCCACATAAAGGCGCTGATGATTGTACTGATCATGTTCGGCATGAAAAACAGGGTCCGGAATAACCCCTTGCTGCGCGTCCGTGTCTCAATGAACACGGCGAGCAGCAAGGCAATTCCGTTTTGCAGTATTAGCATAAACACCACATATTTCAACGTGAACCATAGGGAATTCAGAAAGTCGGGATCTTCCTTGAACAGCTCCACAAAGTTCCCCAGACCGATAAAACTGTAATCCCGGTTCAGACCATTCCAGTCCGTCAAGCTGTAGAACAATCCACTAAATGTGGGATACAGCAGGAAAATGGCATAGATGACAAAGGCAGGCGCAGTGAACGCTAGCAGCGACAGATACTTCTTGAATACATTCGTAGCCATTGGTTCTCCCCCTTTTCACTATAAGCAGACTCGCGTAAACGGGGGAACGAAGACCGTTCTGCCAGCCGTTTCATCTGCTTACTTGTTGACTTTGTTGTAGGATTTCCACGCCTTGTCGAGCGCATCAATCACCTGCTGCTGATCCAGTTGTCCGGAGTAGTAACCTTGCAGCGCTTTGCCTGATTCATCCTTAACCGCTTGAGGAATGGATGGATCCTGATACGCTTTGCCTTCATTAACATATTTCAAGGCATCGTCTACCCAAGGGAAACTTTTGAAGTCATGAATTTTGGCAACCGGATTGAATTTCAGTGCTTCATAGAATGCACTTGAATCCTTGTCATCGAGAACATAGTTTACGAAGTCGAGTGCCACTTCCTTGTTTTTGCTGGAGGAAGATACGGCCAGTGAAGTCGATGTGCTCAGATTGATTTTGGTATCATCCGGGTTGTCATTGATCGGCAGTGGAGCTACGCCGAAGTTGATATCGGGATTGGACTTCAGGATGGTTTCCGCGAACCAAGGTCCTTGAATCCACATTGCTGCTTTGCCTGTTGCAAAGGCTGCTGAACCATCATCGCCGCCCACTTCGAGCGCTTTCTCCGTTCCATTGGCATTGACGAGATCGAAGATGTCGAACAAGGCTTTCATGTCCGAGAAGGAACCTTGATCCTGATTCATCTTATCCAAGAAGTCTTTATGTTCTGACTGAGTCAGTGCACCTACAGTAAGTGGCAGGAACAGTTGTGGAATCCAGGCCTCTTTGTACGACAGTTCAAACGGTGTGATGTTGGCTGCTTTCAGCTTTTCCACGACCGCTTTCATTTCCGTCAAAGTCGTTGGTATCTCTATCCCCTGTTCTTTGAAAATATCCTTATTGTACAGGTATCCCCAAGATAACGTTTCCAAAGGAACGGCCACGACTTTACCCGACGCATCCGTTACGGAAGGCTTAACGGAATCCAGTAATTTATCGACAAAAGGTTGACCCGACAGGTCTTCCAGATAACCCGCTTTGCTGAACGGTGGAATTTCATTGACCGCATGAAGCGCGAACACGTCCGGTGCATCATTGGAGGCAAGTCGTGTTTTCAGAATCTGCGGCGCATTATCTGCTGGCGGCATCTCCAGTTGTACGTTGACTTCAATATTCTTTTCGGCTTTCTCCTTGGCTTTGAACTGTTCTATATATTTATCGTAATGTTCTTTCAGCCGCGGCTGTGCAATGAATACTTTGAGGGACACCGTACTGCCCGATGCAGTCCCCTCCGCCTTACCATCCGTACCCGCATTGGAACCGCAGCCTGCGAGCAGAACGCTCACAAGTACCGCACTTGCTACGCTTTTCCATACTTTCATCTCTTATGACCTCCCGGTGTAACTGGTTTGTCTTTCATAGGATCATTATATATCACGAAATGAAAGCGCTTCATTGGACAAAATTAGACTCATTTATTGGATTATTTTAAACCTTAATCCAACAGTAAACTGTCTGTGAATGAATTATTTTGGGCTGTTACCTGACACACGAGGTTGTCCCTTTCGCATCTCCCCAGGCGAAACCCCGAAGTGTTTCTTGAACACCCGGTAAAAGTACGATACATCCTCATAACCTGTCATCTCGGCAATATGTTTGAATGGAATCTGATCATCCAGCACCCATTCTTTTGCTCTTGCCATGCGTAACTGGACAATATAGTCGGTCACATTCACGCCGTATTCTTTTTTGAACACCTTGCTGAGATATTCTTTGCTGACAAAAAAGATCTGAGCGAGCTGCTCTAGCGTAATCATCTCCATGCAGTGCTGCTCAATGTGTTGCTTCACCTCATCCAGGTTCAGCTTGTTCTTGAATTTGCGCTGCGCAATTAGCTGCTCCAACGAAGTATAGTAAGGCGATGATATCCAGTCCACCGCCGATGCGATGGACGCCAGAGCAGTCGGCGGCGGGAGCACAGCTGCTACAGGTTGCTCGCATAAGCCGTTGGAAACACACAGCTCGCCCAGCAGCGTCTGCAATTCGTATGCGACCCGCCCAAGCTGTTGAGGTCTTCGGATATCACTGGTATCTAGCCGGTGTTCCAGCTGCCCGAACAGCTCATGTAATCCCTGAACGTTCAAGTCGTTAAAACGCAGGCGTGCCTGCTGCTGAATCAGCGAGAACTCGCCAGAAAAAGCCGAAGGATAAGGTTCCCAGGACTCCGGCCCGGACTCGGTCTTTTCCAATTCTCGTTTACACTTGGCCAGAACGTTATTCAATTCATCGGGATTCACCGGCTTAAGCAGATAATCAGCGGCACGGTGACGAATGGCATGTTTCGCATAATTGAAATCATCATATCCGCTGACCACAATCACTTTGATATGCGGATATTGTGCGCTCAGCGTCTGGAGCAGTTCCACGCCATCTGTACCCGGCATACGCATGTCTGTAATGATAATATGGGGCTGATGCTGCTCTACCAGCCGGATCGCATCTCCGCCATCCTCTGCCTCACCTGCAACCACCATGCCAAGCTCATCCCACGTGCCCAAATTGCGCAAAATATCTCTGTTCCATGGCTCGTCGTCCACTAATACTACTCGATAATGATCCTTATTCACGAGATCTCGCCTCCTGTATGGCAAGGAATTCGAACAGTGACACTGGTTCCCTGTCCTTCCCCACTCTCCATGTTCATGCCGTATGCAGGCCCAAAGTGCATCACGATACGTGATGCGGCATTGACCAGTCCAATGCTAGTCCCCGAGCTCCATACTCTGTCTCCTTGCTGGGACAGCTTGGATAGTCTGGATTGCATCTCGGCCAGCCTCTCTTGATCCATGCCCACCCCATTATCGGAAATGCGGATGGTTACCTCATGATCTAGTCGGACAACTTCAATGTTCAATTTCCACTCTCCCTGTTTTTTCTCCAGACCATGGACAAATGCATTCTCCACAATCGGTTGCAGGGATAACTTCGGAATGTAGCAGTCACTGAGCCCGCCTTCAATCTCCAGTTTATATTCAAGTCTGCCGGCAAAACGCTGCTTCTGGATGAGCATATAATGCTCCAGCTGGTCCAATTCGGTCTGCAATGGCACGAGACCATCCGGCGCTCTGACAATATAACGGAACATCTCACTTAATGCACGAATCACTTTATAACTGTCTGCCGGCTTCTGGGAGTACACCATACCTCCGATCATCTGCAACGTGTTTTGCAGAAAATGCGGGTGAATCTGAGACTGAAGCGCTTTGAGCTCGGCCGTCTGTTTCTCCAGATTCATGAGATAGTTATCCCGGATATGTTCCCGAATGCGGCTTGCCATACCATGCAAATTTTTCTCCAGCAGGCCAATCTCATCCACCCGACCACTGCGCACCACTTCCTTGTCCTTGATCAACTGGATTCCCTTCATGGAATTCGCCAGTCTGACAATCGGTTTGGATGTTCGCCAAGCCACAAATGCTGCCAACAACACCGAAACCACGGTAGCCAGCCCACCCACAACAAGACCATATTTCATCGTTTCCATTGCGCTCTCATTGATGACATGGGAAGGTACAATTTTGATCAGACGCATCCCTGACGGGTCAATGGCATGATAGAATACATATTCCTTAGCTGTTCGAATGAAACCGGAACTGTCCTTTGTAGCTGCAAGCTTTTCTAGTGCCTCTGCTGAAGGCTGTATCTCCTTGTTTGGCTGATAAACCGGACTTCCCGTACTATCCGCGATGTACACCGCATAATCCCCCCGGCTGTCCAGCAATTCCAGTGTCTGATTGAATTCGGCCCACTTGACTTCCAGACTGATTGCGCCGATCTGCGCCTGATCCTCGAATCGGTTCATGCTGCGGGTCATATGAAACTTCTCCGGATCATTCGAATCATTAATAATCGTAAAGTCCTTATGCTGTTCAAAAAGTTCATCGTATGCCGAAGGAATGTCGGGGACTGATCTAATCCGGCTTTCCATCGAGTTGAAGGTGAACAATGTGTCCAGTTCCTTCAGGTATAATTCCACACCAAATACATAGTTGCCGGCCGAATAATATACACTGTTCAGCATGTTGAACACAGCCTTCTGTTCATCGAAGCGGCTGGCAGCTGGAGCATCCTGATTCAATGCCAAATACTGATGCAGCTCATCACTGATCTGAATGGAATAGATGAGATTGTTCATCCGCGCGAATTGTTCACCCAAATAGATGGAGGCCCAATTCATATTCGCACGATTGGTCTCCATGATCTCTTCTTCCATGGAAGAGCGGGTATTTTCGGCCGCTACAACCGTCATGGCAATTACAGGAAGAATGGTCAGAAATGTCATGGTGAGTATTAATTTGTTGCGAATGCTGCGTTTGAACGGATCAATAAGCTTCCGATATAATTCGGTAAACACGAGGCATCCACTCCTGAGCTATGAGCTAAAATAAGATAAACGCCCCAGCATGAGGCCGAGGGCGCTTTGGTCTTGGTATTCTTTTTATAATCATTGAAAACAGACTTGTCAATTCATTTATGATTTCCCATTATTGCTCAATAATGCAGAACCCCCATGGTTCCAGCTCCATATTTTGCCCTCCGGACACCGCTGTGCCTGCCAGAAGTTCCGTTCCGTCTCCGTAGGCATTCACGAACGTAATCGCCTGATCGGAGTAGTTAAAGAAATAACGAATCGTATTCCCTTGATCATTCACGCCGCTCTTCACGATGATTGGAAAAGCCAACTCCTGATCAGTTCCCCACAGTCCGGCTTCCTTTATGACACGCTCCAACACTTTGCGGATCACCGCGGAGCTGGTATAACATCCAACGTACGTTGCTTTGCCCTTGCCATAGGTATTCAGGGTAATTGCCGCATATTCTCCCCAGTGAGGATGATCATACCAGGCCAGCACTTCTGCAGTTGTTGGTGTGATGAGTTCCATCCAGGTGTGAATCTGATTCTGTTCCTCTCCAACCTCGAACGGATCATCTCGAAGCGACACATTTTTCGGCTCAACGAACAGGTTGTAACTGATGCCACAAGCCTCACTGATCAGTCCAGGCTGGCGGGTAGAGCGGACCTTAATATGCTCATTGGCGAATCCGCTCTTGAAGGAGTAAATGACTTGCCCACCATCCTGTACAAATTGGTTCAGCCTCTCAAGCAAGGCATCAGAAGCTGCGTACAAAGCAGGTACAACGATCACATCATAGCCTTCATAACTCTCCACAGACGGATCAATCAGATCACAGCCAATGTTCATTTTGTATAATTCGTCATACATCCAGCGCACAACGTCGTTGTATTTTTTGTCACTGGTAAAATTAAATCCGAACCACTTGATCGACGTCAACGCCTCATTGCTGAACAGCACCGCTACCCGATTCGTTTTCTTCAAATTCACCAGTTGCGGGCTAAGTCTGGCAAAATCCCGGCCTATCGTTTTGGCCTCGTTGTACACCGGATTTGGTTCAAAATCATGGCTCAGCAATCCTTTCCAATACGTCTCGAACGAATTATGCAAGGAATGCCAGTGCCAGTAAGCAACCATGTTTGCTCCCGAGGCCAGGTGGCTAAACGCCTGAAGGCGAAGCTGTCCCGGATAGGGAACCCAATGCCAGAAAGCCTGGGCTTCCGTCTCGAGTTCGATTGTTTGGTGGAACGTGCCACGTCACCGCCGAATGAAATCTCAATGCCGGTCAGATCATCCTGCGACGGATGGTAGATGTCCACACTGGTGATGTCAAAAGGCTTGGATGCGGCAAAATGGTCCACATCCCCCTGAATGCCGTACGAATACCCACGCCAGTCGAAGTCAAAGTTCTGGGTGACAAACTGACCCTCCTGTTTGTACTCATTTACAATTCCGACCTGCCACGCTAGAAAGTTGGTTACCAGTTGGCGCTGGAATTTGGCAAATTCAGCTCCCAGACTGCCGTTGATTGTACCGACAACCGACGGGAAGTCCTCCCAGCTATTGATTCGGTTACTCCAATAGTCGAGACCAAATTCCTTGTTCAGATCATCCAATGAGCTGAACTTGTTACGCATATATTTAACGAATTGCAATTGTACGTTATCTCCGGCAGTATTGTAATGCTTCGTTTCGTTATCCGTCTGATAGCCAATCACGGCAGGGTGTTTGCTAACACGGGAGATCAGCTTGCGAATGATGCGTTCCGCATAGAACAGATATGTTGGATGTGTGATATCCATGATCTGCCGCGCTCCATATTTCCCCGGTCCCTGTACCGTTGTTGCCAGAACATCCGGGTGCTCCTTGACCATCCACGTCGGAACAGCATACGTAGGCGTACCCACAATAACCTGAATACCCGCCGCATGCATGGCATCCAGTACACGATCAACTGAGGAGAAATTGAATACACCATTCTGTGGTTCATGCGTACTCCAGGTTGATTCCGCAATCCGCACCACGTTGATGCCTGCATCTTTCATCATCTGAATATCTTTGTCCAATCGCTCATAAGGCATATATTCGTCATAGTATGCTACCCCGTACAATAACTTGTCCGTGTTAAAATCCCCTTTTCATCCGGAAGTATGAAGCTCTTGGCATTTATACAAAATGAAATGATTCAATTGAAAAATGATAACGTTTACATTATTATCTGTTGAAGTACATTAGACACTTAGTAATCTGTCGAACGCTCTCCTATTCTACGATTTTCAATGTTGGCGTTAAACTGATTATAATGAAGTATACTATGGGTGCCGATTGTACAAGGCGAGTTGTTTTTACCCTTTTCCGAGGTGAATGTCATGGATATCCGATCGCAGCTACGAGAAATGCCACATCATACATTGGCTCACTGGCTGCCTATTATCGACTGTAACATTAAATTCTATGGAGCGCACAGCCAACAAGTTCCATACGGTTGGGCGATGCCGGAGGAATGCCATCCGGGCTTTGAAATTATGCTGATTATAAAGGGGACTCAGGAGAGTGTTATTCACGGGTATACCTATACGGTTGAGGAAGGTTCCATTCTACTGATTCCACCCGGATTCAAACATACAAATCAATGTGTATCATCAGATGGCATGACGTATTTCAGTGCTCATTTCAATGTGGATGATCCTGTATTCACCTTGAAGCTGATGTCACATCACAGCCGAATCTATGAGGCAGGCACCACAGATAACATACAAATGCGCCCTGTCCTAGAGAACTGGATGAACATGATCAGAACATCGGAGGCATACACTTCCACAGACAAATTTATCATGCAGGCACGCATGTTTGAATTGTTTGCCCTGCTGTCCCAGGCGGCTGACCGTGAACCACTGCCTACCCGATCTGATGCATCGCCTAATGCTCCAGCTCCCGCAGCCATGCATTATGCAGGGGCCATCGCAGAAGCCATCAAACAGGCATTCCATACGCAGCTCCGAATCAAAGAGGGTAATGTATCCACCGTCAAAGTGGAGCAGATCATATCCTCATTTGGCATCAGTCCGGGATATGGGCTGCAGCTCTTCCGTAAGGTGTACGGACAATCTCCACGGGCCTATCTGTCCAGCCTGAAGCTGCAGGAAGCCAAAGTACTGATCGAACAGCCGAAGCTCTCTTTGGGGGAAATTGCATGGAAGCTGGGCTACACCCATCTGTCGCACTTCAGTAGGCAATTCAAACGATGGACTGGCCAGAGTCCGCTTCAATATCGCAACGCCGTTCAGGATCTATCCAACGAATCGGGTCCAGTGCACCAAGAGTCGGGAGAATGAATAGGACTGAGAAAGAATGAGATGATGATGAAGTGATTAGTCAAGGGCCGTATGATTGGTTACGAATATGCTCGTACTCTTCCGGAGTATTCATATTACTAAGTTGAATAGCCACATCATGGACGCCAGCACTTTCCAACTCATCGAGGTCGACATATCGGCAGCCGATCTCTTCAAGCCATTGGGTTACTTTCAGTCTATTATCTATTAGGCGCTGTTCAAGTTGGGGGAGAACACGTCTATGATATGCACCTGCAAGCGGATGAACACGCCCTGCCAGTCGTGGAACGATCGCATGAAGCTCTTGACCTGATTCGGTGAGCCACTTCAAGCCTTTGAAAAAGGATGGCTCTAGCAGCGGCATATCACAGGCGCAGACGAGGTTCCAGTCCGTCTCAGAGACTTCCAGCGCGGCATGCAGCCCTGCAAGCGGCCCTCTTCCCGGATAATAATCCTGGACGCAGTCGTAGGGCAATGCGTTGTATGCAGCTGTGTTGGTTCCTGTGGAAACGATAATACCATCCACAGCCGGTGCCATCGCTTGGATGACCTGTCCCAGCACGCTGGAACCATTCCATTCCAACAATGCTTTATTGGAACCCATACGGCGGGATAAACCTCCTGCCAGTATAATACCTGTCCATTCCATCGTGCTCATGGTAATCCTCCTCGTTCAATAAACTTATTCTATACATTGAATACCCTTTCAACAAATGATACATTGAAGAATATGATTCTGAAAGGAATGGCTCTATTGGACAGATATGCACCCGGAAGAGGCAATCCCTCTTTGGTTTCGCTGAAACTATATAACTTTTTCATTTATGGAGCCATTTCAATCTTCGCCGGTTTTCTTCAGTTGTATTTGCAGGAAATCGGGATGACCAAATTGGAGATTGGCAGTCTGATGGCGATTGGTCCGTTTGTATCCTTGTTCGCTAATCCGTTCTGGGGCTTCTGGAGCGATAAATCACGCAATATTCGCATTATTCTGATGATGATGATGGGTGGCACCTTTGTGCTTGCTCAGGCCGTATTCTATGCGCCTACGTATGCCTGGATCTATGCAGCCATGATCTTTTTTTATTTCTTTCAAAGTCCGTTGTTTGCCCAAACCAACAGCCTGATTCTTGGTTATATCGATGGCACAACTCAAAAATTCGGTACGTTTCGTCTTTGGGGATCGCTCGGCTGGGCTCTAACCGCTGTGGCTGCTGGACCGCTGATTGACCGCCTGGGGGCGGGCAGTGTATCCCTTGTCTTTGCCTTCATGATTGTCATTGCCTTTGTCTTTGCCTTGTTTCTACCCAGACAGCCAATCGCATCAGATACACCTGTAGTGAGCTTTCGACGTTTCGGCAGGGTGATGTTCAATCCGTACTTTATGATCTTTATAGGGCTTGGGGTGCTCGTTTCCGTACCCAACGCTATGAACAGTACATTTATGTCATTGTACATCGTGGAAATGGGTGGCGATAAACAGATGGTTGGCTGGGCCATCTTCACATCATCCATACTTGAGGTGGGTGTATTCTTGCTCCTGGACCGTTTTCTCAAACGCAAAATGAGCATGCTTCTCTCATCTCTCATACTGATCAGTCTGTTGTTCGCCATCCGCTGGCAGCTCATGGCCCTAGCGAACAATCCGTTAGAGATTGTGTTCATTCAGCTCATGCACTCCATTACGTTCGGTGGGTATTTCTATGTAGGGACCCAGCTGACGATGCTGTTCATTCCTAGGCCGTACCGTTCCTCTGGTCAGGCCGTGTATACGATGGCCTGGGGCGGCCTCTCTGGTGTCATTGCTGGCCTGTTCGGCGGCTGGCTGTTCCAGAGCTTTGGTGCTGAAGTGATGTATAACATCGGGGTATTCTTCTCCCTGATCGGTGCTGTTGGTTTTGCAATCATGTGGCTCTCGAATCGCCGCAATGGATATCAGCCAACTGTGTTGACGGAAATGGGTGAAAGGTAATTTTTTGTTGGCAAAAGTTGAACCTTTCAAGATTTACACTGGAGCACTACGAGGACAGAACAATCTTTCGATCGCTGTTATCCCCGGATTTTTTTGATTCTCCCTTTCTATAAGGGTAAAATCCGGTGATAAAGGCGACCGCTCCGCTTCTCCAGCTTTGTTCTGTCCTCTCCGTTATGGTGTAAATAACAAAGTTCAAACAATCAAACAAAAGATTAAGAATAGTAGTAGTAAAAAGAAAGGCGTCTCCATTGGCTTATTGCCCTGGAGACGCCTTTTACGTTTATTGATTGAAGTTTATTGATTTAGGTTTACAGCTTAGGCGTATAAACCTAACTTGTTTTCTCACCCTAAACCTCTAACTTTACCCTTGCCTACCTTTGTACTTAACCTTATGCTTTTGGCAGTTGGAACGAGCTTTTCAGGGATACGACCCGGTTAAATACCGGACGGCCTGGCTCGGAATGTTTCGGATCAACGCTGAAGTAACCGTGACGGAAGAACTGGAATTTATCCTGTGCTTTCGCTTCCTTCATCTCTTGCTCCACAAACCCTTGAACGACTTCAAGAGAGTTTGGATTCAATTGATCCAGGAACGTTTTCTCCGGTTGCTCTTCCACAACCTCCACCTCAGCGCCTGCCACGGCCGCTTCTGGCTCGCTATCTGCTTCCGGTGCTTCTGCGGAGATCAGAGGTTCATACAGACGGAATTCAGCTGGAACCGCTTGGCTTGCTTCCACCCAATGAATGGTTCCTTTAACTTTACGGCCTGTGAATCCACTGCCGCTCTTCGTTTCTACATCATAGGTACAATGGATTTCAGTCACATTGCCTTCTGCATCCTTAATTACATCGTTACATTTGATGAAATACGCATGTTTCAGACGAACTTCGTTGCCAGGGAACAAACGGAAATATTTGTTCGGTGGATTTTCCATGAAATCGTCTTGTTCAATATAAATCTCACGGGAGAACGGAATTTGGCGATTGCCCATCTCCGGGTTCTCCACATTGTTCTCTGCTTCGAGCCATTCCACTTGCCCTTCAGGATAGTTGGTAATGACTACTTTGAGCGGGTGCAAGACAGCCATCGTGCGCGGAGCTTTCAATTTCAGATCTTCACGTACAAAGTGCTCCAGCGTTTGCAGGTCGATGACGCCTTGGCTTTTGGAAATGCCTGTTTCGAATACGAAATCACGAATGGCTTCCGGTGTATATCCCCGGCGGCGCAGACCTGAAATCGTTGGCATGCGCGGATCATCCCATCCATCCACATGGCCTTCATCCACGAGCAGTTTCAGCTTCCGTTTACTTGTCACCATTTGCGACAGGTTCAGGCGGCCAAACTCATATTGATGTGGTTGGTTCTCCATCTCACATTCGGCAATAACCCAATCATAGAATGGACGTTGATCCTCAAACTCCAGGGAGCAGAGGGAGTGGGTTACTCCTTCAATGGCATCTTCAAGTGGATGTGCGAATGCGTACATCGGATAGATGCACCATTTGTCACCCGTATTATGATGATGTGCATGAGCAATACGATAAATGACCGGATCACGCAGGTTGATGTTCGGTGAAGCCATATCAATCTTGGCGCGCAGCACTTTCTCACCGTTCTGGAATTCGCCTGCACGCATCCGTGTAAACAGGTCCAGATTCTCTTCTACAGTGCGGTCACGGTACGGGCTGTTCTTGCCCGGCTCAGTGAGCGTTCCACGCATAGCACGGATTTCGTCAGCGCTTTGGTCGTCGATATAAGCTTTGCCTTTTTGGATCAGCAAGACCGCGCGGCTGTACATTTCATCAAAATAATCGGAAGCAAAACGTTTCTCGCTCCACTCATATCCGAGCCATTTCACGTCTTCCTGAATCGATTGAACATACTCTACATCTTCCTTGACCGGATTGGTGTCATCGAAGCGCAGATTTGTTTTGCCGCCAAATTCGCCACCCAGTGCAAAGTTAATCCAGATCGCTTTGGCATGGCCGATATGCAGATAACCGTTCGGTTCCGGAGGAAAACGGGTAATGACTTCCTGGACTTTCCCTGACCGGAGATCTTCGGTAATAATATTTTTGATAAAGTTAGGTGGGGTTGTACGATTGTCCACAGGTATCAAACCTTTCATGAATTGATTGGAGCTTTCAGGAATTTGCAGCAATTCCGGCTAAAATTCCTTTATAACGAAGTCATTTCCTGAAAAAATCTATTTTCTTGGAAAGTTTCGTACGCGTTTCATTTAAATATACCTTTAACGAGGGAGGAGTTCAATAAATAACGCCCCAAAATCAGGATCAGTTACACACAAGATAGGCCCAAAACCATTTTGACGGGTTCGCACGAATCATGTAGCATGATAGAAAAACAGAATTTAAGGGAGGGTTTCCCATTGAACGCGCTAAAACTGACCAAAGAACAACAGGATGAAGCCATACGTACCATCCAGTCGTATTTCGAAGAGGAACGCGGCGAAGAACTGGGCGATCTGGCAGCTTGGGGTGTGCTGGATCTTTTCATGACCCAGTTGGCTCCCTTCATATATAATCAGGCACTGGGTGACGCCCGTACTACGGTGAATCAACGCATGGCTTCGATGGAAGAAGACCTGTTTGCATTGGAGCGCAAGCTACCGAAGAATTCCCGATAATTCATTATTTTAAAGAAAGAAGGTTGCACTCATGTTTACCTATTCATTGGATGAATATACCGAACTCCGCCCACTTGCCATGGAGCACACCAAACCGTTGTTCGAACTCACGGACCGCTCGCGGGACCAGTTGAGGCATTGGTTACCGTGGGTGGACAATGTTACTGAGATTGAGCATACTTCGAATTTTATCAGCAATGCACTGAAACAGGGCGCTGACAACGGCGGTTTCACCGCAGGTGTCTGGCTGAAAGGCGATCTTGCCGGCATCATCGGCTTCCACGAAATCAACTGGACCAACCGCTCGGTAAGCATCGGATACTGGCTTGGCAAAGGTTTTGAAGGTCAAGGCTTGATGACCAGCGCATGCCGTGTTCTGGTCGACTACGCTCTCGTCACCCTGGATCTGAACCGTGTCGAGATTCGCTCAGCAACCAACAACAAGCGGAGCCGGGCCATCCCTGAACGGCTTGGATTCGTCCTTGAAGGCGTTATTCGTCAGGCTGAGAAACTGCCTAAGGGCTATGTTAACCATGCGGTGTATGGCATGCTGCAGCATGAATGGGAACTTTTACGCTAAATTAGACTTACATAATTTGAATGGTTGGAGGACTATTTACTACTACGAAATATGTTCCTCACAATGGCATACATCAACTCTTAAAGCCCCTCCTACTCCACAACACATGGAGAATAAGGAGGGGCTTATCTTATTTGCGCATTTATGTATCCATATAACTTCGAATCTCTCGATCCGCCTTCTTCTTAGAGCGCACGTACCATGCCACCGTCCACTACAAGAGATGTACCTGTAATGTACGTATTCGCTCCTGATAAGAGGAACACAACTGCTTTGGCAAACTCCTCGGGTTGACCATAACGTCCCAGTGGAATTTCTTTACGGAATTGTTCGGCAACCTCTTGCTCACTTATTCCGTTCTGCTCTGCACGCGCAGCGTCCAGTTCATGTATCCGATCCGTTCCAATTCTACCCGGCGCAACTGTATTGATCAGAATGCCATATGGCGCAAGTTCCTGTGACAAAGTCTTGGCCAATCCGAACACACCCGTACGGAACGTATTGGACAGAATCAGACCGGGAATCGGCTGCTTCACAGAGGTGGAGGCAATGTTCACGATATGTCCGCCGTTCTCCTTCATGTAAGGAAGCGCACCGCGAATCAGTCTGACATAACTAAGTACATTTAATTCAAATGCACGTTCCCAATCTTCATCCGTCAATGACTCGAATGTTCCTGAAGGCGGGCCGCCTGAATTGTTCACCAAAATATCAATCTGCCCAAACTGTTCGCCTGTCTTGCGAATCAGGGCATCAATATCTTCCCTGCTTGTCACATCGGTTGCAAAATATTCGATACGTCCGCCACCACCAAGCGCTAGCAGCTCCTGCTTCACCGCTGCAAGCTTCTCTTCGCTCCGGCTGGCGAGCATGACATCAGCGCCTTCTGCCGCCAATTGAGCGGCTACCGCTTTGCCCAGTCCTCGACTGGATGCAAGCACCAGCGCCTTTTTACCACGAAGTCCCATGTCCATTGTTGTTCCTCCTTCTACTCTGTTCTATCCGTTGGGCTGGATGAAATAACTCATAAGAATATCGTCCACATATTTGCCTGTAATATAAAATTCCGACACCAGTCTGCCTTCCGTTACAAATCCGCACTGTGTATAAAAAGCAATCGCCCCTGGATTGCTGGATAACACCCGCAACCTAAGTTTGATGATGCCTTGTTCAAAGGCATGCTGCTTCATGGCATCCATCAGAGCTGTAGCAATACCACAGCGTCGATCATGGGGATGAACGGCGATATTAATCTCGTATACATGGCGGTTAACAGGCATTCCTGTCGGCAGATAAAAGCCTACATAACCACATACCCGCTCTCCCTGAACGGCAATCAGCTGACTGCCTGGAGGACAATGCTGCAAATATTGTTGTCTGGATCGCCACTGAAACGGGGCCGGAGAGGTATGCTTGTCCCATACCAGTGCATCCAGTTCCATCAGTTGGGCAGCATCCTTGATCTCGGATGGTCGAATGGTATACGTATGGCTGATAAGCATAAAAGTTCAACCTTTCGTGCAATAGTCGATAACACTGCGCAAAGCAGCGTTAGAAAAAACGGCTTGTTCCTTACTCATTTCGACATTTTGCAGCTGAATACGTGCAAAATGCTCCTTTGCTTTATATTGTAGCATAGCCTCAGACTTGACTAAAATTTCACACAGTGGAAAGAAATGAACACTTAACCTTGCCGTAACGTCATCGTTTATACTGAATTGATAAGGAGGTGCACGTGATGAACATCAAAGAAGCCGCGGACAGACTCGGCATATCGGCAAGAGCCATTCGCTTTTACGAGGAAAAAGGGCTGATCTCCCCCGTCAAACAGACAAGTAACGGATACCGTACATACACCGAGAATGACATCTGGCGTCTGCAAACCATTGCAGCTCTGCGCGAAATCGGGATGTCGCTTCAGGATATCACCCAAGCGCTCGGAGAGATTGACCAGGGTAATCAGCAGCGATTGGAAGAATATCTGGAGCTGCAGCAGGCGGTCATGTATGCCCAGTGGGTCGAGCTAAAGCGCATGCTGGATACAACCCAGCGTATGATTGATCTCAACCGCCAGGACGGGCCACTAGATGTCAGCCATCTGCATGATCTTGCAGACAGTTCGCGCCGCCTCAGGGAAGCTCGGCAGAACTGGCATGACCGCTGGAATTACGATATGCAAGCAGCCATCCACGATCAGCGCGTACAGGCGGCGAATGACCGTCTGCCAAGACAAACTACCTCAAACATCAGAATTGATTCGGGACCTGGAGCCATGCGAGCAACAGATAAGTCGGATCGAGAAGGCGAGCCAGATCATAACGTTGATGAAGTTCGCAGCCAGAAGTATAGCCGGACAGCACACAGTCCAAACAGCGATAAAACGTATCCAGAAGATGCAGGGTCAAGATCGGAAGATTCGAGAGTAGGTGCAGCACCTTTCAATATATATGACAACTATGATGAGGGGCTGGAGCAGACAGCAAGCTGGATATCTCCAGTACCCGGCGAAAAAGGACTTGATATCGGTACAGGTACGGGAAATCTGGCTGGCAGACTGTTAGAGCGCGGCGCAGCGATGACTGCCATCGATCAATCCCGGGAGATGCTGCGTACATGCCGCACCAAATATCCCGAGATGCATGTGAAGCTTGGCAACTTTCTGGCATTGCCTTTCGCCGACCAGTCCTTCGATTTTGTCGTATCCAGCTTCGCCTTCCATCATCTGAGCCCAGATCAGCAGCAGTTGGCGTTACACGAAATGCAGCGAGTGTTAACTGCACGTGGACGGATCTGCCTGACAGATCTGATGTTCGCTGATGCAGCTCACCGTCAGACGTATATTCAACAGGCTGAAGCAGCAGGTCATGAGGACCAATTGCAAACGATAAGGGAACGTCATTTCCCGCTGCTAGACGGCCTATGCGGCTCGCTGGAGGACGCAGGCTATGTGACGAAGCATATACGCCATAATGCGCTGCTGCACACGTTGCTGGCCGTTCCTTTGCGTTAGAATGATCATCCCACCGTAACGAGTTCCCCTGACCCGCCAATGATTCCTTCTCAAATAAAAAAAGGTCACCCTGCCTGTTAAGGAGGATGACCTTCCACTCTAGTGAAACATCGAGCTTGTATTGAATCTACATATATATTTCAACAATCGTGCGCTCTGAAGCATTACGCGCTTGTTTGAACTCATCCAGCGAGATACGAGCACCACCTTGACGGTAACGGTTCGCCGTTTGCTCGGTACGGATGTCCTTGCCGTTTACCGTTACACGGTTAACCGAACCTTCGTTCAGATGGTAGATAAATGTTACCGGCTCTCCTGCATATTCGAATTCGAATTGCATGCCATTCAGCTCAGCCGGCAATACCGGGTCAATAACCAGATCTCCGCCTTCCTGACGAATGCCAAGTGCGTTCGAGATCAGTTGGTTCATGTAGATTCCAGGACCGCTGGAGTAGATTCTCCATCCACCTTTCACCTGTACTGTTCCTTTGCGCAGTTGGTCAAAATGCTCCTGCGCCTCGTAGCGCGTGTTGAACTTGCCGTCGGAACTGCTGAAATACGCATTCGCCTGACGAATCTCCGCATTAGGTACAACTTCGCCGATGCCAACCGGGTTAATCATGGCAAGACCATTCCACACCTGATCCGTCTTACCAAGCTTCGCCATCGCTTCAACGTAACGGATATGAGCGTGTACATACTGCAAACCGATCTCGCGACCGAAGTTGGACGCTTGCTCTGCACGTTTGAAGTGGCTGCTCACACCGCCTGCATATTGAGCTGGACGATTCATCAGACGTACCCCATCCGGGCACAGGAACTGCTCACGAATCAGCGCATAATGCGATTCAGCCTGTTCTGCATTCAGCAATTCGCCGATCATGCTGCGCGTCATCGGCAGAAGGCGATATTGAATGCCTGTCTCCGTATCTGTTGGGTGAAGCATCAGCTTCGCCTGATCCGCTTCTTCCATGTATACGAAACCTGGGATCACATCTGTACCCAGCATGTGACGATTAAAGTCTTCACGGATGCCTTGAGCCAGAACGTCCAGCTCCTGTGCAAATCCAGCATCCTTATGTTGCAGCGCCTGTGCGAGCACATTTACAGACTGATAAGTCAAAGCAACGGTCCAGCTGCTCACCATATATTGTTTGAGCTGTGCATTGGCTGGCTGGAGCGTATCATCCCAGTCCCCATCACCGTAAGAAGACAGGAATGTGTCGTGCAGGAAGTGTGAGCGGATATATTCGATCTCTTTTTTCGCGTGATCCAATACAGTCGCTGTTTCTTCCGTGAATCCGAAGCTGTGCTTAACGGTATAAGGCACTTTCTCATCCAGAATCGCATAGTCACGAGTCGCTGTCAGGTAGTCCGCCAGCACTTTCAGCGGCCATACGATGATGTCACCGTGGCTCTCTTCCTGCTGAATTGCAAAATACTTGTCAAACATGAACCATTGCGGCCAGTTGCCATCATCTTCATATTGGTGGGTATACACCATTTTGATGATATCGCGAACCTGTTCATATTTTTGCGTTGCCATGAAGTATTCAACCGGACCTTGGCATACATCCCGAGTACCCCATGCCGCGCCGCCGTACTGCTCCAATCCGTGAGGCACGGAGTAGTGAACCAGCATGTTGTGTGTGTACCACCAAGCCAGTGCGTTCACTTTGAACAGATCCTCTGCACTTTGGCCTTCCCCACGAGACAAACGGAAACCGTTCATTACGCCTGCGAAGAATTCGCGGTACGCCTGAACTTCCTCTTCAAAAGTAAGACTGGATCCTGCTACGACAGAACCGTCTGCTTCGTTTGCTTGACCTTCCAATACGCCTTGTACCTTGAGCGTCCATTCCGCACTCTCTTCCAGACTAAGTGTAACCATCGATGCAGATCCACTGCGAATACCACTCGCCAGCAACGTTTCGTCTCCAACATTTACGGCTGCGCCATCCACCGACATGCGGTATTGCAGGTCAGGATACGTTCCGGCACTAATCGCTTGTGGATCAGCCTTGAAGATCAGCGTGTTGCCATCTTGCGTCATATGCAACGGATACTCGTATTCATTGACATTCATCGTAACTTGGTTGGTTACCAGGTAGCGATATGCTTTGCCACTAGTCGAGCGCACGTTCATGCTCACTTCAGTCGTGTGTGCTCCGGTGTAATTGGTCACGATAATGGTATCCGATTCGGTTTTGTAGATCCAACGTACATAGTTGAAGCCAATCTCGAACAGGGAAGGCATCGTCAGCAGACGATATTGTCCATCCATTTCCACATAAATGCGTTGTCCAGCCGTCTTCGGCACGTTCAATGCGTTGCGGGCATTACTGATCATTTTATTAAAATTGGTGTTACCAATAACGAGTTGTGAGTTGAAAATACCGTACATATACGATGTCGTTGTAATAACCTGCGCACCAAGCTGTACATTGCCACCACTCATCAGGATATGGCCGTGCGGACGCTCTACGAGCAATTCTTTCGCTTTCAGGACGATATGTTCATAACTGCCCGTGAAGAAGGATAACAGCGAATCACCGCTACGCTCTTCCTGATGACGGTCAGGGAACAGATCATTAATCTCATCTTGTGTCAGATCAAGCGCAGCAAGCGGTTCACCCAAGAAGGATGACAGTTTCACCTGTTCCAACGTCTCGCCTTGCTGAGCAGTCAATGCTTGTACTTCGTTCCATGCTGCAGTCACTTCATCCCCGAATTCCAAAGCGGAGATTCCGGCAGGATGATCTGCTTTGGCCAGTCCGTAGAAGACTACTTTGGCTTCCCCGTCCAAGTTTACGCGCTCCGATTGCAATGCTGTGTAGGCAAATTCATACTGGTACGTCTCATTTGCCAGTGTATTATGGCTCAGGCTCTCAGGCTGGTTCGTTTCCTTGTAGGACAGACCGAAGAATTGGAATCCGTCTGTAGAGTAACCAACTGCCTTAGTCAGAGAACCTTGTTGCATGTAAGGGAAAGCACCGCCCTGAGGCTGGTTTTGACGGGAACATACCACATATCCCTTCGCTTCATCCTCAAACACCGTATGGTCAATGTACTGCGACAGATAGGCTTCATTGCTGCGTACTGCACCTGGATCAGCAAGCCCTACATCCTGTCCATATACCACGTCAACTTGATGTTGTTGTCCTGTGAGCTTCACATCCCAGAACCAGACGCCTTGCGTTGTGGCTGTAAACACAACCTGATAGCCAATACCTTGTTCTTTGCCTTCAAGCTGTACGGTACCTTCCCAGATCAGTTGATTACCGGATTGCGATTTGCTTGTGATCACTTTGCTGTTCGAACGCACACCCAGCAGTGGGAACGAGCTGATTTTCTCTCCCTCGTGTACACGCAGATACAGGTTATTCAAAGATCCATCGATCTGGTTGCTGAGCAATTGATTCAACATGGTCGTACCGGATTTAGCTTGGTACAGGTCCCCACTGTTCAAAAAGGTAAAGGATAAATCCCCGGCAGTCAGCCGGATTGGTTCATTAATCATCGTTGTCATACTATTCACTCCTTCAATTAGTATAAAATCGAAACGTTTCGATAAATCCGAAAAAGAATAGGGGTCCTCTGCGAAATGACCTTTTTCTGGCCAATTCGGACGGTGATCCCCATCATTCAACTCTCAATTCATAATTTCTAGCGATCATAAGCAACCATCAAGCCAGATTTCCCACCCAACACTCCTAGGTTGGCTGAATTCCTGACTCTACCTGTACCGATCGTACAGACTCGCGCTCAACCAGATCAATGGTTAACGTATACGATGTATTCACAGCTTCGCCGTTCAGCATCTGGAAGAGCAAATGCCCTGCCAATGAACCTGCTTCATGCTTGGGCTGCCGCACCGTTGTAAGCGGCGGATGAACATATTCGGACAGTTGAATATCATCAAATCCGATTACCGAAATGTCATTCGGTACCGAAATACCGCTCTCTTCAAATGCTTTAAGTCCACCAATCGCCATTTCGTCATTCCCATAAAATACAGCAGATGGAAGCTCGCCCTGCATAACCATCATCTTAGTGGCACTATATCCGCCCTCACGTACAAAATTACCGCTTAAACGCCATTTGGACTTTTCTTCAAGGCCCGCCTCCTGCATCGCTCGCAAATATCCTTGATAACGCAGAGCATTATCATAAGAATTGGACGGCCCGCTGATATAGGCGATGGTCTTATGCCCCTTCTGAATGAGGTGACGTGTAGCCAGGTAACCACCTTGCTCCCCGTCCACCAGCACGTTGACTAGATGGCTACTCGTCAGCTGCCGATCCATCACAATGATAGGGAAACGTTCGCCTGCAGATTCCACCAGAATATCATCATGGATGTTATGAGCCAGGATAATAGCGCCATCCACTCTTTTTTCCCGCAAGAAGCGAACCGCTGTGGAGTCGCGTCCTCCCATAGAGCTGCAAGCAATCAGATCATATCCGTTAGCCAGCGCTACGTCCTGTACGCTGCGAATCAATTCGGAGTAATACGGACCCGACAGATCTGTAAGAATCAACGCAATCGTGTTCGTCCGGCTCCGTTTCAGGTCCATGGCAAAGCCGTTTTTGCGATAATTCAGTTCCCGTGCTGCCGCCAGCACTTTTGCCTTGGTCTTGGCACTTACCTTGCTGTCCCCATTCAGTGCATAGGAAGCGGTCGAGAGCGCCACGCCTGCCAGCTTTGCCACATCCTTAATCGTTGCCATTCCACGTTCGCTCCTTCTAACTTTCTTGTTACCTATCATTTTATACTGTAAATGGTTGCAACAACCACTCATTCCTATGCATTATCCATTAGAAATGGCATCAATTCTCATTTATCGAAACGTTTCGAAGTGTTTTCAAAAAAAATTTCTCTTCACGTCTTTTAAGCATCACTGCTGAATCATATACCCTTTAATTGTACATATAGCTTGGTCGATTGACAACATTTCAATATTTGACAAGAGGAGGAATTCATTATAAATCACAATGAACACGCCTGTAAACCATAGATTGAAACGTTTCGACATTTTCATTATAGTCGGTGTTGATAGCGATTTCAACCTCTTTATCCATTTTTCACAGAAATATGTGAAGGGAATGATTCGAGGGGTCCCCATTACACCTTTGTGGTATTATACTGCTTATTAGTCCAATCCTCTATAAGGAGTCCATTATGTTATGAGCAATCTGGATCTAAGCTTTCATAAATCATCCGTGAACAACCCCGGCCGCTTACAGCAAATCACAACCGTGCCTCCGGCAATGTTCAAGCTGTGTCATCTGGTACAGCTCCATGATCGGGAAGCCTTCTCCCGTATCGATGAACTGTGGAGCAGCAAGCACGTTCTTTATGTCATCACCTCTGGTCAGGCAAGACTGATCAGTTCGAATGGTCAATTGATGGTAAATACCGGCTCAGCTGTCGTACGCCAAGCTGGAACCCTGCTTCAGCATGAAAGCAAGCGTGGTTCCCTTTCCCCGGTTCAGGGTATTGCAATGGCCTTTGATTTTGCAGATAACGAACAAAGGCTCTGGCCGTTCGGACATCCTGTTCCCGTTACGAGCCGTCTTATTGCCGAGCTGATCTCCGAGTTGGTTCAGTCCAGCTCGAAACGCGATGAGTCCGGACCATTCAAACCTCATATGCTGTTTTATCAGTTGCTGGATACGTTGCGAGATCATGCTGTGCGTTTGGCTCATGAAGATCATTCCTGGCTGGACATCGTCATCGCACACATCCATGAAAGGGTTACTCATTCCTTTACACGTGAGCAATTAGCGAGAGAGGTTAATGTGAGTCCAGAGCATTTTTCACGAGAATTCAAGAAATACACCGGATTTACATTCGTGGAGTATGTTACCCGGTTAAGAATTCGAATTGCCCAGGAGCAACTGCTTTTTGCCAATCCCACATTGCAGGAACTCGCCCAATTGACGGGATACAGGGACACTTTTTATCTAAGTCGAAAATTTAAACAAACGGTAGGTTGCGCACCGACCCACTATCGGAAAACGCCAAAAAAAATCGCAAGTCTTACATACAACTATACCGCTTCCTTGCTCGCACTGGGCCACATCCCGCATCTGGGTGCCGTTGCAGAATGGATGAAAAGTAGACTTATTGAAAATGGACAAGACCAATTTGATCAGTGTTATGAGCATGATCTTATTAATCATCCAGATCTAATCGCAGACGCTCATCCCGATGTCATCCTTGGTTATGCACCTCATTCCGGCATGGATGAATTACGGCAGATTGCACCAACGATTTTGATGCCTTTTGAAGAACTTGACTGGCAGGAGCAACTCATTCATTTGGGACGCATCACAGGCCTGGAAGCCAAAGCTCGTGCGCTGTTAGACCATTATGATACGCTTCAGCAAGAGGCCAACCGTACACTCGATCAAATGATGGGTGTACGGGGATCAGCGGTATGCATATTCATGATTGGTGAGAGTGGAGCGTACATCTATGGTCACGGATGGGGCAGAGCTTCTCATATTTTGTATCAATCGCTGGGCTTCACCCCTCCTGCACGGATGAAAAAGGATGGCCAACTGCTCACAGGTTACATCCATGTTCCGCTAAATGAAATTCATTTGTATGCGGCAGATCATATTTTTATTGATTATGCCAGGGAATCATCAGAGCAGGATGCTGTAGACAAGCTGTTTGCTCAGGAGTCCTGGAACACCTTGAGTGCGGTCCGGGAAGGGCGCCTGTACGAGATTGATGCGGATATGTTTTATGGATTCGACCCCATCTCGGTTATGGAGCAATTGCAGCACATCATGCACAAACTGACATCACATCTGTCCATGCATTAGTCATCATAGATGTCCATGTACAAATGTTACGTCATCCTCTATGTTAGTAATGAGAATAATAATCATTATTGATTATATACACAGGGGGAACAATTATATGTTTGCTGCAAAAAAACGCTTTTCCGGCTTGCTGCTCATGCTCGCCATCATCATGATCCTGGCTGCCTGTAACAGTGGTTCGGGTTCCGGCACAACGGAACCAACAGCGGAGGGTTCAGAATCGACTACAAGTTCGACCGAAACAAATACCGACTCTTCGGGTGCTACGCGGATCTACAAGTCATTAAGTGGAGATGTGGAAATTCCGGCTGAACCGAAACGGATTGTTACGGATATGTACGTAAGTGATCTGCTCGCACTCGGTATAAAGCCCGTTGGCTCTATTAAATATTATCTGGAAAATCCATTCTACGCCGATCAGGTGGAGGGCATAGAGAATATTGGCGACCGGGGTGCCGTATCCCTGGAGAAGGTCGTCGCGTTGGACCCGGATCTGATCATTACCTACTCTGATAAAGCTGAAGAAATTGAGAGTTATCAAAAAATCGCACCTACCGTGGTCATTCCCTACGGTACGTTTACCAATGTAGAGGATGAAATTCGGGGGTTCGGAGAACTCATGAACAAATCCGAAGAAGCTGAAGCCTGGCTGAAAACGTACGACGAACGTATTGAAGCCGCTCGCGCCAAAGTAAAAGCAGTCATTAAACCGGAGGAAACCTTCTCCATCCTCGAAGTATCAGACAAGAGCTATTATGGCTATGGAGACAACTTTGGTCGCGGTGGACAGGCCGTTTATCGTGCTTTGGAACTTACACCACTCGAAATCACCAAGAAAGAACTGATGGGCGATACCCAGTGGAAAGAGATATCGCGTGAAGTCGTTGGTGATTATGCAGGAGACCATATCTTCCTAACCGTAGGGGAGAACAACAAAAATTACCAAGGTGATTCCATCTGGCAATCGCTCCCGGCTGTGAAAAACAATCAGGTGTACGAATTACAGGAAGATCGCTACTGGTACTTCGACCCGATTGCAATTCAGAGTCAGGCTGAAGAATTCGCTGATATGATCGTAGAACGTGCACAGCAAAATCGTAAATAACATATGAGAGATGCAAGTGTCTGGTCAGGCTATGGAACCTGTCCGGGCATTTGCGTTATATGGAGGAGGACTTACATATGCTTCGCCGTTTCATGGCTTATTATCGTCCTTATCGGGGACTCTTTATATTGGACTTCTCCTGTGCCATTCTGGCTGCACTGCTGGAACTTGCGTTTCCCTTGGCTGTAAACAAAGTTGTCGATCAGCTGCTTCCCGCAGGCAACTGGTCCATGATTTTATCAGCCTGTGCCGGATTACTGGGCATCTATCTGCTCAGTTCCTTTTTCCATTATGCAGTCACCTACTGGGGACATAAGCTGGGTATTAACATCGAATCCGATATGCGGCGGGAACTGTTCCAGCGTGTGCAGAAGCAATCCTTCCGCTTTTTCGATAACAACAAGACGGGGCACCTCGTCTCTCGCATGACCAATGATCTGATGGATATTGGTGAGATTGCGCATCATGGACCCGAAGATCTGTTCATTGCCCTGATGACGTTGGCCGGAGCCTTCGGCATTATGCTTGGTATCAACTGGCAACTGGCTGTCATGACCTTCATCATCGTACCACTGATGATCTTCCTGTCCCTCTATTTCAGCCGCAAAATGTCCAAAGCGTTCAAGCGTATGTTTGCGGATATTGCAGACTATAACGCACGCGTAGAGAACAATGTGAGCGGAATTCGTGTAGTACAGGCTTTTGCCAATGAAAAACATGAAGTGAAACGTTTTGTCGAAAATAATGAACGCTTCCGTCTTACCAAACTGATTACCTACCGGATTATGGCGTGGAATTCCTCGCTCAGCTTCATTCTGATGAAATTTGTCTCGCTATTTGTACTGGTGTGCGGTACGTGGTTTGTCATTCAAGGCAGCATGACCTACGGAGAATTTATCGCCTTTGTCATGTTATCCAATGTGTTTCTTGGACCGATTCAACAGATCAATTCCGTCATCGAAACGTATCCCAAAGGCATCGCTGGATTCAGACGTTACCTGGAGCTGCTGGAAGCCGAGCCCGATGTGGATGATACTCCACAGGCCAAACCATTCCCGCATGTGAAGGGCGACATCGCCTTCCATGACGTCACATTTGCATATGGGGAACACAAACCTACCTTGGATCAGGTCAATCTGGAGATTCAGGCAGGACAAACGGTTGCGCTGGTTGGACCTTCGGGTGCAGGCAAATCTACGCTGTGCAGTCTTATTCCACGCTTTTACGATGTGGATACGGGACATATCTCTATTGACGGGATTCCGGTAAAGGATATGACACTGGAATCCCTGCGCTCCCATATCGGGATTGTGCAGCAGGATATTTTCCTGTTTGATGGGTCGATCCGTGAGAATATTGCCTACGGCAAACTGGATGCACCTGATGAAGAAATCTGGCAAGCCATCCGCAGGGCCCAACTGGAAGAGCTGGTACAATCTCAACCTGAAGGACTCGATACTCTAATTGGTGAGCGGGGCGTCAAATTGTCTGGCGGACAGAAGCAACGTCTATCCATTGCTCGCATGATTTTGAAAAATCCGCCGATCCTCATTCTGGATGAAGCAACCTCCGCACTTGATACCGAAACGGAAGCCGCCATTCAGTTGGCTTTATCTGAGCTGGCACAAGGACGTACTACGCTGATCATCGCCCATCGACTGGCAACGATCAGACACGCGGATCGCATTGTGGTTGTGGAAAATGGCGGCGTAGCCGAACAAGGCAGCCATGATGAACTTCTGGCGCGTCAAGGCTCGTATAGCCGACTGCATCAAGCCCAGTTTGGATAGGTTGCGGAAATAACGTCTCTTGGATTCGTTAAACCGCAGACCTGTGGAATTTGACGCTAATAACACGCGCTCGGTTCGTTAGACAGTACTAACGTTAAAGGGATGTCCCCCGTCATGTTCAATGACTTATGGGACATCCCTTTCTTATTCAGATCCTAATCTGTGATAATCATATCAGGAATAGGATTTTATTTTTTGACCGCATGGATGAAATGATTTGTTTCGAAGGCAGACAAGTCATCTGTACGATTGCTGAAATACCGATCCTGTATATGCTCCGGCGATAGATGCTCATATATGAGAAGTCCCATATCCGCCAATAACCGCTCCATCTCCTCGTAAGTGAAGCAGGATTGCATCGGCTCGCCCCCCATTGCAGCCATCTTAACCATATTTTCAACCCGGTTAAACCTTCCTTTTTCCTCAAAGAGATGCTCATCTGCATAATCCAATACAATGGAGCTCCCCGTTGGAAGATTCAAAAATACATGTCGGAGCAAGTTGGACAGATCTTCTTTGGTCAAATAATACGAAACGCCTAACAGAGTCACCATCGTCTTTAGCTTCTTCAAGCCTTCATTAGTCAAACGTTCATACGAAGGCTCATGGGTAAAATCCATTGGCACCAAATGAAGATTGTCCGGCAGGATCAGATTGGCCTGATGCAGCCGCTCCCGCTTGAATTGCTGTGTAGTTAGATAATCCACTTCAAATAGTTCTAGAGTGTCCTCCAGTTCCGGATGCCTCAAAGCAAATGTATCCATCCCCGCGCCTAGAATGACAACCTGCTTCAATCCCAACGCGACTTCATGCAGCAGTACATGCTCACAATAGGCAGCCCGAGCCAGTGTTATTGGAGATAATTGTACCTGAGTAATCCATTTTAGAATCTTATCCGGGTCGTCCTTGAGCTGATGAGCCATGTCCGGGTTGAAAAAATGGATGCCTTGAATCATATTCTCGCGAATATCCGTAAACTCTTGCGGAGTGATAAGCTCTTTGGCTATATAATCATCGAAAATAAGAGGTATATCGTATTGGCAGTGATAGGCTCGGCCAAAAGTCGAAATCAAGGATGTAATGCTGGACTCATTTTTCTTCATATTTCATCCTCCCGTACAAACAAAAATAAGATTCCCCCTGGCCAGGAGAACCTTAGTATATACGGAATGTTTTTATATGTAAATTATAGCATAAAAAGATTTTTTTGTCAATCTAAATTTACGGGATGATCCGACAGATTAAAGTGGCTTTCTTTGCCCCTCCACTCCAATCTGTCCTCTCCCTCCTTCATACCACTCAGCCCGAAAAGGCTAAGTATCCAATCCGTACTCCTTCACTTCACGGTTGTGGTTCAGCACCGCATGCAGTACAAAGCCAAGCACCGCAATAACCGCCGTGCCAGTCGCCAGCCACGCTACAGGAATCAGTCCCTGTTTGTCGTACATGACCCCCATTGCATACGGCCCGATAACCCGTCCGACCGCACCGATACCACCGGAGATCCCGATGTAGAAAGGTGCCGCTCTTCCGGCATGCTCTGAGATGAATGCCGGCGTAGCAGGTGAGATCAGCATTTCCCCAAAGGTAGCCAGTACCATTGCAAGCACCATACCCGGATAGCTATACATGGTGATCATGACGATGTAGGCCATACCATAGAACACCGCACTTGCAGTCATCTGAGCAGTCGATGTACGGGCCATCGTACGCTTGACCCAATTGGTGAAGGGTTGTCCCACAAAGATCAGCACCCCGTTCAGGGTCCAGAGCAGACCGTACATTCTTTTCTCCATACCCTCGGAAATAATATACGGAGACACACCAGTATTCCAGATGGAATTACCGAACAGCAGGAACAGCACGCCCAGGCTCATGAACAGATATAACCTGGTGTTGCCCAGCAGCGCCCAGACGCCCGGCCCATCGGGAACCGTTTTGCGTTTGGTCAGATGTACTTCGCCCTGATCCGGTTCTGCCCGCGACAGATAATACCAGAAGAAAATCGCAAACCCGGCGGAGGTCACCCCGTTCAGTACAAAGCTGAGGTGATAGGAAAAGTCAGCCAGAAAACCACTGAGCGCTGTACCAATTGCCACACCGATATTGTTGGCGACATAGATCACATTGAACAATTCCCCGCGTCGCTCCGCAAACCGGAAACCAATAAAGGCTTGAATCGCTGGCAGCGACAATGAACTGAACAGGCCGATCCAGCCCATGGCACATATAAATACAACCCAATACGCGCTAATCCACGGCAGAGCAAACAGCCCTACCGCATTTAACGCCAGCGATCCGATGATCAGCTTCTTGACGCCCACCCGGTGGTACAATGCACCGCCGAGCAATTGCCCGAAGATGCCGCCCAGCGACTGGATCAGAATAACAAACCCCGCGTTCGCCATCGTGCGTCCAAGCTCGTCAAATACATACATCGTGGTCAGCGGCCACATCAAGGCACTGCCTGTCGCATTGACCAAACTTGCCAGCAAAAATATTTTCACTTCTTTTGGATACGTATCCAGCCATCTCATCATCTTGTTTATTCTCCTTAGTACCTTCAAAAAGCATATTGCCATAAAAAATAGACCCTTGCCCTGACGGCATAATTAGCCAGAGCGAAGGCCACTTGAATTTAGAAATTTGAATTCTTAAACTTGCTCTTTATCATTCTGCTTACGATCTATCCATTGTTCATCTTACCTGAAAAGATCCGATCTGCAAGCACATTCATTGACGCTTCACTTCGACAGTGGCTGAGAAGAATGTAGCCCCATTCCCCATGTCGGACAGACGATTGGACGTGAGCGAGTTCGCCCGCTGTTTTTTGCCATTGCCATCCCACCACAAGCCTTGACTGATCACCGTTCCTGGCAGCATGGATTCACTCACCTTGACGGTTAGTTCGATCCGGCCACGGTCGTTCCATACGACCACAGCATCCCCGTCTTCCACCTGTCTGGAAGCGGCGTCCTCCGGGTGCATTTGCAATAATGGCATCTTCTCCAAACGTTGATGTTTGGCCGAATTGGCAAAGGTGGAATTCAGGAAATTATGGTTTGGCGGCGACAGAAACATTAGCGGATAAACATCCGCAGGTCCAGCCGGGTTTTCCCCGTCATACCCCTCAACGAGAGCACTATACGTAGGCAATGGCGGCAATCCCTTCTGTGCCATCGTTTCCGAATACAGCTCGATTTTCCCCGAAGGCGTGGGCAACTGATCCAAATAGGAGTCATGTGCAGACATATCCAGCTTGACGAAATGATGCTGCTTCAGCCCTTCCAAGGTTACTCCGTTCATGTAGGGATTGCCCGTACCCTGAAGTGCTTCCTCGATCATCTGTTCCGGTGTCTCACCGAAAATCTCCGGGTCATACCCCATCGCCTGTCCAAGCAAAGAGAACAATTCAACATTACTCTTGCTCTCACCCAAAGGCGCAATGACTGGCTCTTGCAAATGAACATACTGATGCCAGTAGGACGTATACAGATCCGTCGTTTCAAATGAAGACGTCGCAGGCAGCACAATATCCGCATACTTCGCCGTATCTGTCATGAACAGGTCATGGACAACCGTGAACAGATCCTCCCGTGCAAAACCTCGCTCCACCCGCTCGGTATCCGGTGCCACCACCAGTGGATTGCTGCAATAGACCATCAACGCCCGGATCGGCTGCTCCGCTTCCAGAAGTGCTTCGCCAATCCGGTTCATGTTCACCACGCGCGGCTCTGGGTTCTGTCGCAGCTCCGGACGCTCCAGCGCATCGCTATTCGTGCTTGCGTAGCTGTTGGTACGAATGGCACCACCGCCGCGCTTCAACCACTGGCCTGTAATGGCAGGCAGACAGGCTACGCTGCGTACGTTCATACCACCGTTGTCGTGGTGCTGGAGGCCATTGCCGATATGAATATGGGCTGCCTGTGCGTTGCCATACAGCTCAGCCAGCTTCACGATGTCCTCTTCCGGCACGCCTGTAATACGTGCAACGCGCTCAGGGGTGTAGCTACGGACATGATCACGCAGGGCCTCATGGCCGACGGTATATTTTTGCATAAAGGCCTCATCCGTCAGTCCCTGCTCGAACAGTACATGCATTAATCCGAGTGCCAATGCACTGTCTGTACCTGGGTAGAGTGGAATGAACCAATCTCCCCATTGGGCGGTCCGATTGCGATGGACATCAATAACGATGATTTGCGCGCCCTTCTTGCGGGCTTTCTCGGCCAGAACAACCTGATGCATATTAGTGCTGACGATGTTGCCTCCCCACACCAGAATGACATCCGCATGCTCTGTATCCTCTGGCAATGTTCCCCGGTTCGCACCCATCGTATATTTCCACCCGGTATTTCCCGCAGCATTACAGATGGTCTGTTCCAGCTTGCTCGAACCTAGCGCATTGAAAAATCGACGATCCATGCCATCCACACCAAGAATGCCCATGTTTCCATAGAAGCTGTATGGCAGGATGCTCTCCGGTCCGCAGGTATCTGCAAGCGAACTGAATTTCGCCGTAATCTCGCCGATGGCTTCGTCCCAGCTGATTCGCTCGAATCGACCTTCGCCCTTAGCTCCGATGCGTCTCATTGGATATTGCAGCCGCTCGTGGTGATACACTCGCTCCGTCATATTTCGAACCTTGTTACAGATGGCGCCTTTTGTAATCGGATGGTCCGGATTGCCCGCTACCTTCACGATCTTACCGTTCTCCTTATGAAGCAGCAGGCCGCAAGTATCCGGACAATCGAGCGGGCAAACCGCCGGGAATACGCCATTCTCCTGATCGATCATATACAAGTTCCTCTCCCTTCAAAGCTATCCTCATATCATATCTTCTTCATGGTAATCGCGTAAAGAGAACAGTCTTTTTTCACCGTCACAACCGCTCCAAATTTTTTTCGAAAAATCTTTTTTTCCCTTGATTCAATCTCGAAATTCAGGGGTAAATTAAAAATAAGGCATTAGGCTAGTGTTTCCCCACTTCCTCCTCATGCCATATCATGGACCACTCCCGAAATTCGCCATGAACAGGTTTCGTTCCCCCGAACCTTGTCATGGCGAATTTATTTTGCGTGGATATTTTTTGCATAAAAAAAGCGATTCCTTTCCCGCCCATCACAGCAGACAGCCATGACTTGAACGAGATCAGAATCGCCTCTTCTGTTTACTTTGCACTCGTTACCACGGTTACAACGCTACTCTATTACTCGGAAAAATGCTGCTACGCCTGCTTGCTCCACATCGGTCTGGCTTCTGTCTCCACAGGCTGGGCCGCCGCCATTGCCACTTCAGGCTTCACTTCCGGCTCATGCTTGCGCAGGTACACCATCCAGTAGGCAGCCGCAACAAACAGCGCCCCTCCCGTCAGGTTGCCAAGCCATACCGGAATGAAATTCATGATGTATTGCCCCCACGAATAATGCCCTTCGAAGATCGCCGCAGGTATCAGGAACATGTTGGCGACAACGTGCTGGAATCCAATAGCCACAAAGGCCATCGTTGGGAACCAAATGCCCAGTACTTTTCCACTCATCGTATCCGATGCGTAGGACAGCCATACTGCGAGAGCTACCAGCCAGTTACACCCGATCCCGGATATAAAAGCCTGAAGGAAGCTGTCGTCCAGCTTGTGTCCAGCCATATCCACCACTTTGGTCAAATAGGCACCTTCTGCCGTCAGACCGAGCACATGTCCAAACGCATAGGCCACAAAGAGCGCCCCAAGGAAATTACCTATCGTTACTAAGGTGAGATTCTTCAACATGTTGCCTGCGGACAGTTTACGTGCAATCGTCGCAAGTGGGACGGCCATCATATTACCTGTCAGCAGTTCCCCACCGCCAATCAGCACCAATATTAAACCTACCGGGAACACTGCTGCACCAATCAGATTAACCAAGCTGCCCCACTCGGCCGGAGCAGAAGCAATGACCCGAATATCCAGCAGAAATCCAAGCGCAATAAAAGCACCTGCCAGAAAACTGAGTATCAATACGGAGGACACCGGATTTTGAGCTTTCTTCATCCCCGTATGCGCCGTATATTGTGCAACCTCAAGAGGTGTTTTTGCTGCCATAACGATCCTCTCCTTCACAGTTCATGAACATCATAATTCAACCTGTTTTGTTGATATGTTCATTGTATCGCGAAGGTTTCAAGAGGTTTGTTACTTTTATCACAAAGTCTGAAGGTTCCTACTTTACTCTGCCTTGAAAGCCTTTTGTGCTGAATAGCAGATGAATAAAAAGTTACTCAACTTTCATATTTGGAAATCACTTGAATATTATATATAAATCATATTAAATTACAATTTATTCATTAACTATGTATGTGAGGAGAGATATACTCCATTGAAAAAAATAACATCTATATCTACACTATGTTTAGCCTTGACGGTGGGTATCATATCCTACGTTTTTTGGAATAGTCGAGATGCCCGTGTAACAACTAAAGACACCGAGAATAGAAGTCAGCTCATCGAAACGATATCTATAGGAGATCCTGATCACACAGTGACAACTCATGAACATGAATCCAACCCGCCATTTAAAACAGTATTAGCTGGAAACAATGTATCTACTAATTTTAATGTTGACGAAGAATATAAGCATGTGAAAATCTTTATTGAGAACTCTGAAAAGAAAACGATAAAAAATGGTGATGGTACATGACCGTTCAAGTAACGAATATTTCGTCGAAAAAGTAGCCCCTGGCAAGACTATTTAATGGACGAGTTTTACTAAATTTCCACAAGGCGTTGAGGAAGGAAAGTATTACATCACCTTTCGTGCTGATGGAGAAAATTTTAGCTGGCAAGCTTGGGGAATATCATCCGAAATAGCTAGTGATATGTGATTCATACTTCTTGGAAACTCAAGTTCAATGATATAATTAATTGGACTATCTACAACAATATGGATAGTAAAATTCATAAATTGTTGTAATATAAGGAATATTATTGTTAATATATTGAATTATATTTATATATATGGTTTAATAGTAATGTATTAACATTATACATAAGGGGATGTACACTAAATGAAAAAAGCACTTTTATTATCCGTTTTGTCCTTGTCACTAGCAGCATCAGTATCTGTTGCAGCAGCTTCATCTGATCAAAAAACAGACAGAGTTACCAATGTTAATCCGTCTATAACTCCGATTATTGTTCAAGATGATGATCCTGTTATTGTTCCATTCAGAACTTCAGACCTTTTTAAAACTACCTTATCTGGAGTCACTGATTATAGTTTGTTCAATGTCGCTGGTGGATATGGCCATGTCAAAGTTTATATTAAAAATACTGGAAAAAATACAATTAGAGCGGTAATGGTCCACGATTCAACAAAAAAAGAATACTTCAGTAAAGATATAGCTCCCGGTGGTACTCTGGATTGGAGAAGCTTTACGGATACTCCACAGGGAGTTAGAGGTGGAGATTATACGATAACTTATCGTGCTAATGGAAATCTGCTGAGTGGAAGTGCATGGGGAATATCTGCTGAGAACAACAACGAGCTATAGAGAAAAAACAGGAAAGTTAAAACTCATATCCTTAAATTATTCGATCATCCGTAACAAAAAGTTAACCCGACAGGCTGGTGATTTCTCATCGGCCGATCGGGTTATTTGTTGCTATAAATTAATCAAACCTTCCTTACACCATTGCTGGTGCTTTTACTTCTATTGGAGGTAGTGCTTGCAGACCCGCCGTGTTCAGGAAGTTCCATGGTTTGTTGTAATGTGGCTGAAAGAAGAAGTCGATGAAGGCCAGCTCATCTACGGTCATGTTATTTTGGATGCAAACCGAGATCGTATTAATCGATTGGGTCAGATCAACCTGAGACATCACCTGTGCTCCGACGATCTGACGTGTAGCCTGCTCATATACCACTTTGAGCAACAGTTTCTCAGCCGTTGGCATGAACTCCGGACGATAGCTGTCTTCCAGCACGACAGATTCAACAATCAGACCTTCATCAGCAGCAGACATCTCAGTCATCCCTGTACCCGCGATATTTTGCTCATAAATTTTGATACCCGATGTTCCTTGCGTACCCATGTACCGTGTCGTAGGACGAACCAGGTTCCGTGCTACGAGTGTACCCATCCGCACCGCATTAGTTGCCAGTGGAATGTAAGCTGCCTTGCCGGTTGGGTTGTAATGAATTGCACAGCTGTCTCCAGCAGCGAAGACGTCTTTTTGACTGGTTTGCATATATTTATCCACGATGATTGCGCCGTTCGGCAGCATATCCACTTGGCCTTTGAGTAGCTCGGTATTTGGACGGAAACCAATGCACAGAATAACGAGGTCTGTATCGAACTCTCCTTTGGATGTAATGACCTTGTTCACTTTGCCATTCTCTCCGGTAAATTTCTGTACAGTTTGGCCCAGTGCCAGCTTGATGCCGTGTCCAGTCAACGTTTCTTCAATGGCATCCGTGAACTCGGGGTCGAGATATTTGTTCAAGATCCGGTCCACACTGTCGATCAGTGTAACTTCCTTGCCGTTCATTTGGAAAGCCTCCACCAGCTCGATGCCGATATATCCTGCTCCTACCACGGTAATGCGTTTGGCATGCTTGGCTTTCTCAATAATCGTGTTGGAATGGTTGTAGTTTTTGCAAAGTAAAATGTTGTCCATCTCGATGCCTTCCAGCTTCGGTACGACAGGCCATGAACCCGTGGTCACGATCAGCTTGTCGAAGGTATCTTCGAATTCTTCCCCAGTTTTCAGGTTTTTAGCCTGAAGTTTGTGACCCGCAGAATCTACTGACGTCACTTCATGAAGCATTTTGGTAACGACACCGAGCTCGGCCAGTTGGTTTGGCGAAGAATAGAACAATCCTTTAGGATCTTTCACCACGCCACCCACATAAAGCGCAATGCCACACGATAAGAAGGAGATATTGTCATTGCGCTCATACACTGTAATGGTAGCATCCGGGTACAATTTGGCGGTGTTAACGATGGCTGCGGTTCCTGCATGTGTACATCCGATAACTGCGATTTTCATGATAAGGTTCCCCCTTGGAGTATATAAATAAAAAATTGAATTTAACGTCATTGTGGTTGTGAAATATTTCACTTCTAAGTGAATACCGCTTATGTGATTTATTTCACTTTGTATACTTATTATAATGTGATATTTTTCACATTGCAAGAGGTTAATCAAAATAAATTTGTCGGATGTGGTTTTCTTTACGATCAAGCGAGTCATCGACTCAATCTTCATTGACTTCAGTTTTCCCTGCTTATGGCTGGTTTATGCTCAAAATAAGCGTAGTAACTACCGAGGAGACACGTATATCAAGAGGATATTTGCACTAAAAAATTGTATCAAAAAAAAGCCTGTCCTCCAATCTGGAGGCAGGCTTCTTCGTTTATTTTATACGCCAAGCAGCTTTTCAATCTCTGCAGTCATGGCTTCAGGGGATTCTTTTGGTTCAACACGCCCTACAACTTCACCTTCACGATTTACGAGGAATTTGGTGAAATTCCATTGGATGCTATTGTCTTCGCCAACACCAGATTGCTGCTCACGCAGATACTTGAACAATGGATGCGCATCTTCACCATTTACGTCGACCTTGGCAAACACCGGGAAATTAACGCCATAGTTAATTTGGCAGAATGACTCTGCTTCCTCACTGGTACCCGGCTCCTGGCCGCCGAACTGGTTACAAGGGAATCCCAGTACAACCAAGCCTTGATCACGATAGCGATCATAGAGCTTCTGCAATTCACCGTATTGTGGAGTCAGTCCACACTTACTGGCTGTATTGGCAATCACCAACACTTTGCCTTGATACAGATCGAGTGAAACTTCCTGATTTGCGGTCGTTACCGCCTGATACGAATATACGGACATGACTGATTCCTCCCATGAGTAAGATGTAGGTTGGGCTGCTGTATGTACTACCGAATGACCATGCGGCACACAGCCTGTCTCCATATTATAAACCTGAGGCGATCAATTACCAAATCTGCGGAGATAAACCCCTCCCAAGTTCATACGTAGAAGCAAACTTCGTCCATCGACATGGACATATCCCTTTTTAGCCTGATTTCGAAGCCAAAATAGCATCATACCGCTCTTGCCGCTCTGCCTTCGTCAGTTTGGGACAACTGTAGCAAAAGTTCTGACCGCCATACACCTGATGGTGCAAGCAGCAGACTGGCTTCATCAGCATGGTTTCTCCAGGTTGATGCGGATTATCAATCTCCACCGGTTTGAAGGTTAACAGGTTCTTTTTCAACCCCAGAATCTCTGGAGACATCGCGATTACATGCTCATACCCTTGTACAACCGCTTCACCTTCCGTCTCCGTGATGTTCATCTGTAACGCTGTTGTTTTGAACCATCTCAGCATGGATGCGAGTTGTGCCCACATCTGACCTGGATTTGCTCCTCCAGCAACAGCCACCCCTTCAATCAGTGGACGCAGCTGCTCGCCGTAATATGCTGTCAATACATCATTACGCCAGGAGGATGGAACGACATGAGATCCGTCCACCTGATTCGGATGTGATTGCTCGGTTGCATTGTTCAGTTGAAAACCAATCGTCGGACGGCCATCCTTTACCTCCAACCGCATATCAATGTTCTCCAGAGACAGATCCAGATAGGTGTCGCATAACGCCGTCATGTAGTGAACCCCAATCATCAGGCCACGAACCGAATGCATGAAATAAACAGCCGCTGAGCGAAGAGAATCGGCCCGAAGATGCTCATTATAAGCTTCCAGCATAAGCTTGGCCTGCTCCGGAAGTCTCAATGCCGTCAAAGGCATGCCAAAGACCGGTTCATCGATCGTCCCGGTTGTTATTCGTCCATATTGCTGTAACCAGGTGTAGTTGATTTCTCCCATTCCTGTAGACCTCCTAGAATGCGAATGAGCCGCGTGCATCATGCACAGCGGCTTCATTCTATAGTTTAGGACCACATATGGCCCGTTTCATTAACTTCCTGTCGCGTGACGAACGCGTTGCTCTGTCAGTCCTCCAGCATGAACCATTGCACTGTTCATGACCATTTGTTCTGGAGGTGCTGATTGCTGGCGTTCACCCGCAAGGGCGTAAGGCAAGCAAAGCGGTACACCGGAACGCGGATCAATCACGATATCAGCTTCAATGTTAAATACTTCGCGAAGCACATCGGAGTTCATAACCTCTACAGGTGAACCTGTAGCGATGGCTTTACCTTTTTTAATACCAATCATGTGATGCGCATAACGGGAAGCATGGTTCAAGTCATGCACAACCATAACGATCGTACGGTTTGCTGTGGCATTCAGTTGCTCTAGCAATTGCAATACTTCAAGCTGGTGAGCCATATCCAGGAACGTTGTTGGCTCGTCCAGGAACAGAATGTCTGTCTCTTGTGCAAGAGCCATGGCAATCCAGGCACGTTGACGCTGTCCACCGGACAGTTGATCGATTGGACGATCATGGAACTCCGTCATGCCTGTTACTTCGATAGCCCATTCAATCATGTGTTTGTCTTCAGCACGCATCGAACCAAAACCTTTTTGATATGGGAACCGTCCGTAGGACACAAGTTCGGTTACAGTAAGTCCTTCAGGAGCTGTTGGATTTTGTGGCAAAATCGCAAGCTGCTTGGCTACTTCACGCGTGGACTGCTTATGGATGGACTTCCCGTCGAGCAATACACTACCTGCTTTTGGATTCATGATCCGTGCCATTGTTTTCAGGATGGTAGACTTTCCTGAACCATTGGCTCCAACAAGTGCTGTAATTTTCCCTTGGGGAATTTGAATATTCAGATCTTCAACAATCAGTCTTTCCTCATAAGCGATATCCAACTTGGACGTCTCCAGACGAAACATGCGATCATCCCTCTCTCATTTATCCCGGTTATGTATTCCGGCTATGACAACGAAAACGAAATTGTAGTTCAGCGTATTTCCGGCGCAACAAGATCTTATACTCTAAAGATACTGATAATCATTATCATTTGTCAACAGTAAATACCATATTCCATGACGGTTAAGTGCTATTTTTGAAATGTTTTACTAGAAATCGGTCAGATTGCCCGCACTTTATGTGAGAGCTTTTCTCATCGTGTACGTGCATTTCATCGCTTTGCGTATGTTCGTCCTTGCCCAACATCTGAATAATGTGTCCGAATTGTGAAAAATAGACCTGTATTGATTCATTTTTATATTTGTCATTCTCTATCGCTTGAACAAAAACAAAAATACAGCCCCTACGAAATTCTTCGAGGTGGCTGTATTCGAATTAATAACATATTCAATTAATGCCACTTAGAGCTTCGGTTCCGGGACTAGGTTGATCACAGTCGTTCCACTCTGGACACTCACGATGTCCTTCAGATCAAAATCGGCCGGAAGCTCCACTTGGTGCCCATAAGGATACAGACGATCTGCTTCGGCAACAGTTAGGTTTTCCACTGAAGATGAATCTGCTCCCGTAGACTGAGATGGATCTGAAGCCGTGCCGTCTGTATCTCCCTGTCCTGTGCCTTCATCCGTAGTGTCAGAGGCTGTGCCAGTACCTGCATCCGTCGTGCTCCCTGCTGCTGGGTCTGAAGTGTTGTCCTCCGTTGAGGCTGAATCTGCCCCCTGCTCGGCTTCTCCGCTCTGCTGAGTATCGTCCAAATTATCGGTAGAAGAACCTGCTGAGCTTCCTTCAGACGTACCCTCTGAGCTGTCACCAGCTGTACCTTCGCCATCGGGCTCCTCATTTCGGTTGAAACTCTCCCATTCACCCTCAGCATTGAGCTTCTGTGTAGTACTATCTTTCAAGTTCCATTGGAGAGTGTCCGTTTGCAAAGCATTGCTGTCCGTTTCGTCTCTGTAACGGATCACCAACTGGGCAGGCGTCTTTGAACCGTCGTCCGCTTCGGATGCAGGAACGAGGTAGGCGATCTGTTCAGCGAGCTCCACCACCGGTTCAGCGGGAACAACGGGCTCCTGTGTTGGTGGAGGTGATGCCGCAGGTGTCCCCGCCTTATCGCTCATCAAAGCGTACGTGCCTCCAGCTATACCAAGAATCAGGATGACAATGACCGATCCTAGAAAAAGGTTCTTCCTTTTACCTGTCAGCATGCGCACCAATGGGGAAGCCAACTCTGTTTTGGCGCGGTCGTAGGCCGGCTTCATCGTCTTGCTTGCTCTGGCATAATAGGGTTTGAAAGCTGACTTTGACTTGAAAGCTTCGCGATCATGAGCCTTGAAATAAGCCCCGATTGCATCCGAGTATCCCTTATGTGCGTTTGAGCCGCGAATAAACAAGCGTTGATTCCCCGACCACTCCATAAATTGATACAACACTTCTGTACGTCCTGAACTACTGTAGATAAATTCAATCAGGCCTGGATAATCGAGTCTGTTGCTGCCGCTACCACCGCGATAGAAAGCCAGTGGCAGTGCTTCAAATGAAGCCGTATCCGGGCGCTCGCGAAGCTCTCCGGCAAGCCAGCGACGCGTCCAGCGCTGGAGCTCATTACGTTCGGCTAAGGAGAGGGATTCCAGCTCCTCTTCGTCACGCCCCTCACCGCTAAGCCATGCCCGCGCTGCCAGCATCATGTTTGTACGCGCAGATACATCTGAGCCCTGGCGAGCAGCCCAGTCCCGAACCTCGTTTCCGTGCAACAAAATATCAATGCTTAACAGCTGTTCACGGTTAACCCGCTCCAGATCGAGATCCTGGATCATAAACAAGTTAATTACGTAAGCCAGCTTATCTGCGAGCCGGGTTAAATCCTCCTGATACGCCGGTGGTTGGACAGAGGACTCAGGTCCACCTTTCCGGTTAGCGCGGACTGTAGCTCCAGACTGGCCAATTCGGGCGGTAATACCCGTGTCTAAGGAGCCTGCAACTGGTAAACGATCCAATACACTAACCCGCTTAAGTGCCTCATTGGCAGACTGAACAGGGTTGGGCGCAGAACACAAACGTTCACGCAGCTCGGTTGCTGTCCGTTCCAGCAAGAAACTATTGTGGATGGCAAACGGGTGAGATGTAATCCATCTCTGGATCACTTCCACGACGTCGGCAGCTGATTCCGTACGTTTCAACTGATTATCCAGATAGGGCTCGAACAACAGCTTGGTCAATGATTCGTTCGCCAGCACTTTGTCGAAGAAAGCACGGCTTAACAGGCTGTCCCGATCCAGAAAGCCATACAGTTCCTGCACGGCACGCATACGTTTCTGTGAACGGGCGTTATTAACGCCATAGATGAAATAATCCACGATTCGGGACTGTACGACTGGCGCAGCGACCCGGAAATACTCCCCGATGCGTGCTGCAACCGATTCTTCAGGCACATTCTCCCGTTTGACGCTGTCCAGCTCACGACTGAGCAACGTCAGGAACAACTCGTTCAAACGTGAACGTTGCTGCGCTCCGCCTTCCGGTTTCAAGTAGGTGAGCAAGCCACTGAGGACATCGCTTTTGTTATCCAGGTACAGATCTTCCATGCCCTGCTCCAGACGATAGAACATAGAAAGTTCCCCATACGCTTCAATGGAGAGCTCCCGTCCAGGTTCCATTCCGGACAGCATCTCATCCGCAAAAGCATAAAATGGATCGGCAGCCGCAGGTTCGTGCAGCAGTGACCAGGCGAATTCCGCATAAGGAAGCTTCGCCACAGATGCATCTGCATGGGTAACTCTGCCCGATACCAGATCAAAGGTGAAATCTTTCTCCGTATTTCGATCTTTCGGACGCAGCGTGCCCCGCTCCACAAACTGGAGGTGGATGCCTTTCTTCGCCTGCGGCTCCTTCGCAAACGTCATAAAGCCGAGCTGCCGCCGGAACGCGTAAGGCAGCGCCGTAAATAACAAACGCAGCAGTCCCTTGGCTCCGGCTGTAACTTCCTCAGCGGGCACATCCAGCGCAATATATACCTTCCGACGTGTCGCTACAGCTTGCATGACGGCGTAGAGCAGACGCTTGAATACCACTTCGTCCATTTTCAGAGCGCCCAGGATCTGGCTTGGAGAACCTTGCCCAACAGCAGCTGCACGTGGCAATTCGGTAAGCGCAGGCAGCACTGTACCTTGTTCGATGTCATAGGACGTGGCGAACACAGCATCCAGCCAGCCGCCTTGCTTCATCTGCTCTTCCGAGCGTTCGGGAGACAAGACATAGTTATGGGCGAAAAAAGCGCTGCGCAGCCCAGTGAAATCAGCAGACTGGTACACATTTTGCCCCAGGATCGTCTCCCCGCTCTCCAAGTGAAGCAGGTGAATGGACGGCGGGAACTTCGTCTCGTCCTTCTCACTCCGCCCCGTCAGCTCCGCTGGAGCGTCATAGACGCAGTAGGGATGAAGCACTTTTTTGATAAAAGAAGGGTCCAGTCCCGGCGATGCGGCAACCGTATCGAACCCCTCCGTTGTGCGAAACACCCCGCGCCGCTCTCGAGTGTACAGCTGTTGTTCAATTGGCGGGGTTATGGAAGAACGCATCATCCCACTCTCCCCTCAATGTACTTCAGCTTGTACAACAGCCAGAGGAATGGCTCATCGACACGGATTGGACTGACCACGCCTTGCAGCTTCATATCCACCGGATTGCTTCCCAGCGCAGACACCGCAAAGTAAGCCGTATCCTTAAAGTACACATCCATTGTGCCTTTGAACGGACGGTCCACCTTCTCAATAAAACGCCGGATCTCCCCGTCGATATTTTCGAATTCAGTCAGATCAAACCAGTCGCGGTGCACCATGTTGCGGAATACATTACTGTTGGATTTGATGTAATCGCCCTCTTCATCCTTGAGGGAATGCAGCATGTCGCTTTTGGTGAGTACAACGGCTGTCGGAATATTCGTCTTGGCTTTGTCCTGGTACGCGATAAAGTCACCGAACATCGTTAACACCACATCACGTGGCTCATCGTATCTTGGCGTCCACTCCCCCGGCTCATTGCCAAGGTTGATACGGATTTTATCCCGGATGGAACGAATCTGAAGCGGGTCCACCATGAACAGAATGCCTGCCGAGTTCTTGATATGCTGCCCGTGAAGTCCCAGATAGTCCTGCTCCACCATACCTTCACCAGCGACGTCAAAGAACACCAGTGTCAGCGGAGCTTTATCTTCATCCTTGAACACAAACTGGAAAATAAACGGCTCCTGCAGCTTCTCCTTCTGCGTTGAATCCAGCAAATCGCCCCGCTCGAATAGCGGTTCTTCATAATCGGCACGGAACCGGCGGCTAATCTCCGCATTCAGCGGCATGCAGGCCGCATCAAAATGATCGGCTGTGTAATGCTGCAATGTATGAATCAATGAAGTCATGTAGACGGATTTACCCACCTGGGATGCCCCGATAATGGAAATGATATTGCTTGGTGCTTTGCCTGCCGTGACAGGCAGCTCGTTATGGCACTGTGGGCACAACCGACGCCGTGTAACCACACCATAACGATCGTTCAGTCCCATCACAATGTTATCCGAATAGATGCGATGTTCCTCAGGTACATCATGCGGAGCCAGCACTGCCTCCATATCAAACACCGTATCCAGTCCAAACCGTTCGCGATATCGATTCAGCTTCGCATCTTCCCCAAGTGCGTAGTCCTCATCGTCGTCGCGATGATGCGCAGCCCGGAACACAACCTCCTCCGGTGAAAACTTGCTGAAACAATACGGACATACGATATCGTAAAACAACGGCCGCTCTTCAGGCTGCTGTCTCTTCAAAAACCGACTAAAAAAGCTCATAGCCACTCCCCTCCCCTGATCAGTTAGACAAAGTTGATTTACACTTGCACTACGATGACAGAGTAACCTTCCAATCGCTGTTATCCCCAGATTTTTTTGATTCCCTTTTCTAAAGGGGAAAATCCGGGGATAAAGGCGAACGCTCCGCTTTTTCAGGTTATTTCTGTCCTCTCCGTTTCAGTGTAAAAAATTAGCCTAACTATCTAGTCTGATATAAGCCGATAGGCGGCTCCATACTTTGGTCCGTCCGTGAAGAACAGCCTCACGTAATCGTCCTTGGCTACCTCGACGGGTGGCATCTCATTTCTCCCGGGAGCAAAATCACTCACAAAAGGGTACACCGTGCCATCTTCCTTATTCAACGGAACCCCGCCTTGCTTGCGGACATAACAGAGCGCTTCCTTCGGAACAGGTGCTTCCGTTGTGACGGTCATCAGTACACTTTTTCGTTTCTGAAAAAAACCGCTCTTGTATCGGATCGAAAAGCGAATATCCGCCTTGCCTGCACTGGCAATTACCGTGTTGTCTCCATCACGCTGACGCACCAGAACTGGCCCGTCCTCCTCCATCTGACATAGATACACCGTGTAACGAATTGCACCAAAACCCGTGATTCGATCCATATATCCATTGCTCGCCTTATATTCTTCTTTCGTGTATAACTTCAGCTTGCCCTGTGCAGCCTGTTCCCCGGTACGATTATCACCCATCATATCGAGCTCCAGCCGTTCAACATATACAGCTTCCACGCTCTCTGGCCAGAGCCAGCGAAGTGTGCACTGGCTCTCATCCACTGCAAGTGTCAGTCTGCGAATCAGGGGCGCTGAAGGGTCTGCATCCGTAAAACGCATCTATCGTCTCCTCCAGACGTTAAAATCCTTTGCTGCGCGTATCTCTTGCCCGCTGACCGAATCCTTCCACCGAATTGGTTCCTCCACCAGCATCGCGGCGCCCACGAGTCTTCCGCGGTGTATTCTCCTTGATCGGAATAATCCAGGTGAACAGGGTCAATACAGCAGATAAAATCAGCATCGCTCCGAATCTTACAAATGTATCACCAACCGTTGATCCGTCCAGACCCCATTCGAGCAGAAGTCCTGCCAATAAACCAGACACGGCACCACCAATTCCGAAACTGAGTGCTAGATGACGGTTATCGAATACAAGTCCGAGCGACACGCCCAGCGCGACACCAATCAACAGTAAGGCAGCCACTCGGAAAATAGCCAGATACGTACTGTGCTCCATCATGCCTGTACGTTCGGTCACCAGCGTTCGTTCATCAATCGTATCGTAAATTTGCTGGAATGCCAGATTAAGTCCACCGGAATCTGGTACATCATAGTACATACCGCCCGTCTGCTGTGCGATATGACGCAGCAAGTCGGTTCCGGAAGGGTCCACCAGACTCAGCCCCACCGTATTGACGGCAATCTGTTCATTTGCATACTCAGACAAAATGCCTGATGTGTCTGCATCACTGAATCCATCGGATAGCAGAATCGCTACCGTTCCGCGTTTCGGGTCCTGTTTGCCCTTAATCTGCTCCATCGCTTCCCGCAGCACTGCATCGAAATTAGTTCCGCCCGAGGTCGTCACGATGCCATCAATTTTGCTGTACACCTCATTTTTGGCAGCTTCACTGTCCAACGGGGTGAACGGCTGAAGCAGCTCGGGTTGATCATCAAAGGTAATCACCGCCACCTGTTTATCGCTTTCCATTTGGCTGATCAGTGTTTTGGCCGCTTCAAAGCGACCGTTATCTGGGTCTGTCTCACTCATGCTGCCCGAGTTATCGATCATCAGCACGATATCCTTGACTTGCTTCACACCGCCTGGGTTAATCTGATACAGCAATTGCAGGGCAAGTCCGACGACAAACAATAGCGCCAGCGTTGCCGGAACAAGCAGTTTCCAGGATAGTCCCAGATATCGCAGCTTCCAGGAAGCTCCGTTCAGCTTTGGCGAGATCATCTCTGCGAGTAAACAGAATAATCCCACGCTAAGCGCCAACACGCCAAAGTATAATCCCATCAGCAATAGACGGGGCATTTCCCCGAGCCACTGACGCAGCATGATTTCTCCAGCCGCAAAGCCCACAGCTCCGCCAATCAGGCTGAACAGGACCAGGAGAAGATTGATTTTTCGCTGCATGTTTGCATGCATCCTTTCCAAACCAGCCGATGAACGGCTGAATTAATACAAGATGGGTTGATGAAAAATGAACGTATAATGTACTGGACGGAAACAGATGGATCGATCTGTACCTCCCTTCCGTCCATATAAGATACAGCCTTATGTTTTAACGCATGGGTGACAGCTTCTCGGCCAGATCGGAGGGATGGAGCTCATAACCATTCTCTGTATACGAATCGTAATACACCCGACCATTGCGATACACCATCAGGTCTTCCAGATGGAAGCCCCCCATCAGATTCAGCTTCTCCACACCACTGCTTCGTTCTTCATATACCACACCCAGCTTATAGATCCGTGACGTTTCTTCGGCATACGCCGCATAGTCCATGAAGGCACTATGGTGATCACCAAAGAAATATTTTTCTTCATAACGATGTTCCTGCGTATAGTCGAATACTCTTACCCGAACGACCGCCTGCTCCTCCAGTGTGCGATACAATCGGCGGAACAGATCATCACGGGTCAGTACATTTTTGTCCCCATAGGTAATTGTAACATTTGCCCGTAACAGCAATTCTTCTTCGAAGGGTACCCGAAGCGGTTCTGCTGTAAGCAGCATCACATGACATACCTCCATCAGACGTTGCAAGAGTCGCTCGTTTCCTTCTGTGGCAAGCCGGTTCATATCCCCCATATGGCGGTCCTCAAACCAGACATCCCGTCCACGCTTTGCCTCCAAATCTGCGATCAGCGCTTCCGTCACTTTGCCGTAATACTCCATTACGTTCTGACCGATATATTCATCTGCAGCCGCTATGCTCTCTACCGCTGTCTCACGCAAAACACGTTCCAGCGTTGCCAGTGTCTCCGTTACACTCCGGCTGAACGTATGCAGTTGTTCCATCTCTGTGTCGTAGACACGAAGCAGCTGCAATTCATTCTCCAGACGCAGCAATTCAACTTTGGGCACATACACACGCTCCAGCAAACAATCGATCAGGTTGCGCACGTTCTGTTTGTCACGGAACAACGCCCGTTTGAACGACTGATCCTCTACCCGCTCCTGCTGACGCTGCTCAAGCAAGGCACGTGCAGATTCAAGTTGCACCGATTTATCACGAATCAGTCCAAGCAAAGCCTCACGCACGCTGCCGAACCCATTGTCACTCCAGGCAGCCCACTGAAAATAGCCAACCTCAGGATGCTCCGTGCGCGATTGCTCAGCCTTACGACGAAGGGAGTCTTCTGTGCTGCGCTGACGTACTCGTTCCTCGGCAAGACGGACCACATTATCACGGAAATACGCCTCTGCCCCATGCCCGAACAATGCTCTCTCCGCTTCACGCAGCGAGAGCGGCTTCAGATCGGTGAAGCTGACGTTATGCGTCATAATGCCGCTCATGCCGCTCACCAGATCCTCATCGGGAAGAATCCCTTCCACTTTGCGCTCTACCGAAGCCCCATCCAGTCCGAAAAAGGCGAGCTTGTCCTTGATGCTCCACTCGGGTTCCTGCCGCATCCGTTCAAGCAAATAACGATACAGGTGATACAACACCGCGAGTGCAATGGGTTTGTTCGGCCGTCTAATCTCGGCAAAACCTGCACTGGCATAACCATGCTGATCCGAGGTCGTACGAATGTTATTTTTGAACGACGTATTGTTATACGTGTTGGCCCCCGTGCTTGATACGGAACCAGAGCTATCTGCATCCTGCTTCCGATTCTTGAGCAGACAGATTCGGCAGATGATCTCGGCATTTTCGATCCACCCGCCGGGTACGCCGGTTCCCCGCTCGTTTTTGTCTGACAAAATATATACGAGATCGAATAACGGAGAAGCGGGATGTACAACCGGAATGGAGATACCGTCCTCCGTAACCAGCAGATTGCCACTGAACGTATAGTCCAGCCCCTGCATGTAATCCAGTTCCCGCAGAAAAGCGAGTCCCGCCGCACTTGCATATCCAAAGGAATCGACCTGCTCCATCTCGCTGACCAGCACATGCAAATCGGTCTGTACCGACTTGAAGGATTGAGCCAGTATCGTCTCGGTCAGCTTGGTAAGCTCAGGCAACAACACATTCAATGGATCATCTGCCCTGGTTACAACGGTCACGTAGATTCGATCGAACGATGAATATAGGCGTCCGTATTCGGCAATACGATTACTCACCCGCCGCAAGGTACGATTCAGACCAAAGAGTGCCTGATCTGAATCGTGGAAACTGCGATGCACATCCTTGCGAAGCGTTTTGGAAGGTCGATCCGTCTGTATGGTGGACAAGGGAAGCACGTGACGGGTCACCTGACCATCATCAGAAGTGCTGCCATTCCTTGCATCACTCCCGCCGTTAACACGCGCATATCCTGAATGAGCACCATCGCTGTAATGGTCATGCTTCGTTTGCGCGGTGTCATGGTCACGATGTCGGGCATGCTCCTGATTTTCCGTTCCAATCTGTACATAGACTACGCCTTCTCCGTTATCCCACTTCAGCCGGTTGATTTCCTGGACAGCAGACACTGCCGGAGCGACCTGGTCACCCACGAACAAGAACAACGCGGGGTAATGGATGCTGCTTCGACCATCACCCAGGCTGCCTTGACGCTCCTGCTCTGTTGCATACTGTGCTGCATACTTCTCCAGATTGCGCTTCAGAGCATTGTTCGAGCTGAACTCCATCCCGGCCGCCATCTTACTTCAGCCTTCTGCGAATGTCATTCAGTTTCGATGACATCGTTCTGTAGAACTGGTAGATGTCTTCCCCGTTCGCCAGTTCTACTCGCTCGTATTCCAGACGATCACGGGATTCCATGAACAATGCAGCCAGATCATCCAACTTCGTAAGCAGTGGCGTGATATCTTCAGAAGCGGTCAGGTCGTTATCACGGCGGGACGCTTTGCGCAGCAATGTGCTGCGATCCTTCTCCGCGAGTCCACGGAAGTTGCCAAACACTTCATATTCGGCAAAGTTACGGCTCTTCATCAGGTTCGCAAACGGCTCCCACGCGTCTTCTTCCGGATCACGGTCATAGACGTACAGCGCGCCTTTCTTCACGATGGTATCGGTGTATAGTGCTTCGATGAAGCGGTCATACCACTGCTCCTCGTCCTGATGCTGGGCGAGAATGCCTTCCAGCTCGGCGACTTTGGCTGAGATAGCGTTCATCTTCGCCAGTTCTTCACGTACCCGTGCGATCAGCTGCGGGGAACGCACCAGGTTTTCTTTGGCCATATCTTCATTAATACTTCCGAAAATGTCCTTCACCGACACCCGTGGCAATCCTTCGGATTGCAGGCGTTTCAATTCAATAACTGCCCGCTTCACTTCACCCAGGTTCGGCGTGGTGGACGTGAGGCGCATGTCGTAGGCACCCAGCTTAGCAGACAAGTCAAACGGTTCCGTTGTCACAATTGCATAGCGGTTGCTTGTATTCTCATCAATGGATTTGGCTGTCACAATGTTGTATCCGAGCGCCTGCTCGAATTCGGTACGTACACGGGCATTGTACTGCTTGACCCGGGCGTTCTCGTACACATCTCCCCATGATTTTTCTGGAATTGGCGACGGCAGATAGGTCCAGTTATTCTTTTCGGTTTGCACCAGATGGCGTCCGATACCTTCTTTGTCCAAAATGGTACGTTCATAACTTTCCTCATATACTTTGAGCGGTGTATACACAAACAGTGGTACCCCGTTGCGAGTGTTCAGCCAGAAGATCCGGTTGCGCACTTCACTTTCCTTAACGGTAAAATGGGATTTGCCCACCGCATTGTTCTGATAATTGCGAATCCCTCTCAGAATGCCCGGCGCCTGTGCTGGTACCGATACGAATCCCCAGGATGGGAAATGCAGACTGCCTGTGCTATTGCTCAGATTGAACACCGGAACCGCCTCATCATCCAGTTTGCCTGCAATGAAGCGTTCCACGAATTTCTCGACCGACTCGTCCTGTCCATATTTGATAACCAGGAAGTCCTCCATGGAGCGGGTAATCAGATCTCCGAACTTCTCGGTCAGGAAATCAGAGATGGAGCTGACGATATCGATCTCGTTTTCTTTCACCCACTGGCTGGAGTTCTCCAGCAATTCACGCGAGAAGTCACGGATCAGATCATCCGTATCACGCTTGTCCAGCAGTCCATCCACCACACTGACGATATCCGGCACACTTACAACGTTCCAGTAATACGTTTTGTTGCCTTTGTGATCGGACTGTTCTTCGCCGCGTGTCAGGATATCCCCGTTTTTGGAGAAGATCGAGCTAAGTGCGTTCAGCGTTTCAGTAAATACGTTATAAATGCGGCTGTTCTCCTGGTTCAGCAATTCATACAGGTCTTCGTAGAACTCAATCATCTGATCATTGCGTTCCACATCGGCGTGCAGCCAGTACTCATGAATTTTTGCCTCAATATAAGCATTCTTCTTCTTCTCTTTGGAGACGAAAGCACTCTTCGCATCGCCCAGCTTCTCTTCCGACTGCTCTTGAGCGGCCTCAATGTCACGCGGAATGCGGAAAGCATTCTCACGCAGAGTTTCAATGTACGACTGAATCATCTTCAGTACACAGAAGCCTTTTTCCGTGTAGATCAGACGGGAGACATAGAACGGACCCTGTTCAGGATGCAAAAACATACGTCGGATCTGTTCGGTGAACTGACCCGCAATCTCACCCGGCAGTTGCTTCTTCGCCTTGATATATTCCTCACGGGCACGAGCCAGGAAGTTCTGCTCCAGTTCGGTGTCCATGTTCACGACCTGTGATTTCACCACATTGCCATAAGACAGACGCTCACTGTTCTGGTAACCTGGCAGCGGCTCCGGCACACGGGCTTCGAAGGACTTGACCACACTTTCGAGATCAATGCCCAGCTTGCGGGCAAACTTCTCGGTATCCTCCTGGTTCGGTGCTTTGGAGAACATGGTGCTCATTTTGTCGAACATGCGGTAAGCCAGATAGGTCGTCATTTCTTCAATCGGCAGTACCGCTGAGGATGCACCGATAATGTTGTAATCATAGTTGGCCGGATAGGCTTTGTTCATCTGCGCAATGTTCGTACGAATGTTGCTAATATAATCGTGAATGGCAAACTCCTCGCCGGATTGCTTTTCCTCACTCGCCATAAAGTTGGTGATGTTCTCGGCGGTGACGTTCATGCAGTAATCATAAGCGTTCTCCAGCAGTTTGCCTTCCGTGTTGGTAGCAGAAATCAGATGGCACAGGTTGAACGGCGGCAGCGGTGAATTTACCGTCAGAATATTGCCATATTTCTGAGAGAAACGCTCCCCCCGGCTGTCCACGTTCATCCAATAATCCAGTTCCTTGAGCGCAGCGTATCCATTCTTACGGATATATTCGCGAGTGTGTTCACTCAAGCTTTTGTTGGACAGGTTCACGTCTGGGGTGAACAGATATCCCAGCGTGTTCACGCGGTCAATCCCGGCAGAGCCGTGATCACGTTCGATAATCCCGCGTACGATATAAGAAATATCGAGGAAGCAACCACTGCCCGTACCTCCGGAAAGACCGGTCAGCAGGAACACCATCAGTTTCTTGTTGGTGCCTACAGATAAAGTTTTGATCTTTTTATCGATCGCCTGCACGACCTGGTTAATCTTGGTGAAAAGAAGCAGGCGTCCAGCCTGACGCACCCCTGCGGCGCCGTTCATGCCATCGGTGATGCTCAGCTCTGGGGACAGCCAGTCCGTAATATACGGCTCCAATACGCTGCGGTTCTGAAGCAGTCCACCAATTTCGGCATTGGACAGCAATACGAATTCATTAATTGGATCGAGTCCGATGCCTTTATACTTTTTGGCGCGATCCTGTTCGTTCGTTTCAAAAGCAAGAAACTCCACGTTGGACGGTTTATCCATTTTTTTCTTGGATACCGGGTCCTGTGGCAGCTTGAAACGTCGGTTAATCTGGTATTTAAGACGCAACAGCGCATCAATACCTGTTCCTCCAAGACCGATAATCAGAATCGGGTTATCAATCGTATCGACTCTGATCTTCTCACTGACAATTCCTCCGCCAAGCGATACATCCAGTTGCTGAATATGTTCTCTAACAATCGGTTTCATTCGTTGTCCTCCCTTTGGTTAACACAGTTGGAACTACAAAATAGTTACACTTGCCACTCCGATGACAGAACAACCTTCCGATCGCTGTTATCCCCAGATTTATTAATTATATTTTACAAAGGTGAAAATCTGGGGATAAAGGCGAACGCTTCCGCTTCTTCAGGTTATTTCTGTCCTCTACGTTCTCGTGTAAACGGTTGGTTCAAATTAAATTGGTATTCATTCTTATACCAGATACTCAATTAAAATCGTTTTGTCCGCCTGTTGCAGCGGAATGCTCAGTCGGTCACCGTTCTTCAGTTCAACGCCTGAGCTTGCATCAACGGCACGGCCGGATTTCTCCAGCGTTCCGCCTGCGGTGTTGCGGATTATAATTCGATCCCCATTGCTGGGCGTAAATACATACTTCTCAGTTTCCTTCAATTCAGGGTCCAGCTGTAACAGCTGGTGCAGATGGAATCTACCCCGGAAGGATGCCAGCTTTTTATATTGCGGGTACGACTTGTCCCCCGTATTCTCATCGCGAATTTCGACAACCATCTGTCCGACAAATCCACGGTTTTTGCGTTTCAGCCAGCCTAGCAGGAACCAGACACCCACAGCTACCACGATCAAGGCGATCATGCCCAAAATAACAGGCATCCATGGAAACGGCTTGTCCTGCTCGCCCGCAGGTGTCGTTGGCTGAGTTCCGCTACCGGCTGCTCCGCCCGCATTGATCGTAATTGGAGCACTTTCCCGGTAGAAGCTGTCTTCTTCTGCACGGATAACAAGCTCGTAGTTATGTTTGTCCGGCACTTCGAACGTTCCGGTGAACCCGGTACCCGTGTTTTCGAGCGGCTGTTCTGTGCTTTTGCCTGTATCCTGATCGTTTACGACCAATGTCGCCTTCATATCGGCATACAGATCATTATCCTGCAGAGGCTGCCCTCCATTCTCCAGCTTGGCGGTCAGATCCACTTTGTCGCCCTTCGTATAGGACTTGGTCTTAATTGGGTCCACAACGAGCTGGAGATCATAGTTGAACAACAGGTTGATATCGATGCTGTCTTTCGGAGCCCCTTTTACCCGAAGTTTCCAGTCGCCTCCCTGAGGCTTGAGCAGCTTCACCAAGGAATAACTCTTGGAAGTGGAAAGCTTGGCTACGTCAGAGTTTAGATCTACGGCCTTGCCTGAAGGATCGGTTAATTCAATCTGGACTTGTTTTGAAGACATAATCGAGATGTTGGCTTCAAGTACACTGTCGTTCGGTACGTTCACGGTAACTTCCTGATAACTGCCGTTTCCTGTAATGGAGGGCAGCTTCACGACATTCAGTTTGGCATGATCGGCGAAAATCTCACTCAGAATCTGCGGCAGATCATCCGGTGTATCTGTGATAAAGGATTTACCTCCGGTCTGCTGAGCCAGATCTGCAAGTGCGTCCTTGTTCAGTTTGCCGTCTGCGTTCAGTCCAATCGTATAGACGGGAATACCCTGATCCTGTGCTTCTTTGACGGCCTTTGCCAAATCCGCATCGGATTGAGACTGGGTGCGACCTTTGGTTTTGTTAAAATCGTTGTTGCCATCAGCCAGCAGCACGATCATTGGTGAGTGAGATGCGTCTGCCCCATGGTTCAGCACATTCACTGCTTCAGCCACTCCGACAGAGATATCGGTATATGGCCCTCGGCCGAGCTGATCAATAAAATCTTTCAGGCTGCTCTTGTCCGCATCGGACTGAATCTCCAGCAATGCCTTTTCCCGCTCCACCTGATCGGTGTAAGCGACAATCCCTACCTTGTCCCCCTGGACCGGCAGCATATCAATAAACATTTTCATGGCTTCATTGCTGATCTTGTCACGGTCACTTGTATTCATTGAATTACTTACATCGGCTACAAGTACCGCATCGATTCCGCTTGTCTGTGCCTGAGCCGCTGCAGCATGTGGCAGCAACGCCTGAGGTAGCAGCAGCGTTAGAAATGCCAGCAGAACCAGAGTTCCGCTGAGCCAGCGTATTTTGCTTGTCCGCAGCATTGGGTGTACTCCTTCACGTTTGAGATTAAAATGGGAATAGTTTATTATAGGCGTCAAGCCTTAAGGAAATCTTAACAGTCTACTAATAAATTCTGAAAAGCACCCCTATCTTCAGTTACAGTTTTGTAATGACTGACAAAAATCGACGAATTCATGTCAGTAGCTGGCACAAAAGTTCCAACTATGGAAATATGATATAGTTATTGCCAGCAAACTGCAATATAACGACGCTTGATCAGTAAACATTATAACTACGCATATTTTAACTATGCCTAGAAAGGAACGGATTATGGTTACATACGGATGCCTCGCCATATTGTTTCTTTTTGTCATTATAAAGGTGATTGCGTTCCTGCTTCATCGGCGCAAACCCGTTTCAAGGGAAGATGCCGATCGAACCCTCTACACTATTCTGAATGGCGAGCGTGATTGAGCATGAGCAATAAACAAGTTGTATCCATCAAACCTTTTATAAGAACAACGCATGCATTTCAAAAGTTGCGTGTCTGCAAGCGGTGTGGCCAGTATACCTGCCTGTGGGAAGATCACTGTACTGCCTGTGGACGCGGCACCCTTGCCACAGTGGAAGAACGCTCCTCTTCCCGCGTCAAACGCCGGATTGCACGCGACTTGTTCATTACGGTAATCCTTGGTGCAGTTGCTACCTATTTGGGTGAAACCATAGACCAAACGATGGCGGCGGCCAGTGTCTCCCTGCTACTTCTGGCTGGATTGATCTTCATGCAAAAGCGATCCTTCCAAGTGGAACAGCAGCGTGAACTTAAACGCATGCTGCGTCAGGATGAAGAAGCGATTCGCCAAGGCATTAACCGGAATTGGGCTCTTGTCGCAGAAGCACGCAAGCAGGATGAAGCGCTAGCCTATGAAATGCTCAGGGAGATCGGTTCACTCGTCTATAACGACCGGATTCGTCTGCAGCAGGTTGCGCTGCTGCAATCCTTCGTGCTGCGCAGTGATATGGACCTGCAGCTCAAACCGCTGCTGCTGCACAGCTTCGAGCGGCTGCTTGCTGAATATATCGGTGAAATCGCACGGCTGAAGCCCGAATTGGTCCGTGAAGATGCGATCCGGTATATCGCCACGTACGAAGTGAATATTTTGCAGCTGCACAACGGGATTCAGATTCTGACGGCTGTAGCCGCCGCTGCTGTACGCAAGAGTAAATATATTGAGTTGTTCCCAAGTCTTATTACCCGCTACGCGCGCTTTATGCCCAAAGATCGGTTTATGAGACTCTATCGAACTCTGGAGCTCTATCCTGGTAAGGCACGCGGTGGTCTGGCGGAGTCGGTTGGTCGGGTGTATAACGAGAAATATCGGGATTCGTACGCAGATGTTCATGTGTAGAGTTGATGTATATGGACTCGAAATGTAAATTAGTGCAAACTCAATCCCTGTATATAGACGAACCAAAATTCGTTTACCCCTGCATGCATACTGGATTCACACGTGACATTGTATAGTTTTTATCATATAAGCTTCGACGAAAAAACACCCCATCCTTAGGTCTAGGATGAGGTGTTTTGATATTTGGAAAATGTATGGCGTTCTTCCAGACTACTTGCCATAGGTTTTATCGTTATTACCGCCCGCGACGAGAATCGCGGCGGTCGCTCTTGGCTGGCCCACGTCCTGCGGAGTCCGGTCGGCGTGAACCTTCACTGCTGCGCCCGGAGCTGCGACCTGCACCACGCCCGCCTTGACCCGCTGCACCGCGACTGCTGTCGCTGCTGCGCGCGGAACCACGGCCTGCGCTGCGCTCGTCGCCACTGCGGCCGCCACTACGACCACCGCTGCGTCCACCTTCGCCGCCACGGGAACCACCACGACCACCACGTCCGCCTTCGCTGCGGCCGGTACGACCTGCGCCGCGACGAGCACTGCCTGTCCCAGCGGAGCGTCCGCCAGAACGTTCTTCATCATCCTGACTGTTGATGGAACGTCTATTTGCTCCAGTTGATGCTACCGGACCTTCACTTGTCCACTGGATACGGGACAGCTTCTGATTGGTGCCTTCCTCAATACGAGCAAGCTCCGGTCTGTCATGCTGTGTTGCAAATGTCACGGCAAGGCCCGTGCCGCCAGCACGACCCGTACGGCCGATCCGGTGGATATAGCTTTCCGCATCATGTGGCATATCGTAGTTGAATACATGCGTTACGCCTTCAACATCCAGTCCGCGTGCCGCAACATCCGTAGCAACGAGGATTTGCAATTTTGCGTCGCGGAATGCTTTCATTACGTTCTCACGCTTGGATTGAGACAAATCACCATGAAGTTCATCGCTCGCATAACCTGCTTCACGCAGATCTTCATTCAGCTTGGATGCACGGCGCTTGGTCCGGCAGAAAACAATCGCCAGGTACGGGCGATACGTATCAATCATGCCGCGAAGTGCCTCAAGTTTGCCACGATCCGTACACTCCAGCACCTGCTGGCGAATCTGATTGATCGGAATCACAGACTTGGAGGATACCTTCACATCCTCCGGGTCTTTCATGTAGTTCTTCGCCAGGTTGCGAATGCCCTTCGGCATCGTTGCCGAGAACAGCATCGTCTGACGTTTGTGTGGCAGCTCACTAAGAATGGTCTCTACATCATCCAGGAAGCCCATGTGCAGCATTTGGTCGGCTTCATCCAACACGAGTTTCTTAACATTATCCAGCTTCAACGTGCCACGACGCAGATGGTCCAGGAGACGTCCCGGCGTACCAATCACGATCTGTGTTCCGTTTTGCAGTTTGCGGAGCTGTTTGTCCACATCTTGTCCGCCGTATACCGCGAGAACATGCAGTTTATCGTCGTTTGCAGTCAGCTTCTTCGCTTCTTCCGTAATTTGCAGCGCCAGCTCCCGCGTAGGGGCAATAATCAGTGCTTGCGGCGAGCGGTCGGATACGTTAATTTTCTGAATAATCGGCAGCAAAAAAGCCAGCGTTTTCCCTGTACCTGTCTGTGCCTCAGCAATAATATCGCGGCCACCCAGCAATACCGGAATCGAACGTTCCTGTACCGGAGTTGGCACGGCGATGCCCTGATGTTTCAGGATCTCGCACCATTCCGGGCGAATGCCCAGTTGTTCAAAGTTTGCCAATCGTTACACCTCTGTATATTCATTTAGATAAGTCCATTTCATAATTGCTTTCACTTGGCTTCAATCAAGACTAGTTTTCCGTATATCAATCATGATTATGAAATGAATTTTTTAAAAAGCAATCGGTCCGTTGCTCTTCTTCTCCATACCCTGTAGTTTACACGTTAGTCAAGCAAAACAAAAGGGGATCAGGCGTTACTTTCCTGCATTTGTCCACAAATGTCCCGGATCGTTGTATTTAAAGCGTTAACGAATCATACAGACCTTATACCGCAGTCATGGAAACCTGTGAAATTGTGACGAACTTCAGCCACGCTATAGACCCAAACTAATTAAGCTTTTTGCTGACCTATACAAAAAAGGGCCGTCCCTGTCATGATCCCTCATGACTTGCAGGACAGCACCTTTATCGTCTATAAATGTTATTCATTTGGATTCAGCTATAGCTATTAAATTACGAACTGTGCCCTTGCACCGTAGCAAATCCACTTTTTTCAAGCAAACGAGAGCTTTCCTCGTTCAGTCCGCGCAGATGTACCGTTTTGCCCAGCTTCGCATATTTGAACTTCACTTTACCAATGGCAACAACCGCCGTGTTATCCCAAATATGTGATCCCCCAAAATCAATCGTGATTTCCTGCGGATCAGCCTCAGCATTGAACTCATCGACGAAGCGGGAAGATGAACCGAAGAAAAACGGTCCGTGCACACGATACACCTTCTGCCCCTGCTCCTCATTTGCCTGCACACGAATCTTGGTCTGTTTCCAACCAAAATGAAGCACACTAAGCACAACGCCGACCATCACACCGATGGACAGATCGTGGGTATACACTACAATTGCAACCGTGATGATCATGACAATGGCTTCCGCCCGTGGCACACGCGCAATGTTCTTGATGGAACTCCAGTCAAACGTACCGATGCACACCATAAACATCACACCTACGAGTGCACCCATCGGCACCTCTTTCACCACACCACTGAGCAATAACAACAATATGGCCAGAAAAGCCCCAGCCGTAAATGTCGATAAACGACCCCGGCCACCAGACTTCACATTAATAACCGACTGTCCAATCATCGCGCAGCCACCCATGCCACCGAAAAGGCCATTAACAAAGTTGGCAATCCCCTGACCACGTACTTCACGGTTTTTGCTGCTCTTGGTCTCGGTCATTTCATCCACAATCGTTGCTGTCAGCAAAGATTCCAGCAAACCTACCAGAGCCATCGTGAACGAATAAGGCAGCAGAATCATTAGCGTATTGAGGGACCAGTCGATATTCGGCAGATGGAACATGGGCAGGGTACTTGTGAGATTCCCCATATCACCTACGGTTTTGACATCCAGATGTAATAGAGCCGTAATGATCGTCATGATTACAATAGCAATCAGTGGAGCCGGAACACTTTTGAAAAACCGTGGCAAAATATAAATGATCGCCAGCGTACCCGCCACCATCGCATACATGATCCAGTTAGCGCCCGTGAAATGGGTAAGCTGCGCCATAAAGATGAGAATCGCCAATGCGTTCACAAACCCGGTCAGTACCGAATGAGGCACAAATGTAATAAACCGACCAACCTTGAAAATCCCCAGAATAAACTGAATAATACCTGTCAGAATTGTAGCGGCAAACAGATATTCCACGCCATAATCCTTGACGAGCCCTACCATCAGTACCGCCATAGCACCCGTTGCTGCCGAGATCATGCCCGGTCTTCCGCCCGCAATCGAGATCACGATGGCAATTGTAATTGAAGCATACAATCCAACCATCGGATCGACACCCGCAATGATCGAGAAGGCAATGGCTTCCGGAATAAGCGCCAGCGCTACCGTAATACCTGCCAGCACATCTCCGCGAATGTTACCAAACCATTGTTGTTTTAAAGTATTCATATCGTCCTTTGCCGGTCCTCCTACGTATTTAAACTCAAATTTGTCTTATCGCCTGAATGGCAATGGAAGGGTTCGTGACTGACCAACTACAACAGACAACAACACAAAACAGCGGAATAACCTCCCGCAAAAATGTGCCTGTATAAGTTGAAAACATGTTGGATTGACTATAATCCGAATAAGTTATCCGATATCATGTCTGAACATGTCTCATCCGTTCCAGTGTGCACCTATTATTTACACTACAACATTCAGGTGTCTTGCTTTCGAGGCATCGTGAGCCAATCACAATTTCTCTAGGTTTTCCCCTCTCAGAAAAACCGGGTCCGTTAATGTACTGACCTATTATTATAGTCCCAGTGTCTCTTCTACACGAACAGAGTATGTATCCGTAATTGCTATATTATCTTGTATTATCTCTTATTTATGTAAAATAACTCAGTTATGCTCTGTTTATCTTGTTTAAGTATCACTAATCCATGCCCAAACCAAAAAAGCCGCTAATGCTCCCCTGCCAGGAAACGTTAACGACTCTCTTGATTACGCCTATACTAGAATCTCCCCGATTTAAATATCGAATAGAGCAGGAAGGCCACCATCAGAATTGCTACCAGAAAACCGATCTCAATGACCGGAATATCCCACAGCATGGTTGACTGGTGACTGATCGAAGAACCGATGATCAATCCAACCATAATGATACAAAATGCGAGCAATACAATACTGAAAGACAGCCGATTACTGATCTGGTCCATTCTGCGCATGAGCGCATCCAGTTCAGGGACACTGATCTCCAGCCTCAGCTTGCCTTTGCTGATGATCGATGAGATCTGTCTCAGCTGTCCCGGAAGACCCATGACACTCTCAGCCATATCCGCCGCACTGCGAAACAGACGATTCTTGATCCTCCCAGGATTGAAGCGTTCCTTGATCAGCTTTCGACCAAAGGGTTCTGCCATGTCCACAATACTCAAGGAAGGATCGAGATGTTCGATGACACCTTCCATAGTGAGTAGCGATTTCCCGAGCAGCAGAATGTCGGCAGGCATTACGACCCGATGTCGCTGGGCCACGCCGAACAGATCATTCAATGCTTGACCCACGCTGATTTTGGAAAAGGGAATATCGTAGTATTTGCTGCGCAGCTTGTCCAGATCGCTATGAAGTCCACGCAGATCCATATCATCTGGCATCATGCCCAGCTTCTCAATCGCCCGGATCATGCTGTCCGTATCTTTGCGCATTAATCCGATAATGAGCGAAGCCAGATGCTGCTTCATTTCATCACTCAAACTGCCCACCATGCCGAAGTCGATAAAGGCCAGCCTGCCATCCTTCAATACCATCAGATTGCCTGGATGTGGATCGGCGTGAAAGAATCCATGAATGAAGATTTGATTCAACAACGAATCCACCAGTCGCTGCGCAATGTTATTCAGATCATGCCCACGGTTAATCAACTCGTCACGGTCATTAAGCTTGATGCCCTCGATGTACTCCATCGTAAGCACACGTGAAGACGTTTGATCCCAGTAGATCACCGGTATTTTCACTTTGTTATCCTGCTGATATTGCTGTGCGATCTTTTCCGTATTACGGCCCTCGACCGTATAATCCAGCTCGGCCATCAGTGCCTGAGCGTACTCTTCTACCATTTGCGGAATCTGATATTGCTTCACCCAATCCCAGCGTTTCTCCGCCATGGATGTCAATTCTCGCAAAATATCCAGGTCGCGCTGAACGATACGCGATATGCCAGGACGCTGGATCTTAATAGCTACGGCCTCACCGCTTCGGAGCTTGCCCAGATGCACCTGTCCAATACTAGCCGCAGCCACAGGGGTATCCTCGAACCGGGAAAAGATCTCCTCCAGCGGTGTATCCAATTCCTGTTCCAAAATACCCCGTGCCGTCTCCGAGGAAAACGGCGGTACCTGATCCTGCAGCTTCACCAATTCCCGGATCACAGACTCAGGCAACAAGTCTGCCCTTGTGCTTGCCAATTGCCCCAGCTTGACGAAAGCCGGCCCCAGCTCCTGCAGCACGAGTCTTATGCGTTCACTCAGCGTCTTGGTGGTGTGGGCTTCACGCGACATCCACCGCCGGGGTATAGCCAGCAACTGGAACAAGCCCAGCTCTTCGACCATATAACCGAAGCCATGACGCACCAGCGCCATGGCAATTTCCCGGTATCTGCCGACATGTTTGATTCGCACAGCCATCTACTCGATCTCGTTTCCTTTGAGAGGAGGAACTTCAAGTGGAGCTGGGGATACATCAGGTTGAAGCTGTGGTGTGTGACCCAGATCCGCAAGCTTTTTCTCAAGGACGGCAACACGCTGTTCCAAACTGGTTACATCACTCTCGGATGGAACGCCCACTTCCTGAAGGACGCGCTTGACCTGTTCGTGAATCACTCTTTTGAACTGGCCCTGCTCTTCATCGCCCCGTTCCATCAGGCGTTCGACCAACGCTTTGGATTCACCAGGCGCCAGTTCCCCGCGCTTGACCAGATCATCCACGGTTTTCTCAATTTTCTCCTTGCTTACAACAGTAAGACCGAGCCCTAACGAGATTGCCTTTTTGAACAAATCGCTCATTCTTGTCGTCCTCCTCTTCGTTGATCTCTTTAGTATACCCCTAATCAGCTGCTCACAAAAGAAACGGTCCGGCTATACGTAGCGCGCAGCCCATTTTCCTGCCTGCAGAATTAACTGACGATAGGTTTCATGTGCAAAAGAAGGTACGTGATGTCCTGGCATCAGGTAAACAATACGTCCAATACCATATCTATGCGCCCAAGCTGCGGGCTTCGGCCCTTCTTCAGATTGATACTCAAGCAGAACTTTCGTTTCGGCAAACGAACCGAACTCGAACAGATAAGGCTCTTCTTCCATCGTAAATCCCGAAATGCCTTCAGTCACCGGATGACTCTCTGCCGTTACTGTGAACTCCAGTGGTGCATAAGGTGGATGATGCAGGAATTTGGCACCGATCATCTGCTTCAGTTCATAACGATTTTGGAGCGAAATTCCGTTATGTATAATGACCAGCCCACCTCCATTACTAACATAGGACAATAAGCCTGCTGTCTGCTGTGGAGAGACTTTCCCCTTCCAATCGTCCATGTAACAAATACACACATCAAATCCAGTTATATTTTCTTGCAGTAGCATGTTGCGATTCTCACTGCACTGCACAGTCATAGTATCGTGAAAAATCCGACTAATTTCCGCATCCACACCTTGCAGTGGATGCCAGTCTGGATGAGTATAATCACCAAGTAACAACGCTTTTTTACGATGATCCATCAATAAAAACTCCTTTCAAATTACCTATAACAGAATTACCAAGGAAGTACATCCCCCTTGTAATCTACATACGCGGGCTGATCTCCCATGAACTCCTTATGGCGATCGATGAGTGCTGTGATATGCTGAGCCGATTGATCTGGCGTAAGGTCCGCAGCGGTATTCAATTCCCCGCTCATATAACTCTGTACCCAGCCGGGATGTATCAGCATCACTTGCCCACCCTCATTCTTCAGACCATTATGCACAAGGCGGGCCTGCATGTTTAACGCAGATTTGGACATGCAATAGGCAAACCATCCATCTCGGCTGCACTGCTCAATACTGCCTGCCTCCGAAGATATATCGACAATTAGCTTGTTTGTCCCTTGAAGAAGGAGGGGCAACAGGGCATGTGTCACACGCAATGTCCCCAAGGTATTTACGTTGAATACTTCTACCATCTCCGCCATATTTAACGGTCCGAGGATATGATCCGTAATACTTCCTAGTATAGCCGCATTATTGATAAGCATATCTAAATGCTCTGTATCCAGCTTAAGTGTCTCCGTGAACAAAGCTACGGACAAATCATCCGCAATGTCCAGTTCGATGGCGCGTAAATGTTTCGGATAGGCATCCGTCAGAAGACGAATCCCTTCGGACTCTTCCATGTCCAACCCTGCTGCATAAACGATATAACCTCTCTTCAGCATTTGTGCTGTCAGAGCCAACCCCAGTCCCCGGGCCGCCCCGGTTACACATACGGTTTTCATCATGCTGTCCCTCCCTCACAAGCTTAATCTGTCTTTAATTCATTCCACATTATTATCCAAAAACCTTTAATTATGAATGGGTACAACTAACTTCACGACCAAAGTCTCAGGTGAATTCCCTTGAATCAGAGTCGTTCAGCTTATAGAGAATGCAAAAAAAGTTCTGACCCATATATCGGATCAGAACCGAGTACGACTTGGCATCATAAATACGTTTCATTCAACGCATCCATATGGGTCCAGATGGGTTCATATATTACTGCAGAAGATGAGCCTTATCCGCAGATCGAGCAGCGTAATAACGCCCCAGTTCAACGATTAGCGCTCCCATCTTCTCATCCTCCGGGACCACGAGCGCCTCAATACCTTCTTCACGCATCGCGTTTGCCGTAACCCTGCCCACCGAAGCAGGCACCACGCCTTGACGGAAGGCTTCCTGCATGGATTCGAGCTTGCCCCTTGACGCCGCGTATTCAACCAAAAACCGTACTTGCGGTCCACTTGTAAACGCGACAGCATGCACCTCATGCAGCAAAATTTCATTCAACAACTGTTCTAGTTCACCCTCTTCGGGCGGGACGTGACGATAAGGAAGTACCTGACGTACTTGAGCCCCTTGTTCTTCCAGCCACCCGACCAACTTGGGCGCAGTTTCCCCGTGCAGTTGCAACATTACCTTCTGTCCCTTAAGTTCATGAGGCGCAAATTCACGAATCAGCCCGTCTGTGCTGCCATCATCATCCCGCACCAGCGGGGTCAGTTTACGTTTTCGGAGTGCATTGACTGTTTTGTACCCTCTTGCTGCAATCAAGGATTCCGATAATACGTCCAGCAATTGATCAGCAATCTCCATATCCTCAGCCATATCAAAAATAGCGTCCAATCCCATACCCGTGGTTAATACCGTCCAGTCTGGCGGGTCGGATATCCAGGATACCAGACCATCCCGAATATTACGATCGTCCAGAAAAACAGTGCCCTGTGCAGGTCGGACTAGTGGAATCCCGCCCATTTTCTCAACCAGCAAGGACATCTCTTTGGATTTTCGTGGTCCTGTCAATGCTACACGTATACCTGCCAAATGTTGAGCCATCCATGTTCCCCCCGTTAATTCAGCCGAATCTCATCAGTCTGACTACAGTATACAGGGTACTTCTATGGAGGGAAACCGAGTTTCCCCTCTTTTCGGCGGTTCATCTATAACGATTTTTGATGGGATATATCAGGAAGGCTGCAATTCTCCACCCTGATGACCTTCACGTTTCCCTTTGTCAGGTTCATCTTGTTCCTGTGATGCTTTCCCTTGTTTATCCTCTTTTGGTTGTTGCTTTTGCTTTTGGTTATCCGTTGCCCGTCGATCATTCGTGCTTTTTTTGTGGGGACGAAGGAACACGAAAAGTATGATGGGAAACAGCACCTCGAACACAATCGCAATCCATGTCCATTCCCGTGTAAAGCGAAAAAGTTGGATCGCATTTTTGAAAAACCAGAAACCGCAGACATATCCGACCAAAGCAACCGGCCCCGTCATGATCTTACCTGAGACTTTCGGTATCATTCGTTTCAGTCCCCAACAGACAAAGTACAGATCAAATGCAATTTTTGTAATCATCATAGGAAGGGTTGCCGCTGCTAGTGCAAGGTCAAACCGATCAAGGAAATCACTGATTTGCAGTTGCCTTGCAAGCTCGTAGGAGGGATATACCAGTCTAGATGCGATTGGTACCCCCACCGCCAAGATGGTTTCGATGATAATCAGCATCATTACCAGGGCTGCAATCGTAATCCCCCACATGACCGACTTGAATCGGAAATCACTGCCTTTGATTACAAAAGGGATTGCAATCATCTCTCCAAAAAAGGAAAATATGTACCAGCTTCCCTTGCCAACACCAGCAACATCGATGTCAAAATACGGCTTGAGATTGTCCATGTTTATTTGCTGAATGAGCATAACCGGCACAATCAACGAATTCAGCAGAAACAAAGTAACATACAGTTCGGACATCCCTATTAAGGACCCCAACCCTCCCCTTACGATAAAAACAGCCATGACCAACAGGGTCAATACAACTATGGAAATGGGGGTCGTCTCCAGTAAGGTAATACTTACATAGTCACCGATTAGCCGGATATCACGGGCAAATATGAAGAGAAAAAACAAAATATACAACATGCCTGTCACACGACCCAAAAAGGGGAAACGCTCCACCAGAGATTCAAACAGATCCTGCTTGGGGAACCGTCGCTGAACACGGCTTAGCATCCATAGTGATGCTACCATGACAAGAAACACAGGGATATAGGATAAATAGGCGTGCTGTTCAGCATAAAAAATAGCTTGTGCATGGGGCTGCATCATCGTACCTGTAATACTGAGCAGAATGATGAGCAGTACCAACTGACGACTGGTCACTCCCTGATTCATGGAATACCTCCTTTCTGTCTTATCTTTCTTGCTTCGAGATTCGTTGAAACAAGCCTTACGGTAACGGTAGCCAACGCTGAATCAATTGGGTAAGCCATGTCGTGACGAAGACTGTTTTGCTCAAATTCGTTACATAGAACCAAATCCCGGCGCTGATAGCAATCAGTCCGTAGGATAACCAGCGATTAATGGCCGCTGCCTGCTTCAAATGTTTGAAGTCCATGATAATTACGGCAACGACTATACCCAAATAAGTGAACAGCAGCGGCTTAATCATGGACAATATCCCCCTCTTGTAATCCAATCGGTTTAATGATAACCCCTACATTTTCAATAATGATGTGTGGTTCAACGATTACCTTTACATCCGGATAAATATCATCCCACCGATCCTTTATTTTTTTCCATTCCTGGGGGAGTTGCTGATGAATGGAACGACCCAGACCCAAAATGTCCGCAGGATATTGTTTTTGAATCAGCCTGATACCTTCCTTAATATCATCTTCAATTTTCTGGTGAAGGGCCTGAGTAAGGCTCTTCATTTCCTGGGCTCGCAAATCACCATAATTGGATTCGTTATCTATCATGACTCCCTTCGCATACAACTCGATCGTCACCGTGACTCTCCCGTTTTCAACATGAGGGTGCAAAGATGAGTTATTCTCGTTCAATTTAATGAACACATCACCTTTTCCACGCGGAACCTTTACCATCACTTCCGGCTCATTGGCTTCACCCATAGCCAATATAAGTGCATCAGCGGGATCCTTTTCAATCATGCCTATCAGTTTGTCCTTCTTAAAGATAGCGATTCCATCTAACTTGATGTTCGTCTTGACGTCCTTCCAATTGCCCGGCACATTCGTAACGGTCGAGGCGACAGGAAGAAATGGATCTACCCCTTCGGAAAGAATCGCATCCGTGAATGTCTTGAGCGTACGTGGCCTGCGCATATTCAGGAAGCACAATTCGCGCACCATTTCCGAGGGAAATTTTTCAATTGGTGCATCAGTATCCAGCACCTTATAAGCAGGCCCTTTGGTAACAACCGGTAATGCAGATAAACGGTTAAGCGGGTAACGCGTATATAAATCCAGCATGGGGGCAACGCCATAGCGGGCAAGGTCCTCTCCGATCAGTATGGCACGCCGATGGGCATAATAAAGTTCACGAGAAAGTGCCTTTTGACCCTCAATAGACGTTCCGCGCAAGGTTTTGGCTGTATTGGACAACATGAACCAGGATTTGTCTCCGCTTGTGCCTCCACCGCCACCCTCACTCCCGGAGGAACCGGACTGACCGGGGAGAGCAATTTGCAAACTGGATCTGTAATTGTTCTCCTCCTTATCGATCGCGAGACCAATGACAAAAGCGATATCATTAATTTCCTTCCGATCCCAGCAACCTGATATGAAAATAGTACATAGGAGCATGATGGCGACAACATGCCGTTTATGAATAAGGAACATGTGCTTACCACCCCTCCTCAGCTTCAGGTGAACCATTGATTTTCTCATTCATCCGCTTCTGATCACGATGAACCGTTGAAGGACGATTGATCATTTTCCACCACGGTGCACGAATAACAATATCCTTGGTATCCGTCTTGCTATAGGGGCTGAGACCTGACAGATAAGGTACTCCAAAAGAAGTCATTTGCGTGAGATGTACCGAGATCAGCACCAGTCCGAACACAATGCCATACAAGCCAAGCGCCCCGGCAAGCATCATAATGGGAAATCGCAGTAAACGAACCGTAATGGCAAAGTTAAAACGAGGGATTGTAAACGACGCAATCCCTGTCATTGATACGATAATAACCATGGGAGCGGAAACGATCCCCGCCTGAACGGCTGCCTGCCCAATCACAAGTGCCCCCAGAATACTGACGGCCTGACCTACCGTTTTGGGTAACCTGACCCCCGCTTCTCGCAAAGCCTCGAACGACAGCTCCATAATGAGGGCTTCAACCAGCGCAGGGAATGGAATGGCCTCCCTTGCCCCGGCAATACTCAGGATCAGCGTGGTTGGCAACATATCCTGATGGAACGTTGTAATCGCTATATAAAGCGCAGGTAGGAATAGCGCGATGGCAACAAACAGAAATCGAATCCACCGCACCAGATTACTGATAAAGAACCGTTCGTAATAATCCTCACTCGCCTGAAGCATCTGCCACATGGTTACTGGGGCTATAAGGACAAACGGGCTGCCATCCACAAAGATGGCAAATCGCCCTTCCAGCAAGTTACCTGCAACTGTATCTGGACGTTCGGTATAATGCATCTGCGGAAAAGGGGAATACGGATGATCCTCTATTAATTCCTCAATATACCCGGACTCAAGAATCCCATCGATCTTAATCTTGTTGAGGCGTTTTTTGACATCCTTAATCAGCTTGGGGTCGGCAATATCATCGATGTAGGACAGGACTATATTGGTTTTGGTCTCGGTTCCAATCGTCATGCTTAACATCTTAAGCCCAGGTGTTTTCAGCTTGAAACGAAGCAGAGCTGTGTTCACGCGCAATGTTTCGGTGAAGCCTTCGCGTGGCCCGCGGATAACCGACTCGGTCTGGGGTTCCTCGACGCCGCGCCGCATGCCGCCCTTGACGTTGAATAGCCAAGCCTCCTTGCTTCCGTTGATCAACAGCAGCGCAGAGGATTCCAGCACACCATCCGCTGCGTCTGCCCAGGTATCCACTTTCTTCACCTGCGTCAAGGCGATACGTGTATCATCCAGAGGAGCCGCAGGTTCATCAGTTCGTTGCTCGACTAGACCACGAATCAGAGGACGAAGCATATGATCTTGAATATCCGTCGAATTCACGATGCCCTCGATGTACACCAGCAGTCCTTCTACTTCAGTTGAAATCTTGACATTGCGGAAGATCACATCTGAACAATCCGAGAATATATCTTCCAGTGCCAACATATGGCTTTCATTTGAAAGGCCTATCGGTTGTCTCAAAATGGGGGGAGACGGCAGCCCTAAGGGGATGTGTTTCTTCTTTTCTGAATCCCCGGAACCATCTTTCCCTGATGTTTTGTCCGCCATATGTCGCCCTCCGTTCCTGTTTTTTATACAAGGTAGCTTGTGCCAGATCACACGGAATTATGTGGTCTTTTTGTAAAAATTCCAATGGCTTCTTCAATTCAGGCAACAAAAAAAGGCCTCTGTATGGATAACAGAGACCTGTGGGGCCTAATTAAAAGTTTGAATCAATCTTCATTCACTTAATTGATGCTCTTGTCCACTTCTTTAATCATTTCTTGAATGGATTCCAAACCACCACCGGACAAGTACCAGTAATCCGGGTCCAGATAAACAATGTGTCCGTCTTTATAGGCATTCGTATTTTTGACCAAATCGTTCTCGATCACCTGTTTGGCTGGAGTTGCCTCACCACTGCCTGCAACTACCGCACTCCGATCTACCACGAATAGATAATCCGGATTTTTCTCCATAACATATTCGAAAGAAACGCTCTGACCATGGGTGGACACTTCAATATTTGCATCTGCGGGAGTAAAACCGAACACATCATGTATGATACCAAATCGGGAACCTGCACCATAAGCGCTCAATTTACCTTCGTTCGTCAGAACAACCAGTGCATTCTTTCCAGCAGCCGTTACTTTATCTTTTAAAGTTTTAACAGAGGTATCAATTGATGCCAGTGCCGCTTCTGCTTCTTTTTCTTTACCAAAGATCTCTCCAAGCGTCTTCACATTTGAAGTCATAGAGTTCATATAATCTTCTGTATCTACCGCCATATAAATGGTCGGTGAAATCTTGCTCAGCTCTTCATATGAGTCTTGCAGTCGTCCTGAGATGATAATCAGGTCAGGCTTCATGGCATTTACTTTCTCAAAATCAGCCTCTTTTAAACCGCCAACATTGGTGTACTTTGCATCGTTATACTTTTCCAGATAAGAGGGAACTCCCTCCTGAGGTACACCGGCAACCTCTACCCCAAGCTGATCCAATGAATCCAGCACACCATAGTCGAACACAACCACTTTTTCCGGATTCTTCTTCACTGTTGTTTCACCAAGTTTATGTTTAATGACGATTTCATCATTGGACTGATCTGCTGCTGCATTCGCTTCTGATCCTGTGCCACTGCTGGCACCTGTATTTTCTGCTGTCTTACTTCCACCGCAAGCTGCCAGAACAACGGACAACACCACAAGCAACGTAAACAACCAACCCTTTTTCATTAATAGACACCTCTCGCTCTCTCTATATTTGTTTTACTTCTTTAAGCAAAATACACACAAATCTTACGCCCATCAATCCATTGAACAGGGATGTGCATGTCATATACTTTCTGTAATACATCCGTATTAATGATGTCCTCTGTTTTACCTTCCTGCACGACACGCCCATCTTTGAGTGCAACGATATAGTCTGAGTAACAGGAGGCAAAATTGATGTCATGAATGACAATAACAATTGTCTTCCCCAGTTCATCCACCATTTTGCGAAGCACCTTCATAATCTGCACGGAATGTTTCATGTCCAAATTATTCAATGGTTCATCTAGGAGAATATACTCGGTGTTCTGCGCGATAACCATGGCAATGTAAGCCCGCTGCCGCTGTCCACCGCTTAGCTCATCCAAATACTTTTTGCGGAATGGAGCCAGCTCCATATAATCGATGGCTTCCTGAATCCACTGCCGATCCTCTGCCGTGAGTCTTCCTTGCGAATAAGGAAAACGGCCAAAAGCCACAAGATCCTCCACAGTCAACCTGATATTTATGTGATTAGATTGTTTGAGTACTGATATTTTTTTCGACAGATCCTTGTTCTTCCAGCCTTCAATCTCTTGCCCTTCGATCAGGACTTGTCCGGTATCCTTGCTGATTAGTCTGGTGATCATGGATAACAATGTGCTTTTGCCTGCACCATTGGGACCGATAAATGAAGTAATTTTCCCTTTGGCAATATTCAGTGATACGTCATCCACTACCCGGACGCCGCCGTATTGTTTGGTTACATTTCTGACTTCTACCACGACTTATTCTCCTTTAGCAGTAAATAGATGAAGTACACACCGCCTACAAAATTGATAATGACACTTACTGTAGTAGCAAAAGTAAATACCCGCTCCACAATGAGCTGTCCACCGACCAATGAAACCACGGCTATAATGACTGAACCCCAGATCAGCACTTTATGACGGTGTGTCCGGAATATCTGATGCGCCAGATTCACGACCAGAAGTCCCAGGAACATAATTGGGCCGACCAGCGCTGTGGAGATCGACACCAGAACCATCACAACCAGCAGCAACCTTTTCACGATGTATTGGTAGTCCACGCCAAGATTAACCGCGTGATCTTTACCGAGGGACAATACATCAAGATATTTGGTAAACCTCTGTGCATATAGCAGGATCAAAATAATGGCCACCATTGAGATGATCAGCAGATCGGTATTCACATTGTTAAAACTCGCAAACATTTTGCCTTGTAGCACAAGGAACTCATTGGGATCAATCAGCACCTCCATGAAGGAAGACATGCTCTGAAACAGCGTACCCAAAATAAGGCCAACGAGCAGCAGCAAATAGATATTGCGTCCCCGTTCTCTACGGAACATGAACTGATGCAGGAGTAGAGCAAACAGACTCATTAACAGGACAGATACGGCAAAGTTAAGATTTTTGTTCACAAAGCTGATATGCGTGCTCCCAAACACAAACACGGCAAAGGTCTGAAACAACATATACAGGGAGTCGAGCCCCATAATGCCAGGTGTAAGAATTCGGTTGTTGGTTATCGTTTGGAAAATGGCAGTGGAGTACGCGATGCAGGCACCTGTGAGCACAATGGCAAGAATCTTTTTCCCTCTGCGAGGCAGAATATAATCCCAGTTGCCCCCGGATTGAATGACCAGAAATACACCAATCAACAACACTGCCGCTGCAATCAAAATGCCAAACTTCCAGGTATTCGCCGTATACTTCATTCTCATGATTCATAAGCCTTTCTTCGAAGCAATAAATACAGAAACAGCACGCTACCTACAACTCCCACAGTCAAACTGATGGAGAGCTGATAAGGATAAATAATCAATTGACCCAAAATATCGCAGACCAGAACAAAAATCGCACCGAGTACTGCCGTATGAGGCAATGTATCCCGCAAGTTGTCACCCTTATACAATGTCACAATATTCGGTACTACAAGACCCAGAAAAGGAATTGTACCTACGGTAATAATAACGACGGCTGAAACCATGGCAACCAGAATCAGTCCGAGATTAACCACCTTTCGATAAGCCAGTCCAAGGTTAGTTGAGAAATCTTCCCCCATACCCGCAAGTGTAAAGCGATTAGCGAACAGATATACGATAATGAGCAACGGAATACTAATATAGATCAGTTCATAGCGTCCCTTCATAATCGTGGAGAAGTCACCTTGCAACCAGGACGACATGTTCTGGATTAAATCGTTCTTGTAAGCAAAAAAAGTCGTGATTGAGCTTACAATATTGCCAAACATCAAACCAAGGAGAGCGATGTATATCGTATCCTTGAATTTGACTTTCTCCAGTATCCGCATAAAGATTAGCGTTCCAGCCAGTGCGAAGGCAAAAGCGACTAGCATTTTTTGCAGTGAAGAAGCACCAGGGAACCACATCAAAGTAACAAGGATACCCAATCGGGCTGAGTCCATTGTTCCGGCCGTTGTCGGAGAAACAAAACGGTTGCGTGTCAGCTGCTGCATGATCAGTCCAATGACACTCATACTGATACCTGCGACAAGGATGCTGATTAGACGGGGAAAACGACTGACTTGTAACACCTGAAGCTGGACTGGGGTCAAATGAAATATATCCATGGGTGAAATGTCTGAATTTCCAATAAACAGGTATACGATAGACAAAAAAGCCAGTACGATCAACATATAGCCTAACTTCATCTCTCTACTAATCCCCTCACCAATAGCCGTAAAACACTTGTAGCTGCTCTACTCAGTACGATTTGATATTGATACTCATTATCAATTATAGTAATTATATCGATATTAATTTCGTCATGTCAACCTTCCTCTGCTTCTCTTTTCCTAAATTTCATAAAACAACCTGAAACACATATAATTCATTTTTAATTGTATATAAGGAAAAAGACCCTCCAATTGGAAGGCCTTATTACTGATTCGGTTAGTCGGCAAAATAATCCTCAGGAACATAGCGGATCTCAGATTCCGCATATATGGTCAACGTATGGCGTTCTTCATCATACTGCACCCGATCTCCCTGAACGTAATACCAGTGCTTCACAAGGGGCTGATCCTTACGCTGTACAAAGCGGAACACATTGAGCTCCTGTCTACGCTCCATAATGCTGTCCACCACCTGTTGTTCCAGACCCGTAACGGTAAAAACAAATCCAGTGCCCTCTCTTTGATAGCGATAGGACATCGAATCGGTTTTGCTGTTCACCAGCCCTTGCCCAGTCACTGCATGCTTAACCATGAACCATTCCTGCTGCGTCATAAAAGTACTTCCTCCTTTGATCTTGGAGTTTCATTCCATTTCGGTAACCTAGGGCAGATCGATCAACATATAGAAAGCGTCCTCGCTTGCATCCAGATTCATGGATGTCGTCTGTTCCACACGAGCCGTGTCCCCTTCATTTAACTGATGCTCTCCGTTCAAGCCAAGCTTGCCTTCAATGGCAAAAATGTACATGCGGCGATCTTCTGCCTGTTCATATGATAATGTCTGGCCTGCAGCCAGTCGGCCAAGATAGATGGTCATATCCTGATGAATGGATGCGATACGTGCCCCACCTTCAGGGGATACCACGGGTACAAGTGCTCCCGCGAGTGCGTCTGGATCAAAAGAAGTCGTCTCATAAGACGGCTCAAGCCCTTTCGTATGTGGCATGAACCAGAGCTGTAATATACGCACTTCTTCAGAATCGGAGGCATTGTGTTCGGTATGGATCATGCCACTGCCTGCTGACATGCGCTGAATTCCACCAAATGATGTAACAGCCACATTGCCCAGGTTATCTTCATGACGCAACTTGCCGTTCAGCACGATGGACACAATCTCCATATCACTATGCGGGTGTGCCCCAAAACCACGACCAGGGGCAATCACATCGTCGTTGGCAACTCGCATGGGTCCAAACGCAGTATTCTCCGGGTCCTGGTATTCACCAAAGGAAAAGCTGTGATTGCCGCGCAGCCAGCCCCGGTCGAAGCTGGAGCGGGAATCGGATGGAATGACGTTAATCATAAAGCGCACCCTCCTACATTTTCTCTTATTTTTTCTTAGTAGCATACTTATTCTCATTGTACCAAATCGATGGGCTTGTCGTCCAAAACAAAAAGCCTTCTCCCGGTTCGAACGGTTCACACGTATAATCACGTGTAATCCGGACTAGCGAGAAAGGGCCTCTATGCAGGATATACCTGCTTGAATGAAATTATTATCCATCCCTATTGGATGGTGATAAACCCGTTATGCTCTCACATTCTGACGAGCGTTCCCTTGTCTGGAGAAGAAATGATCCACCGCCAGGAAACGGCTGCCTGTGAAGAGTAGTGTCAACGAACCCGCCAGCAACAGGTAATCAAACTCGGTACCACTCATGAACGGCTGTCCCACTTTGGCAGTAAGCAGAACCCCACCCATCACTACGATGAACAATGCAGCAAATACACGTGTTCCCAAGCCCAGAATCATGGCTGCACCACCCACCAGCTCAATGATTGCTACAACCGATGCCAGAAAACCAGGAATGCCGATACTTTCAAAGAAACCGACTGTACCGCTAATTCCACCTTCGAATTTGCTCCAACCATGTAATACAAAGATGAGACCAATCATGATCCTTGAAAAAAACAAACCAATCTCCACACTTCTATTCATATTCATCTTCCTCCTTGGAGTTTAAGTTCAACGTTACATTTCACCCAATTGACCAAACAAACAAGACAGACAACAGCAGGATCACTGTGGCAGAAATGAATACCGCATAGCGGGGAAGCGTCAGTGAAACATCCTGTTCCGGGTCTAATAGACGGGAAATACGTACATTCACCGAAGTATCGGCAAAAGACGATTGAATAGCTGTCTCTCTAATTCTCCAAGGTTCAGGGCAAGCCCGGATCAGTTTGAGCAGTGCACTACCAATGCCCGCAGCGTTCCCTGTACGTTCAATTGCTTCATTGTCAGCCAGTATTTCTCTAATGATATTGTAATGTTTTGAAGTATGCTTCAACACCGGAATATAAGGCATCATCACGGCAAATACCGACAATAATGTCGTCTTGAGTGGATCACGATGCCACAGATGGTGCACTTCATGATACACAACCGCTCTTTCTTCTTCAGCATCCAGCATCGTGAGCAGCCCTGTGGAAAGCACAATACAAGGTTTCAAGAGACCAATCGTAAATGCCACCGGTGACGGTTTGTCCACCACAATGAATCCAGGTTGTTTCAGATGACGGTACCGCGCCTGAAGGTCCTGAGACATGGCTCTATCTTCCATTGACCGAAGCTTCCGTACCGCTGCATGTGTCTTAATCATCCGATCGAACAGCAACCAGCCTGTACCTGCAAAAGTCAGGAGAACCAGTGCCATAAGAACATGCCCCATGGATAACCAGCCCAGCCTGCTCATCCAGTGATTACATAGCCAGAGCAGATTAAACGGAATGTCCCAACCGAATATTTTGTACATCGCGTACATGAACATCTGCATGAACACGAATAACGGAATGCCAAACCCGACGGTAAACAACAGCTTCGAGCGGGCCTTCCACATGTCAATCGCTATCCTTTTTCCATTGCTTAATCTTCTGCTCCAGCCGCTCAATCAGCCCTGCATCTGCTTCATCCAGCGCATCCAGCATGTGATTCACAGCAAGTGCCCCGAATTCATCCACCAACTCATGTGACAATTCCTTGGATTGGTCGTTCATAAACTCCTCCCTGCTCTGTACCGGATGGTACAGTGACGTTCGGCCCTTCTGCGACTTGTGGAGCAGCTCCTTGTCCACGAGGCGATTCATCACCGTCATGACTGTATTGAAATTAACGTCTTTATCTTTTTCTAGTGCGGTTTGTACTTCGCGAATGCTGCTACCTGGACGCGCCCATAAAATGTCCATAATCTTCGCCTCCAGCGGACCGAAAAACCGGTTCAGCCCACGCTCACCCACTTTAAAATTGTGTATTCTCATGTTCAGACACCCCTCACACTACCCATTGTAGTGCCAACAAACGAGAAGTCAACCTCTATGTCAGCTATTTATTGTAAATGATTTGTAAATATGTTTTCCATTTCAGAACATTATTTTGCACAATATCTGCTTATCGTTAAAAAAAGCCTAAAGACCGGGCAAGTCTGCTATTCTGCAGTCCTACCCGGTCTAATTCATAAATCGATTATTCATTTCTTGAAATAATGATGAAATCCGTGTTTTATTTGCGATCCTGTGAGGGCATAAATGCGGAAATATCCACACCAAGTCCATGAGCCAAACGACCACCGAGCTGTCCATCTGCCTGGAAGAAATGGCATAAAGCACGAAGCTGGGTCTGTTCTGGTACTGCCTTCAAGTCATTGATCAGGTTATCGAGCAAATGTTGCTGCTCTACCGCCGTGAATGAACGGAACAATTCCCCTGACTGCGTATAGTTATCGGTCTTCTCAATTTTCTCACGCGTAACATGACCCTGTAACGGAGCTTGACTGTCACGATATTCAGGTACTTCCTCCGGGCTGTTGCCCGAGCTGTTCGGTTCATAGTTTACCGGAGACGGGTCCTGATTCACATTCATCAATCCATCACGCTGATGATTGCGAACCGGAGCATAAGGGCAGTTCACCGGAATCTGCAAATAGTTCGGTCCGAGCCGGTGGCGCTGTGTATCCGGATAGGAGAACAAACGGCCTTGCAGCAATTTATCTTCGGAAGGCTCGATTCCAGGCACCAAAGCGCTTGGTGAAAAGGCTGCTTGCTCTACTTCTGCGAAGAAGTTTTGTGGATTCCGGTTCAATGTCATGGTTCCGATCGTCTGGAACGGCAGTACATCTTCCGGCCAAGTCTTGGTTGGGTCGAGCGGATCGAAGGCGAAATCATCCATCTGCTCCGGTTTCAGCAATTGTACCTGCAGCTTCCACTGCGGGTATTGCCCGTTTTTGATATGCTCGTGTAAATCCCGGGTGGCATGGTTGAAATCCTGCCCTTGTACCTCAGCTGCCTCTTGACGTGAGAAGCCTCGTACTCCTTGAGCCGATTCCCACTTGTACTTCACATAATGGACTTGCCCTTGAGCATTAATCCATTTGAAGGCGTGTACGCCGAATCCATCCATTTCACGGTAACTTGCTGGCGTACCCAGATCGGAGAACAACCAGGTCATCATATGAGTTGACTCGGGTGATAGTGTCATGAAGTCCCAGTAACGCGCAGGGTCCTGTATATTCGTGTCCGGCGCAGGCTTCAGGGAATGAACCATATCCGGGAACTTCATCGCATCACGAATGAAAAAGACGGGCAAATGGTTACCCACAATATCATAGTTCCCTTCACGGGTGTAGAACTTCACGGCAAATCCACGTGGATCACGCGCTGTCTCCGGTGAACCCGTACCGTGAATTACCGTGGAGAACCGCACCAGTACATCCGTCTCTGTGCCCGGGTCTTGTAAGAAATCGGCTGTCGTATAAGCCTTCATGCTCTTCTCCAGCGTAAATACGCCATGTGCACCGGCACCTCTTGCATGAACGACCCTTTCCGGAATACGCTCACGGTCAAAGTGTGCGATCTTCTCAAGCAGATGATAATCCTCAAGTAATGTGGGGCCTCTTCTTCCTGCGGTACGGGAGTTTTGGTTGTCACCTACGGGTGCGCCCTGATTGGTTGTCATGCGTTCTGTCATATCGTTATCCTCCTCATGTTGGTCTCATGCCTGCTGTATATACTCTATTAAAATCATATTCGCCATCGGTTTAAATATACATTTAGACTTGATCTAACTGTTAAATTGATTCTAACATGTCCCACTCGCCCCTTGCATGAGGTTCGTATGAGATTAAGATGAGTTTCTTGTTCGTTTCATGAATGAAATATGAACATCAACTTGGAGTAAGATGATCATTGATCCATTTCGCTTGGCTTGATCTACTCTATCTAGTGGATATACCCGCATACGAGTGACATGAAGAGCATAATGTGTCCACAAAAAAAAGCGGACTAATCCGCCAGGCGGTAGCCCACTCCTCTTACCGTTACTATATATTGAGGCGACGCTGCGTTATCGCCAAGTTTTTTCCGCAAGCTTTTGATATGAACATCCACCACATTGCTTCCACCCGTAAAATCAGTCTCCCAGATATCGCTGAGCATCTCCTCACGGGAAATCACTGCACCTTTGGCATCAATCAGCTTCAGCAGCAGATCATACTCTGTCTTGGTCAAATGAATGCGATCATTATTGCGATGCACGCTCATCCGCTCTCGGTCCAGCCATAAATCCTTGAAACCGATGCGTTGGCCTTCCTGAGGTAGAAATCCACGTTTCGGTGCTGCAGGACTATTGCCGATCATGCGTTGCACACGATACAACGCTTCCTGTGGGCGGGCCGGCCAGACCAGTAATTCCTCCTGAAGCATCGGGCCACTGGCACTGCCAATCATCTTCTCCCCCACCAGATACAGACATGGTGTTGCATGTTCCGCTTCACGATTCAATCGGCTGCTGATGCCGGCAAAAGCATCAATGGTTCCAGCAACAGACAGGTCATAGATCAACAGATCAAATACAAGCCGTTCATGCAAATCAGGCTCCCAGCGGTGGAACACCAGCACATCGAAGCAGCTATCCGTAAGTGCCTTGACCAGTTCATGTACTTGCCCGGGCATCGGACTGATCAGAATGACCCTTCTCGTGACCGGGCAATTATCCACAAGGGGAGTTGAATCCACAAGGGCAGGCTTGACCCGGAGCGGTAAACGACGACCGGACAGGTTGATTTTTACTTGACCCGTTTGTTTCTGCATTCCGCGCAGACACCTCCAAAGACCACATGAGCGTGATCAATCGCATACCCGGTTTCCTCCGCGACTTGCTTCATCCATTGCGGAGGAACTTCCGTCATGACTTCATCCACCTTGCCGCATACTTCACACATGATATGTTGATGATCGTCCATACGGGCATCATAACGACTGGCTGTCTCGCCCAACTTGAGCTCTCGAATCAATTCTTTATCCGTTAAATATCGGAGCGAATTATATACCGTACCATAAGCCAAATTATAACCCTGCTCCACCAGACGGTTCATCACTTCTGCTGCTGTTGGATGGTCTTCGGAATGACGGACTACATCGTAAACGGCTTGACGCTGTATCGTCAGATTTAGAGTTCTCACCAGCAATTCTCCTTTATTTACCCATTCAATAGTATATAAGATGACACAGCAATCTACTGATTGCTATGATTCCCTGAAACATCAAAATGAATTTTGATTTAGATTAAGTATAAATCTCATTGTATAATGAAGTCAATATCCGACTATTTTATTCATGAATAGTGATAGCCAAACCTTCTTCTACGGATCCGTTGCCCCCACTTGGGATAATATGGTTCGCTACTATACTGCTTTTCAGCTAAAATATAGTAATGTGCGCTAAAGGAGGGATGCTGGTTGCTAAGCACGTTTTTCGTCAATCTCTGTGTCATGATCACGTTCATGTATGTGTCCGGAATCATAGCCAAATTCTATCGTATCCGCGTACCCTTTCCCTCGATGCGTGTTCAGATGATCAGTGGTCTGCTGTTCGGGATCTATGGAACGGTACTGATGAACTATTCCTTTCCTTTAAATGAAACTACCATTGTGGATTTGCGTCATTTGGCTATCGTCACAGCAGCCGTATATTTAGGAGGACTCGCTTCAGTCATCTCGGGACTCGTCATTTCCATCCTGCGTATTGTCATGTTTGGAATGTCATCAGCTGCCATCGATGCAGCATTCGTCATGACGATCATTGGACTGTCCGGTGTATATTTTGCCTATGCTCCATGGTCGAGATTAACCAAGATTATAACCATGAATCTGCTGGGTATGACGCTGATCTTTGTGATCCTGATGCTGAATACAACCAGCATGAACTCATTAATGAAAGTATATCCTTTACAGATGACCATTTCTTTTGTCGGTGGAATCTTTATTTATTTCATCGCAGAATTCATTAATAAATCGAATGAGATGTTGTTCCTGCTCGAACGAAAAGCAACCACCGACCATCTTACCAATCTCAGTAATCGCAGACAATTTGAGAAATCACTTGAGTTGGAACTGGAACGGGCTCGTGAGTACAAGCAAAAACTATCCCTTTTGGTCATCGACATCGACCGGTTCAAAAAAGTAAATGATACCTTCGGTCATACTTCAGGTGATGCGGTCCTGAAACAGCTCGGACAATTGCTCATTGAGCATGCCCGCTCTGCGGATATCGTCTCTCGAAACGGAGGCGAGGAATTCGCTATACTGCTGCTCGATTGTGGTCATCACCAAGCCATGGCCATTGCCGAGTCAATCAGACAATCGGTCGAGAAGTACCATTTCGCCCTGCCTGATGGCAATACGATCCGGCTGACCATCTCAATCGGAGTCGCTGTTTTTCCAGATCACTGCGACGACCGGGATGATAACGATTTCTTTGAACAGGCAGACCGTGCGTTATATGAAGCCAAGAATACGGGCCGGAACCGAGTCTGTGCAATCCCGCTGCGTTCCAGGTCGCTCTCCAGCGGCCAAAGCCCATTCTAATCTCAAACCAAAAAAGGGATGTCCTCATAGCCTATCAGGCTAGCCAGGACATCCCTTTCTTATCTCACCATTTTGCATCATCAAACCAACTCGCTTACAAGTACAAAAGCAACCTGTGGGGTTGAGTTTGCCTCAAGCTAATATTTGTTCGATTTCTTCAACGATGGCAGCGTCCAGCTTCACACCGGAGGCAGCTGCGTTCTCTTTCACCTGCTCAGGGCGGCTTGCTCCTACGAGCGCACTGGACACGTTATTTTGACGCAGAATCCACGCCAGAGCCAATTGGCCGACCTTCAGGTCCAGCTTGTCCGCCACTTCAATCAACTGGCGAACCTTGCCGATCCGGTCAGCGTTAATTTTCCCTTCATCCCAGCCCAGCTTCGCTGCCCGGCTGTTCTCAGGAATATCGGACACCGAAGTGTATTTTCCGGTCAACAACCCTTGTGCCAGCGGAGAGTAGACGACTTGTCCAATACCTTTGCGCTCACCCAGTGGGATGATTTCATTTTCAATATAACGGTCAAACATATTGTATACCGGCTGGTTCACCACAATATGGTCCAGCAACAGGCGGTCAGCGGTACCCAGCGCAGCTTCCATCTGTGCTGCGGTCCATTGACTAACACCTACGTAGAGCACCTTGCCTTGACGCACCAGATCGTCCAGTGCTCGCAGTGTCTCTTCAATCGGTGTTTCGGTATGATAGCGATGGCAATAATATATGTCTACATAATCAACACCCAGCCGTTGCAAGCTGGCTTCGCATTGTTCCTTAATATGTTTACGTGATAACCCTTGGTCATTTGGACCGTCACCCATTTTGCCAAAAACCTTGGTTGCAAGAACATAGGAATCACGGGAATACGCTTTCAACGTCTGCCCCAGCAGTTCTTCTGCTGCACCCCGCTCGTACACATTGGCTGTATCAAAAAAGTTGATGCCTTCATCGAATGCGGCTTCAATTGATTTCACCGCGTTTTCACGTTCCACATATCCTCCGTATGTCAGCCAGCTACCCAGGCTGATCTCGCTTACTTTCAGTCCGCTTCCACCCAATCTACGGTATTCCATTGAATGCACATCCTCCTCTAAACTGATTAATGATGAAGTTCCCTTTCTATTGTATCGTATTCGGCTCGGATTAAAAGGGCTTTGGAGAAGAATTTGGGAAATAGATAGGGATGCATATGAAAAGCTCCGCTAAATGAGCGGAGCCACGATACGCGTCAAATATTACCTAGTCACCACATTTTTATGAATGGACGCCAGTTCTTTTAATTAGCTGTTACGATAAATTGTTCCCATGCTCCGCCCACAGCGTTACGATTGGCGTACAGCACGCCTCCGTTATTCAGATCCGCACTGACATATTTACCATTCGCCACGGATTTAAAGGCAACCAGTCCCCCACCCAGATCTTCACGGGTAAACTTCTCCCATGTGGATGGATACGTGGCCGAGGCGATCAAACGCCCTTCATTATTCAGATCGGCTTGCACATATTTAATATTGCTCATCGACAGGAAGGATACTGTTCCATCTGAATTCTGGATGATTTTGAACCGCTCCCAATGTCCGGCAGTATCCCGATTGGCTACCAGTGCATCTGCACCGCCATTCTCTGCGCTGACAAATGTGCCGTTGGCGTTGGCTTTGAGACTGGACCATGTCTCTGTAAACGGAGCCGTTCCCGTATGTTTCTTGACCACATTCTGGAACGAGGTATTAGAGGCAAAATTCGCCGTTGTGAATTTGCTCCATTTTGAAGCAATCGTTGCCGCGCTGTCCGTATTCAGGTTAGGTGCCGGGTTGTTATTATTATTGTAATAGCCCCAAGTTCCGCCCCCTTTGACCTTATAACTCCAGTTCGTCCAAGAAGCATTCAGTGCATTCAGACCAGATAACCACTTCTCGGTCAGATCATCCTGACCAAACGAGAACTCGCCCGCTAACACCGGAACGTTCCAATTCTTCTGATAGGACGCCATATCCTTCAGCCAGCGATCCATCTCCGAATTGGTCAAATCCCAGTTGTTATAATCCGTGAATTGATAATGGTGTGTCTGATACATCACATTCGTCCAGCCATAAGTCGTTGGTGGTGAAGCTGCCCACCAGTCGAAGAATGCCGCGATGATGATCATGTGATCGGCATCCTTGGCACGGACGGCTTTGTACATCCGGTCATAGAAATCCATCTTTTGTTTGATTTGAGCTGCATTTTCACCCGTTCCCATGGTTACGAGAGGTTCATTGAGCAGGTCGTACGCGGCAACGGTTGGATTGCCTTTGTAACGTGTTGCCATCCGTTCCCAGATCTGAATAGTCCAGTTCTGGTATGTAGAGTTGGTCCACAGTTGGTTGGAATTCTCCTGACCGCAAGAGTGCCATGGGCAGGCTGCTCCCGGTGCACCGTGCAGATCGAGAATTACATACAGGTTCCGTTTGCCCGCTTCATCAATCAGCCAATCCAGTTTGCGGAACGTAACCGAATCAGGCTTCATGACACCACTGGTGTTCATAAAATCCTCCCAATAGATCGGCACACGCACAACGTTCATGCCCCAGTTCTTGATGTTATCCAGATCACCAGCCTGAATCCAGTTGTCCTGATATCCATTGATCAGGCTCTGTGCACCCGATTCTCCAAAACGATTCGTCAACGTGCGACGCAGTGTGTATTCATCTACCGCCCCGGAGGGCGTCATCCATTCTTCCTGCAGCAGCCAGCCACCCAAATTTGTTCCACGCAGGTTTACCACGTTGCCTGTACCCGAATTATTGCGGACAACCGTCCCGTTAGCCTTCAGGAAATCCCCTGATCCAAAAGCCGCACTTGCCTTCGGTGAACCTACGGCCGAAGCCAGCAGTCCGAGCAGCAGACAGCTGCACAATAGCATGATGGTGCTCTTCTTCAACATGTTGACGCCTCCCTTAAATGGTCATATCTTGAGGTATGACTGAACCAGGATGCAGCACTCACGACGGGTAACGGTAATGCTATAGAAACAGCGGGTATACGAGTGGTACGATCCATAGATGGCCCCGCTATTTATCACAACCAGAGGAATGAAATCGATATTACGTATAGGTGGAATTTATTAATCATTCTGATTCCAAATTGGTGAAATCGATTACATTATATTGATTATGAATACCTTTATTCCTCCACTATCCCCAATTATTGTTTCAATCGGTTATAACTTGTAATCGTTTTCAATTGGAATTATAATGAATTTGAATTAATTGTCAATCACTTATTTGGAGTTGTGAAGAATATGGATGTCAAAATCATTGATGTAGCTGCCATTGCAGGTGTGTCCCCGGCAACCGTATCGCGGGTCATTAATCAACACAGTAAAGTAAGCACCAAGACCAAAGATAAGGTGATGCGCGCCATCGAGCAATTGGGATATCACCCCAACGCAGCAGCCAAGAACCTTCGTTCACAGAGAACCATGACGATTGGCGTCATCGTTCCGGATATCAACAACTCCTATTATGCTGAAATTATCAAAGGCATTGAGAACATCGCCTACGCCCGTCATTACAAGGTCATTATATGTGATGCCCATAACCTGAAAGAGCGAGAAGTCGATTATCTCAATTTGCTGCTGGATCGGACTATTGACGGTGTCATCATCATCACTCCCATGCTGGCGGATGAGGAATTATTCCAGCTTGCGGATAAAGGATATCGCATTGGCATCGTTGGCAAATATATCGAACATGATCAGATCCCGTGTATATACACGGACAACGTAAAATTCTCTCAGGAAGTTGTTCAGCATCTCGTTGAGGCCGGACATCGAAATATCGTTTTCTTAAACGGTTATCCTGAAGCGATCGACAGCTATGAGCGGCTTGAGGGATATTTGAAGGCCTTGCGCAATCATCAGATTCCATTCCGTCCCGAACTCATCGAGAATGGGAACTTCAACGAGGAAGGCGGGTACGAGGCCATCAAAAGATTGTTTAACAAAGGCCTGTCCTTCTCCGCTGTATATGCGGCTAATGATGAAATGGCTCTAGGCGTATACAAGGCATGTACGGAATACGGAATACGCATTCCCGAACAATTGGCTATCGTAGGTGTGGACAACAATCGAATCAGCAAATACATTCATCCTACGCTAAGTTCGGTGAACCAGCCCAAGTATACAATGGGGGCCATTCTTATGGAGAAGATGATTGACACGATGAATACGAATGATTTTCAGGACAAACGTGTATTTAAAGTCGACTCGGAGCTGCTTGTTCGAGCTTCCTCTTCCTTCAAAATAACAAAATAAAGCGCACCCATAACAGGTGCGCTTAGTTTAATATATTTTCTCATGTTCTTAATGCACAATGATGCTTAACGCATTCAACAAATCAGCCTGCTTCACCGGCTTGGTCAGGACCGCATCGAAGACTTCCGCTTCATGTGGATCGATATGCATGCCATACGGAATCAGCACTATGACCGGTGAATCTGTAACCAGGCGCTTCAGCTTGTGTACAAAATCCACAGCACCGCCCTCCAGCAGTCCCATATCCACAACGACCACATCAGGCTTAAAGCCCTTCTGAATCCAGTCGTACGCTTCGGTCGTAACCGGGGTCATATGCACATCCATCTCCCATCTGCGCATCAGGGAAGAGGCCCCTTGCAGAATGTCAGGGTCCTTTGCAAGCAGCACCTTTTTGCCCTTCAGTCGATGCTGAATATTGGCAAGCTGAGGCAGTTCCCAATGTCTGCGGAGCGGCAGGCAGATCTCGAATTCTGTCTCCTTCTCCCCCATGCCATACACCTGAATACGGCCGTTCATAAGGATAGCAAGGTTTTGGCTGACCGCCAAACCGAGATTGGTTCCAACCAGCTTCTGTGTACTTATATTTCCGTCCAAATTGTTAATTGATCTAAGCTTATTATCCGAAGACAACATGCGTCCGGTGTATTTCACTTGGAGTTGAAGGATACCCGCATCCTCTGCATCTCCACCATCTACTACGGTTGCCGTAACCAATACCGAACCTGTCCGTGTTGAATCTAGGGCATACTGAATGACATGGGCCAATAGTTGCCCGATCTTGATTTCATCCCCGACGAAAACCTGGGACACATTCAGATCAAGGTTCAATCCCAGCTCAATGTTCTTGCTCAGCGCCAGTCCCGCATAGAGATAAACGGTATTCTCAATCGTGGCTACCAGATCAAATGGATCATCGTGTACGACCGTTTTGCCTGCGTCATTGACGTTAAAACTCATCATATTATTCAACAGGGAGAGCAGTATGTTACCGCTGGTTTCAATCATATTCACATACTCTGTCTGCTCGTCCGACATATCTGGTGTACGCATCAGGTCGGTTAATCCCAGAATGCCGTTCAGGGGATTACGAATCTCGTGGCTCATCAGCGACAGCATCTGCGTCTTGGTCATTGCCTCAGACTCCGCACGTTCCTTCTCTGCCTGCAATTGCTCTTGTAATTGCTCCGAATCACTCAGCTTCTGTTCTTGAACTTGAAGCGTATCTTCCAGATCCACGACATACCCGAGAAAAACGGCCATCGCTTGCAGTGTTTTCATATCCGTTTCACTGATCACATAATCAGGGTCATCCATCAGACAGATCGTGCCGAACGTTTCCCCGGACCTCCGCATAATGGGAATCCCCACAAAGAAACGATTGCCCAGTCCGCTTGTAACGTCCATTGATTTCGTAAGGGGATGTTCACATGTATCCGTGATGATCAGACCGCTGCCCTTATCTCTTAATACCAAGCTGCAATATGACGCTTCAAATGGAAGTTCACTACCTTTGGCAATCAACTCTTCCTCGCGGTTAAAAGCCTCCATAATAACATTGGTCACGCCATCATTCGTAGCAACGAAGATGGTGTTCACCTTTAATATACCGCTTAATACATCTACAATGTGGGATGCGGCTTCCTGTATATTTTCATAGAAGCCCCTTGTAATGCCTACCGTTCCCATGATTCACCCCTCTTGTTTTAGCTGCACTTTAAACCCGTATTCCACAGTATGATTCAATCGATTAACAGGGTTCAAATGTTCCGAAACAGCTGTCACAAACTATTCATATATGAAGTTTTCTATCCTTTTTTCAAGCATCGTCAACTGAACTTGCACGGTAAATAGAAATTATACGCTTACCCTCCAGCTTTGAAAACCTCTATCATTCAGGGCCATGAATCATGACAGTCGATCAGCCTCTCACATGTGATCATTATCACACCTAAATAACAATATATAGTTTATAAATGGATAAAGAAACTCTACATGTAGTGTTCAATGAATGGGCATTATCCCTATACAATTTCAATTTCATTATTTAGGAGGAACTGATATGAACATGCTTGAGTATGCCTCTCCACCGGCATCCGATCTGCTATCTGACCTGGGAAGACGAATTATTGGTGCTGAAGACGCCGATACGCTGAGGGAGAATGCCAATCTGAACGGAGACTCATTCAGCGGCAAGATGAGCAGGCTCGGTTCGGAGACCGCCAAGTGGCATGCTCTGCGTCATGTGCTGCCTAAGGAGCTCGCTCTAGCTGTGGAGAACGGCGATCTGTATGTACACGATCTGGATCAGTATGCCCTTGGAACGACCAACTGTATCTTTATTCCGTTTGACCGACTGCTGGCCTCCGGATTCAATACCGGCAACGGTTCGGTTCGTACACCACAGACGATTATGTCTGCCATGGCACTGGTGGCCATTATTTTTCAATCCCAGCAAAACAGCCAGTACGGCGGGGTATCCGCCAATAAAATCGACTGGGATCTCGCACCTTATGTGAAGCGTTCGTTCCGTAAGCATTACCGGAAGGGACAACGACTGTTTGGGGAGATTGCCTCAATTGAGGATGAGCAACTGCATCTGGATAGCGATGAAGCAAAGGAGAAGTGTCCTCGAGCCTTTTCCTTTGCCTATGAAGAAACAGGAATGGAGACCGAACAGGCTGCGGAGTCCCTGATCCATAACCTGAACACCATGAGCAGTCGTGCTGGCGGACAGATTCCGTTCACTTCGCTGAACTACGGACTGTGTACTTCAGCCGAAGGTCGGCTCGTATCCCGGTCGTTGCTGGAAGCGACCATTCGTGGACTCGGTAACGGGGAAACTCCCGTGTTCCCACAGCATATTTTCCAGTGCAAGCAAGGAATTAACCAATCTGAGGGAGATCCGAATTACGATTTATTCCGGCTTGCTGTGACCTGCTCCTCACGGCGTATGTATCCGAATTTTGTCAATGTGGATGCTTCCTTCAACCTGCCCTATTATCAACCGGAAGATCCCGATACGATCATTGCGACGATGGGATGCCGGACACGTACACTGGCTGATCGCTTCGGACGCAATCGTCAGAGCGGCAAAGGGAATCTGTCCTTTAACACCATCAATCTGGTCAAGCTCGGCATTCGATACGGGATCTGCCAAGGAGCAAGAGCCATCGCTGACCGGGCGGGCTTCTATACGGCGCTGGAATCGGTCATGCACAATGCTACGGATGGACTGCTGCACCGGTATCGAATTCAAACGAACCAGCCTGCCAAAGCATCGGACTTCATGATGCGGGAAGGGGTATGGGAAGGCGGTGAACAATTGGCTCCGAATGAACCGGTGGCCGACCTGTTAAAACATGGTACGTTATCCCTTGGTTTTATCGGACTTGCTGAATGTATGACCGCTCTATATGGCCGTCACCATGGACAAGACCTCCATGTACATCGAGAAGCCTTGAATATCATTCGTACGATGAGAGAGTTCTGCGACCGGATGAGTGAGCAGCATAACCTGAATATCACCTTGTTCGCTACACCCGCCGAAGGCCTGTCCGGCAAATTCACCAAGATTGACCGTGAGCGATACGGCAGCATCGTAGGGGTTAATGACCGGGAATACTACACCAATTCATTTCACATTCCGGTCTATCACACCCTTCCTGCCTATCGCAAGATTGAATTGGAAGCTCCCTTCCACTCATTATGTAATGCCGGAGCGATCTCTTATGTCGAACTCGACGGGAATGTAAGGGCCAATACCGCGGCTTTCCAACGAATCGTGCAATACGCGCTGGCCCAGGACATCGGGTATTTCTCCATTAATCATCCGATTGACCGCTGTCCGTCCTGTGGCTATGAGGGCGTTATTGGAGATGTATGTCCCAGATGTGATGCTCATGAAAACCACGTGCATTTCCAGCGGCTACGCCGGGTGACGGGATATCTGACCGGTGACTATAAAGTGCGCTTCAATGGGGCGAAGCAGGCCGAAGTGAGAGACCGGGTGAAACACCGGTGAATCTGTATGGTTACATCCCGGAATCGGTGAATGAGGGGCCTGGCCTGCGTGCCGTGTTGTTCATCAGCGGATGCCGCCACGCCTGTCCGGGCTGCTTCAGCCCCGGCTCATGGAGCTTCCGTGCAGGCGAACCATTTACGGAGAAGCGGCAGCAACAGATTTTGCATGAAGTGACCTCGCATCCCTTGCTGGAAGGGGTTACGTTATGCGGAGGTGATCCTTTTTTCTCTGCCGCAGAATGTGCCTCCTGGGTTCGGCAGCTTCGGGCTGCTCGGCCTGATCTGACCGTATGGGCCTACACGGGGTTTGTATATGAGGAACTGATTACAGACCCGTCGCGGGCGGAGTTATCCCGGCTATGCGACGTCATTATCGATGGACCTTATATCGCAGCTGAGCGTGATGTGTCTCTTCCTTTTCGTGGCAGTCGTAATCAGCGCATCGTTAATGTGGGTGCAACAATGGCTGGCCAGACAATCGTTACCATGCAGTTAGATGCATGGTAACGATTTTTTTATTTGAGGGGAATTAGCACAGCGTGGGCGATGATTGGGTTCATTTTAAGGAGCCAAATCTGCCAATATATCTAGGATTCATAGAGCACTATTTTATTTCCGATCGGATTAATAATATATATTGCAAGCCCGTAGGTTATCGTCTATGATTGGTAGCATAAGAGCAAGTATACGACGATTGCATCATTATACAATCTATCATCTATGCTTGGTCACCAATTTCATAGCCGGAGATGTGTACGCACATTTCTGCACACGGAAACAGGTGCCTACCGCGCTACATGCGTGGTCAGGCTTAAAAGGGAAGCACGGTGTAAATCCGTCGCGGTCCCGCCACTGTATACGGGGAGTCTGTGCATATAATCCACTGGTGTAACCACCGGGAAGGAATGCATATGACCATGATCCGCAAGCCAGGAGACCTGCCTGTTTCGACAGCATCGCATGACCTACGGAAGATAGGAAGGTGTTAGAGCAACCGCTACAACTACTTATAGCAGGTGTTCTTTCCCATTCTATCTTTGTGCACAGTCGTCATTCATGATGCCTGTTCCTCGGGGTATGGAATTGGAAGGAATGCCTTTTTTTGATGCTTTCAAAAGAAACACACCACAATAGTTTCAACTTGATGAGTTTACCTATTATAAATGAGGAGGAATTTTACATGTCGCAATCACAGCAACAACAGCCACAAGTACTGACAGGCAACCTTGGTTACCCCCGCATCGGTGCGGGACGCGAATGGAAAAAAGCACTGGAGTCCTTCTGGGCTGGCCGAATCGATGAATCCACGCTTCATCAGGAGCTGACCACACTTCGGTTGCAAGATCTGAAGAAACAGCAGGCACAGCAGCTCGATCTGATTCCTGTGGGCGACTTCTCCTACTATGATCATATTCTTGACGTATCCGCGATGTTTGGCGTCGTTCCTGAGCGCTTCAACCATTCAGGCGGACCGGTATCCGTATCTACTTATTACGCCATGGCCCGGGGTAATGATCAGGCAACAGCCTGTGAGATGACCAAGTGGCTGAACACCAACTATCACTACATCGTACCTGAGATTCATAATGATACTGCATTTGCATTGCTTGAAAATAAACCCCTTGCCGCCTATCGCGAAGCGAAGCAGGAGCTTGGGCTGGAAGGTAAACCGGTTGTAGTCGGTCCGTACTCGTATGTACGTTTCGCCAAAGGCTATGACGCGGAACGCTTCGCAGAGATCGTCACACGCCTCGTTCCCGTATACGCCCAGCTTCTGTCTGAGCTTCAAGCAGAAGGCGTACAGTGGGTACAGATCGATGAGCCTGCTCTGACGCTGGCCGTCTCTTCCGAAGATGAAGCCTTGCTGCGACAGGTGTACGCTGCCTTGGCACAAGCTGCACCGGAATTAAAGGTACTGCTTCAAACGTATTTCGAATCGGTGGAAGCTTATCCGGTCGTGACAGCACTGCCTGTTGCCGGAATCGGCCTGGACCTGGTCCACGGCTATGAAGGCAACCTCGCCAGCCTGCGGGAGCATGGCTTCCCGCAGGCTAAATGGTTGGGCGCCGGTGTAATCGACGGGCGCAACATCTGGCGTGCCGATCTCGCAGAGACGGCGAAGCTGCTGGAGCAGGTGGCTGAATTCGCAGCCGAAGGCAAGCTAATCATTCAGCCTTCCTGCAGCCTGTTGCATGTACCGGTTACTGCCGCTCAGGAGAGCGCGCTTGATCCGGTACTGCGCAATGCCCTGGCCTTTGCCGACGAGAAGCTGGAGGAAATTGCGACGCTCGGCACGTTGTTGTCCGGCGGTGCGAAGCAGGCGGACCAAGCAGCGGCTTTGGCTGAAGCCAGCCGCCGCGCCCAGGCAAGCACCGAAGCGGTGCGCCTGCTGAGCGAGTCCGAATCACGGACACGCCTGAGTGGTGCGCCTGCAGGGGTGCACGCTGATGAGCAGCTGCTTCGTAACGCGTCATTCCAGGAGCGACGCGAATTGCAGCAGCAAAAATGGTCGCTCCCGCTGCTGCCAACAACAACTATTGGCAGCTTCCCGCAAACGGCTGATGTGCGCAAAGCACGTGCACTCTTCCGTAAAGGGGAGTGGAATGCGGAGCAATATGACGCTTATGTGCGTGAACAGATCCAGGAGTGGATTACCATCCAGGAGGAAATTGGTCTGGATGTGCTGGTACACGGTGAGTTCGAACGTACCGATATGGTCGAGTTTTTCGGTGAGAAGCTGACCGGATTTGCCTTCACAAAAAATGGCTGGGTACAGTCCTACGGCTCACGCTGCGTGAAGCCACCTGTAATCTACGGAGATGTGCTGTTCAATGAACCGATGACGGTGAAAGAAACGGCGTATGCCCAGACACTGACCAGCAAACCGGTGAAAGGCATGCTCACAGGTCCGGTAACGATCCTGAACTGGTCCTTTGTCCGCTCGGATATTCCACGCAGTGAAGTATCCTACCAGATTGCTCGCGCCATTCGGGACGAGGTTGAAGCGCTGGAGCAAGCAGGCATTGAGATGATTCAGGTCGATGAGCCAGCTCTGCGTGAAGGACTTCCACTCAAACGGAGCAAGTGGGATGAGTACCTGCAATGGGCCGTGGAATCCTTCCGTTTAGCTACTGCAACCGTAAAACCAACAACGCAGGTGCATACCCATATGTGCTACTGCGAGTTCGATGATATTATTGAAGCCATCAGCGACCTGGATGCAGATGTGATCTCGATCGAGACATCCCGTAGCCATGGGGAACTGGTAGGCAGCTTCGAGCAGAATACGTATGACAAAGGCATCGGACTCGGTGTATACGATATCCACAGTCCGCGTGTTCCAGGAAAGGACGAGATGTTGAATATGATTGAGCGTGCACTTCAAGTGCTGCCAGCAGATCTGTTCTGGGTGAACCCTGACTGCGGACTGAAAACACGTGGTAAAGCCGAAGTTGTAGATGCATTGAGCATCATGGTGGACGCTGCTCGTACAGCAAGAGAACGAGTAACCGCTGATTCCTCAATCTAAACGAAGCTTGTGATTGCAAATAAAAGCCTCCGAATTCCTTCGGAGGCTTTTTTCATTTACCATCATTCTATTTGTTTATCTTGATAGGTCTTTTTATCCGACTTAATGAATCTCCAAATGGCTGACACGTACTCCTGCGGACAACACAAGGTATACATCCTGTTGACCTGTTACGCCTTTCAGGTCCGCCTTAACCGTGGACCACTGCTGGGCCTCGCCTTGTGCCAGTTCCACGCGTCCTGCCAGTGTACCGTCAGGTGCGCCCAATCGAACTTCCAATACCGCATCTGCCTGCTCTGATGATACACGAGCTTCAAGCGCTGCTGCATTGCTGCCCAGATCTGCATCCTTGAAGGCAATCCATCCTTGTTCACCAACCACACGGACAGAAGTTCCGCCCTCTTTGCTCTCATCCAGATCCACACCGAAGTATGCATCGTAATTTTCGGCGCGAGTAGCCACACCCAGATTACGTGCAGGAATGGTCTCCCCTTGTACTGTCAGGTCAGCAACAAGCTGAACATCGGCAGAAGATTTGCCCACCATAATGGAATAGGTGCCGCTTTCGACCACATAACGATCACGGGTTACATCCCAGATCGCCAGTTCCTGAACTGGCAGTGTGAAGCTGACTTTTACTGTAGCTCCAGCTTCAATATGAAGACGACGGAAACCTTTTAACGTTTTGAGTGGACGTTTCACACGGGACTGCCCGGCACGCACATACAACTGCACAACCTCATCACTGGCGATCGTACCTGTATTCGTCACGTCCACATGCACAGTAATGATCTCTTCGACTCCAGCTTGGGCCGGGTTCAGCTCCAAATTACTGTATTTAAACGATGCATACGTTAATCCATGTCCGAATGGATACAGTACGTCACCTTCAAAGTACTGATACGTACGTCCAGATTGAATGATATCGTAGTCTCTGATATCGGTCAGCTGATCTGCGGATTGTACCCACGTCATATTCAGGCGGCCTGCTGGTGCATAATCGCCATATAATACGTCAGCTATAGCGTTCCCCAACTCTTGTCCTGCATGGGATGTATACAATACAGCCGGAATGTTCTCCTGCACCCAGTTGGACGTGAACGGGTAACTTCCCACGATAACTACAACGGTATTTGGATTCACTGCATACACGGCTTCAACCAGACGCTGCTGGGATTCAGCCAGATCCAGACTTGGACGGTCAATCTCTTCTTTACCATTCACAAGTGGATTGTTGCCGACAAATACAATCGCCGTCTCCGCTTCCTTCGCAGCCGCTACCGCTTCCTCCAATCCATTCACCACAATATCCTTTTTGAATGTTTCCGTAGCACCGAAAGATTTCAATTCTTCGGATACCGCAAACGCATCGTTTCCACCATTGGGCGCCGTTACTGTTTTACCGTTCCAAGTCGTCAGCCCCACGCTTCCTTCCTGTTGTCGCAACAGATGGAATACTTCCTTCACAAACCAGCCATATACTTCATCCGCCGATGCCGTAACCGTTTCTTCATCCGTCGTCAGGTATTTTCCATTACTGTCTGCCTTCAGCGTGTAACTGCCAAAGCCCCAGTCACTCAGTGTAAATGTCTCCGCATTTCCCGAAGCAATGATGGATGATTTCTCATCTTCAGCCAATCCGACAGCCTTGCCGCTTGCGACGGAAGTCAATGTAATGCGGTCATTGCCATCCTTGAATGCAACCTTGTCGCCGCCTACTTTGCCGCTGATCGCTTCAAGCGGGGATACGCTATATGGCATAGTGCCTGCATACCAGTCACGATAGACTGTTCCGCCCAGTTGACCAATCACAGCCACTTTGCCGGATTTTGTTTTATCCAGCGGCAGTGTGCTTTTATCATTTTTGAGCAATACCACTTGTTCTCTCGCTGCTCTCAGTGACAGGGCCTTCGCCTTCTCCGTCATCATCGCTTCTTCACCAATCGAAGCATATGGATTGCCCTCAGCCGGATCGAATTCACCCAAACGGAAACGCACACGGAACGTATTAAACAATGCCAGATCAATATCTTCCATCGTGAGTGTGCCCTGCTCCAGCCCTTCACGCAGCGCCTGTTTCGACAGATCCGCATCATCGGTAATACTGTCAATTCCGGCTTTGACGGATTCAACTGTTCCTGGTGTGTGCGAATCATAGTATTTATGATCGTTCTTGATCCCCATGACATCCCCTGCATCACTTACGATGAAGCCATCCATGCCCCATTCGCCCTTCACAATTTCGTATACAAACGGATGCAGCAATGCTGGTGTACCATTAATAGAGTTGTACGCGGTCATCATTGACTGCGCGCCGCCCTCTTTGAACGGTTTCTCGAACGCTTTCAGATAATATTCACGCATGTTGCGCGGATCAATGCTCGATGAACCACTGCCACGGTCCACTTCATTATTGTTTGCAAGGAAATGCTTCAACGTGGCAACCGCCTTGTAATACTTCGGATGGTCGCCCTGGATTCCCTTAACCAGCGCCGTTGTCAGTTCAGCAGTCAGTTCTGGGTCTTCACCATAAGCCTCTTCGTTCCGACCCCAACGTGGATCACGCTCCATATCTACCGTAGGTGCCCACAGAGTCAGACCGTTTACTGCTGGATTGCGTTTGTAAAATACACGTGCCTCGTCTCCGATTACGGAGCCGATCTCTTTCATCAGGTCCGCATCCCATGTGCACGCTAGTCCAACCGGCTGCGGGAAGGAAGTGGCTTCGCCAAGCCAGGCCAGGCCATGGGCTGCTTCTGTGCCGTGTTTATATGCTGCGATACCCAGTCGTTCTACTGCCGGTTGGTATTGAAGCATGGATTCGATTTTTTCATCTTCCGACAGACGGGACACGAGGTCCTTTACACGTGTATCAAGTTCGAGCGTTGTATCCTGAAACGGATATTTCGTTTGGTTGGTCATGATATGGAATCTCCTTTGGGTATTCATTGATTTATTTAGAATGATAGCGGATACATAATCGATAAATTAATATGATGTATTCTTGATGTATCCGAGCTCACAATTCGAAGATTTAACCTTTTAGAACAAGCACTTTACGAGCCGTCGTTAACTCTTCATATCATTTACTAAAACGGTTTCGATAAATCTATCATATAGCATGTTTAGCAAAAAAAACAGGGGTGCTTCACAGGAAAATGTGAACTTTCCTCAGGAAAGTATGCGGACAATCGTTTTATTCTGGCACAGTATGGTAATCATGGATAGGAGTATAAATATGACGTACTTATTGAGCTAAGCATAGTCCTTAATGAAGAAGAATATTGAAGGAGGAGATTCGAGTGAGTGAACATCAACAGCCCCCGACAGGTTTGCCTTCCATACCGGAATCCCTGTGGAGAGCGACAAACACATTCAATGAATATCCGAAACTGACAGAAAATACAACCGCCGATGTAGCCATTATTGGTGCAGGAATTGCAGGTATCACAACAGCCTATTTGCTGGCCCAGAAGGGCCTGCGTGTGGTTGTGCTTGAAGCCGGAAAAGTACTGGATGGCACAACCGGCCATACAACAGCCAAGGTATCCGCGCAGCATGGCGTGATATTTGATGAATTGCTTCATCATTTTGGAGAAGAACAGGCCCGCATGTATTATGAAGGCAATGCAACAGCCGCCAAATGGATGCGAGATCTGGTAAAAGAGAAACAGATTGATTGCCAGTGGGCTGAGGAAGATGCCTATGTCTACATTCAATCTGAGGAGAATCTCAAGAAGCTGGAGATTGAACTGACAGCCTATGGCAAGCTGAATATTCCTGGTCAATGGGTTGATCCCCTTCCCATCCCTGTTCCGTCCAGAGCAGGTATTAAGATGCCGGGACAGGCTCGCTTTGACCCGCTCAGTTATTTACATTACCTATTGGAATCTGCAGTCAAGCAAGGTGTACGCATCTATGAACATACAACGGTAACCGATGTGGAGGAAGATGCCTCACTGCATGTGCGGACATATGAGAATGGTCCATCCGTAACGGCCGAACATGTCGTTGTTGCCTCCCATTTTCCGGTCTATGACCCCGGATTTTATTTTTCACGGCTGCACGCTGAACGTTCCTATGCTGTTGTTGTTGAACCTCAGAAACCTTTCACCGGTGGCATGTATATCTCTGACGATGAACCCTATCGATCCCTGCGTACTGTCATTCATAAAGGAAAGGAACACATCCTCTTTGGAGGGGAAAATCACAAAACCGGACAGGGCATTTGCACCGTCGGTCATTATGAAAATTTGGAGAGCTATGCAGCCGATACATTTGGCATTCGCAACATCCCTTTCCGCTGGTCAGCCCAGGATCTGATTTCCATCGATAAGGTCCCTTATATTGGACCAATTACCGGACGACATGAACGTGTCTATGTGGCTACCGGCTTTGCCAAATGGGGCATGACCACAGGAACGATGGCTGGACATATCCTTACAGACCGGATTACCGGACGGGACAACTCTTACGCAGCAGTATTTGATCCTGCAAGATTCAAGGTAGACCCTGGTGTGAAAAACTTCCTTGTAGAGAATGTTAATGTAGCCGCGGAACTGATCTCTGGCAAAGTCGGCATTATTCACAAAAACACGGGAGAACTCGGCAACGATGAAGGGGCTGTTGTTCGCCATGACGGCAAACGTGCTGGCGCCTACAAGGACCCGACTGGCAAACTCTTTCTTGTGGATACCACCTGCACCCATTTGGGTTGTGAAGTGGAATGGAATGCCGGAGAACGTTCATGGGATTGCCCATGCCACGGATCACGCTACGATTACGCAGGCAAAGTCATTGAAGGCCCTGCCGTGAAAGACCTTAAGATGCTGGAAGCACAAGAATAAACTAAGCTGATACCCCCATCGTTGTATATCTTCATCCCATAGACCCGGATTGGAATCCGTCTTCAGACGGAAGTAACCGATTCGGGTTTTGCGTATGCTGATCTATAGATAAATTAGCGAGAAAACGAAGTTAGTCCAACTCAGCGCTACATCGTGATACGGAACTATTTTAAAATCACTACCTTGCATTAAACAGTACTGGATGCTATGATGAATTCACGACTACTGAACAATACACACTAGTGATTGGATAGAGCAACAAGGAGGAACCTAAGTGAATGTTAATATTCAATTCAAAAAAGGGGTGCTGGAACTATGCGTCCTCGTGCTGATCAACCGCCAGGATCGTTACGGCTACGAACTGGCTCAGGCTGTATCCCAGCATATTGAAGTGGCGGAAGGTGCGCTGTATCCCCTTTTGCGGAGATTGGTCAATGACGGCTATTGTACGACTTACCTGCAGGAATCCAGTGAAGGCCCACCACGTAAGTACTACAAACTGTCTGATACCGGCCGTGACTATATGAAGACTCTCACGAATGAATGGAATAGTTTTGTGCGCAATGTCGCAAATCTTATAGAGGAAGGTACCCCCAATGAATAGACAACAATTCATGCAGGCAATGGAGATTCATTTAAGACCGATGGACCCGCTGGAACGGGCAGAATTGCTCGCTGATTATGAACAGCATTTTGAGATGGGATTAAGAGAAGGAAGACCAGAAGAAGAGATTGCACGGGAACTGGGGCATCCGATCGAGATTGCCAAAGAAGCGCTCGGTGACCGGTATGATGCACAAACGCCAGGATCTGATCCGTTCTACGCACGGACATTCGAAGAAATGCGTTCACAGCAAAAAAAGGGAAATCGAGCTGCGCGCAACTTCTTCACGGCAATCGGACTTTTTTTCCTGAACATCATACTGGCGATTCCCCTAGGACTGACTCTGTGGTCGGTATGGCTGACCATTGCCAGTTTGTCGCTGCTGGTCGTAGCCCCGGTTGCTGCTGCTGTGGATTTCTTATATCTCGGCCATTTCGAGTATTCTGAATTGTTCGTTTCGATTGGAGTATTCGGTATTGGCATTCTATTCGCCATCGCGACAAAAAGGGTGTTTACAGCCTTTAAGCTGATCACTCTTCAGTATATAAGATGGAATCAAAAGACGATGAAGGGAGATGTCTAATCATGAGCACCAAAAAATGGATCGCTTTAGCGATACTATGTATCGGCATCGGTTTGCTCGGAACCTCCATTTACGGAGTTCAGTTCGGAGACAAGAGAGAACCCTACTCCAAACGTTGGGAATTCAAAAATGATGAGCTGCACAATATCATGATGAATGCCAACTTAAGCGCAGATATTGAATTCGTTGTCAGTCCGGATTCCAATGGCTACATTGAAGTCGACGGAAAGTGGGACCCGGCCACAATTGAAGGTTTTAAACAGGCTTCGATCACGGATGGAACCTTTACGTTAAACCAGGAAGAGCGGTTGCGTTTGCAATTTTTCACCCTTTATTGGAATAATCAGCAGCAAACGATCACGGTTGCGTTACCTGAAGGACATCAGCTGGATGAAGTTAACATCGTCTCTTCTTCCAGTGATCTGGATCTGAAGGGCCTGCATGCCAATACCTTGGACCTTAACACTACGTCTGGAAGCATTCACCTTCAGGACATTACTGTACCAACCATTCAACTCGATCTAACTTCAGGAGACATTAAAGCTGCGGCAATTGCGGGAGATATGGAAGTCAAACAAACTTCCGGAAGTTTCACGCTGAATGGCATTGATGGCGATGTGACCCGAAGTGTACAGTCGGGAGATACCAAAATTACGCAATTGAACGGTGCAGCAAATGTTAAGTTCACTTCTGGTAGTGTGAAGATCGAGCAAGAAATCTCCGGTCCAATTGATGTATCGGGACAGTCAGGTGATATTTCCATACAGGCGGCGCCTGATTTTGACGGCATTTACGATGCACAGGCCACTTCCGGTGATGTAAATATACCTGATTCCCCCATGGTAAGCCGTGAGGTCATCAAAGCTCGCACCACTTCAGGCAGTATCAAGATCAAGCAATCATAATAAATCATGATGAAGCAAATATTCGAACTGTGGGTAATATAGTATAATTAAATGCTAGTCCAATTCTAAGGAGGAGTTACCCACATGGAACTTAAAAATAAAACGGCTGTCATCACTGGCGCCGGTAAAGGTATTGGCCGTGCCATTGCTGAAGCACTTGCCAAGGAAGGTGTACATCTCGGACTTATCGCTCGGACGGCCTCCGATCTGGAGGCTCTCCAGCAATCGTTGAGCCAGGAATATGGTGTAAAAGTAACCAGTGCCATTGCGGATATTTCCGATCGCACTCAGGCCGAAGCAGCTGTAGCGGCCATTGAGATGGAGCTTGGTGCAGTCGATATTCTGATCAACAATGCAGGCATTGCAAGCTTCGGTACACTGCTGGACATGGACCCGGAAGAGTGGGAACGTATCCTGCATGTTAATGTCATGGGTACATACTATGTAACTCGTGCCGTACTGCCAAGCATGATTAAGGAAAGCAGCGGCAGCATTATCAATATCGCCTCCACCGCAGGCGAGCGTGGATTCGCCACAGGTTCTGCTTACTGTGCTTCCAAATTCGCACTGCTCGGCATGACCGAATCCCTGATGCAGGAAGTACGCAAATCGAATATCCGTGTTACTGCGTTAACACCAAGTACAGTGAACACGGAGCTGGCAACCAATGCCGGACTCAAAATCGGAGACGAAGACCGCATGATGCAAGCGGAAGACGTAGCTGAACTGGCCTTGGCCACCCTCAAGCTGTCGGATCGTGTATTTGTTAAAGCCGCAGGCATCTGGACAACTAATCCACAGTAAGCAGGATCAGTCAGACCATTTAAAGAGAATAATGAATGACAGAAGCAACCATTTCTAATGATGCACTCCGTCGCCATCCGGTCGCCCGAGAAACCTCTGGGCGGCCTTTTACATATTCAGCAACCGCCATCGTGTCCGAATACGATTCATCACGCTGTTTCTCTACCCTTATGATTAATGCAGCGTTACTTCTCTCATTCTCCATTCCATTATCCTCTGCCTATGCGTTCCACAAATGGTCCAAATCCAACTCCTTGGACACGGCGATCAGCACCACCGCGGGCTCCTCCCCAATATTCGTTACTTCGTGGGGAACGATGGCATTCCAGCTGAATGAATCCCCCGCTTCCAGAATCTCTACATCCTCACACTGCTCTGCGCGAATTCGGCCTTGCAGAACAAGATGGCTCTCTTCTCCAGCGTGCTTATTAACTCCAGTCGATGCACCTGCTGGCAGCTCCACAATGGACATGCGCATGGCGCCCTTTGCCGTTAGATGCTGTACCTTGATTTGTCCGCTTCCGGCAGTCGTCTCCTTGCGCTCATCCTTGCGCACCACGTTCATCCGCTGCTCCGGTGACAGCAGCAAGTATGGCAGTGGCACTTCCAGATAATCCGCGATACTTTCAAGCGTCGCGATGGACGGTGATGTTTTATTATTTTCCACGTTGCTGATAAAACCTTTGGATAGCCCCGTACCCTCGCAGATTTGCATGATGGTGATCTGTTTTTGTTTGCGGATCGTACGAATGGCTAGACCAATATCCATGTTGCAATCCTCCCCCTTTGATCTGTTTATCCAATACTCAATCTTATTCCGCGTTAGGTTCGTAAAAAACAATCCGGTTGCCAAACGGATCAATCACTGTCATTTCCCTTAGGTTCCACGGTGTGTCGGTAATGCCAGGTCTGGAATGCTTGTACTTTTTCCGATTGAGCTCGTCACATAATGCATCGAGCGCATCCGTTTCTATTCGTAATGCCGCTCCAGGCGTACAATCGCCATGATGTCCAGATAGATGCAATTGAATGGAATCCAGAGATACCTGCATATATAGCGGCAAATCTGGCTCAAACCGATGTTCCCAATCCATTCGAAAACCCAGGTATTCCAGGTAGAACTCTTTCGCCTTGTCTTCATCAAATATCCTCAGAATAGGTACGATTCCGTTAACCATTATTATCACGTCCTTGGGAGTAATATGTGGATTACTTTGGCGATCCGCCGGATACATCGTTATAGACCATTATAGATTTCTTATACGGAACATATTTTCATAATACAAAAAAAATATTGACCCTACAATGGAATCATGATAAATTTTGTTCATCAATAAGAATATTAATTTCATATTAGTGAACTTTATTTTTGATTACTCATTTCTTATCAGGTGGTGGTTGCATTGAATTATTCATTGACTTACGAGGTTCGGCTTCCTTCCGATTACAATACAGAACAACAATATCCCGTTATCTTTGCCCTGCATGGCATGGGTTCGGATGAACAGGATATGCTTCGCTTAATGGAGCCTCTTCAGTCCGATTTTATTATCGTCGCCGTACGTGGGCCCATTGTTCAGGGGAGCGGCTACGCCTATTTTCAAATTAAAAGCATTGGCAATCCCGTCCGTGAGTTGTTCGACGCCTCTGTTCAGGGACTGCAACAGCTAATGGTTGGCCTTTCCGCCAAATATGCCATTGATCCCGCACGGCGTTATATCTCAGGGTTCAGTCAGGGAGCCATTATGGCGATGACGCTCTCGCTGATCATGGGAGATGCAATCAAGGGAATTGTAGCTATGAGTGGTTACATTCCACAATTTGTGAAAGACGAATACAAGATACAGCCCAACTCGGAGTTATCCGTTTTCATATCACATGGCGATCAGGATCATCTCTTCCCGCTGCAACTTGGCGAAGATAACGCCACCTTCTTCCGTGAACAGACCAATAACGTTACGTATGTTCCATATAACGGTGGACACCAAGTCACCCCCGACTTATATCAACAATTTCAACAATGGCTTCGGACGGATGCCAAGCTTGCTGCCGAAGACCCGAAAGGACTGAATTCATAATGATGCCATCCCTGTTTATCGCTCACGGTGCACCATCACTCGCACTGGAGGAACATGCATACACTGAATTTCTGCAAAAACTTGGACAGGAACTGCCGAAACCCAAGGCAATCGTATTGTTCTCTGCTCACTGGGAATCTACAACTCAATCGGTTTCTTCAGTAGCTAATTACGAGACCATCTATGATTTCGGCGGCTTCCAGCCCGAGCTGTATCAGATCAAATACCCTGCACAAGGACATGCAGAGACAACAGCGGAGATTCAGCGCCTGTTCGCGGATGCTGGTATTCCGGTGGAAAGCGACTCTGTTCGTGGTCTGGATCACGGTGCTTGGGTCGTGCTTCGCCTGCTCTATCCAAATGCGGACATTCCGGTCGTTGCATTATCGGTGAATCGATATCTGTCCAATGAACAGCAGTATCAGGTAGGACAAGCGCTGGCTACTTTGCGTGAGCAGGATGTTCTCGTCATTGGCAGTGGTGGAACGGTACACAACCTGCGTCAGTTAAACTGGGAAAGTTCAGGCGTTGACCCTTGGGCCATGGCGTTTGACAATTGGCTGCAAGACAAACTGGTGAGTTGGGATACAGCGTCCCTCTTCGCCTATGACAAGCTGGCACCATCAGCCCAAGCAGCCGTGCCAACTCCAGAGCATTTTGTACCATTGCTGCTCGCCATGGGTGCGGGAGATCAGAACAAGCAGGCATCACTCCTGTTTAAAGCCTATCAGTATGGCAACCTGAGCCTGTCTTGCTGGAAATTTGATTGATCGATTGATACAACACCTTATATAAAAATAACCAGACACTCGTGCGAACTCGCACGGGTGTTTTTAGTGATATGACCTTTTTTGCATAATGCTGGGAGTTGTAAAGCAAGTTATAATAACATTTAGTGGAAATGACCAAGCTGTAATTAGGGAATACTCTTTCTACACCTATCACATCTTTCTGGGAGGAACATTCGAAGTGGCTGAACAACCAAAGTCTGAGAGCTTGATGTCTCTCGTCAAAAAGGGGAACACATCCTCGGCTGTAGCTATGGCAGGAAATGCTGTACTTGCACTGTGCAAAGGAGGAGCCTTTCTATTCAGTGGCAGTGGCGCCATGTTCGCCTCGGCGATGCACTCTTTGGCCGATGCCATCAACCAAGGGTTTGTCTTTGTCGGAAGTGTGTTGTCCGAGAAAAAACCTACACGCCGCTTCCCGACCGGATTCGGGCGGGTCATCAACATTTTCTGTATGATTGCCGTTATCGTTGTTACCATTATGGCGTATGAAACGATCCATGAAGGGATTCATCTGTTACTGCATCCGGCTGCTCATTCCGGCGGTATCTGGATTAACATCGGCGTGCTGGTGCTTAACATTGTGATCGATGGAGCCATTTTGATTAAAGCGATGAAAGAAATTCTACACGAAGCACGTGCGCCCAAAGCGTCAGGCTTGGCCCTGTTCCCTGCTGCGATCAAAAATGTAGGACGCGCCGCACCGCCAACACGCCTTGTATTTTACGAAGATATTGTAGCGGTACTCGGTGCGACACTCGCACTGATCTCTGTCGTTGTCATTGCACTAGCCAACTTTGCATTGCTCGATGGAATCGTGACGACCATTATTGGATGCCTGATGATCGCTGTCGCTTTCCGTGTAGGTTATGACAATATGATCGGACTGATTGGTGTAGCGGCTCCACAGGATGTTGAGGATAAAGTATCCCAGACCATTCTGGCAGACTCTCATGTTGCAGATATCCAGATGATGCGCATTATTCAGGAAGGTCGTTATTACCACGTCGAGGGTCTGATTGAACTGACCAAAGGATTGAGCCTTGCCGATGCAGATGATATCAAGTTCCGTATCCAGGAAAAGTTAATGACAGATCCGGACATCGCTGATGCAGCCATCTCGATTATCGAAGATGATGGTGTGAACAGCTGGGGCAAGAAGCATTCTGATGTGGTGAAATAAGTGCCTGCTCCCTTTTATAAAAGATAAAAGAAGCGCACTCTTCGCGGAGTGGGCTTCTTTACATATCTAACTACGTGACATAGCTAACTATATCTACATGGCTGCTGAAGGTTGCGCTAAACTTGTTGGTTAGAATTCGCTGACTGAACAGCATGGAGTTTACTTCTGCCACCCTTGCTTCATGCCCATTACCATCAATTTATCCAGCCATTTCAGACGGAACGCTTCAGTGGAGCCCTTGATTGGACTAATCTCGAGTGCATGTTTTGAACCTAGACTTTAGTCTAGGTTCAGTTTAACTCCAAAGACCGAGGATACCCATTTGCGGTTCATGGTATGCTGTGAATAACGAGAAAACATACTCCATGACCGTTCGGGAATTGATCTTGTATTGAAAAGGAGAGATATCATGGCTAAACGTACCATCCTTGCGCCTGTGCTTATTTTGCTCGGCGTGTACCTGATTTTGAACCAGGGAGGTTCACTCGGTCCGGGTACAATCTTTGCCACGTTCTGGCCCACCCTATTTGTGATTCCACTGGGGCTATTCTTCCACTGGCTGTACTTCTCCATGATTGGACGAGGGATCGGATTGCTGGTTCCCGGGGGCATCTTGCTTACGGCAGGTATTGTCAGCCAGATCGCCATGCTCTTCGGTAACTGGAGCACGATGTGGCCTGGCTTCATTCTTGCGGTAGCGGTAGGTTTGTTTGAATTGTATTGGTTCGGTGGACGTAACAAATGGTTGCTGATTCCGATCAACATTCTGACGGTTATCTCACTGTTATTCTTCTCCGTCATGTCGATTGGCACGATGCTGAACAGTCTGTCTTTTGTCCAGCCATTCGTGGCCATTGTGCTGATTATGGGCGGGGCGTGGATCATTGTGGGTCGCAAAAAGCGCATGTAGTTATTTTCTAATCGTTCCACTTGATCACTGCGGTGACAGAACAACTTCGGATCGCTGTTATCTCCAGATTTTTTTGAATCCCATCTAGAATGGGAAAATCTGGAGATAAAGGCGCACGCTTTGCTTCCTTCGTTTGTTCTGTCCCCTCCGTTAACGTGTAAACAAAGTTAAGACAACCACCTGAGCTATTGCTTCTAAGGTAGGGTAAAGAAAAAGCCAAACATCCCCTGGTCCATTAAAGGATCAGGGGATGTTTGGCTAAGAGTCATGTATGCATGCCTCTATACTGGCAGGCGTGTGTGCTGATATATATTCGGCATATAGAAATACTCCGCATGGCTATGCACTTTTATTTACTATGCATTTTAAATTCGAGGAACAAATCGTTATATTGCGTATACTTTGAGCTTGCAAGTTATCGTCTCAATGGATGCCCTGATTGTATATATTAATTGCCGCAATGACCGCAGCGTTATACTTTTCAGGCGTTCCTTTTTCATGTTTAAGCGCAAATTCCGCTCTTAACTTATAATCGGGGACTTTATTCTTCTCGTTGATCCGCTCGATGATTTCAGATGCAGCCACTTTCACTGCTTTGGCATTATCCATGAACATGTTCAACTGATTCGGTGAAAAACCTTCTGACCGCACCCTCGTATCGTCAGAGGAATACTGGATCAAGGACTCCATGGTACTTTTTAGAGAATCGTACATCTTCTTGAATTTCTTCATATCGATATCTAGCACATTGCTTGCGTTGATGCCCTGCTCCTCCATCTCTGCCGTTAACGCATTAGCATCGCTTATAAATTGCAACGCGCTATATCGGAGTAACTGATCGTTCTCCTTCAATTGTTCCATCGTTTCCTTTAGATGCTGTTCTGACATCTTACTCAATGCCAGAATGAAAACCTCCGTTGCTTTCTCATACTCATCATAGGATGAGAGAATCTGATTATGTAGTTGCTTGCCTTTTTCGAACTGGTCATCCACATACATTTTCAAATCATAATAGTCATGCGCTTCCTTGACGTACCCAATCAGCTTATTCATGGATGGTTCCAAATTAAGAGCGGCTGTATCCAACGGGTCAAATGCCGGTTCTTGACGAGCAAGTTCAAAGGCTTTCTTAATGTATGTCTCATCCCTGTCCACAAATGACCTTACCCAATAGTTATGTTTTTTGTTGAATTTAATATTAGGCTTGCTACTAAATGTTTTTAAATAATGCTCCATTACATCGTTCAGCCGCCCAGTTATAATATTATTAAGCATGATATAGGCGTTATATTTGTTCATTTTAAGTTCTTCTGCCTCAGCTTCACTAAGCTTGTCTTTATGATCTTCAGATACAGATTGTTCTGTCTGTACATCCCCCGATGTACTAATTCCCTCGTTAGGACTTACCTTGTCCGCATTCGGCTTGCCAATCTCATGTTTGGTACAACCACTTAATACCATAACGATACTCAGAACAATTGTTATGCTGCGCCAACTTTTCATTTCCTTATCCTCCAAAATTTTGTATAAGCATCCCTATTTCATCGGCAAATCCATAAAATAAATTAATCCTTTATTAGATTTCTTTTTTTATTTTGTAAACATTTAACTTTAATTGATAAACTCCGATAAATATATAGATATTAGCTAAGGAGGATTTAATTAAATGACAGAGGAATGGACTATTGAGAGCTTCGACATGGACAAAAACAGGACATTAATTCTTACTCCCGAGTATCTGTATGTGAAAATTCCCAAAGAAGATGCACTAAGATTTGTTACAGAAGGTAAGCAAGGGAACTGGGAGTGGACTGACAACGTCAACTCCAAAGATGTTGTTCACTTAAGCTCGATCCATCGTGTAAAAGCCAACAAAAAAGATTCGATGGTAGACATAGATTTGGATAATAATTCACTCAAAAAGTACAACTTCTATTTTTTCATCGACGAACCAGAGATCAAGCAGCAATTTCTCGAAAAATTGCATTCTTACCTAAACGAAAGCCATACATACGAAGAAAAACAGGTTTCTCCGCTGAAATCCGCCTTCAAACCTTTACTTACACTGTTTATAACAGCGGCTGTTGCTTTTATTCTTGCTTATCTTGCCTCTGACCCTTTGGAACCAGGCAAAAGCTACAAAGTAAGGTTGAAGGTTAAGGTACTTTTCGACTTCCTTACCGATATTGGCCCTGTTCCCATTATCATAACGGCTAGCTTGATTGCACTCATCACAGTCATGGTCATGTTTGCACGTATCAAAAACCCACCGCTTCTCGTATCCTTGCAAAGAAAATAATTAATAAGTACAACATTTTAGTAAGGTTCTTGCTATATAAATTGAACACCTATATACGCGAGAACATAAAGGACAAGAATCCTTTATGTAGTAGCAAAGGTACATTCAACACAACATCAGCAAGGAAAAACCAAAAAAAAGCAGCAACCCTCGCCCGATCTGTACTGGGAGATGGTTACTGCTTTTTTTGTTAGCTTAGCAATATAACAGCATATTCAGCTACGAATCGCCTTCTTATTTGCTATGCATTTTAAATTCGAGGAACAAATCGTTATAATGCGAGAGCATTTTTTTGCCCAGATTATTGTACACTTCCAGCTTACCCGTCAGTGTCTCATCTGGATAGAATCGCTCATCCTCCGAAATATCCTCTGGCAGCAGCTTCAATGCCTCGGCGTTCGGTGTAGAGTACCCGACATATTCAGCATTACGAGCTGCATGATCCGGGTCCAGCATGAAGTTGATAAACTGATGAGCGCCTTCAATATTACTCGCAGTCTTCGGAATAACCATGTTATCGAACCAAAGGTTCGAGCCTTCCTCAGGAACCACATAATCCAGCTTGTCGTTCTCATCCATAATTTCTGACGCATCACCGGACCATACGAGTCCGACTGCGGCTTCCTCGTTTGCCAGCAGCATTTTGATCTCGTCTCCGACAATCGCTCTGACGTTAGGCGTCAGGGTGGACAGTTTCTTCAAAGCTTCCTGCAGATGATCTTCGTTCGTATCGTTCAACGAATACCCGAGGCTGTTCAGCCCCATGCCAATCACTTCACGTGCACCGTCAAGCAGCAGGATTTGATTTTTCAAACGTGGATCCCACAGGTCATTCCAGCTCTCGAACGTTAACCCATCAACCAGTTCAGGATTGTACACAATACCCACCGTTCCCCAGAAGTAAGGGATGGAGTACTTGTTGTCCTCATCAAAGGATAGGTCCATGAACCGGGAGTCGATGTTGCTCAGATTGGGCAGCTTACTGTGATCCAGCGGAATGAGCAGGTTTTCCTCTTTCATTTTGCTAATCGCATACTCGGAAGGAATCGCCACATCAAACGTCGTTCCGCCCTGCTCAATCTTGGTTAACATCGCTTCGTTCGAATCAAACGTCTGATAGATCACCTTGATGCCGGTCTCTTGCTCAAATTCCTTCAGCAAATCGGGATCGATATAATCGCCCCAGTTGTAAATCGTCAGTGTATTGCCGCCGGAATACCCCTGACTCTTGTTCAGATACGAAGCGAGAATCATCAAGGCAAAGGCAGCCACAAATACAATTGCAAATGTCCGAACCAGTTGCTTCATGGACGCAGCCCCCTTCCGGCAGGCGTACGCGCGGCACGGCGGTTAATGAAGTAATACCCAACCACCAGTAGCACCGTCAGCAGGAACAGCAGTGTGGACAGCGCATTGATGGACAATGACACGCCCTGTCTTGCTCTTGAATAAATCTCCACAGAGAGTGTGGAGTATCCGTTACCCGTGACAAAGAATGTTACTGCGAAGTCATCAAGCGAGTACGTCAATGCCATGAAGAACCCGGCAAAAATACCCGGTTTAACGTATGGAAGCACGACACGGGTCAAGATCTGCCATGATCCAGCACCCAGATCGCGCGCCGCATCCATCAAGGTCGGACTCATCTCCTGAAGCTTTGGCAGTACCATAATCACAACAATCGGCACGCTGAATGCGATATGAGACAACAGTACCGAAGTGAATCCAAGCTTGATGCCAATCATGGTGAACAGAATCAGAAAGGATGCACCGATGATGACATCCGGACTAACGATCAGCACGTTATTGAGTGACAGCAACGTATTCTTGGTCCGTTTGCGCCGCACATGGTAGATCGCCAGTGCCCCTGCCACACCGAGCATCGTCGAGATCGCAGAGGACAGGAGCGCAATAATAAACGTATTCAGTACAATGATTAGCAGCCGGGTATCGGCAAATACTTCTCTGTACCATTCTAATGTAAACCCTTCGAAGCCGCGCATATGCCCGCCACTGTTGAAGGAATAGAAGATCAGATACGCGATCGGTGCGTACAGTATGGCGAATACAACGGCCAGATAGACGTTAGACAGCTTTCCGTTTCTTCCCATTACGCACCTCCTTCTTGCCTGATCCAGTCAGGAACATAATGATCGCCATCGCAATAATCAAAAAGACGGCAATGGTCGAACCCATCCCCCAGTCCTGGGTGACGAGAAAATGCTGCTCAATCGCTGTTCCCAGCGTTATTACCCGGTTCCCCGCAATAAGGCGGGTAATCATGAACAAGGATAGCGCCGGAATAAATACGGCCTGACAGCCAGATTTCACACCGCTGAGCGTCAGCGGGAAGATAACCCGACGGAACGTCAGCCATGACGATGCCCCAAGATCCCGGGCCGCATAGATCAGCGACGGATTCATCTCTTCCAGCGCGTTGAAGATCGGCAGGATCATAAACGGAATGAAGATATACACTGAGACAAAGATAAAGCTAAAATCGGTGAATAAAATCTGTTGCGTGCCAATGCCCACCACTTCAAGCAGGGAATTGGTCAAGCCATACGTGCCGAACAGGCCGATAAAGGCGTACGCTTTTAACAACAGATTAATCCAGCTTGGCAAAATAATAAGCAACAGCCACAGCTGCTTGTGCTTCGTACGAGTCAGTAAATACGCCGTCGGATACGATACCAACAGCGAGAACACCGTGATCAGAAATGCATACCAGAACGAGCTCAGGGTCATCTGCATGTACACAGGTGTAAAGAACCGAGCGTAGTTACCCAGCGTGAAATTGCCCTCCACATCGAAGAACGAGTAATACACCACCAGCAGAACCGGAGCAACTACAAACAACACCATCCATAATACATATGGAATCAGATACGCATTGCGTGTACTCGCCTTAGTCTGCATGAACGGCCTCTTGGTAGGCTTCCAGACGTTTATCGAACTCTTCTTCCGTCTCGTTAAAGCGCATGACGTGGATGGCTTCCGGGTCAAAATACAGTCCAATACGAGCGCCTACGACGGCTTTCTTCGTGGAATGCACCAGCCACTCATTACCCGCATCATCGTAGGTCGATATCTCGTAATGCACCCCACGAAACAGCTGAGAGTCAACGTTGACCTGCATCTTGCCCTGTTCCTCGGTTGTAATTTCCATATCCTCTGGACGAATCACAATCTCCACAGGCTCGTCCCGCTGCAAACCCTGATCGACACACTCGTACTCTGCGCCAGCGAATTCCACCACAAAGTCCTGCTTCATTTTGCCGGATACAATGTTCGATTCACCAATAAAGTCCGCCACAAAACGGTTAATCGGCTCATCATAGATATCATTCGGCGTTCCGCTTTGTTGAATGACGCCACCGTTCAGGACAAAGATCTCATCTGACATCGCCAAGGCTTCTTCCTGATCATGCGTGACAAAAATAAACGTAATGCCCAATCGCTGTTGCAGCTCGCGCAGTTCATACTGCATTTCGGTCCGCAGCTTCAGATCGAGCGCCGAGAGCGGCTCGTCCAGCAGCAAAATTTCAGGTTCATTGACAATCGCCCGCGCAATCGCGACACGCTGCCGTTGTCCGCCGGACATCTCGCCAATTTCACGGTTCTCATAACCGGAGAGATTGACGAACTTGAGTGCTTCCAGCACTTTGCCGCGAATTTCAGCGGTTTTCATTTTTTTGATCCGCAAACCAAAAGCTACGTTCTCAAATACGTTCAAATGTGGAAATAACGCGTAATCTTGAAATACGGTATTCACCTGCCGCTGGTGAGCCGGTACTTGGTTAATCAGTGCACCGTTAAAATAAATACTGCCCTGTGTCGGCTCCGCAAAGCCGGCGATCAGGCGCAATATCGTTGTTTTCCCGCAGCCTGACGGGCCGAGTAGCGTATAAAATTTACCCCGCTCAATCTCGAAGCTGACTTCCTTCAATACGGCTTCATCCTGATCGTATTGCTGGGTCACCCGGTCGAACCGGATAATCGGTTGTTGTTCTGACATGCTTCATTTCGCCCCCTTTAAACTTGAGGTATACCTTGAGCCTGTACACTTCTTTTCATGCATGCTTCATTACAAATCCCATCTATTATATATGATTCAGCTATATCCGCAATGGTTTTGATGTAAACGCCATGGGTTATTTCTTCTTATTCTCACAAATACAGCATACATTACGGGTATATGTCGATATCTACGCATCCAAGTAGAGCGATTTCATGAGGATTTCGGAATCAAGTCATGTGAAAGGAGTCCTGTTCGTGGATATTCGCCGTAACCTGCCTTTGCTGATGATCATTTGTTTTCTTAGTCAGATGGGCGGTTTCATGATCCTGCCCCTGTTCCCTTTGTTTATTGAGGAATTCGGCCTGTCCGGCTGGATGATGGGGGTTATTTTTGCACTCTTTTATGTCGGCAAAGTGATTGGCGGGGTGCCCGCAGCGGTACTCTATCGGAAAATTGGGGGCAAGCGGGCACTTATTGCCATGCTGCTGCTGCTCGCTGTTTGTATGGGTGGTTTCGCTGTATCTTCTGCCGCGCTCGTATTCGGTCTGCTGCGGCTGCTCCAAGGGCTGGCTTCTACCGGACTTACGGTCGTCGTACGTTCCATCATTGGGGATGAGGGGAACGTCGACAACCGGGGGCTGTACAATGGTTATATCAGCAGCAGTGAAGGCGGGGGTATGGTGCTGGGTCCGGTCATCAGCGGCTGGCTCTCATTGCATTGGCCTTTATCGGTGCCTTTTTTACTCGTTACCGTGTGCTGTCTGATGGCTGTGGTTGCGGCAATGGGGATGAAGACAGCAGTAAAGCGCAATCCTGTATCTGAAAATGTGGCGGACGGCCACGACTTAAGTGAGTCTCCAACTGATGCCAAACCAACGCAAACGCCTGCTGATTATACAGTTTCTCCAGTAAACGCTACTCCTAGCCCAACCACTCCTGAACCGTCCACCGGACTTACCCGGAGGCAGCAACTGATTGGCTACGGTACGGTTCATTTCCTGGAGATGAGTGCTTATGCCGTGTTTCTGACTTATTTTGCGTTGTATGCAGCTCATATCATGCACTGGGACCCGTTTGCGATCAGTCTTGCCTTTACCGTCGTTGGTATCTCTACACTCGCGGCTGCTCCGGTAGCGGGTTACCTGTCTGATCGGATGGGTGATCGTCTGCTGCTCTGTATGTTCGGCATGCTGATGATTGGTATCGAAGTGGTCGTTTTTCTGAGCACATCTTCGTATGTGCTGGTTTACGTGGGCATGCTGATTGGCGGCGTAGGCGGTGCATGTTACATGGATTCGTTCTTTGCTCATATCGGGGATAACATCCCAGACGAGGGGAGGAGCTCCGTCATAGGCAAAATTGTCTCTGTGGCAGAGATCGGTTCCATCGTATCCCCTCTGGTGGCTGCTCTGCTTGTGGAGCGTGGATCGCTGTATACCGTGTTTGTGTTCAACCTGCTTCTGATCGCCGCTGCCATTGCCGTTCAGGCAGTGATGCGCAGCCGTTACAGATCGAAACGAGTGTAGACGCACAAGGCTGCCCACATCAGTGGGCAGCCTCCATTCATTTATTTACTCTTAATAAAGTTGCTATATGTAGTGCATTTTCTTCGATTTTACTTTTTAGATAAGGGTCTGTGTTCTCAGGCAATTCCGTCGGCTTGTAAAACTTCGCTTCAAGAACTTCCACCCCATCGGGCTTCAACTCACCTTCGAACTCTGTGCAAATATAACCAATGACCACATTATAATATTCATGTCCATTTCTTAATTTCGTATATAACTCTTTCCCCGAAAAGACGCCGTATAACTCCAGGTTCTTAATCTGTATTCCAATCTCTTCCCTGACCTCTCTCTTCGCGGACTCTTCCACCGATTCGCCCAACTCCATAAATCCACCCGGTACTCCCCAGGTATTATCCACATGTCGAACCAACAGAATCTCACCTGATTTATTCAATATCAAAATACTCGGTCTCACGAGAATAACAGGTGTATTGCCAACCATTTCTCGAAGCGATTCAATGTAACCCATAGGTAACCCTCCTATATTAAGTCCTGCCCCTTATTATAGAAGTTCAATTAATTTCCATATAGAGAAAGAATATTCAGATTTATTTCCTATTTTAGAGCTCGTGCTTTGATGAAAAAACAGAAAAAAACGACCCGCTCGAACATCAGTGTGCAAACGGGCATTTCATTGGTGGGTTCTCAGCCTGAGGCTGCTGATCGCCCTTGGTGTGTTGTTTTTCCCTATCCAACCGTTCGGCTTCCGATTTCTCTGTATCTAGTTTGTAGGAATGATCTCCATAGAAAAAGTTGGGCTTCACAATCTCATTGCGGTATGAACTGTGAAAAATATGCGTCGTTGCCGGCGACACCGGCGGAATCAGCCAGACCCAATCACCTGTCAGTTCGCGCCCGGCTTTCTCTTCTCGCTGCTCAAACAAGGCAAATTGCGCTGCCGCTGTGTGGTGATCCACAATGCTAACGCCTGCTTTCTTGAATGAATGCAGCACAGCTACATTCAGCTCTACCAAAGCCCGATCCTTCCACAACGTCGTTTCACTCGACGTATTCAGGCCAAGTGCTGCCGCTACCGCTGGTAGTTTATTATAACGAAACGTATCCGCCAGATTGCGTGCACCAATCTCAGTCCCCATATACCAGCCGTTGAATGGTGCTGCCGGGTAGGATATGCCGCCAATCTCCAGTAGCATATCAGCAATCATTGGTACACCGTACCAGCGCATGCCCAGTTCGGCAATTTCCGGACGTTCCGGATGTTCAATCTTCACTTCCAAGATGTCTTCCTTGGGAACAGGATACCACTCTGGAGCTTGTCCCTGAGCCTGGATAATCAATGGCAGCACATCATAAGGCGTGCCTTCCCCCTGCCAGCCAAGCGACATGGCTGTCTTCGTTAACTCAACGGATGCAGGATCACCTACAATACCTTCCGTCGTCTCATATCCCGCATAACGGATCAATTGGTGATTCCAAATTCTCACGGGGGCTCCGTTCGGTCCATCAGGTGGAAGGATCGTAATCATGGGAATAATCTTCCCTTTGTTGGAAGCCGCTCTGATGTGCGTCATCACAGCATCTGCTGCCGTTCCAACCGTATCTGCATGACGTGCATCAACGATGCGCAGTTTATCCCAGAATAGCCGCCCGATGCAGCGATTGCTGTTCCGCCATGCCATTTTACAGCCATGCTCCAGTTCCTCCGCAGTATGCACATATGTACCTGTGTGCTCAATCTCGTTCAAAACTGCAACAAGCCGGGCCTGCGCGTCTTCACGCGAATGGCCCAGCTCTTCATAACATCTATATATAAACCGTTCAGCTTCATCCCGTAGTTCTTCCAGGTCTGTCCGCATTATTCACTCCACCAATCTATACATCTTGAATGCCATCATTATACGGCAAGCACACCGGATTTGTAAGCGAACGGGCACTTTGTTCACGGACTCTACATATCGTTGTTCAGGATGCAGGCTAACTTAGCTTATTTGCCCAGAAATGCGTTTAACATCCAGACCTCTTTATCCAATGCAGCAGTGAATCCAATCAGCATATCTTCGGTCGCATTATCCTCAGCTTCGCCTGCTGCTTGAATACCCTGGTTAATAACATCCACCATCGATTGCAGATCAGCAACTACGGTTTCCACCATTCCTTCGGCTGACAACTGTCCCTGTGCTTCCTCAACAGGTGACAACCGCAGTTGTTCAGCCATCGTTGCGACTGGACGTCCACCAATTGCCAATAGACGTTCTGCAGCTTCATCCATATTCGCCGTAGCCATGTTATACAACTCTTCGAATTTGGCATGCAGTGTGAAGAAATGAGGACCTTTCACATACCAATGGAAGTGGTGCAATTTGGTGTACAGTACAGACCATCCTGCGATCTGGCGGTTCAGGACCTCTTGAAGTTCAGTGGTATGGTTTGCAAAAGTATTGTTTCTAGTTTGGATTGTGCTCATGGAATTTATCCCCTCTCGAATACGATATAGTTTTGATTTTGATAACGTAATTTAACTTGCTTTCATTTGTTTAATTTAGACTTAATCTAAATCTTGTTTTAATTATAACACTGCCCTTATCCTTTGTGAAGGCTTTAGCCTACTCTTTCAAATGAAGATTCCATGAAGCTAAGCTTCATCATTGGACAATGTGATAAGTCCCTTTTAAGCACCTTTACATGTAGTATCTATACCTTGATTTTCGCCGATGTACAATGACAATCCTCACGTCACATATAACAAAAAAAAGCCCTGATCCTCAATGAGGAGTCAGGACTGCACCAACGCACATAGCGCACGCTTTATTGTTGAATCAACTCGGATGTAAGGATACGGCTTACCTCTTCATAACTGCGCGCAACATGATGAGGCTGATGCTCTGATTCTGGCAAAGCATCACGATGGTTGAACCAAATCACTTTCCATCCGGCATCCACTGCACCGACAACATCATTGCGCCAGGAATCGCCGATGTAATAACTGGAGTCGGAATCCGATCCCGTCTGCCTGCTTACATGCTCAAATAATCTGCGATCCGGCTTGGCATAACCAAGGGTACCCGATATGAAAATCCGTTCCTCGGGAATAAGGTTGAATACATCCAGCGCTTCGAGCTTCCGCTGCTGATGTTTTCCTTCTCCGTTGGTAATTAACCCTACCATATGCCCCTCTGCAAGAAGTCTTCGGATAAGTTCATATACTCCCTCAAAGGGCTGGATCTGAAACTGTCTACTCAAATACTGTGCTTGCAGTTCTTCAGCCTGCCCCTGTTGTAGGGGATATCCAAATTCCGCCATGGTCAACTCAAATCTGCGATGACGCATCCTTTCTACCGCTTCGGGTTCGGGTACAGCAGACAAGTCTTCTTGGGCAGACAGCCAGTCGCTATAATAACGGAAGCGGTGGTATGCCTCCCCATACGGGAAATCATCCGGCAGGCCGAGAACTTGCTCTAATGCGCCACGAAGCGGCTGTAAGTGGTCATACAAGGTATCGTCTACATCGAAAAAGATGGATCTGGTTTTATTTGTTTTTTCCATAATTGCTATTTATCCTCCTGGTGTTGGCTCCAAACATCTCTTCTTACTATATATGTATTCCATTTCTCCGTCCAAAAAATGAACCCATTCTAGGTCCTCTCTATTTGATCCTAATACATAAAAAAACACCCCGTCTCGCAACATGCTGGTTGTGAAATGGGGTGTCGCCAATTTTTCATAATTAAAAAAATTAATTCACGATCAATCACCTAATTGGAGATACATCACGAATTGTGTGTATTCCAATTAAAGTATCAACGGTACAACCTTGCCTGCATTCACATCAATCAGGCCGTGATCCGTAATTTTCAGAGCCGGACTTACCGCAAGAGAATGGGTACTGATGGACATGATCGGGTTATAGTGTACATAACCAAGAGATAACATCGCTGCACGCAGCTCTTTCACTTGGTGTGACACTACCGCCAGCGGTTCCTCCGTCAAAATGCCACCCACAGGGAGTTCAAGATGGGACAACACTTTGCCGTCTTCTACCACACAGAACCCACCCTGGCTCGAAATCACCGTGTTAGCTGCCAAGATCATATCTTCACGATTGCGTCCTACAACCAATAGGTTGTGGTTATCATGTGAATATGTTGTTGCAATGGCACCACGCTTGATCGTGTCTCCACCAATTAAACCGTGTGCTCGATTGCCGTTCACGCCATAACGTTCAAAGGTCGCAATCTGTCCATATTCGCTTTCTTCCCAGAGCAGTTCACCATTCGCAGCCTGAACCTGTGCAATATGCTCTTCCACAAAGGTTGAACCATCCTTCACCATCATAACTCGGCAGTTGTTTAAACCATTTTCAGATAACTGCGTGTCTGAGTCAGATGCTTCACTTTGCCCATTCACCTTCGGATCAGACAAACGGATTGCGAAATCCTCGGCTCCCAGCAGATCCAACTGCACGCTCTTGTAAAAGTGAGGTGGGAACTGTCCACTAATTCGGTCCTGCTTGTACGGTTCGTAGTCGTCATAAGCTTTACGGCCATTTTTGTATACCTGCTCTACTGCAAGTGTATCTAAGTTGGACAGCAGCACATAATCCGCCACTTTGCCTGGGGCAATGCTACCGCGATCAGTCATTTTCATACGGGATGCAGGGGTTGAGGTTGCAGCGTAAATCGCATCTTCGGGGCGCATACCCATCCGAATGGCCTTACGTACGATATGATCCAAATGCCCCCGTTCCACCAGCGAATCCGGCATAACATCGTCCGTTACGAAGCAAAAATGCTGAGCGACATCATGCTGGATCAGGTATTCCATGACTGCTGGCGTCATCGATTTTTCCTGAATTTCAATGAACATGCCTGCCGCAATTCGAGCCTGCAAGCCTTCAATACTCTGATGCGTATGATCAGAATCGATGCCCGCATAGATCAGTCGGTGCAGATCCAGCCCAAGCAATTTCGGTGTATGACCTTCGATCACAAGATCTGGATAGTTTTTGCGAATATGCTGAAGAATCTGGTTGGTCTTACATTCCGGATCACGGATGACGTCCACATAGTTCATGATCTCACCCAGACAGATGATCTCTCCAGTAGCCAGAAGAACATCCATGTCTTCGATTTCGATTGAACCACCCGTTGTTTCCATTGGCGTCGCCGGAACGGAGCTTGGGATGGCGTAGAACATGTCCACTGTTGTCTCGCGACTGGCCGACATCATCTCCTGCACACCTTCCAGCCCAAACACATTCGCCATCTCATGCGGTTCCGCCACAATGGACGTTACCCCGCAGCGGATCAGGCCATGGGAAAAGGTTGCTGGTGTCACCATCGTACTCTCGATGTGCAGATGAATATCAATGAGGCCCGGAATCATATAACGTCCGCGTACATCAATCACTTCATCGGCTTCAATCATCTCCGGTTCGTCTGGACCAACATACATAAATCTGCCGTCCAGTACAGCTACGTTGTTCATTTCGAATCGTTTATAATAACTGTTATACACATGTACATTCTTAATTAGTTGATCTGCACGCATGGGGCATAATCTCCTTCTTCATGAGCATTTTACAGCTATCCAGAGCAGCAGTTTACAATTAGCCATATTGCTCTGGATTCAGCTGATAAAATGCCTCTTTTGCTGCTTCTGCTTCCTGCTGCTATTCCACTAGGACAAGCTTATCCTGCGGGAAAATCAGATTAACTCGCTGTCCGCTGAGATAAGGCGTCTCCATCTCCTGATTAGCTGTGAAGTCGCCAAGTTCTGTCTCGATGACGTACTGATAGCTGCGTCCAAGGTACGTGCTTACTTTGATAATCCCTGGCAAAGCATTTGCCATGTCCCCGGAGGTATCTCCACTGACGATCAGATCATCCGGGCGAATTGCACCTTTGCGTGCACCGGGACGAGCCGTTCCGGGATGCGCTGTTGCGGTGAACAAGCGACCACCCGCTTTCAGCGTGATCACCTCTCCTGCATCACTGCGTTCCGCGAATTCAATGAAATTATGGAATCCGATAAATCGTGCCACAAATTCCGTCGCCGGGTATTTGAAAATCGTTTCCGGGCGATCGAGCTGCTCGACAACGCCTTTATTCATAATCGCTACCTGATCCGAGATGGAGAAGCACTCCTCCTGATCATGAGAGACATAAAGTGTCGTAATGCCCAGTTCCTGCTGAATCCGGCGGATCTCAACCCGCATATTCAACCGCAGGTTGGCATCCAGGTTACTGAGTGGTTCATCGAACAACAGCAAATCCGGTTCAATGACGAGGGCGCGGGCAATCGCCACACGCTGACGCTGTCCACCGGACAGCTCCTGCGGGAACCGTTTCTCGAAGCCGTTCAGGTTCACCACTTCAAGAATACGCATCACGCGTGACGAGATATCCTTGTCTTTCACCTTGCGCATCCGCAGGCCGAAGGCCACGTTGTCATAGACAGACAGATGCGGGAACAGCGCGTAACTCTGAAATACAAATCCGAAATTTCGCTTATTCGCCGGAACCTTCGTATAGTCCTTGCCGCCGAACATAAACTTGCCCTGTGTTGCTTCCAGGAATCCGGCGATGAGGCGCAGCGTAGTTGTTTTGCCGCAACCGCTCGGTCCGAGCAGGGAGAGCAGCTTACCTTTTTCCAGTTCCAACTGAAAATCCTTCAGGATCGTCTGCTTGTCGTAAGCCACTGATACGTGGTCTAATGTCAGCAATGCCATAGCGTTCTGCGCCTCCAATTAACGTTTAGTAAAATATGAGAATCCGCCCATGATCCGTTCGATCACAAACATTAAAAGTCCAGTCAATACCATCAGCAGCACAGAAATGGCTGCAATCGTTGGGTCAAAATAATTTTCCACATAGGTCAGCATCTGAATCGGCAATGTACTTACCCCCGGTCCGGTCATAAACACGGAAATGTCCACGTTGTTGAACGACTCCAGAAAGGCAATCAGCACCGCTGCGATAATTCCTGAACGAATGTTGGGAAGTACGATCTGGAAGAACGTTCTGACACGTCCCGCACCGAGACTCAGCGCAGCTTCTTCCACCGCAAAGTCAAAGCTCGACAGACTCGATGCGATGACGCGAATGATAAATGGAAGCATAATAATCGTATGACCAATCAGCAGACCCAGATACATCGGCAAATGATAGATCACGATCAGGTATTTCATCAATGTAAAACCAAGCACGATTCCCGGAATGAGTACCGGAGACAAGAACAATGCATTCAGCACGGACTTGCCTTTGAAATCATAACGACTAAGTGCGTACGCAGCCGGAACCCCGAGCAACAGCGCCAGCAAATTCCCCAGCAGGGAAATGATGATGGACGTCTGGAACGTGCGGAGGAAACCACCTGTGTTGAAAATATTCTCGTACCAGCGGAGGGAGAAGCCCTCCGGTGGGAATTTGAGTACCGTCCCCGGTTCAAACGAAGTCACCGAGATGATCAGAAGCGGGCCCAGCAGAAAGATAAAGACCAGCAGACTGAACAGGCCCAGCCCGATATGTTTCTCCCGCATATGTCTACCCCTTCGGATTTAAAGTTTTGGCCATTTTGTTCATGACACCGACCACGACAAACGTAATAACAATCATAATCGCAGCAACGACCGAGGCCAGATACCAGTCGTTCAGGGTCATGGCGTTCTGATAGAGGAACGTCGCAATTACGCGCTGTTTGCCTCCCAATAGTGCAGGCGTCGTATAAGCCGTCAGGCTTCCGACAAAAACAAGTACGGCTCCGATAACAAGCCCTGGCACAGCCAGCGGGAACACCACCCGACGGAATGCCGTGAAGCGGGATGCACCCAGACTCTGTGCTGCCTTGAGCAGATCACCATCGATGTTCTCAAGCACACCGACTAGGGAAATGATCATGAGTGGCAGGAACAGATGGGTCAAACCAATCATCATGGCTGCCGGCGTATACAGAATATCGAGCGGCTTGTCCACGATACCAAGCCCAACGAGGGCGTTGTTGATCAGCCCTTTGCGTCCAAGAATAATCATCCAGCTAAACGAGCGCACAACCGGGCTCGTTAGTAGCGGGAAGATCGCCAGCGCCAGCAGAATGCCTTTGCGACGCGGCGCTTTCCGGGAAATATAATAAGCTGTCGGGAATCCGAGCACCACGCAGACGATGGTGGTGACCACGCTGACCTGCAGCGTCGTAAGCAATATTTTCAAAAAGTAAGGATCTCTGAAAAAATGCATGTATCCTTCAAACGTGAAGGAGTTTTCCTGAAAAAACGTCGATCCGATCGTCAGGACAATCGGAATGATCATAAATGCCGCCAAAAACACAAAGCCCGGCAGCAATAGCCAGTATACTGATTTCTTCATCGCGGTACTCCTGACATAAGAATTAGAGATTTATACTCGGATACTCCGATTGCAGTACCGTCCTTCGATCCCTGTTATCCCCCGATTTTTCTGATTCCTTATCAATGGAGAAAATCGGGGGATAAAGGGGAACGCTTCGCTTCTCCAGATCGGTTCTGCACTCTCCGCAATCGTATAAATATCTTATTGGGTCGAGCAATTAAGAATTTAAAGCGCTGATAAACAGCTCAAGGAATGCTTCGGCATCTACCGTTTCACATACCAGTGTGTTGGGCTGTTCGCCCAAACGGTTTTGGAAGTCACATACCATCTGACCATCGCACAAGCGGCTGGCTGTCTCTACATCGACGTAATACGATTTGCGTCCAACCAGTTCCGGGGCAAGAGCGACGCCAACTGCCAGTGGATCATGCAGGGCACAGGCGCGTATCCCGTTCATTTCCTCATACCGCTTGATGTAAATCTCCGTGCTCTGTGCCACATAATCGCGCAATACCGGATCAGTTAATCGTCCGATGGCTTCTTCATTCAGCAGCGTTTGACGGGTAACATCCAAGCCCACCTGCGTAAGCTTCTCGAAACCTGCATGCAGTACAATGCGTGCGGCTTCGGGATCAGCGTATGTGTTGTACTCCGCAGTAGGTGTAATGTTGCCATGTCCACGAACGACGCCACCCATGAAGATGACTTCCTTCAATAATGTAGGTAGCTCAGGACACTTCATTAACGCCAACGCCAGATTCGTTAACGGCGCGGTCATGATCAATGTTAGTTCGCCTGGGTACAACTTCGCTTGTTCAACGATAAAGTCCGGGGCAAAGCCTTCATCCGCCTGCTTGGACACGGCCGGATCAGGCAGCGCACCACCCAATCCGTCTTGTCCATGTACCCGGTGCTCATAATGAGACTTGCGTGTGAGTGGCCCAGCCGCTCCGGCAATGACCGGAATGGAGGGTGCTCCCACCAGTTCGAGAATTTTGCATGTATTATCCGTTGCCTGCTGGAGCGATACGTTCCCACAGACCGTGGTAATCCCGAGAATGTCCAGCTTCCGACTCTTGACGGCCAGTAAGATCGCCAGCGCGTCATCAATACCGGTATCCACATCCAGAATGATGCGATTTCCTGTTTCACTCATACATTCCCAACTCCTCTACCGTTAAATGATTGCTTGCTGCAAATTTTGTTTGTCGAGAACGATCTATACCGCTTCTAAACCTTATCGTTCTAAAGCTAATTATGCTTATTGTGCAATCTCACGGTTCCAACGATCTGTCCATGCTTTAGCCTGTTGATTCACAAATTCCATATCCAGCTTGTTCAGCTTACCAACTACGTCTGCACCATACGTTACGCCTTCAGCTTCTTCGGCATTCAATTCAACCTTCGTATTTACCGGGGAATCCACTTTTGCTTTGGCGGATTTGGCTTGTACATCCTGGCTCAGCTGCCAGTTGATGAATTCTTCAGCAAGTTCTTTGTTCTTGCTGCCTTTCACGACATTGATCGTATTCATAACGGCATACGCACCTTCGCTAGGTGTAACAAACTTCGCATTTGGCACTGCCGCTTTCAAATCTTTGAAGTACATTTCCATAATCGGTCCGCCAGCAATCTCTTCCTGGGAGAACATGTTCACGAATTCTGAAGTTTGCGTGTAAAATTTAACAACGTTGCTGCTTAATTTTTTCAGTTCCGCAAATGCTGCATCTTCATTAAACGTTTCGTTTCCGGCTACACGGGAAGCTGCATCCAATACCATTGGGCCTGCTGTTGCCGTAATGTTCGGAATGGTCAGGTTGTTGGCAAACGCCGGGTCCCACAGATCTGCCCATGAAGTGACTTCTTTGTTAACGAGGTCTGGGTTATAAGCGATTCCGAGCTGTCCAACCGTGTAGGCCGGGCCGTAATCTTCGCCAAGCGGTGCTTTGGCAATATCATAAATATCGTTCACATTCGGAATTTTGGAGCGGTCGATTTTCTCAAACAAACCTTCATCAATACCTTGCTGTGCATAATAATCGGACAAATAAATCACATCAACATTGGATGTACCTTGGCGGATTTTGTTCAAACGCTCAGCGTTGTTACCCACTTCAAGCACAATGTCTACATTATGTTCTTTTTCAAATGGACCAAATACTTCTTCATTGAAGAAATCTTCCGAGAATCCCCAAGTGGAGATGACCAGTTTGGTTGGCGCCGTGCCGCCGCTGCCTGATCCGCCTGTTGCGTCTTCTGTGCTGCTGCCACAACCTGCTAGTAATACCGATGTCATTGCCACTGCCGCCAAACCGCTAATCCACTTCTTCATCATGATCCTGATTCCCCCTGATATGTGTGATTTAACAACCCAAACCATTAAGTTGAACTAGCTTGATAACGCATTTCACGTAGAAAACAGAAAGAACCTGGAGAAACAGCGTGTTCGCCTAAAAGCTTTCTGAAAGAAAGCAGCTTCGGAAGCATAAGCTATCACAAGATTTCTACCTTATTAAAGGGAATAAAAGAAATCTGGGGATAACAGCGATCGGAAGGTCTTCTGATTTTCGAAGGGTACATGCGTTATTTAGGGCTAGTTCAACTTAAAAAAACAAAAAGAAAAGCATTCTTGTATAAACAAGAACACTTTTCTTCGTAAACAAAGGAAAGCGACACCCGCTGCCGGTACATCATCGGTTTCTGCTTCAGAATCAATCCGAAGACAGACGCCATCATATGAAATTGTTCGGAATCAGAATTATGAATTAGAATCGTGTGCAACGCATGCATCGAACCTGTCGATCCATCCTATGCTTGTTCCAATATCACATTCGTAATGGCCCACTGCGTGGACGCATCGTAATCCCGTAATACAGCTTCGATTGGCAAACCCATGTGTTGCTCCAACTTCTCCCTGAATTTCTTCTTATACAAGACAGACATGCGGAAGTCCACTTCCAGCTTCAAGCCGGGGGCCTCCCCTTCCAGGGCGTCAGAGCGCGGTGAACGTCGGTGCTTCGCGTAGAAGGTGACAATGTTCTGATCAATGGTCACTCTCAGGAGAGTGGTGCCAAAGCCGAACAGTTCCTTCGAGATTTCGTTATAATACTGGCACATCTTCTTCTTGCTCTCATTGCTGTCCAGCAGTTCCATGAACTCACCCACATCATTTACTACCGTACGTTCGACGTGTTAACACGATTGATTATACATATATCTACGATTTTAGGCAACCCAAAAGATATAGTTAACATGAAAATAACACATAAAAGCGAACGATAGGTATAAACTAGCGAAAACAATTCGTAAATGTTCACCGTGAGCGTGCTTGGAGATAACTGCACCCCTTTTCTCTATTATTGTTGCTTAATAACCCACTTTTGATACTCATTCTCTTGACGATACTCATCCATTACCAGCTCCGCCCCATCCTCGGATATGCCAAGTGCTTTCCCGTTATGAGAACTTGTAATGCGCATCGTCCCATCCTCATTTTTTGAAATGTTCCAGCGTTGATTCGCATAACCAAGGTACGAATAGAGCTGAATACGATTCTGTCCTACATCCCAATCAAGAGACATTCCGCTCAAGGTTCGAATGGAGTAAGCGCCGGAATCATCGCCTGTCGGTACAAGTACCCATTTGAAGCCTTCACTTGCACTCTCTACCTCGTCAGCAACTTTTATCACTTCTCCTGCTTCAGATGGAACAGCCTGCAATTCAACGGGACGTCCTGCATTACGAATCATCACCTGCTCCAATTCTGCTTTCTTCCTATGGATTGCATTCACATTCTGGAAGGACGCATTCCCACCGAATACATGAATTCCAAAATGTCCTTCGGCAAACGTTCCATCCTGAAGATCCATGATTCGCTCACCGTCCACATCAACCTGGATTCGAGGACCGTTCGCCTGAATCTGGATGTGATACGTATGATCTTTACGAACGAATCTCGGGATTTGAGCAAGCACCTGTCGATTTTCGATTTTTCCATTCACTTTATAAAATAGTCGGATGGACTTCAGGTTAGGGTCAATATTCAAATAATAGCCGCTTCGTCCATCCTCACTTGCACGGAATACAATAGACCCCGCTCCCCCCTGAGCACCCAGCGTCAGATCAGCATCATATTGAAAATCCCCTGCCGTTTCCTGTGCGATATATTGTGTATCTCCACTATAGTTGCCCTGTATGCCTTGTTTGGAAATAAGCCATCGGGCAGATGATTTATCCGATTTCCAGCCAGATAAGTTGGTATGGAATATGCCACTGGATACCGTAATCGGTATTTGAGCAGAAGCTTTGCCGTCTGCCGTCGATACTGTTACTGTAGCTTCGCCTCCACCCACGGCTCGAACCGTCGCTTTCGTTTTATCAGAATGAACGATTTGCACCACTTTAGGATTGCTTACCTTCCATTTCAACGGTTGAGTGGCACCTTTTCCCGGTCTGCCTTCCACCGTGGCGTACAGCGTTTGCGTCTGCCCAACATTCGCCGTTCTTCTCTGCATATCTGCAATAACCTGAGACTTAGAGGACGTGCTCTTTCTCCAGATGTTATCTAAGGCGTACACCTTCATGGAGCTCACCTTCACTTCCCCACCAAGGCTATAAAAAGCCATTGCCCGTCCCGCCGGATCTGGAAAAATGACATCCGAGAAGACAACCTTGCCATCATTGCCAAACACCTCAACAGAGGATTCATCGACGAATATACGCAGCTTCACCTTTCGATTTTCCGGTTGTAACGAGGCCTCATGGACCTTGGTGAATAAATCGGAGAAGCTTACGTCACCCGAGGTGGTGCGATCCACGAACATGTTCTGCGTATTTACTCTGTATCCTACAGTGGTTTTCTGCCCTTCTCTTTGACGAAGTTGAAAACCAAACTCGGTTACAGAACTGTTAGCCGGAATTTCCACTTCAGCTTCAATCTCATACGCACCCGCCGTAAAGCCCTCCAGCGGATTTTTTGTTTTTGGTCCAACCATCATTTGTTGTGCACTATATAGGTTATGCCGCAGTGTCTGGAGTTCAGTGATCGGTGTTTGTACCAAACGTACTCCTTCATCCGTGGTTCGAAGAGAGACTTCTCTCGGTATGGTCAGTTGTCCTTTCCAAGTGGAGGTTGGGAATTCAAACGGATAATCCCAGTTCGTCATCCATGCAAGCATGACTTTCCGCTGATCAGGCATATTCGCAAAAGACATCGATGCGTAGAACTCCTTACCGAAGTCCGTTCTCAACACTTGCCCAGCCGGATGATCGTTCAGGAATTTCCCATCAGCTGTTAGCTGGCCTACAAAATATTCCGCATCTGATCCTTGGGTTTTCGGATTGGCCCCTGTACTGATCATAAGCACCCACTTACGTTGACCCGTTCCATCTACAGGCAGTTGAATCAGATCGGGACACTCCCACACACCACCTCGAACATAATCGCCATATCCGAAGTTATCGGTTAAGGTCCAATCAAGCAGATTGGTTGAAGTAAAGAACCGGATGTGATCCCCGCCGGACACCACCATCACCCAGCGGTTGTGGTCTTCATCCCGGACGACCTTCGGATCACGGAAATCCCAGCTTCCCGGATCATCACCATTCTTGCCAGGGTTATCAATGACAATCGGACGATCTTTAGCGTATTGCCAATTCCGGCCTTGATCGGTACTATAAGCGAGGCCGATACGCTGATTGCCACCAGGTTTATCCGGATGATAGGAAGTGTAGTAGGCAATCAGACCTTTTCCGCCCGAATCCGTGAACAGACCGGATGTATTATTCAGATCAGCAATTGCCGATCCCGACCACACATGGCCCTGATCATTCCAGGGCAAAGCAATAGGTAAGCGCTTCCAATTTATAAGATCTGAACTGACTGCATGAGCCCATGTGCCTCCATCCTGATGAAACAGATGATATTCTCCTTCGTAATAGACCAGCCCGTTTGGATCACTTGCCGATCCTCGAATCGGAGAGTAATGGTACTGAGGACGATAGTTCTCCTTGTAGTACACCGACTCTTCCGTTACATAGATATCCTGAAAATAAGCGATGCCTTGTTGAACGACAAGTCCAGCATTTCCATTAGCGTAGCTTTTGTCTGTCACCTCAACAGCCGCAGGCGTGTACCCATCAACATAAACCTGAATCAAGCTGCCCGAGGCTATAACTTCGATGTGATGCCTCGCTCCCGGTTGGCTTGGAACCTTGCGATTCGAGCTGGCGAGCACGGTACCGTCCGCTTTTCGAAGTTGTACCCGAACTTCTTCTCCTTCCCGAATCAGGGCTGCTTCATATCCCTTCGTTCCGTCTGCATTTGCCCTGAATAGCAACGCTGCTGAGGTACTCGCATTGGCCAGAGATATATTTCCTTCATATACAAAATCAGATGCCGCTTTCTCGTAAATGACTCTTCCTTTCTCCTGAGCGCTTCCTTTCCCCTTATAACCTTTCAAATCAGGCTGCCATTCGCCGACGTTGCTAATCGGTTTACCCATATTGCCATTCATGGTACTGACCTGCACATTCTGGAACAAAGCCGACCCATCCCATACATGGAGCCCCAGATTCCCTGAAGAGTAGGCACTGTCCTTCACATCAATCACCGGGTCATACCGATTATCCCAATATACCTGAAGGCTCTCTCCGTCCGCTTTCACTTTCAGATGATAGATACCTCCAGATTCCAGGTTTGCTTTATGTTCTACATTTAACGTTCCCGGCTGTCCACTTGCATCTCTTAGACGTATCACACCAGCCTGGGGAACCACTTGCAACATATATGAAGACCAGCCTGTATCATTGGATCGAAAAATAAGACTCGTATCCGCTTTCATATCCTGAATCATCAAATCAGCTTCATAGATAAAATTATCGGCTCGTGTGGCCGATATGGCCATCACATTCTGCCCGGCATCCGAAACCAGATGGAGCCCTTCATCCGTATCTTCCAGACTGCCTCTACCCTGCAATGTCCAATCTGACAAATTCGTTATTGCCTTAGACACTTTGGTTAACATTTGAACCGCCTCCCCCTGTTTTGCTGATTCCTCAGAGGTCTGCTCCATCCTTTGCGAAGCATTTGTCTCCATAACAGATGCTGTGGAATAGGCTCCAGCAGCAGAAGATCCAAGGACACATGATAGTAGAACACAACCGATGGATCGGAAGATGAATTTCATGAGCATTCCCTCTTTTCATATAGTAGATGAGACAAAAATCCCACAAAGGACGGCGCAGTCTCTTAGATAAGTGAACCTGCATCCGCCCCTTCTGGGATGTCCATAAATATCAAACGCTATGAAGCATAAATTTCATGCTGCAATGCTTCTAAACCCAATGCGAGGGCGCCGCATAGTCCTGCGTGCTGGCCCAATCCAGGCTGGACAATAAATTCGTCAATATGTTGCATTATTGAGGCTGCATCCACATAACCATTCAGATTCCGTACAACCCGCTCTCGGATCATGGGAAACAGATGACTTTGCTGCATCACCCCTCCGCCCAAGATGACCTTTTGCGGGGAGTGAAGCAGAATGGCCGTTGTAATGGACTCCGCAATGTAAAAAGATTCGATCTCCCAAGCCGGGTGGTCTGAAGGCAGTTCGCTGCCAGGACTCTGCCAGCGGGCTTGAATGGCTGGCCCCGCAGCCATGCCCTCCAGGCAATCGCCATGATACGGACATAATCCGGCAAAATGATCCTCTGGGTGCCGTCTCGTCCGGATGTGTCCACCCTCTGGGTGCAACAATCCATGCACACGTTTACCTCCCGCCATAAGTCCAATCCCAACACCTGTGCCGATCGTATAATACACACAATTGTCCAGTCCCTTTGCTGCTCCCCAAGTGACTTCTCCAAGGGCCGCTGCATTCACATCCGTATCCCATCCGAAGGGAATCGGGAATTCGCGCTTCAATGATCCAATAACATTACAGTTTTCCCACCCTGGCTTGGGCGTTGTTGTAATGTAACCATAGGTGGGGCTATCCGGTTGCAGATCAATCGGACCAAAGGAGCCGATCCCGATCGCCGCCACTCCTTTGTCCCTAAAATAGTCGATGACCTTCGCCAGTGTGGTCTCGGGATGTTCCGTTGGAAAGCTGCACCAATCTTCAATTCCCCCTCGCTCGTTACCTACACCACATACAAACTTCGTTCCACCGGCTTCTATTGCTCCTATACGCATCTTACTGTCCCCCTCACGATCATTCCGACTGACCTTCAACTCGGATGGGGGATAGCTCGTAGATATGAAGCGAAGCAAATACTAAATCCTTATTTTCGGACTGAACAGAGATTCCCTTGGAACCCGCATCCGGATAGATCAGATCGGTAATAACCGCTTGACCGTCATTGGCAAATACCTCTACGGATGAGTAATCCACATAGATTCGCAAATGTTGGTTGCCGTCCACTGCTTTTAATCTAGCTGCATGGCGACCCAGGAAATGTTCATGGAAATCGGTAATACCCGATCGACTGCGATCAACATATACCTCATTCTGGCTAGCATCCACGCCTATAAGCGTTTCGTTGTCCGCGCCACTTCGTAATGCAAATTGAACAGGTTGATCAGAAGCCCATTCCGCATAAATCTCATAGTTTACAAGGCGCAAGGTGTTCAACTGCTCACTCACTTGTCTGATAGAAGCATTCTGTAAGGACAGTACTGGCGTGCGGGCTTGCTCCAACTCGCGTGCTGGACGCTGAACCAGCAGGACTTCTCCGTCCCTTGTCTCCAATGTCAGCTCTCTCGCAATGGTCATCGCGCCGCGGTATCCTTCGGTTGGTGTCTGATTGGCATACATCCAGTTGCTCATCCAGCCCATAAACAGGCGTCTGCCGTCTTCTGCCGGAATGTCAGACCAACTGACCCCTGCGTAGTTATCCCGACCATGATCAAGCCAGCGAACGGTATGGGAAGCTTCATCAGGAACAAATGTATTGCCATTAAAATCTCCAGTGAAGTACTGGGTTCTGGAACCTTCCTTGAAGGCAGGATCTGCACCAATGCTGACGAGCATCACCCATTTCTCCTGACTCGCATCTCCATCCACGGCTAGTGGGAACAGATCAGGGCACTCCCAGACGCCATCATGCGAACCGATCCCGGCGCCGAATTCACTGCCCAAAGTCCAATCCTTCAGATTGGGAGAATGGTACAGACATACCGTCTGACCACAAGCGATAATCATAATCCATTCCTTGGTCTGCTCATGCCAGAAAACTTTGGGATCACGGAAATCCACGAATGACTCATGCTCCAGTACCGGATTGCCCTCGTATTTCATCCATGTTCTGCCGCTATCCTTGCTATATGCGAGGCTCTGCCGCTGAATCGGATGATCGTTTGGCACCTCCAGATGATGGGTGAAAATGGCCACCAGTCCTGGCTCATCGTCAAAGAATCCGGACGTATTGTTCCAGTCCACCACGGCACTGCCGGAGAAGATCATGCCATGTTCATCCGGCGCCAAAGCCACAGGCAGCTCTTCCCAGGTAACCAGATCCTTGGTCACCGCGTGTCCCCAATGCATCGGTCCCCATGTTGTGCCAAACGGATGATGCTGATAGAACAAGTGATACTCACCTTTGAAAAATACCATGCCATTCGGGTCATTCATCCACTTCTCCTTGGGTGAGAAGTGATAGACGCCCCGGTAATCGGTTGTTGAAATGGTAGACATATTGGTTTACTCCTTTGATTCAAACCGTTGAAGAGGAGACTTCGCTTCGCTCACGCACCCTAATGCTAATGCTATGTACGGCAAAGCTCCTCAACCAGTTTGTTTTATTGGGTGTTGCGGTCATATCCCGCTTGTTTAATCTGCAGCCACTCTTGCAATCCAAGACGATCCATCTCTTTCAGATAAGCGTCCCACTCCTGATCGATCTTTCCATTCTGATACCATTCCGTGCGCATACGCAGCACATAGGCGAACAGATCAGTCTCAATGGTGGAAAGGCGGTCGAGTTCATCGATTGAGAAGAACACGCTTGGATAGACGTTTTCTGCTTTCATGTGTGGAACCATATATTTATCGAGCAGTTCCATACGCCACGCAGCATCTTCCGGTTTGGTTGTGTATTTGTCATAGTAACTGTCGAGAATAGCCAGCGGTCCTGCAATACTCGTTTTCTGTCTGAGCTCAACAGGTGCAGCGCCTTCCAGCGGAAGATGCTTCAGCATGCCTTTAGCTTCATCCAATTCAAAAATATTCTGTTGTGTCTCATCACCGTAAGTTCCCCAGTTGTTCTGCACGGACTGGAGCGGATCGTACAATTGGTCCACCCACTTCGCTGTGGATTCCAGATTTTTATTGCTGCTCGTAACAACCATGCGTCCCCGGTCTAGACCGATACCGTTTGTACGTGCGACATTAATTTCTCCATTCGGTCCGGCGACAGGAGGCAGAACATCATAGGTATCATTCATACCTGTAATGTTGGCCTTATCCCAAGTGAAGTACATGCCATACTTGTTGTCTTTGCCCTTGGCCAGATACGTATTCCAATCCTGCTGATATGCTTCCACATCCACAAGACCTTCCTGGACCAGTTCGTGAATGTATTTGACCGCTTCTTTGTAACCTTCATCAGCTGCAGTGAAGACCACTTTTCCATCGTTGGTCACCACAGTGTGGTCCCAGTTCTCCCCGAGTCCAAATGCTGCAAATAGAAATGTCAGATCTTCTCCGCCCGGCTTGTTAATGAAGGACAACGGAATTTCGTCAGCCTTGCCATTGCCGTTCGGGTCCTGAGTTTTGAACGCAATCAGCACTTGTTTCAGTTCTTCGGTTGTCGTTGGCATCTTCAGTCCGAGCTTGTTCAGCCACTCCACGTTGATCCAAGGTAAGTCATCCACCGCCTGTATGCGCTGCTTGCCACTTCCGAGCTCCTCAATCCAGGGAAAGGAATAAATATGTCCGTCTGGAGCCGTAATCATGCTCTTATATTCAGGAGCTTCCTCCAGCACCTTTTGCAGGTTCGGCATGTATTGCTCAATCATGTCCTCCAGTGGAATGATGGCCCCATCCTTCGCCAGTTTCAGGAGATCATAATCCCCATAACCTGCGTCAAAGATGGCATCAGGCAAATCACCGCTGGCTACCGCCAGGTTTCTTTTCTCTGCAAATACGTCACTCGTATAGTTCTTCCAGTTGATATGCACATTGGTTTTCTCTTCAAGTCGCTTGTTAATCAGCTTCTCGTTCGGATCAGCAGGGGCCAGCGGAGAACTCTGTGTTATAAAATTCAATGTCACTTTGCCATCAGGTGACTGGGCTTCACTTGCCGCACCGCCTCCTCCCCCACCACACGCCGAGAGCAGGAGCATGGCTGACAACATGGAGATGGATGCCGTTGTAGCGGCTTTTCTGGACTTGTTCACTTTTTTCATAATAATGACCTCCGTGGATTGTGTTGGGTCGAACGTGCTTTATTTCAGGCTGTTCACTATTTGAGTGAACCTACCATGACACCTTTTTCGAAATATTTCTGAAAGAACGGATACATGATGATGAGTGGTAGACTCGAAATGACAATGGCTGAATATTTGATCATTTCCGAGAGCCGTTTCAGTTCCGCCATGGCAAGCTGATCACTGATCATGCCCGGCGCAGCCTGATTCTGAATCAGAATGGAGCGCAGTACGAGCTGTAAAGGATGGAGGTTTGGATTATCCAGATAGATCATGGCGTCAAAATAGGAATTCCACTGCCCCACAAACGCGTACAACGCGAGGACAAAAATGATAGGTTTCGACAACGGAATAACGATCTGGAAGAAAATCTTCATCTCGGAGGCACCATCCACATTGGCGGCTTCTTTCAGTTCTCGCGGTACCCCTTTGAAGAAGGTTCTGGAGAGAATGATGTTCCAGACGTTGACTGCGCCAGGGATGATAATGGCCCATACCGTGTCCAGCATGCCGAGATTACGAACAAGCAGATAGGTCGGGATCAATCCGCCACCGAAGAACATCGTGATGATAAAAATAATCATGAAAAATCCTCGCCCAGCCAGCCTTTCATCAGACAAGGCATACCCTGCAAATATCGAAACGGTCACCGTCACGAGAGCAAAAGAAACCGAGTACAGCACCGCATTAGCAAACCCTCGAATCATGGCTGGATTGGACAAAATCATCTGATACCCATCCAAACTCCAGTCGGATACATTGAAGGACAGTCCACGGTTCAGCAGCACCGTTGGGTCCATGAATGAGGCAACGACGATATAAATCAGGGGGACAACCACAACCAGTACGGCACAGGTAAGAAAAATCGCGTTCAGTGCGAGGATCAGACGATCCAGTCCCGTATGTTTGACAACCATGGATAACACTCCTTTCCTAATAGAGGCCTTCGCCTTCATTCAATTTCTTCACGATCAGATTCACAGTCACCAGCAAAATGACATTGATGACCGAGTTGAACAATCCCACTGCCGCAGAATAAGCGTAATCTCCGGACTGCAAGCCCACCTTGTAGACATACGTGGCAATGATCTCAGAGGAAGGCAGGTTCATGGACGTCTGCATCAGGTAGGCCTTCTCAAATCCAATCGACATGATCCCGCCAGCGGCAAGAATAAATACGATGGCCATAATCGGTCGAATCGTCGGAAGGTCGATGTGGCGAATACGCTGAATGAGATTCGCTCCATCCAAGTTCGCCGCATTGTGAAGTTCCGGATCGACATTGGCCAAAGCTGCGACATAAATGATGGAAGCCCAGCCCGCTCCAGTCCAGATATCCGACAAAATGTATATCCAGCGGAAATATTCCGGTTCGGACATGAACATAATGGGATGCCCTGTAATTGCTGTCGCTATCTGATTGATCGGCCCTGTTGGGGATAGAAAGATAAACAGCATACCCACAACGACAACAACCGAGATGAAGTTGGGTGCATACAGAAACAATTGGATGTTTTTCTTCACTCCGGCTTTACGTACCTGATTGAGCATGAGAGCAAGCAAAATGGGTACTGGAAAGCTGAATATCAATCCAAAAAAGCTGAGTTTAAGCGTATTCATAAAAATGACATCAAAATTGGGCGAAGCCAAAAACTTCTCAAAATGCTTCAAGCCCACCCACTCACTGCCCATGATGCCTTTGATCGGACTAAAATCCTTAAATGCGATAATGGCTCCGTACATCGGGATGTATTTGAAGATAAGGGTCAGGATCAGAGCTGGTGCGAGTAACAAATACAAAAAATAATTCTTTTTGAGCTGCTGCATCCTGTGACCGGTTGATGTCCTCTGTTTCAACGCCCTTCCTGTACCCTTTTTGGTATCCACCGTGTTATCCAACACATGACCTCCGTTCATTCCTGAAGTTGACAATTGTTTGTAGTAAGGGCTTTCAATATTTACAATTGCTCATTTAATAATTTACAATTTAGCAGGTAATCTAGGCATTAGTCAATACGTAATGTAAAAAATAATTGTGCATTTGATAACATTTTGTGTGTTTTTCAAGTTCTAAATGTGCATTGAATTGCATATAAAACATTAATTTAAATCCTTTCAATCTGTCGTTCCCCTTGTCATTAGTGGGATATTCCGAATTGATCATCATTTGTAACGAAACTTATGAATACATATAAACGCGCATCACCTGAATTAAAAATGTAAACTGAATTGTGCATATGTAAAATTGAGATTGCTATTTGTTCCGATCTATTATACATTTGACTAAGATAATACTATGGACGACCATATGATCATTAGAGGTGAAGCACTAGATGGCAAAAGAAAAAGTCACGATACAGGACATCGCGGATGCTTTGGGCATCTCCCGGAATACAGCTTCCAAAGCCTTGAATGATAGCGGAAATATCCCGGATGAGACACGTAATCGTGTAATTAAAAAAGCAATTGAACTTAAATATAAACAGTTTGCCTATATGGAAAATGAGCATGTTCTAACCAAAGCTCCTAGCAATATCGCCCTGTTAACGGAAAATCTGCCCAATACATCTCACTTTGGTTCGATGTTAATCAGTGGTCTGGAGAAAAGAATCAGCGCAGAGGGGTACAATCTCTCCATTCATATCGTGCGTGAGGTTGATCAGGATTCACTTACACTTCCCAACAATTTTGATATTTCCAACGTGGACGGTATCATTTGCATTGAATTGTTCGATCTCAAATATACTCAGCTTATTACCGATCTCGGAATTCCCACGATCTTCATCGATAGCGCTTCCGACATATGTTATCCGGAATTTCATGCAGATTTGCTGCTAATGGAGAACGAGCACAGCACGTATCAGTTAACCAGAAAGTTAATTGAGAGTGGCTATAACAATATTGGATTTGCCGGGGATTACAATCATTGCAAAAGCTTCAATGAACGTTGGGTAGGATATCAGCGGGCCATGCTGGAAGCGGGGTTGCAGGTCGATCCATCCCAATGCATTGTGGACGATGACCGCCTGTTCTTCTCGAAGCCCGGCTGGTTAAACGAACGAGTGGCAGAGCTGAATTCACTGCCTGATGCGTATGTATGCGCCAACGACTTCATCGCAGTCGAACTAATCAGGGCATTGAGAGCGAGGAATATTACTGTACCACAGGATATTGTCATATGCGGATTCGATAATGCGCCTGAATCACGGATTATCGAGCCTCCATTAACAACTGTGCATATTTATAGCAACGAGATGGGCATCAAGGCTGCGGAGATGCTATTATCCCGGATTGACAATCCGTCACAGCCTTATCAGGTCTCGCATATCGTGACCAAACCGATCATCCGGGAGTCCACACCCACAATGATGAAGTCCAATCCACAGACCGTTTAACCTGTCTCATGAATCTCTAAAAAAAATAAACAGCCGTATCTTTCACGCAGAATGGAACGTGAAGGATACGGCTTTTCTTATAGGGACTTATAGTTACCCTTTGTATGGTGTGGTCACAATATGATGCGAACAGAACGCAGCCTCTAACCAGGATTCATAGCTCCGTGCTACACGGATGCCTTGGATGCTCCTTTGGCCGAACGTACCTCTGTACGAATCAGATTGAAGATCATAAAGATCAGCACAACGAGTTGTGGAATAAAGGTCTCCCATGTCGGATACATGCCAAGCCAGCCAATCGTCGGCAGACTCGGTGCGACATGAGCCCCAAGGGTTGCCGAGACTTGAAGGGAGTGTATGCTCTCTCCTAGGAAACGGAATACCAGATAATAAATCAGCAGCGTAGCGGTCAGGAAAAACCACCGTACAGGCAGGCGTACACTGAATTGAATAATGGCCACAGCCAATACAATCAGGATGAGCAATGCTGCCCCCATACCGATCAACATCTGTGAGGTCTCAATTGCAGGCGCCATACCAATATAAAAGATCGCAGTCTCCGCACCTTCTCGCAATATGGCAAGACCCGCCACAGCGAAGAGTGACCACAGACTTCCCCGGGCAAGCGCACCACCTACCTGTCTCTGGACATAGCTATTCCAGGAGCGGGTATTCGATTTGCTATGCATCCAATGTCCAACCGTCAACATTAGTACAACGGCTGCAAGCCCCGTATACCCCTCAATCATCTCCCGTGTGCTGCCCGATGATGCCACAGCAAGAGTCAGCGACAGTACAACGGCCAGCGCCACACTAAGCAGCAGACCACTACCGGCACCAGCCCAGATCCAGCGCCGAGCCGCAGTCTCGCCACTCTTCTTGGCGTAAGCCAGCAATGCAGCCAGTACCAGAATGGCTTCCAATCCTTCGCGAAGCAGAATCAATGCCGCATCCCATGCCGTGTATGAGGTGGTAGCCGTTAACGGCTCCAGCCGATGGATCATGCGGGTTACAACCTCGGTTGCCTTTGCCGTATTTGGCGGATTGGAGACGACATATCCGGATGCTTCCGCCATTTCATTCTCAATGGCCGTATATGAAGTTGGAGATGATATCTGTACCTGACCTTCAACCAGAGGCCAGGACACAATAAACTGCTCCAATCCCGATGCGGCAGAAGTCGTATCCCCCGCTTGAATCTGCTGCTCTACTTGCTCCAGTAATTTCAGCAGATCGGACAAAGAAGAAACACCAGAGGATGCTGACGTATCCTCAACTTCCCCTTCCTTGAGTGTCCCTGCACTATAGTCTGTGAGCAACGTGACCAGTTCCTGCATACGTTCTGTTGCCTGTTCTTCCTTGCGGGGTTCGGCCTGCATTGAAATGCGAACCAGGCTGATGTCCTTCTCCAACTGGCTGTATACGCCAAAATGATCCTGACGAATCGGAGCTTCGGTGCCTTTCCAGGCCGTAACAATCCGTTTATAGGCAAGCTCTGCCTGGGTCCAATCGCCCTGTTCCATTGCTCTCAAACTTTTACGTGCGTCTGGCAGCAGCCTTTCGGCCGCTTTACGACCTGCGTCGCTGCTCTCTTCTGCACCCTGAAACGCCTCAATGTACTGATTAGTCGCACGGGCAAGATCGGCCAGTCCTTTCTTGGCAGCATCAGAATCCTTGCCCGACAGTGCCTGTTCCGCTTTGGACAAAGCTTCACCTACAACGCTGGCGGTCGTCGCAACCTGATCTGCGTTCTGCTCCGGCACCAATGTGCTGGCATCCTCCCACAGTTGCCTGAATTCGGCGACGTCCTCCGTGGCTTCTGCCAGCTTGCCCTGTCCCGCTTCAACCAAGGCGCTGCCCACAGGCGGCAGTAGGCTATCCAATTGTTTTTGCACAGACTGCTCATTGTTTTGGAGCCCTTCAGCAGAAGCGTGTGGCATGCCCGGTAAACGAATTGCACTGGACCCCACCATCAGGAACACCAGCAGCATCAGCAAGGAGCGCATCAACCTTCCTTTGTACAGCCACCCCTGCGCCTTCCGATCTGCGATCCTGCCCATCATTGTCATCCTCCCCATCAAATCAAGGTGTCCCCAATATATCCGCCATTCGTAATTCCGGGGAAACAGGCAAATACAGCACTGCCTGTGTGCACAGTATATTCGTTCAGCTTATCGTTCTTTGCCAGTCGTTTCTGAATCGGAATAAACTGTTTCTCCAGGTCCCGTTGATAACTAATGAACAGCAAACCTGCATCCAGCTGTCCGGTCTTGGCATCAAGCCCACTCGAATATGAGTAGGAGCGGCGTAAAATTTGCTGACTGCCGTCCCCCTTCGCGAGGCGCAGATGTGACGTTGCCGGAATAACAGGCTGCCCATCGGCAGTCTTGGCCTTCAGATCTACCGGATCGAACTCGCCGCTGCTGCCGAGCGGCGCTCCGCTGTCCCGGTGGCGGCCAAATGTCGCCTCCTGGTCCTTCAGTGTGGAGCGGTCCCACACCTCCACACGCATGCGAACCCGGCGGACGGCCATATAGCTGCCGCCGGCCATCCACCCCGGACCGTCAGCCGGCTGCGCCCAGACGGTCTGGTCCATCAGCACGGCATCCGTTGTATCCGGATTGCCGGTGCCATCCTTGAAGCCGAGCAAGTTGCGCGGTGTTCCACCCGCAGGGTCAGCTCGGCCTGTGCGCTGGAATCCTTCCTGCGTCCAGCGCAATACCGCATGCCCGCGTGCGATGCGCGCGAGATTGCGGATGGCATGGAAGGCGACCTGCATATCGTCTGCGCAGACTTGCACGCACAGGTCGCCACCACACCACTGCGGGTCCAGCGCATCTCCGGCGAATGCCGGCAGATCGCGCAGGCCCTTGGGCTTCCGGCCCTGCAGCCCGAAGCGCCCGTCAAACAAAGAGGGCCCCACACCAAACGTCAACGTAGTTCGTGACGGTGTCAGGCCTGCCGCTTCGCCCGTATCAGTAGGCGGCGTATTCAGCGTTGTATTATGTTCGCCAATCATCTCTCCGGCGGCCATGGCAGCGGAAGCCGCCGTCCAGTTCTTGAACAGACGGCGGAGATCATCCGCACTTCCCGCCGTCACATCAAAGGCGGCAAAGCAGATGAAATCCTGAGCCGGGGTAATAATGCCCGCCTGGTGCTTGCCATAGAAGGCCAGTGCCTTGTCCGGCGTGTTCACATCCAATGCCGCCGGACTGCTTTTGCGACCCAGCGCCATCAGACCGCTGGCACCGCCTCCGCCCAAGAGCAGACCCAATCCGGCCACGCCGGTCAGCTTCAGCATTTCACGCCGTGACAACGGCTTTTTCAGCGAATCCTTTTTCTGCTCGGTCATTGTTCTACACTCCCAGTACCTGTCCCATGTTCGACAGCGGCTCAGCCAATGCATCCAGGTTCTGACTCAGCTTCTTCACGTCCTCATCCTTCAGCTTCTCATAGGAAACGTACCCGTCTCCATCCTTGAATGGAGCAAGTTCTTTCTCGAGCGCATCGAATCGGTCCGCAATTTGCTGATTCAGATCTTTATCTTTGACAGCCAGATCATCCTTGAGCAGGTTATATATCTCGCGTGCTCCCTCTACATTCGCTGCAAAATCATACAGATCCGTATGGGAGTAACGTTCCTCTTCACCCGTTACCTTGCTGGAGGAAACCTCATTCAGCAGTTCTACCGCACCCGTTACCATCAGACTCGCATCGATGTCCATCGTCTCGACTTTGGCACGAAGGAGCTTCGCATCGCTCAACAATGTATCCGCAAAGTCAGTCATGCCTTCGGTCGTCTTGTCTTCCCAAAGTGCTTTCTCAATCCGGTGGAATCCGCGCCAGTCGGCTGCCTCCACATCTCCATCACGTGCATCGATATTCGGGTCCAGATCGCCAAGTGCCTCAGCTACCGGTTCAATGCGTTCATAATACATACGAGCTGGTGCATATAATGATTTGGCAGTCTCCAGATTACCAGCTTTCACGGCATCGGTGAACTTCTCCGTTTGCTTCACGAATTCATCAATCTGCTCGATTGCAAATGCGCGATAGCCATCCACTGCGGTTGTATAATCACTCCCGGCCACTTCCTGATCTGCTGCATCCGTGGTTTCTGTGGAAGTTTGGTTTTCACTTTGAGCAACAGGTGTTTCTGCCTGCTTGTCCGAAGCCGCTTCATTATTGCCGCAAGCGGCGAGTAAAACCGAAGTTGCCAGCACAACAGCCGGCAATGCCAATATTTTTTTCAACACGATACACTCCCCATTGGTTAAACTGATTTGGTTGTACACCTGCGATTAATATGTTGATGAGTACAAACCCTTGGATTAACGTTCATTTAATGATAATGATTATCAATTTCGGTAAGGACATCATAATTCCGACGCATACTTATGTCAATATGAAAATAAGAGGACCGATTTAATCACATACTCAGGTGGAAAATACCGGGTGTTAAATCCCTTGAAAACATAGACAAACTTCGTCATCTACCGTTAAAATGAGACAAAATGTCTAATGTCTATATGATCTTAATTTATGAAATTGGAGGCTCATGCCATGAAATGCCCAGTATGTAATCATGAAAATGGAAATGCTAGCTTTTGCGAGAGGTGCGGCGCTAATCTAAACCCTTCCTCCCCTACTGCAGATTCCGCTCAGGATCAACAATCCGCTGCTGCCGAACCTGAATATACCCGTTGGTCGAGCACACAGGCGACACCTTCTCACGCTCCCATTTCATCCAACACACCTTCTGCTCCCAGACCTATACAACATGAACCCGACTCTTCCAGCACAGAGGGCCCTTCATCTTCAGGAGACAACAACACCAATCAGTGGAATAACATCGTACAAAATGAGAAAGTTCAGCAAGCCAAAGAAGTAAGCAAACAGTATCTATCCTATTTCCTTAGTGTTCTCACCCGTCCTTATCAAACTATGAAAACCGTTGGTGAACAGCATTCTCTTAACGGCTGGATCACGATGGCTCTGATTGCGGTTCTATCCTCTACATACTTTTTGATTACTTTCGGCCGGATGGATATGGACGGATTGTTCATTGGCGGGTTTATTAGACCGCTGTTGTTCACCGCCATTTCTTTGGTCGTAGCGATCGCATTGATGTATGCCATATTGAAGATTGAAAAAATAACATTCCGCCCCAAAACACTGGTTGCCCAGTTCGGTACATTGCTTGTGCCCGCTGTAGCGTCGCTCGTCCTGGCGAATCTGTTTATTGTTATCTCGTATTCCATCGCTATCTTCTTCCTCGTTGTCTCGTATTTGATTATCTTTGTATCACTTAACACGGTGCTGTTCCAGTATCCGCTGAATCGTACGAAGGCAGCCATCGATAGCATGTACAGCGTGTTGATTGCCAATGTTGTATTGTTTTTTATTCTATCTCGCTTTCTGGGCACTACAATCATTGGATTGATTGGCCTGATGTATTCTCCATACGGTCGTCTGTAGCATCTAATTTAAAAGCTCTTACGAAGACTCTCCCTCCTTATCCGAGGAGGGTCTTCTTTTGTTTTCAGCGTCAGCAGATTGCACTCGTTACGTTCCATACACTATAATGTGTAGTGTAAAAGGTATGTTCTTTTTTACGTAAGGATATGAGGTGAGAAACACCCCATGCTTTATGGGAGCTATGCCATTGTCATAAACACTACATTATGTAGTGTAACGTTGTGATCATTCATTTTATTACGAAGGGTAGAGGGAATCGATATGGACATGAATATGAATCATATGCAAATGGAGCACGAGGCAGGCACATCCTACCTGTGGCTTATCGTTGGAGCAGTCGTTCTCTTGTTCTCCATCGCAGCTTATATCTGGTCTTCACGCACCCAGAAGTCTGTACTGGCACATATGAAGAAGAATGAACGAGCTGTGATTAAAAAGAAAACCCGATCTATCCGCCTGGGTGCACATGCACTACTGGGGGTGTCGATTATTGCGTTTGTCCTTTTCTTCATGCAGGGTGCACTTACCAAGTATGATGTTGCGTATCTGAATGCTGATGCTGCGATCGACGTGACCGACGATAAATACTATGGAGCCGATCATACAGAAGAGCCGATTCAATATGAGATGACCATCCCAACGTCGGGGCCTCATAACCCGCATGATATCAAGTTTGGATTTTACACCGATTTCCCCGGCTATCCATACCTGGTACATAATCTGGAGCATGGGGATATCATCATTTATTATCGTGTGAACGCAAGTGATGAGCTGAAAGAGCATCTGAAATACCTTGCCAAGTTCCGCAAAGCTGGATCAGGTATCCTGGCTGTGCCGAACAAGGACATCCCTGAAGGCAGTGAGGTCGTCGTGACGGCATGGACCAAAACCATGAAGCTGGACCAATTCGATGATGCCAAAGTAGGCACTTTTATTAATAAATATATTAACCAAGGACCAGAGAAGATCCCTGCCTCCATCCGCCAGGGTGGCGGGACGATGTAAAGCCCCCTCTTTGTAGTAATAACAGCAAAGGGTTCCTGCAATCATGGGGAGTCCAAGAGATGAGATATCCATTTATACGTTTCAAACAAGATAAGCTCCTGGATCTACTTGATCCGGGGGCTAATTCTTTATCATGCAGATGCCGATATTTTAAATAGAAATGAAATACATATATGTACGTTAGCAAGAAAAGAAACTCAGTTCCAATATGACGATTCATTCAACTTCAATATAAGAATTCATAGTTTTATATATCAAGGGGGAACATTTCTACTAATGAACAGTTTGTTTATGCGTATCTTTTTATTTTTTTCCTGTCTGATGCTGGCGGCAGGAGCAGTTCTTGGCATTACCATGTATCGCTCATCTGCACAGTTGGTTGAACAATCAATGGGCATGCAGGCACAGGCTGTTGCCGAACGAGCAGCACAATCCATCGACACCTCCCTGTATGCGCCGCTCAGTACAGGACAGGATCAAACCGAGTATTACGATACCTTGCGCGAACAACTCAGCCAGCTTCGCCAGGCCAATGGGTTGAAGTATCTATACACGCTTGGTAAGCGTGAAGAGAACGGAGCCGCATCGTATTATTACGTGGTGGATGGCGCTGCTCCGGATGTGGAAGAGGATGATTTCTCTCCCTACGGGTCCCCTGAAGAGAACCAATATGCGGGAATGCTGAAAGCCTTTGCACAAAACGAACCTTTCCGGGGCGATCTGACCCAGGATGAGTACGGCGCAACGATTACAGCCTATGTACCGATTCATGGGGTTAATGGGGAACTGCTTGGTCTCGTTGGCGCCGACCTCGACTCCACTGCCGTCTACGAGCTAATGACACGCAATCGAATGACCATGATCTGGACTGCCCTTGCCATCGTATTACTCAGCGTGCTGCTGGTCTATGGATTTGCTCATTATTTGACACGTCCTCTGGTGAAACTGAAGAAGATCATTGCTGAGGTGGGCAAAGGTGATCTGACTGTCGATGTCGAGCTTGGACGGAAGGATGAGGTTGGGCAATTGGCCTCGGAGTTCAAACATCTGGTAACAGATACACGAGATGTCATGACAGGCATCCGCAAAAGCTCCGATTCCCTGCTGCAAGCCGCCGAAGGGGTATCCAGACACTCGCTGGCGACAGCGGAAGCCAGCCAGCGCATTGCTGAGCACACAGACCACACAGCCAAAGGCGCTGCGGAGCAGGTTGCACGGGCAGGCGAAGTTACTGTAGCAATGGAGGAAATTACACGTAGCATGCAGCATATTGCGAATTCATCTTCCATGGTGGCTGATGTATCCGAGGAGACGACCCATAACGCGATACAGGGCCAGACCAACATCAACACAGCGATTGACCGCATGGACAAAATCCATCAGGCCAACGCTCAGATGGAAGCATCTACCTCCCAGCTTGCGCAATACTCCAGCAAAATTGAATCGGTAGCCCACATGATGAAGGGCATCGCTTCTCAGACCAGTCTGCTGGCATTGAATGCAAGCATTGAAGCCGCTCGGGCCGGGGAACATGGCAGCGGATTCGCCGTTGTTGCTTCCGAGGTTCGGAAGCTTGCAGGGGAATCAGAGCAATCGTCCCATCATGTGACTGAACTGATCGCCGAAATGACACGCCAGACTGCCGTTTTATCTTCGCATATGTCGGCCAGTACCTCAGAAGTTCAGGCCGGTCTTGCAGTTGTTCAAGAAGCAGGACGTTCATTCACGTCCATTCATTCCGGCATTGAGACGATGAATGAACGTCTGCACGAAGTGTCCGCCGCTTCCGAACAGCTCTCCGCCAGTGCCGAAGAAGTATCCGCTTCCGTTGAAGATATGGAACATATCTCGCGCAAGTCCTCTTCCAGCATTCAGGAGGTATCGGCTGCAACTGACGGGCAGCTGCAATCGATGGATGAGATGAGCACATCTGCGGAATCCCTTCGTGTGTTGTCCAGTGAGTTGAACGGGTTGATAAGCCGATTCAAAATATAAATCCGATTGCAGATGAGCAATCAATAGAGCCCACCAGATGAATACAAAAAAGCCGCAAGGCAGGGAACGGAAACATGGGGATTACCCCATTCCTGTTCACTCTGCCTGCGGCTTTTTATTGTTGTCATTTTAATGGAGACTGGCCTTGCGGCTGCCTGAATTAATAACGCTGCGGAGCAGCTTTTTTGCCCAAATCCGTCATGTATGTGAAGAACGCTTCTGGATCGGTATCATACACGAGTTGTACTGGACGCCCGTCTGTTTGTTCCACCGTACGGCCCTGGCTTGGACCATCCGGGATAACAATACAGTTCACGGTTTTCTTCTTCACGATGTCCTCACGTCCAACGGAAGCCGTAGTCAACACATCCCACAGATAGTACGTGGAATTCGTTTCACTGTACACCAGTGGCGGACATCCTGCGTAACAGTTACCCAGGAAGTCAACGCCTTCAAAGCGACGCTCTGCAGCCCAACGATTACGTACAGCAGGTGTCAGAGGTACTTTGTTTGTGCTTTCCAGGGCTACCAGATCAATCTGGATTCCGCTCTGCCATACACGGTAAGCCGCTTCAGGGTCCCAGAATACGTTCCATTCTGCTGTGCCATCATGCTCAGGCTCTTCGACGTTCCCTCTTTCGAACGTACCACCCATCCATACAAGCTTGTCGATTTTCTCTTCAATGTCTGGTGCTTCGTCCAGTGCACGCGCGAGGTCAGTCAGCGGTCCTGTGAACAGGAGCAGCGTTTTGCCTTCGGTGTTGCGCACTTTCTCAATTAAATGCTGGTGAGCCGGAACGGAAGACAAAGGAGCTTCCATTTTGCCGGATTCGTTCAGTACTGGAAGTGCATCTACATAGAAGGAATGCAATCTCCATGCCGCAGGAAACGGATTTTTACCTCTGGAGTTGGATTTCGCTACCTCTACGGAATATGTGCCGAAGCGATCGATAATTTTACGGCTGGCATCTGTAGCTGGCTCCAGATATCCGTCTGCCGGAATAACCGATACACCGGTTACATTTACATTGTCCATTTGCAGAAGCATGAACAGCGATACGAGGTCATCCACGCCGCCGTCATGGTTAAAGTACACATTAAGTTGGTTCGTCATGCTTGTTTTCATCCTTCCCCCTGGTTGTCCCATTGATGTTCATCCCGTCCGTCTGCCCGTGGCCGACGTTACCTCTATTATGTCCCAAAACCCTTGGCCACGTAAACCTTCCTCGTACAAAGAAAATAGCGACCAGTTCTGTTTCTGCGGATATTTTACAGTTCCCCCATTCCATCTCAACATATACCCGGATCAACCTGCATTCCAATATGAAAATGGTAAAAAAACAAGGACAGTAGGCTTGAGGTCCCCACTGTCCTTGTCTGAATCTATCCATCGATTACATGGATTGTTTTTGTTTCTCTTTGGCTTTCTCTGCAACAGGCACATACTTGCCTGGCCAGAAAGCCCATTTGCCCAGCAACGTTGTAATGGCTGGCACCATGAACGGTCGAACAAGGAACGTATCGAGCAAGACACCCGCAGCCGTGATAATACCGAACTGCACTAGCACCTGTATAGGCAGTGTTGCCAGTACAGCAAACGTACCTGCGAGAATCAGACCTGCGGAAGTAATAACAGATCCGGTTTCGCCCACACCTTCCTTGATCGCTTGGCGAAGTGGCATCGTTTTGCGTTTTTGCCAGATGCTTGAGATCATGAAGATGTTGTAGTCCTCACCCAGCGCCACAAGGAATACGAAGGAATACAGCGGAATCGCTCCCTGAATGGCGTCTGCTCCCAGTCCATAGTGAATAATGAGCCATCCCAAGCCCAATGCAGAGAAATAGGATAGTACTACTGTCGCGATCAGATACGCCGTCGCTACGACGGAACGCAGGTATAACAGCAGCAGCAACGTGATCATTCCGATCACTACTGGGATAATGATGCTGGCATCCCGCTCTCCAGTGACTTCGATATCATACTGCTCAGCCGTCTGACCGTCGATCCAGACATGGCTGTCTACGCTTGTTATTCCAGCATCTTTCAATGCCTGTTCAGCCGTTGCCCGCAGATCCGGGATATGCTGCATCGCCTCCATCGAGTATGGATTCAGATTGAATTCCACATCGTAAGCGGTGATGTTTGCATTCTCAGCACCCTGCTGCGCTTCACCCACCTTGCTTACGTAATCCAGCGATTCCAGACGTTGTTTCAGATCTGTCTCGCTGCCTTCTGTATCGATAATCACTTTCGCCGGAGCGAGTTCACCTTCCGAGAACTGTTCTCCAATGACTTTGAAACCTTCACGAGATGCAACATTCTCCGGGAAGGACGATAGCAAGTCATAAGTGAATTTAATTTGGCTAGAAAAAGCAGCCAGTCCACCCAACAATACCAGCGTAATCGCCAATACTGTCCACGGTTTGGTTACTACTGTACGGCCAATCCAGCTTTCCTTGATTTTACGCGGAGCAGGTGCTGGTTTGCCTTTTTTCTTTGCACGTTCCACTTCCATATCGTGCGTCCGCGGTACAAACGGGTAGAATGAGCCCCGACCGAAGATCGCGAGCAAAGCCGGAACCAGCGTCAGGCTCGCAATAAACATGATGAAGATGGATAAACTGAATGGTACGGCAAAACGGTGATAGGCACCATATTCTGCGAACAGCAGTACAAGCAGTGCTGCAACAACTGTAAATCCACTCATGGCAATCGCACCGGACGATCCGGTAATCGCCTGGAAGAGTGCTTTCTTTTTATCCGGCTCATGATAGAGAACTTGACGGAATCTGGAGATCATGAACAGGCAATAGTCCGTTCCTGCGCCGAACAACAGCACTGTCATAATCGAGATGGACTGCGCGTCCACTGTAATCCAACCCTGATCCGCCATAAATCCGAGAATCGGACTAGTGACCATATAAGCGAACCCAACTGCAATAATCGGGATAATCGCCAGTACTGGCGAACGGTAGATCAACAGCAACAGCACAAGTACAAGTACAACTGTTGCAATCAGCAGGGATACATCCGCAGATGAGAACAGCCCACTTGCATCAATCGATATCCCAACCGGACCTGTAACCCGTGCACTTAGTGCGCTGGCATCATCAATGGCAACGTCAAATGGGTTGGAGCCAAAAATGTCTTTCGTTTTCTGCTCCAACGCTTCAATGCCTTCCTTCAGCTGTGATGAATCAGCTTCCTGATTGAAAAAGAGCGGCATCACCAAGGTGCTTCCGTCTTCCGAAAGCTGACCTTTTAAAGCCTGTGGCGGCAACTGAAATAGTGGTACAACAGATTGCTGCTGCTCCACCGGATCTTGATCCAGTCGCTCCGTTAACGCCTGAATGTTCTCAATCTGTTCATCGGTCAGCCCGCCGGCTTGACGCCATACGATGAGAGCGGGAATACCTTCGCCGCCGGGAAATTCTTTCTGGGCAACTACTGCCGCCTGCACCGATGGCTTGGAATCACTCAGATCCTGCGCGTTATTCGTTTCACGATCACCTACAGCAGGCCACACCACACCAAGAACAACCGCGATGATGATCCATACCAACAGTGTAATCCATTTGCTTCGTTTGCCGGCAACCCAGCGGCCGTAGCTCGAACCTTCTTGCATTGTCTCTTCATCTCCCTATTTTGGTTCTATGAAGCCGTTTTTATGTGATAAATATAGAAATGAACCACGGGTCATAGTATAATTGATTTAATTATATATACCGGAAGGTTAATATTGCAAATACTAATTTTGTGAACACTTTTGTACAGCCAACATGAATAAGTAAAGAGGTATGCAACCATGAGCAAAAAAACGAACCCTCCCCGCTCTCCGGGTAGGCCCAAGGCCGGTGCCGATCAGGCATCAGCCCAGTCGAAAATACTGATGACCGCCTCGCGGCTATTTATGGAATACGGATATGAGCCCGTCTCTCTCCAGCAAATTGCCTCGCTATGTGGCGTGACCAAAGCATCAATCTATTATCATTTTTCCAGCAAACCGCAGCTATTCACCGTCGCCATCACCAGTATGATGGCCATGGGCATGCAGCAAACCGCTCTCCGTATGGATGCACCCGGTACATTGCAAGAGCGGTTGGAGAAAGTTGCGGAAGGACGGATGCAACAATCCCACGTCGATACCGAGACCATGATGCGTGAAGCCAATACCTATCTGAATGCAGATCAGCTGGCCCAGATCCGTGAAGCCGAAGTCCGCATCTATGAAGTCCTTGCCACCCACTTTAAGCGGGAGATGGACAACGGTTATTTACGTTCTGCCAATCCGATGCTGCTTGCCCATGCGTTTACGTCCTTGCTGATGCTGGCAAACCGTGAAGGCGTGCGCGACATGCATGCAACGATTGCCGATCTGGCACGTGAGCTGGTAGCTTTATTTCTGGATGGAGCCGCTCACAAGACGTAAAGACCTCTCCAGGCATTGGCCAATGCTCTGCGATACCAGCTCGATCGGTCCTGCATAACGATTTGAACCCACAGGAGGAATGACCCATGTCTCAACCAACATCGTCCCCACGCATCCCACGTCTGTTGGAAACGAAGCGCATCTATCTGCGTCCATTTGAATCGACTGATGTTGATACCTATTTCCCCGGATTGTTTGACGCCGAGATGCGCAGACTCACCGGGACACAAAACAGCTTCACCCGTACCCAAGTAGAACGCTACATCGAAAACGCGGCCCAGGATGACTCACGCTTGATGCTGCTGATTGCCTTGCAGGAGAATGACCAGGTCATCGGAGAGATTGCCCTGATGGACATGCATACCAAAAATCGCAGTGCGCACATTCGGATCGCCATCGACCATACAGAGCATCAAGGAAAAGGCTATGGCAGCGAGGCATTGCTGCTTATGCTAGACTACGGTTTTGGCATCTGCAATCTGCACCGAATCGAGCTTGAAGTGTATGCCTTCAATCAACGTGCGATTCGTACATATGAGAAACTAGGATTTCAACGTGAAGGTTTACGGCGAGATGCCTTGTATTACAATCATCAATATCACGATGCCATTCAGATGAGCATGCTGGAGAATGAATTCCGAGAGCGGCATGTCAGCAGACTTGGATAACGAAGACTACGTGCTACCTGGAGGGAATCTCTTCCGGTTGGTTTACGTTCCCGGCAAATAACCATGCTCCAGTGGATTTATGCACTACAGCAACCATAAATGGACGATTGACCTCCATCTTGATCCAATCTGTGGGTGGTGCACTTCCGGCCTGCATCTCCACCAGCGTTGAAGCTGCCGCTTCAGTCCCTTGCTCGCTCACTTCCATCACGGCGCGATGCAATACCTGACCAATGTATGCCTGCCAATTCGGGTCACGAGGAATCATTTTCGTAAAATCTGCGGCATAAGGGTCAAAAGCTTTCTCCATACCCAACTGTTGCAACGTCTCTTTCAGGTTCATGCCGTATTCCGCACGAAAACGTGGCAAGGACAGCCCAACCAACCTGTATTCAGAACCAGTATCCAGCCGTTTCGGGTCATCCAGCAACTGCTGCTGAACCTCTTCCAGTGTACGCCCCTCTCGCGGCAAAACGACAAGCAGATGCATCTGTCCTTCTCCGTAAGGCAGCCTAACCGCCTGCCAGTCCTCATTCTCCGAGTATTGGAACTGCTTCGTCTGATGCATCATCCGCACAGACAGGTGCTTTCCATTTGCCAGCTTGAACTCTTCATCCGTCGTGTACTCCGGGTCAAACTCATCCATCCAGTTACCATCAAATGCAATGGCATTCACCAGAATCATCAGGGTTTCCTTTGCAGGAGGTTCCTGCATCAAATTTGGAATCATGCCTTCGGTGTGCTGCTTCACCCATTGATTGATCTCTTCCTTTGCTTGTGCTGGTTGTCCATTTAACGTCCTGATCTCGGCTTCATAAGTTTGCTGTACGGTTGTTTGATACGTCTCCTCTACCGGGATTCCGTCCTTCATCCACATGGAGTTCGCTATACCGATCTGTATGCCTTTTCCCGGATGGGTCAACAACTGCTGCAAAGCCGCTTGAGAAGCATTCACTTGCTCCATTTCTAGCCCCGACCAGCCCATTACGTCTGCCATCTCTCGCCTAGTCTCACCTACGCTACCGTTATATGCCATGCCAATCGCCGCCGCAATGCTGTAAGGAGAGATCAGCAGATTATTTCCGTCAGTCTTATCTTTTGTACCCATCTGTTGAAGAATGTTCAGCCCAATGGTGTTCATGGCTTGGATTCTTTCGGGTTCGATCTCTTTCAGAGCAGCATTTCGTTCTGACTCGGATAGCTCCTGATTCGAATTGAATTGCATCTTGTTCGGGTCACCCTTTGCTGAACAGCTCGTAATGATCAGCCCAGTTATACAGCATAATAACAGTAATACTCCTAACCGTGCATGCATCGTAATCCCCCCTCATCCGTAATACTCAGATACCCGTCTTAGCAATTCACTGATTTCCTTTTTTTACTAGACGTACGGTTGAGAAAAAAGGTTACTTTACACTCATATGCCATGGTCAACAATTTCTACTGTAATAAACACCATTCAAAACGAGTCAAAACGGTTATATCTATACCATATACGAATGGAGGGATTCCCTATGATTCCGGCAACGTTGGAACAATTGGAGCAAATTCGCAAGGAATGCCGTACCATGGTCAAAAAGAGAGCCACCGCTTCCGCTGGTACAACACTCGTTCCTCTTCCAGGTACAGACGTCCTGGCCGATGTGGGGATGCTTATGCAGCTATTGCCTGCCATTAACAATAAATTCGGATTATCGCAAAAGCAGCTCGACGGTATGGACCCTGAGACCAAATCCATGATCTACGGATTCGTCATGTCCATCGGAAGTAAAGTCATCGGACGTATGGTAACCAAAGAGCTGGTGGTACAGGTTCTGAAAAGGGTCGGGGTACGCGTAGCTACCAAATCAGTCGCCAAATTTGTCCCCTTTGCAGGCCAGGGACTGGCTGCCGCGCTCAGCTTCACGGCCATGCGTTATGTCGGTAACAAACATGTCGAGGACTGTTATGAGGTTGTGAAACGCATGATCGAGCAGCGTGAATTGATACCGGGTGAGCCAGCGCCTTCTGCGCTTGAGGAAGCAGAAGACGCTCCAAAATTGGAAGTGAAGACGTCATCGAGCAACAGCGAAGGTAAAGCTCCAGAGGATTCGAAAGAGAATTAAAAGAAAGAAGAAATGATATCGTGGCATACTTACATTGGTCACAAACAAATAGCCGGGTTCACCCAAAGGGTGAACCCGGCTCAGGCTGTCGAGAAAGTCTCGACAGCTATCTTTATATCCAAACCATTTAAGACGACACCGCGTTAATGTTGTATAATATAGGTAACTATTTTATAGAACGGATGGTGTTCTACATGCTACGTTCCAACCGAGAAAAACAGCAATCTTACGAATTTGTTTCCATAGAAGATTTGGTCCCACAAGATCATCTGCTCCGTAAAGTAGATAAATATATTGATTTTTCTTTTATTGATGAAATGGTTCGCCCCCTATACTGTGCGGATAACGGACGTCCTGCGATAGATCCAATCGTATTGTTCAAAATGATTTTTCTGGGTTACTTTTACGGCATCCGTTCTGAACGCCAACTGGAACGGGAGATTCAGATGAATCTAGCTTACCGCTGGTTTTTAGGACTCGGGTTGACCGACAAGGTTCCGGACCATACAACCATTAGCTGGAACCGGCGAACTCGCTTCAAAGATACAAACATCTTTCAGGATATTTTCGATGAGATTGTCATGCAGGCCATTTCGCATCGGATGGTCGGCGGACGTGTTCTGGTGACCGATTCAACTCATGTTAAAGCGAATGCCAACAAGCACCAATACACCAAACAGCAAGTACTGCAAAATACCAAAGATTACGTGGACGAGCTTAACGCCGCTGTGGCGGAGGACCGGAAAGAGCACGGAAAAAAGCCCTAAAACCTAGAGAGGAAGTGACTGAGCATAAAGAAATTAAAGTGAGCAAGACTGATCCGGACAGCGGGTATATGATTCGAGACGGTAAGCCCGAGGGCTTCTTTTATCTGGACCACCGCACCGTGGATGCCAAGTACAATCTTATTACGGACGTGCATGTCACACCGGGAAATGTTCATGATTCTGTTCCCTATTTGTCGCGTCTGGATCGCCAGCGAGAACGTTTTGACTTTAAGATCGAAGCCGTTGCCCTAGATTCGGGTTATTTAACCACGCCAATTTGCCGAGGATTGCAAAGCCGAAAGATTTTTGCAGTGATTGCCCACCGAAGATTTCATTCCAAGCAAGGGTTGTTTCCGAAATGGAAGTTTACATTTGATGCGGAACGAAATCGTTATGTCTGCCCTGCAAATCACGAACTGAGTTACCGCACAACGGATCGAAAAGGCTACCGGCAGTACACGTCAAATCCAGAGCATTGCAAGAACTGCCCCTTGCTGGACCAATGTACGCAATCCCGAAACCGCCGGAAGGTGGTGACCCGGCATGTCTGGGAAGACAGCAAGGATTGGGTACGGAATAACCGACTCAGCAAGTCAGGCAAACAGTTGTACCGCAAACGAAAAGAAACAATTGAGCGAAGCTTCGCGGATGCTAAAGAGCTCCACGGGTTTCGCTATTGCCGTTTGCGAGGGCTACCAAACGTCAGGGAACAAGCACTGATGACGGCAGCCGTGCAGAACATGAAGAAGATGGCGATCCACCTGGATCGCCTGGAGAAACGGGGGTAACCCCTCCGATTTCCCAATTTTACATCTGCCAAAACTAAAAGAGAAACCCGATGTCATGAAAATGACTGGGTTTCTCGACAAGCTGAGCCGGGTTCACCCAAAGGGTGAACCCGGCTATTATGTTAACGCCATCTAGGATCAGATCGCCTGTGGCTGTTGCTCCGTAAACTGACTATTGTACAGATCAGCATAGAAGCCTTGTTTCTCCATCAATTCCTCATGATTACCCTGCTCAATCACGTTACCATGATCCATGACAAGAATCAGGTCGGCTCCGCGAATGGTGGACAATCTGTGGGCAATGACAAAGCTGGTGCGATCCTTCATCAGATCATTCATCGCTTTCTGGATGAACACTTCGGTCCGTGTATCGACACTGCTCGTTGCCTCATCCAGAATCAGAATGGCCGGATTCGCCAGAATTGCTCTCGCAATCGTCAGCAATTGCTTCTGGCCCTGTGAAATGTTCGATGCTTCTTCATTCAGTACCGTATCATATCCATCAGGCAAGGTACGAATGAAGTGATCGGCATGAGCCGCATCGGCTGCCTTGATGACTTCTTCTTCCGTTGCGCCTTCTCGGCCATAGGCGATGTTGTCACGGATCGTTCCGTTGAACAGCCATGTGTCCTGAAGTACCATCCCAAACAGGCTGCGCAGCTTGCCACGTTCCATGTCCACGATATTAACACCGTCAATCGTAATTTGGCCGTCCTGAATTTCGTAGAAACGCATCAGGAGGTTGATCAACGTTGTTTTCCCCGCTCCAGTCGGCCCAACAATGGCTACCGTCTGACCCGGTTTTACATCAATATTCATATTATGAATGAGTAACTCATCCGCTTTATATCCAAAATTCACACCATGGAATGCAACGGCACCCTGTGGTTGCTGCAATTGTACTGGTTTCGAAGACTCTGGAACCTCTTCCTCTTCATCCAGCAATTCAAATACCCGCTCCGCCGAAGCGATGGTGGACTGAATGATATTCGAGATGTTGGCAATCTGGTTAATCGGCTGAGTGAACTGACGGGAGTACTGTGTGAATGCAAGGATATCCCCGATGGAGATGGCACCACGCATAACAAAGATCCCGCCGACCACACAAATCAGCACATAACCAAGGTTACCTACAAACGTCATCAGTGGCATGATAATCCCCGAGATAAACTGGGCTTTCCAACCGGATTCATACAGCTCTTCGTTCACTTTTTCGAACTGTTCTACCGAATGTTCTTCCCGTCCAAAGGCTTTAACCACTTTGTGTCCGGTGTACATTTCCTCGACATGGCCGTTCAATTCACCAAGTGATTTCTGCTGGCCTGCAAAGTGTTTTTGCGAACGGGATGCCACCATCATCACAACAACTACGCTTAATGGCAGTGTCAAAATGGTAATCAGGGTCATCCAAGGACTAATGGTCAACATCATGATGATAACCCCGACAATGGTAACTACAGACGTAATGAACTGAGCCAAACTTTGCTGGAGCGTATTACTGATGTTGTCCACATCGTTTGTCGCCCGGCTTAATGTTTCCCCGTGGGTACGGGAGTCAAAATATTTCAGTGGCAGACGTCCCACCTTGGCGCTGATCTGCTCACGCATGTCATACACAACTCGCTGAGCTACACCAGCCATCAGATATTGCTGAATGTACATGAAAGCAGCACTAAACAGATAGAGTCCCACAAGCAGATACAAAACTTTCATCAAGGCAGGAAAATCAATGCCAGCCCCCTGCACACCCTGAAGAATGGCAATAGCGCCTTTACTGAGAATATCCGTACCTTCTGCCATAACCTTCGGGCTGATAATGCTGAACACGGTACTTAGAATCGCAGCAACCAGCACACCCAGCAAACGGTAGCTGTGGGGTTGAAGATACCGCATCAAGCGCCGCAGTGTACCTTTGAAATCCTTCGCTTTCTCCACGGGAGGCCGCATGCCCATTCCGCCTCCGGGATGACCCGGCCCGCCAGGGGGACGAGATGACTTGCGTTCTGAACGTTCACTCATGCGATCTCCTCCTCTGTCAGCTGGGAGGATACAATCTCGCGATATACTTCATTGTGCTCCATCAGCTCTTTATGTGTTCCCGATCCGACAATCCGTCCCTCATCCATAACCAGAATGCGATCCGCATCCATAACCGTACTTACGCGCTGAGCTACAATTAGCACCGCTGCTTCAGTCGTTTCGGACTTCAGGGCAGCACGAAGTTTGGCATCCGTTTTGAAATCAAGAGCCGAGAAGCTGTCGTCAAAAATATATACTTCTGGACGGCGAATCAGTGCGCGTGCAATGGACAAACGCTGCTTCTGTCCACCCGATACGTTGTTACCTCCCTGTGCAATGACGCTGTCGTAACCGTCTTTCATCTCCGTAATGAAGTTCTCTGCCTGGGCCGTTTGAGCGGCTCGAACAATCTCCTCCATCGTGGCGTCATCCTTCCCGTGGCGGATATTCTCCGCAATTGTTCCGGTGAAAAGAATCGCTTTTTGTGGTACAAATCCGATTTTGGCCCGCAGATCTTCCTGCCGTAGCTCACGGACATCTGTTCCATTTACCCGTACACTGCCCTCCGTTACATCATAGAAACGTGGAATGAGACTGAGCAATGTGGATTTACCTGAGCCCGTACCCCCAATAATCGCTGTGGTCTCACCCGGGCGTGCCGTAAATGAAATGCCTGACAACGCAGCATTTTCCGCACCCGGATAACGGAATGTCACGTTATCGAATTCAATCGTGCCTTGCAGCGATTTCATCTCACGAGGCTGCTCTGGGTTGCTGAGATCCGGATGCATATCCAATACTTCGTTGATCCGCTCTGCCGAAGCCGAAGCTCTTGGAATCATGACAAAGATAATGGAGACCATAATGAGGGAGAACATGATCTGCATCGCATATTGAATAAAGGCAATTAATGAACCAATATTCATATTCCCGCTGTCGATACGCTGTCCACCGAAATACAGGATGGCAATCATTGAAAAGTTCATAACCAGCATCATAACAGGCATTAATGTTGCCATGAGCACATTCACTTTAATGGAAACGTCTCTCAGATCTGTATTGGCTCCATTAAAGCGAGCACGTTCATGTTCCCCACGATTAAAGGAACGAACCACGCGAATCCCAGTTAGTTGCTCACGCAGGACCAGATTGAGTCGGTCGAGTTTTTTCTGAATTTGTTTGAACAAAGGCAGACCTTTCGCACCAATCAGTGCAATGGCTCCAGCCAGTACAGGCAGGACAACCAGGAAGATGGTCGATAATTTGGCATCTTGGGATACCGCCATGAAGATACCACCGATACACATCATCGGAGCCATAACCATCATGCGCAGCATCATCGTTAATACGTTCTGGACCTGCGTAATATCATTTGTGGTACGAGTGATTAGTGAAGCTGTACCCAATTTATCAAATTCCTGCAGCGAATAGTTCTCCACATGGCGGAATACTCTGCTGCGCAGCTGTTTGGCAAATCCACCCGCTGTGCGGGATGAAAGGTAACTGGCTGTTATAGAACAAGCCGTGCCTGCTATCGCAATCACCAGCATCCAGCCACCAATCTGCCAAATGTATGGAACATCTCCTTTTATTATGCCGCCATTAACGATGTCCGCCATCAGGGTTGGCAAATACAGTTCAGCTAGCGACTGTAACAGCACCAAACCCAGTATGAAGAAAATGGGGACTCGGTAAGGCTTAAGCATGCGAAACAATTTCATCATGGCTTATCATCTCCTTGTGTGGACGCATCCGTCTGTTGGGAAACCCTTGTATCAAAAAAGGTGTACACCTTGGTCAACAATGCCGCTAATTGAAGACTGTCTTCCTCACCCAGATGCTCAACGAGCTTATTAAATATCTCCATGCGCTCCTGATGTGCCGCCCGAATAATTTCCCGACCTGCTTCGGTAATGGTGATGCGGACTGCGCGACGATCCTCCGGGTCCATGGTTCGTTCAACCAGCCCTTCGTCTTCAAGCCCTCGAATGACAGGAGTAATCGTCGGCGATTTCACTCGCAACAAAGCACTAATTTCCGATACTTTCAGTCCTGGGTGTTTTGAATGTAGCGTGTCATTGAAGTTAGGAGGATTATCCTGCCAATTCAATCGTTCTCCCGGATGCATGCCGTGGAGTAAACAACCCAGAACCATAATTTCATTGTGATTACGCCCATGCGGTTTATGTTGCCTCCATTTGCCTTTATTAAACTGCATGATGGAATACAAAAGCTTCTGGGCAACCGGATCTATGCCAGTCATTATTGTCCCCCCCTTATTTTCATTATCATTCCATAGAGGTCCAACATCATAGGACATCTATTAAATAGCATTCCAATTAAATAGCCAATCAATTAATTAGGTGCACTAAGTATATTCCTGCAAAAGTTGAAAGTCAAACAGCAAATGCACAACAAAAAAACCGTGACTTTAAAGCCCCGGTTTTGAACCATATATAGAAGAATCAGGACTGCGAAGCAGAAACAGTTTTCAACGCAGAAGCAAAAGGGAAATATTCCTTCGCATTGTTGTATGCAATGCCTTGTACGATCTGTCCAAGTAGATCCATATCATGCGGTACCTCGCCTTGTTCGGCCCATTCACCGATAAGGTTGCAGACCAGGCGGCGGAAATACTCATGTCGTGTGTAGGAGAGGAAACTGCGGGAATCGGTTAGCATGCCGACGAAACGGCTGATCAGACCTACATTCGCCAGCGCCTTCATTTGAGCGAGCATGCCATCCTTCGTATCATTGAACCACCATGCTGCACCAAGCTGAATTTTGCCTGGAATACCGCCGCCCTGGAAACTGCCGATAATCGCTGCGAGCACTTCATTGTCCCGAGGATTCAAGGAATACAAGATCGTTTTCGGCAACGCTTGCTGCTGCTCCAGCGCATCGAGCAAACCGATCATGGCTGAGGAAAGCGGCGTATCATTAACGGAATCATATCCGGTATCCGGACCAAGCTGGGCGAGCATACGGCTGTTATTATTGCGGGCCGCATTAATATGGAACTGCATTACCCAGCCTCGATCTGCGTACAGCTTGCCGAGGAAAGTCAGCGTTACCGTCTTGTACTTGTCCTCTTCCTCACGACTGACCTTCTCGCCTGCAATGGCTTTGGCAAAAATCGCTGCTGCTTCCTCACGTGTGGCCGTGCCGTAAGGTACATAATCGAGTGCATGGTCAGACACCCGGCCTCCTACGGAGTGGAAGAACTCTACCCGTGATTCCAGAGCGGAGAGGAATGAGTCATAATCGGAAATCTCCGTTCCGGCTGCCTGCGACAGCTTGCCTACCCATTCCGAGAATGTATCGCGGTTCAGTTCCAAGCCTTTATCCGGCCGGAATGAAGGCAATACTGCGGTATCGAATCCTTCAATTTCCTGAATCTTCAGGTGATATTCCAAGGAATCACATGGATCATCCGTTGTGCATACCACGGTCACATTGGATTTGGTAATGAGATCACGTGCACCGAATCCGTCACTGTTCAGTTTTGCATTTACTTTTTCCCAGATGGCCGGGGCGCTCGTCTCATTCAACACTTCATAGACACCGAAATAACGCTGTAATTCCAAATGAGACCACGCGTAAAGCGGGTTACCAATCATCATCGGTACGGTTTTGGCATACGCCAGAAAACGATCGTAATCGGTTACACCCTCTCCACCCGTAATGTACTGCTCCTCAATTCCGTTTGCGCGCATCAGCCGCCATTTGTAGTGATCACCGTATAACCAAGCCTCTGTAATATTGCCAAAGGTTTTATTCTCGTAGATCTCCTGTGGACTCAAGTGGCAGTGATAGTCAATAATCGGCATGTCCTTCGCATAGTCCTCATATAACTTGATCGCCGTTTCATTGTGCAGCAAAAATTGTTCATCCAGAAAAGACTTCATTCGTCTCGCACGCTCCCTTTAGGTGAGTTTACGTTCATATGGGTTTACTTCCCAATCTTTACGCTACACTGTTTGCCCACAAAGTTCAATATAAAATGATAGCGTTATCACAAAAGGTTGATTTAGGCATATTTCCTGGAACGAGGTATACTGGTTTTAATCTAATTGATGCTGATCTGAAGATAGTAGAAGGAGATGAAATGGATGAAAATAACATTTCTCGGTACAGGAGACATGTTCAGTGTAGAGCAACACCACAACAGTATGCTGGCCGAATTCGGCGATACACATCTGGTGATTGATTTTCCGGAATCCAATGCAAAAGCATTAAAGGAATACGGCTATCCAATGACAGATATTCACAATGTGTTTATCACCCATCTGCATGAAGATCATATTAACGGAGTACAGATGCTCGGATATTATTCACAGATTGTGGGCGACCGCAAGCCACGTCTGTTTATCCACAAAGAACTGGTTGATCCGTTATGGAATATTTTATCCCCAGGCATGCGTTATACAACCGATGGGGAGCGTACGATGAGCGACTATTATGATATCGTACCTTTACCGGATGGAGGCACATTTGAGCTGGGGGGCGTGACATTTGAGACTTTTCGAACACAGCACGTGCCGGGTATGGTCAGCAATGGCCTTCTTGCAAAGCCCTACTTCTACTATAGCGCGGATAGCACGCTGAATCAGGAACGGGTAAAGCTGGCCGCCGCAGACGTACAGCTGATTTTCCACGAATGTCATATGCATGATCTGGTGATCAAATCACACACCTCACTGAAGGATCTGCAACAACTGCCTGCCGAAGTGAGACAGAAAACCGTGCTCATGCATTATCATGATGAATACGCGGATGCGGACAAACGGGCACAGTTCAACCAAAAACATGATCTAAGAATGGTGGGCACGCTGGAGTCGTTTGAACTGGAAGTGTAGTTCTGTTTTCGTACGAAACATGGGGAACTATTTCCTAAAAACTAAATTAACCCAAAGTGGGTATCCCGGAGCCATTTCCACGGCAACGAGATACCCACTTTGATTAGTGCTGTATATTTTATTCTCCCTGCTCACCCTGATCCGGGAGAGCCCACACGGAGACGCCTCCACCACATACATGGAAGGTGGCCCAGCCGTCTTTCTCAATAGTAATGCTATCCTCACAGCTGTGCGTCAGATCGGTCCAGACTTCGCCAGCACGGTGTTCGCCAACAAACATCCTTTTCTCACCATCATCACCATTCGAGATAACTACTGCACAACCGGAGCCTTCGATTTCGTCCAACCCGCGGCGTACCCACCCAATCGTGTTCGCGTGATCGAAGTAATCTTCCTGCTCTCCATAAGCTTTGTCGTAACGGGCTGACATCAGGATATCCAGAATGTCCTTCTTACCCTCGACAGGTTCGGGACCTCCAATGCCGTAATAATCACCATAAAAGACAACCGGGTAACCGTCACGACGCAACAGCGTCAGCGCATAGGCGCTCGGCTTGAACCAATCGCCCACCCAGGATTCCAGCGCTTCATGCGGCTGGGAATCATGGTTATCGACAAACGTTACAGCATGCGTTGGATGTGTCTGCACCAGGGTGTCATCAAAAATCTTGGAAAGATCAAAATCCCGGCCAGCCAGAGAGGCTTCATGAAGTTTGTAATGCAGGGACACATCGAACAGATCAATCTTATAGTCCACCGTATCCAGAAATTCACGGCATGCATCGAGATTGGAGTTCCAGAACTCGCCCACAATGTAGAAATCCTGCCCCCGTTTGCCGATCATCTCAGCAGCGAATTCCTTGATGAATTCGTGATTGATATGCTTGATCGCATCCAGTCGAAAACCGCTGCATTGCAGCGTATCGATGAGCCATTTTCCCCATTGGAGCATTTCCTGCCGGACATCCGGGTGATTGTAATCAATATTGGCGAACATCAGGTAATCATAATTGCCGAACTCATCGTCGACGTTCTGATTCCAATTCTTGTTCTCCCCTACAATGCGAAACACACCGCTTCGTTCTTCCTTGGCATCAAAGTCGGTACCGTTGAAATGTTCGGCGTTCCATTTGAAAGAGGAGTATTGATCCCCGCGGCCCGGAAATGTAAACTTGGTCCAGCCCTCGATTTCGAACGGTTTGGAGATTTCCTTCAACCGATCATTGGGATCAACCTCAATCACTTTGAAGACTTCCTTCTCATCCGCACCTGCCTTATGGTTCATCACCAGATCCACATAGACGGCAACGCCATTCTTCTGACACTCGGCAATCGCCTTGATCAGTTCCTGCTTGGTGCCATATTTGGTGCGCACGCTGCCCTTCTGGTCAAACTCGCCCAGATCGTACAGGTCATATACGCCGTAACCGGTATCCTCTGCAGAGACGGCTTTGGTCACCGGAGGTACCCACACGGAGTCGATGCCTTTGGCTTTCAGTTCTGGCGCCATTTCGGCCAATCGCTTCCAGTGGTTTCCGTCTGCGGCCAGGTGCCATTCAAAAAACTGCATCATCGTATGATTTCTCTTCATTCCCAACCGACCTCCTTGATTGCTTTCGAAGCGGACCACGGCACGCATCTGTATCGTCCTTATTCGTTCGTATGCTATCCAAGTAATACCCTTTTCGGCCTATCCTTCAATCATGCACAGAAAAGAAAGCTGAAAAGTCTGCGATCGTTCTTTAACTAAATATCATTATTGGGGTGAAATCCGTGTGTAGTCTTGCCATTCCTCGGGCAGCAATGAACGATACGGTTCCTCGGTGAAACGATCATCAACCAGCACCAGCACGCCCTTGTCCTCTTCCGTACGTATCAGTCTTCCACCTGCCTGCAACACCTTGTTCATGCCGGGAAAAACATAGGCATAGTTGAATCCGTTGCGCCCTGTCCGACTATAATAATCGCGGAGTACGTTGTTCTCCAGACCAATCTGGGGAAGTCCGGCCCCGACCACCACAACTCCATTCAGACGATCACCCGGCAGATCCACACCTTCAGAAAATACACCACCCATAACGGCAAATACCAATCGTGTTCGTTCAGGATGCGGCTGGAAAGCGTTCAGAAACGCCTCCCGTTCCTCTTCACTCATGCCCTGCTCCTGCATCACGACTTCTGCCTCGCCCGGCTGTTCCATATACGTCCCATGTACTTCGCGCATATAAGGATAGGAAGGGAAAAAGACGAGCAGGTTGCTATGTGGCCACTCTGCAACCAATTGGCGCAGCATATTGGCAATTGGCTGTCTGGAACGTTCACGATCCCGATAGCGAATCGATAATGGCAGCAATCTCACATCCAGCTGCTCCCGCTGGAAAGGCGAAGCAATACGCAAGGTATAATCCTCTTCCTCCGCACCTAGCATATCCCGGTAATAACCAAGAGGTGACAATGTCGCAGAGAAATGAATGGTAGAACGGAACCCTTTGGCAGTCTGGCGCAGCAGCACAGATGGATCCAGGCAGAACAGCTTCACTCGCACTTCACTTCGTACACATTCCGCATAGGTAATGAAGCGTTCATCGTACAGCTTGGCAATACGCAGGAAATTCTGTGCGGTGAAATAGGCTGCCAGCAGCAATTCATCCGTCTCCGCATTCCCCGAACCGCCTTCAACAAGGCATTGCTCCGCAACCATGACAAAAGGCTCCAGCAGTTCAATCAGTTCCTCCGGCGCCTCCTGTTGCAGCAATTTGCCCTCATCCCCACCGTTTTTGCGAAGCGTGATCAGGTATTTGTCGATGGCGCCCGTACGATCCGCGATGGCTTTGGCCGCGGTAACACTGCTGTCCAGCGTCTGAAATTCCCTTTTGACATCCAGAAAGACCGCCTTCTCCAGCTCTGCCGAAAACATCATCCGGCCACGATCGACCAGATTATGTGCCTCATCGACCAGTAAAACCGTCTTGCGCTTCTGCTCCTCCAGCATGCGTTTGAGAGAGATGCGCGGGTCGAAAATATAGTTATAATCGCAGATCACCGCATCGGCTGCATACGCAGCATCCAGTGAAAATTCAAATGGACACACCCGATGCTTGCGCGCGTACTGTTCAATAACCGGGCGTGTCATTAACGTCTCATGTTCCAGCATATCCAGCACGGCTCCATTAATACGGTCATAATACCCTTCGCACATGCCACACTGTCCCGTATCACAGGCTTCCTCTTCCTTGAAACAGATCTTGTCCTTTGCGGTCAGACTGATCACATGCATCTTCAATCCTTCCGCCTGCATCCGGGCAAAAGCCTCTTCTGCCGCCACTCGCGTCGTCGTTCTCGCGGTCAGATAGAACAATCGTTTGGCTTCTCCTTCACCAATGGCCTTGACCGTGGGAAACAGTACGGACATCGTTTTGCCAATACCCGTTGGCGCTTTCGCCATCAGTCCCTGCCCCTCGCGGATTGTCTTGTATACGGCTCCTGCCAGCTTGCGCTGTCCCTCTCTGTATTTGCGAAAAGGGAAAGGCAGCTCTCGCACGCTTATATCGCGCTTCTCTTCATAAGCCACAATCATCTCTGCGTATGGCGCGTAACCAGCGACCAGCTCTGCTGCAAACTGTTCCAGCTCCTGCCGTTCCAGCATCCGCCGAAACCGTCTTTCTTCATTGTTCACGGTGTGCACGTACGTAAGTTGTACCTGCATACGGGGCTCATCATGCTGAACGGCGTACATATAGGCATACATCATGGCCTGCGCCCAGTGTACTGGGGCCCCATCGCCCAGGTCGTCCAAATTTCCCGCAGTTGATTTGATCTCATCCACCGTCAGTTGACCATCCAGACGAATCAGTCCGTCACATCGTCCCTCCACCATGTAGGTCAAGTCTCCGTGCTGCAGTTCCACTTCGAGAACTACTTCTTTCAAATCCTCTTCCGTGTAGTCCTTCTGCACCCGTTGGTGTATCCGGGTTCCCTCCTGCATCGATGCATTAGTGCGGAACCCTGGACGTATGCTGCCACTGCGGTACACATATTCCACCAAAGGCCTGACTGATATTCGAATTGCGGTTGTCATGCGATCACCCGTTCTGTTTGTAGTGACTATACTTTATCATGAAAAGCAGTGCTCAAACCAGCCAATCAGCGGATTGGACTCGTCCCTTCCCATATGCTATGTTGAAGTGGAATGTACTTAAATGAGGAGGCATCTTCTATGTATATCTATTTGGTCCCTTCACCGATTCCGGATGCACTTGCTGCATATCCGCATCTGACTTTGCGCAGCGAGGAACAGGTTCGTTTGGCCATTGAATCGACAGAACGTCTGATGAACATTGAGTCCGATGATAACGTAGCGGCGTATGAAGCCTTCGATGCCGCAGGCTCCTGGACAGGCGGCGGTTATGCCGTTCTCAACAATATACCCGTAACCGAAGATGGACGGAATGACTTCGAGGAACGCTTCAAGAACCGTGCACGCAAAGTGGAAGACGAACCCGGCTTTGTCGGCATTCGTGTGCTTCGTCCTTTAAAGGACGATACGTACGTCGTACTTACACTCTGGCAGTCCGAAGATCATTTCAAAAACTGGCAGCAGTCTCAAGCCTATAACCATGCTCACCGCAACCGCAGCACGAGTGAAGGGCTAACCGCACAGAAGCCCACCATGTTTCCAAGACCTTCATTCGTCACGACCTTCACCATAGAGTAAACGAACGGGAGCAAAACAAATGGTTATGCTCCAGAATCTGTATACAAGTTTACAGATATACTGTAATCACACTTTGGGTAAGCATCATTTAATTATGTTCACTTAAAAATGCAACCCCTTCCGCCTCTTCTTCAATTGGAAGGGGCTTTTTGTATATGTGAGGTCATGAATGACCCCAAGCCCCTCTCTCCTTTTTCCAATAATTGAAAGAAATGAGCAACCAAGAAGTTCGGTGCTTTTGACACGACATACCATGAGATAGCATAATACTTGTTAAATGAAACTTCGGAAAGGAAGGAAGGCGGTAACTTGTCACGCAATTCACTCACCCGGTTTCTAAGCGGACCGTTTATAGTGTTCACCGTTATTATGATGATCAAAAGCTCTCTGGCCTGGATTGTGATCTTCGATGACATCCCCGTCTGGAAACCGCTGCTGACAGAGTTGCCGCTGATCTGGATCTGCTTCTGTCTGATTGAGTGGTTCGCAGCCAAACGCCGGATGTGGCTCTATCTCGGACTAAATCTGGTGCTATCGGGCATCTTCTTCGCAGCGATCATGTATTACAAATATTATGGTGTGATTGTCAATTATCACGCACTCGCACAGGTTAATCAGGTAACCTCGGTCAAGAGCAGCATGTTCTCTTTGCTTGATCCGTATTATTTGTTTATTTTTGCAGATATTCTGGTCATCGCGGGGATTCTGATTCGTCGGCGGATCAAGCTCGGCGGGACTGAACGTCCCGGCAGAGTGCCGCTTGAACGAAGGGCCAGAAGACGGATTGCCTCAGTCATTCTGATTCTGTCGATGATGCTGTGCATGCTCAACATATACCCCAATCGGGCGAGTATGAGCGAAATTACACAGGCGGAGCAGATGGGGATTCTCGGTTACGAAGCGTACACCATCCTGGCTGATCGGCCTGACAAACCCGTGCCCCTCGATCAAATCGATCAGAATCATATCGACGAGATTAAACAAACGACAGCACTGCCCGCTGTTGTGAAGGAAGGTGCAGCCAAAGGACGCAACGTCATTGTCCTCCAGCTCGAATCATTCCAGAACTTCCTGATCGGATTGCAGGTGGACGGACAGGAAGTTACCCCCAATCTGAATAAGTTGGCTGGACAAAGCCTGTACTTCCCGAACTTTTATCAGCAAGTCGGACAGGGAAATACGTCGGATGCCGAGTTTGTGGTAAATACATCGTTTTACACACCGCCCAACGGGGCTGCAACTACCGTCTATGCCAATAAGGAGTTACCAAGTCTGCCCAGACTGATGTCCGCGAACGGTTATCAGACAGCCACATTCCATACGAATGATGTGCACTTCTGGAATCGCGATCAGTTATACAAGGCGCTTGGATTCGACCAGTATTATGACATAAATTATTTCGGAACAGAGGATTCCATCGCCTTCTCGGCATCGGATGAAGTGTTGTACAGCAAGACACTGGATAAACTCGAGGCCATGCAGGCATCAGGGTCACCTTTCTATGCACAAATCATATCCATGTCTGCACACCATCCTTACCATTTGCCAGAAGATAAGAAAAGTCTGACGTTGCCGAAACGCTACGTTAATACGTTGCCTGGGGATTATCTTGTGTCCCAGCATTATGCCGATCAGGCAGTGGGACAATTTATTGAGGGACTTAAGGAACGTGGACTATGGGAAAATAGCCTGCTGGTCGTTTATGGCGACCATCTGGGTCTGCCTATCTACTCGCTGGATCGGACTGATGAGAAGCTGATGCAGGAAATTTACGGTCGGGAGTACACGTCTGCGGACATGATCAATATTCCACTTATCGTCGCGGCTCCTGGCATCACGCCAGCAGCTCAGCTGGAACAGATCGGAGGACAGGTGGATATTCTGCCAACGATCGCCGGGTTGACCGGTGCCTCTCTCCAGAACCAACTGTATTTCGGGCAGGATTTGCTGCGTGAGGGAAATAATCTGCTGCCAGAGCGCTATTATCTTCCCTCCGGTTCCGTACTGAACGATGCTTCACTGTTCGTTCCTGAGACGGGGTACGGTGATGGTACGCATTATTCTCTTGCAGATGCCGGGAGACAGGATGTCGTTTCGGCAGAGCCTGATCAGGAGAAGGGCACGATTCCCGACAGTCTGGAGGATGAACCGACCCTGCCCTCATCTGCCATACCATCTGAAGAGGAGTCGACCTCTTCAGAATATATTACGAAGGAACAGTACGAACGGGCTTTGGATCTTCTACACTTATCCCACAGTTATCTGAGTCAGTTACCGAATCGAAATGCAGTGAAATGATCCAACATGCAACATGAACTTTTTTTCTTTTAACAAATTTAATCCATGATGACAAAAGACAAGAGCCCATGAAAGGTCGTCCGAGAACGATCTGGTTCATGGGCTTTTTCCATTCTTTTAACCTCTAGATCTAACACTTTCTCCCCAACTTTCTAACAAAAAGACACCTATAACCATCCGAATCATCCATTGCCAACAAATTCCCCTCTCTAGCGAAAACACCTGGACGTTCCTCTTCCTTGAGCAGCGGTTTACAATGAAAGCGTATTATTCCTTGTCGAAGGAGGAGAATGATGAAACTCGATCTGAACTTTGTACCCTTCAGCCGCAGAGAGTCGTTCCTTGCCGTCTCTCTTCTGCCTGAAGGCAAGAATAGACAGCAGGGCCTCTACCTACGAACTGTGCGGGGTGGAGATGATAAATTTGGCGAGGCGTTCCGTATCGAACTGTTGGATCAGCAGAATCAGACGATTCCATTCACGGCAGAGGCTTCTCCAGAAACTATCCAGCTGAATTCACCAGTGTCGGCAATCTTTGCTGAGATCTGTATTTCGGATAGCCGCACGGTCCGCTTCCGCTCGAAAGGGTGCGGGATCAGATTGACCTTTATCCCGTCAACTTATGATTATGCATATGAGGCGAATAAGAACAGCTGGGAAGTAAATAGCTTCACCCATGAATGCCGCTTCATGCTGACTGGAATTGTAGGCGACATGAAGCTGGAAGTGCCGTGGGATAAAATCAAGAGCTCACGCGTAATCGCAGAGTTCAATCCGGATACAGACACGAATACAGCTGAGTTTGCCGTTGAGGAGTTCCGCACAGTATGGGAGCCTCGCCCACAATGGGATTCCTTTGATGATGACGTAAAAGCGGTTAGGACTGAATTCAGCCAGTGGCTAGACAGTAGTCTTGCGATCCCTGATCGCTGGCAGGATGCGCGGGAGCTCGCTGCTTACATTACTTGGTCCTGCCTCGTTCCGGCGGAGGGTTGTCTGACGCGTCCAGCTATGTATATGTCGAAGAATTGGATGACGAATATATGGAGCTGGGACCACTGTTTCAATGCGATGGCGCTTGTTCGCCATGATCCAAAGCTTGCGTGGGACCAGTTCATGATCTTTTTTGATCGGCAAGATGAGAGTGGATTAATTCCTGACTTTGTGAACGATAAATATGAGCTTTGGAACTGCAACAAACCTCCTATTCACGGATGGACACTGGCTTGGATGATGCAACGTACGGATTATATCCGCGAGGCGCAGCTTCGTGAAGTGTACGGCCCATTGTCCAAGTGGACGAAATGGTGGTTCCGGTATCGTGATGATGATGGTGATGGGATTCCCCAATATAACCACGGTAATGATTCCGGCTGGGATAACAGCACCGCGTTTAATAATGGAATTCCTGTAGAAAGTCCGGATTTAGCTGCCTTTCTGATTATCCAGACAGAGCTTCTGGCTGAAATTGCTGGGTTGCTTGGGCTTACCAAGGAATCTTCTGAATGGAGAAAACTGGCGGATGATACGCTGGAGAAGATGATCAGCCACTTCTGGAAAGATGATAGATTTATCTCCTTACGTTCAGGTACACATGAACCTTCAGCTGGAGACAGTCTGCTGTTATTCATTCCGATTCTACTGGGCAAACGCCTTCCTGAACCCATCAGAGATCTTCTTCTGGAAGGGTTACGGGAGGAGAATCGCTTCCTAACGGAAAATGGTTGGGCGACCGAGAGCATAAGCAGCCCCTACTATATACCAGACGGGTACTGGCGTGGACCGATCTGGGCTCCATCAACCATGCTGCTCGTGGAGGGCGTAGCTGCTGCCGGTGACCTGGAGCTGGCTCGGGAAGTATCCCGCCGCTTCTGCAATATGCTTAGCCGGAGTGGTATGGCGGAGAACTTCGATGCGCTGACTGGTGAAGGCCTACGTGACAGGGCATTCACATGGACATCAAGTGTGTTCCTGGTTCTGGGGCACGAGTACACAATCTAAAACCAATATTGCACGTCCCTGGCTGCTGTTTTAAACAGCTTTCCGGGGAGGTGCTTTTCCCGTTTCCTCGAAAAACTTTATTTGCACACGACAAATTGAAAGCGTTACCATGAAATGATTGGATTCTTCTATAGGCTACCTGTCCGTGCTAGAATGCAGGTAGATGTAGTTATAGCGAGAGGGGAAACCGTTTATGAACATCCAATGGATCAGGCAGCTTAATAAACGCATTTTCTCTGGTTCCTACCGCAGTATACGGACCAAGCTACTCTTCTGTTTTCTCATCGTGACTCTGATTCCGCTGCTCTCGCTTGGTGCATTGTCCTATTACCAATCCGCCAAAATCATTAATTCCCAGTTTGGCAAATATGGTGAAAATGCTGTAGCGCAGTTGGAGCAACAAACGAGTTCATCTTTAAGCAGAATGAAACAAATGAGTGAAACGATCTATTCGTATTTGCTTGATCCCGCCCATACCGATCTAAGGAATCAGGCACCTACAAGCTATAGTGAAATCATTGAGAAGAATGACTTTGAAGCACTACTGAAATCGCTGTGGACGGACCAAACCGCAGGAATCTATATCATTACACCCTCTGGCTATTATTATGGAGAGAACAATTTGGATGTTGCCAAGCTGAAAAATATAGCAGAATGGAAGACAAAACCCACTTCTTATAAAGGATTATACTGGCTCGGTTTTTATATGCAAAATCACGCAATGAGCAGCTCAGGCGATTCGAATCTTCCCGTCCTTGGACTCGCTGTTCCGATTCATAATTCCAACGGAACGCAAAATGGAAGCACTATACTCATTGAGGAGAATGCCCAGGAACTGATCCATATGTTCAAGCTGTTTGAGACAGATACGAAGGCGCATCTGACCATTAAAGCTTCGGACGGAAGAATTGTGTATGAAAGCGCATCTACTTTTACGAAGAAGGATAGTGATATTACATGGATTCGGACGCTTGCCGTGAACCAGTGGACCATAGAAGCAAGATTACCTGCCAAAGCCTTCTACCTGTCCTCGGGCATTATTCGGTCGAATACCATTGTCGTGGCCGTTATTTCATGTCTGCTTGCCTTTGGATTCGCCTATCTGTTCTCATCGAGGTTTACAGCGCGTATTCGTACGCTAAAGGATTCAATGCAGAAGGTCAGCTTCGGTAAGCTGGATACACGGATGCCGATCGAAGGCAGAGATGAGCTAGGTAGCCTTGATATGAGTTTTAACCGGATGGTAAGTGGCGTCCAATCGCTTGTACAAGAAGTGGAACAGAGCGAACGACTCAAGAAGGAAGCGGAACTGAAGGCTTTCCATTATCAGATTAACCCCCACCTGCTGTTCAATACGTTGAACTCCATTCAGTGGAAGGCCCGTCTGGAAGGGGCTGATGATATCCGGCAGATGTTATATCATTTAACGATGGTGCTGGAAGGAAATCTGGATATATCGCAGGAACTGATCACGGTGGGCAGAGAACTACGCATGATTGAGCATTTCTTGAAAATTCAGGAGATCAGGTATGGAAATGTGTTCAGCTATGAGCTGAATTGTGAGGACTCCCTGAAGCAGTATCTGATCCCGCGTATGACTCTGCAGCCACTGTTTGAAAATATATTTTTCCACGGCTTCACGGATGGAATAGGTGTAATCAAGCTCGACGTCACCGTAGAAAAAAATGAACTTCTGCTGACTCTCCGGGATAATGGAGCAGGTATGACAGAAGAAAAACGGGAGCGTTTGCTTGTTCCAGATCCGAAACGTCGTGGTCGCGGAGGATTAGGCGTCCAGAACGCAGACCAGAAATTCAAACTGCATTTCGGCTCGCAGTACGGACTTACAGTACATTCGACTAAGGGTGAAGGTACAGCGATTGTCATTCATTGGCCCAAAGAGGAGGAGCGTCCGGATGGATACAGCAAAGAGAATTAAGGTGCTGATTGCAGATGATGAGAGTATTGTACGGAAAGGTCTACGTTCGACCGTAGCTTGGGAGAAATTTGGAATGGAAGTTATAGCAGACGCGCCCAATGGACAAAAAGCCTGGGAAGCCTTTCTGGAGCATCGGCCTGAAATTGTAATTACCGATATTGTAATGCCAGAGATGGATGGCATTGAGCTGTCTCGCAAGATAAAGGAGATGGCGGCGAAGACAAAAATAATTCTGCTCAGTTGCCACCGAGATTTTGAATACGCACAACAGGGAATTCAACTTGGGGCATCCGGATATCTTTTGAAAACCGCTTTTGAGGACGAAGAACTTGAAGACATGTTAAAGAAGTTCCAGCAGGAACTGTCTGTCTCCGCTCCCCCCTCTCCAAAGGATGAAGAACGTATGGAAACACTGCTCTTTGCATGGCTGAACGGGCATAGCTGTAAATTTCCAGAGGAGCTGGAGAAGCTGCATGGCGGTCAATCGCATGTTAATGGTCAGCCGCTGTTGATATATCTGATTCGAACGGCAGAATGCGGAGCATCTTGGACCGAGCTACTACAAGAAGCTGAGAAGAATGACCGTAGCATGCGCGAGGGTACGACCATTCCTTATGGAGAAGAATACTACTATTGGATCGTTCCTGATACGCTGCGAGGGTCTGCAGACAGCCTTCTGGTAGAGAGTAAGAGCAAATGCAGTCAGTTGAAGTGGACTCGTAAAGAATCCTTGCTCAACAGCGATGATCTGAAGCAGGCGTTCCAAAACCTTCATAAAGAAGCTGAGCTAGAGAAGCTGTATGGGATATCCGTAAATCATTGGCCAGATCCGATCTGGAAAGCCGTGAATCTACTATATGCTAATCCCGCAGCTGACTGGTCAGCCAGCGAACTGGCGGAAGAGGTTGGGCTCAGCCGCAGTCATTTCTCCATTCTGTTTAAGAAGGCTGTCGGTGATAGTTTCATTGCCTTCCAATATAAACGGAAACTGCGCCTTGCTTATGGCTTACTGCGGGATACACACCTAACCATGCAGGAAATTGCCGAGCGAACAGGACTTGGGGACAGCAAATATTTTAGCAAATGGTTCAAACGCTGTACGGGTCAGACACCGAGCTATTACCGTGCCCAACAAAAAGACGAAAGGTCCCGAACAGATTGACACCTGCTTCAATAATTCGAACAAAATCACAACAACATTCGAATAGATACACGTTTTGAACCGCTTTCATTCGCGTTACGATGAAAGCGGTTCAATTATTATAAACCTCACTGACAGGGAGCTGACGATATGAAGAAGAGAATTTCACTCATTGTCCTTGCAACGACGCTGATGGTATCTATACTGTCTGCATGCAGCGGTAACGCTGGAACAGCCAATCCGGAAAACGGCGGTTCGGATCAGACGAAGACACTTCGTTTTGCAACCTGGGATACGGGAGACGCGCTCAAAATTGAGCAGGATATCGCCAAGAAGTTTGAAGCAGAACATCCCGGTACAAAGGTGCAGGTTGAGGCCTATGCGGACGGATTTGACCAGAAGCTTGCCGCAGGCTTTGGAGCGGGTAACCCCCCAGACGTCATGTACATGTGGGACTTCCCTACCTACCATCAATCTCTTGAACCACTGGATAGCTTCGCAGAAAAGGATAAAGACCTGAAGATAGATGATTTTTACAAAGGATTGTTCAACTATGGAAAAATTGACGATAAGCTATACGGCATTCCGGCCGGCTTCACGACTCGTGTCGTCTATTATAACAAAAAGCTCTTTGATGCTGCCGGTGTCCCTTATCCTAAGGACGGATGGGAATGGAGCGAATTCCAGGATATCGCTAAGAAGCTGACGGACACATCCAAGAAGCAGTACGGCTTCGGTGCCCGTGCCGAGAATGATACGTATGACTTGCAGGGCTTTGTCTGGAGCAACGGTGGCTCCTTTATTTCCCCGGACGGTAAAAGCATCGAAGGCTACATGAACAGTAAAGAAACCGCTGAAGCTATCCAAATGTTTGGTGATATGGTCAAGAACGGCAGTGCCGTGCTCACAGGTGGTAAAGGCCAGCAAAGCGGTGATGATATTTTTAAAGGCGGTAAGATCGCCATGTGGGAAAGCGGAATCTGGCCGCTCGAATCATTCAAACAAGCAGGAGTTGATGTAGGTACGGTCGAAATTCCGGCTTTTCCAGGCAAACCGGTTAAAGGTGTACTTGCAGAATCTGCCCTGTCTATTGCTAAAGACTCCAAGCACAAAGATCTGGCATGGGAATTCGTTAAATTCTATGTCTCTAATGAATCGATCAAAATGCGTGTTGCTGACCTGCCAGTACGACAAAGTGTTGTAAACGAGCTCAAAAAGGATCAGGACCCGCTCTACAAACCTTATTACACCATGCTTGAGCGTTCGGATAATAAACCTGCATTTCTACTCAATCCGAAGTGGAATGAAGTGAACCGACAGCTGTCGGCTGCAGTGGAAGCAGTTATGCACGGCAGCAATGCCCAAGAAGCGCTGAATCAGGCGGTTAAGGACAGCGAGCGATTTTTGAAATAACACTTGTAGAAAGAAGGTTAGGAGATGGCTCAGACCTACCTGCAGAATACATCAGAACCGACAGCTACCCTTAAGGCCTTGAAAAAACGCAAATGGGGTGGGCTTGCACCCTACCTCTTTATCTTCCCTTGGATATTTGGATTTATTGTCTTCACGTTAGGTCCCCTACTGTTCTCACTGGTCATTTCATTTTTTGATTGGCCAATCGTCGGTAAGGTAACTTTTATCGGGCTAGACAACTACGTAGAGATGTTTTCGAATGATCCGCTTTTTTGGAAATCTTTATTTGTAACACTGAAATTTGCAGCCCTCTTCGTTCCGCTCAATATTGTAGTTGCACTCGGACTTGCCATGCTGCTAAACCAAAGGGTTAGAGGAAGCGCCATTTTCCGTACGGCATTTTATCTACCCTCCGTGATCTCAGGTGTGGCGCTTGCTATGATCTGGTCGTGGGTATACAGCGGAGACTATGGAATTCTGAACTATTTCTTGTCTGTCCTGGGCATTCAAGGGCCCGATTGGCTGAATGATACGAACTGGTCACTTGTTGCGATGGTCGTTGCCAGCCTCTGGGGACAGGGATCGATGATGCTTATTTTCCTGGCTGGACTTAAAGGCATTCCTAAGGACCTGTACGAATCCGCTTCAATCGACGGAGCAGGTAAAATCCGAAAGTTCTTGAGTGTGACCATTCCGATGATTACGCCAACAATTCTGTTCAATCTCATTACATCAATTATTGCAGCATTCCAGCAGTTAACTCTTGCCCTGCTACTTACGGGAGGCGGGCCAATGAAATCAACCTATTTCTATGCGATGTATATGTATGAGAACGCTTTCAAATATTTTAAGATGGGTTACTCTGCCGCCAATGCCTGGTTTATGTTTCTGATCGTGCTTACCTTGACGTTTCTGGTATTCAAATCTTCGGAAGCCTGGGTGTTCTATGAAGGTGAAATGAAAAAGCAGCCGCAGAAGAAACTTAAGGCCAGTAAAAGGGGGCGGTCCTGATGAAAAAAATAGTTGCATACGTGTTGCTGATCGGGTTCTCACTGCTATTCATCGCCCCCCTGTTCTGGGCGGTGACCACAGCACTGAAATCACCGCAGGAGCTCTATCTGTTTCCTCCCAAATGGATTCCGTCCGTCTGGAAATTCAGTAACTTCGCAGAGGCATGGAATATCCAGCCCTTTAATTTATTTTTGAAAAACACACTGCTCGTTACGGTTTTATCCACCCTGGGTCAGCTGATATCCTGTACACTCGTCGCTTACGGCTTCGCCAGATTCCACTTCAAAGGGCGTGATTTCCTATTTCTTGTCGTCCTAGCAACCATGATGATCCCTTGGGAAGTAACGATGATTCCGCAGTATATGGAGTTTAACTATTTGGGTTGGATCAACACACTCAAACCGCTGATTATTCCATCGTGGTTCGGCTCTGCCTATTATATCTTTTTGTTGCGGCAGTTCATTATGACCCTCCCTCGGGAGCTGGATGAAGCAGCGACGATTGACGGCGCTAGTAAAATGACGATTCTGCTGCGAATCATCGTGCCGCTGATGGGACCTTCGCTGATCCTGGTCTCCGTATTCCAGTTCATGAGTTGTTGGAATGACTATCTGGGACCGCTCATTTTCCTGAATGATCAGACGAAATATACGTTAACACTTGGCCTATCTCAATTTAAGGGCATGTACGGTGTTGATATGCAATCCATCATGTCCATCACCTGCTTAATTTCGATTCCGCCACTTGCGATTTTCTTCTTCGCCCAGCGTTACATTGTTGGCGGAATTGCCACGACAGGTATTAAAGGATAGGACACACAGATAGAGGAAGGGAATGACGATCATGACTGTTATGAACATTGAGCGCGACTGGGATAACCTCAGCGTGCTGGAGAGAAACCGTGCGAAGAGTCGCTCCTATTTTATTCCTCATTCCAATAAAGAAAGTGCTCTGAGTTATGACAGAGGAAGCTCTCCATGGTTCAAATCGCTGAATGGTATTTGGAAGTTCCAATTTGCTGAGGGGCCGGATCTAGCCCCCCCCGATTTTCATCAAAATGAATATGACACCTCAGGTTGGGATAATATTCGTGTCCCTGGCCACTGGCAGTTGCAAGGCTACGGAAATCCGCATTACACGGATCTCGACTACCCATTCCCTGTTGATCCTCCTCATGTACCTAATGATAATCCAACGGGTAGCTACGTAAGGGAATTTACGCTGCCAGACCATTGGGACGGAAGAGTTGTTTCACTTAAGTTCGACGGTGTAGATAGCGCCTTTCATGTATGGATGAATGGTGCATTTGTCGGCTACAGCCAAGGCAGCCGGCTGACATCAGAGTTCGATCTGACCCCTTTCCTTCAGGCGGGAATTAACCGATTGGCGGTCCGGGTATACCAGTGGTCTGACGGTAGTTATTTGGAGGACCAGGATATGTGGTGGATGAGTGGCATTTTCCGGGATGTCTATCTGGTTTCCGAGCCTTCAGCATCCCGCATTACAGATTATCGAATTGTAACGGAGCTAGATACAGAGTTTACCAATGCGGTACTGTCGGTCCGCTTAGATCTGGATGGAGAAGAAGTTCAGGGCAAGGTGCAGTTGCAACTGCTGAATAACGTTGGCGAGCAGATCCTGTCTGCTGAGAAGAATCTAAACCATCCTTCACATGTCGAGTTCAATCTGCCTGTGGCAAAGCCTTTTTTATGGAATGCCGAAGCTCCTTATTTATATCATCTGATCATTTCAGTGGTTGATTCGAAGAATCAGGTTATAGAAACGATTGCCCTGCGAGTTGGGTTCCGCCGTGTGGAAGTCAAGGATGGACAGTTCTTGGTGAATGGAGTAGCGATCCTTCTCAAAGGAGTAAACCGACATGACCATCATCCAGATACGGGACGAACCGTTACGGTATCCACCATGCTCGAAGATATTCAAATGATGAAGCAGCACAATATCAATGCGGTGCGGACGGCACATTATCCGAACGACCCGCGGTTCTATGATCTGTGTGATGAGTATGGGTTATACGTTATGGAAGAGACGGACCTGGAGACGCATGGGTTTGAGCCGCTGGGTAATATTTCACGGCTTAGCGATGACCCCGCTTGGAAGGATGCTTATATTGACCGCATCCGCCGTATGGTAGAGCGCGATAAAAATCACCCTTCCGTGATTTTCTGGTCGCTTGGCAATGAATCGGGCTTCGGCTGCAATTTCCGTGCGATGTCTGAGTGGTGCAAAGCCAATGATTCCACACGTCTTATCCATTATGAAGAAGACCGTGAAGCGGAAGTATGTGATGTGGTGAGCACGATGTATTCTTCCGTGGAGAAAATGGAAGGATTCGGCCAGCTAACCGATCATCCGAAACCGCATATTCTATGCGAATTTGCCCATGCGATGGGTAATGGGCCTGGAGGGTTACGGACGTATTTTGACACCTTTGACGCTTATCGGCGTCTTCAAGGTGGATTTGTCTGGGAATGGATCGATCACGGGCTCAGCAGAAAATCAATCGATGGCAAGGCTGACTACGCTTACGGCGGAGATTACGGGGATGTACCGAATAACAGTAATTTTGTTATTGACGGGCTGGTTCGCCCAGACCGTACCCCCTCTCCGGGACTCATTGAATATAAGAAAATCATCGAACCTGTAAGGGTCGAATTGATAGACGCAGGAAAGATTCGCGTAACGAATCGGTATGACTTTGTGACTTTAGATCATCTGCAGGTTCATTACAGTATCACGGCTGATGGACGAACCGTTAACAGTGGTGTTCTCGTACTTCCGCAGATTAGTCCGGGTGATAGCGCAAACGTATTGATTCCAAATTTGAATTTGACAGATCAACAGTCGATCCATCTCGAGCCGGGTACGGAGATGTGGCTGAATGTCGGATTCACGTTGGCAGCAGACTGCGCTTGGGCGGAACAGGGGCATGAGGTGGCTTGGGTGCAGTTTGCACTGCCGAATCATTCCACATCAGCCGTATCTCCCTCATCCCTGCTGTCTGTAGAGCAGAAATTGACAGTCACCGAAGAAGGACGAGAGCTAATCCTTACCAATGACAGCTTCCGTATTTCTTTTAATCGTCTACGTACAGGGGTCACCTCACTTCACCTGAACGGAAAGGAACTCATTCAAGATGGACCACGACTGAATTTCTGGCGTGCTCCGATTGATAACGATATGTATGTGCTCCCGGATTGGCGCAAGGCACACCTCGATCGACTGACCGAGCGGATAGACGACTTCCGCTGGGATCGATTGAATGAAACATCCGTGCGTATGACTTGGACTTCACGCATAGCACCTCCTGTCTACGATTGGGGCTTCCGCTGTGAAACGTCCTATACGGTTACTGCAAGCGGACTAATCATTATAGATGTGAAGGGAATGCCGGAAGGAACACCACCTACTATGCTCCCGAAAATCGGTCTTCAGATGAAAGTTCCCGGTGATATGGACCGTGTGAAATGGTATGGCCGCGGGCCGGGAGAGAGCTATTCGGATAGCCGGGAGGCCGGACGCTTCGGCGTATATCAGAGCAGTGTAGATGGACTGCTCACGTCGTATATCTATCCCCAAGAGAACGGAAATCGGACAGATGTTAGGTGGGTGTCGATCGTTGATGGGGCAGGAATCGGTCTGCTGGCGGCAGGAGCGCCAACGCTTGATTTCAGCGCCAGACGTTACACGGACGGTGATCTGGAGAAGGCTCAGCATATGAGCGATTTGACACCTCGTGATTTCATTACTCTGAATCTGGATTACCAACAGAACGGACTGGGAAGTAACAGCTGCGGCCCAGCACAGTCCCCTGAGAATACAGTTAAACCGGAAGCGTTCCGGTTCCGCATCTTGCTTCAGGCGTATATGGCGGAGGATAGCTCTCCTGAAAGGCTGAGCCGCCGAATGAGTACAGAAGCGATGCAATATGAAATGGAGGAAGATAAAGATGCTTAATACACAGGACGTTTTGAATTTATCTGGCAAGGTAGCCGTCGTTACTGGTGGGGCATCAGGCATTGGGCTGGCCACCGCTGAGCTTCTAGCGAGCTTCGGGGCACATGTTGTCTTGATTGATATTAATGAGGCTGCGGGTAACGAGGCAGTCGCCAGTATCCGTGAACAGGGAGGCCAGGCCAGCTTTTACTGCTGCAACGTGACCTCTGCCGCAGATTGTGAACGCACAGCTTCAGAGATCAAATCGGCTCTTGGAGGAATTCATGTCCTGTTCAATAACGCAGGGGTTATTCGCCGCAAAACGGTTACCGAGTTGGATGAAAGAGACTGGGATCTTGTACTAGATGTCTCACTCAAAGGCGTCTTCCTTCTCTCTAAATATGTAATTCCCATTATGGAGCAAAACGGCGGCGGTAGCATCATTAACACAGGTTCAGGTTGGGGACTGAAAGGCGGAGACCGCGCAGCAGCGTATTGCGCAGCAAAGGCAGGCGTTGTCAATCTGACACGTGCCATGGCTATCGACCATGGAGCGGCGAATATTCGAGTCAACTGTGTATCACCAGGGGATACAGATACACCACTCCTGCGTGACGAAGCGAAGCAGTTACAACAGGATGAGTCAGCATTTCTGGTTGCCTCCGCAGGAGGCAGACCTCTGGAGCGTCTAGGTACACCGCGTGATATCGCGAATGCCGTATTGTTCCTAGCGAGTGACTTGTCCTCATGGGTAACAGGCAGTGTTCTCGTTGTTGACGGAGGCGGAATCGCTTAGGGCGGATAAGAACTACCATTTTCCCAACATATGAACGGAGGCGTTAATTGTGGCTGACAACAAAACATATGCCCATCCCTATATTCCAAATACCGTTCCGGAGGTCCGGGACGCGATGCTGAAAGAAATTGGTCTCACGTCTATGGAGCAACTCCACGACGCGATCCCTGACAGCCTGAAGCTGAAGCGGGAGATGGACCTTCCGCCAGCCATGAACGAGTATGAACTACGCCGACATATTGATGGACTGTTAGCGAAGAACAAACACAGTGGAGATTATCTTAATTTTCTGGGTGCAGGATGCTGGCAACATTTCATTCCAGCTGTATGTGACGAGATCAATCAACGTTCTGAATTCGTGACAGCCTATGCCGGGGAGCCTTATGAAGACCATGGTCGATTCCAGGCCCTATTCGAGTATCAGAGCTTGCTTGCCGAACTCGTGGACGTGGATGTCGTGAATGTTCCAACCTTTGACTGGGCTCAGGCTGCTTCCACCGCGATTCGGATGGCAGGGCGTATTACAGGGCGCAAAATCGTGCTGCTCCCGCGTTCCGTAGACCCGGATAAGGCGGCAATTATTCGTAATTACTGTACTCCAGTCATGGATATTCAATATGTTGACATCGATCAGGCAACAGGACGAATGGATCTGAATGATCTGCGTAGCAAATTAAGCGACGATATCGCGGCGATTTACTTTGAAAATCCCGGTTACCTTGGAATCATTGAGGATCAGGGTGCCGAGATATCTGAACTGGCTCATAAGATTAATGCCATTTCTATTGTAGGTGTTGATCCCATATCACTTGGAGTTCTGGAGCCTCCGGGCCGTTACGGGGCCGATATCATTTGCGGAGATTTACAGCCCTTGGGTATGCATATGAACTTTGGCGGTGGGCAGGCTGGCTTTATCGCAACACGTGATGAGGAAAAATACGTAATGGAATACCCTTCCCGGTTATTTGGTATCGTGCCAACCGAAGTGGAAGGCGAATATGGCTTCGGAGATGTTGCCTATGAACGTACTTCATTCGCTCTTCGGGAGAAAGGCAAGGAATCGGTAGGAACTCAGACCGCTTTATGGGGCATTACGGCAGGAGTATATCTGGCCCTCCTCGGTCCTTTCGGAATGCAGGAGGTTGGTAGCACCATTATCCAGAAATCGCATTACGCTGCAAAACAGATATCACGAATTCCAAGTGTGTCACTTCGCTTCGAAAATGGCACCTTTTTTAAAGAATTTGTTGTTGATTTTAATGATACAGGTCTAACTGTTGAGGAGATCAACCAGAGATTAATGGAGACAGGGATTTTCGGTGGTAAGGATTTGTCTTCATCCTACCCATCATGGGGTCAATGTGCACTGTACTGCGTCACGGAAACGCATACCCAGGCTGATTTGGACCGACTCGTCGATACTCTTCGTTCCATTGTCAGCACATCATAATGATCATATAGAGGAGGAATGAACGCCATGAAACGGATTCGCAGAGATCATAAGGTTCGCATGTTTCACCAAGCTAAATGGGATGAGCCCGTTATCTTTGAACTTCACCGGCCCGGAGAGCGGGGCGTCATCCCGCCGGGAACGGAAGCGGCTGTAGCTGCTGAAGTAGGCTCCGCAGAAGACAACATACCGGCATCCATGCGGCGGCGCAATATTCCCGCTTTGCCAGAAATCGGGCAGGCAAAGGTACTGCGGCATTATCTGAGATTATCCCAAGAAACGCTGGGATCGGATATGAACGTGGAGATTGGGCAGGGAACCTGCACGATGAAATATATTCCCCGGATTAACGAAATGCTTATCCGCAATCCACGTATGACCGAGCTTCATCCGCTGCAGGATGTGGATTCTGTTCAGGGGATGCTGGAAATTTTCCATAATCTCGATCTGGCAATGCGAGAGATTTCGGGTATGGATGCGTTCTCCTTTCAGCCGAGTAGCGGAACCCAGGCACTTTTGGCTATGGCCTCCATCGTTCGCGCCTATCATGATTCGCGCGGTGAAGGTGAACAACGTGACGAGATCATTACAACAATCTTCTCTCACCCCTCCCAGGCCGCTACAGCTGCGGTTAAAGGATATAAGATTATTACGTTGCATCCAGACGAGGATGGATTCCCGGACCTTGAGAAACTGAAGAGCGTTGTCTCCGAGCGGACAGCCGGATTTGTTGTGGCTAATCCGGAGGACACAGGCATCTACAATCATCGTATCCGCGAATTTACGGATGTGGTGCACGAAGCTGGTGGTGTCTGCTATTATGATCAGGCTAACGCAAATGGCCTGCTCGGGATTACACGAGCGAAGGAAGCGGGTTTTGATATGTGCTTTTTCAATCTTCACAAAACCTTTGCTGCGCCCCATATGTGCGGCGGTCCTGCTACGGGTGCTCTCGGTGTGACGGAAGAATTGAAGAAGTTCATGCCCGGCCCTTTGGTGGATAAGAATAATGACGGACGTTATATCTTGAGAGATCAAACGGAAGTCAGCATCGGTAAGGTACGGAGTTTTCATGGTGTAGCCCAAACTGTACTCCGTTCCTACGCCTGGATTATGAGCCTCGGACCGGACGGTCTGAAAGATGTCGCCCAGGTGGCGGTGCTGAATAACAACTATCTATATCATAAAATTGTTCAAATACGCGGAGCGAGTGCCCCGTATGTCCAAGGACGCCGTTTAGAACAGGTACGCTACAGCTGGAAACAACTCACGGATGAGACTGGAGTGACGACGGAGGATATTACGCGGAGAATGTGTGACTTTGGCTTGCATTATTGGACCTCTCATCATCCATATATTGTTCCACAGCCGTTCACACTGGAGCCAACCGAATCCTATTCCAAGGAGGATCTCGACGAATATATCCATGCGCTGGAGCATATCTCGAATGAAGCCTATACTCAGCCAGATATCGTCAAATCGGCTCCGCATAATAGCACTGTGCATCGCAATGACGAATCATCTTTGGACGATCCGAAGCAATGGTGTATTACCTGGCGTGCATATTTGAAAAAAACACAGCCAGAGCTTCACTAACCACATTATCATGCACGCAGCACCTACTCGTATTGTTCTTATAGTGGAACATTAATATTACTCATTTTATAAATAGACATAAAAGTAAAGATGACCCTCAACACGCGTTGAGGGTCATTTTAATATACATTCTATCGCTTTCAGTTGGAGTATACACCGAATTTCTTATTCACTCAGCATGGACTGTGTGAAACTGATCCACTCCCGGGTTGCGAAGGACAAATATCGGTCCTTCCGCCAGATCATGCCGAGCTGCCACGGAATTACAGGCTCCACAACGGGAATAATGCGCACACGCATATGATCCACCTCACGGCAGATCGTTTCTGGCAGCAAAGCCACACCCAGATTGGCCGCTACCATTGCACTGAGCAGGTCCCATTGGGAGCTCTCATACACCACCCGAGGCTGGAATCCCGCATACTGACAGGCGGCGATTATCCGGTCATGCAGTGCAAAATCTTCCCGAAACAGCACAAATGCATCATTCTCCAGTTCACGTAGCGCGACAGAGTCTTTACCCGCAAGCGGGTGCGAAGGATGTACGAGCAGATTCAGCTTCTCTTTCACAAAAACAAAATGATCCACCAGTTCATCCACCGTTGGAAGAACGGCAACGCCAATATCCAGTGCACCGCTAATCACGTCGGCCTCCACTTTTTTCGCACCATCCTCGAACAGCTGAATGGTCACCTGGGGATAGGCTTTGTGAAATTCACCGATAATCATCGGGAAAAAGCTGGACCCCACCATCGGTGGCAGACCAATCCGAAGGTGTCCTTTCTTCAGATTCATTAGATCGTCCAGCTCGGATGATAAGCTGCGGAATGACTTTTCAATCTCCAGCGCCTGTCGGAAAAAGACATGGCCTGCATCCGTTAACGCTACCTTCTTGCCATAACGATCCAGCAGCGTTACGCCCAATTCGTCTTCCAGGCTTTTGACGGTTTTGCTAATGGTCGGTTGTGTAATGAACAGCACTTCGGCCGCTTTGGTGAAGCTTTGCTGCCGAGCAACTTCCAGAAAATATTGCAAATGGCGGATATCCATCGTCTGATCCCCATCTCTCATAGATAAATGGAATGGTAAACATTCTTAATATGCATTTTACTCATGAAAGAATGCGATGTAAAATTTGTGATATCAAGTGAATCATTTTCATAAACAACTCAAAATCATCACATTCATTATACAAGGAGGGATTGAAGTGAAGAAATGGGGCCTTGGCATTTTGCAAGTTGCGCTCTTGATGGCCTTTTCACTGCTCATGGACCAGTTGGCCCGTGCTCTCCATCTACCTGTACCAGGTTCCATACTCGGCATGATCGTGCTGTTTATTTTGCTTCAGACCCGAGTCGTGAAGCTGCGCTGGATCGAAATTGGAGCTGCCTGGCTGCTCGGTGAGCTGCTGCTATTTTTCATTCCGTCAGCCGTTGGCATTATGAACTACATGCCCATGCTGGAGCAAGACGGACTGCAAATTCTATTTATTGTTCTGCTTAGCACGTTTCTCGTCATGGCCTGCACAGGCCTTGTTGCCACCCGAATCGCCAAACGAAAGGAGCGTCACACCGGATGATTGGATTCCTCTGTCTCTTGTTAACCGTCGGTATATACTTGGTCGCCAAACGCATGTATCGTAACCTGCCCAAAGTGTATCTGTCTCCGCTGCTGATTACGCCGCTTCTTGTCGTCGGTGTGCTGCTCGCAACAGGTACGGATTACGCAGCCTACAGCAGTGGTGGTAAATGGCTAAGTTTGCTGCTTCAACCGGCAACGGTGGCCTTCGCCATACCGCTCTATACTTTCTTCCATGTACTCAAAAAGCATATTTCCGAGATCGTCTTCAGCGTTATGACGGGCTCCGTCGTGGCGGTCCTCTCTTCTGCCCTGCTCGCCAAATGGCTGCGCCTGGACTCCGGACTCATTCATAGTTTGATCCCGAGATCAATCACGACCCCTATCGCGATGAATGTATCGGCTACCATTGGAGGCATTCCGGCGGTTACAGCGGTTTTTGTCATCATGACCGGTCTGCTGGGGGCAATTATGGGGCCATCCATTGTGAAAATGCTGCGTATTGATGGTGAGATTGCACGTGGAACGCTGCTTGGAACCGGTGCCCATGGCACAGGTACATCCAAGGCATTTGAGCTCAGTTCACTGACAGGAACCATCTCCAGCATCTCCATGGTACTGGCCGCATTGTTCACATTGGCGGTTGCACCCGTGCTATCCAAACTTATTTTCCCATAATAGATGGAATTAACCCTATTTCTTGAAATATTATTGTTGTATTAAAGCCCTTTCTTCCTTACAATAAGGACAGGTTTTAATTGTGAATATTGCGGGGGAGATGCGATGAAAAGAACCGGAATGAAGAGATCTCTGGACCGCCTTGGACGAATTGTCCTTCCCAAAGAAATGCGGGATACGATGGAAATCCATATCGGCGATCCGCTCGAGTTTTTCATTGAAGGGAAAGAGTTGATTTTGAGAAAGTACAAATCAACATTGTGTATTTTTTGCGGTGATGTGGATACGGAAATGTATTTCAAAGAGCAATTCATCTGCCGGACTTGTGCAATTCAATTAAAACACCCGGATGACACTCCCGAATGGTTCGTTCCTCAGAACAAACAGGCTCCTGCACCCGTGGAGCGTCCTGCTACCGAATCCGCCACTGTCTCATCTCCTGCATGGGAAGAGGGGACTACAGCTGCCAACCAAGAGTACCCGGACCTGCGGCCAAAGACGGCACGCATGCTGCAACAGATGAAGGAAATTGTTGAACAGAATCCCGGTTTGGCTCAACAGCAAATTGCGGAAAAGCTTGGCATTAGCCAAGGACGCGTCTCCCAACTTAAAAAACTACTATAATAGGAATTTATTCGATTATTTATAATCAGGAGACCTTCCGTTTCAAGAAGTCCCGTTGCAAGAGAACCCTTTGAACTCCGTGGGTTCTTCTTTTTTTTGAGAGATAAATCATAAAAAAGACGACTACCGCTTAATCACAGTGGTCATCTTTTTCAATATTCTTTAATCCAGCGTGTAACTCTTAGACCTGCACGAGATCCATATCCATTTCTTCTGCTTCCAATTTACGCATCCCCATAATAAGAACGACAATGTTGGCAACCAGCAACACCGCTGGGAAAGGAACAGCTGCGTATTGTCCATAAATTAGATGGCTCCCCACAGCCCCAATCAGAATAAACGTCAAAACTCCTGAAGCCAGAATACGAGTACGAGGAATCAATAGACCCACCGCACTGAGCAGCTCTACTACACCAATGAGATACATCGTCCATGTAGGATAGGAGAAACCTTCGAAAGTCTGTACCATCATCTCTGCTCCACTAACCTTGTTAAAGCCTGCCATTACAAACATACCTGCAAGCACAACCAACGCAATATATCCCAAAATTCTTATGCCTTTGTTCATATGTATAATCCTCCTGAAAATGAATGTCCATATCCATCTGTTTTATAAAAAGCAATCTATGTAAAAGTTACAACGTAACTCTATTTTTAAAAATGGCAGTTTGCACTGCAAAATTGGTATGTGCTGATATTATACATATTAATAATCATTAACTTACTTTTATGAAGTGAGTATATAATAATAACATTATTTATTCAAGTAATTTTTTGACGAATAGTGTATAATACATACAAAAGGTATGTTACAGTACATTTTGTAGTAACATGTTTGACTTCATTGTCCCTTACTTTGGTCAGAGCGGCAGAAAGCCACGCACTTTTATATATACGAGGAAATCCATCACTACTTACTTGAATCGAGGTGAACACGTTGAAGCTGAGAAAAGTAAAATCACCAAGTCCCTGTCTCATTACGCAAGCCATGGATATCATCGGTAAGAAATGGGTACTGCTCATCATGTACCAACTGTTATCCGGACCCAAACGATTCACAGAGCTGGAAGCAGAAATGGCGATTAGCGGTCGGTTGTTATCCGAACGTCTGAAGGAAATGGAAATGGAAGGTATCGTAACCCGCCATATGTATCCTGAAATTCCGCCTCGCGTAGAGTATGAATTGACGCCCAAAGGCAGAGCTATTGAACCCGTCATTAATCAGATTTACAACTGGTCCTCAGACTGGTTGAAACAGCAGCAGTCTACTAAGTAGCCAGATTCTGATTCATGTACAACACAAAGACGCCTGAATTGAATTGATCTTCGGATCAGTCCAGATTCAGGCGTCTTTTTCACGCGTTTATATTTCTGTTTACGTCATAAAAGGATTAATGCGAGAGGTGTTTGGATGGCTGAAGCTGCACCGGCAATCCCGAATCTGCCGAAACCAAGGCCGCCGTTGTAATTTCCTGTGTACGGCAGGCATCCGCATAATCGGACAATAGCCGTGAACGATCTCCGGTACGAAGGGCGTGAATGAACGCTTCATTTTCCCGCTCATACGGGTTATGCCCTGCGGGAATCTCCAGACCTGCCATCGCATGAGGGGCAGCACTTGGCAGAAGAAGACGTTCAGGTGTCCAGTCCCATACTCCGGCATCCGTGTAGAACTGGAGCCCCGCACCGCCCTCACCATCTGGCAGCAGGCAGGTGTTGGCAATGCTTGCGATCGCTCCACTCTCCAGCTTAAGTGTTACATTCGCCACATCAGCTACCGTGACATGCTCATGCTTTTCATGCATACTGCGTTGGGCCGCTACAGCGTATACCTCTGTCACTTCACCAGCACAATACCGCAGCAAATCCACGATATGGGTCGTCTGTTCCACAAACTGTCCCCCGGAGCCTTCCTGGCGACGCCACCAAGCGACTCCCGGCATTCCGCCCATCCAGCGTCCAAGCGCCATGCCGACGGTCTGCTCTTTCATCGCTTCTTTCAGTACCTGTGCAGCCTCCTGATAACGGAAATGATAACCTACCGATGTCAACAATCCGGACTTCTGTACCTGATCCAACAACTGACGAGGAATATCCATGCCTGTACTCAGCGGTTTTTCCACCAGGAACGGGATACCCCGACGAATCAATTCAGCTTCAATCAATCCATGAGACATCGGAGGAACACAGATATAGACTGCATCCAGCTTTTCACCATCCAGCATATGTTCAAGTTCACCGTAGCCAACAGCCTCATAGACGGAAGCCATAGCCTCTGCCTTCTCCAGCGTTGTTCCGCAGACAGCTGCTACACGAACGCCTTCCATTCGTGCCAGAATATCTGCATGTACCTTGCTGAACCAACCTGTTCCAATGATTCCGATCTGTAAAGTCATAGATGTAAACCCCTCTCCTTGTTACACGCTTACATGTTCCATTCGACCCCCAGATGCGAAATCCTGCATTACATTTTGCCCGATGCTTCCATGAGCAGCTGATCCAGTTCATTCGCAAACCGAATCGCTTGCTCCTCCCGCCAATCCAGGTGTTCAGCCATATACTGAATAACCACTGCCTTATACTGGCGGACTTCATCAATGCGGAAAAACAGGTCTCCGGTGCGTCTCACAAAAAAGTCTGCCGGTGTCACAGCCATCTCCTCGTCAATGGCATAACGCAGCATTAGCAGCAGCTCCTGTGACATACCATGCAGGTCGGCCTTTGTCCGCGGATCAGGCATCCGTTCGTACAGTGCGTCCACATTGGAACCATACACTCTGGCTAATCGTTCCGCAGTAGATCTGTCGAGTCCAAGTGCTACCCCATCCTTAATCTTGCGTTCAGCATACGCACCAAATCCGGCGGAACCACCAACATCGCCTCCGGAGATCGGCATCTTTTTCGTAATACATGGTCCAGCGGATCTCCCCGTCTCCTGCTCCAATTGGCGAGCAGTCAGATCAACAACCATCTCTGCCATCTTGCGGTACCCGGTTAATTTTCCCCCGGCAATCGTGATCAACCCCGAAGGGGCTACCCACACTTCATCCTTGCGCGAAATTTCGGAAGGCCCTTTACCCTCCTCATGGATCAAGGGACGTACTCCAGCCCAACCGGACTCCACGTCCTCAGCTCGAATCCGAACGTCCGGGAACATGCCGTTGACGGCATCGATGACATAATCCCGGTCTGCCTCAGAGATTAACGGGTGTGCGGGATCATCTTCAAAGACGGTATCTGTGGTTCCCACATAGGTTTTCCCATCCCGCGGGACAGCAAAGACCATTCGTCCATCCGGTGTATCAAAATATACAGCCTGCCTTAACGGGAAACGTGTACCGTCGAATACCAAATGAATACCTTTCGTCATCTGCAACGTTTTGCCTTGGCGCGAACCATCGATTTTGCGCAGCTCATCCACCCATGGACCGGAAGCATTAATCACCTTGGTTGCCCGCAAATCATAAGATTGACCGCTGATCTGGTCCACAGCCTGAATTCCGGTAATGACCCCATTCTCCTTCAGGAATGCTGCTGCCTTCACATAGTTCACTGCCTGTGCGCCGCGCCGCACCGCTTCCTTCATCACTTCAATGGTAAGCCGGGCATCGTCCGTTCGGTATTCCACATAACGTCCACCACCCAGCAGTCCTTCCTTGCGCAGCAAAGGCTCACTGTCTGAGACGGCACCGGCATTTAACATTTGGCGTCGTTCACTACGCTTCACTCCGGCAAGCCGGTCGTACACCATCAGACCAATGGATGTGCTGAAGCGTCCAAAGGTACCCGCCGTATAGATGGGGAGCAGCATCGGTTCGGGTGTTGTTACATGCGGCCCGTTCTCATACACCACCGCCCGCTCCCGTCCCACCTCAGCCACCATTTTCACTTCAAACTGCTTCAGATACCGTAGACCGCCATGCACCAGTTTGGTCGAACGACTGGATGTGCCTGCCGCAAAATCCTGCATTTCTACCAGTGCTGTCTTCAATCCGCGGGAAGCTGCATCCAGCGCAATCCCGGCTCCCGTGATTCCCCCACCAATAATCAATATGTCAAAATGTGCATTCGCCATCCGATCCAGATATTCGGTTCGTTTTTCCGCTGAGAACGATGTTGTCATCCCGATTCCTCCCATTGATTACCTCTGTTTTACCCACAAAAGCACAAAAAAAAGACCACGTCATTCGCTTCAGCAATTGCTGAGCGGTACGTGGTCTCTCCCGATCTCCAGACATCATTTTTTTAACTTGTGACTTAATCCTATCACACATTTAAGGCGGCGTGAAGGCCTGAAATGACACATTATTCAAAAAAATTTCAAAAAGTTGTTCTGCCTGCGGATGGAATTTCAAACTGATCCACTAATCATTTATTTTTCCTTATAGTGGGTATATATTTTCTCTTCTCCAGGAAAATAAACCCTGTAAGTTATGCATCATTTCCCACCAATAAATATCATTTATTGTAGAACTTTATCGAAAAAGTACAAATACCCATTTGAAATTTAATCCACTCATTTGAACACCATAGCTGCCTTCACTGCACGTTGCCACCCTGCATACAGTTCTGTACGCTCTTCTTCAGCCATAACCGGCTGGAAGACACGTTCCGTATTCTCGTGATTCGCCAATTCATCCGCGCTATTCCAATAGCCTACTGCAAGTCCTGCCAGATAAGCCGCACCTAATGCCGTCGTTTCGTTCACATTGGGGCGCTCCACAGGGATATTCAGAATATCACTCTGGAATTGCATCAGAAAATCATTGGCCGCCGCTCCCCCATCTACGCGCAAGGCATTCACTGGAATACCTGAATCGGATTCCATTGCCTCCAGTACATCCTTGGTCTGATACGCCAGTGCTTCCAGGGTTGCACGGATAAAGTGTTCTTTGGTCGTTCCTCGCGTCAAACCAAACACTGCTCCCTTAACCTCACTGTCCCAGTAAGGGCTTCCCAGACCTACAAATGCAGGCACCATATAAACGCCGTCTGTAGAGGGTACACGTGCCGCATAGTCCTCACTGTCTTTTGAGGAACGAAGCATCCGTAAGCCGTCACGCAGCCACTGTACCGCCGAACCTGCGACAAAAATACTGCCTTCCAGCGCATACTCGATTTTGCCATTAATGCCCCATGCAATAGTTGTAATCAGGCCATGGTTGGATTGTACGGGTTGTTCACCGGTATTCATAAGCATGAAACAGCCGGTGCCGTACGTATTTTTCATGCTTCCCTTTGTATAACAGCCCTGACCGAATAATGCCGACTGCTGATCTCCTGCTGCTCCGGCAATCGGAATCCGATGGCCAAAGAAATGGTAGTCAACCGTATGTGCGTACACCTCGGATGAACCGCGCACTTCCGGCAGCATCGCTTTGGGAATGTCCAGGATATGCAGCAATTCATCATCCCATTGCAGATCATAGATGTTGTACATTAATGTGCGGGAAGCATTGGATACATCAGTGACATGAGTACCACCGCTCAGCTTCCAGATCAGCCAACTGTCGATTGTACCAAACAGAAGCTCACCCTTCTCTGCACGCTCTCGGGCACCAGGCACATGATCCAGAATCCACTTCACCTTGGTCCCCGAGAAGTAAGGGTCAATGAGTAAGCCTGTTTTGCGATGAAAAAGGTCACCCAGTCCCTTCGCCTTCAACTCATCACAAATATCAGCCGTTTGTCTGGACTGCCAGACTACTGCATTATAGATGGGCCGGCCCGTTTCTTTGTCCCATACCACAACCGTTTCCCGCTGGTTCGTAATGCCGATGCCGGCAATCTGGACCGGCTTGATTCCACTTTCGGCCAGACATGAAGCCATCACTGCCAGAATGGAGCTCCAAATTTCATTGGCGTTCTGCTCCACCCAGCCCGGCTTGGGAAAGTACTGCGGAAATTCCTGCTGTGCAATATGCACAATCTCACCGCTCCGGTTAAACAGAATAGCCCGGGAACTCGTCGTTCCCTGATCTAGAGCCAATATATATTTTTCCATACAGACAACCTCCTGTTGTGGGATTACTGCTTATATTCTGTATGCGATTTCTTGTAATGCCGAATCAGGTCCATGTTGGAAGTTGTTACTGCGGTAGCTCCGGCTTCCAGCGCCAGTTCAACCTCTTCCGTTGAGCGGATCAACCCACCTGCAATAATGGGTATACCTGTCCGTATGGATACTTCTGCAATAATATGCGGGATAACACCGGGCAGTACTTCAATATAATCCGGTTGGGTCTTGGACAGCAAAAGATAACTTTTCTCCAGCGCATTTGTATCCAGCAGAAATACACGCTGAATGGCTGTAATCCCTTTCTGTTTCGCCTTCTGAATTACACTGGCTCGCGTCGAAATCAGTCCTGCCGGACGAATATGCTGGCATAAATACTCTGCGGCATATTCATCGTTCTTCAGCCCCTGCACCAGATCGGCATGCAGTACTATTTTCTTGCCACGTCGCCGTGCTTCTTCCAGCAGACTATGAAGCTGTGCAATATGCGTATCCAGCATAACCCCATAAGTGTAAGGGCCTTCAATCATTGCTTCAAACTGCTTCATGCTCTTGGCAGCCGGTAACACATACTGTCCCTCAAATGGCACCTTCGTTCCTCCCGCATAAATCAGATGCCTATATTGTATAGTCGTATGGTATGAACGGCAAGCGAAGTCAGGACTGTAAGATTAATTCTTGGCTTGAGACTGGACCGTTCCATTCTCTAAACTCAAAAAAGCTGTTCATGTATACCCCAGAAGGAGCATACACAAACAGCTTAAACTGTCCTGTCTATTGAGCAGTCTGACAGACAGACTTTATGGCAAAATCATATTGAACGATCGATCGGGATCAACCTTTTAGGCCTGGGCATGCGGAAGCAAGGTCTCTTCGCCAGCCCATCCATCATTTTCTGCCAAGTGACCGGAACGGCTCACTTTGGTCTGCAAATATTTTTCGTTGAAGGACGAACGATCTCCCCACAGTGGCACACGTCCACCCACATTCAGTCCCGCTTCCTGCAAAGCAGCGAGCTTGCGTGGATTGTTGGTGATCAATGTAACCGGAGCTGTACGAAGTGCCCGCAATACGGCGATGGCATCATCATAATTACGAGCATCGTCTGTAAACCCAAGTTGCAGATTTGCGTCAACGGTATCCAGACCTTCCTCTTGCAACAGGTATGCCATCGCTTTGCTGAACAGACCGATGCCACGCCCCTCATGGTTCGCCAGATAGAAGAGTGCGCCTGCTCCATGGGCAGCAATCATCTTCATCGATTGCTCCAGTTGGAAGCCACAGTCACAACGTTTGCTTCCAAAGATGTCGCCCGTATGACAGATGCTGTGCATCCGAATCAGTGCTTCCTGGGCTTCGGCAAAGTCACCGTACACCAATACGCTGGATTGCTGACGTTCAGCCAGTTCGGCAGTAGCGAGAGATTCAATCAGCTCGCCGCTTTCCATAGCTTTCTCCGATTTCATCCAGCTGTACCACTGGAAGGTATGTGTCTCTCCATCAAGGTTCACCGGAAGTTTAATTGGCCCAACGAGGTAAATGAATTCTTTTCCACTCGGAAAAGTCTGGATTTTGGGGGCAAGCAGTTGAATAATATGTGAATTAATCATTAGTAAGTTCCTCCTGTTAAGCCATCTTGGTTATGAATTGATTCGCATCCAGACGGAAAATGGATCACTGGATTGCATATCATACGTATCTATATTATTGTCATCATCATTAGTTACTTTATGTAAGCAAGTTTAAAATAAAAATTATGTTGTGTCAAGTAACTTTTGTTTTTAAAGTAACTAATAAATTTATGATACGCAACCGACACAAATTTGTGTTTCATTTCAGGAATATTGGGTATGAGTTTATAAACTGCTCATACACTTATGTTGTAGTCCATCGCACTTCATGCCTCGAACTTAACGATGAGGGGGTTATCACATGATCCGCCGGAAAAGAACATGCTGGACAGCCATTCTGCTAGTCTGTGTCATGCTGGTGAGCGGATGCTCCATATGGCCGGGACAGAACGATTCATCGAGCAACAAAAAGGTAGCGCTTACATTGTGGTACTGGAACCGTTCCATCGATGATAAGCTGATTGCCAAGGCCAAGGAAAAGTTCCCCAATATTGAACTGACCGCCCAGAAAATCGGTGGTGATTTCAAAGCAAAACTCAAAACGACACTCGCTGCGCGCTCAGGTGAGCCCGACATTGTCGCATTGAACGATTGGATCATGGAGCTCTTTCCCAGCGAGGACCGTTTCTATAATCTGTATGATCTTGGCGCAGGTGACGTTGAAGACCAATATCTGGATTGGAAATGGAAGCAAGGCGTTACGCCGGATGGACAAATGATCGGTTTTCCTATGGATACGGGACCGACAGCCCTCTTCTACCGTGCAGATCTATTTAAAGAGGCCGGATTGCCTTCCGAGCCTGAAGAAGTGGCTCGTCAGATCAACAACTGGGATGCCTATTCTGCTGCAGGAGAAAAGATCAAGGAAAAGTTCGGAGGCAAGGTATTTCTAACCGACAATATTGGAACCGTTTACAATCAAGTGTTATCGCAAGGAACCGAACGGTATTTCCGTCCTGACGGCTCGTTTATCGGCATGGATTCTCCACTCGTCAAGCAGAGCTGGGATACCGCCGTATCCTTCAAGCAAAAAGGGCTGCTCGCTAATGCCGACGGCTGGACCCCGGGCTGGAACGCAGCGATGAATAATGGTGAGATTGCTTCCTTTGTGGGAGCCGTCTGGATGAAGCAGGTACTGCAGGAAGCCGCGCCGGATACCTCTGGCAAGTGGCGAGTCACTCGCGCTCCTGGTGGAGATGGCAATAACGGTGGATCATTCCTGTCCATTTTGAAGTCGAGCAAACACCCAAAAGAAGCGTTCGAAGTCATCCAGTGGTTGCAAAGCCCGGAAAACCAACTTGAACAATATAAAACGTTGAACCTGTTTCCTTCGGCACCTAGTGTGTTTGATACACCCGCGATGAAAGAAGAAGAGCCCTTCTTCGGCGGACAGGCAACAGGGCCTGTATTTGCCGAATCGGCACAGCATGTGCCAGAGGCTTTCTTTGGCGAACGATACCCTCCGGTGCACAACATCATTACTCGGCGGCTGAATGATATTGCGAAGCAAAATGCCAACCCGGAGCAGGTCTGGCCTGATACGGTTCACCGTGTTGAGCGGGAGTTACAGCGTTAATTCAAACACTCTTATGAGATGGCAATCCGCAAAGGAGGAATTCATATGGCTGTAACCGAACCTCGCCTCACTCCGGATCCCGGAAAGGTAAGTCCGGATTTGGATCGGCAGAAATCACTCTTGTCCCGGATGTGGGAACATCGTGCACTCTATGTGGCGATCTCCCCGTTTTACATTCTGTTTGCCGTGTTTGGACTGTTTCCGATCGGTTTTTCCTTATATCTGGCCTTCCACAAATGGGATGGCATTGGTGTGATGACCTATAACGGACTAAACAACTTTAAATATATGCTGACCGATGCAGAATTCTGGCAAGCGGTGGGCAATACGTTCATGATCTGGATATACGCGACCATCCCGATGTTGTTCTTTGCCCTGATCATTGCGTTTCTGCTACATGCACCGTTTGTGAAGTTCCGTACGCTGTTTCGCGTGGGATATTTCCTGCCGAACGTGACGTCCATCGTGGCCGTCGCCATTATCTTCGGTGCCCTATTTGCCAACAACTACGGGTTTCTCAACTATCTGCTACAGTCCGTCGGACTTCCAGTTGTGGAATGGCTGAACGCACCATGGGGCATCAAAGTGGCGATCTCCTCTATGGTGGTCTGGCGCTGGACAGGATACAACGCAGTCATCTATCTGGCCGGACTTCAGAGCATCCCGCAGACATTGTACGAGGCTGCCAAGATTGACGGTGCATCCGGGATACAGTCTTTTTTCCGAATTACGATTCCGATGCTGCGTCCCGTCATTCTGTTCACTGTGATCACATCAACGATCGGCGGCATGCAGCTATTCACCGAGCCACAAATTCTCGTAGGTAACGATGGCGGCGCAGGTGCGGCAGGGATGACCATTGTATTGTACCTTTACCGCGAGTCATTCATTAACAACTATTTTGGCTACGGTGCTGCGGTTGGTTGGGGCATGTTCCTCATTATCGCCCTGTTCTCGATTGTGAACTGGAAGCTCGTTCAAGGCAAGTCATCCTGATGTGACAAGGGGGGAGCGCTCATGACGTCCAAATCTCTCAAATCGCTGGTGTTGTATACCGGTCTTATCGGGGGCATGCTCATTTCCATGTTCCCATTCTATTGGCTGATTGTAATGTCTACCCGGACGACGTCCGACATTTATAAGTTCCCACCTCAGCTCTGGTTCGGGGGCGAACTGTGGAACAATATCAGTCGGGTGCTTCAGCAGATTGACTTCTGGGGCGCATTCATGAATACGTTGTTTGTGTCGGGCTTGGTGACGGTACTGGTGCTGTTTTTTGACTCATTGGCAGGATTTGCGTTTGCGAAGTTTGAATTTCCGGGTAAAAAATGGCTCTTCGTCCTGCTGCTCGCCACCATGATGGTGCCTTCCCAGCTGTCGCTGGTCCCTTCCTTCGTGCTAATGGCGACGTTCGGATGGGTTGGTTCCTTCAAAGCCCTCATTATTCCGGGCATGGTGAATGCCTTCGGCATCTTCTGGATTCGTCAATATGCCACGGAGTCCATACCGAATGACCTGCTGGATGCCGGGCGAATCGATGGCTGTAATTTTTTCCGGCTCTATTGGAACGTAGCGTTGCCCATTCTGCGGCCTGCGTTTGCTTTCCTCGGCGCGTTCACGTTTATTGGCGTATGGAATGATTATCTCTGGCCCCTGATCGTCCTGACGGATGCGCGAAAGTATACGCTGCAGATTGCGCTGTCTCAATTAAATGGACTGTACAATACGGATTATGCGATGGTTATAGCGGGTACATTGCTGGCTGTTATTCCGCTGATCGTGATGTTCCTGTTCATCAGCCGCCAGTTTATCTCCGATATTGCCGCAGGAGCTGTAAAGGATTAGGGATAGCGAATTTTGATCCATCCCTCAAGTCTGATATTCTTATCTATAGATAAATACCAGATGCCATATAAGTTGGATGAATAGACAGCATTCATTTAACTTATATATTCAAGAAAGAGGGATGACAAAATGGCTTCTTCACCCTATATGATCGGCGTAGATATCGGCACCACCTCCACCAAGGCCGTCCTGTTTGAAGAGAACGGAACCATCGTGGCTCAAGGCGGTGCCGATTACCCGCTGTATACTCCTACTCCTGCGATTGCAGAGCAGGATGCAGAAGATATTTTCAAAGCCGTAGTAGAATCGGTTAAACAAGCGACCTCTAAAGCCGGCATCAAACCGGATGAAATCTTGTTTGTATCGTTCAGTTCTGCCATGCACAGCATTCTACCTGTTGATGAACACGGCAAACCACTGATGCGGGCGATGACTTGGGCAGACAATCGCAGTGCCGAGTGGACGGAAGCACTCAAAACCGAAATGAACGGTCACGAAATCTATTTGAGAACCGGTACGCCGATTCATCCGATGTCACCTCTGACCAAAATCATGTGGCTAACCAGAGATCAACCTGAGCTGTTCAAACAGACGCACAAATTTATTTCAATGAAAGAATACGTATTTTATAAATTGTTCTCCGAGTATGTAATTGACCACTCCATGGCCTCTGCTACGGGAATGATGAATCTCGAAAAGCTCGACTGGGACGAGGAAGCTCTACATGTCGCAGGCATCACTCCGGATCATCTGTCCCGCCTTGTGCCGACGACTCATGTACTCAAGAAAGGCTTGAATCCTGAGTATGCCAAGGAGATGGGAATTACGGATACGACGCCATTTGTCATCGGGGCAAGTGACGGCGTGCTCTCCAATCTGGGCGTAAACGCAATCGATCCAGGCGTCGTGGCGGTTACCATCGGGACCAGCGGAGCGATTCGTACCGTCGTGGACAAGCCGGTCACCGATCCGAAAGGGCGCTTCTTCTGTTATGCACTCACTGAGGATGCGTGGGTGATTGGCGGTCCGGTCAACAATGGCGGGGTTATATTCCGTTGGATTCGGGATGAGTTTGCTGCATCTGAGGTAGAGACAGCGAAACGACTCGGAATTGATCCGTATGAAGTATTGACCCGTGTCGCCGAAAATGTACCACCGGGCTCGGAAGGCCTGCTGTTCCATCCGTACATGACGGGTGAGCGGGCCCCACTCTGGAATCCGAATGCACGCGGTTCATTCTTCGGCCTGACGCTGCATCATAAGAAGGAGCATATGATTCGCGCTGCTCTCGAAGGTGTCTTGTTTAACCTGTACACCGTCATGCTGGCGATTGAAGAGAAAATCGGACGTCCCAAAAAGATTCAGGCGACAGGCGGCTTTGCCCGCTCTGAGCTGTGGCGCCAGATGATGGCTGATATTTTCGACCAGGATGTCATCATTCCCGAAAGTATCGAGAGCTCCTGCCTTGGGGCAGCTGTATTAGGGCTTTATGCTCTTGGCCGCATCGATTCCCTCAGCTCCGTCTCCGGCATGATTGGATCGACCCATCGGCATCAGCCAGACCCGGATAGCGTTCGCGTCTATCGCGAACTGCTGCCGATCTTCATCCGCATCTCCCGCAAATTTGAAGAGGAATATGCCGATATCGCTGCATTTCAGAATAAACCGATGCAGAAGTGAGTTAGCTACGCCAACGAATCACTGCACGTTAAAGAGGGTCATCCCACTATGTCTATGACATATGGGATGGCCCCTCTTTATGTACTTTTTTTGCACAAATACCCCAAATACCATAGGTGCATTGCCCATCACACCATCAGCAACGGTGACATGATAAGCAAGATAGATAACGAAGTATCTCATAAGAAGAACCACCAAGAACATGTAGGCATCCAACGCTAACTGATTCGATGTACGGCAAAAAGAGAGCAATTAATCGAATAGTAAATGATCGATAGCTCTCTTTTCTGATTAAATCTGGATGTTCATCTGTATCCTATTTATTGCAATCATCCATTATATTTGCTGAATGCATCTTTATCTGCCTGCACATTTTCCAAATATACAATCTGTCCCGTCTCATTCACACGAGCGATATCAATGCCTGTCTTGGCATATACCGTTCCGTCCGCAGCTTGTCCACATACCGCCCAGTTCGTTTGATAGCTGCCGTCCGGCTGAAGCTTCCATTGGTCCCACATATGTTTCACATCGCTATTGTATTCATAAAAAGCCTTCATAAAACCATCAAATCCTATTCTTCTGGTGCCATTAAGCACAATTTCTGCATCCGGTGTAAACAGGGACAAGAGATCCTGCATCGCGCGTTCGTCTGTACGGGAAGCGTCAAATAAACGGAAATAGTTGTTTAACAAGGTAGTCATGAGTATTCCTCCTGTGATGTATAATCCGATTTGAATTTAAGTTCGAAAAATTTCAAACTAACTGAGATGAAATGTACCACACTTTATATCCCTAGAACAACCATCAGTTCGAAAATAATCAAACATTGAAAGAGACTATCGAATATGCTACCGTCATAGATATGAAAACTCCAACGATACCTATGGCTTCGGAATTGAATCTGACCAAGGTCTGCAACGCACTCGGTGATCCGGTACGGATGAAAATTGCACACTGTCTGGCCAGCTCTGGCGAGAAAAACTGTTCCGCCTTCGAAGTAAACCATATTTCCAAATCAACGTTGTCTCATCACATCAAAATCTTGCGTGAAGCAGGCCTTATCCGGCCTCGCATTGAAGGTAAACAGCACTTTTATTCTCTGCGAAAGGAAGACTTGAACTCCCGCTTTCCCGGTCTTGTTGAACTGATTCTGAATACAGGCGAGGAATATGTACATTAAGGAAAACTAAGCTTGAATCATGCGATACATCATCTTATCGATTGTATAAAGGTGGTTGATTTCTTGGATAAAAAAGCGGCAAAAATTCTTCTAGGCACCTTCTGGGGAAGCGGCGGCTGGAAAACAATATCTGCTCCCTTCTCGGGGGATGACTTTGAATATGCCAAAAGCAGAGGGGTCATGTTCGATCGACTGACCATTAGCCATGATGAGATCGTCACACGTTTGCGTGAAGTTCATCAGGACGACTCCATCAAGCGACGGGTAGTATCGGCATTTTTACACAGTTTATCTACCAAAAAATTGTACCTTCGCAGCGCCCTTTCCAGCTGGGCTTTAACATCGCAGCTGCCTTTGCATACCTATGAGGAACGCCGAGCACTGCATGCCAACACCAGCTCCTGCGGGGATTGTAACTTCCTGCGCCTGCAATCGGACAAGACGTACACGGACGTGGATCTGAATGTATTGAACTTTGAACGGGTGAAATGGGGCGGAGTCCGCCACAACAACCTGTTATACTGCCTGATGGATCTGGATCTACTGCTGGCTAGCAAGGAAGCCATCTATGAAGTGACTGACGCAGACATCGCTATACTTGTGAGCATGCTTGAAGCAGCGCAAACCTGCGAGCCTCATGACAGCGCACGCGGGTTGGAGAAACGCTGGAAAGGCTTATTTCCTTCGAGCAAACAGGAACGCGACGCCATCCTCGAAATCTGGGGTGCATCCGGTCTGCTTGTTCCGCAGGATACGCCACGGAAAAGCAGAGGCGGGTACAGCGACTTCCACTTTACCGCAACCTGGCAGGGCGATGACGGTTATAGCGCAGATGCGGCGATTTCCCTCTTTGGCTCCTATCTGCCCCAGAAACTTCAAGCCCTTAACCAGCCCTAGGTCTGCTTAAACCTGGTTATATGAATGACAAACAAATACTTAGGTGGATATAGTAAAAAACACTACAGCTCGAAGGCTTGCAGTGTTTTACCGAAAATTGACCGTTAATTTTCCGATAGGCATCAAGACATATTTAAAGGACGACATACTAAGTGTGGAATCAATTCACGCAGTACACACCCCGTTTGCCCGATTTATTCTAGACTTTTTAACGATTCAATCATATTAATTCGGGAGACCTTTCTCTGAAGCATCAAGTTAGAGAGCGTGGTAAGTAAAAATGCAATCATGATTGATACCAGCATAACAAAAATATTTATTTGATCTGGAATTTGTTGATGGGTACTCGACAATGCCTCAATAATAATCGAATACATGTATACGCTGATCGGCATAGCTATAATGACCGCAAAGGTGGTGAGTATCATATTCTCAGAGAAGATAAGTCGATTTATTTTATTTTTTTGATAACCTAATACCTTAAGAGTAGCCAGCTCTCGATTCCTTTCATAAATGTTGATGGAGGATATCGTGTAGATGGCACCAAACGAAAGAATGACGGCACTAATGATAAACATGATGAAGATAAAACTATTCTGCTTCATAATAAATTGTGCAGATTTTTTCAAATCATCTTTATCCGCGATTGTATCTACCTGGTTATCTTGTTCAAAAAACTGTCGAACGTTAGGAAGCTCTGCGGCATTGTTGGCTTTTACTAGAATCGATGTTGGCTTATAGTCGATGTCAAAACTATTCAGATACGCTATCGAACAAAAGAAAGATGGATTGGAATACTGATTGGATATTTGTGCAACCTTCATATCGACCGTTTTATTTTCAAACGACGGATCGGTAAATCGAATTTGAATCGTGTCCCCTATCGTAACTTTATATTGATTTGCATACGATTTGGGTATCAGCACGCCATTGTCCATAAGTGTCATCGGATTGTCTTTCTCGTCGAAAAATTGGATAAGAGTATTGTCCTTCTCGGTAACGGTCAACGTGGCATTCTCATGTTCATCGCCCTTGGTAAACTCCACAGGAAAGGTCGATTGAACATAGCTGCTTTTAATCCCGGTGGGTAACTCCACCTTTTCTAGCTCTGCTCCTTTCGTGTATTCGACCTTCAGATCATAGGTATTCACCTCTTCGATCTGGTCCGCGACCCTTTGTAAGGACGTTTGAGTACCGAACGCAGTTATCAACAACACCGTGCTCACCACAACGCCAACGGAGCTCGCTATCGCCTTTTGCTTATTAAGAAAGATGTTTCTCAAAATGAGTTTATTGCTATAGGAAATACGTCCCCACATTTTCGGAAGCCGTTCAATAAGCAGTTTTTTCATCTTCCTCGGCGGTTTAGGCCTCATCGCCTGTGCTGCGTTTTCTCGCAGAATACCTATGCCGCTCAAGTAACAAGCCAGCATGCCGAATGCGCTAGAGAACAGGATAGGCGTAATGACCGAGAATGGCGATAGGGAGAAGGTAATGCCCGGCAGCGAATAGGATCTAGCATTCGACGTCTCAATCATCGGAACAAATATGACTGCCGAAACGATGCAACCAAGAATGGAACCTATGATCCCCACAAGCACCGGAAACCCCATGTAATGGAGCATGATGCTGCTGTTCTTCACTCCTAAAGCCTTCATAATTCCTACCTGGTTCCTTTGCGAATCGATGATTCGAGACATGGTGAGGAAAAGAATGATCGCTTCGATTATAAAGAGAACTAGAGGAATAACCTTACTCATCAATTTATTGTTATAGACTGTTTGTTGAAGCTGCGAGTAATTGAATGTTCGCTCTTTACTTATTTGACTTACATAAGAAAGTTGTTGGGACTGCGCTTCAACGTTTCGGCCTAATCGGTCTAAATTGTACCTTTCTTCCGCATCGAACAAAACCTCATTATAATAAAGGCTACCTGCGATTCGAGGAATTCCCGCTTCAGCCACATATGCGAATCCAAAAGTTCTATGATCTTGGGTTTCATTTTTTTTGGCATACTCCACATTCTCCCCCAAACCACTAATGGTAAATGCCACATTCGCGTTATTAACGATTAAATTCATTTGATCTCCAACACTGTACTGATGTTCCCTAGCGTAATGGGAATCCAGCAAGATTTCATCCATGCTGGATGGAATCTTGCCTTCAACTATCGTAGGCGTATTAATGCTATTGACTGCGGGGATGGAGTGGATTTTTAAAGCCGCTTTTGTATCACCAAATGATTGCGTCGCATCAAAGGTATACCGTCCCTCAACCTTCTTTATCCCTTCGATTCCACTCAACTTCGACATATCCTGCTTGGATACTTGGTCATAGTAAACGTTTAAGTCACTTAAATTATGTGTTTGAAAGTAATCCTTCGAATAAGAGCTAAGGTTATCACTTAACGTAACCAACCCGGTGTAGAAAAAAGCCCCTATGGTGATAACCAATACAAAGGCCAGAAATTGACCGATTGATTGCTTGATATCCCTTAACAATTTTTTTAGTAATTTCATCACCACTCAATCCCTTCAACGCTTTGTTTATGCTCATTAACTGTTACGCTTTCGATTTTCCCGCTTTTCACCCGAATGATTTTATCCGCCATCGGCACAATCGCGGAGTTATGCGTGACCAGCACAACACATTTTTTCGTTTCCGTATTCAAATCCTGAAGCAGCTTCAAAACGGACTTGCCAGTGACATAATCCAACGCACCAGTCGGCTCATCGCATAGCAATAGCAAAGGGTTCTTTGCAACGGCTCGTGCTATAGCAACTCGCTGCTGTTCTCCTCCGGAGAGCTGGGACGGGAAGTTTTTTATCCGATTCTTTAAGCCGACTTGATTTAATATCTCTTTGGCATCCAAATGGTTTTTACATACTTCAGTCGCAAATTCAACATTTTCTAAAGCATTCAAATTGGGGATTAAGTTATAGAATTGAAAGACAAATCCTACCTTCTCGGCGCGATATTCCGTAAGCTTCTTCTCGTTGAAGTTAGTAATATCCTTATCGCCAACAGTCACTTTACCCGAGGTAGCCGTATCCATGCCACCAAGTATATTCAGAATCGTGCTCTTGCCTGCTCCGCTTGCACCTAGAACAACGACGAATTCGCCCTCGTTGATGGAAAAGTCAACGCCGTTCAGCGCCTTGATCGGCACTTCGCCAATTTTGTATTCTTTCGTTACGTTTTTAAATTCGATTAATGTTTTCATAAATTCTCTCTCCCCGTTATCTATTTGTCATACTTTTGAAGCTCCCTTTGGCAAGTATATTTTTATTTATGTAGGTATGTTAGTGTATGAGTATGTCACTCATGTAGCATACTATAATTCCATCGTAATCAATTGTCAATAACTGGACTCTGTGTAAAAAAAATCATCACTTACCCTTCAGAATGATTGTTTATTGACAAATTTTCGCATATAAGTTATGTTTTCCTGCTAGATGTGTAACAAACTACAATGCTGAGTGGTGAGGTAATGAACGTCACTTTCGACGAAAAGCAGCCAATTTTTCAACAAGTTGCAGATATCATTGAGGACGATATTCTCAACGGAACTTACCGAGAGGACGAGCAAATTCTTTCCGTTGCTCAGTTTTCTCAGCTCTTTCAAATCAATCCAGCGACTGTTGTGAAGGGAATTGGCCTGCTCGTAAATGAAGAAATATTGTATAAAAAAAGAGGGCTTGGCATGTATGTCTCGTCTGATGCCAAACAAAAGATTAAGAATAAGCGAAGAAATCGTTTTTATAAGGAATTGTTGTCCAATCTCATTTGTGAAGCTGACAAACTTGAACTGGCAACCGAGGATATCATTGAGATGATTAAACAATTAAGGAAGGAATGAATTCATTGTGAGCATCTTGGTGAGTTGCGACAAATTGAATAAGAAATATGGTCGAACCTATGCATTACGGGATCTGGATATACAGCTCGAGGAAAACGTTATTTATGGCTTGCTCGGACGAAACGGCGCAGGCAAAACAACCTTGCTAAACATCATAGCAGGTGGACTCTTCGCGAACGACGGCACCATTGAGGTAAGAGGTAAAAAGCTGGGTAAAGGAGTACTTCCAGAAGATTGCTGTTTCGTACGGGAGAATAACAAGCTATTTGGAGGAGCTCGATTGATTGAGATTTTGCAGTTCGCTGCAAATTTCCATCCCAATTGGGACTGGACGTTTGCTCATAAACTTCTTCAAACGTTTGAGCTTGATCCCAACAAAAAAATCAAACAGCTCTCAAGAGGCACAGAATCACTCGTAGGAAACATCATCGGTCTGTCTAGCCGATCGTCGTTGACATTATTCGACGAACCAGTGCTTGGACTTGATGTATTGATGCGGGAAAGGTTTTACAAGGAGCTTTTGGAGGATTACGCCAATCATCCCCGTACGATTTTACTTTCTACGCATTTGATTGATGAAATCGCCCCAATCGCAGAGAGAATTTATATCATTGATGAGGGCTCCCTCCTGCTTCATGACGAGATGAATCGGATACGGATGGCAGCTTATTTGATTCGTGGAAATTCAGATGCTGTAGCTTCATTTACAAAAGGAAAGCGAGTATTACATACAGAATCCTATGGCCACGGGAAGCTTGCCGCCATTTACGAAAAATTTAACGATGAGGACAGGCTGCAGGCCCGCAAACTAGACATAACTATCGAAAATTTGACGCTTCAGAAGTTTTTTTCGTATTTGATCGAAGGAGGTCGTTGAATTGGGTTCATTGACCGTTCATTTAAAGGCGACCTATCTGCAATTGAGGATTTATATATGGATGGTCATTATTTTAATCCTCCTTGGCAAGTTGGCGGAATTCATTGTTGGCCTCTTTATAGACAGCAGTCAAAATACAGGACTCGCGGATGGCAACCTGCTGCTGCTTATTTTGCTCATTATCGCAATCGCACTTCCGCTTAGCTATTACAACCGCATCGTACATTTAGGCGCAAGCCGAAAGCAATATTTTTTCGGGCTTCAATTCGTTTATGCCGTGTGGGCAATGGTCATCGCTTTATTCAATTCTTTGTGGCCTATGCTTGAAGTGAATGTACTCCACAAAAATACCGTAAATCTTATTGATGCGTTTCATTGGAATGAATTTGGCGTGGCAGGTTCTTTTCTCTATCAAACCGTTTTTTATTTGATGACGATGGCGCTCCTAAGCATGCTGATCTCCGGCTACCACCACCTTGTCGGTTGGCTGCTGTGGGTGCTATTCATTGTGGCGATTCCAACCGGAACAGCGATTCCTGCGCTACGCGCTCATGTTATTTCTTTTTTTGAAGCATTGTTATTCAACGACTCACTACTCAAGGGTGTCGGATTTAATCTTGTGCTTTTCTTCGTTTTCGTGGCCGGTGGTTGGTTTTTCACCAAGGGAAGAACACACTGACTATCTGGGTGGAAGCTTAGGTTACAATAATGACATCGACAGATTTCCTGTTTAGCTCGTATAATAAGGGGAAATTGGTAGATAGGAGTGAATCAAGCGAATTTATGGTATACATACTGGCTTTTATGCTGTCTTTTGCTGTCGTGGTTCTGCTTATTCCGCCGCTTGGTCGACTGGCACATCGGCTCGATTTTGTGGACAAGCCCCGAGAAGATGTGGAGCGCAAGCTGCACAGGCAGCCCATTCCACTGACGGCAAGTTACGCGATATTTACTGGATTCTTCCTGACATACATTGCTCTTACGAAAGAAATTTCATGGGAAACGGCGGCTTTGGTCGCTGGTGGAATGCTTCTGTTAACGATTGGTACGGTCGATGACTGGTACAAAACCAAAGGCAAAGATTTCCCTGCTCTGCCTAAAATGATCATTCAGGTCTCAGCGGCAGTACTCGTATTTGCTTCCGGCATTGCGTTCACCGGGTTCGTGAATCCCTTGAATTCCGAATACATTATGCTTCCGATCTGGCTGCAATTCATTCTGACGATCCTTTGGATCTTCGGTGTAACAACAGTCATTAACTTCACGGACGGCATGGACGGACTGGCAGGCGGTTTGTCCGCCATCTCAGCCATTACACTGTTTATCGTGGCAATGACCAAAGGCCAAACCGATTCTGCCCTTATGGCCATTACGCTGGTCGGTGTAACCCTTGGTTATCTAAAATATAACAAAGCCCCCGCCAAAGTGTTCATGGGCGATGCAGGGGCTACGTTTCTCGGCTTCATCCTGGCGGTAATCGCCCTGGATGGTGCTTTCAAACAAGCGACCATGCTGTCTATCTTCATCCCGATTTTGGCGCTTGGTGTGCCAATATTTGACAACATTTTTGTGGTCATCAAACGTTTCATCCAAGGCAAAGCCATCTATCAGGCAGATGCAAGTCAAGCCCATTATCGCTTGCTGCGTGCTGGCCTGAATCATAAACAGGTGGTTGGCGTCCTGTATCTCATCAGTACCTGCCTTTGCCTCTCATCCATTATTTTGATGCTGGTGGAGATGTAACAAACGTTACAACATAAGGTGTAAAAAAGAGACGAGCCCACTAATCCTGTGGCTCGTCTCTTTGCTATGTCGCTGATGAATTAAACTAACCTTTTAATAGGGTAGCAGCTACCGTGTCGTGCACAAACCTCTGGCTTCGCCCTCTAGCCTTTTCATTACACGCCCTGCACCTGCACCTTATATTCCCTCTTATCTGGAAGCTGCAGGTGGCAGCGAAACCGCAGGTTGCTGCCCATCTACTCAACCCGGTCGATCAAGTTCAACGAGACGGCAATAACGCTCTTCCCGGGCTAGCAATTGTTCGTGAGAACCCTGCATGGTGATCTGTCCATTTTCCATAAAAATAAGTTCATCCATCCGTTCCGCTCCCATCAGGTGATGGGTGACCCAGATCATTGTTTTGCCTTGCATGCTGTCCAGAATCGTCCGCATAAGCGCTCGCTCCGTCACAGGATCAAGTCCTACAGTCGGTTCATCGAAAATAACGACAGGTGTTTCGCGAAGAAGTACCCGAGCCAGTGCAATCCGCTGTCTTTCTCCACCAGAGAAACGAAGTCCTGTCTCCAGCATCGGGGTATGATAACCCTGCGGCAAAGATTCAATGAGATCGGATAAACCTACTTGCGCAGCCACTCGCTGGATTTCTTCGTCTGTTGCATGCGGACGGCCGATCCGCAGATTGTTAGCTACTGTTGTATCGAATAGATGTGGACTTTGGTTCAGCACTGCAATGACATCCGTTATATTTTCGCCCATCGTTTGTACCGGAAGATCATTGATGAATATGTTTCCGGCGGAAGGGAGTAACGCTCCCTGAATGAGCTTCAGAAGGGTTGATTTACCGCCGCCACTGCGACCGAGTATAGCCAAGCGTTTGCCCTGAGGAAGATGAAGAGACACCTCCTGCACAGCCAATGGAGCACCTGACGTATAACGATAACTCACCTGATCGATCTGAATATCGGCTCGCAGCCTGGGCGGAATGCGCAAGCGGATACGTCGATCCGAAGCTCTTTCCATGCGATTCAGGGAACCCAGCTGCTCTCCAGCTACCAGATTGCTGCCTAATACACCTGTGGTCATATCCTCTTTGGCTCCTGCTGCTTTCGTTTCTTCGGTTCCAGACTGTTCTGGCTTATGCTCTTCACCTTCCAAGTGCTGCAATCGTTCCAGCGATTCACGATACTGCGGGATATGCTCCACCGCATCTCCTACGGGCAGCAGTGCTTCCGTGAGTGGAAACAGTACCAGCACAAACGCTGCAATCATAACCGCAGGCAGCTGTCCCGCAGAAGCTGCATTTCCCGCCCATAAGGTCACGGATACCACCATTAGTCCGATCACACATTGGGCAACCAGATCACGCAAGCGCGTCCATTGTCGCAAGCGGAGGCGAATCATATCTGCCTGGCCTTCAGTCTCTTCCTGCCGACGCACAAATTCTTCAGCTCGTCCACTTGCTATCCAATCCCCGAGGCCAAGCACACCATCTGTCAGACGAGTGTACAACTCAGCATTCTCCCGCTTCAGCCGCACCCGCAACTTCCACGTCACTCGGAGCGAAATGGCAGGCAGCACGGCAACCAGAAACAGCATATACAACCCCATCCACAGTGCAAATCCCAGATCAACGCTGCCAAAAGCCACAACAGCTCCACCATACATCACGAGCGCCGTAACCGCCGGAAATACTGTACGCAGGTAAATATCCTGCAGTCGTTCTACATCCTCCGCGAGAGCAACAAGTACGTCTCCCGTCTGCATACGAGAGCGCAGGAACAGTGCCTGCGGCTCCAAAATCCGATACAGCTTCACGCGCTGATCCGCGAGTATACGCAAAACCGCATCATGTCCGGCCAGACGTTCGACATACCGGAATACAGCACGGAAAATCCCAAATGCACGAACGCCCACGATAGGTACATATACCATCAAAATATTTTCAGGACGGAGCGCCGACTTGGAGATCAGAAATCCGGAGGTGAAGAGCAGCAATACAGCACATAGCGTAGCGCATATCCCCAGCGCAATGACTGCCACGAGTCTCCAGCGGTACTGTGCCACGTACGGAGTGATCCAGCTATTCTTTTTGCCCCCGCTCCGGGCTGTTTCTGTCTGCTCATATCCGGCTTTCATCTTACACCGCCTCCATCTGGGCCTGAATCATCTGGTAATATACGCCTTGTCGGGCCAACAATTCCTCATGTGTTCCTGTCTCTGTAACCGTGCCGCCATCCATCACGATAATGCGGTCCATATGCGGCATCCAATGCAGTCGATGTGTTGCCAGAAACACCAGCTTGCCCTCAAACAGTGGCAGCATCGTCTGTTTCAGTTCATACTCGGTCTCCACATCCAGATGCGCAGTTGGCTCATCCAGCAGCAGGATCGGGCGCGCACTAAGCAAGGCCCTCGCCAAAGCCACCCGCTGCTCCTGTCCTCCACTGAGCTGCCTTCCCCCAGCCCCAATCGGCTCCTGCAACCCATTCGGCAAGGAGGAGGCAAGCTTATGCAGACCAGCTGCGTGAATGGCGTCAGCCACCTCCACATCCGAAGCTTCAGGCATATAGAACCGAACATTATCCGCCAGACTTCCACTGAAAATAGTTGGATGCTGCGGGATGGCCGCCGTTTGTTTTCTCCAATCTCCCATCATCTCTGGAGATATGGGCTGACCGTTATATAAAATCTGGCCTGAATTGGGCTGTTGGAAACCTGCCAGTACGTCAATCAGGGTTGATTTCCCTGCTCCGCTCGCTCCGATAATCCCTACTTTGCCAAGACCAGAAACCTGAAACGTCACATCATTCAGCGAGCATGGCCCGTCTTCCTGATGCCGTACCTGTACATTAGTGAGCGCCAGTCTGCTCGTCGCCTCCCAAGAGGGTTTCAATGAGAAAGCAGCCACGCCACTTCGGGCATTTCCCTCATGTAAGACCACCCGTATGGTGGATGGATCCACACCGCTTTGGCCAGAAGAAGACTCAGGCGAAGAGGATTCTCCGTTCTTTTCTGACACACCATGTAGGACAGCACTCGTGTACGCTTCCTTTTGCTTACGATCGGCCAATTTCCCTCGTTCAATCATCTGGTTGATCGCTTCCCCCGCCTCTTTGCCGTCCAGTGTGGCGTGGTAATCTGCGCCTACCATTCGTACAGGCAAGAAGTATTCCGGCGCGAGAATGAGTACGGTCAGCGCTGGTCCAAGCAGCATATGCCCTTCCGTCAGGCGCAGCCCCAAGCCAACCGCCACCGAAGCCACCGATAGCATGGTGAAGAAATCGAGTGCGAAGGAGGACAGAAAAGCCATGCGCAGGGTAGACATCGTAGCCTTGCGATAACGCTGACTGACCCGAATGATCGTTTCCCCGTGCCTGCCGCTCTGTCCCAGTGTTTTGAGTGTTTCCAGTCCACGGAGCGTATCTACGAAATGGTTCGCCAGCGCTTTGTACGACTTGAACTGTCCATCGATCTTGCGCTGTGCAGCCCACCCCACCAAAATCATAAACACAATCAGGATCGGCAGCGTCAGCGTCAAAATAACCCCGGACATCATATCCAGCTTGAAGACATAGAACAGAATAACGATTGGCGTGAATCCCATCCCCAGCATTCGGGGAATAAACAGTTCAAGATACGTCTTATACTTGGCTGTTCCTTCGCGTGCCAAGGTTACCAGGTGCCCTGTTCCTTCCGTTTTGGCAAAACGCGGCCCCAGCCGGAACCACTGCTCCACCATCTGTCTACGCAGATCGTTCCCTGTCTTCTCCGCGTACCGCGAAGCGATGAGCTGCAACCAGAAAGATAGGGCATAGCGGGCGGCAAAAGCGGCCAGGAACAACAGCAGTACCGGGTACTGCTCCGTTACGGATGAACCTTGAAACAATGCCGTAATCGCCTGTGCCAGCCATTTCGCCTGCATGATAATTGTCATCGCCTGCAACAGTACCAGCGCTGAGGTCAGCGCAAGTACTGGCCGGACGCCCGGCAGCTTCAGCAGCCCCCGTCCCATGTCAGTACTCCAGGTGATGCTGATCGTTCAGACGTTTGCGGAAAATATAATAACTCCAGATCTGATAGCCGAGTACAAACGGAAGCAGCGTACACGCCACCATCGTCATCACTTTCAGCGAATATGCACCAGACGAAGCATTGTAGACTGTCAGGTCAAACGCGGAACCCATTGAACTCACCATGACCCTTGGGAACAGACCGATAAATACGGAGGCAAACGCGATTGCAATCACGGCTCCCGTCATGCCGAAGGCCCAGGCTTCACGTTTTTGACGCACGAAGTAAGCGGCCAAACCCAATGAAGCAGCGCCAAGGACAACCATAATCCAGAGAGCCCAGCCGCGTACGGCGAACACATCGGTCATGAAGTATGTCATCACAGCGTAGATCGCGAGGATCGCGGCCAGCGGCAGCATCAGTTTTTTGGCCATATTCAGGGCACGTTCTCTAAGATCTCCGACGGTCCGCAATGAAGCAAACAGCAAACCATGCACCAGACACAACAACGTCACGCTCAACCCACCTACCACCGTATATGGATTGACGATGTCCAGGAAACCGGGACGAAGCTGCATCTGCGCATCAATAGGCAGACCTTTCATCAAGGTAGCGAAAACAACCCCGAACAGGAATGGCAGTAACGCACTGGAGACTACAATGATGATGTCCCATGTTTTGCGCCAGCGTTCATGTCTCATCTTACTACGGAATTCAAAGGCAACTCCGCGGCCGATCAAGGCCAGCAGTACCACAACCAGCGGCAGATAAAAACCGCTAAACAGCGTGGCATACCAGTGCGGGAAGGCTGCAAACATTGCACCCCCCGCCGTAATCAGCCAGACTTCATTGCCATCCCAGAACGGACCGATCGAGTTGATCAGAGTACGACGTTCACGATCCGTTTTGCCAATCATTGCAGTGGACATACCCACACCAAAATCAAAACCTTCCAGAAAGAAAAAACCAACAAACAAGACGGCAATCAGCAAAAACCACAACTCACTTAGTGACAACAGAATAACCCCCATCCACGCCGAACGGATCGGCCGATTCATCATGCTCCTCCGGCTTTTCGACTGCATATGGCCCTGCCTTAATTTCACGAACGAACAGATAGACCATCACAATTCCGAGAACCGTATAAGCTGCTGTAAAAGCAATGGTGGAGAACAAAATCTGGCCTGCGCTTACGTTCGGGGATACCCCGGCTGCAGTTGTCATATAACCAAATACCGTCCACGGCTGCCTTCCCACCTCAGTCATAATCCAGCCAGACGTATTGGCGATAAACGGAAGGGAAATGGCAAACACCATCAGACGCATAAACCACTTGCCTGCACCCTCCAACTTGCGACGCATCGTCAGGAATGTACCGTATATCGCTAGCAAAATCATCAATCCTCCCGCAGCAATCATGATGCGGAAGCTCCAGAACGTCGTCCGTACCGGTGGAATATAGTCCCCTGGTCCATACGTTTGCTCATACTCTGCTTGCAGTTCCTTCATGCCTTTGACACTGCCAGAGAACTTGCTATAGGACAGATAACTGAGCAATCCAGGGATTTTGATCTCGCCGGAATTCTCCTGTTTGTCCGGATCGATAAAGGCCACCACCGTCCATGGGGCAGGGTCTTCCGTCGTCGTCCATGTTCCTTCACTGGCCGCCATTTTCATTGGCTGCGTCTCCACCAGATATTGCGCCTGGAAGTGACCCGAGAAGGCAACACCCAACGAGGAAACCAGGCCAATAATGATCGCGATGTTGAACGATTTGCGGAAAATCTCCACATCCTGCTTCTTCATCAACTTGTAAGCACTAATCCCGGTTACCACAAATGCGCCTGTCATCAAGGCACCAAAGATCGTGTGCGGGAACTCTACCAGCAGTTGACCATTCGTAATCAGTGCAAAGAAATCATTCATCTCTGCGCGGCCATTATTAATCTCGAAGCCAACCGGATGCTGCATGAATGAATTGGCTGCCAGAATCCAGAGCGCAGACAGGAATGTGCCGACAAACACCAGCCAAATACAAGCTAGGTGCACCTTTTTAGACAAACGATCCCATCCGAAAATCCAGAGTCCAATAAAGGTAGACTCCATAAAAAACGCCAATAAGGCTTCCACAGCCAGTGGCGCACCAAATACATCCCCGACAAAACGGGAGTACTCCGACCAGTTCATGCCGAACTGGAATTCTTGCAGAATGCCTGTGACTACACCGACGGCGAAGTTAATCAGGAACAGTTTGCCCCAAAATTTGGCCATCGTTTTGTAAACTTCCTTACCCTTCACTACGTACAACGTCTCCATAATGGCTACCAGCAGCACAAGACCGATGGACAGCGGCACAAAAAAGAAATGGAAAATCGTTGTGAGCGCATATTGGATACGCGATAACATGATCGGATCCATACCGTTACCCCTTCTTTCTGTTCACATCGCAGTTTTCGTATTTGGCATTGAAGCCCCTTCTTCAGTTTCTGTCAGCCAAACACGTATTGATGAACGTATTGTGCCAGATAGACTATTTTATACATGTGACAATTATCACAAACCCTGCCATGACATCAAAAAAAAGTGACGATGGTCACATAATAGAAAAAATTAAACCTAATCTTTGGGCTTGCCAGCTTCGTCTATTCACGGAAGATGCTCATGTTTGGGACGGAACGCCCATATGTTAGTGTCAGGCATAAAATACGCTGGGCAAAAAAGGCATTACATATTGAATCATTGGATTCATTGATATCATTCAAAGCAGCGCCAATCCGATATTCATCAGATGGTGCTGCTTCAATCCATGAACGGACAAAAATGAAAATCAAGTGAGGTGATTCATCGATGGAAGAGCTGTCTCCGATCCCGGACCCGGAGCCTCATCAAGGGGTAGATGCAGAAGAGTCAAGTACGACCCTGCCTGCCTTTCGTTATATTCTTTTCCCCCGGAAGGGAGGATGGTCTGCTTTTCCCTATCCAGACATCGCTGCTCTGATGGTCGCAGAAGGGCCTGTCTATTATGTCAGCAGCCTGGAGCGCTCCGAGGAAATACCTGCGAATATCACCGTCATCACGCTTCCCGAAGCTGAACAACTATTACAGGAGCCACGTACGGTTGCAGTGGTTGCTCATCCCTACTGGCTGACCGCCACAGCCTCGCTCGATCCGGAGCTCTGTATTGTACTTCTTCCTGAGCCGGTTGGTGAAGAAGCCGAGTCCCCCTTATGGGAGAGCTGTATTTCAAGACTGGTCGGTATCGCCGATCTGGTGGGCACCACTTCAGAAACACGCTATATGAAGCTGGTATTCCAGGGTGTACGCGCCATCTGGCTGAATGGAGAGGATACCTCCCCTGCTGGTGTCATGCAAAAGGATGACCTCGAGGTCCCTCTCCGGGACTATGAACTGCTATTCCTGCATGCGCTGCGACAGACCCTCTCGGGTGTTCAGGATACGGTCACCCAGCTGCAATGCAGTGTGCGGGCCGACTTCTATCGTCAGCTTCGGTCCAAAGCAGGAGCGCATGAGACGATTTCATTTTTGCTGGCAGCCTATGAATATGTGCTAGAGGATTCCAGAGCGGCCGCTTCACTCAAGGAAGCCTTCTCCCACGCGGTATTAAACGGGCGCAATGATTGTGTGAGCTCCCACTATCGATTCCTCTCTGCGATTCATGCGAGGACCGGGGAAATCGAGAACGCGTTGCAGGTTTATGGAATCAGCGCAGGTAACGAGCAGGAACGCCACCATTATGAACAACTCTGTCGCTGGCTGGAGGCCGGCGAGGAACAGCTTGTCCGGGCAGAACTGCTGCGTCTGAATGATGATTATAGACACGCATTGCACATTTTGGATGAACTCGGAGGCGAAACGGCACGGCATTGGAAATTTCGTATCTATCAGGAGACTGGACGTGTGGAAGATGCATTAAATTTGGTGCACGCAGTGGATATCCAAGATAGCCCTAGCCGACAGGATTATCGGCAATTATCAGGTCTAGCTCTGGCTCTGCGGGGAGAACGTCACGGGGCGGTGAGACAATTTCTGGAGACGGCACTGGAGGATGAAGATTCTCTTGCGCGAATCGTCGAGATGGAGCTGTTGGATCAAGCCGTCCAGCAATTGCTGGGGGAGGTGCCATGATGCTGGACCCGAAGAAGCGCAGACAACATGTGAATGGACCGATGGTGCATAAGGATATACGATCCGAAACAACTCATACTCCAACGGAAACGCTGGAATCGCTGCATGCTGACCCAGAGGGGCAAGGCGATCAGCAGCATGCTGCAAAACACCAGGATACAGACCTATTCAGAGAGCCGTTTTCCGTTCGTCGGGTTCGTAAAAGTCAGGGCAATAAACTGACCGCCATGCTTCAGGTACGTAACGAGCGCGGGCGATATCTGGAGGAAGTGCTGGACGATCTGAGTGAATTCGTAGATGAAATCGTCATTGTGGACGATGCCAGCACAGATGGAACACCGGATATATGCAGTGCCTATCCAAAGGTCGTTCGTCTGGAAGTGCTGGAAAAGCCATTATTTGCGGAGGAATGGCGATTACGCAATGCTCTATGGCAAGCAGCGGCAGGTACCTCGCCGGATTGGCTGCTCTCGGTAGATGCCGATGAGCTATACAGCACGGAAGCGAAGAAAGCGATACGCGCTCTGATTAACCAGGACCATGCGGACTGGATCGCTTTCCGCTTCTACGATATGTGGGGCGGACGAACTCACTATCGGGAGGATGAGCTTTGGGGGCTTCACCGACGTCATACCGCTTCCCTGGTCCGTTATATGCCGGGTTATCCTTACTTTTATCCACAGCAAAATCATCATGTACCTCGCCTTCCCTTGCCCTGCACTGTATTGCCCGGAATCAGCACGGAATTGAAAGTTCAGCATCTTGGCTGGGCAGGAAGTCTGGAGGATCGCGTTCGGAAATATTTGCGTTATAAACGAATTGATCCACACGGCGAGTGGGGTAGCCTGGAACACTATGAATCGATTCTTGATCCGGAGCCCCGACTGATTCCGTGGAAGGAGGAGCAGTGAGATGGGCGTGGTCAGCATATTGACACACAGCTTCACCGATGGATATAACCGGGAATTCAGCCGGGTGTTCGGGGGCGGTCTGGAGCGTTACGTCCTGGATTTATGCAGTGTAATCCGCGGATTGGGACACATCCCCGAGGTTCATCAGTTGTCCTATTTTGAAGCTTTTCAGACCCGTACGGAACAGATTGATGTATACGGATATGCCTACGATATGAATGATGTGCCCGAAGCTTTTGCCCGAATGGCTGCCGCAGCACGAGGACCTGTGATCTATGCAAGCTGCCTGTGGCAGCCCATTGCCTACAAGCCGGGCAGTCTCGGCATCAGCCATGGTATTAACTGGGATCGTCCCGCGCTGCCGCTGGAAACCAAGCAGCAAGTATCGGAGCATATTCAACTGGCACTGGATGGACTTGTACGCATCGTGTCGGTCGATTCCCATTTTCAGACCTTTTGCCGTGCTGCTTGTACGTTTGCGGATGCCAGTCAGGTCGTGCTCATTCCCAATGCAGTGGATACCTCCTACTTCACACCTGCTCCGCCAAGACGTACGTTCGAGCATGAACAGGAAGAAGAATGGCTGGCTGCATGGAAGAAAGATCTTGCAGGCCATGAAGATCATGCTGAAGCTACCATCTCGGGGTTGAATGCTACGTCCGTGAGGGGAAGAAACGATGGAGACGGCATGGTACGGGCGAACAGATCCGAGGTGACAGTAATCGCTGAAGAACTGGACTCGAGGGATATCCGACAGGGCCACACTGGTCGGCAGCCAAATGAGCTGATGGGTGAACATTTGAAGGATCAGGGCGACGACACAAAGGCTGCAATTCATGTGAACCCATCGCGTCCACTGCGCATTTTATATCCGCGCCGCATCAGCATGGAACGGGGCATTATTCCGATGATGCTGGCAGCTGACCGACTGCTCGGTGCCTCTCCTGATCTGGAGGTCGAATTTGCGGGAGAGCTGGTCGAAGGCAGTACGGTGGGCCGATCCTTCCGATATTGGCATCGCACACACCCCCATGCGGATCGAATTATACAGCGCACGTATGATTTTCGGGATATCCGCGATGCCTACCATCAGGCGGATATCGCCGTGATCCCGACGGTCTTCTCGGAAGGAACATCCTACGCTTGTCTGGAGGCAATGAGCTGCGGGCTTCCGGTTGTTGCTTCCAATGTTGGCGGACTGAATGATCTGATTCAGGATGGCTTCAACGGACTGCTGGTACCTCCAGGGGAAGAAGCGCTGACCGCCGCGCTGTTGCGTCTCGTTCAGGATAAGGCCGAGCGGGAGCGGCTGGGTATCTATGCCCGCGAGACGGCGCTATCCTACGACATATCCCACTGGCGGCGGAGATGGAGTACGGTATTGGAATCTTTTCTGGCAGAAGCAGGATTAAAGGAGGGAATTCGGGGATGATGGATACACCAAATGCAACGGATTTCACGGAATCAAGATACATTCGGGAGGGTGACCCCAAAACGGATACATTGGTTTTTCCACTGCATCCTGCGTGGTGGAGCCGTCCGTACGAGTACGAATGGGCACGCCAGTTTGCGCGGCAGGAAGACGTCGTACTCGACGCTGCCTGTGGTATATCCCATCCATTCAAATTCTGGCTGGCAGAGTACTGCCGGGAAGTTCATGCCTGTGATTGGGATGAGCGCATTTTGTCCAGAGAAGCGATCCGGCTGGATATCGCTTCTGATTTTGGTGAGCTGGCCGCACGCGATCTGCCGGAATCGAGCCTGGACCGACTGCATCTTGCGCAGGCCAATCTGGCTCAGCTTCCGTATGAATCGGAGATGTTTGACAGCGTATTCTGCATCTCTGTGTTGGAGCATCTGGATACAGGCACGATGCTGCGGGCCTTTCGCGAATTCGCCAGGGTACTAAAGCCGGACGGACGATTGATAGCCACGTTTGATGTGCCAGAGATGCGCCCTGATCTGCTGGAGACCATTATGGCTGTCACTGGACTGACGATCGAAGGTAAGCTGAGCGTGAAAGAACCGGAGGATGCCATCTGGTCTGACATGTATGGCCCGGCAATCCGTTGTTTTCGTGCTGTTATTCGTAAGGAGTAATTGGGATGGATAAATGGGATCAGTGATGAGGGCGTAGATTCAGATTAACTCTAAATCCTTAAATCTTTTGGATACCGAAGCCGTTAGAGATGAACCAGCAGCATGCTGCACTGGTTAGCGTATGCTTCGGTGGATGCTGCGCCGGGTGATGTCAGACGCAGCAGGGTGTGCAGGCCCGGCGGGATGGTCGTCGCCGGGCTGCCGGAGGCGGCGGGTTGCCGTGCAGTGACTTGGGCCCAATCGGCCCAATCACGCGCAGTGCGCCGCCCGGCGAGCAAAGCGAGCGTGCCCGCCAGTACCATGGCGGGCACTTCGTGCGTGAAGGGCTGCTGCACGCCATGCGGCGTGCCGAATAGCGCAAGCAGCCCTTCACGCACGCTCGCGGGCGCGCGCAGCAGCCCGCAGCGGGCCGCAGGCGGAAGCGCCGCGAGCAGCGCCGGCGCCTGGCCGGGCGGCAGGGCCCGCAGCAGGCGCAGCCATGCCGCCCAGGCGCCTACGCGCGCGAGCGCCAGCGCCGCGGCGTGCATGGCCTGCGGCGCTGGCGGGGCGCAGCGAGCCGGGGCGCCGCCGCGCAGCAGCGCTTCCGCTGCGCGGGCTGCGTCTGGCGCGGCCCCCTGCTGGCGGGCCTTACGCCGCGCTGACGGCGACGCAGCGGCGCCTCGCGCTGAGCCAGCCGCAGCATTGGCGCGGTGCTCGCCGGGCTGCTTGTGGCCAAGCGCCCACAGCGCCAGCACAGCCTCCTTCCCGTGCTGCGCATGCTTTGCCCAGGGCTGCAAAGCCGCCCGGGCAGCGGCGTCCTCGCCGAGCTGGGCCAGCGCCAGCCCAGCGGCGAGGGGCTGCGCCCGCAGCGCGGCAGACAGTGATGCCGCGTGGCGCGACAGCCATTCCGGCCGATGCGCATCCAGCGCGGCCGGGATCAGCGCCTGCCAGGCCGCAGGCGGCAGGCTTATCCGCTGGGCTGCGCTTGCGATGGCGTTCGGCCGCCCGCTAGCTGCGGCCAGCAGTAACAGCCGCTGCCATGCTAGCAAGCTGCCAGGCTGTACGGCGAGCGCAGATGTATAAGCCTTAGCTGCCTCCTGCCAGCAGCCCAGCCGTTCATGGGCTATGCCTTCCAGAGTCAGGCTGCGATACGTTCCCGCACCGGAAACGGACGTATATCGACTGGCTGTGGATGCTGCCGCTTTGGCCTGCTTCAGCCAGTCGAGCGCCGCAGCATCCCGTCCCTGATCGAGCTCCAACACAGCACCAAGCTCCAGCAGATCAGGGAAATCAGCATACACCGGTCTCCATTCCTCAACGATAGCGAGTGCTCTCTCTGGGCGGCTACGTTCCCGCCAGGCATAGGCCGTTTTGAGTACCAGATCCGAATGATATCCGCATTCCGGCGTAAGCTTTGCCAGCAAAGGCTGTAACAACTTGAACGCTTCATCGTATCTCGCTTGCTGAAACCACTCGGCAGCCATGGCATATAACAGTTCCGGTTGATCCGGCGACTTATGGAGAGCGGAGCGAATCAGCCGCATATTGCGCTCGGGTTTATTTTTGCCAACAATAACGTGCTCCAGATAGCCATAATGAATAATTTCAAGCCCGGAATCGACCACACCCCACGGAGCGAAGGATAGAATCGAAGATGCCACTTCTTCATGAATCATGCCTTGAAAAGCAATTCGGGGATCATTCCGAAATAAACGACACACCGCATCCGTCACATGCTCTTCTCCAGACATTCCGAGCAAACTCGTGACCTGTATCCAGTATCCCCATACGTCGTCCTTACTTGAGGTCAGCAGCCGCTTCATCTCCGCCAAATTATGCTCGGTCTGAATCCAGACTTCATCCGCATCCAGTACCAGAATCCAAGGATGAGTGGCAGCAACAAGGGACAGGTTGCGGGCAGCACTAAAATCTCCGGTCCATGCTGCACTGATGACAACCGCACCATAACGACGGGCAATGTCGATCGTCTCATCCGTTGATCCCGTATCCACAATGATGATCTCATCCACAACATCCTGAATAGCATCCAGACACCGCTTAAGCGACTGATCCTCATCCTTCACGATCATGCACAGGCTAATTCCTGTCTGCATGTTCATCCTCCTCCTTCCTATACGGGGTTCTGCTCTCTTTCATTCAACTCTCAAAACTCAAAACCATCCGGCCCCGGTAAATCCAGCCTAATCTGCTGAACAACAGGCCAACAACGGTGTCGCTGTCCTTCTGTCCCTTGAGCAAATTTCTCCAGGTGATGATCGGCAGCACTGACAAACCCTTTCACCAGCCAGCTGGTTCCCACACGTGAATCGGAGGCTCCGGGAAAGGGTTCTCCCGCTTCCTGCCGGGCGCCTTCCACCAATGGATACACCCCTTCTGCCAACTGCCCCTGACCGAGCTGAACCAGCGCATGCAGCACATCCCATTTCCCGGATTGCACACATCCCTCCATCATCAGTCCAAGTGCCTGCCAGCCATTATACGCTGTTCCAGCAGCCACGTTAGAGTCGTCATTTTGGTCAACGACTTGTAAACTCCCAATTCGTTCTGTCTGTTGATATGGCTCCGACTCCCTACTCGGTTGCGAATGACGATACAACCACGCAGTCAGTTGATCTTCCCCATCTATTGGTCTTCCTTCAATCCAGTTTAGTCGCTCTATCCAATGGGTAGCTGGTACAGAAAGCTCTCCTTTTTTTCGCCGTACCGTATCCAGCTTAAGACGAGCCTTGTTCCATTTCCCCTGTTGAATCTGGAGCAAAGCCTCAGCCATGGATAACCTCTCCCTCATCTCCCCGGAAGGATGTGAAGATATGTCTGGTAACAACTGCACAGCCGTATCATAGCAACGACACTGCTCCAGAATACCCAACACTTTCTGGATCGCCTCTTCTGAAGTGATTGCAAATCGCTCCTTAATCAGCTCCACCAGATGTTGCTCTTGACCGGAAACCCGCATAATTCGAAAGATCCTGTACAACGGCGGCAGCAGGCTGGATTTGGCACGAACTGCTTCCACATAAGCATCCACTGCGCCTTCAAGATCCGCCCGCCCCTCCAGCAGCCTACCCAAGGTATACCAGGTCTGATAGGTTCCGATTCCTTCTTCTGTATGAAATATGGGTGGTGGCGGTCCCATATGGACTGCTTCACGCAGCGATAGCTCTGCCTTTTCTGTCTCGCCCAACGCCTCCTCACATACCCCGCGATGATGCAGCAGGTCCGTGTATTCTGGGAAGAGTTCAAGAGCAGCATGGGTGTGATCCAATGCTTCCTGCCAGCGACTCAAATGCTGGAAACAACGAATCTCATATTTAAACAACAGATGTGCATAACTTGTCAGAGTAGGGTCAATTCCCGCTTTAGCTACGCCAAACGTCTTCAGCGCCTGTTCCGCTTCCCCCATCCGCAGATACTCGACACCCAGGTTATAATGATGGAACGGCTGCTCCGGCTCTTCCTCCACCGCCTGTTGAAGCAAACGCAAATTCCGGTTCACCTTATCCTTGCGCTCCACAATGTCTGTCTGATACCCGTAATGGTGAATGATCATGTCCGTCACATGAAAAGCAGCCTGTGGATTCTTCCGACAGATTGCCACCGCAATCTGCTCATGAATCCGACCTTCGAATCGATGCTCCGGCTCATTCCTGAAGAGGCGCAATACCGGATTTACCGTGACCCCCTGCTGACCCGAACCCGTATAGTTATGGATATTTAAAAACAATCCGTCACATCCGCTGGCTGCCGTCCAGCTTCTGATCTGCTCCCGTGCAGTCTCATCCAGCGCCTCGTCCGCATCGAGAAAAAGAATCCATTCGCCCGAAGCCTGCTCCAGCCCAGCATTTCGTGCCGCGGCAAAATCGTCGCTCCACACAAACGGCACAACCTCCGCCCCATATTCCCTGGCAATGGCAGCACTTCGGTCCGACGAACCGGTATCCACAACAATGATCTCGTCCACCGCCCCGCGGACACTTTCGAGACAATGAGGCAACAGTTCTTCTTCATCCTTCACGATCATGCATAATGAAATGTGCTTGGTCGGCAAGCTGGTTCCTCCTCTCCCTTGCATGGAACACCGTACGCCAAGGAATACCTTCGGCGGTGCGAAGCTGTTGTTCCAGCACAGTTTGTTGTGCCATGAGTACCTTGTCAGCGGGAGAACGAGTTAGTTCGTGTCTGATAACCCCTAGCGCCAACTTCATATAACAGACAGCAGCTCCAGCCCTTGCCTGCCGCTGTTCTGGATTCAGCTCCAATGCCTGCTGGAAAAGAATCAATGCCTGATCATAATGCCCTTTGGCATACACGGCTTCCCCAAGGTAGAAGTGGCTTTCCGCATCCAGATCGCCTTGCGACATGCATTGAATCAGCAGATCTGCGGCCGCCATGGTGTATCCCTGGCGGTAAAGAACAGCAGCCAGCCATCGGCTATAAACACCATTTCCGTCGTGTTCAGGGTTAATTGCAGCCATCTTCTCGTACAGCTTATTGGCAAACGCCAGTTGCCCCGTCTGCACTGCCCGAATCAATATGTTCTTACTCAGCTCCGTTGCAGCCTGAAGCGTCTGGTGAACTGTTTTCCCATCTCTGTCATCCTCAACATGCACCTGTTCTCCCGCATCCAGCAGGCCATTCAGCAGTCTCCAGCCTTCCCTCTCCTGAGGTTCTGCTGCTGCCATAAATGATTCGGATACAGATAATTCATTTGCCCAATAGGTCAATGCCAAATCCAGTCGTTGCTCAGGTTGGAGGTTTACGCCCGCACGATGCTCGTCACTCCACTGTTTCTGCACGAACTGCAACGCATCTGATACCCTGTTGTCACATAACATCCAATACAGGTACTCTTTATGTTTTATACGCGTATTTCGGGCATCTCCATGTTGCAAGTCTAATGCTTGCCCATACGCTCCGCTGGAAGCAAGTGCATGCACCACATATGCCAGACCATCATCGTATGTGACTCCGCTCAGATCTGAATCCTCTTTCTTTGAATACTCTTTCCAGCGTGCGAGTAATGTCTCTGTTATGCCTTCATCCGTCTCTCCGGATTGCTGCAATACATCGGCTAACCCTGTCCATGCAGGAGCATACGTGATCTCGCTCCCCAGAGCCAGGCTGTACAGATGAGCAGACTCCTGCAGAAAGCCTCTTTTCTGTGCAAGCCTTCCCATCGCTGTATAGGCCTTGTAGCTATCGCAACCTATATCCGTTACGTAATGTCTTTCCAATCGGTCTGGCTCTCTGTGAACATCATCAGAGGACTTGCCCTCACGTAATTCATCGCTTCCCGGTTTATCTGTTTGCTCGATTGCCTGCTGATGTATGCCTCGAATCTCTGCCTTGTTATTGTCCTTGGGATCAGCTCCATTGAAGCCCTCCCGGCAATCTGTTGCTCTTGCATAGGACTTGTAGGCCCTCTCCTCCAGACCCTGTTGCTCCAAAATCTCTCCATATATCAGATGCAGGTCGGCATACCCCGCATAACGCTGTCTTTCTACCGCCAATAATCCATGAACCTCGTCATAGCGCCCCATTGCCAGAAGAACCTTGGCATAGTCCCGAACCAGGGTGGAGCGATACGGAGCTTGCAGGGGTGTATGAAGAAAGGATTCAGTAAAGGCTTCTGCTGCCTGTTCGATATTCCCTAGCTGGCAGTATGTCACCCCCACATTATAGAGGTGAAAAGGTTGCCCCGGACGATCAGCTAATTCCTGCTGCAAAAGCTTTAGATTACGCAAGGGTTTATGTCCTTTAGCAATCGTGGACGGCAAATAACCATCATGAACCAAACGCAGTGGAGCCAAGGGTTCATGCTCAGCAATCCAACCTTTTTCATAGGCAAAGGAGTCGTTCATGTCCTGATCGTCGCCTTCTTGTTCTCCACCATCCCTTGTACCGCCACGAACCAATTGCTCATGGATACGCCCAGCATACCGATATCCTTGATGGGCGCGAAAAAGACGCACAGGTTGGAAGATCACACGCTCTCCCGCTCCCTCGCCAATTCGGTTCTCTATCGTAATCCGCAGTCTCGAAACGCTCTTATGGACCTTCGGTAGATAATTCAAAAGCTCTTCCAATCCCTGTATGACATACTCATCCGCGTCCAGACACAGAATCCATTCCGTGCTCGCGAGAGGCAAACTTATATTTCTGGCATGTGCAAAATCATCTTCCCAACGGGTGTGAAGCACCGTTGCTCCATAATGTCTGGCAATCTCCGGAGTACGGTCTGTTGAGCCGGTATCTGTAATGAAGCATTCGATGCCAATCGACTTGAAGCCGTTGAGACAGCGGGCCAGATGACGTTCTTCATTTTGCACAATCATATGAATTCCGAGTAACCTGTTCTGCATATGCAGCCACCTCCAATACAAAAAAAAGCACATGAAGCCCACCAAAGGGACTCCATGTACCTATATGACAACAAACCGGGTTATGTGCCTTGTCCATTAAAGAACACATCAATCGTACTTGGTGCTCCCAGCAGACTGGAGCGGTAGGAAAGACGTGTATATTTGAGAAAACGCTGCGGCACCAGTACATCCACCGAGCCTGGCAAGATCCCGGTTACCGTGTCCACATCATCGTACCAGTTGGTACCGTTGGCACTGATTTCGACGCGGGCATCTATCCGGTTAAGCCCTGGACCCCTGTTATATACAAAGAAGGAATAAGTGCCGAACACACTCGTCGTGACTGCCGGAAGCGGTGTAAACGTGTTTGCCGTCGGCGTACTAAGAAGCTGTGATTCCTGAAAGCTCTTTTGCGAGATGGACGTCACGCTGCTGAGTGTACCCGCTGTAATCGTGGCTCCCAATACGCTTGTAATGGTACCATTTAACAAATTGGTCAACGTCCCGGCCGTAATGGTGGCTCCGAGTACACTGGTAATGGTACCGTTCAGCAAATTCGTTAACGTTCCTGCTGTCACGGTAGCTCCCAAAACGCTGGTGATGGTACCATTTAACAAGTTCGTCAGTGTTCCTGCTGTAATCGTCGCTCCAAGTACACTTGTGATTGTACCGTTCAACAGATTGGTCAGCGTCCCTGCGGTAATTGTAGCTCCAAGTACACTCGTAATTGTACCATTCAGCAAGTTTGTCAGCGTCCCCGCTGTCACCGTGGCTCCAAGCACACTGGTGATCGTTCCGGCTGTGATCGTCGCCCCGAGTACACTCGTGATTGTACCGTTCAGCAAGTTCGTTAGTGTCCCCGCTGTCACTGTGGCTCCAAGCAAGCTGGTGATCGTTCCGGCTGTGATTGTCGCTCCAAGTACACTCGTGATTGTACCGTTCAGCAAGTTCGTTAGTGTTCCCGCTGTCACTGTGGCTCCAAGCACGCTGGTGATCGTTCCAGCTGTAATCGTCGCTCCGAGTACACTCGTGATTGTACCATTCAACAAGTTGGTCAACGTTCCTGCGGTGATTGTAGCTCCAAGCACGCTGGTAATGGTACCATTGAGCAGGTTTGTTAATGTCCCCGCAGTCACGGTTGCGCCAAGCACGCTGTTAATTGTACCCGCCGTGATCGTTGCTCCGAGGACGCTGGTAATCGTTCCGTTCAGAATATTTGTGATGGTTCCGGCATTAATGGTAACGGTAGTGAGACCTGAGATATTACTAATCGTACCATCCAAAATAATTCCGAGTACGTTCCCGCTTGTATCGGTGTGAACCGGCTGGGCCGTACCTGTACTATCATGACCAAAAATCAAAGTTCTAAGATTATCCGGATTCGTGTTAAACGTTGTAAAGTTAGGCATATGCCTCGTCCTCCTCCCTGGTCAAATCGGTTGTAGAATTCCACGTTCTTACGGCATACGCTGTGCCTGAAAATAAACATCGAGCCGGGTCGGCTGATCCGGTTCAACCGATTGGATAACCAGCCGGGTATAACGCAGGAATCGCAGCGGCACCAGCGCTTTGGTCTGCCCTCCGGCAATCACTTCCTGGCTGTCCACAGCATAGTCCCTGGCATTAGGGCTGATCTGAATCTGCACAAGAGCCGGATGTTCGCCCCGATTTACAATGCCATATGTGTACATGCTGAGCGATGAGGTGTCTTGAGCCGGAAGAGAATTCATACTACCGTTTGTCTCGGCTCCGACATACGTATGCTCTGTAAAACAGTGAGTAGCACCAGGGAGTGTCGTACGTGAGGAAGTACCCTGCTTGAACCGGGGACGAGTAATCCGGGAACAAGGAGGTTTCAGCAATTTAGCGCGGCAGGAACGACGGGATTGGCGACGGCTGACATATTTAGTTGTTTGGTTCGTTCTCTTCTTGCTACGCTTCGCTGTTCGACTCATATCGATTTCCCCTTAAAAAATGTGCTTCCGCATCGTATGCCTGCATGTAAAATACGGGCACGGCATACGCCGTTATTTGAGGATTTACTGTTTGTATCCCAAACCCTTCCCCTTTTTCCCACATACACTGCAAGTACAACCTCTTCACGTCTCTATTTCAAACTTTCATAGAAGCAGCACATTCCAAAAAATTCACTTTGGTTATCTTATTCAGGCAGATTGGAGGTGGATTATATGACCAATTCCAATGTATTCAATCAATCTAACGGTCCCTTATATACTCAACTGACTAATACATTCTCTGCCCCTGGCATTGAGTCCACTCCAGAGGGCGGGGCGGCAGCCGCAGGCAGTTCTTTTGCACTGACTACCAATAATGTCAGTGTAGGTGCTGGACTAAATCTGTTGCTGCAGGTCGTTAATGCAGTGGGCAGTGGGCGTACCTTGTACGTCTCTAGGATCAGCGGAGGCACAACCGCAGCTGCTACACTCATTGTCTATTCCGGCGGAACCATTACAGGTGGTACCACACCTGTGCCAGTCAATACATTGTTGGGCAATACCAATACGAGTGTAATGACAACAAGGCAAAATACCGGCACATTAACGGGAACATTAACAAGCTTGTTAAGCATTCCTCTTACAGCGGGCATGTATATGTTAAACCTGAACGGTTCTATCATCGTCCCTCCAGGACAGACACTATCCATCAGTGCGGGAACAGGCTCCCAAACCGCCTCCATTAATCTTTCCTGGTGGGAATTCTGACATATCATTTAGAAAAGGAGTGTGCACAATGCCGAATGATCACGTGTTCAACCCGCTAAACCGTCCCGTTTATACATCCATTACGAATACGTTTACCTCTCCCGGCATTGTGGCTCCACCTGAGAATAATGCAGGTAGTACTGGCAATCTGTACAATGCAGGCTCAACCAACTCCACAACACTAGGATTGCTGGGGGGCAGTGTTATTGCTACTGTCCAACTGACCAACCCAGCAGGAAGCGGAAAAAATGTATATATATCGCGGCTATCTGGAGGAATCACGGTCGCGCTCAACTTGCTTTCTTCCTTCAGTGGTACCATGACTCTGTCTGCAAATGGAACATTGACATCACCGAGCACACTCACACCGGTAAACAATAATTTATCAAGCAGTAACACCAGCATTGCAACGGTACGATTCTCCGCTGCCGCCCCCACGGGTACCACAACCTTATTGGCTATGCCCTTGCAGGTAGGTCCCTTTCTATCCAATGAGTTAGGACGTTACGTGGTTCCTCCCGGTCAGTCCATTAACCTGTCGGTGAGTGGCTCACTCTCAGTTGGGGGGCTGATGGCCTCCACCTCCTATTTCTCTTGGTGGGAAGTATGATGTACTACCCTATTAGATGGAAAGAGCCGCTTACGGATAAGTAACCGTAGCGGCTGTTCATCGTTCGATCTTCTTTTTACCGTAACGATGACAGTTATGGCTGTCTGACTGGCCTCTGCCCATGTTCACCAGTCGATTCTGCCGGAAGTGGTTGTTCCCCCTTCCATAAGATTCGTTGCAGCAGCATGCCGGCCAAACCAATGGCCAGTGTCGCCATGCCAATATATTGAAATGTGGGACTGGGCCCCACGCTCCGAATCAAGGCACCTCCAGCAAGTGGAGCAACGACCAGCACGACACTCGAAAGCGAGTTTTGAATACCGAATACACGGCCTACATAGGCAGGCGGGGTTTCTTTTTGCAGCAAGTAATTCAACGTCACCATGAACAGTCCATTGCCCACTCCGATGCATAAGCCCCAGATGATAATCCAGAACTCGGACGTTTGGGAACTGACCCAGCCAAGCGCAGCAATTCCGGCACCAATCAGCAAATATCCTCCACCCAACCCCCAGCCATACCCTATTCGCGGAAGTCGATTCAATAGTAGAATAATCACAACCGCACCTGCCCCAGCGGATGATCCCAGCCAGCCGATCAGAGCTTCGTTGCCAGGCTTGATCTCCCTAAACAGCGTCGTAAACTGGTAATCGATCATGAGTATCGCCATTAATCCAAAGCAACCAAACAGCATCGTACTCAGAAGGGTACGGCTGCTCTGAATAAAACGCCAACCCTTCTGCCATTGAATGAACAGAGATTCCTCGGTCTCCCCCGTTTCCAAAGGACCTCCATCCGATGCAGAAGGTTCTGGATCCTCTGTTAGACGCCGTAAAGGCCATAACACGACTCCGGACAACAAACGTGTACAAGCATTGATTAAAATACAGACTTGCGGTGAAAAGACGGCCACAATGACTGCACCCAGCAGCGGTCCCGCTACTTTGGAGCATTGGTTCACAAAACCGTTCAATGACGATGCCTGAAACAGATGCTCCTCTGCTACCACTTGACGCGTAAGTGCCTGCTGCGCAGGTACATGGAATACCCCCATCATCGCTCGTAAAGCAAGAAGCGGCAGCAGCCAAGCCGCACTTGGCGCGAACAGAATTGCAATCGTTAATAAGACGGTGATCACATCACATATCATCATGATTTTCACCTTATGCAAACGATCAGCCAGTGCACCTGCCACCGAGCCAAGTACGATCCCCGGAACAGCCATACATACCGGAATAAGGGCTATGATCAGAGGATCAGCACCCCAACGATAAGCGACCATGACCTGGATGGCGAGCGCGTCAAACCAATCTCCAAAGGTTGCGAGCGAATAAGCAATAAACATCCGCATGAAGCGGAAGTTGGTCCATAGGCTTTTGGATGAACCATTGGACGAAATGGATGATGGATTGGGTTCATTTGAAATGACGGTCATACGTATACTTCCTCCCCTGATTACAGCCTTGTTGCTGGCTTATATGTTCCTTGGCTGTAATCATAAGGGTGTTATATCAGAGGAAGATCAGATGATGGAGCAAACGGGGATAAAAATCTGCGGATTTCATCCACAATTTGTTGTCCATAAATAGGCACGCCGTAACTTTTGGAGATATCCGCATAAATTTGACGGTATTTAGTGCGAAGACGCCCCTCTATCCGGTGGTGTGCCATGAACAACAATATTTGGTAAGCCGAATTGAGATATAGCGGTGCGTTCAATGTCATTTTCAATACGTCCAGACCATCGTCCATTCTAGGCTCTGCCTCTCGGATTCTCCCTTGTCTAAGCAACCATAGGCCTTCCATAACTTGAAAGCGTCCGATTTCCCGCAAGTATGGCGCATCTTTCAACCCGGAACGCAGAGCAGACATGTGATCCTCTACTGCTTCGCCGCTGCCACCCCACAGTTCCACATACAACGCTGAGAGCTTTACCGGAAGTCTGAAATGAACCAGTTCATCTTTCTCCATCACGTGATACGTTTCAATGAGTCGAGCCTTGGCTCGTTCATACTGGCCCACCTCTGCGTAGACTTCAACAATGTTCAGAATACGAAGTTCACGAAGCTGATCGGCAGACAGTGCGGATGAATTCAGAGCCTTTTCGTACAATGGCAAACTCTCCGATGGTTCAATCAGGGTATGTGTAAAAATTAGCAGCCAATACAAACGTTCCTCGAAGGGAATTTCCGTCGTTGTAATCAGCCATTCCAGATCTCCCTGAATAAAGTGAATATACAACTGATAAAATGGATCAATCTCAATGCCCAGTGCTTCTTGCTGATCCAGCAGCGTGAGCATCGATTTGCCCTGCCCATACAGATGATATTTGCGGAACAATCCATGAATCACTTCTCGCATCTCCTGATCTTGGGCGGAAGGGTTAGAGGGCAATATCGCCATATTCGATCGGATGATAAGTCGGTAACCATAACCACGCACGGTCTCCAGTGCAATTTCTTCCCAACGTTTCAGTTTCTTGCGCAGTCGATACACATGGTCGTCCACGGTGCGTTCAACCGGATATTCCAAGGGCCATACCCGATCCAGCAGTTGGCTGCGAGTAAAGGCTTTTTCCTTGTTCTCATACAAAAAATACAGCAGTGCAAATTCCTTCGCCAGCAGACGGATGGAATCGGTACGCTGGGTTACCGTGTATGTTCCTTCATCGAATTGTAACAACATGCTTGGCCCTCCTATGTATGCTTACTAAGCAGTGATCCTTATTCTGTTCAACATACCACAAAAACCCTTTGCGAGAACGCAAAAGGTTTTTTGTAATGAGATGTACTGGCTCTCTTCGGTAATCGCAAGGTGCTCCCTGGATTTAGCCCAGCACCACACGATCATCGGCCATTTTTTTACCGCTGATACGTTCAAACTCACCCAATAACTCAGGTACGGTCAGCGTGCGCTTACGTTCTTCACTAACGTCCAAAATAATTCGGCCTTTGTCCATCATAATTAGACGATTGCCCAAACGTATGGCCTGCTCCATATTATGTGTAACCATCAACGTTGTGAGTCTCATTTCACGTACAAGCGTCTCTGTCAGCTCTGTGATCAGCTCCGCACGAGAAGGATCAAGCGCAGCCGTATGCTCATCCAGCAGCAAAATTTGCGGCTGGGTGAATGTTGCCATCAGCAGGCTGAGCGCCTGGCGTTCACCGCCAGATAGAAGGCCCACTTTGGCATTGGGGCGTTTGTCGAGTCCAATGCCAAGTTTCTCCAACTGGGCGTTGAAAATCTCCCGTCTGGCACGGGTAATTCCAAAGCCCAGTCCCCGGCCCTTGCCTCGTTTGTACGCCATCGCCATATTCTCCTCAATGGACATATGCGGTGCTGTACCCGCCATCGGGTCCTGAAACACACGGCCAATCCAACTGCTGCGCTTATGCTCAGGCAGGCTTTTGATGGAACGATCATTAATCAGCACATCGCCCATATCTGGCTTCATGACGCCTGAGATAATGTTCATCAACGTTGATTTTCCCGCGCCATTACTGCCAATCACGGTCACGAAGTCTCCCGGGTTCATCGTCAGGTTTACGCCAACCAGCGCAGTCTTCTCGTCGGTCGTTCCCGGATTAAACAGTTTGGTCACTTGTGTAATCTCAAGCATAATCACATGCCTCCCTTCGCCTGTTGGCTCGACGAGCCCATAAGCTCTTCGGTTCGTTTGCGAGCCAGGCTTTTCTGCTTCATGGAGCGCTGCATGGTTGGGAAAACAAGTGCGATAATAACGATCACCGCGGTGATCAGCTTCAGATCGGATGTGTCGAACCATTCTACCTGGAGTGCGATCGCGACCACAATCCGGTAAATAATTGAACCGACAACGGCCGCAAGTGTGGCCCAGAATACGGTTCTTGCACCCAGAATGGCTTCCCCGATAATAACGGAGGCCAGTCCGATAACGATCATACCAATTCCCATCGTAATATCTGCAAAACCGGATTGCTGTGCAATAAATGCTCCAGACAGCGCAACAAGTCCGTTGGACAGACTGACACCAACAATGGTGGTCACATCCGTATTCGCGCCGAAGCTACGAATCATGCGTTTGTTGTCACCTGTGGCGCGCAGTGCCAGTCCGATATCTGTTTTCATAAACAGATCCAGCATGATTTTGAATACCAGCACAACTACGATAATGATAACCATGACATGCTCACCCGAGAAGGGGTTATCCATGCCCATAATGGATTTGTTCGGTGCGCCGAGAATACGCATATTAATTGAATACAGAGCAATCATCATCAGAATACCGGATAACAGCCCGTTAATTTTGCCTTTGGTGTGCAGCAGACCTGTACAGGCGCCAGCCACCATTCCTCCAGCCATTGCTGCCAAGCAAGCGAGCCAAGGAGAGAAGTCGTTGGATATCATGACCGCCGCGATTGCGCCTCCAGTTGTAAAACTTCCGTCTACGGTGAGATCGGGGAAGTCCAGTATGCGGAATGTAATATATACACCCAATGCCATCAGTGCATACAACAATCCAAGCTCGATTGCCCCTTCAATTGAACCCCAAGTCAAATTCACATTGCTTCCTCCCTGTCTATCGAAAAGAATGAGGCGAACCCGCCTGCACGTCCGCCTCGCATCCGTACTGCCGGAGGATCTCCGGTCAGATTATTGAATAATGTTGTTATCCTGGTCCTTCACTTCTGCCTTCATCTCATCGGTAACAGTGATGCCTTGAGCTTCAGCAGCTTTCAGGTTCAGAATCAGATCCAGCTTGTCCGGCACGGTGACTTTCATGTCGCCCGGTTTCGACCCATTTTTCAAAATGTCCGCAGCCATTTCACCCACTTGGTATCCGTGATCGTAGTATTTGAAGCCAACGGTTGCGAAAGCCCCTTTTTCCACGGTATCCCGGTCACTGGAGAAGAACGGAATTTTATTTTTGTTCGCGGTCTGGATGATTGTATCCACTGCGCTAACTACCGAGTTATCCAGTGTGATATAGAAGGCATCCACTTTGCCAACCAGAGAATCGGTTGCCTGTTTTACTTCGGATGTGTTCGTAACTGGTGCTTTGACCAGCTTGATATTATGTGTTGCCAGCGCTTTTTCCGCATTGTTCGCCATCACCACCGCATTCGGTTCGCCCTCGTTAATAACCAGACCTACCGTCTTCACATCCGGTAAATATTTGGCGATAAAATCAGCCAATTGCACGATCGCCTCCGGGTTCGTATCCGATGCACCTGTTACGTTACCACCTGGCTTGTCCATGTCACTCACCAGTTTGGCACCCAGCGGGTCCGTCACTGCCGCGAACAGCAATGGCTTGTCCTTCACTTGTTGAGCCAGGGCCAGTGCGGATGGCGTTGCAATCCCAAGGACCAGATCATTTTTGGAATCCCCGGCAATCTTCTGGGCAATGGACAAGTTGTTCGTTGAATCGCCTTGCGCGTTATTGTAGTCAATCGTCAAGTTCTTGTTCTCTTCAAGACCAGCATCCTTCAGCGCTGCAATGAATCCTTCACGTGTGGCATCCAACGATGGATGCTCGACGATTTGTGAGATCGCAATGCGATACGATTTTTCTGCCGTACCTTCACCTGTTGTGCTGCCTGATCCCTCGGTTGTTGTGCTACCGCCGCTGTTATTTCCGCAACCTGCCGCTACGATCATAGATGCAACCATCATCAGAGACATTAACCATTTCTTTTTCATGTGTGAGAACCCCTCTCCATCTTCTAAAATGTTGATGCCCTCATCGTTATCCAAGTGACACGATAGGGCGGGACAAAACGAACGCTTAAACGCATTGTTGCTTTGACCGACAAAAGCAGACAAATATAGACTTTTCTCATGCGACTGAAGTCCATGACTCGTGTTGGTATTTTATTGTTTCCCTAATATTAAGGTGCGACCTGTTTCCCGTCAATGGTTGAACCGCTTCCAATTTACATTCATTGCATATACGTGAGAGAAAACATTACATGAAACAAAAAAAGGCCTCTGCAATTTTGCAATAAGGCCTCTGCTAAGAAAGGATATACAACTGGGTGAAGAGAAAATACACATCATTCTTTTTCTTTTTTCAATTCTTCTAGTTCAGATAATGTTAGCCCGGTAGCTTTGATAATGGTATCTTGATCAAGCCCCAAAGCGAGCATATTGATTGCGATTTTACGTTTACTCTCTGCTTCTCCTTCTTTGATGCCTTCTTTGATGCCTTCTTCGATTCCTTTTTGGATGCCTTCCTCCAAGCCTTTCTTGAGACCTTCTTCTCGTGCGCCCTCAATCATGGAAACTTCATCCCATAGAAATTTCTGACGGTCGATATATTGTTGACGTGCTTGCTCATCCTGGCTCAGAAACTCCAATACACTCATGGCTTTTTTCAACGCCGGTTCCGGTTCGTGCATCAATAACTCCTCCCAGCTTGATCTAGTCATTCCTTTCAAAAATAACAGCCAGCGCACCAATCCATTCTTCATTTGAATATTTTCATCATTCAGCTTAGGTATTTCCATAAAATGAATCTCTATAACATCCGTCAACGGAATATCGGTATGGTCTTCTCTTAAATGAAATACGTTGTGGTACTGGTCATTAGCGAGCATTTTGAAATTAACAATGTTGATTGCAACACATTTTTTGAGTTGACTATATCTCTGTCCCTCAAGTAATTGTCCGGAGTATTGTTTACCCCAATAGAACAAAGTCCTCTTTTCTAAATCATACTGATTAAACAACTGCATTTCAACATTAATTAGCTCGCCTTGATCTGTTTTGGCCCGTATGTCCAGAATGGACTGTTTATCTCTCGGGGTGTCCTTGTCCAGATAAGGGTTGATCAACAAAATGTCAGTCAGTAAGGATTCGCCTGCATTTTTAAAGGTATGATTTAGAAAAGCCAGAAGCACATCCTTATTCTCTTCACTTCCAAAAATTCGTTTGAACACATAATCGTTCTTGGGATCAAGCAACTCTGTCATCATTATTCACTCCTACATGCAAAATGAACAGGATATATCTGCTGAATATTTAGCAAATATAAGGATGCGAACATACACTAGATGTTAGCCCTATTGTAGCACGCATCTCTATATTAACATAACGTTTTTACGTCATTTTCCAAACAAAAAAGAGACTGTTCCGAGTGATCGAAACAATCTCTATACATGCTAATTCCCAGCCGCTTCGCGAATCTGGTACGTGCATTTTTTGCCGCCATCCGCATAACATTCGGTGCGCTCCACATCGGCCTTTAGCAATGAACGGAACAGTTCCAGTTCACAGCGGCAAGCCTGTTTATAGACACTCGCTACCTGCACAATGGGGCAGTTCAGCTCGGTAAGCACATAGGTGCCATCCTCTTCCTTGGAGGCATCGGCCATATATCCGTTTGCATTCTGAATGCGCGCGAGTTCCTCGACACGTCCGGCCAGATCCTGACCTTGCATCTGTGGCTGTCCGCTGCGAAGCAGCTTGTCCCGGCGGCTCTCGAACAATGCATCCACGACACCGCTGCCCGCTGAATCCGACAGTTCCTCCAGCAGCTCCAGGGTCAGTGATGAATATGATTTTGGGAAAAAGCTATCCCCGCGTACCGTCAGATGGTACACGGCAGATGGACGTCCAGCTGTAGCTCTGGCTTCCCGAACTTCAATCCATCCATCCTGCTCCAGTGCTGTGAGGTGACGGCGAATCGCCATGCCGGTCAGACCAAGCTCAGCTGTCATTTCCCTTGCGGTCATTGTGCCTTGCTGCTTCAGCATGAACAAAATCCGTTCACGCGTCGTTCGTTCCTCTTCGCGCTTCACGATCAGCACCTGCTCTCCCTGCTTATGCGGTTACCGGTGCTGCCTCCCGGCAGGCATCCGAGCAAAAGCGGTTATGCGTCTCTTCGCAATCCTCACAGCTTACATGCTGCAGGTTGCAGGTTGGACAGTTAATATAACGGTCATGCGTCGTTCCACAGTGATAACAGCTAGCAATCACGATATCTTCATCCGTCCGGTTAATCGGTACGGAAATACGCTCGTCAAATACATAACATTTCCCATCAAACAAACGACCTTGTACCTCATCATCCTTGCCATAGGTCACGATTCCGCCATCAAGTTGAGCCACGTCCTGGAAACCTTCCTTAATCATGAACCCGGTCAGCTTTTCACAACGGATACCGCCAGTACAGTAAGTAATGATCTTTTTGTCCTTCATGTCGCCCAGGTTATCCCGAATCCATTCCGGAAACTCGCGGAACGACTCAACGTCCGGACGAATCGCACCTCGAAAATGACCAATCTCGTACTCGTAGTCATTGCGGCCATCAATTACAATGACATCCTCCTGTTGAAGATGCTCGTAAAATTCTTTCGGGGACAACCGTTTACCGCTAATTTCGTTCGGGTCCAAGTCTTCGTCCACACGGAACGTAACCAGCTCAGCTTTGTGACGAACAAATATTTTTTTGAACGCATGCTCTTCGACATCATCAATCTTGAATACCATATCGCTGAACAGCGGGTTGGCGTGCATATCCTTCATGTACTGCTCGGTTTGCTCTGGTGTACCGGATACGGTACCGTTGATACCTTCCGAGGCAATCAGAATACGGCCTTTTACACCCAGATCCTTGCAGTATTGCAGATGCTCTTGCGTAAACATTTCAGGGTCTTCAATCTTCACGAACTTATAATATAAAAGCACGCGGTACGCGCTGTTACACATGTGTATCACCTGTTCCTATTCCATGTTGTTATTGGCCGGATCATCCGACAAGACTACAACGTTGCAACCTTGCTTATTAAAAAGAAAAGAAACAGCCGTCCGAAACAATGTCTCGAACTGCTGCTTTGAACATTCGACTTTTATTCCTGCATTCTAGTTTATCGGAAGCGGAATAGCTTAGTCAATATAAATGTATAGAAAGGAATGTAAGTTATGGAATACATTTTTCGCTACTTGTCTCAATCGTCGATTAAGAATACTGAATGGCATTGGCAATAAGCATAAATACAATACCCATAGCGATCCACATTACCATCAGCGGCCAGAAGAATCTAACCCATTTCTGATACGGAATGCCGGATACCGCGAGACTGCCCATTAAGGCTGAAGACGTTGGCAAAATCATGTTGGTGAATCCGTCTCCGAACTGGAAAGCCAGTACGGCAGTCTGACGGGTAACCCCGAGCAGATCCGATAATGGAACCATAATCGGCATCGTTGTTACGGCCATACCTGTACCCGAGGTGATGAACACGTTCATGATATTTTGGAAGAAATACATACCCAATACCTGCACGGAGGACGGCAATTCGCCAACCGCTGTAGACATTCCGTATACTACGGAGTCAATTACGTTACCCTGATCGAGGACAACCATAATTCCTCTTGCCAGACCGATGATAAAGGCACCATAGGCAATACCACTTGCGCCTTTGACGAATTCACTTGCAATTCGGCTAGGACCGAACCCAGACACGAGACCAGAGATCACGCCCATGCTAAGGAAGAGAGCCGCCAGTTCCTCCATCCACCAGCCTTCTTTGGATACACCCCAGATTAACAGGGCAAAGCCAGCTACAATTGTAATGATGGTCAGAATATGTGTGATGCGAATCGTTGGCAGTTTGTTCAGGTCCACCGCAGGTGTATCTGCTGCCTGCTCCTGTTCTAACTCATGCACCAAACCACGAGTTGGATCAGACTTCACTCTGGACGCGTACCGCATAATATAGATACTTGTCACGGAGATGAGACACACCAGGATGATCGCACGCAGCCACATGCCTGAGAAGATCGGAACTTCTGCAATAGCCTGGGCCAGTCCCACGTTGAACGGATTGAGCAGTCCAGCAGTAAAACCACACGAGGCCCCCAGCGAGATCATCGCCGTACCGGTTAGAGCGTCATACCCCAACGCACGCGCGATCGCGATCCCGATCGGTACAAAGACCATGACCTCTGTGGACATGCCCATCGTGAATCCACCAATAGAGAACAAGGTGATGAATACCGGGATGACCCACAGTCCCTTATTGGCAAACGAACGGGCAACCCGGCCTGTAAGAGCTTCAATGGTTCCCGTGCTCGTAATGATCTGAAATGCTCCGCCGATGATGAAAATAAAGAATACAACGTCAGCGGAGTCAACCAGTCCGCGAACGATGGACTTGGGAATATCCCATAATCCCGTTGGATTGGCCTCTACATGATGATATGAACCTGGAACGAGCAAGGATTTGCCTGTCGCCTCATCCTTGACCCGATCAAATTCCCCTGCGGGAATAATATAGGTCAGGACAGTAGCTACCAGCACCAAAATGAACAAGATGACGAAGGTATGAGGCATTTTGAACCATTTACGCCGTTGTGGTGGTTGTTTTGTTATGTTTTCCAATTCATCATCCCTCGTCCTTCTGTTGTTTCCATGCTTCAAATTCATCACGTACCTGCTGCAAAGCTGCCTTGTCTGCGTACAGGTCGAACGCCGTCAGTGCAAGTGCCTTCGCTGCACGGTTTAGTTCGATCATGCCTTCCTCTGCTCCGGCAAGCCGGGCAAATTCAGGCGTGTGTGTTGTCGCGTCGCCTAACCGAATATACGGATGGATCGCGGCTGTAATTTGGCTTACGTTACCAATATCCGATGAACCAACACCGCCTGTTTGCGGTGGATCATGCACTTCAATGCCCATATCCTCCAGGTTCTGCTGGAACAGACCCGCCAGAGTCTTGTTGTTATTCCGCTCGGCATAGATCAGGCCTTCTGTAATATCTACCGTAGCCCCAACGCCTTCCGCAGCATGGCGCACGACACGATATACTTTGTCCATGACGATTTTCAGTTCTTCGACTGTCTTCGCCCGAATGATATATACGGCTTCAGCTAGCTCAGGCACCACGTTGGGCGCATCTCCACCCTTGGTGATAATCCCGTTCACCCGAACGTCATCCTTCAAATAAGGACGCAGCGAGTTAATCCCCGCGTATGCATTGACCAAGGCATCCAGCGCACTAATGCCTTTCTCAGGAGACGAGGCTGCATGTGCCTGTTTGCCGTGGAACGTAAAGGTTGCGTCCACACAGGCCAGCGCACCTCTCAGTACCATCGTTTTTTGCTGCGGGTGACACATCATGACGGCATCAATCTCATTGAATACGCCATCGTTCACCATAATGATTTTTCCGCCGCCCTCTTCTTCAGCCGGTGTGCCAAGAACGATGATCCGTCCCGGAAGATCAGGGCAAGCTTCCTTGAGTGCCAGTGCTGCACCTACAGCAGAGGTTCCGATCAGATTGTGTCCGCAGGCGTGTCCGATGCGGGGCAGCGCATCATATTCAGCGAGCAGTGCAATCGTGGGTCCACCTGGCTGGCCTTCCCATACAGCACGGAACGAGGTGTCGAGGCCTGAAATGCCTTTTTCCACCTGAAATCCGGCTGCTTCCAGCGGTTCGGTTAACCATTGTTGTGCTTGGACTTCCTGAAAGCTAAGTTCAGGGTTAGCGTGAATGCGCAGGGATAATTTCCGCAAGTCGGGGTCCAGCCGATCTACGGTTTCTTTGATTTTTTGCTTCATATGAGCAGGGTCAGGATACATGTTGTTTTGCCGCCTTTCTCCAAATACAGCATTTCTATATTCAATTCAATCGAATAAATATACAATCAGATTGGATATATTGTATGTGTGACCAAGCCATAAGTAAATTCAAAAAAATTAAGGAATAGCCCATAAAAAATTTTATGGACTCGCTAGACAATAACATATGGATATCATTAGATGTCAGTATAATACTGGTATATTTACATATTAGCCAAGATGGCATCGGTATACATTTTAATCTTATGTACATCCTTCGAATGGGTACTCCCTATAAAAATGACACTGCAAAATAGCAATAAAATTCCTTATTTGATAATAAAATATCGGATAATTATGCATAAAGCAATGCATCTATTCCGCTATGTATGTATCTAGCCTCCACCCAAGACATGCTGTGTCCCTGCCGTTCTCATCAAGTCAACAAAGCGACCCACCGTTGCCTGCTGCAGCACACTTTCCTTATACACCAACCACGTATTACGCCGCACTCCCTGTCCATTCTGTCGGATCAGTTCCTGCTGATGAAGGCCATCCGAAGCAGACACGAAAATTCCCGGAATAATGGCATAACCAAGCCCATAACGCACCATTTCCTTGCATGTCTCGTAGCTGTCCACTCGCATCGCTACAGTTGGTGAACATTCATAGCGCTCATACCACCAGGCCGCTACTCCCTCTCGGAATGGGCTTACAGGAGAACCACCCGTTTTCGTCAAAGGCTCCTGAAATGCAATTTGCGGAAGCTCGGGAAGTTCATCCAGGTCAATGGGTTCACGGGATACAATGCAGACCGGTTCATCGTGCAGCAGATGTTTACCCTCATACCATGGATGCTCCCCCCGGATGACACCTACCTGAATTTCATCCCGCATCAACAGTTCCATAACCTCTACACTCAAAGCACAGGTCACAGCAAACTGAACCTCAGGGTACAGCTCCTTGAACTGCTTTAACAACGGAGGAAGCTTGTACAACGAATAATGATTGGCAATCCCAAGGCGCAACGTTCCCTTAACCTCATTTCGAATGTTCGACAGCTGTTCTTTGACCTGATTAAGCTCATTGAGCATTTTACGGGCATAGATCGCGAGATGCTCTCCTTCGGGAGTAAATCTGGCGCCTTTTAACGTTTTATCGATAAGTGGCACGCCAAATTCCTTCTCCAATTGCTGCAAACGGTATGTCAAAGCCGGCTGGGTCATAAACATGCGCTCCGCAGCCTTGGTCAGACTGCTTTCTTCGGAAACGCTCAGCAGCAGACGGCAGTCCTTTTCATCCATGATCATGTTCCCCCTTCACTTCTCGTCTCTTCAGTATAACCCAGAAAACCAACGTTAAAGGTACAGAATAAGCCCAACTCGATATGAGTCAGGCCCGCCCTGCTGATTTGCTTCTTCTTCGATGATGATTTACTGCGAAATCGTAATGACCGAGGTGACAAAGTGGTACGATTCATTTTCCTGCACTGCCTGTGACAGCAAAATTCGGTTACCTTCCGGACTCCAGCTCAGTGGATCAGATGCGTTATCCATATCGGCCGAGATCTGGAACTGCTCCGCCGATTCCGTATTGGAGACGAACAGTCCTTTCTCATCGTCACTTTCCGAATTGATCGTATAGGCGATTTTGGAATCGTCACCAGACCAGCTCGTGCCGAAGATTTGCGTGCCTCTGGCAAGTGTGGCTTTTTCATTCCCTTCCAGATCGGTTAGCACCAGCGCCCGTTTGGTATCGGCTGTTTTTTTCACAATCGCCAGTCTTGAGCCATCGTTGGACGGGATTACCCTCTCCACACTTTTCAACACCTGCTTCACTTCACCGGTCTTCGTATCGTAGGCATTTAACTGTCCGTCCGTGCCTGTGATGTAGTAAATCACATTACCTGAAACGCTGACACTGCTTACATTGAAGTTTCCCGTCTTGACCAGCGCTTTGGTCGTCCCATCCACACTTGCAGATACGATATCCCCACTCATGTTCGGAAAGACGACATGCTCTTTATCCAGCCATGCGCCTTCAAAGACAAATCCATCATCCTTGCCCGCAGGCAGCACTTCTCCGTTGTGCAGATTCAGAATGAAGCCTTTGCCTGTCGATTCCTCTGGTTCTCTGTAGAAAATATACTGACTATCCGGGGACACAAGTGGTGAGCCCAGACTCACTTCACTTTCCTTCACAGGTGTATCTGTACCCTTCGTAAGATCATACATGTATAAGTTATGCGGGTAACGTTTCTCACCCTCAACAGTGACAGGCTTCATGGACTCGTTTTCTTTATCCGACAAAATCCAGTCATTGCTTAGCCACGCTACCCCGCGCATATTCGACAGTTTATCGATTTTCTCCAGCTTAAAGCTCTGGTATACCGATGTATTTGTATTGTCCTTCACCGTAATATCCGTGCCGGATTTCCCGTTCTGTGTATTATCCCCTGGTTTCGTTGTTCCCCCGCATGCTGTTGCCGATAATAGGACAATTGCCCCGAGCGTGCCCATAGCCGCCTGCTTCCAATTCATCATGGTCCCTCCTGAGTGCTTTCTATAGACCAAGCATACACATCGCATACTTCCAAAGTTATTCAGACTTGTTTCCAACTTGTAAACTTGAATGGGCCAGAGGGAAAACAAGCTGGAACGTCGTTCCTTCCCCATGCTTCGGATCGCTCGGCAACAATGTGATTGTGCCGCCCTGCTTCTCTACAAATTGCTTGACGAGTGATAGTCCCAGCCCGGTTCCCCCGGTTTTTCTGGCCCTGTCTTTGTTGACGGTGTAAAAGGGTTCAAAGATTTTCTCGCTCGCCTCATCCGGAATGGGCGTACCTGAGTTGAAGATGCGAATCACCGCTTGTCGCTCCTGCATTCGCAGTTCATTGCTTACCCGGATGACACCTCCCGGCACATTATATTTGATCGCATTATCCAACAGATTGATGAAAATATGCATCAGGCTCTCCCGATCGCTGCGGATCACCGCAGGCAGTAACGTCAGCTCCATGTTCAGCGCAAACTTCTCGGCTTTGCCCCGCATCCGGCCACAGGCATCCTCCAGTAGAGCACGAACCTCCACGTCTTCCGCCTGATTCTCAAAATCATATTTCTCCAGGGCTGATAAATGTAATACCTTCTCAACCATCTCGTACAACCGCTCCGTTTCCTTGCCAATATTGCTCGTGGCATCATCCAGCAATTGTGGATCATCCTTATACATGTCCAGCAGCTCCACATATGCCTTAATCGACGTAAGTGGTGTCTTGAACTCATGGCTAATGTTACCGATATATTGTTTCTGCTGCTGCTCCAGAGCCTGAAGCTTCTCGATAGCGAGCTGAAGCTTCTGCTGTTCCGCATGCATGGCTTCAATATTTTGTTGAATCGATGTGCTCATATAATAAATGCCCTGTCCCAGTTCGCCCAATTCATCCTTGCGACTCACTGGTGATTCGGTAATATAATGCCCTTCACGAATGGAATCGGCAGACTTCTTCAATCGGGTTATAGCAACAGCAAAACGATTGTAGAAGAGATATCCCAGAATGAAGCTTAACCCAACAACCGCAATCCCCGCCCACATAAACAACTGAAGGATACGGGCATAGAATTCATGATAGCTCTGAACCGGATACTGCATGCGCACAGCACCCATCTGTCCATCCGGTCCGTCCAGCGGTGCTACATATAGCAGGGTATCCCCCTGTTCGTGATAAGCAATTTTATTTTGCAGCGCATAGTTCAGCGTCGCTGTGGTATCTGCACTTTCCTCAGACATGATTGATGAACCAACCTGCTGTCCCTTCATATCATAAAGCGCGATGGGCAGACCTGTGGAGCTTGCAAGCTCTTGAGCCAACCTGCGGCCATTTTGCTGTAAAAAAACCTCCTGTTCCAGACGAACGGACTCGGTATAGTAAGACTGCCGCACATTCAGATTCACCAGACGGGTCTGCTGGGACAGAATGGTCTCGATCTGCGTCTGCTGGTTAAGCTCAATACCTCGCAATACCAAGGAGCTGAGCACAACGACGGTCAGGATTAGCAATGCGGCCAGAAAAACGCTGAACTTCAGCTTAATGCTGACTCTCATACCGAGCCGCCCGGTTCAGGGGCTGATGCCTTATAGCCAATGCCGTATACCGTCTGTAATTTTTGCTGATCGGTATCGCCGATCTTTTTGCGCAGCCGCTGAATATGAATATCCACCGTGCGTGTGCCCCCGGCATATTCCATGCCCCACACCCGGTCCAGCAGATCATCCCGCGTGTATACACGCTCGGGGTTGGACATCAGAATGGTCAGCAAGTCGAACTCTTTTGGCGTCAAATCCAGCTTCTCCTCATTCACCGTCACGGTGCGGTGAGCGATATGGATACGCAGTGTTCCATTGACGATAGCCTGATTCTTGGGATCGTCAGATGGCGGGCTGCTTTTCTCCACGCGACGCATCAGCGCCTTTACCCGGGCGAGCAGCTCGCGGATCTCAAACGGTTTGGTCATATAATCATCCGCGCCCATTTCCAGGCCTACGATCTTATCCACGATATCATTTTTGACGGTCAGCAAAATAATGCCGATATCCTCTCGGTCCTCCAGCCTGCGGCATACGCCGTATCCGTCCAGCTTGGGCATCATCACGTCCAGAATCATGACCTGCGGATGGAATGAGGCCACCTTTACCAGCGCTTCTTCGCCGTCATTTGCTGTCTCTACTTCATATCCTTCGCGCCGCAGCGCGTAAGCAATGGCACTGACAATGCTTGACTCGTCATCCACGACCAATACTTTTTTATTCATCGGAATCATCCTCTATATGTGTCATGAGTTATCGTATTCTTTGGATCTATGTTAACAAGGTATCGCCTGATTAGCTATGGAGGACTTTACGATTTGCGAGAAACGTCAGATATGACTGTATCCTCTCAGCTTCGACTTCACTCCACTTTTTTTATACCCCAAACACAACAAAAAGAGCCAACCATAAGGAGGAGTGCTCCACCCCATGATTGACTCTTCTTCTTTAATAAGACTAACGACTCCAAGTGAGGCGTCTATTTATTTCTATACTCCACTCAAATCGAAATTATTTTCCAAAATCAACATCATACTGCCGGCACCGGCTGAGCTCCAACTTCCTCCTCATGATCCAACAGATCATGTTTCTCCCAAGCCCGGCTCTTCCAACGGAAATACATAATGACAGCTCGTGTCCACTCGTCTGCGGCAATCGCAAGCCATACACCGGCGAGCCCCATGTGAAGCTTGAACACCAGCAGATAGCCCAGCGGTAGGCTCATGCAGACCATGGAGATCAGTCCCATGTATACCGGGAACTTCGCATCACCTGCGGCACGAAGGGAACCAATAATCACAATGTTGCAGGTTCGCCCGGTTTCCAGCAGAAGACTTAGCAGGATGACCTGTGCCCCTAGCTTGATAATTTCCGGATTATCCGTGAACACACTCATCAGTGGAACACGGAAGAGAATAATAATTACATCGATCACAACCGTGGCGAGCAGCGCCCATTTTACACTGTCGAATACGCGTTTGTATGCATCGTTCTTGCGCCGTGCACCGACCAGTCGGCCAACAATAATGGAAGTTCCCATTCCGATCGCCATGCTGAATAGATAGATGTAGCTTGAAATGTTACCCGCATATTGCCGGGTTGCCATCGCTTCAGCACCCAGATAGGTCACGTACAATGTGAAGACGAGCTGGCAGGACTGATATACAACAGATTCCAACGCAGAGGGGATACCAATTCGCAAGATTTTGCTGATAAACTTCTTCGAAAGGTTGATGTAATAGCTAAACTCTACCCTTACATCCATAACCCGATAGAGTAACCAGAAGAAAATAATCAAACAGATCAGACGGCTCCCAACTGTAGAGATCGCTGCCCCTTCCACGCCAAGCTTCGGCATGCCGAAATGGCCAAAAATAAGGGCGTAGTTACCAACGACGTGAATCACGTTCATCAGAACGGAAACATACATCGTCTCTTTGGTGTAACCATGCGTACGAATCGTCGCGGCCAGCGCGTTAATCAGCGCCTGAAGGAAGATCCCGCCTCCGACAATACTTATATAAGAACGGGCAAAATCGTATATTTCACCTTGGATATGAAGCAGTGTAAGCAGATGTCCTCCTAACAGAAGGAAGCTTCCGCTCAGGATCAGTCCAACAATCAGATTTAGTGTAATCGCATTACCTGTGACCTGTGCCGCCTCACTCAACTTCTTCGAACCAATATATTGTGCCACAACAATAGCAGCGCCATGTCCAATGACTTCCAGTACAAGAATCGCAATGGAAATAATCTGGTTGGCTGCTCCGACTCCGGATACTGCATTATCGGACACTGAACTGAGCATGAACGTATCCACGCTCCCCATCAACATAAACAAGAAGAGTTCCAGGAAAATAGGCCATGTTAGCCGAATCAGATTCAGATCCTTGGCATCCGAACGCAGGGACTCTTTGGTTGAGGATATTGCTGTCATTTTCTCACCTTTCCCGTGTGGGCTTTAATTCTTAGGGTATGTTAGCACAGGTGGTTTGAAAATGCAGTAGTTTTGCGAAAAAACTTGAAAGTTTTTTGAAATTCCAATAATAGGTATTTTCAGTTCTTTCATTTAGTTTGCATTATAGAGAATAACTAAATTGATATACTCGTTATAAATACACGATTTCAGGAGATAGAAGAAGTCCGTAGCGATGAGCAAAAACCCTCACACAGCCCTATTGGATCGGGATATGTAAGGGTCCAAGGTTTAAATTAGCCAATAACTCATGTGTGGTGCTCAGGTCTATCCTTTTACCGATCCGGCAGCAATACCTTCCACAATTCGGTTGCTCAAGACGAGGAAAGCGATCAGGATCGGCAGGATGCTAATCATCAGTGTCGCACCAATCACTCCCCAATTTATTTCACTGAACCTTGCGTTACACCGTTGATAATCCATTTCTGTGCAAACAGGTAAATGATGATCATCGGCAGCAACGCCAGAAGGTACGATGCAAACGCCAGGTTGAAGTCGGTATTGAATTGACCCTGGAACACATATTGTACCAGGGGAAGCGTGTATTGTGCCGGATCACTAATAATAATGAGTGGCAGCAGAAAGTCATTATAGGTAGACAGACAAGTTAGAATACCAACCGTAGCACTGATCGGCGCCATCAACGGGAAAATGATTTTCCAGAACGTGCCCCAAGTTGTCGCACCATCTACGAAGGCTGCTTCCTCCAGCGCTACCGGAATGGACCGAATGTAACCTACATATACAAATACGTTAAAGGCGAGACCGTACACCGTATGCAGCAGGATAAGACCCAGAAGATTGGTCATTTCCAGTGATGCAGTCAGCTTAACAATCGGCAGCATAATGATTGGAAACGGAATGAACATCGCGCTGACGAAGTAATAATACAGCCCTTTGAAAAACTTCCGTTTCTCCATATTCCGGGCAATCGCGTAAGCAACCATAGAGTTACTGAGCAAGGTCAGAATGACTGTTGACGCAGTAACAATGGCACTGTTACGGAACGATTGGAAGAAGTTTGTCATGTCTATTGCACTTGCAAAGTTCTCCCAGTGGAGCGTTGTCGGAATGGCAAATACCGATTGGGCCATTTGCTCCGGATTCTTCAATGCGATTGTAACCGTCATATATAAAGGGAACAGAATGAACAAGGTACCCAGAATAATTAACAACATAACGGGCCAGTTGGTACGTAAACGGCTTCTCATTACAGATCCGTCTCCCTTCTTTGCAGGAACCGGATTTGCAGAATCGAAATCACCGCAATAACGATGAAATAGATAACCGAGTTCGCAGATTGATATGCATATTCGCCGCCTTCAAATCCACCCGTGTAGATCAGATGGGAGATGGACTGTGTTGCCCGTCCCGGTCCACCATTCGTCAAGGCCACGATCTGGTCAAAGACCATCAGTGAGTTTTTCATCGCCAGCACCATATTAATTGTGAAGAACGGGGCAATAAGCGGAAACGTAATGCTCCAGAATTCACGCCATTTTCCAGCGCCGTCCAGATTTGATGCTTCATACAATGTCGTAGGGATGGTTTGCAATCCCGCCAAATACAGAATCGTATTCAACGCGACTGATTGCCACACCGCTACAATTACGATCCCAATCCATGCCAGACTTTCGCTGCCCAGAATGTTGGTGGATAGGGCGTTGATGCCCAGGTTTTGTCCCCAGATCGGGAATACGTTGGAGAACAGGTAGTTAAATATGTAACCTACAATCAATACACTCAGGATATTCGGCAAGAAGTAGATGCCACGGAAAAAGTTACGGAACTTGATCTTGGCATTCAGCCCGAGTGCAATGAGCAGGCTTAGAATATTCGTAAGGATCGTTACAACGATCGCAAACTTGAAGGTAAACCAGTAGGCGTTGCCTACATTGTCATCTTGAAACAGATTGAAATAGTTTTTGAATCCAACAAAGTCATAACCTTTACCAAATCCGTTGTAGTTCGTAAAAGAATAATAGATCCCCTGAAGGGCCGGCAGCGTCATAAATACGAAGAACAATATTACCGCCGGAACCGTCATCCAGTAATAGGGCGCGATGCGCTTGTTCATACTCCATCCTCCTTCGGACAAGGCGTTATCGCCGATTCGCTACCTTGTCCCATTCTTTGTCGAGTGTATCCAGATAGTTGTCGATGTTCTTGTTCTGCAAAAAGGACTGTACGATGGAATTCAGCTGCACCGCAGCCGGAATATAGTGATCGGCGAAGTCGATAACCTTGCCCTGCTCAATGTAAGGTGTCAGTTCCTGTACAGCAGGATCATCTTGTTTTACACCTTCCACCGCAGAGAACAACGTCTGTTCCTCAATGTACTTGCCTATATTTTCAGGCTCTAGCAGAAACGCGATGAACTGCTCGGCCTGCTCCTTGTTCGGTGTATCTGCTGCAATGGTAAACAGGGAATCGATTCCGTTCACCAGCTTAATCTGGCTCGGATCATTGCCTGTCGGGAATGGGAAGAAACCAATCTCCACATTCGGGTTGGCTTTGCGAATCTCGGAGATCGCCCAGGTACCCTGGATGTACATATAAGCTTCGCCATTGGCAAAGGCACGGTTACCATCCGAATACGCTTTACCGAAGTTGTCGCCGTGACCGTAATTCATCAGCTCCAACTGCTTCTCCGCAACCTCACGGTATTTCTCCTTGAAGGTCACCTTGTTCTCGCGACGCTCCAGGTAGAAATCAATACCAACCAAGTTAGGTCCGAGTGCATTGAACGGCAGATTCGTCTGCCAGTCATCCTTGTATGTGAAGTAAAACGGAATTTTACCCGCATCCTTAATTTTTTTGGCTGTAGCAATCAGCTCGTCCCAGGTCTTGGGTACGTCCAGACCCATTTCTTTAAACAACGTTTTGTTGTACATGATGCCGTTTGCATTTGTAGCGTAAGGAACACCTGTCACTTCATCCATGCCCGTGACATCCTTCAGCATCTTTATGTAGTTGGGATCGATCGTTTTTAATAGTGGACTGTCTGTCAGATCGGCGAAAATATCACTCTGTGCAAGAATGGAATAGGTATCGGTTGCCCCCATTGCCATAATGTCTGGCACATCGTTCTTCACCACACGTGTCTTCAGCACCGTCTCCGCGTCAGGTGGATTCACCTGAGTGACCTGAATATCGGAGTGTTCGGCATTGAATGTTTTGATTAATTCGTCAAAGGTTCCTTTGGCTTCGGGTTTGTTCTGAAAAAATTCAACCTGCACTTTGCCGTTGGCATTATTCCCGCTGGTGCAGGAAGACAGAATTACAGCCGTTATTCCACAAAGCAGCATTAACCCGAGTGCCTTGGTAAGCGATGTTCTCATGTTGTACCTCCCTCAGCTTATATACGTAAAGATTTACCCATTAAATTAGTGAAGTAACCATGTGGTTAATCCTTCCACTGTTTTATACTTAGAGCGTTGACTATAATGTGTCCTATTATTCCTAAAACGGTTTCGGTAAAATTGAATCAGTCCCACTGAGCGCGAGTCCGGTCATCGGCATAACAAAAAAGGACATCGGAAAATGTCCAATGTCCCTCATGTATTCAATTACGACTGCTTATATCAAAGCTGTTGTTAACTTATTATGAACGCTCTATTTTCGGCAAAGCATTACGTAAACGCTTGGCCCGGTAACTCTGAAATGCACGGATCAGCATGCCGATAACCAGCATAACCACACCAACATTTATCGCAACATCCGCCAAATTAAGAATGCCACGTCCCGACGGAAATACGAGAAAATCCGTTACGCGTGCGTAGATAAAACGGTCAATTGCATTACCCAAGGCACCACCGACCATGAAGCCGGCACCCGCCTGCATCCAGAAACCGCGAATTTCACCTTTTCTCCGATAATACATCATGCCTGCCACGAATAGAATGGCGACCACACCGAACAGACGCGCATTCCCTTGAAACAGGCTGCCTGCCATTCCACTGTTCTCATAATGCTGCAATTGCATTCCCGAGTCGCCAAGCCTCATCGTGTCGCCAACTTCCATATACATCCTCACCGCCATCTTGGTTCCCTGATCAACCAAGGTAACCAGCAGTGCTACAAAATAAAATAACATTGTGCCACTCCTCCTGCCGGACGCTCAAAAGTTAAACTAAAGGGTCTCCGCTGTAACATTCCCTTCACTTTAACACACCCGAAGCGTTGTCACCAACTGGGTAGACCACGCGCATTACAAACCATCAGGAGGGATTTTTCCGCTTTAATATATGATAGGTATTGCTGAACATGCCGAACAGCACACCTGTAATCGGAAATATGGCCCAGTTAACGTCCCATCGCTGGTATACAAAGCCCGTGAATAGAAACAGCGCCGTTGCCAGAGGCCATACGATAGCCCCCACCGCTCCTACAATTCTTTCCTTCTCCTTCATATCAGCAGTAAAATGAGGCTCCTCCAGTAATTTCGTATAAGCCCCCTGGATATTGCCGTAATAAATGAACAGGAACACGCCCACCGCTGCCATTAACATAAAGAGAGAGACACCGTAAGATGCGTAGACATCGTTAATATATGCACCCGCAAAAATAAAAACGGGTGACAGCACGCACAGACCGACGCCTGTAATGATCGAAACGCGGTACGTCAGCGAGAAATGGGCCTGATTGCGTTGAAGTGACATCTTGAGCGCATAAGGCAACTGAAAGCCCTTCTCCATATACTTGAAGCGATCGAGCTTCATCCCGCTGTGAATAAACATGCCGACTGCAATGGCGATCAGTACAAACATCCCGATTAGTCCCAGCAGGCTGCCCGTTTCTATCGATCCTGTCATGGACTTGATATTGTTGTTTTCAAAAAATGTATCAAGGAATATCAGGAAAGCCACCCCGGATGCGCAGAGAAAAACGCCAAGTCCTGTCCACAGACCCACGCTGCGTTTGACAGCAGCATAATCGTAAGCCTCTTCCTCCGTTAGCACAGGTGCTGCTTCTCCGACCTCATCTGGTTGAATACCGAGCTCAGCTGTTAACTCCTCGATATTGCCAAATTCCGAAATCACAATACCAATTGCCTCATTCTCCGATTTGCCCTCTCGCTTCAGTTCCAAGTATTTATCTTCCATCCCCGAGAGAAGCTCCTGTTTCAAACGCTCCACCTCGGAGGTCTTCGGCAGACCAGCAAACATGTTTTCCAGATACACCATAATCGTCTCCATGCTCTGTCACCACTCCCTGATAAATAGATTCACAACCTCCTGCGTAACCTTCCATTCCTCGCATTTTTCCTTGTAATAATCGAGGCCCAGCGGCGTGATCCGGTAATACGTACGCCGCTTCCCAAGACTCTCATCCCGGTAGAATGATTCAATGTACCCGTTCTTCTCCAATCGGGTGAAGGCAGAATATAGTGTCGTCTCTTTCATCACATACTTCTCATCTGTCAGCTGCCTGATGTTTTTGGAAATCTCGTACCCGTACGACTCCCCTTCCAGCAGCATATAGAGAATTAGCGTATCGTTGTAGCCGCGTATAACATCACTGCTGATCACAAAAGGTAATCCTCCTCCGTTACTTCATCTGTCGTAGTAGTTGAAGTATATCATAACTTACTACGACAGGTGAAGTAGTTAGACATAAAATGGGCAAAAAAAATCCGTACCTGGAATAGGCACGGATGATAAATACTTTTATTGGAGTTAAAACCACAATTTTATTGAATAGCAGAGAGCAGATCCAGCAGCATAGATTTGAATTTCGGACGGTCAATGGCCTCGCAGACGCGTACATTCGGCTCTTTACCGAAACGTCCGTTGATATCCACAACGCTATATCCGCGCGTTAACTCTCCTGCTGCTTCTACATCCACATAATACTGACCGGATTTGGTCATGAGCGACTCATCTGCGGCAACAGCCATCAGCAACGTATCCGGATGAGTGGTGCCATTCAGTTTATGTACCGATTTGTTAAACTGCATAACTACTTTGTTGATGGCGGTGAAGAAATCCGCACCAGATGTACCCAGTGCTGCAATTTCAGCGTGATCATCATCATCCATAACAGAATATTGAGTACACATCTCCCAGCCAACCATGGTGATCGGAATGCCCGCGTGCAATACAATTTTGGCTGCTTCCGGATCTACATAGAAGTTATACTCCGCGGCTGGTGTGATATTACCCAGTGCATTATTTGTTCCACCCATGATGTAGAGGTGAGCAATCTCCGGAATAATGGTTGGGTCCTTCTGGATTGCCATCGCAATGTTGGTCAGGGGTGCAATGGCCAGAAGCGAGATCTCGCCCGGCTGTGCGTGTACCTTTTCAATAATAAAATCAACTGCATGCCCTGCCTCTGGACGCTGGTCTGCCTTCGGGAAATGGGCTCCGCCCATGCCGTCATCGCCATGTACGTCTTCCACCGTGCGGTGTTGGGCCTTACCATAGGCCATCAATGGGCGTTCGCACCCTTTGTACACAGGCACCTTGCCGCCATGTCCTGCAACCTGTACCGTGTACAGGGCATTTTCAACCTCCTGGTCAAACTGTACATTCCCGCCTGTAATCGTAATGCCCTCCACCTGGAAATGGTGCAGTGCCGTCAGGATCGCAATCGTATCGTCTCCTGCTGTATCTGTATCGATGATGACTTTTCTCATGATGCCGCGCTCCTTCTTCGTTGAATTGATATTCATTCCAAATAAACACTAGGGTTTATTTTACATCAAAAACGTACCAATGACGATGGAAACGCCGATGATAATGGAACGCAGCAGCTGTGCTACCGCCATGTTTCCTCGGGCGATCTCGTCACATACCCGCATCTTTGGGGTAAGGAAGTCAAATATAATATAGACCAGACACAAAATAATGATTCCCAGCGCCGACCAGAGCAGCATATCCAGCCACGAATGCGTGGAGAAGGACACCATGCCCACAATGATACACAGGCCCAGCAATTTGCTGCCCATATACATGCCTGCCGCCTCGTTACCTTTCGCGATTTCCTCGCTATCGTTATACCGGGTCAATTGGCTAAAAGCGAAATACCCACATACCAATACTACCAGCAAAATGCCTACACTCGCCCCTGAATACTTCTTCATGACTGAACGGCAGCTGGTATATATGCCTCATCAGGTTCTAACCTCCCGAACTGCGGAAGAAGCTGCCAAAGCCGCTCGATTTTGAACTGGATTTGCTGTAGGAGCTGCTATCCTTGTTGCTCCGATAGGACGATCCGCCACCGTAATAATAGTGCCCACTGCTGGAGTCATACTCACATCCGGTATCGTATTCCGGGTCACACTCGTCGCTATTGCTGCTACAACCGGATAATACGGCCGGAACCGCAAGCATTAGCGAGAAGGCAACCAGCTTGGCGCGTGATCCAGGTTTGGGTTTGGGATTTTCGTCCATTACAAATCTACCTCCTTCATAAAAAACAACACTTTCTTGCGATCCGCATCCAACACGGAATACACAAATTCATAGGTCGTACCGCCACGGACCATGTAATGGTCCAGCAGTTGCTCGGCAAGCTCCATCGTGTACGAGGAGGATTCTGCCAGGTCCAATTCCTGAAACGCACTCCCATTCCACAGCATATATTCCGCACTGTACATGGAGGACATTTTACACATTGCCAGTGCAGCGTCCGCAATCTCTGTACCGTATTCCGCAGGTTTTTGATTGTCATACTCGGTCACGTAAACTGCATGCTCCCGACGATCCTCGCATTCATTGGATAGATGCGCCCAGAGCTTATTTTTCATCAGGGTAGCATCGACCAGCTTGCGCATGAAAAGCTCATCGCGAGTAACCGATACCTGCTCCAGTACGCCCGTTTCCACCTGCCGGTCATCCGACCAGTTCCGATAAGTCAATGAATAATAAATAACGATAACCTGCCTTTCTGTGAGCTCTAAGAGGAGCCGTTTCAATACACACAAACGTATTTAACGCATGAGAAGGAAAAAAGTTACACTATTCCCGATGACATGTAAAAAAGCATTTTGCATAAATCCCAAGAGCGTTTTTCAATCAGCAAGATATAGATCGAAACGAATCTATTCTTCTAGATCTTGTACCTGCGAGCGCTACGCAACTTTAACAGCCAATTACCTCAGATCTCATCGTGTCATAATGCTAACTTTGAAAATCAAAAAGGCCAGAGAACTTTCTCCGGCCTTCTTTCCTTCTTTATCTATTTCAAGATCTATTTCAAGATCAGCTCCATAATCTGACCTGTCTCACAGCTCTGCCCACTGGGCCAACATATCATTGTATTCACCAGACAATTGCTCACGTTCGTTCCATATTTGCTCCAGCTCGTTTGGATTATCCTGCAAGGATTCAAGCTGACGATCCATCTCCTGGATTTGCCCTTCAAGACGGGCCAGTCTTTGCTCGAATTGTTCTGCGGACAGCTTTTTGGAAGTGACCGTTGTATCAGGCGCTCTACCGGACTTCGTCTCCTGTTTCGGTTTTGAACTCCCACGTGATGGAGTGGCAACAACTGCTATATGCTGATTTGCCGCGGCTGCGCGGGCTTGCAGATCAAGCTTCTTCTCGCGATAGGCTTCATAGTCTCCCAGATAAGCGGTCATCCGCCCATCCTCCAGTTCCCACACGCGGGAAGCGAGTCGATTGACGAAGTAGCGGTCATGTGAGATTGCAAGCACCGTGCCTTCGAAATCAACAAGCGACTCTTCGAGTGCTTCCCTTGAAGCGATATCCAGATGGTTGGTCGGTTCATCCAGCAGAAGCACATTCGGCTTGCGCTGAACCAGCAGAGCCAGCCGAAGCCGTGTCCATTCCCCACCGGATAACTGTCCTACCGAGCGAAATACATCTGCTCCATAGAATAGATATCGGGCCAAAATGCCGCGTGCTTCTCCTTCTTCCACGCCCGCTTCCAGACGGAAGTACTCCAGCACATTCAGCCTCGGATTGGAAGGCTCCTCCTGCTGGGCCAGATAGCCCACATCTACACGTGCACCCCACTCCAGGTTGCCTGCACTTGGCTGTTCCTCTCCCAGCAGCAGCTTGAACAACGTTGTTTTGCCTGAACCATTACGTCCAATAAGGGCAATTTTGTCGCCATATTCGAGTAATCCTGATACACCTCGCAGAATCAGACGTTCTCCATAAGCCTTTTCGACTTGTTCTATCACAGCCACCCTTTTTCCCGTACGGTCTGTAGGGCGTACATCGAAGTCGGCGTTACGCCGCTCCAGTACCGGGCGTTTCACCTGTTCCATCCGTTCGATTGCTCTACGCATAGAGGCTGCTCGTTTGAAGAACTTTTCATTGTCCCCGATTCGACCCCATTCTTCTAGTTTTCGTATCGTTTCTTTCATTTTTTTGATCACCTTCTGCTGCTCCTTGAACTCCTCGAATTGCTGCAGCAGTCGTAGTTCCTTTACTTTCATATATTCCGTATAACCGCCAGCGGACGTTTCTGCTTCTCCATCCTCCAGCTCTAACGTCCGGGATGCTACACGGTCCAAAAAGTAGCGATCATGTGAGATCAGGATAATCGTACCTGTGTACTCACGCAAAAATCCTTCCAGCCATTCCACCCGCTCCAGATCAAGATGGTTGGTGGGCTCATCCAGCAATAACAGATCAGGCCTTACAATCAGCTGTGAAGCCAGTACAACCCGGGTCTGTTCACCACCAGACAACGAACCAAAACGCCATCCGTAATGCTCCTTCGCAATATCCAGACCGTCTGCCACCTGATCGATCCGGGCATCCATCTCATATCCACCCTCGCGCTCGAACTGGTCTTGCAATGCCGCGTACCGCTTCAATAGTCGCTCCAATTGGTTCAGATCGGCTGCACAGTCCGGATCGGACATCTGCTGCTCCATATCCTTCATTTGACTCCGGCACGCCATAAGCTCCCTGAATCCAAGACTCAGCACATCCAGCACTGTGTAATCGTCCATTCCTTCCGGCACCTGAGCCACGTAACCGATACGTGTATCCTTCTTGATCATCAATTGTCCTTCATCCGGTTGATTCAGTCGTGCTATCAAACGCATCAATGTTGTTTTACCGCTTCCGTTGCGGCCGATTAGGGCGACCTTGTCGCCTTCCATAATTTCAAACGTAATGCCGTCCAGCACCAGATGTGCTCCGTGGTATTGGGTCAGTTGTTGTGCGCTAATAATCATCATAATAAGGTTCCTCCTATGGATTGGAAGATCCTGACCGCAACACAAAAAGAGCCGCAGGAGGTTAGCTCCGCGGCCCTTCAGAATTCAAGCAAAATTGCTTATCGTCCGAATGAGGTCAAGGCAGGCATCTTCTCGCAAATGTTAATTTCCGTATATTCAAAATTGGACAGACTTCTCCCGTTGGTTGGAAAAGTATGAACAATGCCAGCCATAGCAATCGGCAGCTGGCTAATACGGTTGTTAAGCATCTCGTGATTCACCTGTCTTCACCTCCCTTGTCATAATTAATGTCAATATATCACAGACGAATGCATTCCTGCAACCGCCCTATCGTCCAATTCACTCTTACTGTACAGCAGCTTAACCCTCAGATTAATTCCTTCTCCGACGCCGAAACACCACATCCGTGATCGCCACCGTAATTAGTGTCAACATTCCCGCTGTACCTAGCGATACACCAAGCAAGGCATAACCAATGCCGTTCCACCCGCCAATATCAATGCTAATCATGATCACAACGGCTCCGCCGAGCAAGGCCACACATGGCAGTATATATTGAACCCCGGTCATTCGACGTCCCTGCAACCGATAGATGAGCCAATCGATCAGCAGCTGCACAGCCCACATGCCAAGCGTCCACAGGATGAGTACTTCCATAAGGTTCTCCTCCTTCTTGCTGAATGGTTAGAGCCTTCGCTACAGACCTCTCATTACTTCAACCAGTTGGCAAAGAACTCCCGGTACCCCTCTTTCATGATCGTGCGCGAAAAAGCACCAAAGGCATACTCACGGTTGTCTTCCGACACACTGCGCGGCGCGGCAACAGCCATGTTCACCAGTTCAAACCAGTTATCCTCATTGCCTGCAAAGGCATGCGTGGAACGGATGTGTCCATAGCAGGCATGCTCCGGCTTCACAACCATTTTGCCCATCGCCATGGCTTCGGTCAGCGGCATTGCAAACGTATCAAAGGCCGAACAGCTCCAATACACCTTGGACGAGTTCATCAGGGTAAATACTTCATCCTGTGTCAGCGCGAATTGCAATTTTACGTTGTCCGGAATGTTGTATTTCTTCATGCTTTCCTCATAGCGGCGACCGCCGAATACCATGTATACTTCCTTGTCCGGGTTCTGCCGGGCGTATTCCAGCACCAGATCCGGGCGACGATTCGCTTCATCCCGACCGATCCAGAGCACACGATTATGCACAACCTGACTCGGGTCGTAGTGGCGATGCGCCAGCTCTTCGTTGAAGCCAATCGGGATAACGTTCACGTCATGTACACCGAAATTGCGGCCCAGTTCTGTTTTTAGGAACTCCGTCTGCACAATCGCTTTATCCACCATCGTATAAAATGGCTTCATCATCTCATGCCCTGTCAGCGCCGGGTCGGGAAAACTGTGCGGGAACAACACACTCTTCGGTAAAAACATCTTCAAGAACGTAAACCCGGATACGGTGTAGATGACATGCTCTATATTTTGGCTGTATATCTGGTCCAGTACGATATCATAGTTCACCAGGTCGCCTTTCTCATGCTCATAACCCGGCAACCAGTCATACCCGCTGACATGGCGCTCTGGCGAGATGAACACAATCTCCACGCCCAGCTCCAGCCCAATCTGCTTCAACCGATCCGCAAATACACGCGGGCCCTGTGCCTCCGTGAATTGAATTTTACGCATTACGAGTCCTACTTTACGCATGTTCTGCACCCCTCATTTCTATTCCCTACAACACTGCTTCATGCACTGTTTCAGCGTCATTGCCGTCTCGTGCCACTGGTTCCGCAGCTGTTCCTCCGGCCATACACAGTCTGCACTTCTCAGATCCCCATCAATCAGACGCAGCATCCAGAGCGAGAATACAATGGCATATGCACTGTACCACCTTTTAAAAGAAACCCGGTCAACCTGAACGCTATGGCGCTCCAGCCCGTCCAGATAAACATCAATAATCCGCTCCCGCAGCTCAGGCGTAACGGTTCTCGGGAACAGCGGATGCGATAAATCCACCAGATGATACACGTCCCAAAGAGCCGTATTCAGATGCGCATGCTCCCAATCGATAATCACCAGCCTGCCATTCACATCCGCCATGTTGCCGGGATGGAGATCTCCGTGACACAAGACACGAGGTAACTCCTCCTCCGCCGCATGGATTAGCGCGGCGATGTTGTGCCAATCCGATGGTGACAGCGAGATCTCCAGCTTGGACAACAAATCAGCGGTGGATTCCTTTTGCCCAAGCAGATCATCCAGTATGTCCCGAATTGGCGGTTTCTGACCCACCCGGGGCAGCTCACCCCAATCAGCAACAGATAACGTGTGCCACTCCGCCATATGTGCAGCAGCAGCCAGCAACGTCTCTTCCCGCGAATCATGCACCAGTTCGCCCAGATCCTCATAAATAATCCAGCTCTGTTCCGCGTTAATTTCACGGTCTGATGCAGCAATTAGCGCTGGATATATAGGCGGCAATACAGACAGCACATGCCTCGACATCCATTGCTCACGCCCATATTGTGCAGGATTGGTCAGCGGTTTGAAAATATAACTTTCCCCAGTACGAACAGTGAAACGCTCCACATATTTACCATTCATGCCTTTGTAGAGCCTTTCCCTGCTTGTTATATATTGTTCATTCAACGTCCCTGCGGGAGTCACCCAGCGATGCGCCTGCACGTCTTCATTCACGCCATTCACCATCCATTTCGTTCCCAAGGTCTGGAGCTGGCGCCGCTGATGTTTGCTTTGCAGCCCCACTACTGTCCAAGCTCCTTTGCCCGTCTATCCGTTATTATTTCTATCCATCATACGTTGCCGTTCATAAGCCTGCAAGCTTTGAGCGAAAGCACTTTTCCTAGCGTTAAATAAGAGATTTCGAAATGTTAGTTGCAATTTAGTTAGTAATCACTTACTATACAATCATGAAGAACAAACCTCATGTTGATAGCAAAAAGAAAGACATCCTACAAGCGGCGATGCGCTTGTTTGCAACCAAAGGCGTTGACGGCATTTCCGTCAAAGAGATCGGTGACGCCGCCGGAGTAACGGATGCGGCGATCTACAAACATTTTAAAAACAAAGATGCCGTTGCCCTTGAGGCCTTCACCCAATATTGCGCGGACTATACTGCATTAATTGACGGGTATGTTCGCCAGGATGGTCCGGTGCTGGAACGCTTCCGGCAACTGATTACCGAAGTTCTCCACCTGCATGATGAAGATCCCTACGGACTGCTGCTGATTTCACAAAATCACGAGATTTTCATTGAAGCTGGAAGCAGTGAGGATTACCGTCAGCCGCTTGATGCGTTGATTGATCTAATCGATCAGGGGATTATGCGAGGTGAACTGCCAGATCAGGATTCACGGCTCACAGCCGTTCTGGTCATTGGTGCCATTACGCGCCTGGCCGTATCCAGTATGCAAGGTGAACTGCCGGAGCTGCTTGTTCCATACACCGGGGAAACCGTTCACCGACTTGCGTTGATGTTGGGTCAGGTAACGACTGAGTTGGGATAACACCCGACGGATTGCATCTCAAATTCGTTCCGATCAGATCAGGCAATAATCATTGGAATAAGTATGCGCCTATACACAAGACCAGCTTCATCCGACTTCAGGATATTCCTGAATGTTTACCAGGTCATTCGTGACCTTTTCTTTTTGCACATGAGGTTAGCGTTCATTAACTAAAATAGTCAGGACGTGTCATCACTATGAAGAAAATATTAATCATCCAAGGCAACCCCGTCTCCCCAAGTTACAATGGCGCAATCGCCGAAGCTTATCGTAAAGGCGCTGTGCAGGCAGGTGCTGAGGTTCGCATGATCACCCTAAACGAGTTGGAATTTAACATGAATTTAGAAGGTGGATACCGCAATAAACTTCCACTCGAACCCGACTTACTGGAAGCCCAAGAGGCGATTAAATGGGCAGAGCATCTCGTATGGGTATTTCCGATTTGGTGGGGAGGACCACCAGCTTTATTCAAAGGATTCATCGACCGCATCTTCATGCCAGGCTATGCCTTCAAGTATCACAAAGGTAAACTTTTCCCGGATCAACTGCTCAAAGGTCGCACCGCACGCATGATCACCACCATGGACGGTCCGAACTGGTACTACAAATGGTTCCAGGGTGAACCTGCACACAAAATGATGAAGATCTCCACCTTTGCTCTGACAGGCATCAAACCTGTGCGCATAACACCTGTAGATCTAGTGGGCAAACAGTCCGAGGAACAGAGAAAGAAATGGTTGGAGAAGATTGAGCAGCTTGGACGGAAATTGGGGTAAAAAAATTAAAACTAAACCAAAAAAAGATACTGCGTGCATAAGCACAGCAGTATCTTTGTCCATAGATGAACGCTATTCAAGTGGATGGGATAACTCAACTCCAAGACAGACTAGGCCTCCACTGCAATGCCTTCATAGAAACGACGAATGACCTTCTCGGCTGGTTTACCGTAAACTCCGTATCCATCATCACCCAGGGCATCCTTCTCTTGATGCAGATGCGCGCTCCAGTCCCACAGACCAAATCCGCGTACCCACTCCCTCTTGCTGGCATGACGGAACATGGTTTCATAGAACTGCTCCTGCTCCTCCGCGCTGACCGCTCCTTCTAACCCCCAGTCGTTTGGCACCTGTGCCGATCCACTGCGGCTAGGGCAACCCGCTTCTGCGAAGAAAAAAGGTTTGCCGTAGGGTGCAATGACATGCTCAATACGATCCAATTGCGCTTCCCAATCTCCAATGGGATAATATCCGCTCGACGAGATGACGTCTACGGCATCCCACCAATTCACATGCCCTTCCTGATACTTGTCGGTGTTGTAGGATACTAGCCCGGAATACACTTCACGCACTCCCGTGATGACCTCGCGCCATTCCTGGCTCCGACGCTCAGACTGCACCATCTCACAACCCACAATAAACATCTCGCATTTCTCACGCTCTGCAATGGCTGCATAATGCTTCTGATACACGGTATAACTGTGGAACCAGTCTTTCCATTTCGGCTCACACGGCACATCGATATCAAAGAAGTTAATGTGTGCACGCCATGTGCCATCGGTGCAATTGACGGTTGGTTTCAGAATGACCCGCAGTCCGAGCGTACGGGCATAACGGATCATATCCACCAATTCATCGTCTTCCACCATATGTTCACCCTCATATTTGACCTCTACAGCCTGCGGATGATCCTGATGTGCCGCCAGTGCAAAAATAACATACGAACTGCCAGTGCGTTCAGCCATCAGACGCAAGGATTCTTTCGCTTCCGGCTTGCGGAAGTCTCCCCTGCCACTCATCCAGCCAAATGTAAATCCCTTGATGTATTCCATATGCATTGTTCCGCAATGCCCCTTTTCACTTAATATAAAATAAATGACCGAATGTATACACGTCCCACTACGATTGCAGTCCCATCTTCCGATCGCCGTTATCCCCAGATTTTTCTGAATCCCCTTATGAAAGGGAAAATCCGAGGATAAATGCGAACACTTCGTTTCTTCAGATCGGTTCTGCACTCTCCGTTATTGTTGTATATTTCAGCTTTATTTAAAATTGTTTCATTATAATTTGCCTTCCTCACGGTCTCCGGCAATGACTTCATCAGTCTCGACGACGTAGTTCACAATCTCTTCGACAGTGGTATAAGCGACTCCAACGTATGTGTCGGCTGCACCATAATAGATGGCAATCCGTCCTGTCTCCGCATCATGCAATGTGGCACAGGGGAAGACGACATTGTCCACAAACCCTTGCTCCTCATACCATTTTTCCGGTGTCAGTACGAAGTTGGAGGAACGATATTTTACTTTCGATGGCTCATCCAGATCCAGAATGACCGCACCCATGCTGTAGACAAAACCATTACAAGTCCCGGTTACGCCGTGGTAGAACATCAGCCAGCCTTCGGACGTTTCAATCGGTGCTGGACCGCCGCCAATTTTGACCGACTGCCACCAGCCCTGACCACCTTTGCTCATGACATGACGGTGCTTGCCCCAGTACACGAGATCCGGACTTTCGCTCAGAAAAATGTCCCCGAACGGCGTATGTCCGCTGTCGCTTGGTCTGGACAACATCACATAGTTATCATTGATTTTACGTGGAAACAACACGCCATTCCGGTTGAACGGCAGCATCGGATTTTCGAGACGCACAAACGTTTTGAAATCATCCGTTTTGGCCAAACCCAACGCTGCACCGTAGAAATCGGTACACCAGATGATGTAATACGTATCTTCTACTTTCACCAGACGCGGATCATATGCATAGTTCGGCATGAAGGGATCGCCGTTCTCATCCACAAAGGCAATACGTTTCTCTTCAATATTCCACTCAAGGCCATCCTCACTGGAACCCATATGAAGATGCGGACGTCCATTAATGGTTTCTGCGCGGAATACCCCGATGAATTTTCCTTCATATGGAATCACTGCACTGTTGAAAATACGGGCAATTCCCTTGACTGGGTTACGCGGCACAATCGGGTTCGTGGAGTGTCTCCATACCGGACCTTCCGTGCCCTCCGGTTTATCCTCCCAAGGCATATTCGGCAATGCATCCCCAACAATGTGTACATTTTTCGTATCAACAACTGTCATCGTTTCATTTCTCCCTTCGTTTTTTATTTAACGGAGCCTTGCGCGAAGCCATTGTAGATGTACTTCTGTAGCAGCAGGAAGATGATCATCGTTGGAATGATGGCAATCATGATCCCAGCGCTGATGACCTCCCACTGTGATCCGAATGGCCCCTTGAATTTGAAAAGAGCCGTGGATATGACCTGCAAGTCTGTCTTGGGCATGTACAGGAATGGTGTGTAAAAATCGTTGTAGATGTTGACACCCTTCACGATAATGACCGTTACAATCGCTGGTTTCAGGAGTGGCAGAATGATTCTCCAATAGATCGTGAAGTAGGAAGCGCCGTCCAGCATGGCCGATTCATCCAGCGCATTCGAGATGGAACCCAGGAATTGCAGAAAGATATACACCGCGATGATATCTGTACCAAGGTACATCACAATGGCTGCCCATCTGGTATTGAACAGATCGAGCGCGTTGATGATCTGGAATGTGGCGACCTGTGTCGTTACACTTGGGATTAACGTGGCGAGCAGAAACGCGGCGACCATGATTTTCTTGCCTTTGAATTTGAAACGATCCAGCACATACGCGATCATGGAACCCGTTAAAGTGGCACCCACGATGGAGATGATCAGGATGATAATCGTATTTTTGAAACCAACCAGCATGTTGCCGTCCACAAAAGCCTTGGTATAGTTCGCAAAGTTCAGCCAATTGGCTGGTGGGGCAAGCGGACTGCTGGTCGCATATTCTGCATTGGTTTTGAGTGATGCAAATAGCACCACAACGATGGGTACAAGCGCAATGAACGCTGCGAGAATGAGTGAAGCATATTTAAATATGCTCGCAAGGGTGTATTTGAATGGTTGCACGTTCATTCCTCCCCTTTCATGGTGACACGCTGAACCAGCGTAACAAGAATGACAATAAACAGCAGCACAACAGCCATCGCTGACGCCAAGCCCAGCTTGCCGTACTTAAATGCCAAGTGAACGGTCTGGATCACAAACGTCTCACTGCCGTTGGAACCATCGGTCATAATGTATGGAATATCGAACGCACTGATTGCGCCGCTAATCGCCAAAATCAGGTTGAGCTGCAGGATGCGCGTAATGCTCGGCAGGATGATATGGCGGAACTGCTGCCAGCGATTGGCCCCGTCAATATCCGACGCTTCATAGACATCCTTTTGAATGGAAGAGATCGCACCCAGGAAGATAATGAAGTTAAAGCCCATGTATCTCCATACCGATGCGCCTGCGAGCGACACGTTAATAATGTTCTGATTCCCAAGCCAGAGCTGAGTGTATTGTCCAAGCCCGACAGCCTGCATAAGTGTATCGAGGGTCCCGTCCGGTTTGAAGAAAAAGAGGAAGATAAATCCGATGGCTACGCCATTCAGCAGATAGGGAAAGAACAATATGCCCTTGAAAAAGTTTTTGCCGCGGATTTTGAAGCTCAGAATCGTGGCAAAGTAGAGAGCCAGGCCCATTTGTACGAAGGTGGCTACAAAATAATACAAACTGACAATAAATACTTTAAAATACTCAGGGTCACTGAATATCCGCGTGTAATTCTCAAATCCCACATAGTCGAACCTTTTGCTGTATCCGTTCCAATCGGTGAAGCTGTATTTGAACATATTAATGACAGGCAAATAAGCAAACGTGAACAGCAGTGCCAGTGGAATGATCGAGAAGGCACAGATGATAAATATGCGTTGCGCTGAGTAGCCCCAATTCGAAATCTTCAAGTATTTCATGCTCTCCACACCTCCAAGCGGTTCTGCCGCTTTTATATCGAAAGACTCCCGTCCAATGAACAAATCCGGCTGGATAACCGATGGTGGCATTTCACATCCGATATGATGCATCCAGATGCAAAATGCCGTAGGAAAAGGTAAAATCCTCTCCCCTCAGCCAAGGCGTGGTGCCTCGCTGTATGTCAGCGGTGATCGGTCACAGGTAGCGCCTTTACAGATCGATGAATCTCCGCAATCTACTTATTTTGCGAGTTCAGCCCGCGCTTTCACCCATTTGTCATTCAGGTCTTTCATGATGTCGTCATACGATTCACTGCGGTTACCGATGGCAGCTTCGATAATACGTTTCTTGAAGTCAGGCTGCCAGAGGCCGATCTCGCCTTCGTTGTCGATTTTGTCAACCAGACCTTCCTGTCCTTCTTTGGCAGGAGTCAGTGTGGAGAATGTAACGTCTTTGTATTGATCCAAAATCGGTGGCAATTCCGCATTTTTGTCTGCGCTCATGCCCCCTCCTTGCTCAACCGCGTAATTCGATTTCGCCAGGAACCAATCGATCCAGGCCTTCGCAGCAGGTTTGTTCTCGCTGTTCACGTTCATGCCAATGTTATAGTCTGCTGCGAGCGGAACGACCACATCACTTGCATTCGTAGGAAATGGCAAGAATCCGATATTATCTGGTGTATCCGTCAAGCCTTGAATTTGGGTAATCGCCCAAGATCCAAGCGCCATCGTTGCAATTTTCCCGTTCGCCAGATCAGCCTTGGAGCTTTCCCAGTCGGTTGTGGTCGGATCTTTCTCAATCAGGCCATTCTTGGCTGCATCATAAAGCACTTTGTACAATTCATAGTGCGGCTTGCCAGCCACAAAGTTTTCATCCGTGTTCGGTTGATCAATGTTTACGTAGTCCACACTGCCTGCAACCGTCGGCAGATCTGCTTCCCATTGTGTCAAAGCCCAGCCGGAGGCATAGTTCGTATACAGTGGAATCGCGTCCGTATTATCTTTCACCAGTTGCAGTGCAGCCTGGAATTGCTCAGGCGTTTTGGGCACTTCCGTAATGCCAGCGTCCTTGAACACCTGCTTGTTATAGATGATGCCGGAGAACGTGATAACGGTTGGAATTCCGTATATCTGGCCGTCAACCATACGTTCTTCAATGGCTGTATACTTATCTTTCAACTCATCGTACGTGCCTAGCGGTTCAAAAAAGTCCGGAATGTCGGCGATCGGTACGCTGGTGGGGATCATCAGCACGTCGCCATAATCTTTGGTGCTCATACGAATCTTCACTTGTCCCTCGTAGTCAGCGAGGGCCTGGAAGTTTACTTTGACATCCGGGTATTCTTTATTGAACTCCGCGGCGTAATCTTTGAATACGCTATCAACAATATCTGTGCGCTGCGTGAGAACGGTGATTTCCCCCTTAATATCCGCAGGATCTGTACTGATTTCCTCTCCTACCTGTGAAGATCCATCCCCGGAAGAGCAAGCGGCGAGCAGAGAAGTGATGAGCAGCATGGTAAGCAGAAGCATCCAGCCTTTGTTTTTTCTCAATTGGTTCTACCCCTTTTCTAAGTTAATTTAAGTTATCGTTAAGGTTACAAAATGAATTTTATTATGGTAATGTTTACCTGTCAATTAAATTATTTATTACTCAACAAAAGTTTTTATCACTGGACTCGTTGACAACGTATTTTCCCGACACTAATATTAATAAATAAAGTTAACGTTAACTTAAATATAGTTGAAACCTGTACTTTGAAGGAGCGCTCACTTATGACTCACACCAATGACATTAGAACTGAGATAAAAGAACACTGGGAGGGGCATATTCTGCCATTCTGGTCTGCCCTCAAGGATCATAACAACGGCGGATTCTACGGTTGGGTTGGCAATTACCTTCAGGTCGATCCACTCGCTCCCAAGGGTGGAATCGCCACGGCACGACAATTATGGTCCTTTGCAGCAGCCTACCGGGTGACCGGAAATGAACTCTGGCGCGATCACGCTGAACATGCTTACCGTTTTCTTGTGAATCATGTAATGGATACGGAATACGGCGGCATGTACTGGATGGTCCATGCCAATGGAGAACCGCTCGACACAAGCAAACATGTGTATACGCAATCCTTCGGTGTCTACTCACTGAGTGAGTACTATCGTGCCACCGGGGATGCATCTGCTTTGGAACTTGCGAAAACGCTTTTTTCCCTGATAGAGGATCAAGGGCTGAATGCAGAATTACCTGCATACAAGGAACAATTTGACCGCTTCTGGACTGAACAGCCCAATGAAATGCTGAGCGAAAATGGTGTGATTGCAGATTACACGATGAATACGCATATTCACGTGTTGGAGGCCTACACCACCCTCTACCGAGTGTGGCCAGATCGGCAGGTGAAGACGGCGCTGGAACGCCTGCTCGGCATCTTATATGAACGGGTGTATGACAAAGACACGAAGTTTCTTGGAGTATTTTTCAACAAGGATTGGGACTCCATCATCGATCTGCGCTCATTCGGGCATGACATTGAAGCCAGCTGGCTGATCGACGAAACGTTGAAAGTGCTGGGCTTGGACCAACACCTGGAGTATTCCGCGATGGTTACGGATATTGCCTATAACATTTCCAATGTGGCTGTACAGGCCGATGGCTCCCTGATGAATGAACAAGAGGACGATCATGTGGATGAGAAACGGATATGGTGGGTTCAGGCTGAGGCGATGGTCGGCTTCTACAACGCCTATGAGCGTACAGGTGATCCTTTGTTTTTGGAGAGAGTGGAACGCTTGTGGACATATACGAAGGAACATATTATCGATCACCGTGCTGGCGGGGAATGGTACTGGTCGGTAGACGGGGAAGGCACGCCGGATCAAAGCGAAATCGCCGGACCGTGGAAATGCCCGTATCACAATAGCCGATTCTGCATTGAACTAATTGAGAGGATGGGATAACGATGATACACCCCAAATACAATGAATTGTTGGAGCAACAAGAGCAGCTGCTTACGCGTCAAAATGAAATTGACTCTTCCTTCTACAATGGCGTATATGATCGGTACCGTTATCCGGTAATCACACGCCATCATGTACCGCTGCACTGGAGATTTGATCTGGACGAAACGACGAATCCCCACTTCATGGAGCGTCTGGGCATTAACGCTACGCTTAATCCGGGGGCCATCTATTTCAATGGCAAATACGTGATGGTCATCCGAACCGAGGGCTTGGACCGCAAATCCATCTTTGCCCTAGCTGAGAGTGATAACGGTATCGACGGATTTCGCTTCACAGGCAAACCCTTAGTGTGGGAAGATATCGATGCCGACGAGACCAACCAATATGATATGCGATTGGTTCAGCATGAAGATGGCTGGATCTATGGTATTTACTGTTCGGAGCGCAAAGACCCGGAAGCTCAAGCATTTGATACATCCAGTGCCGTAGCCCAGGCTGGACTTGTGCGGACACGCGATCTGGTCAGCTGGGAGCGTCTGCCCAACATCACCACTAAATCCCCTCAACAGCGGAATGTTGTATTACATCCTGAATTTGTTGTTGGTAAATATGCGTTCTATACACGGCCACAAGACGGATTCATCTCCACAGGCAGCGGCGGCGGGATTGCCTTTGGTCTGTGCGATGATATTCTGAATCCAGTAATTGATGAAGAGACCATCATCGATGAACGGAAATACCATACCGTATACGAAGTGAAAAACGGCCAAGGCCCTGCCCCGCTCAAAACGGATCGTGGCTGGATTCACATTGCCCACGGGGTGCGCAATACGGCAGCAGGTCTTCGCTATGTGCTGTACACGTTTGCCACGGATCTGAATGATCCGGCACGCATCATCGCCAAGCCGGGCGGACATTTCATTGCTCCTTATGACGACGAGCGCGTAGGCGATGTGTCCAATGTTATTTTCTGCAATGGTGCGGTGGTCAACGAACAGGGTGAAGTTTTCATTTATTACGCATCCAGCGATACCCGCTGTCATGTGGCCACAACGACGCTGGATAAACTGGTCGATTACACCTTCAATACCCCATTTGATCCTTATCGTTCCTTGGATTGCGCCAGCCAGCGCGGTGACCTGATTGAGCGGAATGAGAAGCTTCTCCAAAAGCAATTGGTTTAAAACCGAAGATCAGCCTTCAACGGAAAATGCGGCATGCTGAAAAATTAGCGCAGCGCTAACCAGAATTTCTTTATTCCATGTGGGTAACGATGTATACTAATATGGATTGTTGTTATGTTTGAAGGAAGCGCTAACCATAATGACAGCACATTGTACGTAAACCGGCTTGAAGGAGGCGACCAAAGCTGAAGAACAATATCACCATGCGGGATATCGCCGACAAGCTCGGAGTTAGCAGTGTGACGGTCTCGAAAGCATTAAATGATAAAGATGGCGTCAGTGGCGAATTGAAGGAAAAAATTAAAGTGCTTGCCGTTCAGATGGGCTATCGGTATAACGCCGCAGCCCGTTCGATGAAGGAAGGCCTGACTCATAATATTGGTGTTATTATCCCGGAGCGTTTTACCGGACCTACACAATCGTTCTATGTACGTGTATTCCAGCGCATCACCAAACATCTGGAGGATCAGGGATACTACGGTATTCTGCACATTCTGAATGTTCAGGACGAAGAGGAATTAATACTACCGAAGCTCTATAGTGACAACAAAGTGGATGGTTTCATTGTGCTTGGACAAGTCAGCAAGGAATATATCGAGCTGGTCCAGTCGATGGAGGTACCCAAAATGTTTCTCGATTTCTACGATGAGCATTCTGATATTGATTCTGTCGTTACCGATAACTTTTACGCTGCTTATGAGCTGACAAACGTTCTGGTACAGCAGGGACACCGCCGCATTGCTTATGTTGGGAATCTCTATTCTACTAGCAGCATTCAAGATCGGTTCCTCGGCTATTACAAATCATTGCTGGAACATCGGTTGCCGATGAATCCGGATCTTGTGCTAAATGACCGGGATGAACGAGGTACGTTTATTGAAATTGATCTGCCAGAGCAGCTGCCTACGGCTTTTGTATGCAACTGTGATCAGGTGGCCCATCTGCTCGTTCAGAAACTGACTTCACTGGGTATTCAGGTTCCTGCACAATGCTCTGTGGTTGGATTCGATAATGATATCTATGCCACACTCTCCGATCCCAAATTAACAACGGTTGAGGTCGATGTGGAGCAGATGGCGCGTACTGCGGTTCATTCCATGCTCAAAAAGATCGATAACCCGAGTCGCAGCTTCGGCCGCGTATACGTGAAGGGCAATATCATTTATCGTGATTCGGTGAGTGCTGCACCTGCCCTTTCGGATGACGTTCTTAACTAAAAAGGAACTAGGACTCCCCGTTCCACAAAAAGAGTGCTCCCGGCCATTACGGCTGCAGGAGCACTCTTTGCTTATGAAAAAAAGAGGAAGTGGTCAGGAGCCACTGTAGATCACGGCCACTCTCCACTCGATTCAAGATACCTAACTCCTGTTACAGCCTAGTAGCTCGTCTTTAGCCAATTGTCTTTGGACCAGGTTAATTTTCCAGCACCTGCTCCGCTTGAACCAGTGAGGCGTGCATTCAGCGTCGCTGGATCATCGGTAGTGTAGCTGTAAGGAAGTGCCGAGAATCCATTCCAGGAGAAAGCTTTCACTGCGGCCGGAACCGGGCTGAGTGGACTGCCGGATGTATCACTGTTTCCACGGAATGAGCTTCCATCCAGAGAATACATCGTGTCAGTCACCTTAATTTTACCGGTATACGTTGCATCGGCCGGATCCGTCTGGTTATTACGGACTGGGAAAAGTACGTCTTTGATCACCGATTTTTCGACCAGCACTGCACCATCTTCAGTGGAAATAGCTCCGTTGCCGATGATATCAAAATGATACCCTTTGGACGAAATTGCCGTTGCCATCGCAGAGGTGATTCTGGATTTGGCCGCACGTGCCCCCGTCGCATCCATCACAATATTGTATGCGTGCGCATTGCCTCCGCGCAGACGCGGCATGCGATCCTGGATATCTTTGTACAGGTTATGGTGCAGGGTCATGGACAGATTGGCATTGGCCGATTCGAAGCTGGTCGAACCAACCAGGTGACCTTTTTTCTGAGGAGATGAAATGGCAATGATATCGGCTTTACTGAACCCAACCGCGCTGCTGCGCAGGTAGTTATACATCGGATAGGAAGCCTTGTTCGCTTCCAACTCGTTAACCTGCTGGGTAACCCAGCTGTTTGAGCTGCCGTCATCCCCTTTGAAGAGGGACCAGGAGATGGTCACACCGCTCGTTCCTTTTTTCGAATCGACAAGCCCGTCATAGGCTTTATTGAATGTGCAGTGATCAATCCAAACGTTGCTGTTCTCCTCAAGAGTGATGTAATCCCAGTCATTTTTGTCATAGTCACCTTTGGTCGCTTCATCCCATTCCCATAATTCATCGAATTCGAGGTTGCGAATAATAACGTTGGAACTGCGTTTGACACTGATGGCTGCATGCTTGATCTTGGCACCGTTGGCTGAGAAAATGGTCAGGCCATTGAAGCTGTCAATCGTCAGCTTACTGACACCCGTTTGCTTCAATACAGGATGAGTCAGAGCATCATTATGCTTGGCAAAAGGAGATGTCTGTGCAGCGCTCGGAATTTCGTTCCATCCCAGGTTCAGGTCGTTCATAATCTCGACGACTTTGACACCAGAGTTCTTTTTCAACGCCGCAGCGAGATCCGTTGCATTGTATACCTTCTTATACTTGGACGTGTCCGACTCGCTGATGGCACCTCCACCCGCATTCCCTTGGGAGAAACCTGTAAGATTGTAATCTGCATTGCCTGCTGCCTGTACACTTGTCGGTCCAGACAATAGAGTAAAGCCCAACGTCAGAGCCAGTGCGGTATTGCACCATGTTCGAATTTTGCTTTTCATAAAACCATTCCTCCCTAATTATAATGATTACGTCCGTCCATCTCTGCCATCGCATGTCACGAAGGACATGTCCTCAATGTAAATGCTGGAAGCAATTACAACAATAATCCTTATCTCAGATTCTATGTATAAGTGATCTTATCTTCAGGGATTGTACCGTATGCAACCTGGCATCGTACGTACTTAACTTATGTATAGGGCCCTTCTACCATAATTGAACGATTACTTGAGATTTAGTGAGAATATTATCTATTATTCAAGTCTAAACTATGAATATCCTGGAGGTGTTCATTCAATGTATGTCACTTGCCCTTCCTGTAGTAAAGAAGTCAAAATTAAAAAAAATGGCCACGGCAGATGTACATGCGGTGCCCACATAAAGGTTATAAATGATAAATAACCACTCCATCTCTTCATTCTATTTATAAAAATAAGCTCATTTTTATAAATAGATATGTACATTTCGCTTTTTATATGTAAAAATCTCTTTAATTATAGAAAAGAGGTGATGGAATGAGGTATATTCATAAAATTTATCATGAGAAAAGTGCTACTGAATTTAACACTACATATCAACAAAGATTCAATTATGAGTCAACAGTCCATACGGGACTAAAAATAAAACCAATGAGCCAGCCAAATGATTATGAGCTTTACTATGTTCCCACTAACCACTTGTTAACCCTCGTAAACAATATCCATCTCATATCTCGAGAGTTTCAGAAAACGTTTGAACAGCTCCCTACGGTAGCGCAACAGCAATTTATTAATGAGTGCTTGGTAGAAGAACTATACAATACCAATGATTTGGAAGGAGTAAGGAGTTCACGTGAAGAGATCGCAAGAAGCACGAAAGAGATTCAATTAAAAAGAAAATCTAAAAATAGGTTTGACAGTATGATTAAATCTTATTTGGCTCTATTAAACAATGAAATGAAGTACCCCGTTTCACCCCAAGATATAAGACAAATCTATGATGAGATTACAAATGGTGAGATTGACTCGAGCGAGTTACCCGATGGCGAAATTTTCAGAGAAGAAGCAACCTATAATTATAAAAAATCGGGGAGCGGAAAGATTATTCACCAGGGAATGACACCAGAAAAAGAAGTTTATCGTGCAATAGAACAGTTATTAAACTTTATGAACACCCATGACGATATTCCTCTGATGATTAGAGTGGCTGTTGGCCATTATTTCTTTGGTTATATCCATCCATTCTATGACGGTAATGGCAGGAGTTCTCGCTTCATTAGCAGCTTATATTTGATAGAGGTACTTGGTGAGATCGGTACACTGTCTCTATCTAGAGGGTGCAATACGTATAGGAACAAGTATCTAGAGACTTTCGAGATTACAAACAGTATTAAGAGTCGGGGCGAAATGAATTGTTTTATTGAATCCTTCCTTGAAATAATTCTGGAAACGCTTAGCAAAATGAGTGGCGAGTTAAAAGAAAAAATCGAATTACTTAAAATTACTGAGAATAAATTGTCTAAAGATTACAGACTCAAAGATAAAGATGCTATATATCGCCATATCATGTTTGTCTTGGCCCAAAACCATTTCTTTGTTACAGAAAACGGACTGACCATCAAAGAATTGGCTGAAATTTTAAATAAATCCGAAATGACGATCCGCAAAACAATCAAAGAATTGCTGCAAGTGTCTCTTATTGATAAAAGCGGTGAGAAACCCGCGTATTATTCAATTAGCCGAAAATACTTTGAATGATAATTTATCTGAAACAAATGATTATATTTACAACTAAAAAAGCAGGACTGCACCTGCTGCAGACCTGCCATAATTTATCTTTTGATGGAACGTGTCCAGAACCCGCCATGGAACTGTTTGGGCTCAACGGTGATGACAAATGCTTTGGGATCAAGCTCCAGAATCGTCTGATACAGCAGTTTCTGGTTTTTGCGTTTCGCCAAAATCTCCATAACCAGCCGATCTCCATCTCGTCCACTACCAACCCAAGCAGTGACGCCGTATCCTTTATCCCGCAAGGCATTCGCCACATCCCCGCCCATCTGGTTACAAATAACCTTAACGGTAACGTAACCGAGTGCAATCTTCTCTTCAATCCAAGCACCTAGCAATACCCCCAGCCCATAACCAACGGCATATACAATTAACGCAGATGGCTGGGTCAGATATTTGAGTACCAGATTCAGACCGAGTACGTAGATCACAATTTCGCCCATACTTATGAGCGCAGCAATATATTTCTGTCCTTTGAGCGTCAGAATCATCCGAAGTGTATAGGCAGATACATACACAATCTGGATCAAAAAGATAAATACCAATATTTTAAACAATCGCAATCCCTCTTTCCTGACTTTCACAACGGAATGGCGTTTGTTGCGCGCCTTCTTTCCGCTTCCCCTGCATGTCATTTACGCTTCTGTGTATTTACTCTATCTCCATCATTGGACGTTATGCGGTCATTTTAAACGGTGGAACGTAAATCGGACTGCAGTTCCTTGCCGGAACTGCCATTATAGAGCCCTTTCCACTCATTATCAACCCGGCCTGAGACCCAGGGGCGAAAATCGGCGTGACTGAATATGCTGAACCAACAGCAGGTAGATTGAGGCGTACAGGCAAACAGGTTCGGGAAACGACGGCTACCAAAAGGGGGAACTGTCATGCAGTTGTGGCACGAGATGGAGCGGGAAGGTATGGAAGAACTCATATTTTGCCACGATCCACGCAGCGGGCTTAAAGCCGTCATCGCTATCCATAGCACAGTACTGGGTCCCGCACTCGGGGGATGCCGCTGCTGGACGTATGCATCGGAAGAAGAAGCGGTTAGGGATGCCATCAAACTCGCGAAGGGCATGACTTACAAATCGGCAGTCTCCGGTCTGCCCTATGGCGGGGGCAAGGCAGTGGTATGGGATGTGCCAGATGAATTGATGAGCCAACCGAGTGAGGCCAGCCCAAACAACAATCTAAATCCCAGAAAACGCAAACAGAACGTCAGACCCCATGAGAATACCATTAAAGGCAAGGATCCATCGGACGGATTAGATAAGGGATTAAATAAGGTGTCCAGAAACAACCTACAAGTCTGCCGGCGTGCGGAAACGTTCCGTTCTCTGGGCCGCTATCTGGAACGACTGAACGGACGCTATGTGACAGGTCTGGATCTGGGCACTACGGCGACAGATATGGACCAAATCCGGCTGGAGACGGTACATGTGACAGATACGACCGGATCACTTGGTGCACAGGATGATTTCACAGCCGAGATGACCGCCTACGGTGTATACACTGGCATTGTGACATCGCTGCGTCACCAAGGCATCGACGCCTTGCAGGGCATTTCCGTTGCCGTCCAGGGACTGGGCAAGGTCGGCTATGCCCTGTGCCGTTACCTGCATGCAGCCGGGGCACGGCTCATCGTGGCAGACGTTGTACCTGAACGTGTACAACGTGCCCTTGTGCAGTTCAGCGGCGCCATTTCGGCCGATCCGGCCCATATTCACGCCGCTGACTGCAAGGTATTCGCCCCCTGTGCCCTAGGGGGCGTATTGACCCCGGCAACGGTGGAGGATCTGCGCTGCTCCATCGTTGCCGGGGCGGCGAACAACCAGCTCAGCCATCGGGAGCTGGTTGTTCGCGGCATACAGGCGCGCGGCATCCTGTACGCGCCTGACTATGTGCTCAACGCAGGCGGAATCATTAGCACCGCCTACGAGCTGGAGGGCGCAGGGCCCGACCTGATCCGCCAAAAGGTGGCGGGGATTGCGGGCACGCTGTCCAAGGTCTATGCGATAGCAGAGCAATCTGCCTTCTCCACGGCGGATGCAGCCGATCAGCTGGCAGAAGCTGTCCTGCAAAGCGGAAAACCCCATGCTTAACATATACCGATTTTGCATATTTACTAGCGGCTCGTTAATTATTCCAGAAGCGAGATCACTGTTACAGTTCGCCATATCATTTTCTCCATAGTTAAAAATCAGCGCATCACATAAAGAATTAGAAAAAAACGTAAAAAAGCCAATCCGGGTCATCGAAAACGGATTGGCTTTAATCAACTTTTCTTCAGGATTCCATCTGCTAAACCTCATCAGGCAACCTCAACCTGCTACCGCCCGCTTTAACCTTCAACCATTACAGAGGCCCGCTTCACCCGATGCAGCATCGTCCAGAACAGCATATTAATCACCACCAGGAGCGCTACATAGATCCAAATGCCTGCTGGTATGGTGCGGATGAATACATGTAGTCCCCATAACAATGCCATGAGCGGAAAGAAGGCAAAAACGAGCCAGCCGTCACTCTGCCCGGCCACACTAAAGGATTGGGAGAACGGCGGTTTTCGCATCAACAACTTTCCAGACAGCGGAATAAGTGCAGTTGCCACCAAAAATATTACGATCAGATCAGGAAGAATTCTTAACCCAAAGGTCCACACAAATATGATAGCGTTCAATATAAATACGGGTAGAAACATATTGCATAAGAAAGCCTTCAGCGCTCCACTATATAGCACATTCTCGTTGGCCAGAGGGGCTGCCCGGAAGGTCCAAAACGCCTTGTATTGCCCGGAATACTTCAGCATGGTCACAACAGACACAATCAGCAAGAGCACAATGTATAGCGTGTAAAAGAAGGAGCTTTCCCTGAATTCTGCCCACGAAGAACTCTGCAATTGAGTGAACCAGAATACATAGGGCAATACAAAAGATAAACCAACCGAAGGGTATACCTTCAGCTTGAACTCCCTTTCACTTCGCATCATACTGGCAGACAAACGAAAGCACGCCTGCTCTTCTCTCGAACGAGAGAATACCCTCGCCATGATGCGATCCCAATTCCCACGTCTTCGTCCGGAGGCCTGACCTGCGTGTGCCATTTTCTCCAAATACAATTCGAAGGAAGGCATCAGCTTCACGTACACCAACAGACTGACCATTGGAACGATCACAGCAAGCGCCGAGAAAGTATACAGCCAGGCATCTCCCCCGCCACCGAACAGCAGCTCAAAAGCCGCTGCATACCATACAGGAGGCAGCAGTAACTGCCACCAGGCAGGCGTGAACACCATATTAAAGTCGATGATGCTGAACGAACGTATGACCAGCTGATAACCTACGGCAATCCCGATGGAAAGCAGGATTTGCATCATGTTGATCATGTCCTTAAGCTTCTCGCCATCCAGAAACTTCATCATGAATAGATAGATCAGGGACGTGGTCACCAGAATTAACATATTAATCATCACCAGTTCCACCAGAAAAAGCAGGAAAAAGCCGATCCCGTGGGCAACCAATCCGGCTACCAGCGGCGCAGCCGTCAGAGAGCCTGTCAGAAGCAGCAAATAAACCCCTGCGTGAATGGCACGAGCCAAGCCAACAGTGCGTCCATTTACCGGCTTGGTCATGATGATATTACGATCCCGGATATCGAGCAGTACCGAAGAAAAGTCGGAGATCATGGATGTCATGATCATAAACATCAGCATGGCAGTCACTAGACCCATCTGAAGCATATAATGTCCCGTATCCCAGACAACAAACGGAACCATAATCAGCCCCATCAGTGCATACAACCAGAGGGAACGCAGATACAGGTTGCCTTCTTTCTGCTTCTTATTGCCATTACGCGCTGACAATACCGTCGGCACCCTGCGCTGATCCATCTGAAACTTCACCCGTAGAATCAAACGCAGTACATCATAATCCGCCCCTGTTTTGGCGATGATAGGCCGAAAACGGTCCAGAATCTTCAGCGTGCGGAAGTCCGAGGATTCCGCCATATCAATACACCTCCTGCACGATGGACACAAAACGTTCTGCAATTGCCCGATGCTCATTGAAGCCCGTCAGTTGGTTGAATACTTCCTCCAGTGAGCCTTCCATGGATTGCTGCTGAAGCTGCCTGAACGTACCATCCGCCATCACACGTCCTTCGGCAATCAGAACGATTCGGCTGCTGATCTTCTCCACCACATCCATGATGTGTGACGAATAGAATATCGTTGTGCCCTTGGCTGACAGCTGTGTCAAAATCTCCTTTACCACCATCACACTGTTGGCATCCAGTCCACTGAGTGGTTCATCCAGGAACAACAGATCCGGGTCATGCAGCAGAGCGGAGATCAGCAGCACTTTCTGACGCATGCCTTTGGAGAAGGAAGCAATGCGGGAATGATATGATTTTTCCAGTCCAAAACAGTCCATCAACTGCTTCGCCTTATAATCGGCATCTTCATAGGACAACCCGTATAATTCTCCTATAAAGGTCAGATACTCTGCTGGGGTTAATTGCTCGTATAGCTCCGCGACTTCCGGTACATAACCGATTCTGCGCTTATATTCCGCGTCACCATCCGCGATATCCTTGCCAAAGATGCGGACTGTACCCACATATCCCTCAACCAGTCCGAGCAAAATCTTGACCGTCGTACTTTTACCCGCACCGTTCGGACCGATGTATCCGATCATCTCGCCCCGATTCACTTCCAGATCAATCCCATTGAGCACATAACGCCCGTTATACCGCATACGCAAGCCTTCAATTGACAGTACTTGTTTTTCACTCACTTCGTTATCCAGCCCCTGTCTCAATTATTTCTACAATTATACTAGTTTACCACAGATTGGATTAACAGAGAGGGATAAAGAAAAATTAAAAGACCCTTGCTCTGCACAAAGAAATGCATAACAAAGGTCCAAAATTTATAAATCAGAATACAATTTTTTTGTTAATTTACCAATTAAGCCTGGTAATTATTATTTTTTTATTTAGTTGAAATTCTTATTAATAAAAGGTAAAACAACACCCCTCCTATCACTCCAAAAAAAGCATATAAATCTATAAAAATATAAGCTATAAACGCGGATGTTATCAACGTCACAATAATCCCAGCTCTATTTTTTAATAATAATCTATAAGTTAGATAGCCTAGCAATCCAGAGATTAATGTCGATAACAAAAAAGGAAGAAAAACGTACACTTGCTAACCTCCTAACTCGCACTCGTGTTTTACCATTTTTTACTTTGTGGCAGGATCCTACCAGTAATATATCTGAGCAATGTAATCGTCCTGAGGATTAAGCTTTTCCGTTATTTATACTAATACCTTTTTTCTGCTATTGATAATCTAAAATTAGAAAAAAAAGTTCAATTGGAATGTTTAATCTCTAGCTTAACCAACAAAACAATAAATCCTTATTGAACCTTAACAATCTGGAATTGCTGATTTGTACCACCATTATCTGTCCACTGAATTGCAGCTGCCCCGTCTGCCAGGGATTGTCCCGAAATATCAAGCACCTTGCCTGTACTGCGGTTTTTCAATTTATAATAACCACCGCCCACACTAACCAACTGCCATTGCTGACTGGCCCAGCCGCCATCGTTCCACTGTTCAATAACAGCTCCATCGGCTGTAGAGCCATTCTCTACACCGATTAGCTTGCCGCTGGATCGGTTGATGATTTTGACATAACCGCCACCTGCATCCGTGATCTGCCACTGCTGGCTGGTTGTGCCGCCGTCTGCCCGCTGCTCTAGATCCGCACCGTTATCCGAAGAACCACCGATGACATTAAGCAATTTATTGCTTTTACGACTAATCAACTGGTACGAAGCATTCGGGTCCCATACGTTAGTGGTATCCACTCCGGTTACGGAACCTGTGGCTGCATCAATGGTAACCGTGCTTGCCCAGTTCATCGCCAGACTGGTTGCACTAGGGAAAGACAACGGTAACCACACATACTTGGAATCCTGTACTGGCCCGCTCCAGGCGCCAGCCCAGCGATCACCCATATAGAGATAGGATGTTGTCTGTGAGCCTTCCACCGGAAGCACGTAGGTCGATTGGGAACCATAGGTTGTACTATCTCCAAAGTTGCTCAGGCCGCTCCATGTGCCAGTTATGCTGGTAGCAGTCGCATACTTGGCCTGATTCGGATTCCAACCCGTAGCCCCGGATGTGATCAGGAAGTAGACGCCACCCTTTTTGAACATGGCAGGTGCCTCACGATATTGACCCGGCCACAGCGTCGTTACAAGCGATTCCACACCGAGAAAATCTGGAGTCAGCTTGTAGATATTCAGGTCAGCATTCACTTTGGTCGCGGAAATAAGATAAGCCGTTCCATTGTCATTGTATACCGTCATGTCTCTCGAATCATAGCCCAGTGGCCGATAGCTGCCCACATACGTATAATTGCCATCCACTGTACTTGAGGTCGCTACAGCCACTCTGGCTTCACCGTAATCAACCCCGTTTTCCTTATGCATCCAAAGAACATACTTGCCTGTTGCACTGTTATAGATAACTTTTGGGCGTTCGATGTTGGAAATGTTCAGCTCAGCAGCTGAGCTGCTGGTGAGCACGTCATTGCGATACTCCCAGTTTTTCAAATCTGCTGAACGATATGCGGAGACCGCCTTGAACGTTCCATTAGGATTGCGGTTCTCTCCAAACCAGTAATAATACCTGTTAGCCTTAATCATCCCGCCCCCATGGGCATGAATGACATTGCCGTTCGTATCCTTGAACTGTACCCCGTTAGTCACACTGAGTGGAGCAGCGGAAGCCTGTTGTCCTGGAGCGACCAGCATGTCTAGCGATTGTAGCGCCAGGATTAGAACAAGCAGATAACAAAGGCGACGAGTGAAACGATGTGAATTTGTTTTCTTTTCCAAGCAATTCTCATTCATATAACATTGCACCTCCGTAATTTATTTATAAAGCGCTTACAATAAAATCGATACGTCTCTTCTTCCTCCGATCGATGATGCATTTCATAGATTACCTCTTTCTCAGACTGGCTCGGCACTCACCTCCTGATTACGATTGTATCCGCCATCCCCCTGCTCGAATAGTGAACAATACGGCGGAACATGTACGATTACACACTGAACTTATGGAGTGAACAGCAAAAAGACGCTTCATCCGAAGCGTCCTCTGTTATACACAAGCCAAATCCCTATAATATACGTTATTTCTTAATCTTCGTCGTCAAAATCCTGATCAAACGAAAGCACTTTGCCTGTATTGGCATCGACGTCTACATCAGCTTCACCGTTTGCTGTTCTCAGTTCCACTTCATAAACATAACGGCCGTTATCATGATCCAGTTCGATTTCAGTTACTTTTCCGCCTGTCACCTGTTTCAGGGCAATGTTCGAAGCTTGTGCCTCTGTCAGTTTAACTTGTTTTGAAGCAGCTTGATTGGAAGACGTACCTATCACAGTGCCATTATAATCATCGTCGTCATCGTAATCTTCATCATCGACTACTGCAAGTATTTTACCTGTGTAGGCATCTAAACGAACGACAACGTCGTTGCTTCCTTTTTTGTCGATTTCAACTTCATAGAACGTTTGGCCGTTTCTGCGCTCCAAATCCACATCATCCACTTTACCCTCGGTTGCTTTTAAGGCTGCTTCTTTTGCCTGTGCGACCGTCAGCAATTTACCTGCGTTGTTCTGGGTCTGTGTTACTGATTGTGTGGTGGACGTTTGCGTAGGTTGTACCGATTGTCCGTTTACACTCCCACTAGCCAGAGCGGCTGATCCTCCGAGCAACACCGCTGCCGACAAGCTGCCAATCCATAGTTTATGTTTGTTCATCATCATCATTCATCCCCTCATTGTTGTTCTCGTTCTCGTCTACAGTTATAGATTAACCTGTACGAATGAGAGTTCAGCGAGAGTTAGATTAGAATTTGATGAGAAAATGAGTGAGAACCTCATAGAATGGCTTCTATACCTTTAATCTTCGTCATCATCCCAAGTGACCGAACGAATCGCGCCTGAAATGGCATTCACCTGCACAATGGCCTCACGGCCGTCTTCCAGGTCAATTTCAACCAGATAATACGGATTGCCACTATTCGTTCCACGGAGTTCGATATCATCCACTTCACCAGGAATCCTAGCCAGCGCCTTCTGCTCTGCTTCTTTCTCGCTCAGAAATGAAGTCTTGGTGCCTTCCCCTGTCGTCGGGTCGGGTGAAGAGGATTCCAGCGTATTTGAAGACTGTTTCTCTCCGGTATACGGATCAATGGTCCATTGCTCCCGAGTATTGTCCTTCATCTTAAATACCGCCAAATACACCGGGATTCCCTGCTGCTCGACAAGTTCAAGCGACACCAGTTCGGCATCCGTTTGTTTCAGCAATTCCGTCTTGATTTGTTCCCGGCTCCATAACGTCTTCTCCTCGGCTTGTGGGTTGGACTGCAACCGTTTAATGGAATTTACGGTTGCCGTAACCGCATCAACTTGTACGTCATACAGTCCGGTTTCTGAGCGGAGCTGCATGATATAGGTTCCGTCCTTCAACGTGGAATTCACGATTTCTCCCGGATATTGATCCAAGACCGATTGGGCGGCTGCATCTGCTGTTAACATCACACGGTCTGATTGCCACGGCTTCCACCACATGACCACTATAACGACAAGGAGAGCCAGTAGCCCCACACCCCACCAAAATGAACGTCTCGGCTTTGCCCATCCTTTGCGTCGTTGTTTTTCCCATTTCATTTCCGGACGCCTCTCATGCTCTTCCATCATGGTTCCCCCTTATGCACTCTCTTATGATCCGAAATTGTACCGTGTTCACCAGTATATAAGAGAAGAATGAGATTTTCATGAGAGTGACCCGTACTGTACGGATGTGGGCAAAATAATCGAAGCCTCGGTTCCTCTGCCCTCGGTGCTGTTCAATTCAATACGTGCGTCCACGGCTTCTGCGATATCTTTGGCCAGGGAAAGTCCCAAGCCCGAACCGCTTGCTCCGCTGCTACGTGTTCTGGCCTGATCAACACGATAGAAACGGTCAAACACCTTGGACAGTTCCTCTTCCCGCATACCGATTCCCTTATCCACAATACGTATCCGACATTCCTGCCCCTTTGCCTCCAGCCGGACTTCAATGGCATCCTCACTATATTTACGAGCATTGTCCAGCAAAATAAAAAGCAGCTGCTTCAGCTTGCTCACATCGCTAATCGCCCATATCCTGCCTGGGTCATCGCAGTGGACTTCCCGATGATAAGCTTCGCGAAATGCACGTGTGGAATCCAGCGCAAGCCGGGTGATATCAACCCGCTCCAGCTGCACATTCCACTGCTCTGGCTGCTTTGCCAGCAATAGCAGCTGCTCGGTCATCTCCCGCATGCGCACAGATTCGGACAGAATGGCTTCCACTGCCTCGTCGAATACTTCGGGTCGTTCCTTACCTCGTCGTTGCAGCAAGCTGGCATAACTTTCAATGATGGTAAGTGGCGTTTTCAGTTCATGAGAAGCATCAGAAACAAAGCGCTCCTGCCGCTCGAAGTTGGATTCAAGCAGATCCATCATACGGTTGAACGTCTGTCCCATCGTTTTCAGCTCATCCTTGGATTTTTCATCGAGCGGAAGTCGCTTGAACTGGCCGCTCGACTGGATATCACTCATCGTTCGTGTCATCTGCTGAATCGGCCTTGTCATCCGGTTCGCCAGAATACGGCTGGAGATGATGGCCGGAATCAGCGCGATAATGGTCACAGCAACAAGAACCGTACGAAGCACAGACAGGCGATTCTCGGTATCCTCAATGCTCTCGGTGACTTGTAGATTCACCACTTCTCCGTCCGGCCAGATCACTGGAACAGAGACCCAGACATAACCGATTTGCTCAACTTGGGTGTACTCGGATTTTTTTTCGCTTTCGTACTTGTAGGATAGCTTGCTCAGCTGCTCCTCTGCGGATGTCGTCACCGGCGGGGAGCTGGTGCCGTCTTCATTAACGATCCGCAGCATGCCGTCCAGCGGCGCGTAGGCCCGGAGCAAGTCGTCCGGCGGAATGGAGCCGGCAGACTGACGCACTCCTTTTACAATAGACTCGGCCTCAGCCTCTACCCGCTTGATCTCGTTATCGATCGACATCCGTTCAAACACGATATATACCGACAGGTTGACGGCAATCAGCAGCACGGCGAACAATACGGACGAGTATCCGTAAATTTTGCTGCGCAGACTCATACTTGCTCCTTCAGGACGTAACCAACACCCCGAACGGTATGTATTAAGGGTGGTGTGAATCCGTTATCGACTTTTTTGCGCACATAACGGATATACACATCCACCACATTGGTATCTCCATAATAATCGTATCCCCATACGGCTTGGACAATCTGGTCCCGGCTGAGCACCTGGCGCTGGTTTTGCAGCAGATACACCAATAGATCGAACTCACGCGGGGTAAGCTCAATCGGTTGACCATCCCGGGATATCTCACGGGTTCCTTCATTCAGCTTCAATCCGCCTGCGGTGAGCCAGCCTGTCTCATTTTCCGATGTGTGCTCGGGTAATTGCGCCGTATCCCGTGTGACCGAAGAGGAAGAATGGGCAGCAGCCGATGCAGCACTCAGGCGCAGTGCAGCGCGTACTCTCGCGAGCAGTTCTTCAATACGGAACGGCTTAGTAATGTAATCGTTGGCTCCGAGATCGAGTCCGGATACTTTGTCTTCCACAGAGTCTTTGGCTGTGAGCATCAGAATAGGCACGGTCGCATCTTTGGCACGTATCCGTCGCAACACTTCAATCCCACTCAGACCCGGCAGCATAATATCCAGCAGAATCAGATCCCATTGCCCGTCCACATACATCTCCAGCCCTTCCGTTCCGCTGCCTGCCTTGCCTACCTGATACCCCTCATACTGTAATTCCAGTTCAAGCAGGCGTGCAATTTTGGGCTCATCCTCGATCACCAGCACGGCTTCATTCATGCAGAGCTCCCCCTCATTCCGTCTTCCATTCTCCCGTTATATTACAATATGAATTACAATTTACCTAAGGCATCCTCTACCAAGTCATCCCCGGCGATCAGATCAAAAGCCATTCGATACGTCTTCTCCTCCTGGAGGGAAGCAGCGATTACACGAGCCACATCTTCACGTGGAATACTTCCCGGTTTCAGATTTGTTCCTACAGAGATTTTGCCGGTGCCAGGCTCATTTTTCAAACCACCAGGACGGATAATGGTGTAATTCAGATCACTTGCGAACAACGCCCGATCTGCATAATGCTTCGCCACGTAATACGGCTTAATGGCATCCGACCATTTCTCCCGTTGATCTGCCCCAAACGCACTGACCAAAATATATCTGGTAATTCCCTGCTGCTGTGCCGCCTCCATTGTTTTCACTGCACCATCGAGATCAATGAGCAATGTTTTGTCTTCGCCCGTAGATCCACCGGAACCCGCTGTAAATACAATTGCATTGTGATCTTTCATTGCCTCGGCCAGATCATCAACGCTGCCTTCCAAATCGCCAATCACGACATTGGCACCAAGCTGCTTCAATGCGTCTGCCTGCTCCGGTTTGCGAATCATCGCGGTAACCTGATGTTTCCCTTCCTGCGCCAGTTGCTGCACCAGAAATTTGCCGATTTGTCCGTTCGCTCCAATTACTAATACGTTCATATGTCATTCTCCTCTCGGTTTCCCTTTTTATAAGCTAGTTTTTTATAAAACAGACATGTCTTTAATTTAAACGAAAGCCGACGCTTCTAAGCGCCGGCTGCTATGTATTACTACCGTTCAGCGCATCTGGCAAGATGCGGAAAACACGTCTTTCCTTTAATATACCATACACCCTATACGGTTATACCGAGCACTTTTTTCTTCAAAACATCTCTGATAACAACGGTTATACTTCCTCATTTCACTTCAAGGAACTTAGTCCCTATGCCAACCGATGCTGGTTAAAATAAAAAAAAGGCACCCCAAGAGGGGTACCTTTTTGCTGCATGGCGTACAGGTATTAGTAAGCCAGTGCAAACAAACCGTGAATATGAGCAAGGTAACGGATGTTACTTGCTTCTTTCATCATGGTTGCTGGCAGACCTTTCAGACGAGTCTGGTTGCCACCGATCATGCCGACAGCATCCTTACGACCCAGACTTCCCAGTGTACCGGAGAATACTGGTGTGAAGGATTCCATTGCGCCACCTTTGAACATTACGCCCAAGTTGTGACCAATCGTTTCACCCATTTGCCAAGCCAATTGTGCTGTTGGAGGGTATGGACGAGCGCCTTCGCTAGGGAAGACCACTGCGCTGTCACCAGCAACAAACACGTCTTTATGGGATGTGGATTGCAGTACTTCCGTAACTTTCGCACGGCCACGATCCACTTCAATTCCGCTGTTGGCAACAACTGCATTACCTTGAACGCCGCCTGTCCATACGAGTGTGTTCGTAGGGATCGAGCTTCCGTCTTTCAGCAGAACTTCATTTTCTTTCATTTCGGTAATCGCTACGCCAACGATGAAGTTAACGCCACGTTTTTCCAAGCTGGATTTTGCACGCTCAACCAGTTCTGGCGGGAATCCTGCCAGGATGGAAGGACCTGCTTCAACCGTGTGCAGGGAAACATCTTTGAAGTCGATACCTTTTTCTTGGCAAATAGCTGGAATCAGGTCAGCGAATTCACCAACAAGCTCGATACCAGTCAAACCACCGCCACCAATAACAAACGTAGCGTCTGCTTTGTTGCCGGACTGTTTGTATGCTTCAAGGCGCGCTTCTACGTGTGCACGAATGCGGTTAGCATCGCTAACGGATTTCAGCGTGAAGCTATACTCCTGCAATCCCGGAATTCCGAAGAATGCCGTTTCACTGCCCAAGGCAACAACGAGTGCATCGTAAGAGTAAGTAGAACCGCTGGTCATGAGAACTTTTTTCTCATCCGGCTTGATTGTATCCACCGTATCGATTTTCAAGTTCACATTTTTACCACTCAGCAATTTTTCGAGTGGAAGGGCAACTGCTTTTTCAGCAATGCTTCCTGCTGCAAGACGGTGCAGTTCCGTAATAATTTGGTGCGTAGGGTAACGGTTCACGACTGTAATAGTCGCTTCTTCCGGTGTCAGGTATTGACGCGCAGTCAGCGCAGTCAACAGACCACCGTAACCTCCGCCCAAGATCAAAATTTGCTTCGACATATCCATCCTCCGTTCTTCTAATCTTAACGTTGCTGTTGCCCACGCTCGTTCAGGATGCTCAGGAATGATTGAGCAAAACGCAGCGTTTGTTGTACGTTTGGATCTTTAAGCATTTTGAGCATAGCGAACAAACCAACCGAAGTTTGCTCGGCTTGCGCACGATCACTTGCTTCGATGGCAGCAGAAGCTACACCTTTAGCTTTGTCTACAACAGGTTTAGCAAACTCGCCCATTGCGCTCATTGTGTCGCTGATCAGAACTTTGTCTGTAGCTACGCTTTGTGCAAAGTCATAAGCTTTGGTCATAGCAGTGACCATTTCAGCCAGTTTAGGCAGGTTCTCCACCAGAACGGTCAGAGACTCCTGTACCTCAGGCTTCATCAGTTGATCCAGTACGTCCAAGGACTGGCGTTGGGAAACGTCGGCACCTTCTGTAACCGGCACCTCTTGTTGAGTAGGCGATTGTGACATAAGAGAAAGTCCTCCTTTACTTTGGGATAGAAGTCCGCGACTTTCATGATGCCTGTCAAGCAGAGCCGAACCACAAATACATCCAATACAACTAAATGTACCAAATTTCACACAATAGAATGAGCATAGCCCATGGGCCGTTCCCACATCGTGTATTGTATCTTGGGTCTATTGCGGACAACATGTGTTGACGCAAAACGACAAGCAGGCCGAAACCGAACTCTATACCCCTATATTACACCTCTTACACATGAACATGAAAAAGAAATTTTTTACACTTGTGAAGATATTGTGAACATTGTAACAAAATCGATTTTTTTGTCAAGCATTGTGGTCGGGTTAAACTCGATTATTCTCCTGTCCCAGATCCGTAATCATACCACATGTGGTATGAAGACAAGATCACATATGACCATATGTGCGATATGTACACAAGGAAGGATTTTTCCAACTAAATTTTCAGGAATTGTTTTCCAAAACCATGAATTTCATGCAACGAAATTGGTCACTGTCGTTATTATGCAGCTAGGGGTGCAGCCTTATTCCTGAAATAACATCATTTCTTGTCCAAGTATGAACCTATCCTGGCATGAAAGCAAAAAAGACACAAAGAAGGCCTGACGGTTCGTCCTGCCTCCTGATGTTTGTTTCACTATTCGCCCGATCTGATTGTTACATTCGGGTCGCCCACAACTTATTGCTGGGGAATATTAAGCCATTCCTTCAAGCAATGCTTCTATTACAACGACAGCGGCTCGCTCCAATTCCTCCACCTCCAGAAGTATTGAGATAGCCTGATCTGCATGAAGCTTCTCATTAGGCAGTCCTCCATCTGGAAAAGGAAAACACTGCTTGAGCATGTTTAACCTTTGGGACATGTTTCGATATAACTCTTCCGCCTGAAGACAGAATGGAATCAAGCTGGAATAGCGGGGAGTCGAAGCCCACTTTACAGAAAGTTCTTTGAAAAACTCACTTGCATAACGTCTTGCATCCCACAAAACCGCAATGTTATAGGCATGACCGTTCGGTTCTACCCGTCTATATTCTAGGGCTTTTCTCCAGACCGCATAAGCAGCCAGACCACTGACTGTGTTCGGCAAGGTATACGGGTCCTCCCCACGATAATGAGCCAAAACAGCTGTCAGTGCTGCGCGCAGGTCCATTTCTCGTATCATGCCATCTGATTCCGCTGCCAGTACAAATACTTCCTGATTCACACCCCGCCCTACATGATCATAGGGAATTGTTCCTGATTTAATGAAATCTGTACCGTATAAGATTCGAACTGCATCATCATAGCCATAGATCAATCCGAATTCGGGAATATTCAGGTCCCATACTACGGCCGGAATTCCCCGATGAATGGAGTAACGAATCAGGGAGAGGGCCCGAACTAGCCTTGGATTTAGCAACCTTTTCCCTTTCGCTTTCTCCTCTAGCATCGAAGGATCGACCAGATTGGCATTGAGCCCCGCTTCGCTCGCCAAAGCCTCAACCGCATGGGAACGATAACCCATATGGTGCAATCCTCTGGTAAGCACCTCTTTGAAGTTATAGGCGGTGGGTCCAGCGATATGTATGTCCTGAGGCAGGATGGTCAGACGAAAAGAAAGTCCACTCATCCCCATAACCATGGGGAGAGATGGAGATGAACCGATATAACCTAACATCTCGTGAATGGATGCTGCTGCCGAGTTCCAGGTTTGGGGAGCACGAAAAGAAAGGGGTTCCTCCAGAATCACTCGATTTTGCCCGAGTGAATTCCACTCTGCTAGCATTTCTTCTACAGATAAATGAATATGAAGCTGCGACACTTTTTTACGTGAACGGGACAGAATTTGATACACATTGGCACTCGTCAGATTGAATTTGCAGGCAATTTCTTGCGGTGACAGCTGCTCCATCCAATACGATGTGAAGACCTGTTGCTCTCTCTCATTCAGACAACCCAGCAGCTTGTGGAGATTGTTCCTCATCTCCTGCTGAGCAACAGCTTGATACGGATCATAGCCTGTTTCCTGCGATCTCCGATCGGTGTCATTCAAAAGATGGTTCAGCGTCATGTCGAGCGAGTCTTGATCGCTCCATGAGGCATCATCGGCTCCAAATGCAAGGAACGAAGAAAAGTGTTGTTCCCGCTGCTGCTCTCGGCGTTGCATATGTGAGTACGCCTGATTACGCACAATGCGCTGCATCCAGGCCATAAATCGGTCGGCATTCTGAAGCTGTCTCATATGAATGAACGCACGAATAAGCCCATCCTGTAAAATGTCTTCTGCGAGATAAGAATCATGCGTAAGTGCTCGCACATAACGGAACAATTGCCCGCGGTAACGGTGAATCAACTCACCAAAAGCCTCTGTATCCCCAGTTTGGGCTCGTTGGATAAGCGCAATGTCCGGCTCCTTTTGCCGATCCTCGAATGTCTCATCTTCCCATGGCCCGATATGGCAATTGTCAGCTAATCCGTCCATGTGTATCTCCCTTTCTCATAGCCTTGCTTCACTTACATCACTCCATCTTCAAAATAGCAGCTTCAATCATGGCTTCCGTCTCCGCGAGTGCCACCATGATTGTCGCAGCAGCCTCCCAGTTCCGGGAGACAAGACGGGATTGGCATTCCCCGAATTGGCGGGATTGTGCGTACTTCAAAGCAGAAAGGTCAGGATGGATTGTTTTAAAAAACAAGCCATAATCATGGGCACGACGCGCGCCTACTGGCAGAGCAAAATACACATAATGAGCCCACTCACTACCATCGATTGCTCCAGCACGAACTTGTTCCGCCTTATGCAGAATCGCTGAAGCTCCGGTTCGTCCTTCCTGTGCAGCAGTATCATGGATCTGTTTTGTAAGGGTTGATTTGAACCAAGTAAAAGCGCGGCGGTTAATCTCCTCCAGATCAGGCTGTTCAATACGTTCTGGACTCCACCATCGTCGATACACACCGCTACTCCACGGGAATTCAGACTTCCATGCTTCCTCAAGTGTATTCAGTGTCAGGAAGACATTCGGGAATCCAGCCGGGTCATGCAGGCATATCTCATCGCCCTCCATGCTCAACGCCACTACATAATGATCGCAACCACCCAGGTTGGGAGAGTTGGGATTGTAGACGAGTTTGCCCATATCCAGCGGGCCCATCATCACAGGACCCTGCTTCAAAGCCTCCCTTAGCTCATCTACAGGCATCTCTGTACCCCGTGATTGCACACTTTCGCGCACACTAAATCCCAGAATGCTCATCGCCTTGCTGATGGCCAGATCAGGACTAGAGGTACAGTTATCAAAAAAGAGAAGGTCTTCCTGCGTGCGGAAAGCTCCCAGGGAAAAGCCACCTATAGCTTCAAGGAAACTCGGGTCAACCTTTTCTCCAATGGACGACAGCAGCATTGAAGCTGAATTAGCGTAGCAATACGCTCCATTTCCAATATAATTGCTCATATCATAACATCCTCTCATTCCTTTAATGAAGCACGCGATTATGCAATGCCTATACTTATACTGACTCTTCGTACAGAACATTTCTGACAGAATATCCAGAACAAATTTCTGCCCGCATGAAATAGCGAACGTTTAGAATGCGGATATCCCGGTTAATAAGGACTACACCAGAAACGAAGGAGATGCTCGATATGAGTAATTCAACTAGCGATAAAATCAAAGCAGGCGTAAACAAGGCCAAAGGCGAAGTGAAGGATCAGATCGGTAATGCAACTAACAACAGATCCCTTCAGGCTGAGGGCAAAAAAGACAAGGCCAAAGGTGCTGTGCAGGACAAAATTGCTGATGTAAAAAAACATCACTAGATCCATTCGTTAAACGTGAACACGCACGACGATGCGTGCAGTAAATATAGGTCCATTGCCCGACCGTCCATACCGGTTGAAAGCCGGGATTCGACGGGGGCGCAAAAAAGCCAAGGAAGGTGTTATTCACTACACCCTTCCCTGGCTTTTTTTGTCCTATTTAGATAGCCGGAACTGCATATCTCGCCATATCGATAATAAAACTGCGTGCCTCTCTTGTCGTGTGGTATTCACGGCTGAATTGTCTTACCCATTCGGGATGTTCCTGATACCATCGAAAGGTCTGCTCCAGTCCCTGCTCCAGGGTCGTTTGGGGGAACCATCCGGTCTCTGATCGTAACTTTCCAGAGTGAACGACCAGACTCGAACCTCTGGACTGGGTGGGCTCCTGCTCCCGAATCTCAGCCGTTCCATTAGAAGTATGCAATTGTTGCAAATGATCCCCGATCTCTTGCATGGTCGTTCCTTGCCCTGTCGAAATGTTATAGATCTGCTGATCTTGTCCATTCAGCATAATCTGTTCAATCGCTCGCAGCGCATCATCCACATACAGAAAATCACGTACAGCTGATCCCTGAATATCCAGAGGAAGGCCGTCCATCATTCGGCCAAAATTACGCGGGATAATCCGGTCCGGCAACTGCCAAGGTCCATAGAGATTGGTTAAACGAAATATTTTTACAGGAAGCTGGTAACATTGAGCGTAGGATCGTGCGAGCATCTCACAGGCTACTTTGGAAGCGGAGTATGGAGATACCGGAGCATATTCATCGGATTCGTGATACACTCTGCCCATCTCCCCTCCGTATACCTCAACGGATGAAGCCAGCACCACGGGAATATGGTGATCGGAAGCGTATTGCAGAATGGCTTGTGTACTGAGGGTGTTGTTACGAAACACTTCTCCGGGGTGATGATACGAATAATCTACGTGTGGCATCGCTGCCAGATGAATAATATAGTCTGTTTCGTGCGGCAAGCTGAATCTGTCCTTCGCGAGATCACAACAGATAAAGGTCATCTCATGAAGTGGAGAGCTGTGAACAAGCCTCTGACAATAATCATCCTGGTCCACCAGGGTGATTCGATGGCCCTTTTGCGCCAAATACTGAGAAAGGTTAAATCCTACAAATCCAGAAGCCCCTGTAATGACAATATTCAAGCACATTCCCCCTTGGATTAATACAACAAGTTCACTGAAGAGAGTCTATGATCTGATTATAACCTTAAAGTGATACATTTTGTATCATTTTACAATTGTTTTTTGTTCTTCTCCAGAAATAAACGGGTAATGCCATAGAGAGGTGATATTTACGATGAAAGAGGACATGAACAATGTACAAACGATGTTATTCCAGGACGATGGTGTGATCCCCAATCATCCGAGTCTGCCTGTACTTCTGTATAAAGGAATTTGGTCAACAAATTCCGCGCGTGCAGAGTCGTTACTGAACCAAAACGGATGGGGAAACAGCTGGATTAACGGTGTGTTTGATTATCATCATTATCACAGCAATGCTCATGAAGTACTTGCAGTGGTGAGCGGTTGGGTTGAGCTCATCCTTGGTGGGGAACAAGGAAAGGTTGTGCGCCTTCAGGCAGGGGATGTCGTCGTACTACCTGCGGGAACCGGACATAAGCGGCTGAGTGCGAGCATGGATTTCTGCATTGCAGGGGCCTACCCAGGTGGCATGAGCTATAATACCCGAACGGGTGAACCGGGAGAGCGTCCCAAAGTTCTGCGTGAAATTCAGGAGGTTCCCATCCCTCATACCGATCCGGTCTATGGGCAAGAGGGGCCACTATTGGAGTTATGGAATCAGAATAAGACATGAAAGAATAAATGGACTGCTCCGGAATAAAAAAACTACCGGGAACAGTCCATATTTCGGTCACTGTGGGAGCCTCACACTGTAGAATCGCATGGCATGTGGATTTCCTTCCATCTCAAGCTGTCCTTGTATGATCAACTGTCGAACACGGTATTCAATGAATGCGTCTCCGACAGCTTGTTCGAGATGGCCCAGCACCTCACCTACGACGCGGGCTGATTTTATAAACTCGCCAGGCTGTCTGTTTAGCGTAAGCTCTCTGGCCTTCTGCATAATGTACTCATCGATCGCGTCTTCGGGCACGCTCTGAATCTTGCCATCCTTCATTAAGCGCAAAAGCCCTGGCTGTACAGCCAAATCCACCCACTCTTGCTCCATGTTTTTGCGTTTCTCCAAAGATAACGGTTCAGCATTCACACAGTGTTGCCACATTGCTAACAACTTCTCAGAAAAAATTTCACCTGTTCTAAGAACATCATGCTGAACTTCAGAAGGTTTGAATAGTTCCTGATATAATGCAGTTGTCTCGATCAAATAGATAGGTCCCAGTCTGTTACGCAGCAAATGCATCGCATATAAAAGCCCCGTTCTCTCATGAGCATTATTCGCATACCAGATGTTGATTCGTGTATCTTCATCAATCGAACTCAACATGTTGTTTAATTGAATCAGCTCATCCATGCCTTGGACGGCATAACTTCCATGCTCATTCCAATAGAATTTCTCAAGTAGCCAGAGGTGCCTGCGGTGTAGATCCGCCTTGTTCGTCAAATCCCCCAAGGGACCGATGGCATAGTAGTCATTCATAGAGAAAAACCGCCGCTCCGAGCGACCTGGAACCTTGCCCATTGCAACCTTAATGCTACCTAGCGGCGATTCACCAATCGCTATATGAATTTCATGTGGTTTCTGTGCCTTTAATGCCTGTTGCTCCGCTTTCTCCCGGTTCCGATTCTCATCCAATGTATTAAATATCAACTGAATTTCCGTTGCAAAATGAACCGAATGTTCTTCCGCTGACTGAACACTGACTGCCATATCTGCGCTAAGATAAAGCAAACGCAATAAGGAGCGCAGCTCATCCTCATTCATAAGGTGCAGCTCCTTATCAAAATCAAAGACATTGTCAATCATGTTTATCCCCCTCTAAACAGTCTGAACAGATGGTCCTCTCCGACTAAACTCATTCAAAATCGAACGTACGTAGGTGTATCATCGGAAGTTTACGACGAAATAGACTTTCCAGATGAGTGACTCAGATCATTCATTTCCTCACGATTGGATGACGAACGGGTGAAGTGCCGCTCCAGCTTCCGACTTGCCCACAGGGATGCAGCAATAAACAACAAAACGCCGCCCCACCGCACAGGGTGTTCCATAAACTGAGCTACATTCGAACCGATATACGTCACACAGAAGATCATAATGGCTTTACCAAAACTCACCGCAAGCAGGAAGGACGTTAATCTCATCCGCGCGATACCTGCCGCAACATTGATAATCACGAACGGTCCCACTGGAAATATACTCAGCAAAAATACATAACTGAACGCATTCCGCCGAATCCATACCATACTGCGCTGCACACGTGGTTTATTGGCCCAACGTTCCACAAAAGCCGATTTTCCAATCTCTCGTACAATCAGGAATGTAACGGTACATCCGAGTACCATCCCGATCCATGAATATAAGAATCCTGCCCATAGCCCGTACACTGCTCCGTTAACCCCAACAATGAGCAGTGTAGGCAGCGGGGGCACGAATGATTTCATAAAGGTAAGCAAAATTCCCGGTAAAGGGCCCAGGGAGCGAAACTTCTCCAGCCAAAAACGAATATTCTCTTCCGTAATATAGGACATGATGTCCAAAGATGCCGGGGTCATCTGCTTCCCTCCAATCTATACAGTTCAAATTTTCTAAAGATGTGGTGCCCATTATAAAATACATCTGGTAAACCGATGTGAAGTTTCACGACTCACTTCTCCCCAGTATAACGTACATATGAGCGCTGTACCGTTGTCAATTTGAAGAAATTTCACCAGCCACGCTGAAAAACAAAAAAGCACACCCGGACCTGTTCAGTCTTGGTGTGCTCTATATATCGGATACCCGCTTGAAACCATTGGTGAACAAGCTTAGGGCAGTATTTCGCCTAACCGTTTATTCTAGTTGAGCTTCCTGCATTGCCAATTCATTCAGCTCTTCCTGATGTGCAGCATTCCACTCGGGAATACCGGAACGCATGAATTCTTCAGCATCCATCGCTGCTTTGGACTGATTGCACAGATTGCAGGCGCAGACACAGTTAAGTGGAGTGGTATGCCCACCTTTGGCTCGCGGCAGAAGATGGTCAATCGTATCTCCATACGAGCCACAGAAGTAACAGGTATAGTTATCACGGGTCAAAATAAACCGTTTGAAATCCTTGTTGCTAAACAATCGGCGGATCGTGTACCGATTAACTACAACAGCGGCTTTTTCCTTGACCAGCGTGACCGCCAGCTCCATATCCACTTCCTGATGCCAGCGCCGCCCTTTGTCCGTCTTACCCCGCATGCGTACCATGCCTTGCCGGTTCGTCCGAAGCGATGCCGGATCTTCCGGGTCAATCGCTACAGGCACCGGCGGAGTATGACGGCGGGGACGGCTTTCCGTTCCAGCCCCGTGACTGCGGCTGGAATGCGCTGGCGCCCGCTGCCCGGATGATCCGGCGCGGGCTGTGTCTTCGCCGCCCGCCTTAGGCGCACGCTCCTTGCGTGCCGGGCGCGGCTTCGACCCGGGCGAGCCTGGCTGCCGCCCGGGTGCAGGAGGCGCAGCCTCCATGGCCGTGCCCAGCGCCTGGCCGGGCACAGGCTTTGCAGCAGCGGCAGGCTGTGCGGCCGCTGCTGGGGGTCCGGCGACCGAGGCATCGCCACGGTCGCTCAGGTTCGGCGCACTGGCCTCAGCTATGCTGCGGGCCTGTCCTGCGCCGGACGGCAGCGCGGCAGCACGTTTGCGGCGCCGCTTGCGTTTGCGCTTGGCTGCGGTCGGCTGATCCGCAGCCCCTGGCTCTGCTGCCGGGCCTTGCGGCTTAGCTGGCAGCAGAGCCTTGGCCGCCGCAATCTCCTGCTCGGCGGCCTGATCCGTGCCAGCGGCTATACGCGCGCGGGCACGCTTCGCAGATGGATCAGCATTCGCTGTAATCACCTGCGAATCCCTGTCTTGCAGATCAGCCCCCGTCTGCGGCTGATCTACAGTCTCGCTCTCCACCTCAGTTCGGGAGAGCGATTCCGTTTGCTCATTACCCGACTGCAGCTCTGGGCGCTTCGCCTTTCTCCTCCTTCTCCTCTTCTTGCGGTTGCCCGAAGGCGAAGAGACAGTTGAAGAAGCAACGAATTCAGCCGTTTCACCTTCCATCGAAGAAGATGACCCTACCGGCGGCTGTGACTCGCCGTGTCCTTCTGAAGCAGCAGCAACAGAAGGCGTACCAATTGCTGGATCGACGCTCCGTTCTGCTGTATGACTTGCAGGTGCAGAAGGTCGGGCAGTCCCAGCACCTTTATGACTCTTTACCGCCTCATCCTCAGGCCGGAGTGAGTTGTTATTGTTATCCGCTTGTCCACCGAGCTGACGACAGTAGCGACAAGCGCCACGTCTGGCTCCAGGGCCAGCCCGCTTTCCGGTTCTTCGTCGGAATTCGGACAAAGGTCGCTTTTGCCCGCAGTACATACATGTCTTGGTCAGTTGCGCTTCATGTTCCGTCATTTCCTGCCGGAAAGGGGCCGAGCCCATCTCCATGTTGTCACCTCGGTTCCGTATGAATCCGGTTTCTTTCTATTGTATCACATCTGCTCGCCAACACACTCATAGCCAGATGTCCCATAGTCTTTTGTCTTGTACTCCTGGGTCTGCCCCACGCATTCGTGAAGGATGTGTTCCACGTATTCCAATATATCTTGCATCGGTTTCCCGCATTGTTCACATGTTGTCATTGTTCTCACCTTAATCCTGTTCTTAAAAGTCAATACATCCATTGAATAAATGAATTTACACTGTTTTACTACACTGGCAGAACAACCTTCCGATCGCTGTTACCCCCAGATTTCTTTAATCCCCTTTTTGAATGGTGAAATCCGGTGCTAAAGGGGCAGCATATGCTTCCGATGCAGCTTTCTTTCAGAAAGCTTTTAGCTACGCTTCTTCAGGTTTTTTCTGCCCTCTCTGTTAATGTGTATTTTTTATTCAAACCTAGATTAGACTTTTAAATTATTTAAAATGTGTTCCGCCTTCTCATTACCCTTCGCGTATGAAAAAGAAACATCCGTTCCCCATATATGAATCAAATCCGCAATCAAAAAACCGTTCCCCGCTCAACCCTAATGGTCGACCAAGAAACGGTTTATTATTCCTGTATTGGCATAAATATTTTAACGAACGTCGAGTTGTCCCGAGTTTTGTTGCGGTACCAGACGAGGCTTTGGTTTTGGCAAATTGCCGAAAATCACCCATGCAAATGGAACGAATCTTGCAGTGAGTCCAACCACAATCCAAGATGCGATCAACGCCACACCAAAACCTCCCGCGTACCATAGGTGAATCAGCCAGGAAACCCCGGTTTGTGGTGGGTAATTCCGATAGACCAAGAGGAAGAATGGATGAATCAGATAAATACCAAAGGACAATGCCCCAAGCCGATTGAGTGGCTTAACGACCAGCGATGGTCCTTTACGATAAAGCAGGTACGCAATCTGAATGAGCACCAGCGCACAGGCGAACGTATGCAGATTCCAGAAAAACTCGTACCACAGCGTGTTATACGTCGCAATCTTCAGGCGCAACAGATAATAAATATATACATGGCCGAGTCCGGCAAAAATCCATACCGCCCACAGCAAAATCCATGAAACTACACGAGCCTTGGTTGCATTTTCCCGACTAATGACAAACCATTGTTTAATCTTCGGAAAATATACTCCGATAAAAGCACCCAGCATGAAGTAGGAAAAGTACGAAAATGCCCAACTTCCCTTGTTCGGCACCTGGAAGCCATATTTATTACTTACGATAAATGCCCACTGAATGAGCAACCCAATCGGTACCGACCATTTGACGACTGAGGGATATTTCTTAAGAAGCCACAATACCAACGGGAATAACAGATAAAATTGCATGTTGATAAATACAAAGTACAGATGCGTATACGCCTTGCCCGTGAACAGTTTCGTTATGAAACTTACTGCTGATTCACCGAACGGACGGCCCTGATAATGGGTGAAGTGCAGGATTACAAAATACATTAATGAAAATAAGAAATACGGAAGTAAAATGTAAACAAATCTTTTTTTGTAAAAGTTGCTGACCAGCTTCTTATCTAGCGGGCGAGAATAATAGTTATAGAACAGTACAAAACTGCTCATGAAAATAAACGTTGGTGTACCATATTTCATAAAAATATTAATAAAATTGTACAGCCAGTAATACCCTGAACCTGTCATGTCCACCGTCGCGTATGAAGTGGAATGCACACACAGCACACCGATGATAGCCATTGCCCGTACCAGATTCAGCTCTGGGATTCGCTCTCTTTTGATAGTTTCACTCATAATTAGCGTTTCTCCTTAATATGTTTCGTTGATATGTCTAAGATGACTTAATACGATAAGCTCACTATCTATTAAAAAGCATAAAGCTTAAGATGGGTAGTCCAAATTCTTAAAAGTTCCTAAATTTTCAACATGTTTCACAGTTTTTTCATGTCTATATATGTAAAAAAGACCGCTATGACGCGGCCTGTAAGCATGTTTCGAATCTGTCCAAAATATTGTTGGTTCACTGGGATGAAAATGGTAAACTTCATCGCTAACGACTGGCCAGAATTTGTTTATAGACCTCAATAGCCGATTGTCTTGAGACTTTCAGATCCACAATTGCACCCTGCCGAGGCTGATGAATCTCTTTGCTATGCAAATCCTTCAAGTCAGGCAGCCATTTGCGGATGTAATCCCCTTGGGGATCATACTTCTCTGACTGTGTCACCGGATTGTTCACCCGAAAGTATGGAGCTGCATTCTCGCCAAGTGATGCACACCACAGCCAGTTGCCCCGGTTTTGAATATTGTCATAGTCACGAAGCTTGCGTCTGAAATACGCTTCACCCAGCGTGAACGGGCATCGCAGATTTTTGGTAAGGAACATCGCGGTCAGAATACGAAGCCGATTCGGCATATGTCCAGTCTCATTCAGTTCCGTCATGGCTGCATCGATAATCGGAATGCCCGTTTCGGCCTTACACCACTGTTCGAAGTGAACCTCACTGAGCGCCGACAGATCATAAACTTTTTCATATGTAAAATAATGACTCTCATATACGGCCCGATACAGATAGAAGTCGCGGAAGCACAATTGTCTGATCCATTCATCCGAATGCTCCGTGCGTTTTGCAGCATCGTACATCTTACGGATGGAAACAGCCCCCACAGCTACATAAGAACTGAGCCGACTTGATTCATAAGCTTCATATTCATCCCGATGGTCTCCGTAATCGGCAATTCTGTCAGATAAAAAACCATCCAACAATTGATGAGGTTCCTCCAAATCCGATACATCATATGACAGCAATTGAGGTGGCACCTGGAAGGTCTCCGGCCATTCTATCTGCTGATCACTGACCTGCACATCCGCAACCGTAGTGGTTGAAGCTGGATTAGGATGCTCATTCATGAATTCCACCCAGCGTCGGTGGAAGGCAGCAAATACTTTGTAAGGCTCGGACTTACCCGTATAATCAGCGAACCCCTTCAGGTCCATAAGCAAATGATCCGTCAGCTGCGTAAACGTGACTTCTCGTGCCTCCGTTACCTTACATATTCCACGATCACGCTCGATTGCATATGGCGTCATATCCCGATGAACTACAACTTCATCTATACGACTTTGTATCCGATCGAGGATATGTTCAATCACCTCAGCTGGTTTGCCATAAAGAACGTGCAGCTTGCAGCCTGACTCGCGATACCGCTTACCAAGCTCAGCAGCATGCTGTAGAAAGTTCACTCCGCTATGTTCCTCTTCGCGACCTTGCCGCAGCAGAAATGGATCATAGATGAGCACATGCAGACTCTCTGCATCCTGGTTCCGCAAATAATCGAATGCGACTAGATCATCTATACGCAAATCTTTGCGATGTATGAATAACTTCATGCTTCATCCTCCTGCTGAACTTCTGCCTACTTTTCCATTAAATCTTCATACAGCCTGATTGTCTCCTGCTCCGGTTGATGTCCAAGTTCTTCAAGCAGGGTCAACGTAAATGAATGATATATTCTGAGTATGGCTTGTTGATCACCCATGGTTGCACTTACTCTCATCATTAATCGGCAAATCTCTTCGGCATATGGCTCCCGTTCCTGTAGTTCGTTCAACTGCTCCATCGCCTCTTTGCCCCGTCCATGCTGCATGTCCCATTCGGCGATATCCATAACCAGTCCTACATATTTACCTCTCAGATCTCTAGCTTTGGCTTGAGCCCAGCGATAATCATGCTCCTCCAGATAATCACCACGGTAGAGCGGGACGATATCCCGCAGTTGATCGACATTGTCTGACGTAACGGTAGCATATGCCATACCTTGCTCGAATTGCTCTACATCACTCACCAGATTACCCGATAACAAACGATAGCGGTTCATGTTGTATTCCAGCTTACCCGTCATGTTCCATTCCTTCAGCAGTTTGCGGATCTGATAAACGGAAGTATGCAGATGCGTTAAACCTTTCTCTTGCGAGACATCCGCCCACAACTTATCGAGCAGAATCTCTTTGCTTACCCAATCCCCTCTATGGTGAAACAAAAAAGCAAACAGTTCTTGCGATTTGGCTGTACGCCACTTGTGCTTCTGTGCTTCCTGATCCAGACTTCTGTAGATATCCAGATGTTTAAAAGTAAGCAATCCAGGCACACGGGTATCCAACTCCACAGCCTCAGATTCCAGAACCTCAGCAGTTGCAGCAACCTGAGGGGATGAGGCTATCATCCCTGCGGCAATGCGATCGATCGTTTTGCCAAGCCTCGCTGAACTTACCGGCTTCAGCACATAATCCAGCGCCTGAAGTTCAAAGGCTTCAACCGCATGATCCGCGTAAGCCGTTATAAATATAATACGAATACTGCTGTCCAATTGCTGAATATATTCAGCCGCTTCCAGTCCATTCATTTCCGGCATGCCAATGTCCAGAAACACTACGTCTACACGCTCTTTTGCCAGAAAATCAAGACCGGAACGGGCTGTTGAAAAACACTGCACGGGTGTAATCCGCCCATCCGATCGTAACAGGCGCTCCAGATGAAGCTGCGCCGGTTTCTCATCATCGATTACAATGGCTTTCATCGCTCTTCCAGCCTCCTGCCGTGAATTATTCAATGGGAATACCGGTTATCTTGGCACCCGCTTAATAGTCTGTTAACCAAATCCGCCCAACTCGGCCCATTATTTGGAACCATTTTTCTTCTCCACAGGTATGCGAAACCGTATTAGCGTTCCTTTCCCCGAATGACTCTGAATCTCCAGCCCTTGACCATATAAAGACAACAAGCGTCGATTAATATTCTGTAGACCTACACCTCCAGGACCTTCGGTTCGCCCTGAACTTACCTGAGCCAAACGCTCAGGAGGTATGCCTACTCCATCATCCTGTACCACAATGACGATGTGCTCATCTTCCCTGGTAATGCCAAGGTTAACCGTGCCGCCTGCAGCACGCTCCATCACCCCGTGACGAATCGCATTCTCCACAAGTGGTTGAATACTGAGTGGTGGCAGGTAAAGACGCACATCTGGGTCGATATCATAATGGACCACCAAACGCTCCTCGAACCGTGCTTGTTCCAGATGTACATAGGACTCCACCAACTCCAGTTCCTTCGCCAGCGGAACCAGTTGGTCGCGGTTCTGGAAGTCAAAACTCCCCCGCAGGTAGTGACTCAGTTCAATAAGCAAATCGGTCGCTTTATCCGGATTGACGGCACACGTTGCAATAATGACGTTGAGTGCGTTATATAGAAAGTGCGGTTTGATCTGGGCCTGCAAGAAAGCCATTTCCGTACGAACAACCTCCTGTACCGAGGTACGCATCTCAATTAACGTCCGTACTCTTGCACGCAGTTCACCTGCATCCACAGGTTTGCTCAGAAAATCATTTGCTCCTGCCTGGAATCCCATTTTGATATCCTCAGGCAGCCCGCGAGCTGTCAGCATTAGAATGGGCAACTCGGACAAGGAACTGTTCTCACGCAGCTTGCGACACAGCTCAAGCCCGGACATTTGCGGCATCATCCAGTCTGTAATGACAAGATCAATGGAAGGGTGTTCTTCACGAAGCTTCAATGCTGCTGTCCCGCTATCGGCTGCAATGACACGGTAACTTTCCGTTGATAACAGATTGAACAATACCTGTCGATTCACAGGATCATCGTCCACAATCAGAATGGTGTGTTCTGCTTCCAGAATATCATCCGTCTCATCCCAATCCATTGCTGCTGCCGTATCCTGCGCTCTTCTTTCTTGGGTAGATACATATTGGGCTGCAACAGGCCTCGAACTCGCTTGCAGCAAAGGAAGCTGCACAATAGGCAGGGTAAAATGAAAGATCGAACCTTCACCTGGCTCCGATTCTACCCAGATGGTTCCTCCCCCAAGCTCGACCAGTTTGCGAGTGATACTCAGTCCAAGACCAGTTCCCCCGTTAACCCTCTCACTTGTTCCGTTGCCCTGTTCGTAAGACTGAAATATGTCTTCCAGTTTATCTGGGGTGATACCAACACCTGTATCGGCGACAGATACCGTCACCATAGCTCCATCCACACGAGCATAGAGACGAATCTCCCCCTGCTTCGTGTACTTATACGCATTGCCCAGCAGGTTGTACAGAATCTGCCTTAGGCGATCCTCGTCCGCTTCAACCAACGGAAACGCTGGAGGCCATTGCTGAATCAGCACAACCGGTTTGTCTTCAAAGGTAAAACCAGAGACTTCAACGACCGTTCGGGCAACTGATTCGAGGTCCACAGCCCCCCGTTTTAATTCAATTTCACCATTTTTGAGCTTAGAAAAATCCAGAATATCGTTTACCAGCAGTGAAAGCCGCTTTCCAGTTGAGGTGATCATAGACAGATTTTTGGCCTGCTTGGGTGTGACCGCTCCTGCTGCCCCTTCCAGCATCGATTGAGCAATATTAATGATGCCATGCAGGGGGGTTCTCAGTTCATGGGACGTATTCGCCATAAACTCATCCTTGAGGCTGTCGATGGCAAGCAAACGCTCAGACAACGCTTCAACTTCACGGAATGATTGTGCGAACCGAATCGCTGTTAGAATCATCTGTGCAAACACAAATAACAGAAGCTCATACAGTGCTAAAAATGTCGTATCCACGGTGGTGAAAGCACCAACGGTGTGCAGCACAACCACCATAAATATACTCATCATGCTCATCAGGACAAAATGACCGTCATTCGGTCGATTTTTCAGCCAATGGAGCATGGCTCGCAGCGTGTAACCAATCACCACGAGTGAAATCAGCAGCATGGGCAGCTCCAGCATTGAGAACAGAACAGGAGACAATGTAAGGCCTACCACGCATTGGACTATTACCAGAACCACACCCAAGCGAACAAACCATTGATGGACCGCTCCAGGTACCAGTGCATCCATATAACGGAGCAAGAAATAATACGCAAGAGCTGCACTGATTAATTGCAGCCGCAGAATATCATTATTCGGTAAGAACGGTAACAGGGTTCCCAGCAACTTCTCTCCATGAGTTAATGCATACATCGCACCGGACAGGCTGAATAATCCCAGATACCGAAGCTCTTTTTCACTGCGCCGCAGCCGGAAGAGCATCAGGAAGAAGGCCGCTGGTAAAATAAATCCGAAAAGTGTCATCAGATCCTTGAGCCAGTCCTGCTGTTGGCTCTTCAGAATACTGTGCTCGTCTCCAAACAAAATGGATGCAATAATGCCGCCAGACGAGTAGCTGTAATTAGATACCTGAATGATAATATCTGCAACGTCACCTTCTATGGAGGTAAATCCCGTAAAAGGCAAATTGAGCTGAATATCGTTATTTCGAGTTGTACCTGGCAGCCCTTTGCCGCCAATCTCTTTACCATCTATAAATAAACGATGAGCCATACGGATATTTTGAGTGCGAATTCCGTAATCGTTCTTCTCTAATCTCTGGGGAATTCGAACACGCAGATGATAGGTCCCATACCCGTGCGCCTCTCCAAGAGTCCCATTCCATCGGGATGGAACATGGATAGGTAGAGGTTTGGAAAGCAGCTTGCGTCCGGATACATCCGCCTCAAAATCAACGGGCGTCAACAATTGACCCGGATAGAAATCCCACGTACCATTCAGGGATGCAGCCCCATGCCTGTCGAAGTTCCAGCTGGTCAGGTCCATGACCCCATCCCTCGCATGAGGGTTGCCGCGCTCGATAATTAACGTTTGTACAATGGATCCCAGAGGAAAGACAACAATACATATAAAGCTAATGGTAAGTATAATCCAGTGTTTTCTCATCTATGTAATCCTTCCGCCCCCATGGCGAGAGACGTCTAATTTTGTCGTTTTATACCTATAACTCCATGTTACACGTTTCTGTTGCTGACGGAAATAGTTCTTACATGATATTTTAACGCCAAAAAAGCCACAGGCTCAGCTACCGGAATGCAGACCGGAGTAAGACCCGTGACTTTTTGAATTTGTTGACTATCTGTTTTACTTTCTCGTTTCCTTACGCTTGTCCAACGACCTGAGCCAGTTTCTGCACAATTCCAGCCCAACCCTGCTCCATCCGTTCACGAACCATGGCATGAGCTTGTCCAAATTCAGTCAGTTTGTCCGCGTCCCAACCACTGTGAATCAATGTAAAGTCAGTGTCTTGTCCTTGCTCCATCAGTTCAAACGTAAGCGTCCAGTCCTTACCCCATTGGAATGACAGCTTATGTAGCGGCTGAACTTCCGTGACTTTGCACGGTGATTTACCAAAGGGTCCTGCTTCCAATATAAATTCATGCCCTTCCACTGGCTCCAGATTGCTTGGCATAAACCATGATTCCAATCCCTTCGACGTCGATACAATCGCCCACACTTTCTCCGCAGGTGCGTGAAGCAACAGTTGTTCCCGAATATCTGGTAATGCACTTGAAGATTCCATGATATCTCTCCTTCTAAATGGATATAACTCATTGTTCAAGATTAGATGATGTGTGTCAAATATATTCTAATCATAACAGATATTCCGGCAGGAGCTTTGTTGACCAACTCTCAAACCCACCCTATAATTGGAACATATTACATAAAAGGTGCGTGATTCTTATGATAGTCTGCTCTGAAAAATTCAATTCCAACCGTTGCCGGAAGGGATAAACATTTCGTAGCTAGTCCCTTCAACATTCTATTCTAATTATGTTGTGGAGGAAACGTTAAATGTCTTTTAGTTATTATGGTCCGTTATGTACAGAGGTTTATAATGCCACCAAACCCGTTGGCCAATCCCTTGGAGGCGATATTGAATTCTACCGTGATGTTCTGAAGAACTGCAATGGACGCATCCTGGAAGCGATGTCTGGTTCAGGTCGAATGCTGATTCCATTACTTGAGGCTGGTTTGAGCGTAGACGGTCTTGATTATTCAACGGATATGCTCGATTCATGCCGGGCTCTTTGCGCCAAGCGGGGATTGCCCATGCCTGAATTGTTCGCTGCTGATCTGGAGACACTTGATCTTCCTTATCGGTATGAAGTCATTATCATCGCCGCAGGCTCACTGCTGCTTATTCAAGACAGACAGGCTTCCATAAAGGCCCTGCGTAATCTGTATCAACATCTGGAACCGGGAGGAAGACTTGTGCTGGACCTCTTTCTACCCGATGTAACGAATACGACTTCACACTACTCAGGTACCTCGACTGTTCAATTACCGGATGGCGATACGATTACAATGGAGAGCAAAGACATCGAAGTCAATATGCTTCGGCAGTACAAAGTAAGTTTAATTCGCTATGAAAAGTGGCGCCATGGCACCCTCATAGCCACGGAACTGCAACAGCTTGCATTACGTTGGTACGGTGTGGAGGAGCTGCGCATGATTCTGGAACAGATCGGTTTCGTCGACGTTGTTGTATATGCAGACTTCGATCCCGAGCAGGAACCTTCGCGTTCTGATCAGAAATTTGTGTTTGAAGCGACACGAGAGATGACCTCGGAAGTGCTTTCACTAAACAGCTAATCTGTTGAGCAGCTAATAGCATCTGCTCGATTCGTTAGATCGTAATGATGCTAAAAAGGGATGCCCTCCGTCATATTCATGACTAAAATGTACCCCTTGTAAAGGACAATTTAAAAAGGTTAGGCAACTTCAAGCTGCTGTCTGTATCGTGCAGGCGGCAGCTTGTTTAAGTTCCATTGACCTCGATAATGATTGTAATAAATCATGTAGCTTTTCACTTCTTGCTTGACCTCTTCCAAGGTCATACACGTTTTAAAGTTCGTTTCATCTTTAAAATGCCCAAAAAATGATTCTTGTGGAGCGTTATCCCAACAGTTTCCTCGACGCGACATGGATTGTCCCAGCCCCATATTCTTCACAATCTTTTGGAACTTTGGGTTCGTATAGTGAAATCCTTGATCTGAATGAATCAACGCATCTGAGGTGAGGTGACGATGCTTTTTGAGTTGATTCAACGTCTCAATCGCAATGTCCAAACCGAGTGAAGCAGAGACTTCATAAGCTAAAATCTCATTCGTTTCAGCATCTTTAATGGTCGATAAGTAGGCTCGCTTATTTTTCCCATAAGTTAAATACGTGATGTCCGTTAATAGTACCTTGCCTGCAATCCCTTGCTTAAAAGCTCGATTTAACGTGTTAGGACAGGTTCGATGCTCTTGGGTCGCTTTGGCCATACGACGTGCGGGATTAGCTTTTCGAATCGGACAAACGATGTTGTACTTTTGCATGACACGACGAATTCGCTTGAGATTGTATATGACTCCATATTGGTGCTCCAGCGTCATTTTGATTTGACGGGCGCCTTTCTTTCTTCCACGGTAATGGTAGGCTTTCAGAACGATCGCTTTCACTTTCTGATCGTCTTGTTCCTGATTTTGACGATGTAACCTGGCATCTTCGCTACAATATTGGTAATAGCCCGAACGTGAAACTCCAGCAATTTCACAAAGAACATGCACCTTGCGTTGGAAAGGGTATGTATGCATCATCTGTTGAATCAGTTCGAATTTTTGCCGCGTACTTAGTTGGATTTTTTTTTTCTCATCTGCCTTTCGAGTTGATCGAGCTTTTTTAAGAATTCATTCTCCGCTTCAAGCCATTTCATTTTCGCTTCCAAACGGGCATATTTTTCTTCAAGACTTAATTCACGGGTCAGAGGACGGCCTGAAGCGTGTATTCTACCGTCTGTTAATCCAGCAGGTCCTTGTTCTTGAAAAGCCGCACGCCATCGATTGGAAGCCTTTCGAATTCGGGTTGCACCCAAGACGTCAATGGGAAAGCCTGCTTCCTGAAAAATCTCACGGGGAAGCGTACCTTGACTGTATTCTTGAATAAATCGTTCTTTGAACGCATCCGTGTACGTAATAGCTTTAGCGCTGACATTTTTCACATAGGGATTTCTTCTTAACTGATCTTGCTCTTGAGTTGTAAAGCATTTCTTTGACATCCGCTTGACCACCGCTCGTTTTTTATTCATTGTACACAAAAAGACCCTACAAGATGACCTTTTTTAAAGTGTCCATCTTATAGGGTACATTTTAGACTTATGGGACATCCCTTTTTAATTGCATTTATATAAATGTTCTAATTAAGATCAGTATCCGCGGGAATATGGCTGTGCAACAGGCGCTTTATCTTTGCTAACACCCAGTTCCAGAGCTGCATGAGTCGCCCAGTAAGGATCGCGCAGCATGCCTCTGCCAACCGCGACCAGATCTGCATCACCGTTGCCGATAACTGCTTGAGCCAGTGCTGAATCCTCAAGCATACCTACCGCAATGACAGGAACGTTCAGTTCTTCACGGAAACGACGAGCAAAAGGCACTTGGTAACCAGGGTAGTTACCCGGTTTACGTTGTCCGGAAGCCCCTTCACCACCGGAGCTAATGTGGAATATATCCACGCCAGCTGCCTGATAGGCACGGGAAATTTCAATGGTATGATCAATATCATATCCGCCATCAGCGTACTCCACTGCCGAAATCCGCATAATCAGAGGCATATCTTCAGGCATTTCTTTTTTCACTGCACGAATAATCTCGACACCAAAACGGGAAAGATCCTGTCCATACGCATCCTCGCGATGGTTCATCAGCGGAGAATGGAACTGGTGGATGAGGTAACCATGTGCGCCATGCAGCTCAATGGTATCTACCCCGGCAGCTACTGCGCGGCGTACACCGTCCGCAAACTTCTGTACCATGGCTTGTGTTTCCTCTGTAGTTAAAGCGTGTGGCGTATTGAAGCTCTCTCCTGGGAAGGTAACCACCGATGGAGCTACAGGTCGAGCCGCATCCTCTGCTTTACGTCCAGCATGCGCGATCTGAATCGCCACCTTGGAGCCATAAGCGTGAATGCCATCCACCAGCTTGGTAAAGGCAGGAATGTGTTCATCTGACCAGATGCCCAAATCATTGTCGGTAATACGTCCGTCCGGATCAACATCCGTCATCTCAATCACGATCAATCCTGTACCCCCAACCGCACGGCTTACATAGTGTACCTGATGCCAATCGTTCGGAATACCGTCTTTGGCAGTAACGGAATATTGGCACATCGGTGCCATGACGACACGGTTATTTAGTTGAAGTCCCTTGAATTGATACGGGGAAAATAATTTCTCTGTCATTTCAATTACATCTCCTATTCAATATGATGATATATGTTGAGGCAATTCCTTGTTTTCCAGATCGGAAAACAGCTGCCCATGCTTGCCGCAGTTGTCCTTCTCCAAATCCTCAATCACTATTATGAACCTAACCCATAGAAATACAAGTACGTACTTTTTTGTGAGATAGTACCCTTTTTTATACCTAGTTGACCCTTTTCCTCTGATGCATTCACCACAACTCGAAATGAACCCAAAACATGATATGATAGCCATACAGACATACAGGTTATACTATACCCACTTTATATAAGTTGTACCTAACGGTTACACGAAAACGGAGAGGGCAGGATAAACTGGAGAAGCGAAGCTAAAAGCTTTCTGAAAGAAAGCTGCATCGGAAGCATATACTCGCCTTTATCACCGGATTTTCCCTTTTAATAAGGGAATCAAAAAAAATCTGGGGATAACAGCGATCAGAAGGATATTCTGACCTTGTAGTGATAGTGTAAAATAAGTGGTCAACTTATATACTAACCGAGCCAAAGGAGCGATTACTGGTGAAAGATATTTTAATTCAAAGACTGACAACCTATGCTCAAATGGATACGCAATCTGATGAAAATAGTGAGAACTGCCCTTCCACACCAGGCCAGCTGGTCTTGGGTAAATATCTGGTTGAAGAATGTAAATCCATTGGATTGCAGGAAGTGACCATGGATGATAACGGCTACGTAATGGCGACATTGCCATCCAACACAGACAAGGATGTTCCAGTGATCGGTTTCCTCGCTCATCTGGATACAGCAACCGACTTCACAGGCAAAGATGTCAAACCACAGGTCATCGACAACTATGATGGACAGGATATTGTGCTGAATCAGGAATTGGATGTGGTGTTATCCACCACTGATTTCCCGGAACTTCGTGAATATAAAGGCCACACCCTGATTACAACAGATGGCACAACACTCCTTGGTGCGGACAATAAAGCCGGCATAACCGAGATCATGACGGCGATGGCCTATCTGATTGAACACCCGGAATTAAAACACGGAAAGATTCGCGTTGCTTTTACCCCGGATGAAGAGATTGGACGCGGGCCGCATAAGTTCGATGTCCCTGCTTTTGGAGCCAAATATGCCTACACGGTGGACGGCGGACCACTCGGTGAGCTGGAATACGAAAGTTTCAACGCGGCTGCTGCCAAAATCACAGTACGCGGCACCAACGTGCACCCGGGCACAGCCAAAAACAAGATGGTCAATTCAGCTAAAATTGCGATGGAGTTGAACCGCCGATTGCCTGCGGAGGAAGCTCCCGAATTCACAGATGGTTATGAAGGATTCTATCATTTGTTATCTATCGAGGGAGACGTCGAACTGACTAAGATGAGTTACATCATCCGAGACTTCGACCGGGAGAAGTTTGAGAAACGTAAAGCGTATTTGTTGGATGTTGTGGGCGAATTGAAAAGCAAATATGGCGAGAAAAGCATCTCCATTGAATTAAATGATCAATACTATAACATGCGTGAGAAAATCGAACCTGTGCGCCAGATCGTCGATATTGCACATGAAGCAATGACCCGCCTGGATATTGAGCCTGTCATCCGCCCAATTCGCGGAGGCACAGACGGTTCCCAGCTCTCGTACATGGGTATGCCTACACCCAACATCTTCACTGGCGGAGAGAACTATCACGGCAAATTCGAATATGTATCGGTAGATAATATGGTGAAGGCCACACAGGTCATCGTGGAAATCGCTCAATTATTCGAACAGCGTGGAGATGTTTAATCCATATCTAAAGCAATAGAATGACAAAAAAGAACCTTCACCTGACAGGTGAAGGCACGGGACACCCTCTGACCTGCAGAGGGTGTCTTTACATTTTTGCCGTACAACAGTTGTGAAGCACTGCCACCTATCCTTATTTATTCGTACATATTACCTCCCGCAATTTCACGCAGCTGCTCCAGATTACAGATGACAATGTTGCGCTGTTCTTTGCGGATGATATCACGGTCGCGGAGGTCATGGATCACCCGGTTCAAGTGTCTATAGCTCGTGCCCAGCATATCCGCCAGCTCTGTCAGCTTGGAGGTCTGGATTTCTTCTGTGATCTGCTCCCCCTGCTCCATCGTGGACAGCAAATAGCTTGCAAAACGGCTCTCGACAGGATAAAGCAGATTGAGACTCGATAGATTCGAGAAGGTATATAATTTGTGGGTCACATGACTGAGCATAAAATGGAGAAACTTCGGGTTTTCAGCATATGTATTCTTGAGATAGCGATAGCTTACACCGAACAGCAGACTCTTGTTGACGGATTCCACCGTGTTTTTGGCTTCCTTGCCATTGACCAGCTCCAGATCACCTACCAGCGCAGGCGGCATACTGAAACGAAGCAACAAAGACTTGCCATTCGGCAGTGTTGTATAAATCTTGAGCTTACCTTGGACGAGAAAATATAATCGTTCGGGACGTTCACCTTTGGCACATATAATCTCGCCTTTGGAGGCTTCGAGCAACCTTAATTCAGCAAGCGCAGGTTCGTCGAGTACCTGATCCAGGCCATGCTCCCGCGCAAGCTCGCGCAGTAATCCAAAGTCCATGATTTCTCTCATCTTGGATACCCCCCTGTGTGGATCTACATATACAATGGACACATGTCCCTTAAACGACATAGGTCCGTGCATATATCTTGATATAAAAATAGTTACAACTAGATTTTATATCCAATACATTCATTCAAATGGAAAATATTTTAAAGTCCAGCCTTCAAAATGACAATATTTTATGAAAAAAGGAGTACATGATAGCGCACTCTTATCCGATGAAAGATAAAGCAATAAGCATAGTTACAACTGCTAATTTAGAATTCAAATAATGAAAGGATGGTTCGACTTACCATGAACGTTGTAGATGCTCTTTTGAAAGTAATGCCTTATATCCGTCTGATTCTTAGAGAACCAGCCAGTCTAACGGTGTATGATCACGAGAAAGTACTGTATTCTGTCTCTACCGATAAGTTTAATCTTGGATTCAACGAAGGCGATCCTCTTTTGGATGGATATAAGAACTTCACCGCTCTCACGAACGGAAACGAGGCCTCTCTGACCCACCTGCCGGCAGAATACTACGGTATCGAGCTGGATGTCCTTAATATACCGATCTTTGATGACAATCATCAGGTCGTTGCTATTTTCTGCGTATCGTATGATCAATCGAACCAGAATCAGCTTGAAGCTATTATACAAGAAAACCAAACCATTAATGGAAACCTGGTTGAAATGGTCCAGCATGTTGCCGCTCATGCGGAAGAATTGCAAGCCACCAGCGAACAGATTCTGGAGAATACACGCCTGGCGGTAAAGAATTCGTCTCAGATCAACAAGGTTGCCGGGTTCATTCGTGAAATCTCTGAACAGACCAACTTGCTTGGGCTCAATGCCGCTATCGAAGCTGCGCGTGTAGGTGAAGCCGGAGCAGGCTTTGGTGTGGTCGCAACGGAAGTGCGCAAACTTTCTGTCGATGCCAAACAGGCTACCAGCGACATTGATATCAGCTTGAAAGATGTACAACAGGTTATTAAACAGATGGAAGTCGAAGTATCCCAGATTGCAGCTTCTTCTCAGGAGCAAGCTACGCTCGTATCCTCCTTCACGGATGTCATCGAGAAGCTGAATGAAGCGGGAGAACGCATGAAAGCTCTGTCTGAGCAACTCATCAGTTACTCTGTGAACGATTAAGGAAATGTACATCTCCCGATGGGAGGTTACCCACTCCCCCAAAGATAGCTGAACACTAACACTCTATATGTAGCAAAGAGGACTTGAAGGCCCCATGATGGAGCTTCCAAGTCCTCTTTCATTTGTCTTTTTATCGTGATGAATGTGAATGTCGTGTTGTATCTGTATTCGTTATTCCTTTATTATTTGGCAGCTTCATTTAATTTTGTTCCTACTACCTCGGCCTCCGACTCCCAGCATTCCACTTCGCCCGGAATGTGAATACGGTCCCGAGTAAAGATCGGGTCACGTCCTTCGGCCTTTTGTTTCTTGTAATCTTTCAGCGCATCGAATGTCACCTTGGACAGCATCAGGATGGCAATCAGATTCACCACAACCATCAGCCCCATGAACAGGTCGGCCAAATCCCATACCAACTGTACCTTGGCAACGGCACCGAACAGCACCATCGCGATGACACAGACACGGTATACCCACAGCCAACCTTTATTGGATTTGATAAACTCAATATTGGTTTCCCCGTAGTAATAATTCCCGATGAGCGTACTAAAAGCAAACAGGAACACCATGACTGCCAAAAATCCGGACGCCCATGAACCAATATGCACACTTAATGCCGCTTGAGTTAATTCAATTCCACCCAGATTGGAACCCTTGTACACGCCTGATAACAAAATAATCATAGCCGTACTTGTACAAATGATCAAGGTATCGGTCAACACGCCAAACGCCTGAATAAGCCCTTGTTTGACCGGATGTGTTGTATCCGCCGTAGCCGCAGCATTCGGCGCACTACCCATACCCGCCTCATTGGAGAACAAACCACGTTTGACACCATTCATCAGTGCGGCTCCCAGTGTACCACCGGCAACCTGTTCAATGCCGAAGGCATTTTTTACAATCAGCGCAATCATGGCCGGAAGCTGTGTGATGTTCGCCAGAACAACAAATGCAGCCACGCCAATGTATAGCACAGCAAGTACAACAACGATATATTCGGACGCCTTGGCAATCCGTTTAACACCACCCATAATAATTGCTGCAAACACAACGGCCATAATAATACCTACAGTCAACCGATCGATGCCGAATGAATTTTTGAAGGCGACTGTGATCGTGTTGGACTGCACAGCATTAAAGACCAAACCGAACGACAACGTGATGAGAATTGCGAACAATATCCCCATCCAGCGTTTCCCAAGGCCACGCTCCATATAATAAGCTGGACCCCCGCGGAATCCGCCCTTATCCTTGATTTTATAAATTTGGGCAAGCGTACTCTCCACAAAACTCGAAGCCGAACCAAAAATCGCGATAACCCACATCCAGAATACAGCCCCTGGTCCCCCCAGTGCGATTGCCAGTGCAATACCGGTAATATTCCCGGTTCCCACGCGGGCTGCCATACTGATACAGAATGCCTGAAACGGCGAAATTTTGCCGGGCTCCTTACTTTTCGGCTCCTTGAGCACTTTCACCATATCCCCAATCATGCGGAATTGCATGAACCGGGTCTTGGTCGTAAAATACAAACCACATACGACCAACAAGATGATTAACAGCTTGGACCACAGAAAATCATTGAAAACTGCAATAATATCTTGTATTGTTTGCTCCATTGGCAATGCCCCTTTTCGTTGATGGTTCGTTAAAAAGCGTTCCCCAGCTGTATGACTGAGCGAAATATTCTCATACTACTTAATAAGGCATACAGTTCTATCGTCTCAGACGAACCCTTTTCTGCTGGAGTACGATAGGTTAAGAGCATCGTTTGTACCATTCTGCACATCTCGGAATCCACATTTTCGGATGTTACCTATACTACAGGGACATCTACGGAAATCGACAAATACCTACACGGAAACATTTAAATTTTTTATAAATAAGCAACGTTTATCCATTCACTGTCACTTTATCTGACATATTGGTCCACGGGTCTTCACATCGGGATACACAACCAAGTATGATAATAGAGGATATTAAAAGCAGGGAAAGATCATTTATAGATACAGAGGACGGAATATATAGGAGTTAACTTAATCAGAAAGGAGGACACGGAAATGCGATATTTTATTGTGGATGATGATCCTGGGGTTCGATCCATGCTGATGGATATTATAGAAGATGAGGGGCTCGGCGAGATTGCGGGGGAAGCCGAAGATGGAGCTCATATTCATGCTGAACTGCTGGAGCTGCATAAGGTGGATGTACTGCTGATTGATCTGCTCATGCCCCAGCGAGACGGGATTCAGACGATACGTGCACTTGAAGGAAGGTTCGATGGCAAGATCGTGATGATCTCCCAGATTGAGTCGAAAAATATGATCGGAGAAGCCTATTCGCTTGGCATCGAATATTATATTACGAAGCCGATTAATCGGCTGGAGATCCTGTCTGTTCTGCGTCTGGTGGATGAACGTCTGCGTATGCAGCAATCCATCGCAGATATTCAACGTACACTGCAAGGACTTTCCAGACTGCAATCCTCCGAGCGTGCTACAACACCAGCTCCCGACAAAACGATTACCACAGCAGGACATTTCCTGCTATCCGAGATGGGCATGATCGGAGAAGCCGGCAGCAGAGATCTGCTGGACATGCTGGAATACCTGGAGCAGATTGAAACAGAGGAACATAAGCTCTCTCCATATACGTTCCCGTCACTTAAAGATATCTTCCAGAATGTAGCTATACGCAAACTGGGTTCCGATGCCTCTCCAGCGGAAATAACGAAAGAGATCAAGGCATCTGAGCAGCGCGTTCGCCGTGCAATTTTCCAGACATTAAGCCATGTCGTATCGCTTGGACTCACGGATTACACACATCCGAAGTTCGAGAATTACGCGTCGAAGTTCTTTGACTTTACGGAGATTCGCAAAAAAATGCTGGAACTGCAAAACAATGTGGAGCCCTCCTTGTCTCAGACTCGCATTAACACCAAAAAGTTCGTTCAGGTACTGTATCTGGAAGCCAAGCGGCTGTTGCATTGAGGAGTAAACAAAAAAACATGCGCTCATGATTGAACTGGAATGATACAGCATTCGTTCTTCCTGCTGCCTATTCCAGCTATTATCATGTGCGCATGCAAAAAAACCATCTATATCCATCAAGCCCTCGGCTTGCTTAAGTGCATTCGATTATACTCATTGATCAATTCATCCAGTACCATGGACTGCTGAAGCACATCGGGATGCCCAAATCTACCCTCGTTATGCTCTACCAACATATGAAGGTTATGTCTGGCTTTCTCTATTTGATTTTTCAATTCCAAACTCATAACCATCGCGTCTGATCCCTCCTTATTTCTGTGTTACATTTTAGGTTTTCCTGTCAATCTATAGTTGGATTAACATATGGCATAGTTCGCATGGATGTTTTGTATCCTTCTCCAATTTTTGAAAGTCTCTAAAGTCATCTCTACAAGACGATCCGAAAATGGCTCTGCAACGCCTAATTGAAGGTTGGCTTACAATTTCACGAGCAAATTTTCCCCACTAACTTCATATTCAAACAGTTGTGTCATTATTGTGTATGTTAAAAAAACAAAAAAACACCTCTCGATCTACAGACTTACCCAAGGGGTTACCCTATATCGATAAAGAGGTGCTTCTTCATTAGATCAATTTAAGGAATGAACATGGAATTTTCCGTATTTTTTCACCAAAAAACCAATCTCTTCGTTCTTGATCTCTAACACAAGCCTCACAAGGGATCGGATAATGCTCCAAAAGGTAATAAAATCCCTTTTCATACGTAATTCATTCAGGTACAATAGGGCGATGTGTGTGTCCGGACCAGGCGGATACGAAATAAGAAGTATAGAGGACGATTCCGTTCGAACGGATCATCCTGATTTGATTATTTGGAGGCTCATCAACACCATGCAAACCGATTCACAGACTAAAGTCAAAATCATAAACGCCGATCCCAGCGCGATGGGATTATTTGGGTTGGCCATCGTCACTCTGGTCGCTTCCTCCCAAAAGCTTGGCATTACAGACGGCCTTAGCTACGCCATTCCTTGGGCGATTTTCCTAGGTGCTTTTGCCCAGTTGTTCGCTTGTATTCAAGATTCCAAACGCAACAATACCTTTGGCACAACTGCCTTCGGCGCATATGCATTCTTCTGGTTCGCCATGGGTGCCAACTGGCTGATCAAAATGGGCGTGTTTGGCTCCACTCTTGCGGAACAGGCAGATGGAAAGCAGCTCGGATTTGCTTTTGCCGGATACCTCGTGTTCACCCTGTTCATGACGCTGGGTGCCGTGGAAGCCAACAAAGTATTGCTCATCATTTTCATTCTCATTGACTTCCTGTTCCTTGGCCTGACCTTTGACGCTTTCGGCGTAGCTCCTCATATCTTCCATACCATCGCAGCTTATGCTGAAATGGGAATCGGAATCGTGTCGTTGTACGGCACAGGTGCTTCCGTACTGAATGCTCATTTTGGCTACACGTTCCTGCCTGTTGGCGGACCGTCTGGCATTTTCAAAGCCAAGGCTTAATATACAGCATCAAACCGCCAGCGCGCCGGTCCGCGCCTGGCGGTTTTTTTGAATTATGCTTCACTTGAATAGGGATGTGACCGACACCTATACTAGAACTAACATATAGAGACGATGGGCGCGCCATATCTTGCAGAGTCCATCAGCCATACTGTCAGGAGGAAGAAATATGAGAGAGATACCTAAACCTACGGAATTAGATCAAGTGGAGAGAAAGTATGTGCGCGAAACACGTTGTTTCAAGACGGCAAGAGTATTTCCAACCGATGTAAATAACCATAATACCTTGTTTGGCGGCAAACTCATGTCCTATATCGATGACATTGCATCCATCGCCGCATCCAAGTTGTGCCGGGTCAATACCGTTACGGCTTCGACCGATTCGGTCGATTTCTTGTATCCGATTAATCCGACGGATTCGGTGACGTTGGAATCCTTCGCATCGTGGACGGGACGAAGTTCGATGGAGATTTTTGTGAAGGTGATCCGCGAGGATCTGAAGACGGGGGAGAAGAAGATTGCGGCGACCGCATTCCTTACCTTTGTCGCTTTGGATGAGAATAACCGTAAACTCATTGTTCCTCGCATCATTCCGGAGACGGAGGAAGAGAAGAAATTATACGAGACTGCTCCAGCCCGGGCGGCCATGCGGAAACAACGGCGGGCAGAAAGCAAGAACTTCGCCGACTTCCTCACCGTTAGTTATCCTTGGGAATAAGAGAATCAGGCACGCTATTCAGTCCTGAAGCATGCGTTCATGAATGGTCCGGCCCTTCTGCCCTGGTTCAATCAGGAGACGGGTCGGTTTGATGTTAATTAACGCGGTCAACTGTTCTCCCATGTAGTGGGAAGAATACTTGAACCCAATCTCCGCCCAGTGCATAATCACACCAACGGTCGCAGATACCAGGTAACTTAGCATGATATCGTAATTAATGGTGTAGTCGCTGTCTTCGGTCACCAATACAAAATCCTCGGTTAAATATGTTCTGAACATATTGCAGAGTCTCGTTCCCATATCCCCATGCATCGTCATCAAGGCTCGAAAGATATCCTGATGCGCTTCGATATATTCAAATACAGGCATCGTTGATGGCAGCAATGCCGTCATATCCACTTCTTTTAACTCCGCGTAAGGTGATGCATAAGCTTGTCCCACGCCCTGCATGAAATCATCCAGAATGAATTGCAATAGCTCGGGTTTACCAGGAAAATGTAAATAGAACGTTCCCCGGTTATAATCTGCCCGCTCCGTAATGTCACGAATCGTGACGGCTTCAGCTCCCTTTTCCAATATCAAAGAAACTGCCGCAGCAATGATGGCATCCTGCGTTCTTCGTGCTCTCCGATCCTGAGGGTGTTCGATAATCAACATTTCCACCTCCTCTGTCCATTATTGTAACCTAAATGAACACCGCTTACATCTCTGTCCGATAGCTGACATATGCGCTGTCAATGATGATTGTCACATTACTATGTATATCTTAACATTGAGATAGGAACGATAGACCACAGGTTGAATGTTCACTCACAGTTCACCTGATTTCATTTTATAAGGAGCGAATAAATGATGAGTACATCATATACCCAAACAGCCGTTATTACAGGAGCAGCCGGTGGCATTGGTAAAGAATTGGCACGTCGCCTTGCCGAACGCAAAATTAATCTGGTGCTGGTCGACCTCAACGAAGAAGCCATTCAGCAAACCATTACGCATCTGAAACTCGACAAGGAGCACGTCATTGCGGTGAAAGCAAACGTATCTCAGGAAGCCGATGTGAAAAACTATGTGCAGCAAGCACTTGATACGTTTGGTCGTATCGATTATTTCGCCAATAATGCCGGCATTGAAGGTCCAACCGGACTGATCGAAGATCTGAGCGTTGAAGCCCTCGACCTCGTATATAACGTCAATGTGCGCGGGGTATTCCTTGGTTTGCAGAACGTTATCCCTGTCATGAAAAAACAAAAATCAGGCGCGATTCTGAATACCTCTTCCCTTGCAGGTCTGATGGGTGCTCCAGCCGTATCTCCATATATTATGTCCAAACATGCCGTGATTGGCCTCACCCGCACAGCAGCGAATGAACTCGCGCCCCATGGTATTCGGGTCAACGCGGTATTGCCAGGCACTATTAATACCCGCATGATGCGCCAAATCGAGGCAAACTCCGGTAATGTGGAGGATTATCAATCCGCTACGGTATCCAGCATTCCGATGGGCCGCTATGGTGAACCGGAAGAAGTCGCAGCCATCATGAACTTCCTGTTGTCCGAAGAAGCATCTTATGTCACTGCTTCGCTCTACACTGTCGATGGCGGTATGATGGGTCAATAAGAAGAATGGGGCTAGCCCAACGGGGATGGCGGTTTAAAAGGTGATTCCGAATGTACAATCCAAAATGACCTCAAATTCCACAATAACGTGGAGGCTGAGGTCATTTTTTAAATAGATTGATTTAAATTTAATCCACGTAGCCAGCGAGCCCTTTTTCCATCAAGTAGTCCATTTCAGCATCCAGAATGCCTTCAACGGTCAGCTCATCCAGCTTCACATCTTTGCGGCTCAGAATGTAGTCGGCCAGATCGTCACCGTCGATATCCACGTCGCCTTTGGCATTTTCATGCGCTTTGTTAATGTACGCCTGCTCATGCTTCAGGACAAGAGCGATATTCGCTTCGCTTGCCTTCGTCTTCTCTGCAATATATGCCTTCATTTCCTGTTCATTAATTGAATTTGCTTCAGTCACGTTAAAGTCAGCTCCTTGATTCATACGTTCTGTTGCCATTGTAGCATAGGTTAACCCACAACAGTCATGCCTTATTCCTTATCCCTAGGATAAACGAACGTAAAATGTTGCGCCTTCCCCTACCACACTGCGGGGGTAAATCTCACCTTTATGCTGCTCCACAATCGACCTAGCAATCGCAAGACCCAATCCATGTCCACCATGTTTCCGTGCTCTGGAGGCATCCGTGCGATAGAAACGATCGAAAATCCGGTCCAGATGTTCAGCCGCAATGCCCTCTCCCGTGTTGGAAACGGCCAGCACAACGTCATTATTTTGTTTCTTCAACGATACGTTGACCGAGCCCTTGGCTCTGGAGTATTTCACAGCATTATCGAGCAAAATCAGAATGACTTGCTTAATCTGTTCGCTGTTGCCATGGACCATGAGCTGCGGTTCAATGCTGTAGTCCAAGGATATATTTTTCTCGAAAATCACCGCTTCCATCGTCAAAATGATCGTCTCCACCGCATCGCTCATATTGAACTTGGCATGAATCATCGAGGATCGCGAATCGTCAATTTGAGTCAGATATAACAAATCATTCGTCAGTCCCGACATGCGTTCCGTCTCCGACTTGATGTAATGCAGCCATTTGGCCTGATTTTCAATTGTATCCTCCCGGTTCGCGAGAAGCACATCCGTGTTGGTATTAATGATCGCCAGCGGCGTTTTCAACTCATGAGAAGCATCGGCTATGAACTGCTTTTGCTTCTCAAAAGCTTCCTTGACTGGGGTAATGGAACGATTGGCGAAATAACGACTCAGGAAGAAGATGACGATCAGCATGATCAAACCTACGATGGCAAACGTATAAATCAGATTCGTAAGGATGCCCTGTTGGGCCGTCACATCGATGAACACAATCATGTGACCTGTGCTGCTCGGATCGATCACATAAGCCCAATCGGTTCCATTCAGTGTGAATTGTCCGGTTTTCCGATCCAGATCGTTAACCTTGTTCACCTTTTGCAAAGCTTCAGTATAGAACGTGTCATCCATATCAAACCTGGAGTGCGCATCCGTGATTTTCCATTCACTGTCCGTCTTGATCATGAATGATACCGAGCGTCCTGGTGGTGAGTTCGGATCACTTCCCGGTGCTCCATTGGTAACGGAATCCGATGGCTGCGATCCTGTCACTGAATCCCTGTCATCACCGCGCGGCATCTTGCTGGAGTTGTACGGACCATGATAGAAATCCGACACTTTGAACAGCTCCATGTTAGTTTCCCGCTGCACATTCTGATACGTAATGATGTAGATCGTAGCAAAGGCAACCAGCATCATAATCGAGATGGATACCAAGTTCACGATCAGAAATCGGTTTCTGAGTTTCTTGAACATCAGGACGTCACCTCAAGTACGTACCCCACACCCCGAATCGTATTAATGCGGACCGCGGAGTTCAAGAAGGTTAATTTTTTGCGTAAAAACGAGATGTACACCTCCACATTGTTATACTCCACTTCCGAATCGAAACCCCACAACTTCTCAATAATCTGCTCTTTGGAAGTAATGGCCTGTTTGCGCGTGATCAGCAGTTCCAGCAGTTCATTTTCCTTCAGATTCAGCTTGATCTCCTTGCCTTGAACACTCAGCTTCAGCTGCGTTGTGTTCAGTTCGATGTCACCGAACTTCAGTCCATCCTCTGGAACGACTTCTCCCTTCCTTCTCAGGGCTGCCCGAATCCGTGCGAGCAATTCCTCCGTGGCAAAGGGCTTTGCTATATAATCATCGGCTCCATAATCCAGCCCGGTAACTTTGTCTGATATTTCTCCTTTGGCTGTGAGCAGAATGACAGGCGTATGATTGCCTTCGCTGCGTAGTTTCTTCAGCACGGTAATCCCGTCCATTTCCGGCATCATGATGTCCAGCAGCAACAGATCATAGATTCCGCTTAGCGCATAATCCAGACCCGATCTCCCGTCATGCACCATGTCTACAGAGTAATTGTGTTTTTTCAATATTTGCGATACGGCTTCCGCCAAATGAACCTCATCTTCCGCAATTAGTATTCTCATCGGTTCTTCATTCCTCTGCATGAATTGGTTTCGATATATGTCAATCTATTATACCAACGATTGTAGCAACCGAACCTTGAATCAATCTTAATTTCACTTTTTTCGCGGACTATTAAAGGAAGGTAAAAAAAGATCAACGGAATGTAAAATCATTTAAGATTCATTCAAGGTTGGCGCTCTAAGATACAGACATGGAAGCAATACACGATGAAACAAAACATACAAAACATGGATGAAAGGACTGAACCCAATGGCAATTGAAGTATTCAACCGATATGAGAGCAAGTACCTCCTGACAGATGAGCAATACGAGAACTTCTACACCGACCTGCTGAAGTATATGGAGCTGGATGCCTATAACAAGAAACACGAGTTTTACTCGATCAGCAACCTGTACTTCGACACTCCGCAGGATTCCCTGATCCGCGCCAGTCTCTCCAAACCCAAATACAAGGAGAAGCTGAGACTGCGGGCATACGGAGTTCCTGAAGAGAATGCGAAGGTATATCTGGAGATCAAAAAGAAAGTATTTGGCCTGGTGAACAAACGCCGAACTGCCCTGAAGCTGGATGAAGCCTATGAATTCGTTCAGACAGGCAAGGCGCCTGATCTCGCCGATTATATGAACAAACAGGTCGTCGAAGAGATCAAGTATTTCCTCCGGCTGTACGATCTGGAACCAAAAGTATATCTGGCGTATGAACGCAAGGCGTTGTTCGACAAGAACAGCCGCGATCTCCGCATCACCTTTGATACCAACATCCGCAGTCGCAGATACGATCTGAAGCTAGAGCAAGGAGATTACGGTGAACCTCTGGTGAAAGACGGACGCTGGCTGATGGAAGTCAAAGCCGAGAAAACCGTTCCGATGTGGCTCTCTCAACTGTTATCCGAACACGGCCTATATCGCACCGGATTCTCGAAATACGGCAATGAGTACAGACATCTGGCCAGAACAACCAACCTGAACTACCAGACTGAACGAGAATTGCTGCCGGGTACAGATTTCAACCCATCCATAGAACAAGAAAAAACAATCACAGAAAGAGAGCGTGTAGTATATGCTTGATTCCATTTTCAGCTCAGCTTTAACAGACACCACCCTAACTTTTAGTAATGCGATTCTAACGATCGGACTTGCCATCATCATGGGGGTCATCATCAGCCTGACGTACATGAAGACAAATCAGAGCACATATTCCCAAAGCTTTACACTAACCATGGTCGTCTTGCCAGTCATCGTAGCCATCATCATTCTTCTGATCGGCAGCAACATTGCCCGTGCATTCAGCCTCGCCGGTGCCTTCTCCATCATCCGATTCAGAAGTGCGCCTGGTGACCCGAAAGACATTGCTTATGTTCTGTTTACCATGGCTTCCGGTCTTGCCTGTGGTGTAGGCGCATTCGGTTATGCCGTAATGTTCACCATTATCCTGTGTGTACTGATGTTTGTCCTGAGCCGCTTCAACTTCGGAGCGAAGAAAAACCAGCAAAAAACATTGAAAGTGACCATTCCCGAGAATCTGAGTTACGAAGAAGCACTGAACGAAGTGTTCCATAAATTTAACGTACCTTTTGATCTCAAAAAAATCAGAACGACCGAACTCGGCAGTCTGTACGAGCTTGTCTACAGTGTTACCATTCACGAAAGTGTAAGCCAAAAGGAATTCTTGGACGCGATTCGTACACGAAACGGAAATCTGGGTATCTCGTTAACGATGAGTCCAACACCAGAATACTAAATTGAATCCGAAGGGAACGATATACTATGAAAAAGAAAATCATAACTGGCAGCAAACTGTGGTCCGTCGCGATGATTACTGCAATGGTTACAGCTTGCAGCGCTCCGGCTGCAACCAGCAGTACCGCAAACGCCGCAGTGTCAACGACAGGGACAACCAAAACCGTATCCGTCAGTGAACAAACCTCGGTGAAATATGCCGATCTGGTCACGATGGATGCAGACGATACCAACGTTAGCTGGAGTGCAACAGATTCCACAACGATTAAGCTGAACGGTACGACCGCTTCCATCACAGGATCGGGTGCAAAAGCAGCAAACGGATCGGTAACCATCTCCGCAGCGGGTACCTATGTACTTAGCGGCAAGCTTACTGATGGACAGATTGTAGTTAATATTGCTGATAAGGGCACCGTACATCTCGTATTAAACGGGGCAACAATCAATGACAACGATAGTGCAGCCATCTATATCCAGAAAGCGGGCAAAGCCATCATTACGCTGGAGGAAGGAACCGAGAATGCCGTCTCCGATGGCAAAAAATACGTATACGCCGACGATACAACGGATGAGCCGGATGCAGCCATCTTCAGCAAGGCAGACCTGACGTTCAATGGTACAGGCAAGCTGACGGTTACAGGTAACTACAATGAAGGTATTACGAGCAAGGATGATCTGAAAATCGTTAGTGGAACAATTAACGTCAAATCCGCCGATGACGGCATCAAAGGTAAAGATATGGTGGCGATTCAAGCAGGAACCATTACCATTGATTCAGAAGGTGACGGCATCAAATCCACAAACGATACAGATACGACCAAAGGCTTCGTTGCCATTGCTGGAGGCACATTCAACATCCAGAGCGGCAGCGACGGCATTCAAGCGGAAACCGCATTGGTTACGGATGGCGGCACATTTGACATCGTAACCGGAGGCGGCAGTGCCAATGCACCAGAAAAAGTAGAAGAAGGACCATTTGGCGGCGGTGGTGGCGGATGGGGTGGCGGTACACCTCCAACCGATATGGGCACACCACCGGATGGGGAACCACCTGCTGATATGCTGAGCAATAATGGAACGAACGCAACAGGCGCAGCACCATCCAGCTCTACAAATGCAACAGCACCTGCTGATTCCAATGCAGATGCAGACACAAGCACAACGGCTGCAGAAGAAGAAACAACGAGTGCCAAAGCACTTAAAGCAGGAGCAGATCTTACCGTCAATGGCGGTACGTATACGATCGATTCCATGGATGATTCCCTGCACAGTAACAACAATGTGACCGTCAATGACGGCAAGTTCAGCATTGAATCCGGTGATGACGGTATTCATGCAGATCAGGCGCTTACCATTAACGGCGGAACGATCACCATTGCCAAGAGCTATGAAGGTCTTGAAGGTGCAATCATCACTATGAACGATGGGGATGTGGATGTGACTGCATCAGATGATGGCGTGAATGCTTCCGGTGAAATAACTGCAACTGATGCGGATGCTGCAACCACTGCAGATGACAGCACTCAAGCAGCCGATACCGATACAACTACAGTCTCCAACACTTCTGTTACAGAAACGACTGGCACAACATCAACTACGGATCAATCCAATCAAAGTACAGACGCGAACAGCAATACTCGCCCACAAGGCGGCGCTCCAGGTGGTATGCCGGGTGAATCCGCCAGCAACAGTGAGCTCCATATCAACGGCGGTTCCCTCACCGTAAATGCAGGTGGCGATGGACTGGATTCGAATGGCTCCATCTATATGACAGACGGAACCGTCATTGTGAACGGCCCTACAGACAGCGGCAACGGAGCACTGGATTATGACGGGAACTTCGAGTTGAGCGGCGGATATCTGGTCGCCGCGGGAAGCTCCGGCATGGCTCAGGCAACATCTGAAGCCTCGACTCAAAATACCATTGCCATGACGTTCCCTGAAACGCAAAAAGCAGGAACACTGGTACACGTGGAAGACAGCGAAGGCAACAATACCCTAACCTTTGCTCCAGCGAAAGATTATCAAACGGTGGTTGTCAGCTCCCCGGATCTGAAAAAAGACGGCTCTTACGTGATCTACTCCGGCGGATCATCGACTGGTAAAGCTGTGGATGGACTCTATACAGACGGAACGTATAGTGGCGGAACCAAAGTAGTTGCCTTCCAATCCACAAGCAATGTAACTTGGGTGAATGAATCTGGTGTTACAACTGCCAATTCAGGTATGGGTGGTCCAGGCGGAGGCCGTGGCCAAGGTGGATTCGGAGGCGGTAGAAACAGAACGCAATCCGGTACATCGGGCACAACAACAGACACTACAGGTACAACGGGCACTACAGATACCGCGAAGTAAGCTAAGATTCAGGCTATAAAAGCCAACGATTAAACAATTAAAAATAAGGGATGTCCCCTACGTCATGAATATGACGAGGGACATCCCTTATTTTTGCTATTTTGTTCTATAGAAGCTGGTACACGCTATTCGCTCCCATTTGCCCAGGTCTGTGAAGGAATAACGTTGCTGATGTTCATTAAATGCTGCATCCCTTGATATCCACCTTTTAAGATGCTGTACATTCGTTAGCGCTCAAAACGTATATACATACACCTTGGTACGCAGCGTATCCCGACATGTAATCGTCCGTAACGGTACCTTGCCTGGCAGTGCAAAACAAACGCTAATCACCTTTGCTCCCGGCGGAAGCTCCCGATTGAATTTGTCGACGAGACGTTTCATTGCTCCAGGGAACAAATAACAGATGACGCAATCTGCGTGTTCATATGAACTGGTATAAATGTTGCCACGGATGAATCGCAGCCGCCCCTCCAGAGAATGACGCTTTCCCTTCGCTCGCCGTAAGCGGACACTTAGAAAAGCAATCAATTGAGATGCCCATAAGGGAATGATTGAATTTTCGATCCCCGTAAGCCGTTTGCCAGGGCAATGTCTCACCAAATCAAGTCCGAGCGTTCCCCACCCGGAGCCTGCTTCAATAACATCGCCGTAACCGGGAATGCGGTTGACCTCCTGAATGACTGTCTGCCTGACGATGCTGGATGTGGGCATAGGTGAGATTCCATTTTTCCAACTGACCAGCACGATGGATACTACCGATATAAGTGTCACCACAGCAATCAGCCATGGTATAAATTGAAATATGAACATAACCCCAACCCTTTGGATTTTTAATTAAGAGGCGGTAATTGCACCTTCATCATAACAAAAGAAGCTTCCTCAGGTCTAAAAAACCTGGAAGAAGCTTCCTTCTTCTTATTCTATTTTGGCTTAATCTCATTCCATCCCGCTGCTCATTCCACGCATTCAGTCCGGCACATGGGACTTCATGTATACACCCTTTTTGTAAACCGATTTGATTGTAAAATGTACTCCCAGCTTGCGATTCGTCCGGTAGATCAGCGAGTTAATCTCGTCAATACCCACTGGCTCGCTCTCCAGCATGCTTCGCTCCGGCCACACCTGGCCGACAATCTGCTCCCGTGTGACAAAGTGATCCAACTGGCTGTACAGCAGCTTGAACAGTTGGTACTCCTTCTTGGACAGTGGAATCTCCACTTCTCCAATCTGCACGGTTTGCAGGTGATCCTGTAAACGCACGCCCTCGCCCAGGAGGTCAGATATTCGATATTCTCTCGTTTCTTCGAGATCCCCTTCTACGCGAAGCTGAATCAAGCCGTTGACTAGCGTCAGGCTGTCTCCTTCGGCAAACGGGTATTTCTCATAAGGAACGAGGCGCTGCCCGTTCAATTCCGTTCCATTTTTGCTATCCAGGTCCTCAATCCAAAGTTGCTGCTGCAAATCATAATGAATGCGGCAATGCCGCTTCGATATCAACTGATTGTAGACAGACAAGTCCAATTCATCTCCACCCGTATAACGCCCCACTGTAATGGAACGCCCCTGGCTGACATAAGCGAACGAACCATCACTTTCCTGCCCTGGCGTACGAATGACGATTTTTGCCGTCTCCCGCATGTTATTCTCCCACCTTCAAATATCACTCTATCTCTATGAGCGTTCCGTTCATAAATAATGATAAATTCATCAGATTTGTTCCATTGTTTGCATCCATAATAATTTATATAGTGTATACAGGCATCGTTTTATGCTTTTCTCTACTATACCAGACGTTGTGCCTTTTTTCTCATAACAGTCGTATCCATGCCCTAGCCCAATCAACAAGAGAGGTCCCTCATCATGAACAAAAAAAACATTTTTATATATGTGCTGCTCGCCTTCACCCTGTCCATTACATTAACAGTGCTCTCCCGTATCAATGATGATCGCGGAGAATCATTGAAAGGCACAACCACAACCGAAACTTCATGGTTGCAACTGAATACCCAGCCGTAAGTATACTCTATTATAACGTGATCAACAGAAAAAAACGTTTCACGAATGTCATCTTATACTGAGTCATGCCATGCTGAATGAAGAACAGATCATAATTCGTTCATCAGAATAAGGCCCCTGGACGCTAACAACCAGCGCTCAAGAGCCTCATTTTAATGCATATTTATAATATGGATACCAATAGGTTCATCCGATAATAACTTTTGTCAAAAGCGATGTTGCTGCGGCATTCCCCGCCCTCAGCGCCGCTTTTTCCTGATACCAAGTTTCCTCCACCCATACACAATAAGAGTTACAGAGCCAGCAATCCATAATAATTGCCATAACAAGATACTCAGATCAAATCCCATGTTGTATCCCTCCCCCAAAGATTGTGAATGCTGTATCGACTATCCTAAAATTGGTTATCTTCATCCTCCGGCAGATCGGATTCATTAGACCGTACGGTCTCTCTAGCCTGAATTTCCTCCATCCGGCTCGACACCTTCTGATACAGATAAGAAATTCCAAGCAGCAGTACGCCAAAGCTGAAATAGGCAATGATCTTGCTGCCCGATGTAAGCAATCCCACATCATAGAAAACCATTTTCCCGGTGGAAAACAACGTCAGACCCAGACCGAGGCGCCGAATCATCACATATTTTCTTCGGAAACCGTATGCGATGTACAGGATCGCAAGTAGCAGATAGATTAGGCTGAACAACAGCCCTACATCTCCCCAATGGAATTGGATCGTCAGGAACACGGTGATGACACCCAGCAGATAGACCCCTGCGATAACCGGATACCATTCAATGCTCTTGAACTGCCCGCGGATTGCCGTGATTAGCAGATCTCTTCCTGCAAAGAACACACCCACATTAAAGATGATTAACACAAGTAAACCTACGACTTCAGCCGCTGTGTGCTGCTGGACATCCGGCTGAAGTGCCGGCATGGTTAACGTTACTGCCAGTGCAATACAACAGCCCACCGCATGCAGGAAGACGATATAACCCTGCACGATCCGATCACGCAAAAGCCTCACTTTACCCAATCCATAGGCCATGGCAATGGTCAGCGCAGCGAACATCAGCCATTTGTAGAACAGGTATAACAGGAATGAGTCATCGACTGCTTTCATATACAATTCATTCGATTCATACAGCACGTATAACCACAGATTGGCGAGTGTGATGTACTTAATTGCATTCAGAAAGCCAAGCTCTGTCTGGCTATAATGATATTTCTCCCCGGAAAGGGAGCCGTTGCGATCCAAGGCGTAATAGAGCGTAATAAGCAGCGCACCCAACGTGATGCAGGAGTATTTTAGCATGAAATAAGATTGCTCCCCCATGATGAACAGCACCAGCACGTCATAATACACAAAGGTGAACATGCACAGAAGCACGATTCCCCATCCGGCACGCTCCACCAACTTGAACCGCTTCAGATGTCCTAGCGTAACCAGCAGAACCCCTTCGATCAGCCAGCCCATGGACAGCCACTTTGCACCAAATTGGAACGGTATAATCAGAATGGCAAAGGTCAGGGAAGTCACGTAGAACAATAGAAGGGTCTGCTTTTCCTGAGGCATCCTCTGCTGGACAAACCGGGCGAGCCCGAAATAGACCAGAGCGAAAATCAGAGCAAGCAAGCCCTGTGCATCATTCCAGCCCGCTGCATCAAACAATACATACAACATCAGGCAGCTGATGCTCGTATTCATGGCCAACAGTGCGAAGTCCCACCAGGTTAACTTCACCCGATGTTTGAATGGATACGCCAGTGTAATACCGAGATATAATGCAAATGTCACAATGGAATACACCATGCCGATCTTCTCGCTTGGCGAGAGCCATAACAGGATGAGCATGGACGGTGTGTTGAACAGAAAACTGATATAATGCACAATCGGCCACCGTTTGCCAAATGAAATCAACACAATAATTCCGTTTAAGAGCAACAGATAGATCATGGCAACATACACAGCCGAACCTTGAAGGCCAAAATAGGCCATGTAGGAGATTAACGGTAGATACCCTCCAACCAAACCAAGTGAGCAGATTGTCCTGGACCGATACCTCAACGATAGCAGCACGGATAACGCCGAAACCAACACCGACAAGGCAAGTCCCGTATATAACCCGATAATATGCAGTAAAAAGTAACTGTAGAATATCGAGCCAAACAGCACGGAAATGCCGCCGCCCAGCAGACCCATCGCGAACGTCTGCCGTTTACGGCGAAACAGCCATTCACCCCCGGTAAGCATGATCGCCCCCAGCAGGAAAAATGCCCCGCCTTTCATCTCATCGTTGAACCAGGCAGCGTATGAGTACTGAAATGCCGCACCAACACCAAGAATAATAAGCAGGATGGCGACCTTGTTGATCCAGCTCAGGCCAATCTTCATCTCCATCCGGTTCTGGCGAATGCGCCGCTGAATGGTCTCTTCGCTTAAGCCTTCTTCCGCCATATGCTCGTATCCTAGTTGCATCTGCCCGCGCAGTGCCTCTTCTCTCTCCCACAGGGTCTGTCTATGCAGCTCAATTCGTTCCTGCACCTCAGCAGCCAGATGAGCAATTCTCTCTTTAATCTCATTGGCGTCGCCCTGAAGTTCCTCTGAAGCCCTGTTGAATATGGCATTCAAATTCACTTTGGCACGGTGTTCATGTGCCGCGAGCCGATCATTATGTACACTCGTCTTTCCCCGAAAATAGGTCTCCATCTTCTCCTGGGATACACGAATGAGATTCAATTTTTCATCCAGCATCTGTTCGGACAGAGCCATGCGAAGACGGGCATTCTCTTCTTCCATCTTGCGTGTGCGTATTTCAAGCTGTTGCAGCTTGAGTTGATTCGCTTCATATTGCGCTCGCAGCTGTTCATTCTGCACGATCAGATCATCGGATTGATACTCCTGGAGCAGCGCATTGTACTCCTTTACCAGCTGCTTCTGCTGCTCCTGAACCTGGTGAAGCCGATCCTTGAACTCTTTCATGAGCTTCCTCCGTTGGTTGATGTTGAATTCATTCCCTATATTTTACTATATGTATGCCATAAAATGGGGTTTAAGGAATAGATAACAACAAAAAGCCCAGAAAGCATCAAGCTTCCCGGACTCTCATTCATAAATATGGTGATATGCTTACGCCGGATCTTTCGTATCCGCCGTCTCCGGCTCCATAATTTCGGTGGTATCCGGGTCCAGCCAATTGGCGATCATCCCGCGCACATATTGCAGATCACTCTCTGACAAATCATAGTACCATGTGCCGCTCCGCGTTGCGCCTTCACCCTTCAGCATGTAATTGCTGATTGTTGGTGTGCTGTCTTTCATATATAGAGACTCGGCAAATTTCACGATGAAATCCGAGTTCATGTTGGTTGTAAAATTCGATCCAGCGATTTGGATAACGTCCGGGATCTTGGTCAGGTTTTTGACCTCAAGCGCACGATTCATGAAGGCACTCAGGAAAAGACGGTGCCGCATCGTCCGATTGAAATCGGAATCTTCCCGGTAACGCACATAGCCCAGCGCTTCTTCGCCGCTGTAGATCGGTTTGTTCGCTTCAACAAACAGCTTCTCATGGATTTTCAATTTGTTCTCAATATTTTTCTTAATCGGCAATTCAACACCGCCAACCGCATCAACAATATCCTTGAGTCCGTTAAAATTAATCGCGGCATAGAAATCGACTTTGTTTTCCAACAAATGCTCTACGGTATCCATCGCCATCTTGGCTTCACCATGCGCATAGGCTGAATTAATCTTCGACTTCACATCCCGGCCGATAATATCGGTATAGGAGTCACGTGGAATTGACAGCAGCAACACTTTATTTTCTTCCGGACGCACAACAGAATAGATCATGGTATCCGAACGGCTTGGTTCGTTATCCCGTTGGTCAATTCCTAGCAACAACAGCGAGAATGGATCGGTATGTTCTACAACGGGTGCATCCTTATCTCCAACTGGCTTGAAGGATTCATCGAGCGTTTCCTTTACGGTTTCCGAAGCAAACAGGTTAAATGCAAACACAACGAGTTGCTTTTGATAGATAAATCCGAGTCCCCCCAGCACAATCAAAGTACTCAGGATGATAATCAAAGGTTTCTTCCATCTCTTCTTCGGTTTCTTCGGCTTCCGTCTGGTTAAATGTGCGGCACTGTTCTCCATCATATCTCCTTTAATAACGGTCTTAGAATCATTTAACTATATTAATAACACGTTTTCAATAGATTACGTTATAATCTGCTATACAAGAAATGACACAGAAGGAGCGATGAACGATGGAATATCGACGTTTGGGGAATAGCGGACTGCGCGTTTCCGCACTTGGACTCGGCACCAATGCCTTTGGTAAACGGGCGGATGACCCAACTTCTATCCGCATTATTCATGCGGCACTGGATCAGGGAATCAATTTTATTGATACCGCCAACATCTACGCCGGAACTGAATCGGAGCGGATTATCGGACAGGCCCTGGCAGGCAGACGGGAAAACGCTGTGCTTGCTACCAAAGCCGGACTTCCCCGGCATGAGGGTCCCAATGGACGCGGTTCCTCCCGCTATCATTTGCAGCAAGAGCTTGAACATAGCCTGCGGCGTCTGCAAACGGACTATGTGGATCTGTATCAGATCCATACCTTTGATCCGCATACACCACTGGATGAGACGCTGCGCACATTGGACGATATGGTCATTTCCGGCAAAGTCCGCTATATCGGAGCTTCCAACTATGCAGCCTGGGAACTAATGAAAGCTCTTGGTAGCAGCGTACTAAAAGGATATGTACGTTATATCTCGACCCAAACCAGCTACTCGCTGGCTGATCGCACACCTGAGCTTGAACTCGTACCGATGTGCCTTGATCAGGGCGTCGGCATCATCCCGTATTTCCCGCTGGCTGGTGGAATTCTGACAGGTAAATACAATGGAGAAGCTGGCGTACCTTCCGGTTCCAGAGCGGATACTGATCCGGCCTTCAATCGTTTCTTGTTGGAACACAATATTAAATTAGGTGAGCAGGTCAGTGAAAAGGCATCGGCGTATGGCTGCTCCCCAAGTGTCCTGTCGCTCGCATGGCTGCTGGCACGCCCTGCTGTTTCAACGGTTATCGTTGGGGCAACGAGTACCGAACAGCTGGAGCATAATCTGGTTAGCCTGGACATGAAACTGACCGATGATATGATCACCGAGCTCGATCAACTCAGCGACTCTTTCCGCCATGGTAAGCCATTTGCGACTTATCGGATTGATTGAACCAACAGAAAAAACCTCCCGGCTAAAAAGTCCGGGAGGTACAACTTCACTACACATTGTAGTCTATTAAACCATAGAAAAAATCTTTTTATGCATTAAACATCTGTTTTATATCGAATAAATTCCTGCATAATTTCCATGTATTCGTCCTTACGATCACTTAACACATCAAAGAACACCTTGTCCGCAGCTTCAACAAGATGAATACCTTCAAGCGCCAAGCGGGTTCCTTCCGGCGTTGTTGTAATAATATTCGCACGGGTATCGGTAAGATGACGCTTGCGAGTTATCAACTCTCTCTTTTCAAGAGCACGGAGAACTTGAGAAGTAACGTTAACATCCACATTGGCAAATTGCGCAAGCTGGACCTGGGTTACTCCCTTGCCCTCTGTGTCGCGTTCATTGAGCCACACACAGGCATGCAATAATACAAATTGGGGTTGTGTTAATTCCAGAGGCTCGAGCACCCTGCGTATTTCCTTTTGCCACATCGTAGTAACCTGCCATAGCAGGTATCCTGGACTTTCCTGAGCATTTTTATACCGTGAGCTTTCCATCTCAATATACCTCCATCATTACACCTTGAGCTTCATCTTTTCTTATAACGCTTGTCGGAACGCATGCGTTTCAACGTTGTACATTTTCAGCGGAAAACATTAGCGTGAAGGAATAAATTGCTTGACCCATTGACCAAATCCATGCGGATTACGGCTCTGAATCAGGACTGTCCCTTCACCCCGGAATCGGCATACTAATCCTTCTCCACTGGTCACACTGGATAACCAGCCTTGTGAAGCTTTCTCAATGCGATAATCCATATAATTGGGCCATGCGACCAAGTGGGCATTATCCACGATCACTTCTTCACCCGCAGCCAGATTGATCGCATGGATTGCACCATAGGATGATAGGAACACTGTTCCTCGCCCACTGATCTCTATAATAAAGAAACCCTCTCCCGAGAAGAGACCTTTCTTCAAGTTTTGCATTTTGGTATTCACCTGGATGCCTTCTGTTCCGGCCAGAAAACCATCTTTCTGTACGTAGAGCGAATAGGAACCATCCAGTTCAATCGCCTCCACATCCCCCATGCTGGAGGGTGACAACAGAATTTCCGCAGATCCCCCTGCAGCCGTCAATTCCTGAAAAAAGAATTTCTCGCCGCTGATCATACGTCCGAATCCGGCAAACATACCGCCTTCAGCAGATCCCTTCAAGTCAACGGTTGGTGTCATGGATACCATGGCCCCGCTTTCTGCCTTGAACCTTTCCCCCCGTTGCAATTGCACTTTAAGCATCGCAAATGCACCATCATATAGAATTTCATAGTTCATGGCTTCATCAGCTCCTTGTTGTCCGTGTTAAAATCGTTTAACCCATTATCCTCCAACACTGAGGATTTGTCTCCGTATTCCTTAATAATGTGCTGATCTCCCCAGTTACATAGGGCATTTAGAATCGGTTCCAAACTTCGGCCATATTCACTCAGTTCATACTCCACCTTGGGAGGTACCTGATTATAAACAATACGGTTCACAATCCCGTCATCTTCAAGCTCCCTCAGCTGCTGCGTTAACATTTTCTGCGTAATTGCGGGCATAATACGCTTGAGATCACTAGTGCGCTTCTTCCCGTGTGTCAGATGGCAGAGGATAACGCATTTCCACTTGCCACCGATGACTTCAAGCGTCGCTTCAACTGAAATATTATACTTCTTTCTGATCATGCTGAATGTCCTCCCTGGAATTGTTATTCATAAAAAGCAATTGCTATATAGGCACCAAAAAGTACGTAGGGTACTAAAAAGTACGTACTATTCATTTTATGTCGAATAACTCATAATAGCATTTGCCGGTACGTAAATCTACATTCTGGGGAGTTGAACAAGACATGTTACATGATTCAAAACGCAGTACCTGGGCACTGCTAGCGCTGGCAATCAGTGCGTTTGCCATCGGCACCACTGAATTTATCAGCGTTGGTCTGCTGCCCCTTATTGCAGATGATCTGGGCATTTCCGTAACGACAGCGGGACTGACCGTTACATTATATGCATTAGGCGTAACCTTCGGGGCACCGATTCTGACCTCATTGACGTCAACGGTGTCACGCAAGACGCTGCTGCTTGCTATTATGGTTGTTTTTATCGCTGGTAACACCATGGCGGCGCTCTCGAGTGGAATTACAATGCTGCTCATTGCGCGAATTGTCTCCGCTTTGGCACACGGAGTATTCATGTCCATTGGTTCCACCATTGCGGCAGACCTGGTTCCTGCAAACCGCCGGGCGAGCGCTATTGCCATCATGTTCTCTGGTTTGACCATTGCTACAGTAACTGGTGTACCCCTGGGTACACTCATCGGTCAAAACTGGGGCTGGCGCGCAGCTTTCATTCTTATCGTTGTCGTAGGTGTTGTTGCCTTCATCGGCAACATGCTTCTAGTACCATCCACGTTACAACGCGGAACGCGAACTGCATTCCGAGAACAACTGAAGCTGGTGACAGGCGGACGGTTGCTTCTGGCTTTTGCCATTACAGCCGTGGGATATGGGGGAACGTTTGTGGTATTCACTTACCTGTCCCCACTATTGCATGATATCAGCGGGTATTCCGAGAAAACGGTCGCGGGTATTCTGCTGCTGTACGGGATCGCTATTGCTATTGGCAATATTATCGGAGGGAAAGCCGCCAACCGCAATCCGCTCCGAGCACTCTTCTATATGTTTATCATTCAGACCGTCATTCTGGGCATACTGTATTTCACAGTTCCATTTAAGCTGGCAGCGTTACTCACGATACTCGGCATGGGTCTGCTTGCCTTTATGAATGTGCCAGGGCTTCAGATGTACGTCGTGACGCTCGCAGAACGTTATGCTCCGCAGGCCAAAGACGTCGCCTCCGCCTTCAACATCGCAGCCTTTAACGCGGGTATCGCAATTGGTGCATATTTGGGCGGTGTAATCACAGATTCCATCGGTCTGATTCATACCACATGGGTTGGTGCAATTATGGTTCTGGCTGCTGTTCTTCTGACTGGTTGGGCAAGAGCGCTTGATCGTAAAGATCCATATTCCCCATCAGAGACGTAAGACAGGTTCAGTCAGATATCAGCCTAAACACGCGTCTTTCCTAGGTTGAAGCTACAACTCGGAACCGGTTTCGCTTTTTATTTTAATCTAGTATAATACGTTAATTCGAATTTAATCTACTATGACTTAATGAAGGATACTAGGATTTATCATTTAACTTCGTTACTACCATTTTGATTCATAATATGAGGAGGACTTCACATGACAGCACAACATTTACAATCTACAGTAGCTTTAAATAACGGCGTTCATATGCCTTGGTTCGGACTTGGCGTATTTCAGGTAGAAGAAGGATCTGAATTAATCGAGGCCGTTAAACAAGCGATTGCTCACGGTTACCGCAGCATTGATACGGCTGCAATCTATGGCAACGAATCCGGTGTAGGACAAGCAATCGCCGAGGCTTTGAAAGAGAATAATCTGAAACGTGAAGAACTGTTCATTACCTCCAAAGTGTGGAATGCAGACCTCGGATACGAGGAAACTCTTGCTGCTTTTGATGTCACGCTGAACAAACTGGGACTGGAATATCTGGACCTGTATCTGATTCACTGGCCAAAAGCAGGCAAATATAAAGGCGCATGGAAAGCGATGGAGCAGCTGTACAAAGCAGGTCGCATTAAAGCCATTGGCGTCAGCAATTTCCAGATTCATCACCTTGAAGATCTGTTGCAGGATGCTGAAGTGAAGCCAGTGATTAATCAGGTGGAGTACCACCCTCGTCTGACTCAATCTCCACTTAAAGCATTCTGTGAGAAAAACGAAATTCAATTGGAAGCTTGGTCCCCGTTAATGCAGGGTCAACTTCTGGACAATCCGGTTCTGACCGAAATTGCAACTGCGAAAGGTAAATCGGTAGCACAAGTAATCCTTCGTTGGGACTTGCAGAACGGCGTCATCACCATTCCGAAGTCTACCAAGGAGAAACGTATCGTCGAGAACTCTTCCATCTTCGACTTTGAATTGTCTAATGATGAGATGGAGCGTATTAGCGCCCTGAATGAAGACGTTCGCGTTGGACCTGATCCTGACAACTTTGATTTCTAATTGAAGATTCAAATTATGTCTGTGTAAAATCTCAGATAAAATAAGTAGGGCAAATCCTTGTTGGAACCTGCTTTGACATACCATAGCCAAAAACCACCGGATCAAGAGCCGGTGGTTTTTGGACTTCTCTTTTCTTTTCTCCTCTGTTTAGCGTCGAGAAACAATCCATGTGTCATATTCTCTTTCCATTAACTAAGCTCGCCAACACTGCACGCTTCAATTAAAAATGTTGTATTTAAATTTTTAACTATTGAAGCTGCCACAAGGCAGGAACGTTGGATGGTTCCCACCCTGCCAAGGAGGTGTGGGGCTGCAAACATTTATACGTCTTGCCGTTATATGTGACCAATTGTCCCGCAGTATAAGCTGTGTTGACCTGCCATGCAGATACGCCAGGATTCGTCGTTTCGGCGGCCGTCTTCACACTTACCGCGTTGCTCGCTGCAGACACATTGCCTGCCGCATCCTTTGCTTTTACCGTAAATGTATACGAGGTATCCGCCGCAAGCCCGCTGATTGTTGCTGTCGTTCCGGTTACCGTTGTTGCCAGTGCCGTTCCGTTGTACACGTCATAACCTGTTACACCAACATTATCAGTGGATGCCGTCCAGCTCAGCGTTATGCTGGATGTAGTTTGCGCGGTCGACGCAAGGTTCGTTGGTGCAGTTGGTGCTTGCGTATCGCCTCCCGGCTGAGCCGTTGTACTTACAGTTACAGCATTACTGGCTGCAGACAGATTACCTGCTGCATCTTTTGCTTTTACCGTGAAGGTATATGAAGTACCCGCTGTAAGTCCGCTGATTGTTGCTGTCGTTCCGGTGACCGATGTCGCAAGATTAGCGCCATTATAGACGTTATAACCGGTAACCCCTACATTATCTGTTGAAGCATTCCAAGCCAGCGTCACAGAGTTTGCCGTCACACCTGTCGAACGGGCATTCCCTGGTACGCTTGGTGCTGTCGTATCTACTGGTGGCACTGTACCTCCGGTAGGCAGATCGGCCTTCAGTTTGTTTTGGAGTGTTTTGTTACGGTCACCGCTGAGCTCCCAGAACATCGCTCCGCCGAGTCCTTTGCTCTTGATATAAGCAGTTTTATAACCAACGGACTCCGCATCGTCATAACTGATAAAGCGCTTGTTGGACGCATTATAGAGATATGGCACTTTGGCCGTGTCATTCCAGTAACGCGTGTATCCGTTTTTGTTGATGTAATTGGCTTCCAGATCATAGAAGTCAAAGGAGCCTGCTTCCCATGTCCCAACGGAAGAACCACCCGTGCACGTCTGATACTGGCCGTTGCCTGCCTGTGCGCATCCATCCCAGCCACGGCCATAGAATGGAACACCAAGCACGAGTTTAGCGGCCGGTACGCCTGCATCCAGATGCCCTTGTGCTCCGGCAGCCACATTAAATGTATTGGCATCTGGCACGCCAGCGGCTGAAGCCGCAGGATCATAGTTCAATGGCGCATTATGTGCGCTGATCTTTTGCCAAGCCCCGTTAAAATCGTATGTCATAATGTTAATCCAGTCGACGATGGCAGCAATTTTTGCAAGCTCCGTATTGGCAGCATAGGTCGCAGACGCACCGCTTGCAATCGTAAGCAGATACTTCTTGCCGTCCACAGCTCCCGCTGCATCCAGCTTTTCACGGATTTTGCTCAGGAGCAATGTGTAGTTCTGCTTATCTTCAGGACGTTTGCTGTTACCATCGAGTCCTCCTGATACCGGATACTCCCAGTCCAGATCTACCCCGTCAAAATTGTACTTCCGTAGGAAATCGACGGCGGAGTTCGCAAATACCTCTCGGGTTGCAGCAGTCGCGGCTACATCAGAGAAACGGTTGGACCACGTCCATCCTCCAACGGAGATAATAGTCTTCAGATTAGGATTGGTTTGTTTCAGCTTGTTAAGCTGATTGATATTGCCTGCAATAGGCTGATCCCATGTATCCCCTGCAAATGTCTTGCCCGTATCGATCCATGGATCGCCGAGCACGATCGTTCCGTTTGGTACATTAATCGTTTGGCTTTTTTCATTCTGACAGGTCCAGGTTACAGGATTGGGGCCCGAAGGGTCCGGATTCCCATGAATGCCGTTCCAGCAGATATCAGCAAAAGCATAGTTGATATGCGTCACTTTGGTCGGATCGATATCGGCTACATTATAGTTTCTCCCGTACGCAGCCCAGGACGGATAGTAACCAACAATTTTATAAGAATCTGCTGCTTCGGCCGTAGCTGGTTGGAGCGCAAAGGAAGGAACAATGACGGATAAGAGCAGGGACAGACCAAGGAAAAACTTTGCAGTCTTCTTAAAAGCAGTGTGTTTATTTAAATTTATCATTTAATACACAACCTCCTCTGTCTTTTGCGTGCCAAGTCCATTCAGGAATGGACGATGTGCGTTCGAGAACTGGTTATTCGTATACGCGTCCCAGTTGATTGACCAGGTCATAATGCCCTTAATACCGGCATAACCCGCAGGCTGGCGCAAGGTATAAGAACCGCCGTATGATACTCCTTTGATCAGATAGTTCAATGCCTTTTGCAGCTCAGCTGGCGCCGTATAGCCGCCTCCAGCCGCCTGCTGGGAAGCTGGTACGCCAATGGCGATCTGGTCCGGGCGCAGAGGGCTAAAGAATGGACCCGAGCTTCCGCCTACGTTAAAACCTTGAAGCAGCATTTCGGCCATGGCGACATGGAAATCGGCTGTCCCTTGAGCGTAAGAACGTCCATCCAGCCCCACCATCGAACCGGTGTTATAGTGCTGCACATGAAGTAGGGTCAGGTCATTACGTAAGGCATGAATCACTGGAAGATACGCCCCCCAAGGACCACCATAGTTCAGATATCCGCCCTGTACGTAGGCCGTTTCCGGTGCAGCGGTCAGGACAAAATTGGCACCAAAGTGTGATTTAAGCGCTTTCACGCCGTTAATCAGATTAACGATCTTCGGAGTCGTTGGACTGCGAAAGTCGGTATCGCCCGCATTTAAAGACAGGGAGCTTCCTTCAAGATCGATGTCGAGGCCATTGAATCCGTAAGTCGAAATAATGGATTTTAGGGAATCCTCGAACTGTTGTCTCTTGGTCGCATCTGTGAGCTCAATTGTGCCATTGGCTCCCCCCATAGAAATCAGTACCTTCTTCCCTTGGCTTTGAAGGTATGCAATGTCCGACTTAAACTCTTCTACCGTAGCGTTATACGGAGTAAAAGCGAGCGTTCCGCTGCCGGGTGAAATCGGCTCGGCAAAGGAGACATTAATAACGTCATAGGCTGTTGACACGTTGCGCAGTTTAATGTTGGTAGAGCCATTATCGAAGTTGTGCCAGTAGCCGATCAGCCATTTGCTGCCGCTAGGCCCAGGATTCGAAGATCCGGTGGAAGTGGTAACGCTGAGAGAGGTACTTGCAGCGGACAGATTGCCTGCCGCATCTTTTGCTTTGACTGTAAAAACATATGTGGTGCCGGCTGTCAGTCCTGTTACTACAGCCGTAGTCGTTGAAGTGTTCGCCACGAGAGTACCGTTCCGGTACACTTCATATCCGGTTACACCCACATTGTCCGTGGAAGCGTTCCAGGTAAGATTGACCGATGTATCCGTGACGAGGGATGAGGTTAAACCTGCAGGGACGGTAGGTGGTGTCGTATCCGGAGTTGGAGTTCCTCCTCCCGTACCTTCCCCGACGTATTTCCACAACGCAGGCACATTTGAGGGCTCCCATCCGGTCAAAGCCGTATGGGGCTGAATACATTCATAATCTTTATTTAAATAGGTTACTAGATCTCCTTGTTTGTATGCGGTGCCTGCCTGCCACTGGGCAGCGGCGTCTGCTCTTGGTGCAAACCACGTAATAATCAGAATAAATGCCAAAGCGAATGTAATGACCGGGCGGAATCGAACAGCTTGATTCAAGCAAAATCCCTCCTGTATTCAGATTATTTTCACCTTGCAAACAAAGCTTCACTGGTGCACATACATGTGATCCGCGATCTATAGAGCTTATAAAACCGTCTGACGATGAGTATCGCTTCACTCCCTTCCCTTATCAAAATGGACCTTCCCTCTCGTTTTCTTTTTTTGCAGACATCATCCAAATTTTACAGGGAATTTACAGATCCTCACCCTGTATTTAATCAGTAAAATGCAATTGAGATAAGGGATAAATTATTTCTATGGGGGGCGAAAAATGTAATATACCGCACAAAAAGGCCGTCTACCAAGTCATTAAGAGACTTGGTAGACAGCCTTTTTTTATTTTCATTTTATAAATTAACGGATGTATTACTAAGTTTGTTTCAATTTCGAAGAGGCTAGTTCAGATGACAGCATACCTTCGAAAGGTTGCCACCCATCATCACCAGATAAAATAATAGGTACAGCGTATTCAGCCGCTTCCTGCTCACTGAGTATTTTCGCCCACGGGACTCTCCCCATCACACTTCCTGCCCCAGGTCCGGCACTACGATATTCAACGTACGCAACCGTTACTTCCGCATCGGTCTTGTTCCAGTTATGCCAGCCCTCCTGCTTCACATGCGCTCCCATCCAGCAGTTCAGGAAGCAGACTTTGGCATGATTTCGCCACGGTCTGCCTAGATATACGGACTGAACGGGGGCGTTGCTGGTTAGGTCACAATCGATAAACACATAGCCATATCGTGCATCCTCTGGTGTGGAAGCAGCCGTTATCCAACCATTCACTTCTCCCTCTGCAGCAGCAACATCGCTCAAGCGATTCTTCGCAAAGATCTCACAGCCCTGGAACACTGCCGTAGCCGAGCCAAAAATAAAATCGACATCGCCCTCAATGTAACAGTCCTCATAATATTGGCGCAGCTTCCGCCGCTCCGCCCCGTCACGCGGCCCCCCGAAGAAACTCCGGTCAATCGGCTGCTCGGGCAGCGGTCCGGTAAAGATCGTGTCCTGGTGACCCATAAATCGGCAATGCCGAAAGGCTGCCCGATCCCCATCCACGTATACAGCCAACGCCTGACCCACCTCACGACCAGGTCCGGCCGAGTTTATGAAGGAAAGTCCTTCAGCGGTGAAATCATCTGCACCAATAAAGGCCGTGTAAGAATGAAAGGTGTGATACAACTCCCCGTTCGGGAACTTCTTGAGCGCATAATCATCATACGTGATGATAGTCTGATCGGCTCCCGCACCGACGAGGTGGACCATCGGCTTCTCGATATGCAGTTTCTCAATATAGGTGCCCGGCTTTATGCGAATCGTATACTTTTCAGTGCAGTCTGCCGGAATCGCATCAATGGCAGCCTGAATAGAGGGAAAATCGCCGCTTCCGTCCGCAGCAACCAGGTAACCATTTCTGTACAAATCCAGATTTGATCCGTGTGACAGAGGTTTGTTCATGTCAATCGCTCCATTTCCAGCGCAGGATTGTTCTATTTTTTATATGTGTACCCTTGGTTTCAACCTATTCGGATTCTACATCTGGTTCCGATACTCCATCGGTGTTACACCCGTCACGCGCTGAAACGCCCTGTAGAACTGACTGACATTGGAGAACCCCAGCCCAAAGCTGATGGTGGTCACTGAATCTGTTGTATGGCGCAGACGTCGGGTGGCTTCCTCCACACGCAAATTCAGCACGTACTGATACGGCGTTGAACCTGTCAGTGCCTTGAAAGAACGCATAAAATGATATCTGCTCTGGTGCGCAACCGCCGCCATCGATTCAATGTCCATTGGACTTGTATAGTCACTGTGTATATACTCCAGCACGCGCCGTAGATGGGGGTCGAAGAATGCGCCGCCATTGCTATTTGTTCGCTGAAGCAGATTCTGAAGCTGCCCGCAAACCAGACCAGACCCCACGCTCCCCACCACACCTATTCCTGCGGTTGCCAGCGTCAGGTTACTCCCATTCGGTTGACCAGTCAGCATCCGCCCAAGATATGTCTCTACTGCAAGCTCCGTTTCCTGTATCTGCAATGGTTCAGGCGCATCGTCCAACAAAATGGCGTTCCAGCCTCGAAATAGTCTGCTAATTTCAGCAGGATCGAAGGTTTGTGTGGTCCGAAATTCGGTCTGCGCCCCTTGTTGACCTGAATTCTCCAAGCCGCCAACTGGCGGATTACGAAACTTGATAACGATAACCGCGGAATCCGAGCCAATCTCGAAAAAGTGCTCCATCCGGGGATGCGCAATAATCCCCAGTCCTGCTTGCAGTGGATAAGCCTGCTGTTCCTGCACCAGATGGCATTGTCCTCTTACAGGCAACGTAACCTGATACCAGTCATCATGCACATGGGGTTCATTGGCGAATCCGCCAGAAGCCTTCCACAATTCCAATCCATTCAGCATCATGTTTAATTCCATCGTTTCCTCACCTGCTGACATTATAGCAAATCGTGCTCACTTTCCAAGCACTTTTCACAAAGACAATCTCTGTCTGTATCTTTTATCATGGTAAAAAAATAATTCGAGGTGATCTCCCGTGGCACAAGCCGCTGTAAGCAAAATGCAAATCAATCACTCCGCCAATTGGGCGCTTGCCGGAGTCAGCTTCGCCCATCTGCTGAATGATGCGATGCAGACCGTTGTTCCGTCTGCTTTTCCACTGTTCCAGCAAACGATGCAGCTCAGTTTCGCCCAGATGGGTTGGATTGCCTTCACATTAAATATTACCGCATCGGTCCTACAACCGCTGGTCGGTTATATGTCTGATCGCAAACCCATGCCAATCCTGCTGCCCGGAGGCATGTTGTTCTCCCTGATCGGTGTTCTCGGCTTTGCCTTGTCTTCCGAGCTATGGATGCTGCTTGTCTCCGCAGCATTGATCGGCATAGGATCATCCATCCTGCATCCTGAATCCTCACGCGTCGCCCATCTGGCGGCAGGTCGAGGACGCGGAATGGCACAGTCCATCTTCCAAGTCGGTGGCAACACAGGTCAGGCTCTCGCCCCGTTGCTGGTTGCCTTTATCCTGCTCCCGCATGGACAGCTTAGTTTTCTGTGGCTAATGGCTTTTGCCCTAATCGGGATCGTTATCCAGTCTTCCGTTAGCCGTTGGTATAGAGAAAAATTGGCGGATAATCGCAGCCGTCAGCAACAGCCTGTACAGGCAAATGGTATTGTGCAGCCTGCTGCCCAGCCTGTAAGTCGGGGATTTATCGCTTTTACAATGGGTATCCTCATCCTGCTGCTGTTTTCCAAATTCGTGTATATTGCCGGTATGACCGGATACTATGCCTTTTATTACGCCGATGCGTATAACCTGCCTCTTTCGCAGGCACAGATCTGCCTGTTCGTTCTGCAATTTGCGGGTATGGTTGGAACCTTGCTCGGCGGCCCACTGGCTGACCGTTATGGACGTAAACCGATGATCTGGTTCTCCATCGCGGGTACTGCACCATTTTCACTGCTGCTGCCTTATGCGGGACCTGCTCTATCCATGGTATTATGCGGCATGATCGGTTTGATTCTGATGTCCGGCTTCAGTGTCATCATTGTCTACGCACAAGAATTGCTGCCGCGTCATATTGGGACGGTATCGGGATTGTTCTTCGGCCTGTCGTTTGGCATGGCGGGACTCGGCTCGGTTGTGCTCGGTTCCCTGATTGATGTGACCAGCATTTCATTCGTCATCAAGCTATGTTCTTTTTTGCCGCTGCTCGGGGTGTGTGCTGTATTCCTGCGCCGGGATCGGCCAAGAAACGCCTAATATGCATTGAAACGTCAGTCGTTTTGTGACTACAATAAGGTCAGGATAATGGAGACAGAGGCTAAACAGAAGGAAGGAATAACCCATGATCATTGATGTACAGCATGTTACTTGGAAAAGAGGACCGATCACCCTGCTGAACGATGTCAGCTGGCGTGTAAACGAAGGCGAACATTGGGCATTGCTTGGCCTGAATGGTTCCGGTAAAACCACACTCCTGAACATGATCACCGGATATCTCTGGCCCACAGAAGGTACGATATCCGTGCTTGGACACCGTTACGGAGATGTGGATTTGCGAGAGCTGCGGAAGTCGATTGGCTGGGTCAGCTCCTCCCTTCAGGAGAAATTGTATGGCACCGACCGCACCCAGTATGTCGTGATCAGCGGTAAACACGCCACGATCGGACTGTACGATAAACTGTCAGACGAGGATCTGGATCAGGCACGAGAATTGATGCATACGCTCGGCTGTCAGCATCTGTGGGATCGCGAATACCGTACCTGCTCCCAGGGGGAGAAGCAGAAGCTGCTCATTGCCAGAGCCCTGATGGCTAACCCGCGTGTACTCATTCTGGACGAACCCTGCAATGGGCTCGATCTGTTCTCTAGAGAGCGGCTGCTTGAAAGTATCAGTGAACTGACGCAGAAGCCGGATACCCCTTCGCTCATCTACGTTACTCATCATACGGAGGAAATATTGCCTGTGTTCAGTCACAGCCTGCTGCTCCGGCGGGGCGAGATCGTGAATAGTGGATTAACCAGTGAGTTGATGAACAGAGACGTACTGAGTAACTTTTTTGAATCACCGGTGGATGTGGATCGGCATGGAGAACGTGTCTATGTCAGAGCATCGGATAAATAATTTTCTATATCTATATAAATTGAACTAAACATTTACACGATAACGGAGAGGACAGAAATAACCTGAAGAAGCGGAGCTAAAAGCTTTCTGAAAGAAAGCTGCATCGGAAGCATACACCTCGCCTTTATCCCCGGATTTTCCCCTTTAAATAAGGGATTCAAAAAAATCTGGGGATAACAGCGATCGGAAGGTTGTTCTGTCATCGGAGTGGCAAGTGTAAATATTCTTTAGTTCAATTTATCTATTCACAATCAGAACAGTCGAAGCAGCCCAAAATCTTATCCACATGTGGACAGGTTTTTGGGCTGCTTGGCTATATTATGAATTATCCACAGTTTTCTGTGTAAGGGCAGACAGGAATAAAAACAACGGAATCCGCTGTCTGCGCAGGTACGTCTCCTCGTTCACAAAATACTGACGCTGAGGCGCGGATTCCCGCAGATGCTGTACTTGAAATCCTGCCTGCTGTAATGCCATATAGTAAGATTCGATGGAGCGATGCATTTTTTTCACCGTGCCTCCAAGCCATTGCTGCTCCCGAAATCCCTCCACAAAATACTGATCGACAACCCAGTTGGTTCGGACCACCGAAGGCTGCAACGTTGACGTGATCACAGGATGTTCTACCGAAAATACGAATGTGCCATTCTTTTTTAACGTCTGATATACCTTGCGAAATAGGCTGTCCACATCCTCAATATAATGAATCGCCAGTCTGGATATGACCAGATCATATGTATTCGCGGGATAACTCCAATCTTCCATATACGCTTGCTCAATCTGCGCGTTCTGGCCCTTTATCGATTCATTGGCAGCCTGAATCATATTCACTGAACCTTCAATTCCCATGTAGCTGCCACCACGGTGGTCGGGACCCAACAGTTCTGCTCCGAACCTCGCATCCCCACAGCCGAGATCCAATATGCTCAAGCCCCCAACGTCTCCAATCAGCTCCAGCACTACAGGCTTCTCCAACGTATCATTGGCATTCTCCTGCCACTGCCGGCGTTTCATATACTTCTCGAAATTGGCCCCATCTTCGTAAAAATCCGATCCCCGTTCGCTCAATGCTCAACCCCTCCGTTACTGTAATGAAGTTCAGCTCTCATATTCAGCCTGGAAGATTATACAGAATATCGGCATATGTTTCTACAGCAAAAGGCTGTCGCCCGAAATACTCCAGCAGACAGCCCTTACGTATTAGAAGTAAGCTCATTCAGATTGATCCATATAAGGTCGGCGGCCGCCCTTTTTGACGAATTTCCAATCCACCTCAATATTGTGGCGCATCCGGCGCAGAAGCTTAACCGCAATCTCGATCTCTTCATCCGTTAAGCCCTCCAGCGTTACCTGATCGGAATGAACACCCTCCCTGCGGATGAACTCCCAAGCTTCAAGACCCGCATCTGTCGGATATAACAACTTATTCTTTTTATTACCCATTGCCGACTGTTTGACGACAAACCCGTCCGCTTCCAGTTTGCTAATGGCTCTAGCCGCAGTGGTCCGATCAACTTTGATTAATTCAGCGAGCTGGTTGGGGATAATACCAGGATTCTCACATATGCGATAAAGATACAAATACTGTCCACGAGACAAGTTTAGATGTTGGAATTCAACGTTGCTGATTGAATCCAGACAGCGGGCAATCATGCCGATTTCACGCAACACTTCTTTTTTTTCAGTCAATGGATTCACCCCTCTATAAAATTGTTGCATTCGCAACATAATTGATGATATAACTGAATTGGATCAGTTTAAATTTTAACCATGATAACACATGGAACAGGTATACATTCAAGCTATCTACCAGTTTACCATGCCAGAATAGAATTACTATTGACTAAAGGAGAAACATTCATGAATACAACTATTGTTGAAGCTAATAACCAGGAATTGCTCGACGCCTGCTTCGCCATTCGTACCGCTATTTTTGTTGAAGAGCAAGGGGTGCCTGCAGAAGATGAATTCGACACCTTTGATGCATTGGATACGGAAGCAAAACATATCCTGCTTTACGTAGACGGCGTTCCTGCCGCCTCTTCCAGACTACGTGTGGTCGAAAATGTTGCCAAATTGGAACGGATCTGTGTCATGATCGATTATCGGAAACATGGACTTGGTCGTGTGCTGATCGATAAGCTGGAGCAGATGGCTCTCGCTCAAGGGCTGGAGAAAGCCAAGCTGCACGCACAGGTACAAGCCTCCGGGTTCTACGAACGTCTCGGATACACGGCAGCCTCGGACGTATTCATGGAAGATAGCATTCCTCATCTGCTGATGACCAAAAAACTGAAATAAATACAAAAAGAGCATCCTCAAAGTTCAAGAACAAGACTTTGGGATGCTCTTTTTGGTTTCTAATGAACCCAGTCAGTGCTATTAATGGAGATTCAACCATTTTGGGATTGTAACGAACCGTACACACCTTATTTTCTGCTTTGCAAACTAGCTTGCACCTTCTATGTCAATTTGACTGCAATAACGTGATTGAAGTTCGTTAGCATTTCTAATTCACGTATTTTGCCACAATAAGGTGAATGAGTTCATTAGAAATGCTCCATTGGGAGAGTATTTACTAAGCATATATCATGACAAAGAAGCCAGGCGTTAGCCTGACTTCATGGCTTACATCCTTATCCCAAAGCCAGACGACCTGGCTGGGATTCAGTGGCGTTATTTTTCATCTGTTTACTGCGCAATTGTCCGCATGCCGCATCGATATCGGTACCATGTTCCATGCGTACAGTTGCGTTAATGTTATTCTTTTTCAACGTATCATAGAAGCCCAGAATGGACTCTTCCGTGCTCCGCTGATACTGACTGTGCTCATCCACCGGATTATACGGAATCAGATTGATGCTGACCATACTCTTGCGGCTGGACAACAGTTCAGCCAGTTCTGCTGCATGTTCCCGCTGATCGTTGACGTCCCGGAGCAAAATATACTCAAACATAATACGCTTGTTCGTCGTAGCCAGGTAATAATCCACTGCATCCATCAATTGTTCAATCGGGAAGGCCCGGTTGATCTTCATGATATGTGTCCGCAGTTCGTTATTCGGTGCGTGCAGGGAGATCGCCAGATTAACCTGAAGGCTGCTATCTGCAAATTCCTTGATCTTGTCAGGCAGCCCACTCGTGGATACAGTGATCCGTTTGGCCGCAAGCGCCAGCCCTTTACGATGCTTGATCACTTCAATAAAGTCAGTCATGTTCTGGAAATTGTCAAACGGCTCGCCAATTCCCATTACCACCACGTTAGTTACCCGCTCGCCTTGACCAGCTGCATCAAGATACTGTTGTACATGCATAATCTGTTCCACAATCTCACCACCGGACAGATCGCGGCTCTTCTTGATCAGCCCGCTCGCGCAGAAGCTGCAACCAATGTTACATCCCACTTGAGTAGTTACACATACAGTGAGACCGTATTTTTGGCGCATTAAAACTGTTTCAATCAGATTACCGTCCTGCATACGCAGCAGAAATTTCACGGTGCCGTCAGCGGATTCCTGCTTGACATGTTCACTCAGCGAGTTCATCGTGAAATGCTCGGAAATGACATCCAGGCATTCCTGACGCACGTCCGTCATGTCTGTAAAATCGTGCACACGCTCCTGATATAACCATTCCCAGATGCGGGAAGCACGGGATTTCTTCTGTCCGTGCTCCGGCAGCCAGTCACGTAGTTGCTCTAATGTTAATCCATATATGGATGATTTAATCATGTTATTGTCCTCTTTTCGCAAAAAGCATATGGCTTATCGGTCTATCGAAAAAACCTCTACTCTGTATTGTCCCAAAATTGACGAGGGAACACAAGGGCTTTTGCATTTCTTCCAAGAGGTTTTATCAATGGCAAATCTGCACAGTAACTTACTTCTCCACTTCAATTCCCAACCGTTTAGAAGTGAATAATACCGGAGGTGTGCAGCAGAACCAGAAGCACCAAGATTGGCGCTATATAACGCAGCATGAACAGCCATACCCGGAACCAGCCTGCACGCAGGCCGGAAGCTTCGGCTGCCTTTTTCCAGAAGTATCCGGCAAAAATAGTAACGAGCAATCCACCAATCGGAAGTAAAATGTTGGACGCCATAAAGTCCATCCAGTCGAACACACTCTTCGAGCCAATCGTCCATTCAGGGAACAATCCAAGCGACAATACCGAAGGAAGCCCAACGATGAAGACGGCAAGTGAGATGGTCCATACCGAGCGACTCCGGCTCCAGGATAATCTCTCCATGAAATATTTCACCGGAACTTCCAGCAAGGATACCGCCGATGTTAACGCCGCAATCGCCAGAAGCACGAAGAACAACCCGCCAAACACGAAGCCCAGCGGCATAGCCGAGAAGGCTGCCGGCAGAGCCACAAAGATCAGCGACGGACCCTGATCCGGTGCAATCCCGAAGGAGAAGGTCGTTGGGAATATGATCAGACCCGCAATGAATGCATAGATCAGGTCACCCGCACCGACAGCAATGGTTGCTGCACCGAGCGATTGATTTTTATCAACATATGAACCGTATGTCACGAGAATACCCATACCCAGCGATAGGGAGAAGAAGGCATGTCCAAGCGCAACCAGCGCAGATTCGGTCGTAAGCTGCGAGAAGTCAGGATTCAGGAAGAAGGAAACTCCCGCACCAGCTCCTGGCAAAGTCACTGCACGAACCATCAGGATAATGAGCAGAACCAGCATCGCTGGAATCAGTACCTTGTTAAACTTCTCGATTCCGTTCGATACCCCTTTGGCTACGATCCAGCCTGTAATCAGAACCGAAATCAGCTGCCACACAATCGGCATATAACCGCCTACAAAGTCACCAAATTGTCCAGCATAATCAGGATTGTTATACAGCGTACCGCTGAATGACGTCACTGCATATTGCAGCGTCCAGCCTGCAATGATGACATAAAAGGAAAGGATAATAAACGGCGTCAGTACTTGCAGCAATCCTGCTGCCAGCCAGCCCTTATGACCACCCGCTTTAATAAAGGCCGTAGCCGCGCTACCTCTGCCGCTGCGACCAATCGCAAGTTCAGCCAGCAGAACAGGCAGACCAATTAGTAGAAGACAGACGATGAAGAGCAGGAAAAATGCAGCGCCCCCGTTCTCTCCCGTAATATAAGGAAACTTCCACATGTTGCCAAGACCCACTGAACTACCGATGGCAGCCAGAATGAATCCGGCCTGTGAGAAGCGTTCACCTTTGTTGGGCCCGTCTTGATTCAAATTAGGATTATTGGACTTACTAAAATTCATCGTATCTACTCCATCACTTTAAAGTTTTCCCGTAATTATATACTACTCCACGTGTCAGGTCATTCGAAAATCGAAATTTGTCGAAATGTTATTTATTTACAGGAATGTCTACATTAAATATGCTGCCCTTGCCTTCTTCGCTTAACAAAGCAAGCAGCATGCGACATGTAGTCCACTGAACCCCCTAATATACAGTATGTGATAAAAAGGAGCACGCCAACCCTGCCCTGTAGTTCGGTAATTGCTCAGATGGCTGCAAACTTAACTTCCCCTGCTGGCACCAAACCGTTAAGAAGGAGGAACCTCCTCACATCCTGCTTCTCTGCTGTTGAATCGCCCGTGCTATTCACTGGCTTTCAGCAAACTTTAAGCTTCCATTCGAGTGAAACATGATCCAAAATTCATCCCTTTTTCAGCTTGGTCACCTATACTTGCACCAATCTCAATCGCCCATGCTGAGGAGGAGAAGGATGAACACACTGACCTACAGAGATCCAAACATCCGATGGAACAGGCATTTCTGGCTGTATGCCGCTCTAATTTTCACAGGAGGTCTACTGCTGCGATTGTATCTTGGAACACAATTCAGAGGCTATGTCGGAGATCAGTCCCTGTTCGTCGATTGGATGAATGCTGTTCACCAATACGGTCTTCGCGAATCATACCTGTATGGAAAAGATCAGAACTATCCCCCCTTTTTTATCTTCATTCTGGGATTGTACCGCTGGATACTGGATGGACTTGGCATAACCGCCTCAGCTGGAAATCTATCCATGAAAATACTACCTATCGCCTTTGATATGCTGTCCATGGCGGTCTTGACCCTCACATTCAAAAAGCTAAGCTCTGGCGCACTTTTGGTGCTGCTTGCAGTTCTTTCCTTCAACCCCGGCCTGCTGGTCGATAGCGCCATGTGGGGACAGATCGACATCCTGCACAGTACATTAATGGTGCTGTCTACCGTTCTGCTGCTAAGTAATCCTCTATTGGCGGGTATATTGTTCTCCGTTGCCCTGCTGGCAAAGTTTCAGGCGATTGTCATTGCTCCGGTATTCGGTATTGTATTACTACGCCAGCTTTATCAAAGGCAATTTTGGGCTACGCTTCTATTTGTAGCAGGATTAATGATTGCAACCCTGCCTGTATTTCTCTATTTTGCTGCAAATGGAACCCTCGGCACCATGCTGACCAACGCCTACGGGAGCGCCATTAATATGTACCCGCAGCTTTCCCTGAACGCCATGAATATCTGGTATCACCTGCTTGGTGATCCCGGAACAAGCGATGCTACGGTGTTGTTTGGCATAGTGACGTATAAAATGTTTGGTCTGCTGCTGCTAGCCATTGCCGTGATTGGAGTAGCAGCCTATCTACTGCTAATTAAGGAAATTCGTATTTCATCCCTGCTCATTGCAGGTGCAGCGGTGAATCTCGCCTTCTTTATGCTGCCAACGGAAATTCATGAGCGTTACAGCATACCTGCTTTGTTATTCTTGGTTTTAGTTCCGTTCTTTGAACGTAAATGGATGTATGCAGCAATCACCTTCTCCCTGACGACCTACGTAAATATTGCCATGATCATGAGCACGGGCTCTGATGGCGACTTTGGAGCTGAGGGAGGACAATCGCGCATCGGTGGTGGGTATGGTAACTTTGGCGGAGGACATGGAGCGAGCTTCAGCATGCACGGTTCGGGACTGACCAATGACTTGATGTATGGCATAGGCATTTCCATTGCAATGATCCATATCGTGATCCTGCTCTGGGTTGTATATGCCATGACCCGTGAGGTTCTGGATGAACGAAAAAAACGGAGCTGAATATTATTTTGAAAGAATAAAAAAGAGGTGTTCCAACAGCCATTTCCATGGTTGCCGAAACACCTTTATTCCCATTAAATTTTAATTTCTAGCAACTCATATTTGATAATGCCCATCGGCGCATTGACATGAATGACACTGCCTACTTCTTTGCCCATCAGTTCTTTGCCAAGCGGGCTTTCGTACGATATTTTGTTATCAGCAACATCCGCCTCGGCCGGACCAACCAGCATGTATTCAATCTTCTCGGCGAATTCGATATCATTAAGCAGAATGGTTGAGCCAATGCTTACTTTGTTCGAGTCGATATTGTCCGAAGTGATGACTCTTGCTTTGGTCAGCATTTTCTCCAGAATCAAAATGCGGGTTTCCATAAAAGCCTGATCATCTTTGGCTGAATGATACTCACTATTTTCCTTCAGGTCACCGTAACTGATCGCGAGTTTCAGACGCGCCGCCAGTTCCTTACGCTTCACCGTCTTTAATTCCCTCAGTTCGTCCTCCAGCTTTTCCAAGCCTTCCTGTGTCAAAATCACTTCATCATTAGCCATTTTTTCCATCTCCTAATCCTGCTATCTATCTATATTCTAACCTATATCCACTCCAAACGGTTAGCATACCAAGAAAAAGAAATAACGCTCCCATTGATGGAAAGATGTGTATGCGTAACCTTTACTGTACCGGTACAATTGAAGCAAACTAGTGTATTCATTTCATCCGTTCACTTTTACAATGAATTCAGGGCAGCAGCAATTAATAATACGCCCACTACATGACTCGAGGTGATCTGGATGAATGTTACATTGACTCCATCTGAAATACAGGCCTACCTGAAACGGATAGGCATTCATAATATCAAGGAACCCACCCTGGAATTCCTATCCGAAATCCAGCAGGCACATGTGCAGCATCTATCCTGGCAAACGGTCGATATTTTTGCAGGTCGGCCTGCGGGCATTGATCTTCAAGAATCGGTCCAGCTTATATTGCAAGGCCGTAGTGGTTACTGTTTTCATCTGAATGGCGCATTCAGCGTTCTGCTTCGCTCTCTGGGATATACGGTGCATTGGCATCGTGCCGGAGTTCAGCCATATGGAGAGCAGCCACGTGTGAACTCGTTCCATCTAGGTCTGTCGGTCTCTTTGCCAGATGCAGACCCGAATGTGGAACGTTGGATTGTGGATGTCGGTCTGGGCGGTAAGCCCTTCGAACCGCTTCCTCTTCGTTATGGAACTTACGGATCGGCCCCGTTTACTTATACATTAATGCCTTCATCTGTTGCTCCTGGCGGATGGAGACTTGAATATGAACCCAACGGGCCAAGTGAGGGTGTCGACTTCGCTCCCGAAGAGCTTACCAGCCTGGAAGAGTTCATGCCCAAGCATGAATTCTACAGCCAGTCAGCCGATTCGCCTTGGCATAACGCATTTTTGCTCCGTCAGAGGCATGCTCTCCAAAGCAACGAACTACGTGGATGTATGCTCCGGACGCATGACCGCGATGGTATCCGCAAAAAGGAGATTCAAACCTACACCGAGTGGAAAGACGTATTGGCTGAGAAATTCCACGAACCGTTGGTGAATTACACAGAAGTGGAACGCAAAGAAATGTGGGGACGGGTACAGGCTGCACATGAAGAATGGAAAAGAACACAGCAGGTATGAAGCGGCACGCGCAGACCCGATAAACCGATGATTATAAAGGAAAGTGTGCAATCCATGCCGAATACATCGTCAGGTGATAAATGATGATAACTATTCAAGTTCTTCAAGTTCCGGCAGAATTGCCGGAGGCATACTGGAACCTTTTTCTGTCGGGGGTATCTGAGGAAAGACGAGGACAAGCTTCACGTTTTGTACATCAGGCGGACGCCTATCGCTCTGTTCTGGGTGAAGTGTTGACCCGTGTGACGCTGAGCAAGTTAACTGGCCTAAGGCCGGGAGATCTTTCCTTTACACGTAACAAATACGGCAAACCTGCACTCAGTAACTATGCTGATGTTCAATTTAATGTCTCGCACTCCGGCGATTGGATTGCTTTAATCTCTGGCGGTGACGCTGATCTGGGTGTGGATGTGGAAAAAATATCGCCTATCGACATGAAGATTTCGGAGCGATTCTTCTCTCTCACAGAGAGCCAATTTCTGGCTGCGGAGCCCGCCGAGATGCAGCTAGAGACCTTCTACCGTCTATGGACGTTGAAGGAAAGCTACATCAAGGCCGTCGGCATGGGCCTGTCCATGCCACTTGATTCATTCTCCATGATCCGTAATGCTGACGGGAACTGGCACTCACCAGAAGCAGCCGCTTATCCATTCCTCAGCCTGCGACTGGATCATGGGCATATGTTAGCAGCTTGTTCCGCAGGAGAAGATTTACCTGCCCAGCCGAATGTCATCACAATCGAAGAGTTGTATCAGGCATTATTATGAAGGAGGGGTTACAACCCCTCCTTCATTTTTTACATTTTATCAAAAAGTGCATTTATCCCTTTCCAAACCATAATTTTCAAAAAAAAATGATTAACATTCTGTCCAGTTAATGGTACTATAGGACCAAAAGGAAGAGAAGTAGGTAATATAGATCAGGTATTTATAACTAGTTTCTACAGTACATACTTGTCAACGCTCGATTCTCTCTCCATTTATTATTTTAGAAGGAAGTGGACAAATGCATATCTTTTTGCAAAACAATGCAGGTGTGACCAAAAACGTTAAGGTTGGTTTCAGCTGGACAACACTCTTTTTCGGTTTTTTCCCTGCTCTTTTCCGTGGTGATTTGAAATGGGCTGCCATCATGTTTTTGATTAGTGTAGCTCTTGGAGTCTTCACTGTGGGTTTCGGAGCTTGGGTTAGTGGAATCGTATTCTCCTTCGTTTACAACAAAATTTACATTAAAGAATTGCTGGAAAAAGGCTACCGTCCTGCAAATGCTGAGTCTCAAGCGGTTCTTGAGAGAAATCAGATTATTGCTCGAGCAGCATAAACTTAGAAAAGAATGTAACAAACATAGCAATTTAGATTTTTATTGTAGATTTATGAACTAGCACGCACCCATGTAGAAATACCGAAAAGTCCCTGGCGAACCCGTCAGGGACTTTTTAATATTCAATGCACTGCATTCACGCAATCCTCTGAATGGATATCATGTTCAACTGCCAGGGGACTTAACCTTTCGATTGTACAGACGTTTCCTGTGTCAATGATGGAGATTTCTTTTGCCTCCGAAAGAGACCCTGACTGCTGTTTTTCCGTATCGTTGCAGCCGCGTCAGCATCGCTGATTTTCAGGGCAAAACATAGACCAATCAACAAAAACGCAGCAGCTCCCAGCAAAGCCAAACGGTACGCCAGCATATTCGGCTCCATCGCTCCAGCCGCAGTCACCGTCGTTGTACCCACGCCAGCCAGAACAGCAGACAATAACGCCATTCCAATCGCGGAACCCAACCGATTTTGCACCGTGAACCAGGTGGAGGCTCGTCCCATAGAAGGAGGCGGTATTTGGGCAAACGAAGCAATCTGCACCGCGCCTACCGTCTGTCCCAGGAAGATGCCCACTCCGAACAATAATGCACGGATGAACCATGGATTCGTATCCATTGTGATCTGACTAAGTGTAATAAAAATCACCGCCGTGCAGATCAGACCCATGGATATAAGCTTACGTGGGCCTAGGCGCGGATACGTCCAGGGCACAAGCTGGGAAGCAATCATAAGTCCCAGGGCTTCCGGGAATGTGGTTAGCCCTGTCTCCAGCGCAGAGGCGTTTAGCACGTTTTGATACATCAACGGAAACACATACAACATGCCCAGCAGACCTGCTGACCCGCATACAGATACTAGACCCGAATAGCGGAATAAACGGTCTTTCAGCAAACGCAGGTCAAGCAAAGGCTGCTTCGCGCGCAGTTCGGCCACCACGAGCAACGCGAGCAGGATGATTCCTGTAAGGCCAGCTCCAATAATAAGAGGGGAAGTCCACCCTCGCAGCGGACCCTGACTAAGAGCGTACATCGTCAGAGCGAGTCCTGCGGCAGATAATAACCAACCCGGTACATCCAGTCGACCAGCTCCCTGTTCTCTGTGCTCCTTCAGATACAGCATTCCGAAGATTACCGCTGGAATGCCGACGGGCAGATTCACATAGAAGATCCATCGCCAAGAGAGCTGGTCCACAATCAATCCGCTCACAATCGGCCCCAGTGCCGGGGCCAGCGCGATGGGCAGTACGAGCATTCGAGATACCTTAGCCCGTTCCTGGGGAGGAAAGGTTCGAAACAGCATCGCCATCCCTACAGGAGTAAGCAGACCACCCCCTGCACCCTGCAAAATGCGAAAGAACGTCAGCGTTCTTAATTGATCGGCCGTCGCACAAAGTGCAGAAGATACCGTAAACAGTGCCAGTGCCGATAAGAAAACTCGTTTCGTTCCCCATCGATCACCAAGCCACCCGGCGACAGGCAGGAATACAGCCAAACTCACCAGATAACCCACATTCAAGGTACTTGAAGCAGCTGGGGGAATCCCCAGCTCTTCACTAATGGTTCGTAATGCTACGTTCAAGACCGTTCCATCCATAGCCACCATAAACATCGCCAGTACGTAGACAATGCTGACAATGACCTTGGGATTCAGACCGAATTTCATCTGCTAGCCTCATAAACGGCTCCAGGCATGCCAACTTCATCACAGAGACTCAGCGGTTTTAAATCTGTCCATTGCTCGGCGATGTAATCGAGACATACCCGGCGCTTGGCCTTGCCAAGCATCACGGTCCAACCTGCGGGTACTTCAAGGGATGCAGGCCAGAGGGAGTATTGACCCTCCTCATTGATTAACACCAGATAATTGCTGTCTTCATATTCAAATGGGTTGCTCATCGCCTTATCCTCCTATTTATGTTGAATTTCGCGCTTGTTCAGCTCCTCCAGCTTGGCGGCCAGTGTTCGGCAGATTTCCTCCAGAGGCCCAGGCTGACAGAGGTCCTTGTGACGGCAAGCGATATCATGACGTTCCAATTGGCCTCCGATGTATGCATTCCACATTTCCGGTTCAATCGGGTCGAACCAGTCAGGAATAATGGTGGAACGGAAGAAGATCAGATCCCCCTCGAATCGGGATGGCGTGTAGGCCCCCAAGATCCGTACGGAATTTTCATAGGTCTTCCGCAGCTTCATAATCGTTTCTTCATCCAAACTTGCCAGCGCACTGCCCTCACTGCGCAATATGCGCATAGCCGTTGCCATATCCAGTGGACCATCCCCAATGCTGTCCGGATCATAACCACCCAGTGCAAGCAATGCGGTTAAGGCTTCTTCCTCATCCGGCTCTCCGCGAATTGGAAGATAATGGCTAGGATACGCATCCAGCATGGCGAGAAACTCCACTTCTTCCCCTTCCAATTGCAGTTGTACCGCCATAGCCTGCGCAACGTTGCCTCCGAGAGACCAGCCCAGCAGACGGTAAGGCCCCTCAGGCTGTACCGAGCGGATATGACGGATGTAGTCTGCCGTCATATCTTCCAGTGTAGACGGAAGTTCCTCAACCTCAGCAATTCCTCTGGCCTGTAACCCATAGAGCGGATACTCCATGCCCAGATGTTTCATCAGCCCGGCGTAACACCAGCTAAGTCCTCCTGCAGGATGGACACAGAATATAGGCAGATGCTCCCCATGCGTTCTGAGCGGCAACAGCACCTGAAGCGAGCTTTTTCCGGAATCGGAATCCATCTCCAATCGCTCCGCCAGCCCCGCTACGGTAGCTGTTTCGAACAAAATGCCGATGCCCGGCTCCCGTCCCATCGCTTCACGAATGCGGCTCATCAAGCGAACAGCCAGTAACGAATGGCCACCCAGCTCGAAGAAACTGTCATCAATACTCACACTCCGCATGCCCAATACTTCGGCAAACAAATCACAGAGGATCTCCTCCTGCGGGTTGCGAGGCGCTCTGCCACCTGTCGTTAATTGCATTTCCGGTGCGGGTAGTGCCTTGCGATCGAGCTTTCCATTAGCTGTAAGCGGCAGGCTCTCCATCGCTACAACCGCAGATGGAACCATATAATCCGGAAGGCTGGCAGACGCATGACGACGCAAAGCAGTCGATTCAGGTGCCTTCCCTGTATCCGAAGCCGGAACGATATAAGCTACAAGACGTTTATCCCCCGGCTGGTCTTCACGGACAATTACAGCAGCCTGGGCCACGCTTGAATGCCTTGCCAGCACCGCTTCAATCTCGCCAAGCTCAATGCGGAATCCCCGTATTTTCACCTGCTGATCCGCCCGCCCCAAATAATCAAGCGAGCCATCATGCAAACGCTTCGCCAGATCTCCTGTCCGGTACATACGTGTGCCTGGTGGACCGTATGGATCAGCAACGAATCGCTCAGCTGTAAGATCAGGTCGATTCCAATAACCACGAGCCAGACCCGCTCCGGCTACATACATCTCTCCGGTTACTCCTGTTGGTACAGGCTCAAGTTGATCATCCAACACATATACCCGAAGATCCGGTATGGCGCATCCAATCCAGCTGCTCGCGCCTTCCGTAGAACTGCCTGCATGCAGTTCCTGGTAGCTGACATGAACCGTCGTCTCAGTGATGCCATACATATTGATGAGTCTTGGCGCATCATCAGCATGACGTTCATACCAATCATCCAAGCGCCCAAGCTCCAGTGCCTCGCCTCCAAAAATGACATAACGGAGTGCAAGCTGCTGTCCCCAGGCCGGATTTTCCCTGTCAGCCTGCATGAGTTGGTAGAATGCGGATGGCGTCTGGTTCAATACGGTCACCTTTTGCTCAGCAAGCAACTGCAGGAACGCTCCAGGTGAACGGCTAATCTCATGAGGAACAACGACTAATCGCCCTCCATGCAGCAGCGGTCCCCAGATTTCCCATACGGAGAAGTCAAATGCATAGGAGTGGAACAAGGTCCATACATGACTCGCGTCAAAATGGAACCAGTGCTGCGTGGCATCCAATAAACGGATGACATTGGCATGCGGAATAACGACCCCTTTAGGCTTGCCTGTCGAACCCGAGGTATAGATCATGTAAGCCGGGTTCAGAGGTGTTACACGCCCATTGCGTTCACTATCCGCAGGGTTTCGATCATCCAGCATCTCCAATTGCTGCAAAGTATGCAAATCGTCCATATTAATACACTGAATTTCTGCCACCTGCGGAAGCAAGGTGTATACCTCTGTGCTCGTTACCATTACTTTCGGTGCTGCATCTGTCAGCATATGTGTCAACCGATCTGCCGGATAATTGGGGTCAAGTGGTAGATAAGCGGCTCCTGCTTTTAGCACAGCGAGAATGCCCACAACCATTTCAACGGAACGAGGCAAGGCTAGCGCAACCATTTGTTCCGGTGCCACGCCTTGAGCGATCAGTAATCTGGCAAGCTGATTGGCTCTTGCATTCAGCTCCCTGTAATTTAAGGTGATATCCTCACAGGTCATGGCAGTCGCTTCCGGATGAGCAGCTGCTTGTATTTCAAAGCGCTCGGCTATGGTCAGTTGTGCATCCTCACTCAGCGTAAAGGACCATTCTTTTTCAAGCTGGGCCTGCTCTGTTGGGGTCACGACATGAAATCTGCTGATTCGCTCATCCAACTGCTGCACTGCATCTTCAAGCACCTGCATCAATCGGACCACAAGTTCACCTGCAGTAGACTCCCGGAAGAGATCTGCACTATATTCCAGCACACCTTCAATTCCGCCTGGAGATCCGTTATGCTGACGCTGCTCTGTCAGCTCAAGGGTTAGATCAAATTTGGATGAACCCACACCATGCATGCGGGTTTCCGCCACAATACCCGGTAGATCAAGACGAATATCCGGTGTATTTTGCAGCACAAGCATCACTTGAAAGAGCGGATGTTTGGAACGGGATCGAGGCGGATTTAATACTTCAACCAACCGTTCAAAGGGCAGATCCTGATGTTCATATGCTGCCAGGTCGACTTCTCGCACACGAGCCAGCAGCTCACGGAATGTTGGATCACCTGAAGTATCTGTACGCAGCACAAGGGTGTTAATGAACATACCTACGACTTCATCCAGCGCATCATCGCTCCGTCCGGCAATCGGTGTTCCTATCGCGATATCCGTTCCTGCACCCATTCGGGTAAGCAGCAAGGACAGTGCCGAGTGCAGCACCATGAACAGGCTGACTTTATTCTCACGTGCGATGATCATTAATTGCTCATGCAAACGTTGACTGATCGTAAAAGGCACTGACCCACCGCGATAACTGGACACGACTGGACGTGCGTAATCCGTAGGGAATGTAACCTGCTCCGGTAAATGGGCCAGTTGGTTGCTCCAGAATTCCATCTGTCTTGCAATCAGACTGTCCTGCTGTTTCTCATTCCCTAGCAATCTCTCCTGCCACACCGCATAGTCGGCATATTGAATGCGCAGCGGCTCCCAGGCAGGTGAAGAACCCCGCAAGCGTGATGCATAAGCCACCGACAGATCGCGGATGAGCGGTGACAATGACCATCCATCCCCGGCAATATGATGCAGCAGCAACAACAGCACATGCTCATCAGCGCCGATTCTGAACAACTCGGCACGAATGCCTGGTTCAGTGGAAAGCTGGAAACTGTAACGTGACGCTTCTGTCAGAAGCTCGGGAAGCTCCTGCTCCGTAGCAGCGGTTATATTCAATTTCACTTTGACGTCAGCAGCATTCAGAATATGCTGGCTCGCAGAACCCATTTCAGGCGGATACAACGTTCGTAATGTCTCATGACGGTCTACAATATCCTGCAGGGCGTTCTCCAGAGCATCCGTATCCAGCTTCCCGGCCAACCGGGCAACCAGCGGAATGTTATACGTCGGATTGGCGCCTTCCAGACAATACATGAACCACAACCTCCGCTGGGCAAAGGAGAGCGGAAGCTCCCCCTGACGTGAAACAGGCTGAATAACAGGTCTCACCGATTTCGCCTGATCCAATCGTTTGGCTAGGCCTGCTGCGGTTGGAGCTTCAAATACACTGCCAATCGTTAGATCTGCACCGAATACATCACGGATACGTGCTGTAATTCGTCCAGCCAGCAGGGAGTGCCCACCCAGTTCAAAGAAATCATCGTCAATGCCCACACGACCAACACCAAGAATCTCAGCGAACAGACTGCACAGAATTTCTTCTTGTGGCGTGCGCGCCTCCCGTCCATTGGCATTTGATAGCAAAGCAGGCACAGGAAGCCGTTTGCGATCGATCTTTTTATTCGGTGTCAGCGGCATCTCGGGCAGTAGCGTGAATGAAGAAGGCACCATGTAATCCGGTAACGCCTCAGCCACATACACTCTTAGTTCTGCCAGATCCATACGATTCTCGAGTTCAGACTCAGCCACTACATACGCTGCCAGTCGCTGGTTTCCCGGCTGGTCTTCGCGAGCCATGACCGTGACCTGAGCTACGCCAGGATACCTGGAGATTACCGATTCAATCTCGCCCAGTTCAATTCGGAAGCCTCTAATTTTGATCTGGTGATCTGCACGACCCAAATAATCGATAGAACCATCCGGCAGCCATTCCGCCAAATCTCCTGTACGGTACATCCGACTGCCTGGCTGACCGAAGGGATTGGCTACAAAGCGTTCTGCGGTAAGATCAGGCCTGCCCAAATACCCGCGCGCAAGCCCTTCGCCTGCGATATACAGTTCCCCTGCTACACCCGAGGGTACTGGCTTTAAGCCTTTATCCAGCACATATAGCTGCGTGTTGCGAACCGGACCACCAATCGACGGTTTCCCCATCACCCCTGTGTCGAACGAGGCAGCCGTGGAATAAATGGTCGTCTCAGTCGGGCCGTACTGGTTATTGACGTGACACCCCAGTTCCTGCAAAGAAAGCTTCAGTTCCTCCGTCAGCGCCTCTCCTCCGGTAATCACGGTTAGCCCATCGAATCGCCCTGGCCGGCTCGTCACCAAAGACTGCCATAACGTAGGCGTAGCCTGCATGATGGTGGTTTCCCGTTCTCTCATCTTCCCAGCCAGAGCTACCGGATCAAGAATCGTCTCTTTGCGAGCAATATCCAGCCGGGCACCCGTCGTAAGCGGCAGGAATACTTCCAGTACGGATATGTCAAAAGCAATCGTGGTCACCGACAGCCAGTGGTCCTGCGGACCAACTTGTAATCTCTTCTTCATATCCTCAAGCAGATTCGCCAGCCCCAGATGGGTTACGGCTACACCCTTGGGCTTACCCGTGGAACCTGAAGTGTAGATAATATACGAAGGATTGAGCAGAGAAGATTTACTTGTCAGGTCATCAGCTTCGGGATTACTTCCAGGCCGGCGACTCACTGCCGTAGCAGTATTCGGTTCATCCATGACCATCATCGGTACACTGGATGTTGTCGGCAGATTGGAAACATGGTTCATTACCGTCACCACACAAGCAGGCTTGGCATCCTCCAACATGTAGATCAGACGCTCTTCGGGATAGTCAGGGTCAAGCGGCAGATAAGCGGCCCCCGTTTTGTGGACAGCCACAATGGCAATGACCACTTCGAGCGAACGAGGCAGAGCAATGGCTATCATCCGTTCCGGTCCTGCCTGATATCGTTGTATCAATTCATGAGCCAACTGATTCGCCCGTTCATTCAGCTCCGCATACGTCAGGGAGGCCCCTTCGAAGGTCAGCGCCGTTGCAGAAGGCGTGCGGCGGACTTGCTGTTCAAACAGTGCTGCTGAATTGCTATCGGCTGTCACCCCTCCCGTTCCATTCCATGTAACCAATAGTTGCTCACGTTCGGCAGGGAGCAGCAATTCCAGTCGTTCCACCGTTTCCGTCTCCATGCCTTCCTGCATCACCAGGTTCAGCAGCTGCATATAACGAAGCTGATGGTTCAGCAGTTCGGAATCATTGTAGATAGATGGGTTCGCATCAAAATCAATACTTAGCCCATGACCATGCCCTTGGTCCACAACATGAATGGACAGATCGTCTACCGGGCCCGTGGACAGGTTGTGAATCATGCCGCACTGCCCCGCAAAGTTCAATTCATGGTGGAATGGCATGACATTAATCATGGGTCCGAACAGACGACGATTCTCTCCAAGCAGCTTCAGATCACGCCGCAGATCCTGGTGCCGATAGCGTTGATGCTTGCGTACCGCCCGAATCTCCTGCACAACCTGTTTCAGCAACTCTGACACGGTCAGATCCGACTCTACGTTGAGACGCAGCGGAAGCACATTCATGACCATACCCGGAACCCGCAGGGATGTTGATCCCAATCGGCACATCACGGGCAGGGCCAGCACAACATCGGTCGCCCCTGTCATTCGGTGTACGTAAATGGCCGTTGCCGCTACAAACAAATCCGGCCAAGTCACACCGAACCTTGCCGCTGCCGCCTGCATTTGCTCGCGCTGCGGCTGTGTAAGCAGACCTCCCTGTCTCAGGAAGTAGGTAGATGTTCGCGGAGCCCGTTCCCCCAGACTGACAACATCCGGTTCATCTGCATATCGATCCATCCAGAACTGACGATCCTGCTCCTTGTCCACTGAGCCAAGATAAGCCTCGTCTTCCTGAAGAACGGCCGTCAACGAGCCAAACGACGCCCCTTGCTGCACTTGATCTACAGCTTCTCCTCTTAGACTTGCGGAGTATAGGCTCGCCACCCTGCGGGTAATCAGCGAAACGCCGTATCCATCAATCGCGATATGATGAATGCGCTGGTACCAGTAATAACAATCATGGCTCACCTGGAACAATGCCTCCGTGAAGAGTGGACCTGTCGCCAGATTGACGGGATTGGCCAGATCCTTTTTCATCCAGGCCAGTGCTGCTGTGTGGGGCTCCGGTTCCTCCCTCACGTCGATGACATGAAATGTCCAATGATCCGGGTTGCTGTCCAAAGACTGCCATGGACCTTGTTCATTTTCGCCATAAACCATATTCAGAGATTCTGCTTCCGAAACGGTCTGTCGCACACTTTCTTCGAATCGTCTTTGGTCTACGCTACCCTCGATGACCACATACTCGGCAGTGTTGTACATCGGATTGTCCGGATTCAACTGCTGAGCGAACCAGATGCCGGACTGTGCAGAGGACAGGGGCCAAGCCGTGTTCCGACTGTGCGACGTATGCACGGCCCCGCTCAAAAGTAGTCTCCGTTCGGGAGCACCCTATTTTTGGCCTTATCCAGCAATGTTGCCCATGCAGCCAATGTAGGTAGCTCCGCCAGATCCACGAACGTTACCCCCGCTCCTTCCACTCGAAAGCGCTCAGCCAGACTCATAATACGAATGGAATCCAGTCCCCACATCTGAATCAGATCATCGTGCTCTCCAATGTGGGCAGGGTGCTCCTGGAGCATCTCTCCGACCTGATTTCTTAATGCTTCCAACGTGACTTGTTCAACGCCATGACTTCCGTCCTGAATTGGCTCTGCTGCGGATGCCGTTTGTTGTTCAGCCTCCGAACCAGCCACCTGAGCAGATGCAGCATAGGAGCGCTCCCCTTGCTCACCCGCTTCGGATTTCAGTGCTCCTTCATTTCCGTCAGCGGCGGAATCATTTAGCGATTCAAGCAAACGCCCGGTTGTCATTGTCACAGCGCACCGTTCTGCTGCATACGTCAAGGCCATGCGATGTTTTTCCGCCGAAAAATCAGCTACTGCATCCGCAACCAGGAACGCCTGAATGTCTCGCATAAAGGCTTCGCAGGAGGTCATCAGACATCCGATATGAGCATAAATGCCGCAGACAATCAATTGATCGCGACCATCCCGCTGCATTAGTTCAAACAGTTCTGTCTTCTGGAAGGCGCTATATCGCCATTTGGTCATGAACGTATCTTGCGGAGCGGGTACGAGTGCTTCAATAATTTCTTTTTGCACAGGTCCTCCATCAATCCCCGCACCCCAAAAGTCCAGCTGTAACCCGCGCTGCTCCGGAGTCTGTCCGCCCGGTTGTGCGGAGTAAACCACCGGAATGCCAAGCTCATGACACTTCGAACGAAGTTGTGAAATATGATCGATCAGCTCCACAACAGGGGATTGCCCAGCCGTAAAGGCGTTCATAAAATATTGCTGCATATCATGAATCAGGAGTACCGAGCGCTTCGCATCCGGTGTCCATGTTACCTTGTTGACGGGAAGCTCCGACTCTACAGGCATTGCATAGGGTTGAATCTTTGGAAGTGCCATGAATATCCCTCTTTTCAGCTTTATTTATCACAATCATGTTCATCGTTACCGTTCAGCATTGTCGCACCTGTTATATTGGTTGTTTCATCGTAATCATCTCTCGCAACGCTTTTTTGCTTACTTTACCAACTTGAGTTTTGGGAAAAGACTGCACAAACTCAATCCGATCCGGTATTTTATAGCTCGCCAGTCCCCGATTACGCAGGAAAGATTTCACTTCGGCAGCTGACGGAGCTTCACCGCTCGGCACGATAAATGCACAGGAACGCTCGCCCAAATATTCATCCGGCATGGATACTAATGCCGCATCATGTACGGCAGGATGGGCAAGCAGATGATTTTCCACTTCCTCGGCAGCCACTTTATCGCCACCACGGTTGATTTGATCCTTCGCCCGTCCTTCCACAACGAGGTATCCATCAGCCGTAAGACTGGCAATATCTCCGGTACGATAGAAACCGTCCGTGGTAAACGATCTGGCATTATGTTCGTCAGCCTTGTAATAACCACGAATCGTATAAGGCCCTCGTGTCAGTAAATGCCCCGATTGTCCCTGTTCCACATCCATGTCCTCGTCATCCACAATTCGTACTTCGTCATACGGAGACATCGGCTTGCCCTGAGTGTTAACAATGACCTGCAACGAATCATCCAGACGGGTGTAGTTCACCAGCCCCTCCGCCATGCCGAACACTTGCTGCAAGGTGCAGCCAAGGACGGGTTGGACACGTGCAGCCACCTCGGCGCTGAATTTGGCTCCGCCAACCTGAAGCACCTCAAGTGAGGGAAGTTTAATCCCCCGGGTAGCCGCCGCATTCAACCATATGAGCGCAAGAGGTGGTACAAGAGCCGTTATGGTTACCTTATGGCGCATAATGAGTGGAAAAGCTTCATCGGGGCTGGACCCGCGTGACAGTACAATGGTTCCACCCGCATACAGCGTACCCAGAAAGCCGGGTGAGCTCATCGGATAGTTATGTGCTATAGGCAGAACCGCTAGGTAGACACTCTCTGGGGTAAGTCCGCAGACTTCCATACTTCTCCGCAAACTGTAGATGTAGTCATCATGGGTGCGGGGAATCATTTTGGACAGCCCGGTACTTCCACCAGACAACTGTAGAAAAGCAACGTCCGAAGAAACCGGCTCATCCGGCAGTGTGACTGGTGCTGTATAAACATCATCCAAAGCCATAAATCGCCCCGCTTCTCCCGCCACGAATACATGCCGAAGTCCCGGAACCTCTGCCTGAACCTCTTCGGCCAGCGAGCGGTAATCAAACCCTCCATCCTGATCAGGTATCACGTATGCTACAGCCTCAGAGAAACGGGCAAAATACGTAATCTCACTCTTCCGGTGCAAGGGAAGGGCATATACAGGCAGTGCTCCAATGCGGAATAGGGCAAAACACACCTCGATAAACGCCGGAATATTGGGCAGTTGGATAATGACTCGATCATGCTGTCGTATTCCTTTGGCATATAAGCCAGCAGCCAGACGATCCACCCGATCGTTCAGCTCCGCATATGTTAATTGTTGTTCACCACTGACAACGGCTACACGATTGCCATATAGTTCAGCGCGCTGGCGGAGCATTTCTCCAAACGTAATTCCTTCCCAGCAGCCTTCCTGACGATAACGTTCGGCAACTTCCTCAGGCCAGGCCTGAAATCCTGACAGCATCATTCATTCCTCCTTCATACTGGACACAGATGAATCCAAACCCATGGCGAGCAGCATTGTTCCGAATTTCGCTGAGGTCTCTGCCAGCTCCGCTTCTGCTGTAGAACCTGCAACAATACCCGCGCCAGCGAACAGTTTAAGCGTTTTCCCTTCCACTTCCGCACATCGGATCGTTACAGCCCACTCGCCGTCACCGTCACTGTCACACCAGCCCACCATGCCGGTGAATAATCCCCGTTCAAACGGCTCCTGTTCACGGATGGCTTCCCGTGCGGCCTGTACAGGTGTTCCACAGATTGCTGGTGTAGGATGAAGAGCAAACGCAAGTTCCAGTGATGATGTGTTCACATCAACAAGCTCCCCGTGAATTTCCGTAGATAAGTGCCACATGGTCCGTGTCTGGATCAAGGAAGGTTCAGCCGGAACTGATAGCTGCTTGCACAGCGGACGCAGTGCTTCCACCACAGCCTCAATGACTACTGCATGTTCATGACGATCTTTGGCTGAAGCCAGCAGTGCTTCTGCACGGCGGCGGTCCTCAGCAGGATCTTCACTCCGGGCAGCAGACCCGGCGAGTGGATTGGCTCTTACTTTGGACCCTTTCCGGGTAACCAGCAATTCGGGACTCGCTCCGATATAAGTCCGATGAGTTTCTTTTTCCGCCTCCACATCAGCGCGTTTATCCGTTGTTATATTACCTTTAGCTAGAGAGAATTTCGTCATCGGAACAGCAAATGTATATCCGTGTGTGTTATCCCTGAACAAATTACGGAGTAACTGATGCGTGTCCACAAACGTCTGTGAAGTCACATGCAGTGTACGGGATAACACAACTTTGTGGAGATTGCCTTGATTCAGATCCATCAAAACGTTGTTTACGCTTTGCTTAAATATGGCTCCAGCAGGTTCTTCACGCACCTCACACCCCACTGCGGCTGGACGTTTTTCCACCAATGCTCTGGAGTCCGGGGATAGGAGTTCAGCCCATTGTACCGTTTCCGGTACGAATAGCTCCGCAGAAGAATGTATCGGATCGAACGGAATGGCACCGACCACAATCGGTTTCGTTTGGCCCGAGCGTCTCGCCTTTTCCATCAGCTGTTCCATCCGGTTAATGAAAAGCTGCGTTTCTTCATTACGCTTTTGTTCAGTAACACTAACCGCGCCCATGGAATTGGGTGTATTTCCTTCCGATACCTCCATGGCAGGCCATCGAATCTGTTCCCCTTGAGCTAACAGGGTATGTTGCGGTGAAGACCAGAAAAAGGACGTCCCTTCCCGATATTGTTCCAGAAGGTGTAAGGCGGAAGTTGCAGCAACCGTACCCGCTTTTGACATGATTATCATCTCCTTATCTTGATTCAGGCACCTAGCGTGGCGCCTCCGTCCACACACAAGTTATGCATCGTAATATGTCTAGCCTGATCCGATACCAAAAAAAGTACACTATCCGCTATATCCGATGGCAACGCCAGCCTGTTCAGTGGTATGCCCAGTCGGTATGCTTGCGGGGAACCCGCGATAACTGCCTGTGCTCCCTGCTCATCCGCCCACAATGCACGCTGCATATCGGTATCCGTCGAACCTGGAGATACAATGTTACAGCGGATATGGTCTGAGGCGTATTCAAGCGCCAAACATTTGGTGAACATGGTTGAAGCCGCTTTGGAGGCTACGTAGGCAGACATGTGCATCCGGGGCACGCCAGAAGCATTTGAACCGACAGTAACGATCGCCCCCGAATGACGTTCAGCCATGTATCGCACTACAGCACGTGACATGTAAAATACACCATGTGTATTCACGTCAAAAGTTCTTGTCCAATCTTCATCGCGGAGATCACTCACAGCCCCCGTGTATAGTACTCCCGCTGCATTCACGAGAATGCCAATCGGACCTAATGTATTCTCAATACGCTGGATTGCATCTTCGACGGATTGACGATTAGATATGTCCACAGGACAGGCTGTTGCCTGATGACCCTGACTATGCAGATCTGTGACCAGTTGATTCAACTGATCCTCTCGTATGTCGACAGCTGCAACAATAGCGCCTTGCTCGGCAAGCAATCTTGCCACGGCTTCACCAATGCCTTGCGCAGCACCGGTGACTACGGCTACTTTTCCATCAATCCCTGTGTAACTCACTCCTGTTCCTCCCTTGCATTACTGCTCCCTCTCCTGTTGGAGAGATATGTTAGCCTGCTGAATTCGATCGGATCATCCGTAAATCCGAAACATTTCTGTCCACCTGTCTTTCGCCAAATCTGCCATATCGATACCTCTGATTGAGAAATACTGTCGTCTCTTTCCTCCTACGACTCCGGGCTGCAGGCAAAACGCATCGTACGACTAATCAGAAACGGCAATACGGATACATGGTTTTCTTCTTCAAACTCGGTATATTTAATGTCCAGACCCGGCTGATTCAGCGCAGATAACCGTTCTGTAAGACTCGAAGCCTTATCATTGTTGCGCGCAGGATGTGTCTTTTCCTGTTCACCCATGCCAATCCACACCTTGACGTTCACGGGATGCTGCTCCAGCCGTGCGACAAATTCCTGTTCCTCTGCCAGCATGACGTTCTGATTCCAGTGAAGCGAAGGGCTGCCCGCAATGTAATAGCGAAAAGCTTCCGGTTTCTTGAACAGCGTATGCAACACGAACAATCCACCAAGGGAATGTCCAAAAATGGCCTGTCTGTTCCGGTCAATCCGGAACTGCTGTTCCATATCCGGCTTCAGCTCTTCTTCAATAAACAGCAAGAATTCATCGGCTCCACCCTGTTTCGGTAAAGGTGTTCCATCCGAATTCTGTGTATATTCCGTTGTGGCCTGCGGGGTAAAGTCATAGTAACGGTGCGGCGAAAAAGGGCTCGCCGTTGGATACCCGATGCCAACAACAATGGCCGGTAGAGCTCCGGTCTTCTCCGGTCTGCGGCCCTGTACACGAACGGCTTCCACCATCGTGCCAAACACCGAGTTGGCATCCAGCAGATAGATCACCGGATATCCCGAAGGTGGCGGCGCTTCTGCTGGTTGGAATACCATGATCTGATAGGCATGATTGCCGTTGCGTGATTTCATCGTCCATTGTTCGGCACGTGGAATCTGTACGGTGCTGCGTGCGATATGTTCAAGGGTGCCAGATGCGGGTTGATTGGGCTGAAACGTCATTACGGATGGTTCCTCCTCGTTGTTCTGCGTATATAAGTTGAATACTGAACTACAAATGTTTTATATGAGATTGATTCTCATTACCAATTATAAGAGAGTCCATCCGGCTGTCCCATGGACGATATCCAGAAATGATTTTGATTATCTCCATATTTCCACATTTCTGTAACTGACTTGGTTACCCTAAAAATAAAAAAACTCCCTCACGGAATACCTGAAACGCTGGAATTTGTCCGGTTTCTGGCACTCCGCGGGGAGCTACATTTCTCATATTGTGATCAATACATCAATGGATTGACTCCATTATTGCGTTAACGCCTTCAGCGTGTCGTCAATGACATGACCGTAAGCAATCAATCCGCCGCCCAGCCACGGAGCTGGCTCCACTGCGTATACATGTCCAGCTTTAACGGCTGGCATGCTATTCCATACTTTGGTATCCGTCATTTCCTTCATGCTCCCCGGACCCTGTTCCACCGTGAAAATAAAGTCTGCATCAATCTCAGGCAACACCTCGGTTGATACCGTTGCGCTGTTCTCTGTTTGCACCAGTGCAGGCTTGCCAAGTCCCAATTGCTGATATACCACGTAACCACTAAAGTAGTTACCACCCATCATGCTGATCCCACGAGGTGCAAAACGAATGATCGCTGCTTTCTTGCCCTCGGTAACTTTGGCGAGCTTGGCCTTAGCATCGTCTACCTTCGCATGATATGTTTCAATGGCTTTTTCGGCCTCAGTCGTTTTACCCAACAGATCACCAATCACCTGCAAAGACTTCTCGACATCACCCGAAGCATTCGTAAATACGTAGGTTGGTGCAATTTTCGAATAACTCTCATATACACCGTTCTCGGCATATTGGGCCGTGTGTAGAATAATAAAATCCGGATTGTACGCCATCAGTGCTTCAGGAGAAGGCAATCCACTGGAGAAATCCAGTGTTGGCACCCCGCTCAACTGATCCTTAAGGTAAACATGGCCTTGCGTACCGCTGGCCCATTGAGCTACCGGTTTGACACCCAGCGTCAGCAGAGAGTCTTCCAGATAAGGTGCAAAAACACGCTCTGTATGCTCAGGAACGATAACATCATGTCCCAGATCGTCTTTGACAGTTCGTTCTCCTTTGGTTTCTTCCGTGTTCTCTTCGGTTACAGCAGTCCCTGATGAGGCCGTGGTCGAAGCCTCCGTTGTTGGCTGCTCTTTCTGTGCTTCCCCTTCATTATCTGCTTTTGAGCCACAGGCAGATAGCAGACCCGTAATCAATACCAGTACGAGCAAGGCCGAAAAACCGGTACTACGAAATGGACGAACGGAACGGTGTCCGTTACCTTTTTTCTGTTGAAACATGACATATCCCCCTTGATAAACATTCTCATTTAGATAGATGGATTATATGTCATGTAGCCCGGGAATCACCATGGACGTTATCCAGATATACATTTGGACAATATCCCGTGAAAATCAGCAGCGCTTCATCCAGCATGCGCATCACACCTACGGCAGAGTAGTCAAACCAGGGATCACCTGTAATCAGATGAATCTGGTATTGCCTTACTGCCTTAAGCTGACGCCATACTGGAGAGTGTTGCAGACTGAGCCAATACGCCCGCGATGCGGCCTCAGGACACACCATAACAAGAATCCGATCTGGATTTAGCCCAGCCAGTTGTTCCAGTGTTAACCGTGTATTGGCCTGAACATCGGGAAACGTCTCCAGTTGTAAACCATTATTGTACAACACCTCTTCAATACCCGGATTTCGATACAGATAAAGGTACTGCCCATACACTCGGACAACGATGACCTTCTCTCGGCCCACTTTCTGCTTTACTGAGTCCCGTGCCTTCTCGACTCGCTGATTGTATACACCAATCCACTGCTCTGCCTGTTCTTCCCGTTCCAGAAAAGCAGCAATCATGCGTAACTGCGCACGCCAATCCAAGTGATACTTCGGTACAAAACAACAAGGTGCAATCTCAGCTAGCTTGGCCTGATCCTGATCACTAATCTGATCCGTACCGACAATAGCGTCCGGCCGGATATGAACCAAACGCTCCACGTTGGCTTCAAATCTCAAGCTGGTATACGGGTCTGTCAGTCTCAGATGAGACTGAATCTCTGTTCGGTGCGCGTTATAATAATAAGCGGTCCATTTGGGATCAATCGGCGCAGCGATAGGCATGACATTAAGCGCCAGCAGCTGTCCAATGATGCTGGAGGAGCAGGTGGCGATGCGTTTTCTCGTATTTTTGGCATAATCCGAAGGAGATACGCCCACTTCCTTTTTAAATTTGCGGCTAAAATAATACTCATCGCTATAGCCTACTCTCAGCGCGATTTCACGGAGTTTGTACCCTGTTTCTTTCAGATATCGTTTCGCACGATTGATACGGAGATCGGTCAGATATTCCATTGCACTCTGCCCGTAGGTCTTCTTGAACAGATCCACGAAATATTTCGCACTGATATTGGCTTTGTGGGCGAGATCTGCAATAGACAATGGTTCGTCATAGTGCTCGTCCATATATACTTTTACCTTGGCAAGATCCGTCTTGGGACTGCGGCCGGTAACGGGCAAGTGCGCAGGGGTCTGCGAATCATTTTCCAGTAACATAAGGCCACTCCTTTCGATCTGCTTGATCGGTTTGATATGAAATGTACAGGGCTGTAAAGCCAGTACTATATTAACTTAACGAAAATGATAATCATTATCAATTAAAATATCACATTCTTTTCCATTCAGTCAATCCATATATGGAAGAATGTACACAGTTCGATGTTAAGACAATCCCGTAAACGCCAAAAAAGCTAACTGCGTGTTTTGAGCACGAGTTAGCTTTTGATGAGAAACTACATGATTAAGTTTGCAAAAATTTAAATTGAATTAATCCCGGCTCCGCAGCTTACCCAGCAGACGAATAATTTCAATATACAGCCATACCAGCGTAACCATCAATCCAAATGCACCGTACCACTCCATATATTTCGGAGCACCGTTGTCGGCACCACTTTCAATAAAATCAAAATCAAGTACCAGATTCAGTGCGGCCACAATGACGATAACGACAGAAATGCCGATTCCGATCAGGCTGTTGTCATGCAGATAGGGAACGGTAATCCCGAACAAACCAAGAACAAAACTGAGGAGATACATAATCATGATGCCTCCGGTTGCTGCCACAACCCCCAGCTTGAAATTCTCCGTAGCTTTGATCAATCTTGTCTTGTATGCCATCAGCAGAGCAATAAAGACGGCCATGGTCAGCAAAGCAGCTTGCAACGTAATGCCGTTGTACAAGTATTCATACGTAGCCGAGAGCGCACCAAGGAACATCCCTTCCGCTACGGCATAGATCGGCACAAGGTAAGGCGCTGCAACAGGTTTGAATGAAATAATCAATGCGAGGATAAATCCGACAATCGCCCCTCCATATGCAAGAGGAAGCACTTCCTGCCCATTGAAAAACATCATCCAAGATGCAAATGCACTGCCCAGCAGGATTACCAACGTAATAAACGCCTTATTTACCGTACCGTTGATCGTCATTCTGGTTTGATACCGATCATCTCCATATCCTCTGGAGTCTTCAAACGTACTATCTTTGAGTGTAGGGTTACCGCTACGTCCGATCAAAACAATCACCTCTTCTATGTATTTGGTTAATCCTGTACTACCATCTCTAGGTTCTACATTGCCATTTCTACGAACTACATATTGAATTGCATATTGAAAAATAAAAATTCTAATGCTTCCAAGCAGACGTGGGATGCAATCCGCAGATCACATCCTTGTCTGTTGACGCAAGGCATAGGCTATATGTCCCAAAACTTTGCGAAGAATACTTTACGCTTTATTCAGCACATTCCATCACTTGATTCCAATTCTTAACGCTCTTGGGGCATATTCGAGATACTTATTTGTACAACACTTTATCTACATTGTATTTCGCACGCATCGTGTTGATGATATAGGTCTCGTAAATTTCGCGATCCACCGGATCTTCAATAACACACACTTCAATGGTGGTTACTTCCTCGCGGTGTGACTTCATTGGTGATACGGTATCTTCAAAATGTTTCTTGATACGCGGTCTTAATTTTCGTGCTTTCCCGACAAACAACAACTCATCAGCGGCATTGTAAAACATAAAGATACCGCCCTGTTCCCGCGTAATCAGGTGGAAATCGGTGAATCCGTAAATGTGGCTAAGCTGTGGATCAGCCTGCTTCGTGATGGTGACATCTGGTGTTGGCACAGTAATATTAATCAATAGGTTCACTTCCTCATTATCTATAGGTTTACATCCTATCATATATTATAAAGGGAAACCATTTCATTAATAAGAAGCAAGATTCAAGCTTTTTTCAACTATTACGACAAATATTTCAAAAAAAAGGTTAACTTCCCTGATTCAAAGTGGTACTATAGGGGTATGAGGAAGAATTTGGGCACTAAGACATATGTCTTTATATCTACTTCCGTCTATTGTACCCTATGATTGATCATCTTTTTCATACTGAATTCTGTTACGTGCGCACGACAAGAGTACAGTTAGCAAGAACCTAGCTTTATAGCTTTAAGATTCATCATCTATTCGACCCTTGCAGCAAGCAAACGTAGAAAGATCCTAGATTTACGAAGATAGTATAGAATTGGATTCACCTAGAAAGCCTGCAATTATAGACGTACGAGAGTAAATAGACACACGTAGAAGGACAGATAGCTATCGATCCTAGAGAGACTAGTCATGTAACGCCAACCTAGAAAGTTATAGCAGCAGCACTATAAAAGATGGATCACGTTTCACCCCAGCCCGGCATGATGCCAGGGCTTTTTTACGTTTGCGCAAACAACCAACCACCTCCGCAGGGAAACAGAGGTATCGTGGTTCTTTCTGTGGGGTTTATAATATGGCAAGATAGCAAAAGAGGGAGTGATGGGATGTATTCCGATCTGCAACTGACGGAGGACCGCCCTGTATATATACAAGTCAAAGATTATATGAAGCGATTGATGCTCAAAGGCGGCCTGCAAGCCAAACAAAAGCTTCCTTCCACCCGCGAACTCAGTACACTCATGAAAGTAAGCCGCAGCACGATTCTGCTGGCCTATGCTGAACTTGAGGAGGAAGGCCTGATTTACGCAGTCAAAGGCAAAGGCAATTACGTAAGTTCCACCATTGATGCACCTGAGGCAACATCCGGTTTGCAGCTGGACTGGAACGAACGTGTCAGCGATTATGCAATCCAGGCAGAACAGTATGATCTGATGAAGCATGGCTCTGGCTCAGAGCGCGGTGAGATTTCATTTACCAGCATCGCGCCGGATGAGAAGCTGTTCGACATGCACAATGTGAAAAGAGCTTTCCTCGACCGGATGTCGCTTGAAGGTGAAGTGCTGCTGAATTACGGATATGCGCAAGGCTACAGGCCTCTTATGAAGTATCTGCAGCGTTATATGGAAAATAAAGGTGTCGACCTAACGGGCAAGGATATTCTGATTACCAACGGATTTACAGAAGGTTTTGATCTGGTACTGGGCGCACTTCGCAAAAAAAGCGGCAGGGCCCTGTGTGAAAACCCGACACATCATACCGCTGTTAAAAATCTGAGACTTCATCAATTCCATCTCACCGGTGTGGATATGGAATCAGATGGTCTGGACCTGAAGCAGTTGGAACGGGAACTTGCAGCAAACCCGTATGATCTGGCCTATCTCGTGCCCTCCTATCACAATCCAACCGGGATCGTCACATCACCTGCCAAACGGACAGAGATCATTCGGTTGATGAACCAGTACCATGTACCGATTATTGAAGACGGCTTTAACGAGGAATTGCGTTATTCCGGTTCCCACGTCTCTCCCCTGATTGCAAGTGTGGGCAAAGGGAATGGACTCGTGTATCTGGGCAGCTTCTCCAAGATATTGTTTCCGGGACTGCGCGTAGGCTGGGTCATTGCGGATGGGGCACTAATTGATTATCTGGAAAGCATGAAACGGGCGCGCAGCATTCATACCTCGACGCTGGATCAGTCGCTGCTCTATCAGTATCTGAGCAACGGCAATTTCGAGAAATATTTGAAGCGGGCCCGTACGGAATATAAGCGTAAATATGAGTTGGTCGTTCGCTGCTTGCGGCAGTATCTGCCGATGTGCCGGGTTTCCGGTGAAGGCGGACTTCACCTGTTCGTACAATTTCCACCAGAATACCGCACGAGGGAGCTACTGGCGGCTTGCAAGGCAAAAGGCGTTACCTTCATGCCCGGGGATACCTTTTATCTTGAACCAGGCCAGGGACAAAACACGATGCGTTTGGGCTTCTCCCGGGTCAGCGATGAGAACATTCGCAAAGGTATTCGCATCATTGGCGAGACGGTTGCTCAAATGAAATGAGGAGGATTCACATGAAAGTTGGCGTTATTATGGGTGGCACATCTTCGGAGCGGGATGTTTCCTTGCTCACCGGACAGGAGATGATGAACCATCTGGATGGACAGAAGTATGAGGTTATTCCGGTGGAGATCAACAGCAAACGAGATCTCATTGAGAAAGCAGCAGGATTGGATGTGGCACTGCTCGCTCTGCACGGCAAATACGGCGAGGATGGTACGATTCAAGGTACGTTGGAGTCGCTGGGTGTTCCTTATACAGGCTGTGGTGTCCTCGCGAGCAGCGTATGCATGGACAAAGATATGTCCAAACGCCTCATCCAGCATGCGGGTGTACCTACTGGCGAGTGGCTTCAGGTAAGCAGTCTGGATGAATTGTCATCAGTCGCTGTGCAGCAGTTAACGTATCCCGTTGTGGTAAAGCCCAATTCAGGCGGTTCCAGCATAGGTACACAAGTGGTGCAAGAACCCTCGGCTCTTCATGCGGCTGTAGAAGCGGCACTCGTCTGGGATAAAGTCGTTATGATCGAGCAATATATTGAGGGCGAGGAGATTACCTGCGCCGTTCTGGATGGTCAGATGCTTCCTGTTATCTCGATTCGTTCAAATGCTGATTTTTTCGATTACACCTCCAAATATAATGACGGCGGCGCTGATGAGCAGGTCGTCCATTTACCTGCGGATTTGCACAAACGTGTAGAAGTTGCAGCACTAACCTGTTACCGGGTGTTAAAATGCAGTGTCTATGCCCGCGTAGACATGATGATTCGAGATGGCATGCCATATGTGCTTGAGGTGAACACGCTGCCGGGTCTTACCCGAAATAGCCTGCTGCCTAAAAGTGCAGCCGCTGCCGGTATTTCCTTTGCGAGTTTGCTGGATTCCATTATTGATCTCTCGTTAAAAGAACGCCAAAAGGAGGCAACGCGATCATGAGTCTGAATGTAACGATTCGTAACAGTTCCCCTGAAGATCTGCAGGATATGGTCATTCTTATGGATCAACTCGGTTATCCAACTACGTATGCCGAGATGAAGGAGCGTTATTCGCACATCGCTGCGGATTCAAACTTTGCAACGTTGGTTGCTGAAGTCCGTGGTCGTGTCGTTGGACTGATTGGCCTCCAAACATCTTACCTATATGAAAAAAACGGAAGGCACTGCCGTATCATGGCTCTTATCGTGCATGATCAGTTCAGAAGCTCCGGCATCGGTCGTCAGCTTATTCTGGAAGCTGAGCAATGGGCAGCCACGCATGGCGTAGATTCCTTATCCCTGAACAGCGGCAATCGCCCGGATCGTGAAGCTGCGCATAAATTCTACCAACAGATGGGCTTTACCGCGGGAAGCACCGGATTTAGCAAAAAGCCGCAGGCTTTGCAGCATAGCTGACTGTTTGCAAAGTAACATCAAAAAAACGCCCATTTCCAACACAAAGGTCGGAAACGGGCGTTCTCTATTTCGCTATAAGTAATTTATCTTTTGGCCTTCATGGATTCATACGCAGCAAGCAACTCCTCTATAGCCACTCCATTAATCTTCATTCCTGCCACCTGACACTGCTCCAAGTGTACGCCGGATAGATCACAGTCATTGAAATGACTGCCCTTGAGATCACAATGTTCCCAACGCATGGGTACTCTGTCTGGGCCGAGGTGTGTATCCTGAAAATGAACGCCATCCAAAGCACAGAATTCAACCTTGCTATCTGTTAAACGCAAATCGGCCAGTAATATGCCGGTCATATTCAGATTGGTGAATTTGCCCCCACTCAGGTTGCAATCGGTCATCCGGAGATCCCGAAGATTGCTGGTGCTGAAGCGAAGTGAATCCAGATCAGCTTGGTAAAATTCAGTAACCGTCTCATCCTTAACATTGGATAATTCCTCGGATGGGAGCTGGATTACAGGTTCTATTGTTATGATTTTCTCATATCCATATTCATCTTCAGACGCATAGAGACAGACATAACCCATTTTCTCATAAAAATGATGATTATCCCGCTGTCTTCCCGAGGTCTCCAGCTTCCATATCCCAATCTCAGGGAATTCGGCCTCAACAAGCCTGATGACCTGAGATCCTATGCCCCGACCATGACAGACGGGGTCAATAAAGATTTTATCCAGTCTCGCATGTTTGCTCCCCAATACATTGACACTGACTCCACCAATGGCACATCCATCCCATTCTATAACGTAATAGTCCCATTCACGGATCACATAACTGTGCATGCGAACAGACGAATAGCCTGGTGGACAGATGTTGCTGTCCGGAACTGTGTCTCCTTTAACCCAGACCCGGATCGCATGATCAAATGCTCGGGTGCATATCTCTGTCAGCATAAACGCGTCTTCTTGCTGAGCACGCCGTAATTGGATGGTCAATTGACTTTTCATATATAACTCCTCTGGGATTTATTTGGGATGACACGACAAAGAGGAGCACCTCCAATAGAGGCACTCCCCGATTCGTTTCATCATTTCAGAAACGCCGAAGCTCCTCGTAATGGGTCAAAAAGGACACACGTATCCCGTTAATGGTCTAACGGAATTTTTCGATGTGTTCTTTCATGATCATTACGAGAAATCTGGCATACTCTGAAAACCCCTCTCAACCTAAGGCTTACATACAAATCTTACTTATGGCCGATCAATGAAAATCCAGCCTGTTTCTTTTTCCTTATCTACAGATGCCCCAAGAGACTCTGCCATAAAGCGCAGCGGGACGTAAGTTTTGCCGTTTTTGCCCACATAGGCGGGTTCAACCAACGTTACTTCCTTGCCTGCAACGGTTGCCTTCTTGGAACCTACAGTCAGGACAATCTCATCGCCGGTGATATCGTCAATAACGACGATTTTATCCGATCCTTTGGTCCATTTCACTTCAGCATCCAATTCCTCGGATAGATAGCGCAGAGGAACAAATGTTGTATTTTTAACAGTGATTGCGCCAAAGGATTCGTCGTCCGGATAAAGCATAACATTTTTGCGGGTGATTCCCGCTTCATCTTTCAACAGTTGATACACAAGTGAATTGGAATCAAAATTGCGCAACATCTGACCTGGCGTGATATCTCCCTGCATCAGATCAATTGCACCACCCGTTTTATCCACGGCATCCACAGTTACTGGTCCACCAATATTCCACAGTTCACTGTCACCGTATACGGATACCGATTTGATCGGCAGATCTTCAGAAGCAGGCAACGCTACTTTGAAATCATAATTCTGTTTACGGATATTCAGTGCGCTGTCCAGATAAAAGTCCAATTTGAGATTGGTCTCTGTTCCGAATACCGTCTTCAATTCAGGCGTATCGGTCAACAAGCTGGCTAGTTCTTTGTCGTAATTGGCAAGAATCTCGTCAAGACCGCCCTTAATCATTTCGTACAATGAAGCAACCTCAGCATCCCGTGATTCGCTAATAGTAGAAGGCAGGGCACTACCTTCGCCATTATCAACCGTGTTGATTGTAACGAGGATAGGGTAGAACACATCATACAGATCCCCAATCAGATCCTTGAGTCCTTGCTCATCCTGAGCAACACTTGTCAGAAACGGTTTAACCATAGCAAGAAGCTCTTCTCCACTGATCTCCACATGCAGCTTGGAGAGGCTCAGCGATTCACCGTTAACCGATTCCTGTACCGGAGTTACGGAAATATTTTTTGGGTTGGACAAATGCTTCAGCGCAAAGGTCAGCAATTTCGGGGAAAGCTCCTCGATCTGCTTCTCCAACGCCTTCGTATCTAGCATAGGAAGTGTGTCATCCTGCAAAGATATGTATAGAGGCTTTTGCGCTCCGTCTACATCAATGACCATTTCCGATTTATCCATCGACAGATGGAAAGGCAATTTCTTTCCTTGCATACTTAGTGTACCTTTGACAGACACCGTACTGGAGTCCTTCACTTTGGCATCTTCAATATCCAATGAAACGGAATTAATGAGTTCAATCATTTGAAGCGCATCCTCATCGACGAGGTTTGCTGTAGGTTCAATTTTTATATGCATCGACTGTTTGGATTCACCGGACTTGACGGTTGTGCTGTTGACAACGGCTTTGCTAATATCTACGCCACCTACGGCCTGACATCCCGTAAGCGCAACCATCATCAAAACGAGTGGTACGGCAATCCACTTCACTAACTTGTGATTTTTGATACGATCTCCTCCTTAGGAAAAATGTGGTTCACTCCTATTATGAGGGTTATAGGTAATTGTTGTAAACCGAATCCATAAATAAACACCAAAAAAAGGCCGAACAATGGTCCGACCTCGTGTACGACGTATATTTAAAATTTGGGGTAATGGGCTTCAACAACACTATGCCTAGTCGAATCATAAACAGTTAAGTTTATTCTTTTTCCGTATCCTCTGCCTCAGTATCCTCATCGGATTCTTTACCATCGGTACGTGCAGGGGTTTCAAATTGATCCGGCTCGTCGTCTTGAATGGCTTTGTTCTCTTCATTCTGGTCTTGTGTCATATCGTATTCCCTCTCTTCTACCGGATTTTAGGCACAGTCTGTGCCTTGTTTCTATCAATAACCGGAATAATGACAAATTAAACAGACGGAGGTGGGAACTTAGAAAATATAAAAGACAATCCCGTTCCCGCTCGCAGCAGTTGCCTGATATAAAGCCTGAACATCATTCAGTGTTTGAACGATCTCCTGGAATGTCTCCTCTGCGTCCCAATCTTCCATGACAGGATACACGCCCTCAGCCACCATTTGTTCCAAGCTAAACCGTTTCTTCAATTCTTCAGGTATCAGTTGTTCTAACGCCATGTACGCCTCAAGCACCTGTTCATTGTTCAGCAGGAACAGATCCATGTCTGAATAGTTCCCCAGATATTGTTCGCCTGCCAAAGGGACCACATATCCCAGAGGAGGCTGCCCCTCTACCACTTCACCAGTCAACGTAAACTGAAGCATCTGCCACATTTTATCGATATCCAGCTCAACCGAACAATCATGTACACTGACTTCACCTGACTTAATGGATTCAATCAATTCCTTGGTAACAACAAGATATCTGCCGGACATGCCCATACCCTTATCCCTCCTATGTATGTACTTCTCTTCTTTCCCATTAACCGTGCATGTTGTACAAGAATCGGGGTAAAGAGGTGGAAAGGGACAATATTCTCCAAGAAGGAGAGGAATCCATGAAAAAGTTTGATTACAGCCTCAATTACGATGAGCTTGATCTGCGCAAGCAGCCTGAACTCTATACCGTTGGCCGGGGAGAGCAAGGAGTATTAATGGTTGGGTTATACGCGGGCCCGACGGTATAGGAATCATAAAGGTGGACGCAATAGCAGTTGATTGCATTAGGCGCTGCTGGATGCAGCGTGACCTATGGAGTACTGAAGATTGTTCAGATATAGACGCTGCCAGTGGGTATTCCCGCTAGCAGCGTATTTGGGTTTTTTACGGTTAAGCCTGTGCTTTTTGCGGTTTACCACTCTTCGAACGGGGCCGAAGCATGCCCCCTACGATGCGCAGCATTTGTCTGCGCGGCATAAGGCGGGCGAACTGGGCCGTCCAATAATTGGAGGCACCTGGAACAGCATACGGCTTGCCTGACTCCAACGCCTTCATCGCTACTTCCACAACATGCTCGGGCGTATCCCGTTTGCCTACCGAGGCCTCTTCGGCTCCTACTACGTCAAAGAATGAGGTATCAGTTGAGCCAGGGCATAGAGCCAAAAACTGAACGCCTCGCTTCCGGTTCTCTTCATACAATGCCTCTGTAAAAGAAAGGACGAAAGATTTCGTAGCCCCATATACAGCCATGTATGGATCAGGTTGAAAAGCAGCCGTTGAAGAGACATTGATGACGGCACCGTTCCGTTTTTGCAGCATGCCTGGCAGGAAAAGATGGGTCATGTTCATGACTGCGAGTACATTCAGCATAATCTCTTCCTGCTGCCGTGCACCATCCACCTTCTCAAACATTCCATGCGTGGCAAATCCCGCATTGTTGATTAATACATTAACCTGTATGCCCCGATTCATACATTCCTCATAAACGTGTTGTGATGCATCCGCTTGGGATAGATCCGCTACAATCACTTCCGTCTTCACTTGATAGGTTCGCTCAATCCGTTCTGCCAATTGACGCAATTTGGACTCCGTTCGGGCCACCAAGACCAGATGTTTGCCTTTTGACGCCATTTCCAATGCAAAAGTCTGTCCAATTCCTGAAGAAGCCCCCGTAATGAGTACCCATTGATTCTGAACCTGCTTCATATCTCATCCACCCTTTTCGAACACTCGTTTTTTATTGGAAACACTGTTTCCTAATGAAATCATCGTACTCTCTTGTCTTCTTACTGTCAACTTCTTTTGATCATTTGACGATTTCCAGCGTAAAACAGTAGAATGACGATAAGAAACACGGTTTCCGTTAAACAACAATATGGATGTATGAGGATGAGATAGATGAAAGATCACAATTCGGGTTCCAAAGAATCCGCTCACACGGTCACTACCTTTCAGGAAGCCAGACTCCAGCACTCCGAAAACCTGCGCCAAAATATTGTGCATGCCGCCGCATCCTTGCTGCAAGAGCACGGTCCCGAAGCCGTCACGGTTCGGCGTGTGGCAGAACGAATGGAGTGCTCCACCAAAATCATATATAACCTCTTCGGCAAGAAAGAAGGGTTAGCTAAATATCTATACATGGAGGGGTGCACCCTCCTATCCCAATCGTTTGAATCCGTGCCTCAGCAAGCATCATTCGAGACATATTTTCGTGACCTTGCTTATGCCTACTGGGATTTCGGGATTACACAATCCAGCTTCTATCAGCTGATGTTTGGCGGTTCATTTGTAGAATTCAAACCAGATGCAGAGAGTCTGCAAGGAACAGCAACTGCCCTCAAACAAATTACGTCCCTGGTTGCGGCCTCAATTGAGCAGGGAATGCTTAAGGAGAACGATCTCCTGCTTGCAGTCCGTATGATCTGGGCCCCTCTGCATGGTGTCATCCACCTGTACCTGGGAGGCCATATTGAGAGTGAGGAAGCCGCCAAACGGCTATATGATCATACGTTGTCCATGGTCATTCTTTCCCTTGTTGGGGTATCCGCGAATTGATAAGCCATAAATTGATAAAGAAACGAAAAAAGGAGCAGGCACTTCATCGCTCGGATGAAGGACCTGCTCCTTTTTATAATTATATATAAGGGATTACCATTACCAATTAACGCGCGGTTTCGTTCTCAGCTTCCCAACGCGAGATTTCAGCACGAACTTTGGGAGCCACCTCTTTCCCGAGCAGTTCAATAGCTCTCATCACTTCTTTATGCGGCATCGTGCCGAGGGGAGTGTGTAACATGAAGCGTGTGATACCAACTTCTTTGCGCAGATAGATAATCTTTTGAGCCACGGTATCCACATCACCCACATACAATGCGCCTTCCAGACTGCGTGCCGCGTCAAAGGTTGCACGGCTGTAGTGTCCCCAGCCGCGTTCACGGCCCAGTATGTTCATGACTGCTTGTGCGGGCGGGAAGAATTTCTCTACCGCTTCATCTGTTGTATCCGCAATGAACCCATGGGAGTGGGAAGCCACAGTCAGTTTGGAAGCATCGTGACCTGCATGTGCGGCTGCTTTTTTGTACAACTCCACCAGTGGTGCGAATTGAACGGGGCGACCACCAATAATGGCGAGTACAAGCGGTAATCCAAGTAAACCTGCGCGGACAACCGATTCCTGGTTACCGCCACTACCGATCCATACAGGCAGCTTCTCTTGTACCGGACGTGGGTAGATGCCCAGATTGTTAAAGGAAGGGCGGTGTTTGCCTTCCCAAGTTACTTTTTCCGAATCACGCAGCTTTAAGAGCAGCTCCAATTTCTCGTCAAACAACTCATCATAGTCATTCAGATCATAACCGAACAATGGGAATGATTCGATGAATGATCCCCGCCCTGCCATAATCTCCGCACGCCCATTCGAAATGCCGTCCAGCGTTGCAAAATCCTGAAATACCCGTACCGGGTCAGCCGATGATAGCACCGTTACAGCGCTAGTTAGGCGAATGCGTTTGGTCTGTGAAGCTGCGGCGGCCAGAATTATAGCTGGTGATGAAGCGGCATAGTCGGCACGGTGATGTTCTCCCACGCCGTATACATCCAGCCCGACCTGATCTGCCAAAACAATCTCTTCAACGACGTCGCGAATACGCTGCGCATGACTTATAAGTTCTCCTGTGTTTACATCTGGGTTCGTCTCCACAAATGTACTGATTCCGATTTCCATTGTCTATTCCTCCCTGTTATGAAGCGATCCGTCGTTCATCTAACCTATTGTAAGTAGATCACCTTTTGTTATTTATCTTAATATTGAACTATTTTGAGGAAAAATACAAGTGCCCCCTGTTTTCCAGAGGGCAATTTCGTGACATATTCTTCTCAGAATCCAATGATTTCATGATTATTTCTTTTTCCCAATGTACAACAGGTGAGACGAGATTCCCAATATCGACGGGTCTTTGGCCGCCTCAATCATGTACTGGATCAACTCATCGTATTCTCCGCGTTCCTTCCAATATTGCTGCTGCTCTTCTGTGAGCATAGCTCTCAGACTGGACGATCCAATCAGGTTTACCGTTTCAAATCCGTACTGCTCCATAAACGGGTTAATATCCTGAATGTTGAAATAGTACGCTCCCGTAAACCGTCCCTGATCCAGATGATCGAATGTCCCCTTTTCCACAAAAGATCGGATAGCTTCCATGTGGTCATGTGGCTTCCATTGCTGCGGGAATTGCAAAGAGGTAATGCCCATTCGCATGCGGCTCTGCATCGCTACAAACACGGTTCCCCCACGCTTTGTGACCCGGTGCAGCTCCCGTACCGCAGCCACTCGCTCTTCTTCCGTCTGCAAATGATATAACGGTCCCAGCATCAGAGATGCATCATACGTCTCATCTGCAATACCGTTAAGATGGGTCGCATCCAATACATGAAATCCGTCAAACTGCTGTGTCAGATCCAATTCCTTTGCCTTCTGCTGAGCCATATCCACAGATGCAGGGGTCAGGTCTGACAGCGTGACATGGTATCCGAGCCTGGCAAGCTCCATCGCATATTTGCCTGGTCCGGCGCCATTGTCCAGCACAAGTCCGGTTGCCGGAAGTGACTCTCGGATATAATGCATGTTAATGATGAACTCCAGCGGTTCCCAATCCAACCTTCCCCACTCGTCAAATCTGGAATAATACTCAATCACACGTGATCTTTCCATGATTCTGCACCTGCCTTTTCTCAACATTAGGGCCATATAAAAAAACAAAAAACCTGCCACCTCAACTAAGAGGCGACAGGTCTGACCTTCGCGGTACCACTCTTCTTGATCCATGAACAGGATTGGAAACAACATGCTCCAACCTATGCTGCCATAGCATCTCAGGACCTGATGACGGAGGTTAACCGTCAGGATCTACATGAAGTCAGCGTATAGCATCATTTTCAGTATCCAGCCCTTTCGTGCGCTGAACATTGACGATACTTACGTAACTACGATTCGATCCTGCTGCTCACAGGTGAGTTGGGGAAAGGTTGGACTGCCTTGCACCATAGCGACAGTTCTCTGGACCAAACCTTGAACCTTACTACTCCTGATCATTGCATTTGACTGTTAAATTTTAACCAGTATAGTACTTCTAAATATTTCCTGTCAATTCATTTCAAATAAATCCCGGAGGTAATCTCTCCGCCCATGCAAGATGCGATAAATGATAATACCCTCTCCAACAATGCGGTAAAAAACCAGATAGGGAGAAACGACGATAAACCGGTATCCTCGCTGGATCAGGTTATAATCATCCTCTGACAAAACAGAACCTATATTGGGAAAATCGGCAATATCCCTTATTTTTCCATCCAGTTTATCAAGCATCTTTTCTGCCTGTTCTACGTTATCCATAGATATATAAGAGAAAATTTCGTCCAGATCATCAACAGCAGCAGGAGTATATCGGATGCTACTCTGTTTTGGAAGCATCCAATTTTCTCCGTAATCGTGTCATCACTTGCTCGTGACTGGGCAACTCTTCACCTTCAGCCACCTGTTTCTCAGCGACGAGTAGTTTGGATTGCAAGGCGTTTCTGGCTTCCATTCTCCGGTACGCTTCATGGCTCATCACGACTAAATCAGCTTCTCCATTGCGGGTAAGTATCACGGGCTCATCCAGCTCATGACAATATTTAGAGAACCCGTTATAGTCCTTGCGTATTGTAGTTGATGGTTTGATCTGCATAACTTCCCTCCGATATCATTATAATCACTTAATTATAACATTATAATACTACTTTATTCATCTTGCTTCTTTCTCCACACAACAAAAAAGAACCTTCACTTCCACAGCGTTGCAGAAATGAACGTTCTTTATGGTTTAAGACAAGGCCAATAACATGGCAATCCAGTGTTGCCTAAGGGGATTTGCTAGATTTTTTTCACAAACTCGGACTTCAGCTTCATCGCGCCTAGGCTGTCGATTTTGCAGTCGATGTCATGATCACCGTCAATCAGTCGAATGTTTTTGACTTTGGTGCCCTGCTTAACTACCAGTGAGCTGCCTTTCACCTTCAAATCCTTAATGACCGTAACAGTATCGCCATCATTCAGGACATTACCGTTGGAATCGCGTACTACTTTAGTTTCTTCCGCATTCTCTTCTTCTGACGCTAGCGCCCATTCGTGCGCACACTCTGGACACACCAACAAATTCCCGTCCTCGTAAGTGTATTCGGAATTACATTTGGGGCAATTAGGCAAATTAGACATATGTATTAAACTCTCCATTCATTTTGTGGCTTCCTCGCAAGTATACGGGAATGCAGTCCATTGTTCCACATTAGGCCACGGTGGTTAATTGATTTTAAACTAAATTTAAGATTGCCCCGCCCCCTGATTTAAGGAAGGTTCCTTATACTGAAGCTATAGAAGAAAAATGGTGGAGCATCACAACGAAATACTATTCTTAAAAGTCGTGTCTTACACGAAATGCTGATATATATCCTATAAAAGGAGTTTCTGCTCATGTCACCCTATGTTTTTCCTGTTCAAACGGCTTTTTTTATTTTTGTCCTTATCGCCATGTTCCTGCTGGTTCCTTGGTTGATCTACGGATATCGGAAAGATGGATTTTTCAGCTGGTCAAGATTTGGCGTCAGCTTTTCATTTATTTTCTACCTACTGGCTGCGTATTGTCTGGTTATTCTTCCTTTCCCGACCACTCGTAATACATGTGCACAGCAAGCAGCGGATACCGTATATTACAACCTTGTTCCGTTCACCTTTGTAAAAGATATTATGAAAGAAACACCACTCGTCTGGTCTCAACCCGCCAGCTATATCGGAATGATTCAGGGCAGAGCTTTTCTGCAAGTTCTGTTCAACGTAATGCTTCTCATGCCACTTGGCGTGTATATCCGTTATTTTCGGCAAAAGAGATCGTACTGGAAACAGGCTTTGTTAAGCGGATTCGGCTTGTCCCTCTTCTTTGAGATTACCCAGATCACCGGCTTCTACGGTTATTATGATTGCCCTTATCGGTTATTTGACGTGGATGATCTCCTGCTGAATACATCAGGAACGGTACTTGGATTTTTCGCAGCTCCCATCTTGCTTGCCTTATTCCCGTCTCGTGCAAGTATTCAGGCGAAGAGCGAGCAGATTCTGGAACAAAACAAGGTCTATCCTGTGCCTCAATTGCTCGCGCTTATCATTGACGGTGTAGTTGTTGTATTCCTTTCCAATCTGATGTCCATTTTCAATTGGAGTAATACAAATGTGATCGTCAGTACGCTAAATACGGTGATCGCCATGCTGTTTGTATTTTTCTTTATTCCATCATTACGAGATGGTAAGACTCCAGGGTCCGCCATAATGCGGTTCAGATATGTTAACCGGGAAACTGGCGACCCTTCAAGCGCATCACTGTTCAAAAGGTTGCTGGCACTTTATGCCCCTTGGATCTTGGTCACCATAGCTCAATTCATAACCGATTATGCCTTTCTGAACGAAAATGCGATGCTCGAACCTTATAAGGTGTGGATCTCTGTCGGAATTTTTGGTCTGCATATGCTTATTTTCTTGGTGTTGTTCATTCATGTCATGCTGGTGCTGTTCTCCCGAGGCAAGCGAGCTTTTTACTGTGATGATGTGTCCAAGACAAGAGCATCCCGAAAGTAAATGCTGGACTCATTCCACTCACAGCACATAGGTTCAGGTGAAAAATAGTACCGTAGCGTTTGCCATTACAGTCGGCAAGTTTGATCCATCGTAAAAAAAGGTGTGCCTCGTCAACTAATGACGAGGCACACCTTTTAGCTATGTTGAGATGAAGTTCAGAGGTTGTCGAACTATAGCCCCAGCAGCTCACGTTTGGAAGCTTCCGGATCATGGACCAACTCCAATTCATGATTGAAAATCAGCGTAGCACGATCATCTTCGTAGGCAGGCCAATTTACTCCCGCTGTCTCAGGCTTGCCCTGCTTGGCAAACGAAATCCATGCATCCTGCACTTTACCCGCAAGTTTTACCGCGGCAGCATCCGGTTCGGCATTCATAAACTTCAATACAGGTAACGTATTAAAAGCAAAGAAGATATCGATGCTATGGATTGATTTTTGCAGCAGTGGATGCTCCGGCATCACCCAATCAAATCGATACATCCATACAGGTGCATGCTTCTGCTGAGCAGCCGCATATTGCACAGCCGAGCGCCAGAAGAAAAGATCTGTCATCACTTGGGCTTGACCATCTGCAGTCTTCGGATAACTGTCCGCAATCGCTGCCCGATTCTCCAGATCAGGTGTCATGAAATCAACAGCCTTCACCATGTTGATTTCTTCGGAGTAAGGTACCTGAGGCTGAATGAACAACGATCCTTCATGCAAAGTGGTTCCGATCAGTACAGGGATATCCTGTGCCGCGCCTTCTTCTACCGCCTGGAGAGGCGCCTTCGGAATTGTAACTCCATCCAGTACGGGCTGGAACAACAGGGCCATACCTACACCACTTTGTTGTTTGACCGTCTCGCCAGCAGCGATGATTTGCTCCACTGGAATGGTTTTGAGTTTATGCAGGTCATCTGGTGTTACACCCAGTACCTTCAGCATGCCCTCACGAATGGCAGAAGCCTGCTCTGCTGGCACGACTTGTGAAGCTCCACTTTGCATAATGGCGCGATGGAACAATCCTTTGGCTGCTGGCATCGCCATCAAAGCGGCAATACTCATGCTGCCCGCGGATTCTCCGAATACAGTGACGTTATGCGAATCACCGCCAAAAGCTTCAATGTTGTCCTGTACCCATTGCAGCGCAGCAATCTGATCCAGTAAACCCACATTGGATGCAAAACCTTCTCCAAGCGGAGCCAGATGCAGAAACCCTAGCGGCCCCAGGCGGTAGTTGATTGTCACGACGATAACGTCTCCCCGGAGGACGAGTTGTGTTCCATCGTACATCGGCTGGCTGCCAGCGCCTGAAACGAATGATCCGCCATGAATCCATACCATCACGGGAAGTGGATCATGGCTTTCTTTTTCAGGTGCCCAGATATTCAGGTAAAGACTATCTTCCGATTCCACTGGAGGCTGTCCGGATATGGCCTCGGTTTGAGGATTTCTTGGCTGTATATTTTCAGGGCCGAATTGCTTCGCATCTCTGACTCCGTCCCAAATCTCGGGTGGAACCGGAGCCTGAAAGCGTAATTCACCTACGGGTGGTTTAGCATAAGGAATGCCTTTCCATACAATCGCTCCATGCAGAAGCTCTCCTTGAACCGTGCCATATCTTGTGTTCACTTGAAGTTCCCTCATGCGCATATACATCCTCTCTACTGATCGATAGTTCCAGCTTACGACTGGTGTTGCTCAGATCCGGGTGTAACTTTGGGCTGACGAAATTCTGTCTCAAGGTTTATTAAATAAATAACGTACACGAAGAATAATCTTGTATTGCTTCAACGCCCTTTCGTACGTACTGGCAGGCGCGTTTCCACTTATTTGAGTATAGATCTCCGTGAGACCCATTTACAAGTTTGTCCAGATTCAACCGCCAAAACTACGTTTCACGTGGAACTTTTACAGAAATAATAAAGACTCCGCTACAACTAACGAGCGAAGTCTTCTATTGCTGCCCTGCATATTTCATCAACTTACCCGATGTATGGGTCAATTACCCCCATTTACTTTTACCGGATAATGAATTGTATATTCCGCGCCTTCAATCCAGCTCCCCGTAACATGATCACGCCCCTTAACGACAACCCGATCACGGTATACATCCACATGCAAACTCTCACTTCCCTCAAGATGCTCCTCCTCATCCGTCCAGAGATAAGCTACAGAGGAAGCATTAAACATCGTTGCCATCTGCCCGCCACCTTCGTACATGGTGCGCTGGGCCTCTATTTGCCAATGGGTGTGCCCAGAGAAGAGGATGACCTGCGGATAACGACTTAGAACAGCCTTTAATGCTGCGTCCTGATTCACGCCATACCAACCCTGTTCCTTCATGGAACCGGCGACTGTATCCATTAGTGGTTGATGGAGGAAGACAAAAATCGGCTGCTCAGGCAACGCTTGTTCCGACAGTTTGGTTTCCAGCCATTGCATCTGTTCGACAGACATATCACAATCTTTCGGATGAGGCTGCTCCGTACCCAGGAAGATATAATGATATCCGTCGATCCAGTGGTCGTGGTACGATCCGTTCATACCTGTGATTGCCGTAAAATCGTTCAACCGCTTCTGCCATAACTCCTCAATTGAAATAGATTGCTGCGGTTTCTCAATATCATGAGCCTCTATTTGGCCCATATCCCCTGAATGCCCCAGCACCTTACCCACCTCATGCTGGGTCATTGTGGTCAAATTCAACGGCGGATCTCCCCATAGAATGGCTCCAATATCATGATTGCCTACGGTGTAACGTATTTGAGGCAGTGAATCGCCGTGAGCCTCCAATATACGCTGCAACTCCTGGTATTCTTGCGGCATTCCACGATCGGTAACATCGCCCACATGCATAATTCCGCTGCTGCCATGGCCATACGTTGCGATGTCTTCCAGCGCTTTCTCCAGATGACGGTTATGGATATGATCAGCCTGCTCTCTCACATGAGTATCTGTGATGACCTGGAAGCTGATTATCGGTTGTTCGTATTTATTTTCATTATCCATCAGGAATCACTCCATTTCAGTCCAATAATGCCAATCAGAATAAAGCCCATCCAGACGATCGACATCGCCTTCAGACGTTCTCCCAGAAAGTAATGTCCCACGATCCCAATCAATGTAATGCCTATGCCCGACCAGATGGCATAAGCAACACCCAGCGGCATATACTTCACAGCAAAATTCAACAGGGTAAAGCTCGCTCCATAACAGGCAAACATAAGAATGGAAGGCCATAAGCGGGTAAAACCATCCGAGACCCTCATCAGAATCGTACCGCTCAGCTCCAATCCAATCGCTAGGGCAAGCAGTATCCATCCCGTATACGAATGACTCGTCATCGGTTTACCTCGACTTCCAGCAATTCATCAAACGAACGAACCGTAAGATCCGCGAGCTTGATATGAGCAGGTTCACCGACAGCAATCTTCCAGGCAGCTCCCGCAGCACGAGCCATCTCCATATCACCATCCGTATCGCCGATCACGACAGCTCTTGCAGTAGATACACCCAGACGCTCACACGCCAGCAACAACATGTCAGGAAACGGCTTTCCCCGTCCAACCTGATCCGTTCCTACAACTACGGAGAAAAAGGATTCAATACCCATCCACTTCAAATGACTTAGGGCATTTTCTGTCTCATCCGCTGTGACGACGCCCATTTTCACCCCCTTGTTGCGACACTGTTCAAGAAATGCAAGGACGCCTGGGAGGGGCTGAGCAGGGCGTTCCTTATTCATCGCGTATTCTGCCAGTAGCAAACATTCCCTCACAATAATTTTCGCTTCCGCCCAGCTCAATCCTGCACGATAGCCATGCCAAGTTAATACGGCGTAGACTTCCTCCATCGTTCCCATGGCAAGGGGTCCTCGCACATCATAACCGTTCATTCGTCCCTGCTCATCATGGAATGTTCCCCATATATGAGGAATCTCTGCTGCATTGAACTGAAGGCCACGGGCAGCAAGCTCTTCTCGGAAGTTCTCCATCACACGATCTGTCCAGAAGCCCCACATAGTTGTAAAATCAAGCAATGTCCCATCCTTGTCAAATAAAATAGCCTCAATTGGGGTAGAAAGGCTCCCCAGCGTTAATTCGGGCATTGGTTACGCTCCTTGTCTGCTGAATTACTAAGTCAGAAAAGCGGCACATGACTGCACCGCTCCTCCAAGTTAAGCTTGTTTCCCTTGTTATTTCACGCGATCCAATTCTTTTTGAGCCTTTTCTTTGGCTTCTTTCAGCGCTTGTGCCGCTGGAATGTTATTAATCTGTACCTGATCTGCTGCATCCTTCAGCGCATCATTGATTTTGCCTCCAGTCGGGTCCTGGAACGGAGCCGAAGCATGGGAAGCCTGCTGCAGTGGAACCTTGATTTGCGGGTTCTCTTCACTGAACGTTTTGAAAGCAGGATCTTCTTGAGCAGATTGACGAACTGCAATGTAACCTGTGTTCATGGACCAAGCTGCTGTATTCGCTGTTTCCGAGAAATACGTCAGCCATTTATAAGCTGCTTGTTGCTGTTCTGGACTTGCTTCGGCCGGGATACCTGCCATGATCGCACTCGCTACAGGTTTGCCTTGGCCTACACCTTCCCAGCCTGGCTGTTCCACGGCTGCAACGATGCTGAAATCGAGATCTCCCTGGTCCCCGCTGGAACCGGTGTATCCGGCTGCTTTATTTTTCATGACATCATCAATGGTTTTGTACCAGTACTCCCAGCCTTGGCCGCCAAAATGAATACCCATGGTCTTGTCCTCATTAATCCACTTGCGGAACAGCTCCCACGTCTCTACCCATTCCGGTGAATCAATCGTTACGGTCTTGCCGTCATCACTCAGAATCTTCCCGCCTTTACCCAGCACGGCGTCGATCATGTTATCGCTACCCCACATCGGCTCCCAGCCATAGAAGGTTGTCTTGCCATTCTCCTGCTTGCTCATCTTCGCTGCCGCTTCAGCAAGTGCTTCCCACGTGGTCAGAGTGGCAGGATCGATATTATTCTCTTTCAGCGCATCCATACGGTAATACATGATCTGAGTTGTTCCGTACATCGGTAAGAAATATTGCTTGCCGTCTACTTTCCCCTGCTCCAGGAAGGTCTGCACGTAATCTTCCTTGTTAAAGCTCTGATCAGCAGCGATTAGCTCATCCAGGGATGCATAGTAGCCTTTGCGCGCCCAGTCGATATTGGAGCTTAGTACAGCGGCGGGTACTTTTTTCGAGGCAATGGCTGCCTGCAGTTTTTGTTCCGTCTCCGTGTAATCTGCTTGTACAATCCCTTTCACAACAACTTCGCTCTGGGATGCATTGAAGGCGTCAATCGTCTTCTTCATGTTATCTCCCAGGTTACCACCCAGACCATACCAGAACTCAATCTCGACCGGACTACTTGATGCAGAATCAGCCCCATTCGCAGCAGCTGCATCTGAACCCGTGCCTGTGCCGCTATCGGCTGAGGAACCACATGCGGTGATCATGGCAAAACTCGCAGCCAGTACCAGCGACATGCCCCCTCTCCACCTGAGCTTTAATTTGTTCCGCCATTTCATACTCGCTTGACCCAATTTCATTTTGATTCCTCCTATATAAAGTATGTTGTGAAAATCAGTTCTTGTTAACGCCGGCAGTAATATTCACACTCTGCATAATCGTTTTCTGGGTAAACAGGAAAAGGATAAGCAGCGGTGCGATGGTAAAGGCACTGGCAGCCATGATCTGCGGCCATGCCAGACCGTAGGCTCCACCCTCCACGAAAAAGCTGCGCAGACCTGCGGATACCAGTTGCAGATTCGGGTCTTTGGTAATGAGCATCGGCCAGAAATAGTTGTTGTACTGGTCAATGAACGTAATCAACACCATCACGGCAAACGACGAGCGAACCAGCGGCGTCATAATGGTCCACAGAATGCGGAAGTGCGACGCTCCATCCAACTGTCCGGCTTCCACCAATTCGTGGGATACCTGCATGAACGCCTGACGGATCAGGAAGATGGAGAACACACTGACACAGTTGGACACAATCAGTCCGGTATAGGAATCCAGTAATTTAAGTTCACTGAGCACCAAATAACTGGGAAGATAAACGGCGGTACTCGGAATCATGTAACCCACCAGAATCAATCCAGTGAGTACCCCTTTTATACGAAAACGCATATGGGTGAGTGCGTAGGCCATCATGCTGGAGTTAATGACCTGGATCAGACAGATCGCTGCCGCTACCCCTGTACTGTTCAGAATGTAACGGGCAAATGGAGCAGACTGCCACGCATCCACGTAATTGTTCCAGCGGAACGTTTCGGGCCAGAAAGTTGGCGGGAACTGCCAGATCTCGTCATTCGTCTTGAAACCGCTAATGACCATCCAGTAGAACGGAAATGCCATCGTCAGACTAACCAGAGCAAGAAGCAGATAGCGGATTGCGATAGCAAATCCTTTTCCTGTACGAGAGACCTTCCATTTCTGCACTTCCTCACGACTATTATCTTTTCTTGTTTGTTTGGTTAAAGTAGTCATGTTCATCAGTAATGCACCAGGCGTCGGCCGAGCAGGAAGGATACTCCTGACAGCAGAACGCAGATCAGAATAATAACGACGGCGATGGAAGAAGCCTCGCCCACATTGAAGGACTCAAATGCAGATTGATAATACATATAAAGCAAGGTCCTTGTTGATCCCGCCGGTCCCCCTTGCGTCATCACGTTGATCTGGTCGTAAGCCTGAAGCGACTGGATCGTCATGATGATGGACAGGAAGAACGTGGTGGGTGAAATCAACGGCAGTGTAATACTTCGGAACTTGTCCCAACTGCCTGCCCCATCAATCGATGCCGCTTCAAGCAAATCGGATGGCAGATTACGCAATGCGACCAGGTAGAATACCATGGACCAGCCAATTGATTTCCACAGCGTAACGATGAGAACAGCTACCAATGCCCAGTTCTGATCTTTCAGCCAGCCGATCGGGGATATGCCGACCCAGCCAAGCAACAGGTTGGCCAGCCCCACTTCAGGTTCGAAAATCCATGACCACGCAATGGAGACTGCGACAGTCGGGGTCACCCAAGGGGAGAATAGCAGCGTCCGGAACAGACCAGAGGACTTAATCTTGCTGTTCATGAGCATGGCCAGCGCCAATCCACCCACAATCGTAGGCACTACACTTCCAAGACCGAACAACAGCGTAACTTTTAATGAACGGTAAAATTCAGAATTGGTTAGCAGATAACTGTAGTTATCCAAACCGACGAATAATTTGTCAGGACTCATGAAGTCCCAATCCGTAAAACTCAGATATACAATGTATCCCAGAGGCCCCAGCCAGAAAATGAGTAATGGGATAAGGGCAGGAAGGGTGAAGAGAACCGCTTCTGTCTCCCTCCATAGTTTCACACGCAATTTGCACACTCCTAATCGTCCAAATTTTATTTAATTTCTCTAAAAATCATGCCTTCAAACACCCTTTAATCTCTTCTGTACAAAAATGATTGTATAATACATTTGAAAAATGTAATTCCGGGTTATGTTAAAATAACGCGAGGTCATGTAAAATATGAAAAGGAAACAGGGAGTCCCATCCATATACTAGAGGTGAGATTGTGGGAAAAGAAGCTGCCGAGGACGAGAACCATTCGTCGTTGTCCTATCGGCCCGAGCTGAGGGAGAAAGTCATTGACGCCATTGCCAATACCATGGATCTGTATGGAGTCAATCATTCATTTGGTCAACTGTATGGCATTATGTATTTTGAGGATCGTCCAATGACGCTGGAAGAGATGAAAACGTCCATGAACATGAGCAAAAGTAATATGAGTTATGCTGTACGTTCGCTTACCGAATCTCAGATGATCTATAAATTGGAGGAAAAGCGGGAACGTCAGGATCAGTATCTGGCCGAAACCAACTTTTTCCGTACGTTTCAGAACTTCTTCGGGGCCAAGCTTCAACGGGAAATCGATGTGATGCAGGAAAGCCTCCGGGAGGTCATTCCGCAGTTATCGGAGATTATTCTCGCCAGAACAACTCCGCCGGAGGAACGGGAAGACGCTTTGCGGGATCTGCATAAACTACAGCATGCCGAGCAGTATTATGAGTGGTTGCAGGGATTTGTAGACCAGCTTCGGGATGGTGTCTTTTACAAAGACGCCCCACATGAAAGTGATTAACGTAGCGTTTGCGGGGGCTGTAGTGGGATTTTCACTTTAAACTTATATTCTTATGTTCAGCTCGCTAAGGAATCATATGCTTTATTATGAATAGCATTCACTCCGTTCGTTTAACTAAAAAAGCCAGCTCAGTGAGCAACGATGGATGCAGGACTTGTTCTGGCTTTAAATAATTAAAAGGGGAGCCCGCCATGTTTTCATGGTTGGGGCTCCCCTTTGTTGTTATAGATATGGTTATCTTATTTCTGTGCCGCAGCCTCAATGTCTGCATAAGCCCAGTGTGTTGCAGGTACGTCTGTAAAAGATGGCGTAGTTACGCCTGTTGCCGGCGTCCGTTTGAACAATACATTTAGTACTTTCACAGCTTCAGCGCGGGTCAGTTTACTGTCCGGTTTAAATGTACCATCGTTATATCCGGTCATCAGGCCAGCCGATTGTACGTAAGCAATCGCATCGGAAGCCCAAAGGTCGGCGGACACATCTGTAAATCCAGCACCATCTGTTGCTTGTGTTGTGCTGCTTGATGCGTCTGCGCTTTGTTGCTGTATCCAGCGGTACGCAATGATCGCCATTTGTGCACGGGTAATTGAACCCTCTGGCACAAATTGAGTAGCGTTCATACCGTTCATGATGCCAGCGGATTGCGCTTTTTCAATATCGCTTGCTGCCCAATGAGTTGCAGATACATCGTCGTAGTTTACAACGTTCGCAGATGCGGTTCCCGCTTCATCAGACAAATTACGAGCCAGCATCGCTGCCATTTGTGCACGGGTTACGAATGCATCCGGGCGGAAATCAGCACCAAATCCGTTGATATACGGGTTGTGCGAGCCTTGGGAAGCTTTCAGTCCATCCACCACAACGAGCGTGAACGTGCTGAATTTGTTAACTGTAAATTCAATACCTTCATTGGAATCGCTGAGATTCACCAGTTTGCCTTGAATCAACTCTTTCGTACCGTCACTGTGTTCAATGTACACAGCCAGGTTATCCAAAGCTTGCTGGCGAGCAGCAGGGTCAGTTGGAAGACTGTCGCGCAGCGGCAATGTCAGTGTTACTTCATGGCTTTGCATATTCGTTTCGATTTCAACTGGACGAGCCAGTACTTTTACGTTGGTATTTGGAGCAATCTGTTGGATCAACTGCTCTTTCTTCGCACGTTCTTCTACTTCCTTGCGCTCGGATTCCTTTTTCAAAGGAACTAAACGGAAGTACAAATCCTGGTCAAATCCGGCAATTGACTTCGTTGGAACCGAGATAATGACGTTCTCTGTGGAAATCTCAAGGTTAAGCCCACCATCATTCAGCTGTTTCACCGCTACTTTTGGCAGTTCAATGCGTGTCTCAGACACAGTATCCTTGGCGTCAGGGATGACAATGCGTGCTGTGTTCATGTTTAATTGCTTCGCTTTTTCCACCGATTCCTTGGCAATCGCCTCAGACATTTTCACGAGGTCCTTGATCGTACCGTCGGCCTCGGTTGTACGTGTGATTGGTGTTTTGGTCAGGTTGGTGCCATTCGCTCCGTTCACGTCCACGACAATTTGTTCCTGCTTGGTCGTCGGCGTAGTCGTTACAGGTGTAGTCACTGACGATCCTCCACCTGTGCTTCCACCCGGGTTAGGTGTTGAACCATTTCCGTTATTGCTATCTCCATTTGCCGTGAAGACAATCTTCACCGCGCGCCCTGGCAGTTCATCACTAATCGCTTTGTAACGAACCCATACCGTTTTGTCACCGCTAAAATCAAATTTCTGAATAGAGGCAACATCAATCCAGTTCAGTTTTCCGTTAAAAGAGATCTCCATTGTGTCATCCAAGCCAGTTATGGTGTTGTTGATATCATTTCCCGTTACATTAGGGGCCGTAAAGAATCGGTTGATTACATATTGTAGATTCCCAACATCATCGTAGCTGTCTTGTTCATTAAGCACCCATTCGGCCAGTTCTTTTTTGCCTTCCGGGCTGAGTTCAGCTCTTTTGGACAAATCAAGGGCACCTGAAAGATTGAATTTGTATTGGTCAAAGAAATTGTGTCCGTTAAACTGTTCATTCATGGTTGTCTCAAGCCATTGATTCATTTGGTCTATAGTCGTGGCATTCTCGATAGGTTCGAATGGTATGGATAGGAGTCCAAGGACAAAGCGCGGATCAGCAATCTCTACTTGGGCCTGTTTCGAAACTCGTTCCACTCCCAACAAATGCAGATACTTAAAAGCAAATATAGGCTTATTCACCTTGCTTAGTTCCAGATGATGCAACCCAACTTGACGAAGCATATCTGTCTCGGGGTCATTAAAATAATTGCGTCCTTCAGACAGTTTCTGTGCAAAAAGATCCAGCTTACCTTGAAGTACACCTAGTTCTCTTTGCTCCCAGATCAACTGAGCCTGCACAGCAAGTTCGATCATATATTGAACTTGTTCCTTATTTTCATAATCTTTCTTGATATTATCGTACAAGAACTCTGCCACATAGTCTTTGACCTGCTTAGATAAGGAACCGTACTCATTTGGTAAATTAATACCCAAATCAGGATTCTCCATAGCCAGACGCATAGCATCTATATTTTTGTTAACTCTTGCAGCATTTACGGCAGCCAACGCATCACTTTCATTGTTAGGGAAAAATTGATTAAAAACGGTCTGAATGGCTTCAAAACTTTCATATCCATTAACTGGTCTTTCACTAAGCATATGGCTAGCCAATTGCTCCTGCTCTTCGGTTGTCAGGTTATCCATTTTGCTGATATCTAGAGGAAAGCTCATCATCGGGTTTTCAGGATTCGCAGTGTTGTATGAGATACTCTCCTTCTCAATGTCACGGTACTTCTCCAACGATTTCAACATTTCCTCAGTCGTGTTTGCACGATTAATTAATGGCGTTTTTTCTACAGCTGTGTCTGTATATTTCAAAACACGAGAAATGGTCGGTGTTTTTTTTAGTCTAAGTTCGTACAGATAAGCAGTCGTTCGTTTATCAATCTCGGAAGAAGTGAGATATGCATTAATGAGTTGATAGAATTTTTCCTCTGCACTCGGATTATCGAAATAATTTACTCGTTCTGCTTGTTTCGCATACATTTCATCAAGTGCAGTTATGGAGCCTTGTCCCCCAATTTGGCGGGTCACTTCAAGTGCTCTTAGAGCCACCTGCACCAAAAACTCAACTTGCCCCTTGTTTTCGTATCCATCACTTGTCGGTGGGTCAATATCTAATAAGTATTTTGCAACGGCCTCCTGATCTACTACAGGCAAAGAATTAAAATCAGGCTGGGCTATGAGTTGCTCATTACCCAGCAACAAGATGGCTTCTTGGATAAAGTCCTCGCTGTTACCCCGGTCTGCATTCTTTTTGAGTTCGTTGTATTGGTTTAACAAAGAATCACCACTGGGGGCGAAGAATGCATCAAATGCAGCTTGCACCTGTGTCACGTCGTCGTAACCTTCAAATGGTCTGTGTTCAATCATCCACTGTGCAAGATCCGCCCTTTTCTGATCATTATTCTCTATGGTAGACATCTTATCTAAATTGACTGGAAAAGGCTGAACGGTAACATCCGGATCCATGCCGAACATCATAGTCATAAAATAGTGCCCAAACATGCTATCTAGTGTATCTTCCATGTCCGAAATATTATTCGGAACATTGATTGGAAGGTACTCGGACAACAATTCCATCACTAATTTAATCTGTCCATTATAATAGATTGGCGTCTCATATTTTCCTAAAGCAGGTTCAAACATCACGATATTTGTATACATCACCTTATCGGCGCCTCTCAACGTGCTGTAAGTAGCACTCGCCTCAACCATGGGTCCTGCTTGGTCGGAAGGAAGAAAACCACCAGCATGACTATACAAACCAAATGTTTCGTCCAAAATAAACTGTACAGTATCTGGATTCGTTGTTCTAGGCAGCTTTACCAAGTTATATAGCAGAGCAAATACGGACTCAACCTGGCTTTGATTCTCATACTCTATCTCACGTGGCAGCAAAAGGATCATCCCTCGCGCCAATTCATTCTTTTGCTCTTGATTCAGCAGGTTATAAGTAGTGGTTATATCGGTGGTATCGATTAAACTGCCGCTTGTCAGGATACTTTGAACACTTGAAATTGCTTCTTCAATATCCTCATATGAATTCCTTATTTCATTAAGCTGCTCCAACGGAGTAAGTGTGTCAGCACTTGCAACCCCTCCCACACTAACTACCTGTAATATCAAAACCGCAACTAATAAACAACTTATAAGCTTTCTGTAATACATAAAACGTTGTCCTCCCTGTCCTAGTTTTTTAAAGGCAACAAGTCTAATTGCCCACCTATATAGGTCTACTGTAGTACACAACTCTGAACGGATTCTGAACATCCGCTCCAATAAACGGAAAAAAATCCGGCCTGTAGGTGAAAAACAGGCCGGATCTCAAATATTTTTCGTCATTATTCATCATTTTAACTTCTGCGAGTAATTATAGAGTCCTACATTTCACAAAATTTAAGATATCTGTCACGTTCTCTGTACTCTTTCACCGCTCCTTCCACAACCCACAGGTAGACGCATCAAATCATCGTGTATCCGCCATCTACAAACAATGTGCTCCCTGTCGTAAATGTATTCGTCATGAGATACGTAACCGTATGTGCAATCTCCTCATTGTAGCCCACACGCTTGAGCACAGACAGCTTCTCATAGTCTTTGAAATGTTCGCCGCGAGGCGTACCCTCCTGTCCCTCACGCCAGATGGTTCCGGGGGAAACGACATTCGCGCGAACAGGTGCGAGCTCCACTGCAAGTGCTTTGCCCAGACTTTCAATTGCTCCATTACACGCAGCGTAAGAAGCACCGCCATCCAGCGGACGTTGGCTGAATCCGCCCGACATTAACGTAATCGAACCCGAAGCGGATAGATACGGAGCTGCGTATTTGGCAGCAAAATACTGAGGCCAGAACTTGCCCTTGAAGCAGCTTTCTGCCGTCTCCCGATCTGAAGTTAACGGACCACGGGTGTATGCAGCTCCAGGGGTGAACAGATGATCGAATTCGCCAACCTGATTGAAAAATTGCTCGATTTGCCGTTCATCCTGATTGTCCAACACATAAGCTTCGATGGACACCCCTCCAGTCTTGGCTTTGCCTGCGACATGTACAATCTGTTCCCTCGCTTCCTCCAGCCTGGTCTCCGATCTACCTGCAATAACCACATGTGCACCTGCCTCAACAGCCTGAATTGCCGTTGCCAACCCAATCCCAGAGCTTCCTCCTATAATCACGACACGTTTATTCTCCAATGTAAATTGACTCATTCTGCATCTTCCCCTCGTATCGCCAGAACTTTCGTTGTACCAGCGTTTTGTTCATTATTATTGAAATCAACATCGCTGAACAGTACGCAATTGGATCGTACCAGGTACGAAAATTCGTACTATTGGAACCCGATAATATGGTTATCCTTGCCCAATTCACACAGACATAACAAGCGGAAAGCGAAAAAATCAGGTATGATGGAGTTACATATAGTTGTTTAAATCGAGGTGAATACTATGGATTTACAGGAGCCACGGTTACAAGGTGTACTGGTTACATTGGAAGCCATTAATGGAAAATGGAAACCGCTCATCCTGTTTATTTTATTGAAGGAAGGCACGAAGCGATTTGGTGAACTAAGACGCATGATTCCCGATGTAGCACAGGGCACGTTAACGAAACAGCTTCGCGAGCTGGAACAGGATCAGATTATTGTGCGCACTCTCTATGGCGATGTTCCGCCGAAGGTCGAGTACAGCCTGTCCGAACACGGGCAGACGATTGGTACGCTGCTGGATGGCATGTGCGGCTGGGGCAAGGCGCATCTGGAATACTTGAACGGAAGTCAGCAGAGGATTAATGCGGAGAAATTAGCCGGGGACCCCCATAACGAGGCAAAAGCTGAATAAAAACAACACGGTAGCCCTTTTAGCCTTTTACCTTTTAGTAAACAAACTTGTTTAAAACAAGCACGTCAGCTATACTTTCGTTCAGATGCACAATGGATAAACAAGGCTGAACAGGCATACTAGAGACAAAAACACTTGCACCTTGTTGGCACAACGGGAGAGGGGGATATGTAATGTTGCAGCTTTCGGAAAAACAGGCACAGGATATTGTCGATAAAATGATGCAGGACATCCCCTACAACATCAACATCATGAATGAGCAGGGCATTATCATTGGAAGCGGACAGAAGGAACGCGTAGGCACGATTCACCAGGGAGCTGTCCGTGCCCTGACCACCGGAGACCGGGTCGAAGTCTGGCAGGATGGCAGACTGGAGAAAATGGGCACCAACGAACCGATTCGGATCAATCATCAGCATGTCGGTGTCATCGGCATTTCCGGCCATCCTGATGAAGTCCGTCCGTTCTGCAACATTGTACGTACAACCGTATCTCTCCTGATCGAACAGCGTAATCAATTGGAAAGTCTGGCCCATGAAGCTTCTCGGAAAAAAGCCTTTCTGGAACGGCTGCTTGCCCACTCCGGTTCCTATTCGCAGAAGATCAGGCGGGAAGCAGCACAGTACCATATCGATCTGCAGCTGCCGACGGTTCTTCTATACATTCGCTTTCCCCATGAAGCCCCTGAGTTTGGCACGGAGACAAGCCGGGCCTTACTACAGCTTCCCTCTTTCTTCATCGAGGAAGACGATCTTACTCAGATTATTCTGATCCAGAACGAATCGGACGTTGATTCGATAATCCAGCTTGTACATCAGGAACAACCTCAAGCCCTCATCTCTGTTAGCAGACGGGACGCCAGTATTGCCACCTGTTATGAACAGGCGAGATCTGCGATGAACATCTTGCTCGCACTTCGACCTGCGGCACCATTGATCCGTTATGATGATGTACAGTTTCTGGTGCGCTTAAGCACGGCCAACCTAGCTCGCCATAACAACGTCGTCAGTAAGCTGGAGGACACAGCCGATCTGCTGGACACGCTTCGCAGTTTCATTCATCACAATGGCAGCATGTCAACGACTGCAGAGGATCTCAACATCCATCGCAATACACTGCAATATCGACTCAAACGGATCCAAACCCTTACAGGCAAAGACCCTCGCAATTGGCTGGAGCTTATTGAACTTACGCACGGACTACTCGCGTCTTATCAGTAGATCCCACAACAAAAAAGACTGAACCGGAATGCCCTGTCCATTGTGGACGTCCCTACGTTCAGTCTCTTCATAGTCTCTTTATACTCTTCGAACCCCACTAACCGAACCACAGAATGTTAAGAAATCAGACCCAATTTCAGCACTCTCGCAATATTCTCGGTTGTACGCTCCACATTCTCTGGGCCTTCGCGCAGAAGTTGTTCCAGATCAGCCGCCCCCGGCACAATACCAAACACCGCGTCAATACCTTCAGTGTACAACGTATCTATCCCTTCACCAACGTAACCTGCAATGGCGATAACTGGCTTGCCCGCTTCCTTTGCAGCACGCGCTACACCGTAAGGTGTCTTGCCAAATTTCGTTTGAAAATCAATGCCGCCTTCGCCCGTAAACACCACATCCGCATGTACCAGCTTGTCACGCAATCCAGTATATTCAATGACAATTTCAATGCCTTTGCGCAACACAGCCTGTGTAAAAATCAAAAGCCCTGCGCCCAAACCACCTGCCGCACCAGCACCCGGCACATCACGTATATCCTTGTGCAGCTGCTGCTTCACCACATCTGCATAATGGGAAAGATTCGCATCCAGCACCTGCACCATCTCCGGTGTAGCTCCCTTCTGCGGTCCAAACACCCGTGAGGCGCCATGCTCTCCGCATAACGGATTGGTTACATCACAGGCGACAATGAACTCCACATCCTGCAATCGTTCATCCAGCCCAGTCACATCGATATGCGCCAACTGATCAAGTACGCCGCCTCCACGTGCAAGTGGCTGTCCGTTTGCATCCAGAAACGTTGCGCCAAGCGCTTCGGCCATGCCTGTACCCCCATCGTTGGTCGCACTGCCACCGATTCCGATAATGATTTTACGAATACCCTGATCCAGACACGCCCGAATCAGCTCTCCAGTACCATAGGTTGACGTGCGAAGCGGGTCCCGGGTTTCCTTGGTCACCAGATGAATGCCGCTCGCCGATGCCATCTCAATCGCCGCCGTTAACCCATCGCCCAGAATGCCATACTGCGCTAGTACAGGCTGTCCCAGTGGCCCGCTCACCTCTCTCTGGTGAATTACGCCGCCAGAAGCATCCACCAGTGACTGCACAGTGCCTTCGCCTCCGTCAGCCATCGGTACATAAACATAGTTTGCAGCTGGGTAGATTTTACGCAATCCTTTTTCCATCGCCACACATACTTCTTTCGCTGTCATGCTCTCTTTAAATGAATCCGGTGCCAGTACAAATGTCGTCTCTCTCATCTTCTCCCACCCCATCCGTGTTATTAAAGGATAAATCCGTAGATTAACGTCGCTACAATCGCCATCGTTCCACCCACGATCGCTTCATAAGGAATAACGCCCATCCGCTGCTTGATTGTCATCTTCATGCTGTCAGCCGAGACGTGGAAGTAATTTCCTTGTGGCAGGGAATCGATAACTGTCGCACCTGTGTGCACCATAACCGCCGCTGCGAGCGGAGCGGTCCCCATGTTCAGAATTGCATCTCCGAATGAACCGGTGGCAAGTATAACTCCTGTCGAGGTGGAAGCCGTCGCTGCCGCCATCAGAATACCGGCAATCGGGGCCAGGAAGGTACCGGATATCCCGGAAGCTTCAATAAGACTAACCACCTGACCAGACAGATCGGATGCAGAGATCAGTCCCGCGATGCCTCCGGCACCTACCAGAATAAGAACGGTGGCAGTCATTTTATTCAAGCCGGAAGTCGTGTATTTCACAATGTTTTTGCCCTGGCCCATCGCCAGCATGCCGATAATACCCGCAATCGGGAGAATGTACATCGCATCCACTTTGAATGTAGATAATGCTGTAATGCCTGTTATGGAGCCGATTGGATTAATCATCAGCAGGATGATGGCAACCAACGGTGCCACAATCGCTTTTTTCAGTGGTGGGTACTGTGACGTATCCACTTCACCCTGCTCTGCTTCCTGATCAGTTACCATTACACCTTTGTTTCTAAGCATTGAAGCTACGATAACGGTTACAATTAATCCGCAGATGGCTGGAATCACGCCTGCCAGCATGACATTGCTGAGATCCAGATTGAACCCCCGCGCCGCAGCGATCGTATTGGGATTCGGGGAGATAATATTCCCTGCCTTGCCTCCACCTGATAAAGCCAGCAAAAGGGCCAGCTTGGATATGCCCATTTTGTTACCGACAGATAGCGCAATTGGCGCTACAATCAGGACGGCCACGGGAATAAATACCCCCACCGCTGTAATAATCATCGTTGCCAGCGCCAAAGCCAGAATGGCCTTACTGCCGCCAAATTTTCGTACGATGGCCTGGGCGATTGTCTCTGCTGCCCCCGATTCCATCATGACACCAGCCAGCACCCCGGCTGCCAGAACGCGTAGCACAGTACCCATGACACTTTGCGTGCCGTTCACCAGTATATTTACGGTCTCTTCCAGATTGGCTCCGCCAATTAAAGCGCCTACAATTGCGCCCAGAAATAAAGAGTAGACCGGATTCAGCTTCCTCAGAATCAGTATAATCGCAATTGCAAGTCCTGCCAGCGCGCCGATCCAGCTAATTGTTAAAGGTTCCATTGTCCATTGCCCCCCATGCACTTGTTGAACACGCTTTCATTATAGTTGCTGGCGAGCCAAATAAATATTGATGAACAGACGAAATTCATTGTTCATATGCACAATGAATAGTGGCAGGACCGAATATCCTGCCACCGTTACACTAACGTGCTTCGCTGCTTCCTAGAGAAGCACACGGTGTTCCATTATATTTTTCATACTGATATGAGATTTGGATGGCCCTAGCTTCACAAGAGAGTCCTGGAACTCAGCAAGCTCTTCAATGGTTGCCGTCTGTACCTTAATCAGATAGTTGTACTCACCGCTAATCCGATATAAATCCGTGACCTCAACAGCTTGTTCACAGAAGTGAACGAATTCCTCACAATGCTCTGTTTTAAGTAAAATAAAAGTCGTTGTCCCACGATTTAGTTTGGCTAGATCATAGATGGTTGAATATCCCGATATGACCCCATTTTCCTCCAGTTTGAGGATTCTCTCCTTAACAGAAGGCTGGGACATGTTCACCTCTTTGCTAATCTGTACAATTGGCATGCGTGCATGGTGCTGCAGCAAGCGCATGATCTGCTGGTCGATCTCATCTATAACATAACCCATTTGTAGTCCCTCCCGAGAATCAGGCTAATTTAATAAGTTTTTTAGGATAAAAGAGCTCATAAATTGCAACTCTCACTCCATTATATCCTTTGATATCGCATGGTTCCAATGCGCCGTTCCCTTTATACTTTAGAATACAATCTGAAGAAGGAGTGATGGAGCATGAGTGTAAATGGACTTGCTCACGTAGCCATTCAAGCACGTAATTATGAGGATACCCTCTTGTTCTATACGGATGTATTAGGGTTTAAAGTTGGTCACTCCTGGAGTCTGCCCGCCTTTCAAATTACCGAGGCATGCATGCTGATCTCACCGGATCAACGGACCTGCATTGAACTGTTTGACCCCGGAGCCGTAATCGCGGCCGAAGGTGAACCAGCAGAGTCTCCCGAAGCAGTAAAACACGGGGCATTGCTGCATTTCGCCTTTTACGTAGACAATGTGGAAGAGATATACGAGCGAGCGCTTGCTCATGGTGCTAAACCTTATGTTCAACCCGATTGGATCTCACTTGGTGAACCCCCGCTTCAAGTTCGAAATGCAGTTGTGCATAGTCCGAATGGTGAAGTGATCGAATTCCTTGAAGAGGTTGATTTTGACCGTTCGTCCACACTATCGATCTAACGTTACACAAACCGAACAGCCTGTTGCCCGGAAATCCGTGGCGGCAGGCTGTTTCATGGTTTTATTCCTTGCTATTCCTTACTACCCAGCTCCTCGTTTCCCGGCTTATACTCCTTTAACTTACCTTCATATACCAGCTGCAGTTGTTCACTTTGGCGAAAATCATCCGGGGTCACCAGCGCAGGTAGCTTGTTCCACAGCTTGATGCCTGAGCGTTGCAGAATCTCAGCAACAAATTGCGAGCAAAAGTAGGAGTTGCTGAACTCTACTGGCTCCTTCAACGTAATGCCAATCACACCAAGCAGATTGTACATATATTTCTGGCGGCTGCGAATGAAGATGTGCAGCACCCGTTTCATTTTTTCCACCTCACGCTCCGTCACCTGAAGCTCATAAATCACACATGTGGTATTTGGATACTTACTGTATGTACCTGTCTGAATATCTTCCTTCACAAACCCGCCGTTCAGCGGATTGCTCGGATGCTTGCGACCAAAGCTGTATAGCTCGGATAATTCCCGGTCAAATGAGATGGAGGCATGGTTGTATGGTGCTCTGGTGTAACTTTGAATGACTTTGGTAAACAATGTTCCCGTATTCGTAAGCAGGATATAGATGGAGCGTGGTTCTGTCATAACGAAATTTCCCCTTATCAAGTTGGCACTATTCCTTCATAATAACATAGGTACCCTATATTGGAATCTTACTTCTGGATAAGCAGGTGATTGTACTTGAGCAGTTCACTCTTTACCTTAACACTGATTTTTATTGCTTTATTGGTCATACATATCGTGTACAAAATTATTACGAAGCTTCAGCCGGACAAGGATTATTCGGGCATTGGCAACAAAATCAAAACCTGGTGGGGCATGCTTGTCATCTTCTGTCTCGCCACCCTCTTCAATCCGATTGTCTCCCTGATCTCCCTCATGGTACTCACCTTTTTCGCGCTGAAAGAGTACTTCTCCATGATCCGCAGCACCCGCAAAGCAGACCGCAGGTTATTTCTATGGGCGTATCTGGCGATTCCGGTGCAGTTTTACTGGATCTATATCGGCTGGTATGGCATGTTTATTGTGTTTATCCCGCTGTATGTCTTCCTTGTATTGCCCCTGCCACGCTTGATTAATAAAGGGACGGTCGGTTTCCTGCGCAGTGTCAGCTCGACGCAATGGGGACTCATGCTGATGGTATTTGGACTTAGTCATCTGGCCTACTTCCCATTTGCAACACCGGAATATGGTTCAAAGCTGGTCCTGTTCCTGGTCGTGTTAACCCAGCTGAATGACGTGGTGCATTATCTGGCCTCACTCTATCTGGGCAAACGCAAAGTGGTGCCCACGGCCAATCCTTTTTTGACATGGGAAGGGTTCGCCTGTGCATTCGTTGTAACCACAGCTGCCTCTTATTTCATTCATCCTTACCTGACTCCGTTTGATGCACGTTTCGCGCTTTTCATCGGTGTGTTGATCGCTCTGGCTGGGTTCTTCGGAAGTCTGACTGTTTCTGTTCTGAAGCGGGATTTGTTAATCGGGGATGACAATAAGTTCGATGCGCTGAAAAAAAGCTACCTGAGCCGGGTCGACAGCCTGACGTACACCTCTCCAGTAATGTTCCACGTGGTGCGTTATTTCTTCGACTTTATGTAGAAGCGGCAGTATCTTTTACAGAGACGAGGACCGGACACACTCAGTCGAATAGAACAAAGTGTTAGCTTGCGCCATCAATAAAAGCAGCCTTTACGGCTGCTTTTTCTCATTTATGGGAGAAATGAAGACACACGTACAGGGTGTCTGTTTCATTTTCCATTTGAATTAACAGAAAAGACGGCACATAACTATGATCTGCCTGATTATTTTAATTTAATTTCCTTTTCAGAGGTCACTTCTTTCCCCTCTTCATTGGTAAACACAAACGTCGCTTTGCCGCGTTCACCCTTCATCTCATCCGAATAGATAAATCCGGAGAATTGCCCGTCACCACTGATATAAAATCCTTCTTTTCCATTCGCGCCATGCTCGATCGCTTCCTTGTAGGAATTCACAATCGTTACCGTGTTGGACGTCCAGCGCATCTCGGATAAAGCATAGCCCTCAGGAATTTGTTTTATCGCAAAATCAAAGCTATTGCCCTCGGACGGCTTATCCGTCTGGTCAATGACGATCATGACCTGTCCTTCCGCATCAGCGGAGGATTCCGATTGGGCGGTAGGGTTGCCTTCATTCCCACTTTCATTCGCCTGATTATTGTTATTCTTCGCCTCCATATTGGGAACGGAACTATTTCCCGCTTCCTCTATGGGCTGCTTTGATTGTGGATAGGCGTGTTCCTGTACGGATTCGTTGTTGTTTTTCGCCCCACATGCACTGGTCAACAGCAGAATACATAGAGCAGACACCCAGAGTATAGATTTATTTTTATTATTTTTCATCATTGGAACTCCCTCCATTTATCTAAAGTAACAATCACGATGCATTCATCCAAAGAGAACTTTCCAATCAGCACCTTCTATAGTAATTACTACACCATATCGTCTCACATTAAGCTCCATATTATGTAAATGAGTTATAAATTCAATTCGTTAATACAGTTCGATGAACCCTGAAATGTTGGCGTGTTACCCTGAAAGGGTCAAAAAATACGCTATATGAGGGAGGAAAAAGGTTGAATCGCTTCGCTTTTATGATGCTCGTTATACTCGCCACTTCGCTTATGGGTTCATCCTTTGCTGTGGGCAAAATCGGACTGGCTTATGTCTCACCCATTCTGCTGGTCGGTATTCGATTTACGCTGGCTGGAGGACTAATGGCACTGTGGGTGCGAAATAAAAACCTTCCCGTGACCGTGCCTGACTGGCTCCGGTTATTCGTCATCGGTCTGTTCCAGACGACAGGCGTGATGGCCTGCATTTTCCTGAGCATGCGTACCATTCCTTCAGGACAGACATCCATTCTCACGTTTACAAATCCGCTATTGGTAGTTCTTCTCGGGAGTGTATTTCTTGGTCTGAGATATAAGGTATACCAGTGGTTTGGGGTGCTCATCGGTATAACGGGGGTGTTCATCACGCTTGGATTCCATCTTCAATTCTCCGGAGGAACGTTACTGGGTATGGGGTCTGCCTTGTCCTGGGCGAGCGCTACCCTCTTGGTCAAACAATGGGGTCACGCTTCAGCACCTGGGTGTTAACGGCATATCAGATGTTATTCGGCGGACTAACGCTGTTATTGCTCAGTTTTACCATGGAATCAACAAAACTCATCCTGAACACCACGTCCATAGGGGTGATTCTGTATCTGGCGATTCTCGGTTCGATTGTGCAGTTCGCTACATGGTATTACCTGTTAAGCAAGGGTGACCCAGGTAAGACAAGTGCCTTTCTGTTTCTCGCTCCATTCTTCGGTGTCTTATCCGGCTGGCTGCTACTGGGCGAAGTTATTCGGAATTACGTCTATGTGGGCGGGCTATGCATATTCCTTGGGATCTTTCTGGTAAACTGGACTGGACGAACGAATAATAAGAATGTATTGATGAAATAAAAATATTCATGCCTGATTTTCGGCGATGCCCTGTGCATCGTTTTTTTATAATATCAACAAGGATAAACTTTACTGATATAAGGACGTGCGCCCAATGATTTCTGCTGAACTGAAAGAACAATACTATGAGGCTCTTGTGGCTAAGGATTCGGAATACGAAGGTTTATTCTATGTAGGCGTCAAGACGACGGGTGTATTCTGCCGGCCTACATGCCCCGCGCGGAAGCCAAAGTTCGAAAACTGCGAATTCTATGAGACGGCTCAGCAGGCTTTACTTGCTTCGTATCGTCCTTGCCAGCGCTGCCGCCCGTTGTCTCATCCCAATCAGGTATCTGATGTGGTACGCGTATTGGTGGAAGCCGTGGAGAACCATCCGGAGAAACGCTGGAAAGGCCAGGATTTCAAGGCATTATCTATCGACGAATCGACGGCCAGACGTCAGTTCAAGAAGCGATTTGGCATGACCTTTGTGGAGTATGCCCGCGCCCGTCGTATGGGACTGGCCCTGAAAAATATTCGCTCCGGTCGAACGGTCATTGATGTCCAGCTGTCCACCGGTTACGAGTCCGGCAGCGGGTTCCGGGATGCCTTCTCGCGAATCATGGGCGCAGCGCCCACACAAGTAGATGAACAAAATGTCTTGAAGGCGTCCTGGATCGACACACGTCTTGGACCCATGATGGCTGCAGCCGATGAGAAGGCGCTATATCTGCTCGAATTCGTGGATCGCAGAGGTCTGGAGCGTGAGGTGGAACGATTGCGCAAACGAACGAAGTCAGCCATTGTACCTGGAGTAACAGAACCGATTCGTTCCATTGAACGGGAACTTGCGCAGTATTTTGAGGGCACGCTAACTGTATTCCATACCCCGTTGTTCTGGTTAGGAACACCATTCCAGAAGAGTGTATGGGAGCAATTGATTGCGATCCCACCGGGCGAGACGAGGTCATATCAAGATATCGCGAATGCACTGGGTAAACCTACAGCATGTCGGGCGGTAGCACAGGCCAATGGAGCCAATCAGCTGGCCATTGTTATTCCATGTCACCGTGTGATCAATGCCAGTGGAGAACTGGGAGGATACGGAGGAGGCCTGACACGCAAAAACTGGCTTTTAACCCACGAGAAGCAGGCTCCTGAATAACTCAAGAGATATGAAATGAACGGCATGTGGTATGAAGAGGATTAGCTATGTAACGGAGGAGATAAGTCTTATGAGTACGCAACAAGAAAAAGCGGCGATGTTCCACCAATTCCATACGAAAGGCAATCCATTGATTCTGGTCAATGTCTGGGATGCCGGGAGTGCACTCGCCATCCAATCTGCTGGAGCAGCAGCAATCGCTACTGGAAGCTGGTCTGTAGCTGCTGCCCACGGTGAACAAGATGGAGAGGCGATGCCATTCCAGCTGGTACTGGACAATCTGGCCCGGATTACAGCGAGCGTGGATTTGCCTGTTACGATCGATATTGAGGGAGGGTATGGCAGGTTTGCGTCAGAAGTGAAGGGAAATGTGAGCCAAGTGATCCATCACGGTGCGGTAGGAATTAATATTGAGGATCAGCTCCCCTCTGGCGCAGGACTGTACGCTGTGGAGGAGCAATGTCTGAGACTGTCGGCTGCCCGAGAAGCCGCGGAGCAGGCAGGCATTCCGCTGTTCATTAACGCCCGCACAGATATCTTTTTGCAAAATGCACCTGAACGACACAATCACGCACTCCTGGAAGAAGCACTTATTCGCTCCAAGGCATATGCAGAAGCAGGCGCCAGTGGTCTGTTCGTTCCAAGCTTACAGAATCAACAACTGATTCAGGAATTGTGTGAACGTTCGTCGCTTCCGGTCAACGTGATGGTTACATCCCATGAGCCTTCACCAAAACAACTTGCTGGGCTGGGTGTGGCACGCGTAAGCTATGGGCCTTATCCTTATCTGCAAGCAATGGAATACCTGAAAGAACTGGGACAAAGTATTCTATCTGGAAACTAACACAAAGGCGTGCTTCTCATTTTTCACCAGAGGGAAGCGTACTTTTTCACGATATTCAATTAATGCTACTATTATAAGCGATCATCTATGATGTGAATCCTCAAACAGGTGCTAGACTGCGCCTGTTTTTTGATGCTTATCTTTTCACCTATGTATGTTATAATCACCACTACCCAACACTAACAGGAGGAAAATATGCTTAACGTTGAACAAAAGCTTGAAGTGCTACAATCGTATCCCCAACTGCAACGCAAAGATGTTTCTCTCGGTCGTGTTAATTTCCACTACGAAGAAAGTGCTTATGATAAAAAGATTGTTGCTCTCCATATTCACCCTAACGGTAACGGTTATATCTATGCAGGGCTACTGCCCAACTATGAGACCGATGCTAAAGGATTCGTCAATATTCGTGATTACTCCGAAGAAGATCTACGCACATTATTAGATGAGACAATTAAAGCGATGTCTCACAATCCCAACGCAGTTGAATTCGAGGTGCCAGAACAAGTAAAAACTGCTGCTCCTGCATTGGCTACAACCTCTACAGGTGGCGGAACATGGGTCGATGAAGATGGACATACGCTGACTTTAAAATATGAAGATGACATGTGGTATGTGTATTCCGGTGTTAATCTGGATATGGCTTTCGAAACACGTAGCGAAGCTGGCGAGTATCTCAAAGAAGAAGGATTCAAACCACAAGCTCAAGCCTAACTTATACAAAAAAACACGAGACGTGTATGTACACACTCGTGTTTTTCTGATCTGATCAGTCTTTTCTGCCTTTCATTGTAAGCGGCGCATTCTTCATCATCGGGTACGTGCTCAGAAGCAAAGCACCTCCAATGACCCCCAGAGTGGTGAACAATGCGATGAGATTGACATTTGTAAACCACTGGACCCACGTGCTCAGATCTGATAGAACAATTACCAGCGTAACGATTAAGCTAACCCCAAAGAACAGGACAAAAAAGTTGCGCATCCCCAATCTAATCCAACAAACAGTTGAGAAGATGGATAACCCCAGCACCAGAAAACCAATCATCAGATCAAACCATAGATAGGAAAAAAAATGATATTCACTTGAATACAGCATACCTGGTTGATAAAAGGTTACGCCAAGCGTCCCATATTCATGGAGAAGATGCATAATGAAATAGATGACGTTCAGTATCGTAATTGTTCCTACGACCATCCATACCGAAATGATATAAAAGGATTTCATAAACTGTATTCGTGTACTGCCCATACCGATCGCAACCGGAAACAATGTGATGATGCCCGCAATCGCAAAAGCACAGATTCCTCCATACATTGGACCACAAAGTTGTGTAGTATAAGCAATATCAAAGATGAATCCAATGGCCAGATAGACTACAGTAAGCATAAGGGTGATGAAGGAGAAGATCATCAAATACCAGCGCATATCGTCCAGAATCAGCCGATTCGTACCTTTCACCGAGTTCATCGCTTAACCCCCTCCTGATTACGCGTCCTGTTAACCAAATAATCTTGTAATGTCGCCTTCTCAATGGAAAGCCCCTGCGTATGAGCGATGTCTTTCCACATTTTCGAGTATGGCTCATCAATCATCACTTTCAAGGTCGATCCCATCTGGGAAGATTCTATGACCTCCACGTCTGCTGTGACTCGGTTAATATCTTCTATTTTCCCTGTTAGAAGAACTCCTTCTTCGCGTATCTTTTCCATGGGCTGATTAAATAACACTTTCCCCGCTTGCAGAACGATAAGCGACTCACATAAAGGCTGAATCTCCTCAATATGATGGCTTGATATTAGAATTAGACGCGGGTTATCTTCATAAGTCTCCAGTAAAGCATTGTAGAAATATTTGCGCTTCTCTGCATCAAGTCCGTTGGTGGGCTCATCAAGAATCGTTACTCGTGCATTACTGGCAAGACCCAGTATCATCTGGGCGGCGGTCTTCATGCCTTTTGAGAATTTGATGATCTTCTTCTTCACTGGCAATTCGAACATATCGATTAATTGCTCCGCAAAGGTCTGATCCCACTGAGGATGGAAATATTGGCCGAATCGAACCATGTCGTTAATCGTCCAATTTCTACCCAGGGGATGATTCTCCTGGATATAACACAGGTTCTCCTGCGCAGCCAAATTATTGTAAGGGTTCTGGCCCATCACTTGGATGGTCCCATCATCAGGTCGGTTATGGCCTGCGAGCAGACTCATCAGAGTTGTTTTGCCGGCACCGTTTCTTCCCCACATTGCACTGATGATCGGCTCACTCTCATGTAAATTCACGTTGTTCAGAACTGGCGTTTTTGTTTTCTGATAACTGTAGTTTACCTGCTCGATATGAATCATAACTCACTCTCCTTATCCTTCTTGCCGCGGATCAAATCGATAATCATGTCCTCATTCATGTGAATCCGTCTGGCCTCTTCAAGTAAAGGCCTAATATATTCCTCGTAGAAATGCTGTTTTCGCTCAACAAGCAACGCTTCCCTGGCTCCCTTCGCAACAAACATTCCAACACCTCGCTGTTTGTAAATGATACCTTTGTCCACGAGCGTTTGAAGCCCTTTGCGTGCCGTGGCTGGATTAATATTGTAAAAGCGAGAGAGCTCATTGGTAGAAGGAACCTGTTCCTCCACCTTCAATCTGCCGTCTACAATGTCATCCATAATCATCATGGATATTTGATGAAAAATGGGCTGAGATTCATCCAAATTCGATTTCATGCGATTCCAACTTTCATTCATCGTTAATTAGTTAGTCAGTTAGTTACTCATGTGACTAACTATAGTACACGGAAACCAATATGTAAATAGGCGAACCACTAATTAATCAACTTTTTCATTTTAGCTCGATTGTATTGATTAATAAGACCGTCCAGAACTACAGATTGCTGGATGACTTCAGGATGAAGCAGACTGCCGTATTCCGACTGCAAACGGTGAAGCTGTTGTCTGGCTTCTTCGATCTGTGACATTAACTCCAGGCAATCCATAGTATCCCTCCTTTTTGTCATATTTTAGTTTATTATGCCAATCGATAGGCCGCAAGGGGTACGACATACTTATTCTTCCACCAGACGTAAAAAAAGACGCCTCTGAATGAATATTCAGAAGCGTCCCTTACCAATTTTTTAAGTTCCGAATCCATGGTCAGCAGTTCTCATAATTCCGGGGTCTGGAACTTCCTTGCCTGAGACAGGTTCCGTAGCAGGAGCTACAATGTAAATAATAATACTACATGTAGCTATCAGCAAAGCCAACTTTCTCTTCATTGAGTTTCTGCACCTCACTAATGATCAATTTGTATTGCTGTTTCGCCGTCTCAGTTGCAAACTCCCTATATTGCTCGAACAGTCCGACACCTCTAAGCATACCTCGTCCACTGCTAATTTCAATAGAGAATCGCAAACTATCCAGAACAAATTGTATTCCCGTGAAATACTCGTCTTTCTTTAGATAATACGCACCTAGATCCGCTAAAAGACGTAAATATCGATCATCTGTAACCTGTCTGCTGACCTTTCCAATTCGGTTGCTTTGTTCCTGATACGTAAAGTACGATTCATACTGTTCGAGCACATCATCAATATTTTTATCATAGCGATTTGCAGCAGTTACAATATCACAAAGCGCCGGGAAAATTTCATTTTCTTTTGTTGAGATGTACTTCAAATATTCAGGCAACACATCAAACTGTCCACTCATTAATTGATATATATAACGGTTGCCCTCAGCCCATTCCTGAAACTGATTCATAACTACCATTTCGTCTTGATCAGGGTTCTTCACCCAGCTGTTATCCGTATATAAAGAAACATATTTAAGCGCACCTTGATAGTCTTTAAGTTGATAGCACGCACTCCCTGAAGCCAAATAGGAATACAGAATGTAAAATACAATCGGTCTTTTGGTTTCTTCCTGTTTCCTTCTCCCATTCAACTCATAATGAATGGTTGCTTTCACCCTTAGCTTCTCGGACAGCTCCTGAACTTTATTCCATCTGTGCAAGGCACCAAAAGCATTAATCAGTTCGTTAAGCGCATCCAGCTGAAAGCGTTCATCCAGCCGATCCACATAGTATTCGAATTGGGCCGCGATGATCAGATTTCGTTGCTGATCATTGGTCAGCCCCAATCTGAATAGTCGATACTGACATAGTGCAAGCCGTTCGGAGTGTTGCATTTTCTCACTTTCGGCTATCGTTTCATATAGTAGAACGGCCGGTTTAAATTTACCAGCATGATAGAATTCTTCAGCCAGTTCAAATAACAAAGGAATATAAGATAGATTATCCATCATCAACCGGATAACATCTTCAATACAATTCAATTTATTCAATTCTGCACATCGATGAAGGAATGGTCCCAGTCTTCGCCAGTCAGGGGCAGCATGGACAAAACACTCATCTATATACAATTCATAGAAGTAACCTTCTTCAAGTCTCATAGCTGAAGTGATTCGATCCAGCTGCTGCATCGCAATCGGACGATTCTTGTTCAAAATATTGCTCAGCGTACCCGAGTTAATTCCTGACGTTTCCGAAAAAAGACTAATGGACATCTGCTCACGCTTCAAATAACTCTCTAAATGATCGCGTATCGTGGTTGTCGGCTCCAAACTAACACCACCCTCCAAAATAAAAAACCATAAACAGGATTAACGGTATGCAAAAGTAATTATATGTAATAATTAAGCAAGGGTCAATAAGATAAATTCAACTAATTTGTATTAATTACAAAAAAATCCTTTTGTTGAAATAGAGGCCCTATCCTTATTTTATACCGGGAACGAATAAGCATCAAATAAAGGATAAAAAAAACACGAGCGGTATATACGCTCGTGTTTTACATGCAATACAGCAGATCATTCTGCCATGTATTGATTTTGGTTTAAGGCAGCACATTGCCAGCTGCACGATAAATTTCGTACCACTCTTGGCGTGTAAGGTGAACATCGCCAGCTTTGATGCAATCCTGCAAACGCTGGAGATTCATTGTGCCTGTCACTGGCTGCATGTGCGCCGGGTGACGTAACAACCAAGCAATTGCGATGGTCGTGTTGCTCACTTCATATTTTGCAGCAACCTCGTCGATCTTCGCATTCAGTTCCGGGAACTTATCGCTACCCAGGAATACGCCTTCGAAGAACCCGTATTGGAACGGGGACCATGGTTGAATCGTGATATCGTGCAGGCGGCAATAATCAAGAATACTGCCATCACGGTTAACCGCGGCATCATTCTCCATATTTACGTTGATTCCACTGTCAATCATCGTGGTATTGGTAATGCTCAACTGCAACTGGTTGGCTACCAGTGGCTGTTTAACGTATTTTTTCAACAGTTCGATCTGGTTCGGATTCTGGTTGGATACCCCGAAGTGACGCACTTTGCCTTCGCGTTCCAGTTGATCAAAAGCTTCAGCCACTTCTTCCGGTTCAACCAATGTATCCGGGCGATGCAACAACAGAACATCAAGGTAATCAGTTTTCAAGCGCTGCAGAATGCCATCCACCGAATTCAAGATGTGCTCTTTGGAGAAATCAAACATGCCTTTGCGGATACCGCATTTGGACTGAAGAATCATATTTTCACGAACCTGGGGATTCATCTGCACAGCCTCTGCAAAGATCTCCTCACACGCTCCGTTTCCATAAATATCAGCATGATCAAAGAAGTTCGCGCCTGCTTCCATGGCGGAATGAACAAAATGTTCAGCTTCTTTGCTGCTTAATGAATTAATTCGCATGCAGCCAACGGCTACAACCGGTATTTCGAGTGCGCTGCTGCCAAGTTTAATTGTTCTCAAGATGATTTCCCTCCATATTCGAATAGTATCGTACATTCATTCTCATGATCATTGCCATCTAGTATATACTTGTCTTCCGTCTATGATTGTGACACAAAACTGCAATCGGTTTCAATGGAATTTTAGAACTCTTATATGGAATAATGGAGGTTTTTTTCTGCATCGTTCATCCACTTATACTTCTTCCGGGACTATCACTTCAATATGCTGAGGCAATACACTGATTCGAATGGGCAGAGAAGGCCCTTCTTCCCCATCCACATTTGTGCGAATGGCTTCTGTAGAACGGACGTGAACTTCTTTTGCCGTAAAATAATCAACATCCTTGTGGTTCTTCAGATTGCCAAACAATAGGGACGTTCCAAGTGTAACCGTATTGAATACGTTCATGCTACGGATCACAAAACAATGAATTAACCCATCATCCACCGCTGCTTCCGGGGACAATTTCTCAAAACCTCCAACCGAATTGGTCAGCGCCGCGAGAAAAAGTGGAGACTCCCCTTCCCATAACTGCCCGTCATACTCAATAGTTATTTGCTTGGCGGGTGTATTCATTAGGTCTTTCAATCCTTCTTTCAAATATGCGAATGAACCCAGCTTCGACTTCTCTTCCGATGATACCGAGAACAACGCCTCTGCCAATGAACCAACTGCCACCACGTTGGCAAACAGACGATCATTGATTTTACCGAGATCCACCCTATGGATCTGCTCCGAACGTAACTGACGGATGGCTTCCTCCGGATCAAGCGAGATATGCAGCGCACGCGCAAAATCATTCACCGTACCCAGCGGCACCACACCCAGTCTGGGACGATGCTCCTGATCCATCATGCCGTTGATCGTCTCATGCAGCGTCCCATCCCCTCCGATGGAAATGACGAGATCACAGCCATCTTTGCAGGCACTCAGACAGTAGTTGGTCGCATCGCCCTCACCAGCCGTCTCATTGACCACCACTTCATACTGCTGTGATTCAAGAATTTCTTGTACCTGGGACACATATCGCTGAGCCTCTTCTTTACCCGACGATGGATTACTAATGATCATGGCTTGGCGCATACCTGCATCTTCTCCTCCAAATGGCATTCTTTACTTCATCTATACCCTTTCTGCCATGGAGTTGAATAGCATCTGGGGGAGTTGTACAATTTATTTTGAAAAAGATGGCTGGAAGAGTGCAGTATGGGGTTTGAATCATATAGAATAGAAGTAGATGTTCTGCCTGTCATGAATTTCTTGTTCCTTTTGCCCTATGATGGGTTAATAACTATAGATGTGTTTTTATTCGTGCCTGCATAAGTTAAACTGGTCCATTTACACTTACCACTCCGATGGCAGAACAACCTTCCGATCACTGTTATCCCCGGACTTCTTTGATTCCCTTTTTCTAAAGGGAGAAATCCCGTGATAAAGGTGACCGCTTCGCTTCTTCAGGTTATTTCTGCCCTCTCCGTTATCGTGTAAATATTGTACTTACCTTATATATCATCGAAAAAAATCAATCTGTTCGGAGTATTTTATAATCTCAAAATCGGAATCGGAGGGAATTCATGCAATGAGAAGAATGACTCTACTATTTCTAGTCTTCATCCTGAGTCTCGGAGCGGCTGGGCAAGCGATGGCCTATACCACGGCAGATTTGGGCGAAGGAATCATCGAAGATCCTGCACTGGAGAACGGACTGAAGCTGATCCTGAACAAACCGGTAGATTCCCCTCTAACCTCATCCGATCTGGAGCAGTTGAACGTTGTGGATCTGAGCAATGCAGGCATTCAAAGCCTGTCCGGTCTGGAATACGCCACGAACCTGACTCACCTCCGGTTATATGGCAATGAGATTGAAGACCTAACACCACTGGCGCATCTGACTCAGCTTCGCGAGGTTGATGTTCGCAATAACTACATTACATCGATTGATGCACTGGCTGATTTGAAAGACCTGGGACGGCTGTATATCAGCAACAATTCCATTTCTTCCATAGAAGTTGTACGTGGATTCACCCGATTACATACGTTTCACGCCAGCGGTAACCAGATTACCAGTCTCTCCGCACTGGCTGATGCAGATGATCTTCAATGGCTTGAAATCTCGAACAATACGATAACGGACCTGACACCACTGGCTGATAAAAGAAAACTTAAACAGCTCAATGTGGCCAACAACCACATTGACACACTGGATGTACTGGTTGATCTGCCGAATACACTTCAGAAGCTGAATGTGGCAGGCAACGAGATCTCCGATCTGATGCCCTTGGAGCATCTGACGCGTCTACAGACGCTGGACTTCTCCGGGAATCAGGTTCAACATCTGGCACCCTTGGAAGGCCTGGTAGGGTTGAAAGAACTGAATGCGGAGTCCAATCAGATCTATGATCTGGAGCCATTACGCCAGCTGCCCAAGCTGGAAGTACTGAAACTGTCCAATAACCGGGTGTGGGATCTGACACCGATTGCCGGTTTTACTTTTACAAGAAATATCTCTGCAAATACTAATACTATAACGGATATCTCGGCTTCCACTTCCTTATCCTCCGGTACGCAGACCTCGGTCTCTGAACCGGAACCTGCCGGACTCACGGTGCAAAATAATTATCTGGATGTTGCGAACGGCAGTGACACGATGCGGCTTCTAAACCAAATGAATGTGCGGGAACAGAAACGTACTCCACAGGGCAATTTCCAGCGGCTTATTGAAGGCTCTACCACGGCCTATGTCGGGGATCGTGCTTACGCACTGGAGGCTGCACCTTTTATCGATGAGGGACGGACCTATGTACCGCTCCGTTTTGTCTCCGAGCAGTTGAATGCCAGCGTGAACTGGAATCCGGATACACAGGAGGTTCAGATTGCGCAGAATGGCACAGTGGTTCGGTGGACTGTGGGCAACAAACAGGTGATTGTAGACGATACGCTTGCGATAAACGATGCACCTCTGTTGATAAAGGATGGAAAGGCGTTTGTCCCGGTACGTTTTATTTCGGAGCAATTCAATACGACGGTTGCGTATATCGGAAGCAGTAAAACAATTCTGATCTTCGAAAACAAAGCTCAGGACGAGAAAGTACAACCTTAATTAAGCAAAACATAATCAGGCATCAAGCACTTATCTCAACTTATCTCAAATGCACAATTACATGCACAGCGAAGTCCCCGTCTGAACATCAGCGGGGATTTTTGGTGAGCAGTATACAGGATACGAGCTGGCAGTAATACGATTGGCGGAATAGCGATTATTTAATCAAAAAAACGGATGCTGCCCAGGGTCTGCCTGTATTCACTGGGACTCATGCCAGTCCATCGCCTGAACTGCCGACTGAAGTGCGCAAGACTGGAATATCCGAGCATGGTGGCAACCCGAGTGAGATTAAGATCAGGCTGGTGTATCAGCTGCTTGGCTTCGTGAAGCTTCAGTTCGGACAAATATCTGCGCGGAGAGATGCCGTATACTTTCTGAAATGTCTCCAGAGCATATCCAGGGCTGATTTGAAGCGAGGCCGCAATCTCTTCAATCCGAATCCCCTTATCCCCCAGCCCTTCCCGCTGGATATTCCCGGCATTGAAACGGCTTTTGATTGCCTCGGCAATCAGTGTTGCATAGTGCGCCACAGTAGGCGATACGGTTTCTTGGGAACGGGACGAGCTTTGCTCTGCCAATATCGCCAAAATCTCCAGCAAACCAGCCTGCATACGGAACAAATCTGATGTTGTATATTCTTCTTTGTGCTGAAGCAGATCCACCCATTTCATCATGACTTCCGTTAATCGCTGATTATCCTCACCGCCACATGGAAACAACATCTGCACATGTCTACTCATCTCCTGGCGAAACAGAACCTCATCTACATTGAAATGGGCAATAAAGTAGGTAAGCCCCTGCTCCTGATTACATTCATTGGTATGTTTGCACCCAGGCGGGATAAGCAATAAATCTCCTGCGTGGAGATCATAACGAATATTCTCCAGTATCGTCGTCTGCGACCCTTCCAGAATCAATATCAATTCAAAGGCCAAATGCGATTCCAGCGGCACTTGCCAGCCCTGTTTCACCTTCTGCATATGAGCACCAAACAGCTTGACGTTCCAGTCCGTTGCAGGCAGCCATCGGCTCTCCGGAGATAGATAAGAACGGTATGGTTCAGGAATGATCATGGATTTCACCACCTTGGATTAGGGCAAATTTTACGCGGTTCAGCGTATCTTCTTTTGCAATGGGACTTGATATACTGACTGTACATCATACCTGAGATTCAAGCGAGGAGGAAATTCCAATGTCCCTGACATTACATGGTTATTCCACTGCACCAGATCATGCGTGGAAAGAGATCTCTTATACATCTACAAATGAAAACGCTAACTTAAAGCTCACAGGTGAACAGCATCAGCTTGTAGAAGGATTTGGCGGTTGCTTCAATGAGCTTGGTTATATTGCCCTGTCCCACTTGAATGAGGAGCAGCGTCATGACGTATTTCATTCCCTCTTCCATCCAGAGGGTGATCATAAATTCAACATCTGTCGCCTGCCGATTGGCGCGAGTGATTATGCAGAGCAATGGTACAGTCACAATGAGGTGGACGGCGATGTGACCATGGAGCATTTTTCAATCGAACGTGATTTCAAATATTTGATTCCATACATCAAAGAGGCTCTGACCTATAATCCGAATCTGCAATTCTTCGCCTCGCCGTGGAGCCCGCCTACCTGGATGAAGTCACCGAAAGCCTATAACTATGGAACGCTACGCTGGGAGAAGGATATCCTGGAAGCTTATGCGCTGTATTTCGTCAAATTCGTACAGGCATACCAGGACGCTGGCATTACCATCCATCAGGTCCATGTACAAAACGAAGTCATCGCGGATCAGAAATTCCCTTCCTGTATGTGGACAGGTGAGCAGCTGCGTGAGTTTATCGCCGATTACCTGGGTCCTGCTTTTGACAAGCATGGTCTGAATACGGAAATCTGGCTGGGAACGATCAACGCACCTGATCCATGGGAAGAATTGATCAAAAAGAAAACAAATGATTTTGACGAATATGCCGGACTGGTGCTTAGTGATCCCAAAGCCTACGCCTATATCAAAGGAGTCGGTTATCAGTGGGCAGGCAAAAATGCCATTCAACGTACAGCCGCAAGCTACCCGGAGCTTCGTTACATGCAGACCGAGAATGAATGCGGTGATGGCAACAACTCGTGGAACTACGCCAAGTATGTATTTAACCTGTACCAGCACTATTTCAGCAATGGAGTGAATGCGTACATTTACTGGAACATGGTTCTGGAGCCGAAAGGCCGCAGCACATGGGGGTGGGAGCAAAACTCCATGATTACGGTAGACCCGGATGCCAAAGAAATCATTCGGAATCCCGAGTATTATGTGATGAAGCATTTTGCTCATGATGTCGTTCCTGGTGCGCGAAGAGCGGGTCTGTCTGGAGCCTGGAGTGGCAAAGCCGTGGCTTTCCGCAACCCGGACAATAGTCTCATCATTGTCATCAACAATCCGTTCAAGGATAGCCGTGATCTGCATCTGGCATATGAAGGACAGACACTCCGGTTCGAGCTGGAGGCTGATTCCTTCAACAGTATTGTCATTGAACCGAATTAACTACCACTTAAATACTCGCAGAAGTAGCGTCATGCTCTGGGAAATTCCCTGAGCAGGCGCTATTTTTCTGTTTCACGATCCACTATGATCACACCTGTAGAACGCCAACCATAGATGACTTAACCAAAGGTCATTTTGTTTTTATATTTACAAATCTATAAATATAGATATAATGTAATCCAGTGAACCAAACCTTACTGACAAATCTTATAGAAGGGCTCAACGATATTTATTTTTAAGTTATTATATCTATTTATCTGTATATTTAAATTAATTGGAGGTACGCTTCACATGAAATCACAGCAGGTCAACCCGCTACTTATCCTCATTCTGGCACTGGGTGTATTCGCCATCATCACTACAGAAGTAGGCATTATAGGAGTACTACCCCTGATCACGCAGAAATTCAACATTACCGCTGCACAGGCTGGATGGCTGGTAAGTATTTTCGCTCTAGTTGTTGCCGTGTCTGGCCCTTTTCTGACTTTGCTTGTATCTGGTATCAATCGTAAAACTATTTTGTTAACTGCTGTACTGTTATTTGCCATTTCCAATGTAGTCTACGCCTACACAACCCGCTTCGACATGATGTTAATCTTTCGGATTATCCCGGCCATTTTTCATCCGGTCTTCTTCTCTGTTGCTCTCGTCACGGGTGCCAAGCTGGTCCCACCGGAAAAAAGCAGTCAGGCCGTTGCCAAAGTGTTTACCGGGATCACTGCTGGCTTTGCATTTGGCGTGCCCCTAACTTCCTATCTTGCGGAACGATTCTCGTTGGAGGCTGCGTTTTGGTTCGGAGCGGTTGTCAGTCTCATTGCTTTCGTCGGTATATGGATTTGGCTGCCCTCGATGCCTGTGCAAGAAAAGATGTCTTATGGCAAACAGATCGGTATATTGCGTAAACCTGCGCTGTGGCTAAATATTGCTACTGTCGTTTTTATTTTTGCAGCGATGTTCTCCGTATACAGTTATTTCGCCGAATACCTTGGGCAAGTCACCCGTATGGGCGGTTCATGGATTAGTGTGATGCTCTTGGCCTTTGGTGTTATTATGATCGCCGGAAATTTGGTATTCGGACAGCTTCTGCATCGGAATATTCCGAGGACCGTTTTCCTCTTCCCGTTGCTATATATGGCGGCTTATTTACTCGTTTATTATGCAGGTTCCTATTTCATGCCGATGATTATCATGGTGTTCGTCTGGGGTGCGATTCACTCTGGCGGTCTGATTGTCAGCCAAACTTGGCTAACAACGGAGTCTCAGGAAGCACCGGAATTCGGAAATAGCCTCTTTGTCTCTTTCTCTAATCTGGGGATTACCCTTGGTACCTCCATCGGTGGCTGGTTCATTGCCCAACTCGGCATCCATCAGGTTATCTGGAGCGGAATCATCTTTGGTCTGCTTGCTTTGGTATCCATCGTTGTCAAAATAAAATTTTTCACCTCTCGTAGTCGTAGTTCAATTGAACGGCATAAGAGTTAAGGGTCCAGTTGGTCTGGAGCGAAGCGCTTCAACTTCATCAAAGGAAGAAGTTAAACATATAAAGAGACGTGTAGAGACCACTCTGATCACTCCCTATGGAATTTCCATGGAATGATCCAGAGTGGTCTCTTTTATTTGTCATTTTGTGGTTTACATTTACCAAATGTTTATCTAGTATTAACTCCAATAACACATATCTTTACATAACACTAGATAACAAGGGAGATTACAACATGCGCAAATTTTCGCCGAAACGTTACGCCGGATGGCCCTTATCATTCCTCTTATGTGCCTCCATCCTCTTCGCACCTTTTGCCTCCACTCCGGCTCAGGCTGCTGAAGCAGACAGGGAAACTAAGATTACGTTGCTGGGAACATCGGACATTCATGGCCGATTTATGCCGTGGGACTATGCCCTGGACGGTCCGAATCCGACAGGTAGCATGACACAGTTGTACACGATCGTGAAAAAAGTACGTGCTGAGAATCCGAATACAATTCTGCTGGATGCAGGCGACATGATTCAGGACAACTCGGCTGAACTGTTCAACGATCAACCTCAATCTCCCATGATGGTCGCAATGAACGAAATGAAATATGACGCATGGGTCATGGGAAATCATGAATTTAACTTTGGATTGGACGTATTAGAGAAGATTTCCTCACAGTTTAAGGGACAACCCTTGGTAGGTAACATTTTCAAAGAAAACGGCGACCGCTACATGCCTGCCTATACGATTATTGAGAAAGACGGTATCAAGGTTGGCGTCATCGGAATGAACACACCTATGATTACTGAGTTCGAAAAAGGTACGGATCACCTGAATGGCATCATCGTCAAAGATCCTGTAGAAGAGACCAAGAAGGCCATCGCCGAGCTGAAAGGCAAAGTGGATGTGATGGTTGGACTCATGCATATGGGACTGGATAACGAGAACGGGAACCCGGGCACCGGGGTCACGGATATCGCCAATGCCAACCCGGAGCTGGCTGCCATTTTTGCCGGACACATGCATACGCTGATTGAATCCCAAACGGTTAACGGCGTATTGATCTCCGAGCCAAACAAATATGGTTCACACATTTCACGGATTGACCTCACGTTTGCCAAAGAAGGCGACAAGGTTGTACTAAAAAGCAAGGAAGCACAAGCACTCGCTGTAAAAGCAGCTGATGGCTCTTATGAAGTGTCCGATCCCGGACTGGAAGATACACTGCATCCGTTCCACGAGTTCGCTCGTGCCGATGCCAACATTGAAGTAGCTGAACTAAAAGGAACCAACATGGTACCGGCAGATGAGATTACAGGCATTCCTGCTGTGCAGATTCAGGAGACACCACTCTCTGACTTCTTCACCGAAGTCATGTTACATTATAGCGATGCCGACGTTGTCGCACACCAGATCGATAACGATAAGGCCAAGCTAGATGTCGGACCGATCAAGAAAAGGGATATTGCGTTCAACTACCAATTTACCTTTGGTGAAGTAACGGTATATGAAGTGACCGGACGTGATCTGAAGGATTACATGGAATGGTCTGCGGGTTATTTTAACTCCACACGCCCTGGCGATGTGACGATCAGTTTTGATCCGAAACGACGTGCTTCCAAATACAGCACCGACGATTTCTTCGGTGGGGTGACGTATGAGATTGACCTGACCAAGCCTTACGGCAGTCGGATTACGAACCTCAAATACAATAATGGCACAGTGGTCAAAGAAGAAGATACACTCAAGCTCGGCATGAATGCCTACCGGATGGAAGCCTTGATTGCCAAAGGTGGGGCACTGGAAGGACGTAAGTTCAAGCAGTTGTGGTCCTCTAAGGACGCTTCAGCATTTGGCGAGATTCAAGGTACGATCCGTAATCTGTCCATTGCTTATCTCAAAGACGTGATGAAAGGCGTCTACGAACCGAAGATCCAGCACAACTGGAAAATCACCGGTGTGGATCTGAACGCACCTGCACGTGCAGATATCGTAGAGCTGATTAATGAAGGCATCATGTCTGTTCCGACAACGGAAGATGGCAAGTATACCAATATTGCGTCCATTAATATTTTGGATACGGTGACTGAAGAAGAAATGACTGCACTTGCCACCAAAGCGAACGTAAGTATCGCGAAATTCTCTGGCGTGAAAACCAAAGGTGAGTTCTATCAAGAGCTGAATAAAGCTCGTAAGGCGTCCACTGGCAGTGGTGAAGAAGAGACTTCACCTGAGAAGCCGACGACACCAACGGTACCGAAACCAGACACATCGAAACCAGGCAAACCATCTACATCACCAAGTACAGGTAAACCGGGTACAGTCGTTAAAGGTAAACAAGCCAAGGTTACTGCGGACTACCTGAACGTACGCTCCAGCGCTTCATCCAAAGCCAAAGTGGTTACTGCCGTACCGAAAGGCACCGTTCTTGAGGTGATCAGTACAGATAAGTATGGTTGGGTCAAAGTGAAACTGGATGGACGCGTAGCTTATGTCTACGGAAAATATGTAAGTATGCTGAAATAGATTGCCAGTTGACGACTCTAGGTAATTAATCTATTCATAAGAAAGACCTCCTCCACAATGCATGTGGAAGAGGTCTTTTCTTTTTTGGATTTTAGAGCCATACGTTACGTGTTCACCTACTCCTGCGCCAAGCTTCGCACCTTTTTCACAAACTGATCCAGCTTGATTCCATTCGTTTGTTTGGTGAATTCAAGCGCCTCGTTGGAGAACCCCTCATAGGCAGAAAGGACATAATCCCCATCGACGATATAGTACGTGCCATAACGAGAGAAGGAATAACCTCCACGTTGCTCGGACTCTACTCCCTTTTTGATCGCTGTAACTATTCTCTGACCAGGCATAAGTTTAGGTTCGAGCGCCGCAAACGCTGCGTTATAGAACAGAAATGTCTCCTTGGCTACATCTCCTCCTACAATCACTTCGTGCACCTTTACCTCGTAAGAGACGAACTCAGCTTCGTAGGGAGTCATTCCCGTAGTCTCCTGCTTTTCTGCCACTTTGCGTTCAGGTGTATCTGATTCAGTGGTCAACACCATACTGAAATTCGGCAGAACGCTCACAACCTCTGCCACAATAACTGCATCTGCGAAGTCCATAATCTCTCTATAGGTCACTTTTTTCATCCATGGAGTCACGAGAGACTGTGGCGACAGTGAGTAATCCTCCCTCAGTTCTTGTAACCGATCTCGGGAGAGAACATCTAATTCATTATCATCCGAGTTAGAAAAAGGGGCCGAGCAACCCAATAGAGCCACTGTTAACATGATTGCAAACAACCAACACACTACACGAAGTTGTGTCACGTCCCTTCTCCTTACTAGCGTTTACGCCTTATATTAATCCCGCTTGACATCCCAACTCGCAAGCATACCTCTCGCCATTTCCATATTGGATTCTTCCCCAGTGATTAATGCAAACTGTGCAACGATTGCGGGGTATGCCGCCCACTGCTCCCGAATATGCTCCAGCATCCGAGGCCATGTTCTTCCTCCTGCCTTCTCATAGCGATTGAGCAAATTCCGCAACCCTTCCTCTTCGAAGAGCGCATAATAAATGACAAAATCCTTACCCGGGTCGGCAATCTCCGCCTCGGTCCAATCAATCAGCCCGGTAACCCGCTGGGCATCGTCGACGATAATGTGCGGTGGATGCAGATCACCGTGATTGAACGTTGAGTGCTCAGGCCAATAGCTGTCCGTTGTCAGCCACCCTTCCCACCGACTGGCCAGTTGATCTGGCACCTCAAAGCTTTGTTTAATCTCCTCAATATTCGCTGCAAAAGCTTCACGAGCTTCTGTAGGCGTCTTGCTACGCACTCCGCCCTTTACCGCCTCATCAGGATCAATGTTATGCAATGCCACTAGTGAAGCAGCGAGCGAATCGAAAAAATCATCGGACAAGCTTTCCTGTGGAAATCGCCATGCGTACCCTCCCCCTGCCGGATCAACGATCGCAATCGGTTCACCATCAAGTAAAGGATAGGCGATCAGCTTCGGCGTAAAGATCCGCCATTCCGGTACCTCTACCGGCAGATGCCCTTTTACAACCTTCAGCACCTTGCGCTCATTTTCAGCCCGTTCCCATACATCCTCGCGCCGTGGCTGGCGCAGTACCCACTGTTGTCCCTGTTCATCGGTGGCAAACGCTACACGAAAGTCCATACCGGACTCATTGATGTTCATGGATTCCTCAGCAATATGAAGCCCGTTCTGTGCAGCTAAAGATTTTAGTTCCTTTTGAAATTCCAACTGCTCATTCACGTTCGATTTTGTCATTTCAGGATTTCCCCTTTTCCTCAATAAAATAAAAAAACACAGACATTCATGCCTGTGCAGTCCATTTGGATATTGGGTAACCTGAATGCTCGCGAAAAAATAGTAGTGCATTAAAGAACCACTCTATTGGAGCGATTCTTCAACGACTAGCGGCATACGTGTAAATAGGCAAACCGATCCCGATGAGCTGCACACAGGCAGAAACACAGCAAGCGCAAACAAACGTTTCGCCATACTATCTCAATCGGATATAATTTGCCACACGTATCCCTCCGTTCCGTAAGTTAACCATATGTTAACATATTCCATTTTTTAGTTCCAGCTTAAATGTAGGTTTTTTGTTCTTTTTTTTCAGCGATATGCAGGAACTTTGGTGGCTCAAAAACCGTCATACGTATAGATACATTACAAAAAGGATGAGGTGAGCGACAAATGTCCATTGTACGAAAATTATCCGCATTACCGTTCATCTTGCTTCTGTTAACGTTAGGATGCGTAGAAGAATCAGCGAAAAAGGGGAGGAGAAGCCCCATTTACGCGGGATTATTACGAATTTTTATGAAGAAAAGGGACAGGTCCTCATCGACAATGAAGAAGATAACGGTGTTGAATCAGGACCCATCTTAATTTCACTTCATACAAATGCCGAACTCATCATCGAAGGAGAGACCGTCACAGTACCTTTGGATGAAACACTGGTTGGTCGAAGGGCAGATGTATGGATAGATGAGTTTATCGCTAAATCCCGTCCTCCGCAGACTAAGGCTCTGAAGATGGTCATCCATTAACACAAGATTGAACAGATGATATGTTATAATAACGAAATAATCTTATAAGGAACGGGGAAGGATTCGCATGGACGCTAAACAACCCCCAGATCAAGAGAATCCCATTTCTCGTGGTCGACCAAGGAGTACAGAAGTTCACAAACGCATACTGGATGCCACGTTAACCTTACTTGGCGAAGTAGGTGTGGAGAAACTGAGTATGGAGTCTATCGCACAGCTCGCAGGCGTAGGCAAAAGCTCAATCTATCGGCGTTGGAGCAGCAAGGAAGCGCTGATCGTGGATGCATTGGAACGTGTCAAGCCGGAGTTCAGTACAGCTGTACAAGGCGAACTACATGAAGTGTTGTACGAAATGGCCCAAAGTTTTGCCCATAAGATGAACAATCCGCTTGGGAAGCAGATGCTCTCATTGCTGATTTCAACCCTATCTGGCAGTTCACAGATTTCAGAGTCGTATTGGGAAAACCATTCACTGCCGAAGACCAAGGAAATCTCCAGTCTGCTTGAACGTTATATTCCGAAAGAAAAACTACGTCAAGATACAGATCTGGACCTGGTGTCTGATTTTATAATCGGCTTTATTATGTATCAACTCTTGCTCAAACCGACTTCATCCGATCTGGATAACGAACTGAAACGCGGTATTGATATGATTTTAAACGGAATACAACCCAAATGATTTAGGTCCCGCTATGATTAGCAGGACCTTTTTTATTGACAATTAACGATACGATACAGTATCGTATCTAATATAAAATCATTTAAGGGAGTGTAATTCATGAGTAAACCCAATAAAACAGTGATTATTACCGGCGGTAATACCGGTCTTGGATACGAAAGTGCCAAAGTGATCGCTTCATCTCAGAAGTGGCATGTCGTTATTGCTTGCCGCAGCCTAAGTAGAGGAAACACTGCGGTGCAGACTTTGATCCAATCTACCGGTAACCGCAATATCTCGGCTATGGAGCTAGATTTGGCTTCAACGACATCCATAAGAAAACTTGCAGCGCTATATATACGAGCCGATCTTCCACCTCTCTATGCCATCGTTTGCAATGCCGGGTCTCAATTTGTGCAAAATACACAATCAACTACGGATGGTGTCGAGGCAACCTTTGGTGTGAACCATCTGGGGCATTTCCTGCTCGTTCGCTTGCTGCTTGAGTCGCTTCAGGAACAGGGGCGAATCATCGTTGTATCCAGTGACACGCACGATCCCGGAACCAAAACCGGTATGCCCGGTCCTCGCTATGCTCACCCCAATATCATGTCTGATCCTGCCCAGTCCGATCAATTACTCGCCGCCCTCTCTCCTTCTGCCCGGGGACAATTACGTTATACAACATCGAAGTTATGCAATTTGTATTTCACCTATGAACTCGCCCGCCAAGTCCAACAATCTGGAAGAACTGTTGCAGTCGCTGCATTTAATCCTGGGATGATGCCTGGCAAAGGTTCCGCTCTCGCCAGAGAGTATCGCCCGCTCCTTCGTTTCATGTGGAATTATGTAATGCCTCTGATGCGTTTCTTTAATGCTGGCATACGCACCACTAAGCAATCAGGAACTGACCTTGCAAGTCTCGTATTACATCAACCTACAAGCGAATTAAAGGGAACGTACTGGGATGGACCGAAGAAAATCTCTTCTTCCGAGGAGTCGTACAACCCTGAACGTGCCGTAGAATTATGGGACTGGAGTTCAGAAAGACTTGGTTTGCATAATACGATTTAAACATCATTGTGAATTACTCCGTTAACCCACCTGCATATAGAGTATAATGAAGAGGTATACGATAAATGTACGGTGCAATGCTTGTATATAAGCATATTGCATAATTCGATTCCAAACGCTCCCGTGTACAAGTCGCTTTAAGGAATTATGCACTATGCTCTTGTATTCAAAACTAACGTAAAAGAGGTTAACGATGAGTAAGCAACAATTTAAAGATTATGGACTTGGCGAAGAAATCGTAAAAGCGCTGGATAGCCTGGGCTATGAAACCCCAACGGAGGTTCAAACCAAAGTTATTCCAGTAGCCCTTGAAAATAAAGATCTTGTGGTCAAATCACAAACAGGCAGCGGGAAAACAGCCGCCTATGGCATTCCGCTCTGTGAGCTGGTGGATTGGAACGAAAATAAGCCCCAGGCTTTGATTCTCACGCCAACCCGCGAGTTGGCTTTGCAAGTCAACGAAGATATTACCAATATCGGACGCTTTAAGCGTATTAAAGCAACCGCACTATACGGTCAGTCTCCTTTTCATATTCAAAAAGCCGAGTTAAAACAAAGAACGCATGTCGCTGTAGGCACACCTGGACGGGTACTGGACCATATCGAACGCGGCACCCTCCCGCTGGATCGGATCTCATACCTTGTCATTGACGAGGCCGATGAGATGCTGAACATGGGCTTCATCGAGACGGTTCAGTCGATTATTCAAGCTCTTCCTAGCGAGCGAGTAACGATGTTATTTTCCGCTACGTTCCCTGAAGATGTAGCCAAGCTGTCACGTAAATACATGAACAACCCGGTGGAAATTGAGATCAAGGCAAGCGGTCTTACAACAGCAACGATTGAACATGCTGTGATTCATGTACCAGAGGTGAACAAAACGGCACTGCTTCAGGACCTATTTATTGTTGAAAATCCAGATAGCTGTATCGTGTTCTGTCGTACGCAGGAGAACGTGGATAAACTGTTCCGTGTCATGGCTGACCTAGATTATCCAGCGGATCGCATCCACGGAGGCATGGAACAAGATGAGCGCATCGAAGTGATGAATGCATTCAGAAGAGGACAATTCCGTTATCTGATTGCAACGGATGTAGCCGCACGCGGGATTGATATCACGAATATTACCCATGTCATCAACTACGATATTCCTTTGGAAAAAGAAGGCTATGTGCACCGTACAGGCCGTACGGGTCGCGCAGGGAAAACAGGCAAAGCCTTTACCTTGGTTACCCCGAAGGATGGCAGACGTCTGGCCGAGATCGAATCGTATATCGGATTTGCCATTCCTGTCGTGAAAGCTCCTTCCGAGGAAGCTGTTGACCGTCGTCGGGAAGAGTTCGAGAAGCGTTTGAAGATCGTGCCTGAACGCAAAAAGGACAAACGTGAACAGTTGAACCAACAGATCATGAAGCTGAACTTCAACGGAGGCAAGAAAAAGAAACTTCGTGCGGTAGACTTCGTGGGCACCATCGCCAAGATTGAGGGCGTCACTGCAGACGACATTGGGATTATTACCATTCTGGATAATGTAACCGATGTGGAAATTCTGAATGGCAAAGGCCCACTCGTGCTTGAGGTTATGCAAACTACAACGATAAAACGTATGCAGCTCAAGGTTCGCAAAGGTCATAAATAGATTTTGAACCTGTTTAAATAGAATGTTATCCAACAAGGGGTAGTGGCTTATTTTATAAGTCTACTACCCCCTTTTTTATAAATGCTTTTCTCTACTTCTACGTTGAGGATTATTGCCGATGGCACTCATAAATGCAGGTAAATTACTCGCTATCGCCGCTATATTCGGGATAAAGTTCCATTTGTTCATCAGGGTACACATTGTTCACTTGTACAAGATTCCATTTTAATTACACTAAGTATGTAAACGCTTCACAAAGGACCGATATTAGGAGGTGTGTGTAATGGGCAACAGGAAAGCAGTTTGGCTTCTGGTCTTCGCGCTAACGCTAACCATGTTTGGGTTTCATCCCGAACGGACCAGCGCGGCAAGCGTGACCATCACCAACGGTTCCGATTGGCTGGATACCACAGGCAACCCCATTCAGGCCAATAGCGGAAACATTCTGAAAGTCGGCAGTACGTATTATTGGTACGGCGAGCATGCGGTCAGCGGCAAGTTTGACAGCGTTAATGTCTATACTTCAACCGATCTGAAGAACTGGACGTTCAGCAATGCCATTCTGACCAAGGATTCAGCCACCGAGCTGGCCTCCAGCAAAATCGAACGTCCCAAAGTCATCTACAACGCCGCCACAAAGCAGTATGTGCTATGGGCACATTACGAGAACGGTACAGATTACAATCTGGGACGGGTCGCGGTAGCAACGAGTAGCACACCAAACGGTAAATTCACGTATGAGGGAAGTTTTCGGCCTTTGGATTACGAGTCACGCGACATGACTGTTTTTGTAGATACAGACGGTACAGGTTATCTGATCACAGCATCCCGCAAGAATGGCGGGGCCAATGATACCATGGCTATTTTCAAAATGAACGCCAGCTATACCGGTGTGGAATCCTTTGTGGGTTGGCAATTCGAGAACGCCTATCGTGAAGCTCCTGCCGTTGTGAAAAAGGGCAATCGTTACTACCTCTTCACCTCTCAGGCTGCTGGCTGGTATCCGAATCAGGGCGCGTATGCAACCGCATCGTCCATGACAGGCACGTGGTCCGCTCTTACACCTTATGGCAATCCATCGGCCTTCGGCTCCCAGATCCATGATATTGCCACGATTACAGGCAGCAACACCACATCCTATATTTATATGGGCGACCGCTGGAATCCACTCAATCTTGGTGAACATAAACATATCTGGCTTCCTTTAACCTTGAATGATTCAAACGGAACCGCCTCACTGGAATGGTACAAAGAGTGGAATATCGATGCTGTAACAGGCACGGTAACGCCACCTTCTCTTGTTAATCACGCCCAAGGCAAAACAGCTACCGCCATCTCCACAGCCTCCGGATCATCTGCATCCAATGTTAATGACGGCAACTATCAGACTTCTTGGGCAGCATCGTCCAATACTTGGCCAGCCTGGTGGCAGGTCGATTTCGGCGCACCGAAGACCATCACGGAGATCGATATCTCCTGGTTTATGTATAAAGGATCGGAAGGCTATTATAAGTATAAAATTGAGATCAGCAACGATAGCGTCAACTACTCCACGCTAGATCGAACCAGCAACACCACCTATGGGTTTACGACCGACGCTGTTCATTTTACCGCCCGGTATGTACGTATCAATATGGTCAACGCTGTCCTGTGGAACAATCCGGGTAACTGGTACACCCCAACCCTGCACGAGGTCAAAATGTTAGGCCCAGCAACACCTGATGCTACGAATTACAACCGTTTCAGTTCCTTCAATTATCCAGATCGGTACATCCGTCATTCCAACTTCACTGCACGGATCGACGCCAACGTCTCACCTGTACTGGATTCCCAGTTCCGCGTTGTACCAGGCTTGGCCAGCTCTACAGGCATCTCACTGGAGTCCATCAACTTCCCTGGCTACTTCCTGAAACGCAATGCCAGCAACAAAATCGTACTTGAAGCGTACACGGATACCGCCACCTACAAAGGAGATGCCACTTTCCTGAGCAGCCCCGGCTGGGCTGACAGCTCCAAAGTATCCCTCCAGTCGTACAGCCAGCCTGGATACTACATCCGGCATTACGACTATGTATTGCAGCTGGACGCCATCAATGCCTCCAGCAGCGCAACGGTGAAGGGTGACGCCACGTTTGGGCGAGCTGATTTTTAGTTTAGAAATTGGAGATGAGAATGAGCATTCCATCTCGAAAAAGAGGCTGCTTCTTCAGGAATCTTAACTGGAGACATGGCCTCTTTAGGCTTTACCAAATTCCTAATTCCGACTGGGATAACCCTACTTTATATTGATTGAGAATGCAGGTTGGATTAAGGCATAATCTCCGGCCAGACTGGCTACCGGCCGCCAGTTCTCTATTGCTATTTTATAATCACCCGCATAAGCCTCATCATCAACCTGAGCTTGCTCTACTTTTCCAAGAACCAGATGATCTGTACCCACCTCAATAATCCGATCCAGTGTAAGTTCAAAGGCAATCGGAGCCTCAAGCACGGAAGGCACATTCACACGTTTGCCCGGATTAGGCGTAACACCTACCAGTTCGAATTCATTTTCCCCCGATACCACATCAGCTGACGATTGCTGCATCGACTCTACCAACGATGCTGAGACCATATTAATGACATACTCACCTGTCTCCCGAATATTAACCAGTGTATCTTTGACGGTACCCTCCCTATCGCCTACGCCTGGTCCAATGGAAATGAGCAGTGTGGGTGGGTTGCGCGAAGCCACGGTAAAAAAACTAAAAGGTGCCAGATTAAGAACCCCATCCTTACTCCTCGTGGAAACCCACGCAATAGGCCTTGGCACCACGGACCCGATCATCAATTTATACATTTCCTCTACAGAGAGAGCTGCTGTTACAAACTCATTTGCATCATGTTTTGGCAATCTTTCTCGTCCTTTCTTCCATTCCCATTCGCGGCTCCTTCGGTTTACAAACTCCAATGGGACAAATATAGTTGATTTAAGAATATACACATGTTCAGTACAAAAAAAGTACGCACTTCAAAGTGCGTACCTACTCGAAGGAGCGTATCTACGATGGATAAACCAAGTACACCCCAGGAGGAAGCACTGACTCCATTTGACTACACCTTGTCCATCATTGGCGGAAAGTGGAAGATGAAGATCATGTACCAGCTTGCCTTTCATGGGGTTACACGTTACGGAGAACTCAAGAGACGTGTCCCTGGAATTACGTACAAGGTGTTAACCTCCCAACTGAATGATCTGGAGAGCGATGATATTGTGAAAAGAGTGGAATATGAACAGACACCACCAAAGGTGGAGTATTCCTTAACACTCAGGGGGCAGAGCCTGATGCCGATTCTCGAGGAAATATGCAAATGGGGAGTACACAACGTACCGGACTCACAGACTCTAAATGAATTATTATAGCTTATTGACGATATCCAAGATTTCTTTCATATTGTATGTGTCGTCCTGAATGCGCCATTCCCCTTGTTCCTGTAAAAAGGTAATCTCCCCTTCTAACGGAATGGTCTTCGTTTCTTCTCCATCATAATTCGTAAATACCAAATTTAGCGTGTACTCCACGAGCATCCAATCGTTTTTACTTTCTTTAATCTTCGCTTTTATATCTTTAGCATGCAGTGACGCATCTTCTTTGTCTGCCACCTGAAATGGCAAACCCATACTATTTCTTTCAAGATTCCGTTCAGTCAGGAAGGGCTTCATGATCTCTTTTTTGGCTAACACCTTTTCTACGGTTAATAATTCTTCACCCTCCTTGTTATCGACTGCAAACTCCGTCTTTTTATAATCCAAGGTCATTTCAAGAGCCTGTTGTTCTTCCTGGGCGGATGCCTTTTGGTTCGTCAATATACTTAACTGACTAGTTGAAGTTGGAGCTGGCTCTTGAATACTTTCGTTTTTTTTGGACTCGTTACACCCCATCATTATGAAAGACATCAGAGTAACTGTTCCGATGATATAATTTAATTTACGCAAAATCATCCTCCATCCTGTGCGTTCTTTTTATCGGCTACAGCTGAATACATAAGCAGGCGGCAGGTTACGGTACACCCTTGTCATGCTTACGTTTTCGAAAAATTGCTTGAGCAATCCCCGTTTAAGTAACGTGTACTGAAAAGTAATGAACTTGCCATCTTTCTTCAAATATTGCCTTGATTTAGATAAAATGTCCAGTGATACCTCCGCAGGCAGACTCGCAAAAGGCAGTCCGGATACAATGTAATCAACCTTGTTCAGTCCATATAGTTGTATGTGCTGATCGACATGCACGGCAGAATCATGAATGATGTGTACATTCGGAAGATGACCGTACTTGTTGCGAAGCAACTGGCAGAAGCGGGCGTTGTTTTCAATCAGGATCAAGACCGTCCCTGGCTGCATGTTCGCAAGCAGCATTTCCGTAAACACCCCCGTGCCTGGCCCATACTCCACAATGCATGATGCACGGTCAAATGCGATGTCTTTCACCATTTTTGCTGCTAGATATTTTGAGCTGGGGGCAATCGCCCCAATCCATCGGGGACCCTGAATGTATTGCTTCAAAAAGGATAACCATTCCATGCTGTCCGACCCCCTAAGTTGATTTCTGAGATCAGTATAGAATCCAAATCTGAAGAAGCAGTCGATGAAACTAAGAAGAATAATGAAGATTTGCGATCTTGGTATGCTATATCATATTCCGGAAGGACAGACCTTGCGAATGCTGCCGGGGTAAACGTGAAGAAAACACAAAAAGCCACATTCGATTTCTCGAATGCAGCTCTAACTTTTAATCACTTTTTGGAATATACAATTTTCTTGATACTGTCGATGGACAAACAAAATTGCTCTATGAGTTGGTCAATGGACATGCCCGCAGCGAATAGCTGGCGGATCTCATCGTTTCTTTGCTCCAAAACCATTCGGCTGCCCGAATTCTCGCCCCACTTTTGATGGGTTTCCTTCGGTTTGGGGATATACACCAATCCACCAGGGATATGGCGCTGGATTTCCTTCAATAATGGTTTCGGGAAGATGGTGTCTGCGTTAATATATTTCATATTTGCTCCGCTCCTTAAAAGTTAAGATCTTTAAGGCTGCAGAGTCAACCGATGAACACTGTTATACGCATTATAGTGGTGTGGCGGAAATGGACTTCAAGCTCTATACAAACAACCGCCGTTGTTCATCGCATGGACTCTGCATAGAGCGGATCGTGAAACTTCTTATGAATCGAATCATGGTAGCCCCCCATTCGGTGAATCCTATATTAGTTACTTTCATGGTACTCTTATAAGTTCCATATGAGAACACAATATCCTTTTACAACATTCAGTACTGATTCAAACTCCGTTCCAGCATCTCTCTCACTTGTTGTTGCAGCTCCAGAGGCTCAACCACCTTCACTTCAGGCCCATAGGAAAGCAGCTTCCTCGCTGTAAAAGGAAACTCCTCAGACGGAACAAGTCCTCGCCATTCATTACCTTCAACCGACTTGAACAGTACATCTGATCCTGCCAGTCTCGCCCCAAAATCCGTGAATTGCAGCACGACTTCTACGCTTTCTCTCTCTTCCTTGAAATTCAACCACTCTTGCAAACTAGGAACCGACTCGTCGATGGAATCCAACATAACCAGCTCTTGCATGCGATCCACCCGATACAACAGCACCCGATCCTTCCTCCGGGCCGGCATATACCAATGCCCGTGATCGTAATAGATGCCGATGGGGAAGACCTGTACTTTTTTATGTCCCTGCCGGGAATGATATATAAATTCAATCTCTCTTTTATCTACGGCCGCGCCTAATATCTCTGTTGTTAATGCCTCGACCTGCACAGCATGATGTTGAAGGAACGTAATGTGCTGCCTCATCCGTGTAATCAGATCCTGTACATCCTGAGGTAAAGTTGAATAATATTCCTCGGCGAGATGCTCACGTATCGATCCGTACGGAAAATCCGGGACGTTCTCCAAATATTCAATCATCATAAACAAACCCAACGCCTCATGCTGTGTAAGTTGGAGTGGTGGCAAAATCCGATTAGGCAGCACTCGGTAACCCCCGTTCACTCCAACCTCCGTATACAAAGGAAAGCCCAACTCCTGCAGATCATTCAGATCTCGCTGGATCGTACGGATCGACACCTGAAAACGCTCCGCCAATTCACGAGCCGTAAATTTCTTTCTCGAATCCATCAGTCGCATCAATGCGAGTTTTCGATTATTTATGTTCACCCCACCTAACTACGTCAACATTTGTCATAGTTGGAGTGTATCATACTTTTCAGAAGGGAGCGATTGATATGTCTAATACTAAAGTTGTGCTATACATTGCGATGAGTCTGGATGGGTACATTGCAAGACTGGATGGTTCGGTGGATTGGCTGTTCGATGTGGAAGGCGATGGTGGCGATAACGGGTATGGCGAGTTTTATTCAACGATTGGATCGGTGGTTATGGGACGTCTTACGTATGAAGAGGTGCTCAAGCTGTCAGAGGATTTCCCCTATGCGGATCGCCCGACGTATGTACTCTCCCGTTCCAAACAAGCCCCTGCACCACACGTACAATTTACGGACGAGGCTGTGGAGAACCTGATTCCTCGTTTGAAGCAAGACTCCGGCAGTGATATTTGGATTGTTGGCGGAGGCCAGCTGGTACAAGCCGTTCTGCAACAACAACTGCTCGATGAGGTTGAGGTTGCCATTATTCCAAAAATTCTTGGTGACGGAATCCCCCTCTTTCCAACAGGAACGGTACCAACTCATTTCAAAATGATTCATACGTACACGTTGGGGCAGATCATTTCGATCCGCTATCAGGTACAAGGGAATTAACTTTAGCGTAGTTAACACATCCCTTTCGATGTATAAGGTGTACTAAAAGAAGAGTCAGGCCTCTCTAATTCAAGAGAGGTCTGACTCTTCCGATTTTAAATGTAAATTAAAATTATTTTAAATTTCCCTTTAGATATTCCGCTAACGCATCAGCAGTCCTTCGATGAGATAACTCACCCGGATGGCTTCTGGCGCCTACCGTCTCCTCGGTCGTATCTGGAAGCTGTATAACCGAGACTTTCGTATCACCAGCCTGTTTCGTATAAGCGTCAACAGCACGATAGATCGCTGGCATCATTGGGCATCCAAGCATGCCGTATGCCCATACGAGATGCGCTTCTGGATTGTTTTTTCGAAGTTGAATCAAGAATCGGGTCACGGCATTCTCAAAAACAGCTAGATCCTCTTCGTGGTACGTGCCGTCTTCGTTCAAGCGTTGCTTATGCACCTTTCCGGTAACGGGGTCCTTCCACGCCGGGGTTTGAAAGGCTCCTCCATCATTGCTTCCCAAATTAATCACCACTACATCCGGCTGCCAGGAATTAAAATCATGCTTACCCCCTGCGCCAAGTGCTGCGTTCTTATCTCCGGTCACCAATCCACAGACTTGCTCGTAATAATCAGGGATATTTGCATTCGGATTGTTATCCCAACTCGTCAGCACACCCCAGCCGCTCTGCGAGATGACGCGGTATTCTGCATTCAGCGCTTCTGCTGTCATGGCCGTATAATTATGTATGGCGCTGAACCACATCGGAATCCAATCCTCTTCCGCTTTGGCTCCAATCGCACCTTCTCCAGATGTAATACTGTCACCGATAAATTCAATCTTGTACGGTCTCTCCTCTACAGGCAGGAAGATGCCATCCGATTTGACCGCATGAATCTGCAAGGAACAGCCCGGATCTCCATTCATAGCCTGTACATCTTTCACAATCCGTACATTTTTCACCACATTCTCGTTCATTCCTCGGAATACGCAGATCCAATACCTTCCCGCCGTTAACATCTGTCTGCTCACCGGGACACCGTTAATCAGAATGCTGATCCAAGGTTCATACAGGTCATAATCGGACTCGATCTCCACCCACAACTCAGAGCCATTTACATTAAGTTCAACCGCACTTCCGGTCCAAAACAAGGTTAAGGGCGACCGTTGTCCTGTCGTTCTGCCGTGTACTTTGAGGTTGCTGATATCAGATAACGCGTACGTCTGTAATTTCTCATTAGCCTTCACGATGTATTCCTCCCGCATGATTATTGCCCCAAAGGGGCAGTCTCATATGACTAGTTTTTGAGAAAATGGTCTACATGCTTCTGGTACTCCTCGTACCAGATTTTCCATTCTGCTTCACGAGATTCCAAGGCACGCCCATCCAGTAATGCCTCAATGACGTTCAGGCAGACATGCCACCCCGCTAGATCTTTAGGTGTATGGCTTGTGATGTGATGGATGGTTTCAAGCAGCAGCAGACGACACCCATTCGGCTCTGGGTATAACTCAAACCGAACCCGGTCTTCTGCCCAGGTATATTCGAGAACAGAGCCAGGGATAAGCTCGATAATGTTGAGTTCCTTGAAGGTACCATCCGGCATATTAAACTTGATGCTTCCACCTTCCCGAAGGTCCGTTACTTCGAGTTCGGAGAACCATTTTGCAAGCTTTTCGTTTTCCGTTAAAAAGGACCATACATCCTCCGCAGCGTGCTTCCAATGACGTTCAAAACAAGCCATGGTGCCATTCGGTACTCGCTTCAAATCTGCAATCATAATGGTACCTCCTCCATAAGAATAAATCGATTTCTTACCGCTCTGAATGTGGAATTATCCGATATTGTGCAAAGCCTGAAGCGCTTCCTCTTTGTTTTTCAAAAAGAAAACATGCTTGCCATGGTTGCACTCATAGATGAAGTCTCTGAGGCTTTTACTGTTGTATCCGTCAAAATCTCCGACTATGGCAAGCTTCACCTGATAGTTCACGTATTTCTGCAAAATATCACCTGCAAGTTTGGTCTTCAGTTCGAAGAAATCTTCGGTGAGGTTGGATTTATCAATCAGGATTTTATGAGCGTCATCTGTGTAGTTCACTGAGGCCATCAAATCCAGTGCGTCTTGAACATTGTTAATAACGATGTCATTGCTTTCGATGATGGCAACCTTGGAGTTACCCTGTTGGTCAATGGTTATTTTCATTGTAATTTCTCCTTCCGCACAGCTTTTCTTTATAATATCTCGCAGTTCCATAGTGAAAAGCAACGACTTTTTGAGCGTGTTTATTTATTCATTTGAACAATCCGGTTGTTATGAGTTGTCCATTGTTTGTAATTATCGACAACAATTCTTCTGCTTCCAACTACACTTCGGTTAACAAAGAAAAAATTTCACTCACGTTTGCAAGTGATTCCGGTTACGCAACGCCTAAAGTTGATATTCGTGGTGTTGTTTTCAGGGAAAATAAAATACTTTTGGTTCGCGAGAAAATAGATGGGGCATGGGCATTACCAGGGGGATGGGGCGACATCGGCTTCTCACCATCGGAGGTAGCCGTGAAAGAAATTAAAGAAGAATCCGGGTTTGATGTCCTGCCGATGAGACTTTTAGCCGTATTGGACAAAAAATTTCATGATCATCCACCCGAACCCTATCATGTATATAAGATGTTTATTCAATGTGAAATTGTTGGAGGAAAAGCTGAAACAGGGGTGGAGACCAGTGCGGTTGAATTCTTCTCATTGGACGAATTGCCTGAGCTTTCGTTGGAAAGGAATACGATTGAACAAGTTAAAACCATGTTTGAGTTTCTGGAACAACCCAATAAAAAAGTGATTCTGGATTAAGCTGGATCATCCATGAGGATGTGAGAAGGAGTCGCTCCGCTCCATCCTCATCCGGGTTCAATGATATCCATCAGCATGATTCTGCACATGACGTCATCATCCACGATCTTGATAGAAAGTGTCGTCTGCACCGTCTTCCTTAATGAGATTCGCTTTTGGAATGGATACGACAAATGCGGAGCCCTTATCGCCTTGCGGCGCTGATTTCACGCTGATTCTACCTTCCAGAGACTGAACGATATCACGTACATGGGACAGGCCAATTCCGGTTGCTGCAATGCCCACTTCATTGAATTTAGTCGTATAACCTGGTTCGAAGATCACGTCTCGCTTCGCCTCTGGCACACCTTTTCCAGAATCGATAACCACAAATTGCACATCCGCTCCCTCTTCCAATACTCGAATCTGAATTGTTCCGTCGTTCTCAATAGCTTCCACGGCATTGGCGATCAGATTGTTCATCACAGTTAAGAGAGGAATGTAGTAAGGGGAGTCGCAATCATATTGCTGCTCGATGTGGATCTCAATCTTTTTGTTGAGCATTTCACTATATTTCCGATTTCCTTTGGTCGCAAAATTCAGTACCTCGGAAAGGCTCATATTCACCGATTTTTCGCTATCGTACAATTTCAACAGACCTGCAAGGATACGCTGGGAATCCTTCTTGACCTCATGAATCTGTTGGGCGATGCCGAGCGTCCGCTGGCTGTATTGGTTCAAGTCCTGCTCTCTGAGATCCCGATAAAGGTCGTAGCTGTCTACGGCAATACCTTCAATCGTATTCATGGCTTTTTTCAGATAAAAGACTTCACCGTACAGACCTGAGTTAACGCTCAGCATCTGCTCCATCCGCTTCTCCTGCTCAGCATGCAGCAGTCGCATCTGCCTCACCGCAAAGCTGTTATACAGCCCGATGATAAAGTAGCTTCGCAAACCACCGAGCACCAGCAGATAAAGCCATTCTTTCATATAAAAGATATTTGTCCCACTCAATACACCGCGAATGAATAGCTCCACGAGATTAGAGGAAAAATCAATGCACGTAATCAATCCACCCAGCACAAGAGGCGGTATCTCATGGAATCTGTTCTTGAACTTGCTGAGGCCATAGGTGAATACGACATAATACATTCCCGCACCGAGATTATCCTGCATGCTTTCGATGATCGAGATCGAATTCACATGATTCATTAAATCAGCTGATTGAAAAATGAAGTTCACAATCCCCGCCAAAATCCCCGTCTTCACATAAGACAGATGCGGCATAATCATCAGCAAAAATAAAAGTATACTTACACCCAGACCAATCCGGAAGTAATCCTCCCGAAAAGGATTTATTTTAAAAAGCGCCCCCACAGCTGTAGCAAAAGCAACTGCAGTCATTTGCACATTTTCATTACGAACCCAATTGCGCATCATATTCCACCCATCATACCCTCGATTAGCGCTCCTCATTCATCTGCGCTTAAGACGTTAAACATACTAACATATGAAGAATTCATTAGAAATGATAAAAATAAGGGAAGTACTTATTACACTAAAGAGCTTCAGTAACCTACGCCTGACCCATATATAACTCTCAAGTGCGTATGTCACTTTGAGGTGCGTACTTCTCACCTTTCTTATTCTGATCCACAATAATGACAGAAGAAGAGAGGAGCATGCCCATTGAAACCCAATCAATCTGTTACCAGTTACACTGCGCTTGTCATCGGTGCTGGAGGCGTCATTGGAAGAAACCTCATTGATTATTTAATGACACTTCCGGAATGGAATATTATTGGTGTATCACGTCGTGGAGGAGAAGATGCCCCTAGGTTACAATATATATCGGCCGATTTGCTAAACGAAGCAGATACTCAGGCCAAACTGTGCCAGTTAACATCGGTTACTCATATTTTCTACGCCGCTTATCAGGATCGCCCGACCTGGGCCGAATTGGTCCAGCCCAATCTCGACATGCTCGTCAATGTCGTGAATACCATCGAACGGATCGCACCCAATCTCCAACATATTAGTCTAATGCAAGGTTATAAGGTGTACGGTGCACATCTGGGCCCATTTAAAACACCTGCCAGGGAAACGGATGCGCATCATATGCCCCCTGAATTCAATATCGACCAGCAGCAATTTCTCGAGGAACGGCAATCTGGAAGCAGTTGGACCTGGTCAGCTCTGCGTCCATCCGTTGTATGTGGATTTGCTCTGGGTAATCCAATGAACCTCACCATGGTTATTGGGGTGTATGCATCCATTTCTAAGGAACTTGGCTTGCCACTTCGTTTTCCCGGGAAACCCGGAGCTTACCACTCCCTACTTGAAATGACAGATGCATCACTGCTCGCTCGTGCGACTGTCTGGGCGGCAACCGATCCACGCTGTGCTAATCAGGCGTTTAATATCACCAACGGCGATCTGTTTCGCTGGAATGAACTTTGGCCCAAAATTGCTGCATTTTTCGAACTGGAAACGGCACCACCCCTGCCTCTCTCGCTTGCAACCGTTATGGCAGACAAAGAAGTGCTTTGGAATTCCATGATTGAAAAGTATGGTTTAATGAATACCTCCTATGATGATGTCTCCTCCTGGTCCTTCGGTGATTTTGTCTTCTCTTGGGATTATGATTTCTTCGCGGATGGATCCAAAGCCCGTCGTTTCGGATTTCACGATTTCGTTGATACAGAGAGTATGTTTATGGATATATTTGAAAATCTACGCGAGCGCAAGATCATTCCGTAATAGATATAGAATGCACAATAAGCCGATTCCTGTTACAAGAATCGGCTTTGCACCGTCAACAGTCAGAGGTCGGCGGCTTAAACAAGATTTTCCCTCGATCACCATAAACCTTTTCTACATGTGTATCGCCCCATCTGCACATCAGATGAAGAATCTCTTTAAGGCTCCACCCATACTCCGTTAACTCATACTCCACCTTCGGTGGAACCTGGTGATGGGAAATACGCGAAATGATCCCCGCATCCGTCAGTTCACCAAGCTGTTGGGTCAATACTTTCTGTGTAATGGAGGGTAGCAGCCTTATTAGTTCGCCATTACGTTTCTTGCCAAAGGTAAGATGGAATAAGATAACTGGCTTCCACTTGCCGCCAATCACTTCAAGAAGGGCTTCAACTGCAGTGTTATATACTTTGATCGGTTCCTGCATATCAGCTTCTATCTCCCTTCCAAAATTCAGTGTATCCTGAACAGATTATTTTTTTGTATACCAGCGATGCGTTGGATCATTAGTGATTTGAAGTGCTTGGCAAAGATGCATCTTATCCTTATATCATAACTAAAATTCTGTCTGGATAGGTATTAGTGTTACAAAAAAATAGCCTGCTTCCTTTATGTCAAAGGTTCAGGCTATTCTTCAATCTTCCCGATTCATCTTCTCAAAAATATTTACTAATTGGGCTCGATCCTCTTCGGTCAGCTTCTGGAATAAATTCTTACGCAGCTTCTGCCCCTCCAATATTGCTCTTTCGAGGACTTCGACCCCTTTATCGGTAATGTTCAAATATATAATGCGGCGGTCAGCTTCATCTACCATTCTGACGGCTAATTTCTTGGCAACCAGCTTATCAGCTAAATAGCTGAGTGTAGGCGGAGTCAGGCCCAATAGTTTGGCAATATCCGAAGGTCGGCTTTTTCCATTTTGATTGAGATGACTGAGTACAAGCACATGAGAGACGCCGAGGTCCTCATTAAACGATTTGTTCCACTGTATAATCAATTTATTGGTGAAATTGTCCATGTTGTGTATAAGCTCAAAAATGTTCTGTTCTTCCATGTGATCCTCCTCGTAAAAATAAAACAACAGCCCTCATTCAACTTAAGGGCTGTCATCATTTTACACGCTATTGGGCTGAGTATCCACCATCGATAACCAGCTCAGATCCTGTAATGTACGAAGAATCATCCGATGCCAGGAACAATGCAGCGTTGGCAATATCGATAGCCTGCCCCAGACGTTGCAAAGGCGTTGCCTGAACGAGTCGATCAAGCAATTCCTTCGACGTGTTCAAGGCTTGAGTCATTGGTGTTTCGATGATCCCAGGGAAGAGAGCATTCACCCGAACACCTTGACGACCAAAGGTTGTCGCCGCTGCTTTGGATAATGCGCGTACTGCCCCTTTGGATGCCGAATAGTGGTTAAAGCCTTGTCCAATCAATGCGGTGTATGAAGAGATATTGACGATGGAACCTTTCTTTTGTGCTGCCATATAAGGAGCTACATGTTTCATGCCAGCAAATGGGCCAAAGCCATTAATGGAGAGCATTTTCTGCCAATCCTGCGCATTGATTTCCTCAAACGGCTTCTCTGAAGAAATGCCTGCATTGTTGACCAGAATATCAATTTTACCAAAACGTTCGTTAACTACTTTCGCTAATATCTCCCAATCTTCATCGGAGGAAACATTCAACTTCATTCCATACACATTCTCTTTTTGGCTTGCTTTCTCCAGTGCTTCCTCATTAATGTCTGCAGCAATAACGATGGCGCCTTCCTTTGCAAAGAGATCCACCATGCCTTCACCAATTCCTGATGCTCCACCAGTAATAATAGCTACTTTATTATCTAATCTTCCCATATGAAACGCTCCTAACGTAATTTATTTATACGACGCTGCTTTAGTTGCTAGGCGTATTGTGTGATTTCATAAACTGTTCAAAATCGGGAACGGTTGGGTTGGCAATATAATGGCCACCCTCAACCTGGATGGTCTGACCGGTAATGAATTTGGACTCATCTGAGGCCAGGAATACGACGGTGTATCCAATATCATCGGGTTCCCCGTGATAAGGCAGTGCGTTATATTTTGCGAACATATCCAATACATCCGGAGGCATGTTATTCTGGGCTGCCGGGGTCAAGATCAATCCAGGTGCGACAGCATTGCAACGAATGTTATGCTTGCCATATTGGGTGGCAATATACCTTGTTAGATTCACTACTCCTGCTTTTGAGGCACCGTAAGCAACCCGAACCGCATCGCCTGTAAAGCCAGCCATGGAGGCCGTATTAATGATGGAACCCTCACCCGCTTCAATCATATGAGGGATGGCGAATCTACAGCCGAGCAACACGCTTTTCAGATTCACGTTCATCAGCCGATCCCACTCGTCCAGATCCACGTTAACCACGTCCAAATCCTTCTTCAGGTTGGTCAGGCCAACGTTGTTGAACAGACTGGTGAGCTTACCATATTGCTGCACCGCAAACTCGACAGCTTCCTTAATCGAAAATTCGTCTCCGGCATCAAGAAATACGGCTACTGCATCTCCGCCTTCAGCTTGAATGTTCGCTGCCGCTTCTTTTGCCCCATTGACATTGAAATCAGCAATAACGACTTTCGCTCCTTCTCTCGCCATCAATTGGGCTGCGGACAATCCTATTCCAGAAGCACCTCCAGTTACAAGGGCTACTTTGTCTTTCATTCTCAACATGGTTCTCAAGCTCCTTTCATAAAGAAACCGAAAATAAATAGCAGCTCTATTATTTAGTTATTTAGATGACTAAATATTAGATGTCTAAATAATAGCAGAGGAATTGTCTTTCTGCAACGCATACGGCCCTATATCCTTATTTTGGATATCTTTAGCGAAGCAAGCGAAGTGTTTAAAATGGAAATTGGAAAAACCGGATAAGGATAACCTTATCCGGTTGGCTTAATTAGGTCCTTTAGTTGGCCTATTTTTAATTCAACAATTCAACACAGTCATACACCCACCCGGCACTTAACCAATTGCCTAAATCGCTGGAGCCACTGATCGGCGTAATGGTTACCGTGTTTGCCCCATTAACGAAATAGGAAGCCGGGATATTCCAGGAAAAGGTTGTATTGTTGCCCCGATAGGTTCCAATCGTAAAGCTGCGCGAATTCGGTTGGGAGGAAGCTGCCGGATTCGTTAACGTCTGACCGTTAATCGTTACGCTGGGTCTTCCATTGTTGTATGCTGCGGTAATACCGATGTTAAGTACATGCGAAGATGCCGCTTGGGAAGAGTTCAGGCTAAAGGTAACGGTTGTGGGCGAGTTTTGTCCACGGAACTGAATCGCTGGGAACTTGTTGTTTGCACTGCCGGTCGCATAACTGACAGGGCCCCAGCTTGGATTACGGCTATCGGATGGATGACGAATCGGTATCGTCTGGCCGTTCAGGAACTCCGACGGTGTACCGTCCCAATTCCCAATGCGCCAGATGCTGGATGCTTTACTTGGGTCATTGTTGATCGTACGTGTATTCAGCGTTGTCGTTGATTCTCCAGTGACGTTCACACTTTCCGTATAGACGGCCAGTTCCCCCTTATACACCGTCATGGTGTATGTACCCGGAATCATACTGTATTTGGCAGCTGCCCCGTTCGAAGAGGCATTCACCCAATATTGGGCGTTGCTGTTGGCAAAACCAACTGTATATGCATAACCCGTATCCATGCCAGAGAGCCTGTTAAGCACGACATTACCTCGGCTGGACACCCAACCAGTCAGGTTAAGACCCGACATCCAGCTAAAATCAGGTACGCTTGGCGTTGCGCCGGTGGTGAAGATCAAGGCATACGGCCCATGCAGGCCCATACGCCAACTTTCTGTCTGGGCATGTCCTGAATTCATGTAATTGTAGACCTCCGTATCCCCACCACTCTGGAACTGGATATCACGGAAGAACGGACCTCCCGAGCTTTTCTCTCGGTCGCCATAGGCCATAAACACGCCTAAACCGTTACCCGTAACGCCTCGAATGGTCAGATCCTTGGCCTGATCGTTGCCGTAATACTTCGAGGTACTCTGTCCGTTGGCGTAACCAAAAACGTCCTGGCTCTCAATTGCTCCGGTATAGTTCCGATTATTCGAATTGGCCGGAACCCCTGTCAATACGCTGCCGTTGCCCCGGAAAATATATCGCAATTCACCTACAGACGGTTCTGCTGTGACGTACGTTGCCATATAGATGATGTTCTCACCACCACGTGATGCATAGTAGTGGGTAAGCGTGCTGGTGGAGACGGTGATCAATACGGTTGATCCCGAAGGAGAGGTGTTCCAGGTTACATTGGCTGAGCCCAAACCAGAGCCGATATGGGACCCCTTGCTGGAGCCGTTCAGCTCCGTTCCGTTCATTTTGGCTGATATGATATCGCCATTGGTTTTATTCACCGTGTATACCAGCCCTGCTCCTGTATTCACTTCAATCCTTGACCCGTTATCCGTAACATTGATGGTGGCTGCGTGTCCGGTGGATGTTGGATATAATAGCGCTGCTGCCATCATCACCAGTAATAGAAACGAACTGAATCCCTTCTTCATTAAACGTCTGCTCACGAGCTAATCCCTCCCTGGAATCGTTTTTTAACGTTTTCGTAATGGGCCAAAATCAGATTTAAATATCGTATATGCGATAGCTGAACTAGAAGTGAAGCGCTTACATTATAATGTATGACAAACGAGCCTATGTCTCATCTCGGTATTCTTGCTGCGTGCGGCATATCCATGGGGTCAACAATCTTCCCTATCGTTCTCTTGTACCACCTCCTGTATAGAAATAATCTGCATTCAACTTACTGGTAATATCAATAAAATAATACCATTATATTACATATTGTTGCAATGAAAATAGCTATCTACCTACCATAATCCCTCTCTATTTTTTTATTATATCCAGATAAAAAATAGCGACCGCTCTCCGTAACCCTACCGGAAATCAATCGCCTCTACTTTCCTATCCAAAATATCTGTCCAGTGTTCCCCTCGTGAACTTGAAACTTGAAACTCAGAAGCGTCCTACCGCTACGAACACAGCTAATACCAGGAAAACGATATTCACAACAATTTGCTTATACTCCTTACGGGCAATGTGGAATATGGCTCCTAACAGCACAACGACAGCTAGGCCAATGGCCGCCAGCGGTGTCAATCCAGGGGCGATATTCGTTGCTTGAGGAACAATAAGTCCAATGACCCCAACCAGTTCCATGACCCCGATAAAAAATACCAGCCCTCTTGAAACTTCGTTTGCCCAAGGCCACGATTTCTTTGCCTGCTCATACTGGAACGCCTTCATCCATCCCGAGAAAATAAATCCTACACCCAATATGCCTTGTACAATCCATAACGCCATATTCATAACTCGTAAGCCCCTCTTCTTGTTTATGATCAACACCTAGGCATATAATATTTTATGGGGTAACTATTTGGAAGTAGGCACTTAAACTAAACATAGTATACAAAAAGAAACCTTAGATAAATAAAGGATTGGAGGGCTTCCTATGAGTACTTACTGCAAGTTTGAAACGGCGTTGGACATCCTTGTTGGGAAATGGAAACCGGTGATTTTACTTCGGCTTTTCGCCAATGGCACCATGAGATTTAGTGAACTTCAGAGGGCCATCCCTGACATTACCAAGAAAATGCTGACCCAACAATTAAGGGAATTGGAGTATCACGACATCGTCCATCGTGAGATCTATCAGCAGATTCCTCCCAAAGTCGAGTACTCCATCACGGAGTACGGTCAACGAATGGCCCCTTTATTACAGGCCATGAATGATTGGGGTGAGGGTCACATCACTCATTTGAACGAGCTTTATGGGGAAGATCCGACGACAGAGCTGCCTGAACGCAGCTAAACAATACACACGGTGATCTCACCATCAACATTACGTCCTTCTTCTACCGCATGGAATGAGAGGATTTCAACTGAAAAAGCTGCATCCTTTGTGACGGATGCAGCCTCTTCAATATTTATATAACAGGAAGCTATAACCTTCTTTACAGTGAACCCTCAAGGTTTGCAGGTTGATTTCCCTCATTCACCAAACCTTGAATAAAGGTCTCAACATCGGGCGCAAGCCAAGTGATCTTGTAGCCTTCTGCTTTATTCACATGAACAACCTCGGGCTCACCGGCATTGCCAGATTCACGATAATCCAGCATCACGACCTCCGAATCGGAAGGGCACTCAGACAGAACGACACCGATTTCGGGGTACCCCCCTTGTTCGATGATCACCCGGCTTCCAGCTTCTCCACACAGTGAATGTGCCTTTTCCCGTCCAATACCCAGGATATTCGAAATTTCAACTTGAATCTTCCCATCATTCTCCGCCTGACTAACCGGAAAATAACGATAGTGGGGAACACCACCATTATGTAGTTTCATCATGTTCACATAGAATGTCGGCAGCTTGAACACCAATTGCTCCTCCACCGCTTCAATTTGCTCATCGGTAGGAGGGGACAACACATATTGATCGACGTTTGCTGGACTGTCATTCCAGAAGCTCGTCGATTCGGCATGGATACCAGGTGCAGCTTCGATGGTGATTTCAGTCACCGAGTGGACTGTATCCACGGGCTCCTCTACCACTTCTTCTGTAAGCTTGTCTGCTGTTTTATTCCGAATCCATTCCAGGAACTCCTGTGTATCCTCATCTCCCGGCTCCAATCGGTCCGCTGCTTCGAAAGCTTCACGCGCGTTCTCATATTGCTCCAAATAATAATACGCCAGACCAATGCGGTAATGCCAAAGCGGATCATTCTGTCCCTCTGCTTCAACCGACAGGAATTGCTCCACTGCCTCCTGGTAACGCTCCATATTATTCAGCGCTCTACCCAGATGGTTGACCAGAATATAATCCCGCTCCTCCTCCGGAACCTCTGTAATCGCATCCACAATCTCTTCATATTCATCCTGTTCATGCCAAGCCTCTAGCCGTTCCAAGAGTTCATCATTCATTGATCTTGCCTCCCTCTCTTATTCGTTGTAGAAATTATATCATTTAGGTGCTGCCTGCTCCAAAAAAGGCGATTGTCACCAACTTAGCCCCCGATGAAATGTTCAACTTTCGGAACGATAGAGTGTCTCTTTTAATATCCTTGTGACGAACGCGGTTTTATTATCACAATAACGATCGATATCGGATCGATACTGCTCCGCTAGCCTGATTTTTAATTGTTGGTATTCATTGCGTGCCGTCTCATTAACTCTTAAATAGTCTCTTAACGCGATATGTTCCAGATATCCTTTTCCATCCTTAGGACAAACATATAAATGATACTTCATATGTTCATCTTGAAACGTCCTTTGAAAGGCTTCTCTTCCTTCAATGCCCAGATTCCCTTGGTATTCGTATCCTTGTAGTGCCAACCGCTTAATAATCTCTGGGAGTACATCATAGCTATCAATGACAACATCCAAATCAATAACGGGTTTAGCTGATAAACCCTCAACTGATGTACTACCCACATGCTCTACTTTTAGAATCAAGTCACCGATATATCTGATTATCATTTCTTTTATCTGTTCAAAAGCGACTTTCCATTGCGGGTCGTATGGAACGACCTCAATAGTAGGTGTTTTTTCGGCCATGATGATCCCCTCCCTAAATCCATGGTATTCATTATCTCCCCTCGTTCATGTTGAATTCACAATTGTGTATTACCGTTAAACAATACTTCAACTACAGTCGTCAACATTCACGAGGAGGATATTCCTTATGTATCAGATTATTATTGAGTTTGTAAGTATCTTTCTAGCCGGCATCCTGGCTGGTGAAGAGTTTGTGGTACGTTATGGAGTGCATGTGTCCCTGGCTAAGCTGGATGAACCTTCGCAGATTCGGGTTCGACAAGCACTAATACTGAAATTACGTTTACTTGTACCTGCCATCTTTCTACCCACGGCCATTTCAGGGGTTGCAGTTCTCATGATGAATGGTTCCGAACCCGGATTCGAGTTCCGCTGGGCAGGCGTTCTTGCTTTACTTATCTTTATTTTAACTACGCTTATCGGTACCGTGCCTATTAACAAAGGTGCGCTCGCCTGGAATCCCGATGCACCACCAAGCAATTGGAAGCAGTTAGTGAGACAATGGGAGCGATTAGACGTGGTTCGTTCTTCGGCGGCAACTTTGGCTTTTGTGTTCTTCTTGACGGCAGTGGCGCTGCAGTTAGTTGGAAATTAAAACGGGCCTTGCTGCCTATTCTTATTTGGTATTCATAACAAGAGAATACTTATTGAAAATCCAAGAGTCCTTCAACTCGTTTACAGCACGTTGGCTGACACGAACGGATGGCTTCTGCTCTTGCATGGCATCTACTCCAGGTACGGAGAAACGAAGCAGTTTGGTCATTTTTTTGATTTCGCTCGCCACTTCATCATAAAACGTATACGTTAACGGCTGATGCTCCCGAATATCCTCATAGATATAATATTTCCCTTTTTCATCTTCCAGATTGATTTGAAACCCTTTCCTGTTCTAGGGCAAAAGAGATCGAATATACGAAGTAAGGGTGTCCCCCCTCCCTGTTCTCTTTTTCAGCAGCAGCATAGAACTGATAAAATCGGCTATAGGCCTCGTATACCTGATTGTAATCATACTTGGTTTGCGCATGGTTGGATCTGATAAATTGCGCCTGTTTCTGCTCAAAAAGAGCTAACAAACTTTTGAACTCTTGGGGTGTAATGAAGAATTTTAATTTGTAAAATCCAGCGTTCTTTAATCGTTCCATTCTCTCACCGCCAATTCTAAAATGGGGAGCACTCATCTAGGTAACTATATATTTCTTCGCTCATATAACACCGTCCACCAAAGTTATCAGAATTTAGATCACAATACATCCGACCAATATCCTGATTCTACATTCACAACAAAAAGAGCAGCACTCCGCTGCTCTTCTCTATCCTCAATATTCACATGTGATGGACTCAAGCCAAATACTCCGCCATAATCTGCTCGATATCAAACGGGGTAATTCCTTGCTCCACCGAATAGATCGTATCAGCCTGATCCAACGTATCCACCAGTTCACCCCTGGCCTTGGCATGAAGCGTGAACAAGTCGTAGAGATCCGGTTTACGGAGCGTGGTCAGGGCTTTGCCCATCAGGACCATCCCTTTTTGATTACCCTCGACATTATTGTAATATTCCGGGTGCCTAGTCAGTGCCAGATCCGTCCAAATGACCGTACGCTTCACTAGATCCATAATGACGGGAATGGCAATCTGTGTATCTGCCGTGATATCAATCTTGTTTGCCACCGTGGACGGCTCGAAGATCTCACCAGAACCCGGCTTCTTCCGCATCATCCAGCCCACAAAGCATTCCGGCAAATCGCAATATGGATGACTCGTAAAGGAAAGCAGACTCGCCACCACATAACGTCCACCATAATCAACAATTGACGGAATATGCAGGTCAATGAACTCGCTCGCACCATGAGGCGCTGTCACGATATCACCGCTGTGAACAGCCTTGTAGTTGGATGAACGCAGATTCGTATAGGAGATGTGCTCTACATAGTTCCAGTTCTCATCGTACATCACCGCAGACAGATCGATATCCACGCGCCCCGTTGCTTGACCATTCACGTTCCCTTCCTTCCACCAGTTGAAGAAACGAATCGTATCTCCCTCGGCCATCGGCACCCGGCTTCCCCGAACAATCGTATGAAGGGACTTGCTCGCCGATCTTTGGGAAAAAGGAACCAGATAATCATGGAGCTGTGGATCGACATACGTCTTTCCAAGCGAAGGAAGGGCGGCGAAACGCTGCACCAGCGCCTGCTCACACATCTGCACGACGGCACGACAAGTGTCATCGTCCATCTCGGGAAGCTGATTCGGAATGGCGAAAGCCTTCGCTACATTGCCTTTCGGGAAAAATACACGCAGATCCTGCGGTTCATTACGCCGGGCAAAATGCTGCTTTACCTGCAATAATACCGGGGTCGATACGTGCTCCAGAATTTCTCCGAACGCCAGCAATACATACTCCTTATCCGTGGTAGAGCGCAACAAGTGATCCAATCTTCTCGCAAATTCACCAGGGCGCTGCTTCAGCAGCTCAATCAAACTCCACACATTCTGGTATTGGAAGGCAAGCTCCACACTCCCGTTAAAGGTCGTAAACGACTTGTTATTACGCAAAATATCAAAAGCTTCCTCGCATCGCGGATACCGCAGCTTATATTCAGATGGATGCAGAATTTCGCCCAGACGAATCCAGCGATCCTTATATCGAAGCATGTCTTCCGTAATTGAACCGCATTGCTCCAACAAACCGAGCAACAGGCGTCTCTCACGCCGCTTGAATTTACGGAAAGGCGAAGCTAGAGCCAGGCTGACATCCCCACCCGACCAAGCCACAGCGAGACGAAGCACATCGGTTGCCGTTCTGAAATACGGGCCGATTCGGTCGATATTGGCCTTTTCATACGTTAATAACGAAGCTACTACGAACCCAACATTTTCCTTGAAAGGAATCTCGGCTGGCAACAGCGCATCTACTTCATCCGGTTCCGCATGCTCCAGCACCGTATCGATATCTGCTTTGTCTGTCTCCGAGATGGAGCCCTTCGCTTCAATTAGTTGGCGGATGAGCGTCTGGAAGTCTTGCTTGTTGCCGAGGCCAATGACTTTCAGGTTCACTTTATCCAGCAAAGGTACTCTTTCCACGGGTTCGCGATTCGGATACACCAAGGTCAGATAATGAAGGATAGCATTCAGGTAGAGTTCCACCTCATCTTCCTCCATCACCTGCGCCGGGAATCCAGGGTACATCGGTTTGTAGTCCACATGTGCACCGACCATGATTCTCAGATCAGCCACAACCTGGGCCACCAATGCTTCAAATGGTTCCTTGGATAATGTTCGCACGGCTTGCATCAACTCATCCGAGAATGTGTATCCAAGCGTTTCTATATTTTTAAGGGCAGTCGCCAAATAAACCTTCGGCAGCTGTTTCTCCCCTTGTTCTTGCTCAATCATAAGTTTGTTCGCTCTTCGCAAATAAATGATATTGTTCATGATAAAAGAGTCCAGGAAAGCCATATCCCTAAAAACTTGGTCTGGTGTAGAAGGAAGGAATATGATAGCCTGGACGCCTCCTCTCTGAATTGAGATCTTCAGGAAAGCGGCGACCCTAAGTTCGCCAATGAAGTTAGAAGGAAGGATCGCCATAGCCTGAAGGCCAAAGGTCCGAAGCTTGTGACCCGAACCTTTGATGAACCCATCATCTCAGATTCCACGATCTCCCAACAGGGCGAAAGTATTACGACTGGTTAAATCAAGGGGAAATCTCTGACTTGCGTAGAGTAGTTCTGGAGAGCTGCATACAGCTGATGGTAAATAAGAAAAGAGCTAAGCACGGTTTTTAGCCGGCCTAGCTCTTTATCACACCTATTATAGAGCAGGATGCATATGTCTCGTTACATACGAACGGCTGTTTTTTCAGCCGTCAACCCAAGCACCCGAGCGGTTGAAGCATGTACCTGGTTTAATAGACTAAGATTGTCAACCAGTGATTCGCCATAGGAAGGAACCATTTCCTTGATCTTTGATTCCCAGGCATTCATATGCTGCGGGAAACACTTTTGGAGGATCTCCAGCATCACGTGAACCGCAGTTGAAGCACCAGGTGAAGCTCCGAGCAATGCCGCAATCGAGCCATCCGCCGCAGTGACTACCTCCGTGCCGAATTGAAGGGTTCCTTTGCCGCCTTGAGCCGTATCCTTAATTACCTGCACACGTTGGCCTGCCAGTACCATATCCCAATCCTCGCTCTTCGCATCCGGAACAAAGTCACGCAATTCGGCCATGCGTTGTTCTTTGGATAACATGAGTTGTTGGATCAGGTATTTGGTTAGTGAAATTTCTTTGACGCCTGCCGCGAGCATCGTGAGCAAGTTGTGCAGCTTCACCGACGTAATCAGATCGGCATTGGAGCCCGTCTTTAAGAACTTTGGTGAGAACCCGGCAAACGGTCCAAATAGCAAAGACTTCTGATTCTCAATAAATCGAGTATCCAGATGGGGAACAGACATTGGCGGAGCACCCACCGAAGCTTTTCCATATACTTTGGCATGATGCTGTTCCACGACTTTCGGATTTTTGCACACCATAAAGATGCCGCTAACCGGGAAACCGCCAATATGTTTGCCTTCGGGAATGCCGGATTTTTGCAACAAATGCAAGCTGCCGCCCCCTGCCCCGATAAACACAAACTTCGCTGTGTGGCGCTTAACAGCACCACTGCCCAGATCTTTCACTGTTAATTCCCAAGATCCATTGCTTGTGCGTTTCATATTCTTCACGCTATGTTGGTAGTGGATATCCACGTTTTGGCTCTTTAAGTGTTCCATTAGCATACGCGTTAAAGCACCAAAGTTAACGTCCGTACCGGAGTCAATTTTGGTGGCTGCAATCGGTTCATTGCCCGTGCGGTTTTTCATCATCAGCGGAATCCATTCCGCCAGTTTTTTCTTATTATCCGAGAATTCCATGCCAACGAATAACGGATGTTTCGATAACGCTTCAAAGCGTCTTTTTAGAAACAGGACATTCTGCTCTCCATGTACATAACTCAAATGAGGGAGCGGCATAATGAAGTCCCGCGGATTACGAATCAGATTGCTTTTGACGAGATAGGACCAAAATTGCCTTGAGATTTGAAAATGCTCATTCACCTTAATCGCTTTGCTAATATCTACGGATCCGTCTGGTCGTTCAACGGTATAGTTAAGTTCGCACAATGCTGAATGCCCGGTTCCGGCATTATTCCATTCGTTGGAGCTTTCCTCCCCCGCACTGGCGAGCTTCTCAAAAACCTTAATATTCCAGTCTGGTGCCAATTGTTTAAGCAAAGTTCCCAAAGTTGCACTCATAATTCCGGCACCAATCAAGATAACATCTGTACTCGTTTGTCCCTGGCTCATGTCTACCGTCCTTATATCCTATATTTGCCAAAAGGATGTAAGCGTTATCGATTTGGCATTGCAGCAAGCCCCATTCTTGAACAGGCCCGCCCCTTCTCTGAATGATATAACCTTGATCTAGTGTATCAATAATATGGGTCAATTTAAATATGCAATTTGAAGATATTTGCTATTCCATCAGTATACGCTAGTTTATGTCAGATAGATAACCCGGTTATAGGGCTGAAAGATTAATTTGTTCAATAAAAAGTATATTTAGGCATTGCATTCATTGAATTGGTACAACTCACATCCCGGAGGCGACTAGTTTTCCAAAATGGGTACGTCTACAAGGCTTTAATAAATCTCAGAGAAGTGAACGATTTATTGTATAAAACGGATTGTCAAACCAAGTGCGACAGTTCCTTTATGAAAGATTCGTGAGCGGTTTTCCAGCCCAGACATTTTCGGGGGCGATGGTTGATTAAGTGAAGCGAACGCTCCAATGTTGCATCTGATATTTGCTTAAAGTCCGTGCCCTTGGGAAAGAACTCTCGAAGTAAGCCGTTCGCATTCTCATTCGAACCGCGTTGCCAGGAAGAGTAAGGGTCAGCAAAATAAATCTGTACGTCGTGTGTTTGTTCCAGGTTCGCGTAGCAGGCGAACTCCTTGCCACGGTCTGCCGTAGCGGTTCGAAAAGCCTTAGTAGGATACTGAGCAGCGGCTACGCCAAAGGCGATCTCCATCGACAAAGCCGTCCGATCGGGCATTTGAATCGCGGTGTACAGACGTGTTTTCCGTTCAATGAAGGTTGCTACACAACCCTTGCTCTTTCCACGTCCCGAAACCACCGTGTCCAGTTCCCAATGCCCAAATGTTTCCCGAGAGCGAACGTCCTTCGGACGCTCGGAAATGGGTCTGCCTACAGCAAACTTACCGCGTGTTTCCGCAGGTTTCTGACGTTTACCTTTGTGCCGGAGTACATGCAAAGCACCTTTGGTTAGACGACCTGCATAGATCCAGCGGTAGATCGTTTTAAAACATACGGTGGGTCGATTTTCAGTTTTAAAGCGCTCCACGATCTGTTCAGGGGACCATGTGGCGTGCAACTTCTCTTCCAGCTCTTCAGCATGTGCTTTCGTCCATCTACCCTTGGATACGGAAGCTTTGCGGCGCTGCACATAAGCTTGTTGTGATCTTTCTGCCTGATAAGATTGTAGTTGAACATTCCGGCTGATCTCCCGGCAAATGGTCGTATGATGCCGACCAAGTTCCTCGGCGATGGCTCTTGCACTTTTCCCTTGTCGATGTAGGATTTCTAGCTTGCTGCGTTCGATTATGCTAAGATGTGAATAACTCATGGACTGATTCTCCTTGTGTGAATGCTGGTGTGGTAACTTTCATTCTACACGAATCAGGCTATGAGCCATTTTTTATTTCCAGTAGGTGTCGCACTTCATATTACAATCCGTCATAAATTAACAAACCTCTACGATATTATATGTATCTTTATAATATAGTTCTTTTTCTGTTTTGGATGCTAATCTCATGTCCCATGCCGGTATTTTAAATTTACTCTCTGAAGAGACCCCTTTAGCCTGAACGCTTTCTAAAAGAAATGTTCTGGGTAAGGATACTGAATAACTTATTACGTAAGCCAACTTATTCATTATTCAGCTCTCCTTGCATAACAAACTCTAAAAATTGTGTTGTTATTTCTGCGCACGCATCTTCATTAGGCAAATGGATAAATTTACTCAAATGTTTAATATCGGCCTCAAATAATTCAACCAATTTAATAATAGCTGTAGAATCCTGCATTTTAGCTCCAACAATTAGTTCAACGAATTCATCCTCTGGGATAATTGTTTGAGCATCCTTTTTTTCCATTTGTTCACCGCCTGTTGACTCATATTTAAGTGCTTTGCAACTTCTTCTTCAGTATGACCTTCAATGTAAACTTTATTTAGAATAGTCTTGCCTTGAGGAGGTAGCGATTGTAATAGCTGCTCTACCATAACCTTATCCTCCAAGTTAGTCGTGAAATTCCCTCCAAAGATATCAATATCATTAATAAAACACTCACGTTGTTTTACTTTTTTAGCACGATACTGCACTCTCCACCCAATACGGTAAACCTCTGTTTTGTAGCGTTCGTATGTTGTTTGTGGTTGTGATTTTTGCATTTCTCATCCCTCTTTTATTATTTTATTTGTTCTACTTAATATATAGGGGAATATAAAAATTGAAATTACAACCAACAAAAGAACATTTGTTCCTATTTATTATAGCATTTATTATCATATTGAGAAAGCTAAGAATCCGAACACTAGAAATTTAGCTAGTTTTCTACACTGTAAAATTAAATAGCTTTCCGGGTTGATAATTTTATCCTCATCTTCCATGTAAGCTAAAGAATTTAATTTTAAAAAAAATACTGGTTGTATAAATTGTTTCTTAATTGCCCTTATATGTGAGAGGCAATCCTGAACAGGATGTCTTATCATAAAAAAAGGTGGTTAATTATATGAGTTTAAGCGGAAAAAGTTTTATTATTGATCCAGGACATGGTGGCAAGTATGACGGTGTAACTTCTGGAAGTCGTAAAGAAAAAACAGTAACTCTAAATTTTAGTAATATCCTTAAGAACAAGCTTGAAGCGGAAGGTGCAAAGGTCTATATGACTCGAACTACCGATAAAGATTTCGGTGGAACTAATGCTGATGATGATATTAATAAACGCGTTAATTATATCAATCAAAATATGCCGGCTGTATCGGCATTGATAAGTATCCACGTTAACACTTACAAAGGAAGAATTGGTCCATTCTATCAAGAAGGTACAGTAGCGTCCAAAGCATTCGCCCAGGCCATTGCTAAGGAATATGGTACAGTGGCGCACGAAGGGAACTTTGCAATTCTACGAGATACAACACGCGCGAGCCAGAAAACATTGATTGAGATTGGACAAATCATTGAAGGTTGGTTGGATAATACCAAGGATCTCTCAAGTACTGCTGATTTTGTAGTTAAAGGAATCAAAAATCACTTCTAAGTATAAAGTATAAAAAAGCGAAGCTCCGGCTTCGCTTTTACTATATTTTAAAACTTTAACTTATAATATAATGATTTAGATGGGTTTAATGTTATAGACTAGGAATAATCAAAAAAAATTATGAGGGAGAACGTTGATGATTATAATAAGTGTGGTATTGCTGGTCGTAGGCATTATTTTTATTATTCGTGGACGAACTCTGGAAATTAGTAGTCAAAACAGAAAAACAATGCTCTGGATTGGGTCTGCTCTTATTGTAATGACCGTATTTCTAGTCATTATGGGGATTTTACAAATTACAGACATATCAACCAACGAGCAAGGGCATTGAGTAAGCTTGACGTTAAGGAAATTTTGTTTGCAATGCCTGGTATAAAAATCTCTATTTTTATAGCCACTTGTTAACAGACGACAACAATCAATTAACTCTGAAAAGAGTTCAATCGGTCGTTGTCGCTTTTATTTATAGAAATCTTGATTTAAATACTACTGAATTTTAGTTCATCTATTATCATTCCTTATCAACTATCTCTAAAGCGATGTTGCTAATATCTTGTACTGAAATATTTAGATGTCTCCAATACTTAAGAGGATAAACTGCACCACTTACAACCATTTCGCCTTGTCTTATGGTAAAACTCCCGCCTCGTTCAAAGAATTTTATCATCGGGTCGTAAAGATCGATGTATTGAATTGCTTCATCCACTCCTTGATCTGCTAATTCGGAGACTTCTAAATAGCCGCAGCAAATTACCTTCACATAAGGATTTCCTAGCGTGTCCAGTTTTGAACAGGCTCGATATACTTTTTCATCTATGGCTTTTCCAAGGGTTTTAGCAAAACTAAATAGGGGATATTGATCGATTGAAGCATCCATATCATTTAATAATTGATTAACGCGTCCCAGATATTCTTTAATCAGAACATGAGATGATTGTAGTGAGCTATCCTCGGTATCCTCAAATGAAATAGCCGACAGACGTTCAATAGCTGTGGTTAGTAGATGCCCCATGCGTTGTTCTCCTCTCAATCGACTATTAACCTATTTAGAGTTACGTACAAGACTAAATAACGCAGCCCTAGCAACTGCGTTATCGTTTGAATTTATGTTCCTTGATCTCAATCACTTTGTCCGAAATCCTCCATTATTTGTGCGGCTATAATACAACCAGCTAAGGACAAGAAAATAAAGTCCTAGACTGTCACCGTTTCTTTAAACTAACGTACCCGATAGTTTAGTCACTTAAAACGAATTATTCCCGCATGCCAATGAATTCTTCCGTCAATATGGCGGCCATGGCTAGTTCTCCAATGCGTTGATTTCATCACTCATCAGTTGAATGAGATCTTCGCGAGCATCTATTATGGCCGGATTATACAACTGAATGAAATCATTCGAGTCTACCTCTATCTGGACCTCTTTCTGTTCTGCCCCCACTATCGGCTTTTTAATCTGATTGCGTTCATAAATATACTCTTCTATATACTGTTCAGTCGATATTCTGCTAAGACTTGATTGGTACTTATCTATCGCTGCATCAATTTCTGGTCCAAACATTGCTTTGGCCATATAGAAAGATCCGTTCAACTCTATCGAAGTTCTGTCGAATTCGTCTGCATATTTATATGCCAACGGAAAGTCTTTTTCCATTTTCTCGTATAACTTCCCATTCTGCTCAGTCGTCAAACTTTTCCCGTAGGATTGAATGCTAAACGCCAATGAAATAAGCAACTTAGAGTGGATCAGCGACTGTTGCTTGGACATGTTTGCGGAAATTTCCTCAAATATAGCGAATTTCCTTTCGTCAATATTATTTTTTAGATTATCTTGTTGCGTCGCTTTGTACTGTGTTTCCCATGAATTTTGTGTAGTCTCGGCAATTACCAGAGCAGAAATTACGGCCGTCAACATCCCTCCTAAGATCGTGATTAGATGCAAGATCAATGGATTTCGCTCTGCCCTCCCATTGACTTTGTTACCGGAAATTCTAGATCTACTCTTGTTCTCCGTGTTATTGCTTCGAATTATTCTTGATCTCCGACTCATGTTCTTCTCCTTTTGTCTAGTTGTCTTATCAACAATAACAAACAGATTCCTATTCTTCACAGTCGTCGACACCGATGATACCCCTGAAGGAGAAATTGGAACTGCTGTCGGTAGATTAATGGCGTTTTCAGTCTAACACTTTAATTTCCTAGTCTACAACTTTATTTTCTTCGAACGGCTGCAGCTGCCTTGCCATCTGCACCGCCTTCCGTCCGGGAACCAGGAATGTGATCGGGATCAGCATGTGCTACTTGCTCCGGATCGTATGCGGAGCTGCGACTGCGCTGCTTGGGCAACTTCACCAGTAGATAATTAGCAGGACTATTCTCGTATATATGTAACGTCTCAGAATAGTTCAATAATAATATATAAAAACTAAGACATGGAAATCCATGTTGTTCAGACTAAGATTATCAAAATTACAGCTAGTCATATACGATTGTTCCAAACACACACCAGTTAACTCATAATGTTGAAAATCAACTTCCTGTAATCGTAGCTTCTCACCTTCTTGACCACTAGTCTCAACCCATTTTTTTTAAAGCACAAATTTAAGGTCTAAATTTTTTTTCATAATCTTAAAGGTCAACCTTTTTCAAAAAAAGTTCTAATAACTCAGCGTACCCTTCCTGATCTTCTTCATCAGCCCATTCGAATTGAGAAAGATCACTCTTGATAGTCTGGAGTAATCTTTTTAGTTGTGATAAGTCTCTGAAATTATTCGTTTCAATAGAATAAAGAAGCTTCAACAGATGTCCATCATACATCTCCCCAGCAAGAGGATCTTCTGATAAAATTTCTATAGCCTTTTCTATACCAAGATCTATAAGCACATGTTGGCCCAACATTCTACTAACATCTTCTAAGTCAAGCTCACTCACTTTCTTATTAATAAGTCTATCGCACCAATGATCCAAAGGTGAATCAGACTTATCAGTCTGAATATTTTGATCTATTGAATATATTTCTTTAATTAATTTACTCATTTATTTTATTCAGCTCCTGCATTAGGTAATACTAATATAAAATAAATCTGAAATTTATAGAGCGAACATTTCTTATGATTGTTCAGAAATAGCGGAGGATCTAGCGATAAAAGATTTAGAAATAATAAAACCTGTTCTTCCTTATAGTGACTAAGTATGCATCCGGATTAAAAAAGGCCTATCTACGATCTTATAGGACGCAGGTAGGCCGCTTCATTTAAAAATTGTCTCGAAGGGCAAGGAAGTTATTGGTTTACCCAAGCTTTCAAGCCTTCTTCACTAATATCTATAGGTGCCTGTTTTGACATGTAGTCAGCGTTTGCCAAAGGGAATGCATAACCCCCAGCAATAATATCACCATGTCGTCTTCTAAGGGATCCTCCTCTTTCAATCAGAAGAATTAGAGGTTCGTACAAATCATGGAATTCCAATGCAATCTCATTTCCAGTATCCTGCAAGTTCAACCACTCTAGATAAGCTTCACACGTTCCTTTCATAAACGTATTTTTTAATCCTGCCAACTCAGGACACTTTTCTGATATACCCAGATCACTATCAATTCCAATTGCATGAGAAGCTTTAAAAAAAGGATACGGTGTTTCTAGATCATATAATGTAATTAGCACTGCTGCCCGTCTTATATACTCTTGTATTAGCGCCATATGTGAAGGCTCGTCTACAGTACCAGATAGATTCCAATCTATATTATTTATTCTCTCTATTCCTTTGGAAAAATAACTCATCATTTGCCTCCACTGTTCCGAGTTGTTATTTAGTATTTTACGATTATTTAAAAGGATCGAAGCCTTCAAAGCTACCATACTCCGGTTGCTCAGGTGCCTTTCTATGTGCGCCATCATTCGGAGGTTGATCAGTATACGTTCTCTTATCATCTGACCATGACTCTATACGTCTGTACGGAATTCCATCCCTCATTAATTTTGCTTCAGTAAGTTCATGATCAGCTAATTGTTTAAACCAATCCTTCTGTGCTTGATTGAGTTCTTTTTTCTGAGCTAATTGCCATGCATATGCTATTTCATCGTCAGGTGTGAAATATTCTTTTTTGATCAGAATGCCTCCTGCTTTCGGAATTTCATGTTTCTCTAAGAATAAATGTTTCTTTAAATTTGTAATGTCTGAAATATTTAAGCCTGTATTCTTAGCAACATCAGGAACATCCTCTAATTGGATATTCCTGATTTTATCATATGATTTCATACCATAATCTGAAATGCTATCTTCGAAGAGGATAAGTTCATCCAACTTGTTAAACGAAGAATTCGGCATGTCATCTTTATTGATTCTTACTACTTTATTATCATGTGTAACAATTTCAGAATAATTATCATATACCGTCACCTTTTTAGCATGTTTACGAATATCCTGTACATTATCCCCAGTGACTATTTTTCTTATCGCATTTTCTGTTTCAATGTTAAGTTTTCTTAATACCTCTGTAGCTTTACCCTCTATCTTACCATTCTTAGCCTTAGCAGCCTCAATATGCTGCTTAATTTTCGCCACAGCAGGATTAGAAGCAGGCAATCGATAAGGCCCTTTACCACCCGGCATACTCCCGCGAACCATCTGAATCGCCATGAATATCTGGCTAAACTTCAGAGAGGTCACCATCATCTGAGCATATTTATCTGAAACAGGCTCTCCTGTCGTAGGATGAATGCCCATCTCAAACGCCTTGATCTGTAAAGCAAAAATATCTTCCCCAGGCGGTTCAACGTTCACAGCTTGCATGCGATTGAAATTTAGATCTCCCTGATCCCTCTCATAAGCCTGAAGGGCAGCCTGATCCGCAACACCATTCTCGTTTACAGGCATCCATACCAATTTACCAAACATATTGACTTGCGCCATCCGATAGCCCTTATCACCCGAATTTGAATCACCTGATGATTTGGTCATCATAGCTGCGGCACCGACTGCTCCAAACGCACCACCCAGACTCCCCTTCTGGGCATCTGCATCCTGGAATCGCGTGGCGATATCCTTCAATTCCTTGGATGTGTTCACCATACTCTCCAGCGCTTTATCCAGTATAGGTCGTGACTGCTCGAACTCATAGTAAAATCGCTCCTGCGTCGCGCCCATCCACATCATCTGAACGAACATGATCTGTCTCGTCAAATCACTTCGTATGCTCTCCAACTGTTGTCTGGCTTGATCCACCTGATTCGATACGTGATGTAGTTGTTCAGGGGTAACTTTGATTGTACTCATACGTTTCTCCGCTCATTCGAAATAGGATTATCCTATGTTAGCAGAAGTGTAATATGTAAACTATCCGGCTAACATCCTGATTTGACCATGATAAGACACAAGCTGTGCTCCTCATCGGTGCTATGGTCCTATATGCATATACCCCCTTCAAGGCATATCCTACCATTTTCAGTAAACACCTCCCCTACTTCATTTCCTCCAACATCATCCTATACCGCCCGATCTGCTCCCCTGTCGCCTCTTCCCGCAATGATTCCAACAATGCCATGCACCTTATAAAATACCGATCCATCTCAAGCTTATACGCTAACCGAATCGCCTGCAAAATGAACTCCACGGCCTCCTGTGGTCTTCCCATCCACTGTTCATACAAAGCCCGCTGATAAGAGTAATGGTACATATCATCTTTGTTTGAAGAATCCATTTCTCTGCCATCGCCCTGTATCTGATCCTCAAACATATGTAATACCCGATCAACCTTCCACCTATACCGCACTGCTGCTTCCGTAATCACTTTCAGACCTGTCAGCCATTCCTCCGGATGCTCAAGCAAAAAGTTCACAGACTCCTCCAGCAGTTGCACCTGCCCGTCTTCAATCTCAAGAGCATACCGATTGACCTGTGCACGATGCCTAAACTCCTGCACTACCTGCATTCCCGCCTCATCCAACTCTTCCATCCACCCCAGCTCTGCATACTGTTCGATACACGCCCGCGCCTGATCCACCTGTCCCATCTTCTGGTGAGCCACGCCCAGCATCTGGAGGCTGAACCCGTGATAATAGATCAACGGATGCTCAGTATGGATGTATGGTAAAGGTAATCCCTTGGTACGGTGCTCCTGTCGCTCTTCATGAATGCACTGCACACATTGATATAACATGTCCGCCCTCTCCATCACCTTATTCCAATTTTCAAAAGCCACAGCCATGTCCAACATTTCTACAATAATGTCCGGTTTGAGTGATTTCAGGATAGATTTTCGCAAAAGAAGATCCTCCTCTAATAGAATAGAATTAGGTTATTAAACCAAGTCATTTATGCCTTGCATAAAGTATCCTATTTATTTCTTTTAGAAACTCCAAAGAAGTAGTACAATAAATCCAATATAGTACTTAATAGCAGTTTTTTCAACATATTTTACTGCCTTTATATCTCTGCTAAATACATCGATACTCTCCTAACCTTTAGGAGAGGTGGTTAATATGACAACATTACGGAATTCGGTAGGAGAACGGATTAGAGCAATTCGTAAGATGAAGGGTTTAACACAGCAGCAACTAGCAGAACTTTCAGGATTGGATGATGCGTATATCGGGTCGGTAGAGCGTGGAGAGAGAAATTTTTCAATTGACACAGTGGAGAAAATTATTATTGCATTAGAAATTCCGTCTGAAAACTTTTTTATATCTTCAGGAGAAATGACGGAAGAACAACTAGCCAGAATGAAGGCATTAGATGATTATTCTATTTTAATTAGTGATTTAAGCGAAGAAAAGTTAATTAAATTCACAAATGTGGTGAACGAAATCTCAAAACTTCTTGACTAACAATATCAATAACCGTTGCTAACTAACAACGGTTACTGATGAGTTCTAACTCTTATATTCAAATTACCCCATCCATCTCTACAAGAAAATTAATTAAATCTGTTTTACTAATTACTCTTGCACAGACTCCATGAGCATAAGCTTGAAACCAGGCCTGACCTTTATCCGATGTGAATGAGTTAAATATGAATCTACCATAGGAATCACACGGTCTCACACGATATATGCAATCAGTAATAGGTATATATCCACTTTTGACCATGGCTATATTTCCTATACATCTCTTTCCAACTCTTGAGACCAATATATCTCCTGGTTCTGCTAACGTTATGTTTTCAGGGAAATCCTCTTTTTTTGTTACATAATCAACGAAAGAATTATTAGAAGTAAAACTTGTAGTATGGAAATAATCCAGCTCTAATTGATCAAGATATTTTTTGGTTCTATTCCCCCTACAAATAGAGTCTGTAATCTCTCCCAATCTAATATTATTTTTATTTTGAGATTCAAGCCCTAGTGCCCAAAAATGGAAGTCAAAATCCATTCTGTGAACTAAGTCTTCTTTATTCACATACAAACTTTGAATAATATCCCCATCATTATTAGCTTTTGATAGTTCAACTTTAGTATTTGTTTTAATATTTTTTTGTATTATCAGTATATGAGTGCGAGCTTCAGTTTTATTAAAGATATTGTCTGGTAATTGAATTATACATTTGATATTGTGATTAAATAAGAGATCTTTCCTTAAATCATTATAATAATGATTCGTCATTACACTATCCGGTAAAATTATACCCAACTCTCGTCCATCTCTTAGAAACATTAAGTTACGAGCTAAAAAAACAATATCAGTGGTTATTTGTTTATTATTAAAACAGCTTTCTAATTTGACTTTTTTAAATAATGCTTTATCCTCCTCACTCATTGTATGTTTTAAATATGGTGGATTACAAATTGCTATGTCTATTGAGGAACTTTTAATATTTAGTTTTACATTTATATTATCTTCAAGCCCATTAAAGTTAATGACATCAACAAAAGGTAGATTTTTTTTTATATTTATAATTGAAGTGTCATCTATATCTACACCGTAATATCGGGCTTCATTCCACCTTTCAAAAGCCGCTAGACTTAATGACCCATCACCTATAGCCAACTCTAAAATTTTTTTAGGCCTTTTAATATCAAGTTTATTAATTAGTAGCCTTGATATTTTTTCTTGGGTATAATATCTAGCCAGAGTATCCATTTATACAAAATTCCTCCCATAATATTCTTGCATACTTTTTGTGAATTCTTTATATACCACTTTTTCCTTATTATCACATGAAGAATCAACAAATAAACTATAGTATTTTTTGAATGTCTTTTTATCCCTACGAAAATCAAAATACCATTGCTCGGTTCTTGATTTATAAGTTCTTTCTAGTACTTCACAGAACAAATAGTTATTTACCTCTTTAACTAAATTTTCACATACAAGTACCATTTCATTAAGATGCTCAAAGTTTATTTGTAATGGTTTTTCAAGAAACTTCCCATGCTCTGCTAAGCCTAACTCAATAGCATTATTTGATCCTAACAAACCAAAGCGATGAACTACACAGTGTCTAAGTTGACAAATTTTAGAGTACTCTTTAAAAACTGTATTTATAGTTGATATATTGTCGAGCTTTATTCCTGTAAGTTTTTTTATTGTTTCTTTTATGTTATAACCATTGGTAAATGAATATTCCTCAAGCAATGCTTCAGGCAACAAAAATTTATCGTGCGTAATAACCGCCCCGTATTTAAGATGTTGATTCTCACAAATTTTTCTCGATGATTCATCAACTATTATTATTGTTCTTATAATTTTTCTAACATAGCTTTCAACAGCCGATATACAACCAAGCAAAATCATATTCATGAGTTCTCTTGGTACAAGATCAATATTTTCTTCGTATGGTCTAAGCAAAGCAAATAAAGCACTTCTCTTTTCAATGAAATCGTCAATAGCAGACTTACGAGAATGGACAAATGTATCATCAAATATTCCATTTGTTGTAAAATTACTTGCTGAAGTATTTGAACTTAATAAATAGTTAAATTTAGCCATGACTATGCAAGGAACTCCTCTATAAGTTTATTAACTATATTTATAATTTTCTCAGCCTTTTTACGTCCGAACCCATGAGGTTTTCGTAGTTCATCACCTATATCAGAAATAGATAAAAAATCCTTTACAGTTTTAAGCTGTGTTTCTTCTTTAATTTTACTCTTTTGCCAATCCGTTAGAGGGATATCATCAATAGTTAGTTGCATACATTTTTCAAAAGAAGACTTAGAAATCAATTCAGATCCACATGCATGGCAAAATTTCTGGTTTTCGCTGAGACGATTCGCACCACATTTTGTACAAGGTGGTAAATCTAACTTTAAATTTCTTAGAGCTTCATTATCAAGAATATTATATATATTATCTTTACGAATCGGGTGTTTACTGTTTTTTCTTTTCAAAAACTGTATAATTTCTGATGAATTGAATCCCTTACTTCTCGAAAAAGCTCTCCTTTGAAATAAGAACATAATATGCGGAATGAATCTTTTGAATTCTCTATTCTCACCATGCTTAACGGGTGATAGCTCGTATAGCAGACCAGCTTCTATTAGGAATTTGATCATTCGATCTAGAGATTTGTCGTTGTAACTGCTTAGGCCAACAATAAGTTGTTTTTCATTTAGATTACTATCAACTAATTTTTTATTGATTTGTGTGACCTCATGGACTAATCTATCAAAAAAGTCCCAGCCCGTATCTATAATTGTACTGTATTGGTTTAGTTTTTGTTTAATAGAAATATATTCATCATTAAGGAGTTTGCATCTAGCATCTATTATAGTGTTGAATTTTTTCTGTTGGTTTCTCGAATCAGATTGCTCTAAATCTCTTAGAAGAGTTATAAATGCGCGAGGGTTCCCAAATGAGGCAAACCTAAGTAATTCTTTATAATTGCCATCTATTTTTACTTCATTGAATCTTTTTTCACATAATTGATTAATAAACTCCTCATACTCTGCTCCTTCAGGTTCAAACCACACATTAAAAGGATCTCCATCTTGTTTCAAATGAAATCTCGGCCCGTATTCAGTAGTCCCCGGGTATACTGAAGCCTTGGGTGAGATCTGTGTTGTTTTTAAACTTCTGAATACATCAAAAAACTCAACCATATATTCTTTAGTAAGTGTTAGAGCAGCATCATCTAGTAACAGTATAGTTCTTTTTCTGCCACAGCTTGAAGCTGAATCTATAATAAAATTAATTACAAATTGTATTGTTACATTATTTATAACAGTAGTATGCCAGTCTTCTTGAATATTTTTCTCAGATTGTGCTATGAATTTTTTGATTTCTTCTACTGATAATTGACCAATATAATCTATTTTATCTTCTTTTTTCAAACGTTCTAGTGAGTTTATACATCCTAATATAATCTTACATAGTACCCATGTATGAAATACAGTAATAGCTGCAGGGTTTTTAGATAATAGCGGCTCAAGATAGTAATACTTACTAAAAGAAACATATACAGGAAATGGTTTGGTCTTATCCTGTAGACTGCTGTTATAGGCTAACTTCATTTGATGTGTTTTTCCCGTCCCCCTTGGCCCAACTAATACTTTAGCCCCTTTTTCAAGCAACTTCCTTTGAATCGACTCGAAATAAGGTATATCCACATTCCACTTTAAAATATCATCATCTAATATATAATCTGCCCGTTCCTCAAAACCGTTATCTTCATACTCTATTTTATTCCTCAAAATAATCCCCCTATGTAAAAAATTTGTTAAATCGATATCGAAATCTCAATAAAGCTTCTGTATAAATTATACATAATATAAAACAAGACAGTATATAGATTTTTTTATGGCGTAAGATATTCGAACAAAGCCCATTTGGAGTTTTTAGGTTAGACCAATCAGGTGCACCCTCATATTACAGAATTCTACCTTCCATTATTGATTTTTGATTAAATACTAGACGAACTGATTCCGCTCAAACGCCGCAAACTCCACTCTGTTACGCCCATTCTGCTTCGCCTGATACAACGCCTTATCTACCGCAGCGAACAGCTGAATCAGATACCCTTCCGGGTTATCCGGTACATGCTCACATTCGAAATCCTCAATAGACAGAATTCCTATGCTAATCGTAATGGACACCTGTTCGATCTCATGATCCACCACAATGAGGTTCGATTCCACTGCTAATCTCACACGTTCCGCTATTTGTTGAGCCAACTGGCGTTCGGTATGTGGAAGGTAGATCATGAATTCCTCCCCGCCATATCGCGTTAGAATATCGGTACTCCGAATGGATTCTTTGACAGCCTGAGCCGTGCGATGCAGCACTTCATCCCCGATGACATGTCCGTAGCGATCATTGATCGCTTTGAAGTAATCAATATCCAGTAGTATGAGTGAAAACGGCGTTTTATATTGAATGTTGGTGATAACCTCGTGATTCAGATGTTGGGTCAGATAACGACGGTTGTAGCAGTTCGTCAGACTGTCCGTCAGGGCGAGTTCTTCCAGCTTGCGATTGGCCTCGGACAACTCCAGGCGAATCCGATCCAGGGCATGATTACGCTCCTGAAGCGTCTCATTCTGCCGATTCATTTCTTTGACATAGAAGCGCTCTTGAGAGACATCCTGGAACGTAAGGATATGACCAATGGGCGCGCGAGCAGCATCAACAATGGGAGACGCTTGGAGGATATAGTGACGGATGTCATCCCGCCCCACGAGTACTTCAATTTGAGACAAGGTATTGTCTTTTTGCTTATACTCCTCCAGAAACTTCTGGCGGCTGCCCTCAACACGAACAGAACCCAGGAATGCCTCCATATCAAAAGAATCCCCCACATGCAGATCCATGAAGGATCGGGAGGCTTTGTTCAATTCAATAATCATCTCATTCTCATCCAGTACAAGGATGCCGTAAGGAATGGTATTGATTACATCCTCATGGGCGATGGAAACCAGATCGAACACATTGTACCTTTTAATAACATAGACGAAGAAAAGGTCGGACACGAAAATCCCCAGCGAAGTCAGTCCGGGAATGATGAACGGTAAATACGCTCTTAGAACCACATTAAGCAGAGCATCGATTGTTGCAAAAGCAGCCAGCACGAATATGCCCCATAGCGTAACTTTCACCTGATTTTTAATCATGGAGGACGTTCGAGAAGAATAAAGTGCCCGGAACAAAATAAAGAGGGACGTTACAAAGTAACTCACGAGTATAGCCATGACAACCCAGAACCAGTGTCCATATTCCCGCTCGATATAACCGCCTTCCAGCGGAGTTACAAACCAGCCCCACGGGTTCAGGATCACGCCAACCGCTCCAATAACCGCAGGGATGAACAATAGGAAGGATCTTTTTTGGCCTAATCGTTCCGCTTCACCCGTAATGAAGATCGTAAGCAGCAGCCAACCACTCCCTAGTAAGGAAACGGCGACAAAAGATAACATAACATAGAACAACTGCAAGCCGGGGTCCTTCGTCAACGTACTCGCAAATTGACAGAATGGCCAGAGCATCATCAACCCATGAAACAAAAAGTAAACCTTATGTAAGTTCGTAATTCTAACCGTTGCAAAAACATATACGTATACACCAAACAATAGGACGAATAGAAAGAGATCATACCATACTAATGGGCTCACGAATCTTCTCCTTTTTGCATGCGACAACGAAGATAGTATTAAACTTGGTTATTCCTTAACGCTATGTGAACCTTCGATAAATCTATAAAAGATATTCCTATTTTATTGCTATTGGTTAATTTAACCACATCTTATCACACCATTAATGGGGTGAGTAGCCCATACAATGGCAAACCAACCAACCTCTGATTGAATTTTGCGCAATTTTTGCGTTTTTGTGAATGAAATTAAACGTTTGGATGCAAACCGGGAGGAAAGAAGTCCTTGTTAGCTGTCGTAAGAGGCAAGCAGGTACGTATGTAGAGCCCTCCGTCACCGGACGGCCCTCTCCTCATTCGTATACAGTAGCCAAAGGCAAATTGTCTGAGAACAAATCCGGATTATCTTGGAGCATGCCCGTGATCACTTCCGTCAACAAAGCCGCATCACACACCCTGACGACTGCATCGCCAAGCTGCCCCTTACGCATCGCACCTTTACGTTCAAGAACGTCATCCACTTTCCAAAAATGCTCTGACCACGACAATCCGCAATGTCTCCGGGAAGGCACCGAAATTTCGGTTCCATCGGGTAAAACCGTCTTTAACATCTCATGCCCGTCCGTTAATCTGCCCGGGATGTCGACCCATTCTTCGATACCATGGATAAACGTGTTCCGTTTCAGATCAATGCCGACCAAAAGGATGGTTGCCTTCCGATCAAGCAGCTTCCCCCAGGCCGAGCCTCTCGCACAAGGTGTATCGAAAAGATGATCGTCCTTCGTAAATGCTTCAGCATCCCGTCCCAGAGCAGCTACCGAATGTGTAGGGTGCCAAGAACGTACTACTTCAGGTCGTTTGCGAAATAGTTCAGGCAGAATACCGACGCAGCATGGCGAGGATTCCACGTGGAACATCGGATTGTCCGCATTGATCGTGGACCATGTATGCGTTGGCAATACCAGCAGTCCGTCCTTCATATACTCGGTCAATGCATCCAACACCGTATCCGCACCGCCTTCGACTTCGCCCATGCTTTTCATGGAAGAGTGAACGAGCAGCGTCCCTTGATCGTCAATGCCAAGCTGGCGCAGTTGGTGGAGCAAACTTTCTTGGGTATGTATCATTAATAGATAACCTCCTTTGGGCTATTATAGCAAAATAGAGCGTAGACGACGGTAATAACGTTATCCTTTGTATTGGAGAGAGCACAAGATCCGTTTCAGGCCATACACCATGCTCCTCACGGCAAGACAAAGGGCCGGGGAACCCCCCGGCCATAAGGAAAGAATTTGTATGAGTCCATCAATGAGACCATAAAATTCAAAACTATTTAATCACAACGTACTCCAGGTTCACCAATTTCGCATAGGTCACGATTTGATCAGTAGTCAGGTTCAAAGATACTACGGTATGGTGACCGCCGCCATTCTCGATCCAAGCTCTGACCCCATCCTGGAAGTTAGGCTTCACATTCCACAATACACGGGCTACCGGCAGATTAGGCGCTGGAACCGTCGGTTCAAATGCAGACACTTCGTTGATCAACAGTTTGTAATGCGTTCCGAAGTCTGCCATAGAAACCACGACGCCTTCTCCTGCTTTGCCATCGAATACGAGACGTGCAGGATCTTCACGATCGCCAATACCCAGTGGGGACACGATGATTTTAGGTTTGTTGCTGGCGAGTGTCGGGTCAACTTCAAGCATGTGGGATTGAAGGATAGCTTCTTGACCAGCCGCCATCTCGTACGTGTAATCCTCCATGAAGCCCGTATTTTCGTTGTGGGCCATGACTTTGAGCAGGCGATCAAGTGCAGCCGTTTTCCAGTCACCCTCTCCAGCAAAGCCGTATCCTTGGGCCATCAGGCGCTGCACTGCCAGACCAGGAAGCTGCTTCATGCCATGCAGATCTTCGAAGTTGGTGGTGAAGGCACTGTATCCGCCCTCGTCCAGGAAACGTTTGATCGCAATTTCATAACTTGCTTGTACACGTACACTGGCTTCCCAAGCTTCTTTGCTGTTTGTACCATAATCGAATTCATACAGTTCTGCATACTGAGCGATCAGATCTTCGATTTCTTGCTCCGTTACGGCATTCACGTACTGCACGAGGTCGCCGATACCGAAATAATCGACGGTCCATCCGAATTGGATCTGTGCTTCCACTTTATCCCCTTCGGTCACGCCCACGTTGCGCATATTGTCGCCAAAACGAGCAACCTTGATGTTGAAGCTTTCGTTATAAGCTACCGCTACGTCCATCCAATCGGCAACTTGCTGCTGCACTTCTGGACGTTCCCAGTAGCCAACGACGATTTTGTTTTGTTTTCTCAGGCGTGCATTGATGAAGCCATATTCACGGTCACCGTGAGCCGCTTGGTTCAGGTTCATGAAATCCATGTCGATTGTAGCCCATGGAATGCTTTCATTGAATTGTGTCGCGAGATGAAGCAACGGTTTTTGCAGCAATTTCGTACCCCGAATCCACATTTTCGCAGGTGAGAACGTATGCATCCAGGTGATTACACCCGCCACTTCGTCGCGGTAGTTCACTTCCTTCATGATGCTCGTGATTTTATCTGCGCTTACCGCCAAATCCTGCAATACGAGCGGGTATGGCAGAACGCCACTTGCATTAAGAGCATCCGTAATTTTCTGTGCGTTGGCTTTAACCTCACCCAGCGCTTCTTCCCCGTACAGATGCTGCGAACCTACGACGAACCAAAACTGTTTAGCTGCTGTTGCTGACATGTAATCATCCTCATTTCATTTTTATAGTTGAACAAATGGGTTACACTTACCACTCCGATTGCAGTACCATCTTCCGATCGCTGGTTATCCCCGGATTTCTTTGATCAATTTTAATAAGGATGATATCCGGTTATAAAGGCGAGCGCTTCGCTTCTACAGATTAGTACTGCACTCTCCGTTATCGTGTAAAAGTTTGATACAACTTCATTGGTAGTAGTAACAAACAACTTATTCGCTTGAATTATTATCAACCGATCGCTACATAACCAAATTACTTCTGTCCGTAATAGGCGTCTTTTCCGTGTTTCCGCAAATAGTGTTTATCCAAAATGCCTTGCGGCAGTTCTTTGGCAAAGTTATTCAATTGCCGCGCGTACAGGTTCATTTTGCACACTTCCTCCAGTACGACGCTGTTCACAACCGCCGACTTGGCGTCTTTGCCCCACGTGAACGGTGCATGACCATGAAGCAGAACTGCCGGGATTGCCATCACATCCAGCCCGCGCTGTTCAAATGTTTCAATAATGAGACGGCCCGTCTCCGCTTCGTATCCGCGATCAACTTCATCCTGGTTCAAGAAACGGGCACAAGGTACGGCACCATAGAAGGTGTCAGCATGCGTCGTCCCCATCACGGGTACGTCCAGACCAGCTTGTGCCCAGATGGTCGCCCAGGTGGAATGAGTGTGCACGATACCACCGATTTCCGGGTAATGTTTGTACAGCACCGCGTGAGTCGCGGTATCAGAGGAGGGTCTCATTTCGCCCTCCACCACATTGCCGTCCAAATCAACCACAACCATGTCGCTTGGCTTCATCTTGTCATAACTGACACCACTCGGTTTGATGACAAACAGGCCACTATCCCGATCCATTGCGCTGACATTACCCCATGTGAACTTCACGAGTCCGTGCTTCGGCAGCTCCAGATTCGCCTCATAGACCTCTTCTTTCAGTTGTTCTAACATGTGTTAGTCCCTCCCATTCTCTACCAGATGATCTACCGCCGCCTGCTCAATCGCGAGGCCCTTCCGATAACGTTCGATAAATGCTTCAAACCCTTTGACATCCGATGCATTCGGCGCAACTTCCTCACCCTGGACATCGCTAAAAACCTTCTGCTCTAGGAACACATCCAGACTCTCCTGCTGATCCTTGTTGATCATGTACGAGGCCAGAAGCGCCATCCCCCATGCACCGCCTTCACCCGCTGTAGACATCACTGACACCGGCACGTTCATCGCTGCGGCTACAATCCGCTGACCGACGACAGGGGTCTTGAACAGACCACCATGAGCCAAAATGCTGTCAATCGCCACATGCTCGTTCTTCGTCAAAATGTCCATGCCAAGCTTGAGGGCACCAAAAGCGGTGAACAGATGTGTGCGCATGAAGTTCGCCAGATTGAAGTTGCTTTCCGGTGAGCGGACGAACAATGGACGGCCTTTGTCGATGCCCGTAATGTTTTCACCCGAGTAATAACCGTAGCTCAGTAAACCGCCACCATCCGGGTCAGCTTCCAAAGCCTTATTGAACATCACGCTGAACAATTTGCCGGTGTCGACTTCGTATCCCATCGCCTCGGAAAATTCACGGAATAATCCAAGCCAAGCGTTGATGTCGCTGGAGCAGTTATTGGCATGCACCATGCCTACCGGACTGCCGTCCGGCGTCGTAACCATATCGATCTCGGGATACACTTTGGACAATTCCTTCTCCAAGACGATCATTGCGAACACGGATGTGCCGACGGAGATGTTGCCCGTACGCTTCCTCACGCTATTCGTTGCTACCATGCCCGTTCCGGCATCGCCTTCCGGCGGACAGAGTGGAATGCCTGACTGCAAATCATTCGAAGGATCGAGTAGCTTGGCTCCCGCTTCGGTTAACTCACCAGCATTCTCACCAGCGAGGTACACTTTGGGAAGAAGGTCCTCCACCTTCCACGGATAACCTTTGCTTGCGATCAGTTCATCGAACTGCTTGATCATGGATGGGTGATAGTTATGCGTAGACTCGTCGATTGGGAAAATGCCCGAAGCATCGCCGATACCGATGGCTTTATTGCCCGTCAGCAGCAAGTGTATGTAACCAGCCAGAGTTGTCAGGTGATCGATGCGAGGCACATGGGTCTCTTCGTTCAAGATCGCTTGGTACAAATGAGCGATGCTCCAACGTTCCGGTATATTGAACTGTAGAAGATCCGTCAGCTCCCTCGCAGCCTTCCCGGTGGTCGCGTTACGCCACGTCCGGAACGGTACCAGCAGTTCTCCCGCGCTATCCAAAGCGATATATCCATGCATCATGGCGGAGAATCCGATGGAACCTACCGTTTGCAACGTGATTCCGTATTTCCGCTCTACGTCTTGCTTCATCTCACGATACGCAGTCTGAAGACCTGTGATAATATCCTCTTGGTTGTACGTCCAATATCCGCCTTTCAGGAGGTTCTCCCATTCATAACTACCTGACGCGATGGTCTCAAAACGTTCGTCAATCAACACCGCCTTGATCCGTGTCGAACCAAATTCGATGCCTAGTGAAGTGGCTCCCTTGCTAATCGCTTCTTTCATATCCACATGACTCATGATCACGTAGTCCCCTCTCTGACCACAGTAGGTAAAAGTAAAAATATAATTGACTTAAAGATGATTGAAATGGATTCATATTTCGGTTCATTGAAAAGAATGCGCTTTCCTTTTCTGACAGCCTTAGTATATTTTTTGTACGTACATTTGTCAATAATATATAATAGTTATACTTACATTAGTTATGATATGACGTCTAAACGATCTCATTTCTGTGCTCAAAAGGTTATGTTGTAGGGTACACATTTCTGTTTTAGGATGGGAATTGTACGGTTTATTTTGTAAAACTGGCTGTTACATAGCCATTCGATTCGAATCATGATAAAATATGTACGTACAACTATGAATATGACGATGTTTTTTTATAGATAAGTAACGATGAAAGAAGTGGACTGCGTGAAGCCAAAGTATCAGGTCATCATTGACGATATCAAAAGCAATATCCTATCGGGAACCTATAGTGTAGGCGAACAAATCCCTACCGAATCCGCACTGCAGGACAGCTACAACGTGAGCCGCCAGACGGTGCGAAAGGCCATTTTGGAGCTATCAAACGAGGGCTTTTTGAGAAGCGAGAAAGGTTCCGGCACCTATGTAAGCAATCTGTATCGATCCAGAACCGGCGGGAACACGATGAAAAAAACAATCGGCGTCATCACGACGTATATTTCCGATTACATCTTCCCCTCCATCATCCGCGGCATTGAAGGCCGATTAAATGAAGACAATTATTCGTTGCTATTAGCCAGCACCAATAACGACGTTGCACAAGAGAAAAAAGCGCTCGAGATGATGCTCTCTTATGGTGTGGATGGCCTAATCGTCGAACCGACCAAGAGTAATTTGTACAATCCCAACATAGCGTACTACCTTTCCTTTAAAGAGCAGGATGTACCGTTTACAATGATCAATGCCTTTTATGAAGAGCTGGAGGTGCCTTTCTTCTGTCTGGATGACGTGCAGTCCAGCTACCTAGCTACTCGGGAACTGATCGCCAAGGGACATAGCCAGATCGGCATTATCGCGAAAATGGATGATTTACAAGGGAAGTATCGGATGAAGGGATATATCAAAGCGCTGGGCGAAGCCAAGTTGCGGTTTCATCCCGAGCAAGTGCTTTCGTTCGATACGGCATCGAAGCCGGACCTCTCCACCAATCTGGAGGTGTTCCTGGAGGAAAACAGAGATGCGCTGACATCCCTTGTCTGTTACAACGATGAGGTGGGGCTAGAAGTCGTACATGCATGTAGAAAGCTGGGCATTTCCATTCCAGACGAGTTATCCATTATCGGCCAGGACAATTCATACATCGCAAAGAACGCCAACATCAAACTCACGACGTTAACTCATCCCCAAGAGCAAATGGGCCGTGACGCTGCGGATTGGGTCATCAAGAAACTACAAGGCAAAAAGGATCTGCCCACCAACACCTACTACCAGCCCATGCTGATTGAGGGTGAGACAGTGAAAGAGATTGAGTTGGAATAGTATTGGGACTAAGGTTTGGGTGATGTGAATTGCTCCATAAAAGGGGAAATCGCAGCCTCAACCACCACCCCTTTGTCTGCGGTCGGCATGTTCTTGCTGAAATACGAAAAGGCTGCCGTAATGGCAGCCTAAGATGTTTTGCTTTAGTCATTCTTTTTAGCTAGAACAGGAACTAACTCATAGGGAGTATCTCTCCCAATGGAGAGGGCTCCATTATTTTGTGATACCATTCCAGAACGTCAGCTCGTCAATTGGCAGTCGAGTAGTCGGATGTCCTGGTTGCGAGGCTTTGCCGATGGAAATGAGAATGGTTGGAACATAACGATCGGGAATATCGAACGCTTCAATAAATTTATTTTTATCGTACCCAGCCATTGGAACAGTATCATAACCACGCCCTTTGGCGGCGAGCATGAACTGCATCGATAATAGACCACAGTCAAACATTACGCCGTCCTTGATATATTGAGGATCCATGCTTCCCAGCATTCCCTTCATGTTGGTAACCAACGAATCCTTAATTTCCTTCGTCATATAACCAGCTTCTACAGAAGCGTCGTAAACGGAATCCACCTGTTTGATATACTCCAAATCCCCCAGCACCGCAATAACGGCCGAGGCATCTAGCACCTGCTGCTGGTTGTTCGCGATGGGAAGCAATTGTTCTTTCAGAGCCTGATCATTAAAAACAATGAATTTCCATGGCTGCATATTCGCGCCAGACGGAGCAAGGGCTGCTTCAGTCAAAATATCTTTCAATTCCTGCTCTGAAATGTTGAACGCAGGATCGTAATGCCGTACAGAACGTCTTTCCTTTACCACTTCCATGAAGCTTTGCTCTTGTTTTACGCTCTCCATCTCATTTTGCCTCCCATATATATACTGTGTATTATTTAACACAGTTAAGGATAAAAAAATGAACCACTTAACTGTGCTAATATAAGCACAGTATATGTGTGGATGGGTATGTTGTCAATTCTCCATTATCGGACTCATCCTGTTGGCCATGTCGGCAATGGTGTATTTTCGCAGGATTTCCAACACACTATGATTAATTTCCCCCGTAATATCGTTGAACATATCATGCATCTGGATGCCAAATGAGTGATCGCCTGTGGAATCCAGCATTCCTTCACACAGCGATGCCTCGGTCTGAAGCGCCAGATATATATCGGCCAATGTCACGGATTCCGGCGGCTGCTTCATGCGATAACCTCCATCTCGTCCTTCACGAACCTCCAGAATGTTCTCCTGAGCGAGTTTCGCCAATATTCGGCGAATCAATGTTGCTTCTGAGCATAAATGATCGGCGATATTGTTACTTGGATAGAGGTTAGGACTATCCGACATGAACACAAGGGCCTGCAATGCCAAGCCGAATGCCTTGCTATTGGAGGGACAGGTATGTTTGGCCTTTTTCATCGTACAGGGCTCCCTTCTTCGTTGCGTCCTGTGTGAATTATAGCAAACCCCCAACTCCCGTTCAACACGGCATCGAGGTTTGCAGACAGTGGCTTGCTCGCTATTAAAAATCAGGAGGTACACGCAAAAGAACCTCGATTGCTTTAACGAAGGCTAAAGGTATCATTGCAAGTTAACTCGTATTTATTCCGGCTTGTCCGCCAGCACCAACGGGGAAATGCTTGCAAGGGGTTCTTTTAACTCTGTCACTCTTTGTATACTAAAGTATATAGGTAACATATTTAGAGGTAAGTCAGGCGGCAATACATACGTATTTAAAACTTGAGCGAAGTGGAGGATGGTATCCATGAAAGTCGGGTCCGCACGAAAAGCAGCGTATGAGTGGGTTATGGAACATGCCAGCAAGGAGAAGGGATTCAAAGGGGCCTATTTCAGTGGTTCAACGATAGACTTGCCTGATGATAAAGAGTTGTCAGCTACCTCCGACATCGATGTTGTGGTCATTACGGAAGAAACCGCGCCCCCGCTAAAGCTTGGGAAGTTCCTCTACCGTGGTGCTTTGGTCGAAGTCACGTACCTATCTTGGGACCAGATCGCCTCAGCCCAAGAGGTTCTGTCATCCTATCATCTGGCAGGCAGCTTTCGTGTGGACACGATCATTGCTGATCCCACCGGACATCTAGGCAGACTTCAAAATGAGGTATCTCACCATTTTGCCAAGCAGGTGTGGGTACAACGCCGATGCGAAAACGCTCGGCAAAGAATCGAAAACGGGCTACGGGAAATAGATGCCGATGCGCCAATGCATGACAAGGTAACAGCTTGGTTGTTCCCGACTGGAGTGACCACACATGTGTTACTCGTTGCAGCGCTTCGTAATCCAACTGTGCGCCGCCGCTACCTAGCTACACATGAGGTGCTTAAAGAATACGGCTACACCGATCTGTACGAAAATCTGCTGGAGCTGCTCGGCTGTGCTCACCTGACTGCTCAGCGCGTCGAATATCACCTTGGAGAACTCGCCCGAACATTTGACATAGCTGCAGCAGCAGCGAGGACACCTTTCTTTTTCAGCTCCGACATCACCGCTACTGCCCGTCCGATTGCAATCGATGGTAGTCGTGAACTCATACAATCCGGATACCATCGCGAAGCGGTATTCTGGATCGTCGCAACTTTTGCTCGCTGCCATAAAATTCTGACCGCGGACGCTCCTCCTGAGATACAAGAAACACTTACTCCTGCCTTTGAAGCAGCTATCGCTGATCTCGGCATCGCTTCTACCAACGACTTTTTCAGTCGCGCCGATGACGTTACCAAATTCCTGCCCCGACTTTGGGAGACTTCCGAAGCGATCATATCCTCTAATCCTGGCATAGTAGGCAAGTAATATAGCTATTTTGTTCAAATAAACTTCAAAACATCATATAATAACCACTTACATGCCTATAATTGATTCTCAGTGAAGTCATGCCCTATACCGCTTTTCTCCTATTTGAATTTAATGTCAGCCACTTGACCACTTTCAACAAAACCTATATTTTGATAAACCTTATTCGCATCAGGGTTCTTCAAATCAGCGTATAGCATCGGATCTAAACCCTCTGATATGAGGATAGAACATAATTCTGCCACAACTGCACTTGCATATCCTTTCTTACGGAAGGCAGACGGTGTATATACTGCATTAATTCTCGCGTGTCTTGGAGAGCGATGTGCAATATTAGCCATGGATACAGGGTGACCATCTAGTAACCATAGATACAAATTACCTGTTTCTATAGCCGACTTTGCTGCTGAGATTTGACTAGACGGTTCAACTTTAACTCCATAAGCCGCTTCTGAGAAGCCAGCTAAAAATTCCGCCACGGTCTCCAAATGCTGTCTTGTAGATAGGTGCAATATACCTTCTACATGAGCTGGCTTTCTTACCTCTGAACAAACGTAGGATTCCATAATCATATAAGGAACGAATTGCAGCCCATTAGCCTCTGAATATACATTAGCAAAATGTTCAACAGTCGCCCGTTCTCCTGATATACCCGAAAGCTCGGTTTCCTTGAGAAATTCTAAAAGTTCTTGCAAGAGCTTGTTCTTTGGTTCAGCTGCAAGTTTTTTGGAAATCCACAACCAAGCGTTGTGTCCTTCGGTCTGGGCAAAGATCATTGTTTCATTAGATGCTTTTAGACAGGTTGAACGCTCTGACTCGCAAATACGATGGATAAGATTGTACTGAACTTCATCGGCCATAAACATATTCTGACGAAGTACTGGATCTTTTACACCAAACTTTTTCCACATACCCATTCCTCCTCGGTTCATAAAAAACACAAAAAACCCCATCCCATTAGGGACGGAGTCTATTCCGCGTTACCACCCTGATTGGTGTATGAATGAATACACCCTCTCTGCCATCGTCCAACAACGATGCTTCTATATAACGGTAGAATACCGGGCCCGTCTACTATTATTTCGAAGGCCTGCTCTGAGGCGATTTTTGATCCGGATACCCACTGCCTCGCACCAACCGGCAGTTCTCTGAATGGCATTTCCGTATCTACTTGTCCTCTTCGTTGCATTTAATTGCAAAGTAATTAGATACACTATATTGGTTAAGGGATATTATGTCAATTATTTCGAGTCGTAAAACTGCACTTTTCCATCGATATTCACTTGTTTAATGAAGAAATTGATACTTAACCGGAGGTTACCATTTACAAATTTTTCATTGACACTCCCTTTCAAATAAAGATATATTTATTGATGTTGATAATCATTCTCATATGTAAAACGTTTTATATTCATCTGCTTTGATGAGTTTTCACAGCCAGATAGTCAGATTCAACAAATATATTACAGATTAGAAAGGGGAAACACATGAACACGAAAAGAAAGCTCTCTTTAATGACACTACTTATTTCGGTAGTGCTGATCCTAGCCCTGGTAGGTTGTGGAAGCAAGCCAGCAACTCCTGCAGCGAGTCCGGCTGCGAGTGATTCACCAACGACCGAAACACCAGCCGCTCAAGATGAGAATACCGAATATCCGATTACGATCAAGCATGCTTTGGGAGAAACCGTTATTGAGAAAAAGCCTGAACGTGTAGCTACGGTTCAATGGGCTAACCATGATGTCGTTCTCGCTCTTGGACAAGTTCCAGTAGGCTTCTCGGCGGCAAACTTCGGCGTTCAAGATGACAGCGGACTGTTGCCTTGGACTGCGAAAAAACTCGAAGATCTCGGCGTAACAGACCCGAATGTTTTCAAGGACACAGACGGTCTTGATTTTGAAGCCATTTCCGATTCCAACCCGGATGTTATTCTTGCAGCTTACTCCGGTATTACTCAGGAAGACTACGATCTTCTTAGTGAGATTGCTCCAGTTGTAGCTTATCCGACTGCTCCTTGGGCAACAACATGGCGTGAACAGGTTCTCTTCAATTCCGAAGGTATGGGCATGAAAGCAGAAGGCGAGCAACTGATTAAAGACACTGAGGCCATGATTAATGAAAAAGTAAGCGCCTACCCTCAGATTAAAGACAAAAAAGTGGTTTGGGTAAACTTCTCAGCTGAAGATATGTCTAAACTGCATATTTATACACCTGTAGACTCTCGCGTCTCATTCCTGAATGAGTTGGGACTGGTTGTTCCAGAAAGCATCACTAGCCAAATTACGGACCCTAACAGCTACTCCCTAAGTCTAAGTGCTGAGAATGCTGAAGCCCTTAATGATGCGGATATCCTTGTTGGATACGGAAATGCCGAGTTGTTGAAAGCTCTTCAGGCTGATCCGCTTCTTGGTAAAATTCCAGCAGTTAAACGTGGTTCAGTAGCATTCATTGAAGCAGATACACCTTTGGTTGCTGCTGGAACGCCAAACCCACTGTCGATCTCTTATACGATCGATGATTATCTGAAACTGATCGGCGGAGCTATTGATAAAATAAATGAATAGTTCATCGATTCCGAATAACAATCAACCACGCTTGAATATCCCGAAAAATTTCGGGCTGGTTCTGGTCATCTGCTTTATCCTGCTCATCGTAAGTGTGGTAGCCTCACTGGTCCTCGGTTCTCGGCCAGTGGGGTTTCATGAACTAATCGACGGATTATTTCACCCGGAAGTAGACTCCTATGGGGCAAACATCGTGCGCAAACGGATTTCCCGAACTGTCTTCAGTTTATTATGTGGGGTGGCACTCGGAGTATCGGGAGCAATTATGCAAGCCGTCACACGAAACCCGCTTGCTGACCCAAGTATATTGGGTGTTAACACAGGCGCATCTTTGTTTGTGGTATGCGGCATTGCGTTCCTGAACATCAGCAGCGCGGGGCAATATATATGGCTGGCTTTGGCTGGGGCTGCGATTACTGCAGTGTTTGTATTCGGAATCGGCTCTATGGGGCGTGGCGGCGCCACGCCCATTAAGCTTGTTTTGGCAGGAGCTGCTGTAAGCGCTGCTCTTTCATCTCTGGTCACCGCCATCATGATTCCCCGCTCGTATGTCATGGACCAATTCAGGTTTTGGCAAGTGGGAAGCGTCGGCTCGGCAACCTGGAGTGGGATCGGCACATTCATCCCGTTTCTGATCATCGGAATTCTCATTGCGTTTATTACCGCTCCCGCACTTAACGCGTTAGCGCTGGGAGATGATGTGGCTACGGGATTGGGCGTTCGAACCGGAACACTGAGGCTTATTTCCGCCCTTGCGGGTGTACTGTTATGCGGAGCGGCTACCGCTCTGGCTGGACCTATTGGTTTTATCGGATTGTTATCCACTCACGTCATACGCCTTATTATTGGGCCTGATTTACGCTTCGTCATACCCATGTCAGCCATTGCTGGTGCGATCATTCTGACGATCTCCGATGTAGGGGGCAGACTCATTAGTAACCCTGGCGAGCTTGAAGTCGGCGTAGTGACTGCATTTATAGGTGCTCCCATACTCATTATTCTAGCTATACGATCGAAAGTGCGTTCATTATGACCAATCATTCTATTGAATTTATTATGGCGGGAAGACGTCAAAGACGCCGCCGATGGATCCTTGTCACTAGTCTCCTTGCCGTACTGGCATGCATTCTATGCTGCGCCATGCTTTTACTAGGAAACACGATATATCCGGTGAAGGACGTCATTCAAGCCCTTTCCGGTGAAAAAATCAAGGGTGTCTCTTTTGCCGTGAGTACCATACGTCTACCCAGAATGCTGACCGGCCTTTTTGCCGGATTTGCGTTCGGTATTGCAGGCTACACGTTCCAGACCATGCTGCGAAATCCCCTTGCAAACCCCAATGTCATCGGGATCACGTCTGGTTCAAGTGCTGCTGCTGTTTTTTGCATCGTCATTCTTCATGCAAGTGGAGCCGTCGTGTCCTTCGCTGCGGTAATTGCAGGCCTGGTCACCGTTCTGTTCATTTATGTACTATCAAGAGGAAAAGTATTTTCCATCGGACGATTGATCCTGATCGGTATCGGCATACAAGCGATGCTTGATGCTGTCATCTCCTATCTTCTTCTGGTTAGTTCTGAAAAGGATGTTCCCTCAGCGCTCAGATGGCTCACAGGTAGTCTTAACGGTTCACAGATGCATGAGCTTCCGCCTCTTGTGATCACCGTCATCATCTGTTCGCCGATCATCATCTTGCTGGGCAAACATCTCAGCATATTGGAGCTTGGAGAACAATCGGCATTTTCCCTGGGTGTAGACACGGACAAGACCAGAATTGCACTTATTGTAAGCTCTGTCTGTATGGTTGCGATTGCTACGGCTACCACAGGCCCGATCGCTTTTGTCTCATTCCTTTCGGGCCCTATTGCCAAAAGACTCGTCGGTGTGGGCTCCTCCAACATTATTCCGGCAGGTCTTGTTGGCGTCAACCTTGTCCTGGCATCCGATCTTATCGGACAATTTGCTTTTGAGTACAGATTCCCCGTAGGCATCATTACCGGATTACTCGGAGCGCCTTATCTGATCTTCCTGTTAATCCGAATGAATCGAAAGGGGGAACTATAATGAAAGCAACACATGTTTTTCAAGCCGAACAACTCGTCGCAGGCTATGAGAACAAAACGATTATACATGGTGTGGACCTCGTTATACCCAGTCATAAGATAAGCGTTATTATCGGATCCAACGGATGCGGTAAGTCCACGCTTCTTAAAACGATGGCCAGGCTCATCAAGCCCATATCCGGCAAGGTCACTTTAGACGGTAAGCCCCTATCCAAAATCCCACCCAAGCAATTGGCTCGTGTGGTGGGGCTGCTACCCCAGTCTCCCATTGTCCCAGAAGGAATCTCTGTAGCGGATCTGGTCGGCAGAGGACGGTTTCCGCACCAATCCTTGTTCAGTGGATGGACCAAAAAAGATTACGAGGCCGTTGCCGAAGCAATGACCATCATGAATATCACCGAGTTTGCCAATCATAATATTGATGAGCTCTCAGGCGGCCAACGACAACGTGTCTGGATAGCCATGGCATTAGCGCAACAAACGGACATCCTGTTTCTCGATGAGCCGACAACCTTTTTGGATATCACCTATCAAGTCGAGATTCTTGACCTGCTCACGGAGCTTAATCGGAAACACGGAACAACGATCGTCATGGTGCTTCATGACATCAACTTGTCCGCACGTTATGCAGATCATATCTTCGCACTTCATACAGGTAAGCTGGTCGCTGAAGGAGTACCCTCAGAGGTCATTACAAGCACACGGGTCAAAGACATCTTCGGCCTGGACTGCACGGTAATTGATGACCCGATTTCGGGATCTCCGATGGTTGTACCAAAAGGGCGATATCATGTGAATCATGAGGTAACTTCCTAACAGGATTTAAACCAAACAGATCTCTAACCTTAAAAGGGCAAGCTAGCGCCGTTGTCACGACTGACGCTAACTTGCCCTTCATTTATCGTAAGCTTTTAACATAAGACCCTTCATGTATCCTTTACTTCCCCTCCGTAGCCAAGAATCGAATCGTAACGGTCGTTCCTACACCTTTCTTACTCTCATAATTAATTTCCCCGTCATATTTTTCTACAATATTAAAACAGATCATTAATCCTAATCCGGTTCCATTACTTTTTAATGAGTAAAACGGAGTCCCGAGTGACTTCACCTCATCCTCTGATATTCCACTTCCTTCATCAATGATTTTGATCTCGATATAATGATGATTCCTCTTGGCAATCACAGTGACGGGTTTCCCCATAGTCGAGGCTTCCAAAGCGTTTTTAATTAGATTCATCATCAACTGCTTAAACTCAATTGGATTAATAAAAATGAAGCAATCCTCTTCTGCCTCGATATGCATCTGATTATCAGATAACATCGCATAGGAACGGACCAGACCTGTTACGCTCTGAAGGGCATCATTCACATCCACTTTTTCTGGTTTCTGATCTTTATTAGGCTTGGAAAGGGTTAGAAACTGTGAGGTAATCTGTTCAACAGTATTTAACTCATCAATCATTAATTTGAACTTGTTTTTAATTGGATCATCAAATGCAGGATCTTCTCTGTATAACTGCAAAAAACCTCGGACAACGGTGACTGGATTTCTAATCTCATGCGCCACAGCTGCCGTCAAATGAGCTATCATCTTTAAACGCTCCGATTGTTGTAATTGTTCATGATAGAGCTGCTGCTTTTTCATACGACTAAAGGACAAATGGAAAATGAGAAATAATAATACCTGACTCGCAATAATATTAATGAGGTTCCCCACAATGTCATGATGTACATACGAATATATTTTACCTTGATCAATCAGGATGATATAGCCAAACGTGATCACAATTAAAACTCCATTCAGAATGATGGAGAAATAAAACAATTTTAAATTAAAAAACAAAATGGCAAGTAAGGGAATCAGACAAATGAGAATGTACGTAGTCCAGGTCTCTGGATATAAGAAGAACATGGTATAGAAATAAGCAAAGCCAAACAGGATGATGATCTTTCTGAAAACATAGGTTTCATGCTTGGGGTAGATCAACAAACAAACCGCTAGAATGGCCACACAAAAAAAATGGATAACATAGCCCACTGTAATTCCGCTTAATTCTGTCGTCGATAGGATTAATCCAGATAACATAAGAGCAATGAGAGTTAACATCGAAATATAATATGTTTTTCGGTTCACCTGACTGTACAATTCTTTCATCCACTCACCACTTTAAATTAATGTCGACACCTTCGGTATGTATGTAGTCCTTTTCATTCCTATATTTAAAGGCATCCAACTGGATGCCCTTATCTATAATAGCATTGTATCTCATTTAACTAGCTATACAATATGAAAATCTATAATACGCTAATGAGTTCCAGTTCCCTTTACCCGTGGGATTCATTACATCCAAAAGAGAAATTTATTTACCTTATTGACTTAAACCATAGTTTAAGTCGTATGCTATTCCTGTCGACAGAGTTAACACCCATTTGGAGGTCTCCAATATGAAGTATCTTTCCATTAGCGAAGCTTCGGCCAAATTAAATATTCCAGAATCAACCTTACGTTATTATGAGAAAAAAGGGCTTCTGCCCTTAATCGAGCGTGATGATGCTGGGCGGCGGTTATTTTCAGAAAACCAGATGGCTCTTCTGGAAACCGTTGTTTGTTTAAAGAACACGCATATGCCCATTAGTCAGATTAAGCAATATATGGATTGGATCATCGAAGGGAACTGTACGCTTGAGGCAAGGCTTGAAATGATGCAAAATCACAAGCAGGCAGTGCTGGATGAAATTTCGTTGATGCAGGAATCCCTAAAGGGCATTGATTTTAAAATTACACGTTACACCCGACAAATACAGGAAAGAAACCAAAACGAGGACTAAGAGGAGAGATATTATAATGAAACTTTCGGGAAATACAGTACTCATTACTGGCGGAAGCTCTGGGATCGGATTAGCATTTGCAGAACGCTTCTTAAGAGCTGGAAATACAGTTATTGTTACTGGACGACGTGAAGCTGTACTTCAACATGCGAAGGAAACACACCCGGGCCTTATTACGTATGTGAATGATCTGAATATTGAATCTGATCGCATCGCATTGTTTGAATGGGTAACCGCCAACTATCCGAAAGTAAATGTATTGGTCAATAATGCCGGTATTCAACAACGCTTTAATATACTCAAGTCAGACGGGAAGAACGATTGGAGTTATTTCAACAAAGAAATTACAACGAATATTGAAGCTCCACTTCATCTATCCATGCTGTTCGCTCCATATTTGGCAACACAAGAAGAGGCAGCGATTATAAACGTCACTTCCGGGTTGGCCTTCACGCCGTTTGCCATTGCTCCCATCTATTCAGCAACCAAAGCGGCCCTTCACTCCTTTACCATCAGTCTGAGACACCAGCTTTCGGATACATCTGTAGAGGTCATTGAAGTTGCTCCTCCTGCAGTAAGTACTGATCTGGGTGGAGCAGGACTGCATACGCATGGAGAACCATTGGATGCCTTTGCAGATGGAATCTTCAAAGGTCTGGAAGAAGGCCACCAGGAAATTGGATATGGTACTTCTGTCGCTCGCTTACGTATGTCCCGAGATGAAGTCGCCGAGTACGCCGAACAGATGTATAACGCAACGAAAAGTCTAATTGAATAACTCGCCCACGCGACACGTGTGACTCATCCGTTTCGCTGTATATTAACAAAGAGGCCTCTCCAACTACGGAACGGCCTCTTTGAATATATTCTTTATATAAAACTCATGTATCCCTTTCTTATGCCGGGGGGAACATCAAATCAATCTGATACTAACCTTGAATACATATGGAGATCGTTAAACGTTCCCTCAACTCGTTCATATTCTCTAAATGTTCCTGCTAATGTGAAACGGAGCTTTTGTAAGAGCTTTATCGAATTCACATTTTCGGGATCAACCTTTGCTTCGACTCGGTTCAGTTTTAAAGATGAGAATGCATGATCTACCAAAGTAGAGACCGCCTCTGAAGCATATCCTCTTCCCCACGATGATTTAGCAATATCATATCCAATTTCTGCTTTTAAGTTGTCAAAATCCAAAGAATTATAACCGCAAGAACCTATAATCTCGTTGGACTCTTTTTTAATTATGGAGAAACGGATAGCCTTACGATCTTGAGAGAGATCATCCAGAAGTTTGATCATTTCTATCGCTTGCTCTACGTCAGTAAAACAACTAACATTCATAAATTTAGTAACCTCGGGATCAGACCAAACGGTGAACAAGCTCGAAGAATCCGACACCTTCATTTTTCTCAATTGTAAACGTTCTGTGTGTAACTCTGTAATCAATACTTTTACCTCCATTAGGATTTAATAGTTAGGTTTAAGATATTGATATCTGCGCATAGTTCAGTCCCTTCATTTCCAGGCTATTTACATTATACCAAGAATTTTGACCGAATCAGAATCCACTCTAATGATCTCAAGTCAGCGTAAGAATGATCTGTTCCCCGGAACGGGTAATCTTGTAGATCCCTTCTTTCATGTCAATGCCATAGTGCTTTTTCAGCAACCACTTTGCGTTACGATCCGTCTCCACGACGACCAGATAATCGTAGCCGCTCAGAAGATTGTCCATATTATCCTCATAGAACAAGACAATCCCGTCCACATGCGGAGCATACAAAAAATACTTCCCGACATACTGCATGTAATAATTCGTGACCTGCTGGTCCCTGTCCGAGGCGTAGAACAGATATCTGTTGTTGTCCTCCTGACCACCTTTATACCAGCGATCACCGGTAACCGCATGAATTTTGTAAGGGAGCGTTGTATCGTAGGTTTTGGCAATCGAGACAATCCCGTTGTATTCCGATAAAAGGATAGTCGCCGCAATCGCCATACAGCCGATGATTCCTTTTTGATAATGCCCCTTCGTCTCGACCGTCTTGAAGGCTTGATAATCAGGCACTTCACCAATCCGATAGTGGAATGAACGCTCCAGGTCAATCGCAGCGCACAGCACCAGCCCACCGGCGAACAGCACCACAATACTCGATGCATAACGCTCAAAACCTGCCAGCACGATCGCCTCATCCATCGGCATAGAGAAGAGATACAACGCCAGAATGCCTGCATAATACAGCAACAATACAATATCCAGCGCAATCAGTGCTTTCCACAGATTCCACTTCTTCTTGAGTACTACATAGGCAAATACCGAAGCCGCAATCGCTACAAGTTGGAAAATGACAATACCGATGACCGGTCGTGTCGTAATATCCGTACTCGACTTTAAGAACAGCCACAGAATCTCATTCATCTGCTCCGCCGTTTTGCCGGATTGAATCCCGGAAGTGGCTACATCGAATTTGTTATCGACGCCCTGAAACACCGTTGCCATTCGCCAGCTCCAGCCGAAGTATGGAATCAGTGAACCGCAGATGGTGCCAATAACAGCCAGCGCAGTTTTCCAACTGAACTTTTGTTTGTGTTTTAGCCATGTATACACCAGGAAGATCAGGCCGATGGCTGCGAAAATAATGCCTGTGCTTTTAATGACTGTCAGCACACCTGCAAGCGGGAGCATGATTATACATGCTCGCTTGATATCATGACGGTATTGGTATATGACCGCCAGGATGGCGAGCGCATAGATAGGAAGCAAGAAATCCACGAGCAGGTTGGTAATCCGAATCGTAAGGTTGAAGAAAGACAGTGTAGACAACCCGAGTCCAAGAAATGCATACAGCAGAAAACGTTTCTTCTCGGAAACGATGCCAAACATGGCGTAAAAACAGGAAAAGATCAGCAGACCTTGTGCCAGGAGCATCACAGACTGGGAATGTCCCATGAAGCGACAGACGTAATAAATAAAAGATGAAGTCCCTAGCGGATAATTTTTAAAATCAATTAGGTTCGAATCCGGTGTCGGAAAAGCATCTGTGCTGAGCATCTGCTTCAAAACAATCGCCCAGTGGGAAAAATTATCGTAGTGCGTCAATTGATTTTGGAAGAGTACCAGTAAGAAAATGAACGTCCCTGCCAGGAATGAAAACTGGAATAAGGAAAAAGAAATGCGAAAGGATGCTCCTCGGCGCATTCCGAGAAACACCATTCCTCCATACAATAGTAATCCGACGAGAAGAAGGACAAGGCTGCCAATGTAGAGCTGCCCTGCCAAACCGCTAAGAAAGACAATACATGCTATTGAGGAAAACACAAATACAGGGATGAACTCCCAACGTATAGATAGTGCCTTTCGAACAAACTGCATGTAACCAATAAAGGAGAATATCAATAAAACTCCCATCACAAGTTGAAGCATATACAGCATCTCTATCTCTCCTAACCCTCTCTGGTGAAACGCTCGGCATGTGGATGGGTCAAATCACTCAGCAATTGATCAATCAAACCGCGCTCCACGATATCATCAATATTCTCCACCGAGAGAAGCACTTCGCGACGATTGGCTGTCGTTTTCCCTGTATGCTGCAAAATGACTTCAATATTACTCTTCGTATAAAAAGTAACAATCGATCCTGCCGCAATATCACCATGGAGACCCGTGGCGGAAAAGAAACGATAATTGAAGCTGCGCAGCGTACATCCAGCATGATTGGTGAAATGAACTGGAAGCTGAAGGGAAAGCCTCGGCATTTTTCGTTGATCCGATCTAGGTTGAACAATACGTTTTTTTACATTGCGAAGCATATCGTCGTAAGCCGTATCCCACAGGTTCATCTGCTCTGGCAATGAGTGTTTACGGTCATAGATGATTTGCATGTATTGACGGTTATCCGTCTCATCAATCGGCTGAACCGTCGCGGAATAACGCCAGCCTTCCCCATCCTGTTTCACATAAACGATGACCGCGTTGAGATTGGCCTCATACCGCTCGGATTTTACGACCAGAGAGATCGTCTTCTGTTCAGGTAGATAAATGGGATACGGGACATAAAAGGCAATACCTTGTTCAGATACATCTACTGTCTTGGCCTGATAGCGCAGATTCGTGTCCTGGTCGTGGATCATGACATCCTCCTGCGCCCGAATCCGCTCTGTCTCCCGATACGCACGGCGGCCGATCATGAAGAACAGGGCATAACACAGCGCAATCATATTATGAATGAGCCAGAAAATAATGATACTGCTGAAGAACAGCGCGATGCCATATTTACCGTTAACATACCGAATCACAGCCGCAATCGAAAGCAAAAGCAGGAAGATATGCGGAAGTGCATATAACAGAGCAGACATCCATTTCCGGCCATTCGCTCTGCTTTTATTGGTAACCTTGAATTTTTTCTCGCGGATGCCCAGCGTTTCAAGGAGAACCGGCCATATCAGATAAGGCATAAATATCGTATCAATAACCTGACTCCAGCGCTGATTCCGAATATTGCTCGACAGATAACGCATCGATACACTGTAGAAGAAATAGGACGGAAGCCAGAATATTAAAATTTGCCAGAAAGTTGTGTTTACAATCTTGAAATCAAACAACGCAAATAAAATAGGAGCCAGAATGAAAATCAACCGGTTAAAGAAGGACCACCAGTATAAGAAACTGCTTAAATAGGTTACCCTCGTCCAGAAAGGAAGCTTCTCGGATATAGGAGCACGTGTATTCTGCAGGCTCTGAATAATACCCCTTGCCCAACGAATTCGCTGCTTGATCATGCTTGGAACAGTTGTTGTCGTCTGCCCGGCAGCTTGAACCTCTTGAGTCGCATAGGTAATATAGCCTTCCTGCTGTAAGCGGATGCTTGTCTCAAAGTCCTCCGTGATCGTATTCAGCGGGAAACCGCCGATCTCTTCCATGCCTTGCCGGGAAATGATCGTATTACTTCCGGTATAGGCTACCGCATTGGAGGCATTACGCAGGATGTTCACTTCTCTGGAGAAGAAATCCTGTTCATTCGGAATTCCTTGCTCTGCATACAAGTTAAACTGGAACAGATCCGGGTTGTAGAAGCTTTGAGGGGTCTGTACCAGCCCCAGCTTGAACTTTTTATCTATTTCATCCTCACGGCGAAGCCGCCATCTCCCGTTCTCTTCTATAAACGTGGAGAGCAGGAAATACGGGACGGTTTTCATCAAAAAGGTGTGTTGCGGGATCATATCTGCATCAAAGGTTGCAATGAGTGGAGAAGAGGTTTTGCTCAGGGCATTATTCAGGTTACCTGATTTGGCATGCTTGTTGCCGGGAAAACCCAGATATCCTACGCCAAATTGCTTCGCAAGCTCCTCCACCTCAGGTCGTGCTCCATCATCACACAGATAGATGTGAACCTTCTGCTTGTCAGGGTAATCCATGAACGTACAAGCATTGACGGTTTTATATAACAGATCGACCGGTTCGTTATGGGTGGCAATGAACACATCCACATGAGGATAAAAATCGGGAGGAACGATGGGAAAGTCGAGCTGTGTACGTTCCTTTTGCATCTTTTGAAAAAACAATTCAAAGGTGGTCAGTACGGTTACCGTCTCAGCCACAATTAAGAGCATGCCGAAGATGACGTTCAGAACGCCTTCCCCCCATGGCAGTGTAAAGAACATCCGCCATAGCAAATAAATCGACATCAGGATCATGGTGATGACAAAGAAAATATGTTGTCTTTTTTCGTTTTGCACTACAGCTGCTTCCTCCTTGCTGCAAATACCCATCTTCGCTGCAATTGAAAACTGAGCAGGAACAGCAAGGCATCACAGACAAATTTCGCGATTTTCTCATCCACGAAGAAAATCGTATGGAACAAATATACCCCCGTACTGGAAAGCACAATCACGAATCCGCACAACGTCAAGTAGCGCCATAGACTGCCCTGACTATCCTCTTTACGGAATACAAAGTGCCTATTCAGTATATAGTTGACGACAATAGAAATAATTCTCGCAATCACGGTTGCGAGCAGAATTCTTAGATAATCCTGCTGACCCAATATTGGCCGCAAAAAGTCGATCAAAAACCATGCAATTCCTAAATCGACGACAGAACTCGCAACTGAAGAGGAAATAAACCGCAGGAAATTGGAGAACAGCACACCCATCACCCGAGCGCTGTCCTGAATCGCTTTAAAGTGTGTCCCTGCATTTCCATTCTCATAGATGACTTGAATCGGCATGGTATGAATCGGTATGCCTGACTGAATGCATGAGATGAGCATCTGCAGCTCGTATTCGAAACGAGTGCCGCGAACATCTTGCATGAAAGCAAGCAGCTCGGGGCCAAAAGCACGAAGCCCGGTCTGGGTATCTGACAGCTTTTTGCCGTAAAGCACAGCAAAAATAGAGGATGTCATCCGATTGCCGAGCAAAGACTTCGGCGGTATGCCTCCCTCGCTGAAGTCCCTTACCCCGAGAACCAGCGCATCAGGATGAAGCCTCGCTTCTTTCGCAAGTCGGTATACATCCTCTGCTGCGTGTTGTCCATCAGAATCCGCAGTAACGACAAAGGAGGACGCATCAAACTGCTGTCCGATATACTGAAATCCGGTCTTAAGTGCAGCACCCTTTCCCAGATTTTCCGCATGCCGAAGCAAAACACACCCGTTCTCACTCAGCTCTTCGAAAATCGACTGATACGCCTCACCAGATCCGTCGTCCACAATGACAATATGGGTCAAGCCATATTCTCGCAATTGCCGTACATAGGCTAGAAGTCTCTCATCTGGCTCAAGCGATGGAATAAGGATGATCGTTTTGCCGTCTTCAGTTATATCCATAATTATCCTATTAAGCCTCAATTCGACATATTTTCACAAATTCTTTTTGAATATTGTGAGTATAACATCGAAATGGTAGACAGTAAACGAACAACTTGTATATATTTTGGTAAAAAAGTTGTATTCGCATTTGTGCTAGTGTATAGGTGAAAAATACTAGGAATAGGTCTGTGGTATACACAACGAAAAGCTCGCCATGATTATGGCGAGTGAATGATCAGATATCATGTAACAATGCTATTCTATTCGAATTGCTTCAATATAAAGCTCGATGCTTACTTCATTTCCAACGACAATTCCACCCGTTTCCAGAGGCGAGTTGAAGCTCAAACCAAATTCATTACGATCGATACTGGCAGTCGAATGAAATCCCACACGTTCCCGGCCTCGAGGGTCTTTATTAAACCCTTCAAAAACGGTATGAAAAGTAATAGGTTTTGTTACGCCATGCAGCGTTAGATTGCCAGTAAGTTCATATTGCCGTTCGCCAGTAAGAACGCAGTTGGTGCTTTGAAATGTAATTGCTGGATACTTGGCAGCATGAAAGAATTCTTCGCTCTTCAGGTGTTCATCGCGTTGCCGCTGGCGAGTTGTGATACTATTTGCGTCGATGGAAGCCTGAATACCCAGGGTTGTTACATCGTTGGGGTCAAAACTTAAAACCGCTTCGAAACGCTCGAATACACCTTTGATTTTATTAATCATTAAATGCGTCACCGAAAACTCAACAGAGCTGTGGTCCGGATCCACTTCCCATTTGACATTGCTCATAAATAAATTCCACCTCTATAATAATATGATGAGAAAGGTCGCCCCTTCTCCAAAGCACTGCGCTATTCGCATGCTCTTAATATACAAAAAGGCTACTGACAACGTAATGTCAGTAGCCTTTTAGCGTTCTAGCATTTTTTAGCTTCTCGTTAATCCGATTTCGGAATGACTTAGGCTCGAATAAATTCTAAATAAGTTCTAAATTATGAAGCTTTTGCTGCAACAGCTTTTTGAATTAAAGCTTTTGCATCGTTAGTAGAAAGACCTTGCTTAGGTTGAAGCAGGTTCTTCTCTGCTGCACTAAGAATGCCTTTGTCAATCAGTTTTGCCATAGATTTCACCGCATAGGTAGAAACGGTTTTGCCATCTTCAAAACCTGCAATGATCGTAGCCGCATTTTTATCAGAAGCTTGATCTTTCAGCAATTTAGCAACAATGGTAGCTGCTTCTTCACGAGTGATATCACGATCAGGATTGAAGTTACCACCGTAGCCTTGAATGAATCCAGCATGAGTCGCTTCAGCGATTGCATCTGCATATGAAGCGTTAGCAGCAACATCCTTGAATGCAGGTGCTGTAGCTACTTCGTTCAGTTTCAACAGGTCTACAAGAGCACTTACAAATTCAGCACGGGAAATGAATTCTGTTGTTGCAGGTGTTTCTGTTTCCTCTGTAGATGCAGCTAGATTCGTGATACGTCCTTCCGTTTTAGCCACAATGTCAGCGCCTTTATAGGTATCTACAATGTACTGGTAGAATACATCCAGATCGATAGGACCAGCCAAGGATGATTTAGCATCTACTAGCACTTTATAGTTATCTCCACCTGCAGCCATAAAGTTGTTAACTACAGCCGTATATGTTTTTGCAGGATCAATAGGTGCGCCATCTTCAAGACTAAGACTAGTAACACGTTCTGCCACTGGTTTATTGAAATCTGCAGTATATTTCAGACCAGAGATCTGTAGAGTTTTTGTGTTTGGTGTACCGTCAGCGTTGGTACCCCATTGTTGCTGCAACAAAGTTTTAATTTGTTCGCCAGTCAACTCCAGTTTCACTAGAGTATTGCCAAAAGGTTGGATTTTAGCAAGATCAGCAAAGGTCACATCGCCTTTTGGCAGATCCGCACGAATACCACCTGGATTCATAAATGCAAAGTCAGCAGCACTTGCCTTATCCCCAAAGTCTGCTTCACGCATTGAATCTGCAATGAGGTTGCCCAGAGCGGCTTCGTTATTATAAGCATCTGTACGGGTAACAGAACCATCCGTTGTACCAACTGGCTTAGTCAACTCAGGATGCTTGTCTAATGATTTTTTAATAATAGCCAACGTTTCAGGGTCCTCTTTTACACCCTCTTGGAAAGTCGATGTAACAGTAGCTGATTTCTCCGTTACATCCCCAGTAGCAGGGTCAATCATCAATTTAATATCTTCAAATGCCGTACCATAAGAGAACGCTTGAACGATCAATTTTCCATTTACTTCACCGTTAGCCAAGGCGTGATTGTCACCTGCTACGATAACGTCAACAGGGGAATCTGCTGGCAAAGCTTTTGCTAAATCAGCCGCTTCTCCAGTGGTTACGCCTTCTTTGGTTGTTGCTGGATCATGCGCCAAAACGATGATCGTTTCTACACCTTGATCTTGCAATTCTTTTGCATATTTATTAACGGCTTCAACTTCTTCTTCTGCGCTTAAGAAACGCACACCAGCTGTCCCAGATGGGGATACTTTGGCAGGTGTGGATTTCGTCACTAATCCGATGAATCCGATTTTAACTCCGCCTACTTCTTTAATAACATACGGCTTAATCAATGTTTTGCCAGTGGCAGTTTCAATGACGTTTGCATTGACGTAATCAAATTTTGCACCAGCATGAGTTACTTTGCCTTCTTTTGGATCAAGGCCACCAAAGATTTGTGCCTTCAAGGCAGCGATACCTTGGTCGAATTCATGATTGCCTAGAGAACCTACATCAAAGCCCATCATATTCATCCATTCCATGGTAGGCTCGTCACGATCGAGAGATGAGACTGGAGCAGATGCACCCACAGAGTCTCCATTGTGGAAGAGTAGGGAATGTTCATATTTTGCTTGAGCTTCTTTTAAGTAGGTTGCTAGAATTGGAGCTGTTCCTGCCTTTTTATCACTAACGATCGATGTGGTATCTAACTGACCATGGAAGTCATTGATACCAATCAAGTGTACTTCTACATCTTTGCCTGCGGCAGAGACAGAACCCGCTGCGCCCAATAGTTGGGTGAGTAATAGTGCAGCAGTTGCCACACGAATTGTGCTTTGGCCCAGAACTTTTTTCCAATACATGAATTAACAAAACCCCTCTCCAATTTTAGATCCTGAGATATTCTACCATAGTTTAATTCATAAAAGTCGTAGAATATATCAAATGGATGTAAAAAATTTAAAGATTGATAGAGAAAGGACATATCTGTATCTGGATTTTAACCAAAGCTAGTTCTTGGGGTTTCAATCTGCTCTGAGGTCTATTTTATTTGAAGATGACGAATTTTAATTTTTTTTCTTTTAAGTGTTTAAGAATAGCCGGAAGTGCTTCTAATGTGTTTTTGTTCTCATGCAGCACATATACTCCGCCAGCAGCTTCGACCTGATGAAAGTATCGAATAATATCCTCTGGCTTCTTCGCATTCCAGTCCTCTGGATCTCGATTCCACAGAAGGGTCTTCATATTCAACTTCTTAACCTCGGTGACAAGTTTATTGTTAACCGCACCGTATGGTGGACGGAACAAAGTAACCGTTTTATGCGTCAATGATTCCAGAACGCTGTTTGTCTTCGACAAGCTCTCGCTCTGATCCTGTGGGGTGTCCTTCGGAAGCAAACTGTGATCCCAGGAATGATTCCCAATCGCCATTCCATGTTCACTCGCATAGATAACAGCATCTCGATTGGGTCCCACCTTCTGCCCCACGAACAGGAATGTCGCCGCTACCTTCTGTTCTGTCAGAATGTCCACAAACTGCTTCGTAAGCGTGGAGGGTCCGTCATCAAAGGTTAAAGCCACATATTCCTTCGGCAAACCAAAGAAAGACTCCTCTTTATCAATATCGATGACTTCAAAGGATTCGTGATTACTGTCAGGCTGATCGGATACGTGTGATAGGACGATAGGATTTGTTCTGGCAGCCGTAACTGAAGTTTCCGTCTTGTATGGTTCACTTATAGCTGTAAGCACCATCGGCGCTTCAAAATCATCGTCTTTTTCCCCAGCCATCGCCACCCCGACTGATCCGCTAAACGTATTTGCAGAATCGTCATTCCCCTTTGAAGTGATAGATAGAACAATCAGCAAGCCGATAGTTACCAGGGACAGAATCAAAATTTTGGGCATGTGAGCAGAGAATTGCCGCAGGAGTTGTGTCCGTTGCTGAGTGGGTCCCTCTACTCTGTCCTCCACTGGAACGGGCGGAAGGTTCCTGATCCGCTTAATTTCATTTATGTATGCTTCGCTGCATGCAAAATACTGCACATCCCGGGAAACTTCTGTGGTTCTGATTATGGAACTATAAAAGGTATTTCGGTATGGATCCCACTTGGAATAGGGAGAGAGTCTGATCCTGTCTCCATTTAGTGGCTTTAACACTTCAAGCCCAAGATATGTAAACTCGTCAATATTAATTTCGTATATAGCTTGCCTATCCTCTTGGGACACTGCGACCGTGATTTGATTTACACCATCCGAGGTCTTCCCAAGCGATAACAGCTCCATTACCTGCGTAATGTATGTCTCCATACCATTCGTCCTCTCTTCCGATCAGCAATGACTTTAATCGATTGGAGATTCCTCGGTTGTTCCTGCGTTCGATGCAAACGGAGATGTCAATCTGTTAGTAAAGTCATTTACAACATTAAGCAAATGCGTTTTCTCCTGGCGAAGAGCATCGAATTTCTGCTTCATTTGAGTGAGCTCGGATTCATATCTTACATTCTTCTCCTCAAGCTCGCTGATTCTCTTATTCTTATCGGTAATCATCTCATTGTGCTTCTGAAGCAGGCCGGCATAATTCTGGCGTTCGAGCTCAATTACACCTTTAAGCTCCTCATTTTGACCAGACATAGTGGATTGAAGCTCCCGAAAGTCTTCCATCATTTGATCGACCTTCAGATTCTTATCGGCCAGCTTCCGCTCCAGCTCCAAAATGCTCTTCTCGCGTTCCTCAATGACCTTGCCCAAGTTCTTTAGGTCTCTGTTCAAACGATCATTTTGTCCGTTCGAATGGTTTAGTCGATCCTGCAAATCATTATGACTCATTTCGACATGCTGCTTGTCCTTAATCATCTGCTCTACGGCGAATACCAGATCAAGCGAGCTCTTATCCATAAGACCCTTATTGATTAAAACAGAACTTGAAGGCTCTTCCTTCACCTCGGAAGGAGTCGAATTTAGCGACACTTCCTCTTGTGGCTCGTCCAAGTCCCTCCTCATGTCAAGGTCCTCTCTCGATTGCTGCTGCTCAAGTCTACTCTTCTTCTTTTGGAACGGTGAAAACATATATTAAATCACCTTTTCTAGGAAAATGTTGTTAAATGTCGATTTATGGCATATAACCGCATATTTATTATCGGAAATTTACCTTTATTTTTTAATATATTCGATAAATAAACATCAGAACGCAGAAAAAAGAGACGCGGACATCACTCCAGCGTCTCTTACTATTAAATAGCTTACGGTAAAGAACCTTAAGGTAGGTCTTAGACTGAATGGTGGCAGTAGAAAAACCAAGAACAGAGCTTAATCACAAACTAGTGTATGTGGCTTGTAAATTGAAGTCTCTGTTGTTCATAAAGAAAGTAGATTCATATTTCAGTCCATAGCCCATCATCGGCTCCATGTACATCAATAAACTTGCTGTTATTTATGATACGGTTCTCCGTAACATCTATAGAGCGAAATCGAAAGGCACCCGATTGGGGTGCCTTTTTTTGCTTAATTGATTTACCATTCTGCCGATCTCCACCTGAAAGCCAGGCACCAGTTGTCTGTTGAGTTCGAGGCCATCCAACATCTTCACGTAATCTCCGCCATCAAGTCGAAGCATATAGCGGGGCCACATCCGGCCATCTCTGTCTCACGATTTTGATAATGCCAATGGCGCAATTTTATAGTTGAATTTTATCATTCCTTATATTAAGATACTTTCGCTGATATGAATAAAGGAGTTGATGTTATGAACGAAAAAGAAAAATCGCATGCTGGTATGTTATACCAACCTGGCGATCCTGAGCTTGTGGCAGACCGTGCTGATACCGTGAAAAAGCTATACGAATATAACAATATACACCCGCTGGACCGCGAAGCACGACTGGTCGCCATTCGCGGGCTGCTGGGAAAGACCGGAGATAATTGCGTTATGGAGCAGCCGCTTTTCTGCACTTACGGGTACAATACCACGGTAGGAGACAATTTTTTTCTCAATGTTAACTGCAAGCTCATGGACAGCGGGAAAATTACAATAGGTAACAACGTATTTATTGCGCCCAACGTCTGCCTTATAACGGAAGAACATGCTATGGATGTAGAGCAACGGCTAGCGGGCTTGGAATACACACATCCAGTCAATATTGGTGATAATGTATGGATCTGTGCAGGCGCTATAGTCCTGCCAGGCGTGACGATCGGAGCGAACAGCGTGATTGGGGCCGGCAGTGTCGTTACGAAGGACATTCCGCCAGATAGTTTGGCTGTCGGCAATCCATGCAAGGTCATCCGCTCTTTGAAAAAAGCCCTTTAGTCAGGCGCCAATCGGTGATTCTATCGCTGTCAGAAATATAACAACAACCTTCATGTGGTCTCACCCCAGCTATCGCCAACGAAGTCCCACTGCTCCCGCTTTTCTTTTAGTGTACCACAATGTGCAGCCCTTCAAGACAGCAGTACGGGCTTCAGATTGCGCCGAGCCAGCTCGAACGGGCTAACACCGCAGATGGCGGATGCTGGGATGAGTGCCCACGGAATCAGCGTACCCCCTCCAACCCAGATCGCAGCCACCTGCCCTAGTGCGGTCAGCGGTATGAATAGCGGACGCAAACAATTGCGCAATGGAACCAGCCAGTGAAATACCCGAGAAGCCCAAACCATCCAGCCCGGTGATCGCCCCGATCACGGTCATCGTGACAGCACCCACCGCACCGTTAAGCGGAACATGATTCGCCAGAGCGACACCGAGGTCGTTCACGATGCCGTGCGATGCTTCCGGGAGCACTTTTCCGAACAGTTCCGTGAATGCCGAATCGCCCAGATAGAAAAAAGCCGCAATCGGAATCACCGGACCAAAAACCTTGAATCCAAAAACAAATCCTTCTATTAAATAGGAAGTGATCTTTTCGAGCCCCCGGTTGCGGTGGGCCAGCATTGGTGATGGAGATCAGAATAAGTACCGCCGTTCCGCCAACGAGTGCTGTAGCAGCTCCGCCTTGCAGCTTCAGAACGAACATCGCCGCCATATCTAGTAGGAACAGGAGTGGGATGACGATCGCCAGCGTTTTTTTGACACGGGGGCTGAGCAGCAATGGCCCTACTAGCTTTCCTCCCACCTCCGTGCGTACCAGCTCCTTTTACCGTGACCAGCCCATTCCGCCACGTTCCATTCTTCTGATCTCTGTGCATCAGCCAGAACGCAGCCACCGTCGTAACCAGACCCATGACAATTACGAGCGGAACACTGGCCTCCATTCACTGCTTACCGGAAGTCCGGCTGCGTCTGCGGTGAGTTTGGGGGCGCCCTGGATAATGTAATCTCCGGATAACGCGATACCGTGACCGAACAGATTTCATCGCCATGGACGGCGTACGAATCAAACGGCTAAGCGGCACAACCATCGTCTCATTGATCCCGGTAATAATCAGAATCCGGCTCATCGCTACAATAATGGAGATAATCATGATCGTACCGAGCAGCTCTTTAGTCGCATATACAAAAGAATTGAAGATCCCCGACACCGAACCGCTCAGCATAGGTCTTCCTATCATCTAATCAGTATAAAAGAACATTTACCTAAGACTAACAAATGGAATTTGTATATAATATCCAGAAATGAGAGGGGTAAATGAACAGAATAAAGAAAAACATGCCCGCTATTTTGGTCATTTTAGGTGTTGTCCTATTTTCTTGGTGTTCAGTATTTAGTCATGTTTAATGTAGCCAATTGACGGAAGAAGTCTCACCTTCTAGGAGACAAATCATGATACAATCCACAACGATTACACCAAAATTTGGTTGATCCAAACACCATATGCTCGTAATCATCTTCACAATCCAGTCTATAATCTAGGCTCGAACCTACATACCTGATGACGTTCTCACGTTAGCTGACGCTCACGACGAGAAGGTGGAACAATTCTCTTATACAAATGTATTCCTAAACTGCACAACTGCCCACTTCCTCTTCTTTCCCCAACATTAGGCTGTACTCATTTAGCAGCTTGTCCAACTCTTGAGACTTCAACAGAACTACTCTTGAGGTGACTCCTAATGTATCCGCCAAATCGTTTAGCTCGCTGCGCAGCGGTTCGATTTTGTCCTGAAAATCCAACTTATTCAAGCGTATAGCTCTTCCTTTCTTAAGGAAACGCTGACTACATCTTCCACATCTTCTGCTGCCAAGTATTTAGCTCTTTTGAGAGCACTCTATTCTCGAGAGAAAAACAACCAAAAAAAAGAACCATGATAATTCGAAAAATCAATAGTTCCCCCTAGAAAATACCCAATTGAAATAAAAATCGCACACCAGCACAGGGCTCCCAAGCCCGAGAAGATTATATATTTCCGTGGGTTCATGGCGCTCATCCCTGCCAGATAACAAGTCAGATAGCGAAACCCTGGAATATAGTAGCCGATGCATATCGCCCAGGGGCCATAACGCTCGAACCAGCTCTCTGTTTTCTCTAACCTTTTGGTCGTGAGCCTGACCCATTTTCCATACTTCCACAGCAACGGCTTGCCGAATTTCCGCCCAAGGGCGTAACTGCACAGCATGCCACTCATAGCCCCGAGGACGCTGACCACAAGGGATATCGGAAAATAAAGCAGCCCAATTGAAGAAAGATAACCAACAATCGTCATGAGAACCTCATCAGGCACAGGCAAACCAATAATGCCAAGCGCAAGGCATAGAAAAATGGCAATGTAACCGTACTGGATAACGATATCTTGTAAGAAAGCGATAATGTTCACACTCCAGTTCTAATGGCTTTGGGCAAGGAAGACTGTCCTCGTCTCCTGAATGTTTCATCGCCCTTTCAGGTATCCTAATGCCTCCCTTGTAAATAAACCTAGTGCTGAATTGTCACATGACGCTTTCAAAGTAGCTGAATGTCATGGATGACGAAATGCAACTTGTTGGTGTGACAACTCCTTTGCCATACTGGGCTCAGCCGATGGTTAAGAGGCAAACCCAATAGTTAAGGAGATATCATTTATGAAGAATACGAAGAAATGGATTCGCAAGAATCGCGCAGTTCTACTATTAACTGTTCTGGTGTTAACTGGTACGATCATTAACGCTTGTAGGGCATCATGGAACGCTCCCAATACCCCGCCGGCTCCCACGTCAGTTACATCTGAGAAGGTCAGCCTGGAGGCGCCGCAGGATGCTAAGGTACTGGAGGGACCGCAGGATTCCAAGGAACTGGAGGCCTTTGCAGATGGCATTTTTGCGGACGCGATGAAAAAGTATAATACGGTTGGTTCTAATTTTGCGGTCGTTTCGAATGGGAAAGTACTGTTAAGCAAGGGTTACGGTTATGCCGACAGGGAAAATAAAATTCCGGTAGACAGCAGCACCGTTTTCCAAATTGGTTCTGTGACGAAGCAGTTCACGGCATTGGCAGCTATGCAGTTGGTCGATAAGGGAAAGATTGATTTGCATCACGATATCCAGGAATACCTGGGAGGGATGAAGGTACCGAATACAACAGGAAAAAAACTGACGATGTACGATCTGCTTACGTATACCAGCGGCTTTGACAAACCGGATATCCTCTCGGGATCGAAGCCAGAATATGTGAATCAATTCTTCCCGATGAAAGAGTCTCTTGAAGCGAATATGCCTACTGTTGTCAGACCTCCGGGGGAAGCGTACACCTACGATAATTTTGGGTTCACACTGGCGGGGTATGCGGTAGGGGAAGTAGCGGGCATGTCATTCGCCCAGTATATGGAGGATAATATTTTCAAGCCGCTGGGCATGAACTCGACGAATGTGCGGTTTACCCCTGAACTGCTCGGCAGAATGGCTGCCCATTATGGACCAAAAGGCGAGCGAATCGAACTGGAGGGATTCAAACCAACCGATCGGCCTAGCGGTGGCATGGTATCAAACGCAGATGACATGGTGAAGTACCTTATGATGCATCTGAACAAAGGAATGTATGAAGGCAAAGAAATCTTAAGTCCCGAGAGCATCGAGCAAATGCACACCTACCAGGTGTTCCCTGACAAAGAGTTCCCTGTCACAACCATCGGATTCGAAGGCTACTTCAAAGAGAAGATGAATGGTCAACATGTGGTTATCAAAGGGGGAAATGTGACCGGTCATTCTTCCTTGATTGTTCTTCTGCCGGAGAAAAATACAGCGTTCTACATGTCCTACAATAACGACTCCATGATGAGTCTCGACGTGTACGAGGAATTTATGAATCATTATTATCCGAGAAAAGAAGCGGCTCCAAAGCCATCCTATTCGGCAATCAGTGAGCAGCAGGCCAAGGACTACGTGGGATTGTACCAAAACACGCGTCTTGGATCCATGCGGACCCTCGTTACCTATTCAAACGGAAAATTGGTTGCGGAGACAGGAGATCTGGGCAAGAGTACGCTGAAAATGATCCACCCGTTACTCTTTGAGGATGAATCCGGCAATAAAGTAGCTTTCCAAAAAAATGGGGCCGGCCAAATCACCTATTTCTATTACATGACACTTCCGCACTACGTGGGTTATGCACAAAAAGTAAATAGAGATTTGCCATTCACTGATGTACCGGCCGGCAGCAAGTATGCGTCTTATATTCAAAATCTCCATGCTTTAAAGATCATGGACGGAAAGACAGCTACCCGCTTCAATCCGAATGGAACGTTAACTCAGGGTGAGTTCTCGGAGTTGCTGCTACACGCCCATGGCTGGGAAAGCATGCCTGATACGATTGAACCCAACAAGAAGCAGATGTTGTCCCGATTGCCTAATTATGAGCCTAATTCTCCTATCAACAGAGAGATGGCGGCAGTTATGATCCAAAACCTGAGACAAGCTGAGCCTGGAGCCAAGGTTACATTGCGTGGCGAAACGGATGCCTGGGCAGTTGAAGCCATCACAACCCTTGTATCCCAAGGCATCATGGACCCGGATACCAAGTTCAATTCTGACGGCTCCATCAACTTCCGTTCCAAGCAACCACTTAAGCGGCAGGAAGCGAGTGCCTTATTGGATCTGGCATTTGATTACTACACATTGCCAATTGCCAAACGGTAATGAACGTAAACCCTAATTCAGAATAAGTAAAAAACGGCCTTTAAAAATCTAAATGGCGGATGCCGACATACGAAGCACAATCACTCCGTATGCCGGCATCCGCCACCATAATACATAACTTGGGGGTTATTCCAGAAGCCCGGCCTCCCTGGCTTTTTGCACCGCTTCCTCCCGGTTGCGGACCCCCAGCTTCATATAAGCCGATGACGCATAGTTTCGAACCGTACCATCGGATAAATATAATTTGGAAGCAATGCTTTTATATCGCAGCCCTTTGGACACGAACTGTAAAATTTCAAGCTCCCGCGGCGTTAACTCATAGGCCGATGACGCTTTGATTGGCGAAGGACCATCTCCGCTACTGTCCGCTTCCAGTTGGGCAAACAATTTGTGCGACATGCCCTGATCGATCAGCGTGCCCCTGCGGAAGACGGTGCGTATCGTTTCAGCCAGATCTACCGGCTGCATGGACTTCAACAAGTATCCGTCGACCCCGCTTCGCATCGCCTCGAGAGCCTGTCGGGTATCCTCGAACGTGGTGAGAATCAGAATGCGGATGTCGGGCCACAATTCTTTTATCTTACGGGATGCGGAGATTCCATTCATATTCGGCATTTCCAGATCCATAAGCACCAGTTGCGGCTGAACCTGCCTGCACAGCTCAATCGCTTGCTCGCCATCCTCTGCCATCCCAACAACCTGCAAATCCTGCTGCTCCTCCAGCAGAGTCCGCAGGCTTTCACGGATAAAGGGCTGGTCATCGACGACCAACAGACGGATGACTTCATCCTTAAGCTCCGTTTGTCTGGGCAGCGTACAGGTTACCAGAGTGCCTTCTCCCAGCTCCGTATAGACGGCCACATGGCCTTGCAAATTCATCGCCCGCTCCTTCATGGCACTCAAGCCGAAGCCCTCTCTCCCATGCTCCATCCCGCAGCCGTTATCTTGAATTTCCAGTCTCGTCTGCTGGGGCTCGAATTGCACGGACACCTTAATCTCTGTCGAGTTTCCATGACGCACAGCATTCGTCAACGACTCTTGCAGGCAGCGATAAAGTGCTGTCTTCGCTTGCTTCATTACAGGGTATTCCTCCCCGTAGGCATGAAAACGAACCGTAACCTTGGCATGCTCCTGAAACTCCTCCGCCAGCTTCTTCAAAGACTGAAGCAGCGGGAGCGCCTCATGCGGCGATTCGATTTGATGCACGTAGCTTCTGACCTCCTCCATATTTTTGCGGCCCAGGTTCAATAGGGAGTCAAGCCTTTCCGTTCCTGTATCCGTTGTCAGCTCAGGCCGCAACGTTTCCAATCCCATAATGAGCGAAGTGTAGGCATGGCCGACGGTATCGTGAAGCTCTTTGGACAGCCGGTTCCGCTCTTCGGCAAGCGTAATGTGCTCAATTTGGGACAGGTACTGCTCCAGCACTCCATTTTGGTCGCGGATAATTTCGCCTTGGCGATAATTGAGTGCGAGTAAATGGAAGGAGAATCCGAAGACATATGCCATCCCGATGTGAACGGCCATGACCCAGTATTCACTCTGCTCTGCAAACAGCTTGATTATGGCGGGCAGGAGCAATATGGATACAGGCCCTGACCACAGATAAGCCCTTTTCGCGCTGTGGGCAGCAATTAAAAAGGCGTACAGCAGGAATGAGAAGTAGGCTTGCGGAAAAAAAGAAGCCAGATACAAGCACAACCCGCCCGAGATTACGATTTCGGTAAACAGGTAGTATTTATAATCGAGCTGCAAGCAAAGCCATGGAACGGAAAAAGCAATCAGCTGCCACAGTATAAGGCCCCCTATCGGCAGCGTGAAATATTCTTGCAGCCCTATAGTCGTAAACACGAGCGAAATGCTGCATATCAGGCGGATTATGAACATGAGCCAGTCGTACCAGTACCATCGCTTGACCATATCGAACAAAACCATCAACCCCTAACGACCTTAAGTATGACGTTACGTAACTAGTATTGAGTAAACTTCTATAGAGTAAACTACCATCGGACGACCTACGAGGCAAATCCGGGCGTGGCGTCTACCGGTTCACATGCTTGATCATCAGACGTGTGTAGCCGCCTATCAAGCGCGCCAAGCGGCCCGCAAGCCTGTAGCTCACCATCATCAATACGACCCCTATGGCCGACATCATCACGGCTTTAGCAAAACTATCTACCCCCATAAGGGAAAGGTTGATAAACCGATAGAGGAACGGAGCAGCAATCAGTACAAGCGGCGCTGCGTAGAGCAGGGCCGCACTGATCAGACTTAAAATCCCTATCGGAAATTTCAACAGCAGCCAGCCAATTGCGATCCAGTTGCGTAGGTTCAGCAGCTCCTTTTTCGCTTGAAGCCAGTTGAACACATCGGGGCTCGCGGATTTAACGCAAGGCTCGGTGGTAATGTCCGTATAGATCTTGGTCTGTACTCGTTCAAATTGTAGGAAGGCGGTCGTCGTCCGCAAAACGTGAGTCAGGAGAGGAACGCCCGCGATGGTAAACGAAAGGCTCAAGCCCAATGTTAGAGCGACCAGATAAAAGCTCAAGTAAAACATTCCGGTGACGAAAGTAAGCAGCAGAAAATAGCCGTTTTGAACAAAGCTAACGACGGTTCTGGCCATCAAAGAGCCCACATCCTTTCCAAGTAGTAGATGTATTTTAAGGATCTTGATGTCAAATCCGCCAGTATCATAATGTCATATGACACAAAATGAACGGAGTTGCCCGCAGTAACGAACGGGACAGGGCCTCAGATGAACCACTTTCCAGCGACCGTTGCCTTCGCCCCTACGTATCTATTCACCAGAGTCTTATAGACACATCTGATGATTTCTCTGGGAGGAACTCGCGAGCATCAAGAATCAGCGCGAGTGCGCTTCTTCAAGTCGTTCGACGGAAATGGCGTCGATGACGACGGTTCTACCATAGAAATGCTGGCGGACGATGAAATGGTTTATGCCGCTGTCAGCGGTACCTTGCAGCCTCATCTTGGAATTCGAATAAAAAAAACGGCAGCTTGTCGGGTTTGTGCGTGACAGAGAAATAAATTTTGTATTCGCCGGATACGCAGCAGGACGATTGCGTCGACAAGGAAGCGACTATGAGAGTCGGCGCACGGAGCATGGTCTGCGTTCCCCTGTTCGACTCCAGCACTGCCGTCGGCGTGTTGAAAGTCATCTCCGGTCGCTCCGACACTTTCTCTAGCTGCGATATTGAAACGTTGCAATTATTATCGCTCGCCCTGGGTACTTTCAATTCGAACTTGTTGAAAAGTTTCTACTTTTTGCGGCTTTCGTCATTGTTCCTCTTGTGATTTTACTTTTGAACCATGACGAAAAGAATAAACATCAACGAATGGTTTATGCTGCTATTAAATGGCTTCAGTTTCCCGCTGCGCTTCTTACCCTAGCCTCGGTAATGAGTAGTAAGATGTGGGCGTTAGAAAGTACGGCAATCCCAGAGATTTTGTCCCTTGGATGGCTACTGTTCACACTGCTGCTTGGCATCTATGGCTTGACCACTATTATGATCTCTAAAGGAAAAGCAGCGGAAATAGCGATTGGTGCGGGGCTCGTTTATTTTTTTATCGGGGGCATTTGGTTTACCTTATATCAATATCAATTGAATCTCTTCCAAGCTAATCCTGCAACGCACGCGTTAAGCTCGCTCCACTTTCATTTCTCATCTGCTATCGTTCCAATTTTTATTGGTGCACTGGGACGCATCATGACGAAGAAAAGCTGGTATCCTTGGGTCGTTGCCATCGATATCATCGGACCCATCTTGATTGCTATTGGTATGATTTTCTCCAAGCCAATTGAATACATTGGTGTCACTTTGTTCGCCTGTAATATTGTGATTTACACCGCTTATCTCCTTGCTTACTTGAGGAAAAACGCTTTGGATAATAAGGCGACCTTCTTTTTAGCCCTATCTTGTCTAGCCTTTTACACGGTTGTTGTGCTTTCCATTTTATATCCGCTACTAAAAAAGATATTTTTCTTAACCATACTTGATTTCATTCCCGTTTACGGATCTCTGCATGCATTTGGTTTTGTTTTATGTGGACTGATTGGTTGGGTGTACACGGTAGACTTCATTAAGAGAAAAAAGATTGTCAAGGAGAATAGATAGGTTGATACATCTATATGAGTGATTACATACAAAAACATGAATTGGTGAATGTGATGTATAGGCTGTCAATCGGCTTCATAGGAGTAGTTTAGTCAGGTTCGTGCTATAATAGTGTTCACATAAATAACATTCATCATACTGCCGAGATGGCGATGATTAAGGAGATTGAATTTTGACGAACAACCATGATATTGGAGCAGTTAACGAACTACCGGAAAACTTTGAAGAGCTCAAACGAGCGACTAATCGGACGAGCTGGAGAGACAGACTAAATGCGGTGAACGAATTGGGGAACTGGGATACAGCCCCTACCATTAAGTTACTGCAGCATGTTTTGACAAGTGATCAGGTGTTTCAGGTGCGTGAAGCTGCATATTTCAAGCTGAAGCAGTTGGATGAAGATGTTCAAATGCCTACCAAAAACAAAGGTGAGCTGTTTAAAGGTCTTAACAAAATTTTGCTACGGATTAAAAAAAGCCTTCCTGAAGGTCATACATTTGAGCAATTTAAGGAAAAATTGCAAAAGACACGTCTGGATATTTATGATACTTACGAGGGCGACAAAGATGCTGAGTTCGACTCCTGGCTCCATGGAATTTGGGAGACACTAGGTAGAAAATAGCCGCCGTTCAAGCTACAATGTAATCTTTGCACAGTCTCCATACGGCTGATTTAACACTCGACCCTTGCTTTATCACGATCGCTATTATACCGTTCACCGTATAATAGCCGAGTACAAAGCCACTCCAGAAAAATGGAGTGGCTTCTTTATTTCTTATTATTTTGATTGTCACCAGTTTCCATCTCACTCTTTAGCACTTTGAAGTATGAATGCAGTAACATTTCAACATTAGTGTCATCATTAATGCTTTTGAAGTAATTCCACAGCAACATTTTCTCAAGAGCATCTTACTGGATTGGAACAGAACATAGAGCGATGCTTTTCTTTCCGCCTGTTCAATTATTGCAGTATTTCTGCTTTGTTAGTTATACGCCTTTTCCTTGCGTGAAGTAAAAAACAAACGGCACGGGGCTTTCCCATGCCGTTTTGAATTCCATTTTTATTCCCGTTCTTACCTTTGAGCTTAACTTAATGACATTGCCTGTTTGGGTGTCCTTATTGTTTTTCTAAGTTTTGCTTGCTAAGCGACTCTATTCAGCATCATTCTGCTCTTCCAGCCATCTCAAAATCGCTTGGTTTGTTTCTTCCGGCTTTTCTTGCTGGATCCAATGACCGCAATCCAGATTGACCACTTCCGCATTAGGCACGAACTTTGTCAGGTTTTCAGACCTCTGGACCGTATCCCGGTCACCATAGATCATGAGGGTCGGCTGTACCATAAAAATGAAGAGGATTGCGATTTTGGATGAGCTGTTTCATCCCTTCTTCATTTAGCGATTTGATTTATGCCTCGCATTTAAAACGTTCTGACTTTTGATGAGAATTAAACCCTAATTGATTGAGAAATACAGTAGCTCCTCTCTCCTAAAGATCAGGGAAACAATAGACCAAGATTTATGCAGTACCAAAAATCCTTTTAACGATTCTTTTGTTATTTATATTTCCTTATTCTGTAATATATTTTTTGCAATGTTGAAATTTTAGCCCTTCTTCAGATGAAGCGATCAATATTCCAAGCCTTCTTAATCGTGTTTCTTCTTTCTTGGCGCTCATTACCCACCAGATAGAATCTCTTTTATAGGATGGTGATAAATTAGTGAAGAATAGCCAGGCTGTTTGATTTGCCTTGATTTGTTCTTCATATTCTTTGGCAAGTTCCACGTTTCTTTGTTCAGAGGAATAGCCTTGTGCATCGGTTCTGTTGTTAAAGACGTGCATTCCTTCTGGTCTCATCTTTCCAAGCTGTATTAGTGCTTTTACCTTCTTTACGTTCACAGCACTCCATACACTATTTACTTTGCGCGGAGTAAAGCGAATCTTATAGCTTTGTTTATCAATTGTTTTTCGTATACCGTCAATCCACCCAAAACAAAGAGCGGCATCTACTGATGCAGACCAAGTAAGGCTTGCACGCCCTGTACTTATCCCAAAATAGCCCACCCAAATTTCACTAGCTTCAGCATGATGTTCTTCTAACCAATCGTTAAACTCTTCTTGGTTGTTGAAAAAAACTACATCTCCCATTGTTCCAGCCATTTTAAAATCGCTTGGTTTGTTTCTTTCGGCTTTTCTTCCTGGATCCAATGACCGCAATCCAGATTGACCACTTCCACATTGGGCACGAACTTTGTCAGGTTTTCAGACTTCGCAACCACATCCCGGTCGCCGTAGATCATGAGGGTCGGCTGCTGGATGATTGGGTTCACTTTCGCCAATAAGCGCCAGTTGCGGTCAAGGTTCCTGTACCAATTTATGCTGCCCGTGAACCCTGATGTTTCAAAAGCGGAGACGTAAACGGCCAGCTCGCTTTCGCTCAATACGGGCTCACCGAGCGGTGTTTCTGCTCTGGCGAGATTGATCAACGCCATACCTGGCTCAGGTGCTCTGAGAGGCTCGTTCTTCCGGTACAGGTTGCGAAGGAACCTGTATGTATTGTCTTCGAATACGGCGTCCGCGACGCCTGGCTGTCGATTGAAGTGGACGAAATAGAAATCGCCGCCAAGTATTTCTTCCATGAACTCGATCCAGGGTTTTTCTCCGCGCTCTTGGTAAGGCAAGCTCAGATTTATCACTTTATTGACGCGGTTTGGATGCAACAAGGTCAGTCCCCAAACGACGAATGCACCCCAGTCATGACCGACAAAGGTAGCGTCCTCGTATCCATAGTGATCGAGAAGCGCGATGAGATCACCCGACAAGTGTTCAATGTCATAGTCTGTTACTTCGGTCGGACGGGATGAGTTGCCGTAACCCCGCTGGTTGGGGACGATAACATGGTAGCCCGCTGCGGCAAGTGCGTCCATCTGATGGCGCCAAGAAAAGGCATGCTCTGGCCAGCCGTGGCAGAGTACAATAGGTTTTCCTGCGTTTTCTCGGCCTGCTTCAAACACTTCGAGTTCCACACCGTTGGCTGAAATAAGGGTGGGCTTGGGAAAATCGGTTGGATTAAACATTGAATTAAAACCTCCTTCTTGTGATACTTGTAGTATAATGGATAAAAGGTGACATCTAGGTGTCACCTTTCTGAAATCATGTAAAAAAAGAGGGCAATTATGGACAAAGTGGAGAGACTCATTTCGATTATCATGATATTGCTGAAAAAAGAGGTTGTTTCTACAACGGAATTCTCACAACTATTCAATGTCTCCAAAAGAACGATCCTTCGCGATATGGAAACATTGAGCTTATCGAACATCCCGATCTACTCTGTCAATGGGGTCAAAGGGGGCTACGGCATAATGGATGAATACAAGGTTGATAAACGCCTTTTAAGCAGCTCCGATTTACAGAATATATTAACTGCGCTCGGCGGATTGGAACAAATCCTCCGTGCTGAAGAAGTTGAAAGAACGATAAAAAAAATAGAGGCAATGGTTAGTCCATTGTCTCTAAATCGTTCCATTCAACTGTCGTTTTATGATTGGGAAGGTCGGTCCGAGATTCTTGAAACCTTAAAGACATGTCAAGAATCCATTTCAAAAAAGAGGCTGGTTTCGTTTGATTATACAGATAAGGACGGGGCTGTAACGAATAGAATGGTCGAGCCCTATGAGCTGCATTTTAGCGAATCGAGTTGGTACTTGAAAGGATTCTGTTTACATCGACAGGGATATCGAACTTTCAAGTTATCTCGGATCGATCATATTACTATGGATGAACGCGCGTTTCATCCTAGAGACGATTGGTCAGAGCAAGCACATGAAGCAAATTATCTACCTGAATTCGTCACGATTAAGGCCTGGATATCGCCTAGCATAAAAGATCAAATCATCGAAAGGTATGGTCGAAGAAGTATTGAAGACCATAGTTCTGGATTTTTATTAGCAACCATTTATGTCCCACAAAATCGTATGGGATTTCAACTTTTAGCAAGCTTCGGCACTCATCTAAAAGTTGTAGAGCCCAAAACCTATGTTGAAGACTTTCGAAATTATTTATATCAAATGATGGAGAACTATTCCTGATATATTTAGCATTAAAGCTTCAAGCTTCAACCTTCAACTCAACTTTTCGCCCTATTTATGGTACGGTTCATTCCGATTGATCTTCACCGCCCGATAAATCTGCTCCACCAGCACCAGCCGCATCAACTGGTGCGGAAGGGTCATGCGCCCGAAGCTCAAGCGCTGCTTCGCGCGGCGCAGCACCTCATCGGAGAGCCCATGGCTTCCTCCGATGACAAACACGACATGGCTCGTCCCATAGGTGCCGAGCTTGTCGATCTCCATAGCCAGCTCCTCGGAACTCCAGAGCTGGCCATCCAATGCGAGCGCAACGACATGTGCCTCGCTCTTCACATGCGCGAGGATGCGTTCACCCTCGCGCTCCTTCACCACCCGCACCTCAGCTTCGCTCAGGGTGTCGGGCGCCTTTTCGTCTGCGACCTCGATCATCTGAAACTTGATGTACGGGGCGAGCCGCTTGGCATATTCCTGAATGCCCAGCGTCAAATATTTTTCCTTCAGTTTGCCTACACCAATAATCTGAATCAACATGAAGATTCATTCCTCCTAATCGTCCTGCGAGATAATCTATAAGTAAGATGCTTCAGCGCATCGTTTGTTCCAATATTAAAAGCTAACGAACTCCACACACCTTATCTAGCCCCATTTCGGCTCCTTTAAAATCTAAAGAATCCGAGACACGCTATTACAGGCATAACACGCCAAAAAAACAAAAAGAGCGCTCCGACACGCTCTCTTTGCTCCTTACCTGTGATGTTCATACCGGATGGCAGGCGAGCGAGTGCATCCATGACAGACGCGCCAACTGCGGATGCCTACACAGTACGCTAGACGACCAGATACTCGGCCTTTTGTTCGCACTCGGCGCACTTCGCAGGCGGGTCCCAATCGGCAAATTCCGTCTCCTTCAGATCAACGATATCCGGAGCGTCCTCATACTCATCAACAAACATGTCGATGGCGATGTCCACGTGTTCTTTGCATACAACGTACATCCGTTCAAGCATCCTTTCTGTATCCAGCTATGCTCCCGATTCACAACCGCTTATCCATACAGGATAGCCACTTCTCTGTTCTATCACACCTGCCGCGGAAAAGAAACCCCTAGCCCCCATTTATCGTGTCCAACTTCCACCAATCCTCTCATTTCAGCACAAACAAAACCAAAAAAGCGTCACTTCTCGACACCCGGTTGGCATCCCAAAGTAACACTTCTCCAATTCCGAATCTATCCCACTCATTCGTTACTATTCAGATTACCGCACATATGAGAGTGAGAGCCATCGTCCTGTTTGTATTCAATCCACCCTCAATGGATATCGATCTTACTCCAGCCCCGACTGCGCCTTTGTCAGCAGCTTGCCACCCTGGAATGCGATTACTGCATTGGATACCGAACTCCCGGTGCCTTTATAATTGTAGACCACCATATTTTCCGCCTCGCTCAATGCCTCGCCTTCACCGCCAAGGATGTCGATAACTTCCTCTACAGCCATGCCAACCTCTAGCTTTTCATACTGGGCAAACGTAATCAGCACCCCATCTCCCTTTCCAGCCGATCCGTTGTTTCCCGAGCCAACCGAAGCTTTGCCGCCAGGCTCATTGACCGCAATCACGGTGGTGCTTAGCTCCTCCAGCTTCTTCTCCAGATCCGCGATCTTTTTGTTCTGCTCATTATTCTTCTCACTCTGGTCCGCAAGCTTCTTCTCCAGACCTGTAATCTGCTCCTGTAAACCACTAACATCAGCAGTCCCTGACGGGGACACCTCAGAAGTACATGCGGACAAAACAAACAGTGCAGATACCAGACTTGTTCCCCCCAACATGGTTTTCGTCAACCGTTTCATTGAATTAACCCCTTCCACTCTAAGTTCAGAATACAGATCGACAAACAGATGTTACTCGCAGAGCCGCACATCATCAACACATTCCCAACAGTTTACCATAGCTGGAACCCTTTATAACAGAGACTTTGGCTCTGGTCCTAACCTATCGTTGGGAAACGACAAAATCTCCCCTGTAACCTCATGAATTTGGTTTATATGTAAATCAAGATTAGTGCAATAAAAAAGAGCGGATCAACGAGTTGATCGACTCTCTGTTATTACCCTATTTCTGTGTGCCATGTACATGAAAGCAATTCCCTTTACTCCGGTTTATCCGTCAGCTTCACCGACACCTTCTCGGCGTTGCCATCCCGGTAAAAGGTGATTTCAATCGTATCGCCGATCTTCTTCTTATCGTACAGATATTTCCGCAGATCAAGCGTAGAGGTAATTTTTTGCCCATCAAATTCCGTAATGACATCATTCAGCTTCATGCCCGCATCAGATGCCGGACCGGACGCTTCTAACACGACCACACCGCTATCTACGTGGGATGGTAGCTTCAGATCTTTGCGCTGCTCGTCATCTAGTGGGGCGTACGGATTACTCAGATCGACGGTATATACGCCCAGATATGGACGAGATACTTTGCCATTCAGCAGCAGGGAATCGACCGTTTTCATCACTTCGTTCATCGGAATCGCAAAGCCGAGGCCTTCAACGCCTGTATCCGAGATCTTCATCGTGTTGATTCCGACCAATTTGCCGTTCAGATCGGCCAGTGCCCCGCCACTGTTGCCTTCGTTAATCGCCGCATCCGTCTGGATCACGTTTTGTTCCCAGTCATACACACCGTCCTGATTAATGGATACCGGCAATATCCGATCTGTGTAGCTCACAATACCGGATGTCAGCGTACCGCCCAGACCGAGCGGATTCCCGATCGCCAGCACCGTTTGACCGCGCTGAAGTTTGCTGGAATCACCAAGCTCTGCGGCTGGACCGATGCCCTTATCATCTTGCACAGACAATACCGCAATGTCACTCACCCGGTCTTTACCCACCAGCTTCGCCTTATGCGTTTCCCCGTCCACCGTTACAATCTCCAGATCACTCGCACCTTCCACAACGTGATGGTTGGTCATGATGTAAGCTTTGCCATCTTCCTTTTTGAAAATGACCCCTGATCCCAACGCCGAATCTTCCATCGACAGGCTGCTGCCCGTCTTATGGTTCACGATGCTCACCACGGAAGGGCGAACCTTCGCCGCTGCCTGGATAATCCGGTCGTACGGATCAGCCGCCTGTGCTGTCGGTGTACCGCCTCCGCCGTTCCCTGCAGCGTTCACCAGAGGTAATGATGCAGGCTGCATGATAAAGCTGAACAGCGTAACGGTCACGATGGAGCTGATTACCGAACTGATCACGGCTACCTTGACCGTGGAGCTAAAGCCCGAGCGTGACTTGCGTGGATTCTGCCAGCGGTCCCGTCCCTTGCCCCTGCCTCCAGGGCGAATGATCTGAAGTTTACCTTTCTGTTCAGGTTCGGCGCGTCTTGATACTTTGGTTGAATAAAAATCGTCTCCAAACAATCCCATCGTGATCCTCTCCCCTTCGTTGTCACGCATCAAGACCCTGACTGCCGCCCTATCGTTTTCGCATAGCCAACGATGGTGTTCTCACATAGCCCACTCCGCCGACAGACGAACCTTCCGATCGCTGTTACTCACAAATTTTCTTGATTACCCTCTAATAAGGTGAAAATTCGTTCATAAAGGCGAGCACTCCGTTTCTTCAGGTTCCTTCTGCCGTCTCCGTTACGTGAAGACCCCAACGGTTTTCCATGCTTTCTTGCATGTTTTAAAAATCGTTTTGCATATCGCTGCCATCCCCACTAACTCGGAATGAAGCGTCTATGTACAACAGAACGGACATCCCATTCTGCCTGTGACTCTATCAGAAATGCTCTCGCATTCTACGACATGCCTTTTGCGCGCAAAACAGCCTCTACTATAAAAGCTCCTTATATACTAAACACGCCAAATCTTAAAAAGTTGCATAATTACGAAGATTAACGGAAATTTCCGCTATAACGCGCTTAACAATAAAGGTCCATAGTATCTATCACCACAAAATCCGGTTCGCTAAGCGCGATTTTGCCTATTCCCGTGAACTTTTTCATCTTCTTAAGCAAAATGCGCCCCTGGTTCAGCATACACGTCCCTTACGTGTAATTATAGCGGCAAAAAGAGGAATGTTTTCCATCAAGCCTGACTACAATAATAGTAAAAGACAATTCGAAGCTTCATAGAAGGAGGATTCACATTATGGATCGCACGCGTACACTCACAGCCATGGATGAAGTTCATATGGCGGCCAAGCTGGCCGATCTCAAGGAAGAGCATTACCGCAATACCCTTGCCCTAAGCACGATTATTGAACTGCTCGTCGACAAAGGCATTCTGACCCGCGAGGAAGTGGAGCGCAAAGCTACCGAACTCGACAGCTTTATGGCTCACCCACCCTATCCCATGGCGTAGGCCGATCATAATACGTATCACAGAGCTTGAACTCATGATCTCGATAAAAGCAACCACGGCTCTCCATCGCATCACGCACGGTCATTTTCGCCAAGTCCATCATATTATGATCCCGGCTCAAATGTGCCAGATACGTGCGCTTGATGCGTCCGTTCATCAGTTCACTGAGCGCAGCTCCCGCCGCTTCGTTCGACAAATGCCCAATGTCGCTCAGAATGCGGCGCTTAGTGTTCCATGGATACCGCCCCATGCGCAGCAATTCGACATCATGATTCGCCTCCAGCACAAGTACATCCGAATCGGAGATCGCATCGCGAACCTTGTCGCTCATATATCCGAGATCGGTCGCGACGGACAACTTCTCACTGCCATCGTCGAATGTGTACCCTACTGGCTCCGCCGCATCATGGGAGATGCCGAAGGATTCCACACGCAGGGAGCCAAAATCATGCTTTTCCCCCGTCTCAAATACCCTCCGATTTTCCTCTGGAATCGCCCCAACGGACTTCTTCAGTGCCGCCCACGTATTCGTATTTGCATAGATTGGTAAATTATATTTCCGAGACATCGCGCCTAGTCCTTTAATGTGATCGGAATGTTCATGTGTAACCAGAATCCCGTCCAGCTCCGTTCCCGAAATCTCCCGTTCCAGGAACAGTGCCTCCAGCCGCTTCGCACTGAGACCTGCATCAATCATGAGGGACGTGCCCCCATGCTGTATAACCGTGGCATTACCTGTCGAACCGCTGGATAACACGGTAAAATAAATCCCCATAACGCATTACTCCCCTGGTTTGTCTGTCTTGGGACTGAATACATCCCCACTGATGCCCTGCACGTACAACACTTCGCCACTTTCCAGCACGAACCGCCATGCCGGCATCGCCACCTGCATATCTGAATTGAACAACTGGCCATAATAGCCCAACTGAATATCTTTGACAATCGCATCATTTGGCAAAAAGTTCTCGATCAGTGTACCCAGCGCCTTCGACGCCGGAAGCACCTGCTGATCGCTTTCCTCCGCTGTCGTAATCCGCACCGGAGTCTGACGGTAACCCGTAATTTTCTGATCGCTGTAGAATAGCTCCAGACTAACATTGAAGAGCGGCCATTTGCCATCCACCAACGGATGAAGCACAAATGCCCCATCCTCCGCCATCAGCTGATCCCATCGATACGTACCGATCTGGGGAATCTCGTCCTGTAGTGCATCCTCCAGCTCGCTTTGCGAGAAGATCAGCTTACTGTCCACAGGCTTTTCCAATTCAACCTCAATGCCTGCCTTGTTATCTTCAATGAACTCATACGATAGCTTCGGCAGCTTCGGCGTCTCATTCGGAATAGGAGCCAGCACCTGAATGCCCTTTTCCTCCATCGCCTGCTGTGTATTATCCGCCAGCGAGGTGAAGTCCAGATTGGCTCCGGCCGTCTCCCGCGCATCCATCCAGATCTGGTATCCCAGCACCAGATTGAGCAGCAGGAAGGCATAGATCAACACATTTTTCGCCCGTCCCCAATCCAAAACATTCACCTCCATCATTTGATAATTACGACTACTATCACACTTACCACTCCGTGGCCAGAACAACCTTCCGATCGCTGTTATCCCCAGATTTCTTGATTCCCTTTTCCTAAGGGAGAAATCCGGAGATAAAGGCGAAGCCTATGCTTCCGAAGTAGCTTTCTTTCAGAAAGCTTGTAGCTTCGCTTCTTCAGGTTTTTTCTGCCCCCCCGTTAACGTGTGATCTTAAATCCCACCAGGATATCAAATGACTTCATATCCTATAACCCATCAAGAAACGGTGGTTTCCTCCCCGTTTCCAAAGCGGATTACCCATACCGGGATCAGCTTCAGCCCATCCTCAATGCTGGATGGACGGTACGCCGGATACACGTCTACGACCTTACGGTTGGTACCCGCCACCTTCTGGATGAGCGCCTTCAGCTTGTCCCCTCCGGGCAGGGTGACCGATTTCTTCGTCTCCGCCCCTTCGTTCAGATATTCGAGCGAACGTTCATAGCTGGATACCGTTTCCTGCTGCATCTCCATGCTGATCGTGCCGAACCGGAACTGCATCGAGTCCATAATCGGGAAGCTGCTGTAATATTGTTGGAACTGGAGCTTCGTCTTCGTATCGGTAGTGTCCAGCATCATGCGCGAACGACCTTTCCAGCCGCCATGCTGATTCACAAAATCAACCGCGGACAGCGCATCCTTCGCTGCATCAATCTGTCCCGCAGGTGGTGCCGCCGGATCGGTGTAGCTAATCCAGCGCTGTTCTTGCTTCACTTGCAGACTGCGCTTGCTGTCTGTATAGATCTCCGATCCATCCTTTTCCCGAATGTTTCGGGTCATACTTGGATCAAAGAATAGGCTTCGCTGCATCTGCTCAACAGTGAACTGGCCTGTAGGCACGTCAGCCTCAATCGTTTCCAGTGCTTCAGCCGGGATATAATATCCGCCGTCCATCAGCGTATAAGGTGTCCAGCTGCTACCGAAGTCGACATGCTGCTGCACGTCCTGTACTGTCAGATCCGCCTGTGTCGCCTCGTAGACCACATCACCTTTGGCGCTGAAGAACAGTGCGTGAGCCTTTGTTTCATTTTTGGCCGTATAGATCGAGATCCGGTTAATCGTTTCCCCCTGGAATAAGGAGTCTGTCCCGAGCCGCATCACGCGCTGTAACAACGCTACAGGGATGCCTTCCTTGAACGACAGCTCAAAGCCAGGATTCTCCTTACGAATCTGACCCCAGTTGACCGATTGCACACTCCGACGCTGGAAATCATCAAATGTACGCCCCTGCAACCGTGAATAGATCAACTGATAGAACGTATTACCCGGATAAAACACCGTATGTTTGTCCTCTCCCAGATGAATAACCATCTGATCCGGGAAAATTAAATCTTCAATATTGCGTTCCTGGCCCATATTCTCGGTCTTTACATAGTTCGTCTCTGACGTCACAATCGAATCGCCTCCACCGGGCAAACGATAGATCAGGAAGTAACTTTGTACCAAACTGGCAACGACGAGGGAAGCAAGCACCAGAGATTTAATCCGCTCTTTCAAGGTGCTCACCTCCTTCCTCACGCATGGGCACTGTGAACGTTACCGTTGTCCCCACGTCCACTTCGGACTCCAGTGAGATATTGCCATCATGGGCCTTCACAATTTCCCGGGCAATGGACAATCCAAGCCCTGTGCCGCCCATACTGCGGGAGCGAGCCTTGTCTACCCGATAAAACCGTTCAAAAATGCGATCCAGATCCCGCTGTGGAATCCCCATCCCCGTATCGGTCACTGATATGGCGAGAGTATGATCATCATTGCGTCTGGCTGCGATTGTAATCGTGCCACCTTCAAGCGTGTATTTCAGCGCGTTGGACACGACATTATCGAGCACCTGGTCAATTTGGTCCCGATCCAGCGGAACCGCTGGAATTCCGTTCTCCACAGAAAGCACAGGTTGAATATCCTTCTGATGCATCTGGAACGAAAAACGGTCCGATACTTCTTCCAACATCTCCATGATGTCGGTTGGCTGTTTGCGCAGCATCGCTTCCTTAGAATCGAGCCTGGACAGATGCAGCAAATCCGTAACCAAGCGAATCATACGCTCCGTCTCATTCTGGATTACTCCAACGAATCGTCCGGCGAGCTGCGGATCTTCCAGAGCCCCATCATCCAGCGCTTCTGCGTAGCTCTTAATGGTAGTCAGCGGTGTACGCAGCTCATGAGAGACATTCGCCACGAATTCACGTCGTGATGCTTCCAGTTCTTCCTGCTCCGTAACGTCCTGAAGCACAGCGATCGTACCCGTAATGCCCAGTTCACGACGATGAACCGGTGTAAACGTCATGCGAATGACAACGGGATCTTCTTGTCCCGCAGGTGCAATCTGGAGCAACGTCGAACCTGTAAAGCCACTGGCTAACGCTTCAGCATCTTCCGGATCAATGCCGAGCAATACGGCAAAATGCCTTCCTTCAATGTCCGCCGGACGCATGCCCAGAATGCTGCTTGCACGGCGGTTCACCAGAATGACTTTGCCATATTCGTCCGTTGCGACCACGCCATCGCTCATATTGGTCAGAATGGACGTGAGCTTCTCCTTCTCCTCTTCGTTCTGGGAGAGTGCATCCCTGAGCCTGCTGGTCATATAGTTGAATGCCCGACTGAGCTGTCCAATCTCGTCCGTTCCGAATACAGGCGTCTGCTGATCGAAGTTGCCTTCCGCGACCGCCGTCGCCCTTCGGGTAACTTCCTTGATAGGCTGCGTAATCGTATGTGACAGAATGACACCAAGCACTGCGGTTAATACCAAAGCAATCAAAATGCCGGAGATAAAAATCTTGTTAATGCCCTCCATTGTGGCATATAACTCATTCATCGAGGCAGCGATGTAGACCGCGCCGATAATCTTGCCGCCGGACAGCACCGGCTTGGCAACGACCTTTTTGCGAACATTATCCTCGTCCACGATATATTCCTCATTGTCCCGAATGCCTTGCAGCGCACGGCTGACAACGGTTTGGGTGTTTTTGCGTCCAACATAGTCCGAATGTGAACTTAGCGAGGTGGTCAGCACTTTGCCGCTGGCATCCAGCACCTGAATCTCGGCGCCGTTAATGTTGAACAGGTTGTTAACCAACACACGCAGGTTTTCCGTTTTGTCCTCGCCAGCCTCGGCTTCTCCACCAGCCATCGTCTCCCCTACAAGCACAGAGAGCATCTCAGCCCGTGCCTGCAAATCCTCAGTGAAGTTGCTGGTCAGCGAGTTCTTCATCGCACTTACAAAATAAACGCCGATCAATTGCATCGCAATCAGAATCAGCAGTACATAGATAATAATCAGTTTCGCCTGAATCGTTCGAAAGAACGAAAATCGAGAGAAACGCCCCATTATATCCCCACGCTTTTGGGACTGCGTACGAGATAACCCAGCCCGCGGCGAGTCAGAATCGTTTCCGGTTTGCTCGGGTTCTCCTCAATCTTCTCACGCAGACGACGAATCGTAACATCAACGGTACGTACATCCCCGAAATATTCATATCCCCATACCGCCTGCAGCAGATGTTCACGTGTCATTACCTTGCCGGAATGCTTCGCCATATAATAGAGAAGTTCGTACTCACGGTGGGTCAGATCCAGCGGTTCGCCGCCTTTGTAAGCTGTATACATGTCCATATCAAACGCCAGATCAAATAAACGCATGACCTGTTTCTCTTCGTCTTCCGGCGCTTCAGCCGTGATGGCAGGCTTCTGCCGTCTGCGCATCTGTGCTTTCACCCGGGCGAGCAGCTCGCGCGTACTGAAAGGCTTCGTCACGTAATCATCCGCGCCCAGCTCCAGACCGAGCACCTTATCGATCTCGCCATCCTTTGCGGTCAGCATAATGATCGGCATCTCCAGATGGGCACGCACCTCGCGGCACACATCCATACCATCCTTACCTGGCAGCATCAGGTCCAGCAGCATCAGATCCGGCTTCTCGGATAACGCCAATTCAACCGCACGAATGCCATCAAAAGCGCAGATGACCTCGTACCCCTCTTTTTCCAAATTAAACTTCAGAATGTCCGCAATGGGCTGTTCATCGTCCACCACCAAAATCTTCCCCTGCATCGGCTGTCTTCACCCCTATATCCTGCTTGATCCGCCTGAGCGGTCTATCTCTCTTATATTCAGCTTGTATCAAAGCCTCGTTGAACTTATTTCTAGCTCGTTCTTTGACTATAGTCTATATCATATGGCTCGTTGCCTATAGTCTATAGTTTAACATACCTGAAGCACCGTCACATCCCGATCAGGGCCAATGTGCAGCCCAAACTGAAAAATTTTTACAGCAGCAAAAAACAAGGCCAGCATCAACTGCCAACCTTGCCCTCGATTGCGATATAACTAGTTCAAGTATGTCAACGGATTTTCCACCGTTCCGTTCTTGATAATCTCGAAATGCAGATGCGTTCCGGTCGAACGGCCCGTATTACCCATTACGCCGATGCTCTCACCTTTTTCAACGACTTGTCCAACCTTAACACCAATGCTGTTCAAGTGCCCATAAAGCGTTTCGTATCCATTACGATGGTTAATAATAATAACATTGCCATAACCACTCTTCTGTCCTGCAAAAGTAATCACGCCCTCATCAGACGCTTTCACGTCCCGGTTACCGACAAGATCGACACCTTTGTGCTGGCGACCCCAGCGTTGTCCAAAGCTGCTGCTCATCGTAGCGTTGGATACCGGCCAAGCAAATTCTCCTGTACCTTCACCGACCACTTTGGTTCCACTCAGGACCACTTCAGTAACCGCTGCTTTGATGACTTCCTGGCCAAGCCATTCCTCCTGAACGACTTCACCGTTTTCTTTCGTTATCCGATATTGCATGCTTTTCAGACCGCTTTGACCTGGACGCACCACTTTTGTTGTGCCTGCTTTGAGCTCAGCACTTTTGCGTACTTCCACCTGCGGTTTAATTTCAATCTGTTCAACCACCTGCTCAACTGATTTAACAGTAACGGCTGGCTTTGGTACCGTCAACGTAAGCTCGTCCCCAATTTGCAGCGACGTTTCTTTGACGCCCGGATTATGTTTGCGAATCTCGCTTTGCGTAATTTCGTATTTGGCAGCAATGGAAGAGATCGTATCTCCTTCACGCACGACATAAGTTACAGGCGCGTCTTTACCAACGGTTAAAGCTTCAACCGCCTCGGACACATCCCATATTTTGTTTGGATCAGCCTTTACCACATCTGTCGCTACATCTTCCTTGATGCCCACCGACTTCAGCGTAGTACTCGGTCCCTCGGCTTTTTTCGATGAGTTTGCCGATACCGACTTCGTCTTGAGCGAACTGCGCACAGCCGATGCCGATATGTACTTGTTCTGCACTTGTTCCAGAATCGCGTCTGCTGTTGCCTGATCCTTCACAATGCCGATCACTTCACCGTCTACCTTGAGCTCTACACCCTTGGCATAGGCGGTAAGCATGTCGCCGAGCTTGTCCAGCGTCTCATCGCTGTTCACTACGGGCTTGTATGCTTTAATGGTTTCGGTCGTGATACCGTCTGTGTTCAGCACCATTTCCGCTTCTGGATATTTATTTTGGAATTCCTCGGTTTTGTCTGCAAATAATTTCTGTAATTGCGCCTCATCCGTGATGGTGCCAATCTCATTTCCTTTAACCATCACTTTATAATATGGGACGGTGTTTGCAGCAACGTATTGTTTGCCTGCGAATCCGATCGATGCAGCGATGAATAAACCACATGCTGCTGTAATGATCCATTTGCGCGAGGCCAGAACGCGCTTTTTGTTACCACTGAAGTTGGACATGCTCATGTTGTTTTTGTCTTCGGCCGTCCGGTGTTCCCCGGATTGTTCGTGTTCCCGGTTCTTGCCCGGTTGGCGTATGCCTCTGAAACCTTTCATGATTCTCTCCTTTTCAGCACTTCTCAGTTCGCATTTCTGTCAAGACATCACCCAATGTGTCTGTCCCATGCTTGTCGATATTTGTATTCGGGTGTCCGCAAATCAGGACTTTAGCTGCGCTCGTAAAAGTGTCAAAATTTTAACCTTTTATCACACCCGTATACTTTAACACAGGTTTTACACTCATTTCAACTGTACACGTCATAGCGCAAAGCCGCGCTACGCTTGGTTTTCCTGTATTATCCATAAGATGGCAGATCTATATTCTTCCCCGTAACACCTCTACTTCAGGTATACTATGTACTTTTGATCATTTTTTAAGACTAGGTTCTAAGACCCACTGAAATGTGTTTTCTTTTTCATAAAAATACAAACTAAACATCCCTCGCCAGATCATCTCTGGTGAGGGATTTCGTTAAACTCTTGCATAAACTTAGTTTATTCCGCCTGAAGGACTTCCATCAGATTATCGTATTCTTCGCTCGTCAGATACTTGGAGATCACCTGCTCAATATCACGCAGCTCCTGCTCAGTCAGGCCGCCTTCCATAGCGCCTGAGATTTGCTGCATCTCTTTCTGGGGCAACTTGTTCATCAGCAAGCTGAATATCTTTTCTTTTTCCTCCAACGGCAGCTTGTCTTTCTTGCCTGTGATGTCATCCGGAGATACAACAATCTCATCATTCCCTGAAGAAGGCGTGCCATTGGAATTCGTTCCTGATCCGTTGCCCGATGCTGTACTGTTGCCTGTTGTTGTCCCTGAATCGGTACCGGCATTTGTACCAGCATCTGCGTCTGTCCCCGCGGCTGAGCTGCCCCCTGGGCTTGATCCCGTAGCGGAGGAGTCCGTTCCTGAGCCTGCTCCTTGACCCTCGTCTGATCCCGTACCCTGTCCTGAGCTGTTGCCTGTATTCGCGCCTGTTTCTCCATTTTCTGTTCCATTGCCCATGACAGATATCGCATCTTCTGGAACGTGTTCCTCCTCCGCTCCTGCCGGCTGATCTGTCGTGCCCGTTCCAGGCTTCTTCTCTTCACCGGACTTACCACCTAATGCACCCTGAAACATGGCCGTTAACCCCATGGGCTGGCCTTCCCACTGAATATTGAAACTCGCCAGCAGTGATTTTACATATGACTGAACGATTAATCCGGTTGTCAGCAGGGTCAGTGAACTGACCAGCATCACGGTAAGCAATATTTTAATGAACCATTGAAGCAACTTCATTCCCGTTCTCTCCCTCCGTTTTCCGACCCCATATCACATTCGATGTTTCAGGATCTATGAGTCTACTGTTAACCAGTATTGACGGAAATCCGGGGATTATATCAGGAAGGCATGCGAAAAACCCCAGCCATCGCTATTTAAGCGATAACTGGGGCTCTATGATGCCTGTATAAGCATATCATTTAGATGGACGTTTAACTTCGTATTGCCTAGTTAACCTAGTTGCTTATTCGTAGATAGGAAGAACCTGATTCGTTTGCTCACGGTTACGGCCTACAGAGAAGATCGCAATTGGAATGCCTGTCAGTTCGGAAACACGTTTCACATAGTTCTGTGTGTTCACAGGCAGGTCTTCCAGTTTCTTCGCCGAAGTGATATCTTCGCTCCAGCCTGGAAGCTCTTCGTATACCGCTTCACATTCTGCCAGCATTTTCAGGCTTGCCGGATAGTGAGTGATAACCTCGCCGCGGAATTTGTATCCTGTGCAGATTTTCACCGTTTCCAGACCTGTCATTACATCCAGGGAGTTCAGGGACAGACCCGTAATTCCGCTAACACGACGAGCGTGGCGAACAACAACACTGTCGAACCAGCCGACACGACGCGGACGTCCCGTTACAGTACCGTACTCATGTCCGGTCTCACGAATTTGGTCACCGATCGCATCATGCAATTCTGTCGGGAAAGGACCATCTCCTACACGTGTTGTATAGGCTTTAGCCACACCGATAACCTGCTGAATACGAGCTGGGCCAACGCCAGAACCGATACATACGCCGCCTGCAGACGGATTGGATGAAGTAACGAATGGATAAGTACCTTGGTCAAGATCCAACATAACGCCTTGTGCGCCTTCGAACAATACTTTTTTGTCCTCATCGATGTATTCATTGAGCACAACTGATGTATCACGCACATAAGGACGCAGAATTTCTGCATATCCCAGGTAATCTTTCAGAATTTCTTCTACATCTACAGACTCGCCGCCATAGACCTGCTCGATTACACGGTTTTTTTCTTTTACCAAATGACGCAGTTTCAGTTCGAACTCTTCCGCATCAAGCAGATCAACCATACGAATACCGATACGGGCTGATTTGTCCATGTAACATGGGCCAATTCCCTTGCCTGTTGTACCGATTTTGTTCGGGCCTTTGCTCTCTTCTTCCAATGCATCCAATACCATGTGATATGGCAGGATGATGTGTGCGCGTTCGCTGATGGACAGGTTTTTGGTCGTAAAGTCATTGTCATGAATATAGTTAATTTCTTCGATGAGTGCCTTCGGGTTAATAACCATACCGTTACCAATTACACATGCTTTGTCTGTGTAGAAGATACCCGATGGAATCATCGTCAATTTATATTTTTTGTTATCGATCAGAATCGTGTGTCCTGCATTGTTACCGCCTTGGTAACGAGCAACCACGTCTGCGGATTCCGCCAAATAATCCGTAATCTTGCCTTTACCTTCGTCTCCCCATTGCGTTCCCACTACAACTACCGTTGACATAGTACATACCTCCGTGGGTGCCTTGCGCACCTTTGTATTGGTCTGTCCGTCCTCTATCTCGGCAGGAATTTGAAGTGAAATTACCAGCGGAGAAGCGTGCTAACGGACAGTGAAAATCCCCCTCTGTTTACATCCAAGGGAAGGTTTTCGCTGCTTTAACGCAGCAGTACTAGTGTACCAGTCCCTTTTTTCAAAGTCAAATCAAATGGCGAACAATTAGATATAGTCAAACTCTAATGTTCGGAATTGACTCAATAATGCGACGCAAAAAACCGGCGAAGCCAGTCAAAGCTTGCTTGACGGCTAACCCCGGTTATACGCTACGCTTTCAAATCCAACGCTATATGTCGTATTCACAACGTATTTATGAGTTCATATGATCTAATGGTTGATGCCGGGACAGACGATTTCACTTCCTTATCGAAGCAGTCTGTGCCTGTCCCCTACATGGCAAAGGCATCATTATGTGCCCGCTCGTAATTAACGAATTTATTAAAGTTTTTCAGGAAGACCAGTTCCACCGTACCTACCGGACCATTACGCTGTTTGGCGATAATAATCTCGATAATGTTTTTCTTCTCGGTCTCCTGGTTATAGTAGTCATCCCGGTACAGGAACGCTACGATGTCGGCATCTTGCTCAATCGAACCCGATTCCCGCAAGTCACTCATCATCGGACGTTTATCCTGACGTTGCTCTACACCCCGACTCAGCTGAGACAAGGCAATAACCGGAACTTCCAGTTCCCGGCCAATCTGTTTCAGGGTACGTGAGATCTCGGATACCTCTTGTTGACGGTTCTCGCCGGCTTTACCGCGTCCACTAATCAGTTGAAGGTAGTCGATCAGAATCATGCCAAGACCTTTCTCTTTCTTGAGACGACGGCATTTAGCACGAATATCAGCTACGGTAATCCCTGGCGTATCATCGATATAGATGTTGGCTTCATTCAAGGCTGCAATGCCCATCGTCAGCTTCTGCCAGTCTTCATCACCCTTGAAATCACCCATACGCATAACGCTGGCATCCAGATTGGCCTCTGCACAGATCATACGCTGTACGAGCTGTGCGGCTGACATCTCCAGACTGAATATCGCAACCGTCTCCTGCGCCCGAATGGCTACGTTCTGGGCGATATTCAGGGCGAAGGCGGTCTTACCTACAGATGGACGTGCCGCTACAATAATCAAGTCACTCCGCTGGAATCCGGCGGTCATCTTGTCCAGATCGATGAACCCCGACGGAATGCCGGTTGTGGTGCCCTTGTTCTGATGCAGCGTCTCCACACGGTCGAATACTTCCATCAGTACATCCTGAATGGCTATAAAACCGCTACTGGAACGTCGGTTGGAAATCTCCAGAATGCGCCGCTCTGCTTCTCCAAGCATAGCCGCGACATCCTCACCACCCGTGTATCCTTCACTCACAATCTGCGTAGCCGTACGAATCAGGCGACGCAGCATGGATTTCTCTTCGATAATCTGGGCGTAATAATCCACGTTCGCGGCAGTCGGAACACCATGAGCCAGCTTCGCCAGATAACTGACGCCGCCGATGTCCTCGAGCTCGCCTTTATCCTTCAGCAGCGAAGTCAGTGTCACGAGGTCAATCGGTTGATTTCCCTCGCCAAGCTGGATCATCGCTTCAAAAATTAATTGATGGGGTTTATCATAGAAATCCTCGGTTTGCACCCGTTCCATCGCTGTGATCAGGGCTTCGCCCTGCAACAGGATTGCACCCAGCACGGCCTGTTCGGCTTCCAGGTTCTGTGGGGGAATCCGGTCGAATAACATTTCGCCGCCCATCTTACTCCTCCGTTACCTGCACCTTCAAGGTAGCCTTCACTTCAGGGTGAACCTTGACGGTTACTTGCGTTACGCCGAGTGTGCGAATAGGCTCGTCCAGTTCAATTTTGCGTTTGTCGACTTTCAGACCTTTTGCTGCCAGAGCTTCTGCGATTTGTTTGCTCGTGATTGCACCGAACAGACGGCCGCCTTCGCCGGATTTTGCTTTCAGTTCAGTCACTTCAGCTTCCAGCTTTTTAGCCAGAGCTTCCGCTTCTGCTTTCTCATCCTGCTTACGTCTGTCTTCCGCTGCCTTCTGGTTGTCCAGTGTTTTCATGTTTCCGTCTGTTGCCGGACGTGCGATTCCCCGTGGCAGAAGAAAGTTCTGTGCGTACCCCTCGGACACTTCCTTCACTTGCCCTTTTTTGCCTTGACCCTTCATATCTTTTATAAAAATGACTTTCATTCGAACAAACCCTCTTCCTTTTCGATTTCAGCCAGTACGTTCGTCAGCCGTTTTTCCGCCTCTCCAAGCGTTCCTTCAAGCTGCACGGCAGCATTCGTCAAATGTCCGCCACCGCCCAGTCGTTCCATGACCACCTGAACATTCATGCGCCCCAGCGATCTCGCGCTGATGCCAATCAGTCCATCCGGACGTTCACTAATGACAAATGAAGCGACCACGTCGGTCATATTTAGCAATGTGTCCGCCACTTGGGCGATCATCATCTGTGGAATCTTGTTGCCAGGGTCCGTGACCGCCAGCGCAATGTTCCCGTATACCATTTTAGCATGCTTTATGATTTCTGCCTTAGCAATATATTCTGACAGATCTTCTTTCATCAACCGCTGGATCATAATGGTGTCTGCACCACTACGACGCAGGAAGCCTGCCGCTTCAAACGTTCTCGATCCCGTATGGAGTGCAAAATGCTTCGTATCCACCGTAATCCCGGCTAATAACGCCGTCGCTTCCAGTGGAGTGAATTGTACCTTGTCATGAATATATTGGAGAAGCTCAGTTACCAGTTCTGCTGCCGATGATGCATATGGCTCCAGATAGATCAGTACTGCATCGTTAATGAATTCTTCACCCCGACGGTGGTGATCCACAACCACGACACGCGTAGCGGATTGAACCAGCTTCGGCTCCATTGTCATGGATGCCTTATGTGTATCGACAACAACGAGCAGCGTGTGCTCCGTCATCATCTGGATGGCCTGTTCTGGTGACACAAAGGCTTTGGAAAGCTTCTCATCTTTATTCACCTGTTCCATCATGCGTTCAATGGAAGGGTTGGGCCCATCCAGCACAATTCGTGCCTCCACATTGTACAGACTCGCCGCTTTCCATACCCCAATAGACGCGCCAATCGCATCCATATCGGGCATTTTGTGACCCATGATAATCACCCGGTCGCTCTCCTGCATCAGATCACGCAATGCATGCGCGATAACCCGGGCCCTTACCCGTGTACGTTTCTCCACCGCGTTGGACTTCCCACCGTAAAAGGACAACCGCTGTCCAGATTTTACGGCAGCCTGGTCACCACCACGGCCAAGTGCCATATCCAGACTGGACTGAGCGAGTTCTCCCATCTCACTGATGGTATCCGAACCAAATGCCAGTCCAACACTTAGTGTCATCGGCACCTTAAGATCAGCGGTCATCTCCCGGACTTCATCCAGAATGACAAATCGACTCTGCTCCAGTTCCTGCAAAGACTTTTGGTTCAACATCATGAGATAACGATCGGAGGACAGCCGACGCAGATATACTTCATACCGCTTCGCCCAAGACGTGATCTCACTTGTCACACGAGCAATAAGCGCAGTTCGCTGCTGGTCGTCCATGCCCTGGGCTGCTTCGTCCAGGTTATCGAGAACCAGAATGCCCAGGGCAATGCGTTCATTCTCATATTTATCACGAAGAATGGCTAGCTCCGTAATCTCGTAAACATATACATACCGCTCCTGCGGGTTATGGATAACTCCATAATATCGATCATCCAGTTGGAATTCGTCATGAAGTTCCTTGGACGACTCCTTGTTCCCATCCTTTTTCTCCTTCGGTTGAGGAAGTTTGGGAAATAAATTTTGCAGCGGATTGCCAACCATCGTCTTCTCTTGGAACATGTCCGCGACGAAGCGATTATGCCACTCTACGGTACGATCTTCGCTGTACAACACAATACCGAATGGGAGCATGCTGACCGCTTCCCCCTCCATTCGCTTGATACGAATGGAAAGGCCATTAATGTAGTCGTTAAGCTCACGACGGAACGCGAGCTCCGCCTTAATCATGACGATTCCCAGCGCCGAAGCCAGTATCAGACTAATCAAACCAAGCGTCCAGTTGTAGATGGTCACGAACATAACAAGCAGAAGCAGCAGTATGAACGCCCATACGGTATAGTAGCCGTGCCAGCGTTTCTTCAGAAATTTAGGCATGACTCATCACCCTATCGTTTTGGTTTCGATATTGCCTCGCGAAGCGGGAACGCCAGATCGATAATCCCGATAATCCGCAGCGGTCCAATGAAGAAGACTGCTGCCGCCAGCAAATACGGTACAACCGGATTCCATTTCTTTGCATGTGAGAGAAAGAAGAAGAATCCGATGGCTTGAATCATGAAGCCCAAATTGATTAGAGGCGACAAGTTCATGGCAATCATGGTCCAGTACGTTCCGTCACTCTGCCTGGATATCACTTCGAACAACAATGCAAGGAAGTAATACCAGATCAGGGCACGCGGCATACGCCATTCACGCGCAGGTGGAAATTTCGGTACAACCACACCCATTACGTTTAAAATCGGACGTGCAATGAGATGTGTGATTAGAGCCATAACCAGAGACGTGACCACCAAGGCGAATGGAATCATAAGCTGCGTCTGTCTTGCGACATCCTGAGTCATTTCAGGTGTCCATACAAACCCATTTACCATCTGACTGGATGTATTCGTCAGGGGTTCAATCGTCAATCTAACCACGTCATCAATATAACTCGATAAATCAAACTGGAAGATTACACTTCCAATCAACAGGAGCAACAGATACTCGGCCAGCATGGCTCCACTTCCTGCCATTAGGGCAAACAAGGCCGACTTCTTTTTCTTGTAAGCATTGCCCATAACAATGGCGGGCAGGGTGAACAAAAGCAGTAATAACAAATAAATCGGACTAAATATGACCAAAATAATCGCCACTGGGACGAGATGCCATATAAATGATTTTACCGGTAATGAAGCAAACAAAATAACTCCTGGTATCATCATGAAAAATATGGCCAAAACCGATAAAGGAGTTAACAGCGAAAGTAGCAAGAGCAGATAAACTACGCTCCAGACAGCTGATTTAAAGCTAAATTTCAACAAATTCACCTCTTACGCATGTGATCTTCTAGCGCGGAAATATCCTGGTACCAATCTTCCAACTGGTGACCTTCCTGTTTATGCTTTTTCAATTTCTCAACAAGCAGTGCATCCAAATCCTTGAAAGGAATACCGAGCCTGCGGCCCAATATGTAACTACTCATCATCAAACTGGCGAGACTGTCCCCGATTCGGGTTGTACTGCCTTCCCATAACGCTTTGAATAATCGGGATACCTGATCAAGCACTTCGGTTTTAAGCCATTCAATCACTTTAGCGCGTTTGGCTACATCCAGTTCTTTAGGCATATTGGCGAAAGTCACTCTCCCCCGAAAAAGCTTTATTCTCCATTATAGCATAAAAAGGGGGGCCGCAAAATTACCCCAAAAAGCGGAGAAGTCCTCCGAATCTTATCTCAGGTACTTTGCGGGGACCCCGTACAACGAATTCGTATTTAATCTTGTTGAAAATTTATTTAAGTTCGCTCTTGTTTAGCTCTTCTTAAGTTTAACATGATACCGGACGGCTGTGATTATCCACGCTGTTGCAACAATATTGAAATTTGTTTCGACTTACTTCACTTTCATGGATTCCTTGGCTACAATACCCTCGCAATACTCAATAATCTGACTCCGTCTTACGATCCCAATGAAGCGCTCCATATCATCGACGACCGGCACAAAGTTCTGCACTTTGGCCAGATTGATCAAATCCTCCATGTTGGCTTCAATGGATACCGGCTTGATATCCAGTCGAAGTGGAACGTCCTTGAGCAAGAATTTTGAAGCGTTTTCAAATGTAATCTTTCCCTCAGCGTTCTTCATATACCACAACAGATCACCTTCGGTAACCGTGCCGATATACTTGCCTTCCTTATTCAAAATGGGCACCGCTGTGAACCGATGATATTCCATCCGTTCTAACGTTTGCCGCAGAGTAGAATCCGACGTCACGCACGTAACTTCTTGTTTGGGCAGCAAAAAAAATGCGATGTTCATACCCTTAAGTATCCTCCTTATGAATTTCATCAGTCAGCTTATTACATTCAACTTACATAGTACGTATTAGAACGCAAGATGTTCCAAAAGGACATGATTCCTTCTACAAAGTAAAAAAAACAGCAGCCCGCCAATAAACGCACTGCTGATCGTTGTCTAAAACATTAACGTCTGTATGGAATTGGTTACTCGATCTGCTGCCGGTCAGGAATTATCACTTCACCGGCTGGGGTCGACTGATCCATCCAGTTGTTAATCAGCTCTTTGGCATATTGGACGTCTTTCTCATCTGCCTTGCCATAATAAATTCCGTCTTTCCGCATCCCCTCGCCCAATATAGTGAAGCTTGAGATTTGCGGTTTTTCCTGAGTCAGTACCTGCTTGGCCAGATCAATAATGAAGGAAGGTTGCATATCCGTCTGGAAGCTGTCTCCCATAATCTGAATCAATTCCGGGATTTTGCTGATAGCGTTCAGATTAAGCATCTCATTCGCCATCGCATTAAGGAAGATCTGCTGCCGCTTGGTGCGATTAAAATCGCTATCCTCACGGTATCTTACATAGTATAGTGCTTCCTGCCCGTCATAGATCGGCTTACCGCCTTCTATTGTGAACTGCACATGTTCCGGGTTCTTGTTCACAATGTCCTCATCAATCGGCAGCTTCACGCCACCAAGCGCATCAACGACTTTCTTGATCCCGTCAAAGTTAATCGTTGCATAGTAACCTACATCCGCATCGAGAAATTTCTCCACCGTATTGATAGACATATTCTCCCCACCGAAAGCGTAGGCATGCGCGAGCTTGTCATAATCATCCTCGCCATCCTTGTTGGCATCACGTCCAACAATCTGCACATAGGTGTCACGCGGAATGGAAACCAGGAGTACACGGGATTCTTTCGGACGAACAACTGCATAGATGACCGTGTCTGAGCGTCCACGCGTTTTCTCATAGGCACGTTTGTCTGAGCCTAGCAGCAACACCGAGAACGGTTCTTTGCGATATACCGTTGGGTCGGGCGTATTATTGCCCTCCTGGGGAACATAGGAACGGGACAATTGATCTTCAACTGAACCAGCGAGAAACAGATCGAAGGCCGCTACAGCAAGCTGCTGACGAAACAAATAGCCCCCGATTAACAAAACAACGAGCGATACGAGCGTTATATATAGACCTTTTCTTCTTTTCTTCTTCTTATCTTTAGTTCTGCTTGTCATCCATCGATTCCTTCTTCACTGTCAAAATGAAATTCGATACTACTACTATATAAGTTGAATTTAACTTGTCCTGACCCCGCAATGGTGCAGTGTTAATTAATCGTTCAACTTATATATTTACCATTAAACGTGCGGAATGGCTTGTGACACGGTGTTCTCTGAAGTTTTCTCTATATGAAAAGAAAACGCCGCTTACGCTCGTTCTATTGTAATCATTGCTGGATGATGAAAAGTTACAATACGGTTAAATTGAAAAGAACAGTGCTCCTTTTTTTACTGGCAAAAGGTGCACTGTTCTCTTGATGTGGAATGTCCATCCATTCAGTTTGTTGAGGCTGTCTCCACCCGATTCCTCTTCTCTTTATGACGCTGTCGCCCTGTAATAAACGCAGCCACCAGTGTGAGTACACTGAAAATAACCGCAGACCAGAACAGCCCACTATAACCCTCGCCGGTTGTCTGATGCAGAGCCTGTAGCAGCACATCTCGAATGCCCGGATCAGGAATTTGGGACAGTCCCTCGGTTAAGCTGGAAATATCGCTCCCTGAAGCTTTACCGCCGCCAGACGCATATTGTTGAAGCGCTTCGGGCGGCACCTGAATGCCCTGATCTGCGAGGCCCTGCTGAATATTGGAACCCAGGTTGGAAAAGGAACGAGCTAAGAAACCGGCAAAAATGGTTGGCGCGATCGCCATAGCCATCTGACGGAACAAGGAACTGGTCGCTACCGCAATGCCTTTGTTATTCTCACCCGCTTGCTCAGTAACGAGCACGTTCACCGGAGCTCCCAGCATCATACCGAAGCCGATCCCCACGAGTACACTCGCAATCACGAATTGCCAGATATGCTCTACCCACAGCGGGAAGAGCAGGAAGCCAATTGCCGACAGGAATCCTGCCACAGATAACGTCCATATTGGCCCTTTGCGGTCAACAAGAAAACCGCCACCGCCCGCACCAATGCCTGAAGCCAGAGCAAGCGGTGTAAACCAGTAGCCGGAGGCTGTGTTGGATACCCCGAGGTATTGCTCAACAAAGCCTGGAATGAAGATCACAGATGCCAGAATGGCTCCTGAGAAAAAGGCAATCAGCAGCGTCCAACGAAAGGACGCAATGCCCAGAAGTTCTGTAGATACAACAGGTTCACGTTGTGATCCCTCCAGCCTTTTTTCAAGAAAGTAGAAGAAGACCAGAATGACCACACCTGCCAGGAAGAAACCATAGAACGTCGGTGAGCCAAGACTTTGTAGCATATTTACGCCATCCAGATTGCTGAAGCTGTACATCAGACTGAGCACACCCAGCGTCAGGACTGCGATACCACTCCAGTCCACCGCCTTACGGCTCAGCTCCTGTTCTTCATGAATATAACGGATACCCGCAATAAACAACAAAATGGCGATCGGTACATTGATTAAGAACAACCAATGCCAATTTCCCGTAATGTCGAGGATAAAAGCACCGATATTCGGCCCAAGAATCGCCGCAACCCCGTTCATACCTCCCAGAAGACCCAAGGCTGTGCCCTGACGCTCCGCTGGGAACTTGCTTAATACGTAAGAGCTCGCAATAATAAAAATCCCGCCACCACCCAGCGCCTGGATGACACGAGCAATTAGGAAGAAGGTAAACGATGTGCTTAGCGCAACGAGTAAAGACCCGATTCCGAACAAAGCCACTTCAATCAGAAACAGCTTTTTGCGTCCATAACGGTCGGAGAGCTTACCTGCAATCGGCACACTCACCGCAAGTCCGAGCGTATAGAGCGTGATTGTCCATGCTCCCCACGTCGGCGACACGCCAAACGACGCATTTAAAGTAGTCAGAGACGACGTAATAATCCCGTTATCCAGTGCAGCCATAAACACCCCGATAGCAAATAGGATAAGCGGCCATTTCATTTGTTTTTGCATTACATGTTTCCTCCCCGATCAGATTGCAATCCAGTAGCGTAAGGCTGTAATGATACATATATATTAAACCGAACCGAACAATAATGACTCATTGGTCATTTTAAAACAGAACGATTTCATATGTCAATTTGTTAATATGCTTGTATACCTCATTCATTCAATTCCCTGCTCCAAAATAAAACCGTCCCTCAGGTTGAATGGAACCCGTGGGACGGCCTTCTTGTTGAACTAAGCTACTATTGCTGCATCAGGTGACGATTCAGGAATTTTTCAATGGCACGATATAAATCCAGTTGATTTTCAACATTGCCGAAGCCATGTCCTTCATTGGCTTTTAACATATAAGGCACATCAACTCCACGCTTGCGCAGAGCCTCCACGATCTGATCAGACTCGGCCTGTTTGACACGCGGATCATTTGCACCCTGAACCACGAACAATGGGGCTTTCATCTGATCGATATGGAACAGTGGTGAGACAGCTGTCAGCAGCTCCTTGTCTTTCTCTGGATCACCCATACGTTCATAGAACATGTTGCGCTCCGACTCCCAGTAAGGTGGCAGTGAATCCAGCAGCGTGAACAGATTGGATGGCCCAACATAGCTAATTCCTGCGGCATACACTTCTGGCGTGAATGCCAGTCCTGCCAGTGCAGCATAACCACCATAAGATCCACCATAGATGGCTACACGCTTCGCATCAACCGTTCCCTCTTTAACCAGCCAATTTACACCGTCTGTGAGATCGTCCTGCATCGCTTTACCCCACTCTTTGTTGCCGGCATCCAGGAATTCCTTGCCGTATCCAGTAGAGCCACGGAAATTTACCTGTAGTACGGCATAACCACGGCTTGCGAGAAATTGAATTTCAGGATTGAAACCCCAATAGTCCCGAGCCCAAGGTCCACCATGCGGAACAACTACCAAAGGCAATTGGGAAGCCTCTGCTCCTTGTGGAAGCGTCAGATAACCATGAAGCGTTAAGCCATCACGTGACTTGTACGTAATGGGTTTGACATCCGACATTTTACTCTCATCAATCCAAGGTGCCGCGTCAGCTAATTTATCCAGCTTACCCGTCTTGGAATCGTAGAAGTAATACGTACCCATCGATTTATCGCTATACGCAATGAACAGAACCTGACCTTCTTCACTTATGTTTGAAATGCTTACTTCTTTACCCGGAACTTTTGCCTGAATATCCTGCATCAATTTTTTGAAATCATTGTCGAAGTATTCATAGTTAACCTTGTCCGTCTCATAGACAGCTGCAAGGATTGTGCCTTTTTCTTTAGAAGGAACGAAACTGGATACATCCACATCCTTGTTTTCATAGATGGTTTTCGTTACTTTTTTGCTGCTTGGGCTATATTCAACAATCGCAGTTTTATCCCGCTCCAGATTGGATACAGCATAGATGTTTTTGTTATCATACGTGAACATCACCGGCGCAAATGTTTCTCCCAGCTTGGTGGTCATCAAATTCTCAAATGGTTTATCTTCCGATTCACGATACATCAACGAAGAGACGTTACCATCATTCGATATGGCCACACGGATTTTACCCTCATGGTCCGTAAGCCATCCCGTAATATTGCCCGGGTTTTCTGCAGCAAGCACAGCCTCACCTGTCTTGATGTTAATCCGGTACACGTCAAAGATTCGCGGATCACGTTTGTTCATACCTACTAGAATTTCATCCGGAATATTCTCCAGAGAGTCTACCAGGATCGCTCTTGTATTCGGATATGGTGTCAGATCCTTGCTGTTCTTACCATCAATATCCGTTACATAAATATGATAGTTCTCATCCCCTGCTTCATCCTTTACATACAACATCTTATCTTTTGTCGCCCATACAAATCCCGCTATACTACGCTCTGTCTCGCTCGTGATACGTACCGACTTGTCCTGACCATTCTCTTTCACCACAATATTCATTCGGTTGTTCCAAGGCTCCATGTAGGCCAGATGTTTACCATCCGGAGACATTTGGAATCCTGCTTGAGCCGGCTGTTTGAAGAAGTCTTCCAGAGGTGTGAGACCTTCTGACTGCACATCAAGTCCAAGAGCGAGGTACAGCGCATCAGCAAACTCTCCATGGGTTACTGAATTTTTGGCGTTAAACGCACTACCTTCAATAATAAAATGCTGCTTCAGACGAATTGCATCCTCCGTGTGTACCTTCGGAATCTGCGCCATATCACTGTATACAACCTGAATGCCATTATCCTTCAGTTCAAATGCCCGAGTAAACAACGATGCCATCTGTGCTCTTGTGATAGGTGCATCTGGTGCATATCCTTTGGCTTGTCCTTGAATAAGACCACTTTGCTTCAGCGCGTAAATGGCAGGAGCAGCTTCATCCTTAGCCAATACATCTGCGAAACCTGTAAGAGACGCTGGAGCATCCAGTTTAAGTACACGCTGCAGGATGATTGCCGCCTGAGCACGAGTAATTGGCGTTTGTGAGTCTCTCATTCCATCTGTTGTGCCATCTATGTATCCCAGTTGCTGTAGTGTCTGTGTTGCCTTCGAAGCAATGGATTCAGCGATTGTCGCCGTAGGCTTCGCCGCTTCTGCTGCCTGGACCGCTGGTTGAATCAGAGCGATTGACATCGCCATAGTAAGCGTGAGAGCATATACCTTTTTACTCATTGCGTTCAAGCTAGTCCCCCCTTTAAAGTGAATTACATCATAATTTGGAATTATACGTAAATCATTTTACCATGATCTACCATAGGTTAACAGCGTAGAGCCCCCAAGTTCCATTACCCCTTACTTTGAACCGGAAAACCCATAATTGAACAGCTTGCGTGTCTCGATGAAACGTCCCTCACGACTATCCGAACCCAGTACAACGGAGATCAGTCGCTTGCCATTTCGCTCAGCCGTTCCAACGAAGTGATACCCGGAATCCTCATCATATCCGGTCTTCAATCCATCGTTTCCATCGTAAGCATAGGGTCCGCCAATAGAGGACAGCATCCAGTTCGTGTTGCTCATATACATTCCTTTTTGGTGCATCGACACCTGCATTTGGCTGGAAACTCTCAATATTTCGGGGTAGTTATTCAGCAGATAACGTGCAAGATTGCATGCATCTACAGCGGTCATTACGGTCTGCCCTTGTATATCCTTGGGACGATTCGGACCAAGTAGTTTTTCGCTTAAACCTGTTGCATTGGTAAACACCGTCTTGTCAGACAGTCCGATCTCTGTAGCCTTCTGATTCATCTTTTGTGCAAAAGTCTGCTCTGTCCCACTGATATGTTCAGCCAGAGCAATAGCAGCGTCATTCGCGGAATAGACGGCTACAATCTGGAATAGCTCCTGCACAGTGAATTGCTCGCCTTGTTTCAAACCCAGGTGGCTGCCACCTACTGAGCTTGCATACAAGCTGATATTAACAGGGTCGTCCCAACGTAACTCTCCGTTGATCACGGCCTCCATTACAAGTAGTTCTGTCATCAATTTACTGATTCCTGCCGTTGCAATTTCTTCGGAACCGTTAAAGTTGATTAGAATCTGCTCAGAGTTCATATCCATTAATACAGCAGATTCAGCTTTAATCCCCGGTTTGCCCACCAGCATGTCCGGTTTTACACCCAAATATATAATGACCAGTAGAGCCAGCAGCATTCCTGCCCGTATCCACCATTTTTTCATCGGAAAATCACCTCTTACAGATATAGACGAAGTGAAGAGGCATTTTGTCTGCAATTTTTATAAAAAAAGTTAAATTTTTTTTATTTTTTTGTTACTAAAAAAAACATGGACCCCATACCCCCATGCCAGAGTGTACGGAATCCATGTTTTACAAGACTTTTTCTATTCATACCTAGAAGAATCTTTTCAATTAGATCTAGCAACCGAATTCTTAAAAGGACCCCAATCCTTATTGTTGCTAATGTTTTTTTACTCTGCTACAGCAGCTTTATCTGCATTAACTTGAATGTCATTCAGATATAAACCTGTTCCGTCACCAATCGCATAGTTCATTACACGTTTGTTAACCGGTGCTACAACAGCACGGTACAATGTCGGGAATACAGGAACTTCATCAACCATGTACTGCTGCCATTGGTTGTAGATCTCTTTACGCTTGTCTACGTCAAACGCTTCAGCAGATACACCTTGTGCGAGCAATTTGTCATTTTCTTCGCTAGAGAATCTGGAGAAGTTATACAGTGCATCACGGCCATACAGACCTGCTGGATCTACGTCAATACCTACGCCCCAAGCAGCTTGATATACATCAATATTCGGATCATCTTTACCTGTGTTACCTACACGGTCATAGAAATTGTTGAACTCAACCATTTCCAGGTTTACTTTAAGACCGATTGCTGCCCACGATTGAACGTAGTAACGTGCCAGTGGTTCAGCTGTGTCGCCACCTGTCATCGATACAAAGTTAATTTCAAGTGGGGAACCGTCCGGTTTGGTACGGAATTCACCATCCAGTTTGTAACCTGCTTCATCCAGCAATTTTTTCGCTGCTTCTGGGTCATATGCAACACCCGGATTGTTAGAATCATGGAATTCTGGGTGAGACGGCGGAATCAATGTTGTTGCATTCCAACGCAGACCGTTATAGAAACGTTTGCCAACTTGATCGTTATCTACAGCCATCCACATGGCTTTACGCAGATTCTTATCTCCCATTTTTGCTTCAGCATTTGTTACAACTTTGCCGTTGTCAGCATCCCATGTGCCCAGTTTGAAACCGATATAGGTGTAAGCACGATCGATTGCACCCAGGAATTCAACGTTGGACATATTGGCATTGTCTTTATATTGATCTGTCGGGAATGAATCCACGAGGTCTACCCCGCCAGATTTCAATTCTTGAACAACCGTTGTTGGGTTGATTACTTTCAAAGTCACTTTGTCCAGTTTTGGAGCTCCACGCCAGTAGTCATCGTTTTTAACGAAAGTTACAGACTCACCTGGAGTGATTGTTTCCACTTTAAATGCACCAAAACCGATTGGTTTTTCACGTACTTCTTTGGAAGAAGACATTTTCGCTACATCCATATCACCGAAGATATGTTTAGCCAGTGGATACGTCCATACGCCACCTGTCAGCAGGGAAGGTGTAGACTCCTTGTACGTGATGCTAATTTTCTTATCACTAAGCACCTTGATTCCAGAGATCGTTTTTGCTTTTCCAGCGTGATAATCATCCATACCTACTACACTTGTAAAGTTGGAATCGTAACGTGGACCATCATAAGCCTTGTTACCGATAACTTCATAAGCAAACTGCAAATCTTCAGCCGTTACAGGCTTGCCGTCATGCCAGTTTACATTATCACGAATGGTCAGTGTGAACGTTTTTCCATCTTCCGATGTTTCATAAGTTGCTGCACCATCGTTGGTATATACATAGTCTTTGTCCCAAGTCAGCAAACCTTCGTCAAACCATTGCAGAACCATTGCATCCGGATTACCGGAGTAGAAGTTAAAATTCAATGTTCCTTCAAACGCAGTATCGGATACCAGTCCATATGTGATGGACCCACCCTCAATTGCAGTGCCTTCATTCGTTTTGACGTTGTTGAAATCTTCGATAGAGTAAACGCCCTCTTCTTTAGTAGGCTTCTCCTCTGTTTTCTTTTCCCCTGTGTTCGTAGAAGGCGTTGGTGTTGCCGCCTCTTTCTCCGAGCACGCCGCAAGCGCAAGTACGAAGACCAACATCATCGTGAAAAATAGTCCCCGTGAAAATAATCCCTTTTTCATGAACCTTTCCTCCCTTTTTTAACCTCTTCTTTGTCTTGCATCAGTCGCACGCTTCAGGGCCTGTCCGACATTATTTATACTCAACATCAATACCAGAATAAGTACTGACGCAGGTAGCCATATCCACCATCTGTATTCCAGTGTTTGCGGATTACGAGCATAGCTTACGAGTGTTCCAAGACTGGGTGTACTTTCCGGGAATCCAAATCCCAAGAAGGACAGACCCGATTCGAGGCCAATGTTGGCAGCGAGATTCAACGTCATCGTTACGATGATTATCGAGCTAAGATTAGGAAGTACCTGTGAGAGCATAATCTTCAGATGGGACGAACCTAATGTTTTTGAAGCTTTTACATAGTCCAGTTCCCGTTCCTGTAATGCCTTGGAGCGGATCAACCTGGCAATCCCCATCCAGAGAAAGGCTGTCATGATTAATGAGAAAGATACAATATTATATTTGGGTACTGCAGTAACAAACGCGATAACAATCATCAGCATCGGAAGAATCATGAAGAAATCAACAACGCGCATAAACAAGTTATCGATCATTCCACCGAAGTAACCGGATAACAGACCAACCAGGATACCTATACAACCAGTCATTAACGTGACGATAATACCAATGGTTAGAGAGTTACGTGTACCGATTATTAGTTGTCCGAATACGTCACGACCGCCGTAATCAGTTCCCAGCCAATACTGCGCGGAAGGCGGCTCATACAAAGCGAACAAATCTACCTTAACAATTTCAGCTTGATCCAGGATCAAAGAAGTACCATAGACCAGCAGTATGACCAGTCCCAAAAATATGAGCGAGATTAGTGCCACCTTATCTCTGACAAGCTCCCGCCACAAGATACTCAAGCTGGAGGGGCTCTTATCAATCTTCTGTGAAGTTATAACGACATCATTGGCCTTGCTCATCTTATTTTCACCCCGAAATCTTCAAGTTCTTACTTGATCCGTATACGCGGATCAACGATACCCAGAATAATGTCAGACAGCAACGATCCCAGGATTGTAGCTATGCCATATAACAGAACGAGTGCAGTTACTACACTGAAATCCCGAAGAGAAATGGAATTCAGGAACAACTGTCCCATACCTGGATAACTGAATATACTCTCAATGAAGATGGTACCTCCGATAAGTCCCGTAATCTCATAACCGAAAAATGCGGCGATCGGCAACAAGGAGTTTCTTAAAATATGCCTGTTGTAGATTCGAGATTCCGAGGCGCCCTTGGCTCTCGCAGTAAGAACGAATTCTTTGTGCTTGATATCGATAATTTCACTACGCAAGTATTGGACGGTAGATACTGTTGCAATTAATGCCATGGATAGTGACGGTAATAACAAATGATAGAATTTGCTTGTTATATAGCTGAATGTGCCTGGCGTAAGTCCAGGTTCCACGCTTCCCCCGGTTGGGAACCAGCCAAAATGGAATCCAAAAATCCATAACATCACTAGTGCGAAGATAAACAACGGGGCTGCAAAGCCCAGGTAGGTGTAACCTGTGATCAACCGATCAGACCAAGTATCGTTGTAACGACCACTGATAATGCCAAGTGGAATGGCAATCAGATAAGTGAACACGAGTGTCGCCAGTGCAAGCCAGAACGTATTGGCTACACGCTGACCAATCAAATCAGATACTGGCATTTTGAATCGGAAAGATTGTCCGAAATCGCCTTGTACAGCATTTTTGATCCAATCCCAATACTGTATATACCATGGATTGTTTAATCCCAGTCGTTCCCGCTGTTCCTCCAGCGCTTTTGGATCAATACTCGGATCGAGTAATCCGGTAAGTGCATCCCCAGGCATCGCCTTGGCCATCAGAAAGACCAGCAGGCTAAGCAAAAAGATCTGAGGGATCATAATGATAATTCTGCGTATTATCGTTTTCCACATATGGTCTTCAACCTTTCTGAGGTAGAGCTACTCGGTGAGTATCGGAAATGGATTGGAGCGAGTATGCCAGCCCTTCCTCATCAAAGAAATTTCGGTATGAATTTTCATACTCGGATTTGACCTGCTGACGGAAGGCTACCATTTCTTCACGTTTGGTTGGGTCCATATCCGGAATGGCTGCAATTAAACGCTTGGTATAGATATGTTGTGGATTCTCAAAAATATCATCCGTTGTGCCTTGCTCAACATACCGACCTTTATACATAATTCCGATCTGATCACACATATGGCGGATAATGCCAAGATCGTGACTGATGAACAGATAGGTCAGATTCAACTCTTTTTGAATTTCCTGCATGAAGTTAAGCACCTGAGCTTGTACAGATACATCGAGTGCGGATACTGGCTCATCTGCGATGATCAGCTTCGGCTTCAATGCAATCGCACGAGCGATACCAATCCGTTGCCGCTGGCCCCCGGAAAACTCATGAGGATACTTATAGATCGATTCGGGACTCAATCCGACCTTCTCCAGAAGGTCTCGGACCTGACGTTTCTCTTCCGTAGCCGTCAGTCGCTCATAATTACGGAATGGTTCAGCAATAATGTCGATAACCCGTTTCTTGGGATTCAACGAAGAGTACGGATCTTGGAAGATCATCTGCACATCCCGCTGAAGTTGTCGATCTTTACGTCGCTCGGTAGCAAGATCTCTTCCATTGAAAAGAATTTTTCCAGCCGTTACATGATTCAGACCAATAATGGCTCTACCCGTAGTCGTTTTACCTGAGCCTGACTCACCTACAAGACCGTACGTTTGCCCCTGCTCAATGGAGAAGCTCACATCGTCAACCGCTTTGATGTTACCAATTTCACGCTTGATCAACCCTCCGCGAATCGGAAAGTGTATTTTTAGTCCTTCTACTTCGAGTAATGCCATTATGTTATTCCTCCTCAGCTTGATCAGGGAAATGAAAGTGCTGATAACAGGTACATCGTACAAAGTGACCTGGCGCAATTTCATGCATCTGTGGGTTTTCTTCATGAGCCGAATCACTTATCCATGGAATTCGAGCCTTGAATCGGCACCCTTGGCGAGGAAGATTTTTCAGTGAAGGAACAATGCCTTGAATGACATGAAGCTTCGATTTTTCTTCAGAAATGGTAGGAATAGAGTTTAGTAGAGACCGTGTATATGGATGCTTGGCATCTGTCATTAGAGTATAGATATCGGCAATCTCAACAATTTCACCTGCATACATAACTGCCACGCGATCAGCCATCTCGGCAACGACTCCCAGATCATGCGTGATCAGGATGATTCCTGCGTTAATCTCGTTCTTCAATTCGCGGATAAGCTCCAGAATTTGTAGTTGGATTGTAACGTCAAGCGCTGTCGTTGGTTCATCAGCAATCAGCAATTCAGGTTTATTGGCAATCGCAATCGCGATAACAACTCTTTGTCTCATACCACCCGATAGTTCGTGAGGATATTGCTTGTATAATTGTTCGGGACGCGGAATCCCTACTTGGTTGAGTAAATCAATTACTTTGTCTTTCTTTTCTTTCGAAGATAGCTTGGGTTGATGCAGTGTCAGAATCTCTTCGATCTGTTCACCGATCACCATCAGAGGATTTAATGCGGAAAGTGGGTCCTGAAAGATCATCCCCATTTCTTTACCGCGGAGTTTGTTTAATTTGTTGGGGGATATACCAGCAATATTCTGCCCTTTGTACAGAATCTCCCCATCAATTTTGGCTTTGTTATGCAGACCCATTATCGAAAAAGCAAAAGCACTCTTGCCCGATCCTGATTCTCCCACAATAGCCAGTACTTCATTCTTTTTAACCGTAAGGTTAACGTGATCAACTGCTGCATAATAGTCATCTTCAATTCTGAATGATGTAGTTAGATTTCTGACTTCCAATAGCTCTGTATTCAAATCAATCACCCTAACCCCATAATTTCCGCAGACTTATTCATGTGTAGAAGAATGCATCCACTGTATATTTCCATGTTCTTGAAGATAACGAACGAAAGTGTATACAAAATACCAAATCATTAGGAGAATCCATTTTTGACACTGCTATTTAGACCGTTGGTCAATTAATGCTGACAATTCCTAGCGGGATTATAATACAAAATAATTAATGTAATCATACGTGTAAATTTAGGTGACGTCAATGCTTATTTTGAGATTTATGGTATAAATGTTTTTTATAGCACAGTTCTGGGTATTAGTTATACTTTAAAGGGAATAAATCAAGGGAATCCAGAGTCAATTGCATATTTTCAATGGTAGAGTTTGAATCTTAAAAATTACCGATTATCTAAATACATGACATTATCATTACATAACGAGTGTAGTTAAATGTTAGAATTATAGATATAACAAACTATTATGTTAGGTATGAGGGAATTGTAGAGGACATATTTCATTTGGGAGCAAAATTGATTTCTATCCAAATTTTGTACTTTTAGAGGTGTAATTTAGATATTACTAAAGGATTGAAGTTAAATTTCTAGTTATTATAGTATAGTTTCATTTAATCGCTTATGTAAAGAACAAATTGTCATCTTTTATCAATTATTTTACAAAAGAAAGCAAAAAGCCCTGCAAAATGCATGGCTTTTCTAATATTTATACATATAGATGTATATATAATATCGTATTTACTGTGAATTCGGAGGTCTTTTCCCACGCTTCAAATCATTGATGCTTAATCCAAAGTCCATCTGCAAGTGAGGATAATCCGGGAAGTTAGCCCAATCTCCTCCCCATGTAAACCCTAGTTCTTTGGCAAGGTCCACAACTTCCAGCCAATCTGCCTTTCCATTGCCGTTATCATCACGTTCCATATCCCACACTACATCTCCTTCAGGAGTCCGTAACGCAAAATCAATGGCCAAACCATAGTTGTGATAGGACTCTCCCCCTTTGGCGTTGGTAACGATATTTCCGGAAAGAGAGCGTCCTTGATTATAGAGGGCATCTTGTTCATCAATGCTGCGAAAATCATGTGTAATCACAACTTCAATTCCTCGTCTAGCCGCCTTTCGAACCAACAACTTCTCACTTTCCGCTACGACCGGGTGGAGTCCTGTAATCGGCACTGCTTCTTGTACGTTGGTTCGTGGCCATATATCATAGGTGTCTCCTTTTTGCTGTAACCACACATATATAATGGAAAGCAACAACGTAGCTACGATCCAAAATCGCAGACTACTCTTGCGTCTCTGTTTTACTTTACGTTTAGATGTATTCATGCTCTCTCCTGATGGTGGAATCTATATTCGTTCATACTCACGCTATCTGATATCAGCAATATATTAGACTCTATTATAAATCATTTACGCCTTAATTGCTTCTATCGTCGCAACTCCTTACTAGATCCAACTACCAGGAGAGCACACCATTAATGTATTTTTAGATGCAAAAAAGCAGCCGGCTATAAGCCGACTGCTTTGTATCCATGCTGAGTAAGACTACTCAGTTGTGTATGGCAGTAATGCGATTTGACGGGAGCGTTTGATGGCAATCGTCAGCATGCGTTGATATTTAGCGCTAGTACCTGTTACACGGCGTGGCAAAATTTTTCCACGTTCGCTGATAAATTTACGAAGCAAGTCCGTATCTTTATAATCGATGTGAGTAATTTTGTTAGCTGTGAAGAAGCACACTTTACGACGTTTATTACGGCCGCCACGACGTGCCGGTCTTTTATCGTTGTCTCCGCCTTCTCTTTGCTTGAAGCCCATGCTTTTCAGTCCTTTCCTATCATGTAACCCATATCTCATTAGAGTATCGGCTCACGTTAAAATGGCAAATCATCATCCGATATATCAATCGGTTTTCCGTCATCGGAAAAAGGATCCTGATTGTTGCTACGCGAATTATTATTATTGTTCGCGCGCCCGCCGCCTCCGTAAGAAGGCTCTTCACGCATCGGTTGCCCACCGCCGCCACCGTTATTATCACGGTTAGCTGACTCCAAGAAACGGACGTTATCGGCAATGACTTCGGTCACGTATACACGTTTTCCTTCGTTATTCTCGTAATTCCGTACTTGAATGCGTCCTTCGACTGCAGCTAGGCGTCCTTTGCGCAAATAGTTTGCACAAGTCTCAGCAAGCTGTCTCCAGGTTACGACCGGAATGAAATCCGCTTCCTTTTCTCCACCTTGGCTTGTAAACGGTCTGTCCACTGCCAAAGTAAACTGCGTAACTGCTACTCCAGCTGGAGTATAACGCAACTCAGGATCCCGGGTTAACCGGCCGATCAGAATGACACGGTTCAACAATGTAATCCCCTCCTTCAGAGCGTATTGGTGCGTTGATCACGAGTTGTCTTAAGCAGACTTAACGTCGTTTGTAATGAGATAACGAATTACTTCGTCAGAAATCTTCATGAGACGCTCAAGTTCAGTAACTACTGCTGGTTCAGCAGTGAAGTGTACCAAAACATAAACACCATCACGGAATTTCTTGATCTCATACGCAAGACGGCGTTTACCCATAACGTCGTGAGCTGTAACTTCACCACCGCCGTTGGAGATGATGCCTTGGAATTTATCGACTGTAGCTTGAACAACTTCTTGCTCAACATCAGGACGAATAATGTACATCACTTCATATTTGCGCATAATTTTCACCTCCTTATGGACTCTGGCCCTCAATCTAGGTTGAGAGCAAGGAACGAGCACAAACTCGAACTATATTAATATAACAAAAATGACGTCTCAATGCAAGCAAACGTTCCCTCTTCTTATTACACATGATCATAACTCCAATGGAGCACACTACAGAAGCAACATTGAAATCCATTATGCCAAGGAGGTTTTATCATGGGTGAAAAAACCGAGTTTGAACCAGGAGACAAAGCTCCAAACGATGGCGAGTACACCGAGGTTGGTGAGAAGAGCTTTCATACGGAGATTAACAATCCGAAACGGGTAACCCTCCAAAAGGGTGAAGCTTTCCCTGAAACAAGCAATCAGAATCGCAAGTGGAAGAAGCTGACCAAAGCCCGCGTCCACTAATCGTAAAGATTTTTTTCAGACTGCTGTATATAAAACGTACTAATGCACATAATACAATCAGGCGATGCACGAGAGAGGTGTGGTTCCGTTGGACAACGAAGCCGAACATTCACTGTTGGAGATTCATCACGTAATTTAAGAAGCAAGATGGTTGTGTGTAAGGCCTTTGTCTGAAGCACGAGTATTGCTACTTGCAGTACACCAAGTTTCTGATCGTTACGACCGATTGTTTCCTAACAAACCGAATGCATCGCCGAATGAAGAGCCCTTAGGGGCTCTTTGTTTTTTTAATTACAAATGATTATCAGACAACAAAATTGGAAATAAAAAGACCTTCCATCTGGAAGGTCTTCTTGCATGTATAGAGCTCAACACACGTTGAGTAAATTATTCAATTACAATTACAAAGCAATATCTATTAGTGGCGGAAAGGGTGGGATTCGAACCCACGCACGCTGTGACACGCCTAACTGATTTCGAGTCAGCCCCCTTGGGCCTCTTGGGTACCTTTCCGCAGCAATAATGATTATAGCATGATCATTTACAGAACGCAATACCTGAGCTATGCCCGCATGTAAACGTTATTATGGAGCGCGAAAAGAGTAAACATTAACCGCATTATTTCATTAGGATTCAGCCGAATCCTCTGTTGAACGGAGTACCTTTTTCATGTTTTTCTCGAATTTCGCTCTGGGAATTAAAACGCTGTGTTTACATCCTACACACTTGATGCGAATATCCATGCCCATCCGTATAATCTCCATCTCATTGCTGCCACATGGATGCTGCTTCTTCATCTGTACAATGTCCCCAAGCTGGAAACTTTTACGCTCCACCTATGCCATCCCCCTCATCCTTCTCCTGAGCTGCTGCTTGCTCTAATGCTGCTTGATTGCTCATCTCATGATACTCCAGTGTTTTCTTTACATCACTCTGAATTTGACGCTCTACAGATGCTCTGGAGTTCGGCAGGCACTCAGCAACAATGCGAACCACATATTCCGAGGTAGACATCGACTGGATACCAAGCACGTCAGGTACTTTAACGATGTTCAGATCGCGATCCTCAATTCCAGTCAAAGCTCGTTTCACCAAGTGCACTGACTCGTCCAGGGTCTGTTCACCCTTCATCGGAATATCCACAACTGCAAGGGAATTCGACATCGAGTAATTAGTTACACTTGCAATCGTACCATTTGGAATAATGTGCACCTCACCCTGCCAGCTAACCAGCTTGGTCGTTCTCAGGCCAATGACCTCAACCGTTCCTTTATAGGAACCTGTTTGAATAACATCGCCTACTGCGAATTGATCCTCCAATATAATGAAGAAACCGGTAATAACATCCTTCACCAATCCCTGAGCACCGAAACCGATAGCCAGTCCAAGTACTCCCGCACTCGCTAACAATGGTCCGACTTTCACGTTGATCTCAGATAACAGTAACAGAATCATAATGAAATTACATGTTATGGAGGTCGCATTTTTCATCAACTCTCCAACCGTTATAAATCTCCGCGGGTTGACGCGAATCTTGCCTTCCTGCTTACGTGCCATCGTGCGATCTATAATACGTGATACAATCTTGATCACAATACGCGTAATAATGAAAATAATAATGATACGGATTGAACTGAACAGAATATTAAACCACATATCTGCATCAGCGACTTTATCCCATAATTGGTCTGTCCAGCGGATAGCTCCCTTTATAGTCGTCTCTGGAGCACTCGGCTCCTCAGCAAACTTAAATGGCAACATAGATCAAACCTCCTCTACATGGGTATGTTATCATAGCTGTCAGCGGTTTTGAAATAGAGGCCACGGATTTCCACAAATTCGTTACGAATGATCTGTTTCACTCTCTCCAGATCTTCTTTGGGAAACTGAATGCATAGAGCACAGCCCGCTGTGATCTCTTTTGGGGTAGGAAATAAGTCGATCTCAATCTCGGCAAACTCCAGCAGCATTTCTGCCCGCAGCGCCTGCTGGGTGGAATCAAAAGCAATCAGCATCCAATCATCTATCCACTCGTCCATGTCCGGCTCCTTTCGCGATACATTCATCCCTTTGAAAAAGCTTGTCCCCACGAAGTATAAAACGTTCTATCCTTCCATATACTGTTACTACTATTCCAAGGGAAAGGATAGATCCTATGAATCCCATTTCGCATTCCTTCTCATCTCAAGACATGACCAGTTTGAAAATCCCACACACAGATCCAGGCATTCACTCAGCCATCATTCATCGTTTAATGTTTCATCTCTATAAAGCCCATTCTTTGCAAAATGTAGTTGTCGTCTGTATCGGTACAGATCGCTCTACCGGGGACTGCCTTGGCCCGCTCGTCGGCTCGTCGCTTGCCAAGTGGGACAGCCCTCTATTCCATCTCTATGGCACATTGGATGAACCCGTACATGCAATGAACCTGCAGGACACCCTTCACAAAATACACAACACACATCACAACCCTTATGTGATCGGCATTGATGCCTGTCTCGGACAGTCTTCGAGTGTTGGATGTATCCAGGTCGTGAATGGACCGCTCAAACCAGGAGCGGGTGTAAATAAAGAATTACCGCCGGTCGGCGATATCCATCTTACAGGTATCGTTAACGTCGGCGGCTTTATGGAATACTTTGTTTTGCAGAACACACGCCTCAGTCTGGTCATGCGCATGTCCGAGATTATATCCAGCAGTCTATACTCCGCCATTCGAGAATGGCATACCCGTTCTACTCTGCTTGCTGTGCCAGAGTAATGGCTTCCTTTTCCTCAGGGGAAAGAGTATACGTGGACTCTCCCCCTTTAAGAGGTTTAGCATATACATAGGAACCGTCTCGATTATAGATACCCGTGAGTACCATACCGTCCTGGCTATCGTTAACCATCGCCATGGAGAAACTCAGATCACTGCCAAGCTCCCCATAAGCGTTGTACCGTTTCACGCCCACTTTACCCTGGATGCGGGTCAGCTTCTGCATGACAGCCTGTAACTGATCCGTTTGCAGTGTATGCTCATCCTCAATGCTGTCCATCTGAATTTTCAGATTGATTAACAGCGACTCCAGATCTTCCACTCCACTGCCAGCCATCATGGCCTCATATTTCCCTTTAAACTTCCGTAGCTTTGCGCCTTGAGCAATACTTATGATAAGCAAAATCACCAAAAGTAATGCCATGCCGCCAATAATCCATATCAGCTGTTCCAGAATCAGCTCATTTAATTCAGCCATGTAGTGCAACTACCCCTCTGTTGGTTTGTTCAGGTTAACGTTTGTAGCTTCAAACGTACTCCACATCTTCGATCCATTCAGCCAAGTAAAGCCATCCAACGCACTAATGTGACCCTCAAGCTTACCCTTATTATTCACCAGATAACCCATATGGTTAATCACTCGTTTTGGCTTCTTGCCTCTTTTGCTTTTTGCTTATTCAAGCGATTGAAATTCATGTTTTATTAGGGCTGATTCATACAGATCTTGATGCTGTTAATTCGATAACTGCTTCAATCAACGCATCGACATCTTCTTTTGATGTACTATACCCCACGCTCGCTCTGACAGCCCCACTTGCCGTTGTGCCAGCCGACTCATGGGCAAGTGGTGTGCAATGAAAACCTGAACGCACAGCGATACCATAATTCCGGTCTAATTGAAAAGCGAGTTGAGCCGAATCATATCCTTCAACAGTAAAGGATAACAATCCGGTACGCGGCTGTCCAATTTCAGGACCGAGCATTCGAATCCCATGTACTGATGATAACCCATCCATCATGTGCTGAGTCAAATCCCACTCCTGTTTATATATGAATTCAGGCGTAAGTTCAAGCACATGCTGCACTCCGGCTGCCAGACCTGCTATACCCACGGTATTCGGCGTACCCGCCTCATAGCGATCAGGACGAACAAGTGGCTGCTCAATCGCCTCGGATTGGCTTCCTGTCCCTCCGTGAAGCAATGGTTGCACATCCAGCTCAGGAGCGATGTACAGCCCACCCGTTCCCTGCGGTCCCAACAGTCCTTTATGCCCTGGAAAGGCAAGCATATCGATGCCAAGCTGCTTCACATCCACAGGGATAATTCCAGCACTTTGAGCAGCGTCAACAAGCAAAGTCACCTGGTGTTTTTGACACATCAGTGCAATTTCTCCAATGGGCAGAATACTCCCCAGCAGGTTCGAACTATGCGTGCAGACAACCAATCTTGTATTGGAACGAAACAACCGTGCGAATTGGACCAGATCGATCTCCCCGGCTGCATTAACAGGCACATAATCAACCTCTACATTACGAGATCTGCGCATGTACTCCAGGGGCCGTCTTACTGAATTATGTTCAGCCATCGTAGCAATGACGTGATCGCCTTCTCTTAACCACCCTTGAATAGCTAGATTCAAAGCTTCTGTGGTATTAGAACCTAGAGCAATATCATTGGCATTACGAACACCCAAAAGAGTGGATATCGCTTTTCTAGCACCAAATAAAACTCGGCTCGCCTGTACAGCCATTCGATGACTGCCTCTGCCTGGGTTCGCCCCTGCCACATCCAGAGCCTTCATCATGGCTTCCCCGACAGCAGGTGGCTTAGGCCAAGATGTCGCTGCATGATCCAGATAGATAACTCCCTCCACCTCATGACCACCTCTGTCCCTAATTGATCGTTCGTTTTGATAGATTCCCTAGAAACAAACAATGACATATCGTTTCTCCATGGTACAGAGGCGATATGTCATCACATGAAAAAGCCCCGCATGTTGTTCATCGATCATGGAATCATGACTATTATTGCAACAGTTCCAACAGTCGCTCCAGATCTTGTTTGCTGTAGTAGTTGAGCTCAATTTTGCCTTTATCTTTGTTATGCTTAATTTTCACCGTTGTTTTGAACCGTTCACGTAAAGATTCTTCCAATGTATCAATAAATGGATCTTTTTTCTTCAACTTGGATTTTGCTTTCGCTTCACCCGTTTTGGAACGATCCAATTGTTGAACAGCCTCTTCCAGTTCACGTACACTCCATTGCTGATCAATGGTTTGTTTTGCCAACTGCTTCACAATGCTTTCATCTTTAACACCGACGATAGCACGTGCATGCCCCATTGACAATGTTCCACGTGAAACATGATCCTTCACTTCTTCCGGCAATGATAACAAACGCAGGAAGTTAGCGATGTGAGAACGTGATTTACCCACTTTTAAGGAGAGTTCTTCTTGGGTTAATCCGAATTGGTCCATCAGCCCCTGATAAGCAACTGCAACCTCCATCGCATTCAGATTCTCCCGCTGCAGGTTCTCAATTAAAGCAATCTCCATAACCTGCTGATCACTGAAATTACGAACTACGGCAGGCACAGTGGCATTACCGCAATATTGGGAAGCTCTGAAACGCCGTTCACCAGCAATGATCTCATAACCTCTTAAAACAGGACGTACAATAATAGGTTGTATAACACCATGTTGACGAATTGATTCAGCGAGTTCATGTATTGCATCCTCATCAAATACTTTACGAGGTTGGTAAGGGTTTGCCCGCAGTTGACTAATCGGGATTTCTACGACTTTATCATCGTCATTAATTGAAAGCGAAGGAATGAGGGCATCAAGACCTTTTCCAAGCCGCTTACTCATAAGAAATCACTTCCTTTGCGAGCTCTAAATAAACTTCAGCCCCTCGGGATCGAGGATCATACGTAATGATAGACTGACCATGAGAAGGTGCCTCACTAAGCCGCACATTGCGCGGAATAATGGTCTGATACACCTTTTGTTGAAAATACTTCTTCACTTCTTCAATCACTTGAATGCCCAGATTCGTACGAGCGTCAAACATCGTCAGCAATACCCCTTCAATTTGCAGGGATGTATTCAGATGTTTCTGCACCAAACGAACCGTGTTGAGCAATTGGCTCAACCCTTCGAGCGCATAATACTCACACTGAATCGGAATGATCACCGAATCGGAAGCTGTCAACGAATTGATCGTTAACATGCCTAGGGAAGGTGGACAATCGATCAGTATGTAATCATAGTTTTTTTTCACCATGGCGAGTGATTTTTTCAGGCGGACTTCACGTGATATCGTCGATACCAGTTCAATCTCGGCTCCGGCAAGCTGAATCGTTGCAGGTATGATATGAAGGCCTTCAATCTGAGTTTCCACAATCGCTTCCTGAGGGGGAACTTCATTAATGATGACATCATATATACAATTGGCCACATCTGCTTTGTTGATCCCGACTCCGCTGGTTGTATTCCCCTGGGGGTCAATATCGACAAGCAGTACCCTTTTCCCGAGCGAAGCCAGTCCTGCACCCAAGTTAACAGATGTCGTCGTTTTCCCCACACCGCCCTTTTGATTTGCTACGGCCATAATCTTAGACAATTACTTCACCTCAAATAAAATAGGAGTCTTTTCTTGTAGGTTGTGAGCTACAGTTAACAAAAAGCAGGTGGCTATCATCCACACAAACATCAACTACCGTTTCTTCATGGTGCTATTCTACGCTGTTCATGCCACTCTCAACTTTATAGACAGAAAAAGCGGCCCATTGCCGCCTTAAGCTTCAATTATTTGCGTTTCGGGATATGGATAACGATCTCGTAATGGTCCTCATGGTCCGCTTCCTTGGTTTTGATGTCTAGACCGGAGCCCGATACCATATCAATGGATTGACGAATCGTATTAAGTGCAAGTCTAACGTCCTTCGTGAATGAGACACGTTTGGATTTTTTGATCTTCGAGGATTCCTTGTAAAAAGCAACCCGTGCTTCCGTTTGTTTTACATTCAACTCTTTATCAATAATCTCGCCGAGCAATTTCATTTGCAACTCTTCCGTATCCAAAGAAAGCAAAGCTCTGGCATGACGCTCCGAAATCTTACGTTCCATCAGCGCTGTTTTAATGCCCTCCGGAAGCTGTAACAACCGGATTTTGTTGGCGATCGTCGACTGGCTTTTGCCTAATCGCTGCGCAAGACTTTCCTGTGTAAGTTGGTGCAGGTCAATCAATTTCTGATAAGCAACAGCCTCTTCAATGGAAGTGAGTCCCTCACGCTGCAGGTTCTCGATCAATGCGATGGACGCTGCCTGAGAGTCGTTAAATTCACGTACAATGGCCGGGATATGATCCAAACCAAGTTTTCGAACTGCACGCCAGCGACGTTCCCCGGCGATAATCTCATATGATCCATTTCGTACGCGGACGACAATCGGTTGTATTACTCCATGTGTCTTGATCGTCTGCAACAACTCATCAATTTTATCATCATCAAAAATAGTACGGGGTTGATATGGGCTGCTCACAATTTCATTGACCGGAATTTGTTTAATCTCATCTCCGTTATTGCGCTCCGCCAAACCAAACAACTTCGAAAATTGTTCTTTCATTCCGTATATTACCACCTAGTTTCGTAATAGCTCCCGCAGAGTTGCAGGTGCTTCTTATTCAATATGCGACCCTTCCAAATACTGTCGTTCTTTGAATAAGTTTTGCCTTCCATGACGATTTCTGTAACCTATACAATAATGCTCAAAAATCTATCTATACATATAATCTATGATCTCTGTAATCCAGGACCGGATACTTCTATTCTATCATCTTTTCTTCCATAATCCTATGTTTACCTATTCTTTAAACTCTTCTATTTTTCCTGCTTTTTCTTCATGAACATTAGCGATACGACTGCTTGTACATAATAAGATATGGAGGAACTCTGTAGAAAGGACCTGCTCATAGTAGCTACGTTGTGTACTCGTTTAATGCCAGGTAAAAATGGATTTCTCCAAGATAGCCTTGGTGGCAGAAAAACCTCTTCCTTGCATGTCTTCTATTCCATTACTCTCCCTTTACCCCGAGGGCAGTGCACCATTCATTCGAGTATAGCTTGAACAAGAAAATAGGTATTCATCAAGAAAACTTCTATGCCAAAATAAATATTATCGATTTCATTTTTCTCTGCTCTATGTAATCGGAATATAGATGCTATCTATACCTAGATAAAAAATCAAAAAACAAAAAGAGGATGTTTCACGTGAAACATCCTCTTTACTCTTATTCAAAGTTCTTCATTAAATAAACGAAGAATGATCATTTTAACTTTTTAATACACACGATGTTGTGCCAAGAATTATACCAAAGGTGTTTTTAGTGGTGTTCCTGGTTTACGTGGATATTTAAATGGTGTCTTATCAAACTTCTGAATCAGAATGATATGACGTGCCGATTCTTCAACAGGCAGCTGGAACGGATGAACTGCTTTTACACGTCCTTTCAGCTGGTTAAAGCTGAATTCAGCTTCCTTCATTTCTTCGCGTGGGTCTCCGCCCTTCATTGCAGCGAATAATCCACTTTTGCGAACAAATGGCAGACAGAATTCGTTAAGCACCGCTAGCTTAGCAACTGCACGCGCAGTGACGAGGTCGTAGCTGTCACGATATCCTTCTTTGCGTCCAAGTTCCTCCGCACGACCATGAATCAATTCTACATCGGTCAAGCCGATCGTATCTACAAGATGCTGCAGAAAGCCAATACGTTTATTTAGCGAGTCAATGATCGTCAGCTTAATATGCGGAAAACAAATTTTAAGAGGTAGTCCTGGGAATCCTGCCCCTGAACCAATATCTGCGAGTTTGTTTACCTTAGACATATCTGTATAAAACGCTAGCGATACCGAATCATAGAAATGCTTTGTATATACTTGTTCACGTTCGGTAATCCCGGTTAAATTCATCTTTTCATTCCAAGCTACCAGCTCCTGAAAATACAACTCGAATTGCTCCAACTGGCGTTCATCTAGCTCCAGTCCATGTTTCTTCAGGCGCCGTTGTAGCTGCTGTTGAATATCGTCCATTATTGTCCCCTTGCTGCGGTTACACGGTTATAATGCTCCAGGTAAACCAGCAGAATGGAGATATCCGCAGGAGTAACCCCGGCAATACGGGACGCCTGTCCTATAGAGATTGGACGAATCTTAGCGAGCTTCTGCTTTGCTTCCATCGCAAGGCCATGAATTTCGTCATATATAATCGTGTCCGGAATTTTTTTCTTCTCCATTTTTTGCAAACGTTCCACGTGGATCAATTGTTTCTCAATATAACCCGCATATTTAATTTGAATTTCAACTTGCTCTTTCATGTCAGCAGTCAGTTCCACCTCAGAAGGTGAGATCTGCTCAATCCAGTCATACCCGATCTCTGGGCGGCGCATCAATGTAAGAAGTGTGCTGCCATCCTGAATCGGTGTGGAACCGATCTCTTCCAGCTTCGAATTTACTTCGACAGGGCGAACTTTAGCTGCCTTCAGACGAGCCACTTCCTGTTCAACTTTTGCCTTTTTGTCCAGGAATTTAGCGTAACGCTCATCAGGAATCAACCCAATATCGTGGCCCATTTCCGTCAAACGCATATCGGCATTATCATGACGAAGCAACAAACGGTATTCTGCACGGGAAGTCAGCAGACGATAAGGTTCATTCGTACCTTTGGTTACGAGATCATCAATCAGTACACCAATGTACCCTTGGGAGCGATCCAGTACGACAGGCTCTTTATCCTGTACTTTACGTGCAGCGTTGATACCGGCCATCACGCCTTGTCCTGCCGCTTCTTCATATCCGGAGGTACCATTAATCTGCCCTGCTGTAAACAGACCTGGCAGACGTTTCGTTTCAAGTGAAGGCCACAGCTGTGTTGGCACCATCGCATCATATTCAATAGCGTAGCCGTTACGCATCATTTCTACTTTTTCCATACCCGGGATGGAACGAAGCACTGCCAATTGGACATCCTCTGGCAGACTGGTAGACAGACCTTGTACATAGTATTCGGATGTGTTTTTGCCTTCTGGTTCCAGGAAAATCTGATGCTTCGGCTTGTCGCTGAAACGCACAATTTTATCCTCGATCGATGGGCAATAACGCGGTCCGGTACCTTCAATAACACCTGAGAACATAGGCGCACGGTGGAGATTATCGTTAATAATCTGGTGTGTCTCCACAGACGTATACGTCAACCAGCAAGGCAGCTGCTCATTATCGGAAGATTCCGTTTCATAAGAAAAGAACTTCGGCTTGTCATCACCCGGCTGAATTTCCGTTTTACTAAAATCAATCGTATCCTTATGCACACGCGGTGGTGTACCTGTTTTAAAACGAACCAGGTCGAAACCAAGCTCACGCAGATGTTCGGATAACTTAAGGGAAGGCTGCTGATTATTCGGACCACTCTCGTACATCAACTCACCCATAATTACTTTACCGCGCAGATACGTACCTGTTGTCAATACAACGGCTTTGGCCCGATACTCTGTACCCGTCTGAGTAACCACACCTACGCACTGTCCGTCTTCAACGAGCAGGCGATCAACCATGCCTTGGCGCATCGTCAGGTTGCGTTCATTCTCCATCGTTTCTTTCATCGTATGTTGGTAAGAGAATTTATCCGCCTGAGCACGAAGTGCGTGAACAGCAGGACCTTTACCTGTGTTGAGCATTCGCATCTGAATAAAGGTCTTATCGATGTTCCGTCCCATCTCTCCACCAAGTGCATCAATCTCACGTACCACATGCCCTTTTGCCGGCCCCCCAATAGATGGGTTACAAGGCATGAAGGCCACCATATCCAGATTGATTGTAATCATCAGTGTTTTCGAACCCATACGGGCTGCAGCCAGTGCCGATTCCACACCAGCATGTCCTGCCCCTACGACGATTACATCATAACTTCCGCCATCAAAAGCCATTCCAGTTTACCTCCTTTTTGCCGCCGCACGCCTAAATTCATGCAAACGATCTATTTTCTGTAAAAATCATGATGAAACACGCTCCGCACTCTACGGAATGCATTTCGATCTATATTAAGCCATCAAGTCTATAGGTACTTCAGACATATTCGCGGATTCTTTGACCACCCACAGATGGACTTTATTATCATACTACTTTTCAGAGCCGGTATGTTTGTCAGGTGTTATTTTCCGAGGCAGAATTGAGAGAAAATTTGATCAATCAATGCATCATGTGCTGTATCGCCCACAATCTCACCCAGTTGCTCCCATGCCAGACGAACATCAATCTGGATCATATCAATAGGAATCAGCTGCTCTGCCGCTTCATAGGCATCAATGAGTGACTGCTTCGCTTTTTTGAGCAAAGCAATATGACGCACATTGCTGACATAGGTCAGGTCGGCCGACTCCAGCTTGCCACTGAAGAACAACGTCGAGATGGCATCTTCCAATCGGTCCACGCCCAGATCATCTTTCACCGACATCGGAACAAGCCGTTCCTCAGGGATATAACGAAGCAGCACTTCGCGGTCCGCCTGCGGCGCTAAGTCCATTTTATTCATAATAATAATTGATTGTCTACCGCGGATTTGTTCCAATAATTCAATCTCGTCCTGATGTAGTGGCTCGGCAGCATTGATAACCATCAATAACAGATCCGCCTCATTCACAGCAGAGCGAGAACGCTCCACCCCGATTCTTTCCACGACATCCATCGTTTCCCGAATACCTGCCGTATCGAGCAGTTTGAGCGGTATATTGTTAATCGTAACAAACTCCTCAATGACGTCACGCGTTGTACCTGGAATGTCCGTTACAATTGCCCGGTTGTCCTGTGCCAACGTATTGAGTAATGAAGATTTTCCTACGTTTGGCCGGCCTACGATAGCGGTTGTGATCCCTTCACGCAGTATCTTTCCTTGCTCTGCTGTTACCAGCAATTTATCGATTTCAGTCATCACCTGACTGGATTTTTCTTTAATAAATTCAGAGGTTAGTGACTCTACATCATGCTCAGGATAATCGATATTTACTTCGATGTGAGCAAGTGTCTCCACCAGCGTGTATCTTAGTTCGCGCAGCTTGGACGACAATTTGCCCTCCACTTGCTTGAGTGCAACGGAGAACGCCCGATCGGATTTGGAACGAATGAGATCCATGACCCCTTCCGCCTGGGATAGATCAATCCGTCCATTGAGAAAAGCACGCTTTGTGAACTCGCCAGGTTCAGCGAGACGAATATCGAGCTGCAACAACAGATCCATTACGCGCTTAACCGAAACCACTCCGCCATGAGCGCTAATCTCCACGACATCCTCTGTTGTGAAAGAACGTGGCGCACGCATCACCGTAACCAATACTTCCTCGATCTTCTCACCAGTCCCCGGATCTATAATATGACCGTAATGAACCGTGTGGGATGCTGCCTGTGTTAGTGGGGTTTTGCTGCGAAAAATCTTCTCCGTCTCCGACACCGCATCCGGGCCGCTCACCCGGATTACAGCGATACCCGCTTCTCCGACCGCTGTTGATATCGCTGTAATCGTATCACTAATCATCGTTATCTCTCCTTGCTCTATTTTAAAATTGCGCCCCTCGGGACGCCATATTAATTTCAATATATAGTTCAGTTGTTCAGTTGCAAAACGCTTCTTTTCGCATCATTCATATCTTGATATGGCTCTTAATGAAATCGCTCTTCCGTTTTGGAAAAGTACTTCTGTACGAAAAAAGCAATGGCTTCTGCACCGGGCAGGAAGCCATTGCGTCTTCAATTTCGTGTTATTTCGTCGTAATGACTACGCGCCGATTGGGCTCCTCGCCCTTGCTGTATGTCTTAATCTGCGAGTGATTTTGCAATTTCGCATGAATGACTTTGCGTTCGAGTGGCGGCATTGGCTCCAGCACAACTTCCTTGCCAGTGCGAATGGCCTGTCCAGCCAAACGTTCAGCCAGATCCTCCAACGTCTTGCGTCGACGTTGACGGAAATTCTCTGCATCGAGTACGATGCGAACGAAGCTTTCCGAATAACGATTTGCTACAATGTTCGTCAAATATTGAAGGGCATCCAGCGTCTGTCCACGTCTGCCAATAATCATGCCCAGGTCTTCACCGGCAATATTGAAGATATGTCCATCACGCTGTTTTTTGATATGCACTTCAACATCCAGTCCCATACCTGCTGCCACTTCTTTTAAGAAAGCAGCCGCTTCCTCATAGGGATTTTTAGCAGCCACACCCTCAAGTGTTGCTTCAACCTGAGGTATATGTGCGGCCGGCTTGATCGGTTGTAAAACAGGTTCAGGCACAGGCAGAAGTTTCACTTCCACTTTAGCGGCCTTAACCCCGATCAAACCCAGGAATCCTTTTGACGGCTGCTCTAACACTTGTATCTCGACCTTGTCCCGGCTCACGCCAAGCTCAGCCAATCCTTGGTTTACAGCATCTTCAACGGTTTTTCCTGACGCAATGACTTTGGTCATTTCGATTTTTTGGCCCCTTTCGAACCTTTTCCAGAGACAGTTGCCTTGCCACCGTTTTTGCGTTTAGCTCCATTTCCATTTTTGGAAGAGCTGGTCTGCTTCACGTTGACCTCAGCCACGACTTTATCATTATTCCGGTAAAGGAAATAGTTTTGCACGATCGTGTAGATGTTACTGTAGAACCAGTACAGTGGCAATGCAGCCGGGAACTGATAAGACATTACGAAGATCAGTATCGGATAAACCCACAGCATGAACTGCATCGGTCCAACTTGCTGTGCAGGATTCATGCGCATCATCATCCACGTTTGCACGAATGTTGTAATGGCAGCCAGCACTGGCAAAATAAACAGGTGATCCGGCGATCCGAGTTGAAGCCACAAGAAATCATGCGTTCTCAGACTCGAGTTTCCGTAAATTGAGTTATAAAGTGCGATGTAAATCGGCATCTGAATCAGAAGTGGTAAACAACCCGCCATCGGATTAACTTTGTTCTCCTGAAACAACTTCATTGTTTCTTGCTGAACTTTCTCAGGTGTATCTTTATACTTGGCTTGAATTTCTTTCAACTGCGGCTGAATAGCCTGCATCGCCTTGGAGCTGCGAACCTGCTTCATTGTCAGCGGCAAGATTAACGTCCGTACAATTAACACCATCACAAGGACGGCCAGTCCATATTCACCGTTAAACCAGTTGGCGAATGTATCGAGCGCCAGTGAGAACCAATAAATAACATTGCTTTGCCAGAATGAGCCGTTTCTTAGATCTTCCGTAGTAACCCCCGCACCTTGCGGAGTACACCCGGCTAGTACGGTGACCATTGCAATGACTGCAATGAGGAGAATCCACTTCCCCTTTGATGTCTTCAATCGCGACACTTCATAACCCCTCTCTTAACCATTCCATTCCACCGTAAATCATACCATAATTAGGAGGACAAATAAACCGAAGCTTACCGCTTGCCCGACTTCAAAAGAGAGCCCTTGCGCATCGCATGCAGCAGGCTTTTTTCCATATCCTTATAGGACATGTCCAATGCACCTTTTCTGACGATAAAGATCAGATCCATCTGCGTGACAATCTCTTTCTCATGATGGCGTACAATTTCCTTAATCATGCGTCTCATCCGGTTGCGTACGACAGCGTTTCCGATTTTCTTGCTACAGGATACACCTACTCGGAATTGTTCTGTATCTTTACGACGACAGCCATACACCACAAACTGATGATTGGCAAACGATTTCCCATACCGGTATACGCGGCTAAAGTCCGCCCGGTTTCGTAAACGCAGTCTTTTATACACGGCGCTTCTCCTTGCTGTTCTCCACCAACATTATTGACGAAGGCCTTATTACTGATTTAGTATAGGCTTTCTTGAATAACGATAAACCGTCTTGGCGGCAACTTCATTATATAAGGAACGTTTTCGAAAAAACGGACATCTCATTCATTGAACATAAATGTGTACTCATGCTTTTGCGCAGCCAATTCAGACCTGATCTATACCAGCATCCAGTCTGAAATGACCTATTTAAGAAAAAAAAGACCACCTCGGTGGTCTTCACAGTGCATTAAGCACTCAGGACTTTACGGCCTTTAAGGCGACGTGCAGCCAGAACTTTACGTCCGTTGCTCGTGCTCATTCTTTTCCGGAAACCATGAACTTTTTTACGTTTGCTAACGTTCGGTTTGAATGTAGGTCTCAATGTATTGCACCTCCTCACAAGGAAATACTTATGTGATGAATCACTTTCATCTTCACAGAAAACACCTTTATATATTTAACCATGAACACCTGGAAAAGTCAACTGCGAGCCTCTTGCCTCCTTCCTCCTTCTAATGCCTATTCCACCCTACCTAAACGGCCATGGATTCGTACTCCTGTTTACAACCTTCTTAAAGCATCATTTAGAAGCTCCAAAAGTTATCCCCAAGTTCCAATTCATTCACCAAAAATCAGTTTTCACGGTTATCCACACCCCTCAAACCCCTTAATTCTATCTTTAATTACCATTTCAAGTTATTCACATGTGGATAAGGAATATTTATCGATGACAGACTGTTTCATTGGCTCTGCTTTCGGTTAACATTCATACGTTTCTGGAGAACTTCAGTGGAGCAGCAATCCATTAGATGACCAATATTTTTTGGCTTTTAAAATGACATACTTTAAATTTAATGTATCCGCTTTATTCTTATGGTTTACAAGTTTTCGAGAAAGGTGTAGGATAAAAAAAACAAATCTTGTATACAAGTATACTTATGGGAAGCACAGTAAAGATCCAGACTTATTTAAAGGAAGACAATTATTCCTCTAGCTCTTTGAAAAATCCATTTGAAGCAGTATGACGTTCCTAAATTCAGCACGCGCACAGAGCATACTGCCATTATTCTCGTCATAAGGATTGGTGTAAAACGCTCAATCAGCAAAATAGTTGTGCTATGATCAGTATTGAACTGATTACTTATAATAGGAGCGTTAGCCATTATGCTGTTTCCTTCATCCTGGCTTCAGGGAGCTTCCCGCGGGGAAGCAATTGCCTGCGAATTAAGACTACGGATCATTAGCGGAACTCTTCGTCCTGGCGAAATTTTGTCAGAAAATCGGATTGCCGCTGATTTTGACAGCAGTCGATCACCTGTACGTGAAGCGCTAAGAACATTGTCGAATGAAGGGCTCATTCGGCTGGAGCGTATGGGTGTCGTTGTCATTGGATTGAAAATTAAAGATGTCGAGGAATTGTACGATGTACGTTTCCTGATTGAAAGTTTTGTGCAGCAGCGGCTTGCGGGGGATGTGCCAGATCAATTGATTACCCAGCTACGCAATGTGATAGACAAAATGGACTTGGCTGGACGCCACCAAGACGCGGTTGAATTCGCATATCAGGATCTTACTTTTCACGAGACTATTATCGAAGCCGCCCAGCATTCCCGTATTTTACATCTATGGAGGAGCATTCGTTATGTTGTCATGACGGTTATGCTACTCACCACCCGCAGGGTCTTTATTCAGGGCGAACAGAAAGTAAGCGCTGTAATTGGTAAACATCGTTTGCTGATTGAGGCTCTTGAATCGGGTGATAAAACACGCATTCAATCTGGAGTCCGCACGTATTTCCAGGATTCAGGCAAGACGCTGCACGAAAGCTTTGATTCCTAATGACATGTAATGAAATTCCATTCGTCACTTTATGGAATATCTATGCAGGGGTTCGCAATCATATCCGTTGTGAATGATTGCCCTCCAACTTGTCGACAAGTATACAAAATGCGATTTGTTTCATTTTTTTGGGGCATATTAAGAGGGATTAAGCCGCCCTCGCTTCATGAATCATATAGTGTCTTCCCTCCGCTTGATCATGGATCTGTTGTAAGCGTTATATATCAGAAAAAAAAGGAGCATACCTCATGAGCACTCTTTTTGGGCTATCCCATAATGCAACGTTATTGGTTTGGACATTAATTGCGATTGTCTTTCTGATCGTGTTGATCTCCAAATATAAATGGAATCCTTTCATTACCCTTTTAATATCTGCATTAATGCTTGGTTTACTTACAGGCATGAAACCCGCGGACGTAATTACTTCCATTACGGGAGGACTTGGCGGCACACTCGGAACGATTGCCATCGTCATCGGTCTTGGTACCATGCTTGGTAAGATGATGGCTGAATCCGGCGGAGCCGAGCGTATTGCTACCACACTTGTAGATCGTTTCGGTGTAAAACGTGTGCACTGGGCGATGATGATTGTTGGTTTTATCGTTGGTATTCCTGTTTTCTTCGAAGTCGGCGTTATTCTGCTGATTCCGATCATTTTCACCGTTGCACGTAAAACCAATATGTCGCTGCTGCAAATCGGTATTCCGATTTTGGCAGGTCTCTCTACTGTACATGGTCTGGTTCCACCTCACCCGGCTCCCATGATTGCCATCGAAGCGTTCAGCGCCGATTTGGGTAAAACGATCTTGTACTCCCTTATTGTAGGTATCCCTACTGCTATTATCGCTGGACCTCTGTTTGGTAAATTTATCGGTAAAAGAATACATACCGAACCGCCTGCAGAGCTGGCTGAACAATTCGCTACGAAAAAAAGTAACAACTTGCCAGGTTTCGGAATAACCCTGTTTACCATCTTGCTGCCGGTCATTTTGATGCTTATTGGCTCCATCGCCAATATCGTAGACCCGGACGCCACAAGCGGATTTACTGTTTTCTGTGAATTTATTGGCCATGAAATTATAGCCCTGCTGATCTCCGTCGTGTTCGCCCTCTTTTCACTCGGATTCTCACGAGGGTTCAACAAGCATGACATCTCCCGCTTCACCAGTGAATGTCTGGCGCCTACGGCGACCATCATTCTCATTATTGGTGGAGGCGGTGCGTTCAAACAGGTGTTGATCAATAGTGGCGTAGGTAATGCCATTGCTGAGGTCGCCACACATGCCAATATTAACGTGATCCTGTTCGCCTGGCTTGTAGCTGCACTCATTCGGGTTGCTACCGGTTCAGCGACTGTGGCCATGACGACAGCAGCTGGTATTGTAGCTCCGGTTCTTGCACTAACGCCAGGTGCCAATATTGAGCTGGTTGTACTCGCTACCGGTGCAGGTTCACTTGTGCTTTCCCACGTGAACGACGCAGGCTTCTGGATGATCAAAGAATTCTTCAATATGAGCGTCTCGCAGACCCTGAAGACGTGGACCGTTATGGAAACACTACTATCTGTCGTGGGACTGATCTTTATTTTGCTGCTGAGTACAGTCGTATAAATTGAATATCTATATAGAAGAAGAAAATAAATTCAAATAATTAGAGTTTTAATTTTGCGGGTTTAAAAGAAAGAAGGTTTATGTAAAATGAACAACTATATGATTGGTATGGATATCGGTACAACCAGTACCAAATCCGTACTATTTACGGAACAGGGTGAAGTTGTAAGCACGTCAACTCAGGAATATCCTTTATACACCCCAGCTCCGGATGTCGCTGAGCAGGATCCAGAACAAATTGTGCAAGCTGCCCTTCGCTCCGTACGCGGCGTGATGGATCAAAGCGGCGTAGCTGCGGAACAAATTATGTTCGTGTCCTGCAGCTCTGCCATGCACAGTGTCATTGCGATGGGACAAGATGGGATCCCTCTCACCCGCTGCATCACTTGGGCTGACAACCGGAGTGCTGCCTGGGCTGCCAGACTGCAAGAGAATGGACTGGGACATCGTATCTATTTGCGAACAGGTACACCGATTCACCCCATGTCGCCACTGACCAAATTAATGTGGCTACGCCATGACGAACCTGAACTTTTTCAACGTACGGCCAAATTTATCTCTATTAAAGAATATTTGTTCTTCCGTCTGTTCGGTCAATATGTTGTGGATCACTCCATCGCCTCCTGTACCGGCCTGCTCAATCTGGAACAACTGGAATGGGATGAAGAAGCCCTTGAAGTTGCAGGCATTACACCTGACCATCTATCGCAGCTCGTCCCGACCACACATATTATAGAGGGAATGGATCGTACATGGGCTGAAAAAATGGCTCTCTCCCCCTCTACTCCCTTCGTCATCGGTGCAAGTGACGGGGTATTGTCCAATCTGGGTGTAAACGCCATTGAGCCTGGCGTTGTTGCAGCAACGATCGGCACCAGCGGCGCGATTCGCACCGTCGTTGACCGTCCTGTTACCGATCCAAAAGATAGAACCTTCTGTTATGCCCTCACCGAGAATCTTTGGGTTATCGGCGGACCTGTGAATAACGGTGGCATGCTTTTCCGCTGGGTAAGGGACGAATTCGCTGCCTCCGAAGTGGAAACAGCCAAACGGCTCGGCATCAATTCCTATGATGTACTCACCAAGATTGCTGAACGCGTCAGCCCCGGTTCGGAAGGGCTTCTATTCCATCCGTACCTTTCAGGGGAACGCGCCCCTTTATGGAATCCGGACGCCCGAGGTTCCTTCTTTGGTTTGACCCTTCATCACCAGAAAGAGCATATGATCCGTTCCGTTTTGGAAGGGGTTATTTTCAACCTATATACAGTACTGCTGGCCATGGAAGAACAGATCGGACAACCTACCTCCATTCAGGCAACGGGTGGTTTCGCTCGTTCCCCGCTCTGGCGTCAGATGATGTCCGATATATTCAATCAGGAAGTCATTGTGCCCGAGAGCTTCGAAAGTTCCTGTCTGGGGGCCGTCGTGCTCGGTCTTTATGCTACAGGGCGAATTCAGTCGCTTCATGCCGTTTCATCTATGGTAGGTACAACACACAAGCATACCCCTATCAAAGAACACGCATCGATCTATCAGGAGCTGCTCCCCATCTTTATTCGCATTTCGCGAAAATTGGAAGAAGAATATGCAGACATCGCGGAATTCCAACGTAAATTTTCCGCTCATATCAAGTAAAACATTCTTTTATAACCACCAAAAAGAGGTTGTTCTCTTAGACCACCATTCCGGTCTTAAGGAACAACCTCTTTTTTGGCATAAAACAAATCTGCTGCAATGAAGTCACATCCATCTCCAAGGTTTGTGCGCATATCCATCCTACCTCTTTTAGGAATAAATTCTACGTTCAGTTCATACAAATCAGTAAACGCTCCTTCCGTTCAACAGGCCTCTCCTTGATCTCCCAAGTCTTTCATTTTGTCGTTTCTCCAATTCCTTTCTTCGAAAAAGGAAAACGGGCATGAAGAGTTACTCTCCTGTAAATCCCCAAAACGGCAATTTTCACTTTACGGTTATCCACAGAGAGGTTATTCACAAACTGAGAATACTTTTACACACAATTCAGCATCATTTGACGAATAACCTGTGTATAAAATAATTTGGGTTTTTGGGTCATCTTGTCGAAAGTTAAACAATTTATAAACAATATATTGTGTTGTGATTAAAAATTATACACAAGTTATTGAATTTGTGGATAAAATCACGTGATACATTGAAATGCCGGGCTTCTTTTGCTATGATTGTATTACTTTTGGATGTGAATATGTGATCTGACCCATAATATTATCAACAGCCTGTGGATAAAGTTGTGAACAATTTTCCGTTGTTCATTCTTTTTTTGTTTTCGACCTGCGGGGGTTTGGGGATAAATTCAACAATATATCTCGTATTTCGACACTGCATCATGGCTTAAGCCACACTTGGAACATGTAAAAGGAGTGACAGTCT